>NZ_LZGL01000022.1 GCF_001690685.1 Gilliamella sp. wkB112 | reverse complement strand
ATTAATTTAGAGGATACAATGATGAAATTAGCATTATGTACAGATGTATTAGCCACTCTTCCATACCCTGAAATGTTGGATAAAGTAAAAGCATACGGCATTAACGCAGTTGAAATGACTGCTGGAGGTTGGGCTACTTGCCCACATGTTAAAACCGCTGAGTTATTAGCTGATGATAAAAAATTAGCTTCATTTAAAGCCGAATTAACTAAACGTGGAATGGAAATTGCTGCGCTTAACTGTTCCGGTAACCCTTTAGCTCCAGGTGAAATGGGAGAAAAACATACACATACAGCTTACCAAACCGTTGAGTTAGCCGGTAAATTAGGCGTAAAAAAAATAGTAATGATGAGTGGATTACCTGGGGGGGGGCCTGATGATAAAATCCCTAACTGGATCACTTCTACTATATCTTGGCCTGATTATATGCCAGGTGCTATTGACTATCAGTGGAATAAAGTTGCTATTCCATGGTGGAAGCAATTTGCAAAACATGCAAAAAAACATGGCGTAGAAAAAATTGCACTAGAAGAATTTCCATGTCAACTTGTTTATAATCCTTCGACATTGCTACGTTTACGTGATGCAGTAGGTGAGATTATTGGAATGAACCTGGACCCTTCTCACTTAATTGCAATGGGAGCAGATCCAATTGCCGGTGCTCGTAAATTAGAAGGTGCGGTTTACCATGTTCATGGTAAAGATGCTCGCATTGAACGAGGATTAGCCGATATAGATGGTCTAATGGAATATAAACCTGTTACAGACACCAAAAACAGAACTTGGAACTATGTTGCTGTTGGTTGTGGTAAAGATCTACAATGGTGGAAAGAGTTCTTTTCAGTATTGAGCATGACTGGTTATGATGGTTATGTTTCTTTAGAAATGGAAGATTTGACTATGAGTGTAGAAGCAGGTTTGCGTACATCTATTGATGCATTAGAAGCGACCCTTAGTAAATAAATGCTATGTAACAAATAACCACTTAAATTATAAAAACTTTTAAGTGGTTATTTCATTAAAAACTATTCTAAATATATAGATTAAAATAATTCAACAAGATATTATTCAATCATCAAGAATGATAGTTTTGTTTCAATATACGAAGAAAGTCTTGTTTACTTGTTAATATTGAAAGCACATTAGAGATAATCTCATCACTAAAAATTGTTACAATTTCTTTCAAAAGGTCAATATGCTCTTTTTCTTTAGCTATGACACCTATAGCGATGAACATAATATTTTTTCTATCCCAAATGACTCCATCAGGAAACTGAAAAATTTCTATTCCTGTTTTAACTATTATCTGTTTAGCTAACATGGGTAAATGAGGTAATGTTATACCATTCCCTAAAAAGGTCGAAACCTGCTTTTCCCGTTCAATTAAAAAAACTAAACAATCTTGGTTCACATAACCTTTAGATTGGAAAGCTTCATTTAACATAGATAACACTTGTTCTTTATTATTGGCATAACAACCTAAATGAAGGTTTTCCTCAGTTATAATTTCAATCATTTTTCCTCCATAATTCATTTATCAAAAATAGTTAAAGGAGTAACTACTATTTTTTTAATTCAATCTCAATTTCTTCTAAACTTTTACCTTTTGTTTCAGGTAAGAATTTAATAATCAAAACAATAAAGCAAATATTACAAACACCAAAAATTGTAAATGTTACACTACTACCTAAACAGTTTAGCAATATAGGAAAAAGTAGCGCTATCAAAAAATTAGTAACCCAACAAAATAGAACGGAAATGCCCATGCCAATTCCTCTCATAGCTAATGGAAAAATTTCTGATAGCATTAACCAAAATACAGGTCCTAAAAAACCTTGCATGAACATTAAAAAAGTCAGCATAAATAATAATACGATATAGCTGGCATACTCATGATGGGCAACAAGCAAATCATCATTACCTATTGTTTCAATACTAAATAAGGAGTTGAATGTAAGAGCAATGGCAAATAAAGAAAGTGTGCATCCAATTTGCCCTGTAATAAACATTCGTCTTCGATGAATTTTTGCAATAATTGATAATCCGATAATAGTTGCACAGACTGAAACTATACCGTTACCAATAGTAGCTACTAATGCAGCAGAATTACCTAATCCTGTTGTTTTAAGTACTGTAGGGGCATAATACATAATGGCATTAACTCCCGTACCTTGTGACGCAATTACAATCAAAATACCGAACATCAATAATTTTTTTGCCCATTTATGTTTCAAAATATCTAAAAAACTCATACTCCTAATAGATTGATTTTGTGAAATAATAACGATGCTTTCATATTCTTCCTCAATATCATCAATATTTTTATTACGATATTGTTCTAGCATTGTTTTAGCTTCTTTAAGTCGACCTTTTTTGGCAAACCATCTTGGTGACTCAGGACATTTTAAAATACCAAACCACAATAATATTGCAGGTAAAGCTGGAATAGCTAACATCCAACGCCAGTTATGTGATGATTCTGGGTATGCAATTGCAATTGCAGCATTAACCGAATATGCAAGTAGCTGTCCAGTAACAATCATTACTTCATTAACTGACGTTAAGGTTTCACGGTATCTTTTAGGTGTGATTTCACCAATATAAACAGGTACTATAACAGAGGCACCCCCAACGGCTAATCCCAAAAAAATACGGAAACTAACCATGGATGACACATCCCACGCTATGGCTGTTCCTATTGCTCCAATAGCAAACATGATAGCCACAAGTAACATGATTTTACGACGACCATAAGAGTCTGACAGAGAACCCCCAAAAACAGAGCCTATACAAGCCCCAATTAACAGTGATGAAGTTACCCAACCTTCAGTAACTGGTGTTAAATTAAGGTCTGCTCCCATAAAGAGTAATGCTCCAGAAATAACACCAGTATCATATCCGAAACATAATCCACCAATGGCTGTAATAAATGGCATAAGTTTAATACGTCTATCAATTTTATTTGTACTTATATCCATATAAACCTCTCTATAATAATTATACTTAACTGCTAGTTAAGTAATATTTTGTGATAGTTAGGAGGTATGTTTCCATTTGCCAATCGATAAGGAATCCTAATCATGAACATATAAGGATTATTAAAGAAAGGAAAGGCACGGCTAATGAAAAATAGATAGCATAGATTTGAATAAGCAACATCACTATAGCTTATTGTGAAAATTAGGATATTTGCTATTATTTGCATATTTCCTCCCAACAAATTACCAATGTCCTACAGTTGTTCAACTGTTGAACACCACTCGGTTATTTGTTGATGAGGTGCTATATAATAGCCGTATCATATTAGGTTATAAAATTAAACAAAAAAAGCTAAAAAGTAAGAAGTGAGACATTTGTCAGCTTATTTTACGGTTTTATGCTTATAAATATGATCTACTTCACATTATCGCCACATATTTTTATTGATATGTTAACAATATACTGAATCTGAGTAATTTATTACCCTCCCATAGAACTCAGAAAAACCTAATAATTATGATGTTATTCTAAACATTGAAGGTGATATACCCACTTTGCTACAGAAAATATTAATAAAGCTTCCAGAATTATCATAACCAATTTCATAAGCTATTTCGGCAATAGAGAGTCTTGTTGTTTTAAGTAAAATTTTAGCTTTATCTAAACGTGTACTAACTATATATTCTCGTGGAGAATAGCCTGTTTCAGCTTTAAAAAGATGCGAAAAATAATAACGACTTAGATTCACATGTTTGGAAAGTTCTTCTAATGTTATTTTTCTATTTGCATTACTTTTTATATAATTAATTGAACGCAGCACAGCACTACGATGTTGTTCTGAATCAGTTGGGGCAGAGCTCACCGCCATCAATAACTGATATATAATCAATGAAAAAGCTGGAGCACAGATTACATGATTTTTATTACATTTTTCAGCTACACTATATAAAATCTCGCCTATTTGTGTATTTGTTTTACTATTATGATAAAGATAACCATGCGTTTCTGTTATTTGTTGGCAAAGTTCATGCGAATTATTGCCATCAAAATGAATATATAAAAATTCTAAACCTTCTGAAGCATAGTAATAATGTGCTTTCTGACAATCAATAAAGATAACCTCTCCCGCATGAGCAGTTAATGTCAAACCTTCATACTCAAGATTAAATTTACCATTTATTACATATAAAATTAATAAATAAGGATAGCTTTTACGTTTCATGAAGTAATTTGCATTACAAAAATAGTGACCGCACCATACAGGATAATAATATAACCTTTTTGCTAACTCAGATGGTGTATATGAAAAACAATAAGAATTAGGTAAAACACCAGGATCAACACTTTGCATAAAATCACCTTTTAACTAAAACCATAAAAAATAAGATATAGTCACATCTAACTTCTTAGATGTTCATCTTGTATGTTGACGAAGTATGCAAATCTTGATTTTGTTTAAATTTAAATTAAATAAAAAAAAAATAAACCCTCTAACCATATAAAAAGACAATTATTGTGATTTAGTTAACAAAATTCATTTAATTACTCTTTTGTGACCTAAATAACAAAATAATAAAAAAAGCAAAAAACATGAATAACTCAGCAAAATACCTTATTTTTCGCCCATATAACCTCTTTTATTATGAATCTCGTTGATGAGGTTAAAAAATCTATTTTTATTTAAAATTAAACCAAAGAGGATGCTAACTATGATAATTGGTGAGAAAAAAATCGAACGGCCTTTACGTTGGGGAATTATTGGTGGTGGCCGTACCAGTAATGTAGGTTATAAACATCGTTTAGGTGCATTAAGAGATAATACAGCTTACAAGCTAACTGCGGCCGCTTTTGATATTGATGCTGAAAGAGGAAAAAATTTTGGTTTTCAATTAGGAATGGATCCTTCCCGTTGTTATCCTGATTACAAAACATTATTTTTAGAAGAAGCTAAACGCAGTGACGGTGTTGAAGTCGTTACTATAGCAACACCTAATGGTACACATTACGAAATTTGTAAAGCTGCATTAGAAGCAGGATTACACGTTATTTGTGAAAAACCTTTATTTTTCGAAGTTTCTCAAGGAGAAGAAATAATTCAATTAGCTAAAAAACAAGGGAAAATAGTCGGAGTTACTTATGGTTTTTCAGGTCACCCTTTGTTACTACAAATGCGTAAGATGGTGCAAAATGGTGACTTAGGTGAAATCAGAATGCTTGAACTACAATATACTCATGGTTTCAGCGCAACTGAAGAAGGAGATAAAAAAAGTGAAGGACAAAAATGGAGAGTCGATCCTAAAATTGCTGGTCCATCATTTGTACTAGGTGATTTATCCACACATACTTATTTTATGTCACGCTTAATTTGCCCTGATTTGAAAATAACGAAATTACTTTGTGATCGTCAAAGCTTTATTAAAAGCCGAGCGCCTCTTGAAGATAATGCCTATGTATTGATGCATTACAATAATGGGGCTGTTGGTCGGTTATGGTCTTCAGCTGTAAATGCCGGATGTATGGATGGTCATCGAATCCGAATCATCGGTTCAAAAGCAAGCATTGAGTGGCATGATAATCAGCCTAATGAATTATTGTATGAAATTCAAGGACAACCAGTACAAAAAATGATTCGTGCAATGCCATATTTATATGACGAATGTAATGAATATGAACGACTAGGTGCATTACATGCCGAAGGTTTACCTGAATCATGGTCCAACATTTATCTAAAATTTGCGATCGCTATTGATGCACAAAATCGTGGTGACCAAAAAACATTAGATAATTTAATTTATCCTGACTTAGTTTCTGGTGTTGAAGGTATTCGTTGGGTGCAAAACTGTGTAAGATCAGCAGATAAAGACAGTTCATGGGTAGATTTTAATTAATTAAATTAATTTAGAGGATACAATGATGAAATTAGCATTATGTACAGATGTATTAGCCACTCTTCCATACCCTGAAATGTTGGATAAAGTAAAAGCATACGGCATTAACGCAGTTGAAATGACTGCTGGAGGTTGGGCTACTTGCCCACATGTTAAAACCGCTGAGTTATTAGCTGATGATAAAAAATTAGCTTCATTTAAAGCCGAATTAACTAAACGTGGAATGGAAATTGCTGCGCTTAACTGTTCCGGTAACCCTTTAGCTCCAGGTGAAATGGGAGAAAAACATACACATACAGCTTACCAAACCGTTGAGTTAGCCGGTAAATTAGGCGTAAAAAAAATAGTAATGATGAGTGGATTACCTGGGGGGGGGCCTGATGATAAAATCCCTAACTGGATCACTTCTACTATATCTTGGCCTGATTATATGCCAGGTGCTATTGACTATCAGTGGAATAAAGTTGCTATTCCATGGTGGAAGCAATTTGCAAAACATGCAAAAAAACATGGCGTAGAAAAAATTGCACTAGAAGAATTTCCATGTCAACTTGTTTATAATCCTTCGACATTGCTACGTTTACGTGATGCAGTAGGTGAGATTATTGGAATGAACCTGGACCCTTCTCACTTAATTGCAATGGGAGCAGATCCAATTGCCGGTGCTCGTAAATTAGAAGGTGCGGTTTACCATGTTCATGGTAAAGATGCTCGCATTGAACGAGGATTAGCCGATATAGATGGTCTAATGGAATATAAACCTGTTACAGACACCAAAAACAGAACTTGGAACTATGTTGCTGTTGGTTGTGGTAAAGATCTACAATGGTGGAAAGAGTTCTTTTCAGTATTGAGCATGACTGGTTATGATGGTTATGTTTCTTTAGAAATGGAAGATTTGACTATGAGTGTAGAAGCAGGTTTGCGTACATCTATTGATGCATTAGAAGCGACCCTTAGTAAATAA
>NZ_LZGL01000021.1 GCF_001690685.1 Gilliamella sp. wkB112 | reverse complement strand
GGTTTAACTTCCGGTGCCGGCGTTGATTCCGGTTGCGCAGCTGGCGTTACTTGCTCGGATTTAACCTCTTCTGCTGATGCCTCTTGTGGCTGAGTTGCCGCTGGAGCCGCTTCCGAATTAACGGCCGGAGTCGGGGTTGATTCCGGTTGCGCAGCTGGGGTTACTTGCTCTGGTTTAACCTCTTCTGGCGCAGCTTCTTGTGGCTCAGTTGTCGCTGGAGTCGCCGAATTAACGGCTGGAGCCAGCATTGATTCCGGTTGCACAGCTGGTATTACTTGCTCTGGTTTAACCTCTTCTGCTGATGCTTCTTGTGGCTCAGTTGCTGCTGGAGCCGCTTCAGGTTTAACTTCCGGTGCCGGCGTTGATTCCGGTTGCGCAGCTGGCGTTACTTGCTCTGGTTTAACTTCTTCTGCTGCTGCTTCTTGTGGCTCAGTTGCCACTGGAGTCGCTTCCGAATTAACGGCCGGAGTCGGGGTTGATTCCGGTTGCACATCTAAGGTTGCTTGCTCGGATTTAACCTGTTCTGCTGATGCCTCTTGTGACTCGACTACTGGCTCAATTTTAGTTTCTAATTGACTAAGGTATATTGCAACTCTAGCGTAATTATTCGTGTATTCCTCGTCAGTAGTAATATCAATTCCTCGATTATTAATACGAAATTTACGATTTACAATAACAGCAGGAATAGAATTTGGTTTTAATTCTTTTACGGCCTCCGATTGCTGATTCATAAAAACTTTAACTAAAAAACTGTTTTTTGTTTTATCATATGTTTCAGCATTAACACCTAAACTAGCAAACACAGCTTTAATATCATCAGCTCTTTTTATCGAATGTTTTTCTTGGATGGCAGAATAAAGTGCCTCTGAAACTTTATCTTGGATACCTAACACATTAGCTATTGCCCATGCTTGAGCTAAATCCGACGATAATGGCCCAAAATTTATGTGATAGCGTTTAAATACGACACCATCGGGTAACGCTTTAGTTATAGTTTGCGGTCCACGATATTTATTTTCAAAATCAAAACAACTTGAACTATTAAAGGAAAAAAATTCAATAATTTCTTTATCTGGTGATGGCAAGCCCATTAAAGTAAAATATTGCTTACCATCCTCAATCGGCGCTAAGGTAGTAGCATCAGTTGTTAACTGTGTTGTTTCTGATTTAGCTGTTTCCGGAGTTTCTTCAGCAAAACAAGTCACAGCTAACAGTAAGGCGCTCATAGCAATTAGCGTCTTTTTCATATTTGTGATTCTCCTTATTCTTTGATAATTCCACGCGCTTTTAGTAGAGCGGATTTGAAATCTTCTTCATAATCCTTTTTTAATCCTGGAATAATTTCATTTTTATCAGTATCACGCATTTTTAAGTGATAAATTAAAACTTCATCACTAAGATCTTTTATATCACCTTCAAAACCAGATTCTTGACTTAATTTTGTTAAAAATTGTAATAAATTAAGATCAGAATCTTTTTCCCAAGCCGTTTGTAACAATTCTATTAACTCATCAATACGATGACATTTCATAATTAATACCTTCTTTTAATTTTCGACTCACTAGAAGATAATGATATAAAATTATACAGAGTAGATGCTTGTACTCTACTTTTGAAAAAGTAAGGCAAAGTTATTGACTCACTTTTTCAAAAACTCTAAATCACTATAAGAATAGTTTGTTAAATATTGAGGATTATAAAATCTTATAACCATATAAATAATTTTTAGTAATCAATCCTGCAACTTTAAATAACTATAGTATATAGTAATGTTATTTTGTTTTTTCGCAATGTTAAAGAGAAATAATTTATGGAAAAACTATCAATTACAGCAATAGTTTTAGCAGGAGGGCAAAGCTCACGCATGAATGGTAATGATAAAGGATTATTATTATTAAAAGGTAAACCGCTTTATCAACACGTCATCGATTGCATCCAATACCAAGTCAATTCAATTATGATCAATTGTAATCGTCATTTTGAACAATATCAAAAAGCCGGTTACCCGATATTTTCTGATGATTATAAAGGATATTTAGGACCACTATCGGGTATCTACAGTGGATTACAACGTAGCCAAACACAATGGAATTTATTTGTAAGTTGTGATACTCCTTTTTTACCAGATAACTTAATCACACGTTTATCTAAACACATTGATACCAATAAAGCGGTTTATCCCTTTGATGGTAAATATAACCACCCAACGATCCTGCTTATCAATAAAATTGTCACACCACAACTCAAAGCATATTTAGAGCAAGGTGATAGAAAATTGATGATATTTTTGCAACAAATCAATGCCTTGTCTGTTGATTTTAGTGATAAAGTATCTTGTTTTATCAATATTAATACTCCAGAAATACTTAATAAAGCTAAGCAAGAAAAAGCGTAACAGACAACATAGTGACTGGATATTGTAAATCCATAATTTAATGACAAGTAAATTTGCTGTAATGATAATAAAAGGCAAATAAAATAGTAAAGCCATTTGTTAACAAAATATTAAATATCAATAACTCCTTTTAAATATTTAGCTAATGTTTGAATTTCATCTTCTTGTGTTGCCCAAGAAGTACAAAACCGTAAACATGTATACCCTATGCCCATCGCACCTAGATTATCAACACTATAATTACTTAGAATTTTTTTAACTAGATTATTAGGAAAATTAACAAAAAGCTGATTGCTTTGTGGTTTAAAAGCAAATGTTAATCCAGCATTTTCAAAAATAGTTTTCAGTTTTTCAGCCATATTATTACTATGACGGCCTAATTCTAGATAGAGATTATTTTGCATTAATGCATTCATTTGTACAGCAACAATCCAACTTTTCGCTAATATGGCACCTTTTTGCTTCATACTAAAACGAAAATCTTTACTAATAGTGGTATTATTAAAAACAACCACTTCACCCAAGAAAGTTCCTACTTTAGTTCCCCCGATATAAAAAATATCAGTGTATTTTGCTAAATCAGGGAAAGATATATCGTTTTCAGTTGCAGCTAATGCCATAGCTAAACGTGCACCATCTAAGTAAAGATATAAATGTTTTTTTTGACAAAATTGATATATTTCTCGTAGTTCTTGTTTAGTATATATTGTTCCTAGTTCAGTAGTATTCGAAATATAAACTAATTTTGGTTGTACCATATGTTCATCACAATGAAAAATTAACATCTCTTCGATTAATTCTGGAGTTAATTTGCCATCTTCTGTTTTTACGGTTAATACTTTATGTCCGGTAGCTTCAATTGCACCAGTTTCATGAACATTTACATGCCCACTATTTGCTGCAATAATAGCTTGGTAAGGCTTTAAAATATGTGAAATTACCGTCAAGTTAGTAATTGTGCCACCAGGCATAAAATGAATATCTGCATTTGGTGATTGTAATTGTTGTTTTATGCTTTCCTTGGACTTAGTACAATAATCATCTAAACCATAACCTTTTATTTTTTGATTAGTTGTACTAGTAACGGCTTTTAGCAATTCAGGATGAACCGTTTCATTATAATCATTAGTAAAATTATACATACCTATATACCTTTATCTCTTATATTTGATGGATATTATAATATAATTAATTTTATATAATGAGTAACATCTTTTGGTCGCTTTTATAGTGCAATAAATTATGAAAAATAAAGTTCTGGCTGTATGTGGTTATAGTAATAGTGGTAAGACGACCTTACTTAAGGAAATTATCACGCTTCTAAGTAAACAAGGCTATAAAGTAGCTATCTTAAAACATGCACATCATGATATTGATATAGATCTTCCAGGTAAAGATAGTTATGAATTGCGTAAAGCTGGAGCGTCACAAACAATTATCGCCTGTGATAATCGTTATGCAATGGTTTGTGAAACACCAAATCAACCAGCTGATTTAAATGCATTAATTCATAAATTTTCTGATGTTGACTTGATTTTGGTTGAAGGATTTAAAGATGAACCATTACCGAAAATTATCTGCCACCGAAGTACCACCCAAAAACCTCTATTCATTGATGAATTTACTATTGCAGTAGCATGCGATAAAGTATTAGATCTTTCAATACCTCAATTTAATATCAACCAGCCACAGCCAATAATAGAGTTTATAAAAAACTATTTATATAAAGCATAATTTATCGTATCTTTATCGCTTACTTTTTCATTTACTCAACTAATATGAACCCAATATCAAAAAAGACTCTAAAGATAGTTTTAAAAGTAATAATTGGCCTTTTGCTATTGTCGATTTTGTCAATTCTAATAATGCGCTGGGTTAATCCTTTGGGTTCAATGTTAATGTTAGAAAGAAAAATTGTTAACTGGAACATAACTCAACAACAAATATGGAAGGATTGGGATGAGATATCAGATAATATAAAAATTGCAGTTATAGCTTCTGAAGATCAAAACTTTCCGAAACATTGGGGGTTTGACTTCAATGCTATAAGTAAGGCCCTAGAATATAACCAAAATAATAAAAAAATACGTGGTGCAAGCACAATCACTCAGCAGGTAGCTAAAAATATCTTTTTATGGCCATCTCGCAGCTGGATTCGCAAAGGAATTGAAACATGGTTTACTCTTTGGATTGAGCTTATTTGGCCAAAACAACGTACACTTGAAATCTACTTAAACTATGCTGAATGGGGAGAAGGTATTTTTGGAATAGAATCAGCGGCACGTCATTATTTCAATGTTAGTGCAAAACAATTAACACCTTACCAAGCAAGCTTGTTAGCAGCAACTTTACCGAATCCCAGAAAATGGAACCCAGCAACACCTAGTAACTATGTGCAAAAAAAAGCAGCATGGATTCGGATTCAAATGAATAAATTAGGGGGGCAAAGCTATTTAGGAGAACTAGAATAACATCTAAAAATTAAATTAGTGTATAAATGAATTTAGGTACTACTTTACTTGCCGCACCGTATATTTTTGTATGAAACAAACTTTCTCCTAAGCTAGGTTCTAAATTAAGCTCCACAGTTTTAGCGCCTGATTGGTTCGCCACTTGCACAAATCCTGCGGCAGGATAGACATTACCAGAAGTTCCTATTGAAATAAAATAATCTGCCTGTAAAAGTGCATCATAAATTTCATCCATTTGTAATGGAATCTCGCCAAACCAAACAATATGCGGTCGAATTAATTTATTTTGGTTATAATCTATATCACCATAACAATCAATTATTTCTCCTGTTTTTTCATTACGAACCTTTAGTAACTCACCATGCATGTGGATAATATTTTTAGATCCTGCCTTTTCATGCAAGTTATCCACATTCTGTGTTACAATCAATACGTTATCAGATCCTAATTTTTGTTCTAGCTCTGCTAATGCATAATGAGCAGTATTAGGATGAACTTTAGGATCTTGCAATTTATTACGCAACATATTGTAAAATTTATGTACCGCGGTAGGATCTCGTTTATAGCCTTCATAAGTTGCAACATCATCCACATTATACCCTTCCCATAAGCCATTTTGGGCACGAAAAGTTGACAACCCGGATTCAGCTGAAATACCCGCTCCTGTTAGAATTACAATTTTAGGTTCAGTCATAATCAATGTCGCCTTGCTTACATAATTAGAGAATAAAATTGGTACTAAGTAATTTTATATCTTTTTTCTATATAGTAACAAACTTGCACTGCTGAATAATGAAAAAAAGTTATTGGCTATATTCAGTAACAAACATTTGTAAAGCAGGTTTACTTAATTTCTGATATTTACTGTATGCACTAGCCACCTTTAACCGAATACTTGCTTTTGACTCACCTTGTAACCAACCATCAATCATGGCATAAATACTATAAGCTTCTGGTGCCATACGATGAGTAGTCAAAATTAAAGGTGTAATACCTAAACGAGATAATGCGGGAGAAAAATATTTTTGACTTTTGCAGGCAAAAACTGCTGCAAAGCGAGATTTTTGTTTTTCTTGTTGCTGTTTTGATAATGTTTCCCAGCGCCAACTATCTGGTAAATATTTTTTCCAAGACCATTCCATTAATGAATCATGCCCAATATAGATAACCAGATCAGCTTGTCCTCCTGCATTTATCTGTTTTCCATCAAGAATAAATGAGTGTTGTTTTTTCCCTGCTGAATAATCCAAAAAATCATCTACTGTATCATCAATATATTTTCCATTATATGCCTGTGCAACTAGGTATACATCTTGGTTTTGGTGTTTATATATAATTTCTTCTAATATTTTACTGTTACTAGAGTTATTAATTTGAAGGACTTGCCATTCTTTTTGCTTAGAAAAATAAGTTCTAAAACCATAAGCCGCTCCCCAGTAAAGATTACTTTTAGGATCTTGCCCATTACCAATTGCTTTGGGAACAGGAGCGATGGCTTGATATTTGTTGTCACACAAAGCTACAAGTACATGAATTACTTTTGTTTCGGCCAAACATGAAAAAGAAAATAATAATATAATTGGCATAAAAAATAGATAATTGATAGTTCTATTCATCACTGATTTATTCTTCCTCAATATGATATTTTCCAATCACTTATTCCATTATTTTTATAAATAAAATCTAATTTAAGATTAAAGTATAGTTATATACTCAAACTTACGTTTCTATAAGCTTACCTTTAAATTAATAAGCTTCAAAGTTAAAAAGATTTAAAAAATATATAGATAATAACTTATAAAAAAATATTTATTTACTGTCAATATGTTATATTGTTGCAATTAACTAATTTTAGTAAAAATCTATTACCAATAAAAATATTTTATCATTGTGGATATAAATTTTTGGGGAACATTTTTTAAAGGAATAATTCAATGAAAACAATTGGTTTAATTGGTGGAATGAGCTGGGAAAGTACCGTTACTTATTACCAAGTTATTAATCAAGTTATCGCTAAATCATTAGGTGGTTTACATTCTGCAAAAAGCATTTTATACAGTGTCGATTTTCAAGAGATAGAAAGTTGTCAAGCTAATAATGAATGGGATAAAAGTGCATTAATTTTAATTGATGCCGCCAAACGATTAGAGGGAGCGGGTGCTGATTTTATTGTTATTTGTACAAATACCATGCATAAAGTCGCAGATCAAATTCAAAACGCAATTACTATTCCAATCATTCATATTGCCGATGTCACAGCAAAACACTTACTCAATCAAAATATTAACTCTGTTGCTTTATTAGGCACTAAATATACTATGGAACAAGACTTTTACAAAGCTAAACTAGTTGAGAAGGGGCTTGACGTATTAATTCCTGATGAATCAGATAGGAATGTAATTAATAACATTATTTATGATGAACTTTGTCGCGGCATAATCAAACCAGAATCTAAACAAGCCTATCTTACTATTATTGAGAAACTAGCTAAACGAGGCGCTAAAGGTGTTATTTTAGGCTGCACCGAGATCGGATTATTAATCTCACAGCAAGACTGTGCAATTCCTTTTTTCGATACAGCTTTACTACACGCACAAGAAGCTGCAATGCTATCTATAAGTGAATAAAGTTTATCCTTCTTGATTAGGAATATACTCTAATATATCCCCTGGCTGGCAATCTAAATATTCACAGATTGCCTCCAGAGTTGCAAATCTAAATCCCTTTACTTTTCCTTGTTTAAGTAAGGATAGATTTTGTTCTGTAATACCAATAGCCAAAGCCAGATCTTTTGATTTAACTTTACGTTTAGCCAGCATCACATCTAAATTAATAATAATCGGCATGCTTAACTCCTTTTAAATAAATTGTCTATTTTCTTCTGCAATCTGGCATGCTTTTTTTAAAATTTGACCAATAAGCATAATACTAATAGCAGGAAATAACGTCATAATATCTTCGCTAGTAAATGAAAAAGAAATATAACGTTCAGAAGGATCATTATTAAAAGTTAAAATAAAAGTTAATAATGGTTCAGATAAAATACCAAATATTGACCAAATAACTAACATTTTTCCAAAAATATAACAATGACTAGCCGATTTTTCTGAAAAATATTCTGATTGACTATAGTTTAAAAAAAGTAATCTAAGTTGATAAAAAGCATAAGCTAAAATAAGTATTGAGAAGGTGTCTATCAATGTAGACAATGTTGCTTGCCATAAGGATAAACTTTTAGGATCCACCTCATTGATTCCATTAGAAATAAAGAAAGAATATCCACCTGAACCCAGACCAATATTTGTAGTATCAAAAAAATAAAAGAGTAAGGGAGATAGCGCCCCAATTAATGTACTTAAAATAGGAATAATTGTTAATAATGCCATAAATTTGCAATATAGATTCAAACGAGAATATTTTTGGGTTAAATCTGTGTTCATGTTTATTTCCTCTCTTTTTATAAAAACTAAACACAGATTCTCATTAGAGAAAACAAAAAACAACAATTAATTATTGTTTTACGATAACTAATTATCGCAAAACAAATATATTATATTATAGTTATATTTAACTAATACGATATTTTTCTACAATAAATAGTAATAAAAAAGCCCTACTTAATATTAAGTAAGGCTTCATAGATCAATATAATTTAACTAAATCATGCTTCGATAGCAATTCTCAATTTTTTCATAGCATTTTTTTCTAGCTGACGGATTCGTTCAGCTGAAACACTATATTTATCAGCTAAAACCTGTAATGTTGATTTGCTATCATCAGAATCTAACCAACGAGCTTTAATAATATCCTGACTACGTTCATCTAATTGTGATAATGCATCATGTAATTTATCTGTTGCATCTGTTTCCCAATTATCATTTTCAATTGATTTAGAAAAATCAGAATTACTATCTTCCAGGTAAAGTGCTGGTGCAACAATGGTATTATCGTCATCATCACTATCTACATCAAAAGACATATCTTGCGCGGACATACGTGATTCCATTTCTAACACATCTTTACGGCTAACACCTAATTCATCAGCTACCATATCAACTTCCGTGTTATTAAACCAACCTAAGCGATGTTTATTTTTTCTTAGATTAAAAAATAACTTTCTTTGGGCTTTGGTTGTTGCGACTTTGACTATTCTCCAATTTTTTAACACATATTCATGGATTTCCGCTTTTATCCAATGTACGGCAAATGATACTAGGCGCACCCCCATTTCAGGATTAAAACGACGCACCGCTTTCATTAAACCAATATTACCTTCTTGGATTAAATCAGCTTGTGGTAAGCCATAACCAGAGTACCCACGGGCAATATGTGCCACAAATCGCAAATGAGATAATATTAATTGTCGTGCCGCATCTACATCATCATTATGATAAAGTTTTTCCCCTAATGATTTTTCTTCTTCTGCTGTTAACATTGGGTAACTATTAATCATACGAAGATATGATTCAATATTTCCTTGTGGGATTAAAGCAACTGCTTGCATTTTCATTTCAGTACTCATTTAATTCCCCTTTTAAATTAATTTTGTTGCATCTATTTATTGCAACAATTTACAAACTATCTTAAACGATCTTTCTGTTATATTAGACCTTTAAAATGTGATTTAGTTCACAATTTTTATTTATAATTCGTTATTGTAGAACTATTTCGAAATAACGATATTTTAATTATTTTAACTAACTACGCAAACATTTAACCAGTTATATTTAAATATCGCTTAGTAGTAATTAAAGCTGAAAGCCAACCTATAATCATTGAAAATAGGATAATTAATATACATTCATCCCATACTAATCCTTTAATTGTGAATATTGTTCCAAAAACATCTGAAACATTCAATATGATTGCATCTATTTGAAGAATAAATACTTCCGATAGAATCAATGCCAAAATAGCACTAACCAATCCTATAAAAATACCATTATATAAAAACGGACGTAAAATAAATCCTTCCGTGGCTCCTATTAATTGCATGACTACAATTGTCTGTCTTCGTGCAAAAATATTCAAACGGATACTATTACCAATAACCAGAGATACAGCAATTATCATAAATATTGAAATAATCCAAACTATTGATTTAACCATATCGGTTAGAGCAATTAAGCGAGTAAACCAACTATCATCTAATCGAACATCATCCACACCATCAAGTTTAAGAAATTCAATTTGCAATTGATGTAATATAGTAGTTTGTTTGGCTTCATCTTTAGGAATAATAATTGCTACTGCAGGTAGAGGGTTATCATCTAATAAATCTAAAGCATTTCCAAATCCTGACCATGTTATAAACTCTTCTTTGGTTTCATCTCGCGAAAGATAATCAACTTTATCAACTTCAGAATACGTTTTAAATTTAGTAATGAGATCTGTTGTCTGTTCTGGTGTTAATGTTTTACTTATGTAAATGGTTAAATTAGGTGTTGGGTACCATTGCTGAGCAGCTTCATTAGCATTTTTCCATAATAAATAACCGATAGTTGGCAAAGCAATTGAAATAGCAATAACAAAAATTGTTAATAATGAAGCTAGAATATGTTGGTAAAAGTTATTAAATACATTGTGCCAAGCATAACCAATCTGCCTTTTCCAGCGAGCTAAAAAATTATTTTGAATTTTTGATTTACTTGATCTGACAGTAGAGTTTTTCATTAATTTTACTCTTCTAAACGTCCTTGATTTAAATGCAATATTCGATGATGTTTACGACGAATAAGTCCCATATTATGCGTCGCCATTAATACTGTTACCCCAGCTTGGTTAAATTCTTCAAATAACTTTAAAATATCTTTTGATAGTTTATCATCTAAATTACCAGTCGGTTCATCAGCAAGTAATACACTTGGATGATTAACAATAGCTCGAGCAATACCAACCCGTTGTTGCTCACCGCCTGATAGCTGTATAGGATAAAATTTCATTTTATCTATCAATCCCACTTTATCAAGAGATGCTGAAACCCGTCGCCGAATCTCTTCAGAAGATTTACCCAAAATTATTAATGGAATTGCTACATTTTCATAAACAGTATGATCCATCAGTAACTGATGATCTTGAAAAATCATACCAATAGTTCTCCGTAAGAATGGCATTTCTTGTCTTTTAAGGTTTGAAACATTAATACCATTTAACAGAATTTTACCATCATTGGCCTTTTCTAAACCACAAATTAATCGCATTAAGGTACTCTTCCCAGCACCAGAATGCCCGGTTAAGAATGCCATTTCTCCTGATAGTAAAGTAAAACTTATATTTTGCAATGCAGGTTTACCACCAGAATAAACTTTACTTACTCGTTGAAATTGGATCATGATTATTCTCTATTCATCTGTTTCATCAAATAAAGCATCAATAAAATCACTTGCAACAAAAGGCCTTAAATCCTCTATTTTTTCACCCACACCTATATAACGAATAGGAATATGAAATTGATCAGCAATGCTAAAAATTATTCCACCTTTTGCAGTTCCATCTAATTTAGTTAATGCTAATCCTGTCACACCAACAGCTTCATTAAATAATTTAGTTTGGCTAATAGCATTTTGACCAGTACTAGCGTCAATAGTTAACATGATTTCATGCGGAGCTGTTTCATCTTGCTTTTTAATTACTCGCACTATTTTTTTTAACTCATCCATTAAATGAGATTTATTTTGTAAACGTCCAGCGGTATCGGCAATTAAAATATCAACTCTCTTTGCTTTAGCTGCTTGTATAGCATCAAATATAACAGAAGCTGAATCAGCATTAGTATGCTGCGCTATTACCGGAATGTGATTCCGTTCACCCCAAACTTGTAATTGTTCAACCGCCGCTGCACGAAAAGTATCTCCGGCGGCAAGCATTACTGATTTACCTTGTTGCTGAAATTGACGAGCCAATTTACCTATTGTAGTTGTTTTACCAACACCATTAACTCCAACCATTAATATTACAAATGGTTGATGAGTTTCTACATTAAGTGGCTTATCTACATCAGTTAAAATAGTATTCATTTCTTGTTTTAAAAGATCATGTAATGCATCTGCATCTTTTAATTCTTTTCTACTGGCTTGTTGAGTCAACGTTTGGATAATTTTTTGGGTTGTATCAAATCCAACATCAGCAATTAGCAATTGTTCTTCAAGCTCTTCAAATAATGCATCATCAATCTTTTTCCCTCTAAATAAGCTAAGAAAACCAGATCCAATATTTTGCTTGGTTTTAAAAAGACCTTTTTTTAAACGAGTGAAGAATCCTTCTTTTTTTTGTTCAGTCATAAATACCTTATCCGATGATCATATCTATTAATCATTTTATCTTATTTTAATATAAAGCCCAACGCATTCAGTGAGACTGCTTAATATTATTTAAACACTATCGATTAAAGATCATTTATTGTGATAGTTTTCCATTCACCTTGCTGTAAATGGTGATCAAATAAATTATATCTTCCGATTTGAACTCTAATTAAACGTAAACAAGGAAAACCTACAGTAGCACACATCCTTCTTACTTGACGATTTTTTCCTTCGGTTATTGTAAGGCTAATCCATGAAGTGGGAATAGTTTTACGATCTCTGATTGGGGGATTTCTTGGCCATAAATCAAGTGGCTCATCAATTATTTTTACAATCGCTGGTGCTGTATGAAATTCCTTCAACTGAACACCATTAATCAATCTATCCAGTGCCTGTTTATCAATTAGACCTTCTACTTGAGCCCAATAGGTTTTTGGTAACTTAAATTTTGGAGAACTAATTTTAGCCTGTAATTTACCATCATTAGTTAACAATAATAGTCCTTCACTATCGGTATCCAATCTTCCAGCAGGATAAAATTTAGGTAACTCAATAAAATTTTTTAATGTCTGATATTTTTCATGTTCAGAAAATTGGCTAATAACATTAAACGGTTTATTAAATGCAACTAATGAGCTCATCGATTATTTACATAATTTAAAATTAAAAAGCAGAAACAAAAAAGCCCAGCATCACTGCTGGGCTCTCGCTTATTTATTAGTCTGGCGGCACCCTACTCTCACATGGGTAATACCCACACTACCATCGGCACTACGGCGTTTCACTTCTGAGTTCGGCATGGGGTCAGGTGGGACCACCGCGCTATTACCGCCAG
>NZ_LZGL01000020.1 GCF_001690685.1 Gilliamella sp. wkB112 | reverse complement strand
CAACCCCGACTCCGGCCGTTAATTCGGAAGCGGCTCCAGCGGCAACTCAGCCACAAGAGGCATCAGCAGAAGAGGTTAAATCCGAGCAAGTAACGCCAGCTGCGCAACCGGAATCAACGCCGGCACCGGAAGTTAAACCTGAAGCGGCTCCAGCAGCAACTGAGCCACAAGAAGCATCAGCAGAAGAGGTTAAATCCGAGCAAGTAACACCAGCTGCGCAACCGGAATCAACCCCTGCACCGGAAGTTAACCCAGAAGCGACTCCAGCGGTAACTGAGTCACAAGAGGCATCAGCAGAAGAGGTTAAATCCGAGCAAGTAACGCCAGCTGCGCAACCGGAATCAACCCCGACTCCGGCCGTTAATTCGGAAGCGACGCCAGTGGCAACTGAGCCACAAGAAGCTGCGGCAGAAGAGGTTAAACCAGAGCAAGTAATACCAGATGTGCAACCGGAATCAACGCTTGCACCGGAAGTTAAATCGGAGGTAATTCCAGAAAATAAATAATCAACTATTTATTTTTAAATTGTTTTTTAGAGGTAATTTGATAGGTATGAGAACAATCCCTTTGTATTTTCGTAAAATTACAAAGGGTTTTTTCGTTATACAGCCTTTTACTCTCTTTCTAGTGCGTAGATTGGATCGAGTTGAGCTGCGCGTTTAGCTGGGAAATAACCAAAAATTATACCTATGATACTTGAACAACTAAAGGCGGCAATAATAGCTATTACAGAAAAACTCATAGCAAAAGAAGTAACCAAATAATTAAAAATAAACCCTATTGCAAATGAGAGTAAAATACCTATTGTCCCGCCGATCAAACATACTAATATTGCCTCAATCAAAAACTGTTGTAGAATATCGCTAGAGCGAGCACCGACAGCCATACGAACACCAATTTCCCGAGTTCTTTCAGTTACCGACACAAGCATTATGTTCATTACTCCTATACCACCTACCACTAATGAAATCAAAGCGATGGCAGAAATTAATAGTGTCATAACCCAAGCTGATGAATCAATTGATTCGCGAATATTATCTGAGTTAAAAATAAAAAAATCTTTTACTCCATGTCGTTGTAACATGATTTTATTTATGGCCTGTTCGGCAATCGATAAATCAACATCATCATTAACTCTGACGGTAATACTTTTTAGAGAAGTTTGTCCAACCATGCGATTAATAACCGTAGTATAAGGTAACCAGACATTTAAGCTCTCGTTACTGCCAAAACCTTGTTGCTGTTTGGTGGCGATGCCAACAATTTTTACTGGTAACTGACCAACCATTAAAATTTTTCCAATAGGATCTTCGTTAGCAAATAATTGTTTAACAGTATTTTCATCGATAACAGCTTCTTGTGTAGAAGCAATGATATCATTTTGATCAAATGCCTCTCCTTTGGTTATATCATAACCACGGACAGCAAAAAATTGTTCCCCTACACCATTAACAGTTCCTGTTACAGCAAGATTGTTAATTCTAAAATAAACACTAGTAGAAACATTAGGAGTGGTACTGTGTACAAAGTTTTGCTTGGCTAAAAAATCTGCATCAGATGAGCGCAGCGTGGTGATCTTTTCTGCATTACGATCACCAAATCCGGTTCCGGCATAAATTTCTAGCGTACTAGTTCCTAATGAATTAATATTGGCCAATATCTTTTGTTTGGTACCTTGACCTAGAGCAACGACAGATACTACAGAAGCAATTCCAATAATAATACCAAGCATAGTTAGAAATGTTCGTAAACGCTGCGAAAACATAGCGATTATTGCCATTCTAAAAGCATCACGGAAACGATAGTATTTGGCCCAAAAATTATCTTTAGTTTTAGTTGTTTCTATCTGTTTTACTTGCCGATTGTCATTTTGTTTGGGTTGATAATCAGGATTAATTGAATCTGCAATAATGTTTCCATCACTAATTTCAATAATTCGTTCAGCACTTTTAGCTATATTAGGATCATGTGTGACGATAATAATAGTATGGCCTTGTTGGTGTAGTTCACGAAGAATAGCCATAACTTCTAAACCACTTTTACGATCTAGAGCACCAGTAGGTTCATCAGCCAGAATAATTTGCCCACCATTAATTAAGGCTCTACCAATACTGACTCGCTGTTGTTGACCTCCAGATAATTGATTTGGTTTGTTATAGATTTTATCAACAAGTCCTAAACGAGTTAAAATATTAGTGGCACGAGATTGTCTGTCTTCATTGGTTACACCCGCATAAATAGCGGGGATTTCGACATTACCTTGTGCGGTCAAAGCATTTAATAAATGATAACGTTGAAAAATGAAACCAAAATGTTCACGCCTTAATTCGGCTAACTCATCGGGTGATAATTTACTTGTTTCTCGCCCGCCAATTATATAAGTTCCAGTGGTTGGTTTATCTAAACAACCTAAAATATTCATCAAAGTTGATTTGCCAGATCCTGACGCTCCAATTATAGCAACCATTTCACCAGCATTGATCGTCAAATTTATGTTTTTAAGAACTTGTATAGTTGATTCACCCGCAGGGAATTCTCGAGTTATATTATCGAGTTTAATAAGAGGATTGTTACTTGTCATATCAGAATCGAATCCTTGGCGCTCTTGCACTATTATTTAGTGAAGATCCGTTGGTGCTACTAACAATAACCGTTTCACCTTCTTTGAGTCCTGATTTTATTTCAACATTTACATTGTTATTAATCCCTAAAATCACTTCACGTTCTTCAATATTTTTTTGTTTATTTAACAGATAAACAATAGCTTTATTGCCAGCTAGACTTTTTTGAATTGCTTGCGATGGAATTGAAAGAACATTTTTAGCTTCATCCAGTACTATATATACTTGTGCCGTCATGGATATGCGTAAAATATGGTCAGGATTATCCACGTCAAATAAGCCATTATAGTAAATAGCGGTTTTGGTCGTAGAAGATGATGCACTGGCACTAGAAGTACTTTCAGTATTAATTGAATCAGGTGCAGGCTCAATTGCACGTAATGTTAGTCCATTAAATCGCTTATTTGGTTGGCCTAAAATAGTAAAATAAGTTGGCATACCTTTTTTTACATTGATCACATCGGCTTCGGATATTTGCGCTTCAATTGTCATCTTATCTAGCTGTGCCACTTTTACGATGGTTGGAGCACTCTGTACTGAGTTAACGGTTTGACCTTGATCGACTGGGATCGCTACGATAACGCCATCAATAGGTGAACGAATTTTAGTATAACCTAAGTTAACTTTAGCAGTATCGACAGCAACTTGAGCACTTATAATATCGGCATCTAAAGCAGCAATATCGGCTTTAATTGCATCAAGATCAGCTGTTGCAGCATCTAAATCCGATTGTATACCAACTCCTTTATTCACTAATTTTAGTTGCCGTTCATAAGTTAATTGATAATTAACTAGTTTAGCTTTTTTTGATTTACGTTGCGCTTCAAGACTGTTGAGTGATGCTTCAGATTGTTTTAAATCATTATTTTGTTTTAGGTCATCTATTTCAGCAATCATATCACCTTGCTTAACTTTATCACCTAACTCAACATATAATTTTTTGATTTGACCTGATACCTGTGCACCAACACTTACTTGTTTAAAAGCATTGATGGTGCCATCGGCAAGCACGGTTTTTTCAATATTGTTTTTGATGACAGGTGAGGTAATATAGTTAGCCGTATTATCGGCAGGGGAAAAGATTAATTTTGCAATATAAAAAATTACAAAAATAATGAATACTAAGAATAAGTATTTAATTTTAAAATATTTAAACAATCCTTTTCATCCTTTAAATTTTTTATTATTTTATTTGCATTGTATCTTATTTAATCAGCTAGCATTGATAACTAAACATAATAAATTGTAATAATTATGAAAATCATTAAGTTTTAATGTGTTAATAAACATAATTAATAAGGGCAATTGAAAATCAATTATAATAATAAAGGTAAACTATAAATAAAATTACCATGAAATACTAATATCGAGTTAAAAAATTATTTTTATAACCAACTATATAATCATCTTTACAAATCTTTAAAATTCTCTGTTTGCAGGGTTTAGCTTCGTTATTTATACTTTTCAAAATTAAAATAAAATATAGTGTAAAAAACAACGAAATATATGGATGTATAGGGGTATTTTATGTTAAAATACAATTGTTTAGAGGCCAGCCAGCCAGCCAGCCAGCCAGCCAGCCAGCCAGCCAGCCAGCCAGCCAGCCAGCCAGCCAGCCGATTTAAAATTTATCAATTAAAGATAGTATTATTCAGTTTAATCCTTTTCCTCATTCCCAATTATAGTTATGCGCTAACAGCGACGACCGTAAAATGGATACAAGGTACACTACCATATTTAACTTTTAATAATGGTTTAACTAAAGAATATGGTTCAACCGCATTAGGGTTATTAAGAGTAAAAGTATCTAATGGCACCTCTTATATTCCGAGTGAACATGAAGCTTATCCGGATGCGGTAGTTGATACCTCAAGTGTTGATGACCCGATAATGTTAGAAGCAACAGATACGTTTGAAAGTATTGAAACCTTTGTCGCATTGCCCTCCCAAAATAATAATAATTATCCGAAAATGGAATTTGACCAATTAATGATAGCCCCATATGAGGTTTGGCAGGATGATGATGGTGATAAAGTCGTTCCGTTAGCAACACAACCAGCAAATTTAAAAGGTAATCTTACTGTAAATTGGAAAGATGGATTGGGTCGTGATATTACTGATTCAGTTAAGTCTAACCCAAAGCAAGTATTATCAGGGTGTGATGCTCCCTATGCATTAACAGTTGAGCTCCACAAGGGAGAAGTTCGGACCCAATATGGAGATCCCAGTAAACTTACTATCGACAATAAAAGCCATACTTATTATTTTTACCCTAAAGTAACCGAACCTTATGTTTGTTATGCGCAACCAAATTTAGATCTTGGTAATGGAGTTTATGCTGGTCCTGCCGAGCAATGGGATCCTTTAAAAGGATTTAAATTGCAAGATATTAATCGACCAGAAAGTAATTTTCCAACTACCGGTTCAAATAATTTATATTTTAAAATTAGGGTTGAAGGGATCACTTCAGAGGAATTTATAAGAGCTAACGGTGCGACAGTCCATTCAGATGATGGTACTGGCGTGAATTTAGAGTTAACACCAGAAAACAGTAAAGCGAAAGGGCATATTACCCGAGTTAAATTAAAGGGCCCAAATAAAGCCAATGGAGGTGGTGAATTTGCGCCTTCAACATTTAATTTTTATGCAGATGGTGGCAAAAGTAAATTGCTATATAACTTTAAGATCGGCCGTTGGTATATTGGTGATACATCTTTTAATACGTATGGTACCTCAAGGAATATTTGTAATGGACTACAACCAACAGGAAGTTATAGGATCCCAAATATTCGCGATTATACCAACGCAAATACTCAGGAAGGTTATTACCCTCCGGTACCAGGGAAAAGCATGTACTATGAAAGGAAAATAAGTTACTGGCATGATACGGAAAGAATAATGGTTGGTGGTTTAGTGAGTGAATGGGGCAATTTATCATCGAACTATTATTCCGAAGCTAATTATGTTGGGGGAACCGCTGGTTGGACTCAGCAAACAACAAATACAATAAACGGAACGGTGCGTTGGGGAGGTGGATTTGGTGATGGTAGAGTTTATTGGAACTGGGATTGGTATTTACCTGCGGTCATTCGAGTAGGTACCACATGTGTATCGCCATAAGAAATTTGAGATACATAATTTTCTTGCGTGGAAGAGTGGGTTTGAAGCAAGGCTTTAAATCCAGTCAACCACGCGCACGGTTAAATGATCATAAAATATACAGCAGAAGGAGTTGCGGTAATTAATAATTGAATAAAAATGATTATTAGTTATATAAGTGCAACTTTTATCACTCATATCTATAATTATCTTTACAAATCTTGATAATTCTCTGTTTGCAGGGCTTAGCTTCGTTATTTATACTTCTCAAAATTAACATGAATTACAATAAAAATATAATGTAAAAAACGACGAAATATATGGAAGTGTAGGAGCATTTTATGTTACAACACAGTTGTTTAGAGGCCAGCCAGCCAGCCAGCCGATTTAAAATTTATCAATTAAAGATAGTATTATTCAGTTTAATCCTTTTCCTCATTCCCAATTATAGTTATGCGCTAACAGCGACGACCGTAAAATGGATACAAGGTACACTACCATATTTAACTTTTAATAATGGTTTAACTAAAGAATATGGTTCAACCGCATTAGGGTTATTAAGAGTAAAAGTATCTAATGGCACCTCTTATATTCCGAGTGAACATGAAGCTTATCCGGATGCGGTAGTTGATACCTCAAGTGTTGATGACCCGATAATGTTAGAAGCAACAGATACGTTTGAAAGTATTGAAACCTTTGTCACATTGCCATCCCAGAATAATAATTATCCGAAAATGGAATTTGACCAATTAGTTGTAGCGCCGTATGCATTTTGGCAGGATGCTGATGGTGATGAGTTAGTGCCATTGACAGCAAAGCAAGCAAATTTAAAAGGCAATCTTACTGTAAATTGGAAAGATGCTTTTGGTCGCGATATTACCAATTCGGTTAAGTCTAACCCAAAGCAAGTATTATCAGGGTGTGATGCTCCCTATGCATTAACTGTTGAGCTCCACAAGGGAGTTGTTCGAACTCAATATGGTGATCCCAGTCAGCTTACTATCGACAATAAAAGCCATACTTATTATTTTTACCCTAAAGTAATTGAGCCGAAAGTTTGTTTTGCGCAGCCAAATTTAGAATATGGGGATGGAGGTTATGCTGGTCCTGCCGAGCAATGGGATCCACTAAATGGATTTAAATTGCAAGATATAAATAATCCGGAAAGTAACTTTCCAACTGTAGGTGCAAATAATTTATATTTGAAATTTAAGCTGATAGGTATCACAGCAGATGAGTTTATAAATGCTAATGGATCAACTATGCATTCAAATGATGGTAGTGTAGCACTAGAACTCACACCAGAAAGTGATCAAATAAAAACGCATGTGGTTAGAGTGACGTTAAAAGGTCCTAGTCGAGCTCAAAATGGAGGTGATGCTTTTAGCCCTTCAACGTTCAATTTTTATGCGGATGGAGGTAAAAGTAATTTACTGTATAACTTTAGAATTGGTCATTGGTATATTGGAGATGTCACTTATGTTATTTATAGTACTGCCAGAAATATTTGTAATGGAACATTACCAGCTGGAACTTATAGGACACCTTATGTTCGTGAATATACTAATAGCGGTATCGGTGGTAGTCATTATCAAAGAAAGATAAGTTATAAGGATGGAAACAATAATATAACTGGTGGATTAACCAGCGAATGGGGAAATCTATCGTCAAATTATTATTCAGAAGGTGATTTTGTTGGTGGTACCGGTGGTTGGGCCGTAGAAACAAATGCGTTTGGACTTAGATATGGTGGTGGATTTGCTGTTGGAAATTCTTATTATAATTATGATTATTTCAATCCAGGATTCCACAAAGTAGGAACAGGATGTATAACACCATAAGAAGTATTTGAAATACATAACTTTATAGCGTGGAAGAGTGGATTTGAAGCGAGGCTTTAAAACCAGTCAACCACGCGCACAGTTAAATGATTATTAGTTAGTTTAAATAAGTAGTTAGTTATATAAGTGTAGCTTTTATCACTCATATCTATAATCATCTTTACAATTCTTGATAATTTTATGTTTGCAGAACTTAGCTTCGTTATTTATACTTCTCAAAACTAACATGAAGTAAAATAAAAATATAGTGTAAAAACAACGAAATATATGGATGTACAGGAGATTTTTATGTTAAAATACAGTTGTTTAGAGGCCAGCCAGCCAGCCAGCCAGCCAGCCAGCCAGCCAGCCAGCCAGCCAGCCAGCCAGCCAGCCAGCCAGCCAGCCGATTTAAAATTTATCAATTAAAGATAGTATTATTCAGTTTAACCCTTTTCCTCATTCCCAATTATAGTTATGCGTTAACGGCGACGACCGTAAAAGATCCAAGGTGCATTACCATATTTAACTTTTAATAATGGTTTAACTAAAGAATATGGTTCAACCGCATTAGGGTTATTAAGAGTAAAAATATCTAATGGCACCTCTTATATTCCGAGTGAACATGAAGCTTATCCGGATGCGGTAGTTGATACCTCAAGTGCTGATGACCCGATAATGTTAGAAGCAACAGATACGTTTGAAAGTATTGAAACCTTTGTCACATTGCCATCCCAGAATAATAATTATCCGAAAATGGAATTTGACCAATTAGTGGTGGCGCCGTATGCATTTTGGCAAGATGCTGATGGTGATGAGTTAGTGCCATTGACAGCAAAGCAAGCAAATTTAAAAGGCAATCTTACCGTAAATTGGAAAGATGCCTTTGGTCGCGATATTACCAATTCAGTTAAGTCTAACCCAAAGCAAGTATTATCAGGGTGTGATGCTCCCTATGCATTAACTGTTGAGCTCCACAAGGGGGTTGTTCGAACGCAATATGGAGATCCCAGTCAGCTTACTATCGACAATAAAAGTCATACTTATTATTTTTACCCTAAAGTAATTGAGCCGAAAGTTTGTTTTGCGCAGCCAAATTTAGAATATGGGGAAGGAAAATTTGCCGGTCCAGCCGAGCAATGGGATCCTTTAAATGGATTTAAATTGCAAGATATAAATAATCCGGAAAGTAACTTTCCAACTGTAGGTGCAAATAATTTATATTTGAAATTTAAGCTGATAGGTATCACGGCAGAAGAGTTCATAAATGCTAATGGATCAACTATGCATTCAGGAGATGGTTCAGGTGTAATTTTAGAACTTACCCCCGAGAGTGATCAAATAAAAACGCATGTGGTTAGAGTGACGTTAAAAGGTCCTAGTCGAGCTCAAAATGGAGGTGATGCTTTTAGACCTTCAACGTTCAATTTTTATGCTGATGGTGGTAAAAGTAATTTACTGTATAACTTTAGAATTGGTCATTGGTTTATTGCTGATACCAAATTTGTTATCTATAGCACTGCCAGAAGTATTTGTAATGGAACATTACCCGCTGGAACCTATAGAACACCTTATCTTCGTGAATATACTACTGCTCCCCGTGGAGGTCGTAATTATAAAAGAAGTATAACTGGTGGGATAAACACCGAATGGGGTAATTTGAGATCTGATTATTATTCCAGTGATTTTGTTGGTGGTACCGGTGGTTGGGCTGTAGAAAAAAGTTCAAACGCTCCTGGACTCAGGTATAGTGGTGGATTCGCTCATGGAAACACTTATTATAATTATGATTATTATGATCCAGAATTCCACGCAGTAGGAACAGGATGTATAACACCATAAAAACTTTAATTGTTAGTTTTTATATTTAAAAAAGTTGCTATTTATTGATAAATAATTGTTAGGAGTTTTATGCTTATAGAAAAGAAACTTTTATTAACTCGACAACCAAATCGAGTGTGTTTTATAGGAAATGGATTATTTTGTAACTTATATGAGCAATCTGCTTATATAGTTTGTGAGTTATTAGGTGTAGACCTAAAATTAAGAGTGGAAACGATAAAGAAGTTAGATAATGAAAAACTAATTGTAACGGGTTTTCCTAATGCAAAAGTATTGGGAAAATTTCCGGAAGCAATAAAAACACAATGGGGTTATGTATTACAAGATAAATTTGATTTGCAAGGTTTTTCCGCGTGGAAGAGCGAGCTTGAAGCAAGGCTTTAAGCCGTTCAACCACGCCTCACGGTAAATGGTTATAAAATGTGCATATTAATGTCTTTATAGCTTTAATCTTAACAATCTTTTAAAGGCTGCGCTATAATGGCGCAAATTTTGGCGAGTCGATAAAGATTATAGAGAGATGGCATTAAAAATAACCAATAAATGCATTAATTGTGATATGTGTGAACCCGAATGTCCAAATCAGGCTATTTCTATAGGATTTGATACTTATGAAATAGATCCTGATAAGTGTACTGAGTGTGTCGGTTATTATGATCATTCAACTTGTCAACGGGTTTGCCCTATTCAAAATGCCATAATTGCCGATCCTGAGCATGTAGAAACGCCTGAACAATTGCTAGAAAAATTTAAATTACTTAGCACAAAATCTTAATCAATTAAATTGATTTAATATCTATACGAAGCTCTTTAGGAATTTCAAAAGTAATATTTTCTAAAATACCGTCAGTTTCAATGAGAGTTGTACATCCTAAACTTTTTAAGTGATTGATTACTTGTTGTACTAAAACATCAGGCGCAGAAGCACCAGCTGTTACTCCAATAGTTCGAGCATTAACTAACCACTCTTTTTGTATATCAGAAGCGAAATCAATTAAATAGGCATTTTTGCTATTTCGCCTAGCTAATTCTGCTAACCGATTGGAATTAGAAGAATTTTTAGAACCAACAACTAACACTATATCTGCTTGTGACGCTAATTGTTTAACAGCTTGTTGCCGGTTAGTGGTAGCATAACAAATGTCATTTTTGCGGGGACCACGAATATTGGGAAACCGTTGTTGCAATGTGGCTATAATTTGAGCTGTATCATCAACGGATAAGGTAGTTTGTGTCGTAAAGCAGAGATTATTTTCATTTTTAACTTGTAACTTATTAACATCATCAATGGATTCAACTAAATAAATACCACCTTCAGGGTTGTTATATTGCCCCATTGTGCCATCAACTTCAATATGACCTGCATGGCCGATCAAAATTACTTCTTCCCCTCGATAACTGGATCGAGCAACTTCCATATGTACTTTTGTCACTAATGGACAGGTGGCGTCAAAAATACGTAATTTTCGTTGTTTTGCTTCGTCTCTAACAGCTTTAGACACTCCGTGAGCTGAAAAAATAAGAATGGTATCATCTGGTACTTCGCTAATATTTTCGATAAAAATAGCACCTAATTCTTTTAAGCGGTTAACTACATAGCGGTTATGTACGACTTCGTGACGAACATAAACCGGTGCACCAAATAATTCTAGTGCACGTTCAACAATAGTAATAGCACGATCAACCCCAGCACAAAAACCGCGAGGATTGGCTAAAAGAATTTGCATATTATTTTATCTTCTTAGACTTTTTAAAATTACTGATAATAAATAGTCCAATACCAACACAAATTGCACAATCAGCGATATTAAAAGTTGGATAATGCCAATCACCAAAATTAACATCTAAAAAATCGACGACAAAACCATGATATAGACGATCAAATAAATTTCCTAAAGCCCCACCTAAAATTAGTGCGAGTGAAAAATTCTCTAATTTTTTTAAACAAGGATTACGGTATAACATATAAATTATTGCACCGCTAATGATAATTGCAATTAGTGCTAGCATCCAGCGCTGACCTTCTAAAATACTAAAAGCAGCCCCAATATTGCGCACATAAGTGATAGAAAAGAAGGGGAGAAGATTTACTGATTCGAAAAGTAAGAAATTATTTAAAATAAAAAACTTACTTGCAATATCAACGATAAAAACAATAATTGCGAACAATAACCAGTAAAGTCCATTATCTTTTTTCATATAGTTCATGCTCATGATTATGTTTCCGCCGACAAACGTCGGCGGGAAAAGTATAAAATAGCTATAGGTTTTACGCTATAGACTAGTCTAATGCGTGAAGTAACATGTTGCTATTATGCGAAATGTCTTACTTCACCTTTGCCGTGGATATTTTCTTCACAACGTTTGCATAAATGTGTAGTTGGATCGTTATCAACGGTATAATGCCAACAACGAGGGCATTTATCACCTTGTGCCTTGGATAACACAATTTTGAGCCCTTTTATTTCACTTTGCACTGCATTGTCAGGGGCAGTCGATAATGATTGTACACTTGCTTGTGAAGTTAATAATACAAATCGCAATTCGTTTTCTAATTTTGCTAATGCTTTGGCGATATCTTCATCGGCATATAATGTAACCGCAGCTTCAAGAGAGCCACCTATAATTTTATCATTACGACCTTGCTCAATGACCTTATTCACTTCACTGCGGATCGCTAGAATATGCGACCAGTATTCACTATTCAATGCTTCATTTTCTGATAATGTAAACAATGATGGATACCATTCTTCTTCAAATACAAATTCTTGTTTTTGAGTAGTAGGCAAGTATTGCCAAATTTCATCGGCAGTAAAGGATAAAATTGGTGCAATCCATCTAACCATAGCCTGTGCTATATGATATAAGGCGGTTTGGCAACTATGACGAGCAATACTATCACTTTTAGCCGTGTACTGGCGATCTTTAATAATATCTAAATAGAATGATCCCATTTCAATTGAACAAAATTGCATAATACGTTGCACTACTTTATGGAAATCATAGTTATCATAAGCATTAATAATTTGTTCTTGTGCTTCTTTAGCCATACTTACCGCCCAGCGATCAAGAACCACCATATCGTCTGGTTGCACCATATCTTTAGCTGGATCAAAGCCATTTAAATTGGCTAGTAAAAAGCGCGCAGTATTACGGATGCGACGGTAACTATCAGCAGAACGCTTAATAATTTCATCGGAATAACTCATCTCACCCGAATAATCGGTCGAGGCAATCCATAAACGTAAAATATCAGCACCTAGTTTATTCATCACTTCTTGAGGGGTGACGATATTACCGAGCGATTTAGACATTTTACGACCTTGTCCATCAACTACAAAGCCATGAGTTAAAACTTGTTTGTATGGTGCTTGGTTATCAATTGCAGTTGACAGCATTAGTGATGACATAAACCAGCCACGATGTTGATCTGAGCCTTCTAAATACATATCGGCACTATGCCCTTCAAATTCAGGTCTGACACCAACTACAGAAAAGAATGTAGAGCCAGAATCAAACCACACATCTAAGGTATCTGGTACTTTGCGATAATCTTCAGCATCAGGTCCTAAAAGATCTTTAATATCGGCATCCCACCATGCTTGAATACCTTTTTGCTCAACTAGCTTAGCTACTTTTTCGACTAATACTAAGGTATCCGGATGTAGTTCTTCAGTCTCTTTATGTACAAATAAGGTCACAGGTACACCCCAAGTACGTTGACGAGAGATACACCAATCAGGGCGATTAGCTACCATGGTTTCAATACGTGCTTGCCCCCAATCTGGGATCCAACGAACTTGTTTGATTTCGTTTAAAGATTGCGCTCGTAGACCTTGTTTATCCATACTAATAAACCATTGTGGTGTTGCTCGGTAAATAACCGGCGTTTTATGTCGCCAACAACATGGGTAACTATGTTCTATATTTTCAAAGTGTAATAAGGCATTATGTTCTTTTAGCATTTCAACAACCACTTTATTGGCTTTGAATACAAATAGCCCATCCAGACCAGCACCAGTTCCAGGTAAATAACAACCATTACCACCAACAGGGTTAGCAACTTCAAGACCATATTTTTGACCAACAATAAAGTCTTCTGCACCATGACCCGGTGCGGTATGAACAGCACCAGTACCAGCATCAACAGTAACATGTTCACCAAGAACAATCGGTTCATCAAAATCAAGGAAAGGATGTTTAAAACGTAATAACTCTAAATCACTACCTTTGCAACTACCAAGTATTTTCCAATCGTTAATATTGGCTCGTTGCATAACTGATTCAACTAAATCTGTTGCTAGAATCATACATTCTTGCTCGTTGATTTGCACTAATTGGTATTCTACTTCGGCATTTAAGGCAATCCCTCGGCTAGCAGGTAAAGTCCACGGTGTGGTGGTCCAAATCACTGCATAAATAGTTAACTCAGTTTTGATTCCAAATTTATCGGCAACAGCTTGATTATCAGTAGCTTTAAATTTTACATCAATAGCTGGAGATGATTTGTCGTAATATTCAACTTCTGCTTCGGCCAAAGCTGACATACAGTCTGTACACCAATATACAGGTTTGGCACCTTTAACTAAATGGCCGTTTTTAATCACTTTACCAAGAGCACGAATAATATTAGCTTCAGTATCATAATTCATGGTGCGATAAGGATTTTGCCAATCACCAAGTACACCCATACGAATAAAATCAGCTTTTTGTAATTCAACTTGTGAGGCTGCATAATCACGACAAATTTTGCGAAATTCAGCAGGAGTTACTTTAACTCCAGGTTTACCAACTTGTTCTTCAACTTTTAGTTCAATCGGTAAGCCATGACAATCCCATCCTGGAATATACGGGGAGTCATAACCATTTAAGCCTTTCGATTTGATAATAATATCTTTAATAATTTTGTTAACAGCGTGACCAATATGTAGTTTGCCATTTGCATAAGGAGGGCCATCATGCAAAATAAACGTTTTTTTACCTTTTTTAACTTGGCGGATTTTACGGTAAAGTTCTTTATCGTACCAGTTTTGTAACATAGCTGGCTCGCGCTTAGCTAGATCACCTCGCATTGGGAATCCAGTTTCCGGTAGATTCAATGTATTTTTATAGTCTGTCATGCTGATTTATTCCAGTTAATTTAGTGGATATTATATTTCAATTGGTTAATTGTGCACTGATCTGTTTTGCAGTGCAAACATCTTGTGTAATTTGTTGTTGCAATGCAACTAATGAGTCAAATTTTTTCTCGTCGCGTAACTTTTTAACAAACAAAACTTCTAAATATTGGTCATAAATATTGTCGGTAAAGTCAAAAAGATTAACTTCTAAAATAGCTTTTTCGCCGTTAATAGTTGGTCTTATACCAATATTAGCAATTCCATTATAATATTGATTGTTACACAAATTTTTAACTTTAACAAAATATACACCTTGTAGTGCCGGCTTTTTTCGATGCAAGTGAATATTAGCTGTCGGGAAGCCTAATTGCCTAGCTAAAGCATTACCATGGATAACTCGTCCTTGAATAGTGTAATCGCGACCTAATAGACAATGGGTCACTTGAAAGTCGCTATTTGATAATGCTTGACGTACTGCAGTACTACTGATGCGTAAATTATCCCAAACAAGTGTAGGCATACTTTCTATTGTAAACGCTTTATTGTTTGCATATTGTTGTAGTAGCTTGATGTCACCTTTGCGATTTAATCCAAATCTAAAATCATCGCCAATAGTTATATGTTGTACTTGGAGTTTATTTATCAACCAATCTTGAATAAAACTATCGGCTGACATATTAGCAAAGGTTTGAGTAAATGGAATAGCAATAATGAAGTCAATACCAAGTTTTTCAATAAGAATGACTTTTTCTTGAAATGAAGTTATTCGTGAAGGTGCTTTATCTTGATTAAAAAATTCTAAAGGCTGAGGTTCAAATAACATGACTACTGTGGGTAAACCTAAGGTTTTACCTTTGGTAATTAAGTGATTGATTAATTGCTGGTGCCCTAAATGCACCCCATCGAAATTCCCCAATGTAAGGACACATTGAGTAAATTGATTTTTTAAATTAGCAACGCCACGGATAATCTTCATGAAAACAGTATTATTTTTTTAATTAGCCGAGAATTATACCAATCTTTCTTGAAGATGCACGCAATATAAGACGGTTTTTATGCTTTTGTATACTGCATTTTATTTCATTTGTAACTAAATATTACGTGATTACTCAGTGCTATATTTATATCATCTAAACTGATTGATATTTAAAACGTTTTGTTAATAGCAATCATCTACAGTGGTTATTAATAATGAGTTAGAGCGCGTAAAAATTCTTGTCTGGTACTGGGGTTGGTTTTAAATCCGCCACCTAATGCAGTGGTGGTGGTAATACTGCTGGAATCTTTTACTCCCCTAGCTTTTACACAATAATGAGTAGCATCAATCGAAACCGCAACATTGACAGTCCCTAGTAATGTTTGTAGTGCCACTAAAATTTGTTGGGTTAATCTTTCTTGCACTTGTGGTCGTTGTGAAAAGAATTTAACAATACGATTTATTTTAGATAACCCAATTACACTATCTTTGGGAATATAAGAAACCGTGGCTTTACCATCGATAGTGACAAAATGGTGTTCACATATGCTAGTTAAACTAATATTACGCACGGTGATCATTTCATCAACTTGCATTTTGTTTTCAATAAGTGTGATTTTGGGGAAATTCTCATAATAGAGTCCCGAAAAAATCTCATCAACATACATTTTTGCTACTCGATGAGGGGTTTCGGACAGGCTATCATCACTTAAATCAAGCTCCATTAGTTTCATAATTTCGCGGAAGTGGGACTCAATCTTTATTTTACGTTCGCTGTTATCCATTGTTAATCGACATGATGGAGTTTCAAGGTTTTTGGCAGCAAGCGCAGCTTTTACTTTTTGTGCAGCAAGACTTAATTCTGTCATTTATCACATACTCTGGCGAAAAATAGATACGGCATTATATAACACTCACGTTGCAATATACAGTTTTACTCATGCTGCTTTATTGTAACGTTAGACAAACCTGAAACCTTAGGTACAGTGGAGGATAATAACCATATTATGGTTAAATAGGTTATAATGCTTGGTATTATATTGAATAACGGTCAGGTAACCATAATGCCAAATAATACGCCAATTATCTTAATTGATGGATCTTCTTATCTTTATCGTGCTTTTTTTGCATGCCCTCCATTAACTAATGCCAAAGGTGAACCAACCGGCGCTATCGTTGGTGTGATCAATATGGTGCGTAGTTTACTTAACCAATATGATCCGACTCATATTGCGGTGGTATTTGATGCCAAAGGTGGATCTTTTCGTAATGAAATATATAGCGAATATAAAGCCACCCGAGAGGCAATGCCTGAAAATTTACGCCCACAAATAGAGCCAATACACACTATTTTGCAGGCAATGGGTTTGCCATTACTTTGTATTGAAGGGGTAGAAGCCGATGATGTAATAGGTACATTAGCTAGACAGGCAGAAAAAGAGAATCTGGATGTATTAATCAGTACTGGCGATAAGGACATGGCACAGTTAGTTAGTGATAAAATCACCCTGATTAATACCATGAACAACACAGTACTCGATCCAAAAGGTGTAATGGAAAAGTTTGGTGTGCCGCCAGAAAAAATTATCGATTATTTAGCTTTAAGAGGGGATACCTCCGATAACATTCCTGGGGTTGCAGGTGTGGGCGAAAAAACGGCGCAAAGTTTGCTAACTGAGTTTAATAGCGTTACTGATATTTATGCTAATTTAGATCAGATAGAAAAATTGCCCATTCGTGGCGCTAAATCACTAAAACAAAAATTAATAGATAATCAGGAAAAAGCTGAGCTTTCTTATTTATTAGCTACTATAAAAACTGATGTTGAGTTAGATTTTACTAGTGAACAATTACTAGTTAAAGATATTGATGTAAAAGCCTTAGCTGAGTTATTTGCTTATTATGATTTTCACCGTTGGCAAAAAGATTTGGCTTCAGGTTCATTTTTAAAACAGCAAAAAAATACAATTCAAGTTGAGGATGATTTATCTTTATTTAATTTAAATAATGAACCAGTTGTATCTAAAAAAGAAACTGATTACCAATGTATATTAACAACTGAACAGTTAGATAATTGGGTAATTAAACTAGCTCAAAGTAAACAATTTGCTTTTGATACGGAAACTGATAATGTCGATCATATTCATGCTAAATTAATCGGTATATCCCTTAGTGTTGAGCCTCATCAGGCGGCTTATATACCATTAAATCATCAATATTTAGGTGTGCCAGCGCAACTACCACTTACAGAAGTATTAGCTAAATTAAAACCAGTGCTTGAAAATCCGGCCATTAAAAAAATCGCGCAAAATGCTAAATTTGATTACAGCGTATTAGCAAATTATGGTATTAAAGTTTGTGGCATTGCCTTTGATACCATGCTTGAATCTTACGTATTAAACAGTACTGAGCGTCATGATATGGATAGCATGGCTAATCGTTACTTAAAACATAAGACCATTACTTATAATGAATTAACTAAATTTGATAAAAAACAAGTTACTATTGATGCCATTGATATTGAAAAAACCACTCAGTATGCGGCCGAAGATGCTGATATTACCTTACAACTTCATCAAAAATTATGGCCTACATTAGAAAAAGATGAAAAGTTAAACAAACTCTTTACTGACATTGAAATGCCATTGGCGATTGTACTAGCTGAAATGGAACGCACCGGCGTACTTATAGATGCCAAACAGCTAAATGAATATTCAAATGAGTTGGCTAACAAATTAAAGGAAACCGAACAACAATTACAATTATTGGCGGGTGAAAAATTTAATCCGGCATCACCTAAACAAATTCAAGCAATTTTATTTGATAAGCATAACTTGCCAGTATTAAAGAAAACACCAAAAGGCGATCCATCGACCAGTGAAGAAGTACTTAGTGAGTTAGCTAATCAGTATGTACTGCCACGGCTGATTTTGTTTTATCGAGGATTAGCTAAACTTAAAAATACCTATACTGATAAACTACCATTGATGATTAGCCCTATCGATCATCGAATACATACCAATTATAATCAAATTGGTACGATTACGGGGCGATTGTCGTCAAATGATCCAAATTTACAAAATATACCGGTACGTAATGAAGAAGGTCGACGGATTCGCCAAGCTTTTATTGCACCTCAAGGCTATAAAATTATTTCTGCCGATTATTCGCAAATTGAATTACGCATCATGGCACATTTATCTCAAGATAAAAGTTTACTTGCTGCTTTCGCACATGATAAGGATATTCACCGAGTTACGGCTGGTGAAATTTTAGGTAAACCAGAATCAGAGGTAACATCCGAAGAAAGAAGGCGAGCTAAAGCCGTTAACTTTGGCTTAATTTATGGCATGAGTGCTTTTGGTTTGTCAAAACAGATTAATATTCCTCGCAAAGAAGCGCAATTTTATATAGAGCGCTATTTTGAGCGTTATCCTGGCGTGCAAATTTATATGGAACAAACTCGCCAAAAGGCTACGGAACAAGGCTTTGTTGAAACCTTATCTGGTCGCCGATTGTATTTACCTAAAATTACTTCAACTAACGGCATTGAGCGCCGTGGTGCGGAACGAGCCGCGATTAATGCACCAATGCAGGGTACCGCTGCTGATATTATCAAAACGGCGATGATTAAAATGAGTGAATGGATAAAGAATCAACCAGTTGAGAATATTAAAATGGTTATGCAGGTACACGATGAGTTAGTATTTGAAATAAAAGATGAATTTGTTGAGCAGTATTGTTTGCAAATTAAAGCAATTATGGAAAATTGTTATCAACTTTCGGTACCATTAAAAGTAGATGTTGGTATTGGTAATAATTGGGATGAGGCACATTAATTACTGGAATATTGTATTTATTAGCAATATCTTGAACAGTCTTTATACTTAAACGTTATGTGCTCCTGAAACATTTTTACATGTTAATGGCTAAATTCTGGGTAATAACATGGCTATTGCCGAAACCTTTTAGCGTGTTAGAATAAGCGACTATCAAATTTATATAAACATATCGTTCTGTTGGTAAAGGCTAATAGGATGAAAGAGCTAGGTTGTTTTTTATTAGTTAAACACTTATTTCAGTTATAAGTAGGATCATTTCATGAAAATCAAAACCCGTTTTGCACCGAGTCCAACCGGTTATTTACATGTTGGTGGTGCTCGTACAGCACTTTATTCTTGGCTCTATACTCGCCACGCTAAAGGCGCATTTGTATTGCGTATTGAAGATACCGATCTTGAGCGTTCTACTCCGGAAGCGATTGAAGCAATCATGGATGGTATGAATTGGTTAAAATTGTCATGGGATGAGGGACCTTATTTTCAAACAAAACGTTTTGATCGCTATAATCAAGTGATTGATGAAATGTTAGAAAAAGGATCGGCTTATCGCTGTTACTGCTCTAAAGAGCGTCTAGATAAATTACGCGAAGAGCAGATGGAAAAAGGTGAAAAGGCACGTTATGACGGTCATTGTCGTTGTGATGCCGTGCAAAAGCAACATTCGCATGATGAGCCACATGTTGTTCGTTTTGCCAATCCGGTTGATGGTGTGGTTATTTTTAATGATTTAATTCGTGGTCCAATTGAAATTGCTAATAAAGAACTTGATGATTTGATCATTCGCCGAACGGATGGCTCGCCCACTTATAATTTCTGTGTAGTGGTAGATGATTGGGATATGGAAATAACTCATGTTATTCGTGGTGAGGATCATATTAACAATACTCCTCGGCAAATTAATATCTTAAAGGCACTTGGTGCACCTCTGCCTGAATATGGGCATGTATCAATGATTTTAGGTGATGATGGGCAAAAACTGTCAAAACGCCATGGTGCGGTAAGCGTGATGCAATATCGTGATGATGGTTATTTACCCGAAGCATTACTTAATTACTTAGTTCGTCTTGGTTGGTCGCATGGTGATCAGGAAATCTTTTCTGTAGCTGAAATGGTGAGTTATTTCACATTAGATGCAGTGAGCAAATCAGCAAGTGCATTTAATACCGAAAAATTATTGTGGTTAAATCATCATTATATTAATCATTTAGATGCTGATTATGTAGCGCAACATTTGGTTTGGCATATGAATAAGCAAGGCTATGATTTAAGCCAAGGGCCAGATCTTATTACTATTATTAAGTTATTTGGCGAACGCTGTAAAACGCTTAAAGAAATGGCTGAATCTTGTGCTTATTGTTATCAAGATTTTACTGATTTTGATGCCGATGCTGCCAAAAAACATTTACGTCCGGTTGCTAAAATTCCGTTAGCTACTATTAAGGCTAAAATTGAAGCCATTGCTGATTTTGATTGGCAAATTGATAAGATTCATCATGTCATCGAAGCTACAGCTACTGAACTTGAGGTCGGGATGGGCAAAGTTGGTATGCCATTACGGGTAGCCGTAACAGGAATTGGTCAATCTCCATCAGTGGATGCGACAGTTTTTGCAGTAGGTAAACAGCGAACCCTTGCTAGAATTGATAAAGCCCTTGCTTATATTGAACAGCGAGAACAAGCACAAGAGTAATCTAATTTGTTATTGCCGGTAAATCCGGCAATAAGCTCTTTTCAAATTGAGAGTTTATATGACTCGCTTAAAAAAACGCTATTGGATTTTATTGAGTTTTTTACTCATTATTTTGTTTACTTCTCTAATCGGATGGCATTATTGGTGTTCATTTAAGCAAAAGTATGATCTTTCGATTGACTGGAGTGGTGCTAAAATCAGTTTGGATGGGATCACGTTTGATGAAATAACCATCTCCCAACATTCACAATTATCAATAATCGGTAAAAATCTATTAATTTCATGGTCACAGCTAACAGCAACAGATCTTGATATCCATTGGCAACAAAGTTCAACAACATCACCACTAGAACCCGTTGATAAAGTAGTTGATGAAAGTGCAACAAATTTGAATTTATCTGCCATAGATAACATTTTTTATTGGTTGCCTAAGACGATTCATGTTGATTCCTTACGCTGGTTTAATCAAGAAAATGAATTGTATAACTTCGATGTTGATATAACTAAACAGCAACAAGCTATTCGTTTAACAATAACGACAAATGATCATAATACTATTAAACTTGTTACTACATTAACTTTGAATCAAAAAGATTCCCGAATTGATCTACAAGATGGTTTATTAACAGCAATGTTTAACCAATCCGAAATAATAAACGGTAATATAACATTGCCATTTATCGGATGGATTACCAATGATCAATTATCTTTAACAAGTTCAGATGAAGCATCGTTTAGTTTAGAAAAATTGAATATTTCTCAAGATTTGATGTTTGCAAACTCTGCTGGCAAAATAAAGTTACAAGTTCAATCTAAAATCCCATTAACGAGTGAACAAATTTCGGCAACAGCACAATTAATTATTAATAAACTCAATGGAATTTATCTAAATAGTGAAATAAAATCTGCATCTGGGATTGCCAACGTTGTTGTTAAAGATAATCAAGTTAACATAGCAATACCAGCGTTAAATATTCAACAAGTCAATGTAGGTATTGTTTTTGAAAAGGTAAAATTGGCTGGTACTTATGCAGCTTCACTTAAAGCAATTAATAAAGGTATTTTGACTTGGACGCAAGCTAAAGCTAATATTTTTTCTGGTTCGGTAGCACTTGAAAACAATAAATTGAATTTAGCTAAATTGCCACAACAATTTAATGTAAGACTTAAACAAATTCAATTAAAAGATATTTTTGCTAAATATCCGGTGGAAGGACTTGCAGCTGAAGGTTCGATCGATGGTTCTTTGCCAGTTACATTACTTGCAAGCAAGAAAAATAATGCAACTATGTTACAATTAATGATTAAAAATGGTCAGTTAGTTACCCTTGGTGAAGGTTATTTGCAATTTGAAAATGCAGCACTAAAAAGTTATGAGCAAAGCAATCCTAATATGAAAATACTCACTGATATTCTCAAGAATTTTCATTATACTAAATTAACTGGCAAGGTAGATTATGCTAATGATATTGCTAAATTAGGATTAAATATTCAAGGAAGTAATTTGGATGTCGAAAATGGCAAAGCAGTTAATCTTAATATCACCTTAGAAGAAAATGTTGCTAAATTAATGACGAGTTTACTATTGTCAGATCAAATAAGTGAGCCAATTCGTAAACGTATTGAAGCGCGTTTAAAAAAATAGTCTCATAATTAAGAGGTTAGTTTATGACAAGAAATATTATTGCAATCATGGCATTGAGTTGCACATTGCTAGGGTGTTCACCGACAGTTAAAGTTCAAGCGCCCAGTGAACCTATTAATATTAATTTAAATGTTAAAATTGATCATGAAATTAATATTAAAGTTGATAAGGCGTTAGATAATATTATTAATAAATCAGGTCTTTATTAAATTAAGATAGTTAAATTTTATTAACTATTATTTCAGTAATAATGATTGTGTCAGCCAAAATACCAGAATGAAAATTTTCTTTTTACGCTTTCAGATTCATTACAAATTAAAGTATTTATTAAGAGGTTTGTTATGACTATTTATAAAAAAGTAACTATAGCATTGCTAACTATGATTTTATCTTTCTCTGCTTGTGCTTTAACTTTAGATCAAGCTATGAATTCATTAAGTCAGGCTAAAGCCAAAGGATTAGTTGGTGAACAAGCAGATGGTTATTTGGGTATAGTTAACAGTGAAGGTAATGCGGGTGAAATTGCCCAATTAATTAATCAAGCTCGCAAGCAGCAGTATCAAAAAGTATCAGCTGAAACTAATGTTCCTTTAAATGAAGTAGAAAAAAGAGCTGGCAGTAAAGCGCAAGAGAAAACTCCTGCCGGCCAATACATAAAGCAACAAGGTCAATGGCAAAAAAAATAATAATGTTATATTTTGCAACAATAGGAAAAGTATAATGATATTGTACTTTAATTGTATATAATTAATGTGTATTCTGTTTAAACTGGAAATTTTAGGGTGGTTATTTTTGCAATAGATCCCTAAAGCTAATTAATATAAAAAATAGCCGCAAATTTTCATATAATAAGTCTTTTTTACTTGTAAATAATATCGCTTTGGCGATTTTAAATGGAGAAAATCAATGTGTTCGATTTTAGGTATTCTTGATATTAAGTCAGATCCAGAACAACTACGAACTAAAGCATTAGAATTATCAAGCTTAATGCGTCATCGTGGCCCTGACTGGTCTGGTATTTTTGCCTCTGATAAAGCAATTTTAGCGCATGAACGTCTATCAATTGTGGATGTTAATACTGGTGCTCAACCGCTTTATAATAAAGATAAAACTCTAGTTTTAGCAGTAAATGGCGAAATATATAATCATCAAGAACTCCGAAATCAGTACAAAGATCGTTATGAATTCCAAACCGGATCTGATTGTGAAGTGATTCTAGCGCTTTACCAAGAAAAAGGTATTCACTGCCTAGATGAATTACAAGGTATGTTTGCTTTTATTCTTTATGATATTAATAAAGGTAGTTATTTTATTGGTCGTGATCACATTGGTATTATTCCAATGTATACAGGTTATGATGAAAACGGGACATTTTATGTAGCTTCCGAAATGAAAGCATTAGTTCCTATTTGTAAAACTATTGCAGCTTTCCCTCCTGGGAGTTATCTATCTAGTACCGAAGGTGAAATAAAACCTTATTATAAACGCGATTGGATGGATTATGATAATGTTAAAGATAATAAGACTGATATTAATGCGTTACGTGTTGCTTTAGAAGAATCAGTAAAAAGTCACCTTATGTCTGATGTACCTTATGGGGTGTTATTATCTGGTGGATTAGATTCTTCTGTTATTTCTGCCATTACTAAAAAGTTCTCTGCTCGTCGCGTTGAAGATCAGGAAAAATCAGAAGCTTGGTGGCCTCAACTACATTCATTTGCTGTTGGTCTTAAAGGTGCGCCAGATCTTAAAGCGGCGCAAGCGGTAGCAAATCATCTAGGTACTGTGCACCACGAAATTAACTTTACTATACAAGAAGGTATTGATGCGATTCGTGATGTGATCTACTTTATTGAAACTTACGATGTTACCACTATTCGTGCCTCAACACCTATGTACTTAATGGCAAGAAAAATTAAAGCCATGGGTATTAAAATGGTGCTTTCTGGCGAAGGTGCTGATGAAGTATTCGGTGGTTACCTTTACTTCCATAAAGCGCCAAATGCCAAAGAATTCCATGAAGAGACAGTACGTAAATTAGCAGCACTGCATATGTATGATTGTGCTCGAGCCAATAAGGCAATGGCAGCTTGGGGGGTTGAAGCTCGAGTGCCTTTCCTTGATAAAAAATTCTTAGATGTGGCCATGCGTATTAATCCGAAAGATAAAATGTGTGGTAGTAATGGCAAAATGGAAAAACATATTGTGCGAGAAGCATTTGAATCCTACCTACCTGCATCGGTTATTTGGCGTCAAAAAGAACAATTCTCTGATGGTGTCGGCTACAGCTGGATAGATACTTTAAAGGAAATTGCAGAAAGTAAAATTACGGATCAACAATTAGAAAATGCTAAATTCCGCTTTCCATACAATACACCAGCAAGCAAAGAAGCTTATATGTATCGTGAAATTTTTGATGAATTATTCCCGCTTGAAAGTGCAGCTCAGTGTGTACCTGGTGGCCCTACGGTTGCATGTTCAACCGCTAAAGCGATCGAATGGGATGAGTCATTCAAAAATCTTAATGACCCATCAGGACGAGCGGCAGTTGGTGTGCATAATGATGCATATAAAAAGTAATATACTTTTATAATTATAATATTGAAAAACGGGGATAAGCCCCGTTTTTTATTTTGGTAGATTTTTATATTATGAAATTATTTTAATGTGTAGATCCTTTAGGTGAACCAATTGGTAGAACTGTGCGGCCATATTGTTCATTAATGACTTCTGCCATAGCCAGATAAATAGCGCTAGCGCCACAAATAATTCCTTCAAAACCAGCTATATGAATAATATCGTGATTTCCTGAAATATTACCAATAGCTAGTAAAGCAAATAAAATTGTTAAGCTAGCAAAAACAAATTGCAATGCACGATTTGCTTTTAAGGTTCCAATAAACATAAAGGCGGTGAAAATACCCCATAACGCAAGGAAAATACCAACAAATATTGCATTAGTTGTTGTAGTTGCTGGTGAAGTTGGTAAATACCAAATTCCCACCAGTGCAATCCAGAAAAAACCATAAGATGTAAATGCTGTTGTACCAAATGTATTACCTTTTTTAAACTCTAAAATACCAGCAATCACTTGTGCAAGACCACCATAAAAAATACCCATTGAAACAATTGCAGTCATAACAGGGAAAAATCCGGCATTATGAATATTTAATAAAATTGTAGTCATTCCAAATCCCATCAAACCAAGGGGGCCAGGATTGGCAAGTTTTGTTTGTTGCATATAGATCCTATAAATTAAATTTTATATAAAAAAAGAGCGCAATAATAAGTGCAGAACCCTTATCAATCAAGAACTATGAAAAAATTATTTTTTTACCCCTTGATATTGCTAATAATGTTCCCATCTATGTGAAAACAAAAACAGTTCTTTGTTAAATTAAAGGCTTGAAAATTAAGATTTAAGACTTATATACAAAGAATAAAATACAGATTTCGAGGAGAAAGAGATTATGGGTAAAATTATTGGTATAGATTTAGGTACGACAAATTCATGTGTTGCGGTAATGGATAATGGTCAAGCAAAAGTATTAGAAAATGCAGAAGGTGACCGTACAACTCCATCAATTATTGCTTATACACAAGATGGCGAAATTCTTGTTGGTCAACCAGCAAAACGTCAAGCAGTAACTAATCCGCAAAACACATTATTTGCAATTAAACGTTTAATCGGTCGTCGCTATGAAGATGCTGAAGTGCAACGTGATGTTGGTATTATGCCATACAAAATTGTAAAAGCTGATAATGGCGATGCATGGGTTGATGTTAAAGGTCAAAAAATTGCTCCACCACAAATTTCTGCTGAAGTATTAAAGAAAATGAAAAAAACTGCAGAAGATTATTTAGGCGAAGCAGTTACTGAAGCTGTTATTACTGTTCCTGCATATTTTAATGATGCTCAACGTCAAGCAACCAAAGATGCTGGTCGTATTGCAGGTCTTGATGTTAAACGTATTATCAACGAACCTACAGCAGCAGCTCTGGCCTATGGTTTAGATAAAGATGTGGGTAATCGTACTATTGCTGTGTATGACCTTGGTGGTGGTACATTCGATATCTCAATTATTGAAATTGATGATGTTGACGGTGAAAAGACATTTGAAGTATTAGCAACAAATGGTGATACTCACTTAGGTGGTGAAGACTTTGATTCTCGCTTAATTAACTATTTAGTTGATGAATTTAAACGTGAGCAAGGTTTCGATCTTAAAAATGATCCACTAGCCATGCAACGTTTAAAAGAAGCAGCAGAAAAAGCTAAGATCGAATTATCATCAGCACAACAAACGGATATTAACTTACCATATATCACAGCAGATGCAACAGGACCAAAACACTTAAATATCAAAGTAACACGAGCTAAACTTGAATCTTTAGTTGAAGATTTAGTTAAACGTTCAATGGATCCTGTTAAAACTGCATTACAAGATGCTGGTCTTTCGGTATCAGATATTAAAGATGTGATTTTGGTTGGTGGTCAAACACGTATGCCAATGGTACAAAAAGCGGTTGCTGACTTCTTTGGTAAAGAGCCACGTAAAGATGTTAACCCTGACGAAGCTGTGGCTGTAGGTGCAGCAGTACAAGGTGGTGTGTTAGGTGGTGATGTTAAAGATGTATTATTACTTGATGTAACACCATTGTCTTTAGGTATTGAGACTATGGGTGGTGTAATGACTACCTTAATTGAGAAAAACACTACTATTCCAACAAAACATAGTCAAGTGTTCTCAACAGCTGAAGATAATCAGTCAGCGGTAACTATTCACGTGTTACAAGGTGAACGTAAACGTGCCAGTGATAATAAATCATTAGGTCAATTCAATTTAGATGGTATTCAAGCAGCTCCGCGTGGTATGCCACAAATTGAAGTTACTTTTGATATTGATGCCGATGGTATTTTGCATGTATCAGCAAAAGATAAGAATACTGGACGTGAACAAAATATTACTATTAAAGCTTCTTCTGGATTAAGTGAAGAAGAAATTCAAAAAATGGTTCATGACGCGGAAGCTAATGCAGATGCTGACCGTAAATTTGAAGAATTGGCACAAATTCGTAACCAAGCAGATCATCTGGTTCATTCAACTCGTAAACAAGTGGCAGAGTCTGGTGATCAATTATCAGCTGATGATAAAAAAGCTATTGAAGATGCAGTAAGTGCTCTAGAAGTTTCCGCTCGAGGTGAAGATAAAGCTGAAATAGAAGCAAAAATTAATACGTTGATGGAAGCATCTAAGAAATTGCTTGAATTAGCGCAACAACAAGCTCAAGCTGAACAAACAGCCCAAGAAAATCAAGGTGGCAATTCTGCTACTCAAGATGATGTTGTTGATGCTGATTTTAAAGAAGTTGATGATGATAAAAAATAAACGTTAATTATTATGTTTTTTAATGAGTTATTTCAACAAGTTTTAAACATATAATACATTAAACGGGCGAGGGGTAACTCAAGCCCGTTTAGTTGTATTTACAACGAAAAAAGTAAAGGTTAATTATGGCGAAGAAAGATTATTATGAAATATTAGGCGTAAGTAAAAATGCCACTGAAAGTGAGATAAAAAAAGCCTATAAGCGCCTAGCCATGAAATATCATCCAGATAAAAATCAGGATAATAAAGCAGAAGCAGAAGCTAAATTTAAAGAAGTCAAAGAAGCTTATGAAATCTTAACTGATGAACAAAAGAAAGCAGCTTATGATCAATATGGGCATGCCGCTTTCGAACAAGGATTTGGGGCTGGAGCAGGTGGATTTGGTGGCTTTGGTGGTGGTTCCGCTTTTGATGATATCTTTAGTGACTTTTTTGGTGGTGGTCGCGGACGTGGTGGACATGGTCCATCAAGAGGGGCTGATTTACAATATAACATTACGCTAACATTAGAAGAAGCAGCAGCTGGCGTTAAAAAAGAAATAAAAGTGCCAACATGGGTTTCGTGTGATACTTGTCATGGGCAAGGAACAGAGAAAGCGTCTGATGTAGTGACCTGTGATACTTGCCATGGCGCTGGTGTAGTACAAATGCGACAAGGATTTTTTGCCGTACAACAAGAGTGTCCAACTTGTCATGGTCGAGGTAAAGTTGTTAAAAATCCTTGTAAGAAATGTCATGGTGAAGGTCGAATACAAAAAACTAAGACATTGTCGGTTACGATTCCGGCTGGTGTCGATACTGGAAACCGTATTAGATTATCTGGTGAAGGTGAAGCTGGTTTAAATGGAGCGCCCGCAGGTGATCTATATGTTCAAGTACAAGTTAGATCTCATGCTATTTTTGAGCGTGATGGTTCAAATCTTCATTGTGAAATTCCAATTAATATTGCATTAGCATCTTTAGGTGGTGAAGTTGAAGTACCAACTCTTAATGGTAAGGTAAGTTTAACCATTCCAGCGGAAACACAAACTGGTAAAATGTTTAGATTAAGGGGTAAAGGTATTAAGTCTTTACGCGGTAGTGCAATGGGTGATCTTTACTGTCATGTGGTGGTTGAAACACCTGTCAACTTAACTAATAAACAGAAAGAGTTACTTAAAGAATTGAGCGAAAGCTTTAAAGCAGATAAAAGCTCAAAGCATAGCCCAAAAGAAAAGAGCTTTTTTGACAAAGTGAAAAAGTTTTTTGGGTAAAACTAATTATTATATATTGATGGCGAGGTTAGGTTACTGATCTCGCCTTTTTATTTATACTAAATTAGTTAATAAAGATGTGATTGGATGAACTAATAGAACTTAACTTCTTTATAAATAAAAACCCAGCAGTTGCTGGGTTTTAAAATTCGTAACATTAACTTAGATCTTAGTAGTAAATGTACGAGCAATAACATCGCGTTGTTGTTCAGCAGTTAATGAATTGAAGCGCACTGCATAACCAGAGACACGAATTGTTAATTGCGGGTATTTCTCAGGATGTTTAACTGCATCTTCTAATGTTTCACGACGAAGAACATTAACGTTTAAGTGTTGACCACCTTCAACTTTAACTGTTGGTGCAATATCTAGTGGTACTTCACGATATTCGAATTGACCAAGTTCAGCAGTTGGAATTACTTGATCTTCTTTATATACTGATTTAGCAGCAACACAACGAGCTTCTTTTGTTGAATCATCTAATAACCAAAAAGAATTAAGAAGAGCTGCATTATTTGCTTTAGTAATTTGGATACCTGTAATCATTTTAAAATCCTCCATAATGGGCTTAATTACCCTAAATTATTAAGGTTAATATAGCACTTTGAAAATTTGATTAAAGTCAAAAAAAGCTATTGCTTTGATAAGTGATACCTTTGAATTTAAATTTTTATTATGATCGGTTATTATGTTGTCTATGTTTTAGATTAATTTAATGTGTGAACAAAATAATATGATGACCAAATTAACGTGGCATGATGTCATTGGTGAGGAAAAAGAGAAGCCTTATTTCCAACAAATAATGCAATTTGTTGCATCACAGCGTGCACAAGGAAAAGTAATATATCCGCCACAGCATGATGTATTCAATGCATTCCGGTTCACACCATTTGAGAATATTAAAGTTGTGATTTTAGGGCAAGATCCCTATCATGGACCTAATCAGGCTCATGGGCTTGCTTTCTCGGTTTTACCTGGAATTAAACCGCCACCATCGCTATTAAATATTTATAAAGAATTAGCAACCGATATTGAAGGTTTTAGAATTCCTTCACATGGTTATTTGGCATCTTGGGCAACACAAGGAGTGTTGTTATTGAATACAGTATTAACTGTTGAAGCCGGGCATGCGCATTCTCATGCAAAGATTGGTTGGGAAACCTTTACTGATCATGTTATTGCTGCAATTGATAAATATCTTAATGGAGTGGTTTTTTTGTTATGGGGTTCGCCGGCACAACGAAAAGGTCAATTTGTCGATCGCCAAAAACATCATGTGTTAACTTCAGTCCATCCATCGCCTTTGTCTGCTCATCGTGGTTTTTTAGGTTGTAAGCATTTTTCAAAAACTAATAATCTGATTATGCAACAAGGTAAATCACCAATTGATTGGCAACCACACCTACCGGAAAATCATAATGAGCATCAATAAAAAACGTCGCACCGGTTTACAAGAAATTGCTAATTTAATTGGGATTAGTAAAATGACAGTAAGCCGTTTCTTACGTGATCCAAAATTAGTTTCTGAATCCCTACAGTTACAAATTTCCGCCGCTATTGATAAATTAGGATATATCCCTAATAAAGCACCGGATATGCTCTCTAATGCAAAAAGTAATGCTATTGGTGTACTATTGCCTTCTTTGACCAACCAAGTTTTTGCAGATGTACTCAAAGGGATTGAGATTGAAACCGATAAATATAGTTATCAAACAATGATTGCCCATACTGGCTATAATCCGGAAAAAGAAGAAAAACGCTTGCGTTCTCTACTTGCATACAATATTGATGGTTTAATATTAACAGAACGTACTCATACTGCCGCAACACGTAAAATGATTGAAATATCTGGAGTACCAGTAGTAGAAATTATGGACAGTGTTTCCCCATGTATTGATATGGCTGTTGGTTTTGATAATTTTATGGCAACCAAAACGATGATTCATCGGATGATCAATAAGGGGCATCTGCATATTGCTTATTTTAGCGCTCGTCAGGATGATCGCAGTATCATTAGGCAAAAAGCTTATGAAGAGGCAATGAGTGAAGTTGGATTAATACCAAAAACATTTGCTACAAAAGAGTCATCTTCTTATTCTTTAGGCACGCAATTACTTCATCAGGCTTTAAAAGAGTATCCACAAATTGATGGTGTATTTAGTACTAATGATGATTTAGCTTTAGGGGTTTTATTTGAATGTCAGCGACTTAACATCAGTGTACCTGATCAAATTGCGGTTGCGGGTTTTCATGGTCATGATGTTGGGCAAGTAGTAACCCCTAAATTGGCATCAATTTCAACTCCAAGAATTGAAATCGGTCAAAAATCAGCAGAAATGTTATTAAAGTCGATTAATGGTGAAACCATAACTCAAAAGGTGATTGATTTTCCTGTTGAATATTTGGATGGTGAGAGTATTTAGTTTCTAAAAAAGAATAATATAAAAAAATTAATGAGCTATCATTTTTGGGAGAGCTATTCTAATTAAAAAACGTATAAAAATAAAACTAGTCTAATTAAGTAATTAACCTAATTGTTTGTTAGTTAAACAGATGCATATATTATTTTTAAGCTTTAGAATTTCCGGTTTTCATCTTTTGATAACTATGCTACTATAGCCACTCAGTGGTTATTTATACCTACTTAAATATTAAAGAAGAATAACACTGAGGCCCCCATGAAAATAGTTGAAGTAAAACACCCCCTCGTACGTCATAAAATTGGTTTAATGCGTGAACATGACATTTGCACTAAGGACTTTCGCGATCTTGCTAGTGAAGTTGGTAGCTTATTAACTTATGAAGCAACAGCTGATTTACCTACTGAAAAAGTCACAATTGAAGGTTGGTGCGGACCGGTTCAGGTAGAACGAATTAAAGGTAAAAAAATTACTGTAGTACCTATTTTGCGAGCAGGTTTAGGTATGATGGATGGTGTGCTTGAACATGTACCAAGCGCACGCATTAGTGTGGTTGGATTTTATCGTAATGAAGAAACACTTGAACCTGTACCTTATTTCCAGAAATTAACTTCCGATATTGAAGACCGTATGGCTTTAGTTGTTGATCCAATGTTGGCAACTGGCGGTTCAATGGTTGCAACAATTGATTTACTAAAAAAAGCCGGTTGTAAAAATATTAAAGTGTTAGTTTTAGTTGCAGCACCCGAAGGTATAAAGGTACTAGAACAAGCTCACCCTGATATTGAATTATATACGGCCTCAATAGATGAGAGGTTAAATGATAAAGGCTACATATTACCTGGATTGGGTGATGCCGGAGACAAAATATTCGGCACTAAATAAAATCTCAAATTTTAGACCGGTTAATCCGGTTTTTTTATGTCTGTTAGTTAATAAAAAATATTACTAATATTAAGTAGAATAAGAGAGGTTCAACGTGACAAAAACCACGATAGATGAAAACGGAAATAATCCACTAAAGTCTAAACACTCATGGCAAGATGTTTTTACTGGTGCACAAATGTTATTTGTAGCATTTGGCGCATTAGTATTAGTACCACTGTTAACTGGATTAAATCCTAATGTGGCATTATTTACCGCTGGTGTTGGTACTTTGTTGTTTCAATTAACCACTAAAGGTAAAGTCCCCGTTTTTCTTGCTTCATCATTTGCATTTATTGCACCTATTTCTTTTGGTGTAGCGCAATGGGGGATTCCAGCTACTTTAGGGGGATTAGTTGCGGCAGGCTTTGTCTTCATGTTTTTCGCTTTCTTGGTGAAAATCAATGGTAATAATGTTATTGATCGTATTTTGCCTCCTGTAGTGACCGGACCAATTATCATGGTAATTGGTTTATCACTTGCGCCAGTTGCTGTAGGCATGGCGATGGGAAAAAATAGTGGTTTACCGGCTGAAAATTATCAATTAATAATTATCTCAATGGCTTCACTGTTAACTACATTGATTGTGGCAATTTGGGCCAAAGGTTTTTTTAAATTAGTACCAATTATTGCTGGTATTATCGTTGGTTATACTCTTTCCTGTATTTTTGGTATTGTAAACTTTCAACTAGTTATTGATGCACCTTGGTTTAAAATTCCTGATTTCACTTTCCCTGAATTTCAATGGCAAGCCATTTTATATATGATTCCAATTGTTATTGCGCCAACGATTGAACATGTCGGTGATATTATGGCAATTAGTGCAGTTACCGGCAAAGATTATACCCGAGCTCCTGGTTTGCAACGTACATTACTCGGAGATGGTCTTGCTACTTCAACTGCAGGTTTTTTTGGTGGACCACCATGTATTACCTACGCCGAAGTGATTGGTGCGGTAACACTTACGCGTAATTTTAAAACTCGAGTTATGACCTGGGCTGCAATTTGGGCAATTTTAATGTCTTTTGTTGGTAAAATTGGTGCCTTTTTAAGCTCCATTCCAACTGTAGTAATGGGTGGAATTATGGTGTTGCTTTTTGGTTCGATTGCCTCAGTGGGTATTAATATTTTGGTTAAACATAAAGTCGATCTTTCTGTATCACGCAACATGTGTATCGTTTCACTTGTATTAGTGTTTGGTATTGGTGGGATGATTTTTGATTTTGGCTCTTATGCATTGCAAGGTATTAGTTTGTGTGGCATTTTAGCCATTGTACTGAATTTGATTTTACCTCATCAAAAAAAGTTAAATAGTGCAGATTAATTTAATTAGCCATGACTCGGTAGCGTTTTAGCTGTATCTGTTGAGAAGATATAGCTATATTCACAGTTATAATAAAAATTATATTGTAAAGATGTTTCAGGTCTGCTATACGTTTCAATATTAGATAAAACTCACTTATAAAGAGCTAAGTGAGTTTTAACAATAAACAATAATATTAAATTACTTTATTGGGCGCATGGTAGGGAATAAAATAACATCACGAATAGTATGGCTATTAGTAAATAACATAACTGTTCGGTCAATACCAATGCCAAGCCCTGCGGTAGGTGGTAAACCATGTTCAAGGGCAGTAACATAATCTTCATCATAGAACATTGCTTCATCATCACCAGCATCTTTTTGAGATACCTGATCAGCAAAACGTTGTGCTTGATCTTCGGCATCGTTAAGTTCTGAGAAGCCATTACCAATTTCACGCCCACCAATAAAGAACTCAAAGCGATCGGTCACAAATGGATTTTCATCATTGCGGCGAGCAAGAGGTGATACCTCGGCTGGGTATTCGGTAATAAAAGTTGGTTGAATTAAATTAGCTTCAGCAACTTCTTCGAAAATTTCGGTAACAATGCGACCTAAGCCCCAACCTTTTTCAACTTTGATACCAATCGAACTGGCAATCGCCTGTGCTTTATCAAAATCATCTAAATCAGCATTATTTGTTTCTGGACGATAATGACAAATAGCTTCGCGCATTGTCATTTTGATAAATGGTTTGCCGAAATCAAAAGAATGTTCGCCATATTGTACTACTGGGTTACCAGTTACATTAATAGCTAAACGGCGGAATAGTGCTTCGGTTAACACAATTAAGTCTTTATAATCAGCGTATGCCATATACATTTCCATCATGGTAAATTCTGGATTATGCCTTGGAGATACGCCTTCATTACGGAAGTTACGATTGATTTCAAATACTCGTTCAAAGCCACCAACAACTAAGCGTTTTAAGAAAAGCTCAGGAGCAATTCGTAGATACATATCCAAATCAAGTGCATTATGATGAGTAATAAACGGTTTTGCTGAAGCACCTCCTGGGATTACTTGCATCATAGGGGTTTCTACTTCCATAAAATGGTTTTCAAGCATGAAATTACGAATTTCAGTGACTATTTGAGAACGAGCTTTAAAGGTATCTCGTGATTCTTGATTGGTGATTAGATCTAAGTAACGTTGACGATAACGCATCTCTTGATCTGCAAGCCCATGGAATTTATCGGGTAGCGGACGCAATGCTTTAGTTAATAAACGAATTTCTTGACAATGAATAGATAATTCACCCGTTTTTGTTTTAAACAAATAACCTTTAGCGCCAACAATGTCACCGAGATCCCATTTCTTGAATTGTTCATTATAATGGTTTTCCGGAAGATCATCACGAGTAACATAAAGTTGAATCTGCCCAGCTACATCTTGTAGAGAAACAAATGACGCCTTACCCATGATTCGGCGCATCATCATACGACCGGCAACCGTTACGATGATTTTATTTGCAATCAATTCTTCATTAGTTTTATCATCGTACAGTTTATGAAGATCACTTGAAATTGCGTCACGACGGAAATCATTTGGGAAAGCAATACCTTGTTCGCGAATATGTGCTAGTTTTTCACGACGTGCTTTCAGCTCATTATTTAACTCTTCAATTTGATTTTGTTGCTCTTGCTGATTTGTTGACATAGTTTTACCTTTTATTCGTTAACAAGCAGTCTATAAACCTGCTTTTAAGCTTTCTTCAATAAACTGATCTAAATCACCGTCTAACACGGCTTGAGTATTACGTGTTTCGACACCTGTACGTAAGTCCTTGATACGAGAATCATCAAGGACATAAGAACGAATTTGACTGCCCCAGCCGATATCGGATTTATTTTCTTCCATTTGTTGTTTTTCGGCATTCTTTTTCTGCATTTCAAGCTCATATAATTTTGCTTTTAGCTGTTTCATAGCTTGATCTTTATTACTATGCTGAGATCGATTATTTTGACACTGAGTCACGATTCCAGTTGGAATATGGGTAATACGGACCGCCGATTCTGTTTTATTTACATGCTGACCACCAGCACCAGATGCACGGTACACATCAATCCGTAGATCAGCTGGATTAATGTCGATATCAATATCATCATCAATTTCAGGGTAAACAAAAACTGATGCAAATGATGTATGCCGACGATTACCTGAATCAAACGGGCTTTTACGGACTAAACGGTGTACTCCAGTTTCAGTACGTAACCAACCATAGGCATAATCGCCCGATACTTTAATAGTAGCAGATTTAATGCCAGCAACATCACCGTCTGATACTTCCATAACTTCAGTAGCAAAACCTTTTGACTCAGCCCAACGTAAGTACATTCTGAGTAACATTTCGGCCCAATCTTGTGCTTCGGTTCCGCCTGAACCGGATTGAATATCCAAATAACAATCTGCACTATCATAATCACCGGAAAACATACGACGAAACTCTAGCCCAGCTAGTTTTTTTTCTAATTGTGCTAATTCAAAGTTGGTTTCGTCAAACGTATCTTGATCTTCAGCTTCAACGGCAAGTTCAAGTAGACCTTCGACATCATCAAGACCTTGTGTTAATGAGTTGATAGTGCTAATAATTTCATCAAGGGCAACGCGTTCTTTACCTAACGCTTGAGCTTTTTCTGGATTAGCCCAGATTTCCGATTGTTCTAATTCAGCATTGACTTCTTCAAGTCGCTCTTTTTTGACATCATAGTCAAAGATACCCCCGAATTACAGCAGTGCGTTCGGCAAGCTCGACTATTTTTGATTTAACAGGGTTAATTTCAAACATGTGTTTATTTTGACTGTAAAATTTTTTGAGTTTTAGTAATCGTTTATTGTAGCGGATTTAAGCATAATTTAGCAAATGCCAATTTTTATTATAGAAGAATTGGTAGTTAGGAATGGAAACAAAGATGGCGCTTTAAGCGCCATCTTTAAGTAACTTTTTAGTGATTACAGCTTATTTTTTAGCTGTTGCATATAATTCAGCTACTTTATCCCAGTTAACTACATTCCAAAAAGCATTAATATAATCAGCTCGACGATTTTGGTATTTTAAGTAATAAGCATGTTCCCAAACATCAAGCGCTAAAATTGGAGTACCAGAAACCCCAGCATATTTTTCACCCATAAGTGGAGAATCTTGGTTTGCCGTTGAAACAATTGTAAGTTTACCATTTTGTAAAACTAACCATGCCCAACCAGAACCAAAACGAGTGGTGGCTGCTGCAGCAAATTTTTCTTTAAAAGTTTCGATAGAGCCGAAATCATTTTTAATTGCTTCTTTTAATTCACCTTTAAGCTCGGTTCCAATTTTTAATAATTCCCAAAAAAGAGTATGGTTAACATGCCCACCAACGTTATTTTTAATCGCTGTTAGTTTATTTTCCGGAACTTTATCCAAATTTTGTAATAACGTATCAGCAGATAATGCTTGTAGTTCTACCGGTAATGAATCGAGTGTAGCATTAGCATTATTTACATAAGTCTGGTGATGCTTGTCATGGTGAAGATGCATGGTTTGAGTATCAATATAAGGTTCTAATGCTTCATAAGCATAAGGTAGCGGTGGTAAAGTGTAAGCCATCAGATTGCTCCTGTCTAAGGTGTTATTAACAACATTAGTTATCAGTATACGGGCTATCTATATTGCTAACAAACTATTATTTAGATAGCTATCAACTATCTAAATAATAGAATTTTTTTACCAACATAAACTAATTGATTAGCTGAATGCACCGTAAGTAAAAGAAAAGACGTTTAAAATCGAGAAAACATCAAATATAAACATAATTATTTTTCTAGTTCTAAAAGATAGTGCTGACTTAATTTATCTAGAAAAGTAAAAAGTTTTTGATTCATTTGAGTATAATCATGGGAACGTAAAATATCAGGCGTATCAACAAAACGGTATTTGTCTGCTTGGTTAAGATCGTTTGTTGAATGAGCAATCAGTAATTCAACTACCTCAGAGGTTAGTTCCATATGGCATTGGAAACCGTAAACTAATTTATCATAGGCAATAATTTGGCGAGGACAACCTTCACTGTAAGCAATTATTTGAGCTTCTTGGGTTAGGCCTGGCATATCATTATGCCAATGACCAACTTCCAAGGTGTCACCAAAGTCTTTAAATAGCGGGTGATTTTTACCTATTTCAGTTAATGTAATAGGGAATTTACCAATTTCTTTTTCTGGGCTATGTGCATAGTTTGCACCTAAAGCCTCACCAATTAATTGTGATCCGAGGCAAACACCAATAACAACTTTACCTGCACTTATGGCGGCTAAAATTACCGCTTGTTCAGCTTGAGAGTCAAAGTGATTACATTCTTGTTTAGTCGTTGCAGGTGATTGGGGGCCACCCATAATAATAACAAAATCGATATTGTCGATACTCTTAGGGAGAGCTTCATTAAGATATACACGGGAATAACTAATTTTGTGATGATGATTCATTGCCCATTGTTCATATGCACCGGGTGCTTCAAAATCTTCATGAATAATAAAATGTATATGCATTGTTAAATCCCTCTCTGACCAATCAATATTATCAATAGAGTTATTACTGATTAGCTACATAATGGAAATAAATAAAATAATAGATATGATTTTACCAGTAACTATTATGAGTAATCCTGCTTATAAAAACAACATTGGGTTAGAAAAAATGAACATGATGGAGAATTAACCTAAGGCTTATAGTAGACTAGTTGTATTGTTTAAAGGTTTGATATCAGATATAAAACAGATTTTTGGAAATTTGAAAGTTGGCTCCTCCAACAGGACTTGAACCTGTGACATACGGATTAACAGTCCGCCGTTCTACCGACTGAACTATGGAGGAACCGAAATGTAGCGCGCATATTATAGACTTAATGCCGCTGTGTCAATAGTTAAATCACAGGAAATTACGTTACTCTTGATATTTTTATACTATTGAGTAGCAAATAAGCGAATAGTTTTAAATAAATGAGTTTGTCTTAATAATTGCTGTGGGTGAGAACCTAGTACCCCTTGTGGAATAGGTTGTCTAAGTTTGCGATAATAAGTAATCCAGTAAGGTAAAATCTGTTGAGTTTTTAAGTCTTTAAAATTCATTGGATATAATTGAAAATAATCACTATTATCTTTTAATTTGAAAGCGTAAGTAATCAGTTGGCTACAATAAAGTCCTTTAGCGTCAGGGTGAAAGCTATAATTGTAAGGCAAACCTAAATAGCTCATCACCCTAGTTAATGCTTGTTTAATAAGCAATGGATTGTCAATCGAAGCAATAATATTATAGCTTCCAGACGAAAGAAAATCGGTGACAGGCTGTAAAATAACTCCTTCCTTTTGACAAGCATGTATAATCTTATTATTGCCAACACATAAACCGACATGGTTTATATGTGTTATTATTTCATCCATATTTGCCATTGCGCCTGAATGGCTAACAGCGTCATTAAATGCACATTTTTCTTTAAGACTTTGAAAAATGATATCCCCTTTATTGAGAACATTACTTTTTAGCATGGTGCCGCCACAACATATTCATAACACAAGTTGCTAATGTAAACTTAAGTAAATCAAATCCGGCGAAAGGTAAATAGCCTAATTTTATTGCTTCAAGTAAATTGATGTGCAAATAACCAGCCAAATAAGTAACTCCGAATACAAAAGTCATTTGATGAGCGCAAGCAAAAGCAATTAGGCCTAATATAAATTGGCGATCATAGCCTTTTTCTGTGGCTAACCCAGCTAAGTAAGCACTTACCACAAAACCATATAAATAACCACTTGAAGGTGAAAGTAAAGCCGTAATTCCACCACTACCATTGGCAAAAATAGGTAAACCTAAAGCTCCCATTAACAAATACTGTAACAGTGCCAGTGTAGCTAGGCGGCGACCTAAAAATGCGCCAATGAGTAATACTACTAGTGATTGTAAAGTGAAAGGAACCGGATAGGTTGGAATACTTATATTTGAAGCAATAGCTAGTATTAATACTGAGCAAGTGGTTACTAACATTTTGCGTTGCCATGAGGATAAATTAAATAAAGTAGAAATAAAACTTGGGTAATATGTTGTAAATGAGTGTTGCATAACTGTTTAACCTTTTTATGATTTAACTGATTTAACTATCATAATTAAATAATTTGCATTGTAAACTATTTTTTGTTAAAAAAGTTTACTTTGATGGGGTTTTAGTTGGATCGGTAAATTTTAGTGTTAGTTACCACACACTAACTAGTATGATAACTATGTCACTATTCATTTTAGCTAGACTAAATAAGGATTGCTGATGCGTTCATTCCCAATTGTTGACATTGGTCCATGTCCTGGTACAAACACAAAATCATCACCTAGTGGTAGTAGCTTGGTAGTAATTGCTGAAATCAAATTGGTATGATTACCTCGAGGAAAATCCGTTCGTCCAATGCTGCCTTTAAATAATACATCTCCTACAAATGCGAGCTTGTCCTGATGATCAATAAATACAATGTGTCCTGGAGTGTGCCCAGGGCAAAATAGCACATCAAGTGTGGTTTTACCAATGTGAACTTGGTCACCTTCTTGTAACCAACGGTCAGGTAAGAATGCTGCAGTATGAGGAAAACCAAATTGCATACTTTGTTGTGGTAAACCATTAAATAGAAATTCATCTTCACGGCTTGGACCAACAATTTTGACATTGTAATGCTTTGCTAATGCGGCAGCAGCACCAACATGATCTAAATGGCCATGCGTTAATAAAATCTGTTTGATGTTAACACCAAGTTTTTCAACCGCGTTTTGTAGTAATTCTGGCTCACCTCCGGGATCGATAAAAGCCGCTTCTTTGGTTTCATCACACCAAATAATGCTACAATTTTCTTCAAAAGCTGTAACTGGAATAATTTGATATTGAAACATATTTTATCTCCTTTGATGAGAAATTAGGTTTTGTCCATCTTGCTTTTTTAGTCTACTAAAAATAATGCTAGATAACACTGTAACTACACCTAGTATAATAAAGGTCAGTTGGAAAGCGTGGATAGTATTTGTATTAGTACTGATTAGTCGAACTAATACGGCACCAAATCCGGTACCAAAGCTGATCGCCAATTGTTGATTGACGGCCATTAAACTATTACCACTACTAGTGATTTCACCTTGTAAATTAGCTAGTGTAATACTATTCATTGCCGTAAATTGCATTGAATTAGCGCCACCAATGCAAAAAAGTAATAAGCATAATACTACAGTTGGAGTAGATAAACTGAGTTGTGACATGAAGAAAATCAGTACTCCGGTTATAATTGTATTGCCTACAAGAACTACACGATAGCCAAGCCGAGCCAAAATACGAGGTATAAATAGTCTTATGCAAATTGAAGCTATAGCCATTGGTACTAACATTATACCTGCAAACATAGCTGGATAACCAAACCCTACTTGCAATAATAATGGAATCAGAAAAGGTACGCCTGAGATGCCTAATCGACAGACTAAATTACCAACGATCCCTATTTTGAATGTTCGAATTTCAAATAGTGAAAGTGGAAACAATGGGGCTGCTGCTTTTTTAGCATAAAAACGATAAATTAATAAAAAAACTAAACTGATTATTGCTAAAAGTAGAGAAACAAGACCACTTTGACTTTGACTTAAAAACTCTACACTTAATGTTGCACTGATAAAGGTGACAATAATAAATAAAAATCCAAATAGGTCAAAAGGCATACGTTCGCCTTTAATATTTGGCATGTAACGCCAACTGATAATTGCGCCTAAAATACCAATTGGTAAGTTAATAAAAAATACCCAATGCCAACTCACTACATCAACTAAGTAACCTCCAAGTACAGGCCCCAATACCGGACCGATTAATCCTGGTATTGTTGCAGTATTTAGTGCTACTAGAAAATCACTACGTTTAAAAGATTTGATTAATACCAGTCGCGATACGGGCACCATCATTGAGCCACCAATACCTTGAGTTACGCGTGAAATATCCAAGAAAATTAATGAATTTGACAATGCACACAGTAACGAACCTAATGTGAATAAGATAACCGCCATTACAAAAACATGTTTAGTGCCAAATCTATCTGATAAAAAACCACTTACAGGGATAAATAGAGCCAAGGTTAAGGCATAGCTAATTACTGCTGATTGCATATTCAAAGGCGATTCATTGAGATCTTTAGCCATAGTTGGTAGTGCAGTGTTTAATATCGAAGTATCAAGAGACTGCATAAAAAATGCGAACGCCGCAATCCATGGCAATATGCGATACACAAAAGGTGATAACTGTATTTCGTTATTCATGCTAATTTGCCTAAAATTGATCTAGATGCGGTTACAGAAATGCACCAAAGGTTATACTCTCCTTCTATTATAAAGAAGGAGAGATTAGAGTGAATGTTATTTTACAATATTATTTATCAATTGTTGTTTTTTTATGATTCTTGGTTGGCTTACCTTGCCAGTAGCCAGCTAATAGTGAGCCAGAAATATTGTGCCAAACCGAGAATACAGCTGCAGGTAATGCAGAAAGTGCTGAAAAGTAATTAGTACCAAGTGTAGCTGCTAAGGCTGAGTTTTGCATGCCAACTTCAAGTGACATGGTGCGGCAAGTGGATTCATCAAAGCCCAATATACGACCCCCCCAATAACCACCTAGTAAGCCTAAACCATTATGTAAGATGACTGCAAAAATCACGGTAAATCCAACTTGACCAATTTGAGCATGGCTACCTGCCACTACTATACAAAGAATTAATAAAATACATAGCATCGACATTAATGGTAAAAAGCGTTCACATTTTTTAACCACAGGCAATAATAAATGATGAATCAAAAGACCTAATAAAATCGGGATTAGAACTATTTGTATAATATGCACTAGCATGCTCCAGATAGGTACTTCAACAGTTGTTCCCACTAGTAGGTAAGTTAATATTGGAGTAACAATAACCCCCACTAAAGTTGATACAGAGGAGATAGTTATCGATAGTGCTACATCTCCTTTGGCTAAATAAATCATTACGTTTGATGCTGTACCACTAGCAACGCTACCAACTAATACCATTCCGACTAATAACTCAGGTCGCATAGTGAATAATTTGGATAATAATAATGCGGCTAGGGGCATCACTATGTAGTGTAATAAAGTACAAATAATTACTGCTTTAGGTCTTGTTACAACACGCTTAAAATCATCAATACTTAAGGTAACGCCCATAGTAAACATTACAAACATTAATAGTTGTGATGTATAAGGTCGTATTGGCGTAAAAGTATCTGGTAATAAATACGCAATTATTGCACAAAGTATCGCCCATAAGGGAAATAAGCGAGTAAGCGAAATAATTGACTGAACAAAAAGTTGACTAAATCGTTGAGCCATAAGAACCTACCGGGTAATTGATTTAAATAAGTCAATAATAATTATATGGTTATTTTAAATCTTATTTGAGAATTTTAATTCTATTGATTCTACTAAATAGCGTCAAGGTATTTGTTAAAATTACGTTAAGTATTTGTGACGAAGGTTCGTTGCGTAGCTGTGAAAATATATTGAAAATTTTAACAATATTTTCCGGACGATTGATCTCACCTTGCTGACCACTTAATGGCATGTCGGGCGCATCTGTTTCTAGTACTAGGCTTGCTAGTGGTAACTGGGCGATAGTATTGCGTGTTTTATTGGCACGATCATAACTAATGACACCACCTACACCGATATAATAACCGAGTTTAATAAATTGCATTGCTTGTTGGTAACTACCTGAAAATCCATGTATCACGCCACGACAAGGTAAATTGGCTTGATGTAATTCATGATACATTATGTCATGAGCCTTGCGGGAATGAATCAAAACTGGCAAATCAAAGCGCTTGGCTAATGCTAGCTGAGCTCTAAAAAAAGATATTTGTTGGTGCCAATCTATGGTTACATCATATTTATCTAGCCCAATTTCACCTATGGCAACCAGTTTATTTGGTTTTTTTTCTAATATGCTGGTTAATTGTTGTAAATCAGCTTCAGTATGTTGATAAATTGGGTGTAAACCCAAAGCAGCATAGATTTCAGAATAGTTAGTGGCCAGTTGTAATATTTGAGTAAAATGGCTAGCTGATACCGCAGGTACAATTAATCCAACAATATTTGCTTGCCGAACATAATTAATTGATTCAATTAGATTTGTGGTAAAATCTGGAAAATTAAAATGACAATGAGTATCAATAAACATAATATTCCCTATTTTACGGTTACCTGATGTAATAAAATTGGTAATAAAAAACGTTGGGCATAATGGGTAATTTGTTCAATTAATGTGTCAGTTAATTCTGGATAGAGGCGAAAATAGTAACTATCGCATTCAGCAGAATGATTAAATCCCCCTTGCCAAGTGTTTATTAATTGATTATTGGCTTTATCACTTGGGATTAATTCTCCTGTTTTGTTATTATAGACAGTTGTTAGCCAACTCCAAGCACTTTGTATAGGCATTAATAATGGCTGGTTAATACCTTGTAAATAACCTTCTACCAAGGTAGTCAAAATATTTATTGCTTCACTTGGATCCAAGAATAAAAAACGCCATTCATGATCTTCGCGACCATAAATTCGACTTTGGCTATCTAAGTTATCTGGATTTAAAATACAATAGACTAAATGGTCGATCCACAATGCCATACCATCACGAATTGAAAGCTTAGCTGGGCGCCAAGATAAGATACCATCGTGTTGAATATGTGTTAACCAACCTTGTAATTGGTATGTTTGTTGCTTAGTTGTAATGGTTAAATTTACTTCTTGGGTATCCATATGAAGCTTTTCGTGCTTGATCTTATTAGCAAGTGATTGCATGGTTGCATTTTGCTCATCATAAATAATTTGTCCAAAAGCACCATCTGGTAATTCACCTGTTAATGTTAGTTGCTGATAAAAACTATCTGTATCTTGGTTATTTTGGCTGATGAGTTGATTTAAAATCTGTGAGTTTAATTGATAGCGTTCCAAGCTATTAAGGTTGAATTTTTCTGCATCCGGTAAAGTATCATCAAGGTAATTAACATAAAAATTAAAGCGTTTCTGTAAAAATAACCTAATTGTATGTTGGTAAAATCTTTTTAACTCATCAATATTGATATTATCAACTGTAATAGTGGGGATCGCACTAATAAAAGATTGATTTTCACCCTGTTGTAAAGCTGCAGGTAACCATTCATCGGCATAACTTTTGGGTTCTTGTAGATAATTTTGAGGGTTAAATGGTGTGCGAGTATGCGCGATGCGTAAAAAATTTAGGGGATTGTCTGTTAGAGATGAGCTATTAAGCTTTGGCACACAATAATGCTGAGCAATATACTCCCAAAGTTCATCAACTAATACAGACGGGTAACGCTCACTATCGTCTTTCATGTCACGTCCAATGTAGCTGATATATAATTGTTGTTGGGCAGATAAAATAGCTTCTAAAAATAAATAACGGTCATCATTACGTCGACTACGATCTCCTTTTCTCGGATGTTGTGCAATTAAATCAAAATCAAGTGGCAATGATGTTCTTGGATAATCACCATCATTCATGCCTAATAAACAAACAACTTTAAAAGGTATTGAACGCATAGGCATCATGGTACAAAAGTTGATCTTACCAACTAAGAATCGATGTGCTAAATGGTTTTGTTCTAAACGTGATTGTAAGGCATCATGTAAAATAGTAATTGAAATTTTGTCGCTAAAATTAGCCACTAAGCCACTATTTATTAGTTTTTGCCATTCATCTTCAATCATCAACAAAATCGACTCTCGTTGCAGATTAGTTACAAAAAAATCATTTATTATTTCAAAACAACAACTTTGCCACTCAACTAATGGCTTATTTTCACTTAATGCAACTAACCATTTGCGAACCACGGTTATAAATTCGGCTAACTGACCAATTAATTCAGCATCAAGGCCTGTTGCACCGTCATAAGGTGAGATTTGTTGCCAACCGCCTTGTTCATTGCTCATAGTGTAACCCAGTAATAGTCGTTCTAATCCAAATAGCCAACTATGGGCATTTTCAAGTCCAAAGCGAATACCGGACTCAATAATCCAAGTGCGAAGTAGCGTTAATTGAGTTTCATTGAGAGCAAATTTTTCTGATATAGCAGGGATTTCAAGGAGGTTAAACAATTCTTCAGCAGTAAATCGACTCTGTGGAAAATTTAGAATAACCAAAAAACCTTGCACCATTGGATCGATATTTCGTGCTTTTTGATCAGAAATAGTGAAGGGTAAATAACGTTGACTAGGAGCATTGCCAAATACTGAGCGAATGTAAGGAACATATCGGTCGATATCGGAAACCATAACAATACAATCTCGTAATTCTATTGTTGGGTTTGCATCAAAAACGGATAGGAGATAGTCATATAATACTTCAACTTCGCGTTGTTCACTATGACAAGCATGCAATGAGATCGACTTATCGGTAGATTCAATCAGTTGTTTATTCTGATTATTTGGGTAAAGCTCTAAAATATCTTGTTGCAAAGCATGTAATAAACAAGATCGCTCTTGATCAACAAACATTTCAATATCTTGTTTATTATTAAATTCTTGTAATAAAAATAAATTATCACGACCTAATTTTCCCCATGAAGTAAGTAATGGGTTAGGTTTTTGATCAGAGATATTTTGTATATCAGATAGTTGTTTTTCAATAATATCTCCCCAGTACCATTTACATGGGTTATTAAACATTAAATGTACATCAATATGCTCTCCAAGAGCAGCAAAGAGTGATAAATAAACTGGGGGGAGTGATGTTATGCCAAAAATGAATACGCGTTTGGGTAGCTGTGCTAATAAAGTAGGATCAAGATCATTCTTTAACAAGATATCTAGCATTTGTTGATAAATATTAGCCCGGTGATAAGGTTGGTTCGTTGCAACTAACTGACGCCAAAGTTCAGCTTGCCAGATTTCATCAGGATAATGATTAAGTTCTGTAACTGTTTGGTTGGCTTCCCATTTTGCTAACCAGTCTGGTCGATAAACTAAATATTGGTCAAATAAACGTGCAATACGCGTTGCTAATTGAAATTGTTTTCTGTCTTGTGTATCCACACTGAGATATTGTTTGATAGTGACAAATTCAGGTCGCTCAATAACTTTAGGTAATAAAGAATATAATTGCCATGTCATGGATTCGGTATTGTAGCTATTTTCTGTAGGAGCATCTGGTAATAGGGTTTGATAAATTTGCCAAATAAACTCTGTAGGGAAAGGAAAGGAGATATTAGCTACAATACCAATGTCATTTGCTAATTCAATTTGTAACCATTGAGCCATACCTTGACTTTGCACAATAACTTGATCAGGTACAAATACCTCATTTAGTGGTTGCAAGCGCATCAATTCACTCACGAGAGATTTTAGTAAATCGACTTGATTTGAATGATAGATGGTAAACATAACGGTATTAGCATTAATTAAATTTGCTAAGATTATCGCTGATAGCGATTAATAAATCTAGTCATCTTAATTAGTAAGCTCTTTAGTTTAACCAAATATTTAACTAATCAAAATTACTGAAGGGGAGGGGAAGGAATTTATAGATGTTGTCTCAAAATGATTAATATGAGAAATCATCTTAATTTTTTTAATACTATTTATTTTATTAGATAAAATGGAAAGGTTACAGAGCTTATGCCTGTAACCAAAACATTTACTTTGATGAAATCATAAAAACTAACTACTGACCTATCCGACGAGTCAATTCAATAACTCGTATTTTAGCAAGTGCTTTCGATAGTTCGGCAGATGCTTGTGCAAATGACATATCACTTGTTGGATTATTAATATGTTCTTGTGCTTGCCTTACTGCTTCTTGGGCTCTTGCTTCATCTAGATCTTCACCACGAATAGCGGTATCAGCCAAAATAGTTACCATCTTTGGTTGGACTTCTAAAATGCCACCCGAAAGGTAGATAAACTCTTCTTCGCCATCAGCTTTAACAATTCCCACCATACCAGGTTTAATAGTTGTGAGTAGTGGCGTATGACCAGGGTAAATACCCAATTCACCTTCTCTTCCGGTTACTCTAATTCGCTGAACATCACCTGAAAATAGGTGAGATTCAGCACTAACAACTTCTAATTGATAGGAAGTTAGTGCCATAATACTATCTCCGTACAATAAATCTCTTAGAGAGATTTAGCTTTCTCAATCGCTTCGTCGATTGAACCAACCATATAAAATGCCTGTTCAGGGATATGGTCATAATCACCTTTCATAATGCCACTAAATGCACTAATTGTATCTTTTAGTGGTACATATTTACCAGGTGAACCGGTAAACACTTCGGCAACGAAGAATGGTTGAGATAAGAAACGTTGAATCTTACGAGCACGAGCAACAGTTAATTTATCATCTTCTGATAGTTCATCCATACCCAGAATTGCAATAATATCTTTTAATTCTTGATAACGTTGCAGAATTGATTGTACGCCACGTGCACAATCGTAATGTTCTTGTCCAACCACTAAAGGATCTAATTGACGGCTAGTTGAATCTAATGGATCCACCGCTGGATAGATACCTAATGAAGCGATTTGACGACTTAATACGATAGTTGCATCTAAGTGAGCAAAGGTTGTTGCTGGTGATGGGTCAGTCAAGTCATCAGCTGGTACATATACTGCTTGAATTGAAGTAATTGAACCAGTTTTAGTTGATGTAATACGTTCTTGTAATAATCCCATTTCTTCTGCTAATGTTGGTTGGTAACCTACCGCAGATGGCATACGACCTAATAGGGCAGATACTTCGGTACCGGCTAAGGTGTAACGGTAAATATTATCGATGAATAATAGTACGTCTTTACCTTCGTCACGGAATTTTTCTGCCATAGTTAATCCCGTTAATGCAACACGCAAACGGTTTCCTGGTGGTTCATTCATCTGACCATAAACCAACGATACTTTATCAAGTACGTTTGATTCTTTCATTTCATGATAAAAGTCATTACCTTCACGAGTACGTTCACCAACACCAGTAAATACAGAGTATCCTGAGTGTTCAATAGCGATATTACGAATTAATTCCATCATGTTAACGGTTTTACCAACACCAGCACCACCGAATAGACCAACTTTACCACCTTTAGCAAATGGACAAATTAAGTCAATAACCTTAATACCGGTTTCCAGTAGTTCGGTTGAGTTAGCTAGTTCTTCATATGTAGGTGCTGCACGGTGAATAGCCCAACGTTCTTCTTCGCCGATTGGACCTGCTTTATCAACAGGATCACCAAGAACATTCATAATCCGACCAAGTGTTTTAGTACCTACAGGTACTTCGATTCCGTGGCCAGTATTTACTACTTTAAGTCCACGTCTTAAACCATCAGATGATCCCATGGCGATACAACAAACAACGCCACCACCTAATTGTTGCTGAACTTCCAGAACTAATTTTTCAGTGCCAGTTTCCACTTCTAATGCATCATATACCTTTGGTACTGCATCTTCTGGGAATTCGACATCAACCACCGCACCGATGATCTGGACAATCTTTCCAGTAGCCATTTTTATTCCTCTACGTCTTTTTCTTAACTATAAGCCAATATTTAGCACTAACCTGAAACAGCAGCCGCACCGGATACAATATCAATCAATTCATTTGTGATAGCACCTTGACGAGCTTTGTTATACACAATTTGTAATTCATTAATTAAGTTTGCACCGTTATCTGTTGCTGCTTTCATGGCCACCATTCTTGCTGCTTGTTCACTCGCTAGATTTTCAACCACAGCTTGATAAACTTGTGATTCTATATAACGACGTAAAATCACATCTAATAATGATTTAGCATCTGGCTCATAAATATAATCCCATGATGAAGCTTTCAGTTCTTTATCTTCCGACGATGGTAGTGGTAATAATTGCTGTATTGTCGGTTTTTGTGACATGGTATTAATAAATCTATTAGTGACAATATATAATTTATCAATTTTACCGTTATCATAAGACTCAAGCATTGTTTTTACCGGACCAATAAGATCGGACAAAGTTGGTTCGTCCCCTAAATTGGTAACTTGGGTTAAGATGTTAGTTTTTACTGAAGAGAAAAACGACACCCCTCGAGAACCAATTAAAGCTACATCTGCTTCAATCCCTTTTTCCTGCCATGCCGTCATATCGGCAAGGACAGTTTTAAAAAGATTGATATTTAAACCACCACATAAACCACGATCGGTTGAAATGATAAGATAGCCAACTCGCTTAACATCCCTTTCTTCTAAATAAGGATGTTTGATACCTATATGTGCTAACGCTAAATGCCCAATCACTTCTCGAATCATATCAGCATATGGACGGCTAGCAGCCATTCTATCTTGCGTTTTACGCATTTTAGAATTGGCAACCATTTCCATTGCTTTAGTGATTTTTTGCGTACTTTGGATACTGGCAATTTTCGTTCTAATCTCTTTTGCATTAGCCATTTTTTACCTCACCCTTACCAAGTTTGAGTTGATTTAAAGCTTTCAAGTATTGCTTTTAACTTACTTTCAATCTCATCGTTGTAGTTACCTGTTTCGTCAATTAACTTAACAAAATCGGCATGTTGACTATGGGCATAAGCAAGTAATGCAGCTTCAAATGATAAAACTTTAGCTAATTCTACATCTTCAAGATAACCACGTTCAGCTGCATAAAGCACAATTGATTGCTCAGCAACTGTCATTGGCGAATATTGCTTTTGTTTTAATAATTCTGTTACTTTTTCACCATGACTTAATTGATTACGTGTTGCTTCATCTAAGTCTGATGCAAATTGTGAGAACGCCGCTAGTTCACGATACTGTGCCAGTGCAGTACGAATACCACCGGATAATTTTTTCATTATCTTAGTTTGTGCAGCACCACCTACACGTGAAACTGAAATACCTGGGTTAACCGCTGGGCGAATACCAGAGTTAAATAGGCTGGTTTCCAAGAAGATTTGACCATCAGTAATTGAAATTACGTTAGTTGGTACGAACGCCGAAACGTCACCAGCTTGGGTTTCTATAATTGGTAATGCAGTTAATGAACCTGTTTTACCTTTAACTTCACCTTTAGTATATTCTTCAACATAAGCTTCATTTACGCGTGCAGCACGTTCTAATAAACGAGAATGCAGATAGAATACATCACCTGGATAAGCTTCACGTCCAGGTGGACGACGAAGTAATAAAGAAATCTGGCGATAAGCAACGGCTTGTTTAGACAAATCATCATATACAATCAAAGCGTCTTGACCACGATCACGGAAGTATTCTCCCATTGCGCAACCCGCATATGGTGCTAAATATTGTAATGCTGCTGATTCAGATGCTGATGCAACTACTACAATAGTGTTTTTAAGCGCACCGTGTTCTTCAAGCTTACGTACTACGTTAGCAATAGTTGATTGTTTTTGACCAATTGCTACATAAATACATTTTACACCAGAATCACGTTGGTTAATGATTGCGTCGATTGCTAAAGCAGTTTTACCTGTTTGACGGTCACCAATGATAAGCTCACGTTGGCCACGACCGATTGGAATCATTGAGTCAACGGCTTTATAACCAGTTTGTAATGCTTGGTCAACCGATTGACGATCGATAACTCCAGGTGCAACTACTTCAACTGGTGAGAAACCATCATGTTGAATAGAACCTTTACCGTCAATTGGTTCGCCTAGTGTATTAATAACTCGGCCTAATAAACCATCACCTACTGGTACTTGTAAAATACGACCAGTACATTGGACTTTCATACCTTCAGATAAATCTTCGTACGGTCCCATAACCACGGCACCAACAGAATCCCTTTCTAGGTTTAATGCCATTGCATAACGGTTACCTGGCAATGCAATCATTTCGCCTTGCATTACATCAGTTAAACCGTGAATACGAAGAATACCATCACTAACTGATATGATAGTTCCTTCATTGTGAGCATCACTCACAATATTGAACTGAGCTATCCGCTCTTTAATTAGTTCACTTATTTCAGTTGAATTTAGATGCATTATCAGTCCCCTTAAGACTGTAGAGCGTCATTTAAACGATTTAAACGCCCTCTGATACTACTATCAATAACCATATCGCCCGTACGAATAATAAAACCAGAAATGAGCGATTTATCTATATGACATTTTAGTTTTACTTTTCGTGATAAACGTTTTTCGACTGCGACAGAAATCTTATCAAGTTGTTCATTAGATAAGGCTTGAGCAGAGATAACATCCACATCTGCTTGCGCTTCCCTATCTAAACATAATTGTTCAAACAGAGCTAACACTTCGGGTAAAAGTGATAAACGCTTATTTTCAGCCATAATCTTAATAAAATTGGTGCTAAACTCATCTAATACATCTTTACATATATTAATAAATAGGTTAGCAACCGAATCGGTTTTCATGTCAGATGTAAGTATGCTTTTTATCTGTTCGTCTTGACTGACTTCAGATGTAAGCACTAACATTTTATGCCATGACTCGATACTATTTTTTTCTACCGCGAAGTCGAAAGCGGCTTTAGCATAAGGACGAGCAATTGTAATTAAGTCAGCCATTGCTCTATTCTCCTTATAGTTCAGCTACTAGTTTATCAATGATGTCGCTATTAGCGGCTTCATTAACAGAACGTTCAATAATTTTTTCTGCACCGGCAATAGCGAGTGTAGCGACTTGTTGTTTGAGCTCTTCTCGAGCATGCTTACGTTCAGCCTCTACTTCGGCAAGACCTTGAGCAACAATACGTTCTTTTTCACGGGAAGCTTCTTGTTGAGCTTCTTCCAGAATAACAGCTTTACGTTTGTTGGCTTGCTCAATAATTGCATTAGCCTCAACCTTAGCCTGTTGCATTATGTCAGATGTATTTGCTTTGGCTAATTCCAAATCTTTTTTTGCTGTTTCTGCAGAAGCAAGTCCATCGGCTATCTCTTTTTGGCGTTTTTCAATCGCACGGATAACTGGAGGCCAAACAAACTTCATACAGAACCAAACAAACAATACAAATGTAATTGCTTGGCCGAGGAGAGTTGCGTTCATATTCATGATACAATTCCTCTTAAATTAATATTAGCCTGCGACAGCAAAAATGACATATAGTGCAATACCCACACAAATCATTGGGATCGCATCAACTAAGCCCATAACGATAAAAAATTGAGTTCGTAACATAGGCATTAATTCTGGTTGACGAGCAGCACCTTCTAAGAATTTACCACCTAACAAACCAATACCAACTGCACCACCAATTGCAGCTAATCCCATCATTATGCCAGCGGCTACAAATAACATACTATCCATTATATACTCCAGTTTATTATCAAAAAAATATTAAGATTAATGATCTTCCGTTGTCGATGCCATTGCTAAATAGACAATCGTCAACACCATAAAAATAAAAGCTTGTAATGTAATTATTAAAATATGGAAAATTGCCCATGGTAGTGATAAAACCCACTGTGACCACCAAGGTAATAACGCTGCGATTAAAATAAATATAAGTTCGCCGGCATACATATTTCCAAAAAGTCGGAGACCTAATGAAACCGGTTTAGCTAAAAGACTAACTAGTTCCAATACTAAATTTATCGGTGCAAAAGCCCAATGATTAAATGGGTGAAGCGTGTATTCCTTAATAAAGCCAGAAATGCCTTTATACTTAATAGAATAAATGATGATTAAAACAAATACACCTAAAGACATCGACATGGTAATGCTAACATCTGCTGAAGGAACAACTCTCAAGTGCGATAGACCGATATATTGTGCTGCATAAGGGAGAAAATCAACTGGGATTAGATCTAACAAATTCATCAAAAACACCCAAATAAACACAGTTAAAGCTAATGGCGCAATAAGTTTATTTTGACCAGTAAACATATCCTTTACGGTATTATTGACAAACTCGAAAATCATCTCGACGGCGCATTGTAATTTACTTGGTACGCCAGTAGTTGCTTTTTGAGCTACACGGTAAAAAATCCATAAGAAGATAACACCAAGCAGAATTGAAAAAAACAATGAGTCAAGATTCAACGTCCAAAATCCTGAACCAACTTGTAAATTTTCAAGATGGTGCTTGATATAAGCTTGCGGTGAAGCTGGAGAGGAAACAGCCATATAACCCTCTTACCTATTCTTAAAAAATAAAAAAATATTGCTTAATTATAATCCTGAAAGGTATAAGCAATCGCTATAATAACAATGAACTATTATTTTAAACCTAATTACCTATATTAAGTCAACCTTTGATTAACAAAATAAAGAATTTAAACACTTTTTCCTAATTTTATGTAAATTGAAGCTAATCGTTTACAATAATGTTATTAAACCTATTTTGTCAACTAAGAGCTGATAAATGATAATCAATAATACTATTTTTAGGCTTTAACAGCCTCAGCAATCGATTCGGCTAATTTGCGAATTTCTACCTCATCACTTCCTTCAACCATAACCCGAATAACTGGTTCAGTGCCAGATTTACGGATTAATACGCGTCCATTATCAGCTAATTGTGACTCCGCTTGTTGAATTGCAATTTTGACTGCAGCGGTAGTTAATGGATCATTTCCACCAGAAAAACGAACATTAATTAGCACTTGAGGCAGCATTGTCATGCCTACGCACAAATCCGCTAATGACATATTATTACGCACCATAGCACTTAATACTTGTAAACCAGCAATAATACCATCACCAGTGGTAGTTTTATCTAGTAATAGAACATGCCCGGAATTTTCAGCACCAAGTCGCCAATTTTTCTCAATCATTTTTTCTAGAACATAACGGTCACCGACTTTAGCTCTAATAAATGGGATGCCCAGATTTTTAAGAGCTATTTCTAGTCCCATATTGCTCATTAAGGTTCCTACTACTCCGCCTTTTAGCTGACCATGTCTTAATGCCTCTCGGGCAATAATATAAATAATTAAGTCTCCATCAATTTTGCGACCTTGATCATCAACCATAATTATACGATCGCCATCTCCATCTAATGCAAAACCTAAATCGGCTTTTTCATCAATAACGCGTTTGGTTAAAGTTTTAACATCAGTTGCACCACAGCTTTCGTTAATATTAACGCCATCAGGTTCACAGCCAATCTTTATAACATGAGCGCCGAGTTCGCGTAATACTTTTGGTGCGATATGATAAGTTGCGCCATTCGCACAATCGACCACAATTTTTAGCCCTGATAAACTTAAATCATGATCGAATGAACTTTTACAAAATTCTATATAACGTCCTGCTGCATCGGTAATTCTACTGGCGCGACCAAGTTGTTTGGATTCGACACAATCAACTTCTTTTTCAAGTTGGGTTTCAATTTCCAATTCTATTGCATCATCAAGTTTTTTCCCTTCGGTTGAAAAGAACTTAATTCCATTATCATAAAAAGGGTTGTGGGACGCAGAAATAACCACACCCGCATCAGCACGAAATGTACGGGTTAAATAAGCAATAGCAGGCGTTGGCATTGGTCCGGTAAACGCAGTTGCAACGCCAGCAGAGGCAAATCCTGCCTCTAATGCGGATTCCAACATGTAACCTGAAATACGGGTGTCTTTACCAATTAAAACTTTTTTGACACCATCTTTAGCTAATACTTTGCCTGCGGCCCAACCTAGTTTAAGCGCAAAGTCTGGTGTGATAGGGTATTGACCAACTTTGCCACGAATCCCATCCGTACCAAAATATTTTCTATTAGACATCTAATTTCCTCAAACTAAAAATTATCATTTTTAAATTTGCATACTTTCAATATTCACTGTAAATAAGTTTCAGGTCAAGTATACGTTTTAGTATATATTTATTCTCGATTATCATTAGCAAATTTCAATAAACTTTGGCTTTCTTTAATAAAGCGTTGTGCATAATTACCAAACCAAGCACTTACTTCGTTAAAATTTTTGATAAATTTGTCTTTGTCACGTTGCTCAAGCAAATCAACCATTTCACCAAATCGTTTATAATAACGTTTAATTAGTTCGATATTATCTTCTGACGCCATGATGATATCGGCATAAAGTTCAGGATCTTGAGCAAAAAGCCTACCAACCATCATTAGTTCTAAGCGATAAATAGGTGATGATAACGCAATTAATTGTTCTAAATCTGCATGTTCGCGTTGCAAATTAACACCGTATGCGAAAGAGGTGAAATGGCGTAATGCTTGAATAAAAGACATGCATTTATCGTGTTGTGTAGCAGCAATACCGCATAAATTAGCTCCCCAAATTCGCATTTGTTCAATTAACCATTGATATTTATCCGGTTCACGGCCATCACAATAAACAATAATTTGTTTGGCTAAATTTGGTACATCAGGACCAAACATAGGGTGTAAACCGACTACTGGGCCAGCGTGTTTTTCTAGCATCGCTTTAAGTGGTTTAACTTTTATTGATGTAAAATCAGTTAAAATACAATCTTTGGGCAGTGGCGGTAATTGTTTAATAATTTCACAAGTTTTGCTAATCGGCACAGTAACAATTACGGCGGCAGCATCAGCAACCACTTCAGCCGCTTGATGCATAGTTTTTGAACCTAACGTTTTAACGTTATATCCGGATAGTGTAAATAAACGTGAAAACAGTCTTCCCATCTGTCCATTACCACCAATAATTACAATTGATCCTTGGCCTGTATAAATTTTCTTGAAACCTTTGTCATTTTCACTAATATAAGACTCGCGCATGAGTCGGCGTAAAATATCTTCAATCAATGTTGGTGATATTCCTGCTTGCTCTGCTTCTTGCCGTCTTTTAGTTAGCATATCAGTTTCACGTTTAGGATCGTAAATGGGAATACCGTGTTGACTTTTTACTTCACCGACTTCAGTAACTAATGCTAATCGCTTGGTAATAAGAGATAAAATAGCTTTATCAATCTCATCAATTTTATCTCGCAATGCAAATAATTCCTTAGACATGTTCGGTTAATCCTTTTTTCACCACAAATGGTAGCTTTTTCTGTAATAGCTTAACAGTATAACGTATTTTTGGTAGGATGAGACAATTGTAACATCAAATCGAATACAATAAATTTATTATGAAAGTTATCTCTTTTAATATTAATAGCCTTAGAGCTCGCATCCATCAATTAGCGGCAATTATTGATAAATACCAACCAGATGTGATTGGCTTACAAGAAACCAAAGTCCATAATGATCAGTTCCCTGTTGAAGAACTAAAACAATTTGGTTATTACTTAAATTATCATGGACAGAAAGGTCATTATGGCGTTGCTTTGTTAACCAAACAACAACCTTTATCAGTACAGTGTGGATTTCCAACTGATAATGATGAAGCACAATGTCGGTTGATTATGGTAGAGTTACCAACTAGTCAAGGTAATTTAACGGTGATCAATGGTTACTTCCCGCAAGGTGAAAGTTTACACCATGAAATTAAATATCCGGCTAAACGTAAGTTTTACCACGATTTGATTAATTATTTACAACAAAATCAACTAAGTAACCAATTGTCTTTAATTATGGGGGATATGAATATCAGTCCTACTGATTTAGATATTGGGATATCAGAAGATAGCCGTAAACGTTGGTTACGTACCGGTAAGTGTTCGTTTTTACCTGAAGAACGTGAGTGGATGACAAACTTAATGTCACTCGGTTTTATTGATACTTATCGTAACCAATATCCAAGCAAACAACAGTATTCTTGGTTTGATTATCGTTCAAAGGGCTTTGATTCCCAAACAGGACTACGGATTGATTTGATTTTAGCTAGCCCAAAACTGATGGATTATTGTTTACAAACGGGAATTGATTATGGTATTCGAGCTATGGAAAAACCATCAGATCATGCACCAATCTGGGCAGAATTCGATTTAGTATAAAGACACAATTATAAGGGTAGTAGCATGCAAGGTAATTCGATTTTATCGGTTAAAGATCTTAACCAAATGGTCAAAGATTTACTTAATGATGCTATTGGTCAAGTATGGTTGGTTGGTGAAATTTCAAATTTCTCTCGTCCAGCATCAGGGCATTGGTATTTCACTTTAAAAGATGATAGCGCTCAAGTCCGTTGTGCTATGTTCCGTAATAGCAATTTTAGAGTAGGATTTACCCCACAAAACGGTCAGCAGGTTTTAGTCCGAGCCACAGTAACACTTTACGAAGCTCGCGGCGAATATCAATTAGTGATTGATAGTATGCAGTCAGCAGGAGCGGGACTATTACAACAAAAGTTTGAGCAGTTGAAACAAAAACTTAGTGAAGAAGGTTTATTTGATAATATTTATAAAAAACCGTTGCCAGAAAATATTCGTACAGTTGGTATAATTACATCTTCAACCGGTGCGGCACTACATGATATTTGTCAGATCTTAAAACGCCGCGATCCTAGTTTGCATTTGATTATTTACCCTACACAGGTGCAAGGTAATGAAGCTGCGGCACAAATTGCCAAGTTGATTCAACTGGCCAATAACCGTCAAGAGTGTGATGTTTTGATTGTTGGTCGTGGTGGTGGTTCACTTGAAGATCTTTGGTCATTTAATGAGGAAGTAGTCGCGCGCGCCATTTTTGCTAGTCAAATACCGATTGTTAGCGCAGTTGGTCATGAAATCGATTTTACTATTGCCGATTTTGTTGCTGATATTAGAGCTGCTACACCTTCGGCTGCGGCAGAACTAGTTAGTCGAGATAAGCTAGAACAAATAAAACGAATGCAAGTTCAAGAACAGCATTTGTTGATGGCAATTGATTACTATTTAATGAAGTGCCGAGGAAGGCTAAATAAATTATTTCAACAATTACAAATACAACACCCACAAGCTAAGTTATCAAAGCAGTTAAATCGATTATTAAGTTGCCGGCATGCGTTATATGAAAATATGCAACAATATTTATTAAAACAAGAAAATCGACATACTTCTTTAGATAAAAGATTGTTACGTATTTCACCACAAAACAGGATTATTTATTTAACTCAGGATATAAGCCAAAAACAGCAGCAACTAATCAACTTAATAAAACAAAAATTAGTTCAATCTAAACATCAGTATGCTATACAAACATCGCAACTTAATAGTATTAGCCCATTGGCAATTCTAGAACGCGGTTATTCGGTTACTACTAATCAAGAGCAAATGGTGATTCGCAGTAGTGAACAAGTGACTGTTGATGAGATAATCATAACCAGATTAAAAAATGGTAGGTTGGTCAGTAAGATTATTGCAATTGAATGAAAACTAGTTAACTAGTTTTTTATAATTGTTTAGATAAAATTCACCACATTAAAACAAATTTAATTAGTTAAACCAACAAAATGAAACACTGCCTATTATATTGACCTGAAATTGCACCTTAAACTATTATAATAATATAATACTGTTTACATTAATTATTATATTATTAAGGAAATAAGACATTGACGCACCATCCTATAGGCATAGATCTAGGTACAACCAATAGTTTAATTTGTGTTTGGCAAGACGGCAAACCGACTCTCATTCCTAATTCAATCGGTGAAGTGATTACACCATCAGCGGTAAGCCTTGATGAAGATAATTCAATCTTGGTTGGGCATGCGGCATTGTCACGTTTAACTACTCATCCAAATCGTAGCGCAGCAGCATTTAAACGCTTTTTAGGTTCTAATAAAGTTTTTAAGCTTGGTGACCAAAAGTTTAATCCAACGGAACTTTCAGCAATGGTTTTAAAATCATTAAAAGCTGATGCTGAAGCTTTTTTAAAGCAAGAAATTTGTGACGTAGTTATTTCTGTTCCGGCTTATTTTAATGATGAGCAACGTAAACAAACCCGATTTGCAGCTGAGCTTGCTGGTCTAAATGCGGTACGCTTAATTAATGAGCCCACAGCAGCCGCAATGGCTTATGGATTGCATGAAGAACAATCAGGGAATACCTTAGTGTTTGATTTGGGTGGTGGTACTTTTGATGTCACAGTTCTTGAATACTCAATGCCTATTATTGAAGTTCATGCTTCAGCTGGCGATAACTATTTAGGTGGCGAGGATTTTACACAGTATATTGTTAAGGCTTGTTTAAGTGAGTGGAAATTGCAACAACAAGATATTCCAGTTGATGATTATGCTCGTTTATTAGATTTAGCTGAACAGCTGAAATGTAAACTGAATGGTGATGAACCACATAATTTAACTTGGACTTGGCAAGATAAGCAATGGCAATTTTCCTTGAATGAAAATCGGTCTAAATCACTTTGGTTACCACTAATTAATCGTTTACGAGCTCCAGTTGAGCAAGCATTAAGTGATGCGCGGTTAAAACCTAACCAACTGCAACACATTGTTTTAGTCGGTGGCTCGTCACAACTTGGAGTAGTGCGTGAGTTGGTTACTAAATTATTTGGTAAATTGCCTTATCGGCACGTTAACCCTACCACTATTGTCGCCCAAGGTGCAGCTATTCAAGCTGCTTGTAGGCTAAGAAACCAAGATGTTGAAGAGGTTATTTTAACTGATGTATGTCCTTATACTCTTGGCATTGAAATCTCTTCGGACAATATTAGTGGATTATTTTCACCAATTATTGAACGTAACACTATTGTTCCTACTTCAAAAGTGAAAAAATTTTGGACTACACACCCATATCAAAAAAAGATTTGTGTATCAGTTTATCAGGGAGAAAATCCTCTTGTTGCTGATAATGTTTTTATTGATGAATTTGATGTCCCACTAACTCCTATAGAAAGAATACAAGGTATTGAAATTCGTTTTAGTTACGACTTGAGCGGTCTGTTAGAGGTCGATGTGATTTTGCTTGAAACTGGTTTACAGCATGGAAAAGTAATTGATCATAGCCCACTTGGATTAACAGAGCAACAAAAACAACAAAGTCAGGAACGGTTAAAAGCACTTAAAATCCATCCTCGTGATGAAATGCCAAACCGTACTTTATTAGCAAGATTAGAGAGGGCATGGGCACAATCATTAGGTGAAGAAAGAATATTAATTGGTTCTTATATTGAAGCCTTTTTAGAAGTGTTACATGAACAAAACAGTGATAAAATTACAGCAACACGCAATGAAATAGAATTAAACCTGCAGCAACTTGATAGGTAGTAACTATATGAAATATAAATAGTTACTATTAATTGGTTAACAAGGGAAAAGTGAGTATAATTATTGATGACACATTTATGCTTTTTCCCCTTTTGCTATAAAAAAGTGATTTTTATTCTATTTTATTTCTATCAACTGGTGGACCATAATGATTGGTACGATCTATTCCTGGAAACCAGCAAACTAATAAAAGCAACGGAAAGATAATTATTATTACAATCATAAATAAGCGATCACCATTATAAATATCATTAAGGCGTCGTTTAATGGCAAAAATAGCGTTAATCAATATACCCCAGTGAATAACCGAAAGCGTTATACTATTGCAAAGGTTTCCAAATCCAAAGAAATCGAAAATTATCCATGGAATTAATGAACCATAAAATAGCTGCTTTAAAAAACCTACTACATCTGTGCGTCCTTTCCAACGCCAGAATTGCCACGGTTTATTTTCAGGTAGATTAAGAGAGGTAAATTTTTTCTGATTCTTGGCTTGTTTGGCTAGCAGGAGAGCTACGCAAAGACGCAATACAATATCATTTTTGGTATTATCTTTAAATTCTCTTAACGAATTAATGTCATCTTGATTGCATAAACCACTATAGCGAGATAAACGTTCAGCATATGATATAATTTTATCGAATTCTTTTGTGCAATGGTATTGTTCTTTGCTAATGGTGAACGGAAAGCTCCAATTGTTCTCTAAATGATTGGCTATTTTTCTTAATTCTTTGTTATCACCTATAATTTCATTAAGCAATTGATGTAATCTAGTCTTTTGCTCGGGTTGGTCTAATAAAATTAGATTTAATAACATTAAATAAACTGGTTTCTGATGTGCTAATTTAGGTTGCCATAATTGTTTTATATTCTGTTGTATAACATCAAAATCAATTTGTTTTGGATCATCAATAAATGATTCAATTGAATTTGGAAAATTGATTAACATACAATTAATCATCTTATTGTCATTATTAATGGCATTGTATAGTTCGCTTTCATCTTGCCAGTTATTCTGTGTAATATTATTAACAATGGGAATAATGGGGCTATCATCTGGTATATTGAAAGTACTATAATTTTGTTTAATATATGTTGCAATTTTGGCAGGATTATTTGCCAGAGCGATGACTAACATGCAATATCGATACCATTGCCAGTATACTTCCCTATCATTTGCATAAGGCGGTTTAGGAAAATTGTAACCTATTCTCATGGCAAAAAATACTAACCAATCAAACATTTCCATTTGTGAATAACTGATGTAGTAATATAAATGTGATTTAGAAACAAATGGTAAGGGACGGAATCTATCTAACCATAAACGAACAAAAACAAACTGATTATTTTTTATTTCTGGATTCCATTCATCTGGAATTGATGTATTTTCATCATTGTCGTATAACCAAGTTTTAAATTGTTGGATTGGTTCAAGATTGGTTATCCATTCCAGACACTGTTTAGCTTGGTATTGTAAATTTTGGATAATAAATAACTCAAAAGCGTTATCACTGCTTTCATCAAGAATTTCTTGCAATAAAATTTCATTACCATGACGTAACATAATCGCATGACGATATAAACGAAATAATCGATTGTTACCGTCATCACTTAATAGTAACAATAAAATTTGCCGATAATTCCAATTTTCAGTTAAAGCCCAACTAATAAATTCAGCAATTTCGGGGGAATAATCGTCTTTATTGAGTTTGCATAAGCGGGCGATAGTGGTTGGACTTAATTGCGGAATAGTATACATCAAATCTTCGGTGGTGTTAGCTTGTAAACAGGCGGATCGATTAAGAGCGACAATCAATAAAGGTAAATGATCTTTAGCATATACTGAACACCAATAAATTATCCAACTGGCAGATTTTTCTTGATAATGACCTGAATTATAAAGTTCTAACCAATATTTTAAACTATTGTCTTTATCCTCAAGTAAGGTATATTGTTGCGCGATAATATATTTCCATTCGCAGATTAAATGTGGTTCAAGGTCTGTTCGGGCAAGTTGGGATATTGCATAGTCTAGAATTCCGGAATTAGCTTGTTTAGCATAACAATGCCAGTTAGCAAATTTCAACATTAGATTTTCATCATTAGGTAAGTAGATTACAGTATCTTGTGATAAGTAATCATCTAACTCTCCAGCAGAGCTTTCCCAAAAAATCCATTTGGCAAAATGTAAATAATTTAAAGTTGCACTTTGTAGTGTCTTGCTGACAGTAGATAATGTCGCATAATTAAAATAGTCACCTTGTTCAATGTGATTTAAAAAATCGTTATAACGATCTCTTTTATCAGGTAATTGTGTCATCAATTGTTGGCGCCAGCGTAAACTATCAGCTAAAACCTTAGCACAAGAAAGAGATAAATGACGGGCAGAGTAACTTATTTCCAGTAACTGCCATTTGACAATACCAATAACCGTCATTGAATAGTCGTAAAATGAGGCTACAAATTGATGCCATTGATTAATATCATAACAACGCTTAGGATCCTCTAATAAAGCGTGATAATTTTGGCAAATTTCGTTTGCTTTTAGCTCATCTTCAGAAAGAGGAGAAGGTGTTTGTGTTTTTTGTTTTAAATTTAGCGAAGCAAATGCAATGTTAGATTCTGGTGAATCAGCATATTTCATCGCATATTCGTAAGCTTCTCGTAATACTTTAAAACCGTCAGGATCGGTTTCTGGATGATACATAGGTAATTTTGTGTGATATGCTTGACGAATTACAGCTTTATCGGTAGTTTCTTCAATTCCTAGTACTTGCCAACTTGTTTCGATCATGACCAATCATACTCCATTAATGATTCCGGTTTCTCTAATTCTTCAATATCAATAAACCAAGGTAAGCGATTACATGGTGAATCTTCATCCGAATTTAGCATTGATATTATATTTATTTTGCTCATTCTGCTTAATTCACAACGTAATATATCTAAGTTTTTATCATTACTCAGTGATTTCCAGTATTGGTAACCAACGAGCCAACCCGAAAAGTAATGTTTCCAACTTTTATAATAATATTGAGAGCGTGAGGCAATGCGTGAAAAAATCCATAAAGCTTCTTGTTCGGTAATATATTTATTAGTAGTGCCATTACGCAGAATATATCCCATTCGAGCATAATCCCAAGCACGAATACCACCAACACCACATTCAGAAAAAGTCTGTTCTGCCATTTTCAGTAGTACTTTTTGGTAATCGGTTTGCGATTGACAATATTCTAACCATTTATATTCAGGTAAACGATCATACATAAAATAGTAAGGAGTTAATGCCGTAGCATGTCCATTATCAACCATATTAAATACCATCTCTAATAGGCTTTCTCGTGAATCAATTCCCCAGTCATCATTCATATTAACAAAATCGCGATCAGGAAAAAAAAACGGAGAAGTATAACTTGCACCATGCTCCTTGTTTAAAGCAACCATTGGGGCAGATAGACCATAGAGCCAATCAATATAATTTTGATCCATATTAATAACCAGTTAACACCACATACACTATTTAGTATTAAAAGATAACAGAATTTATTATAAAAAAGAAGATGTTAACCTATGAGAAAAAGCTAATAGGAGAAAACATAATTGATTTTTGCTTAAAATTGATAATGCTATTGTAGATATAAATTATAAAACTATTTTGCAAATTAATTAGTACAAGGCATAATAAAAAGCGATGCTTTTAAGTATCTACTCATAACTGAGCAATAATTAATAAGGAGTTAGAATGAAAAAAATTGCCTTAGCTGCGATGTTAATGTCGAGTATATTAATGTTGCAAGGTTGTGTTGCCGCGGTGATCGGAGCCGGTGCGGGGGCCACAGCTAAAGTTGCAACAGATCCCAGAACTGCAGGGACTCAAGTTGATGATACCACACTGAATTCACGCATAAGTTTGCACTTAAAGGATAATGGTACTAGTTTTATAGGTTCACGTATTTCAGTAAGTACCTATGATGGTAATGCTCTTTTGGTTGGTCAAGCTAATAGTGAACAAATTGAAAAAGCTGAAAGCTTAACTCGAGAAGTTGATGGGGTGAAAAAAGTATTTAATCAAATCCGTATAGGTGAGCCAGTTGGTGCTGGTACTATCACTAATGATGCTTGGATTACTACCAAAGTTAAATCTCAATTAATTCTAGATAGCCAAACTAAAGCGCGTAACATTAAAGTTGTGACTGAAGATAGAGAGGTATTTTTAATTGGTATAGTCACCCCTGAAGAAGGAAAAATTGCAGCTAATATAGCGAGTAAAGTTAAAGGAGTAAAAAAAGTTATAACTCTATATACTTTTATAGATTAAAAATAGTCAATAAAGAAGAAGGATAATATTCTTTCTTTTTTATTGATGCTGACTATACCAATGCTTGTATTCGTTCTATTATTTTGGTTAATCCTTGTAAGCGCGATTGGCTTAGTTCGTTGGTAATTTGTAGCTGACTTAATATTGATTGAAAATTAATAGCATGAATTTGTTGAGCGGTTTTATTATTCGCAATAATGATTAAGATTGCCAGTAATCCTTTTATAATACGTCCTTCACTATCGCCTTTGAAAATATAAGTATTATCCGCTTGTTTTTGATAGCTAAGCCAGACGCGATTTTCGCAACCATAAATTTGGTTCTCGTCAATTTTTTGATCATCAGGGAACTGTGGTAGTTGTTTAGATAACAAAATTAATTGACGGTACCTTTCTTGCCAGTTATGTTGTTGTGAAAATAGTTCCAATAAATTTTGCTCTGTTAGCATAATATTAATCCAGATATTCTTGGTCGATTGTAAAGATGTTTCAGGTCAGCTATACGTTTCGATATAAAACTATTTTAGTATTGCTATTGCGTTGTGTATAGCTTGGATTAGTTTATCAATATCTTGTTGGTTATTATATGGCATTAGTGAAATACGAATCACGCCATGGCAACCAAGTTTTTGCATAAGTGGTTGTGCGCAAAGTTCGCCAGTACGAATGGCGATCTTCTGTTCACTGAGTAAAATTGCCAGATCATTATGATGAATATTTGTAATATTGAAACTAATAATTGGACTGTTATCAACACTATAAAATTCAATATCCGTTATTTTCTCTAATTGTGATTTGGTGTAATTAGCTAGTTGTTCTGTATAGCGATCAGCTTGTTTAACATCCCAATTTCTTAACCAATCAAGTGTAGCTGCATAGCCAATAATCCCAGCAATATTTGGTGTGCCAGCTTCAAATTTATAAGGTAGTTCAGCTGGTTGAAAATCACTAAAAGAAGCGTTTTTTAACATTTTACCACCACCTTGCCAAACATTCATTTGCTTAAGCAGCTGTTGTTTGCCATATAAAACCCCAAGACCGGTTGGACCATATAATTTATGTGCCGAAAAAGCATAAAAATCAATATCGAGTTGTTTGACATCTAAACTGTGGTGGACAATGCCTTGGGCACCATCTACTACTAAAATTGCGTTATATTGATGAGTAATTTGACTTATTGTGGCTAAATCAGGACAAAATCCGGTAACATTAGACATTTGAGTAATAGTTACAATTTTGGTATGGGTAGAAATTAGCGATGATAATTCTTCAATATTTGATGACCATTTAATTACTTTAGCACCAGTTTGCTCGGCCACAATTAGCCAAGGCAATAAATTACTATGATGTTCAAGTTCGCTAACAATAATCTCATCATTAGGTTTTAATATGGAGCGTGCGTAACTTTGTGCGATTATGTTAATGGATTCGGTTGTTCCTCGGGTCCAAATAACCTCACTATTGTCATTGGCGTGAATAAATTCAGCCACATATTGCCTAGCTTTATCGATACGTGCTGTTACTTGTAAGGCATCATGATGCAAGCTGCGCTGAGCAGTTGCGGTACTGTGAGCATAGTATTCATGTGTTGCAGCAATCATAGCTTGCGGTTTTAACGCAGTGGCCGCGGAGTCAAGATAAACACTTTGATCGTTTAAGGCAGGAAAGTTGCTCCTAAATTGCTCCGGATTAAAGTGTTTATTGTGTGAGTTCAAGTCCGGCAATACCATTCCAGTAACCATTACAGTCTCTTTTTTGTTCAATGTTTAGTGGGTGGGTTCCATCTTCATTAACTTTGAATTGTTTAACAATATCAAGGGTTTCAAGACCCAACGGTGAGATCCTAACAATATCCACTAATCCTTTCATGTCTTTAAGATTATTACCTAAGTTGTAGCAATAACCACTTTGTGTTTGAATGCCATTTAACACAAATACTTTTTGTTGTTCTTGTGAAAAGACTTCACGACCAACTGGGTATTTAATACAGCAAGTTTCACACTTATCTTTAGGTCTATCTTCTGAACGAGCAGTGAAGCAACGCGCAGAGTAAGCTAATGGTAAATAACCATAACTAAATACCTCAACTTCGAATTTACGTTCAATATTCAGACTAGCAAATTGCTTAAGTACATTACTTAACCAGTCGCGAGAAAGTTCAACCGGCATGCACCAACGCACCATACCTTGCTTTTGCAATAATTTTAAAGTTAAGGCGTTATAGCAGTTGATTGCCGGGCCAGCAGCAAAGGGTAGTTTATTATCATGAGCAATATTAATTGCCGCCAGATCATTGGCTTCAACTAAAAATTCGCCATTATTTACCAAATGTCGTAAATCATTAAGTTCAGATGGTGCTTCAAGCAAAGCCAGTGTAGAAAGTACTACCTGTTTACCTGATTTAGCTATCTCTTTAGCTAAATCTAGCCAGTTAGGGACTTTCATTTCACGGCGTTTAGTACAAACAGTTTCACCCATATAGATAATATCTGCATCACTGTTTGTTGCTGCATGATAAAAAGCTTCTATTTCTATTTTAGGCCAGTAGTAAAGCACTGGTCCTAAGGCGTATTTCATTATTTTGCTCACTATAGTTATTTCGGTTAGATCATAGTTAAATTATTTATGTCCAGCGTTACTTACTAATGTTAATAAGGAAATATAATAATAGGTATTATTTTTTCCCGATCATTGCCATTTACGGTGATAAGCTCCTAACGTAGTTTGCGTTCCTTCTGACATTGATCCCAAAGTGTCCATCCAATTTTTTTCAGCTTGGTATGCCTGTGGATTAGCTTTATAACGATCAATGGCTTGGCGCCACACTTTGGTTACTTGTTCCACATAAGCAGGACTACGTTGCCGACCTTCAATTTTTACTGACGCAATATTAGCAGCAAAAAGTTCAGGTAATAGCTCAATCGTATTTAAACTGGTTGGTTCTTCGATAGGGTGATATAGTTCATCATCAACAAAATAGCGACCTTTACATAAAGTAGGGTAGCCAGCATTCTCACCTTTTTTATGGCAATCAATTAATACATTATTTAAGCGAGATTCTAGCCCTTTTTCAGTTTCTTCCCAACGTACAAATTTTGCTGGTGAACAAGCACCAACGGTATTTGGTGATTCACCGGTTAAGTAAGATGATAAATAACAACGTCCTTCGGCCATAATACAAAGACTGCCAAAGGCAAATACCTCAAGTGGAACTGGTGAAACTTGTGATAATTGTTTTACTTGGTGCATTGAAAGGACTCGTGGTAATACAATACGATGAACTTGAAAATTATTATGGTAAAATTTAATTGATTCTTCATTAGTTGATGAAGCTTGTACTGAAACATGGCGCTCCAGAGCTGGATGTTTTTCTACAGCGTAATCAAGCATTGCTAGGTCAGCAATAATTAACGCATCTGCACCAATATTAGCGGCAGTGTCAACTGCATATTGCCAACGTTCGAAATTTTCAGGATGTGCGAAGGTATTAATGGCAATGTGTAATTTCCTGCCATGTTTATGTACGTAATCAGCAGCTTCAATTAATCGCTTTTCATTAAAATTTAAACCAGCAAAATGGCGAGCATTAGTGTCATCTTTTAAGCCAATATAAACAGCATCTGCACCGTTATCAATTGCAACTTTAAGCGATGGCAATGAACCAGCAGGACAAAGAAGTTCCATAATAATTTGCACTCCAATTTAGCATTTAATACGCTGGGTATTATGCAATAATTCCTAAATTAATGCGAATAGAAACATTTTATCTATTTGATAAGTAAATTTTTAGTAATCTAGTTGATAATGCGGTTAAATAAAATTGTTAGTAAGTTTATATATTTTCTATACCTATAAATCCTGTAACTGATTTAATAAAATGTTAACAATTTTAAGATGTCTTTAATCAATACAACATAAACTAGCAAAAAGGCTGTAAAAGCTTTATACTAGCGCTAATTTTTTGTATGGCAAGTGCCACATTAAATAAAACCGTTCTTTAACATCATCAATTGGAATAAAATTATGCATCCGATGCTGAATATTGCTATTCGTGCTGCTCGTAAAGCAGGTAATGTAGCCATCAAGGCTTATGAAAATCCTAGTTCGATCGAAATCGACACCAAAGGCGCTAATGATTTTGCCACTAACGTAGATCGTGCTGCTGAAGCTTTGATTATTGAAACAATCAAAAAAGCTTATCCAGATCATACTATTGTTGCGGAAGAAAGTGGTCTTGCCAAAGGCAATGATAGTGATACACAATGGATAATTGATCCAATTGATGGCACCACCAATTTTATTAGAAATATTCCTCATTTTGCCGTTTCTATCGCAGTGCGAGTGAAAGGTAAAACGGAAGTCGCTGTAGTTTATAATCCAATGAGTAATGAATTATTCACTGCAGTGAGGGGGCAAGGCGCTCAACTTAATGGTTACCGTATTCGAGTTAGTAATGCCAAAGACTTAGATGGTAGTGTTTTGGCAACCGCTTTCCCTTTTAGAGCAAAACAATATAGTGAAAGCTATTTTGCAGTATTACAGAAATTATTTGCTAAGTGTGGTGATTTTCGTCGTGCCGGTGCGGGGGCTTTAGATCTGGCTTATGTAGCTGCCGGTCGGCTAGATGGCTTTTTCGAAATTGGTTTAAAACCATGGGATATTGCTGGGGGCGAACTTATTTTACGTGAAGCTGGGGGCGTAATAACTGATTTTGCTGGCGGTAATAACTATATGGTTTCTGGTAATGTTGTAGCTGGCAATCCTAAAGTAGTAAAAGAGATACTAGTTGCCACCCAAAATGAATGGCCTGAAAAATTACGCAATTAATTTATATAGATATATAAATAAAAATGTGAAAACATCCACAAACACAGGGCACCCTTGTAGGGTTCCCCACCGCATAGGCTTATCAAGGGGAAGGGAATCTTTAAACCTTAACGCTCACCAGTGCAATTTTTTGAATATGAATATATACTCACCTAAAAAGGAAAAATGCCTCTACGGGCGTTTAAATGACTTTCCAAGCTCTCCTCTTATTTCATCTAAGTTCGAGATTCTAAAAAGCCTTTTAATGTCTGAATTTCTTTTGCATATTCAAGTATTTAATTAACAGCATCAGAGTTCATCACATGATCTTTTAAAACTGCTTTTTCAATGACCTTACTAGTTTCATCTGGATAAAGGCCCTCAAGAGCTAATATAGTTTTTGATTCCCTATTTGCTTCAATCCATTTTTCTTTTCTTCTGGTGTCATCATGATTTTACCTCCTAAATGCTTCGGTAACTTCTGGCATATCTTCATAACTCAAGGCAAACCAATCCAATCCAATCAATGGGTTATGTTGGAAGTTTTATATATCCTTGCAATTTTATAAAACATAATTAATATAACTATGATACGTGTTTTTTTTAAAATCTAGGATAAATTAAAAATGCTTGGTTGGTCAGTGAGTATAAGAAACGAAACAAAAGATCAAACTATTGCCTATTGGATAACAACGGAAAACCCCCACGAATGGATTAAAAGTCTTATAGAGCAAGGGGAAACCTCTTACGAATCAGGTCAAAACGAATACAGCCAAACACACAGAACCACAGCAAAATCGGTCAGGAAATTTTTCTGGCATGCAAAATATAACATTAGTGATTTAGATATTTATGAATTGGTTAGATTTGATATGAAAGTGATTAATTTAAGTGATGATGGCGACATTATTGTTATTAGTACGTTAGATCAGTCTTAAATTCACAGGAGTTTTACTGTTGAATATCTCACAAACAGGGTTAATTAGTTTTGCTTTAATTGCTTGTATTGGTTTAATTCCTGCCCTTGTGTGGCTTACGATTGGTACCGCTCAAGCAATCAGTAATGCTCCTAAAAAGTTTTATAATATTCTAGTTATTGTATGAATTTTACCTGTTTTTTTATATGTGCCTTTCTTAGTATGATATAAGAGAAGTGAGCATAACATATTAGTAATTTAGCTAAATATAGTTAAAATTAGTCAGTTATTGCATCCATTGAACAATTAACTTTTAACCCTTGTTTTTTTAAGCTGTGACTCCCCCACTTATACATTGCTTCTAATACTGGTTTAATACTTCTGCCAAAATCGGTTAATGAATATTCAACTTTTGGTGGTACCACTGGGAAAACTTTTCGACTAATTAAACCATTGGCTTCAAGTTCACGCAATTGTTGAGTTAGCATTTTAGGTGTGGCACATGGAATTTCCCTATGTAATTGAGAAAATCTTAACGTTGTTGCCGTCATTAGTTTCCATAAAATTAAGGATTTATATTTTCCACCTATCATGTTTATTGTTGTTTCAACCGGGCAATGGGTAATAGTATGATTATTCTGATTTGGCTCAACGGCTATAAACAAATTATTATTCATTTAGATATCTCATAGTATATTTTTGGTAAGTATATATCAAAAAAGTGCATTCTTGTTAATACAATAATTAGTATTAGAATATTTATTCGTTATATTATTAAGATGACGGAAACCGCACGCTCTTTGAGATATTTAATAATATAAGTAGCATCAATTCCAGCTATTAAAATAATAGTGCACTTTGCTAGTAAACGATTTCTTATCATGTAGGATATATTAAACCTTACAACACCAATAATTAAGGGATGCGTTAAATGAAAACAGTTGAATATAATTTTTTTGTTGAAGATATGAGCTGCGCATCATGCGTTAGCCGTGTTGAAAAGGCTCTAAAAAAGATTGATGGTGTAATTGATGTTAGTGTTAATCTTGCTACAGAAAAGGCAACGGTAGCCACTAACGCAAATGTTAAGTTAGAAACCTTAATGGCAGCAGTTGATAAAGCTGGTTATCATGCAGTTAAAATTACTGACCAAGAAACCCACGCTAAAGATACTGATAAACAAGCATCACTTTGGCCAATTGTTACCTCAGTAATCCTTGCTATACCGTTTGTCTTTCCTATGCTATTAGAACCATTTGGTTTGCATTTAATGATGCCAGCTTGGTTACAACTTATCCTTGCCTCAATAGTTCAATTTGGCTTAGGGGCAAAATTTTACCGTAGTGGCTTTAAGTCAGCAATAGCACTATCCGGTAATATGGATTTACTGGTGGCGATTGGTACTAGTGCTGCTTATGGATTATCGGTTTATCAACTGATCAAGGGTGATTATAATCACCTTTATTTTGAGTCATCTGTAGTTATTATCACGTTGATTTTGATCGGTAAGTGGTTAGAGTCAAGGGCTAAACATCAAACTACCCAAGCAATTGAGGCGCTTTCTGCGTTAAGACCGGAAATGGCTTTAATCAGGCGAAATGAACAAGAGATAACCATACCAATTAATCAAGTACAAGTTAATGATATTGTTGTGATTAAACCAGGTGAAAAAATACCTGTTGATGGAGTAATTATTGAAGGTTCATCAAGTAGTGATGAATCAATGCTAACCGGTGAGAGCTTTCCAGTTAACAAAACAGTTAATGATAACGTCACCGGTGGAGCCATTAATGGTGAAGGATTGATTATTGTTAGAACTACTGCCATTTTGGCTAATTCAACTTTATCAAAGATTATTGAAATGGTTGAATCGGCTCAAGCGAAGAAAGCGCCAATCCAAAGAATTGTTGACCGAATTTCGGCTATTTTTGTACCAGTAATTTTGTCGATTGCACTTATTACGTTAGTTAGTTGGGGATTGTTTACCCAAGATTGGCAACAGGCATTATTACATGCCGTGGCGGTGCTAGTGATTGCTTGTCCGTGTGCATTAGGATTAGCAACACCAACCGCGATAATGGTAGGTACTGGAGTTGCAGCTCGCCACGGTATTTTAATTAAAGATGCTGAGGCGTTAGAAACTCTGCACAATATCAATACAGTCGCATTTGATAAAACCGGCACACTAACAGTGGGTAAACCTGAATTAGTCGAAATGGATATTATTGGCAGTGATACGCCAGAACAAATCTTATCTATTGCGGCGTCAATGCAAGCCGGTAGTGAACATCCATTAGCCAAAGCTATTTTGGCTAAAGCTAAACAATATAGTTATGCACAAAATATTACTTCAGTCGCTGGTTCGGGCGTGATGGCAACACTTGATAATAGCGAATACTATTTAGGGAGCTTAAGGTGGATGAAATCACTTAATGCTTATTTTGTAGATATGGATGATAAAATTAATACGTTTGCACAAAAAGGTTATACCATTTCATTGTTAGCTAAGCAGCAATCGGACGGCAATGTAGTAATATTAGCCCTATTCGGTTTTGCTGATGTAATAAAAGATGAAGCCAAAACGGCTATCCAAGCTTTACATCAACTACAGGTAAAAACAGTAATGCTAACGGGTGATAATCAAAATGCTGCTAATTATGTTGGACAGCAGTTGGGGCTTGATGAAGTGATCGCGGAAGTACTACCTCAAGATAAAGCTAATTATATTTATCAATTGCAAAAAAATAATGAGCAAAATAATGCTAATAAAGTTGCCATGGTCGGTGATGGTATTAATGATGCGCCAGCATTAGCAGCAGCTGATATTGGGATCGCAATGGGGACAGGTACGGATGTGGCCATGCATGCCTCAAGTATCACTTTAATGCGCGGTAATTTATTTTTAATTGCTGATGCGATTGATATTTCTCGTAGAACCTATAATAAAATTAAGCAAAATTTATTTTGGGCATTTTTCTATAATCTAATTGGGATCCCACTAGCGGCATTAGGTTTCTTAAATCCAATGATTGCCGGTGCGGCAATGGCATTAAGTAGTGTGAGTGTGGTGACAAATGCGCTATTACTAAAACGTTGGCAAGCCAGGTCTTAAATATCTGGTGGAATATAATTTCTTAAAAAAAGGAGGCGCTAGTACCTCCTTTATCGTTTGATTTTTAGTTAAGCTAATAATTTGGTCTAACAACTATTTCTGAATAAAGCTAATTTCAGTACCTTTACCTTGTTTTGTTACAAATATACCCACAGCGGTAATCAGTTGTTCATTATAATAAATCAAAGGAATACGGGTTCGTTGCCAAGGTGGAATACGATGCTCTTGCCAAAGTTTTTTTATTGAACGAGAACCGTGCCGGTTAACAATCTGAAATTGACCTTGGGCATGGAATCGAACTGTGACTTGTTCATCAATATGAGGTAATCGGCATGCTAAATCAGTATGATAATCAACTTGTAGTTGCCCTAAATTATTTGGCAATACTAGCGGAGATTGCAAATCCCAATTCAGTATTTCATGTTCAATGTCCTGATATATTGGTAGTAAATAAAGTTGGTTTTGATAGCGGCGGATTTGCCGATTATGTAACAAAAATTTGGGATTAGCATCTTCTTTGGCTAAAGCAACCGTTTGCCAAATTAAGGCAATTTGCTGTCGTGTTGGCATGTTAATTTGTTGTGATTTAAACCACATACGCAAAATTGCATTGCGTTTATATTCAGCATAATTGAGTAGTGGTATTATTGATAGTTGCCCTTGTTCACCAATTATTTGACTGAAATCTGCTTGTAGAAGTTCTTCAATAAGATCTTGTTGTTGCTGGCATAGTTCAGCGCTGCGCGCAACCATCTGTGAAAAATGTGGCCAACGATGGTTAAGAATAGGGAGTACATTTAATCTTAAAAAATTACGGTCATAATGGTCATCTTGGTTACTTTCGTCTTCAATCCAAGTTAATTTATATTTGGTAGCATAATGCTCAATTTGTTGGCGGGAGATAGTTAATAAAGGACGAAGATGTTGTTTATTTTCTTGTGGCATAGCCGCAAGGCCGGCAGGACCACTGCCGCGTTTTAAGGCTAAAAAGAAGGTTTCACATTGATCATCTAAATGTTGAGCGGTGCATAATGTTTCATCATGGTTTAGATGTTTAAAGATAGCTTGATAACGAGCATTTCTTGCTTGCTCTTCAATATTACCCGCTTTAGCGTTAAGTTTTACCTTTTCAATAATTAATGGCACCTGCCATTTTTGGCATTGATGATGACAATGCTCAGCCCAATAATCTGCATTTTGACTTAAGCCATGGTGAATATAAATAGCTCTAAGTTGTAAGTTAGGCATGTAATACTGCTTGAGTTGTACCAGCCCATGCAAGAGTACCGATGAATCTACACCACCACTAAAAGCAATTAACAGCGATTGCCTGCCCTTAAGGCTATGCAATATTGTTTGTATAATTGTTTCATCGATAATTTGATCTTGTTGGTTTATCATTATTAGTCCGACTATACTAATGTTTGTAAGGCATTGACTTTATTTTTATGTAATTTTATACGATTGAGACCCGCTTCGAGATCAGCTATTAAATCATCGGGATCTTCAAGACCAATATGTAGTCGAATTAATGTTCCGGTAAAATTCACTCCCGATACCGGTCTAATTTTAGCGAGTTCCTCCGGTTGATTGGCCAGAATTAATGATTCGAATCCTCCCCAAGAATAAGCCATAGAAAAGTAAGTGAGATTATCTAAAAAATCGGACAATTGAACGTCGCTTAGATGTTCTTTGAGCACAAAAGAAAATAGACCACTAGCCCCAGTAAAATCACGTTTAAAAAACTCATGACCTTTACAGCTTTCTAATGCTGGATGATTGACAATGGCAACTTTTGGATGCTCAGCTAACCATTTAGCGACTTTTATGCCACTTTCATGATGTTGCTTCAATCTTATTGCTAGGGTACGTAAACCGCGTGCAGCCATATAAGCTGTGTCAGCATCGCACATTTGCCCCATTAAATAACTACGTTCCCGCAGTGTATCCCAACAGCGTTCATTTGCTACTGCTGTGCCTATCATGGCATCAGAATGACCAACTAAATATTTGGTGCCAGCTTGGATTGATATATCAATATCATGTTCAAGTGCTTTAAATAATACACCCGCGCCCCAGGTATTATCCATCATAATGATGATCTCAGGGTTAACACTGCGAATGGCTTTAACAATAGCAGGGACATCATGAACCTCCATCGTAATTGAACTTGGAGATTCAAGGAAAACTACTTTAGTATTTGGTTTAATCTGCTGGCTAATATAGCGTCCGATTAAGGGCGAAAAGTAATCCGTTTGCACGCCAAAATCTTTTAAAATATGTTGGCAAAATTCTTGAGTAGGCTCATAAGCGGCCTCGGAAACAAGAATATGATCACCTGATTTTACGAATGCTAAAATCGCATTAGCAATAGCAGCAGCGCCACACGGGTAAAGATAGCAACCTGCGCCACCTTCAATTTCAACCATGGCATCTTGTAGTGCAAAATGAGTTAGTGCGCCACGGCGTCCATAAAATAGTGCTCCTTTGGTACGATTTTCAGTTGCTTCTTTTTTTGCTTCAACAGTATCAAAAACCAATGAAGAGGCTCGTTGAATTACTGAATTAACAGCGCCTTGGGTGTAACGTTTTTTACGTCCGGCATTAACTAATTTGGTTGGTAACGACATGATGTGTCCTTAGGCTACTTAGTAATTTTTAATAACAGTTAGCATAGCATGCTGTTAAAATAGAAAAAATAAATTTTATTAATAATGGTTTGTCGATAATGCTAATCATACAACTTGCTGATCTAAATGATGTTAGCGTAGATTTTTCTCTTTTATCTCCGCAAATTCTTGAACAAGCTAATAAATTAAATGCTCACCGCAAAACACAATTTTTAGTTTGTCGATCAATATTGGCAAGGTTACTGCACCGTTATTGTGCTATCTCAATATTACCCGATATTATTATTGGGGATAATAATCGCCCTAGCTTTTTAGACCGAAATTTACCTGATTTTAATATTAGCCATAGTCAAAATATGGTAGCCGTAGCGGTTTCGTTGACAGGAAAAGTTGGACTAGATATTGAAGTTGCACGTGCGCGCCAAAATTATCTTAATGTAGCCAAAAATTTTTTTGCTGAAGATGAATATCAATGGATGATTAAACAAGCTGATTGTTTAAAGGCTTTTTGGCAATTGTGGACCTTAAAAGAGTCAGCACTAAAATTATACGCCAAAGGTGTTTGGCAAATTAAGTCAGTTAGTGTTGATATAGATAACGGCATAATTAGTGCGCCTTTTGCCGAACATTTTTTTTATCAATATAAACAAATTAAACATGTCCACCTTGCGGTTAACAGTAATATTCCAATAAGTAAATGTGAATTGCTGGTATAATTGAAGGTAATTTATTATTTTTTAATTACTCGAATTACTCTAAATTATTAGTTTGTACCTATTCAAATAGGTACGTTGGATCGGCGCATTTTAATATTGTTCAAGTAATTAAATGAGATATATTTGTTGTAGAATTTTTTTGTTCTTTTCATCTAACTGATATTCTTTAGCTAACCAATTATCAATTGTGTCATAATGCTCTTTTATTGCAGTAATAGCAGCTAATAAATAGTCTTTTTTAGCAGCAAAAATTAGTCTACGATTTTCTAGTTTATCAGGATTTAATTTATATTTTTCTTTTTCTTTATATTGGTTTAATAACCATTCCCGATAGTCGGTTAATAGCTGTTCGGTAAGTAAATAATCTTGCATAATATTATCTTCACTCACGCCTAATGCAAATAGGATTAACGCCACGCCAACTCCGGTACGATCTTTACCCACGGCACAATGTTGTACTAAAGGTTTGCCATCAGCATTAAGTAAAATAGAGGTGAGTTTTTGATAAGCGGGATTATTAAATGGTAACTTTTGATACAGTTTTATCATAAAATCGAATGGGGAACGGTTTTTTAGAATTTTATTATCATCTTCCAAGTCACTGGTTAAACTAGCGGTAACCTCATTATACAAAGGGTTGGCAGGAACATTAATATAATTGGCGTTATGCCATAGCCTATCAGGAAAATGTTCAATTTCTTTTTGATCTCGATAATCGATCACATAATGTAGTTTTAATTGATTAGCTAAAAATTCACCTTCGCTAGGTGTAATATGCGCAAAGTTACCAGCTCTGTATAACATGCCCGGTCGAATTTGGCGACCATCTATAGTTTTGATTCCTCCCAAATCTCGGAAATTGACTCCATTTTTTATTGGTACCACTGTCATTGCTTATCCTTAATAATTCTTAACTTCGCTTGCTATATTAACATGTTTCTGATTAAATTTAATTCATTGTTTATCATTATTGAGGTTCTTGCTATGTCGATGTTATCTATTTTGCTTTCTGATAAACCCGCTCCATCACAATGGGGAAAAGATGCATTGCTGAGTTTTTCGGATGGCACAATTACTATTCACTACAAACCAGAACACCGTTTAGGGGCGATTCAGCGAGCTGGGCGCAAATTGGATAACCAAGGCATTAATTCCGTCAAATTAAGTGGTGAGAATTGGGATTTAGAAGCCTGCTGGCATTTTTGGTTAGGTTACCGGAATGCTAAAAAAAGCACGAAAGTAACGTGGCCAACACTTAACAGTAAAGAGAAGCAAGAACTTAACTACCGTTTAGCTATTATTGATTGGTGTCGCGATATTGTTAACCAACAAGCTGAAACATTATCACCTCTAGAGCTTGCAACGCAAAGTGCGAAATTGATTAGCTCCTATAGTGCGGATGTTAGTTATAACATCATTTCAGGCGAGGCATTAAAAGAACATGACTATATGGGAATTTATACGGTCGGTAAAGGTTCGGATAGACCTGCGGCTTTACTTGAACTTGATTTTAATCCAACTAACAATCCAAAAGCCCCGGTTACTACTTGCTTAGTTGGCAAAGGAATTACTTTTGATTCGGGTGGCTACAGTTTAAAACCAAGTAGTTTTATGGAGTCGATGCGTGCTGATATGGGGGGTGCTGCATTAGTCACGGGGGCATTGGCACTTGCGATAGCCAGAGGTGTTAATCATCGAATTAAACTATATTTATGCTGTGCTGATAATTTAGTCAGCGGCAATGCCTTTAAGTTAGGTGACATTATTCATTATCGTAATGGTAAAACTGTCGAAGTTGATAATACGGATGCAGAAGGGCGTTTAGTGTTAGCCGATGGTTTAATTTGTGCCGATAATGACAAACCACATTATATTATTGACTGCGCAACACTAACGGGTGCAGCTAAAATCGCTGTTGGTAATGATTATCAGTCCTTACTATCGTTTGATGATAAATTTGCTAGCCGATTACTTGCTAGTAGCGAAATCGAACATGAAGCTTTTTGGCGTTTACCGTTAGCAGAGTTCCATCGCTCTCAGTTCCCTTCAGCATTTGCCGATATAGCTAACTCAGGATTACCAAATACTGCTGGAGCAAGTACAGCTGCGGCTTTTTTGTCGCATTTTATTAAAAATTATCAACAAAATTGGTTACATATTGATTGCTCAGCAACTTTTCGTAAAAGTTCAACTGCTTTATGGGCAACCGGAGCAACTGGAATCGGTGTTAGGACAATTGCCAATTTAATTGACAAATTGAAATAAAAAACCACTTTTGCAAGTGGTTTTTAGGAAAAATAGATAACAAGAATTTAATTATTTATTGTCGATAACGACAGCTTTCTTGATATAAATAGGCTCAACAGGCACATTTTGGTGTGGGCCTACTCTTTTAGTTGGTACATTAACGATTTTATCAACTACATCCATTCCTTTAATCACTTTACCAAACACAGCATAGCCATAGCTTTCAGGAGATTTGTAATTAAGTGAATTATTATCAACTACGTTAATAAAAAATTGGCTAGTTGCACTGTCCACAACACTCGTTCTCGCCATAGCAATGGTTCCGCGATCATTTTTTAGACCATTGTTAGCTTCATTTTTGATCGGTGGATTATTATCTTTAAATTTTAATTGATCATCAGCACCACCACCTTGAATCATAAAGCCCGGAATGACACGATGGAAAGTTAAATTTTCGTAGAAACCATTGTTTACATAATCAAGAAAATTTTTAGTACTAATTGGGGCATGTTCACTGTCCAATTCTATTTCTATATCACCCATACTGGTTTGTAACAATACTTTAGTATCAGCCATGGCTGTAGTGGAAAGCATAATTAAAAACAAACTTAAAAATAACGTTTTGATTTTTTTCATTTTTTAGTCCTTTAGCCAAATTTATTGGCAGATTATACCGAAAATTAAATTAATTTAAATAACAATATGTAAATTTAAGTAAAATTTTGTATACCAGATCGTAATTTTATTTTGGGGTCATTAAATATTGCTTAGTAACTATATTATAGTTGAATTTATTTAAGATGATTAACGGATGTTAATAATTTATGCGCTGTATGTTATGTAATATGCCATTATACTTACCTAATCATGGTATTTGTAATCAATGTATAAAAAACTTACCTAAGTTGGATAAAGTATGTTATCAGTGTGGTTTACCTCATTCTCTGGCAACTGATATTTGTTATCGTTGTCGTGAAGAAAAGCCTTATTGGGATGAGCTTGTTGCTGTTTCTGATTATATTCATCCATTAAAAAAGTTAATTCATCATTTTAAATTTAATCAGAGAATTGAAGTAAATATGGCTCTAGCCAGACTAATGTTTTTAGCATGGTATCAAAGAAGACAATCTTTGGGTATTGATAAGCCAGATTTGGTAACATGTGTGCCGTTACATCACATTCGCTATTGGTCACGGGGATTCAATCAAGCTCAATTACTAGCTAAACCAATAGCTAAATGGTTAAATCGAGATTTTGCACCTTATCTATTAGCTCGGAAGCATCAAGCTGTTGATCAGAAGAATTTATCGCTAGAACGACGGGCATTGAATGTTGAGAAACTTTTTAGTTGTAAACAAAATTTGCTTAATAAATCAGTTATGCTTATTGATGACATTGTTACATCTGGTAATACTATTAATGCTATTAGTAAGCAATTAAAGAATTGTGGAGCAATCAGGGTACAAATTATTTGTTTATGTCGCACAGTATTGTAAAATCTTAAACAGACCCTATAATAACCAAGAAAGTTAGTCAACTATTATTATAAATGATGAGTGGTATTATTAATACCAATTGTGTCAAAGTGAGGGGCTTATGTCTATTATTACCATTTCTGAATCAGCTCAACAGCATTTTAAAAAATTACTTGCTAATCAACCGGATGGTACACAAATTCGCGTATTTGTCATTAACCCGGGTACACCGAGCGCTGAATGTGGTGTTTCATACTGCCCAGCTGATACTATTGAAGATAATGATATGGAGGAAAAACAATCATCTGGCTTTTCAGTCTATATTGATGAGATTAGTGCACCATTTCTAGAGGAAACAGTAATTGACTATGTTACTGATGAGCTAGGTTCTCAGTTAACATTAAAAGCACCAAATTCAAAAATGAAAAAAGTTGCTGATGATGCACCTTTAATAGAGCGTGTTAATTATGTAATTCAAGCACAAGTAAATCCGCAGTTAGCAAGTCATGGCGGTCATGTTAGTTTGGTTGAATTGACAGAAGATAATTATGTAGTGTTACAATTTGGGGGTGGCTGTAATGGTTGTTCAATGGTAGATTATACCTTGAAAGAAGGAATCGAAAAGCAATTATTAGCTGAGTTCCCTGAGCTTGCAGGTGTTAAAGATGTTACGGAACATCAAGCAGGAAGTCACTCTTATTACTAAAAAATATTTTTTATTTTATTCTTGCTTATTACAGCGATTAAGTCATAATCGCAAGATGTTTTTCAGTTCATTGCATGATGGGGTTTTATGAATCAAGTTAGTATTATTTCAGATCTTATCGTTTGGATTGAGAAAAATCTGGAGCAGCCGTTATCTATCGATAATGTTGCGCAAAAATCAGGTTATTCGAAATGGCATTTGCAACGAATGTTTAAAGAAGTAACTGGTCAAGTATTAGGTACCTATATTCGTCACCGACGTTTAACTTATGCAGCGCTTTCTTTGCGCATGACTAGTAAACCCATTTTAGATATAGCCATGCAATATCGTTTCGATTCCCAACAAACGTTTACACGATCTTTTAAAAAACAGTTTAATGAAACCCCTGCTAGTTATAGGCGGGCTGAGTTTTGGGACCCTACCGGATTAACACCAGCAATTGATTTACATAAAAACCATCTTGCATTACCAGAACCTACTTTTGTTGATATGCCAAAACAGAGGTTTTGGGGAATTACTTATAAAAATAATTGTAATTTAAGTAGATTGTTAGATGAAGAAAATAATTTAAGAGTTCAGTTTTTTCATAATTATTTATCACGATATTCTAATAAAAAAGAACAATTACCCGATAAGATTTATGCTTTTAGCCGAATTTTAAAAAGTAATGATAATGCTAATGAACAAGAATTACTTTATACAATAGCTTTAGATCACAATAATGACCTTGAATACATTGAAGAAATCACCAGCGAAGGCGGGTTATATTTGTGTTTTAAATATATTGGTTCACTAGACAATTTTAAAGATTTTATTTCTCAGGTACACCTAGCTGCAATGCCAGCTTTGAAGGTTCGTTTACGGATAGGTAGTATAATTGAAATTCATTATAACAGGCATGATGAGACTGTCGAATCTGTTAAAGATGTTCAATGTATGGAATGTGATTATTGTGTACCTGTAGTAACAGAAGATGAAATTAATATTCATCATATTCTATAGTCATAAATACAATATATATTAATTATCCAATTTTAATAAAGTCTGTTCTAACCATGTTTTAAATTCAGGAGAAGCTTCTTTTAAACTATTAGAACCCCGGGTTACTGTTGCTATACCTATTCCTAGTTGTTCTTTAAGTTGGCGCTGATTAATTGACCCGTCAAGTAATGAGTGAATAATTTTTACACGAGTGATTAAAGCGTCTCTTTCGTCAGCTGTCATGAGCAGTTTTAACATATCAATTGCATAACCATCATTAAATGCCTGGTGTAAAATTGCTATTGTTTGTTGCCATTGTTCAGTTTTCATTGTAAATACCATTAATATTGTCGTTTAAATTCATTTGTAGTAAGAATATTAGTGTTTGATTGCCCTAAAATTATTTGATAAATATAAGCGTAGACCAGTACATTTTTGACATAATTACGTGTTTCTGTAAAAGGAATGCTATCAATAAAAGCGATAACGTCAAGCTGACCATTACTATTATTAAGCCAACGTTTTACTCGATTTGGTCCAGCATTATATGCAGCAGAAGCTAGAATACGATTATCATCATTTTGTAGGTATAAGTTATTTAGAAAATAGGTACCTAATTGTATGTTTACTTGAGGGTCAAACAATTGTGTCGGTGAATAATAAGTCACAGAGCTTACTTTTTTAGCTATTTCCTTTGCTGTAGCAGGCATCAATTGCATTAAACCACTAGCACCAACAGGTGATTGTACCGTAGTGTCAAATGCACTTTCTTGCCGAGAAATGGCTAACGCATAAGATAAAGGAATTGCTTTATCGTTTAATGCTTGTGTATAGAAATCATTATACATAATTGGTAAACGTTCAGTCCAATTATTCCATAACTTGCCGACAATTGTTGCTTGAATGCTAAGATCTCCCCAACCTTTTTGGTAAGCATACTTGGCCAAGTTTAAGTATTCATTGCTAGACGTATGATTATTTAACATATATCGCCATTCACGATTTGATTCAGTTAACATGTTCCAATATCGTAATTCAGCAATTCTTTGTATAACTGGTTTGTTGTCATATTTGTCTTTTAAGCTGGCGAATTCTGTTTTTGAAATATTAGTTGATTGGTTATTAACAGCATAGGTTTTGTTCAGTTGCTGAGCACTGACCATACCATAAAAACCACGGTTATTTGTTAGTGTTTGTAAAATAGCATTAGCTTCATTTTTTTTATTATTTTTGATTAACACTTGTGCATGCCAATATTGCCAATCTTCTTTTGTCTTTGCTTCAGGAAGTAGTTGTGTCAACCAATAACTGATATCCGTATAATTGTTTTCGCTAATTGCCAAACGAATGCGTTTTTCAACTAATGCTGTATCATGACTTTTAGCAATATATTCATCGCGCCATTTAATTTGATCATTAGTTGCAGCATCATTAAAGTAACTATTGGCCAAACTTTTTTGTAATAAACTTTGTTCAGTTTCATTTAATGCTTGCTGTTTAATTAATTGTGGCAATAAGGAGGCAGCTAGATTCATATCAGCTTTAACTAAACGAGGAAACGATGCTAAAACAACTTGTTTGGTAAATGGGCTAGGGGTTATATTCTTCGAAAAATCAGCTAATTTTCGAGGATTATCTAATAGAGCTAACAAATTAGCTTTGGTGGTTTTGTAGTCCGATTCCAACAAATTAGTTAAATGACGAGCTAGCCTTAAATTATTTGTTTCAATAGCGAGTTCAGTACGCCGTAATATCAAACTAGCTGTCCGTTTACCTGCTTTCGCCCATGCATCTAATAATGGATCACATGCTGAAGGCAGTTCTTTACCCATTCTCCATAATTCGTCGATAGCATTAAAAGCAGATTCATTATTACCTTGCTGTAATGATGCATAGTGATATCGACAAGTTGATACTATGGAGTTGTCCTTAGGAAAAGTAATAATTGAATCCCAATCTTGGCGATTGGTTAATTCTGTTAAGTAAGCTTGAATAAGCGATGGTGTTAGAGGGAACTCATTATATTCTTTAACAAAATTGCTTACCTGTTGAGGTGGAATTGTTGTCAGGTTTTTTTGAAAAAACTGAACGGCTACATAAGGATACAATGAGTAACTCTGTAAGGAATTAAATAATGTTTGTTGTTCGTCAAAATTCATTGATTGATATGAGTTAAGCCATTTTTGATAATTTACCCGTAGATCTTGTTGTGAATTACTTGCTAAAATACTATTTGAAACAAATAATAGTCCTATTATCAAGCAATAACGTAATACTAACTTCATCCTTAAACTCCTGTATCAAATTAGTTCATTAGATTAGCATATTATGCTATTACTCGTCGATGAAGAACTAAAGTATAATTCCTACTAAAATACTCAACTAAATACTTGACTAAACTAAGAGGATATATACAATATTAAGCAATTAATAATTGAGGGATATGATTAATGAAGTTAACATCAAAAGGGCGATACGCAGTAACTGCAATGCTAGATGTTGCATTGCATTCTAACTCAGGTCCAGTATCACTTGCTGATATTTCAGTACGTCAGGAAATCTCTCTCTCTTATCTTGAACAATTGTTTGCGCGATTACGGAAAAATGGCTTAGTAATGAGTGTAAGGGGACCAGGTGGTGGTTATGTACTCAGTCGAAGTATGGATAAAATTGCCATTAGTTCTATTGTTAAAGCAGTAAATGAAAATGTACATGCAACAAAATGTAATGGTGAAACGGGTTGCCAAGGCGGTGTTAAATGTTTAACCCATTCTCTATGGAATGATCTAAGCGACCGTATAGATGATTTTTTAACCAGCATTACTTTAAGTGAATTAGTTAATAATAAAGAAGTTAAAGCGGTTGCTGATAGACAAACCAATATACAGCGCGTTAGAGTTAATTAATAAAAGAAGAATATAAAGTTTTAATTTGGAGCAATTAATGAAACTACCTATTTATATGGATTATGCAGCGACTACACCTGTTGATCCCAGAGTTGCCGAAAAAATGATGCATTATCTAACTCCAGATGGAATTTTTGGTAATCCAGCCTCTCGTTCACATAAATTTGGCTGGCAAGCAGAAGAAGCTGTTGATATTGCACGTAACCAGATTGCTGATCTTATTGGCGCGGATTCGCGAGAAATTGTGTTTACTTCAGGTGCAACTGAAGCTGATAATCTTGCCATCAAAGGATCTGCTCATTTTAACCAAGCAAAGGGTAAGCATATTATTACCTGTAAAACAGAACATAAAGCTGTATTAGATACTTGCCGTCAACTAGAGCGTGAAGGATATGAAGTAACTTATTTAGCACCAGAATCAAACGGTATAATCGATCTCGATAAATTAGCAGCTGTAATGCGCCCAGATACAACAGTGGTATCAATTATGCATGTTAATAATGAAACCGGAGTGGTACAAGATATCGAAAAAATAGGTGAAATGTGTCGGGAAAGAAAGATCGTTTTCCATGTTGATGCAACCCAAAGTGTCGGTAAATTACCGATTGATCTTACCAAATTAAAAGTTGATTTAATGTCATTTTCAGGTCATAAAATCTATGGCCCCAAAGGTATTGGTGGTCTTTATGTAAGGCGTAAACCTCGAGTACGTATTGAAGCTCAAATGCATGGTGGTGGTCATGAAAGAGGTATGCGTTCTGGTACTTTACCTGTTCATCAAATTGTAGGTATGGGTGAAGCTTATCGCATTGCTAAAGAAGAAATGGCAACAGAAATGCCACGGTTATTGGCTTTGAAAAAACGCTTATGGAATGGTTTAAAAGATATCGAAGAAGTTTATCTTAATGGTTCTTTGGAGCATAGTGCGCCAAATATTATTAATATTAGCTTTGCTTATATTGAAGGTGAATCTTTGATGATGGCGTTAAAAGATTTGGCTGTGTCATCAGGATCGGCTTGTACATCCGCTAGTTTAGAACCTTCTTATGTTTTACGGGCATTAGGGCTTAATGATGAATTGGCTCATAGTTCAATTCGTTTTTCCTTTGGTCGTTTTAGTACTGAAGAAGAAGTTGATTATGTTATTAAACTGATTAAAAATTCTATAGATAAATTAAGAGATTTATCCCCGATTTGGGAAATGTTTAAACAAGGCGTTGATCTAACCAAAATCAAATGGTCTGCACATTAAAATTAGGAGCAAATTATGGCGTATAGTGAAAAAGTTGTCGATCATTATGAAAATCCTCGTAATGTAGGTTCTTTTGATCAAAATGATCCTAATGTGGGTAGTGGTATGGTGGGTGCGCCAGCGTGTGGTGATGTTATGCGCTTACAAATCAAAGTGAATGATGATGGTATTATTGAAGATGCCAAGTTTAAGACTTATGGATGTGGTAGTGCAATTGCATCGAGTTCGCTGGTAACTGAATGGATAAAAGGTAAATCGCTAGATGAAGCCGAAGCTATAAAAAATACTGATATTGCCAAAGAACTTGCTTTACCACCAGTCAAAATTCACTGTTCACTTTTGGCTGAAGATGCAATTAAAGCCGCAATTGAAGATTATAAAACCAAAAAAGGACAACGTTGATGGCAATTACCTTAACCAGTAGTGCAGCTAATCGTGTTCAATCCTTTTTAGCCAATCGAGGTAAAGGAGTTGGTCTTCGATTAGGTGTTAAGACATCTGGTTGTTCTGGTATGGCTTATGTTTTAGAGTTTGCCGATACCATTAATGATGATGATAGTGTATTTGAAGATAAAAACGTCAAAGTGATCGTTGATAAAAAAAGTTTAGTATACATTGATGGAACTGAGCTTGATTTTATTAAGGAAGGGTTAAACGAAGGTTTTAAATTTAATAATCCCAATGCACAAAATGAATGTGGTTGTGGCGAAAGCTTTAATGTTTAGTTGGGGCCATTATCATGACTAATTACTTTGAGCTATTTGAATTGCCTATCCAGTTACCTGTTGATGTTACACTACTGACCAATTATTATCAGCAATTACAAAGACAGTACCACCCAGATAATTTTGCTGCCGTAAACGATGATGAAAAAGTCTTAATCATTCAGAAATCGGCAATGATTAATGATGCATATAAAATATTAAAAAATCCCATTACAGCGGCAGAATATTTTTTATCTCTACGAGGTTTTAATGTTTCCACAGAACAGAATATTATTCATGATGCTGATTTTTTAATGGAGCAATTTTCTTTACGTGAAAAGCTAGATGATATAGAAAATCGAAATGATTTTGATTTATTAGACGATTTTCATACTAAAATTGTTGAACGTAGAAAAAATGTTTATGATCAATTATTGCAAAATATAAAAGAGCAAGATTGGAATGTAGCACTTAATCACATCTATAAAATTCGTTATCTCAACAGAGTGATTGAACAAATTGAAAAAATACAAGAAAAGCAGTTTGCGTTATAATCTGAGATAAATAAATGTCAATTAGAGATATATTACATGGTACTTTTGCAGATCAGTGAACCAGGACTAACTCCAGCTCCTCATCAACGTCGTTTAGCAATAGGCATTGATCTTGGAACAACTAATTCATTAGTTGCCACTGTACGCAGTGGACAAAGCGAAGTATTAGCTGACTTAGAAGGGGAACCATTGTTACCTTCAGTTGTGCATTATGGATACGATCATGATGATAATCTTATTGTGACAGTTGGAAAAAATGCCAAAATTAATTCAGCTAAAGATCCACAAAATACTGTTAGTTCAATTAAACGACTCATGGGTAGAAGTTTATCTGATCTTGATCTATCCCAGTTTCCTTATTCATTTTCACAAAGTGAAAATGGTGTACCTGTGCTTAATTTACCTAATGGTCAAGTTAATCCGGTACAAGTTTCCTCAGAAATTTTACTGTCACTAGTTAACCGAGCTAAAGAGGCGTTAACCGGTGAAATTGATGGTGCAGTGATTACTGTTCCTGCTTATTTTGATGATGCTCAAAGGCAAGCAACTAAGGATGCCGCTAAATTGGCTGGACTACATGTGTTACGTCTTTTAAATGAACCAACGGCAGCCGCTATTGCTTATGGTTTAGATTCTGGCAAAGAAGGGGTAATTGCAGTTTATGATCTGGGTGGAGGTACATTTGATATTTCTATTCTGCGTTTGCGTAAAGGTGTATTTGAAGTTTTAGCAACGAGTGGTGATTCTGCACTTGGTGGTGATGACTTTGATCGGTTGCTTGTAGATTACATAAAATCAGAATTAGGTATTGATGATACCGATCCTATTCTTAAACAGACAATCATTAACCAAGCAGTTAGTGCAAAAATTGCCTTAAGTCATCAAGAATCAGTTGTATTTACTCTTGATGATCAATCATTGGTAATCACTCGAAAACAATTCGAAAAGCTAATTGAGTCATTGGTGAAAAAAACTTTAGCTGTGTGTAGACGAGCTCTAAAAGATGCCGATATTAATATTCATGAAGTAGAGGGAGTTGTTATGGTTGGTGGCTCTACCCGAGTACCGTTAGTTCGCCAGCTAGTAGGAAATTATTTCAAAACTGAGCCTCTTACTTCTATCGATCCAGATAAAGTGGTTGCAATTGGTGCCGCCATACAAGCAGATATTTTGGTCGGTAATAAACCTGATTCTGATATGTTATTACTTGATGTAATTCCATTATCTTTAGGGATTGAAACTATGGGGGAATTGGTTGAAAAAATTATTCCTCGTAATAGTACTATTCCATGTGCTAGAGCTCAAGAGTTTACAACATTTAAAGATGGTCAAACTGCTATGTTAATCCATGTTTTACAAGGTGAACGAGAAAGTGTTGCGGATTGCCGATCATTGGCTAAATTTACTTTGCACAGAATACCCCCTATGCCTGCTGGTGCAGCTCATATTAGAGTTACATTTCAAGTTGATGCTGATGGTTTATTGAGTGTTACTGCTATGGAAAAATCGACAGGTGTTGAAGCGGCAATTCAAGTTAAACCATCTTATGGGCTGACTGATACTGAAATTGCTAGTATGATTCAAGATTCAATAAATTATGCTGAACAAGATAAACAATCTAGAATGCTAGCCGAACAAAAAGTTGAAGCAGCTAGAGTCCTAGAAAGTTTGCAAAGTGCCTTAGATAAAGATGTTGATTTATTAAATGAACAACAACTGAATCAGATTTTAGTTGCTAAGCATCAGTTAGAGGCTGCGAGTCAAGCGAACAATAGTTACGAAATTGAAAGACAAATTAAAATTGTTGATAACGTCACTCAGGAATTTGCTGCCAAACGAATGGATCGATCTATCCGTCATGCGTTAGCTGGTCATAAGGTTGATGATATCTAATTAACGAGATTATTATGCCAAAAATTACTTTTTTACCTAATGCTGATCTTTGCCCTGAAGGGATAGTTGTTGAGGCCGAAGAAGGGGAATCTATTTTAGAGGTTGCGTTACGCAATGATATTGAAATTGAACATGCATGCGAAATGTCCTGTGCTTGTTCAACCTGCCATTGTATTGTTCGAAAAGGTTTTGATTCTTTAGAAGAAAGCGATGAACAAGAAGATGATATGCTCGATAAAGCATGGGGCGTTGAACCTCAAAGTCGCTTAAGTTGCCAAGCTCGTGTTACAGATGAAGATCTTGAAGTTGAAATTCCAAGATATAGTTTAAATCACGCCAAAGAAGATCATTAATTGGAGTAAATTATCAAACTGAATAAATTAATGATTCTATTATCTCAATTTAATTAATACTTTTCAAAACAATTGGTTTATTGTGATTTTTATCACATTTCGTTTGTTTATTTTATTACCTTGCTTTTAAGTTTAATAACCATCTGGTATAGTCTATTTGCAAACATATGCTTAAAAATAAACAGGTGTTTATATGAATCATCGAGAAAAGCAGATCCTATCCATTATTCGCAATAATCCATTAATTCAACAAAATACAATAGCAGATATGTTGGGAATCACGCGTTCTAGTGTTGCGGGTTACATCATGACACTCACTCAAAAAGGTTATATTAAAGGTAAAGGGTATATTTTATCTGAAAATAATCATATTGTTGTTGTCGGTTCAAGTAACATGGATGTTACTGGTTATTCGCATAAAAAACTAGTTTATGAAGATTCTAATCCAGGCAGGATTAAAAGTACTCCTGGTGGTGTTGGGCGTAATATAGCAGAAAACTTAGCGCTTTTGGGTCAAGAACCTTATTTCATCTCAATGATTGGTGATGATTTTTATGGAATGCAATTGCTTGAACATACACGAAAAGCAGGTGTAAACATGGATTACTGTCATATAGTAAAAGGTGATAGTACTTCAACTTATGTTTCTTTGCTGGATGAGAAAGGTGAAATGGTTATAGCTATTAATGATATGGATATCATTGATAAATTAACACCTCCCTTACTGAATGAATCTAAACAAATGATTCAACACGCAAAATTGTTAATTATAGATTGTAATATACAACCAGAAGCACTCGCATGGTTGTTTAATAATGCAGGTTCTGTCCCAATCTTTGTTGATACTGTCTCAGCCTTTAAAGCACATAAAATTAAAAATTGGTTATCCCATATTCATACGTTGAAACCTAATCGTCTTGAAGCTGAGATATTAAGTGGTATGGAAATTCATACTAATAAAGATATTCCTAAAGTTGTTGATTGGTTTCACCAACAAGGAATAAAACGCATTGCTATAAGTAGTGGGTCAAAGGGTGTTTATTATAGTGAAATAGATGGAGATCATGGTTGGTCTGCATCTATTCCTACAAAAATTATTAGTGTAACAGGGGCTGGAGATGCAATGCTAGCTGGGCTTGCTCATTGTTACTTAGAGAACATGAGTTTTCCTGAAAGTGTTAGGTTCAGTCAAGCTTGTTCATCATTAACATTAGCTTCCGAATTTACTAATAATCCTAATTTATCTATTAATTGTGTTCAAAATTTATTGGAGTCTCTTTCATGAACAATATACAAAATTATAAACAATATCTTGATATTTCTCCTGAAGTTAAACTAGCTTTAGAAAATAACCAACCAGTAGTTGCTTTAGAGTCAACGATTATTTCTCACGGTATGCCTTACCCTCAAAATTTAGAGACCGCATTAAAAGTAGAGGAAATTATTCGAAAAAATGGGGCTATACCAGCAACAATTGCTGTGATTAATGGGCGATTAAAAGCGGGTTTATCCAAAGAAGAGATTACTATTCTTGGAAAACAAGGACTAAATGTTGCGAAAGTCAGTCGTAGAGATTTGCCAGTTATAGTTGCAAATAAGCAAAATGGGGCCACAACTGTTGCGGCAACTATGATTATTGCAGAGTTAGCAGGTATTCGTGTATTTGCCACCGGAGGATTGGGAGGAGTACATCGAGGTGCTGAGCATACCTTTGATATTTCAGCTGATCTACAAGAGCTAGCAAAAACTAGTGTTGCTGTTGTCTGTGCTGGGGCTAAATCGATTTTAGATTTAGGCTTAACCATGGAATATTTGGAAACATTCGGTGTGCCTGTTGTTGGTTATCAAACTGAAAAATTACCTTCTTTTTTCAGTCGAACAAGTCCGTATGATGTAAGTGTGAAATTAGACACTGCACAACAAATAGCTGAAATGATTAAAATAAAATGGAATCTAGGGTTAAATGGTGGAGTTGTAGTGGCTAATCCTATTCCAAAACAGGATGCGATGGATGAAGCAGTAATTTCGGCAGCAATTGAAAAAGCATTACAAGAATCGGTGGCACAAGGTATTAAGGGTAAAGAAACTACACCATTTTTATTAGCGAAAGTGGTTGAGTTAACCGGTGGCGATAGTTTAGAGGCAAATATTAATTTAGTATTCAATAATGCCAAATTAGCTTCAGAAATAGCTATTCATTATTGCAATATACGATAAGTTGTATTATAAACTTACTGCGTAAAAATGCGAAAATCACAATCGAGTGTTCGCACAGTATTAGTAAGGAGAATTTATGGATGCATTTAGAGGCTTTATTGCTATTGCAGTATTACTTTTAGTTGCTTATGTTTTTTCGAAAAATCGTCGAAAAATAAATGTGCGGACTGTTGGTTGTGCATTATTACTTCAATTTGTACTTGGTGGATTAATGTTATTTATTCCAGCAGGGCGTTGGTGTGTTGAAGTCGCAGCAAAAGGTATTACTGATTTAGTTTCATTTGCGAATGCTGGTGCTTCATTTGTTTTTGGAGGATTAGTAGGTCCAAAAATGGGTGAACTTTTTGGTGACGGAGCTTTTGTGTTTGCTCTAAATGTTATTCCATCTATTATTTTTGTTACCGCATTGATTTCCCTTTTATACTATATTGGATTTATGAAATGGTTTATCCATATTTTAGGTACTTTGTTCCAAAAGTTATTGGGTGTAAGTAAAGTTGAGGCCTTTGTTGCCGTAACAACAATGATTCTTGGACAAAATGAAATTCCGGCAGCGGTTAAACCATTTATTAATAAGATGAATACCAATGAACTGTTTACTGCAATGTGTAGTGGTATGGCTTCGATAGCTGGTTCCATGCTAATTGCATATGCGGGATTTGGTGTTCCATTGGAATACTTACTAGCAGCATCGTTAATGGCAATCCCTGGAGGTATATTATTTGCTCGTATTTTAAGCCCAGCTACAGAGGAATCGAGAGTAGAATTTAAAGAAATGTCTTTTGGTGATAAAAAAGCTGCTAGTATTATTGAAGCAGTTTCTACAGGTGCTATGGTTGGCTTAAAGATCGGCGTTGGTGTTGCTACTGTGGTTATGACATTTGTTGCGTTAATTGCTTTAATTAATGGTCTTTTAGGTGGTATTGGTAATTGGTTCGGCTGGGAATCATTAAGTCTACAAGGTATTTTTGGTTATGTTTTTTCTCCATTAGCTTATGTAATGGGGATTGGTTGGGATGATGCAACATTAGTAGGTGGTTTGATTGGTGAAAAATTAGCAATTAATGAATTTGTTGCTTATGCTGATTTATCTCATCATATGGCGTCATTAGATACAAAATCGGTTGCAATTATTTCATTTGCATTATGTGGCTTTGCGAATTTTGGTTCTATCGGTGTTATTGTTGGTGCATTTGGAGCAATATGTCCGGAACGAATTTCTGAAATTGCCAAATTAGGAGTAAGAGCTTTATTGGCTGCAACTTTATCTAATTTAATGAGTGCAACTATTGCCGGAATATTTATAGGATTTACTCTTTAACTCTTATTTTTAAAGGCTTCACTATTATCAGTAAGAGCTAGCGGTGAAGCTAATAGGTTTTTGATAATTACTGCATAATACTCTTATATAAATCAATATGTGATATATAAGAGTATATATCAAAAAATTTTTAAGCATCAATGGACTTCGTTAATTACCCCTTGCAAAAGTTAATAATTTCCGTATAATCGACCCTACTTTGCTTATTGGTTTTCCTATAAGTAAATGTGTACAAAGATATAAGCAATAACTAAACATATTGAATTATATCAACAATACTCCCGATTTGGGGGTTACGAAAAAGAACGGATTACACTCTCCTGTCAATCGAAACAGGATAAGAGGAGTAGTCTTTTGTTATAACTTTTAAATAGTGGAGCTCTGGTCTCATGTCGAACCAAAGAATCCGTATTCGGTTAAAAGCGTTTGATCATCGTTTGATTGATCAATCAACTGCTGAAATTGTAGAAACTGCGAAGCGCACTGGTGCGCAGGTTCGTGGTCCTATTCCATTACCGACACGCAAAGAGCGTTTCACCGTATTGATTTCCCCGCATGTCAATAAAGATGCGCGTGATCAGTATGAGATTCGCACTCATAAACGTCTAGTTGATATTGTTGAACCAACTGAAAAAACAGTTGATGCTTTAATGCGTCTAGATCTTGCTGCCGGTGTTGATGTGCAGATCAGTTTAGGTTAGTCCTAGGCTGAATGATTGAGAGGTCTAAACAATGATTGGTTTAATCGGTCGTAAAGTGGGAATGACACGAATCTTCACCGAAGAAGGTGTTTCTATTCCTGTCACCGTAGTAGAAGTTCAAAGCAACCGTGTTACTCAAGTTAAAACTCTTGAGAATGATGGTTATCAAGCAATCCAGGTTACTACAGGTAGCAAAAAAGCAAGCCGTGTAAACAAACCTGAAGCAGGTCATTTCGCTAAGGCTGGTGTTGAAGCTGGCCGTGGTCTATGGGAATTCCGTTTTGAAGATGGTGAATTTACTGTAGGTCAAAGCATTAACGTTGATATTCTTACTGACGTTAAAAAAGTTGATGTTACTGGAACATCTAAAGGTAAAGGTTTTGCTGGCGTAACTAAACGTTGGAATTTCCGTACTCAAGATGCAACACATGGTAACTCTTTGGCACACCGTGGTCATGGTTCTATTGGTCAAAATCAGACCCCTGGTAAAGTGTTCAAAGGTCGTAAAATGGCTGGTCACCTAGGTAATGAACGTGTAACGGTTCAAAACTTAGATATTGTGCGCATTGATGCAGAACGTAATCTTTTATTAATTAAAGGTGCAGTTCCGGGCGCAATCAATAGTGACGTAATTGTTAAACCGGCAATCAAGGCTTAACGTCAAGGAGATAGAGATGGAATTAGTAGTAAAAGACGCGCAAGCGCTTTCTGTTTCCGAAACTACCTTCGGACGTGAGTTTAATGAAGCGCTAGTTCACCAAGTAGTTGTTGCTTATGCCGCTGCAGCTCGTCAAGGTACACGCGCACAAAAAACTCGTGCAGAAATCGCTGGTTCAGGCAAAAAACCATGGCGTCAAAAAGGCACTGGTCGTGCTCGTTCAGGTTCAATTAAGAGCCCAATTTGGCGTAGTGGTGGTGTAACATTTGCAGCAAAACCACAAGATCATAGCCAAAAAGTTAACCGAAAAATGTATCGCGGTGCATTAAAAAGTATTTTCTCTGAATTAGTGCGTCAAGAACGTTTAGTTGTGGTTGAAAATTTTACTGTTGAAGCACCTAAGACTAAATTATTAACTCAGAAATTAAATGATATGAATCTTAATGATGTTCTCATTATTACTTCTGACGTTGATGAAAATCTTTTCTTAGCAGCACGAAACTTATACAAAGTCGATGTGCGTGATGTAGCAGGTATTGATCCAGTTAGTTTGATTGCATTTGACAAAGTGCTTATCACTGTTGATGCTGTTAAACAAGTAGAGGAGAGATTAGCATGATTCGTGAAGAGCGTCTGCTTAAAGTCCTGCGAGCACCACATGTTTCTGAAAAAGCATCTATTTCAATGGAAAAAACAAATACATTAGTATTGAAAGTTGCTAAAGATGCTACTAAGAAAGAGATTAAAGCCGCAGTTGAACAGCTATTTGAAGTTAAAGTAGATGACGTTAATACTCTTGTTGTTAAAGGTAAGGTTAAACGTCGTGGTCAACAAATTGGTCGCCGTAGCGACTGGAAAAAAGCTTACGTTACTTTAGCTGAAGGTCAAAACTTAGACCTTGCTGGCGTCGCTGAGTAATTCGGAGGAGTAAGAACAATGGCAGTTGTTAAGTGTAAACCTACATCTCCGGGTCGTCGCCACGTTGTTAAAGTGGTTAACCCAGAGTTGCATAAAGGTAAGCCTTATGCACCGTTGCTTGATTCAAAAAGCAAAACTGGTGGTCGCAATAATAATGGTCGAATCACTACCCGTCATATTGGTGGTGGTCATAAACAACATTATCGTATTGTCGACTTTAAGCGTAATAAAGATGGTATTCCAGCAGTTGTTGAACGTTTGGAATATGATCCAAACCGTAGTGCAAATATTGCATTGGTTTTATATAAAGACGGTGAACGTCGTTATATTTTAGCGCCTAAAGGCTTAAAAGCAGGTGATCAGATCCAGTCTGGTATTGATGCATCAATAAAAACAGGTAACTGTTTACCTATGCGTAATATTCCAGTCGGTTCTACCGTACATAATATTGAAATGAAACCAGGTAAAGGCGGTCAACTTGCTCGCTCAGCTGGTAGTTATGTGCAAATCGTTGCGCGTGATGGTGCATATGTAACATTGCGTTTGCGTTCAGGTGAAATGCGTAAAGTATTATCAGATTGCCGTGCCACTATTGGTGAAGTTGGTAATTCAGAACATATGCTTCGCGTTTTAGGTAAAGCGGGTGCAACGCGTTGGCGTGGTGTTCGTCCTACTGTTCGTGGTACAGCAATGAACCCGGTAGACCATCCACATGGTGGTGGTGAAGGTCGTAACTTTGGTAAACATCCTGTGTCTCCATGGGGTCAAAAAACCAAAGGATTGAAAACGCGTAGCAACAAACGTACTGATAAGTATATTGTTCGCCGTCGCAATAAGAAATAATTAATATAGAGGATTAGCTATGCCACGTTCTCTCAAGAAGGGTCCTTTTATTGACCTACACTTGCTGAAGAAGGTAGAGAAAGCGGTGGAAAGCGGGGACAAGAAACCAATTCGTACTTGGTCCCGTCGTTCAACGATCTTTCCTAACATGATCGGTTTGACCATCGCTGTCCATAATGGTCGTCAGCACGTTCCAGTTTATGTATCCGACGAAATGGTTGGACATAAATTGGGTGAATTCGCGCCGACTCGGACTTATCGCGGCCATGCGGCTGATAAGAAAGCTAAGAAGAAATAAGTAGGAGAAAGAGATGGAAACAATAGCAAAATATCGCCACGCTCGTTCTTCTGCACAAAAAGTTCGCTTAGTAGCAGATCTTGTTCGCGGTAAGAATGTGTCTCAGGCACTAGATATTTTAACGTACACCAATAAAAAAGCGGCTGTACTGGTTAAAAAAGTATTAGAGTCTGCTATTGCTAACGCAGAGCATAACGACGGTGCTGATATTGATGATCTAAAAGTTGCGAAAATTTTCGTTGACGAAGGCCCAACCATGAAGCGTATTATGCCTCGTGCAAAAGGTCGTGCAGATCGAATTTTGAAGCGTACGAGTCACATTACCGTGATCGTCTCAGATCGCTAGTCTGGAGAATAGCAATGGGTCAAAAAGTAAATCCAAATGGTATCCGATTAGGTATTGTCAAACCTTGGACATCTACATGGTATTCGGGTACAAAGACATTCGCTGATAATTTAGAAAGTGATTTTAGAGTGCGTGAATTCTTAAACAAAGAATTAGCACAAGCGTCAATCTCTAAGATTGTGATCGATCGTTCAGCAGAAACTAACGTTCGCATTACTATTCATACTGCTCGCCCGGGTATTGTGATTGGTAAAAAAGGCGAGGACGTTGAAAAATTACGTAATGCCGTAGCTTCTATTGTCAATAAATATAAAGACAAAAGAGAAAAACGTGATGTTGCAGTACAAATTAATATAGCTGAAGTTCGTAAACCTGAACTTGATGCAAAATTAGTTGCTGATAGCATTACTTCTCAATTAGAACGTCGTGTTATGTTCCGTCGTGCAATGAAGCGTGCGGTACAAAATGCAATGAAAGCGGGTGCTAAAGGTATCAAAGTGGAAGTAAGTGGTCGTTTAGGCGGTGCAGAAATTGCTCGTAGTGAATGGTATCGTGAAGGTCGAGTTCCTTTACATACATTACGTGCTGATATCGACTATGGATTATCTGAAGCATTAACTACCTACGGTATTATTGGTGTTAAAGTGTGGATCTTCAAAGGTGAGATCCTTGGTGGTATGGCTGCCGTTGAACAAGCAGAAAAACAACCTGCTGCTCAACCTAAAAAGCAGCGCAAAGGCCGAAAACAATAAGGAGCGTCGCTGATGTTACAACCAAAGCGTACAAAATTCCGTAAAATGCACAAGGGCCGCAATCGTGGTCTTGCTGTAAGTACTGATGTTAGTTTCGGTACATTCGGTCTTAAGGCTGTTGGTCGTGGTCGTTTGACCGCGCGCCAGATCGAAGCAGCACGTCGTGCAATGACTCGTGCAGTTAAGCGTCAAGGTAAAATCTGGATTCGAGTTTTCCCTGATAAACCAATTACTGAAAAACCACTTGAAGTGCGTATGGGTAAAGGTAAGGGTAACGTTGAATACTGGGTTGCACAGATTCAACCAGGTAAAGTCCTTTATGAAATGGACGGTGTACCGGAAGAAGTTGCTCGTGAAGCATTTGCGTTGGCAGCTGCAAAACTGCCAATTAAAACCACCTTTGTGATTAAGACGGTGATGTAAATGAAAGCAAAAGAGCTACGCGAAAAAAGCGTTGAAGAGTTAAATACTGAACTTCTTAATTTATTACGTGAGCAATTTAACTTGCGTATGCAATTAGCTGGAGGTCAGTTAACACAAACTCATATGTTGAAACAAGTGCGTCGCAATATTGCACGAGTTAAAACATTATTAACTGAAAAGGCGGGTGCGTAATATGACTACTGAAGTAAAAATTCGTACTCAGCAAGGTCGTGTTATTAGTGACAAAATGGATAAATCTATTACAGTTGCTATTGAACGTAAAGTGAAGCATCCGTTATATGGTAAGTTCATTAAACGTACGACTAAATTGCATGTACATGATGAAAACAATGAGTGTGGCATTGGTGATACTGTTGAAATTAAAGAGTGTCGTCCATTGTCAAAAACCAAATCTTGGACTCTTGTTCGCATCGTTGAAAAAGCAGTTATCTAATCTGTTTGATTAAAAACTGCACATAAAATAATAAACGGCTTAATTTAGCCGTTTATTTTATGCTATCCATTTTATTTGAGTGGTGTTATACTATGCGCCCTCACGTAAGTGGGTTTTGGTTGTCTATTCTTATCCATGGTAGTTGAGGTGGATGAAGGTAGATTAGACAATAATTTATTTATACGGAGCATTAAAATGATCCAAGAACAGACTAGGCTCGATGTTGCTGATAACTCTGGCGCACGTAGCGTAATGTGTATCAAGGTTCTCGGTGGATCGCATCGTCGTTATGCAGCAGTAGGTGATATCATCAAGGTTACCATTAAAGAAGCAATTCCACGTGGTAAAGTAAAAAAAGGTGATGTGCTTAAAGCTGTAGTGGTGCGAACTCGAAAAGGTGTTCGTCGTCCTGATGGATCTGTCATTCGTTTCGATCGCAATGCTTGCGTTATTTTAAATAATAACAGTGAGCAACCGATTGGTACGCGTATTTTTGGACCGGTCACTCGTGAACTTCGTTCTGAGAAGTTTATGAAGATCATTTCATTAGCACCAGAAGTACTGTAAGGAGCGGGTAATGGCAGCGAAGATCCGTCGAGAAGATGAAGTTATCGTGTTAACCGGTAAAGATAAAGGTAAACGCGGTAAAGTAAAAAGTGTTTTGTCTACAGGTAAAGTGATTGTTGAAGGTATTAATTTGGTGAAAAAACATCAAAAACCAGTGCCTGCATTAAATCAAGATGGTGGGATTGTTGAAAAAGAAGCAGCTATTAATGTTTCTAATGTGGCAATTTTTAATCCTAATACTGGCAAAGCAGATCGCGTAGGCTTTCGTTTTGAAGACGGCAAAAAAGTCCGTTTTTATAAGTCTACTAATGAATTAATCAATTAAGTAATTTGGAGTGTACGATGGCGAAACTGCATGATTACTACAAAGCACAGGTAGTAAATAAACTGCAAGAACAGTTTGGCTACAAATCTGTCATGCAAGTCCCTCGGATCGAAAAGATCACCTTGAATATGGGTGTGGGTGAAGCAATTACTGATAAGAAATTATTGGATAATGCGGTTGCAGATTTAGCTGCAATCAGTGGTCAAAAACCACTAGTCACTAAAGCACGCAAATCAGTTGCTGGTTTTAAAATCCGTCAAGGGTATCCTATTGGTTGTAAAGTGACTTTACGTGGCGAACGTATGTGGGAATTTTTTGAACGTCTAGTTTATATTGCACTTCCTCGAACTCGAGATTTTCGTGGTTTAAGCACAAAATCTTTTGATGGTCGTGGTAATTATAGTATGGGCGTTCGTGAACAAATCGTTTTCCCTGAAATCGATTATGATAAAGTTGATCGTGTTCGAGGTTTAGATATTACAATCACTACTTCTGCACAATCAGATGAAGAAGGCCGAGCTTTATTATCTGCCTTTAACTTCCCATTTCGTAAGTAAGGTAGGGCATAATGGCTAAACAATCAATGATTGAACGCGATAAGAAACGCGTAAAGCTAGCAGAAAAATATTTTGCAAAGCGTCAAGAATTAAAAGCGATTATCTCTGATCTTAATGCATCAGATGAAGATCGTTGGAATGCAGTGCTTAAATTGCAAACGCTTCCTCGTGATTCTAGTCCATCACGTCAACGTCGTCGTTGTCGTCAAACTGGTCGTCCTCATGGCGTCCTTCGTAAGTTTGGTTTAAGCCGTATTAAGGTTCGTGAATCCGCTATGCGTGGTGAGATTCCTGGTCTTAAAAAGGCAAGTTGGTAATCAGGGGAGTGTTATAGATGAGCATGCAAGATCCTATTGCAGATATGTTGACTCGTATTCGTAACGGTCAATCTGCGAATAAAGTTGCAGTCACCATGCCTTCCTCTAAGCTAAAAGTGGCAATCGCCAATGTGCTGAAAGAAGAAGGTTATATCGGAGACTATAAAGTTGTTGGTGACACTAAACCAGAATTGGAAATCACTTTAAAATATTTCCAAGGCAAGGCAGTTGTAGAAAGTATTAAACGTGTTAGCCGTCCAGGTTTACGTATTTATAAACGTAAAGATGAATTACCAAAGGTAATGGCTGGATTGGGTATCGCAGTTATTTCTACTTCTAAAGGTGTTATGACTGATCGAGCAGCCCGCCAAGCAGGACTTGGTGGTGAAATTATCTGCTACGTAGCATAAGGGAGAAAAGAATGTCTCGTGTTGCAAAAGCACATGTCGTTATTCCTGCTGGCGTAGAGGTAAAACTCAATGGTCAGGTAATTACGATTAAAGGTAAGAATGGCGAGTTAACTCGTTCTATTAATAATGCGGTTGTTATTAATCAAGAAGAAAATAATATTAAGTTTTCTCCTCGTGATGGTTATGCTGATGCTTGGGCTCAAGCAGGTACCGCACGTGCATTGATTAATGCAATGGTAATTGGTGTTACTGAAGGTTTTACTAAAAAACTTCAGCTAGTTGGTGTCGGTTATCGTGCACAAGTTAAGGGCTCAACAATTGGTTTATCTCTTGGGTATTCGCATCCAATTGAACATCAATTGCCTAAAGGTGTAACCGCTGAATGTCCATCCCAAACTGAAATCGTTCTGAAAAGTGCTGATAAACAGTTAATTGGGCAAGTTGCAGCAGATATCCGTGCTTATCGTCGTCCTGAACCTTATAAAGGTAAAGGTGTTCGTTACGCAGATGAAGTTGTGCGTACTAAAGAAGCTAAGAAAAAGTAAGGTAACACTATGGATAAGAAATCAGCTCGTATCCGTCGTGCAACTAAAGCGCGTCGCAAGATGCATGAACTACTTGCTACTCGCTTAGTGGTTCACCGTACTCCGCGTCATATTTATGCGCAGATTATCGCACCAAACGGATCAGAAGTACTGGCAGCAGCTTCTACATTAGAAAAAGCTATCAGTGAAAGTTTAAAATACACCGGAAACAAAGATGCAGCAGCAGCAGTTGGTAAAGCAATAGCTGAACGCGCATTGGCGAAAGATATCAAAGAAGTTTCATTTGATCGTTCGGGTTTCCAATATCATGGTCGAGTTCAGGCGCTAGCAGATGCTGCTCGCGAAGCTGGCCTACAGTTCTAAGGTAGGAGTTAAAGATGTCAAACATCGAAAAACAAGCTGGTGAACTGCAGGAAAAATTAATCGCAGTTAACCGTGTTTCTAAAACCGTTAAAGGTGGCCGTATTTTTAGTTTTTCTGCACTAACCGTGGTTGGTGATGGAAATGGTCGTGTAGGTTTTGGATATGGTAAAGCACGTGAAGTGCCAGCAGCAATCCAAAAAGCAATGGAAAAAGCACGTCGAAATATGATTAACGTTGCTTTAAATAATGACACTTTGCAGCATCCTGTTAAAGGTGCTCATACGGGTTCTCGTGTTTATATGCAACCAGCATCAGAAGGTACAGGTATTATTGCCGGTGGTGCTATGCGTGCTGTGTTAGAAGTTGCTGGAGTTCGTAACGTTCTAGCTAAAGCTTATGGTTCTACTAACCCAATTAATGTGGTTCGTGCAACTATCGATGGCTTAGAAAATATGAAATCACCAGAAATGGTTGCTGCTAAGCGTGGTAAAACCGTCGAAGAAATTTTGGGGTAATTAGCCATGGCAAAGACAATTAAAATTACACAAACTCGTAGTTCTATTGGTCGTCTACCGAAGCATAAAGCAACGTTAGTAGGTCTAGGATTACGTCGTATTGGTCATACTGTTGAACGCGAGGATACTCCAGCAATCCGCGGTATGGTAAACCAAGTTTATTACATGGTTAAAGTAGAGGAGTAATAGTAATGCGATTAAATACTTTATCTCCTGCTGAAGGTTCAAAGCATGCACCTAAACGTCTAGGCCGAGGTATCGGTTCTGGATTAGGTAAAACTGGTACTCGTGGTGTTAAAGGTCAAAAATCTCGTTCAGGTGGCGGCGTTCGTCGTGGCTTTGAAGGTGGTCAAATGCCTTTATACCGTCGTTTGCCTAAATTTGGTTTTACTTCTCGTAAAGCTTTAGTTACAGCTCAAGTTCGCCTTTCAGATCTTATGAAAGTTGAAGGTGATGTTGTTGATCTAAATAGCTTAAAAGTTGCGAATGTGATTAATTCACAAATCGAATATGCAAAGATTATGTTATCTGGTGAAGTTACTAAACCAGTAACGATCCGAGGAATTCGAGTGACTAAAGGTGCTAAAGCTGCAATTGAAGCTGCTGGCGGAAAAATTGAGGAATAATTAGAAAGATGGCAAAGCAACCAGGATTAGATTTCCAAAGTACTCGAGGCGGTAGTGGTGAGCTTAAAAGGCGATTAATATTTGTGCTTTTAGCGCTTATTGTTTTTCGTCTTGGTTCTTATATTCCCGTTCCTGGTATTGATACTAAGGCGTTATCGGACTTACTAACACAAGCTTCATCAAATGGAATTGTAGGTATGTTCAATATGTTCTCTGGTGGTGCTTTAAGCCGTGCTTCAATTTTTGCATTAGGAATAATGCCTTATATTTCTTCATCAATTATTGTACAGTTATTGACAGCAATTAGTCCTAAATTAGCAGAATTGAAGAAAGAAGGTGAATCAGGTCGTAAAAAAATTAGTCAGTATACTCGTTATGGTACATTAGCCATAGCTGTTGTTCAGGCTGTAGGGATTGCGACTGGTCTACCAAACATTCCTGGTTATGGTCATGTAGTGATTAATCCAGGTTTTTCTTTCTATTTTATCGCATCGGTTAGCTTAGTTACTGGCACTATGTTTCTTATGTGGTTGGGTGAACAGATCACTGAGCGAGGTGTAGGTAATGGTATTTCTATCATTATCTTTGCTGGTATTGTGGCTGGTCTTCCTCATGCAATATATGAAACAATTGAACAAGCTCGTTCTGGTTCATTGCATCCGATTTTATTATTAGTTGTTGCAGCATTAGTAATTGGTGTAACTTACTTTGTTGTATTTGTTGAACGTGGTCAACGACGTATTGTTGTTAACTATGCACAAAGACAACAAGGTCGTCGTGTTTATGCCGCACAAAGTACACATTTACCATTAAAGATAAATATGGCAGGTGTTATACCTGCAATATTTGCTTCAACAATTGTTATGTTACCATCAATGATGGCATCTTGGTTTCAAGGCGATGGTGAAGGGTGGAGATATATTATTGTTCTTATTGGGCAATACTTCTCACATGATCAACCGTTATACATAATCTTTTTTGCAGCAGCAATTATTTTCTTTTGTTTCTTCTATACGGCATTGGTTTTCAATCCAAGAGAAACAGCTGATCAACTTAAAAAATCAGGCGCATTTATTCCAGGTATCCGTCCAGGTGAACAAACATCTAAGTACATAGATAAAGTAATGACTCGTTTAACACTAGTTGGTGCAATATATATTACTTTTGTATGTTTGGTACCAATGTTTATGACAACCGCAATGAAAGTTCCAGTTCAATTTGGTGGAACCTCATTATTAATTGTGGTTGTGGTAATCATGGATTTTATGGCACAAGTACAGACTTTAATGATGCCAAATCGTTATGAGTCAGTGTTAAAGAAAGCGAATCTTAAAGGCTATGGCCGATAAGTAAGCAAGAAGTTACGGAGAAAAACATGAAAGTTCGTGCTTCAGTCAAGAAATTATGCAGAAATTGTAAAATCATTAAACGTAATGGCATTGTTCGTGTTATTTGCGTTGAAGGTAAACATAAACAACGTCAAGGTTAATTAATTTAACTATAACGTTGAACTTTTGCATATTTTACTTGCCAAAGTATAGTAAAGCTGGCTAGAATAGCCAGCCTAAATTTATTTGTAAATTCACTGTTTGAGTATCCTGAAAACGGGCTTTTCAGTATAGTGGATTTGCTAAACTTTAAAAATAAAGGAGTGCATAGTGGCCCGTATAGCAGGCATTAACATTCCTGATCAACAACATGCAGTGATTGCGTTACAAGCAATCTATGGTATCGGAAATACTCGTGCTAAGACTATTTGTGCTGAAGCTGGTGTTCCTGAACATGTTAAGATCAGAGAACTATCTGAAGATCAGATTGAAAAGTTACGTGAACAAGTCGCTAAATTTACTGTAGAAGGTGATTTACGTCGTGAAGTAACTATGAGTATCAAGCGTTTATTAGACCTTGGTTGTTATCGTGGCATGCGTCACCGTCGTGGACTTCCGGTTCGTGGTCAACGCACTAAGACTAACGCTCGTACCCGTAAGGGACCGCGTAAGCCAATCAAGAAATAATTGAGGTGATAAACAAATGGCAAAGACACCTGTTCGTACACGCAAACGTGTAAAAAAACAAGTTTCTGATGGTGTAGCTCATATTCATGCATCATTTAACAATACAATCGTGACCATTACTGATCGTCAAGGTAATGCGTTAGGTTGGGCAACCGCCGGTGGTTCTGGTTTCCGAGGCTCTCGTAAGTCAACTCCTTTTGCTGCTCAAGTAGCTGCAGAACGTTGTGCTGAAGCCGTAAAAGACTACGGAATTAAGAACTTAGAAGTTATGGTAAAAGGACCTGGTCCTGGTCGTGAGTCAACTATTCGTGCATTAAATGCAGCGGGTTATCGCATCACTAATATTACTGATGTTACTCCGATTCCTCATAACGGTTGTCGTCCACCAAAGAAACGTCGCGTTTAATTTCAATTAAACAGCGATTGTTTAGGATTATTGGAGAAATAAAATGGCAAGATATTTGGGACCAAAACTCAAATTAAGTCGTCGCGAAGGTACAGATTTATTCCTTAAGTCTGGCGTCCGAGCGGTTGATAGTAAATGTAAATTAGAACAAGCTCCTGGGCAACATGGTGCGCGTAAACCGCGTTTATCCGATTATGGTGTTCAGTTACGTGAGAAACAAAAAGTTAGACGTATTTATGGAATATTAGAACGTCAATTCCGTAATTACTATAAAAATGCAGCGCGTATTAAAGGCAATACAGGTGAAAACCTTCTTGCTCTTTTAGAACGACGCTTAGATAATGTTGTTTATCGTATGGGATTTGGTGCGACTCGCGCTGAAGCTCGTCAATTAGTTAGTCATAAAGCTGTTCTTGTTAATGGTCGTGTAGTAAATATTGCATCTTATCAGGTATCTCCTGAAGATGTTATTAGTGTTCGCGAAAAATCGAAAAAACAAGCACGTATTAAAGCCGCTTTAGAGTTAGCTGAACAACGTGAAAAACCAACATGGTTAGAAGTTGATGCTAGCAAAATGGAAGGTGTTTTTAAACGCTTGCCAGAACGTTCAGATTTATCTGCTGATATCAACGAACATTTGATCGTCGAACTTTACTCTAAGTAAAGTTAGCACTTAAGAGAGGACATAATGCAGGGTTCTGTAACAGAGTTTTTAAAACCTCACCTAGTTGATGTTGTTCAATACAGTCAAACTCATGCTAAAGTGACTTTAGAGCCACTAGAGCGTGGTTTTGGTCATACTTTAGGTAATGCTCTACGCCGCATTCTATTATCATCAATGCCAGGTTATGCAGTAACTGAAGTTGAAATTGACGGTGTTCTGCATGAGTACAGTACTAAAGAAGGCGTTCAAGAAGATGTACTTGATATTTTGCTTAATTTGAAAAAATTAGCAGTGCGTGTACATACTAAAGATGACGTTATGCTGACTTTAAATAAATCAGGTATTGGTGCAGTAACTGCATCTGATATTACCCATGATGGCGATGTAGAAATTGTTAATCCTGATTTAGTAATTTGTCATCTTACTGATGAAAACGCTTCAATTAATATGCGTATTCGTGTACAACGAGGACGTGGTTATGTCCCTGCTTCTGCTCGCGTTAAGTCAGAAGATGAAGAACGACCAATTGGTCGTCTATTAGTTGATGCATGCTATAGTCCTGTTGAGCGTATCGCATATTCTGTCGATGCGGCTCGTGTGGAACAACGTACAGATTTAGATAAGTTGGTTATTGATATGGAAACCAATGGTACTATCGATCCAGAAGAGTCTATTCGTCGTGCATCTACTATTTTGGCTGAACAACTTGAAGCTTTTGTTGATTTACGTGATGTACGTCAACCAGAAGTAAAAGAAGATAAACCGGAATTTGATCCTATTCTTCTACGTCCAGTAGATGATTTAGAATTAACTGTTCGGTCTGCTAATTGCTTAAAAGCAGAAGCAGTTCATTATATTGGTGATTTAGTCCAACGTACTGAAGTTGAGTTACTTAAAACCCCTAATCTTGGTAAAAAATCACTTACTGAAATTAAGGATGTACTCGCATCACGTGGTTTATCTTTAGGTATGCGCCTTGAGAACTGGCCACCAGCTAGTATTGTTGAAGACTAAAATAAAATTTATATAAGAAGGATAAAGTTATGCGCCATCGTAAAAGTGGTCGTCAACTGAACCGAAATAGCAGCCATCGTCAAGCAATGTTTCGTAACATGACTAGTTCACTTGTTGAACATGAGATCATTAAAACTACATTGCCAAAAGCAAAAGAGTTGCGTCGTGTCGTTGAACCGTTAATTACGCTAGCCAAAAGCGATAGCGTAGCTAATCGCCGTTTGGCTTTTGCACGTATCCGTGATAAAGATACAGTAAAAAAATTATTTTCTGATTTAGGCCCACGTTTTGCTACCCGTCCTGGTGGTTATGTACGTATTTTAAAATGTGGTTTCCGTGACGGAGATAATGCTCCAATGGCTTATATTGAGTTAGTTGATCGTCCTGCTGTAGAAGCAGAAGCTGCAGCTGAATAATTATTAAATCATTGTTTATTAAAACCGGCATATTTAGCCGGTTTTTTTATATAAAACCTGTTTTCATTTTAGTAATTATCACTGTTCATTAAAAATGCTATTTATACATAGATAGCTTTACGCAACTATGTAATAGATTTAAGATTAATACCGAACATATTAGATGGTGTTATATTTGTATGATCGATCTTAAACGTAATGGTGAATGGTTTCTAGTCGCTGCTACTATTTTAGCAGCTCTGGGATGGGTATGTTCAAAAGAAGCCATTTTAGGTATTCCTCCGTTAGGATTTATGGCTATTCGCTTTTTATCTGCGTCTATTATATTATTTCCAGTTTGTGTAGCCGCAAAACAAAGCATTAATTGTACTAATTTATGCACAGCAATATTTTCTGGTTGTTTACAAGCAATAAATATCACATTTTGGATTTTGGCAATTAGTTTAGGTGGTGAACTTGGAGAAGGTTCATTTATTATGAGTCTTTCGGTATTGATGGTTCCATTGATTGGATGGCTATTTTTCAAAGAAAAACCATTATTAGTATTTTGGGGATCTTTGCCAATAGCCGTTATCGGATTGGCTTTTTTGACTTTATCGAATGGTTGGCAAGCGAATATCAATCAAATTTGGTTTTTTATTGCGGCTTTAGTTCAAGCTGTATTTTTTATTTTTAATAGCAAATTTGTACAGAGAATGCCGATCTTAACATTGGTAGCTATTCAGTTATTTTGTACTGGCTTTTTTTGTTTTTTTCTCTCTATAATTTTTGAGACATGGCCAATAGTTGTTAGCTGGATCATTCTAGGATGGGTTGTTATTAGTGTTCTTATTGCCACAGTTTTACGTTTTGCTTTACAACTAATTGGTCAAAAATATGTACCAGTTGGTAATGCGGCTATTATTATGATTTTAGAACCTATCTTTACTACAATTGCAGGAGTACTTATTTATTCCGAACCAATGCCCTGGACAAAATGGACAGGTTGTTTGCTGATTTTAATTTCTTTATTAACTTACCGCGGTTATGTTTTTATACGCTCAAGGCGAACTATTCCATCAAAAGTTAATCAAATCAATGAACATTAAGTAATATAGTATTTAAATTAATAGTGTGGTGGTGGTGTTTCTTCTGATAAGTTTGCTATATTAGATGTTTGATTAGATTGTAATTTTTGTGATAGCAACATTAACTGCTCTTTTAATTTACTTACGTCTACTTGTAGGTTTGTTACCATTTGATTTAGTTCTTCAATGGTAATTTCTTGAAAAGCTATTTTAGTTTCTAAAAGTTCTAGCTGTTGTTTCATAAAAATTCTTAAATTAGTTAGTTATTCACTTATTATATTTTAAGTAAAAAAAACGACTAAATCCATCCTCGTTCTGCAAAAGATACATATTCTCCTTTACCTATTACAATATGATCAAGTATGCGGATATCGATCAATTCACAAACTAGTTCAATTTTTTGTGTGAGATTACGATCTGCTTGGCTAGGTTCAGCTATTCCAGAAGGGTGATTATGGGCTAAAATCAAAGCGGCAGCATTATGTTGTAATGCTCGTCTGGCAATTTCTCGTGGATGCACCTCTACACAGTTATAAGTACCAATAAACATTTCCTCTGAAGTAATTAGATGATTTTGATTATCTAAAAAAATAACCATAAAAATTTCACGATCTTTGTTTACTAATCGACTAGCTAAATAATGATGAGTTAATGATGTTGATGTTAATGAATTAGTATCAGCCATCTTTATTTTTAAATAACGATGAGCAAGTTCAACGACTGCTTGTAATTGTGTATATTTAGCCGTACCAAGCCCGTGTATTTTGCAAAAATCACTATGGCTGGCATTAATTAAATGATAAAAAGAACCGAACTCTCTTAATAATCGCTGCGATAATTCTAAAACAGGTAAATTACGTGTTCCTGTACGCAAAAATAAGGCTAATAGTTCAGCATCGCTTAATGTTTCAACACCAAATTTTAAGAGTTTTTCACGTGGCATCAATGCTGTGGTTGGTGATACCATAATAATTTTTTCCAGTTAGTTTAAAAAAAGATTATTAATGGTATAACTACAAAGATTCAATTATATATTGAAAATATTGAGATGTATTTCTCAGAAGAATTAAAGCTTTTACATATAGAAAAAGAAAGCGCTATAGCAGCGCTCATATATAATAATTTATTTATCAAAATTAATGGCAACCGCAACTACCATGCCCACCACCACAGCAATCACTATTTTCATCTTCTTCATGGTCATGGCTTCCACAACCGCAACCACTATGCTCATGGTCATGCGCTCCATGAATATGTCCATGAGCAATTTCTTCTTCAGTTGCATCACGAATATCAACAACCTCAATGTTAAATAGCAGATCTTGCCCTGCTAACATGTGGTTGCCATCAATAGTAATTGTATCACCATCAATAGCTGTGATTTCAACAGGTAATGAACCATGTTCAGTATCAGCAAAAAAACGCATACCCACTTCAAGTTCATCCACACCAACAAATACGTCACGGGGAACATTTTGTACCAATTTATCATTAAAATCGCCATACGCATTGATTAGTTCAACATCAAATTTATCCCCAATTTTGTGACCTTCTAATGCCGTTTCAAGATTTTGTAATAAATTACCAGCACCATGTAAATATTGAAGAGGGGAAGCCGTTGTTGCCTCATCAACTAAAACACCATCTTTTGTTCTAACTTGATATGCCAAGCTGACTACTTTGTTTTTTGCTATTTTCATTTTTTCTCCGACAGACTATTACTGAGCAAATTAAGAGTAGATTTTAACGGAAAAAATCTTATCTGTATGCTATTTTCTGTGTTTATCCAAAAAATCATGTAATTAATTGATATTTAACGTTATTTTCATGTTAAAGTTAAATCAATTAGTTTTAAAAAAGCATCATTAGGCTAAGCTGAGGTAGGTATTATCTTGCTAGGAGAATATATTTTTAGTACCAATTATCCGAGCAGATGACCGTTATTACTAGTCCACTAAACGTGCTGTTACCAAATGTAAAAGATTGGCAGATTTTTGACGCTGGTAAAGTTTTTCTGATTGCTGAAATAACTGCTTATTTATGCCAATATTTAGCAAAATAAATAAAGTTAGAGTTTTATTAGTAGTGATTTTACCGCAGAGACTGATAAATATTAGTATGGTAATAAATATTCTGTCATTTGTTAGGATTATTTAAGGGGGTAACGTGTTTCACATAATTAGCAAATAACAAACTTCCCCCACCTAGCGGGAAGTTTGTTAAATTTAATTATTTAAGTTCTAATTCGTTCATTGCTGCAATACTAAATCCACCATCAACATGCACTACTTCACCAGTAATACCTGAGGCTAAATTTGAACATAAAAATGCAGCTGAATTGCCAACATCTTCAGTAGTTACTGTACGGCGGATAGGTGTAACTGATTCGCAGTGAGATAACATCTTTTTAAAATCTTTAATACCGGATGCTGCTAGTGTTCGAATTGGTCCTGCAGAAATGGCATTAACACGAATACCTTCAGGCCCCATTGCATTTGCCATGTATCGAACATTTGCCTCTAACGACGCTTTAGCTAACCCCATTACATTATAATTAGGAATCGCTCGTTCAGCACCAAGATAAGAAAGGGTTAATAAAGCAGAATTTGGATTTAGCATTGCTCGACATGCTTTAGCTAAGGCAACAAAGCTATATGAACTAATATCATGTGCAATTGAAAAACCTTCACGGGTAACTGCATTAACATAATCGCCATCTAATTGATCACCAGGAGCAAAGGCAATTGCATGTACAAATCCGTCAAATTTATCCCATACTTTTGCAAGTTCAGTAAACAAGTTTGTGATGCTTTCGTCATGTGCAACATCACATGGTAGGACGATTTTAGAACCAAAATCAGCCGCAAACTCTTCAACACGGCCTTTTAATTTATCACTTTGATAAGTAAAAGCTAATTCAGCGCCTTCACGATGCATAGATTGCGCGATACCGTAAGCAATAGAACGATTACTTGCAACACCCGTAACAAGTAATCGTTTGCCTGTTAAAAATCCCATAAATTATTCCTCTAATGTTTTTACTCTATCGTCTAGGATGATGACGATTATATGTTGATAAAGCCAACTTCGCTACCATAAATTTATTTTTAGCTATCTTATTGTTATTAAAATTTTGCTAAAAAACTATTTACTATTCGAATAGTTTACTATAATAGTCAACTATTAATTGCAATTAGCAGTGGTATCATCATGGAAAATTTAGTTTGCTATAAAAAGTTACCTATCTGGAATGCAGAAACTCTACCGCCTCCATTCTGTGAAAAACATAATACCCAAATTGGTACTTGGGCAAAGTTACAAATTATTGAGGGTAGCTTAGATTTTGACATATTAACTTCAGAAGGTGAAATTGTTAATCGGCAACATTTTAATACTCAACATCAGCCACCATTTATAGCGCCACAGCAATGGCACCGTATTGCCGCAGTATCAGATGATCTTAGCTGCCAATTATCTTTTTATTGTTTACCCGAAGATTATACTAATAAAAAATATCAGATGACTAAAACACATTCTGACGTCTATGAGACTTGCCAACTAATACCAACTACTGGTAGCGTTTTAGATCTTGGTTGTGGATCTGGACGAAATTCACTATATCTGCAATTACTGGGTTTTAATGTTGATGCGGTTGATAAGTCTGAACTGAGCATTAATAATTTACAAGAAATCATTACTAATGAACATTTATCTCATATTAATGCATTTGTTTATGATATTAATCAAGCTAGTTGGCAAGGTAAATATGATCTGATTATTTCAACTGTGGTAATGATGTTTTTACAACCTGATCGCATTCCAGATATTATCCATAATATGCAAGTAATCACTAAAACAGGCGGTTATAATTTAATTGTTAGTGCTATGTCTACTCAGGATTATCCTTGTCCAGTTGGTTTTTCATTTACTTTCAAAGAACAAGAACTAATTAATTACTATAAAAATTGGAAAATATTGAAGTATAACGAAGATATTGGTGAACTACATAAAACAGATATACATGGTAATCGAATTAAATTAAGATTTGCCACTTTATTAGCAAGGAAAAAATAATATTAACAGGGTATTACCCTGTTATAACTGTACATTGATATTTTTAATTAGTACTGAGTATCTGACCAACAATAAACCATGCTTTGCGGGAGTTTAATAAATCTTGTGCTGCCATCGGTTTTTTCCCCGCTGGTTGTAGCCGTGTCATATTTAACGCTCCGTCACTTGTTGCAATGCAAATCCCTTGTTTATCTGCTTGGAGAATTGTGCCAACAGGTTGGTTATGTTCAGTAACTATCGCTTGAGCTTGCCATACTTTAACCATTTCTCCATTGACTGCAAAATAACTTACCGGCCATGGGTTAAAAGCGCGAACACATCGTTCAAGTTGTATTGCTGGTAAATTCCAGTCTAGCTTTGCTTCTTGTTTAGATAACTTCTCTGCGTAAGTGGCTTGGGTAACATCTTGCTTTTCAGGTTTAATCTTTCCTTCGTTGATTAGGGTTAAAGTTTTAAGTAAGCCTTGAGGTCCTAATTGAGCCAATTTATCATATAAAGATGCACTAGTATCTGTTGGTTCAATAGGGCAACTTAGTTTGAATAACATGTCACCAGTATCAAGCCCGGCATCCATTTGCATAATGGTGATACCTGTTTGCTTATCGCCAGCCCAACAAGCTCGTTGAATTGGTGCTGCTCCACGCCAGCGAGGTAATAATGAACCATGGACATTTAAACAACCTAATTTTGGCATATCAAGCACTGCCTGAGGTAAAATTAAACCATAAGCAACAACAATCATAATATCAGCCTTAAGTTCAGCAATGATTCGCTGATTTTCTTCTTTTTTCAATGAAGCGGGTTGATAAACAGGTAAGTTATTTGCTAGTGCTAATTGTTTAACCGGGCTTGCAGTTAACTTGTTCCCCCGACCAGCAGGGCGATCTGGCTGAGTAAATACAGCAATTATATTGTGTTCACTATTGAGTAGTGCTTGTAGATGGATTGCTGCAAAGTCTGGAGTCCCTGCAAAAATTATATTTAGTGGGTTAGTCGAGTGAGGCATAATAATGTCCATAATCTAAAAATTATTGGCATTATACTAGAAATTTTATAGAGAAGCTTTAATCTGAAAAAATCACAATTAAATAGCTTCTCTTTTGTTTAATTAATTTATACTATAAAGGAAGATTCCGTTTAATCATACCTTGTTCATAAGCTGCAAAAATATCATTTTGTATTTTCATCCATTGTTTATAAAAAATACCAGAGGACAAAATTGCTGCAAATTTACTATCTTTCCATTTTTTGCATTGATTATATAAACGTATTAATTTGGCATCACTTATTTTCCCAGCGTTAATTTGACGGATAAGTGTTTTGCTTTTGAGTCTACCTACTATAACTAACATAAAGCTCAAAAATAAAAGTATAACTAAAACTACGCCAAAAGCGAGAATATAACGTAATAAATCATTCATTTTTTACCATTCCTTGTATTTAAAAATATAATTCTTAGTTATTTGTCATCAATAAAAACCTATTAATATCATTTATATGGTTATTATGATGGCAAATGTTTAATTTATACATAATAGATATCAGAATTTAAAACGGGAAAAATATAGGGACTATTGCAATATCGATCGCCATTACTAGAAAGGTTAATGGAACGCCAATTTTCACAAAATCACCAAAGCTATATCCACCAGGAGCTACAATCATTGTCTTAACCGGTGATGAAACAGGAGTAATAAATGATGCGGAGGTAGCAATGGCAACAGTCATAGCGAATGGATAAGGTGAGTAACCAAATTTTATTGCCAAATTGATGGCGATAGGTGCTATTAAAATAGCTGTAGCTGTATTAGAGATAAATAATCCAACTGTTGAACAGAGTAAAAAAATAAATGTTAGCACTACATATGGGCCATAAGATTTTAAATGTATTTCCAGCCAATCAGAAATTAGTGATATGCCACCAGTTTTACTTAGTGCTATTGCAAAAGGCATCATGCCGATAATTAAAATTAAAGATGGCCAGTGTATGGACTTATATGCACTATTCATATCTATGCAACGGGTAGCACCCATTAATAAACAGGCAATAAGTGCAGCAACCACGTTAGGTACAATACCTGTTACCATTAATATGATCATTATGGCAAGATTTATTAAAGCTGCATAAGCTTGTGAACTTGCTGGTGCAATATCATCTATATCTGCTGGAAAATCTAATACTACAAAATCATTGGTTCGTGTTTGTAATTTTTGAATTGATCCCCAACCGCCACAAACTAATAGCGTGTCACTCATTTCTAAACGTTCTTGAAATAGGTTATTTGTTTCAACGGGTGCATGGTTGCGCCAAATACCAATCACTGTTAAAAAATATTTTGCTCTGAAATCAAGTTCATTTAATGTTTTGCCGCATAGCGTTGATTCGGGTAGTAATGCTACTTCGGCCATACCTACTTCTTTAACTTGTTCGGAAAAATATTCACCACGTAATACTTTAGGTTCAAGGTTATTATTAGTTAAAAATGTACGGTAATCAGCTTCCGAGTGTGACATGTCAAGTAATAAGATATCATTTTCACGAAATTCAGTGGTACCGTTAACTGGGATTAAGACTTTTCGGAATTTACGCCAGCGTTCAATACCTATAACATTTACTCCGTGTTCACTACGTAAATGTAAACTATCTATGGTACGTCCCACAAAAGGTGAACCAGTTAGTATTTGTGCTCGATGGGCACGACCAGTTAATTTATAATCCCTGATTAAGTCAGTAATTTTTCGTCTTTGTGGTTGTGATTTTGTTGGTGTTATTTGTTCAGCAGTAAGTAACCAATTGCGAGTAATTATGCAATAAATAATCCCAAATATTAAAACGCATAAGCCAATTGGTGTAATGGAGAAAAATTTGAATTCAGTTAATGAAGAACGGTCAAGTTCACTATTTACAACTAAGTTAGGTGCTGTAGCAACCAAAGTCATCATACCGCTAATTAACGCAGCAATACAAATTGGCATCATCAATTTTTTGATATGAATGCCGGTGTGATTAGCAATACTAATTGCCACTGGAATAAAAATAGCAACCACTCCAGTTGAGCTCATTACCGAACCGAGTAAAGCAACACCTAACATAATATAAGTAATAATACGAATATCATTTTTGCCAGCTATTTTTAATATATATTCACTCATCTTATATGAAATGCCAGTTCTGACCAGACTTTCACCTATAATAAATAGCAAGGCAATTAAGATAATATTGGGATCACTAAATCCAGCTAATGCTTCGGCAGGAGTTAATACACCAGTAATGGTAATGGCCATAATTGTTAGTAAGGCAATAATGTCCATTCTTAACTTGCTGAATGAGAACAGTAAAATTACAATTAATAATAGTAGGCAGACTGTAATGAGAGAATAGTTTTCAATAACATAATTAGGTAAGATATCAGTAATCGATGATATCCAATTATGTCCTGATGACGCTTGTTTCACAAAAAGTAACTCTATTTTAAACTGACTATATTTTCGACATAATACCTTGATTTATTGCAATTGGGAATATATTTTATCAAAGTTTATTGTATAAAATCATTACCATTTTAAATGGAAAAATGAGCAATGTGGTTAATTTGTTGGTAGATAATTATTATTAAATAATAAAACTACTAAACTGTCTAATTTGATAAAAGTATTACATTTTTGTAAAGATGTTTCCAATTAGGTATACGTTTGAGTATATTTTAATATATTCTGCCGTTTTTATACGGCAGAATAATTAGGACTAAAAGTTAACAGCTCCTTCTTCTGCGGAAGTAAGATTTTCACGAATAATCGTAAAAAGTTCACGACCAAAGCCATGATGTGAGTCGGTTAAATTAAATGGATAAGGTTCACGTCTAGCAAGTTCTACTTCATCAACTAGTAACGTTATTTCGCCAGTTTGCCCATTAACTCTGATCATATCGCCATCTTTTACCTTACTGAGTAATCCACCTTCATAGGCTTCAGGAGTAACATGAATAGCAGCCGGCACTTTGCCTGATGCACCAGATAAACGTCCGTCGGTTAATAATGCTACTTTATAGCCGCGATCTTGTAATACGCCTAATGGTGTAATAAGTTTATGAAGTTCGGGCATACCAATTGCTTTTGGGCCTTGGTAACGCACCACTACAACACAATCTTTATCTAGTTCTCCCGCTTTATATTCAGCATCTAAATCATATTGGCTATTAAAAACTACGGCTGGCGCCTCAATAATTTGATGTTCTGGGGCGATTGCGGATGTTTTCATTACTGCTCGACCAATATTACCAGACATTACTTTTAATCCACCATGTGAATTAAAAGGTTTTTCCATTGATGCAATGACATTTTCGTCTAATGACTTTGTTGGTCCTTCTCGGTAGATTAATTGACCATTTTCTAATATAGGTTCTTTGGTATAACGACTTAAACCATGACCGGCAACTGTTTCAACATCTTCATGTAACAACCCCCCATTTAATAGTTCTCTAACTAATAATGACGTACCACCAGCAGCTTGAAAATAATTGATATCAGCTGGTCCGTTTGGATAAATTCGACAAAGCAAAGGAACAACAGTGGATAAATCAGAAATATCATCCCAATTAATGATAATACCTGCTGCTTTAGCCATAGCAACAATATGCATGGTTAGATTTGTAGATCCACCAGTAGCAAGTAAGGCTACTAAACCATTTACAATCACCTTTTCGTCAACCATTTTACCTACAGGCATATAATTTCCTGATTGATTAGTTAGACGCGTAATTTGTTTAGCAGCGGCATTGGTTAATTCAAAGCGTAATGCTGTTTCTGGATGAACAAAGGCGGCCCCGGGTAAGTGTAAGCCCATTAATTCAATAACCATTTGGTTACTATTTGCGGTTCCATAAAAAGTACAAGTACCACTGGTGTGGTAAGAAGCAGATTCTGACTCTAATAAATCTTCACGTGTTGCTTTACCTTCCGAATATAATTGGCGAATACGGACTTTTTCTTTGTTTGGTAGCCCAGTAGGCATTGGCCCGGCTGGTACAAAAATTGCGGGTAGGTGACCAAAGGTTAGAGCTCCAACAAAAAGGCCAGGCACAATTTTATCACATATTCCTAAATATAAAGCGCCATCAAACATATTGTGAGATAAAGCAACTGCAACTGACATAGCTATTATATCTCGGCTCATTAATGAAAGTTCCATACCTGGTTCACCTTGAGTGACACCATCGCACATAGCCGGTACACCTCCAGCCATCTGACCAACCGCACCAGCTTCATGTAAGACTTTACGGATCTGTTCTGGATAAAACTCATAAGGCTTATGAGCGGAGAGCATATCATTGTATGAATTAATAATACCAATATTACTTTTTAAGATGTTTTTTAAATCATTTTTGTCATTAATACAACAAGCGGCGAAACCATGTGCTAAATTGCTACACGGTAAACTAGATCTGGTCACTTTTTTTAACATGGCTTGTTCTATTTTTTGTAAATAAGCCTCACGCGAAGCTTTAGAACGATCAATAATGCGCTGGGTTACAGCTTTAATGATATGATTCACATTAACCTCTTTGTTTTTATTATTTTTAATTTTATTTATATTTTTAGCAATGACAGATTGTTTTTATAACTTCTTTAGTATCATGTACTACACTATTTAATGGTTGCTCAATATCAATAGTATAGACATCTTTTTCATCTAAAGTCGGTTCTTCAAGGGTATCAAATTGTGATTGCAGCATACTGGTTTTTTGATAATGACCTACACGTTTCGCTAAACGATCTGCGATAACTTCAAAGCTTCCTTTTAAATAAATGAAATGAACATTCTCATTTTCTCCACGAATAATATCCCGATACTGCCGTTTTAGTGATGAACAAATAATAATTGATACATCATTGACATTACTCATTGCAAAAGCTGCATTACTAATTAAATGAAGCCAGGGGGTACGATCTTCATCGTTTAGAGGTGTACCACTTCGCATTTTTAAAATATTGGCTTTAGGATGCAAAAAATCACCATCTAAAAAAGCAGCATCCAGATCATAAGCTACTTGTTTAGCAACTGCGGATTTACCACTACCAGATACACCCATTAATATAAAAACCTGTTTATGCTTTTTCATTATAATTAATCCTGTATTACTATACTTGTTACTGGTAACATTTTGCTATTTTAATATTTTTTAGCAATTTAAAATATCTTTTTTTGTGATCTTGATCAGATTTTAGGTGATGTTATTGAAATAATTTGTACAAAAGATATAAAAATATTTTATCAATTAAAGAATAACATGTAATTTAATTTTTTATATTTTCTCCCCCCAAAATCTAATTAGATTTGTGTGACATGTTTAAATGGCATATTGTCCAATAGAATGCGTATTGTTTAAAACTATTGAATTTATTAGATTGGTAAAATTTATGCAAATCTAAACCTAAACCTAACTCTAACCTGTTAACTTTATGATATTACTTCATTTAATAATAAGTATATAACACTCCAAACATCATTTTTATTATTCATATCAAGATATTAAGATATTTTTAATATTTTTTGTGTCATCAGTAAATAGTATTAATTAAATTTTTATTTAGAAAATTAGATTTCGATCACAAAAAAGTAATTTTCCGTTTGCTTCCCCATTAGAAAGTAATTAGTCTTTCATTATGCCTTTTGATTTCGAAACCCAAGCCTAAAATATAACATGAAGAACATCATTGGAGATCTAATATGAATAAATGTCAGCTCCTTTTCGAAGAAAATCTTACATTTGGCGATGATATAGAAGCGTTGACTTATATTAGTAAGAAACTACAACAAAAAGGTATTGTAAAAGATAGTCATTTAAATGCTTTAATTGAGCGAGAAAATTCATTTCCAACGGGTATTGAACTCGATGGTTATGCTGTGGCTATTCCTCATTGTGATGCACAACATGCTAATACCCCAGCTATTTTTATTATTCGTACCCAATCCCCTGTTGCTTTTAACCGAGCAGATGATGTTGGCAAAGTAAATGTTTCATTGATTATTTCACTTGTAGTTACTTCACCTGCAGATCAACTAACATTATTAAAAGCTCTTTTTTCAAATCTACAAAATAAAGAATTCTATCAATTCTTATTACATGCACCGCAAAGTGAAATTGCTGGGCGTTTTAACAACGTGATATTTAATCAATAGTTTTTGGAGGCATTATGAAAAAGAAAATAATTGTTGCATGTGGTGGTGCTGTTGCAACATCAACTTTAGCAGCAGAAGAGATAAAAGAATTATGCAATGAAAATAACATTCAATTCGATCTCGTCCAATGCCGTATTAATGAGATTAGTACTTTCATTGATGATGCTGATTTGATCTGTACTACTGCAAGAATGGATCAAACTTTTGGTGATATTCCCATTGTTCACGGAATGCCTTTTGTTTCAGGGGTTGGAATTGAGCAGTTAAAAGAAAAAATATTAGCTATTTTAAAAGGATAAACCTATGTTTACTGAAATTATGCAGTATATTTTGGACCTAGGTCCATCTGTTATGTTACCTATTGTTATTATTATTTTTTCATTAGTATTAAGAATGAAGGTTGGTGATGCATTAAAAGCAGGGATACATATAGGTATAGGGTTTGTTGGTATTGGGTTAGTAGTTGGTTTGTTAACTAGCTCTGTAGGACCAGCTGCTCAGGCAATGGCTGAAAGATTTGACATAAGTTTGAACGTTGTAGATGTTGGTTGGCCGGGCGCCGCTCCTATGACTTGGGCTTCTCAAATTGCATTGGTTGCTATACCTATTGCTATAGCGGTTAATATTTTAATGCTAGTTTTACGACTAACACGCGTAGTCAATGTTGATATTTGGAATATATGGCATATGACATTTACAGGTGCACTTGTTTATATTGCAACAGGTTCTTATTGGCTTGGTATTGCTGGCGTAGTTATCCATGCAGTTATTGCTTATAAATTAGGTGACTGGTTTGCAAAAGATACCAAAGAGTTTTTTGAGCTTGATGGTATTGCTGTTCCCCATGGAACTTCAGCCTATTGCGGTCCAATTGCAGTATTTGTTGATGCCGTAATTGAAAAAATTCCTGGCATTAATAAAATTAATTTTAATGCTGTTGATATGCAAAAGCGATTTGGCGCCTTTGGTGAACCAGTGACAGTTGGTTTATTTATGGGAGTTGTTTTAGGGCTGTTAGCTGGTTATGGCTTAAAACAAACATTGCAATTGTCAATTCAAACAGCTGCGGTAATGTTATTAATGCCGCGTGTTATTAAACCTATTATGGATGGTTTAACTCCAATATCTAAACAAGCCCGTAAGCATTTACAATCAAAATTTGGTGGGCAAGACTTTCTTATTGGTTTAGATCCTGCATTATTATTGGGTCATTCAACAGTAGTATCAGCAAGCCTAATATTTATTCCTTTAAGTATTTTTATCGCGATTATTTTACCTGGTAACGAAGTCCTACCATTTGGTGACTTAGCCACAATCGGCTTTTTTATCGCTATGGGAGTAGCTATTCATAAAGGTAACTTATTCAGAATTATAATTTCTGGTGCAATTATTATTGCTATTACTTTATGGATTGCGACCCAAATGGTTCCTCTAACAACTCAATTAGCTATTAATGCTGGAACTGTTACTTCAGGCAGTGGAATTTCAGTTGGGGCCATGGATCAAGGTGGTTCACCAATAACTTACATTCTTGTGCAACTTGTCAACTTAAAACAACCGATTGGTTTTGCGCTTATTGGACTGTTTTATCTATTCTGCTTGTTTTTGACATGGAAGCGAGCACAAAAATACAAATTGTATTTAAAAGAACAACAAATAGCTGAAGAAAAAACTGTAGATAAATAATCAGCAAATAATAACTCTATCAAATAATCCATGTGTTTACTTATTAATGAGATCAACTATCAACGTAATTTGAAAACTAATAAAGGAAAAGAAAATGAAAGCGGTTGTAGTTAATGAAGGGGGAGATTTGTCTATTCAGGATGTTGAAAAACCCCAAATAACATCTCCAGTGCAAATTCTAGTAAAAGTTGCTTATTCAGGACTATGTGGTTCAGATATCCCTAGAATATTCGATCATGGTGCACATTTTTACCCTATAACTTTAGGTCACGAGTTTAGTGGTAATGTTGTTGAAATAGGCGGCGATGTAGTAGAGTTTGAAGTGGGAGATTTAGTATCCTGTGTTCCCTTATTACCATGCTTTAAATGTGAAGAATGCCAAAAGCATTATTATTCACTTTGTAAAAATTATGTTTTTGTTGGTTCAAGGATAACAGGGGGATTTGCTGAATATATTGTACTTGATAAAAGAAATGCTTTTAAATTGCCAAAAGGAGTGAGGCCAATTGAAGGTGCATTTTTTGAACCTATGACTGTCGGCATGCATACACTTTTATTAGCAGGGGGATGTCAAAATAAAAATGTGGTAATTGTCGGTGGAGGTACAATCGGATTGCTTGTAATGCAATGTGCTAAAGCTATGGGAGCTAAATCTGTTGCTGTTATTGATATTAATGAAGAACGGTTAGAACTTGCAAAACGTTTAGGCGCTAATGAGGTTTATAATTCTAAATCTCTGACTCCAGAAGAAATTAATCATGCATTATCTCCTCATCGTTTTGATCAAATTGTATTAGAAACAGCGGGTTCACCAGTTACAGTTAAACTCGCAGTTGAAATTGCTGGACCTAGGGCAATTGTGGGTTTAATTGGTACATTACATAATGATATTACATTATCTGAAAAAAACTTTGGTTTGATTTTAAGAAAAGAATTACAAATTTTAGGAAGTTGGATGAATTATTCAGCACCATGGCCAGGAAAAGAATGGCAATTAGTTAGTCAATTTTTTATGGATGGAAAAATAAAACTCGATGAACTTATTGCTAGTATTGGTGATTTTGATTCGTTTATTAAGCAAGTTAATTCCTTAAATGGTAATCCTATGAATGGAAAAATACTATTGAATTGTATGTAATTATTTGATTGATACTCATCATTAAAAAGATAACTTATCTTTTGATTTTGTTTGTTATACACTGCTGAAAAGTTTTCGAAAAAGGAAATATTATGAATGCTAGTGAAAGACGTCAACAAATAGTAGATCTACTTAACATTAAAGGAACTTTATTAGTCAGTGACTTAGCTGGACAGTATGATGTTTCAGAAGTGACAATTAGGACAGATCTTAGATTGTTGGAAAAGCAAGGTGTGCTTACTCGGTTTCATGGTGGTGCAACCAAAATCATATCTAATGATGAAACTAAATCATTTAAAGAACTGCAATTAGAAGAACGTTATCAGCGCTTTATTGAAGCTAAAAAACGTATTGCTATAGAAGCGGTTAAACATGTAAAAGAGGGTGATACCATTATTTTAGATAGTGGAAGTACCACCATGTTGATAGCTGAAGAACTTGTTAAATTAAAACATATCACAGTAATCACAAATAGTCTTACGTCTGCGTTTATCTTATCAGATAATAGCGACATTATGTTGTTTATGTGTGGTGGTACACTTAGACATAAGACACGTTCTTTTCATGGAAAAATCGCCGAGCAATCGCTAGATGGCATCTCTGCTGATATTTTATTTGTTGGTGCAGATGGAATTGATGCGAAAAGAGGAATAACAACATTTAACGAAGGTTATACTATTAGTAGTGTTATGGCAAATGCAGCTAAAAACGTGATTGCTGTTTTAGATTCATCAAAGTTTGGTCGAAATGGATTTAATGTGGTATTGCCATTAGATAAATTAAATACCATTATTACTGATACCAATGTGGACAGTAACTGTCAGCAAGAATTTGAAGCTAAAGGTATTTGTTTTATAGCAGTCTGATAATTTAGCTAATAATAGTTTACTTTTAAAAATATATTTTATTGATATATAAATATGCAAGAATAAATTATCTATAAGATGAAATAACAATAATAATCAATTTGTTATTAACAAAATTTCTTTTTTTATTCTTAAATATTTGATCAATAATAATGGTTATTTCTCCTATCGTGCTCAATGCGTAGGTGAAAATATGATATTAACAATTACGATGAATCCTTCTGTGGATATATCGTATCCGTTGAATAAATTAGTTATCAATGATATTAATCGGGTTTCTAATGTAAAAAAAACAGCGGGAGGGAAAGGACTTAACGTCACAAGAGGAATTAAATATTCTGAGATACCTGTTTTAGCATCAGGAGTTATAGGAGGAACAACTGGCGAATTTATTCAAAAAGAGCTAAATAATGATAATATTGACTATAATTTCTATATTACGGAGCATGAATCGAGAAACTGTATTGCGATTTTACACGAAGGGAATCAAACAGAAATTCTTGAATCAGGGCCGATTTTAAATGACCAAGATGTTAACGTATTTTTTCAGCATTTTCAGTCTTTATTAAATAAATCAAAAGTCATTACTATTTCAGGGTCTTTACCACAAGGATTCCCCCTCAATTTTTATACCCAGTTAATTGCAGAAGCCAAAAAGTATCAGATTCCAGTATTACTTGATACATCTGGTAAAATTTTACTTGAAACTTTACAGTCAAATGATAAACCATTTTTAATTAAACCCAATAGGGATGAATTACAGCAAATTACACAAATGGATATCGATCCAAATAACTGTGATTCATTAATTAGAGCCATTAATCATCCTCTACTTAATAATATTCCTTACGTCATTATTTCGTTAGGTAAAAATGGCGCCTTTGCTCGTTGCAATAATCATTTTTATCAAATTTCTATTCCAAAAATAAATGTTGTCAACCCTGTCGGTTCTGGTGATGTTACGTTAGCCGGCCTTGCTGTAAGCATTCATGAAAATGAAAATACGCAAGCAATGCTTAAACGCGCCATGACCATGGGGATGCTTAATGCGATGGAGTCACAAACTGGTTTTGTTAATATGAATAAATATATTGATTATTATCAAAAAGTTATCGTCTCATCAATTCTTTCAAAATAACAGATTAATTAGGAGTTACTTATGTATCTTATTTCCAGTCAAGAAATGTTAAAAAAAGCTCAACGTGAATGTTACGCTGTTCCTGCATTTAATATACACAATTTAGAAACTATTCAAGTTGTTGTTGATACCGCTAAAGAAATGAATTCACCAGTTATTCTTGCTGCTACACCAGGAACCTATAGTTATGCAGGCACAAAATATTTAATTAATATTTGTAAAACTGCAGCTGAAACACATCATTTCCCTTTTGCATTACATTTGGATCATCATGAAAATATAAGCGATATTAAAACTAAAATAGAAGCAGGGATTCGTTCTATTATGATTGATTCTTCTCATTGTCCATTTGAAAAAAATATTGCTATTGTTAAAGAAATGGTTGATTTTAGTCATATTTATAATGTAAGTGTTGAAGCTGAATTAGGTCGACTAGGTGGTCAAGAGGATGATTTAATTGTCGATGAAAAAGAAAGTGCTTTTACTGACCCAGATGCAGCTAAAGAGTATGTAGAAAGAACTCGTATTGACTCATTAGCTGTAGCCATAGGGTCAGCTCATGGTTTGTATAAAGGCGAACCAAAACTTGATTTTATTCGTTTAGAAAAAATACGGAATAAAGTTGATATTCCACTAGTTTTACATGGTGCATCAGGAATTCCTGAATCAATGGTGAGAAAAGCCATTTCATTAGGTATTTGTAAAGTTAATGTGGCAACAGAATTAAAAATTGCTTTTTCGGATGCGTTAAAGCAAGATTTTATAGAGCATCCAGATGCGAATGATCCTCGACATTATATGCAGCCAGCAAAATTAGCCATGAAAAAAATAGTTGAAGAAAAAATACGCATTTGTGGTAGCGCAGGTAAATTGTGATATGAAAGCCAAAGCAATTCTTTTTGATTTAGATGGAACATTAGTTAATTCATTGCCAGCAGTTGAGCGCTGTTGGTTGAAATTTTCTCAACGACATAAACTCAATCATTCATATGTTTTAGATACTATCCATGGTCGCAAAGCAATTGATAATATTAGATACTTTTTTCCTAATAAATCAGAAGAGTTTATCAAGAAAGAATTTCTTTGGCTAGAACGATTGGAATCTGATGATTTAATGGGAATTAATGAAATTTCTGGAGCAAGCGATTTTTTGCGACAATTATCCTTACTTAATATACCTTGGGGGATTGTCACATCTGGTACAAGACCGGTAGCAATGTCTCGATTTAATTTACTCAAAGTACCTATTCCACAAGTATTTATTACTGGAGAAATGGTCATGAATACTAAACCTGCACCAGATGGTTATTTACAAGGAGTAAAATCTTTTGGACTACAAACTGAGCAATGTATTGTTTTTGAGGATTCTGTAGCTGGCATTGAGTCTGCGTTTAATGCTAATTGCCAAGTAATTGGTGTTAATATACCTAATTTAATTAACCATGAAGTCGAATTATATATTCGTACTTTTAATGAATTATGTTTAGTAAAAAATTCAGATAATGAATTGGTTGTTTTAAAAAAATAATATTAAAATATATGTTATATATTTTATATATATAAGTTAAACCAAATTTTACTTTTTAAACTGTCACAAAAAAATCAGCTAAGTCCTAATTATTTTATAAATTAGCTGATTTCTTCATTTTATTAACAAACATCATTACAACAAAAGCGATTATAGTTAAATAGATGATAAATGCTCCATAAGTAGCTAACATATCTATGAGTGAGCGTCCTCGCATGGCAAAGTCACGGAAGAAACGAAATAACCAAACTAAAGGAAATGCGTGACTAACATAGTAAGTCCAAATTGGCATAATCCCTACGGCCATAGTGGATCCACCCATGATGAATCCAGGCGGTACTAAAAATATCATCCGGCTAGCACCTTCTCCTGGATTGTTAGTATTCCATGAAAGTAATAGTCCTAACCAGCCAAATGCTAATCCGGTCATAAACACACTGGGTAAGTAAGCAAAATAGTTCCCATCAAAGCGCAATTGTCCAAAAATAACTAATACAGCAGTGATTAAGGTTAATGCGGTAGTGTAAAATAATGCATACGGAATTGTTCTGGCTAATAAAGCTAATGGCCCCCTTTCTAATGCAATATTCCACATTCCGGTTACTTTTAAGCGACCTATTATCATCAATGAAGTTAGACCATAAGTTAATGACGAGAAAAAATAAACAAAATAAATAATTGTTGAGATAGTTGAAGCACTAGCTGGGTTAAACATATACCTAGTTTTGAGTTGCATTGGCGACAAGACTGCTTCGGTACTATCTTTACCTAATCCTAACGCCGCTACTTGGTTAATACTTATTTCAACACCTAATTCGGGTATATATTCATTAAGACTCTGTAATACTTTAGCATTTTGTGCATCATTGGTATCATCAGCAAAATAACCTAAGCGAACTGTTTGATCTCCCTTTTTTAAGCTTTTTTCCAAACCTTTAGGAATATATAACACACCTAAATTGCGATCATGCGAGACCAAAGGTATTGGATTTACTGGTGCTCTAAGAACCTCTGATACTTCAATGTAAGGAGAAGTATTAATTTTGCTAATTAATTCTGTAGAATATTTAGAACCATCTAGATCAATAACAGCAATTTTCCCTTCAAAAACAGCTCCATGACTTAAAACTAATGAAAATATTAGTGCAATGATAGTTGCTAAACCAATCGATACCTTATAATAAGGTATAAAATGGCCTGATAACATTGCATCAAGTTCTTCAAAAATCGATTTAATGATGTTTTGCATCATCAACCTCAAGTGTCATTCCGGTTAATAATTGTGGAATAGATTCTATATAAATTCTAACTTGATAAGAAGTTAGATCAGCTTGGCCTCGTTCTCGTGTCATTCTTAGATCAGCAAAGGAAGGAGCTGCTGTAGCAAAACGAATAATTCCTTTGACTTTTTTGTCAAGTGCAATGGCATTAGCTGTTACAGATGTTCCTGGTTGATAATCTTTGACCATGTTTTCATTGACATAAATATCCACATATTTACGATCGGTTTCTAATAATACTGCAGGTGCTCCATTTGGTACTACCTCACCATCTTCATACATAATCTTTAATACTTTACCACTCTCAGGAGCAACTAAAGTGAGTCGTTTGTAGTTAACTTGTAATTGCTTTAACTCGGCTTCAGATTGATTTAATTGCCCACGTAATTGCGCTAATTGATTTTGACGATTTTTGATTTTATCTCTAGCAATAGTAATCGCTTGTAAAGTCATGCCTGTTGCATCTTTAGTTTGCTGAAACTGTTTAATTTGTTCTTTTGTAGCGCCTATCATCAATGTTGCTAATTGACTTTCAATCTGCACTACTTGCATTTTAGTTGCAATGAAAGTATTACGAGTGCTATCTAATTGTGATTGTGAAGTACCACCGGTTTTACGTAATTGGCTATGCCGATCAAATTCAGTACTTGCTAAATCTCGAGCAGATCTGGCTGCCTCTAAATTAGCTTGAACTTCTTCTATTTTTCGCCAAGTTGATAATTCAGTTAAATCTGTATCGTTTTCTGCAATTGTGATAGCTGCTTGTTCTTGATTAACTGAAGCTTGTTGGCTATCAACAAGTGCTTGAAGGCGTTCTATGGCAATTTTTGTATCAATATCATCAAGTTGCATTAAAGGATCCCCTTTTTTTACAAATTCTGATTCTTGTACAAACCGCTTAATTACCCTCCCACCAACATTTTCAAATGCTACATTAACTTCATCAGCGGTTAATACTCCGGATTTGATACTTTTAGCTACCGAAACTGCATCATTTCTTGAACCAAAATAAATCAGAAAAGATCCGAAGGTTAGTAATAATAAAAATATGGCTGGGATTTTAATATTTTTTTTCATAATCATAATATAGCTTATTTTTCCATTTTATTTAGTCAGCTAAATATTAAAGTAAATATAACCACTTAAATTTTAAAAAGTTAATTATTTTCGTAATAATTTACGTAACATTAATATTAAAGATTCTTGTTCTTGGCGGTTTAAAACCTGAGCAAAAGCACGAATCGATTTTAGGTGGTTAGGTAATGCATTTTGAATAAGATGTACGCCCGCAGGGGTTAAAGCTATCAAACGCGACCGACCATCTTCGTCATTTTTTGACATTGAGATTAAAGGTTCTTTAGCAACTAGCATTCGTTTAACCATTACTGATACTGTAGCAGCTGTTACACCTAAGCGTAAGGCCAGATCACCAGCACAGGTTTCTCCTTCAGAGAATAATGACATTAATAAGGCAAACTTACCTTCAGATACATCATAATCTTTAGCCAGTTGAGCATATATATTTGAACGAATTAAATCGGCGGTAGTTATCAAGCTAAGTACTAAATCGACGCCTGAAACATCCACTATGTCATCATTAAGTCTTTGTGCTCGTGCTAAGGTTTCACGAGAAGGAAGCTTTCTAGAATTATAATTCAATGATCATCACCTAATTTATTTAGTCGGCTAATTATACTAATCTAATAATAAATTGCAATATTTTTAGTGATGATTTTTAACGATTGGTATTATTAATTTTTATTTATAATAATTATTAAATTATTAGTTACAGATAACATTCCATATAAATAGTTCTTATTCTTTTAAAAGATAAATCTTAATGATGCTTTTTTTCGTTATTATATTAACTATATTTTCATGAAAAAATTTCAATTATATTCATAACCAATTGATTCTATATGCAAAATTAATTACCACTAAAGTGGTAACCCTTGAGGGTAATTATATTCTGTACAAAGTTTCATACAATGGAGACAGAATAAAAATAAAATAATTGAATAAAATAGAATTGGAGTTTGTTATGAGTAAAACCAATCTCGTTATTATTGGTAATGGGATGGTTGGACATCGTTTTATTGAAGAACTAATTGATAAAATGCAATCCGACCAGTTCAATATTACTATCTTTTGTGAAGAACCACGTCTTGCCTACGATAGAGTACACCTTTCTTCTTATTTTTCCGATCATACTGCCGAAGCTCTTTCTTTGGTACGTGAAGGACTATACGAAGAAAACAATATCAATATCTTATTGGGTGAACGTGCAATCTTAATCAATCGCCAACGTAAAGAGGTACATTCGCAGACAGGTCGAATTGTCGCCTATAATAAATTGATTATTGCAACTGGTTCTCATCCTTGGGTTCCGCCTATCAAAGGTAGTAATGGCTCAGACTGTTTCGTTTATCGTACTATCGAAGATCTTAATGCCATAAGGGAATGTGCTAGCCATTGTAAAAAAGGGGTTGTTGTTGGTGGCGGATTATTGGGTCTCGAAGCTGCTGGTGCCATGAAAAATTTGGGTATAGAAACACATGTGGTTGAATTTGCTCCAGTCTTGATGGCAGAACAACTCGATACTATGGGTGGTGAGCAATTACGTCGAAAAATCGAAGAGATGGATGTTAAAGTTCATACCAGTAAAAATACCCAAGAAATCATTCACATGCCGAAGGGTAAAGTCATGCAATTTGCTGATGGTTCTTCGCTCGAAATCGATTTTATCGTGTTTTCAACAGGTATTAGACCTAATGATAAATTAGCAAAAGAATGTGAACTCAAAATCGGTGATCGTGGTGGAATTGTAATTAATGATTATTGTCAAACATCTGATCCAGATATTTATGCTATCGGTGAATGTGCTTGTTGGCAAGGTAAGGTTTTTGGCTTAGTTGCACCTGGTTATAAAATGGCTCAAGTTGCATTAGGCCACTTAATTGGTGAAAAAATTCAATTTGCGGGTGCAGATATGAGCGCCAAATTGAAACTTATGGGAGTGGATGTAGGTAGTATCGGTGATGCTAAAGCTAAAACAACTGGTAGTCGGAGTTATGTTTATTTAGATGAAAATGCACCTGTCTATAAAAAATTAGTGGTGTCTAATGATAATAAACTATTATTGGGTGCAGTATTAGTTGGTGACACTACAGACTATAGTAACTTGTTACAATTAATTCTTAATAATATGGAGTTACCAGAGCATCCTGATACATTAATACTTCCGTCTCATGCAGGAGCTAAACCTGCAATGGGTGTTGAAGCACTTCCTGATTCGGCACAAATCTGTTCTTGTTTTGATGTAAGTAAAGAGAAGATTATTAATGCAATAAAAGCCGGATGCCATACTGTAGCTGCAATTAAAGCAGAAACAAAAGCGGGGACAGGGTGTGGTGGTTGTATCCCATTAGTGACACAAATTCTTAATTTAGAGTTGAAAAAACAAGGCATTGAAGTAAGTCATGCATTATGTGAACATTTTAAATATTCCCGTCAGGAATTATATCACCTAATTCGTTTTGAAGGTTTAAGGTCATTTGATGAAGTCATTAAAAAACATGGTAATGGCTATGGATGTGAGATTTGTAAGCCCATAGTCGCTTCTTTATTAGCATCTTGTTGGAATGAGTATGTTCTTAAACAAGATTTAATTCCATTACAAGATAGCAATGATATTTTCTTAGGGAATATCCAAAAAAACGGCACTTACTCTGTCATTCCAAGAAGTGCTGGTGGTGAAATCACGCCTGAAGGATTAATTGCTGTTGGTAACATTGCTAAAAAATATCACCTCTATTCTAAAATTACTGGTTCACAACGTATTGGTCTATTTGGCGCGCAAAAAGATGATCTCCCTGCTATTTGGAAAGAACTCATCGCTGCTGGATTTGAAAGTGGTCATGCTTATGCTAAGGCTTTAAGAATGGCTAAAACGTGTGTCGGTAGTACTTGGTGTCGATATGGTGTGGGTGATAGTGTTGGCTTGGGTATTGATTTGGAGAATCGTTATAAAGGTATTCGTGCACCACATAAATTCAAATTAGGTGTATCAGGTTGTACTCGTGAATGCGCTGAAGCTCAAGGTAAAGATATTGGCATTATCGCGACTGAAAAAGGTTGGAATCTTTATGTATGTGGTAATGGTGGAATGAAACCTCGACATGCAGATTTATTAGCAGCAGATTTGGATAAAAATACATTAATTCAATACATAGATCGTTTTATTATTTTCTATATTCGCACCGCAGATAAATTACAACGAACCTCTGTCTGGCTTGAAAATCTAGAAGGTGGAATGGAATATTTACGTAGCGTAATTATTGATAACAAGTTAGGTATTAATGAAGAGTTGGAAAGTGAAATGACGCGTTTACGTAAATTAATGGTATGTGAATGGTCGGAGACTGTTGAAAATTCTGAAAATCAACGACGATTCGCTCATTTCATTAACAGTGATAAACGTGATGAAAATATTCAATTCGTAACTGAACGAGATCAACATCGTCCAGCTACAGAAGCAGAGCGTCAAGTAAATGTTAGGAGAATAATATGAGCCAATGGGTAACGGTTTGCAAACTTGATGATATTCTGCCCGAAACAGGTGTGTGTGCACTGGTAGGGAATGATCATGTTGCTATTTTTCGTCCTTATAACAATGGTGAACTATATGCTATTAGTAATATTGATCCGTTTGCCAAAGCGAGTGTTTTATCTCGTGGCATTATCAGCCAACATGAAAATCAGTTATGGGTTGCAAGCCCTCTAAAGAAACAACGTTTTCGTTTAAAAGATGGTCTTTGTTTGGAAGATGAACAACACTCTGTTGCACATTATGAAGTGAAAGTTAATGGCGATGGATTTGTCCAAGTAAAATCACATTAACAGTAAATTATAAAGGTTAACTATTTATGTATACTGAAACTATTAATAAGTGCGCAACTAATGCAGCGCGTATTGTTCGTTTAGCAAAAACGAATCCTTGTGGATTTTGGCTAAGTTCTGCTATGGCTGGAGCATATGTGGGGTTAGGTATTATCTTAATTTTCACTTTAGGAAATCTTCTTGATTCTTCTATAAGACCTTTAGTTATGGGAGCGACTTTCGGTATTGCGTTAACATTAGTGGTTATTGCCGGATCTGAATTATTTACTGGACATACCATGTTTTTAACTTTTGGTGTGAAATGTAAAAAAATTACGCATCTTCAGATGTGGTTAATATTACCGCAAACTTGGTTAGGTAACTTGTTAGGTTCAATTCTAGTCGCAGCATTGTACTTTTATGCTGCAACACCTTTACTCTCAACGGATACAAGTTTAGTACATAATGCCGCTTTAGCTAAAACATCAGCTTCAGCATCTGCATTATTCTTCAGAGGGATCTTATGTAATTGGTTAGTTTGTTTAGCAATTTGGATGGCTAACAGGGTAGAAGGAAGTGCAAAATTTATTGCTATTTGGTGGTGTTTGCTTGCTTTTATTGCGTGTGGGTATGAACATTCGGTTGCTAATATGACCTTATTTGCTTTGTCTTGGTTTGGTCAACATGGTGAAGCCTACACATTACTCGGTATTGGTCACAACCTACTATGGGTATCATTGGGTAATATTGTATCGGGCGTAGCATTTATGGGGTTGGGCTATTGGTATAGTACACCCAAATCCGAAAGACCATAAATTTATCATATAGGGATATGTTATTACGATCTTAAAAATAAGAAATAGTGGTGATTGTTAGTACATTGTATATAGCAATCTACCACTTATAAAAATATAAATTATCTATGACAACTTTTGTTTAATATTAGTCAATGAAACCTTAAATAAAAACTAACTGTACTAACGGGGGTATTCTTGATAATTACGTTATATTCAGGTTTTACATATTTATGCTAAAACGGTAGTTAAAAATGGAATTGACCATTACATTTAATATGAAAATATCAGTCAAAAAAATTAAGATTATGTTTTGTTTTTATTGAAGTTTATGTTTGCTCAAATAAAGTGGTACAAAAATAAAATAAACAATAAGGTTATATATTTAAAACAGAGTTAGCACTGAACATTTTACAAATAATCTTCTATTTTGAGGTACTATGGATTATTTACCTTTATTTTGTAAGTTAGAAAATCGTGAATGCTTATTAGTTGGTGGTGGTGAAATAGCTGAGCGTAAAGCTCGACTATTACTTGAGGCAGGTGCCAAACTTACGGTTAATGCACAAACATTTAACGAACAATTCATGAGTTGGAATGCCCAGAAAAAATTAGTTTTAATTCAAGATGAATTTAGTGCTGAATTACTCAATAAAAAATGGTTAGTCATTGCGGCTACAGATTGCCAAGAAACTAACCAAAAAGTGAGTATTGCTGCCGAAAGTCGTTGTGTTTTTTGTAATGTGGTTGATTCCCCGAAAGATGCAAGTTTCATTATGCCATCAATTATTGATCGTTCTCCAATTATGGTCGCTGTGTCATCGGAAGGTCATGCGCCTGTTTTAGCTCGGTTATTACGTGAAAAATTAGAATCAATTTTACCTCAACATTTAGGGCAATTAGCTAAATACGCAGGTTATCTGCGTAATAAAGTAAAAACTACTTACAAAACGATAGCTGAGCGCCGTCGATTTTGGGAAAAATTGTTTGCGCATGATAGGTTAGCTCAAGCGCTGGCAAATAAAGATTTTGAGCATGTCGAAAGATTAACGAATGAATTATTTGATACCTCACTTGATTATCGTGGAGAAGTCATTTTAGTCGGTGCTGGGCCGGGTGATGCAGGACTATTAACCTTAAAAGGGCTACAACAGATCCAACAAGCGGATATTATTGTCTATGATAGATTAGTGTCCGATGAAATTATGAATCTAGCTCGTCGTGACGCTCAACGTATATTTGTTGGAAAACGTCCAGGATTTCACTGCGTGCCACAAGAACAAATTAATCAAATACTATTAGAGCAGGCTAAAAAAGGTAAACGTGTGGTGCGTTTAAAAGGAGGAGATCCTTTTATTTTTGGTCGTGGGGGCGAAGAACTTGAAACTCTATTTAATGCAGATATTCCTTTTTCAGTTGTACCGGGGATTACCGCTGCTTCGGGATGTTCTGCCTATAGTGGCATACCGTTAACACATCGGAATTATGCGCATAGTGTCCGTTTAGTAACTGGTCATTTGAAAGATGGTAGTCATCTTGATTGGCAAAGTTTAGCTGCTGAAAAACAAACTTTGGTGTTTTATATGGGGCTTTCACAAGCAGAAAATATTGGAAAACAATTAATTAAGCATGGTATGGATATTAATACACCTGTAGCCATTGTTGAAGATGGTACCACGACTAAACAGAAAGTCATCTATGGCGTATTAAATAATTTAACCCAACTCTCTATACAAGCTTGTAGCCCAAGTTTAATCATTATTGGTCCAGTTGTAGCGCTAAGAGAAAAGTTGAATTGGTTTTCTCAACATTAATATTATTAGGTAAATAATCCTATTATTTACCTGTATCATTACAATAATGATTACTCTTTATTTTGTAAATACCATATTGTCATTTCCATACGTGATTTAAAATTAAGTTTCTTAAAAATGCTTTTGATATGTACTTTTACTGTGCTTTCTACAATATCTAAATTTTTAGCAATCAATTTATTGGATAATCCTTTTACTAATAGATTGAAAATTTCATTTTCTCGAGGTGTCAACAAATTAACATCATGGATCTGTTTTGTCGTCGGCTCGCCACCTTGTCGCATATAATTGAGAATAATATGCGAAATAGCATCATCCATGATGACTTTACCCATTGAAATATTTTTTAGCGCTTTTAAAAAATCTTCGGGTTCCATGTCTTTGAGTAAATAACCATCTGCACCCATTTTTAAGGCTGCAATAATATCTTCTTTAGCATCTGATACCGTAAACATGATGATACGGCTTGAAATATTTTGTTCCCGCAAATATCGTAAAATTTCTAACCCGCTTACATCAGACATATTAATATCGAGCAAAATAATATCAGGATCGAGTTTTTCAGCTAATTTTACTCCTTCAAGACCAGAGCCTGTCTCACCGACAATTTCAAAATGACTTAAGGTATTAATTAATTGTTTAACACCATTTCTTAACATAGGGTGATCATCAATAAGCAGTATTGAACTATTTAATTGTTCCATGTATTACTCTTCTATTATCTTAAAAGGAATAGTCTTATTCGCTTTAAATGTTACCATAATTTGTGTCCCTTGATGGGGTTGGCTATTAATCGTTAAATTGCCATTAAGTATCTCAACTCGGTCACGCATAATAATCAGTCCATAATGATTATCTTGCTTTATATTATTTGGTAAACCAATACCATTATCTTCAATGCAGATATAAATAATTTGATTGTCATCAATTGTTAAACTTATCTTCGCTTGCGAAGCCTGAGCATGTTTATAAATATTGTTTAGTGCTTCACGAATAAACTGTAATAAATGAAATGCATATTTACTATTGATAATATTCAATGGCAATAAATATTCTAAGTGAATATTAAATTGTAATTTCTGATTAAACTCTTCAATTAATTCAATTAAACTAGCATAAAAACCCGTTTGGTTAAGTCGTAAACGGAAAGAAGTAATCAGTTCTCTTAATTGTGAATAGGTAATATTAACTTCTTTGCGCATAGTTGTAAGTAGATCAATGCTATTTTGTGAAGTTAGATCAGCTTGCATCTGTAAACAGCTAATATGTATTTTTAAACACGATAGTGACTGGGCTATCGAATCATGTAATTCCCTAGCCATAGCTGAACGCTCTTTCATTAGTAAATATTGTTTTTGTTGTTCTATTTGCCTGTCTAGCATCATGGCGGTAGTCATCTGTTCAATAAGTCCAGTAATTAAATTTTCCTGTTCATTACTAAGTACTATATCAGTAGGTTGAATAGCAAATAAAATCCCATACTTTTCGCCATTATCTTGAAGATACCAATAGCGTTGAAAACTGTTTTTTTTATGTGGTTTAGATGAGATCAAACAAGCATTACATTTTGGGTTCTGGCAGTAAGGTAGTTTTTGTTGGTTATCATAGCTAATTTGTTGGTAATGTTCGAGATCATCAGATTCATAAAAACGAATTTGAAATTGAGTTAATGGTACTAACTCTTCTAATTCACGCAAAATTATTAAAAAACGTTCACATAATGGCTCAGGAGTATGCAATTGTTTAGTTGCTTGATACTGAAATGAAACAATCTTGTTGGTTTGTTGTAATGCAGCGGTTTTTTCAGCAACCAGTTCTTCTAATATTAAATATTGAGACTCTATTTGTTCGGACATTTTATTGAAAGCTTGTCCTAAAAGATCAAACTCATTTTTTTTAGATCTAATATTAAAACGTTTACTAAAATCATGTTGTGAAATAGCATTAGCCATATCAATAAGTTTTCGCCATGGAGCAAGAAGATAACAACGTAAATAATAGATTTGGATAATTAGAAAAAGTACAATTATGGCAATAAATAATTGTTGCAAGCGAGAAATAGATTGAATTTGACTCTCTGTTTTTTGATCGATCTTATGCACTAAATGATTAATGCGATTAACATAGGATTCAATATCATTTTTGATATCGTCAATCTTTTGTGCGTGTTGTATTTTAAGTACAATTTGATTTGTCCATTCATCTTGTAATTGGTTATACTCATCAAGCAAATCATAACGTTTAAACAGAGCTAAATATTGTTCAGAAGAAGGTATGTCTGTAAAGAGATTTAATCGGTAATTATCTTTTTGATTTAATGGAACCGTTGCTAAAATTTGGTAGTTTTTCATTCTCAGTAAACCTAATTGATTAATCATATATGCACTACCTTTAGTATCATTAGCTATTTGTATTGACATCGATAGGGCTACTAAAGCAAGAGTTCCTAAAAAAAACATTAATAAGGTTAAACGATTGATAATGGATGCGTTTTTGTTAACTTTTTTTTTCGGCATATTGATACCCAACAGGAAATCACCATAAAATAGTTAAAATTGATAATAGTTGATAATTATTTTAACGTGAAAATAGTATCACGCAGATCTTTTTTATAACTTTTTACGATCTTTTACTAAAGAGCACTTGCAACCAACTCTATTTTTGCGTAAAATTCACGCCCTATATGATTAATCAATGCAGACATATTTGTTAAATAAGTGATCGTCTGCTTTTTATTGCGGAGTTAAGTATGTACGCAGTTTTCCAAAGTGGTGGTAAACAACACCGAGTTAGCGAAGGACAAGTCGTTCGCTTGGAAAAAATTGAAGTCGAAACTGGTGGTGAAGTTGTTTTCGATAAAGTTTTAATGGTAGCAAATGGTGAAGACATCAAAGTTGGTGCTCCGTTTGTTGAAGGTGCAACAATTAAAGCAGAAATTGTTGAACACGGTCGTGGTGACAAAGTGAAAATTGTTAAATTTCGTCGTCGTAAACACTATCGTAAACAACAAGGTCACCGTCAGTGGTTTACTGATGTGAAGATCACTGCAATCGCTTAATAGGAGTATCGAACAATGGCACATAAGAAGGCTGGTGGTTCATCACGTAATGGTCGTGATTCCCAGAGTAAACGTTTAGGTGTAAAACGTTATGGTAGTCAAGAAGTTCTTGCTGGTAATATTTTAGTCCGTCAACGTGGAACCCAGTTTCATCCAGGCACTAACGTAGGTTGTGGTCGTGATCATACCTTATTTGCTTTAATTGATGGACAAGTTAAATTTGAAGTTAAAGGTCCTAAAAACCGTCGTTATGTTAGTGTAGTTGCTAACAGTTAATATTAATACGGTTTGACAGTTTCAAAAGCCTCACAATCATTGTGGGGCTTTTTTCATTTCTTGAAATTTACATAAATTTATTCATTATGATAAAACAACAAAATGTTAAATTAGGTTTTGCATTAGCTATGTTAACTGCAGTTATGTGGGGAATCGTGCCAATTGCAATGAAATATGCACTAGTTGTTATAGACCCGTTAACATTAGCATGGTCCCGTCTTGGACTGTCAGCGATTGGTATTACTATCTGGTTAGCCTATAAAAAACAGTTTCCTAACTTTGCTATTTTTAAAAAACGCCGTCGTTTTATCTTATTGATGATTGCTGGATTTGGGTTATTAGGTAATTTTGCATTATTTGCCAGTGCCGTACAGTATCTATCCGCAACAACAGCTCAAGTTATCGGGCAAATGGGTATTGTTGTATTTATGATTTCAAGTGCATTTGTATTTAAAGAAAAGCTTCGACCAACACAGATTATCGGCATTGTAGTATTACTTATAGGGTTAGTTTTATTTTTTAATAAAAATTTTGCCGATCTTTTTACTAATATGTCTTCATATGCTATTGGTGTTTGGCTTGGATTATTAGCTTCAGTTTCTTGGGCTTGTTATGCACTAGCGCAAAAAGTATTATTACGTAAATTAAGAGCAGAACAATTACTGTGGTTAATTTATCTTATTTGTACTATTTTTTTATGGCCATTTGCTTCTCCAAGTGAGATAGCTAAAGCAGATTCTACACAATTATTTGCAATAATATTCTGTGGATTAAATACTATTATAGCTTATGGTGCATTAGTGATGGCAATGGAAAGGTGGCAAGCTGCTCAGGTGAGTGCATTAACTACACTAACTCCATTGTTTGCATTGATTTTTTCAGATTTATTTGCATTAATTTGGCCAGAAAAATTTGCTATGCAATATTTGAATATATTAGGTTATATTGGCGCGGTGTCTGTTGTTGCTGGTGCTATGTTTGCCACAATTGGACACCAAATATGGCACCCAAGAAAAGGTTGGCTGATTAACCGAAAAAAAGAGGAAAAATAATGAAATTTGTTGATGAAGCTTCAATCCGAGTCGAAGCTGGTGATGGCGGCAATGGTTGTGTCGGGTTTCGTCGTGAAAAATATATACCAAAAGGTGGCCCGGATGGTGGTGACGGTGGTGATGGCGGTGATGTGTTTTTTATCGCTGATGAAAATTTAAATACTCTGGTAGATTTTCAATTTGAAAAAAATTATCGAGCGGAACGTGGTCAGAATGGACAAGGATCTGATTGTACCGGTAAAAGAGGGCGAGATATTACGGTTAAAGTTCCTGTCGGAACAAGAATCTCTGATAAATATACTGGCGAAATTATTGGAGATTTAACTCATCACCAACAAAAAGTGCTTGTAGCTAAAGGTGGATTTCATGGACTTGGTAATGCACGTTTTAAATCATCGGTAAATAGAGCTCCAAGACAAAAAACAGATGGAACACCAGGCGAAAAGCGTGATGTACTGTTGGAATTATTATTGCTTGCTGATGTGGGGATGTTAGGTTTACCAAATGCAGGCAAATCAACTTTTATTCGCTCTGTTTCAGCAGCTAAACCAAAAGTTGCAGATTACCCGTTTACAACCTTAGTACCCAGTTTGGGTGTAGTAAGAATGGATAATGCGCAAAGTTTTGTGGTCGCTGATATACCAGGTTTGATTGAAGGGGCATCAGATGGTGCAGGGCTAGGGATTCGTTTTTTAAAACATCTTGAGCGTTGCCGAGTATTGGTGCATTTAATCGATATTGCGCCAATTGATGGTTCGGATCCAATCGAAAATGCCAAAGTGATTATTAAAGAACTTCATCAATATAGTGAGAAATTAGCCAATAAACCAAGGTGGTTAGTTTTTAATAAAATGGATGTGCTAGGTTCGGAAGAAAGTGCTAAACGTGCAGCCGAAATAGCTGCAGCTCTTGATTGGCAGGATAAATATTATGTTATTTCAGCCGTTAATCAAGCTGGACTTAAAACATTATGTTGGGATTTGATGGAATATATAAACGCTCATCCTCGTGAAACCGAACAAGAAGAATTATCATCCGAAAAAGTAGAATTTATGTGGGATGATTATCATCAAAAAGCCATAGATGGTGTACTTAATGATGAAGATGATGATTTTGATGATTGGGATGAAACTGATGAAGATGGAGTAGAAATTATTTATCAAAAATAATTATTATGATATATTCTCTTTAATATAACTGAAACTAATTAAGTTATTTTTTAAATGCAGGGATATTCCCTGCTCAATTCTAGTATTTTCATTTCTACAATTCAAATCCTATTTTTCAAAGTCATTGAGTTAGAAAAAAAATTTTAGTCTTTTTTGAAAAATATCAAAAAAACGCTTGCTTTTAATGATGAGAATGATTATCATTATTTCGTACTTTGTTAGCAAGCTTAATTGCTTCTAAGAAAGTATGACATTGCTCACATTGCTTCCAATGTTTGCCAGCCTAGTATAACTAAGCTGGCTTTTTTGTTTTTATAATATAATTATTTTATTTTTGCTAAAGTAATAGCCATAATTTATCATCAAATATTCATGGTTAAGACTAAGGATTATTAGCTAGTTCATTACTGATATCAAATAGAACAAGTAATGCAGCACTACCGCCGAATTCTTTAGGCGCTTGATGGAAGCAAATAATTTGTGGGTGTTGTGCTAACCACATTGGTGTTTGCTTTTTTAGTATATTTTTGCCATGTCCATACATAATACAAGCACAATGTGCTCTTTCTTGTAGACACGCAGCAATAAGAGCAGATATTTCTTTTTTTGCTTCGGCAAGTGTTAGTCCATGTAAATCCAAGAAGAATTCTGGATCATAAAAACCACGTCGCAATTTTTTTATTTCATTGGGGTCAGCATCTTCGCGACTATACCGAATCGGATCTTCTTGTAATAATGGGTGATAATCATCAGAAAAATAGAATTCAGTGTTAATCTTTTCATGTTGTTGTTTTTGAATTGCTATTGATTGTGGTGTACGTTTTATCGGTTTATGAATAACGGTATCTTGTTTTAGTTTTTTGGTATTACCAATACTATTTTTAAACAAGTTTATTTCATCATGGCTTAATTTAAATTTCTCTGACATTGATTTTTTCACTCTGGGTAGATTTTATGTTTGAATTCACATAAATCTTCGATAACACAAGAACCACACCTTGGTTTTCTTGCAATACAGGTATAACGCCCATGCAAAATTAACCAGTGGTGGCAATTTAATTTATATTCATTAGGAACCACTTTAAGTAACTTTTTTTCAACATCTTCCACAGTTTTTCCAGGAGCAAATCCAGTTCGGTTACTGACTCGAAAAATATGTGTATCAACAGCAATTGTTGGCCAACCATAAGCAGTATTTAAAACAACATTAGCGGTTTTCCTTCCGACACCAGGAAGTTCAATAAGCGATTCAAAATTCTCTGGCACTTCACCTTGATATTTATTCACTAATATTTGACAAGTTTTAATAATATTTACGGCCTTACTATTATAAAGCCCAATTGTACGAATGTAGTTTTTTAATTTATCAACGCCAAGATCTAGAATTTTTTCAGCAGTATTGGCAACAGCAAATAGTGGTTTGGTTGCTTTATTAACACTAACATCAGTTGCTTGAGCAGAAAGTACTACCGCAATAAGCAACTCGAAAGGGGTTGTATAGACAAGTTCAGTTGTTGGATCTTTAATATGATCTTTTAAACGAGCTAAAATTTGAATTCGAGTTACTTGTTTCACAAAATATTTCTAATTAAAAAATTGATGCTGGTTATTATATACTTTATTTATTGAGTTTATGTAAATTAAAAGGCATTTTTATAATAGTTGAAATTAATAAATCAAGTGACATTATAAAATATCATTTTTATCTTTAATGTTTTTTCTGTTACCAGACGACATCACCTGCTTTTTAGCATGCTGTTTTTATGATAAGCTTACCGACTAATTTTTTAAATTTATAAATAGGATTTTATAATTTTATGTCATTACCAATGATTGTCACTTTTGCTGTGTACATTTTAGGCATGATTGCGATTGGCTTTTTTGCGTTTCGTGCAACGCAGAACTTTGGCGATTATATTTTGGGTGGGCGTCGCATTGGTAGTGTTGTAACTGCGCTTTCAGCAGGGGCTTCAGATATGAGTGGTTGGTTATTGATGGGGTTGCCTGGCGCAGTTTTTCTATTTGGTATTTCTCAAAGTTGGATTGCAATTGGCCTAATTATTGGTGCCTACTTAAATTGGTTACTAATTGCTGGACGTTTGCGAGTTTTTACTGAAATCAATCATAATTCATTAACCTTACCTGATTATTTTGCTCGTCGTTTTGACGATAAAAGTTCATTATTACGCATTATATCTGCGGTTATTATTTTAATTTTTTTTACTATTTATTGTGCCTCTGGGGTAGTTGCTGGTGCAAAACTATTTGAAAGTACTTTTGGTATGAGTTATGGTTGGGCAATGTTAGCTGGTGCAGGGGCTACTATTGCTTATACTTTTATAGGTGGTTTTTTAGCGGTTAGTTGGACAGACACTATTCAAGCGAGTTTAATGATGTTTGCCCTTATTTTAACTCCAATTATGGTAATGATTAATTCAGGAGGATTCACTGGAGCATTGGCGAACATTGAATCTTTGAATCCAGATTATACCAATATATTTGCACATATGGATTTTATTGCCATTATTTCATTATTAGGTTGGGGGCTTGGTTATTTTGGTCAACCACACATTTTAGCTAGATTTATGGCTGCCGACTCTCATGAAGTAATGAAAAATGCCCGTCGCATTAGTATGACTTGGATGATTTTATGCTTATTGGGTGCTATTACCGTCGGTTTTTTTGGTATCGCTTTTTTTGCTAATCATCCTGATTTAGCTTATTTAATTGATAATAGTAAGCATGAACGTATTTTTATTGAATTATCTAAATTACTTTTTAATCCTTGGATTGCTGGTATTTTATTGGCAGCTATTTTAGCAGCGGTAATGAGTACTTTAAGTTGTCAGTTACTTGTTTGTTCAAGTGCTTTAACCGAGGATTTTTATCGTGCTTTTATTAGGCCTAAAGCAAAGCAAAGAGAACTCGTTTGGGTTGGTCGTATAATGGTATTGCTTGTTTCAGTCGTGGCCATTTTATTAGCAATCAATCCAAACAATAGTGTACTTGATTTAGTTAGTCATGCTTGGGCTGGATTTGGTGCAGCATTTGGTCCTATTGTTGTTTTTTCAGTTTTCTGGTCACGTATGACGCGAAATGGTGCGCTAGCAGGCATGATAACTGGTGCCATAACGGTGTTGCTTTGGATTAATTTTAAATGGTTTAATATTTATTCACTTATTCCCGGTTTTTTATTGGCTTCAGCAGCAATAATTATTTTTAGCTTATGTAGCAAAAAACCGAATGAAATAGTAGCAGATCATTTTAAACAAGCGTATAAACGCTATCATACTAAAACTGAATGAATCTAATAAAAATAGAATATAAACGAAACAAAATTTAATAGGTAAATATCATGACAAAAAATGTGATCAAACAACTTCAAGAACGTGGATTGATTGCTCAGCTTACCGATGAAAAAACTCTAATAGAGTTGATTGAACAAAATCCTATTGCACTTTATTGTGGTTTTGATCCAACTGCAGATAGTTTGCATCTTGGTCATTTAGTCCCATTACTTTGTTTAAAGCGTTTTCAATTAGCAGGTCATAAACCTGTAGCCTTAGTAGGTGGTGCAACTGGTTTAATAGGTGATCCAAGTTTTAAAGCAGTTGAGCGTAAATTAAATACCGAACAAACTGTTGTGGAATGGAGTGAAAAAATTAAACAACAAGTTTCGCCATTTCTAGATTTTAATTGTGGCGATAATGCTGCTATTGTCGCCAATAATTATGATTGGTTTGGTGGTATGAATGTACTCACTTTTTTACGAGATATTGGTAAATATTTTTCAGTAAATGCCATGATTAACAAAGAATCAGTTAAACAACGAATTGATCGTGATGATGTTGGTATTTCGTTTACTGAATTTTCGTATAGTTTATTACAGTCTTATGATTTTGCGTGCTTAAATAAATCACATAATGTGATTTTACAAATTGGTGGTTCCGATCAATGGGGAAACATTACTGCAGGTATAGATTTAACTCGTCGCTTACATCAAAAACAAGTTTATGGTTTAACCGTTCCGCTAATTACTAAATCTGATGGTACCAAATTTGGGAAAACAGAAAGTGGTGCGGTATGGCTTGATCCGAAAAAGACCAGCCCATATAAATTCTATCAGTTTTGGATTAATACTGCTGATACAGATGTCTATCGATTCCTAAAATTCTTTACATTTATGCCATTAAGTGAAATCGATGCGTTGGAAGACGAAGATAAAAGTAGTGGCGTGGCTCCGCGGGCACAATATGTTCTTGCAGAACAAGTAACTCGTCTAGTGCATGGTGAGGAAGGATTAACAGCCGCTAAACGCATTACAGAAAGTTTATTCTCAGGGAAGTTAAGTGATTTATCTGAGGATGACTTTGCTCAATTAGCTCAAGATGGTATGCCAACATTGGCAGTGGCAAATGATGTGGATTTACAACAAGCGATTGTTAATGCAGCGTTCGCACCATCTAGAGGACAAGCAAGAACCATGATCGAATCAAATGCAATCTCAATTAATGGTGAACGCAACTCTACAATAGATTATCGTTTTTCAGATAATGATAAACTTTTTAATCGCTATACATTATTACGCCGTGGTAAAAAATATTATTGCTTGCTGATTTGGAATTAATAAGTGAAAAATATTTTGTCTATTTAGTCATATATAGTAGCTATGTTGGGAATAATGTTGTTGTATTCCCAATATGGCGGATTATTTTTTACAAATATTTTAGCGACTAAGAAAAATAAGTTGGATTATTTGAACACACAATTGCTATGGTTTATGCAATTGTGTTTGAAATACTGAAAAAGATGAATAAGAATTACAATTAGTCGCAGCACAAAACGAGATAGATAGGCTAACTTAATAGTTTACTGCGAAAAAAATTGATTAATTGTGAAAATATGCAAAAATGAAATTAGTTTACTACAAAAATAAATCATGAGGGGATAATGGACAATATTTCATTGGGAATGATGCTATCTAATTTGAGGGAACAAAAAGGGCTAACTCAAGACGATATTGCCGGTAAACTCCATGTGCGTAAAACAGTAGTAGCTGATATTGAAAATGATAAAATAATCGATATTGATACTCCACTTGTTTTTATAAAAGGTTATATTCGTTCTTATGCTGAAATTATAGGGTTATCGGCAGAAGAATATCAACCTTTTATAAATGCTTTAACCCAACAATATAAGTCTTACCAAGTAAAGAATCATATTCCCAATTATCAAAAAAGGAGACGAGGAATAAAATTATTACTTATCTGTTTGATTATTCTTATTGGTGCTCTTGGTGTAACAATGTATTGCATAAATAAAGAAAGTAAAAGTAATTTAGTTGAAGTTAGTCATTATATTTCCCCGTCATCCAATCATATTAATAGTTAACAAATTTTATTATTCTGATACAGACATTTGTCTCAAATATTGTTAAGATCGCTGGCTAGTTATTTTATGATATAGTTAGGCGCGTTATGAGTCATCAAGATTCACCAATTATAAGGCGAGAGTCAACCCGAATTTATGTCGGTGATGTGCCTATTGGTGGCGGAGCTCCAATTGCAGTTCAATCTATGACGAATACTCGAACAACGGATGTTGAAAAAACAGTGGCTCAGATCCAAGCTCTTGAACGAGTTGGAGTGGATATAGTTCGCGTTTCAATCCCAACAATGGATGCTGCGGAAGCCTTCAAATTTATTAAGCAACAAGTAAAAGTACCACTAATTGCAGATATTCATTTTGATTATCGTATAGCTTTAAAAGTTGCAGAATATGGTGTGGATTGTTTAAGAATTAATCCTGGCAATATTGGTAACGAATCGAGAATTCGTTCTGTAGTTGATTGTGCTAAAGATAAAAATATTCCGATTAGAATTGGTGTTAATTCAGGATCGCTAGAAAAAGATATTCAAGAAAAATATGGTGAGCCGACGCCACAAGCAATTGTGGAATCGGCCATGCGCCATGTTGATATACTTGAACGGTTTGATTTTGATCAGTTTAAAGTTAGTGTTAAAGCGTCAGATGTTTTTACCGCAGTTGATGCTTATCGATTATTAGCCAAGCAGATTAAACAACCTTTACATTTAGGAATTACTGAAGCTGGTGGTGTTCGTAGTGGAGCAATTAAATCTGCAATAGGGTTAGGGTTGTTATTATCTGAAGGGATTGGTGATACCTTACGAGTATCTTTAGCAGCGGAACCAACCGAAGAAGTGAAAGTTGGATTTGATATTTTAAAATCGTTACGGATTCGATCTCGTGGTATTAATTTTATTGCTTGCCCTACTTGTTCACGTCAAGAATTTGATGTGATTAGTACGGTAAATACTTTAGAACAACGCTTAGAAGATATTATTACGCCAATGGATGTATCCATTATTGGTTGTGTTGTAAATGGTCCAGGCGAAGCTTTAGCCTCTACAATGGGAGTTGCTGGTGGACATAACAAAAGTGGTTTTTATGAAGACGGAGTGCGAATTGGTCGGATTGATAACGAAAAGATGATTGATGAGTTAGAGGCTAAAATTCGTGCTAAAGCTTTAATGTTGAAAAACCGAATTGCAACGACTGAATTATAATTTTATTAAATAGTGAATAAACGAATGACAGATAAAAAAATCCAATCTATACGGGGAATGAACGATTTACTGCCAACAGAAAGTGCTAGTTGGCAACTGATTGAAAAAATAGTCAAAAATGTATTAAATAGTTATGGTTATAACGAAATCAGAACCCCCATTGTTGAAGATACTGCATTATTTAAACGTGCGGTAGGTGAAGTAACAGATATCGTTGAAAAGGAAATGTATACTTTTAACGATCGTAACGATGAAAGTATTACTTTACGCCCAGAAATTACTGCGGGTTGTGTTAGGGCCGGAATTGAACACGGTCTGTTTTATAATCAAGAACAACGGCTTTGGTATTTAGGACCAGCGTTTCGTTATGAAAAACCACAAAAAGGCCGTTATCGCCAATTTCATCAATTTGGTGTAGAAGTGTTTGGGCTTGAAGGTCCGAACATTGATGCAGAACTTATCTTATTAACAGCCCGTTTTTGGAAAGCTTTAGGTATTGAAAAGCATACCACACTTGAACTCAATTCTATTGGCTCATTAGATGCAAGAGCTAATTATCGTAATGCTTTAGTAAGTTTTCTTGAACAGCACAAAGATAAATTGGATGAAGATTGTGTACGTAGAATGTATACTAATCCACTACGTGTACTTGATTCAAAGAATTCTGTGGTTCAAGAACTACTTAATCAGGCTCCAAAACTATTTGATTATTTAGATGATGAATCGAAAGAGCACTTTGATGGATTATGTCGCTTATTAGATAATGCTGGTATAAAATATAATATTAATCAACGATTAGTTCGAGGTTTAGATTATTATAATCGTACAGTTTTTGAATGGGTTACCAACAGTTTAGGGGCACAAGGCACTGTATGTGGTGGTGGTCGTTATGATGGGCTAGTTAGTCAATTGGGAGGGCAGTCAACATCAGCAGTTGGTTTTGCAATGGGTGTTGAACGATTGGTTTTATTAGTTCAGGCGGTTAATCCATCATTAAATCGTGATAACTCGATTGATGTTTACATGATCTCATCAGGTGATGAAAAAACCATTTCTTCAGCACAATGTGTTGCTGAACAATTACGTGATGGTTTACCAGATAAACGCATTGTAACAAATTATGGTTCGAGTAACTTTAAGAAACAATTTGCCAAAGCCGATAAATTAGGTGCTAAAATAGCGGTTATTATTGGGGAAAATGAAATAACTAACCAATCAGTAACGATCAAAAATTTACAAACAGGCGAACAAGTTGAAGTAGCACAAAAAGAGGTTGTTCAAACTTGTTTGGCTTTAGTGTAAAGTAAAGGAAACAGGAGAAAAACGTGAGTCATCAATTATCGAGTGAAGAACAATTTGCCGAGATAAAAGAGTTTCTTGCTAAAACTTGGAAAATTATTGTTGCTGTTATTATTATCGGATTATTAGCTTTTTGGGGTTGGCGTTATTGGCAATCTTATCAAAACCAAAAAATGATAGACGCGTCTGATAAATATGAACAATTAGTTGCAAAGTTAGATGATACTAAAACTGATTCAGTTAATGAATTAGTCGCTTTTGCTAAAGAAAATAATTCAATTTATAGTGTGTTTGCTAATCTCCGTGCGGCACAATTTTATGTTGAAGTATTAAAGGATTATTCTGGAGCACAAGAACTATTAGTTGATGGATTGAAAAAAAATAAAGCAGAACCAATTAAATCTATTATTAGTATTCGAATTGCGCGCTTGCAATACCAACAAGGGCAATATGAACAGAGTTTAAATTCTTTAAATAATGTCACAGAGGAAAGTTGGGCGCCAGTTGTTAATGATATTCGAGGTGATGTATTGGTAAAAATGACTCGATATGCCGAGGCTGTTGATGCTTATAAAGTTGCTTTAAACTCGCAACCGACTAAAGAGTTGGAAGTAAATATCAAAATGAAGTTGAATCAAACTGAATATTTAAACGAAAAACAACAACTAGAACAGAAAGCTCAAGCTGATAAAGAAAAAGCAGAGCAAGAGGCTCAGGCTAAAGAAGCTACAAGCGAGCAAAATAAAAATTAATTTATCCTGATATTAAGGGTCATATACAATGAAGTTATCAAAATGTCTTTTTACCAGTGTTTTTATGTTATCACTTGCTGGATGTTCTTTATTTGGTGGTGAAGAAGAAGTTGTTCAAGTTTCACCTTCACCCACAGTAAACAACCAATTTCCTATACAACAAATATGGCAAAATAGTACCGCAGGTAACACTCATATTTATTCATTATTGGGTCCAATCAATTATGACAACGCTATTTATGTTGCCAGCCGTAGCGGACAAGTGAAAGCAATTGATTTATCGAGTGGTAATACTTTATGGGATGTAAATTTATCCAAAAGTACTCTGTTTAGTAGTCATACGGCATTATTTTCTGGTGGGGTAAGTGCGGATGATAAATATGTTTATGTCGGTAGTGAGCGAGCGGTTGTTTACGCATTAGAACGTAATACAGGTAAAGTGATTTGGGAAAAGGCCGTGAAAGGTGAAGTTCTTGCTCGCCCAGTTTCATCTGAAGATAAAGTGATTTTACATACAGCTAATGGCTTTTTACAAGGATTAAATCGTGATACAGGTGATGATTTATGGGATCTTTCTCTTGAAGTTCCACCTTTATCATTAAGAGGTAATTCAACACCAACTATTGCTCATGGTGCAGCAATTGTTGGCGATGATAATGGTCGAGTAAATGCTTACTATATTAACGATGGTCAACTAATTTGGCAGCAACGTATTTCTCAACCATCAGGATCTACTGAAATTGCCAAATTAAATGATGTTGATTCGACTCCTGTTGTTGAAGGTAATTTAGTTTATTCTGTTGGTTATAATGGTAACGTTGTTGCACTTGACTTAAGTAATGGTCAAATTGTATGGCGAAAAGAACTAGGTTCTACCCACAGTTTTGCGGTTGATTCTACTCGATTGTTCGTTGTTGACCAAGATGACAACGTTCAAGCGGTCTCTAAAAATGGTGGGGCAGAAATTTGGAAACAAACTGGTTTTCTACATCGCCAATTGACCGACCCTATCATTTATCAGAATTATATTATTGTTGGTGATTTCGAAGGTTATCTTTACTGGCTAAATATCGACACTGGTGAGCTAGCTGCTAAAACTCAAGTAAGTAGTAGCGGATTAATATCTAAACCATTAGTAGTGGATAATAAATTAATTGTTCAGGCTAAAAATGGCGATATTTACGCTTTTATAAAGAACTAAAGTAATCAGAGAATAAGAATGATACCAGTTGTAGTACTTGTTGGCCGACCTAATGTTGGAAAGTCCACTTTATTTAATCGGTTAACACGAACACGTGATGCGTTAGTTGCTGATTTTCCTGGATTAACTCGTGATCGTAAATATGGTCGCGCTGAAATTAAAGGCCATGAATATATTGTCATTGATACCGGTGGTATTGATGGCACAGAAGATGGTGTTGAAAGTTTTATGGCTGAACAATCCTTACAAGCCATAGAAGAAGCTGATATTGTCCTTTTTTTAGTTGATGCCAGAGCTGGTGGGATGCCTGCCGATCATGCGATTGCTAAACATCTACGTGCTCGTCAAAAAGCTACTTTTTTAGTGGCCAATAAAATTGATGGTATTGATGCTGATACAGCAATTTCCGATTTTTATTCCTTAGGGCTAGGTGATATTCATCCAATTGCGGCCAGTCATGGAAGAGGGGTAAGCTCCTTAATTGAAACGGTGTTAGATCCCATTTTTCAATTTGAAAATGATGAAAATGTTGCCGATGCTAATCTCGATGAGAAATTTCAAGATTTGCCTGAATCTTATGATGATTTAGCATTAGATGAATCTGATTCGCTAATTAATCAACCAATTAAAGTGGCTATTGTTGGTCGTCCTAATGTTGGTAAGTCAACACTAACTAACCGGATTTTGGGTGAAGAGCGTGTTGTGGTCTATGATATGCCTGGCACCACCCGTGACAGTATCTATATTCCTATGACCCGAGATGAACGTGAATATATATTAATTGATACCGCAGGGGTTCGTAAACGAGGTAAAGTAACTGAAGTAGTTGAGAAATTTTCAGTTATTAAAACATTACAAGCTATTGAAGACGCCAATGTTGTTATTTTGGTCATAGATGCAAGAGAAGGTATTTCAGATCAAGACCTGTCGTTACTAGGTTTTATTATTAATAGTGGGCGCTCACTTGTTATCGCTGTTAATAAATGGGATGGTTTAACTCAAGATATTAAAGAACAAGTAAAAAACACTTTAGACGATAGGCTTGATTTTATCGATTTTGCGCGTTTACATTTTATTTCTGCATTACATGGTAGTGGGGTTGGTAATTTATTTGATTCAATCCAAGAGGCTTATGATTGTGCTACTCGCCGCGTTAATACGGCATTATTAACAAAAATTATGCAAATGGCGCAGGATGATCATCAACCGCCATTAGTTCGTGGTCGTAGAGTTAAATTAAAATATGCTCATGCTGGTGGTTATAATCCTCCTATTGTGGTTATTCATGGTAATCAAGTTGAAGATTTGCCTGATTCATACAAACGTTATTTAATGAACTATTTTAGGCGGTCATTAAAAATAATGGGTTCACCAATCCGTATTCAATTTAAAGAAGGTGCTAACCCATTTGAAGGTAAAAAAAATAGTTTAACGGCATCGCAACAACGTAAACGTCGTCGATTAATGAAACATGTTAGAGGTCGTAAATAGTTTATGCCAAATAAAACATTGGATAGTAAGAGTCAAGAAGGTTTATGCCCTAAATGTCATAATAAAATGAGTGTGGTTTCACCACAGCATTATAATTGTCCTCATTGTAAACAGCATTATCTTGAACAGTTTATTTGTCCAACTTGTCAAAAGCCGGCTCAAATGATCAAAGGTTGTGGAGCCATTAATTATATTTGCCAAACAGATGGGCTAATATCAAGCAGTAAAGTTATATTTCATTATTTACCAGAATAAAGAAGTCTTTTTAATAAAGCCATAAGAGGTTATTTCATGCGAATTATTTTATTAGGAGCACCTGGAGCGGGGAAGGGAACTCAAGCACAATTTATTATGCAAAAATATGGTATCCCTCAAATTTCAACCGGTGATATGTTACGTTCAGCCGTAAAAGCTGGAACTACTCTAGGTTTGCAAGCTAAAGAATTAATGGATGCCGGTAAACTAGTTACTGACGAATTAGTTATTGCTTTGGTTAAAGAACGTATTGCGCAAAGTGATTGTGCTAATGGTTTTTTATTGGATGGGTTTCCACGTACTGTTCCGCAAGCAGATGCGATGAAGGCGGAAGGCATAAATGTTGATTATGTTCTTGAATTTGATGTGCCGGATTCAGTCATTATTGATCGTATGAGTGGGCGTCGAGTTCATCCAGGATCAGGCCGAGTTTATCATGTTCGTTATAATCCACCAAAAGTTGACGGTATTGATGATGTAACTGGTGAACCATTAACCATACGCAAAGATGATAGTGAAGAAATTGTCCGCAAACGTCTGGTTGAATATCATGATCTAACTAAACCTCTAATTAGTTATTATCAACAAGAAGCCAAAAATGGTAGCACCAAGTATTTTTGTGTTGATGGTACCAAAGCGGTAGCTGAGGTAACTAAAGAGTTAACCAAAATTTTAGGTTAATTGCCATTTATCATCAAAAATGGGGAAGCTATAATCTTCCCTATTTTCATATCTTATAGAAGGTGAGTAGCATTTAAGCCCTGTTTAAAGTCGGCAATAATATCATCGAAAGACTCTATTTTTAGATAATAATTATACAAAAGTAAAGTATTATAAAACCATTCTCACAATATCAATTTCACCTAATTCTTTGTATAAATTTTCAACCTGATCAATATGAGTGGCATTAATTGTTATTGATACAGAATGATAGTTGCCTTTACTACTCGGTTTTATTGATGGCGAATAATCTCCTGGTGCGTGGCGTTGGATAACAGTGATCACCTTATCCACTAGTTCAGGTTTAGCCTCCCCCATAACTTTATAAGTAAAAGGGCAAGGAAAATCTAATAATTCATTTAATTTAGTCTGTTGCATAATTTTATTGTTCTCATTTTTTTATGGCATATTTACAAGGTATTATTACCTATGGTAACAACTATATATAGGCATTTTGCTGTACTTCAAGTCAGTTAAATTCAAACACTGCTTTTTAAAGTATATAAATTGATCTATGATGGACAAATTTTAGCATAGTTCAGTTTTAAAAAATTTTTATTTATTAATATAAGGTCATTGCAACATGTTAGTTAATCCAGATCATAAGGAACCTTTTGGTACATTATTAGGTTATGCGCCAGGAGGAGTAGCTATTTATTCATCTGATTATGATTCAGTGAATAAGCAACAATATCCGGATGATTCTTCATTTCGTAACTATTTGGAGCGAGAGTATATGGGCTATAAATGGCAATGCGTTGAATTTGCTAGGAGGTTTTTATATTTAAACCATGGATTGGTTTTTACTGATGTTGGTATGGCGCATGAAATTTTTTCATTACGATTTTTACGTCAAGCAATCAATGAAGCAATTTTACCACTGCAAGCATTTGCTAATGGTAGTAGAAAACGACCTGAAGTCGGAGCCTTATTAGTTTGGGATGACGGTGGTTTTTTTAAACGTACGGGGCATATTGCCATTATTACTGAGGTATTCGATGATAAAATTCGAATTGTAGAACAAAATTTGACTCATACTCGGCTGCCAAAAGGGCAGCAATGGACACGAGAGTTGGCGATGACAGTTTCAGATAATGGTTATCTTTTACATGATACCTTCGATGACACTACTATTTTAGGGTGGATGATTCAAACCGATAACACCCAATATAGCTTGCCACAACCACATGTGCCCAAAGCTCTGCTTACTATACGAAGTGCACATATAAATAATCAAAATCAATTTGATGGTAAATGGTTAAACGAACAAGAACCAGTAGAAAAAGCCTATATTTTAGCTTCTGGTCATGCAATTAATCATGATGATCATTATCGTTATTTCACCATATCTGAAAGTGCTGAACAAGAGCTGATTCGAGCAACGAATGAGTTACATTTAATGTATTTACATGCAACGGATAGAGTCCTAAAAGATGATAATCTATTGAAATATTTTAATATTCCTGAAATATTATGGCCAAGGTTACGTTTATCTTGGCAACAACGTCGTTACCAAATGATTTCAGGGCGATTAGACTTTTGTATGGATGAACGTGGTTTAAAGGTTTATGAATATAATGCTGATTCCGCTTCCTGCCATACTGAAAGTAGCATTATTTTACAAAAATGGGCAATCCAAGCAGGATTAACGGTTGGTACCGATCCAGGTAGAGGTTTACTTAATTCTCTGGTTAGTTGCTGGAAGCATAGTGATGCCAAGCCTTTTGTTCATATTATGCAAGACAATGATAGTGAGGAAAACTATCATGCACTTTTTATGCAAAAAGCATTAACTCAAGCTGGTTTTAATAACAAAATATTGTGTGGATTAGATGGATTGCATTGGGATAAACGTGGTCGTTTAGTCGACGATGAGGATCGCCAAGTCACTTGTGTATGGAAAACATGGGCATGGGAAACAGTTTTGGAGCAGCTGCGTGAAGAAAGTGAAGCGCAAACTGCTGGCTTACCAATTCGTACTGGTCATCCAGAAAATGTAGTTAGATTAATTGATGTTTTATTGCGACCAGAGGTATCGGTTTTTGAACCATTATGGACGGTTATACCAAGTAATAAAGCTATCTTACCAGTATTATGGTCTTTGTTCCCTCACCATCGTTATTTATTAGAGTCTACTTTTACGCTTAATGATAGCTTAATAAAAAAAGGTTACGCAGTTAAACCTATCGCTGGTCGTCGCGGTAGTGATATTCAACTAGTAAGTAATCAAGAGCAAATTTTAGATCAAACAGTTGGAAAATTTGCACAGCAAGAAAATATATATCAAGAATTGTGGTGCTTACCCAAAGTAGATAACCGTTATGTTCAAATATGTACTTTTACTGTTGGTGGGCATTATGGCGGCACTTGTTTGCGTTCAGATCCTTCTTTGGTTATTAAAGGCGAAAGTGATATGCAACCATTACGAGTTTTAGCGGACGAAGATTTTTTAGAATAGTAGTGAAGTGTAAAGATGTTTCAGGAGTGCTATACGTTTGAGTATGGAAATAAATATAAATTAAAAAATGGTAATAAGATATTATCTTTGTAGTTATCGATAATCATCTGGATTAATATTATATTTATTCAGCTTATTGTATAGCGTTCCTCGAGATAAGCCTAGTAATAAAGCGCATTGACGTAAATTACCCTGAGTTTCGTGCAAACATTCAATTATTTGTTTAACTTCGTTTTGCTTTAAACGGTTATTTGTCAGAGAAGTTCGAGGTTTTGAATTAAATAATGCAATTTCAGCAGGAATATCTGATAAGTTTATCAGCTGAGTTTGTGAAAAATGGATACAACGCTCAATAATGTTTTCAAGTTCTCGAACATTACCAGGCCAAGGATATTGCATAAAAAGCTGGATTACCTCATCAGAAAATTTAACAGGAGGTTTTTGTAATGAGGCACAAATTCGTGTTTGAAAGTTATGGATAAGTTCTGGGATATCACTAATTCTATCCTTTAATGCCGGAACATAAATTGACATCACATTTAGTCGATAATAAAGATCTTGCCGAAAAGAACCACTAATAATTGATTGTTGTAAATTTTTATTGGTCGCAGCAATAATTCTGACGTCAATTTTTTGTGACTGTTCACTACCAATACGTGTGATTTCATTTTCTTGAATAACACGCAATAAATTAGTTTGGACTTCAATAGGCATATCGCCAATTTCATCAAGAAATATTGTACCACCGTTAGCTAATTCAAATTTACCCGGTACCCCTCCACGTTTAGCACCTGTAAATGCACCTTCAACATAACCAAATAATTCACTCTGCACTAGTTCTCTAGGTAGTGCGCCACAGTTAACAGCAATAAACGGTTCATCCTTTCGTTTACTTGCATTATGAATAGCTTGAGCAAATAATTCTTTTCCGGTACCACTTTCACCTAAAATTAGTACCACTGAATTATTTTGGCTACACAATTTAGCAATATTGATAGCATATTGAATAGCAGAAGAATGACCAATGATAGAATTAAAATTATATCGCGCTTGTGCCCCCATAATTTTTTGTGTAATTTTATGGATACGTTTTTTTTCTCGGATGGATAAAATAAATTGATTAAATGGTATAGGTGTCACAGATAACATACATTGTAATAATGTCCTATTTTTTAAAGTAATCGTAAGTTCTAAATCTTGATATTTATTATTGTTAGTAAAAATTAGTAAATCTTCTTTTGAAAAATTCGCAATATCTTGTAATGAAAGTGATGAAGTATCAATGTGCTGTTCTAACTGAAATAATTGGCGAGCATAATTATTAATTGCATGTATATTATGATTATGATCAATAACAATAATACCCTCATTGAGGGCTTCAATGAACATCTTTTCTTTTTCTAGAAGTTGGTACAATTGTATTTGATGAGAGATTGCATTAGCCGCAGCTTGCACAGTCCCTAATGAGTGATAATGAAATAGCTCATTTTCACCCATTGTGAGTGTAATAATTCCGATAATATTATTATTCACATCTTTAATTGGTGCAGCGGCACAATCCATATTACGTTTGCGTAATTCGACATTATAAATTTCTGCAGATAACACATAAACCAGTTTTTTTTCATTAATGCACCGTCCAGTACAATTAGTTCCTTGTACATCTTCAGTCAGAATACTTCCAATTGGTGTAATAGGTAAACCACATATGTAAAGTACAACTCCATCAGATGTAGTTAAATTTATATGTCCATGACTATTATAACTCAATAATCCTTGCATAATTACTGAAGCGATTTGAATCAATCTTTGATTATCGTTAATTATTTTTTTGCTTTGTTCAAGCGGCATAATCTGGTAATAAGTTTCTTTAAATGGATTAATTCCTTTTTGGGTGGATTTTAGCCAAGAATCATAAATTTTTTGTCTTAGATGAGGGGACTTTTCACCTGTTTGTTGAAACAGGTCCCAAGCATCATCTAAATTTTTTAATGTTTTCTTTTTATCATATTCATTACCTAACAGTTTAATCTGAATTAAATCTTCACCATCAATTTTTTCATTGTCGAATGTCATCAAATATTCTCGCTTTGTCACGATTATTAATGTTCAGTATATAGACATGTTCAGTTTGCCATGTCTTTTTTTTATACAAATCGTGACAAGGTTCAAAAAAAAAATGAATAACTTCAAAATATAAACAATATTATTCAATTGGCACAATAATTGCTTTACTAACAATAGTATCAATTTCTTTTTTAATAAATAAAACAAGGAGAATAGTGATGAAATTTGCTAAATCAGCATGTATTGACGCTATGTATACTGAATTACCTTTTATTGAACGTATTGTTGCTGCCAAAAAAGATGGTTTTGAGTACATTGAATTTTGGGGATGGCCAGATAAAAATATCGATGAAATAAAAAAGATAGTACAAGAAGTCAATATTGGAATTAGTGGTTTTAATGGTGATGCAGAACTTTCGTTAATTGATCCGGAACAGAAAAAGGATTATTTGGCTTATTTGTCTGCATCAATTGAAGTGGCAAAAAAATTAGGCTCAAAGGCAATAACTATTCACTCAAATGGACTGGGTGATCAAGGTATAGTCATTGATGATTATATCAATTTATCTACCACAGTAAAAACCTGCGCAATGTTTGACACGTTATTAACGTGTGCAGAGTTGGCTGAAAAAAATAATATTCAGATGAACTTAGAACCATTGAATATTAAACATGATCATGTTGGTAATTACTTGGCAACGACCAAAATGGCAGCGGAAATGACAAGATTGATTAATAGTCCTAAATTAAAAGTACTTTATGACATTTATCATATGCAAATTAATGAGGGGGATATCTGTGTAAATTTATCTGAATTTATCGATCAGATAGGACATATTCATGTGGCTGATAATCCTGGACGACATGAACCAGGAACTGGTGAAATCAATTATAAATTTGTATTTGAATATTTAGAAAAGATTGGGTACAAGGGCATAATAGGTTATGAACTATTTCCTGAAACCACCACTGCAAAAGCTGTTAAAGCCATTATGTCTTATTAAATTTTCTGCAAAAAGATTAATTACTTAAAACTAAAAGATGCGCCAAATGCGCATCTTTTTATTTTTTAATTGTAAAAATATTTTAAAGATAAAAGTACATTTCAATATATGAAGTGGCAAAGTATTTATTTGCATAAATTATTGTTCAGTATACAAACATGTCAATTTATACATGTTGAAAAATTACACATATAAATTTTAATTAAATTAGAAATAAATAGAAAAATCAATATATAAAAATAATTTTGATGGTTGGCATAATCATTGCAATAACAATTAGTAGTACTTACACATAAAGATTACAAAATTTATTTCAGTGATTAAAATTTTGGAGGTTTAAATGATTGTTGGAATTTTTGGTATTGGTCGTATCGGAAAGGTACATGCAGAAAATATTACTCGCTATTTCCCTGATATTCACATAAAAGCGATTGCTGATCCTTTTATGAGTGAAGAATCAGTAAATTTTTGTAAACAGATTAATGTACCCGTTATTACAAATGATTGTAATGTAATTCTAAATGATAAAGAGATTGATACTGTTTTAATTTGTTCTTCAACCGATACTCACTCTTCTTTATTGATTGACTCAGCAAATGCAGGGAAAAATATTTTTTGTGAAAAACCGATAGATTATGATCTCGATAAAATAAAAGCAGCATTAAATGCAGCTCAAAAAAACAAGATTACGTTACAAATAGGTTTCTGCAGACGTTTTGATCATAACCACAAATCTGTGCATGACCTTGTACAAGCAGGCAAAATTGGTACTCCTCATATTATTAAAATTAGCTCACGAGATCCTTCACCTCCACCGATCAGTTATGTCAAAGTCTCAGGAGGTATCTTCTATGACATGATGATTCATGATTTTGATATGGCGAGATTTTTAGCGAATGATGAAGTGGAAGAAGTTTACACAAGTGCCTCAGTATTAGTGGATAAGGCGATCGGTGAAGCCGGTGATGTGGATACCGCGGTTGTGACCTTAAAATTTAAATCAGGGACGATTGCTGTGATTGATAACAGCCGCCAGGCTGTTTACGGTTATGATCAGCGCGTTGAAGTGTTCGGTTCGAAAGGCTGTGCAATTAATGGTAATGATACATCATCAACAGCTCAAGTTTGGGGGGAACATGAAACGGTGACTGACACGATTATCAAAGGTATGTGGGACCGTTATCGAGGTGCTTTTATTGCTGAAATTGAAGCTTTTTGTGACGCAGTTAAAAATAAAACAGAACCAAAAGCAACTGGAGTAGATGGTTTGTATTCAGTACTAATTGCTGCCGCTGCAACAAAATCATTTAAAGAAAAAAGAGTCGTCAAATTATCAGAGATTGTGTACTGAATAAATTGAAACTATTTTAAGAATCATATGAATTAAATTTCAGTCAACAATGTTGATAGAAAAAGGTGAGCTGTTGAGAAATCCCTTACAGCTCAAAATCTCTCATTCGTATACCTATCAATGATGAGATACACGATATGAGAGATATATTCATAATTGAAAAGGGGACTATGTATGTTAGAACTTACCACTAACGACATCACTTTAGGATGCCAAGAACAAAGTAAATCAGAGGTGCTTTCCAGAGTTTGTCAAGTATTTCAAACTAAGGGCTTTACTTCATCGAAATGTCTAGAACAATTGGAGGCAAGAGAAAAGCAAATTTCAACATATTTAGGTAATGGTATCGCCTTACCTCATATTTCAGATCACCAAAGAAATATTGTACAACATAGTGGTGTACATATTTTTCAATTTCCACACGGTATTAGGTGGGATAAATTTCATATTGCGTTTTTAGTTATTGCTGTTGCAGCACAAGAGCAAGAACATCTAACCATTCTTAAAGATATCGCCTCGTTATTGTCCAATGAGTTGGTGACAAGAGCATTATCATCCGTAAGCAATAAAGACGATTTTCTAAAAATTTTAAAAGGCTAAAAAAATAAAAACATTGTTAATAATTAGCATTATTTAATGCTAACTAAGGATTTTTTTGCCTAAAAAATAAAGGATTACACATTATGAACGAAAAATCGATAAATAGACGAATTAAATATATGCCATTAATTGCTGCAATTGGTGGACTTTGTTTTGGATATGATACTGGTGTTATTTCAGGTGCATTACTTTTTATGGGAGAAGATCTACATTTAACCCCTGTTACTGAAGGCTGGGTAACCTCATCACTACTGATTGGTGCTTGTATCGGTTCTTTACTGGGTGGTTGGTTTTCTGATGCAAAAGGGCGACGAACATTAATTAGATTAGTTTCAATTTTATTTATTTTTGGAGCAATAGGAACATCAATTGCGTGGGATTTATCTAGCATGATAATGTTTCGAATTTTGTTAGGTATTGCAGTTGGAGGTGCATCTGTTGTTGTACCTGTTTATATCGGTGAAATAACTCCAGCACGTTTTAGGGAAACACTTACATCAGTGAATGAAGTCATGATTGTAACAGGACAATTAATGGCTTATTCGGTCAATGCAGGAATTGCAGTGGCTTTTCCTGAAGCTTCCCACAATTGGCGATGGATGCTTGCTATTCCAGCAATCCCAGCGGTTTTATTATGGATAGGTATGATGTTAGGGCCGGAGTCGCCAAGATGGCTTGCTAAAAAAGGACGCCTTAATGAAGCAAGAGCGATGCTTGATAAATTCCGAGATAAGGCAATTGATAATGTTGAAGATGAATATAAAGATATTTGTCTTATTGCAAAATTAGACACAACAAATAAAAGTAATCTTCGTGAAATTTTACAACAAAAATGGGCTAAAAATTTATTATGGATTGGTACGTTAATTATTGTGGCTTCGCAAATTACTGGCGTTAACGCTATTATGTACTATGCACCAACGGTACTAAAAACAACAGGACTTGGTACAGAAGCCGCACTGGTTGCTACAATTGGTAATGGACTTGTTTCTGTTTGTGCAACTATCATTGGCCTATCAATTATTGCCAAAATCAATCGTCGTCGGATGTTTTTGACAGGTCAGATTGGATGTACAATCTCATTATTTGCAATTGCTTTTTCATTTAATGCTTTTTTCCATACAGAAATCATTAATGGTGAAAATGTTATTGTCGCTAGTTTCGAATATGCCAGTTATGTTGTATTGTTATTTATGCTTGTTTTTTTGCTCTTTATGCAAGGTTGTCTTGGTCCTGTGTTTTGGCTTATGTTATCTGAAATATTTCCACTCAGTATGCGTGGATTGGGAATGGGATGGACAGTATTATTGCATTGGGTTGTAAACTTCTTTGTTGCACTCTTTTTCCCAATATTATTAGGTTGGGTAGGAAGTAGTATTACCTTTGCGTTGTTTGGCTGTGTTAATATCGTAATGATTCTATTAATTGTACGGTATTTACCTGAAACACGAGGAAAAACTTTAGAAGAAATTGAAATTCAGTTTACTCAACCATAAATAAAATAAGCTGTTTTTCATAATTTATGAGAAACAGCTTGGGTGTATAATTTTATTATTACAAAATCTCTCTTTTCCGTTTTATAAATATATTATTCATCATGCTAATAGTATTTTTATATTAAAGAAAACAAATAACCTATGTCTTTCAAATTCAATTTATAAAGGCCATATCAGTAAAAACAATTAATATAATTAGTTATATGTCATATATTATCATTTTGTAATGATTTGAATTTTAATAAGTTATCAGATCCTTTTCTCTAGCAATTACAACTGTCAGTTTTTCTGCTAGAATAATTTCGATTATTTAAACTATACCAAGGAATATATGGCAAATACATTACTAAGAAGTGGTGATATTAAGGATTTTAAAATACTCGGCCATGATGGTAAAGCGGCTTATTTAGTCGCTACTCAAATCAGGGAAATGTTTAGAGTAAAATTAGGTAAACAATATGCAGATTTTCTAGCTATTCCCCAACGCAATGATCAAGGAAATATTGTTGATTGGTATATTCCTTTTGACGCAAGTCAACCCGAAGGGCAGTACGATATTATACCGTGGACATCCGCTAGTGAAGAGGAACAACGCTCGGCCCTGATTTTGCTTAAAGAGTTTGAACAACAGGTTGTGAATTTAGGTGAGAAGTTAGCCAGTAACCCTAATTTGGAAGGGGATCAATTACTTTTTAGTCGTTTGATTTATGATCCTAAGCATGATGCTAATAGTCTTGAACCTAATTTGATGGCAATACGTTTCCCAAGTAATCAGTTTGTTTATATTGTTGATGGCAAACCAGTGATTACCTTTTGGGGATTTATTAATTCACAAACTCCACAAGCCAGTTCGCCATTTTATTGCTTAGAGCCAGTAAAAAAACAACTAGCAACCGTACCGCCTGTTATTCCTGCGAGTGAGGGACCCGTTATAGATAAAAAACCTTGGTGGCGACGTTGGTGGGTATGGTTACTAGGTTTATTACCTTTGTTGTTACTATTGTTGGCAATATTTTGGCTCCGAGGTTGTTTTCTAAAACCACAAGTTTCACTTAATCCCAATCTGTCATTAAATAATGATAATACCAGCTTACCTGCGGCAGTAACTGAACAACAAAAAGAAAAAGATCCACAAGTTAGAGACGTTATTATTGATAGAAACGTTGGTGTTGTTAATGGGACTACAACCAATGGTACTACCGCGATTGATCCTAATGGTGTAGCAACGAATGTTAATGAAAAAGATGCCAATGTTGATAATGCAGCTAATGCAGATAAAAATGGTAGTGATAATAACCAAAATTTAGGCGCTCAACCAAATAACGATGGTCAAGTTAATAATCCTGACTCTAATAATCCAGACAGTCAAAATCAACAACCAAATCCGGCTGATTTGAATAACAAAGATAATCCACCAGAACCGCAAACTGGTACTGACAACAAAGATCAGACTTCGATACCAGCAAATAAAGATAATAATGCCAATGCCAATGTTGATCCTAATAAGTTAACTTTACCTAAAGATGCAATGCAACAAGGCTCAACAAAATTTCTGAATGGTCAATGGTCTGTAGGTGGTGGTATTCAAGATAAGGCAACTGGCAAACCATTACAGTTATCTTATAATTTTAATCAAGGGAATGGTGAAGTCACAGTAACACGCAGTGACGGTGTTAAATGTGTTGGTAAAGTTAGTAGCGGTATTCAAAATGCCAATTTAAATATTGCTAGTAATACCGAAGCTATCTGTAGTGATAATACTAAATATCAATTACCAAAAATTCAGTGTACATCTGGCAAAAATAATCAAGCTAATTGTCAGGGAATTTATAATAACGGGATTTCGTTCCCAATTACTATGAAACAACAATAGGGTTGTATATGCTTCCGGAAATACGCAACTATGGTCAAGAAGTCACTTTAATTATGAATAGTGGTATTCAATTTCTTGATTTTGCACTAAAAATAAATTGGAAAGATAATCAATGGCGTAATAAATTAAATGGTTGTTTTATCGACCCTTCAGAAAGTGGCGCCCTAATTAGACTGATTGAAGATGTTGATAATGGTAAATTTTTTGCTCCTGATAATCTATCTTTTGCTGTTACGCCAACACAAGAAATTAGTGTTGATCAATCCTTGAAACTGTATGATGGTATTTGGTTACCGATTCCGGTGTTAAGATCAATACCGCCTGAACGTTTTGATAAAGGCCCTCATAATTGGAGTCGAGTTAGGATTGTTAGTATTCCCGAAGGGGAAGATCCCGATGGTAACACTCATCGTATCTCCTTTGCATTTGATACTAAAATTTTTGCTAATATGCAGGATGTTGCTTATCTTGCTCCAACCGATAATGATGTTAAAACTGGCTCGGTATTTAGTTTAGCCCATCGTTCAGATCAAGTTTCATGGTTTTTAGAACTTAAATGGATAACCAACTGGTTAATCGACTTATTTAAAGAATTAGCGCCACAACCAGAGCGCTTGAAAATGCACAAAGATGATATTAACCAAGAAATTAATAATAAAGCCTATTATGGTCATTATTTAAATATTATTCATTTACTAGCTGATTCATTACATATGCCTACCATTAAGATCGTCTCCAATAATAGAGATGATATTGTCAAATCGATTCCAGTAGATATGATTCTTGATGTTGGTAATTCTAGAACTTGCGGGATTTTAATTGAAGATCATGTTCAGGATAAAGATAGCTTAAATCGCCGATATGAGCTTGAAATCCGAGATTTGACCCAACCAGAGCATATTTATAACGAACCTTTTGAAAGCAGAGTAGAGTTTGCGCAAACTTTTTTTGGTAAGGAACATTTTTCATTACAGAGTGGGCGCCGAGATACTTTCCGATGGCCAAGTATTGTTCGAGTGGGTAAAGAAGCCAGCCGTCTGGCCAGCCGACGAGAAGGAAATGAAGGGGCAACGGGGCTCTCTAGTCCAAAACGTTATCTTTGGGATCAGGCTAAATATGAACAAGGTTGGCGTTTTAATTCTCATTATGTAAAAAGTGATCATGAACCATTTGCAACTTCAGAACCTTTTTCTAGCTTAATTAACGAATATGGTGAAGCTTTGCATATTCTAAGTAATGATATTGCCGAAGAATATGATCGTAAAATGCCGGTTTTCCATCCTAAATATTCACGTAGTTCTTTGATGACATTTATGCTATGTGAAGTGTTAATGCATGCTTTAATGCAGATGAATAGTGTTGCTCAACGCAATAAACTTGAACACGCCAAAACGCCGCGGAATTTACGCTCAATTATTTTAACCATTCCACCGGCTATGCCTAAACCAGAGCAAGCTATATTCAAATCGTGTGTATACCAAGCCATTGGCCTAGTATGGAAAAGTCTTGGTTGGGATAATTCCGATGAAAATATTGATTTTAACAATCCCGAACAATTAAAAAATGTTTGGCCTAATATTCCTGAGGTTCATGTTCAATGGGATGAAGCAACTTGTGGTCAAGTTGTTTACCTATTTAATGAAACCCAAAATAATTATAATGGTCGATCAGAAGAGTTTATTGCTTCAATGGTGCGTCCGGATAAACCTAATAAGCAAAAACTAACGATTGCAACAGTAGATATTGGTGGTGGCACTACTGATTTAGTGATCAATGATTATGAACTTGATTATGGAGCAAGTAATCAAGTAAATAGTAGTAATGCTTATATTGTGCCAACGCAGTGTTTTCGAGATGGTTTTAAAGTTGCTGGTGATGATATTTTACTTGATTTTATACAAGATACAGTATTAACCGCATTAACCAATGGCTTAAAACAAGCAGGTCTCGCTGATCCTAATCCAATTTTGTCAACCATTATTGGTTCACAGCAACTTTCTATTCAAGATGCCGTTTTACGACAACAGCTGACATTACAGTTATTCACACCGATTGGTTTACAGGTATTAAAAGCGTACGAACTCTACGATCCTCTACGTGCGGAACAACATGTTTATAACGCGACTTTTAAGGAGTTATTACAACATCATATAATGACTGACAATGTACTCAATTTTATTAATGAACCTATTAGACGTGCATTAAATAACCCGGAATTTTCAGTACTTGATTTGAATATTGAAATTAACCTAAAACGTATTCACCATTTGTTTATTCGTGGTGACTATTACAATATTTGTAAAACATTTGATGCATTATCTGAGATTATTAGCTGTTATCAATGTGATGTGTTGCTATTAACGGGTAGGCCTTCACGGTTACCTGGTGTCCAAAGTTATTTCCGTTCCCGATTATCAATTCCAGCTGGGCGTATTTTACCTCTTCATGGCTATTATACCGGTAGTTGGTACCCATTCCATAAACAGGAACGGATAGATGATCCAAAAACTACCGCAGCAGTAGGTGCGATGCTTTGTTTTTTAAGTAAGAACCTACGGCTTCCTAATTTCTATTTTAGATCGTCTAATATAAATTTGTATTCAACGGTTAAGTTTATTGGGTTGTTAGATAACCTAAATATGATAAAAAAAGAAAATGTCTATTATCGCGACATTGATTTAGACGATCCAGATTATGATTTCCCAGAGATTTCTTTTGAAATTAGGGGAACGACTAGACTTGGTTTTAAACAATTAGAAATTGAACGTTGGCCAGCATCACCAATTTATACAATAACTATTGAGAATAGTGAAGTAGCTAAACGGCTTAGTGCTGATGGTGCCGTGCTTGAAGTTACATTAGGGATTAATAATAGACAAAAATCTGTTGAAAGTTTTTATATCAAAAATGTAAGTGCCTCGGATGGCCGTTCATGTAGTAAAAATCAGGATATTAAACTGAATTTAAATACAATGGTTAATTCGGGCTTAATTAGTACACAGTATTGGCTGGATAGTGGAATGATAAAACGATGAAAAATTTAAACGAACAACTTCCTAAATCTTGGGATCAGGTTTATCAAGCGTCAGCTAAAGCAATTACATGGGTGGAACAAACTCGCGCCTCATCAAAACGTTTGCATAATGAGGCGGATGGTTTAATTCTTGAATTACGTCGTTTACGTAATAGTGCTAAGAGATTAGGTGATGTATCAACTAAATCTGTGGCGGTAGGATTTTTTGGCTTATCACAAGCGGGGAAATCTTATCTTATCTCCGCATTAGCTGCAGGGGCCAATGGTAAACTTGAAACTGTTGTCGATAATGAAGTTTTAGATTTTATCGATCACGTTAACCCAGTGGGTAGTGGTAAAGAAGCGACTGGTTTGGTAACGCGCTTTAGTCGAATTGCCAAAGGTGGCATTGCCAACTATCCATTAGAGTTAAAATTATTCCAAGAAATTGAAATTGTTAAAATCCTTATTAATGCCTATTTTAAAGATTTCGATCAACAAAAAGTAACCAATAACATAGAATTTTCACAACTAAACCAATTGATTCAACGGTTAGAAAATAAAAAACAAGCGGATAAAACCGGTGGTATTACCGAAGATGATATTGTGGATCTTTATGATTATTTATCAGAAAATTTTGGTAATTCACTTGAAGGGTTAAAAGGTGGTTATTGGGAAAAAGCGATACACTTACTACCTTACCTTTCGATTGTAGAGCGAGGCGAACTTTTAGCTGTTCTCTGGGGTGGAATTAGTGAGTTGACAATAGTTTATGTACAATTAGCCACTACTTTATCTAGCTTAAACCATGCTAGTAACGTATATGCACCACTGACGGTCTTAATTAAAGACAATAATGGTACTAAGTCACAAATTGACAGTATTATGAATGTGGATATTCTTGAACGGTTAAACACTGCTCGTGATTCCACTGTAACTATAACCCCACTTAATGGTGTTCCAACTTCAATTTCTTTAGCGCAATTGGCTTTTTTGACTGCAGAGTTAATTTTCCCATTAGTTAATAAGACGCGAGTAACAACCTTTGAAAATGTAGATTTATTGGATTTTCCTGGTTATCGAGGTCGTTTAAATTTGCTTTCCATTGCGGATGTTAAAGAGGGTAACCCTATTGCACAACTTCTGTTGCGGGGTAAAGTCGCTTATCTTTTTGAAAAATACACCGATAGTCAAGAAATGAATGTTTTAGTTGTTTGCACTCCTTCAGATAAACAGTCAGATGTTAATGATGTTGGGCCTGTACTTGAGCGCTGGATTGACAAAACTCAAGGTGAAACAGCCGAAAAAAGAGCTACTAAAAAAGCAGGATTGTTATGGGCTATCACGATGTTTGACAAGCGTATTGGCACGTCGCTAACACTATCAGAAGATAATCTTAAAAACAGTTGGGGTAAAGGTGGTTTGCTTCAACAAACTATTCTTGAACGTTTTGGTAGTTATGATTGGTTAACCAATTGGTCTAATGATCGTAAATTTAACAATGTTTTTCTAGTACGTAAACCTGGATTTGATGTACCGTTTTTAACAGTGGATCCTGTTACTCATCAAGAGCAATCTTATAATGATAGTTATCAAGAAAAGATGCTTATGCTGAAAAATACTTTTGTTCACAATGTTGATATTCAAGAATATGTGAATGAACCAGCTATAACTTGGGATGCTATGTTAAAGTTGAATGATGGTGGAATAGAACGTATTAGTCAATATCTAGAACAAGTTGCTATCACCGAAGTAAAACAGCAACGTATTGTTGAGCAACTTAACGAGAAAATTGATTATATCATCAATATGCGTTTTGATACTTGGTATCAAGCTGATAGCGATGAAGAATTAGGTAAGAAAAAACAAATTATTGCAGATGTTATTAAAAAATTACAAGGTAAAGCTTTATTACTTGGTGAATTACTGAAAACACTTGAATTACCGGAACAGACTGTCAGAGCTCTTTACCACTCAAATCAAGCAGATAGTGAGATAACTAGAGATAATCAAGACAATAATGTAGATGATTTAACCAATGATTTTGGATTAAATACTGATTTTGAATTATTCTCAGATAATAATTCGCCTTTAGATATTCAACCAACCACTACTTTACCCATTGAATCAAAATTTGCTAAGACAGTATTTACGGCATGGTTAGATTATTTAAGAAATATTGTGTTGGATAAACATATAGTACAGTTTTTTGGTTTAGAACAAAAAACGCTCTCGTTTGTAGTTGAAGAGCTTATTACCGCAGCCAATCGTTTAAAGCTGGAAAACAATTTAAGTGAACGAATTTTGAAAAATGAAAATACTGGTAATAAACGAGATGATCTTGAGTCTAGACAGCTCAGTACAATTCATACTTTACTAGCTGATTTTATTGCATGGGTCGGTTTTATCCAAGGACAAGTAACCGATATACCGATGAGTCGAGTTAATCAAGGTAAACCAATATTTTCTTCACCAGTAAGCGAGTTTACCAATCAATCAACCCACCCTTTACCAAAATTGGATGATAAAACAAAGAATTATTCTCAATATGCCATATTTGATTGGTTTATTGCTTTTGCGATTTTGGCTCAAGAAAATGTTGGGCATCATGCCGGACGTGAAATAAGTCAGGAACAAAATAGTCAACTAGGTGAGATTTTAAAGACATTTAAACAGTCTCAGATAAATTAAAGTAGTCTGAAAATGATTGATTAGATAATTAAAAATAAGATAGTGGGGCGGTGCCCTTATAGATAATTACCTTTCTTATAAATGTTAATGGAATGGTACTTAGGTATAAATATAGAGGATATCATGGCATTACGAATTGAATTAGATGGCTATAAACCAGGTATAGCTAAGTTTTTAGCTAAAAATTGGGATGGTAGTTCTGATATTGATATGCTTATTCAACGCAATCAAGATGGTTATTATTTATTAGGTCTAAAACAGTGGGGTCCTGAAAAAACTTGGCATCCGGTTACTAATTTAATGGTTGATAACCAGCAATTAAGCGGAGAAGTTAGTGAATGGTTAGTTGATTCGTTATTATCCCAAGATAATTCTGTCAGATTTTTTATCCAGGTACGGGATAACCAAAATAAAAACTATATTGATGGTGGTGTTGTCAATATTACTGAGTCAGTATTAGCGTCTTCTGCATTAGATAATTCTTCTTCATTGACTGATAATAACCAAGTTGAAATAGAATCAGAACCAGAACCAGAACCAGAACCAGAATTATCGGTTGAACAGACCATTGATACATTACAACAAGAATCTACTATTGAGCAGGAAGTTCTACCTGATCACACCCCCGATGAGCAATTGGCTGCAAAACCGATAATAACGCCACAGATTAATGAACCAATTAAATCTAAAAGTAAGTTAGGATTAATGGTTGCTATTGTGGTTATTTTATTACTGTTAGTGGGAATAGGCATTGCTACATGGTATTTTTTATTTTCTCGAAATCAACAAAAAGACACTCCTTCAGTACAAATTAATAGCCAATGTAGCTTAAATAATGCTACAGGAGATGATTTAAGTTTTATTCAACAATGTTTGCAAACAAAACCTGATGTTGATGCAATTATTCAGTTAATAAATGAAGCTAAAAAAACTGACAAATGTAATATCGCTCAGCGTTTATATGCCAATCAAGCACAGCAAAATGCAAAAATTGCTATGCTTTATGCCAAAGAGTATGACGACAAGTATTATCAAGGTAATAATTGTTTTAAAGCCGATAAGGAAACAGCTATTTATTGGTATGAAACTTCTTTAACCCATGATGCTAATAATACATTAGCTAAAGAGCGTTTATCTGAGTTACAAAAATAGTTAGGAATAGCATATGAAAAAATCAGTAATCTCAAATATATTTATCACAGTAAGTTTAATTTGCCTTCCTTGGATGAGTTTTGCAGCTGAGCCGCTTAAACAGGAAGGTAAAACAACACTATATCAGCGCATTCTTAGTACACCAACCTGTGAGTTAAAAAAAAATATTACTGATACAACCGGTACTTCTGTAGCAGCTTTTTCGCGTTTTTATGTTTATGAACGTAAAAATGATAATAATCAAGAATGGCTCAATGTTGGACCTGATTCTTATGGGAAAACCATTGGCTGGCTTAATAATGCGTGTGCTATTCCTTGGAATATGCAAATGACGTTGGTATTTACTAATCCTGTTGATCGTGATCCATTATTATTTTTTAAAGATAAAACTTCGTTAACTAATATTATTGATGCTAGCCAACCAGAATCTTTGTTAAAACCTATCCGTGATGCTTTAAAAGCGGATAAACCAACAGCAGAAGTCATTGCTCAAGAACCTAAAGAATATGTAGATTTCAAAAATAACTTTTATTTATTGCCTATTTTACAAGGTGAAGAGGTAATGAATGGGCAAGGATTTTATGAACGGGTTTTAGAGATTGCTTCTGTAAGTAAACAAGATGCATTAATTAAAAAAAATAGTAAATCTACCGATCCCCAAACAGCAGATAAAAATGCTAATCAAGTTGCACCATTTAAAGCTGCTATTGTGTTTGTGATTGATTCAACTATTTCTATGGATCCTTATATTTCCCGAACTAAAGAAGCGGTTGAACGTGTTTATCAACATATTGAAAAAGAGAAGTTACAAGAACAAGTAAAATTTGGTTTGATATCTTTCCGTTCAAGTCTAAAAGCATCGGATAAACTTGAATATGTTACTAAGGTGTTTGCCGATCCTAACCAAGTTAATACCAAAGAAGATTTTAAAAATTTAAGCGCCTCCCTAAAACAGGCCACTGTTTCAACAGCTTATTTTGCTGAAGATTCTTATGCTGGGATTTCGCAAGCATTAAATGATATTAATTGGAATAACTTTGGTGCACGTTACATGATTTTAATTACGGATGCGAGTGCAATTCCAGGGGATGATAAACTTTCTAGTACAGGAATGGATGCCGCACAACTTCGATTAGAAGCACAACATAAAGGTGTGGCAATTTATGCTTTACATTTAAAAACGCCAAGTGGCGAGAAAGATCATCAAGTTGCAGCGACACAGTATTCTGACTTAACTTATAATGATTTCATTCATAAGTCATTATATTATCCTGTTAATGCTGGTGATGTGAATGAGTTTGGTCAGAAAGTTGACTCGTTGGCAAAAGCATTATCTGAGCAAGTTAAACTTGCTTATAAAGGTGAAGCATCGGTTGGTAATGTACTTAATGCTAAAGACGATAATTCTGATATGTTAAAAGATGCTTTATTATTAAGTAAAGCAATGCAATTGGCTTACTTAGGTGATACTAAAGGAACGAAAGCACCAACAGTTTTTAAAGCGTGGATTGCAGATAAAGATTTCATTAAACCGACTATCCCAACCGCTGAACCTCGGGTATTATTAACTAAATCTCAACTAAGTGATTTGAGTGATGTGGTGAGTAAAATTGCTAATGCAGCTAATGATGGTTTGATTTCTGCCGATAATATGTTTTCACAACTTCGTTCCGTTGCGGCAGCTATGGGACAAGATCCAAGTAAATTGAAATCAGATTCGGTGACTAAAATTGCCGACTTAGGTTTGCTTGGTGAATATTTAGATAATATTCCATATAAAAGTGATGTAACCGGACTTGATCAAGATACATGGAAAAGCATGAGTGGTCTAGAACAAGAAAAATTTATCCGTAATTTAAATAGTAAAATTCGTTATTACCAAAAATGTAATGCGGATGTAGATCGTTGGATTTCGTTAGCTGAAGGCAGTGATCCACGTGAAAATGTTTATCCTATTCCTTTAGAAATGTTACCGTAAAACCAATGTTAACCATAAAGCAACTGGCAATTTCACGATCTACCGGCAAATCATTATTTAAGGTTTGCCTGCCGGAACTAATGGTTAAAGCAGGTCAAGTCGTGGTCATTAAAGGTGATAGTGGTAGTGGTAAAAGTACTCTTTTAGAAATGATTGGTATGATCCTCAAGCCTGATGCGGTAGATTGTTATAATCTCATAGTTGATGATCAAAATATAAATATTGCTTCACTCATTAATGACGATAACATTGATCTGCAAGCTAAAATTAGAGCTCATTATTGTGGATTTATGTTGCAAACTGGTGGTTTACTACCATTTCTGACCATACGCGATAATGTTTTATTGCCATTTAGATTGTTACAACAAAAGATTGATTATATCCGTTTTGACTATTTGGTTGAAAAATTAAGTATTTCTCATTTATTAAGTAAATATCCTAAGCAGTTATCAATTGGTGAAAGGCAACGAGCCTCTTTTATTCGTTCAATTATTCATAAACCAGCTTTACTACTGGCTGATGAACCTACTTCGGCTCTTGATCCATATAATGCCAATTTGCTTTTTGATTTAATCATACAACAAGCTCAGCAAGATAATATTGCCGCAATGATTGTTACTCATGATTGGCAACGTATTGCCAATAAAGGGCTATTCACCTTATCAGCTAATTTAGTTTCCCAGCAATCATCTGTATTTTTGCCACTACAAGCTAAGGTAGGTAAAGATGATTAATGTTATAGCTAAATGGCTACTTATTATCCGTTTATCTTTAGCCGATTTATGGTATGACAAGAAAGTTTCATTTTGTATTATAGCCTCAGTTATATCTGTAATTACACCGTTATTACTGTTATTTAGTTTAAAATATGGCGTAGTTTCACAACTGCGTCAGCAACTGCTTAGTGATCCACAAAATTTAGAAATTAAAATAGTTGGTAATTTACAACTTAATAATACTAAGTTAGATTGGATAAAAAAACAGCCTGAAACAGCTTTTGTTATTCCTCTTACTCGTTCGCTAAATACTCAAGCAGATCTAATTAGTGACTCTAGTCATTTTGTTAATAATGCAGAGATTATCCCAACTGATTCTCATGATCCTATCACTCTAACTTTCCCTTCTCTTGATAGTAACAATCAAATTTTATTGAGTGCCCTTGCCGCTGAAAAAATGCAAGCAACTATAGGTAGTTGGGTAAAAATGATTATTACACGGCAACTTGATGGTAAAATTGAGAAGGGAATTACTCAATTAGAAGTAAAAGGTATTATACCAGAGAGTCGTTATAATCGTGCCGCCGCCTTTGTTACATTAGATTTGCTTATTGAAATGGAAAATTTTTATGATGGTTATCAAAGTACAATTTTTCAAACTGCTACCGGCCTACAAAATCCATCCAAGCATACCTTATTTGCAAGAGCGAGAATTTATGCTAATTCATTAGATGATGTTGCCCCATTATCTTTTAAATTACGTGAACAACATATTGAAACGCGTACTCAGGCAAATGCAATTGAAAATATGCAAGCTATTGATAGAGTCCTTACTTTTATTTTTAGTGTCATTGCTATTACAGCTATTTTTGGATGTATTTTGTCATTTACAGGATCTTTTTTATCTAATATTGATCGTAAGCGTAAAGATATTGCTTTTATGCGATTGATTGGTTTTCAGTCACAAGAAATTATGCTGTATTTAATTATCCAAACTATCATTTTGAGTTGTTTAGCGTTTTTTATATCTTGTATATTCTTTTTATTTGGGAATTATGCATTTAATATGGTTTTAGGTAAAAATTTAGTTTCACAACCTATCGTAAGTCAATTACAATTTTATCATCTTACTATTGCATTTTTACTAACTTTATGCGTCTCAAGTATAGTAGTTATTATAGGAGGCCGGCGTGCCGTTAGGATTCAACCAGCAGAAAGTTTACGGGAAGTTTAATCAGATAAAATATATTTTTTGCGGTTTGGTAATAAGTCTATTCCCATTATTAAGCTATGCTGAACCATGGGATAGTAAATTTTATAACCCAAAACCAGCTAAAGATGATGTTATTTTACCTATGCCTTGTGATGGTAGTCTGGTAATGAAAAAGGTTTTTACACCAACTAGTAAACCTTTAGATGATGTTAAAGTTGTGTTAGGTAGTAACCAAAAAGAATTAGGTTTTGCTGAGTATGCAACCCCTAACTATATTTCTGGTAGTTTTTCTGATACCGGTAATGAACGGTATTTTCTAATTGGTAAATATGAACTGACCATACTACAGTATCAAGCGGTAATGAATGATACTTGCCCAACAGCAAAAATTACACTTTCTTTCCCTATGACAGAGGTAAGTTGGTTTGATGCTGTTGCATTTACTGATAAATATAATCGTTGGTTAATTGCAAATCAGTCAAAAATTAAAGCCAATAGTGTACCTAAAGGTTATCTGCGTTTACCTAATAATACAGAATGGGAGTATGCCGCTCGAGGGGGCTCTAAAGTGACCGAATCAGAATTTCGTGAGGCACGTTTCCCAATGGTTAATACTTTAGAAAATTATGCATGGTTCTCGGGCGCAAAATCGGCGAATGGGAAATTACAACTTATTGGTAAACTTGAACCTAACCCTCTTGATCTCTATGATATTTTGGGAAATGCCAGTGAAATGATGTTTGACTCTTTTAGAATGAATAAGCTAGATCGTTATCATGGTCAACTCGGTGGAATAACTGTTCGTGGAGCTAGTTATTTGACCTCTGAATCAGCAACTAACTCGTCTTTTCGTACTGAAAAACCTTTTTACAATGATAAAGGCGCATACAAAAGTAAGGACGTTGGATTCCGCGTGCTTTACACCACAGAAATAATGAATTCTAATGATCTAATTAAAGAGTTAGATAAGGAATGGAATGCACTAGGTGATGACGCTGAATCTTCAAAGAATGGCAGTGTTGTTAATGAACTAGAAAAAATAACTAAACAAGTAGAAGATGAAAAAACTAAAAAAGAATTAAATCAATTAAATACTTTGTTGCGTAGTGCTAATCAGGCTCGTGATGAACAGCGTGATCGCTCTATTCAATCTGCTTTGCAATTAGGTGCTTTTTTATGTGCCAATGTTTCAGATCTTAATAGTAAGTATGAATACAATAATAATTTATACAATACGATGACTAATGAAATTTGTGATGTTAAAGAATCTGAAAATGTGGATAATGATAATATGTGTTCGCAAGCGAAATTAAATAACTTAAAACAAGTGCTAGATGATTCGAAAAATGCGCGAGATTTTATTTTAAAATATTATTCGGATACTATTGTTAACACTGTATCAAACTATGAAAAAAGTACCATTAATGGTCAAGCGAAAGCAACACAATTTATTCTCGAAAACAGTGGTAAAGCAAATATGAGTGACTATTTAAAACTCTATTTCAAACATATTAATCAATATATTGAATCAGGGAATATTGAACGTACAATTTGGCTGAAAACTTGTAATGAAGTAAAAGGAAATAAATAATGAATAAAATTATGCTAATAATAACACTATGTGTGTCACTGATATTAACTGGTTGCCAATCTTCATCTGGTGTTAATACTAAAGATGTTGATCCAGCATTAACTAAAAGTAATTCTGCTCAATTCTTTAGTAAATCAGCATGGCAATCTTGTGCTATTGGTGCCGGCGTAGGTGGTGTTGGGTGTCTATTGCTTGGTGGTAAACCTGGGGCATGTGTTGCTTCGGCGGCGGTAGGTTGTGGTGTAATGATGGGAGCAAACTACTATCTTGATTCAAAACGTGCTGAATATGCAAATGAAGAGATGCGCGTTGATGCTTATATACAAGATGTTCAAAAAAATACATTAGAAGTTCAAGCTGTGACACAATCAGCCAAAAGTGTATTAGATAAAAATTTAGCTACACTAAAAGTTTTAAACCAACAAATCAAAAATTCTTCGGTAAATACTAAACAAGCTCAAAATGATCTGACTCAAATTGATGCTAATATCGCTTATTTAACTGATAAATTATCCCGCATGAAAGAAGTCGAAAAAGATTGGGTTTCACTTTCAGCTAAAGAGAAGCAATCAGGGGTTAATGTGTCGAAATTAGATAAAGAAATTAATCAATTAAATAAACAAATAGCAGGTCTAGAAAAACAAATTAACCTTGTAACTCAACAACGTTCAGCAGTAAGGGTGGGCTAATTATGAAAAAAAAATATCTTACTTTACTTTGTCCGCTAGTTCTATTAGCGGGTTGTTCAACAACTCCTGAGCAATGTGATCCAACCAATACTAATATAGGTATTATGGATAAGATTAGTTGTAATTATTCAGGAAATTACCAAGCTAGAATTGACCAGAAACAACAGATTTTAGACAATGAAATAAGAGCTAATCAACAGTTTAAAGAGATTTATGCAACTATAGAAAAGCAAAAAAATGATACGTCATTAAGTATCAAACAAAAACAGGCTCAGATGCAAAAGTTGAAAACTGATTTGACTAAGTTAACTAATGAAGTAAAACAAAAAGCTAAAGGTCGCGATGATTTACAAGCTCAAGTTAATGATATTGAACAGCAACTGAAGAAAGTCAATACATCGAATGGTTCTGAGATTGAAAAGCAAGTTGAGTTAGATAAATTAAATAAAAAACTCCAACAATTACAGAAAGCATTAAATATATAGAACTGTTGCAGTTGGAAAATATGTTTTAGTGAAAACATAGAGTTTGATATTAAGGGAACCGCTAACTATGCAACGAATAACAAGAATTTTGATTGATCCTAATAGTTCAGACAAGATGTCTTTGTTGGAACAATATAATTTCTTGTTATCTTTTTTAAAGCCTCATTTAACAGAACGCACTTTTTCGATTTTGCCAACCCCAAAACTGATTGATAATAATCAATATGTTGGTTGGTATACCCACCTTGAAGGTCAACCCATTTTACTAAGTAGTATAAAGGGTGATGCTCGTAAAAATCAGATTGAAAACACGCTTAAAACACTTATTAATGACTTTGAGTTGGCTATTAATTCAATGTCATTAACTGATGAACAGCAAACATTGGTTTCGTTTTGGTTACCTAGAATTAAAAGTTTAGGTAACCAAATTTACGTTATCAATGATGATCCCGTCATTGTTAATTCTTTCAAAGAACCGGTGTTACCTAAACCGGCTATAGTGCCACCCGTCACTACTCAAAAAACATTTTGGCGCTGGTGGTATTTTCTATTGTTAGCTTTTTTATTAATTGGATTTTTGGGTTTGCTTTGGTATTTTTTGTGTCCATATGGTAAAGAAAAAGTACCTAATTCCTTATCTATAGTAAAACAACCTGTAGTAGAAATAAAACCTGACCCTGAACCAGCTATTGATCGGCAGGAAGAACCTAAAGCAGTTGTTACATCAGACTCTGCGCCTATTGTAACAGCAGATCCGAATTTACAATCGCAACAATCCCCAGATCCTAAACCAAAAGTTATTAATCCACCTAATTGTATTAGTAAGGAAGAGATTAGTAAAAATCCAAATCCCTCAAAAATGGTACTTGTATTCGATAATTCATTGTCAATGATTGCTACCATAGCTGAATCACCATCTAAAGTTCGACAATATTTTGAATATTTGGGTTATGGTTATCCATCTTATATGTCAAAACAAGAAATAGTAGCATATGAAAAAAAGATGACTCGTTTACCAAGTCGTTTATCAGCGAGTAAGAAGGTTGCATTATCCAGTATCGATAAAATACAACAGGATATAGATATTTCACTAGTTACACTATCTAGTTGTCCGCGAGCTAATGCAACTTCATTTTTTAGTTATCAAAATAGAGGTACGCTAAAAAATAGAATTAATAACCTCCAACCTATTAATGCCGAATATTTTAGTTATGCCAACCGTAATGTTTTAAAAAGTAAAGTTAATATACCTAATAATTCAGCACAATCTGGGACACCACTTTATAGTGGTTTAGAAAAAGCGAGTAAAATGCTTGATGGTGTTACCCATGATGATTATATTCTCATTATTAGTGATGGCGAAGATACTTGCGTAAAGAAAAATATTTGTACTTTAGCTAAATCTATAGCAGCACAAAAACCAAGATTAAAAATTAACATTATAGATATAGCTGGTGAACATAAAATTGATTGTGTAGCTAAAATGACCAAAGGAAAGGTTTATATAGCGCAAAATCCAAAAGATATGATTAAACAGATGAATAATGCAGTTTCAGATCTAAAGATTAGTCGTCCTTTGTGTCAATGAGTAAGTATAATAACAGGCTATTTAACAGAATAATTTTACAGCTAAACTAATGTTATAATTTAGCTATTAAGTTATGTTGTTTTAAACAAAAATAAATGTCAGATATTTAGAAAGGAAGTTAATGATGCAACGGATAACGCGGATTGTATTAGATAATAATGATTTAAATAAAATGTCTTTATTGGATCAATATAATTTCTTGTTATCTTTTTTAAAGCCACATTTAACTGAACGAACTTTTTCGATTTTGCCAATCCCCAAATTGATCGATAACGATCGATATGTTGGTTGGTATACTCACCTTGAAGGCCAACCTATTTTATTAAGCAGTTTAACTGATGAAGTGCGTAAAAAGCAGATAGAAGAAACACTTAAAACACGTATTAATGATATTGAAACGACTATTAAGTCAATAGCATTAACTAGTGAACAACAAAAATTGATCGCGTCTTGGTTACCTAGAATTAAAAGTTTAGGTAACCAAATTTATGTTATCAATGATGATCCCGTCATTGTTAATTCTTTTGAAGAACCAGTGTTACCTAAACCAGCTATAGTACCGGCAGTTATTCCTCCAAAAGCATTGTGGCGCTGGTGGCATTTTTTGTTGTTAGCTTTATTATTAATTGGATTATTGAGTTTACTAGGTTTACTTTGGTATTTCTTTGGTCCATATGGAAAAGAAAAAGTACCTGATCCATCACAAGTTGTAGTACAACCAATAGAAGAAAAGAAACCTGAACTTGTTCAAGCTATTGATCCACCACAAGAACAAAAGGTTGAACCTGTTGTTACTTCAGAACCAAAGGTTGAGTCAGATGTTGTTACTGTAACTGAACCAAAAATAGAACCAAAACCAGTTCCTGTAGCCAAAGAAGATCCAAAACCTAAAGTTAAGAATCCACCTAATTGTATATCAAAACAAGAAATGATAAATAATCCGAATCCATCTAAAATGGTGTTGGTATTTGATAATTCGTTATCTATGAATATAACTTTGGCAGAACCACCATCAGAGATTGAAAAATATCTTCGTTATCATTTTGAAATAGGTTATCCGAATTATATGACTAGTCAGGATATAACTGCATTTGAAAATAGAATGACCCGTTTACCAACTCGTTTAACAACAAGTAAAAAAGTTGCACTATCAAGTATTGATAAAATACAGCAAAATATTGATATTTCACTTGTTACCTTATCAACTTGTCCTACAGCAGATACTACACCGTTTTATAGCTATGCAAATCGAGGTACTTTGAAGAGTAAAATTAATGGTTTAATTCCAATTAATTCTGTCAAATCTGGAACAGCACTTTATAGTGGTATTGAAAAAGCTAGTGCAATGCTTGATGGAGTAAAACGTGATGATTACATTCTGGTTATTAGTGACGGTGAGGATACTTGCGCAAAGAAAAATATCTGTACGTTAGTTAATTATATTGCAACACAAAAACCGAAGTTGAAAATTAATATAGTTGATATAGCTGGTGAACACAAAATTGATTGTGTGGCTAATATGACTGGAGGCAAAGTTTATATTGCTCAAAATCCCAATGATATGATTAAACAGATGAATAAGGCCGTTTCTGATCTGAAATTAAATAGGCCAGTTTGTAAATAAAATTTACTTATCTAAAATCGTTTATTTAGTTTAATAAGTGTTAGATTCATTAATAACAACCAGAAATAAATCTGGTTGTTTTATTTTAATTAGTTTAAATTTCTTAACTGTCGGATCCGGGAATTAATGAAATGAACGATTCAACTATATCAAGGCCTTTCAATTATTATCGGATTTTTATATGTGCTAAAAATCCGATAATTTGTGATATGAATCGCTATAAATTGGATAATTGATGAATAAATCACTCTAATATAAATAGAGCTTAGTTTTCTACGGTCACGGTATTTGGATCTATATAAAATAAATGATACTTCTGGGGTATTCTCTTACCTTTTAATGGATACAGAACAATATCATTAATATGATCTTTTGCTGACATCCAATAAATATTAAATTCATCCCTCTTACATAGTAATTGAGAAAAAGCTTCTCTCGCCTTACCATCGTTAGAAAATACAATCTTTTGTGATAAAAAAGCCAAATCTATCAGATGCGCATCTTTTATAGCTGCTTTTTGCTCAATTGATTCATTCAATTTTTCTAAATGAGATTTTGTATATCCAGAGATTTTTTTAATTTGTACTTTTTTCTTAGAATACATGCTAACAAGCCATGTTTTTGCATAACGTGATTTATGAACATTCCATTCTTTTTGTAACTCATCACAAAAACAGATCATAGCTCCATTTTTTTTTATTGCATCTAATAAAAGTCGTGAAGAACTTGAAACTGGGTGTTCTGATGTTCCTGAAGCTCTAGCTATATCAGCATCAATAACAAATCCCATTTTTATCCCCTGGCCATTTTTTTTTCAACAGCATCCAAATATTGCCCCTCTACATCCAGATAGATATCATCAAAATCTGAAGGCCAATCATCAAATGCCCCCATTTCATCCAAACTAGCTTCAGTAATTATAGAATTTCCTTCTTCATTTTGATGAAACCAATTTAATGAAAATAAATCGCCTCTTAACTCGTTATTAGCAACTGCTATTTGTAATCCTCGAATAAAAATCGAACTATGAGTCTCAACAATTATTTTTTTTCCGTTTTTAACAAAATTACAAAATATCTTAGCTAATTTAAATTGTGCTTTGGGGTGTAAGTGTATTTCTGGCTGTTCTATATAAATTATATTATTTTCTTTAGCTTCAATTAATGCAACTAGAATAGGAAGTACTTGTGATAATCCAAGCCCAACATCAGATATGTTAACTGTATCAGTTTTTGGTGATTGCATAAATCGTGAAATTTCTATAGCAATATAAGCTTCGTCTATTTTTCGTGTAGTTATATTTGTTGCTAACTCCAAATCTTCGATTAAGGTTTGTAATTTATTAAGCTTTTTTTCATCTTCTGTCGACCAATTGTATATTATAGTGGCTGTATATTTATCAAACAGACCTTGGTAGTTCTTATTATATTTTGTAAGCTTATATTCTCTTACAGGTGATTGTCTTATACCCGATATATGAATAATATTTTCTGCAAACCTCTTTAGAAATCCACTTGGATTAAATTCAAATACGACTCCTAAATTAAATTGATTTTCTTTTTTATTTTGTTGTTTTTTAGGCTCAATTCTTAAAGTTAAGAATAATTCATTATTATCTATTCTATTAATTAACTTAAGTTTATCTTTAGCAAAATTACGATATATACGTGAAAATGTAGAGTCATTTTTTTCCAACTCTGATACCAAATTATCAATTTCAAATTGCGACATATCTAAAGACAAAGTTATATCTTGCTTTTTACTAGTGAAGCGTGAGCTGGTTGAAATAAAACCTTTTTTTTCATCATATTCGAATACAACTTGTGATGTTTTTTTAGTTTTATTTCCATCATCATATTCTATATAAATAGAAAATTTATTTGATTTTGTTTGTTTACATAATAATTGATCTTTTTTAGTTAGATCTGTATTTTCACCATTAATTATAAGAGCATTACTGTCAGTATTACTTTCAAACGTTTGTTTCAGAATTAGAAATGGTTGCATAAAACTAGATTTACCTGAACTATTTTTACCAGCAATAACTGACAATCCAGATATATTTATTCCTTGTTTAGTATTTATTGATTTATATCCTTCAATAGATAGTCGCATATAACTAATACTCCTTTTTATTTGAGAAAATACTATATAATATTCCGATATTTTTGATGAATTTAATCAATATTAAATTTGATTATATACCATCTGTTTTAATTTATATGATAATTTTTTATAATTTTTATTATTATTTAATTGTTCTATTATTTTTTTTGATGAAATTCCTTTTTCTTTAGCAAGTTTAGATACAATAATATAATTTTTATTGAATTCGTTGATATTTTCTTTAGTTATCCAACGAGTATTATTTTCTTCAATTATGGTATATGGCATAAGTTCATAATTAACCAGATCATAAGCAAACTGTTGACTAATTCTTAGATGCTTGGCCATTTGTGGAATTGTCATATAAGTATGTTGTCTAGTTTTTTGATTGATCCAGCTAATAAGCGCTTTTGTTGGAATATGAATATTTCTTAGTGTCGGCTTATCGATTTCTGGTATAAATAAATGTAATTCTTGATTTATCATTGCAGTAATAATTTCTTTATATGCTTCTTTTATTTTATTACCAATAACTCTCATTGCATCAGGTAAAGCTAACGAATCTTTTAAATCACCAGAATGTAATGCTTGTTTTAATATATGTTGCAAATAACCCTCAATTTCTGATTTTAAAAATAACCATGAATTTCCTTTTGAAGCACATTCATTAATGAGATATCCATATTTTTCTATTATATGAATTAGGCTGTTGTATTTATCTTCTAAGTATATATAAGCCTCTTCAGGTGCAATAATGAAGTTGAAATGATTATTTTTTATTAAACTATTAAGTTGTTTTTTAGTTGTTCCTAATAAAAGGCAAACTTTTTTGAATGAAATTGTGCCTTGTAACATAGGTAACTGTTTGATGATGTCTGGCTTGTAATACAAACGATAATATCTAGGTTTATGATGCACCATAAAATTTTGTTCATTATAGATAGTTTCTGAACGAATAAGCCCTTTTACTGTAGCTTTGATAATTAACGATTCGGTAAGATTAAATTGAGCTTTAACTTTTGAAATGGAGATCCATGCATGGTTAGCCAATATTGATTTTGAAAATAATGTGTTTTTATCCGTAATATGATTTCTCCAATATAAATTAATGAACTCATCAAGGTAACGCTTATATTCAGAAAATAAATTAGACTTAAATTGTCTATTAAATTGGCGGTAAAAAGGCATTAACTTTTTAGAGTAACTATTAATCGAGTGGATAAAATGATTTAAAAAATACCAAAAACCTTCTTTACCACTAAATAATATATAAGCTAATCGTTCAACGATAATAATATTATCCCGCATAGTAATGCTCGATTTTTCTTTAAATTGAATATTTTTAGGAGAAATAATAAAAAAAATAAAATATACAATATTTAACTTATTAATATGATTAAGTTTATCTATTGTTTGATGATTTATTGTTTTATTTTCAATCACTCTTTGAATTAGGTCGAATTTCTCACACACGGGTTGTACTGGAAACTCTGTTATCTTTTTACCACACTCACATTTATTATGATAAACACTTACGTAATCAATTTGTTTGCTGCAATCAGGACAAACATCTTGTAATAAAATATTATGAATTAAGCACATACTAGAGAATAAAAATACCCATTCATATCGAATATACAAGGCAAGTTTTAAGCATAGTGGACAAATTCGTAATGTTTGTGTATTAATATATTTTAAATTAGCCGAAAGAGTACGAATTCCTTTTAACGATATATTTGGAATAGACCAATCATTTTTATATGCTAATTTATATGCTAATAAATTGCTGATTTTATTTTTGAGTGGAGCGCCTAATTTATTTTGTACTAACCAATTTGTTTTACTATATCCATTCATGATCGATAATCGATTAATATAAGAAAAAGGCCACTCATTATAATAACATCGATTATAGATGAGCGGTTTAATTAGTCCATATTGCTGACTCAAAAAATTAGCGTGTTTATAATACGGGGTTTCATTTATTCTTTGCATTACTCGTTACCTCGTTTTATAAAAAGGCATATTAGGTTTATCTAAAAGTTGACGATTAAATTTAGGATGAAATGGATTTAATTCGTTAACACCAAGATTCCAAATTTTATAAGTAAATGCGTATTCAAAGCATAATCGATCAATTGTTACTGTACCATTTTTAAATGCATATTCGATAGCACCTTCATACAATTTAATGATATAACTGATGATGCCATTAGTCGCATAATAGAAAGCCTCAATATTTGAGGTATCTTTTACTGAAAAACTGCAAGGGAAATCGATACTTTTTTCAATCATTGAAAGTACCGTAACAAATATCTTTATATTTTTCTGACTATTTAGTGAAAATGGAGGAAGTTCTACCCTTGAACTAAATCTCCTGCGCAACTGTTCATTGATTGTGAGTAAATATTCACTGCGAGTGAGTCCCATTAGAACAATTGAAGAGTTAGAATGGTCAATAATCATCTTTAACCAATCGGATGCTTTAGATAACCCCTTTTCTTTACCTTGATCAATAAAATGTTGCAATTCATCAAAAATAATAAGATTTACGTTAAATTGTTTGAGATAAAGTAAAATTCTTTGTGTTTTTTCCATGGCTGAACCATTTTTAAATAGAGGGTCATTTAGTTCGATTAAAACGGCTTCAGATAAGCTCTTTATTGTCGGAATAGCTGGGGTATCAACAACTAGGATTGGAATAATTTTTCTATCTTGAATTAAATATGGAGGAAACTCTTTTGTTAACTGTTTTTTTAATGTTGACTTTCCTGTCCCTGATTCTCCAGTACAAATAATATGAGTAGGAATTCCTATTTCCTGTTTCATATTGTAGGCTTCTTTAATTTGTTCATAAGCCAACCGGAATTCATGGTGGTAAATAACTCCTGAGCTTAGTTTTTTAATGCTTGAATAGTAGTTTTTTTTATTCATCTTTATCATTGTAAACGACCTCAAACTCATCATCCTCGTCAAAGAAAAAATCAGTTAAATTAATATTATGTTCAATTGTTGACTCTTTTTTTGTGTCGCTTAAAAATGAAATATTTTGTTCATTAAATAATCTGGCTGAAGTTCGCTTCTTAATGGGTTGTTTTTTATTAATGCTCTGTATCTTTGCATAAAGAGCGCTTCGAGATGTCAGTAACTCTGATTCATTATGACTACTTTTTCGTATTTGATTTTTCTCTTGTAAGACCTGTTTATGCTGAAAAAGACTTGTATTTTTAGCATATTCAAATTGGACACAAGGTATTTTGATATAGTATTTTTTTTGAGGTTCTTGAGCCCAAATATAACCTAAGTTTTCAGGGTCATATCGGCACTTAATTTTCCGCTTATCTCCATATAATATTCGTAATGCTTTAATTTCATGAGAATTATAAAATAAGTGTTCAAATTGTATCCCTTCATGAGATAGTAGTCGTTCAAATTCAATGGTTAATATAAAATTTAGATATTCTGCACTTTCAGGTAGTCTCGGTGGCAATATTGATAATCCTTCTTGCCATTTTTTTATCGGTATAGTGCCAATACCTTTATGAGGGGATTGGATATAATCAGTAATGAGCCACTGATAAATGAGCTGTTTTAACTCTGATAATGTGATCGTTGCTGAATCTATGGAATTATAATCCCCACGCATTGTAATGTTAGAAAACGTTGTTCCTTGAATTAAATGACATACCTGGCGATTTAATGTTCCCATAAACCGCTCAATATGACCTTTATAGTGTGGTTGTTGTTTAGGACAGAAGATTAGTTCAATATTGAGCTCCGCGCACATCCTACGCAAATCTTTCGCATGAAACTCCATACCATTGTCACATACTAAAGTAATGGGAATACCATAAGCAGGCCAATCATGTTTATTTAATTTTTCTTCTGGTTTAATATTTTTTGGTAATATGGAATTTTTGAGAGCTCGCATAACAGATAGTTGAGAAGGTGGTTCAAAGCCAATTTCTATCCCTAGAATCATTCGAGAATAAACATCAATCAAGGCTGTTAGTGTTGGTCTGCCATCAACTTGTTTGGTGTTTTCATTAAAAACCATAATATCTAATGTAGTATGATCAACCTCAACTCGCTCTAGAATGTGAGCCACTGCCACTCCTAGCCCTGTTTGACGAAAGTATTGCTGAGCGATCCTTTTCCCTTTTCGAGAAGAAATGACAAGTTCTTTATCTAATCGATTAATCTTTTCATAAAATTGAGAACGAGAAGGACATTTAATGGCCTTAATACTTTTTTTATTATTTTCTAGAATAAGGAACCGAAATGTATCATAGGTTTTTTTAATGGAATTATTTTGTCTTGTTAGATAGACTGTATCGACTACTTCATCAAATATACGCTTAACAACAGGATTATTAAATGAAGTAGAAAATATCGGGCCTCTTTTTTTATTTTGAAAAGCATTGCTATCATATCCGCTATTAACCCATTTAGACCACCATCGATAAAGAGTTATGGCTGAAGGTTTCTTATGATTAGCTGTTTTTCCACTTGATTCTAAATCAATAATTTCTTGTAGCCCGACTGTTGTAGGTTTGTTACCAAGTTTTCTTTGAGCTGCTTGAATATAACAATAATATTCATGAAAAATTCGGTTATTATCGGGATGAACCATATTTTGATTTGTTTGGTTATGAGTAATAACACTACGAAAAGCTAAATTTCCCGCTTGATATAATCGCAATAGCTCATCTTTACTTTTTTGTACTAACGATAAGTTATCTAGCTTTTCTAGTATACATTGATTATTTTCCGTAATTCTTGAAATACGGTAAGTCACATTATCTAAAATCATCATAGTATCGGTATGAAAATAGTCGATTTTCATTATTTGCCTCCATAAGGACTGAATTTGATGAAATAGGTTTAAAAAAATTAATTGAAATAACGGCTTGAGCAATAAGGCCTAGTAATATTGTTATATCGAATACTTGTTGTAGCTGACCAAGCGTTAGATTTGGCTCTATCTGTAATCTTTTTTTAACGTCTAGTATCGTTTTTGATGGGATCTCTTCGTTTAAATAACTCCTTAAAATCAGAAGATTATGTTCTAAAATGGGATTAATCAGTTCTTTCTCAGTGAGAACAATAAATTTATAATTCTCTTTTCTCAGTTGAGACGAGACAGCTTGATAATGTAGCTGATTTTCTAGACTAGATAATTTTGAAAATGGTTTAACTTCAACGTACCAAATCTGATGGTTAGTCCACACTAGTTCAAAATCAGGTGTATATTTTTTAATTTTATCGCCAATTTTAACTGTAAAAGTTATCGGCTGTTCTCTAAATGATTTAATTACTGATGAAAACTCAAATAGGTAACACGCTCTTCGTTCTAATTGAGATTCCCAAACAATCATTCTAGACATCTTTTTAGAGGGAAACTGTCCTCGAACCAGTCCTCTAGAGCGAGTAATCGGCTCTCTTACTCGATTATGTTGCTCGTTGTAATTAAATTGAGATGATAAGTATTCTATCTGCCAGATATCAGACGATATTGCAGTTCTTTTTAAAGACACAGTAACTCCTTACCTATTATGGTAATAATTGTGACTATCTATCTTGTTGTGAGAATGACTTGCTTGACTTTAGAAATGAGAAAGGAGATACTTTGTCTGCACACAAAGGTTTTTTACCTTTCACATTTCGGGGCTAACAAGTCCCGTTTTGTTTTCTACATACTGATATTCCTTTTATTGACGATATGATTTCCTAGTTTTAATGTATTTAAGATGATCGTAATCTGTTCGCTTTTAAGAAAACCTAGATTTTTCCAAAGTTCATGGATGACGATAAATTCATCTTCGGATATTTCGTTTGGTATACGTCGTGTTAGCTGAGTCAGTTCAACTTTTTCTTTGAGTGTTTCTTGTTCTTGTCTGGTGAGTTTTAATATTTGAATAAGTTTATCAAGTATATTATGTTGAGGTGGTGCTTTTCTTCCTGTTTCGAGAGAACTAATATAACTAGCGTTGACACCTACTCCATAAGCAAGCTCTTTTTGTCCCAATTTTCTCGATTTCCTTAGTTTTTCTAAATAAGCACCAAATGGAGTCATGAATAGAAATCCTTAAATTATTATTACACGTAATTTATCATAAAAAAGAAATAAAAAATACTATAAATATAATTTAACTTATTGTTTTAAAATAAAATTATTCCGTATTATATATAATACGGAATAATAATGGTCTACATAAATTTATCTTTTTGATAAATAGAATTTTCTAATTAGGTATTATTGACTTAATGTTATTTTCCTCTAATTTGTATAGTAAAATAAAAAAACCAGACATTGAGTCTGGTTTTTTATTTCAGTAATTACTGGATTTTATTTCACGTACTCTGGAATTATTTCATTAATTTCCGGATCCGACAAAAAAATTTATTTAAAAATCTAAATTAGCTGCTTTAAGGGCATTTTCTTCAATGAATAACCGTCGTGGTTCAACTTCGTCACCCATTAGTGTGGTAAACAATTGATCTGCCTCAATGGCATCTTTAATTGTAACTTGTAACATGCGACGGCTGGTCGGATCCATAGTTGTTTCCCATAATTGTTCTGGATTCATTTCACCCAGACCTTTATAGCGTTGAATTGTTAGTCCACGACGCGATTCTTTGATTAACCAATCTACAGCTTCTTCAAAAGAACTTACTGGTTGATTGCGTTCACCTCGTTTAATAAAAGCACCTTCCTCAAGTAAATCTTGTAATTGCGCACCCAAATGACAAATATTGCGATATTCGTTGCTATGAATAAATACTTGATCTAATGCATAATTAGTATCAACACCATGAGTTCTAACTTTAATAACCGGTACATATAATTGAGTTTTTTCATTATATTTGGCTGAATAACGATAGGTGCTACCGTGTTGTTCTTTACTGGATAACTTCTCAACAATGGATTTCGCCCAATTTTCAGCTTGCTGTTGACTCTTTAATATATTTTCATCTAATACATCTTGATAAATCAATTCAGACAGCAAAGATTTAGGATAGCGACGTTCCATTTTAGTAATAAGTTTTTCAACTTTTTGGTATTCAGCAATGAGTTTTTCTAATGCTTGACCAGCTAAAGCTGGAGCATGATTATTTACATGTAATGATGCATCTTCAAGAGCTAATGCTATTTGGAATTGTGTCATGGCATCATCATCTTTAATATATTGTTCTTGTTTGCCTTTTTTAACTTTGTAAAGCGGTGGTTGAGCAATATAAACATATCCACGTTCGATGATTTCGGGCATTTGGCGATAAAAGAAGGTTAAAAGTAAAGTCCGGATATGTGAACCATCGACATCGGCATCGGTCATGATGATGATACTATGATACCGCATCTTGTCAGGATTATATTCATCTCGACCGATACCACAACCTAGCGCTGTAATAAGTGTTGCTACTTCTTGAGAGGATAGCATTTTATCGAAACGCGCTTTTTCGACATTCAAAATCTTACCTTTAAGCGGTAAAATTGCTTGATTCTTACGGTTACGCCCTTGTTTAGCCGAGCCTCCCGCAGAGTCCCCTTCCACCAAGTAAAGTTCAGATAAAGCCGGATCTTTTTCTTGGCAATCAGCAAGTTTGCCAGGTAATCCACCTAAATCTAATGCACCTTTTCGGCGAGTCATCTCCCGAGCTTTTCGTGCTGCTTCACGGGCTCTTGCTGCATCAATTATTTTTCCGACAACAATTTTGGCGTCAGACGGATTTTCAAGTAAATATTCGGTTAATTTTTCACCCATTACCGATTCAACAGCGGCTTTAACTTCTGATGAAACTAACTTATCTTTGGTTTGTGATGAAAATTTAGGATCCGGTACTTTAACTGATACTACAGCAATTAAACCTTCACGGGCATCATCTCCGGTAGCACTTATTTTAGCTTTTTTGCTATAACCTTCACTTTCCATGTAATTATTCAACGTACGTGTCATAGCACCTCTAAATCCAGCTAAGTGGGTACCACCATCTCTTTGCGGGATATTATTAGTAAAGCAATAGATGTTTTCTTGATAACCATCATTCCATTGCAATGCCACTTCAACACCAATATTGTCTTTTTCCGTACTAAAATAGAATATTTTAGGGTGAATTGGGTTTTTGTTTTTATTTAAATATTCAACAAAGGCTTGAATACCACCTTCATAGTGATAATGTTCACTTTTTCCACTGCGTTCATCAATTAATTTAATGGAAACACCAGAATTTAAGAAGGAGAGTTCGCGTAAACGTTTAGCTAATATTTCATATACAAATTCTATATTGGTAAATGTTTCAGGGCTAGGCCAAAAACGAACATAAGTACCTGATTCATTAGTTTCGTCAATAACTTTCAAAGGTTCTTCTGGAACACCTAAATGATAAATTTGTTTGTGTATTTTCCCATCCCGGTAAATAACTAATTCTAATTTATCTGATAGAGCATTAACCACAGAAACCCCAACTCCATGTAAACCACCCGATACTTTATAAGAATTATCATCAAATTTACCACCAGCATGAAGCACAGTCATAATAACTTCAGCAGCAGAAATGCCTTCTTCTTCATGTATACCTGTTGGGATCCCACGACCATCGTCACGCACAGAAACAGAATTGTCAGGGTGGATGGTTACTTCTATATGGCTACAATAACCAGCTAATGCTTCGTCGATGGCATTATCAACTACCTCAAAAACCATATGATGAAGTCCTGTCCCATCATCAGTATCACCAATATACATGCCAGGACGTTTTCGTACGGCATCAAGACCTTTAAGCACTTTTATGCTAGATGAATCATAAGAATTAGACATGAATTTCTCGACTTATTTAATTTTTTTTATCGTTTTGTATAATTAGGAAATTATACCAGATTTTATGTAAAAAATCTTATCATTTTCATCAATAATCTGGGTAATTTGGTCTTGGCTGACGGCAGTGATGAAAACTTGTGATTGAGCAGATTTTAATCGTTGCGATAATAAATTACGTTTAAGGTGATCTAATTCAGATGCAAAGTCATCAATTAAGTAAATACACGATTGTTTTGTTTGTTTAGTATAGTATTCACCTTGTGATAAACGTAACGCACACATCAATAATTTAAGTTGTCCTCGAGATAACAAATCTTCAACCGGGATGTTTTCGATGCGTAATTTGATATCAGCCTTATGAGGTCCTGACGAAGTATAGTTGATTAGCTTGTCTCGCTCATATTGCCTATATAATATTTCAGTGTAATCGATATCGTGATCCCACCCTTGGTAATATAAACAATTAAGTTGATATTCGGGTAGAAAGTCCTGACTTGTGTGTATAATTTCTGGAAAAATTTGTCGGGTATAATCTTCTCTTATTTGGCTAATCTTTTGTGCTATAGGAGCAAGTTCTTTGTCCCATGGCAATAACTGATTATAGTTATTTGATTGTTTTAATAATGCATTGCGTTGTTTGAATAAACGTTTTAGATTATTCCAAAGATAGACAAATTCTGGATAATGGTGAAAACAACCCCAGTCAATAAACGCACGTCGGTATTTAGGACCACCAGTGAGTAAATCAAAACCTTCAGGTGTAATCAATTGAATTGGCAGTAATTTTGCCAAATCAGTTAATCGAAAACCTTCATTACCATCTATTTTTATTTTATTATCATTATTGCGGGTTTTTGATAGGCCAATTGAATGCGTTTGGTTATTTGATGATTCAATTTTGCTATATAAAACTAATTCAGGATGATCATGTTGAATAATACGATTTGATTGAATATGCCTAAATGATCTACCATGCCCTAACATATAGATAGCTTCAAGAAGGCTAGTTTTTCCACTACCATTATTACCAACTATAAAGTTGAAGTTGGGGGATAAAATTAATTCAGCATAATCAATATTACGAAAATGATGAATTTTGATTTGTGAAAGAGTCATAACCTCGATCTAAATTGTCCGGCCGAAGCCGGAATATATAATTTGATAGAATTATAGTCGCATTGGCATAACGACATAAGTAGCAGATTGATCATTGATATCTTCAATTTGCACACTTGATGTAGCATCTGTTAATAGCAGTTGAACACTATCACATTTTAATGTGTTTAATATGTCTAATAGGTAGGTTACATTAAAACCAATTTCTAACCCAGATGATTCATATTTTACGTCAATAACTTCCTCTGCTTCTTCTTGTTCTGGATTGTTTGCAGTAATTTTTATTTGATTATTGTTAACATAAAGCCTTATCCCACGGAATTTTTCATTTGATAAAATCGCCACCCGTGAAAGTGCATTTTTTAATTCTTCGCATGATACTTCAAGTGGTTTGTCTGGGTTTCGTGGTAGTACTCGTTTATAATCTGGAAATCGACCATCGATAAGTTTAGATGTAAAGGTAAAATCGGTAAGATTTACGCGCAAATTGTTGTTACCAACTTGTACGTTAATTGGTTCATCATTATCACTAACTAATTTTGCCAGTTCAATTACTCCTTTTCTTGGTAGAATAACCGAACAGGATGTTGGGACATCTTGACCAATTGGCTGCGCACAAACAGCTAATCGATGACCATCAGTGGCTACTGTCTTTAATAAACCGTCTTCAATTTCAAATAACATTCCATTTAAATAATACCTTACATCTTGATTTGCCATGGAAAATTGAACTGCATCAATAAGTCGTTTGATAGTTTTCTGTGGTACCGAAAAATTAATATCACTTTGCCAATTTTCCAAATTAGGAAAGTCACTTGCCGGTAAAGTAGCTAAAGAAAATTTACTCCGACCGGATTGAATTATTAATCGATTATCATCAACGGTTATCGAAATTTGAGCGTTGTTTGGAAGGTTTCGACAAATATCAAGAAATTTCCTAGCCGGTACTGTTGTTGCTCCAGGTTCATTTGTTTCAATAAGAGGCAAATGAGATATCATCTCTATTTCAAGATCTGTTCCTGTCATTGATAAAGTGTTATCACTAACTTGTAGTAATAAATTGCCTAAAATTGGTAATGTCGGACGACTGCTTAACGGTGCACTAACAAGTTGTAATGGTTTGATGAGTTTTTCGCGATCAATAATAAATTTCATAATGTTGATTCTTTTTTAAGTTGATAATGTTCGAATTAAATTAGAATAATCTTGTTTAATATCATTGCTTTCTTCTTTCAATTCAGCGATTTTACGACAAGCATGTAATACTGTTGTATGATCTCGTCCGCCAAAACCATCGCCAATTTCAGGAAGGCTTTTATTAGTTAATTCTTTAGCCAGCGCCATTGCTACTTGGCGAGGTCTTGCTACTGAACGTGAACGCCGTTTAGATAATAAATCAGAAACTTTAATTTTGTAGTATTCAGCAACAGTTTTTTGAATATTATCAATAGTAATTAATTTTTCTTGTAATGCAAGTAGATCTTTTAAAGCATCTTTAACAAACTCAATAGTTATTGATTTGCCAGTAAAATTTGCATTAGCAATGACTCGATTAAGAGCTCCTTCTAATTCTCGAACGTTAGAGCGTAAACGTTTAGCAATAAAAAAGGCCACTTCTTCGGGTAATTTGATATTATTTTCTTCGGCCTTCTTCATCAAAATAGCAACACGGGTTTCGAGTTCGGGAGGTTCAATAGCAATAGTTAAGCCCCAACCAAAACGTGATTTTAAACGATCCTCTACACCATTAATTTCCTTTGGATAACGATCTGAAGTTAAAATAATTTGTTGATTACCTTCTAATAAAGAATTAAAGGTATGGAAAAACTCCTCTTGAGATCTTTCTTTATTAGCAAAAAATTGTATATCATCAATAAGTAAAGCATCAACAGAACGATAGTAATTTTTAAATTCTTCAATGGCATTATTTTGTAAAGCTTTTACCATATCTTGGACAAATCGTTCAGAATGCATATAGACAACTTTAGAATTGCTTTTGGCAGCCATTATCTGATTACCAACGGCATGCAATAAGTGGGTCTTACCTAAACCTGTTGAACCATATAAAAATAGTGGGTTATAAGCTTTTCCAGGGTTTTCAGCTACTTGTTTGGCTGCTGCAACTGCAAGTTGATTAGATTTTCCTTCAACAAAACTATCAAAGGTGTGTTTATAATTAATTCCTGAATGGTAAATGTGATTATTTTTATTATTTTCTTTAGTTGTTTTCCATGTGGGTTTAATAGATTCTTTGGGCTCATTATTTTTTACTTTTTTATTTGTTGCTAAAGTAGAACCAACTTCAAGATATAATTTTAAACTATCATTATCAAATAATTTATTTAACAATAGAGATATAGTGGTTAGGTATTTATTTCTTACCCAATCTAAGACAAACCGATTAGGTGCATAAATATACAGCTTGTCATCAACCAGCTCCGCTTGCAGTGGACGAATCCATAAATTGAATTCCGTTGTGGGAATTTCTTCTTGTAATTGAGAAAGACAATCTTGCCAGATAGCGGTAGGCACAGTAACTCCTTTTAACTTTGATTACTAACAGTATGGTTGTTAGTATAAGCTTTTTTGTGGATAATTTATAGAGTAAAACCAATATATAATTTAGTTACTAACAAATTATAAATAGAAAATAAAAAACCCGGTTTTAACCGGGTTTTAGGGAAATTAATTATATTGATATTAATTAGTTGATTCAATTACTTTAATTTCTTGAACATTACGTGCTTTAACTTCAATTTCAACACGACGATCAGGTGCTAAACAAGCTTTTAACTCAGCGCCACGAAGTGCATTACATTTAGTTCCAGTCACTGGTTGAGATTTACCCATACCACGAGCACTAATTAAGTTAGATGGAACACCTTTAGCAACAAGGTATCGCATTACAGAATTAGCACGTTGTTCTGATAGTTTTTGGTTATAGCTAACTGAACCAATTCGGTCAGTATGACCAATAACCACTACCGCACTTTGAGTTGGGTTAATTTTAACTAATGATGTTAATAAATTGTCTAATGCTTGACGACCTTCTTCTTTAAGATCAGCTTTTGCATAAGCAAATAAAACATCTTCGTTTAATACATAACGATTTTCTTGTGTTTTTACTTCAACTTTTGGAGCTGGAACTTCTGGTGAACCTAAACGATAAGTAATACCTAAAGTTAACAAGCCATTGTCTGGAGATGCATCAGTTTTAGTATGAATATGGTTAACATATTGATATTCTAAACGAGTTGAAAAATCTTCAGATAGACGATAATCAAGACCTAAAGCAAACACTGGAGAAACATCAGTTTTAGAGCCACCACGGCCATAATCTTCTTTAACGTCACCACTATTTTTCCATTTAGCAATAGTGACCATTCCACCCGCACGACCATAAATATCTAAGTCATCAGTTAAGAATGATAGTGGATAACTTACTTTACCAGTTAAAGATACACCTTGTGCATCAATTTTACTTTTTCCATAATTAGTGTTGTCATCTTTCCAAGTTCTTTTATATCTAGCAGAACCTAACCAGTCATAACCTAATTCAAATGCAAGGTAAGGGTTAGCTTGGAAGCCAACAAATGCACCACCACCAATGTTGCTTCGATCGGAGGTTTTAATACCCACTTCACTTTTATCATCACCACGAACTTTATTGGCATCTAAATTATACATTTCAGACCAACCTAATTTACCACCAATGTAGAACGTATTATCTTCATATGCTGCATTCGCTGCAGTTGCAGTTAAACTTGCTACTGCGATTGCAAGAGCTAACGTTGTTTTTTTCATTTTATTGCCTCAACTATATGTTGTTATAGACGTTGTTTTATTTTCTTTTGTTTAAATATTACTTTAATCAAAAGAAAAATTACTTATTTTTATTAATTATGCTATGCATAATCTACCGAGATTATAGCACAATTAATATGCAAATCTATAATTATTGATATTGTAGATAAAAATATTTAAATAAAATTATCAAATAATTTTATTAATAACAGTATAAAAATCTTTAATGGTATTGGATAATATTTTGACCATAATGAAAAAATCCGCTTCAAGACGTTTATCTGATTCATCAGGACTAATATCTACATTTTCATCTAAAATACTTACATCAAATTTAATACGTTTAAAGGTTAAATCAGTATTAACGATAAAGCTTACCCCACGTTCATCTATTATTTGAATTTTAGTGACCCATTTACCTGAAGTAAAATGGATTAATATTTCCTCGGAAGTGATCTCTTGGTTTTTACAAACAATGATACCATTACCTTCAAGTGGATCTTTTAGTTCAACTTGATTACCTAATATAAATGGAGAAAAGCTAAGCTTTTCTTTAACCCATTTGGTGGTTATTTGCTCCAAAGGTTTATCAATTGATAAAGGTGTTAATGCAAGTGAACCAAGTTCTTTGCGTAAAATAGCTAAAATATCTTCTGCTTGCTTAAAACTATTACAATCTACAATAATTCGCTTGTTATTGGTATCGATCCATAACCAGTAATAATTGTATTTGCTGAATGCTCTAGGCATCAAATCAATCATGACTTCATCCTTCAAGGTAGCTTTTTCATTTTTGCTTAGCTTTCTATTTAATACTTGTTCTTGTTTATCTATTTTTTCCAATAAAGCTTGTTTAATAACAGGTGAAGGTAATATTTTAGTTTCTTTTTTTATTCGTAATAGTAAATGTCCTTGCATATCGACAATAAAATCATCTTGATTATTGTCATTGTATGGTGACACCCAACCCATTTTATTATTATCTAAATTACCACATGGTATAAATGGGTGCGACTTTATCGCTTTATCAATTGTTTCTTTATTAAGTAAAGTATCATTATTTATTTGATAAATAATGGCATTTTTAAACCAAAGCATACTATAATTTTCCTGATTTTTGATTCGAAATAATAATTTATCGCGATTAATATTGCATAACGTTTATACTAAAACTAGTGATAATGTTATTGATTAGTTTACAAAAGAAGAATAGTAATAATTAAAAATTATAAGATACTCCCATGTAAATAGAAGTTATGGCACTATTGTCTACCATAGGGCTATCAGCTGCATCTCCAGTTAATTTATCTATATGAATACCACCATAAGTTGCAAAGTGATTAGTCAACTTATATTGTGCGCCTAATTCTGCATAAGGTGTAAAAGAATTGTCGGCATTATGATAACGTAATTTTGAACGGTTTGATTCTTTATGGGAGATACCATAATAATAATTATTGTGATTGCTATTAGCCCAGTTAATGCCTATGGTAGGGAGTAGAATTAGATCACCTTCTGCAACAGGGAGAGTATAGTCAGCATTGACTAAAATACTGTTACTTTCATCTAATACATCAGCACCAACGTTACTAGAAAAACTTCCCCAACTAGTATTAAGATTATATTCAATTTCAGCTAATAAAGTTGAGTAACGCTTATCTAATTTCTTTAACTTATGATTGGATGAATCATGAGGTTTGAATTCATTAGTTAAATAACGCCCACCTATGGAGATGCTTTGATTATCAGTATGATAAATATAGGCACCAGCTGATAAATCATCTATAAAAAATGAACCATTATCATAATCAATATGCGGTATAGGATAAAGGTTTGAGCTATATTTTTTATAAGGTGAGTCTGTCCAGCCAACTCCAACACCTAAGGAAGTAGGATCTGCTGCGGCACTTAAAGCGTATCCTAAAGTAATTACTGATAAAATAGGCGTAATACATAGCGTTTTTTTCATTTTTTGATACTCTTCAATAAGTGTTTTTTTACTTATCCCAAATGTTACAAATAAGGTATTTAAAGCATTTTATATTAATAGTCTGCATTTAGGTGAATATACCGTCACAAAATCTATACATTAATTGCACATTGTAACAAGTAGATCTCTTAGATAATAATGCCACATTTTATCATGTTTGAATATGGATTAGTGAGATAACTTATGAGTAAACCAACTTTAGAAATGATTAATAGTCGCCCTGATGATGCGACACTACTTGCTGATGAAGCTAAATATTGTTCTTTTGGTGATACCGTACATTATGTTGAACCACCAAAAATTTTTGATGGTTGTGAAGGTAGTTACATGTATGATAAAGAAGGTAAAGCCTTCCTTGACCTTCAGATGTGGTACTCTGCGTGTAATTTTGGCTATGCCAATGAACGTTTAAATAATGTTCTCAAAAAACAAATTGATACCCTACCGCAATGTGCAAGTCAATATTTGCATCCAACCAAGATAGAATTAGCTAAAACCATTGCTCAAGGTATGCAACAGCGATTCGGTTATGAAGGTCGTGTGCATTTTAATGTTGGTGGTTCACAATGTATTGAAGACTCGTTGAAATTGGTTCGCAATGCTTCTGGTGGTAAATCATTAATGTTTGCTTTCCAAGGCGGATATCATGGTAGAACACTTGGTGCATCATCAATCACTTCAAGTTATCGTTATCGTCGTCGTTATGGTCATTTTGGTGATCGTGCGATGTTTGTACCATTCCCATATCCATTCCGTCGACCAAAAGGCATGACTGCTGAAGAGTATGGTGAACATTTAGTTGCTGAATTTGCACGTTTGTTTGAAACAGAATATCACGGTGTTTGGGATCCAAAAGTTGGACAGGCTGAATATGCAGCATTTTATGCAGAACCTTTACAAGCAACCGGTGGTTATATTGTTCCGCCACGTAATTATTTCAAAGGACTTAAAAAAGTCTTGGATCAATATGGAATTTTATTAGTAGTGGATGAAATTCAAATGGGCTTTTATCGTACTGGTAAACTTTGGTCAATTGAACATTTCGATGTAAAACCTGATGTGGTAGTGTTTGCCAAAGCATTAACTAACGGATTAAATCCATTAGGTGGTTTATGGGCGCGTGAAGAGTTAATTAATCCACAAGTATTCCCAGTTGGATCTACTCACTCAACATTTGCTTCAAACCCACTCGGTACGGCTGTTGGTTTAGAAGTATTAAAAATGACCTCAGAAACTGATTATGAAAAAATGGTGATGGATAGTGGTGCTTATTTCCTTGAAGGATTAAAAACGCTAGAGAAGAAACATAAAGAAATCGGTGAAGTTGACGGTTTAGGTTTAGCGCTTAGAGCAGAAATTTGTACTGAGGATGGCTTCACCGCTAATAAAGCATTAGTGGATAAAATGGTCGATATTGGTATGTCAGGTGATCTTGATTGGAAAGGCACTAAAATGGGCTTAGTACTTGATATTGGTGGTTATTATAAAAATGTAATCACATTTGCACCGTCATTACATATTTCTCGTCAAGAAATAGACCAAGGTATTGAGTTGCTTGACCAATTAATAACACGAGCTAAAAAAGAACTTTAATATTAATATTCGTTTTCTAATTTCTAACTTCCCGTCGACTTTATGTTGCCGGGATAGTTGTATCAAAATTAATCATATATAAATACTAATGAAATATCTTAATCAGTTAGAACCTAATCAATTAATAGATAATTTTTTAGCTCATCCACCTAAGCACTTTTGTGCATGGCTAAGTGAAGATGGTGTACCTGCATTTTCGGCTAAATTTGATTTATTAACAACGGCTGATGATAATTTCAAAAATAAAATCCAGAAACTCCCTTTTTTTAAAAAATGGCAACATTGGCTACAACCAAATACCTGTTTTATTGGTACTACTGTTTCAGAATATACTTTACTCAATCATCACATTAATGTAGAGCAGTTAGCTAATAATTTAAAAACGACTTATGCCAAACAATATCCTTTTTTAATTGTTAAAGATTTACCTTTAGCTTCTCCATTACTTAATGAAAAGGATAATCAATATTCTCAACAACTTATTTCGTCGCTAAAAAAACGAGGCTTTATTGAAGTTGAAGGGCAAGCATTAGCTTGGGTACCGATTAATTTTACTAGTATTGATGATTTATTTACTCGTTTTTCATATAGTCGTCGTAAAAACTTTAGACGAAAATTAAAAGCTCGTGAAAAATTAGCAATCGATATATTACAAAGCGGTGATGATTGTTTTTTTGACGATGCAATATTAGATAAATATTATCAGCTGTATCTAAATGTTTATCAGCAAAGTGAAGTACATTTTGATTTATTAACTAAACCTTTTTTTATTCAATTATTACAAAACAAAGCCGCTCAAGCTCGCATTTTTACTTACCACTACAATGGTGAATTGATTGGTTTTAATATCTGTTTTGTGGTTAATAACATGTTGATTGATAAATATATTGGGTTAGTTTATCCTCAAGCAAGAGACTTAAATCTCTATTATGTAAGTTGGTTTATTAATCTTGAATATGCGTTACAACAAGGATTTAGTCACTACATTGCAGGTTGGACCGATCCTGAAGTAAAAGCATCGTTAGGCGCAAGTTTCACCTTAACCAAACATTTAGTTTATATTCGCAATCCATTATTAAGAATGGCTTTGCGTAGCATGATTGGTCATTTTGAAAATGATAAGGAGAAAGTGGCATGACATTTCCTGTTATACTCAATTTCGATCAGAGTGTAGGTGAGATTAAGCATGCTAATATGATCGATGTTACTCATTGGCAAGATGATATTCGCTTTGGTTGTTCTGAAAAAAAGTTCAGAGAACTTGCTAGATCTCTTCAACAATTATTACCCGAAAATCATGGTACAGTGCTAATGGGTAGCGGTGATTATCACCATATTTCTTTGTTACTTATTGAGCGTCTAGCAGAGCAATATTCAGCAGAGAATCCTATCCAAGTGGTAATTTTTGATAATCATCCAGATAACATGCGTTATTTGTTTGGCATTCATTGTGGTTCATGGGTAAGTTATGCTGCAAGCTTACCATTTGTTAGTCATGTGCATGTATTAGGGATTACCTCACATGATATTGGACTTTCTCATTTTTGGGAAAATAGATGGCAGCCACTTTTCCATAAAAAACTCACTTATTGGAGTTTAAATGTTAATGTCTCATGGGCGCAAAAAATCGGTTTAAGTCATGCCTTTCGGCATTTTGCTACACCCGACGATTTAATTGCAAGTTTCTTATCAGAACAATACCATAATACTCAATCAGTTTACTTATCTATTGATAAAGATGTATTGAGCGAAGATGTTATTCATACTAATTGGGATCAAGGCAAGCTACAAACTTATCATATACTCGACACGATTACTTCAATAAAACAACGAATTATTGGTAGTGATATTACTGGTGAACTGTCAATATGGCAATCATCCAATTGGTTTAAACGCTTGTTAAGTTCATTGGATAAACAACCTACAATTTCACCAGCAAACCTTAATAATTGGCAACAAGAACAGCATCAACTGAATTTGATATTATTAAAAGCGCTGATGTAGTTCTGAATAAGCTTGTAAAGAAGTTTCAGGTCAGCTATACGTTTCAATATATAATCAGGAATCGAGTTAGTATTTGAATTTAACAATCTTTAAATTAATTCTGCTAATTTGAGGCCTGTTTAGATAACTTGCTTTCAGCAATTGCTAAAAATAAAATACCTGAAATAATTAATATTGCGCCAATTAATTTATACTGCGTAATAGGCTCATGGAATAACCAAACTGAGACAATCATCACTGTTACTATTTCGAAATGTGAAGCAGCAAAAGCAGGGCCAACAGGTGCCTTTTTTAACAATGTCATCCAGGTAAAGAAAGTTAAAATGTAACCTGCTATAGATATATATATCCAAGGATTAGTAAACACTCTAATTAACCATTCTATACTCATCGCTAAAGGTTGAGCATGAATTGCCGTTAGTTTAAAACTGCACTGGGCAATGGTATCAAAAATTAGTAATACAGTAAAACCGATTAAATAGAATCTGACCATATCAACTCATCCCGACAAAAATCACACCAGATGTAATTAACAACATACCTATTATTCGATATAAAGTTAATAATTCTTTAAAAAGAACACGCCCCACTAGCATTATGGTAATAATATTAAATGAAGCAAGTAATACTCCCTGAGAAAGAGGAACTAGAGTCAAAAATGCTAGCCATAACAAAAATTCCACAATGTAAGCAATAATTCCGACCCAGATCCAAATATTTTTTGCAAGATCTAACCAGTAATACCAACCATCACGGTTATTGGGTGAAATAGCGGCAAATTTAAAAGCAACTTGTCCAAGAGTATCAAAACAGATATTACTGATCCAAAGTATAATAACTAATGGTGACATTACACTTTTATCCTTGCTGCAATTTTATTGAAAAAAGAAACGGATTCATTAATGACTTCTCGTCTTTGACTATCAATAGTGATTAAGTGGTAACTATCATTAAGTACAATAAGTTTCTTGGTTCCAGAGACATTTTTCTCAACTAATTTAGCATTGGTTTCAATATTAGCGATATCGTCATTACCGGAATGAATAATTAAACAAGGTGAAGTTACTTTGGGCAATTGCTTACGTACATGTTTGGCCAATAACTGCATTTCAGCTAGAGCCGGAAATGGATTACCTGCTAGTCCAGCAGCTCCACTATCACCACTGAGCATACTTTCAGATACTACCGCGCGAATACGTTCATCTTTTAGTCCATAAGGTGGTTTTTCAATAAATGAAACTTTTTGAAAAATACCGAGTTTTTTAAAATAGACTAACAAAAAGAAAAACTTTTTAGCCCAAAATGGCATACTCCAACCATCATAATAAAATGTTGGCGCAAGAACGCCCACTCCTTTGACTTGTTCAGGTCTATCCGCGGCGAGTTGTAATGCAAGTAGGGCACCCATTGATAATCCAGCAACAAAAACATTATCAACATGTTGAGCTAAATAATCGGCACCATCTTGCACACTTTTATACCAATCTTGCCATGTTGTTTTACATAGATCTGCTTCAGTACCACAATGACCAGCTAGTTGTACTGCATAAACAGTAAATCCGGCTTTATGTAGTCCATTGGCTAAAATACGCATTTCATTTGGTGTGCCAGTTAACCCATGAACCAAAAGCACCCCATTTTTGTTACCCGGTAAAAAATAAGACAAATCTTGTGCTGTATCCATTATAATTCCTAATTTACTTTACCATCATGTATGGAATTGCTGTTGACTGTGCTTGCTTCAATGCTTTGGTTACATCAGCAAAACAATTAATCGCACTATATTCAATCTTATTTTTTTTACAATAATGAATGAGTTTATCCTTAGCAAAAACAAAATCCACATTATGTGACACACAGTAATCTGAAGTACCATCGCCAACATAAAGTATTTGATTAAAATGTTGCTGTTTTACATGATTACATTTGCAATTACCACTTTGTTTAATACAATTTTTATTAGCATAAGGGAATTCTAATCGCCAGCTGCGATCATTATCATGCAATAGTTTATTTGCAAAAATCGGTAAATGTTCCATGCCATGACGTTTTAAAATAAACTGAATAGCATAATCTAATCCATCACTGACAATATGCACAGGAATATGATTTGTTTCGGTATACTCAATAAAAGCTTTAAATGTTGGGTCAATTTCAATTTGTGACAAGACATAATTAAGCTCATCAAGGTTGGCTTTCATTAATGCAATTTGCTTACTCATGCACTCTTGAGAACCAATCTTACCATTAACCCATAATTCTTCTAATTCGTCACAACCATCTTGACCGAAATGGCTCAGTAAAGTATCAGTGACATCCTTCACGCTAATGGTGCCGTCAAAGTCACATAAAACAATTGGTGTTTGATATTGTGTATAAGAAGGATAATAAATATGGTTTGCAATCGATGAAAAAGTATTCATTTGTTAATAAACATATTCAATTTATATAAATGTGCAAATTTTCTCATAGAGTGATTTTAAACTTTGTAGGCTCTTTGTATATATTTTGTAACGGATATGAAATTGTCTGTATAATGAGGTATCTCTAATTATACCTTATAGTAATAAGAAGGAAAAATGAGTGAACGTATATTAATCATCGAAGATGATGAGCGATTAGCTAATCTAATTCAAGTTTATCTTATTAGGCAAGGTTATATTGTTGAATGGCATAATAGTGGTGAAGGGGCAGAAGAAAAAATTCAAAAACTCAATCCAGATCTGGTGATTTTAGACGTCATGTTACCAGAAAAATCGGGGTTTGATATTTGCCGTGATATACGTACATGGTTTAATAATTTTATTCTTATAATGACAGCAAGTGAAGATAATATCGATGAAATCGTCGGGCTTGAATTGGGAGCTGATGATTATTTAGCTAAACCAGTTGAACCGAGATTACTTTTAGCTCGAATTCGCGCTTTACTGCGACGGAAACAGATTGAGTTAGATAAAGAAGATAATAAAGAATCGATTATGTCTTTTAATGACAAAATAATAGTTTTTGATAATCTGGTAATTGATGCTGAAAATCGTAAAGTATCATTACAAGATCAAGAAATCGATTTAACTACAGCTGAATTTGACCTTTTATGGTTACTTGCTAGTAATGCCGGCAAAATTCTATCACGAGACGATATTTTTTCTCAGGTTAGAGGTATTGATTTTGACGGTAGTGATCGTTCGATTGATGCTCGAATTTCAAGACTTCGTCGTAAATTACTCGATGATCCAGATAATCCATTACGAATCAAAACGGTACGCGGTAAAGGTTATCTATTCTTGCGAGAAGGGGATAACCATTGAGCCAGCTATTAGCTAAACCATTGTTTTTTAATCGCCGTATTATATTTTATCTGGTTATTTTACTTTCATTGCAGTGTATTATTGCTTATGGTGCTTTATTAGTATTTGATTCCTTACCGTCCTCATTAACTGATATGCCAGATGATCATATTGTGTTCCGTGAATCTCAACGAGGAACGGTTAATTTAATCCGAATGCAAATTAATGAAAATAAGGATCGACCGCTACAGCAAGTTGTTGATGAATTGCAACCTTATTTTGGCTATCCAATAGAGATACAGCCAATTAATACATCACTACCTCATTCTGTACATAACGAATTAGTAAAACTGGGTTTTGCGTATGATAGTGATAGAGAGGTTGTATATGTTGATTTGAACGATGGTAATTTGCTGCAATTAGGTCCTATTGTAATGCGTGATATTTTAGAATCTAACACGATGTCATTGAGTGTTTTTCTTATTATCTGGGCATTATTTAGTGCTATTATCTTTTTTATTTTGATTTATTTTGCTTTTAGTGCAGTCTGGAAAGACTTAGTGAATATTCGTCAAACCGCAGAACAATTAGGGCAAGGAAATCTACATGCACGCACCGAAAATGTTAAAGGTTGGTTATTTAAACCACTAGCAAATGTTCTTAATAATATGGGAACCCATATTGAACATTTAGTTAGTACCAATCAAACTATTTCACATGCTATGGCTCATGAATTACGTACACCTCTTGCTAGAATGCGCTTTGAACTAAGCATGCTAGAAGAATCGAATGATCAACAAGAAAGGTCTCTCTTACAAAAAGGTATGAGCGATGATATTAATGAACTAGAAACACTGATTAACGCTAGTTTAAATTACTTCAAAATGCAGCAAAGTAATATTGAGTTAAATCTAAGTTGTGTATCATTAAAAGAATGGGGTGATAAAGTTTGTCAGTCATTAGAACTTTTCAAACCTCCAAAGTTTGAATTAGTTTGTAATTGCCAAGATGTTGAGGCATTAATTGACACTAATCTTATGGAAACAATTGTCAAAAATTTATTACTTAATGCGTTCAAATATGCAACACATAAAGCTATTTTGAATTTGAGTAAACAACAGAATAGTGTAGTAATTGAAATTGATGACGATGGAGCTGGTATTCCTTTTGATGCCCGCGAAAAGATTTTTATGCCTTTTTCTAGACTCGATACCAGCCGAACTCGCGCAACGGGGGGATATGGGCTTGGTTTGGCCTATGTAAAATTAATGGCTGAATTTCATAATGGTAAAGCTTTTGTTGTAACTAGCCCATTAGGTGGGGCAAGGTTTGTAGTGTCGCTCAGAACAGAAGAATAATTATTAATTTTTTATTTAATAGTAGTGGATTTAATTTGCTTGCTATCCTTAGCTGAAACGTGAATAATAGAGATGGATAATTTTATCCTTGTAATGCAGCAATGGCGTTAGACATTACAAATTTCTAAAAGAAAATAGTGTAAGTAGAACCATTATAGTTAGATAACATGTTTATTTTAAACAATTAAAAAAGATTTAGTTTGTTTGCCAAAGACCGATAAAAAAGTTGGATTGCAAATTAACCATAAAATGATATCAATGGATTATATTTTTAGGGATAGTTCGAAAAATATGCAAAGTTTTCGGATTGAAAGTTGTGCCTGAAATATAGAATTGTTATTAGGTAAATAATAGCGGATTCACATAAAATAATAACAAAAATAACACAAATAAAATAATGAATACCGTATAAACGCGCTGAATTTAGTATCATTGGTTACCATTGTTAAAATAAGCACTCTATAAATAATTGGATTCTACCTACAATTAATTAAGATTAATTAAGAGTGTAGAATAATGAAAAGAATGCTAATCAACGCAACCCAGCAAGAAGAGCTGCGAGTCGCTCTTGTCGATGGTCAAAGGTTATATGATTTAGATATCGAAAGCCTTGGTCATGAGCAAAAAAAAGCTAATATTTATAAAGGTAAAATTACTAAAATCAATCCAAGTTTAGAAGCAGCCTTTGTTTCTTATGGTGGTGAACGTGATGGATTTTTACCATTAAAAGAAATTGCTGAAAGCTATTTCCCTTCCAATATTTCTGGACGCCGTAGCATCAAACATTTACAAGAAGGTCAGGAAGTATTAATTCAAATTGAAAAAGAGATTCGTGGCAAAAAAGGCGCGGCATTAACAACGTATATTAGCTTGGCCGGGAGTTATTTAGTCTTAATGCCAAACGATCCTCGTGCAGGGGGGGTATCACGTCGTATTGAAGGTGAAGAACGAGCTGATCTGAAGCGGATTATTGATGCGATTGAAAAACCAAAAGGGATGGGGGTTATTGCTAGAACAGCTGGTGTTGGTAAAACTCAAGAAGAGTTACAACAAGATCTTGATGCTTTGGTTAATTATTGGTCTGCCATTCAAAATGAAGCTAAAAATCATCCTGCGCCAAGTTTAATTCATAAAGAAAGTGATATTATCACTCGAGCATTTCGCGATTATTTACGTGATGATGTTGGCGATATTCTGATCGATAATCCGAAAGTACTTGAAATAGCTAAAAAACGGTTAGTGGATTTAGGGCGTGTAGAATATGTTAGTCGCCTTAAACTCTACGAAGGCGATGTACCATTATTTAATCATTTTCAAATCGAAGGTCAAATTGAGTCGGCATTTCAACGTGAAGTTAGGTTACCTTCAGGTGGTTCGATTGTTATTGATGCGACTGAGGCTTTAACAGCTATTGATATTAACTCAGCAAAATCAATTCGTGGTAGTGATATTGAAGAGACTGCTTTTAATACTAATCTTGAGGCTGCAGAAGAAATTGCTCGTCAATTACGTTTACGCGATCTTGGTGGATTAATCGTAATTGATTTTATTGATATGACTCCAATTCGCAACCAACGAGAAGTCGAAAACCGCCTTAAAGAAGCAATGAAAACAGACCGAGCTAGAATTCAAACTACACGAATCTCACGGTTTGGTTTGCTTGAAATGTCGCGCCAACGCTTAAGTCCTTCTTTGCGTGAAGCTACTCATCATATTTGTCCGCGTTGTCAAGGAACAGGTACTGTTAGGGATAATAACTCACTATCTCTTTCTATTCTTCGGTTAATTCAAGAAGAAGCGATGAAAGATAATACCGTGCAAATTGATGTAATTGTTCCGGTACCTATTGCTAGTTATTTATTGAATGAAAAACGCCGTGCTATTACTAATATTGAACGCATGCATCCTGATGTCAAAATTGTGATTGCTAGCGATGAAGAAATGGAAACACCACTCTATAAAGTAATTCGTAAACGTAGTGGTGAAGAAACTGATGTACTAAGTTATAATTTACCTAAACTTATTCGTGAGCTAGAAGAAGAGGAAGAAGAAGAAATTGCTGAAACTATAGTTGAACAAGCAGTACTTTCAGGACCTAAAGTTGAAACGAATACCACATCTAAAATTGAACCTAAACCTGAAAAATCAGTTGGTTTCTTTAATGGTCTAATTTCAAGGTTACGTAAATTATTTGTGACCGAAAAGACTGAACCTCAACCAATAGTAAAGGCACAACCAACTAAAAGACGTGATAATCAACGATCACATAATCGACGTCAACGTAATAATAAGAATAATACTACAACTACCAACAGTAGCAATATTGCAACGGAAGATCTAAAAGAAACTGTTAAAAATAATAATCGTCGGGCTAAACAAAATAATAATATAGCTAATTCTGCCTCAAATAACACAACTAAAGTTGTTAATGAAGTTGTTCAAACTAAACAACGTGAAGTCAAACCAAGGCGCCAACAGCGATCATTAACTAAGAGTGTACGAATTAAAACAGCTGATATGACTAATGAAATATCAGTCGTGCCGGTTGTGCAAGATAAAGTGATTATTCCTTCGGTATTGTTACCAGTCATTGTATCAGAAACAATAGATGTATCGGCTGTAGAGCAACAACCAAAACGCCAACGTCGTACATCTAGACATTTACGGATGAATGGGCAACGAAATAAGAGACGTGTTAAAAATAATTATCTTAAACAATCTCCAGTTCCATTACCATTTGCTGCTGCTTCATTAGAATTAGCATTGGGAAGAGTGGTAATTGATTATAGTAGTTTAATTAATAATAATGATGAACCAAATGATATTGTTCCGGTTATTCCATCATTATTGTTACCAGTTATTGTTAAAGATAAAATTGAGAATGGTAGTACTAATAATATTGTTGATTCTAATAAAATTAATGAAACACTACAAAATCAGCCCCCTGTTGCTATTGAATTGAATATTGACTATGAAGCTGGTGAACAAAATGTTAGTGATAGTGATTCTCCGATTATTGATCATCAAAAAATAGTTGGTTATTCTTCATCGGCTATGACTAAAGCACCAGCCCCTGAATATTTAGTATCTGAGGTGGCAATAAAACTTCGTGAGGAGTCGGAATATCATTTTAATGGTAAAGGTAATGCTGGCGGTTTAAGTGCACAAGATCATGCATATGCAGAGGCAAGTAAACCAATATTACCATCTGATTAAAAAACTATTATTAATAAAGTGGGAGAAATATATCTCCCACTGTTTCTATTTGGGGCATTAATTACAATAAAGATGTATAATGATAATCTATATTTTAAGAAAAATAGTAACATTCTTATTCATTGTCTGTGTGTTGGCTCAGATTAGCTTTTGTCTTGTTTATTTTGTTCCCGATTCAATATTTTTCAATTTAAGTTTTTTTGATGCCTATACTGCTTTTTTTAAGCAGTTAATACAAGGTCAATTCATATTGTTATCAGGAGAACATGTTCCATTTTTACAGACATTATCTGCTACATTTGAGCTTTGTATTTTAGCTTTAATTATTACGTTATTAATTGGTATTCCTTTAGGTGTTTTTTTGGGGTTAAGTAATATTAATTGGTTAAATAACACTATTAGATTAAGTTGTTTACTTCTTTACTCATGCCCTTTAGTACTAATTGTTATTGTTGCTATGTATTTATCATCATCTACATGGTCATTATTTATTAATTTTAATATTGCGCCTCCAGTTACTAGTGCTTCTTTATTAGATATTATTCTTTCATCTAAAACAGATAAGATAGAATTACTACTTGAACAAATGCAATATTTGCTTTTACCCATTACTATTTTATCTATTCAACCCAGTATTGTAACTATTCAATTAGTTAGCCAAAATGTGAAAAATACAGCTCAACAAAATTTTATTAAAATGGCGATTATTCGTGAAACTTCACCATTTAAAATTTTACGTAAACATTTATTACCTAACTCAATTCCAGCAACTATTCCATTATTAACTTATAATACTACAACATTATTATTTTCAACGATGGTTATTGAGATCTTATTTAATCGGGTAGGGCTAGGGCAATGGATTATGATGGCTTATTATCACCATAACTATTCCATCATTGCTATTGCAATTTTAGCATGCGGATCTTTGATTAGTTTATTGACATTGTTTGGTGAAATTTCAGCTATTGTGATTTATCCTATGAGGCATAAGGAAAATTATGTTTAGGCGAATCAAGTTACTTAATAAGCTAACTCTATGTTTTAAGAAATTACATAGTGATCTTTATTCTATGATAGGGTTCTATGGAATTTTGGCAATTATGTTTGTAGCGTTATCAACTCGTTGGTTTTTTCATGCCCATTTAGATCCTATTTATGCGGTTTCTCTGCCACCAGCTTGGGTTATAAATGGTGATATCAACCATATTCTTGGAACTAATGCTCAAGGACAAGATATATTTTATTACCTATTGATAGGATACCGATCAACTATTGCAATGACCATGAAAGCTGTATTTTATGTGGTTTTGGTTGGTAGTATATTAAATTATATAATGTTTTTTATTCCAATTTTAAGGGCAGTAATATTATTATTATTTCGATTTTGTATGGTGATTCCTCCATTGTTGGCAGTAATAGTAATCAGCTTATTAATTGAAGACAATATCACGAATATGCTAGTAGTTATTGTTTTATCCTATATGCCTCGTTTTATTTACAATATTTACCAACAAATGATCAGGGAATGGCATAAAATCTATATTACAGCTTATCGATTAGATGGATTATCAGCGTTTACAATTTTAAATAGCTATATTATTCCTAATATATTACCTGTTTATTTAACTGAACTTGTATCGTTATTTGGGACTGCTATTTTAGCCATTACCACTTTAACATTTTTAGGTTTTGCAAATGACATTTCCCGACCAGATCTAGGCATGATGATGTTTCAAATGAAAGATATTATTACTACAAATTACTGGGCTTTTTTATCACCAGGAATTGCTGTAGCCATTACTATTACATTAGTTTATTTGTTTATTTTTGGCCTATATGGTCGTCAAGCGAGTAATTAGTTATGGCATTATTAGATATCCGTAATTTGACTATTGAATTTATTACTCCTGACGGTCTTTTACGAGCGATTGATCGAGTGAATCTAAAATTATCTGAAGGCGAAATTCGAGGATTAGTGGGTGAATCTGGTTCTGGTAAAAGTTTGATAGCAAAAGCTATTTTAGGGGTAACTAATAACAATTGGAAGATTTCTGCCGATCGATTTCATTTTGATAATATTGATTTATTAAGTCTTACGCCAAAGCAACGACGTAAAGTGATTAGTGCTAATATTTCAATGATATTCCAAGAACCACAATCTTGTTTAGATCCTTCAATGAAAATCGGACAGCAGTTAATCGATGCAATCCCAAGAAGGACATTCAAAGGTCATTGGTGGCAACGGTTATTTTGGCGTAAAAATCGTGCTATTGAGTTACTACATCGAGTAGGCATTAAAGATCATAAAGAAATACTCAAATCTTATCCTTTTGAATTGACTGAAGGCGAATGTCAAAAGGTGATGATTGCTATTGCGCTTGCTAATCAGCCTAAACTACTTATTGCTGATGAACCTACTAATGCGATGGAAGCTACAACAGAAGCGCAAATTTTTCGATTACTCGCAAGTATGAATCAAAATATGGGAACCACAATTTTATTGATTAGTCATGATTTACAAATGGTAACCAGATGGACGGATCGCATTAACGTGCTATATTGTGGGCAAATGGTGGAGATAGCTGATAGTAAAGACTTGTTTAAATCACCCTATCATCCTTATACTCAAGCGCTAATTTATGCAATTCCTGATTTTGGAAAAGCCATGCCTCACAAAAGTCCATTGAATGCTTTACCTGGAGTAATACCGTCGCTTGAGCATTTGCCTATTGGTTGCAGATTAGGCCCACGTTGTCCTTATGCACAAAAAAAATGTATTCAAACCCCAGAATTGATACCAATAAAAGACCATTCTGTTGCCTGTCATTTCCCTTTGAATACTGAGGAATAGCTATTCATTTAGAAGGAATAACCATGAATCCAGTTTTAAAAGTGCGTAATTTATCCAAACAATTTTTAGTTCCTAAAGGTATTTTTGGACATTTGCGTATTGATGCAGTTAAACCGCTATCATTTTCGCTTAATGAGGGAAAAACTCTCGCTATTATTGGACAAAATGGTTCAGGAAAATCAACGCTTGCTAAAATGTTAGTGGGAATGATAAAACCTGATAGTGGTGATATTTGGATTAATGACCTTAAAGTTAAATATGGTGATTATAGTAGCCGTTGCCAACTTATTCGTATGATTTTCCAGCATGTTGAAAGCTCGTTTGACCCAAGACTTCGTATTGGACAATTACTAGAAATTCCATTAAAACGTAATGCTAATTATGATGCAATTGAACGCGAAAAGCTAATTAATGCTGTATTGAAGCAAGTGGGGTTATTACCGGAACATGCGTCATATTACCCTTCAGTTATGGCCGCGGGTCAAAAACAACGGGTGGCACTTGCCAGAGCATTAATTTTGAAGCCGAAAGTTATTATTCTTGATGAAGCTTTAGCTGCTTTAGATATTTCAATGCGATCTCAAATAGTAAATTTGATGTTGTCATTACAAGAAGATCAAAAAATATCTTATGTTTATGTAACTCAGGATATCGGGATGATGAAGCATATAAGTGATGAGATTTTAGTAATGCATAATGGTGATTTGGTTGAATATGGTAATACCGCTGAAGTATTAGCTTCACCATTAAGCGATATTACGCAAAAACTTATTCACAGTTATTTTGGTGAAGCATTGACGGCTGATACTTGGCGGACTGATACAAGGGCATTTTAATATCAGATTTGTTTATTATATTTTAATCAATTGTTGTCTCATAAAAAGTCTCGACAAATAATTTAAAACACACTATATTTAGCTATATAGATTTCTAGACGTCTATTCTGGAAAGTTATTTTAAATAGATTAATGCTTTTTAGGAGCTTGTGTTATGCCTATTTGTATTCCTGATTCTCTACCAGCTGTTGATGTACTTCGTAATGAAAATGTATTTGTGATGACCTCATCTAGAGCAAATACACAAGAAATTCGCCCATTAAAGCTTCTATTCCTAAATCTTATGCCTAAAAAAATTGAAACTGAAAACCAGTTTTTGCGATTATTATCTAATTCTTCTTTGCAAATTAATATCAAGTTATTACGTATTGATCAGCGTGAATCAAAAAATACGCCAATAGAACATTTAAATAGCTTTTATTGTAATTTTGATGATATTCGTGAACAGAATTTTGATGGCTTAATTATTACTGGTGCTCCATTAGGAAAAGTTGCTTTTTCTGAGGTGGTTTATTGGCCTAAATTAGTTGAAATTATTGATTGGGCAAGAGAACATGTAACTTCAACCATGTTTGTTTGTTGGGCGGTACAAGCGGCTTTAAATGTTTTATATGATCTCCCAAAATTAACACGTACTCATAAATTATCAGGGGTGTATCAGCACAATACAATCGAGCCAAATGCTATTTTGACTCGTGGTTTTGATGATACATTTTTAGCTCCACATTCGCGTAATGCTGATTTCCCTTTGGACAAAATTAAAGCCTATACTGATTTAAATATTTTAGCTGAATCTGACATTACTGGCGCTTATTTAATGACTACTAGAGATAAACGTATGGCATTTGTGACAGGTCATCCCGAATATGACTCTTTTACACTAGCCAATGAATATTACCGTGATTTAAAAGCTGGTATTAAACCAGAAATTCCAGCAAATTATTTTCCTGAAAATAATCCACATTTAATACCTAAAGCAACTTGGCGTAGCCATGCTTATCTTTTATTCAGCAATTGGCTTAATTATTATGTTTATCAATTAACGCCATTTGATTTAACCACTCGTAATATGACAATTGATGATTAAATAAAAAAACTAATAGAGAGATTTTGAACATAGGTATTTATCCACCTAAAGAAATAGTTTTGATGTTATACCTAGAAATTAGTTCATAAAATCCTTATCTTGCATCATCTTTGGCATAGTTATATTATGAACACAACGCATATTATCTAAGGAATTTATTATGTTAAAGTCAATAGATCCAACTACTACATCATCTTGGAAGTCTCTACAAACTAGCTACGAAAAAGACAAAAGTAAAACGATTGCACAAATCTTAAACGAAGAACCAAAGCGAGTCGAGAAACTTAGTATTCCTTTTGAAGATGAATTTCTAGTTGATTTATCCAAAAATCGAATTACACAAGCAACATTAGAAATCCTTTATAAGCTTGCTGATGAATGTGACCTCAATGGTGCAATTAAAGCTATGTATAGTGGTGAAAAAATTAATCGAACAGAAAATCGAGCAGTATTACATGTGGCCCTTCGTAATGTATCAAATACCCCTATTTATGTAGATGGTACAAATGTTATGGATGATGTTAATGCTGTGCTAGCAAAAATGGAAAAATTCAGTAATAAAGTTATAAGTGGTGAATGGAAAGGTTACACAGGAAAAGCCATTACTGATGTTGTAAATATTGGGATTGGAGGTTCTGATCTTGGTCCACATATGATAACAGAGGCTTTAAGACCTTATAAAAACCATTTAACTATGCATTTTGTGTCTAATGTTGATGGTACTCATATTGTAGAGGCGCTTAAAGGTTTAAACCCAGAAACAACTCTATTTCTAGTGGCCTCAAAAACTTTTACGACACAAGAAACCATGACCAATGCACAAACTGCGCGTGATTGGTTACTTGCAGCAGCCAAAGATAACAAAGCAGTAGCCCTGCACTTTGTTGCGCTGTCAACTAATGCTAAAGAAGTTGAAAAATTTGGTATTGATACTGCCAATATGTTTGAATTTTGGGATTGGGTTGGTGGTCGTTATTCATCTTGGTCAGCGATTGGATTATCAATCGTGCTATCAATAGGTTTTGATAATTTTAAACAATTTTTAGCTGGTGGTCATGCTATGGATAAGCACTTCCAAAATGCGCCAATTGATAAAAATATTCCAACTTTATTAGCACTTATTGGTATTTGGTATAATAACTTTTTCGGTGCAGAAACCGAAGCTATTTTACCTTATGATCAATATATGCACCGTTTTGCAGCTTACTTCCAACAAGGTAATATGGAATCAAACGGTAAAAGTGTAGATCGCAACGGTCATAAAACCACTTATACTACTGGGCCGATCATTTGGGGAGAACCAGGTACTAATGGGCAACATGCTTTTTATCAATTAATTCATCAAGGTACTAAACTTATTCCTTGTGATTTTATTGCCCCTGCTATTAGCCATAATCCTGTTGGTGATCATCATCCAAAATTACTTTCTAACTTCTTTGCACAAACTGAAGCATTAGCTTTTGGTAAAACAGCTAAGCAAGTTGAACAAGAATTTATTGCTGCAGGAAAAACACTTGATAAAGTAGAAGCAATTGTTCCATTTAAGGTATTTGAAGGTAATAAACCGACCAACTCTATTTTAGTTAAAAAGATCACTCCTTATACACTCGGTGCATTAGTCGCTATGTATGAGCACAAGATCTTTACCCAAGGTATTATTTTAAATATCTTTAGTTTTGATCAATGGGGCGTTGAATTAGGTAAACAGTTAGCTGGGCGAATTTTACCTGAATTAGCTGATGATAAACCAGTGACGTCTCATGATGATTCAACTAATAATTTGATTAATCAATATAAGAAGTGGCGTTAACAAGGATAACTGAATATACGAATTTTATACTATAAAAAAACCTTTAGTTGTAAGCTAAAGGTTTTTTATGAAAGATACTTATTTTTTTACCCGCATGACTGGTGTTTTACCTGCTTCAACGGTACCAGATAGTTTGGTTAATTCAGTAATACTTTCCATATTGGAAATTACCACTGGAGTTAAAACTGATTTGGCTTTGCTTTCTAGTAGTTGTAGATCGAATTCAATAATTGTGTCACCAATTTTAACTTGTTGCCCTTCTTCAGCAATGCGAGTAAAACCTTCTCCTTTTAATTCCACAGTATCAATACCGAAATGAACAAAAAGCTCAATACCTTCATCTGATTCAATTGCAAAAGCATGATTAGTTTCGAAAATTTTACCGATTTTACCATTTAATGGAGCTACAATTTTATTACCTGCCGGTTTAATTGCAATGCCATCGCCAACAATTTTTTCTGCAAAAACGACATCAGGTACATCTTCAATTTTAACAATTTCACCACTTAATGGAGCAATAATCTCAATACTATTTTTATTATCATCAGATACAAATTGCTTTATTTTATCAAATAACCCCATTATATCCTCCTAAATAACTTGTTTTTCTGTCGTATAACTTTCAATCAAATCAAGAATTTCTTTTGTTGTTGCTTTCTCAAGCGCTAAATCAGCAAGTTTTTTAGCTTCTGCATAATTGGTATTACGAATCAATTTTTTGATTTTTGGAATTGATACTGCACTCATACTAAATTCATCAAGTCCCATACCTAGTAGTAAAATAGTAGCTCTTTCATCACCAGCTAGTTCGCCACACATACCAGTCCATTTACCTTCTTTATGAGAAGCATCAATAACATTTTTAATTAAAGTCAATACTGATGGTGCAAGTGGATTATAAAGATGAGAAATTAGTTCATTGCCACGATCGACCGCTAAGGTATATTGTGTTAAGTCATTGGTTCCGATACTAAAGAAATCAACCTCTTTGGCTAAATGATGGGCAATAACAGCCGCAGCAGGTGTTTCAATCATCACACCAATTTCAATATTTTTATCAAACGCTTTCCCTTCGAGGTTTAATTGTTCTTTAAGAATACTAATTTCAGATTTTAATAAACGAATTTCTTCAACAGAAATAATCATTGGGAACATAACACGTAATTTGCCAAATGCTGATGCTCGCAAAATAGCTCTTAATTGTGCATGCAGTATTTCTTTACGGTCAAGGCAAATTCGAATGGCTCGCCAGCCTAAAAATGGATTTTCTTCTTTTGGTAAATGCATATATGGTACGTCTTTATCACCACCAATATCCATTGTTCTAACTATAACAGATAAGCCATTAGTTGACTCAGCGACCTCTTTATATGCTTTAAATTGCTCTTCTTCATCAGGATACGCATCACGATCCATAAATAAAAATTCAGTTCGGTAAAGTCCAACGCCTTCATAACCATTGCGTTCAGCACCAGCGATATCACGAACAGTTCCTATATTGCCGCAAATTTCGACTTGATGACCATCAAGTGTTACTGCAGGTAAGTCTTTTAATTTTGCTAGTTCTTCTTTATCGGCAATAAATTTGGCTTGAACTTGTTTTAGTTTTTCTTGTGTAGTGTGATCTGGGTTAATATAGATAGCATTATTAATAGCATCTAAAATAATAAAATCACCTTGTTTAATTTCTTGAGTAGCATTAGAAGTACCGACAATAGCTGGAATTTCTAATGAACGAGCCATAATCGAAGTGTGAGATGTTCGTCCACCAGCATCAGTAATAAAACCTAAAACCATATCTAGATTTAATTGAGCAGTTTCTGAAGGTGTAAGATCATTAGCAACTAAAACACACGGTTGACTAATAGCACTTAAATCAACAATTTCCATACCTAAAATATTTTTTAGTAAACGTTTGCCAATATCACGAATATCTGCAGCACGTTCTTTCAAATACTCATCATCAAGGTTTTCAAGTTCTTTAGCTTGAGTTTCAAATACAGATTGGACTGCGGCATCAGCGGTAGAATGTTTGCTTTGAATACGAGAAATAACTTCTTGTTCAAGATCTTCATCTTCAAGAAGCATGATATGTCCTTCGAAAATAGCAGCCTTATCTTCACCTAGAGTCGATTTAGCACGTGTCATAATAGCATGAAGTTGCTCACTTGATTTTTGTCGGGCTTCTTTAAAACGCTCAATTTCAGCATCAATTTTATTATCAATAATTTGTTTATTATTAATAACAATCGGTTCTTCTTTTAGTAATAATGCTTTAGCAAAAGCGATGCCTGGGGAAACAAGTATACCTGATATCATAACATTTAATCCTTATGTAATTTTAAAACTGTTCATTGCTAATTGGGAGATATTATTCCAACTCAGGAATTAATTTTACTAAATGATTGACTGCTTCTTTTTCATCCTCTCCTTCAGCAGAAATAGTAATTACTGTACCTTGTGTTAAACCTAAAGTTTGTAATTTAAAAAGACTTTTAGCACTAGCACTTTTACCATTCGAAGTGACAGTTATTTCAGCATTGAAGTTTTTTGCTTCTTTTACGAACTGTGCGGCAGGGCGGGTATGAAGACCATTGGACGCAGTAATGGTTACATCTTGTTTATACATAGTTGTTTTACTCCCAAAATTATTTCATTTGTGCGATCTGAACAATATAAATAAAAACCTCTAGAAAGGCTAGTAAGATTTCATATATCTTTAAAAACTGTTAATATTATCCACATTAACACACTTAAATATGCATATTCTATCTATTAATATCGGTAAATTCGAGTGATTCTATCACTACATTTTTTGAATTCAACCTGACCATGGATTCCGTGTTTGATATTTTCGAAAACTAATTCTTCACTACCATCAAGTTGTGAGGCTTTAATCTCTTCTCGACAATTAGTTTCAAACTTTTTAAGTTCTTGCTCACTATTGCTTAATTTGTAATAAGTAGGTAAGTTTTGGCTTGTCACATAAGTTTGTGCTTTATCATGTACATCAAGAGTAATTATTCCTTGATTTGACCACCAAGAACTACAAGCAGTTAAAAATATAATAACCATTATAAATAGCAAAGTCATTTTCAAAGGTAATCTTATAATGTCCAAAATAATTCCTTTATCTCACAGCTTAATCTGTTTATCATTTATAATTTGAGATAGGAATTATATACTAATATTGAGTTAAAGTGCAGGGTGGAATGTATGACTGACAAGATTAATTATGACGAGTTTAATCGTCAACTAGTGCACCATAAACTTGGTATCACTGCAGCTGAACTACATGGTTTTATATCAGGGATTTTAGCTGGTGGAAATCATGATGAAAGTTGGTACCCATTAGTTAAAGATATGTTAAATAATGGACAAGTTATTATTGATCCTTTAAATCAACAGATTAAACAGCTATATAGCTTAACTAAGCAACAATTGGCAGATAAAAATTTTGAATTTCAATTGTTATTAAGTGAGCATGATTTATTTACACAAATAGATGATTTAGTCGGTTGGGTAAATCATTTTTTACTCGGAATTGGGTTAGTTCAACCTAAACTTAATCGCCTTAAAGGCGATGTTGGTGAAGCTATATATGATTTACGGCAAATTGTTAAACTTGGCTATGATGAAAATGAAGATCCAGATGAGCTTGGATTTGCATTTGAAGAGATTAAAGAGTATGTTCGCATCACATCTATATTGTGCTTTGACGAGTTTAATGATGCAGATATCTCTCCAACTATTCATTAAGATTTATGGCTAATCATACTTAAGGTAATCATGATGACAAAAGCGGAATTCAAAACAGAGCTTTTAACTCGCCGAGAAAAATTGCTAGCACAAATGGAATCTAATAGTGTTGCACTTTTTTTTGCTGCTCCAGAAGTAGTACGTAGTAATGATACTCACTATCCATATCGACAAAATAGTGATTTTTGGTACTTTACTTTTTTTTCTGAACCTGAAGCGCTGTTTGTTGTTATAAAAAAATCAGATAATAGTTCTAGGTGTGTACTATTTAATCGGAAAAAAGATCCATTAGCAGAAACATGGACAGGTTATCGTTTAGGGCAGCAAGCTGCTTTAGATTCAATTTGGGTTGATGAAGCGTATCTTTTCGATGAAATAAATGGTGTACTTCCTGATTTATTAAATGGCAAAACAGCAATCTATCACGCTGATCAACAATATGGATTTGCCGATCAAATTGTCAAGAAAGCATTAACAACTTTGCGACAAGGTACAAGATTAAATTTATCCGCACCCACTAAAGTGATTGATTGGCGGCCTATAGTACATGAGATGCGTATGTTCAAATCTGAATTTGAAATGGCAATTTTGCGAGACTCTTGCAAGATTAGTGCTCAAGCACATATAAGGGCGATGCAAAAATGTAAACCGCATCTGTATGAATATCAATTAGAGGCCGAAATTTTACATGAATTTGCTATACATGGCGCTCGTTGGCCATCTTATAACACTATAGTTGGTGGTGGCAATAATGGTTGTATCTTACATTATGAAAATAATAGTACCAAATTAAAAGAAGGTGAATTGGTTCTGATAGATGCTGGCTGTGAATATCAATATTATGCAGGTGATATTACTCGTACCTTTCCGATTAATGGTAAATTCAGTCAAGCACAACGCGAAATATATGACATTGTATTAGCATCACAATATCAAGCTATTTCATTATTTAAACCTGGTACATCAATTAAAGAAGTTAATGATCATGTAGTTAGAACCATGGTTGAAGGTTTAGTCAAACTGGGTATACTTCAAGGTAGTATTGATAGATTAATTGCCGATAGAGCATACATTACTTACTATATGCATGGTTTGGGGCATTGGTTAGGAATGGATGTGCATGATGTCGGTAGTGGACGAGATCGCGTTTTAGAACCAGGTATGGTATTAACCGTTGAACCGGGCTTGTATATAAATCAAGACGCTGATGTTCCCGAGCGTTATAAAGGTATTGGGATTCGTATAGAAGATAATATTTTGATTACAAGGTACGGAAACGAGGTACTTACTGCTGATGTTCCTAAAGATCCGGACCAAATTGAAAAATTGATGAAAAAATAAATTTATCGATTAAAAAAATTTTTTTTATATCATCGTGTTAATATCACTAACTGATATATGCTTAATTAAAACAATATACTATAAAGCTAGTTTACTTAAACACCATTTAAATTGATTGATTTATCTCGATTAAAAATAATTTTTATTTTTAAATTGCTGGCTGCTATAGGCTTATACTTCCATGTTTTCATTGCAGTAATAACTGAGCGATTAAAAATATTATTAGGATTGGCTTCGACAATACGTATATTTTCAACCCGGCCATCACTGTTTACATCAAAAATCGCTATTACATATCCTTCTAAACGCATATCTAGAGCTCGTCGTGGATATTCTGGTTGGTTGCGACTAATGGGCGATGGTGTTGCCGAAAATTGGCGATTATCAGAAATTGACGGTGCTACAGCTGTTTTTGCAATATTATTACTCACAATTTCCTGCCTAATTCTTTGGGGTTGAGACTTCTGTGCGGGAGGTCGTTTCTTTTTAGGTTTTACTTCTTGTTCTTGTTTAATAACAGCTTCTTTTACTGGTGTTGGTTCAGGTTTTACTTCTTCTTTAACTACTTCTGGTTCAGTAACTGGCTCTATAATTGGTTCTTCAACAGGAGGTGTTTCAATTATTTCATTATTTTGTGTTTCGGGCGTATTTTCAACTAATGATTGTTCCGGAGCCGCCATTTGTGTTAAATCTAACATTATTGCTTTAATACTGTCATTACCTTCATCAACTACAATATTGTTGGCAAATAGAGCCGAACTAAATAGTAAACCAGCAAAACAAAAGTGTGACAAAACTGAAAGCGATGTATATAAATAAACGCCTTTTAATTTTTTATTTGTATGAGATTGAGGAATCTCCTTATTATTGATGTCTATATCAAAGTTAATCTTCATAACGGTTATCATTTCTAATTTAAGGTGGTTAGTTTAAATGAAAATGCTTATCATTTGTAGCATTTTCTTGAAAGAATAAAATAACCAATATCAAAACTTGTTGTAGGAGAATATTTATCAGATAATATCTATTAGATATTTTTCTATTATTTATAACGGTTAAACTGATGAATAATCCATCAATAAATCACATTATTGAGCTCGTTGAAGAAGATTTAATTAAAGTTAATACAGCAATTCAAGCAGAACTGAGCTCTGATGTTGCTTTAATTAATCAATTAGGTAATTACATTATTAGTAGTGGTGGTAAACGTATTCGTCCAATTATTGCTTTATTGGTAGCAAAAGCTCTTAATTATCAGGGTGATAAGCATATTATTACTGCCGCTTTTATTGAGTTTATTCATACTGCAACTTTGTTACATGATGATGTGGTGGATGAGTCAGATTTACGTCGTGGTAAATCGACAGCTAATGCTTTTTTTGGTAATGCTGCTAGTGTTTTGGTGGGGGATTATATTTATACTCGTTCGTTTCAAATGATGGTCCGTACTGAATCATTTAAAGTATTAACTATTATGTCAGCGGCAACCAATGTGATAGCTGAAGGTGAAGTACAACAATTAATCAATTGTAATGATCCTGATATTACCAAAGAGAAATATTTAGAAGTTATTTATCGTAAAACCGCCCGCTTATTTGAAGCTACTTCACATTCAGCCGCAGTACTTGCTGGAGCAGATGAACGTCAAGAATTTGCTCTGAAAGAGTATGGGAAATATTTAGGAACTGCTTTTCAAATTATTGATGATTTGCTTGATTATAGTGCCGACAGTAATCAAAAATTAGGTAAAAATTTGGGTGACGATCTTAATGAAGGTAAACCTACATTACCACTTTTACATGCTATGCATCATACTAAAAATACTCAGGATGCACGTCTAATTCGGAAAGCTATTGAACAAGGTAATGGTAGACATTTGCTAAATCGAATTTTGCAAATAATGGATGAATGTGGGTCGCTTAAGTTTACTTTACAAGCTGCACAGCAAGAAGCAAAAAAAGCCTTTGATGTTATTGCAATTTTACCAGATTCCCCATATAAACAAGCATTACAAGATCTAGCTTTACTTTCAGTTAAAAGAGAAAACTAGTTATTACATGGTACATTTTTATACTTAAACATAAGGCTTTCCTGAAACATTTTGTTATTAACTGTGCAAATTATAATCCACTACATAAATTAAGGTAATACTAATGTTGAAACGGTCTTGGCCGGTTTTATTAATTGTTATTTCGATGATTTCGGTGCAAGGTAGTGCATCGATGGCTAAATATCTTTTTCCGCTACTTGGACCGGAAGGAATGACTGCATGGCGTTTAGCCTTTTCTGCTGTTCTGTTAGTTATCATTTTCAAGCCTTGGCGTAAACCAATAACTAAGTTAGCATTGAAGTACATTTTTTTATACGGCATTGTAATGGGGTGTATGAATTTATGTTTTTATAATGCAATAGCGCGGATCCCAGTTGGTATTGGAGTAGCAATTGAACTCACCGGACCAATCATGGTCGCAATGTGTTCTTCCCGCCGTTTAACTGACTTTATTTGGTTAGGTATTGCTGTAACAGGTTTAGTAATATTATTACCTATTCATCAAGCATCAAGTGACTTAGATCCGATTGGTATTTTATTGGCATTAGGAGCAGGTAGTTGTTGGGCTGGTTACATTTTATTTGGTCGTAAGGCTGGAGCTCTTCATGGTTCGTCAAGTGTTGCTATTGGTTCAGTAATAGCCTCGTTTCTTATATTTCCAATCGGAGTGTGGCAATGTGGTGGATTGATGTTTTCTGTAGATCTTTTGCCATTAGTTTTTGTGGTAGCATTACTAGCATCTGCTATTCCTTATGGTTTGGATATGATTGCTTTACCAAGAGTACCGGCACAAACATTTAGTACTTTAATGAGCTTATCACCTGTTTTTGCAGCATTTTCGGGGTTAATTATTTTGCATGAACAGTTAAATGGTTATCAATGGTTAGCTATAGGTTTTATTATTATATCTTCTATAGGTACTGTATTAACTATGAATCGACCGACTAAACTTAAATCGATTAAATAATTAAATCGTAATATTGTTATGTGACAATCGCGCATACATAAGCGCGATTGTTTAATAGAAACCAGTAAATTGTTATTGTGGTACAATTTCAATTTATGTTAATGACAAAAAATTAGATGGAGATATTTAATTAACGAGGAAACCCCATACCACCACCCATCATACCTTTCATTTGTCGCATCATTTTCATCATGCCACCGCCTTTCATTTTTTTCATCATCTTTTGCATGTCTTCAAACTGTTTAAGAAGTTTGTTGACATCTTGCACTTGAGTACCAGAGCCATTGGCTATGCGACGTTTGCGTGATCCTTTGATAATTTCAGGATTGGCGCGTTCTTTTAAAGTCATAGAACCAATAATTGCTTCCATTTTAATCGTTATTTTATCATTCATTTGTGCCTTAATATGATCGGGTAATTGACCAACGCCAGGTAATTTAGCTAACATTGCCCCCATTCCACCCATATTGCGCATTTGTTTAAGCTGATCTTGGAAATCATTAAAATCGAATTTATCGCCTTTTTTCAGCTTTTTGGCAATTTTTTCCGCTTTTTCACGATCAACATTAATTTGTAATTCTTCAATTAATGAAATTACATCACCCATGCCTAAAATTCGTGAAGCAATGCGATCTGGATAAAATGGCTCTAAAGCGTCAGTTTTTTCACCCATCCCTAAAAACTTGATTGGTTTACCGGTAATATGACGGATTGAGAGGGCAGCCCCCCCACGAGCATCACCATCAACTTTAGTTAGGATAACCCCGGTAAGTGGTAAGGCATCATTAAAAGCCTTAGCGGTATTAGCGGCATCTTGCCCGGTCATGGCATCAACTACAAATAAGGTTTCAATAGGATTAATTGCTTGATGAAGAACTTTAATTTCATCCATCATATCACTATCAACATGTAAGCGACCTGCCGTATCGACAATTAACGCATCGTAAAATTGCAATTTAGCATGACTAATAGCTTTGTTAACAATATTAACAGGTTTTTCATTGATATCAGATGGGAAAAATTCTACATCTATGGATTTAGCAAGCGTTTCTAGTTGTTTAATCGCTGCCGGACGATATACGTCAGCAGACACTACCAGCACTTTCTTTTTCTGTTTTTCTTTAAGGAATTTAGCTAATTTAGCCACGCTGGTAGTTTTACCTGCACCTTGTAAACCTGCCATTAAAATTACAGCTGGTGGTTGCGTTGCCAAATTAAGTGAACTATTCACTTCACCCATTGCGTTAGTGAGCTCAGATTGTACAATTTTGATAAACTCTTGGCCCGGGGTTAAACTTTTATTAACGTCTAGACCAACAGCTTTGGTTTTAACTTGATTAATAAATTCACGTACAACGGGCAATGCAACATCGGCTTCAAGTAGTGCCATACGTACATCACGTAGCGCTTCTTTAATATTTTCTTCGGACAATCGCCCACGACCACTAATATTTCGCAATGTCTGTGATAAACGGTCAGTCAAATTCTCAAACATAGTTAATCTCAATAATTAAAAAAATTTTGATTATCATATCAGAAAATTGTTAGAAGTCCCATGATCATAATTTTGTACTACCTTGACATAAAATTATGATCCTGTTCAAATGTCATAAGCTAAAAGTGTGACTTTTAGTCATCAGGAAAAGAATAGCTATACAGGAGATAAAAAGATATGGCAAAAATTATTAATACAGACCAAGCACCTGCTGCGATTGGTCCTTATGTTCAGGCTGTTGATTTAGGCAATATTATGTTTGCATCAGGGCAAATTCCAATAATTCCAGCTACCGGAGAAATGCCCAGTTGTGTTAAAGAACAAACTAAACAAAGTTTGGCTAATGTTAAAGCAATTATTACTGCGGCAGGTTATGCAGTAAATAATATTGTCAAAACCACTATTTTTTTAGCTGATATGAATGATTTTGTAGCGGTAAATAGTGTCTATGAGGCATTCTTTACTGAAAATAATGCCTCATTCCCTGCGCGCTCTTGTGTACAAGTGGCCAGAATACCAAAAGATGCTAAAGTCGAAATTGAAGTGATTGTCGCTAAATAGACTTGTTAGTATTAGCACATCATAGTGCTAATACTAGTTATCTAATGTGGAAAAATATTTCATTTAAGATTAATGCTTTAGTATGAGTCTTAAGAATATTAATAATGTTATTATTAATATAATCTTCCTAAAATATCTCTAATTACACTATAAATTTACTTTTTATAATCAATAAAATAATCTGTTAATAAACTATTATTTAGTGATTGATTGCCACTTGACTTGGTGCAATAATCTACAATAAATTATTGTAGATTATTGAGAAACTAGGTTATAAATATGTTTGAAAAAGTTGAGTCATATGCTGGAGATCCGATTTTATCATTAGTGACTGATTTTAATAATGATAGTCGAAAAGATAAAACAAATTTAAGTATTGGTTATTACTATGACGAGCATGGAGTTATTCCACAATTAGAATGTATAAAAGTCGCTCGTGATTATCTATATAATAACCAAAAACAAGCACAACTCTATTTGCCAATGAGTGGTTTACCTAGTTATTGTCAAGCTATTCAATCCTTATTATTTGGTGAAAATAATCCTGCATATCAAGATAAACGTATTGCTACCATTCAAACCTTAGGTGGTTCCGGCGCATTGAAAGTAGGGGCTGATTTTTTATTTCGTTATTTCCCAACATCCGAGGTTTGGGTTAGTGATCCAACTTGGGAAAATCATATTGCGATTTTTAATGGAGCTGGATTTAAGGTTAATAAATACCCTTATTTTGATCCACAAACCTGTGGTGTTAAATTTGAGGCAATGTTAGCAACATTGAATAAATTACCAGCCAAAAGTATCGTGTTACTTCATCCATGTTGTCATAATCCAACTGGAGCTGATTTGACACATGACGAGTGGGATAAAGTAATTGAGGTGTTGTTGGCTCGTGACCTTATTCCCTTTATGGACATTGCTTATCAAGGATTTGGTGAAAGTATTGATGATGATGTCTATGCTATTAAAAAAGCAGCTGAAAAAAAATTATGTGGTTTGGTAAGCAATTCATTTTCAAAAACATTTTCGCTATATGGTGAGCGAGTTGGAGGGTTATCTGTACTATGTGAAAATAGCGAAGCAGCTAATCGGATCCTTGGCCAACTTCAAGCAACAGTAAGACGAAATTATTCGAGTCCTGCGGCTTATGGTGCCCAGTTGGTATCACATGTGTTGAATAATTCAGACCTAAAAATGCAATGGTATGAAGAAGTTGCGTTAATGCGTGAACGTATCGCATTAATGCGATCTACTTTAGTTGACTCCTTAAAAAAAGCAGTACCAGATCGTGATTTTGATTATTTGGTCAAGCAACGAGGTATGTTTAGTTATACTGGTTTTACTCAAGAACAAGTTAATTATTTAAGGAAGAATTTTGCTGTTTATTTGGTGGGCAGCGGAAGGATGTGTGTGGCTGGTTTAAATCACCATAATATTTACCGTGTAGCAGAAGCATTTGCTGCATTAAAATAATAACGTTATTAATTGAAAGGAGTATTATTTATGTTTCATAAAATGTTCGTTCTAATGTTAGGTGTTATTATGGCGACCCTCGTTGTAGGTTGTAATACTGTTAAAGGAGTTGGTCAAGATGTTCAATCTGGTGGTAAGGCCATTTCTAAATCAGCTGAAAAAGTTAGTGAAAAAATGTAAGTTAGCAAATATTATGTACACTTATATTTAGAATAATAAATGGATTCGGAAAAATGCAGCGAGTTTTAATCATAGTAACGCTATTTTTACTCGTTGGTTGCGGTTCGTTTTTAAATTATCGAACCGCACCTTTAGTCATGCAAAATTGTCAATATTCAACCCATCCGGGGGTGGAATTTTTATTTAATCAATTGCCAAAAAATATATCAAGTTATCAACATATTTATGTTGCTCAAAGTCGAGATAGTCGAGTTTTGCCTGCAGCATATGCAGGTATGAAAGGTAAGTTGACCGATCAGATTTTAGTACGCGATTATCCGAAAGAAACTTTTTGGCGAGCGCCAACTTTATTAGAGCGAGCAACTTTATATGATGATGGTTATGATGATCTTTATATTAGTGCAAAGCAAAAAGAAAAACGTGATCGCAAAGCCAAATTTGTAGTAAGACAAGCTGTACTACAAAACTGTGAAATCGTGTATATCTCAATTGATTCTTTAGCTACCAATAGAGATAATCCTCAATTGATTGAATCGGCAGATTTAACGATTATTAAATAACTTGAAAATTCAATAGTAAAGACAGCACAAGGTTGATAACAGTTAATTATTAATTTAATACAATTAGTTATTGGCATCGTTAATTGGATTCCATATATGTTAATAGGTATTATAATCAGTTAATATATAAGGGTTTTATAGATTAATTTGTTTTAAGGAAAGAAAATGTCATTAAATCTAGATATTTCTATAACAGGAAAAGTAAAAAAAGCTATCATTCCAGTTGCCGGACTCGGCACTCGTATGTTACCTGCCACCAAAGCTATTCCTAAAGAGATGCTACCTGTTGTAGATAAACCACTTATTCAATATGTGGTTAAAGAGTGTATTGCTGCAGGTATTACCGAAATCATTTTTGTAACTCATTCTTCAAAAAATTCAATTGAAAACCATTTTGATACTAGCTTTGAATTAGAAGCAATGTTGGAAGCACGCGTTAAGCGTCAGTTATTGCAAGAAGTACAAGGTATTTTGCCTAAACATGTAACTATTACTAGTGTCCGTCAAGGTTTAGCTAAAGGGCTTGGGCATGCAGTACTTTGTGCTTATCCTTTAGTCGGTGATGAACCTTTTGCAGTGGTGTTGCCTGATGTAATTATTGATGAGTATGAGAGTGATTTAACTACTGATAATTTAGCGGCAATGATTAACAATTATCATGAAACTAAGCATAGTCAAATTATGGTTGAACCGGTACCTAAAGAGCTAGTTTCTTCTTATGGTATTGTTGATTGCCGAGGTGAAGCATTATCCGCTGGTAATGTTACTCAAATGTATAGTGTGGTGGAAAAACCATCAATTGAAGAAGCCCCATCCAATCAATCAGTAGTTGGTCGTTATGTATTATCGGAAAAGATTTGGCCAATGCTAGCCAAAACGCCATTAGGGGCAGGAGGGGAAATTCAATTAACTGATGCTATTGCTATGTTATTGGAAGAAGATCCCGTAGATGCCTATTGTATCAAAGGTCGTAGCCATGATTGTGGTAATAAACTTGGCTATGTACAAACTTTTGTGCAATATGCAATGCGTCATAAGAGCCTTGGTGAGGACGTTACAGCATGGCTAAAAACAATTTAATATTTAATTCAATTTTAGTTAAAAAAGGACGCTTATTAGTGTCCTTTTTATTTTACTTTTTGTTTGCATGGCGATGATAAACTACTTTATTTTTATCCAACGAATTGCTTACGTTATTTCAACTTACAGTGTTGTAAAGATGTTTAAGGTCCACTATATGTTTCAGTATGTTGTATTAAATCTGAGAGTAAATTGATTTGTATATCGGAATCATTTAATGCAGGAATATAGTAAAAATTTTTACCGCCAGCATCTAAAAATATTGTTCGATTTTGCTCATCAATTTCATAAATTGTTTCAATACAATCAGCCGAAAATCCTGGACACATAACTTGGATATTGTTTATGCCACTGTTAGCTAATTTTTGCAATACGTCGCTAGTATTTGGTTCAACCCATTTACCTTTACCGAATTTAGATTGGTAAGCCATGTGTATAGGCAAATTAATACCATTGGCTTGGCATTTTTCGGTTAACAGTTGCGTTGTCAGTTCACAACGCTCAATATAATCATCCTGCCTTTTATTAATATAACGTTCTGGGATGCCATGGTAAGAAAGGAGTAATACTTCTGGTTGACCATGTTTTAAAAAGGCTTGTTTTACTTGTAAATATAGAGCATTGATATAACTTGGGTGATCGGCATAATCACGAATAAACTGAGCACGGGCTAAGATGGGATTAGTCGATGTGAGTTGCTTTAATTTGTCAAATACTGCAAGTGTAGTGGTGGTTGAATATTGAGGGAATAGTGGCAGTATAGTTAGTTCATCACATGATTTAAGATTTTCCAACGCTGATTGCATATTTGGTTCACCATATGTCATTGCTAGTTCGCACCTAACATTAGGTAGATAGTAGTTTAATTTATCACGTAATAATTGGCTGTAATGTAATAAAGGAGAAACACCTTCTAACCAGATTTTGCGATAATGATTAATAATATATGGGACTCGTTTAGGTAGCACAATATATTTTAAAATCGGATACCAAATAAAATATGGCAAATCAACAACATGCCGATCGAGTAAAAATTCAGTTAAATACTGTTTAATTGCAGTGGGTGTTATGTCACTGGGGGTACCTAAATTAATCAGTAACAGGCCGTGTTTTTTCTCCACAGGCGATCCTTATTTTGAAGTAAGATAGCGATTGATTATTGCAAGTAATCGATGAAGAGCACCTTGGTTTTGTTTCAATACTTGATAAGCGTGCTCGCCCATTTGTTTACTCATAATCTTATCATTTAACAGATGGTCTATTATTGAATATAAAGAATCTACTGCATTTGTGCAAACTATCATTCCTTTGGCTGCAATTAATTGTTCACAAATTACTTGAAAATTGAAAAAGTGCTCGCCACTAATAATTGGGATATGGTGTAGAGCTGGTTCTAAGGGGTTATGTCCGCCATGTTCAACTAAACTGCCACCTACAAAGGCAATATCTGCAAGCCCATAAAGTTCTAACAGTTCCCCCATAGTATCGCCTAAAACGACTTGTGTTTGTTCAGTCGGTATTGCATTATCACTACGGCATAGATAATTAAATCCATTATCAGTAATTAGTTTTTCAACGGTTCTAAAACGTTCAGGATGACGGGGTACAATGATTAATAACAAATTTGGATGCTGTTTAAGTAAGCGTTTAAATGCTGCTAAAATTATTTCATCTTCACCGCTATGAGTACTTGCAGTAATCAAAGTGGGCCGATTTAATTGCCATTGCTGTTTTAGAAGTGTTATTTTTTGTTGTTGCTCTGCGGTTAAATCAATATCAAACTTAATGCTTCCAGTAACAGATAATTGATTGGAGGGTAGACCAAGCGAAACAAAGCGTTCGCCATCTTGTTGATTTTGTGCTGCCACCATACTAATTTTAGGCAATAAGTTACTAATAGCTCGCCCCAATTTACGATATCCTTTAGCTGAGCGTTCAGATAATCTGGCGTTAGCAATAATCAACGGAATTTGGTTTTTATTGCATTGACTAATAAAGTTAGGCCAGAGTTCTGTTTCCATAATTATTACTAACTTTGGGCGTAGTATTTTTAAAAATCGTTTGATTGCGCAAGGTAAGTCATAAGGTAAATAGACATGACTAACACTATTATTTAAGAGATCTTTTACTCGTTGTGAACCGGTTGGGGTCATAGTTGTTACAGTTATTGGTAAATCAGGATATTGCCGCTGTAAATCTTTAATTAAAGGAATTGCAGCTATGGTTTCACCAACCGAAACGGCATGAACTAAAATACCATCTGGTTTGACTTTATTTTTGCAAAAGCCATAACGTTCAAGTATGCGTTGACGATAAGCGGGGGCTTTGCGACTCCGACATAACAATTTTAACCAAACTAATGGTTGTATTAAATAAACTAAAATAGTATATAAAATTTGCATATAAACTAATTAGTTAGATTAAAAAAGTGTTGACGGTAATAACTAAGTTCGGCAATAGAATCACGAATATCATCTAATGCTTGATGGGTACTCTGTTTACTGATTGTTTTTAGGATTTCTGGTTTCCAACGTTTAGCTAGCTCTTTAATGGTGCTTACATCTAAGTAACGATAATGAAAATAACTTTCTAACATTGGCATATAATTGAATAAAAATCGACGATCTTGCCCAATTGTGTTACCACAAATTGGTGAGCTATTTTCTGGCACCCATTGTTTCAAGAACTCAATAGTTTGCAATTCAGCTTGTTGTTCTGTAATGGTACTTTGACGAACACGCTCAATTAGCCCCGATTTACCATGTGTAGTTTTATTCCAATCATCCATTAGTGCCAGTTGTTCATCTGATTGATGCACAGCGATAACTGGACCTTCAGCAAGAATATTGAGGTCTGAATCGGTAACAATTGTGGCAATTTCAATAATACGATCAACGCTTGGATTGAGTCCTGTCATTTCAAGATCTATCCAAATAAGATTATTGCTATTAATTTGAGATTGTGTAGTCATATTTTGCTATAGAAATTTCTTTTTAATACCAACTAGTGTAGCATAACTGACAAACTGTTTTAGAAAAAAATTAGTGATTGTGGCAAAAAATAAACTCTCTCAAAATCAAAAAAGGCGTGTTGCAGCAAAACATCAACAACGTTTAACGACTCAACCAGATGAAAATCTATCGAATTTTTCGTTCCCACTTGATGGAGTGGTGATTAGTCGTTTTGGTAAATCTGCAGATGTTGAAGATAGTGCAGGGATAATCTATCGCTGTAGTATCCGCCGGACATTACCGTCTTTGGTAACCGGTGATAAAGTAGTATGGCGTGAAAGTTTAGAGCCGAATACTAATGGTATTATTGAAGCAGTACATCCGCGTCATTCCGAACTGGTACGTCCTGATTTTTATGATGGTGTTAAACCAGTAGCGGCAAATATTGACCAGATTGTAATTATATCAGCAGTATTGCCAGAATTATCTCTTAATATTATCGATCGATATTTGGTGGCATGTGAAACAATAAATATCAAACCGATTATTGTATTGAATAAAATTGATTTATTAAGTGAAGAACAACGAGCCGAAGTTGAGAAGCAATTAATAGTTTATACTAAAATTGGTTATTCAGTATTATTAGTTTCATGTCAAAATGAACAAGGGATCGCCTTATTGCAAAAAGTTTTGCTGGGTAAAATATCCATTTTAGTTGGACAGTCTGGAGTTGGTAAGTCGAGTATTATCAATTTGCTATTACCTCATCAATCTCAATTTGTTACGACAGGGGTAGTCTCTGAATTATCAGGGTTAGGTCAGCACACTACTACTTCGACCAGACTTTATCATTTGCCCAATGGTGGTGATATTATTGATTCTCCTGGTATTCGTGAATTTGGTTTGTGGCATTTAGAACCAGAGCAGGTTCTCAGTGGTTTCAAAGAGTTCGATGATTATTTAGGTGGCTGTCAATTTCGTGATTGTAACCATTTAAATACTTCAGGATGTTTGTTACAACAGGCAGTCAAAGAAGGTAAAATTGCACCATCTAGGTTAGAGAATTATCATCGAATTTTACATACGATGCAGGAAGTAAAAGCTAAAACCAATAAAAGTTATAAATAATATTCTTAACTTAATTTAGCAAAATTCTTCAAGAAATGAATTAAAAATCGGTTGCTTTTAATTTGCATTTATTGCCTACAATATACCACCAGTAGGCAATAGCATTCTCAATATTAAAAATTATCGACTTTTTAACGCAAATCCAATAGCGACATAAGCCCAACCTTGAAATACTAAGTCAATTCCTAAAAACATACCTAATACCCAAAGACTATCATTTGGCCAACCAGTAATAATCACTAACCCTAAAATAACATTGATAATCCCGGATGTTAACACCCATCCCCAACGAGGGAAATTACGATTATTAAATGCGGCAAATATTTGAGTAGAACCACTCATTATTAATAAAAAGGAAATAATTAAAGTTAAGGCAGAAGAGACCGCAATTGGCTGGAAAAATGACATTAATCCCGTAAAAATGTATAAGACCCCCATTATTGCCCATAATGCACTTTGACCAAAGCCTTTAATACTAAATGAGTGTATAGTTTGGGCTATACCTGCGATTAATAGTAACGAACCGATGAAATAGACCGAAAAAACTGTAGCAATAAACTGGTAACCTAATGCTAAGCATCCCAAGACAATTAAGACTATACCAACTAAGATAAACCAACCTGATTTTTGTTTAAGATCAGTAATATTTTTTAATTCAGATATCATATAAATTTTCCTATTAAGTTATGTGTAACTTCAGTAATTATGTAAAAATATCTTTAAATCAATAGATCTGCCAACAATTGTTGGCAGAAGAAGAGAACTTTAGTAGGTATACACAATGATACTATTAATCACATCATTGTGTTTGTTGAAACTTAAATATAATAAAGCAAAATTTAAAACTAGCTTTTATCTTTCAGTGCTTCATCAAGAGTTGAAAAAAACATTAATTTATTAGGAATAGGTGCAATTTTTGCTCGAGCCAATGTTTTAAGCGGCTGGAATTGTAATTCACAAATTGATAAATCTACTTGTTCAGGTAATTCATCAATAAAGCGTATTAACGCATTTAAGCCACCTGCATCTAAAATTGGTACGGCATCCCATTGTAATATAATGTGATGATAGCCATTAATTTTTTGATACAGTTCTAAAAATGTACGCTCAGCAGCAGCAAAAAACAACGGTCCATTAATACGCAGTACTAAGGTTTTATTATTAGTTTTATTTAATTCAACTAGGCGAGTCATACGGGCAATGCGACGCATAAATAGAATTGAAGCAAGTACAATCCCAAGGGTTATGGCAATAACCATATCGAATAATACAGTTAATGACATGCAGATAAGCATAATTATAATATCATCTTTGGGCGCACATTTAATTATATACATAACCCTTTGGAATGCACTCATATTCCATGCCACTATCAATAATAGAGCAGCCATTGCCGATAACGGAATAAAGGATAGTATTGGTGCGAAACAGATAAGTGCTAGTAATACAATTAATGAATGTAAAATTGCGGCTACTGGTGAAGTTGCTCCAGCTTTAACATTGGCTGCCGAACGAGCAATTGCTGCGGTGGCTGAAATACCACCAAAAAATGGTGCAATAATATTTCCAAGTCCCTGCCCAATCAGTTCGCTGTTTGAGTGATGTTTAGTATAGGTCATTTCATCCAATACCACTGCACAAAGCAATGATTCAATTGCGCAAAGCATTGCCATAGTTAACGAAATTGGCAAAAGAGCTGAAAGTGTTGACCATTCCCAATTAAAATCAGCATATTGCCAAGGTAAAATAAATTCTGGTAATACAGAAGGGATTCCATGACCAACAGTATTATCACTCAGAGTATAAGTAAAGCGTGAACCAATTGTTTCAATATGGTAATCAAATTGATTAAATATCAACATAACAACAATCCCAGCAATTAATGCTGGTAAATGACCAGAAATTCTAACACGTACTTTTGGCCATACAATTAAGACAATTAAGGTCACAAGTCCGACTATTGTATCAGCCATATTGATTGTTGGAAAAGTTGTAGCTAGAGCAATTACCTTGTTGATGTAGCTCTCAGGCATATGTTCAAGAGTTAGACCAAAAAAATCTTTAATTTGCATAGTGGCAATGGTGATTGCTATACCTGAGGTAAAACCTAAAACTACGGGTAATGGGATATATTCAATTAATCTGCCTAATCGAATTATTCCCATCAAAATTAGGAATATGCCAGACAGCAACGTAGCAATTAACAGCCCAGATAAGCCAAACTGTAATGATACCGGGTATAAAATAACCACAAAAGCGGCTGTTGGTCCAGAAACACTAAAACGTGACCCTCCAGTTAAAGCAATCACAAAACCAGCGATAATGGCAGTATAAAGCCCATGTTGTGGAGGCACACCACTAGCGATTGCTAGTGCCATTGCTAGTGGTATAGCAATAATACCAACGGTGATACCTGCAATTAAATCTTTAAAGAAACGGGAGAGATTGTAAGGTGTAGTTATACATGCTGAAATAAAAGCGCAACAAATTTTTGTGCGGGTGAATCCATATAATTTCATTATTTTTTAATCAATTATGTCTAAGGTTATCATCAATAGTGTATAAGATAATCTTTTTTACGAAAAATAAAAGAGCGTTGTTAAAATAATCGTTTATTTTTTGACGTACGTAATATTAAAGGATAAAATTTGTTCGAAATTTAATGTTATAAAAATAGTTATATTTATTTCATCTATTCTATAGTTTTAATAATTTGTAAAAATATATTTAATTAGATTTATTGATACAATTTTTATTAACTCAGTTTTCAATTCCTTACGCAATAAAATAAAGTATTTAAAAATTAGGTGTTTTTATGAATAACGCTAATAAATTGTTTTTTATTGTATTATTTTTATTTTCTTCAATGAGTTTTGCACAGCAAATGATAGTTTCTGGATCTAAAACTAGTTATCAATACAATACAAAACAGAAGTTAACTCCGATACCAAAAGGTTATCAAGCTTTTTATATTGATCATGTTGGGCGTCATGGATCACGCTTTATCAGTAAAGCAAAATACGAAGATATAGCTTATAACACTTTACTATTAGCTGAAAAAGACAATCAATTGACGGATATGGGTAAAGAATTACTTAGGCAAATTGCAATTATTATACAACTTAATAAAAATCATTATGGCGAACTCACCGATCTTGGTCGTCAAGATATTAGTTTTATCAGTCAAAGAATGTTAGCTAATAATCCTTCAGTTTTTAAAGGTCAAAAACTTGATGTAATGACATCTAGTTCACCTAGAGCAAAAGAAACTGCAAAAATTTTTATGCATGTTTTTAGTACTAAATATCCTAATATTCAAATAATGCAGCAACCTGATGATGAGCAAACGTTATTGCGTTTTTTTGATTGTTCACCAAATTATAAAGCATATAAAAATAGTAAAACTATTAAAAATGCCATCAAATCTTTAGAATATGCTCCACAAACTATACAAATGAGTGATGAGATTGCTAAAAAAATATTTACCAATGATTTTTCCCGTCAACTAGATAATGGCATTGAAATATTAGGTTTGTCATCAATTAAGACCAATGGTTTTGTGATTGCAATTTATCAACTTTATCAAGAATTATTAGCGTTTCCACCACAAGTCTTAGCCAATAATAATCTTGATCTGAGTATGTATTTTACAACAAAGGAACAAATTTGGTTTAATACTGTAGTAGGTGTTAAAAATTATCTACAAATTGGTCCGGCTTTCGATTCTAATGGTATTCAGATTAAAATTGCTGCACCATTATTATGGAATATGATACATACTGCTGATGCGGCTGTGACTGACTCTAATATAGATGCTAATCTACGTTTTGCCCATGCTGAAACAATTTCACCTTTGGCAACGTTGCTAGAAATAGAAGGTACAGCAAATATAACAGATACACTTTGGGAGTATCCTTCTGTTTGGCATGCCGATAAAATAATTCCAATGGGAGCTAATATTCAATGGATCTTTTATCAAAGCAGGGAGGCTAATCAGCCAGTTTTGGTTAAAGTGTTATTAAATGAACAGGAAGTAAAAATTCCGATAGCAACTAATAATTATCCTTATTATCGTTGGCAGGATGTTAAACAGTTTTATGTAAATAAACTACATGAGTTAGGTTTGAATGAAACACAAAATCCCTTAGAAATGTTAAAACAAATGCAATAAATATATAAGTGGTTATTATTTTCTCTTCGCAATGCCTAAGTAGATTAAACTTGTAACCAGAATGTTACTGGCCCATCATTAATAAGTGATACTTGCATATCAGCGGCGAATTGGCCTGTTTGGGTTTCAATTTGGTGTTGGCATTGTTGAACAAAAAATTGATAAAGCTTATTAGCTTCTTCAGGCTTGGCACCTCGAGTAAAACTAGGGCGCATTCCTTTATGTGTGTCAGCTACTAGAGTAAATTGAGAAATAACTAATATTTTACCGTTAGCTTGTTTTACATTAAGATTCATTTTTCCTTCAGTATCACTAAAAATACGATAACCTAAAACCTTATCACAAAGACGTATTGCTTTTTGTTCATCATCTTGTTGTTCAACGCCGAGTAAAACCAGAAGTCCATGATTAATCTGTCCAATAATTTGACTGTCAACAGTAACGCTGGCTTGTTTAACACGTTGGATTAAGGCAATCATGGTTTAGTTACTCCGATTTCTGATCATGATTAATATTGAGTTGTTTTTGTTGATTATAGTCAGTGAGAGTAGCCGCAAATTCAGCGCCAAATAGAACTATGCACCAAGAACAATAAATCCATACCAACATAATTGGAATTGATGATACTACACCATAAATAAGTTGGTAGGTTGGGAATGAGGTAACATAAAAGGCAAAAGCACGTTTACTTAATTCAAATAATATCGCGGCTATAAAAGCACCAATAATCGATTCCCTGAATGGAATAGATTCTGTTGGAATGATGCAATAAAGCAACCAAAATCCAACAATTGAAATTATGAATGGTAAGGTGGCAAGTAAAATATTTCCCGTTGTAGCAGCAGCTAACCATTTTAAGGAAAAAATATAAGAACTAATTGCTATGCTGGAACCAACTAAAATTGGACCTAAGGTTAAGATGGTCCAATACATGGTTAAATTATAAATAAAGGAACGTTTACGTTTAGTTTTCCAAATATGATTGAGAGCATTATTAATAGAATTAATTAATAACAAAGACGTTACAATTAGTCCTACCACCCCTAAAATAGTCATTTTTTTAGTGTTGGCAATAAATTGTTCAAGATAATTTTGAATAGTATCACCAGCAGTGGGCACAAGATTGTTGTAGATTAACTGTTTTAACGAATGACTAATTTCATTAAACATTGGAAAAGCAGATAATAACGAAAAAATAACAGTAATCAAGGGCACTAGTGCTAATATTGTTGTGTAGGCAAGTCCTGCAGATGAAGTAGTTAGACGGTCTTGATTGATACGACACCACAACATTTTTGAAAATATCTGTATCTGCTTAAATGTTTTCATAGGCTTCTGTTATTGATTGGTAACAGTACAACTATTGATACCATTACTTTTTAATGAATTAACAACTTTATCTGCATCATTTTTATTAGTATAAGGACCAACTGTAACACGATATAGTTGACCCGAAGTTATATTACCACTAAACCCTGACATAGCTAATTGAGCCCTTAGTGTATCAGCATTAAATTTGTCTTTAAAGGCGCCACACTGTAATAACCATTTAGTTTGTGATGTTGTAGAAATTGATGTTGCTTTGGCAACTTGTGTTGTTTGATTCGTTTGTGTTTGTGGTGTAACAACTCGAGGATTATTGACAAAACTATCTAAAATTTGTTGTCGTTCACTAGCGACTGAATTAGAAGAGGATCTTGAACTAGCGTTAGGAGTTTCTAGTTCCTTTAGATATGTCCAGCGTTCCTGAGGTTGTTCAGGCAAAGTTATTGCTGGAGGTTCAGTCTTTTTCTTAGATTGTTCTACAACTTTGTCTGTTTTATTATTATTCGAAATAACGTAAAGAACAGCAGAGAATAAAGCGATGAGAACAATAGCGATGAATATCATTAACTTTGGCATGAACCGAGATTTATTTTTTTTTGTTCGGCTTTTTTTTCTAACATAATCACGCTGAACCACAATATACTCTCTTTCTTTTGATGTTATTGATATTAAATACTAGATTAGTATACAAATAAAAAAAGTGGCTTTCACCACTTTTTATGATTTTCTATAATTATTATCACTAACAGACTAAAACATTAAGCCAATGCTTTGATCTGTTTGATTAAATTTGCTTTATGACGTGCAGCTTTGTTTTTGTGAATTAAGCCGCGGGCCGCTTGACGATCAACAACTGTTTGCATGTTTTTAAATGCTTCTTCAGCTGTTTGTTTTTCACCAGCTGCGATTGCTGCGTAAACTTTTTTAATATAAGTACGCATCATTGAACGGTTGCTAGCATTATGTTTACGGCGTTTTTCGGATTGAACCGCACGTTTCTTAGCTGATTTGATATTAGCCAAAGTCAACTCCCAAGTTAAAATAAAAAATATACATTAATAAGGCGGGTGAATATGCCTTATTTTCTGCCTTTTGTCAATGCATTCGCGTAAAAAAATTAATGTTTGTGATAATTGATATTAATTGTAAATGTTTATTATTTAGCCCCCAATGGGAGTAACCTAAAGTGATTTTTTATGTTAGAATGACAAAAAAATTTATTTTGTTTTTATTTCACAAGAGGAAGTCTCATGTCTATTGTTAGAATGCAAGATCTTGATCTAAAAGGTAAGCGTTTATTTATTCGTTCAGATCTTAATGTACCTGTTAAGAATGGAAAAGTAACTTCTGATGCCCGTATTAAAGCATCATTACCTACTATTGAGGAAGCAATCAAAAAAGGCGCTAAAGTGATGGTTACTTCTCATATAGGCCGCCCGACAGAAGGAGAATATAACCCTGAATTCTCATTACAACCTGTTGTTGATTATTTAAAAGCTCATGTTTCTTTTCCGGTACGTCTAGTAAAAGATTATCTTAATGGCGTTGATGTTAAAGAAGGAGAATTAGTTGTTCTTGAAAATGTCCGTTTTAATGTAGGTGAAGGTAAAGATGATGAAGCTTTATCTAAAAAATATGCTGCCCTTTGCGACATCTATGTAATGGATGCTTTTGGTACTGCTCACCGAGCTCAAGCCTCAACACATGGCGTTGGTAAATTTGCACCGGTTGCTTGTGCTGGGCCATTACTAGCTGCTGAACTTGATGCATTGGGTAAAGCTCTGGATAATCCAGCCCGTCCAATGGTGGCTATTGTTGCAGGATCTAAAGTTTCTACTAAATTAACTGTTCTAGATTCACTATCAAAAATTGCAGATCAAATTATTGTTGGCGGTGGTATTGCTAATACCTTTATTGCAGCCGAAGGCTATAATGTAGGGAAATCGCTTTATGAAGCAGATTTAATTCCTGAAGCAAAAAAACTAATGGCCAACTGTGAAATTCCGGTACCGACTGACGTCCGTGTTGCAACTGAGTTTAGTGAGACAGCTACGGCGACTGAAAAATCTGTCGAAGATGTTAAAGAAAATGAACAAATCTTAGATTTAGGGGATAAATCAGCACAAGTTTTAGCTGATATTATTAAAAATGCTAAAACCATTTTATGGAATGGTCCAGTAGGTGTTTTTGAATTTCCTAATTTCCGTCGTGGTACTGAAATCGTTGCTAAAGCAATTGCAGATAGTAAGGGCTTTTCAATCGCTGGCGGTGGTGATACATTAGCCGCAATTGATTTATTTGGTATTGAAGATAAGATTTCTTATATTTCAACAGGTGGCGGTGCTTTCCTTGAATTTGTGGAAGGTAAAAAATTACCAGCTGTTGCAATGTTAGAAGATAGAGCAAAAGCGTAAATATAAATTTTAATAAAAAAGGATGAGTTATTTGATCATCCTTTACTTTCATTTATATAAATAAAATTATAGGAAATAGAATGGCTACAAAGATTTCTGATGTTGTTAAACCCGGTGTAGTTACTGGTGATGATGTGCAAAAAGTATTTCAAGTTGCACGTGAAAATAATTTTGCATTACCTGCAGTCAACTGTGTTGACACCAATACCATCAATGCTGTTTTAGAAACAGCAGCTAAAGTAGGATCACCTGTTATTGTGCAATTTTCAAATGGTGGGGCGCAATTCTTAGCTGGTAAAGGTTTAAAACTAGAAGGGCAAGAGTGTGCTGTTTTAGGTGCGATTTCTGGCGCTAAACATGTACATCTTATGGCTGAAAAATATGGTGTGCCAGTTATTGTTCATACTGACCACTGCGCCAAAAAATTACTCCCATGGGTTGACGGTTTGCTTGATGCCGGGGAAACTCATTTTGCTAAAACAGGTAAACCATTATTTTCTTCCCACATGATCGATTTATCAGAAGAAACTTTAAAAGATAATATTGATATTTGTTGTCAATATCTTGCTCGCATGTCTGCCATGAAAATGACTTTAGAATTAGAATTAGGCTGTACTGGTGGTGAAGAAGATGGCGTGGATAACAGTCATATGGATAGTTCAGCACTATATACTCAACCTGAAGATGTGGCTTATGCCTATGAACGTTTAAGTGCCATTAGCCCACGTTTCACAATTGCGGCATCATTTGGTAATGTTCATGGCGTTTATAAACCAGGTAATGTTAAATTAACACCAAAGATTTTAGATAATTCTCAAAAATATGTATCTGAAAAATTTAATTTACCAGCTAAATCATTGAATTTCGTTTTCCATGGCGGTTCAGGCTCAACAGCTGAAGAAATCAGTGAAGCAGTTAGTTATGGTGTTATCAAAATGAATATTGATACAGATACTCAGTGGGCTAATTGGGCTGGTATTTTAGGATATTACAAAGCGAATGAAGCATACTTACAAGGTCAATTAGGTAATCCTGAAGGTCCAGATGCGCCAAATAAAAAGTATTATGATCCTCGAGTTTGGTTACGTAAAGGTCAAGATTCTTTGGTTGCTCGTTTAGAGCTTGCGTTCAAAGAACTTAACGCGATTGATGTACTTTAATCCTCATATGCAGGGCAATCGCCCTGCTATTAATTTTTAGTCATAAATAAGTCTTGCAATTTTTCTTTAGTTATAGGATAATTCTGCCCTCATTTAACTTAGGGGAGCTGTCTATTTATTAATAGTCATTATTAATAGAGGCGTTTGCACCCAAGATAAGGAAACTAAAAAATGGCAAAAAAAGTACAAGCTTACATCAAGTTGCAAGTAGCAGCTGGTGCAGCAAACCCAAGTCCACCGGTTGGTCCAGCACTTGGTCAACATGGTGTTAACATTATGGAGTTCTGTAAAGCATTTAATGCAAAAACAGAAAGTGTTGAAAAAGGATTACCGATTCCGGTTGTTATTACAGTTTATTCAGACCGTTCGTTTACATTCGTAACTAAGACTCCACCTGCCGCAGTATTATTAAAAAAAGCTGCTAAGATTAAGTCTGGTTCTGGTGAGCCTAACAAGAAAAAAGTAGGTAAAGTTACTAGTGCACAAGTGCGCGAAATTGCTGAATTAAAAGCTGCAGATATGAATGGTGCAACCATTGAAACAATGATGCGTTCTATTGAAGGTACGGCGCGTTCAATGGGTTTGGAAGTGGAGGGTTAATTAATGGCTAAATTATCTAAGAAAGCTAAACTTATCCGCGAAAAAGTGAATGCAACTAAACAATATGAAATTAATGAAGCAATCGCTTTATTAAAAGAATTCGCAACAGCTAAGTTTACTGAAAGTGTTGATGTGGCAGTTAATTTAGGTATCGATTCTCGAAAATCAGATCAAAATGTTCGTGGCGCGATTGTTCTTCCTCACGGAACAGGACGTAGTGTTCGCGTTGCTGTATTCACTCAAGGTGCAAATGCTGAAGCAGCTAAAGAAGCGGGTGCGGAATTAGTGGGTATGGAAGATCTTGCAGATCAAATCAAAAAAGGCGAAATGAATTTTGACGTGGTTATTGCATCACCAGACGCTATGCGTGTTGTTGGTCAATTAGGTCAAATCTTAGGTCCTCGTGGTTTGATGCCAAATCCTAAAGTTGGTACAGTAACTCCAAATGTAGCGGAAGCTGTTAAAAATGCTAAAGCTGGTCAAATTCGTTACCGCAACGATAAGAATGGTATTATTCATACTACTATCGGTAAAGCTGACTTTGATACAGATAAGCTTAAAGAAAATTTAGAAGCATTACTTGTTGCTTTAAAACGCGCAAAACCAGCGTCTTCTAAAGGTGTATTTGTTAAGAAAATTAGCCTATCAACTACAATGGGCGCTGGTGTTGCGATCGATCAAGCAACATTGAATGCAGCTGTTTAATTATATATTAATAATTAAGCAAAAAATCGGTTGGTGTCTGGCCTTAACCAGACCCCGTCCAAGACCGTAGGTGTAGTTGTAGTTTAATTACTTAATTTTCCTACGTAGACGGTGACAGAACCTGATAAGATATAATACAGGAATTCTGCTCATCGTGGTTATGCTAACTACATTTGTAGCTAGTTAAAATAAGTCTAGGCTTTGCCTAGTTTAATCCAGGAGCAATACCAATGGCACTAAATCTTCAAAATAAACAAGAAATTGTTGCTGAAGTTAATGAAATCGCCAAAGGTGCGCTATCTGCAGTTGTTGCTGATTCTCGTGGCGTGACTGTAGACAAAATGACAGCATTACGTAAATCTGCTCGTGAAGCTGGTGTTTATATGCGTGTTGTTCGTAATACGCTATTACGCCGAGTTGTTGAGGGTACTCAATATGAGTGCTTAAAAGATGCGTTTGTTGGTCCAACTCTAATTGCATTTTCAAATGAGCACCCTGGTGCTGCAGCGCGAATTTTTAAAGCGTTTGCAAAAGAAAATGATAATTTTGAGATTAAAGCCGCAGCCTTTGAAGGTGAGTTAATTTCTGCCGCGAACATTGATCGCTTAGCAACATTACCTACTTATGAAGAAGCATTAGCTCGCTTGATGTCAACCATGAAAGAAGCCGCCGCTGGCAAATTGGTTCGTACTCTTGCAGCGGTTCGCGATCAAAAACAAGCTGCTTAATTGGCAGAATGATTGTGAATTTTATTAATTAAAAAAATGTAAATTTGGGAAACTATATTATGTCTATCACTAAAGAGCAAATTTTAGATGCAGTTGCTGAAATGTCTGTAATGGATGTTGTTGAACTTGTATCAATGATGGAAGAAAAATTCGGTGTTTCTGCAGCAGCAGCAGTTGCAGTTGCAGCAGCAGGTCCTGCTGAAGCAGCAGAAGAAAAATCTGAATTTGATGTAATCTTAAAAGATGTTGGCGGTAACAAAGTTGCTGTTATCAAAGCAGTACGTGGTGCAACAGGCCTAGGCTTAAAAGAAGCTAAAGATCTTGTTGAATCAGCTCCAGCAACAGTTAAAGAAGGCGTTAGCAAAGCTGATGCAGAAGAACTTAAAAAGGCACTTGAAGAAGCTGGTGCAGCTGTCGAACTTAAGTAAGATTATCGATAACACCATCAATGGCTGGGGGTTTTTGTACCTCCAGCCTTTTTGCGCTGTAAAAAGTCTAAGAATTATATTTGAAGACTATTAATAAAGAAATAGTATATTTATTAAGCCTAATCAATTGATATTTATAGATATTTTCGATGAGGTGTCAGGTGTTATTGTTAGCAGTACCCTGATGAATATTTAATCATGCTAAAATAGCAGATAAGCAAGTTGAGGAACTAATGGTTTACTCTTATACCGAGAAAAAACGAATTCGTAAGAATTTTGGTAAGCGTCCACAAGTCTTGGATATACCGTATCTTCTTTCTATTCAACTTGATTCGTTCCAGAAATTTATTGAGCAAGATCCTGAAGGTCAATATGGCTTAGAAGCCGCTTTCCGTTCAATATTTCCGATAAAAAGTTATAGTGGTAATGCTGAGTTACAATACGTGAGCTTTAAAATGGGCGAACCTGTGTTTGATGTAAAAGAATGTCAAATTAGAGGTATCACATACTCAGCGCCGTTGCGTGTTAAATTACGGTTAGTAATTTATGATAAGGATGCGCCAGAAGGAACAGTAAAAGATATTAAAGAACAAGACGTCTATATGGGCGAAATTCCTTTAATGACGGACAATGGAACATTTGTGATTAACGGCACAGAACGTGTTATCGTATCACAATTACATCGTAGTCCAGGTGTGTTCTTTGATAGTGATAAAGGTAAAACACACTCTTCTGGTAAAGTATTATATAATGCTCGGATTATTCCTTATCGTGGTTCTTGGCTTGATTTTGAATTTGATCCAAAAGATAACCTTTTCGCTCGTATTGACCGACGTCGAAAATTACCAGCAACAATTATTTTGCGTGCACTAGGTTATGATACAGAAGAAATTTTAGATATTTTCTTTGAAAAGACTCTTTTTGAAGTAGGTAAATCCAAGTTAAAAATGGAGCTTGTCCCTGAGCGCTTACGTGGTGAAACCGCATTATTTGATATTGAAGCAAAAGGTAAAGTCTACGCCGAAAAAGGTCGTCGAATTACAGCTCGTCACATTCGTGAATTAGAAAAAGATAAAATTACCAAAATCGATGTGCCAGTTGAATACATTGTCAATAAAGTACTAGCTAAAAATTATGCTAATGCAGACACAGGCGAAGTTATAGCATTAGCTAACACACCTATTTCTTTAGAGTTATTGGTAGAATTAACCAATGCTGGTCATAAAAAAATTGAAACATTATTTACCAATGATCTTGATCATGGTTCTTTTATCTCTGAAACATTAAATGTTGATTCAACTCGAGACCGATTAGGAGCTTTAGTTGAAATTTATCGAATGATGCGCCCAGGTGAACCACCAACAAAAGAAGCGGCAGAAGCGTTATTTGATAATTTATTCTTCTCTGATGAACGTTATGATTTATCAGCAGTAGGGCGAATGAAGTTCAATCGTTCTTTAGGTCGTGATGATATTGAAGGTGATAGCGTCTTGACCAAGGGTGATATCGTCGATGTAATGAAGAAGTTAATTGCTATCCGCAATGGTCATGGTGAAGTAGATGATATCGACCATTTAGGTAACCGCCGTATCCGTAGCGTTGGTGAAATGGCTGAAAATCAATTCCGTATCGGTTTAGTTCGTGTAGAGCGAGCAGTAAAAGAGCGTTTATCTTTAGGCGATCTTGATGCATTGATGCCACAAGATATGATTAATGCTAAGCCGATTTCAGCGGCAATTCGTGAGTTCTTCGGTTCAAGCCAATTATCGCAGTTCATGGATCAAAACAATCCATTATCTGAAATTACGCATAAACGCCGTATTTCGGCATTAGGTCCTGGTGGATTAACACGTGAACGCGCGGGCTTTGAAGTGCGTGACGTGCATCCAACGCATTATGGCCGAGTGTGTCCGATTGAAACACCCGAAGGTCCAAACATTGGTTTGATTAACTCGTTAGCGGTTTATGCACGTACAAATGAGTATGGATTTTTAGAAACACCATATCGTCGAGTTATAGATGGTGTAGTAACCGATGAAATTAACTATTTATCTGCCATTGATGAAAGTGAATTTGTTATTGCACAGGCTAACTCAAACTTAGACGATAATGGTCGTTTCAAAGAAGAATTAGTGACATGTCGTTTAAATGGTGAGTCAGGTTTATATAGCCCAGAACAAGTTCATTATATGGACGTATCAACACAACAAATCGTATCGGTTGGTGCTTCTTTGATTCCATTCTTAGAGCATGATGATGCTAACCGAGCCCTAATGGGTGCTAACATGCAACGTCAAGCAGTTCCAACCTTGAAAGCAGAAAAACCGTTTGTTGGTACTGGTATGGAACGTGCAGTAGCGGTTGATTCAGGTGTTACTGCAGTTGCTCGCAGAGGCGGTACTGTTCAATATGTGGATGCTTCACGTATTGTGGTGAATGTAAATGCTGATGAAATATATGCTGGTGAAACAGGTATTGATATTTACAACTTAACTAAGTATACCCGCTCTAACCAAAATACTTGCATTAACCAAATTCCATGTGTTGAATTAGGTGAAAAAGTTGAACGTGGCGATGTGCTTGCTGATGGTCCTTCAACCGACTTAGGTGAATTAGCATTAGGTCAAAATATGCGCGTGGCATTTATGCCATGGAATGGTTATAACTTCGAGGATTCTATTTTAGTTTCTGAAAAAGTAGTTCAAGATGACCGTTTTACCTCGATTCATATTCAAGAATTATCATGTATTTCTCGTGATACTAAGTTAGGAGCGGAAGAAATTACTGCTGATATTCCTAATGTAGGCGAAGCAGCACTTTCCAAACTTGATGAATCAGGAATTGTTTATATTGGTGCTGAAGTTAAAGGTGGTGACATTCTGGTTGGTAAAGTGACACCAAAAGGTGAAACTCAATTAACACCAGAAGAAAAATTACTACGCGCTATTTTTGGTGAAAAAGCATCTGATGTTAAAGATACTTCATTGCGTGTACCAAATGGTGTTTCTGGTACAGTTATTGATGTACAAGTCTTCACTCGTGATGGTGTGCAAAAAGATAAACGTGCACTAGAAATTGAAGATATGCAACTTAAACAAGCAAGAAAAGATTTAACTGAAGAGTTAAAAATCTTAGAGGCTGCATTATTTGCTCGCATCCGTGATGTATTAGTATCTGGTGGAATTAAAGCCGATAAATTAGATGCTTTACCACATGAAAAATGGCTAACTATTGGTATCGCAAAAGAAGATAAACAAGCTCAGTTAGAACAACTTGCTGAACAATATGAAGAAATTAAAGCGGACTTTAACAAAAAACTTGAAGCAAAACGCATAAAAATTACACAAGGCGATGATTTACAACCAGGTGTACTTAAAATTGTCAAAGTTTATTTAGCAGTGAAACGTCAAATTCAACCGGGTGATAAAATGGCCGGTCGTCATGGTAACAAAGGGGTTATTTCTAAGATCAATCCAATTGAAGATATGCCATACGATGATAAAGGCCGTCCTGTTGATATCGTGTTGAATCCATTAGGGGTTCCGTCGCGTATGAATATTGGGCAGGTCCTAGAAACACACTTGGGTATGGCGGCTAAAGGTATTGGTCAAAAGATCGATGCAATGTTAAAAGAACAGCAAGAACTAGCTAAATTACGTGAATTTATTCAAAAAGCATATGATCTTGGATTGGGTGCTGCACAAAAAGTTAATGTGGCTGAATTTACTGACCAAGAAGTAATGACTTTAGCGCAGAATCTACGTAATGGTATGCCACTTGCAACACCAGTATTTGATGGTGCTAAAGAGCAAGAAATAAAATCATTATTAGAACTTGGTGATTTACCAACTTCTGGTCAAATTACATTGTATGATGGCCGTACTGGTGAACAATTTGAACGTCCAGTAACGGTTGGTTACATGTACATGTTGAAATTAAATCACTTAGTTGATGATAAAATGCATGCCCGTTCTACCGGGTCATATAGTCTGGTTACTCAACAACCATTGGGTGGTAAAGCCCAATTTGGTGGTCAACGTTTCGGTGAGATGGAAGTGTGGGCACTAGAAGCATATGGTGCTGCTTATACCTTACAAGAAATGTTAACGGTTAAATCAGATGACGTAAATGGCCGTACTAAGATGTATAAAAATATTGTAGATGGCGATCATCGTATGGAACCAGCGATTCCGGAATCATTTAATGTACTATTAAAAGAAATTCGTTCGCTTGGTATTAATATAGAATTAGATGAAGAGTAATCTTTACTAACTCAAAATGATTTCTATTTATAGGGATAACTTATTAGCAATAATAAGTTATCTAATTGGTTTAACTCCATAGGAGCCAATTGTGAAAGATTTACTTAAGTTTCTAAAAGCACAAACAAAAACTGAAGATTTTGATGCTATCAAGATAGGCCTTGCCTCTCCTGATATGATTCGGTCATGGTCTTTTGGTGAAGTCAAAAAACCAGAAACAATTAACTATCGTACGTTTAAACCTGAACGTGATGGATTGTTTTGTGCGCGTATTTTTGGACCAGTTAAAGATTATGAATGTTTATGTGGAAAATATAAACGTTTAAAACATCGTGGTGTAATTTGTGAAAAATGTGGTGTTGAAGTTACTCAAGCTAAAGTACGTCGTGAACGTATGGGGCATATTGAACTTGCATCACCTACAGCACATATCTGGTTTTTAAAATCATTGCCGTCTCGAATCGGACTATTACTTGATATGCCACTACGTGATATTGAACGCGTACTTTATTTTGAATCATTTATGGTTCTTGATGGTGGTATGACTAATTTAGAACGTGGTCAGATTTTAACTGAAGAACAGTATTTAGATGCATTAGAAGAGTTTGGTGATGAATTTGATGCACGAATGGGTGCGGAAGCTATTCAAGAATTATTGCGTAATATCGATGTGCAAGCCGAATGTGAAGCTCTACGTGATGAACTAGCTACTACGAATTCAGAAACTAAACGTAAAAAGTTAACTAAGCGTATTAAGATTATTGAAGCATTTATCCAATCAGAAAATAAACCTGAATGGATGATTTTAAATGTATTACCTGTGTTGCCTCCTGATTTACGCCCATTAGTACCACTAGATGGCGGACGTTTTGCAACGTCAGATTTGAATGATCTCTATCGTCGCGTAATAAACCGAAATAACCGTTTAAAACGTTTATTAGATTTAGCTGCACCAGATATTATCGTACGTAACGAAAAACGTATGTTACAAGAATCTGTTGATGCCTTATTAGACAATGGTCGCCGTGGCCGAGCAATCACTGGTTCAAACAAACGACCATTAAAATCACTTGCCGATATGATCAAAGGTAAGCAAGGTCGTTTCCGTCAAAACTTATTAGGTAAACGTGTTGACTATTCGGGCCGTTCAGTAATTACTGTAGGTCCATATTTACGACTGCATCAATGTGGTTTACCGAAAAAAATGGCATTAGAATTATTCAAACCATTTATCTACGGTAAACTAGAACGTCGTGGTTATGCAACAACCATTAAAGCAGCTAAAAAAATGGTTGAGCGTGAAGATGCAATTGTTTGGGATATTTTAGATGAAGTCATTCGTGAACATCCGGTATTACTTAACCGTGCACCAACATTGCATAGATTAGGTATTCAAGCATTTGAACCGATTCTAATTGAAGGTAAGGCAATTCAGTTACACCCATTAGTTTGTGCGGCATTTAATGCTGACTTCGATGGTGACCAAATGGCAGTTCACGTTCCATTAACTCTAGAAGCGCAATTAGAAGCGCGTGCTTTAATGATGTCAACTAACAACATTCTTTCACCTGCGAGTGGTGAACCTATCATTGTTCCTTCACAGGACGTGGTATTAGGTCTTTACTATATGACTCGCGATAAGATTAATGCTAAAGGTGAAGGCATGATCTTAACTGGTCCTAAAGAAGCGGAAAAACTATATCGTTTAGGATTGGTAGAGTTGCATGCAAAAGTTAAAGTACGGATTACTGAAAATCATCGTAATGCTGTTGGCGAATGGGAAGAAACAACATCAGTCATTGATACCACTGTTGGTCGTGCAATTTTATGGTTGATTATGCCGAAAGGTATGAGTTTTTCTGTGATTAACCAACCACTTGGTAAAAAAGCTATTTCACGGATCTTAAACATTTGTTATCGCCAATTAGGTATGAAAGAAACTGTTATTTTAGCTGACCAAGTTATGTACACAGGATTTGCTTATGCAGCACGTTCTGGAGTATCAGTTGGTATTGATGATATGGAAATTCCTGCTAAAAAAATACAGATCATCAATGAAGCTGAAATTGAAGTTGCAGAAATTCAGGAACAATTCCAATCCGGTTTAGTTACCGCAGGTGAACGTTATAACAAAGTTATCGATATTTGGGCAGCTGCCAATGAACGTGTTGCTAAAGCGATGATGGATAACTTATCCACCGAGAAAGTAATTAACCGTGAAGGTAAAGAAGAAGTCCAATCTTCTTTCAACAGCATTTATATGATGGCCGACTCTGGTGCTCGTGGTTCTGCAGCTCAGATTCGTCAGTTAGCAGGTATGCGTGGTTTGATGGCAAAACCAGATGGTTCGATTATTGAAACACCTATCACAGCAAACTTCCGTGAAGGACTGAACGTACTTCAGTACTTTATTTCAACCCATGGTGCGCGTAAAGGTCTTGCTGATACAGCATTAAAAACAGCTAACTCTGGTTATTTAACTCGTCGTTTAGTTGACGTTGCACAAGATTTAGTGGTTATTGAAGATGACTGTGGCACCTTAGAAGGTGTGGTAATGACACCAGTTATTGAAGGCGGTGATGTTAAAGAACCTTTACGTGAACGCGTATTAGGCCGAGTAACTGCTGAAGATGTGTTAAAACCAGGAAGTGCTGATATTTTAATTCCTCGCAATACCTTACTTGATGAAGGTTACTGTGACTTACTTGAAGCTGAATCTATTGACAGTGTAAAAGTTCGCTCTGTAGTGTCGTGTGATACTGATTTTGGTGTTTGTGCGAAATGTTATGGTCGTGACTTAGCTCGTGGTCACTTGGTGAATAAAGGTGAAGCCATCGGTGTTATTGCTGCGCAATCAATTGGTGAACCTGGCACACAGTTAACCATGCGTACGTTCCATATTGGTGGTGCGGCATCTCGGGCTGCTGCGGAATCAAGTATTCAGGTTAAAAATAAAGGTAGTATTAAATTAGCTAATGCTAAATTTGTGATTAACCCAGATAAGAAATTAGTAATTACTTCACGTAATGCGGAATTGACTATTATCGATGATCTTGGTCGAATGAAAGAAACTTATAAAGTCCCTTATGGCTCGATCTTGACTAAAGGTAATGGTATAGCAGTTAATGCTGGTGAAACTATTGCTAACTGGGATCCACATACAATGCCTGTTATCTCTGAAGCCAAAGGTTTTGTCCGCTTTATAGATATGGTTGATGGTCAAACTATTACTCGTCAAACTGACGAATTAACAGGTTTATCATCAATTGCTATATTAGATGTGGCTGAGCGTACGGGTGTCGGTAAAGATTTACGCCCGGCAATCAAAATTGTCGATGCTAAAGGCAAAGATGTTTACGTTCCAGGTTCAGAAATGCTAGCGCAATACTTTTTACCAGGTAAAGCATTAGTACAGTTAGAAGATGGTGCGGAAATTAACGTTGGTGATACTCTTGCTCGTATACCGCAAGCATCTGTTGGTACTAAAGATATTACGGGTGGTTTACCCCGAGTTGCTGACTTGTTTGAAGCGCGAAAGCCGAAAGAACCTGCAATTCTTGCTGAAATTGATGGTATTATCTCATTTGGTAAAGAAACCAAAGGCAAACGTCGCTTAATTATCACTCCATTAGATGGTAGTGAACCATACGAAGAGATGATTCCAAAATGGCGTCAACTTAACGTGTTTGAAGGCGAACAAGTTGGTCGTGGTGACGTGATTTCCGATGGTCCTGAATCAGCACATGACATTTTACGGTTACGTGGTGTGAATGCAGTAACTCGTTATATTGTTAATGAAGTTCAGGAAGTTTATCGTCTACAAGGCGTAAAAATTAACGATAAGCACATCGAAGTTATTGTTCGTCAAATGTTACGTAAAGCAACGGTTATTCATCCGGGTGGTTCTCGTCTACTTGATGGTGAACAACTTGAAGTTTCACGCTTGAAGATTATTAACCGTGAACTTGAAGCGCAAGGTAAAGAGCCAATTGTTTACTTACATGATCTATTAGGTATAACTAAAGCATCATTAACAACTGAATCGTTTATCTCTGCTGCATCATTCCAAGAAACGACTCGGGTATTAACTGAAGCAGCAGTTGCAGGTAAAAACGATGAATTACGTGGATTAAAAGAAAACGTAATTGTTGGTCGCTTAATCCCTGCTGGTACAGGTTATGCTTACCATAAAGAACGTTTACGTAAACGAGCAATGCCATCTAATGATGAACAGCAAACAACTATTTCGGCAGAAGAAGCAACAGCTAATTTAGCTGAATTACTGAATTCTGCTGATGAAAATCAATAGACCTAAGTTAGGTTTTGTTTATAAAATAGCACGTATAGACGTGCTATTTTTTTTTCTATAATGTGTATATCAAAGGGGGATTTGTATGTATATTGTCATGAATCGTTTTAAAATTAAACGTGGTAGTGAAGAAGCTTTTATTGAAATATGGCGTAATCGCGAAACACATTTGAATGAAATGAAGGGTTTTAATCGCTTTTATTTCTTAAAAGGAAAAACAGAAGAACAATATACGCTGTTTTCATCTTTTGCCGAGTGGGAAACAAAAACTGATTTCGAAGCTTGGGTAAATTCTGAACAGTTTCATGCAACACACAAAAACACCAGTAGCCGCCCAAATAATAGAGATATTTACTTTGAACCAGCTGAACTAGAATGTTTTGAAGTTGTCTTGTAGGGGCTATTAATAAAAATAATAAGGAATATAATTTGAAAAATAACTATATTTTTGTTGGCTTTAAATTGGACAAGATATTTTGTTTTAGATCTTTAAATACTACAGCATAGGAAAAATAAATTTTTTCAAATCTTGATATAATTATTTATCTTTCCTTAAACTGCTTAATAATTCATTAACTATTAGGGCTTACAATGAAATTAAAACCGATTTATATCCTTCTCGTGTTAGTTATTGTGGGGGCGTTTGTCTTTTTTAATAACTACAACGGTATTCAAACTCAAGACGAAAAAGTAGCAGCATCATGGGCAGAAGTGCTTAACCAATATAAGCGTCGTGCAGATTTAGTCCCAAACTTAGTTAATACCGTAAAAGGTTATGCTGAACACGAAAAAACAGTATTAACCGAAGTAACTGAAGCACGAGCTAAAGTAGGTTCTATTCAAATTAATGCAGAACAACTTTCAGATCCTACAATATTTGCCAAGTTTCAACAGGCACAATCTGAATTAAGTACTGCGTTAAGTCATCTGATTGCGGTCAGTGAAAATTATCCAAAACTTCAAGCGGATAAGCTCTATCAAGATTTAATGAGCCAACTAGAAGGTACCGAAAATCGTATTGCGGTTGCTCGTGGTCGGTACATTGAAACAGTGCAAGCTTTTAACACCTATGTTCGTAAGTTACCAACTAAATGGGTAGCAGACATGTCAGGACAGCAACCGAAGCAACAATTTACTGTCGATAATGAAAAACAGATATCGGATGCGCCCGCAGTTAATTTTGGACAGTAAAGTTAATGAAAAGGTATTTGGCAATCAGTATTCTGTTAATAATCAGTTGGTGTAGCTATGGCTTAACTGATATTCCTGCTTTGAAGCAACGAGTTGTTGATACTACCAATACCTTAACCTCAACGCAAGTGCTTAACTTAGAGTTAAGTTTAATCGAATTTGAAAAACCAAGAACAGATGGAGCCCAAATTATAGTATTAATGATAGCTAAACTGGAGAATGAAACAATTGAACAATATGCTGAACGAGTGTTTAGAACATGGGAAATAGGTAGAAAAGGTTTGGATAATGGCATTTTATTACTGATTGCCAAGGATGACAGGCGAATGCGTATTGAAGTTGGTTATGGATTGGAAGGTACGATTACTGATTTATTAGCTAGTCGCATTATTCGGGAACAATTAACTCCACAATTTAAGCAAAATAATTATTATCAAGGTATCAATAATGCCATTATTGCATTGAAAAAAGCCTTAGCCAACCCCGAAGAACAAGAACAAAATCGGATTGATGATCTGAAAGCTGCTAAATATGCTGAAGATTATTCTCAATGGGTTGTTATATCTTTTATTATCTGTTTTATCTTTTCTCATTTAGCTTTTAAATCATTAATTAAACGAGCCTTAGTTACTGGAATTTTGAATGGTATTTCTATTAGTGGGTTTGAATTATGGAATGGTTCCCCATTATTAGAACAACCAGAATTTTTCCTAATGAATTTTATTTCAAGTGCAATTATGTGCTTTTTCATTTATGGATTTCTTTTTTTAACCAAAATACGAATTAATCGTAATGATGATAATAATCATCATTCAGGCGGTAGTTTTAACGGTGGTTCTGGTGGTAGTTCCAATAGCTTTAGTGGTGGAGGCGGTGGTCGTAGTGGCGGTGGCGGAGCATCAGGAAGTTGGTGATAATATTAACGATATTTCTTTTTTACAAGAAAAATTCAAATTTTAAGAATTGCTATCTTAACAATTTTATTCATAAAAAATCGGTAATAATATTTAACTAAATATCTTTCTAAAATATTAAAATAAACAGTTACAATTAGGTTTTATATTTAAACGTATAGCATTCCTGAAACATTTTAACAATAGAAGATTTGATGATTAAAATTAATATTAAAGTAATAATCAGCAACTAATACAAATTATATCATGTGCGCCCATTGACGAAGTTCTTATTTAAAGGTAATATGCGCGCCTTACGGCTTTGTGTAATTTTTAACAACACCGAATAAATTAAAGGTAGCATGCATATATTATGCAAAATAAATTACCATTAACTATTGACCCAATTAAAGCAGCACAAAAAAAACTTGATTATGTTGGATATTATCCGGCAAAAAGTGTAGCTAGGGTTGAGAGTATAAAAAGTGATATTGAGTGTAGCTTGTCTTTTGATTATGATGAGCAAAAGCTTTGTGTTGTCACAATTGATGCTAAAGTAACGTTAGAGCTGATTTGCCAACGTTGTTTTAAACCTTTTATCACTGAAGTTCATGTGATGAATAAATTCAGTCCTGTAAAGAGCGATGCTCAGGCAGAGACACTACCGGATTATTACGAACCAGTTCTGATAAACGAATTTGGTGAGATAGATATATTGGCATTACTTGAGGATGAAATTATTCTCTCATTGCCAATAGCACCGGTACATGATAGTAAACACTGCGAAGTGTCAGAGGCAGATATGGTATTTGGAGAAATTCCAGCTGAGAATGAAAAAACAAATCCATTTGCAATTTTAGATAGTTTAAAGAATAAGGGGTAAGTCCATGGCTGTTCAACAGAATCGTAAAACTCGTGCAAAACGTGGTATGCGTCGTTCTCATGATGCATTAACTGCTGCTAATATCTCAGTTGATGAATCAGGTAAAACACATTTACGTCATCACGTAACCGCTGATGGTTATTATCGTGGTCGTAAAGTGATTTCTAAGTAATTAGCTTATAATTAGAAATCCTTAGGTGACATTTTGGATAATCTAACCATTGCGTTAGATGCTATGAGTGGGGACTTCGGTCCTCGTACTGTTGTTCCTGCTGCAATACAAGCACTAAATCGTTATCCAAATCTTACAATTCTCTTGGTGGGTGAACCAACAGAAATTGGTATTTTTTTGTCCAAAGAAAACGCTCAACTTATTACCCAATATCAAAATAGTAATCGTTTAATTATCATAGAATCAACATCTATTATTACTAATGATATGAAACCTGCTTATGCCATTCGGCATAGCCAAGGTTCGTCAATGAGAATAGCCCTCGAGTTAGTTAAAGACAATAAGGCTCAAGCATGCGTAAGTCCTGGTAATACTGGAGCGTTGATGGGACTGTCTAAATTACTGCTTCATTCGTTAACCGGTATTGATCGTCCTGCATTAGTTGCAACTATACCCGCACTAAATAATCAAAACACTGTAGTACTGGACTTAGGTGCTAATGCCGAATGTGATACTAATATGTTAGTGCAATTTGCAATAATGGGAGAAATTCTGGCCAAAACAGTGCTTAAGATCCCTCATCCTCGAGTAGCATTATTAAACATTGGTGAAGAAGATATTAAAGGGTTGGATAAGATCCGTTCAGCCGCTACTATTTTGAAAGCAAATGACCAAATTAATTTTATCGGTTATTTGGAAGGTAATGAATTGTTAACGGGTAAAACAGATGTATTAGTATGTGATGGTTTTGTTGGTAATGTGACACTTAAAACGGTAGAAGGATTGATTAAAATTTTTATGTCATCATTTAAATTATCATTACAGAAAAATTCGTTATTCATGAAATTGTTGAGTAAGTGGTTACAAAGAAAGATCGCAAAAGATTTTGGTTATTTAGATCCCGGACGTTATAATGGAGCTTGTTTGCTTGGACTTCGAAGTATTGTGATCAAAAGTCACGGTAGTGCCAATCAAAAATCCTTTTTTGCAGCAATAGAACAAGCTATTTTGGCTATACAAACAAATATACCAGAGAAGATTGCTAGCAGTCTTTCTTCCGCACTACCTAAGAGCGAATAAATAGATGTATACAAAGATATTAGGAACAGGGAGTTATCTTCCCAAACACATTAGAACCAATGCCGATCTGGAAAAAATGGTTGATACCAGTGATGAGTGGATCACCACGCGTACAGGAATTAAAGAAAGGCGTATAGCAGATCCAGATGAAACTGTAGTTAGTATGGCTTACGCGGCGGCAATAAATGCCATTGATATGGCGAAGATTGATAAAAACGAAATTGGGTTAATAATTGTTGCAACAGCAACTTCAGTTAATGCTTTTCCAAGTTCCGCTACTGAATTACAAGCTAAATTAGATATTGCTGACATGATTGCTTTTGATGTATCAGCTGCATGCTCAGGATTCGTTTACGCATTAGATATTGCCGATAAATATATCAAAAGCGACGCCATAAAATATGCTTTAGTTGTTGGTTCTGACATGTTAACTCGAGGCGTTGATCCAAGCGATAGAGGAACCGTCATTATTTTTGGTGATGGTGCCGGAGCAGTTGTAGTTGGAGCATCCGATGAACCAGGCATTATTGCTTCACATCTACATGCAGATGGTCGTTATGGTGATTTATTAAAATATCCATATGTAGATCGTCGTGATATCACTAATCCTGTTTATATGACAATGCACGGAAATGAAGTGTTTAAAATTGCAGTTAAAGAGCTTTCAAATTTAGTGGATGAGCTTTTAACTGAAAATGCTTTCAATAAAACTGATTTGGATTGGCTAGTCCCTCATCAGGCTAATTTAAGAATAATTACTGCAACAGCTAAACGTTTAGATATGGATATGAGCAAAGTTATTGTTACCTTAGATAAACAAGGCAATACTTCAGCCGCTTCAGTTCCATGTGCTTTAGATGTTGGTGTCCGAGATGGGCGCATTAAACGAGGCCAATTAATTTTATTAGAGGCTTTTGGTGGTGGTTTTGTTTGGGGATCAGCCCTAATTAGATTTTAATAGTAAGATAATTTTCGAATGATCAAGGATTTAATGATGACCAAATTTGCAATGGTATTTCCAGGACAAGGCTCACAAACTGTCGGTATGTTAAAAGATTTAGCCGATAACTATCCGATTGTGAAGTCAACATTTGATGAAGCTTCTGATGTTTTGGATTATGATTTATGGGCTCTAGTACAACAAGGCCCGGCGGATGAATTAAATAAAACCTGGCAAACACAACCAGCATTGCTGGCTTCGTCGGTAGCTATTTTTAGAGTTTGGCAAAGTTTACATGGAAATCAACCGGAATTTATGGCCGGCCATAGTTTGGGTGAATACTCAGCATTAGTTTGTGCTGGAGTTATTGATTTTAAAGATGCAATTAAGTTAGTTGAACTTCGTGGAAAATTAATGCAAGAAGCGGTACCAAGCGGAACTGGTGCAATGTATGCTATTATTGGATTAGATAATGAGTCAATCAGCAACGCCTGTGACCAAGCAGCTCAAGGTCAAGTGGTTGCTCCTGTAAATTTTAATTCACCAGGTCAAGTTGTTATCGCTGGTAATAAAGAGGCTGTTGAGCGTGCTGGAGCTTTATGTAAAGAAGCTGGTGCTAAACGAGCACTGCCACTTGCAGTGAGTGTGCCGTCTCATTGTGCGTTAATGAAACCGGCAGCCGATAAATTAGCCACCACTTTAAAAAGTATCGAGTTTAGTGTGCCAAAATTTGCTGCCATCAACAATGTTAATGTGAAAGTGGAAACGTCTGCTGAAAATATAAAAGCGGCTTTAATTGCTCAACTGTATAGTCCAGTTCGCTGGACTGAAACAGTAGAATTTATGGCTAAACAAGGGGTAACTCTTTTAGTGGAAATAGGGCCAGGTAAAGTACTAACTGGGTTAACTAAACGTATTGTTGATTCACTTTCAAGTTGTGCTGTTAATGATAAAGCTTCATTAGATGTTGCACTTGAAAATACAAAGTAAAAGATAAACAGGGGTAGTTATGAATCTATCAGGAAAAATTGCTTTAGTGACTGGCGCCAGCCGTGGTATTGGTAAAGCAATTGCAGAAAAGCTGGTTGCTTGTGGTGCTACTGTTATTGGTACAGCAACAACTGAAAATGGCGCTGAAGCTATTAGCCATTATTTAGGTGTAAAAGGTAAAGGTTTTGCTTTAAACGTAACCGATGAAGCATCTATTGAGTCAGTGATTAGCGCAATCAAAACAGAATTTGGTGATATTGATATTTTAGTTAATAATGCAGGTATTACTCGTGATAATTTATTAATGCGAATGAAAGAAGAGGAATGGCAAGATATCTTAGATACGAATTTAACTTCGGTATTCCGTTTGTCCAAAGCATTAATGCGCACTATGATGAAAAAACGTAATGGACGAATTGTTACAATTGGTTCAGTGGTTGGTACTATGGGAAATGCTGGACAAGCTAATTATGCAGCAGCAAAAGCCGGATTAATTGGTTTTAGTAAATCACTAGCACGAGAAGTAGCATCACGAGGTATTACTGTTAATGTAGTGGCGCCAGGTTTTATTGCAACCGATATGACAGAAGCACTCACGGATGAACAAAAAGCATTAACTCTGGCACAAGTTCCAGCTGGACGTTTAGGTGAACCAGCAGAAATTGCTAATGCGGTAGCATTTCTGGTTTCCGATGAGGCATCTTACATTACCGGCGAAACTTTACATGTCAATGGTGGCATGTATATGGTGTAATGAGTTAGAATAGTGTAAAATAGACTAAAATTTTGATGTTTTGTACAAAAACTAAGCAATTGGGTTGAAAAATAGTTTGCATCTTTTTCAACATTTTATAAACTTACATTCACTGCCACTTTCGGCGATTTTTATAGGAAAAAAAAGAGTATGAGCACTATTGAAGAGCGAGTTAAGAAAATTATTGTTGAGCAACTTGGTGTGAAAGAGGAAGAAGTTAAAAATGAATCTTCTTTCGTTGAAGATCTTGGCGCTGACTCTCTTGATACTGTTGAACTAGTTATGGCTTTAGAAGAAGAATTTGATACTGAAATTCCTGATGAAGAAGCTGAGAAAATCACTACTGTTCAATCAGCAATTGATTATATTACTGCAAATCAGTAAGGTTACCAGCGTTTTCATAATAGGCGGTCAGATGATCGCCTAGTTTGTATTTATGTCTATTTTTTAAAATTAATGTAGATATGATACAAAACAGTGAAAATCAAGAAGTAAAATTTTCATTGATTCAAATTTCATTTCAATCCTTTTCTGGAGGACAATGTGTCTAAACGCAGAGTTGTTGTTACTGGAATGGGCATGATATCTCCAGTCGGCAATACAGTTGAATCCACCTGGCAAGCATTATTAGCAGGTCAAAGTGGTGTTGAACTCATAGAACACTTTGATACTGCCCCTTTCGCTACCCGTTTCGCCGCAATGGTTAAAAACTTTAATGGCGAAGATTATAATATTTCCCGTAAAGATGCACGTAAAATGGATTACTTTATCCAATATGGTATCGCTGCGGGTATGCAAGCCATGCAAGATGCTGGTATTGATATTACCGAAGCAAATGCAGAACGTATTGGTTGTGCTATTGGTTCTGGTATTGGTGGATTAGGCTTAATTGAAGAAAATCATAGTGCACTAGTTAACGGTGGTCCTCGTAAAATTAGTCCATTCTTTGTGCCTTCAACCATTGTTAATATGATAGCTGGTCATTTGTCTATTATTTATGGTTTAAAAGGACCAAGTATAACTATTGCAACAGCATGTTCATCAGGTGTGCATAATATTGGCCATGCAGCGCGTATTATTGCTTATGGTGATGCGGATGCTATGCTAGCAGGTGGTGGTGAAAAAGCTAGTACGCCATTAGGTATTGGTGGATTTGGTGCTGCACGTGCATTATCGACTAATAATGAAAATCCTAAAGGTGCTAGCCGCCCATGGGATAAAGACCGTGATGGTTTTGTGCTTGGTGATGGCGCTGGCATTTTGTTCTTAGAAGAATATGAACATGCCAAGAAACGAGGCGCTAAAATCTATGCAGAGATTGTTGGTTTTGGTATGAGTGCAGATGCATATCATATGACTTCTCCCCCAGAAGATGGTAGCGGCGCAGCATTAGCAATGAAATGTGCAATCCGAGATGCAGGCATTACTCCTGAGCAAGTGGGTTATATTAATGCACACGGCACATCAACACCTGCAGGTGATAAGGCTGAAACTCAAGCAGTAAAAAGTATTTTTAAAGAAAATTCTCACAAAGTGTTGGTTAGTTCTACTAAATCAATGATTGGTCATTTACTTGGGGCTGCCGGAGCTGTTGAATCAATTTTTACAGTACTTGCATTGCGAGATCAAGCAGTGCCACCAACAATCAATCTTGATAATCCTGATGAAGGCTGTGATTTAGATTATGTACCACACACTGCCCGTCAAGTTAACAACCTAGAATATGCTTTATGTAATTCTTTTGGTTTTGGTGGAACCAACGGTTCAATTTTGTTTAAAAAAATCTAATTTTATTTTTATTTCCCATTACTAAAAGTGATGGGAAAATCCCCCACCGTTGCCTATTTTTAATAACAGCTAATCGTAGTTAAATAAAATGTGGGTTATACCACATTTTTAAAATAACCTGTTAGATTAATTGGAAATAAAAGTGTATGTTGTCACTAATTCCAATGATAAGTATCTTTCAATATTAGTTAAAGACGAGATGCTATATCTATGAACTAATTTTATTTTTATATATTAGGAGTTGTTATTATGATTACTACTGCACTTTTTCCTAACCGTTATATACAAGGGTTTAATGCAATTGAAAATTGTTTGGGTCAAGAACTAGCAAGGCTTGGTAGAAAAGCATTATTGCTTGAAAGTCCATCAGCACATAAAAATTTATCTGCAATAATTGAAAAGTCATTAACTGGTAATATTGAATTTACCATTGATGTTTTTAATCGTGAATGTTGTGATGAAGAGATTGCAAGAATTAGCACTTTGGTTAAAGCTGAACATATTGATGTAATAGTTGGTATTGGCGGTGGTAAAGCCATTGATACCGCCAAAGCTGTTGCTGCAGAACTAAATCATCCTTGTGTTGTTGTGCCAACTCTTGCTTCAACGGATGCACCATGTAGTGCTTTATCTGTTATATATACACCAACAGGTGAGTTTAAACGTTACTTTGTATTGCCACGTAATCCTGATTTGGTGTTAGTCGATTCAAATGTTATTGCTAAAGCACCTGCACGATTTTTAGTTGCCGGAATGGGTGACGCTTTAGCTACATGGTTTGAAGCAGAAGATTGTCGTCAATCTAAAGCTGGAAATATGACTGGGCGACCGGGCCCGATTTCGGCATTTGCTTTAGCTGAATTTTGTTTTGATGTATTGTTAAAATATGGTGTACAAGCAAAAAATGCTTGTGAACAGAATATAGTGACACCAGCATTAGAACATGTAATTGAAGCCAATACATTACTTTCTGGACTTGGATTTGAAAGTGGAGGACTATCTGCTGCTCATTCAATCCATAATGGCTTTACTGCACTTGAAGCTACGCATGATTATTGGCATGGTGAAAAAGTTTCAATTGGTACTTTAGCGATGTTAATGTTAATTGATAGTGATCCTAATATGATAGAAACAGTTTATGCATTCTGTGAATCAGTTGGATTACCAACAACCTTAGCTGAAATCGGTTTAGCAAATGTAAGTGATGAAGATTTGATGAAAGTAGCCACATTAGCTTGTGCAGAGGGTGAATCTATTCATAATTCACCAGCAGAAGTAAATCCTAATACGGTATTTGCTGCAATAAAAGCAGCAAATGCAGAGGGGTTACGTCGTAAATAAATTTTTAAATTTACTTTATGAAACTACTGAAATTTTTTATTAATAAAAAAAACTCTCGTTTGTTTTACATACGAGAGTTTTTATTATCAGTTTGAAGTTGCTAGTTTATTGCTACCTAAAGAGAATAAGAATATTTAGACTGCTTGTGTTATAATTACAAATATTTTTATTGTAATCTTTTTTGGTAATTATGGCAGAACCTAAGTTTATTCATCTTCATTTGCATAGTGACTTTTCAATGGTTGATGGCATTGCAAAAGTTAGTACATTAATAAATGAAGTGAGCAAATTGCAGATGCCCGCTTTTGCAATCACTGATTTTTGTAATCTGTGTGGCTTGGTAAAATTTTATGGTTCCGCAATGTCCAAAGGAATTAAGCCGATTATAGGTGCTGATTTAGCAATTAAAAGTGCTAATTTACCAGATGATATTTACCATTTAACAATTTTAGCTGTTAATAATGAAGGATACCAGAATCTTACTTTATTAATATCAAAGGCTTACCAACGAGGTTATATTGGTGATTTACCTGTTGTTGATCACGAATGGTTAATAGAGCACCGTAAAGGTTTAATCGTACTGGCTGGACGGAATAGTGATATTGGTATTGGAATCATCCGTAACAATCAAACAATAATTGATAATGCAATACAATTTTATATCGATAATTTTGCAGATCATTTTTATTTTGAATTGGTACGAACTAAACGACTGAACGAAGAATTATTTATTCATACAGCAGTGCAGCTTGCCGAACAACATACGTTACCAGTTGTTGCAACAAATGATGTCCGTTTTTTAAATTCTTTAGATTTTGAAGCTCATGAGATTAGAGTCGCAATTCATGATGGTAACACATTAGACGATCCGAATAGACCCAAAAATTATTCACCAGAACAATATTTACGCACCGAACAAGAAATGTGTGAACTATTTTCTGATCTTCCAGAAGCATTGGAAAATAGTGTTGAAATTGCAAAACGGTGTAATGTTACAATTCGGTTGGGAGAATATTTTTTACCTAAATTTCCGACGGGAGATATGTCAACTGAAGATTTTTTAGTACATAAATCCCGTATAGGATTAGAGGAACGACTTGAATTCCTTTTTCCAGATCCCGAAATTCGAAAACAAAGACGACCAGAATATGACGAACGTTTAGAAACAGAATTAACCGTAATTAATCAAATGGGCTTTCCAGGGTACTTTTTGATTGTTATGGAATTCATACAATGGTCAAAAGATAACGATATTCCTGTTGGTCCAGGACGAGGTTCAGGGGCAGGTTCATTAGTTGCCTATTCTTTAAAAATAACCGATTTAGACCCTTTAGCGTTTGATCTACTTTTTGAACGTTTTTTAAATCCTGAACGCGTTTCAATGCCTGATTTTGATGTCGATTTTTGTATGGAAAAGCGCGATCTAGTTATTGACCATGTTGCAGAAATGTATGGGCGAGACGCGGTGTCCCAAATTATTACCTTTGGTACCATGGCAGCTAAAGCCGTTATTCGAGATGTGGGGCGAGTGCTTGGGCATCCATATGGATTTGTGGATAGGATTTCAAAACTGATTCCTTTAGATCCTGGTATGACGTTGGCGAAAGCTTTTGAAGTGGAACCACAACTTCAAGAATTATACGACAACAATGAAGAAATTAAATCATTAATTGATATTGCCCGGCAATTAGAAGGTGTAACTCGAAATGCCGGTAAACATGCGGGTGGTGTGGTGATTTCACCGACTAAAATCACAGATTTTTCACCAATTTATTGTGATCCGGAAGGCAATCATCCGGTGACTCAATTTGATAAAAATGATGTTGAATATGCAGGTTTAGTAAAATTTGACTTTTTGGGGCTTAGAACATTAACCATTATTGATTGGGCAATCAAAATGATTAATGAACGTCAAGACAGAGAAGGTAAGAAAAAAATTGATATTACCCATATTCCGTTGAATGATGAAAAATCTTTTGAATTATTGTTAAAGGCAGAAACTACTGCGGTATTTCAGTTAGAATCCCGTGGAATGAAGGATTTAATTAGACGCTTAAAACCTGACTGCTTTGAAGATATGATTGCCTTAGTGGCTTTATTCCGTCCAGGACCATTACAATCGGGTATGGTTGATAACTTTATTGATCGTAAACATGGTCGAGAAGAAGTCTCGTATCCGGATATTAATCATCAACATGAGTCTTTAAAGCCCATTTTAGAACCCACATACGGTATTATTTTATATCAAGAACAAGTAATGCAAATCGCCCAAACTTTATCAGGTTACACATTGGGTGGGGCCGATTTACTTCGACGAGCAATGGGTAAGAAAAAGCCAGAAGAGATGGCTAAACAACGTTCCGTATTTAAAGAAGGCGCTGAAAAACAAGGTGTGGACGGTGAACTTTCCATGCACATATTTGACCTGGTAGAAAAGTTTGCTGGTTATGGGTTTAATAAGTCTCATTCAGCAGCTTATGCTCTTGTTTCTTATCAAACTTTATGGTTAAAAACGCATTTTCCTGCTGAGTTCATGGCAGCAGTAATGACAGCAGATATGGATAATACTGATAAGATTGTTGGTTTAGTTGATGAATGTTTACGAATGGGGTTAAAAGTTAATCCACCAGATATAAATAGTGGACTTTATCACTTTCATGTAAATGATAAAGGGGAAATTGTTTATGGTATTGGTGCCATAAAAGGTGTGGGTGAAGGTCCAATTGAGGCAATTGTTGAAGCACGTAATAGTGGTGGCTATTTCAAAAATATTTTTGAACTTTGTGCTCGTAGTGACATGAAGAAAATTAATCGTCGAGTGCTTGAAAAACTAACCATGGCTGGTGCATTTGATAAATTAGGACCTCATAGGGCGGCAATTCTACATAGTATTAGTGACGCAATGCAAGCTGCTGATCAATATGCTAAAGCTCAAGATATTGGTCAAGAAGATATGTTTGGTGTTTTAGCAGAAGAACCAGAACAAGTAGAACATGCTTATGCCGCTGTTCCGGAATTACCTGAACAAGTTTTACTTGATGGTGAACGTGATGCATTAGGCCTTTATTTAACTGGGCACCCAGTTACCCAATATTTAAAGGAACTAAATCGTTATGCCGGAGGTGTACGTATTAGTGAGGCATCTCCAACTGGGTGGGGAAAAATGATAACTCTTGCTGGTATTGTAGTTGATGCTAGAGTAAGAATCACGAAGAAAGGTAATAGAATTGGTTTATTCACCTTAGATGATCGTTCTGGTCGTATAGATGCTATGCTTTTTGCAGATACATTAGAAAAATTTGAGCACTTGTTAGTAAAGGATAAAATCTTAATAGTTACAGGGCAAGTCAGCAATGATGATTTTAATGGTGGGCTTAAAATGTCAGTTCGAGAGATTGTTGATTTGAAAGATGCTCGGACTAAATATGTTAAAGGACTAGCCATTACTTTACTTGAAAATGAGGTAAACCATGCAATGTTACCGCGTTTACAACAAGTGTTTGAATCTTTCCGACATGGTAGTGTGCCAGTTAATCTTTATTACCAGAGAGACGATAGCGTTGTAAGGATCCAATTTGGAACAGCTTGGAGAATTGTACCAGAAGATGCACTTATTATTGAATTAAAGACATTACTTGGTAATGATCGTATTGAGTTTGAATTTTAATAGGTGAAAATTAATTAGTAACATTTGGTTAAAATAAATAATGTCATCTTATTTAGCATAAATATGATCTTTTATTATTAATGTAAATGAAATAAATATAGATGACTTCAATGAGTATTACATAGTAGAATTGGCTTAATTTTATTTTAAGAAATAGTCAGTATATTAAATATAGTTGTGTATTTATAAAAAATACAAAATAAAACAAGAGGCAATCATAATCGTTATGAACAATTTTTTGGAATTTGAAAAGCCGATCGCGGAATTAGAACTAAAAATTAATTCCTTAAAGAATATTGATTCACAACAAGTGGAATTAGATATTAATTTAGATAAAGAAATTAAACAGTTAAATCAAAAAAGCCGTGAGCTAACTAAAAAAATATTTTCAAATTTATCTCCTTGGGAAGTTGCACAATTAGCTAGACATCCCAATCGACCTTATACGTTAGATTATATTAAAGAAATTTTTACTGATTTTGATGAGTTAGCGGGTGATAGAGCCTATGCTGATGATAAAGCAATTGTTGGTGGAATAGCTCGTATTGATGAGCGTCCGGTAATGGTCATCGGTCATCAAAAAGGTCGCGAAACTAAGCAAAAGGTTTATCGAAATTTTGGTATGCCAGCACCAGAGGGGTATCGTAAAGCTTTACGATTAATGCAATTAGCAGAGCGTTTCAAACTGCCAATTATTACTTTTATTGATACTCCTGGCGCTTATCCTGGTATTGGTGCTGAAGAACGTGGACAGGCTGAAGCGATTGCTCGTAATTTACGTGAAATGTCTCGTTTAAAAGTGCCAACAGTTTGTACGGTGATCGGTGAAGGTGGTTCTGGAGGCGCTCTAGCTATCGGGGTATCAGATAAAGTTAATATGCTTCAATATAGTACTTATTCTGTTATTTCACCTGAAGGATGTGCCTCAATTTTATGGAAAAGTGCCGATAAAGCACCTATTGCCGCTGAGGCCATGAATATGACTGCCGATAGATTATTTAAATTAAATTTGATTGATTCTGTAATACCTGAACCTCTAGGTGGTGCTCATCGTGATTATATTGCAGTTGCTAGTTCTCTTAAAAAACAATTAATTAGTGATCTTAACGAACTTGAAGGCATGGATTTATCAGTATTACTTGAAAGAAGATTTCAACGTCTGATGAATTATGGTTATGTAAGATAATACCAATTTTGGAATGTTATTATGGAAAAAGCGACAGGATTACAACGCATAATTAATGCAACTAAATATTCTATAAAAGGCTTTAAATCTGCGATTCAATACGAAGCCGCTTTTCGCCAAGAATTGATTTTATTGATAGTTGCTTATATAACTGTCATGCTAATCAATTTTTCTATCTATGAACGTATTTTATTACTTGGATCCATTGGTGTAGTGATGATTGTTGAGCTTATTAATAGTGCGATTGAATGTGTTGTAGATCGAATTGGTAGTGAGCGGAATGAGTTATCAGGACGTGCTAAAGATTATGGTTCTGCAGCAGTGTGTTTGTCACTATTATTGATGGTGACTTTGTGGATTTATATATTTTCTTGTCACTTTTTTCCTTAATCCTGCCTTACTCGAACCTATCTTAGTGCTTATTTTATGAAGTATTTGATTGCTGAGATCTATAAAAAGCGAGATATCCTCGCTTTTAAAATAGTAACTACTCAGAAACTAATTGTTTAATAGTAAAATTACCAGTTTGTTCTATGTCCAGAACAGTTGTTAACCAAGGCATAATAATTTGCATTTGTTCTTGTAATTTCCATGGAGGGTTAACAACAATCATACCTGATGAGGTCATCCCTTTCTGATTATTATCTGGTTTTATAGATAATTCAAATTGTGAAATTCTTTTAATACCTAGATTTACAATACCTTCAATCATTCTCTGTGTTTGGGAACGAGATACTACTGGATACCATATTAAATAAACGCCAGTAGCAAAACGTTTGTATGCTTCTAGTAGTGATGTGGGAATTTGATGGTAATCGTTTTTGATCTCATAAGATGGATCAATCAATATAATGCCTCGACGTGATTTAGGTGGTAGTTTCGATTTTAGTTGGATAAAACCATCTTCACGTAAAACTCTGGTGCGTTTATCTTTAATAAATTCCTGCCTTAATAATGAATAATCAGCTGGATGTAATTCGGTAAGATTGAGTTGATCTTGCTCACGTAATAGCTGTTTGGCAATTAATGGTGAACCTGGATAGTATTTCAAGGTTTCATGAGGATTATAACGTTTCAAAATAGAAATATAAGTATTGAGTAAATCAGGCATGTTTGGCTGTTGCCAGATTAAGTTAACACCTGATAAGTACTCTCCAGTTTTTTCTGCATGCTCACCTTGCAATAAATACCTTCCAGCACCGGAGTGAGTATCTAAATATAAAAACGCTTTTTCTTTCTCTTTTAATGCTTCAATGCAAAGTGTTAATACGATATGTTTTAATACATCAGCATGATTACCTGCATGATAACTATGGCGATAACTTAACATTATGAGTTTAACCTTTTCTGTTCATTTTTTTGCATATAAAAAGTGATTAAAGCTAAACTAAGTAAACAAGGTATTTCCATTAATTCTTCAATTAAATCCTTTCGTTCTTTAGTCATTACTAAAAATTGGTGCCCAATGCGATGATGTTCAGCAATATCGGCAATACCTAAAAAAAGAAATGCAAATATAATATGCCAAACAGGAATCTGTTCAAATTTAAAGCGCCTTACTATCTCTCGACGAATAGTTGGCAAAAATATTCCCAGTATAGGAATTGCCATTAAAATGCTAGCTATTATTTTATAATAAAAGCGAGGCACTTCTGGAAAAAAATCTCTTCCCCAACTAATTCCTCGTCCAAACAGCATAAACCACCAAAATATTGTCCAAATCCAGAATTTATAAAGATCAGGAGTATTACTTACTCGCTTAGTATAACGGTAAGTATAAGCACACATGAATAATAAAAACAGGGATTGAGAATGTTCTATTAATGTTACAGTTAATCCATCATATAAAGGTAGGAAAAAATTACCTATGATATAAAGAAATCCACTAAGAATTACTATAAATATAGAACTTTTGTAGAAATGAAAATCTAATTTACACATGCAATATACTATATATCAAATAGAATTTTTAAGTTTGAGTATAGTACCGCATTTCTTGCATAAATACTCTGTTTTGTTGTGCAGAATTTTATTATGTCTTATTTTAGATAAATAATGTTCTTGGCATAAACAATAATATAAATAATTATTACTTTTTTTCACGTTAAAATTATGTGTAGTTTTAGGTGTTTTGCCTAAAACCACCGACATTATATATTGCCACTCTTTCCCATGTGGTTTTACTTTACCAAACTTTTTGAACACGATTAGGTGAGCTAATTCATGAGGAATTACCTCTTCAATAAAAGTTTTGTCATTTTCATTAAGCATTGTTGTATTAAGCTGAATTTCCCAGCGACTCAAAAAAGCACTACCAGCAACACTACCTTTCAGTCTATAGGTGATTTTGGGTTCAGTATATTCTATCTGTAAAAAGTTATTGGCTTGCGCTAAGTGCTGTCTTAGGCAAGCCAATACTTGATTATGTAAATAGATTGGTATTCGTTTATAAGCCTGCTGCATCACGTAGAACTGCTGTTTTATCTGTTTGTTCCCAAGGGAATATATCGCGGCCAAAGTGACCATAAGATGCTGTTTTTTGATAAATTGGTTGAATAAGATTTAGCATTTGGATAAGTCCATAAGGTCTTAAATCAAAAAATTCCTTAATTAATGCTACAATCTTTTCATGATTTATTTTTTCTGTACCAAAGGTATTTACATAAATTGAAGTTGGATTGGCGACACCAATTGCATAAGATATTTGTAGTTCACATTTATCAGCAATCCCTGACGCAACAATGTTTTTAGCCACATAACGGGCTGCATAGGCAGCAGAACGGTCTACTTTAGATGGATCTTTGCCAGAAAAAGCACCACCACCATGTCTTGCTGCACCACCATAAGTATCAACGATTATCTTTCGTCCAGTTAATCCGCAATCACCCATAGGTCCACCAATAACAAAGCGTCCAGTAGGATTAATGAAATATTTAGTTCTGGCAGTTAACCATTCGGCAGGTAAGGTTGGTTTAATAATTTCTTCCATTACAGCTTCATGTAGTGCTTTTTGTTCTATTTCGGGAGAATGCTGTGTAGATAAAACGATGGTATCAACCCCTTTAATCTGATTATTATCATATATCAAGGTAACTTGGCTTTTAGCATCAGGCCTTAACCATGGTAGTGAACCATTTTTTCTTACTTCGGCCTGACGACGCATTAAATCATGCGCATAGCTAATTGCTGCGGGCATCAAATTTGGCATTTCATTAGTTGCATAACCAAACATAATACCTTGATCACCAGCACCTTGCTCTAAAGGGTTACCTCGGTTAACACCTTGATTAATATCGGGTGACTGTTTACCAATTACATTAAGTACTGCACATGAATTGGCATCAAATCCCATTTCTGAACTAGTGTAACCAATGTTATTAATTGTGTTTCTAGTTAATTCTTCAATATCAACCCAAGCAGAAGTCGTAATTTCTCCACCTACTAGAGCCATACCAGTTTTGATGTATGTTTCACAAGCTACATGAGCCTTAGGATCTTGTTTTAATATAGCATCAAGTACAGCATCTGAAATTTGATCAGCGATTTTATCTGGATGACCTTCTGAAACGGATTCTGAAGTAAATAGGAATTCTGACATGATATACCTTCTTAATTTATCGGATGTAATGCTTAAAATATGAAGTAGAGCGGTAAGGTTTTTATTTTAGCAGTTTTACCATCTAGACGTCTATTCTAATTATTTATAAACTAAAAAGCTAGTATTAGCTTAAATAAAATTACTTGCATTAATTTGTAATCAATTTACGATAGTGCGCATTTATTCTTCTTTATAATCGATTTTTAGTTAACAGGTATGAATATTAGAAGACAACCTCCATCGATATTAGTGTTTGATTCTGGTATTGGTGGATTATCTGTCTATAATGAAATTTACAAAAAAATGCCTAATTTACATTACATTTATGCATTTGATAATGAAATGTTTCCATATGGTGATAAATCCACTGAGTTTCTTATTGACCGAGTAAATTCGGTTATTGAAGCAATTACAAAATCTTATTCAATTAGTCTAGCTGTGATTGCTTGTAATACCGCAAGCACAATATGTTTACCTAGTTTACGCGCTAATTTTCCCTTCCCAATTGTGGGCGTAGTACCAGCCATCAAACCGGCTAGCCAAATTACCCAAAATAAATGTATTGGACTTTTAGCGACCAAAGCAACAATACAACGGGCTTACACAACGAATTTAATTAATGAATTTGCCAAAAATTGTACTGTTAATCTGCTTGGTTTGTCAGAATTAGCTCTTATTGCAGAAAATAAATTACAAGGTATTGCTGTAGATATGCAACAATTGAGGTACCTATTAAAGCCTTGGCTTTGCTTAACAACAGTACCTGATACTATAGTTTTAGGTTGTACCCATTACCCATTCATTAAGGAAGAACTACAAATAATTTTCCCAAAAGCAACTTTTATTGATTCGGGTCATGCAATTGCTTTTCGTGTTTATAATTTACTCAATGCACAATATGATGCAAATAAGATATTCCGTTCTGATAGAGAAAATATTGTATTAAGTACAACGTATAATCAATATGTGCAAAAACTAATTCCAAAATTAGTAAACTATAATCTCATTAAATATCAATCAATTAACATTTTGGGTGTTTAAAGGTTATGCGACTAAATAAATAATTGATCTTTTTTACTTGCCAAAAAAAATGAAGCCCCTATAATGCGCATCCACTGACACGCAGTGATGAGCAATCAGGCAGTGGCAAGTTAGTGAGCAAGATCGAAATTTTAGAAAAAAGATCTTGACGAATAAGAAGGTGTAGCGTAGTATACGCAGCCCTTGAGACAGCAAACTGAATCAGCGAAA
>NZ_LZGL01000019.1 GCF_001690685.1 Gilliamella sp. wkB112 | reverse complement strand
CTAAATTATTTAATAACCTTAGCAACAACACCAGCACCAACAGTACGACCACCTTCACGGATAGCGAAACGTAAACCGTCTGCCATTGCGATTGGGTGAATTAATGATACTGTCATTTTGATGTTATCTCCAGGCATTACCATTTCTACGCCTTCTGGTAATTCGATAGTACCAGTTACGTCAGTTGTACGGAAGTAGAACTGTGGACGGTATCCTTTGAAGAATGGAGTATGACGACCACCTTCTTCTTTGCTTAAGATATATACTTCTGATTCAAAATCTGTATGTGGTGTGATTGAACCTGGTTTTGCTAATACTTGACCACGTTCGATTTCTTCACGTTTAGTACCACGTAGTAATACACCAACGTTTTCACCTGCTCGGCCTTCGTCTAGTAATTTACGGAACATTTCAACACCAGTACAAGTTGTTTTTGCTGTCGGTTTGATACCAACAATTTCAACTTCTTCACCGACTTTGATTACACCACGTTCTACACGACCGGTTACCACTGTACCACGTCCTGAAATTGAAAATACGTCTTCAATTGGTAGTAAGAATGGTTTATCGATATCACGTTGTGGTTCCGGAATATAGCTGTCTAATGCTTCTGCTAATTCTACAATTTTGTCTTCCCATGCTGCATCGCCTTCTAACGCTTTTAGCGCAGAACCGCGAATTACTGGTGTATCGTCACCAGGGAAATCATATTGAGTTAGAAGTTCACGCACTTCCATTTCAACTAATTCTAATAATTCTTCATCATCAACCATATCACATTTGTTTAAGAATACGATGATGTATGGAACACCTACTTGACGACCTAATAGAATGTGTTCACGAGTTTGTGGCATAGGACCATCAGTTGCTGCTACTACTAAAATAGCACCGTCCATTTGCGCTGCACCAGTGATCATGTTTTTAACATAGTCAGCATGGCCCGGGCAGTCTACGTGGGCGTAGTGACGAGTTGGTGTATCGTATTCAACGTGTGAAGTATTGATGGTAATACCACGTGCTTTTTCTTCCGGTGCATTATCGATTTGATCGAATGCACGAGCTTGACCGCCGTATTTTTTAGCAAGTACAGCTGTGATTGCAGCAGTTAAAGTTGTTTTACCATGGTCAACGTGGCCGATTGTACCAACGTTAACGTGGGGTTTTGTACGTTCAAATTTTTCTTTAGACATCTTAATGTTCCTTTATTAACTCACTTCCCTCTTTTCGATGAGGGAAGTGTTACTTTATTTATATAAAAATTATTTTGCTTTACGAGCTTCAATAATTGCTGTTGCAATATTTGTTGGTGCTTCATTGTACTTCAAGAACTCCATAGAGTAAGAAGCACGACCTTGAGTTTGTGAACGTAGGTCTGTCGCATAACCAAACATTTCTGAAAGTGGCACTTGTGCTTTTACTGTTTTACCAGTTGCAGTGTCTTCCATACCTTCAATCATACCGCGACGACGGTTTAAGTCACCGATTACGTCACCCATATAATCTTCTGGTGTTTCAACTTCTACTTTCATAATCGGTTCTAAAAGCACAGGTTTAGCTTTCATGAAGCCATCTTTAAATGCCATTGAACCGGCAATTTTAAATGCCATTTCTGATGAGTCAACATCATGGTATGAACCATCATAGATAGTGACTTCAACATCAACAATCGGATAACCAGCAAGAACACCATTTTTCATTTGTTCCTGACAACCTTTATCAACCGCAGGGATGTATTCTTTAGGTACTACACCACCAACGATTTCGTTGTTGAATTTATAGCCTTCACCACCAGCTTCTAATGGTTTGATTCTTAACCATACATGACCATATTGACCACGACCACCAGACTGACGAACAAATTTACCTTCTTGTTCCACTTCATTGCGAATTGTTTCGCGGTAAGCTACTTGTGGTTTACCAACATTGGCTTCCACTTTAAATTCACGTTTCATACGGTCAACGATGATTTCTAAGTGTAGTTCACCCATACCAGAAATAATTGTTTGGCCAGATTCTTCATCAGTATGAACACGGAATGAAGGGTCTTCTTGTGCTAGTCGACCTAAAGCAAGGCCCATTTTTTCTTGGTCAGCTTTAGTTTTTGGTTCAACTGCAACAGAAATTACTGGTTCAGGGAACTCCATTCTTTCAAGAATGATTGGTGCACTTTCAGCACAAAGAGTATCACCTGTAGTCACATCTTTAAGACCAATTGCTGCAGCAATGTCACCAGCGCGAACTTCTTTAATTTCTTCACGTTTGTTAGCGTGCATCTGTACGATACGACCAAAACGTTCTTTTTTATCTTTAACTGAGTTAAGAACTGTATCACCAGAGTTAACCACACCAGAATAAACACGGAAGAAAGTTAAGTTACCAACAAATGGGTCAGTAGCAATTTTAAACGCTAATGATGAGAATGGTTCATCATCATTTGAATGACGTTCTGCTGCTTCGCCATTTGGTAATTCACCTTTAATTGCTGGAACATCAGTAGGTGCCGGTAAATATTCAATTACTGCGTCAAGCATGAATTGAACACCTTTGTTTTTAAAGGCACTACCACAAGTTACTAAGATGATTTCGTTAGCAAGTACGCGTTCACGTAATGCTGTTTTGATTTCTTCTTCAGTTAACTCTTCACCACCAAGGTATTTTTCCATTAACTCTTCGCTAGCTTCTGCTGCTGCTTCAACTAAGTTAGCACGCCATTCTTCAACTTGCGCAGCCATGTCAGCAGGAACATCTTCATAAGTAAAGGTTACGCCTTGATCAGCGTCACTCCAGTTAATTGCTTTACGTTTAATTAAATCAACCACACCAGTGAAACCTTCTTCAGCACCGATTGGTAATACTAATGGAACTGGAGTTGCCGCTAAACGTGTTTTGATTTGTTCAACAACACGTAAGAAGTTAGCTCCCATACGGTCCATTTTGTTTACGAATGCGATACGTGGAACTTTATATTTGTTTGCTTGACGCCATACTGTTTCAGATTGAGGTTGCACACCACCAACCGCACAGTAAACCATAACTGCACCATCAAGAACACGCATAGAACGTTCTACTTCGATAGTAAAGTCAACGTGTCCTGGGGTGTCAATAATATTGATTCGGTGTGGTTCAAATTGTTGTCCCATACCTGACCAGAAAGCAGTTGTTGCAGCAGAAGTGATAGTAATACCACGTTCTTGTTCTTGTTCCATCCAGTCCATGGTAGCTGCGCCATCATGAACTTCACCAATTTTGTGACTTACACCAGTGTAAAACAAAATACGTTCGGTCGTAGTTGTTTTACCTGCGTCAATATGAGCACTGATACCGATATTGCGGTAGCGTGCTATAGGAGTTGTACGAGCCATATTAATCCTCTATTTAGAATCGTTTGCTTAATAAAATATCATTTAGGGCGACTGAAAGCATATAAGGGCTATCAGTCTTAATTCAAGGCACTGTTACCAGTGTCAGAATTACCAACGATAGTGTGCAAACGCTCTATTAGCTTCAGCCATGCGATGAACGTCTTCACGTTTTTTAACTGCGGTACCTTTGTTTTCAAAAGCATCCATAAGTTCATTCGCTAGGCGTAATGCCATTGATTTATCGCCACGTTTACGTGCTGCTTCTACAATCCAACGCATTGCTAGTGCATTACGACGAACCGGACGCACTTCAACAGGAACTTGGTATGTAGAACCACCAACGCGACGAGACTTAACTTCTACAGTTGGTCTTACGTTATCTAGGGCAACTTCGAAAGCTGCTAAGTGGTCTTTCCCACTACGCTCAGCTAATTTATCAAGAGCTGAATATACGATTGATTCTGCGATAGATTTTTTACCATCTACCATTAAAATATTTACAAATTTCGCCAGCAAATCTGAACCGAATTTCGGATCAGGTAAAATTTTTCTTTGACCGACAACATGACGACGTGGCATTGGAATACTCCGTTTATTATGTTATAAATTTTTCAGGTTTACCCAAAACTCAAATGAGTTAAATGGAATTATATAGTTTGGCCTTACTTAACGGAGTTCCATTAAGCTTTAGGTCGTTTCACACCGTATTTAGAACGGCTTTGTTTGCGATCTTTAACACCTGCGCAGTCTAATGCACCGCGAACAGTATGGTAACGAACACCAGGTAAATCTTTAACACGACCACCGCGGATTAAAATCACGCTATGTTCTTGTAAGTTATGACCCTCACCGCCGATGTATGAAGTAACTTCAAAACCGTTGGTTAAGCGCACACGGCATACTTTACGTAATGCTGAGTTTGGTTTTTTCGGTGTAGTCGTGTAAACACGAGTACAAACACCGCGTTTTTGCGGGCATGCTTCAAGCGCAGGAACATTGCTTTTCACGTCCTTTAGTGCTCTTGGTTTGCGTACCAGCTGATTAATTGTTGCCATTAATAAGCTCCTGATTAATAAAAATAAATTTAAAATTGCTTTGTAGATTCGTAATTAATAACTGTAGCCCAGAACCTAAATATATAAGTTTTGGGTCGCAAGATTCTAGACCTCAAGGGGGATAATGTCAAGTATTACCGTTAGTTGTTTGTACTGTTAAATACTATGAATATAGTTTTATTTTTAAGCAAATAATAGTTATATTTTTTAGTTAGGCAATATCTTTTACCAAAGAGAAGGATTGGGGTTTATCACTATTTAGAAATTGAATCCTATAAATTTTAGAGAACAACTATTCTATTAGTTCATAAGGAGAATTAGTCACGTTATTATTAAGTGATCTAGATAGCAAAAATTAAAAAAAATGCAAAATTGATCTAATTTTTTCACATTAATATCAAGTTAATATTATACTGGAAAGATTGAATTTATTAGTTGCGTAGAAATAATGAGCATGGAAAGTGAATCTTATAAAGTTGTATTATTATTTAATGCCAATAATATTTATGATCGTCAGATTCTTAAAGGAATCGGTGCTTTTTTGAAATCAAATAATATCCATTGGAATATTTATATTTCTGAAACAATGCGCTATGACGCTAATATTCGTTTTAATTTTGATTGCGATGGTATAATTGCCAATTTTGATGATCCAGATATTGAAGATTTACTGATGAAAGTTGATATTCCTATTATTGGAGTAGGAACTTCTTATCCTGACGATTTAAGTTATCCAAATGTTCCTTATGTAGCTGCTGATAACTATGCTATTGTGGAAACTGCTTTTAGTCATTTATGTGCAAAAGGTATTAATAAATTTGCATTTTATAGTATTCCTCCAAATCGATATTGCCGTTGGGCCCGAGTTAGAGAAAAAATATTCGAACAACTTCTAGCTCAAAAAGGTTATGAAGGTGTTATTTATCAAGGTATGGCTACCTCATTAGATACTTGGCAAGAAAGTTTAGATAAACTGTCAACATGGTTACGATCATTACCAATTAATACAGGTATTATTGCTGTAAATGATGCAAGAGCTCATCATATTTTGCAAGCTTGTGATAGGGTAGGAATAAAAATACCAGAGGAGTTGTGTTTAATTGGGATTGATAATGAGGAAGTCATTAATGATTTATCTATGGTTTCTTTATCTACAGTTAAACAAGGCACAGAAGAAATGGGGTTTAATGCTGCTAAGTTATTACAAAAACAATTTTCTAAAGGTAAAATTTCTAAATCCCCTTTACTCATTGCACCTAAAAAAATTATAGCTCGGCGTTCAACTGACTACCGTTCAGTACAAGATCCTTATGTTATTCAGGCTATTCATTATATTCGCGATTATGCTTGCAAAGGAATTAAAGTAGAACAAGTTACTTCTGAAATGCAGATATCTCGTTCTAATTTAGAAATGCGTTTTAAAGAATCGTTGGGCAAAACTATTCATTCCGTTATCCATGAAGAAAAATTCAATCAAGCTAAATATCTGTTAGTTGAGTCATCGTTATCTATTCAAACGATATCTGAGCTGTGTGGTTATCCTTCGGTACAGTATTTCTATTTTTTATTTAAAAAAAATTATGGAATAACACCTAAAAAATTTAGAAATAAATATATAACAGGTTCAGTTTAGTAGAAGTAAATTAGAATCTTAATTATATCACCTTTGGTGAAGAAGAAAGCCGCTTTTGATTCTGCAACTTTCTTTTTGTGTTTTATATTACTTTTTGACTGAGCGAATAAATAGTATAGAAATTCCACCGATCATTGCAAATATAAATGAAACTATAAAAATAGCTGAAAAACCGAACAGTGAAATAACGCAAGCAGCAATTATTGGCGCAAGAGCTTGAGTAATAGTATTACCTAAATTGTATATTCCTAAAAAGAATGCAACTCTACTTTTATCCGGGATAACCTGCAAATTTAATAGATTATCAAGTGAATTCCAGATACCCATACCAATTCCTGCGGCAAAAGCATAAATTAAAATACCGATATGATTCGGATAAATCGATAAGCTAATTGCACCAATACCCAGAAATATAGTAGATAAGCCAACAGGTAGTTTTAATATTTTTAATTTATCTGATATTGGTCCTGCAATAAATCCCATTGAAATACCAAATATAAGCATAATGATATTAATCAGCTGAATAGAGTTTTGAGTTTCATCTGAATTACAATGCATAAAATCAGTCATAATAAATAACAAGTATCCGGTAATGGCAAAGTTACTTATTCCCTGAAAAAGTTTACCTATTAACGCTAAATAATAGTCTCTACCAATTGACCATTTAGGAAAAATTGCTAATAAATTTTTTAATCTATTTTCATTTTTTTTCGATTTATATTTTATGGTTTGTTTAAGGTTAGAAGGTTCTCTAACAATAATAACTGAAATTAAAACACCAATTAATGTAATCACACCGAAAACAATAAAGCCAAACCGAAAATTACCTAAAAACATAGCAGCAATAATAGTAAATCCATTATTACCCAAAGCCATTCCTAATCCACCATACGCACTTGAGGCGGTACCTTTTCTATCATTTGCAGCAAAATCTATCCAAGCCACCATTGGAGCAACAATAAAATTCAAGGAAATTTGACCTAATAGCCAACAAAACAATAAAAAAGGAATAGTATTGGCAGTTGACGCTAATATCATCGATAACATGAATGCTATTGCGCCGGCAACAATCCAAGGGGTTCGATTACCAAATTTTGATCGTGTTCTATCTGATAAATACCCTGCTACCATATTGGATATTGCCGCCGTTACCATGCCACAAGCGGAAAATAGTGCTAATAAATGAATCTTGTTATTTTCATCAATTTGTTGAATTAATGCAGGTAAAAATAAGCTTGCGGCTGCAATGTATGGACCTAACCATGAAGCTGGCCCGATAATCAGCCCAGGTACTAAACGAGTTATTGGAATCGTTATTTTCATAATATTCTACCTTAAATGTTAGCGATTATTTATCACATAGTAATAGTCAAAATCGGCATAAGATTGATGTTGGTAGCTATCAACAGAAGCAATAAAATTAAATAAGCCAGTAAATCCACCAATTTCACCTGGTTCACCATTTACACCTTCATCTGATAAGTAAAGCACATCTAAATCATTAATGATTAATCTCCACTCTTGGTCTAGTTTGTAGAACAGTTTAACTATACCTTGTTGATAGGCTAATTTGAGTTCGACAACACCGTCAGGTATTGCAATGCGGTGATTGGCAAATTCAATTCTAACCCCTAGTTTTGCTTGTAAAATGGTCAGGATTGTGGTTTTTAGTTGTTCACTATAAGTTAAATGTAAATAGAGCCAATTATTTGAATCATAGTAAAGTCCGACTCCTGCGGTTTGTGAATAATGCTCAGGATGAAATTCAACTTTAGTTTGGACTTGATAATCAAAAGAGGTGGCTCTTGTGGCCATAATCGATGGATTGACTTGAGAAAATAACGAGTTTTGCCCATATATCCTTAGATGGCTTTGACGTTCATAACTATTTACCCAAGTATTGGATTGATGTCGATAAGGTGTCATAAACTGTAATTGGTAAGCTTGATCAAATTCATCAATCACATCATCTGTTATTTTACCTTTGATTGGTATTGGTGAATCAAATTCCATTTTAGCTAAATTAGAGCCATCCGCCATAACTAACCAACCATCATCTGTCCATTGCATTTTTTGGATAGAGGTTTCGCGACCAAGAGGATTGAGTAATGTACCTTTTATTGGTCTAGACATAAGATGTGCTATATACCAATCACCATTTTGTGTCTCAACCAGCGAGCCATGTCCTGCTTTTTGCATCACTGAATTAGGGTTGTACATTTCAAAATGCCCGGCATCGGGATCTCCCAATGAAAAGAGATGATTAGGGGATGAAGTAATGATAGGTTCTCCTGATGGATGGGGTTGATAAGGACCAAAAATATTTTTACTACGTCCTATTTCAATGCCATGAGCATAACCCGTACCGCCTGCCGCTATTAATAAATAATAATAGTTTTCCTTTTTATACAGTTGTGGTGCTTCAGCACATCCTCTCGTAGTAAATCCTTGAGTTACTCGTACCCATGGAGAAATCAATTTGCCAGTTGTTAAATCAACTTCAGCTATCACGATATGACCAGGTGCTTGATGTCCTTGACGTGTTTCCCACTCTAAAATAGTTAAATAATGTTTGCCATCGTCATCATGAAATAATGCGGGATCGAAGCCAATAGAAGTTAAATAAATAGGTGCAGACCAAGGACCTTGAATATTATCGGCACAAATCGCATAGGTATCGGCATTAAACTCCCTTCCAGCCATATTCATCATGTGTGAATAAATTAACCAATATTTTTTATTAATTGAATCATAAGATAAATGTGGCGCCCATACGCCGGCTGGTGTATTGGTTCCGGATAAGTTTATTTCACCATTTTTAAAAATATAATCAATTAATACCCAATTAGATAAATCATTGGATTTAAAAATTTGGATTGACGGTTGCCAATGAAAGGTAGAGGTGGCAATGTAATAGGTATTCCCCACACGAATAATGGATGGGTCGGGTGACATACCGGGTATAATTGGATTTTTTATTTTAGGCATTTTTATTTTTCTCTTAGTCTTTGGTTACTGATAATTCAAATAATACGTGTCAAAAATAAGTGGACTTTGATATTTATTATTCAAATATAATTTATCTATTTCTGAATTGTTATTACCAAATTTGGTTTCAAATTTATGAAATTTTATTTATGAGATATTTGTCACATATCTTATTTTTTTAAATAAATAAAGGTATTAATTTATATTTTCTATCTGTTAATAAATGAAAAAAGTTATAGCAATATAATGCTTAGCAAGGCTAAATAATTTAAGTTAACTATTTTTGATAATGTTTAATTAATACTACTCTGTGATAACATGCAGAAATCATTAACATAATGAAATTCTGCATTATTGTTATTAAGACATTAGCGGGATAAGTTTTTGATAAAGTTCCCTAAAAATGGCTCGTTGTTTTTGGTGATATTGGTTATTATCCATATTGGGTTGATGAGTTTGTACTATTGGTAATTCAGGTAATAGTGTTTTAATCGATGTGTCTGGATTACAAGCAATTTGTGCTAGTTTTGCTGCGCCTAATGCGGGTCCTACATCGCCACCTTCACAATATTGTATTTTATAACCAGATATGTCACAAATGAGTTGTCGCCAGTATGAACTTCTTGCGCCACCACCAATAATAATAATTTTTTCTGGAGAAATGCCGAATTGATGAATGACGTCGATACAATCAACCAGTGCATAAGTCACGCCAAATAATACCGCTTTGGCAAGATCGGTTTTATTGTGTTGATGAGTTAATCCAAAAAATACACCTTTAGCCATAGGATTATTATGTGGTGTTCTTTCTCCGGATAGATAAGGTAAAAATTGTACGGCTGGTTTGTCTGTTGATTGATCTTCTTCAATTAAAGAAAATAGGGTTGGTACATCTTTAATTTCTAATAATTTACAAGCCCAATCAAGGCATGAAGCGCAGCTTAGCATAACTGACATTAGATGCCAACGTTCAGGTAATGCGTGGCAAAAACTATGAATCGCTTGCTCAGGTTTACTCATAAAGCGATCAGTCACTACAAAATAGACACCGGAAGTGCCTAATGACAACATGGCTTGTCCGGATTGATAAAGACCAACACCGATAGCTCCTGCGGCATTATCTCCTGCGCCAGCAATAACAGGAACTTCATTGATTCCCCAATGTTTAGCAATATCATCATTAACATATCCAGTAATTTGGTTTCCTTCAAAAAGCGCTGGCATATGTTGTCGATTTAAACCACAAGCTTGTAAAAGTTGATCGTTCCAGTCTCGTTTTTCAACATCTAACCACATTGTCCCAGCAGCATCAGACATGTCAGATGCAAACTTTCCTGTCATTTTGAAGCGAATGTAGTCTTTAGGAAGCAATACTTTATCTATTTGAGCAAAAATATCGGGTTCATATTTTTGTACCCATTTTATTTTTGGAGCGGTAAATCCTGCCATCATTAGATTACCGGTGATTTGTCTGGAAGTCGGTACCGAGCTTTCTAACTCTTGACACTCTTTATCACAACGACCGTCATTCCATAAGATAGCTGGTCTTAGAACTTGAGATTGTTTGTCTAATAATACTGCACCATGCATTTGGCCACTGAGCCCAATAGCTTTGACTTGTTGTAAATTGTGCTGTTTACTTAATTGTTCGATAGCTAAACTGGTTGCTTGCCACCATTCGGCAGGATCTTGCTCTGACCATAAAGGATGAGGGCGAGATATAGACAGTTTTTGGGTGTTAGATGCGATAATCTTTTGCTGTTCATCCATTAATATCGCTTTTACACCCGATGTACCTAAATCAATACCAATATACATATTTGTTCTCCACAATAAGTATATAAGGACCGTGTTATTAAAACGGTCCTGTTATGTTTATACTGAATAATAATTTTTATCCAAAAATAAACTTATTTACTATATTTTCTAGTTTTTCTTGTTGTCCACTATGTGCTTTAGGTTGTATATCATTTTGTAGACTGTATTCGGCAATTTGCTGTAGTGACATTTCACCTTGCAAAATACTTTTACCTAATTTTTTGTCCCAATTACTATAACGATCAAGAACGATTTGATTTAGGGTTTTATCTTCAAGCATTTTAGCAGCACATTTTAGTGATAATGCCATTGTATCCATAGCGCCAATATGTCCATAAAATACATCATATTTATCAATGCTTTGTCGACGGATTTTGGCATCGAAGTTCAAACCTCCAGTTTTGAACCCACCACCTTTTAGAATTTCATACATGACAAGGGTATTTTCTTCCACACTGTTAGGGAATTGATCAGTATCCCAACCTAGTTGAGGATCGCCTCTGTTAGCATCAAGAGAACCAAAAATATCAAGAGCGATTGCTGATGCAATCTCATGTTGGAATGTATGACCAGCTAAAGTGGCATGATTTGCTTCAATATTGACTTTAATTTCCTTTTCTAAGCCAAATTGTTTTAAGAAACCATATATAGTTGCTACATCGTAGTCATACTGGTGTTTTGTTGGTTCTTGTGGTTTAGGTTCAATTAATAAAGTACCTTTAAATCCAATTTTATGTTTGTTTTCAACGACCATTTGCATAAACCTACCAACTTGTTCGCGTTCTTTGCGTAGGTCTGTATTTAGTAGCGTTTCATATCCTTCTCTTCCGCCCCATAGAACATAGTTTTGTCCACCTAATTTATGTGTAGCATTCATTGCGTGCACAACTTGAGTTGCTGCATATGCAAAAATTTCTGGATCTGGATTGGTTGCGGCACCAGCTGCATAACGAGGATTGGTGAAACAATTAGCTGTTCCCCATAATAAGTTTACACCAGTTTCTTGTTGTTTTTTTAGGAATATATCCGTCATTATCGATAAATTATTAATATATTCTTTAACTGAATTACCTTCAGGTGCAATGTCAACATCATGGAAAGCATAAAAAGGAACGTTCAATTTGTAAAAGAATTCGAAAGCAACATCCGCTTTGGCTTTGGCGTTAACTAGTGGATCAGCATTTTTTTGCCAAGGATAATCAAACGATCCTGTACCAAACATGTCAGTTCCTGCCCAACAAAATGTATGCCAATAACAAGCGGAGAAACGTAAATGTTCAGCCATTGTTTTGCCTAATATTTTTTGTTGTGGATCATAGTGCCTAAATGCAAAAGGATTTTGTGTTTCAGTTCCTTCATAGTTAACACGTTCGATTTTGTCATAATACTGTTTCATAATATTCTCCTAAATACGGTTATGAAATTTAATTTACTGTTGTACTTATTTATTCCAGAACTTTTCAAGTTCCTCTAACGATTTTCCTTTTGTTTCAGGTAACCATTTCCAGATGAAAATAGCCGCTAGTACACTGATAGCTCCATATAACCAGTAGGCAAATCCATTGTTGAAATGAGAAACAAGGTAAGTATTTTTGTCCATGATAGGGAAGGTCCAAGATACTAAATAATTGGCAATCCATTGTGCGGCAACAGCAATGGAAAGTGCTTTACCTCTAATGGAATTCGGGAATATTTCAGATAATAATACCCAACATACCGGTCCCCATGAAATTGCAAATGAAGCGATATAAAACAACATAGAAGTAAGAGCAACACTTGCTGGTAGTTGTAAGAAGAAGGTTGTTCCTAATGTGATCATACCAATTGCCATACCAATAGCACCGATGATTTGTAGTGGTTTTCGTCCAAATTTATCAACGGTAAAAATAGCAATTGTGGTAAATGATAGGTTGATCACGCCAACGATAATTGTTTGTAATAATGCTGAATCTGTACTTGCGCCTAGGTTTTTAAATACTTCCGGTGCGTAGTAAAGTACAACATTAATACCCATTAATTGTTGAAATGCGGATAACAAAATTCCGATAATAATAACGCCAATACCGTATTTTAATAGTGGGCTACTTTTTTTAGTAGAATTAGAAGATAAAGAACTAATTATACTATTTAACGCTTGTTCAGCCCTTTGATTCCCCAAAATACGAGATAGTATATCTTGAGCTTTGGTTATTTTATTTTGTGCTGTTAACCAGCGAGGACTTTCTGGAACAGTAAATAATAATCCAAAGAAAAGTAAGGCTGGAATAGCTAATGATAAGAACATATATCGCCAACCAACGATATTTAACCAAACTGGATCACCTGAACTTGCTATTGCATAATTGACACAATAGACCAGAAGTTGTCCAAAAATAATTGCGAATTGGTTAAAGGAGACGAGTTTACCTCTAATTTCAGCTGGGGCGACTTCAGCAATATACATTGGTGATAACATTGAAGCTAAACCAACACCAATGCCACCAACAATACGATAGAAAACAAACTCAGGAACATAGCCTGATAAATAATAAGGAATTTCCTCTGATTCTACTGAACGGAATCCTAATTCAGGCCAAGCAGAACCAATTGCTGCGATGAAAAATAAAAACGCTGCAATTAACAATGAATTGCGGCGACCAAAACGGTTACTTAAATATCCTCCCATTAAACCGCCGATGATACAACCAATTAAAGCACTCGCAACACAAAACCCTAGTAATGAGTTAGCTGCGGTTTCACTTAAATGTTGCGGTTCGACGAATACTTTTGATATAGATCCAACTGTTCCTGAAATAACAGCTGTGTCATAGCCAAATAATAAACCACCTAAAGTTGCGACTAGAGTGATTCTGAAAACGTATAATGAATTGTAATGCGTACTCATATTTCATTCCTATCAAGTTAGGTTTAGATAAAAATAATCTAAACGGCTCACTCAATATGCATGAATTTTCACACTTACAACAATTATTAAATTTCTTAAGCATTTTATGATTTTTTATTTTTGTGAACTAGATCAAATTCCATTTATATAATCACTTTTTTAATTTAATTTAAGATTCGTTAGTTTATAACATTTTGATTTATATTAATTTTGTTTATGGTAAATAACTTTAATGGGAAAAATGTTGAAATGTTTAAGATATTGAGCGTTATTTATTAATTTGTTTTTTCTTATTCAATATCAATAAATATTGTTGATTATTTCTATCGCTTTTCAGCGATAGAAATTTGTTTATTAAGATTAGTGATGATCAATAAAGATAAATTTTAATGCGAATAGTAGGGCGAATACAATCACACATAAATTCAATTCTTTAAATTTGCCGGTACAAGTTTTTAATACCACATATGAGATGAAGCCAAGAGCAACCCCTTCAGTGATGGCAAAGGCAAAAGGCATCATAAGGGCGGTAATAAATGCCGGAGTAGCATCGGTTAAATCAGACCAGTTAACTCGTATTAAGCTAGAAACCATTAAGATACCAACAAAAATCAAGGCTCCGGAAGTAGCGTAACTTGGTACTAAATGGGCTAGTGGAGATAAAAAGGTCACCATTAAGAATAATAAGCCAACCACAACGGCGGTTAAGCCTGTACGGCCACCAACTGAGATCCCGGCAGAACTTTCAATATAAGTTAATACTGATGACGTACCAAATAGTCCACCTAATGAAGAACTAAAACTATCGATTAATAATGCTTGACGCATTTTAGGGAAGCGACCTTTTTCATCTGAGATCCCTGCTTTATCCGTTAACGCTAAAATGGTACCGGATGAGTCAAATAAGCTAACAATCATAACCGAAAATATCACACCCATAATACCAATATTAAGTGAGCCAGCTAAATCAACATGCCCTACCACGTTGGTGACACTTGGTGGCATTGAAGCAATACCATTGAAATGAATATCCGGATCCAACCATAACGCAAATAGTGTCACTACTAAAATTGATATTAATACCGCTGCATGAAAATTACGGGCTGCTAAAATAATAATAATGAAAAAGCCAAGTGAGCCAAGTAACACTTTTAACGATAAGATATTACCCATGGTTAATAATGTTGCTGGTGATGCCACCACAATTCCCATGTTTTGGAAACCCATAAAGGCAATAAATAACCCGATACCAGCACTAATACCAACTCGTAGGCATTGGGGAATATGTTCAATTAACCAGTGGCGAACTTTAAATAATGATAATGCAAAAAAGACTAGAGAACCCCAAAATATTGCCCCCATACCAATTTGCCAGGAATAACCCATAGCACCACAAATGCCATAAGCAAAAAATACATTAAGTCCCATAGCTGGGGCTAAGGCAACAGGTAAATTTGCAACTAATCCCATCAAAATACTGGCAAAAGCCGTAACCAAGCAAGTTAGTACAAACACCGCTGAGGTATCCATGCCAGTGGCAGATAAAATAGCCGGATTTACAAAGATGATATACACCATAGTAAGGAAAGTCGTACATCCGGCGATAACTTCGGTACCTACAGTTGTTTTTTTCTGTTGCAATTGAAATATTTTTTCGAATATTGAATTCATGAGTTAAGGTCCAATTTAGGTTAATAATAATGAACATTTATCGTTTTATATATTTATATAAAGTGCCAAATCTATCTTTGCCAACATGTTGATAAAAGATAGAAATATACAAAAAAGATGTGGAGCAATGATTTTATATCGCTCAGTTAAATAAAATTTAACAGCGATATTATTGCTAGTTATTTATATAGGTCAAGTTTTATTCCAAAGTACTTTTGCAATAGGTAGCTCAATTTAAGTTACAAAATATTAATTTTCTTTTTTATCAACTAAACCTCTAGGCCTAACATAAGTTATTAATTTAATAATTAACAAGATGTTAATCATCAAAAGATAGTCTTTTTGACATTTAAATTTTATTGTGATGGTTGAAATAAATATAAAATGGGATGAATCAGAGAAAAATATTAAATATTAGTATTTAAGCCCACAAACTGCGGGCTTAAAAATAACTTATGGCGATGATGGTAAATCCAGTTTATTCAAAGTGATTTTTACTTTAACAATACGGTGACTTTCAGTTTCAAGTACTTCAAATAGATAATCACCAATTTGGATTGTTTCGCCCACTTCAAGTAAATGCTGAGCTTTTTCCATTAATAGGCCTGCGAGGGTATGATATTCTCGCTTATCATCGATATCTATTGGTACAAAACGTACTAATTCTTCTACTGGGATATAACCATTAGCAATCCAACTATTATCATTTAGACATTGAATATCATGTTTAGCATCAATATCTTCTTCTTCGGTTGGGAAATCGCCGGCAATAGTCTCAATTACGTCGGTAACCGAAACCACACCTTGCATTGAACCAAATTCATCAACCACAAAAGCAAAATGGGTTTTGGCTTTTTTAAATTGTTCTAATGCAACCAATAATGAGACAGTTTCGGGAAATATCAATGGTTGTTTGATAAGCGAATTAATATCAAGTGGTTGCTTATTTTGTAATACATCTTTTAATAAATCATTAACTTGAATAATACCTAAAGGTTCATCCATTGCAGCATTGTCAGTAACTACTAAACGTGAATGCGGGTTATCAAAAATTTCTTTTAAAATAACTTCGCGATCATCATTGATATTCACCATATCGACATCTAGTCTGGCGGTCATAATACTACTAACTGAACGTTGAGCCAGCCCAAGCACGCGTTCAACCATACTCAGTTCTTGATGATTGAAAACTGATACTTTTTTAGTGGTATCAGATACTAAATCGATAGTATGGCTGTCTGGATCTTCTTCGGCATCACCTTTTAATAGATGTAAAATAGCTTCCGCTGTGCGTTCGCGTAAGGGTTTTTTATTTAATAATTTACGGCGATTGAATATTGCTAACTGATTGAAAAATTCAATCATGATAGAGAAGCCGATAGCGGCGTATAAGTAACTTTTTGGAATAACAAACCCAAATCCTTCAGCGACTAAACTAAAGCCGATCATTAGCAAGAAGCTTAGACAGAGAATTACTATCGTGGGATGGGAATTGACAAAGTAAGCCAAAGGCTTGCTGGCAACCATCATAATGCCTATAGCGATGCAAACCGCAATAATCATTACCGGAATATGTTCCACCATACCTACAGCGGTGATCACCGAATCAAGCGAGAAGATGGCATCTAATACCACAATTTGCGCTACAACGGTCCAAAAGTGTGAGGTCTTTTTGGGTTTACCATCTTCATGTGATGAACCTTCAAGGCGTTCATTAAGTTCCATTGTTGCTTTAAATAGCAAAAATATACCGCCGATTAACATAATCAGTTGGCGCGCGTTGAAACTAATATCAAATGCTGAGAATAGTGGTGTGGTGAGTGTGACTAACCAACCGGTAAACATTAATAAAATAATTCGGGTAACTAACGCAAAAGCAAGTCCGGTAATGCGTGCTTTATCACGTAGCTGAGAAGGAAGTTTCTCGGCAAGGATAGCAATGAAAACGATATTATCAATACCAAGGACGATTTCAAGTACAATAAGCGTGGATAAACCAATCCAGATTGTAGGATCCATGATCCATTCCATATGTCAGGTGATTACCTCTAAAACAACAGCACATGCTGCCCAGTAATTCTGTCTGTAATTGTTTAAATAATCAATAAAATATTTATAAAATTTGTTATTTATGTAAAGATGTTTCAGGAGAGCTATGCGTTTGAATATAAAATTAACTTCGCCAAAAGGTTGGCGTGAATAAAACTAGCAGGGTGAATATTTCCAGTCGTCCAAATAGCATGTCAACCACCATTACCCATTTAACTGCGTCACTTACATTGGCAAAATTGTCGCTGACACTACCTAAGCCCACACCCAAATTATTTAGTGATGATGCTACAATATAAAAAGAGTCAGTGGCGTCAATGCCTGAAGTCATAATGATAAACAGGCTGATTAAGAAAACCAGTACATATGCGGAAAAGAATCCCCAAACTGCTTCGATAATTCTTTCTGGTACGACTCGGTGATTTAATTTTAGTGTGTAAATAGCATTAGGGTGAATTAGGCGTTTTAATTCTCGCGAACCTTGCATGAAAAGCAGGAGCACTCGCACCACTTTCAATCCGCCGCCAGTCGAACCGGCACAGCCACCAATAAATGAAGCACACAGTAAAAAAATTGGTAATGACGATGGCCATGTGTTGATATCATCAACGGTAAATCCAACTGTTGCTGCGATCGATACGACTTGCAAAACAATTTTGTCGACACTTAATTCGCGTTGTGGTTGATAGCAATAAATGACGAAACCACAAATACCAATTAGAATTAATAAAATAAATATAAAGGTTCTAAACTCTTGATCTCGCCAGTAAACCTTAAGCGAAAAACCATTTAATGCAGCAAAATGTAAGGCAAAATTACAACCGGATAAAATCAAAAATAACGTCACAATATAATTAATAGTAGCACTATTAAAATAAGCTAAATTATTATCATGTGTGGAAAAACCACCCATTGAGATAGTAGAAAAACTATGTGAAATGGCATCGAAAACATCCATGCCAGCAAACCATAAACAAATGGCACATAGAGTGGTAAGCAATATATAAATCGACCACAGTGTTTTAGCGGTTTCGGCAATACGTGGTCGCATTTTGCTATCTTTTTGTGGGCCAGGGATTTCAGCGCGGTAAAGTTGCATTCCCCCTACACCCAATAATGGTAAGATAGCTACAGCTAAAACGATAATACCCATACCACCAAGCCATTGTAGTAGTTGTCGATAAAACAGTAGTGCCTTAGGCAAATGTTCTAAATTTACAATGGTTGTAGCACCTGTAGTAGTTAAACTGGAAAACGATTCAAAAAAGGCGGTAGTTAAATTAAGATTAATGTGGTGATCAAAAATAAATGGAAAGGCGCCAATAGTGCCTAATACAACCCAAAAAAGTACCACAATAAAAAAACCTTCACGAGTGTTAAGTTCGTGGTGTTGATGACGATTTGGTAACCATAATAAGCAACCAAGAATTAGGGCTGCAATAAAAGAACGCACAAAAATAGCTCCGGCACCATCACGGTATATTAAGGCAATCAGTGCCGGAATCAGCATAAATACCGACAGTAAGGTAATTAATAAACCAACTATTCTGATAATTGAGCGCCAATGCATCATTGTTGTAAGCTCTATTTAAAACCGCGAGCGGCTTTGATGAGATCATATGCTGCTTGGATTTCTTGAGCGCGTTTTTTAGCCGCTTCAAGCATCTCTTTAGGTAGCCCTTTAGAAACTAATTTATCGGGATGATGTTCGTTCATCAATTTACGATAAGCTCTTTTTATGGCTGCAACTTCTGCTGAAGGTTCAACACCTAATATTTTATACGCATTTTGTAGATCAGATTCCGCTGAACGGCTTTGATAGCCACCATAATTGTTACCCTGTTGATATTGATAACGTTGTTGGTTGCTATAACCTTGTTGATGGAAATGATAGCTCCCCATCATCATTTGGATATACATTGCCATTTGTTGGCGCGGAATATTAAATTCTTCCGCGACGATGAAGATGATTTGTAGTTCTTTTTCATCTAAATTACCATCAACTAACGCCGCTTGGATTAGTTGTTCACAAAAGATGTTTAAAACGTTACGGCGATAACGATATTGGGCATAAAGTTCTTTTAAACGGGAACGAAGTGGGTAATCACTAGTTTTACCGCGATTAAATGAATCTTGAGCAAGTTGTCGACTATTACTATCAAGTTGTAACCGATCCATAAATTGGCGCGCCAGATTGATATCATCTTGGGTAACCACGCCTTTGGCTTTACTTAAATGCCCCAGTACCTCAAAGACGACGGTTAAGTAAAGTGTCGGGTTAGCATGCGTCCTTTGTTCGGTTAATTTATTGCAAAAAGCTTGGTAGAGCATTGGCCCGATAAATAAGCCAATAAAAAATCCCCAACCAGTTTTTAACACCAGACTTAATACAAAGCCGGTAATAATTGCCCAAATTAGTGACATATTATTCGTTCACCTCAATTCGATCTATTTTCTGTAAACCACGTGGTAGTGATGTACCTTTACGGGCGCGTTCTGCTCTAAATTTTTGTAAATCAGCAGGATAGAGTGTAAGTTTGCGTTTACCAACATGCAAGGTTATAGCGGTTTCCGGTGTGATTAGCATCATCAAACATAAGTTATCATCCGCACCAGAAAGAGAGATAATTTTATTACCTTTACCTTTAGCAAGTTCTGGTAAGTCTGCTACCGGGAAGATTAACATGCGTCCGGCTTGAGTAATGGATAACAGTAGGCTGTCATCAGATATAATCTCAATTGGCGGTAATACCTTAGCATTATTAGGTAAGTTGATAATTGCTTTACCATTACGATTACGCGCGACTAAATCACTAAATTGGCAAATAAAACCATAGCCGGCATTCGATGCCAATAATAATTTTTGCTCGTCATTGGCGGCCATAAGTACATGTTCAACAGTAGCACCCGCTGGTAAGGCTAACTTGCCGGTTAGTGGCTCACCTTGACCACGAGCGGACGGTAAGGTATTAGGTTCAATGGCGTAACTACGGCCGGTTGAGTCAATAAATACTACCGGTTGGTTGCTTTTGCCTTTAGCTGCTGCTTTGAAACTATCACCAGCTTTATAACTTAGGCTAACCGGATCGATGTCGTGCCCTTTAGCGGCTCTTACCCAGCCCATTTCTGATAAAACTATGGTTACCGGTTCTGACGGTGTTAATTCTTGTTCGGTAATTGCTTTGGCTTCGCTACGAGTAACGATTGGAGAACGGCGGTCATCACCATACTTTTCCGCATCTTCCTGTAACTCTTTTTTAATTAAGGTATTGAGTTTTCTTGGTGAAGCCAATAATGCTTGTAACTGATCACATTCTTTAGCCAATTCGTTTTGCTCACCTTTTATGCGCATTTCTTCGAGTTTGGCTAAATGACGGAGTTTTAATTCTAAAATTGCTTCTGCTTGAATATCAGTCAGAGCAAAACGATTGATTAATTCAGTTTTAGGATCATCCTCATGGCGAATGATTTCAATAACTTCGTCAATATTTAAGAAAGCAATCAATAAACCATCTAAAATATGTAGACGTTTGAGTACTTTATCCAAACGGTAGTTTAAACGGCGTATAACAGTATTACGACGGTATTCCAACCATTCGGTTAGAATTTCCAATAAACCTTTAACTGCAGGGCGATTATCAAGCCCAATCATGTTCATATTTACGCGATAGCTTTTTTCCAGATCGGTGGTGGCAAATAGATGATTCATGACTTGCTCTAAATCAACCCGATTAGAACGGGGCACAATGACTAAGCGAGTAGGATTTTCATGATCTGATTCATCCCGTAAATCTTCAATCAAAGGTAGTTTTTTAGCACGCATCTGCGAAGCAATCTGTTCTAGAATTTTAGCACCAGAAACCTGATGTGGCAGATCAGTAATAACGATGTCGCCGTCTTCTTTTTTCCAAACGGCGCGCATACGGATAGAACCTCGACCGCTAGTATAGATTTTTTCTATATCTTCCCGTGGGGTAATAATTTCGGCCTCAGTCGGGAAGTCGGGGCCTTGTATGTGAGTCATTACTTCGCTAAGCGTTGCTTTAGGATTTTCGGCTAACATAATTGCGGCATTAGCCACTTCGCGAATATTATGTGGCGGAATATCAGTCGCCATACCAACCGCAATCCCGGTAGTGCCGTTTAATAAGATATTTGGCAATCTAGCTGGTAACATTTTCGGCTCTTGCAAGGTACCATCAAAGTTTGGGGTATAATCAACCGTGCCTTGACCTAATTCACCTAATAATAATTCGGCATATTTTGATAAGCGTGATTCAGTATAACGCATGGCCGCGAATGACTTAGGATCATCGGGTGCCCCCCAGTTACCTTGGCCATCCACTAATGGATAGCGATAAGAAAATGGTTGTGCCATTAATACCATAGCTTCATAACAAGCACTATCACCATGTGGATGATATTTACCTAAAACATCACCTACGGTGCGCGCTGATTTTTTGAATTTCGCTTGTGCATTGAGCCCTAATTCTGACATTGCATAGACAATGCGGCGTTGCACCGGTTTTAAGCCATCCCCAATAAATGGTAAGGCTCGGTCCATAATCACATACATGGAGTAGTTTAAATAAGCGCTTTCAGTAAAGGTACGTAGCGATTGAACTTCTACTCCATCATGAGTAATCTCACTCATTATTGTTCCTCTAAATCTTTCTTTATGTTAGACAGTAAGTTCAACTTGATCACCTTTTTCTTGTAACCATTCACGGCGATCTTCTGAGCGTTTTTTAGCTAGCAACATATCCATTAAAGCCATTGTTTGCTCGGTGTCGTCAAGCGATAGCTGCACTAAACGGCGCGTATTGGGATCCATTGTAGTTTCACGCAATTGCAATGGATTCATTTCACCCAAGCCTTTAAAACGTTGTACATTGGGTTTGCCTTTTTTGCGTTTGAGTTGATCTAAAATGCCTTCTTTTTCTTCTTCATCTAAAGCATAATGCACTTCTTTACCTAGGTCGATACGGTAAAGAGGGGGCATGGCAACAAAAACATGACCTTGTTCAACCATAGCCCGGAAGTGGCGGACAAACAATGCACAAATTAATGTAGCAATATGCAATCCATCGGAATCGGCATCAGCTAAAATACAAACTTTGCCATAGCGTAATTGGCTTAAATCATCACTGTCAGGATCAATACCAATAGCCACTGAAATATCGTGGATTTCTTGAGAACCTAGTACCTCATCGGAGGAAACTTCCCAAGTATTTAAAATCTTACCTTTAAGTGGCATGATAGCTTGATATTCGCGGTCACGAGCTTGTTTGGCAGAACCACCGGCAGAATCCCCTTCCACTAAAAAAAGTTCGGTTCTATTTAAATCCTGAGAAGAACAATCGGCTAATTTACCAGGTAAAGCTGGTCCACTGGTTAATTTTTTACGGATGACTTTTTTAGCGGCTCTTAAACGTTTTTGGGCACTGGAAATGACGATTTCAGCCAGTAATTCAGCTATTTGTACATTTTGATTTAACCATAAGCTAAAAGCATCTTTGACAATGGCCGAAACAAAGGCGGCACTTTGTCTGGATGATAAACGTTCTTTTGTTTGCCCGGCAAATTGCGGTTCTTGCATTTTAACCGAAAGCACATAGGCACAGCGTTCCCAAATATCATCTGCAGTCAGTTTTAGTCCTCGTGGCAAGAGATTACGAAATTCACAAAACTCTCGCATGGCGTCAAGTAATCCTTGACGCAAACCATTAACATGAGTACCACCTTGTATGGTTGGTATTAAGTTAACATAACTTTCGGTTAATAGTTCACCACCTTCAGGCATCCAAAGCAGCGCCCATTCCACCGCTTCGGTATCACCAATATGATTACCCGTAAAAGGCTCTTCCGGTAGTAGCGTGTAACCGCTTACTGACTCCATTAAATAATCTTTTAGACCGTCTTCATAACACCAGCGCTCTTCGGTATTATTGATTTTATCTTTAAAGATAATCTCTAGTCCCGGGCACAGTACCGCTTTAGCTTTTAATAAATGTGATAACCGTGGTACGGAAAATTTTGCGGAATCAAAATATTTTTCATCAGGCCAGAAATGTACCTTGGTACCAGTATTGCGGCGACCACAAGTGCCAGTTACATGCAAATCTTCGACTTTATCACCATTTTCAAAGGCGATTTGGTAAACTTGTCCATCACGGTTTACTGTGACTTCGACTCGTTTAGAAAGGGCATTAACAACTGAGATCCCAACACCATGTAACCCCCCAGAAAACTGATAGTTCTTGTTGGAAAATTTACCACCAGCATGGAGACGACAAAGCAATAATTCGATTGCGGGTACACCTTCTTCCGGATGAATATCAACTGGCATGCCGCGACCATCATCAATCACTTCTAGTGAATTATCTTCAAATAAAGTGACTTTAATTTGGCGCGCATAGCCAGCAATCGCTTCATCGACACTGTTATCAATGACTTCTTGTGCCAAATGGTTTGGCCTTGTAGTGTCAGTATACATACCCGGGCGGTGTCGCACCGGATCAAGCCCTTTTAGGACTTCGATATCAACGGCATTATAACTGGATTGTGACATATTTTTTCTGTTCATTTAAATAAATGGGCTTATTATAACAATCTTTCGTCAAGATGCATGAATTTAAATTTATAATTATGTATACGGTAGTTTTTGTGGATTTTGGGTTTGTTTATTGCTTTTATAGTATTATCATTATGCATAAATCCCACATAAAAAATAAGGGAATAAGATGAGCAAGTCAGAAAACAAAATAACTCGTCGTGATTTTTTACAAAAAACGATGGCAATTAGTGGGGTTGCTGCTTTAACCAGTAATTTACACTTGCCGTTTGCTTATGCGGAATCTAATAATGCTGCCGATGCCATTCCAAATCCTACTAATGAAGAAAAGATTTTTTATAGTGCTTGTTTAGTCAATTGTGGTAGCCGTTGCCCTCTGAAAGTCCATGTTAAAAACGATATAATTACCAAAATATCCTCAGAAGATGGTGTTGATGAACCTATATTTGGTCAACATCAAATCCGTCCTTGCATTCGCGGAAGGGCGGTGCGTTGGCGCACTTATGATCCTGACCGCTTAAAATACCCTATGGTTCGCATTGGTAAACGTGGTGAAGGTAAATTTAAACGGATTTCTTGGGATGAAGCAATTAATTTGCTGGCAGATAAACTCAAATATACCATTAATAAGTATGGGAATGAGGCGATTTATTATCAATATGGTACCGGCACTACTGGTGCAAATATTCCAGGGCGTAATGCCTGTAAGCGTTTTTTAAGTTCTATTGGTGGTTTTTTGAATTCTCATGGTACCTACTCAAGTGGACAGATGTCGGCTATTCAGCCTTATATTTATGGTAATGCCAAAGAATCGTTGATCGATCAGATTAAGCATTCTGATTTGGTGGTGATGTTTGGTCAAAATATTGCTGAAACGCGTATGTCTGGCGGTGGCCAAGTGACAGAGCTTTTTAATGCTTTGGAACAAAGTAAGGCTCGAGTTATTATTATTGATCCGCGCCGAAGTGAAAGTGTTGTTGGTTACCATGCTGAGTGGATCCCCATTATTCCGGGTACTGATGCAGCTTTAGTCGCAGCTATTGGCTATGCTTTACTTGAAGAAGATCGAATTGATGATGCCATGTTGAATAAATATTGTGTCGGTTGGAATGCTGATTCTTTGCCTGATAGCGCGCCACCTTTTAGTGATTATAAATCGTATATTTTGGGTTTAGGTGATGACAGAACACCAAAAACGCCAGAATGGGCTGCTAAGAAGACAGGTGTTCCAGCCGAACAAATTCGTAAGCTAGCAATGGATATTGTTAATGCTAAAGCAGCGTGGATTTCTCAAGGTTGGGGGCCGCAACGCTGGCAAAATGGTGAGCATACTACACGGGCGATTATGATATTGCCGATTTTAACAGGGCAATTTGGTAAGCGTGGCACAAATATTGGTACTTGGGGAGATAGTGTGACTTATCCTGTTCCTGGATTGGCTATTCCTAACCCAATACAAACCAGCATCTCTTTCTTTTTATGGACAAAAGCAATTGAAGATGGACCTAATATGACCGCTAAAAACTCTTATCTAAAAGGAAAAGATAAGTTAGATGTAGGTATTAAATTTATTTGGAGTTATGCCAGTAATGTTATTGGTAATCAGCATGCCGATCTCAATCGAACGCACCAGATTTTGCAAGATGAATCTAAATGTGAATTTATTTTAGTTTGGGATACCCATATGACGGCTTCAGCAAGATATGCTGATTTACTGTTACCAGATGTATCATCAGTCGAAAGTAACGATCTAATTAATAATTCTTATGCATCGGGTGCGTATAATTATCTTATTCGTATGCAACGAGCAATTAAGCCACTTTGGGAAAATCGATCTTCTTATGATGTGCTTACCGAATTAGCTGAAAAAATGGGTATAAAAGATAAGTTTACAGAAGGGCGGAGCCAAGACGAGTGGATCGAATATTGTTATGAAAAACTACGAAGGCAAGAACCTAATTTGCCACCGTTTGTGCAAACAGATGGTAAAGGAGTTATCGATCGTAAATTAGCTAATAGCGATGCTCATATTGCTTTAAAAGCGTTTAAGGATGATCCGATTCACAATCCATTAAATACACCATCAGGCAAAATTGAAATCTACTCGGAAGCGTTGGCTAAAATTGCTAATGAATGGGAACTGGATGAAGGCGACCAACTCTACCCAATTCCTGCTTATTTACCAGCAGTAGAAGGTAGTGAAGATAAGCCTAAAAGGGCAAAGTACCCACTACAACTTATAGGTTTTCATATTAAGGGGCATTGTCATTCAACCTATAGTAATTTACCACAACTGCGCGAAGCAGTAGCTGATAGTATTTGGATTAATCCATTGGATGCCGAGCAACGACACATCAAACATGGTCAGCTAGTTGAAGTTTATAACGATCGTGGACGGCTTTATATTCCAGCTAAAGTAACACCACGGATATTACCGGGAGTGATTGCTATTCCACAAGGCATGTGGGCAAAGACTAATGCCGCCGGTATTGATATTGGTGGTTGTATTAATCGCTTAACCTCATTAAGACCTAGTGTATTGGCTAAATCGAATCCACAGCATACCAATTTAGTGGAAATCAAACCGTTATCTACTGTATCAGCGGCATTGTAGCGGAAGAGGAGATAATAACAATGCAATATGGATTCTATATTGATTCCTCAAAATGTACCGGCTGCAAAACCTGTCAACTTAGTTGCAAAGATGAAAAAGATAACCCTTTAGGTATTCATTTCCGCCGAGTTTATGAATATGGCGGTGGAACTTGGCAGCAAATTGATGGTTTTTGGCAAAATAATATTTTTACTTATTACTTATCTATTGCCTGCAATCACTGTTCTGAGCCTACTTGTGTGCAAGGTTGCCCGACTGGTGCGATGCATAAACGTGAGCAAGATGGTTTAGTGGTTGTTAACCAAGATGTTTGTATTGGTTGCCGTTATTGTGAAATGCGTTGCCCTTATGGCGCCCCACAATTTGATCCTCAAAAACGGGTGATGTCGAAATGTGATGGCTGCTTTGCCCGTGTTGCCGAAGGTTTAAAACCAGTATGTGTCGAGTCTTGTCCTCAACGAGCATTAGATTTTGATGAAATAAACAAGCTGCGTCAGCGTTATGGCGCTGAATGTAATATTGCGCCATTACCAAATTCGCAGTTGACTAAACCCAATATTGTCATTAAGTCTCACCCACAAGCTAAACCTTCGGGTGATACTCATGGCAAAGTTCTTAATCCAGAGGAGGTATAATTATGCATGAACTTCCATTGGTATTTTTTACGGTATTGGGGCAATTAGCCGCAGGAATGGTATTGCTAGGTAGCTTAAGTTATTTATGCCAATCATCAGCAAATAATACTCGCAAGATTGAGAAAATTAATTTTTTAGCCTTAGTTTTTATGGCAATAGGCATGATTATGGCCTCGTTCCATTTAGGGCAGCCATTACGCGCCTTAAATGTTATTTTTGGTATTGGCCGCTCACCGATGAGTAATGAAATTTTTACTTTTGGTTGCTTGTTTGGTGTGACTTTAGCCAGTGTTTTATTAAGCTATTTTGTCCATGAAGATAAAGGTAATAAATTTATTTGGATTAAATCACGGTGTCAACGCGTTAATCAAATCCCACACTTAGCCAAAATACTCGCAATTTTGTTAGTTATCTTGAGTTTAGTTTTTGTGTGGACCATTGTATTAACCTATATGTTACCAACGGTGAAAACCTGGGATACTGTTTACACCGCTATTCAGATGTATACGGCGATGTTGGCGTTAGGTAGTATTGCGGTGGCATTATTAGGGTTGTATCGTATCGGTAGTTTAGTGTTTGTGATTAGTTGCGTACTAATTTTATTATTAAAGATTCCGTATGTTAATTTGATGACAGCCATATCCCCACAGCTTGCGGTCGAGCAGCATTTTTGGTGGTTTGCTGAGTGTGGCTTATTAGTGCTGGCACTGGTTTTAGTCGTGCTAAATAATTGGCGCACGCCAAAAAACAACATTATTTATTTGCTAGCTTTTGTTAGTGTTTTAGTCGGTGAAATTTGCGCTCGCATAGCATTTTATAATTTATGGACAATTCCTTTATAATCATGATAAATAATTATGGCTATATGAATTAACTATCAAGGGATCGTGCGTTTGGATATTACAACCTGTGCTACATTGGCTAAATTACTAGGTGCTTTTTTTTACTATCCACCTAATGGTCAAGAGGTAAAGCCATTAATTACTGCTTTGTTACATATTGATCAGTTAACTGAATGGTCAAATGGTTTACTTATTAGTGAACAATGCCAAATATTAGCTGATGAAGTAACCAATCCTGAACTTGATTATCAATACTCAGTCTTATTTGAAGGGCAAGGCAGTATGCCAACCCCTCCTTGGGGATCGGTGTATCTTGACGAAGAACATTTATTAATGGGCGAGTCACAGGAACGATATCGTCAGTTTTTACAACAACAAGGTCTTAAACTCACTAGTGGTATAAATGAACCTGAAGATCAGTTTGGTTTAATGTTGATGGCTTTTGCTATTCTACTTGAAAATAACAAACCTGAAGCGGCACAACAATTAATTACTGATCACTTGCTAATCTGGTCTGCACTTTATTTGGATCGACTTAAGGTCAATGATGTAAGCCGATTTTATCGCTCTCTAGCGATAATTGCCGAACAATATTTAATGTTATTGCCAACCACTTGATCTAGTTTGTATAACTAGCATAGAGTGACATTGCAGCTTACACGCTAATCGGTATAATTTATTTATGATTTATTAGGATGAATAGGATTAATGCGAGCTTATTTACAACTAATGCGCTTGGATAGGCCAATTGGCACATTACTATTACTTTGGCCAACCCTCTGGGCTATTTGGCTTGCAGGCCAACCATTGTTATATATTATACTGGTGTTTGTGCTAGGTGTGATAGTAATGCGTTCGGCTGGCTGTGTGATCAATGATTATGCTGATCGTCATTTCGACGGCTATGTTGAGCGCACCAAAAATCGTCCATTAGCGCGTGGTGCTCTAAGCCCCCGAAATGCTTTGTGGACTTTGTTGGTTTTATTAGTTATCGCACTGCTATTATTACTCACTTTAAATAAATTATCATGGTTTATTGCTGGTTTGGCGTTATTGACGGCATTAATTTACCCCTTTATGAAACGCTATACCCATTTACCACAAGTTACTTTAGGTATTGCTTTTAGTTGGGGCATCCCCATGGTATATGCGGCCACCATTGAGCAGTTTCCGTTAACGTGTTGGCTGCTTTGTCTAGTTAATATTTGTTGGACTGTCGCTTATGATACAGAGTATGCCATGGTCGATAGGGATGATGATTTAAAAATTGGGATTAAATCAACCGCTATTTTGTTTGGTCATTATGATAAATTAATCATTGGTGTATTACAGTTCATAACCGTTATTAACCTAGTTATTATTGGTCAACTTAACCAATTGTCTACTTTTTATTACTTAGGTTTATTGTTGACTGTGTTGCTGTTTATTTATCAGCAATGGTTAATTAAAGACCGTCAAAGGAACCGATGTTTTAAGGCATTTATGAATAATAACTTAGTCGGTTGCTTAGTTTTTCTAGGTATATTTTTTTCGTAAAAGTTAATAAATATCTAGTCATAATGGTTATATAGCTTTTATCAGAGTTTAGCCTGTAATTTTATACTGAAACGTATATCTGTTTGGAAATATCTTGACAAAATTGCCAATTAGCTCATACAAAACTATATTAGGCTAATGATCGCAGAATCATAATCAAATAGCCTAAAAAAGATATGATGGCTACCCTTGCTCAGCGAGCGTTGCTTGTACAATTCTGAGAGCGTCAAAGGTTTCTTTAACATCATGCACGCGGATAATATGAGCGCCTTTCATAGCCGCAATAACAGCGCATGAAACACTACCTAGCATACGTTCTTGAGGTGGTACATTTAGTACTTGCCCAATCATCGATTTTCTTGACATACCTACTAACAGAGGTAAATCAAAATGATGAAACTTCTCTAAAGTTGCCAGTAGGCGATAGTTATGAGCTAGCGTTTTACCAAACCCAAAACCGGGATCAAGTATGATTTTTTCACGATCAATTCCGGCATTGATGCAACGGTTAATATGCCGGGCAAAAAATTGATCGACTTCTTGAAAGATATCTTGCTGATAGTGGGGTGCATTTTGCATGGTTTTAGGATCACCTTGCATGTGCATAATGCAAACGGGTAAGCCGGTGTTTGCTGTTGCTTTAAGTGCGCCAGGTTCGGTTAATGCCCGGATGTCATTAATTAAATGAGCCCCAGCTTTAGCTGCTTCGCTAATCACTTGCGGTTTAGAAGTATCAACGGATATCCAGACATCAAAGTAACGGGCTATTTTTTCAACCAGAGGAATAACGCGATTGAGTTCTTCATCCACTGAAACTTCGGCGGCTCCAGGGCGAGTTGATTCGCCACCAACATCAATAAATGTTGCTCCAGCTTGAATCATACTATCTACTCTACGCATGGCATCATCAAGATTATTATAATCGCCACCATCAGAAAATGAATCTGGCGTCATATTAACAATACCCATTACTTGAGGAAAAGACAGATCCATTACCTGATTTTGAAAACGAATTTCCATAATTTGTTGCCTTATTTTATGAAGATGTTTAATGTTAGATTTAATTAAGTTTAATTAGAAACTAACACCAGAGTGTTATGCTTGTTGTGGTGTAGTTTTTATCATTATAAATTTATTGATTAAACCAACTAGTTGCTACCGACAAAAAACGCGCCGGAGCGCGTTTTTTTATTCATTGAGTAAATTAATTGTCCGATTCAGGCGGTATGTTACTGCCTTCATTAGGAATTTCCTTTGCCGCTTTTTCGTCATTTTCGGTCCAATCATCTGGCGCATTAATTGGTCGGCGAGCAATTAAATCAGCAACTTGTTTAGAACCAATAGTTTCATATTTCATAAGTGCATCTTTCATTGCATGGAGCACATCCATATTTTCAGTTAATATTTTGCGTGCTCTTTCAAAGTTACGATCAATAATCAGTTTAACTTCTTCATCGATGATACGAGCCGTTTCATCCGAGATATCTTTAGGACGACCATAAGCAGAATTATCATCCATTTCATAGAACAAAGGTCCTAAACGGTCAGAAAAGCCCCACTGGGTTACCATAGCTCTGGCATATTGAGTTGCTACTTTTATGTCGTTAGAAGCACCGGTTGAGATTTTATCAACGCCATAAATCAATTCTTCAGCAAGTCTGCCACCATAAAGAGTAGCAATATCGCCTTCGAGTTTTTCACGGCTTTCACTAACACGATCACCCTCAGGTAAGAAGAAAGTCACCCCCAAAGCTCGACCACGAGGAATAATAGTTACTTTATGAATAGGGTCATGGTCTGGCATTAAGTAACCAACAATAGCATGGCCCGCTTCGTGATAAGCGGTTGAAATGAGCTGTTCTTGAGTCATGGTTAATGATCGACGCTCGGTACCCATATTAATTTTATCTTTGGCTTCTTCAAATTCTTCCATGGTCACTAGGCGTTTATTACGACGAGCAGCAAATAAGGCAGCTTCATTAACTAAATTAGCTAATTCAGCACCTGAATAACCTGGCGTACCACGAGCTAACACAGATAGATCTACATCAGAAGCTAGCGGAACTTTACGAACATGCACCGCCAGAATTTGTTCACGACCTCTCATGTCCGGTAAACCGATTTGCACTTGGCGGTCAAAACGACCTGGGCGAAGTAAAGCTGGGTCTAATATATCAACGCGGTTGGTTGCCGCAATAATGATAATACCACTATTAGCTTCAAAACCATCCATTTCAACAAGCATTTGGTTAAGAGTTTGTTCACGTTCATCATGACCACCCATTGAACCGGCACCACGTTTACGGCCAACTGCATCAATTTCATCAATAAAAATGATACAAGGAGCATGTTTGCGAGCTTGTTCAAATAGATCACGTACACGTGAGGCACCTACACCAACAAACATTTCTACAAAGTCAGAACCTGAAATGCTAAAAAAAGGCACATTAGCTTCACCAGCTATTGCTCTTGCCAGTAAGGTTTTACCTGTCCCCGGCGGCCCCACCATCAAAATACCTTTTGGAATGCGACCACCCAGTTTTTGATATTTGCCTGGATCACGTAAAAAATCTACTACTTCAGTAACTTCTTGTTTGGCTTCTTCACTACCAGCAACATCAGCAAATTTGGTTTTAACTTGATCCGGGGTTAGCATGCGAGCTTTGCTTTTACCAACTGACATTGGCCCACCTTTGCCACCACCTTGCATTTGGCGCATCATAAAAATCCAAAAACCAATTAATAAAATAATTGGAAACCAAGAAATTAAAATCGTAGCTAGTAGGCTTTGTTTTTCGTCAGGACTGCCAAATACAGCAACTTTGTTTACCACCAAATCATCCATCAATTTTTCATCAAAATAAGGGATGTAGGTAACGTAGCTACTATTACTTTTTGTGGTGGCAACAATTTCGCGTCCATTAATACGAACTTCCTGAAGTTTACCACTAGCGATGTCTGAATTAAATTGGGTATAATTGACTTGAGGTCCACTGTTAGATATTGAACTAAATTGGTTAAATACAGCAATCAATACTACAGCGATAATTCCCCAGATCAGTAGATTCTTTACCATGTCGTTCAAAAGAAAAACCTCTCATAAAAATTAACAGTTACGACTAAAAAATATTAAGTAATGTTACTACAAAATTATGCAACTGGCTACTTCATCCCCATTGCTACAATATAAACTTCTCGTGACCGTGCTCGAGAGGCTTCAGGTTTGCGAATTTTGACAGTTTTGAATAATGAACGAACCTCTTTGAGGTACTCTTCAAAGCCCTCGCCTTGAAACACTTTAACGATGAAATTACCATTGGGAGCAAGTACATCTTTACACATATCTAAAGCCAGTTCGACTAGATACATGGCCTTGGGAATATCCACTGCTGGTTGCCCACTCATATTGGGTGCCATATCAGACATGACAACTTGTACTTTTTGATCTCCAACACGTTCAAGTAATGCCTTTAAAACAGTCTCATCGCGAAAGTCACCTTGTAAAAAATCCACACCAACAATTGGATCCATTGGCAATAAATCACAAGCAATAATGCGGCCTTTATTGCCAATGAGTGATGCAACGTATTGTGACCATCCACCAGGTGCTGCGCCTAAATCAACAACTGTAATGCCAGGTTTAAATAATTTGTCAGTTTTTTGTATTTCTTCTAGTTTAAACCAAGCCCTTGAGCGTAGTCCCTTCTTTTGTGCTTGCTGTACAAAGCGATCTTTAAAATGCTCATTAAGCCAACGGGTTGAGCTTGCAGAGCGTTTTTTATTACTCACAACTAATAAATCCTTAAGGTTAAAGTGGTCACTTCATTGATTACTCATATATATAAGGGTAAAATAACAGAATTACAACTTAATGTGATAAAAAATTAATGAATTTATCTAATAGACAAAAACAATTTTTAAAAAGTGAATCTCATCATTTAAAACCGGTGGTAATGATTGGAGCTAATGGTTTTACCGAAGGGGTGTTAGCAGAAATTGAAAATGCTTTGAATTTTCATGAACTAATCAAAATTAAAGTCGCAGCAGAAGATCGTGAAACTAAAAAACTGATTTGTGATGCGATCATTCGGGAAACTAAAGCCGAGTCAGTACAACAAGTTGGTTCTATCCTTACCATATTTAGACCAAGTGAAGACAAAAAAATTACTTTACCAAAATAAAGTTATAAAAAAACAGGGCTGATAACCCTGTTTTTGTATTATTACAAATTGTAACCTTAAATATAGTCGACTTTTACTATATCGAATTCAACATCACCACCAGGCGTTTTAATGTGTACAGTATCGCCATCTTCTTTGCCAATCAAACCTCGGGCAATAGGTGAATTAACAGAAATTAAGTTTTGTTTATAATCAGCTTCATCATCACCGACAATTTGATAGGTAGTTTCTTCATCGGTATCAACATTAATGACAGTTACTGTTGCCCCAAAAATAATACGCCCAGTATTTTTTACTTTGGTAACATCAATAATTTGTGCTTGTGATAATTTAGTTTCAATTTCTTGAATACGTCCTTCACAAAATCCTTGTTGTTCTCGAGCAGCATGATATTCGGCATTTTCTTTCAAATCTCCGTGTGCTCTAGCTTCGGCTATTGCTGCGGTAATTTGGGGTCTTTTGACATTTTTTAATTCTTCGAGTTCGGCACGTAATAATTCGGCCCCTCTTACTGTCATTGGGATTTGTTGCATCTTTGTTTGCTCCCGTTTTATTTATTGTAAATAAAAAATAACTTGCCCTCATCTTGTGTAAGAAAGGGATAGTAATCGATTCGATTTGTTATATTAAAGACATAATTGTCTATGACGATATAATAACTGTAAAACTGGCTTAACCACAAATCATTTATGCTGAAAAAGGGTGCTATTTTAATTATAATGGGTTAAGGTAAGTTAATCTTTAATAATTTAATTAATTTATGCGCCGATTACGATTTTACATAATTACTTTAGTGGCTTTTATTAGTGTTTTGGTTTTGCTATCTTATTTTTTGATATCAACTTCATTTGTCGCTCGACTAGCTAGCCAGCAATTATCTAAATTGACATCATACTCGATCTCAATTGGAAAGATACATTATTCTGTTACCAATTTTTATGAATTAGCATTAGATGATGTCGTTATCAGCGATAAAAATCAAGAAATAACAACTATACCAAAATTAATTATTGACCTCGATAAAGATAATATTTGGCAGTTGCATCACTTTAATTCTATTACCGTTATAAATGGTGTGATTAATGATACTGGTGAGATTAAATATGATATTTCAACAGATTCGTTAAAGCTTATAGATTCCATGGTTAATGTTCCAATCAATAACGAAAAGGAGAAGTTTTCTCTTCAACAAGTAAATGGTTCAGTTAAACCTTTTTCTTTATCAAATCAAAATAAATATCAATTTGATTTAACCTCACAGCAAGTTTTATATAATCAAACTTCAATAAAGTCGGCATTAGTTCAAGGATTCTATCAAGATGGTGTTACTTATATTACTAATTTAAACGGTAATATCAATGATGGTTTTTTTGAGGCTAAATTAAAAATATTAGCTGATAATAGTTTGGATATTAACCAGTTAAAAATTAATAATGTCCATTTTCAATTAACTGATGAAATTGATATTGAGCAATTACCGGCAATTTTTAAAAAGTTTACCATTCACCAATTTAAAATGCTCGATAGTAGTATTCAGTTACCATCAATATCAATAGAAAAGGGTAATATTGAGGCAACTAATATAAATTATGATAAGCAATGGAATTTCGAGCAGAGTTCGTTAGCTTTTAATGCAGAAAATATAGTTTGGAATAATGAGATTTTTTCATCAGTATTACTACAATTAAAATCGCAAGAGGATATGGTTACCATAGAAAAAGCAATGGCTAATTGGAGTAAAGGTAACTTTAGGTTTACTGGAAGCTGGCAAGATGATTTATTAAAAATAAATCAAATAACTTTTACAGACGTTGATTATCAGTTACCTGAGAAATTAGAATCTTTGATATTACCTGACATATTTAGCCAGATTGAAATTGATACATTAACTATTTTGCCAGGTAGGTTAATTCGAACTAATTCTGAGTTCCCTTTCTTTTTTAATAATTTTGAAATGTCTGGTTCAAACCTTTCGTTAGTAAAAGATAGAAAACTCGGATTATATTCTGGTTCATTATTTTTTAAAGCAGAAAGCGGATCGATTAATCGTATTGATATCCGTTACCCGGATTTAGTTATGAAATTTGATGATAATGATTGTGCTATATTAAATTTTAGTTCTTTAATAAGCCAAGGAGGAATGTTGGAGGTTATTGCAACAGTTAATCCTTCATTAACTGAATTTTTGAAATTCAAATTTAATGCTTATGCTGTAACTAGTCTACTGTTGGAAGAATGGAAATTAGTTAATAAACCACCTAAAGCGATAAATTATACGGTTGATCTACATGGTGATATTGTACCATTTGGCTTTTCAGGGACATTTTCAGCAGATGGCAATGATTATGTCATTACACGCGAACATTGATTTTTTGAAAAAAATCCTTATATTTTTTGTGAAAATATTTCAGGTAATATAGATGTTTTAGTATTCAATTAGCTGATTAATAATATCACTAGGGGAAGTAATGGATTCAATAAGATTAGATAAATGGTTATGGGCGGCAAGATTTTACAAAACACGTTCACTTGCTCGCGAAATGGTCGACGGTGGTAAGGTTCACTATAATGGTCAACGAACTAAACCAAGTAAAATTGTTGAAGTAGGTGCAGTATTAACCCTTCGTCAAGGTTCTGATCTCAAAACGATTCAAGTGTTAGCTATTAGTGAACAACGCCGACCAGCAATAGAAGCCCAATTACTTTATCAAGAAACCGAGGACAGTATTACTAAACGAGAGAAAATCGCTGAAGCACGAAAACTCAACGCATTAACTATGCCACATCCAGACCGTAAACCTGATAAAAAGGAACGGCGTAATTTACTTAAATTTAAACATGAACGACAACAAAGTGATAATAATTAATGGATACTTTAAATCGATTTTTATTTGATAATCATCCTATTCGTGGAGAAATTTCTCGGCTTGAAGATACCTATCAAGCGATTTTAGATAATCATGATTACCCCATTGCAGTGCAAAAGCTATTAGGTGAATTATTGGTGGTTACTAGTTTATTGACCGCAACTTTAAAGTTTGAAGGAGATATAGCGGTACAGTTACAAGGTGATGGATCGCTCACACTTGCAGTAGTCAATGGTAATAATCAGCAACAATTGCGTGGAGTTGCCCGAATTAATGGTGAAATTGCTGATGATGCTACACTGAAAGAGATGGTTGGTAATGGTTATATTGTAATTACTATTACACCCAAAAATGGTGAACGTTATCAAGGTATTGTTGGATTAGAAAAAGATACTTTAATTGGTTGTATAGAAAACTATTTTATGCAATCTGAGCAATTACCTACACGGTTATTTGTGAAAACAGGTGTCCATAATAATAAGCCTATAGCCGCCGGCATTTTACTACAAGTTTTACCAAATGATGAGAATACAGAGGAATCCTTTGCACATCTTAGTACATTGACTGAAACAATTACTGGTAATGAGCTATTTCAATTACCTGCTGATGAAATTCTGTATCGTTTATATAATCAAGAGCAAGTTCGCCTTTTTGAAACTCACCAGATTACCTTCAAATGTATTTGTTCTCGCCAACGTTGTGAAAATAGTTTAATGACATTATCTGCTGAGGAAATTGATGAGATTTTAAATGAAGAAGGTGGTAAGATTGATATGCATTGTGATTATTGCGGAAAACATTATTTGTTTGATGCAATTGATATTGCTGAATTGAAAAATAAACAGCATACAAATTATCATTAATGCTAGTAAATAAAAATACCACTAAGATTAGTACATCTATAGTGGTAAAATTGAAATATAGGAATAATAATTCCACCGTTAATTTAACAAAATAATTGTATTTTTCCAACCTATTTTACATGGTTTAGATAACAAAATTGTAAAGAAACTTTACAAAACTTGTTGTTATATTTTTTCCTAAAAAAAGTATTAATTATAATCAATTGATTATAATTTTAACCATACTAAATAGTTCTAACTTATATTAAAAATTAACTCATTAAATCTTATTTTCGTCAATATCAATAACTGTTGCTTGTTGATTAGTTATTTGCCATTTAATATTAAAATGATACAGAGTAATACCGTAAGTTTGTTGATCAAGATTACTGTGTTTGTAAGCTGGTCTTGGATCTTGAGCAATAACTTGAATTATTAATTCTGCCAATTTAGGATGATTTGCTTGGTATATTGCAAGTTGGTTTAGTGCAGTGGTTGAAAATTCAACTGTTAATTTTTGTTTGGGAACTGATTGTGCATAACCAGCATCTGCTTCAGGGTAACTATCACAGTAAGGAAGATATGGTTTGATATCAATAATTGGAGTGCCATCGATTAAGTCGAGGCTACCTAATTTTAAAATTATTTGCTTCTTTTCAAGAATAATGTCTTTTAATTCTACCGCCGATAATCCAATATGATTTGGTCTGAAGGGTGATCTGGTAGCGAATACACCTAAGGTTTTATTACCTCCCAAGCGAGGAGGACGAACAGTCAGACGCCATTTTTCAGGATCAATTTGGTGAAATTGAAATAATAACCATAAATGTGAAAACTGCTCTAATCCTTTTATACAGTTAGGATCGTTAAATGGTGGTAATAAATGTAGTTCACCTTGTCCTGCTGGGACTAAATTAGGCTGCCTTGGGACAGCAAATTTTTCATTATAAGGGGAGCGAATAATTCCGATAGGCTCAATTGGATAAGTCATTATGTTTAAGTTTGCTATTGGTTATTGCTTAGTTTGATTCAAAATTATGGGCAATTCAACTTATTCTAGTTGTTATTTCCGCCGACTACCGTCGACGGAATTTATTAAACTTAATATATTAGTAGATTTTTACCATCCACGAATAGCGGCACCATTAAAAATTTGGTCAGCCTTTTGAGCTACGGCATCAGTTTGATATGCTTTAACAAAGTTTTTAATGTTTTCATTATCTTTGTCGGCATCTCGTGCTACGATAATATTAACATATGGTGATTCTTTATCTTCCACAAAAATACCATCTTTACTTGGTGTTAAATTAGCTTGACCAGCAAAAGCGTTATTAATAATAGCTAGATCTACTTGAGCGTCATCTAACGAACGAGGCAGCATTGGCGCTTCAAGTTCTACTATTTTATAGTTATATGGATTGCTGGTAATATCAAGTACTGTTGGTAATAAGCCTTTTGATTTATCGACAGTAATCATGCCTTCGTGTTCTAATAACAGTAATGCACGACCTAAATTAGTTGGATCATTAGGAATGGCTATAGTTGCATTGGCTGGAATAAAGAAAGTTTCACCACGTGGTGAAGTGACTTTAACACCAGACTCTGTATCAGCTACTGTATCGACAGGCTTTAGTTTGTGAGAATAGCTAGCAATAGGATAAACAAAAGAATTACCTACAACGATTAATTTATAACCGCGATCTTTCATTTGCTCATCTAAATAAGGTTTATGTTGAAAAGCATTAACATCAATTAAACCGTCGTTTAATGCTTGGTTTGGTGTGACATAATCATTGAAAATAACTAATTCAACATCTAGTTTATAAAGGTCTTTTGCTTGTTGTTTTGCTACTTCGGCAACTTCCTGTTCTGGCCCTGAAATTACTCCAACTTTAAGGGTACTAACTTTAGTTGGTTCTGCAGATTTATTATCTGTGGTTGATGGTTGTTTATTATTATCACAACCTGTTAAAAAAAATGCACTCACCAATGTGGTAACAAGTGCTAGCTTCTTAATTGACATAAGTTTCTCCGATATTAGTGATGAGTAACGCGTTTAACAATAATATTGCCAATAAATTGAATTATAAAGACAATAATAATTAATATAACTAAAACTGTGTTCATTATAGCAGGCTTATAACCGTTGTAACCATATTGAATTGCTAGTTGACCTAATCCGCCAGCCCCAACTGCACCTGCCATCGCAATATAACCTGTTAAAGTAATAAGTGTAATAGTCATGCTATTAACAATAATAGGTAACGATTCGGGTAATAAAACCTTATATATGATTTGTAGTGGAGTAGCTCCCATAGAACGGGCTGCTTCTATAAGACCTTTAGGTACATCAAGTAATGCATTTTCAATCATACGAGCAATTAAGGGTGCTACCCCAATGCTTAATGGTACAATGGCTGCTTGTTTACCAATATAGGTTTCTAATCCAGTAAAATATTTCATTATAAAAGCAGTAAAAGGAATTATCCAAACAATCAAGATAATAAAAGGTATTGAACGAAATATATTGGTAAAAAATGAGATGAAACTGTTGGCTGCGTAATACTCTAAAATTTGTCCTTTACGGGTAGTATATAACAAAATGCCAATAGGTAATCCAATAACCGTTCCCCAAAAACCAGATAAAGCCACCATATAAATTGTTTCATCTGTTGCTTGTGCTATTTTAATTAGCATGGCTTCACTAAAGCCGTTAAATGAGGAGCAAAATGCGACAAAGTCTTTCCAAAAACTGAATTGGGACAAATAAAGCATTAATGATTCAAATGGTTTGAATGCAGGTAAAAAATCAAGCATAACCGAGTACCTCTACTTTGGTATTATGTTTTTCTAAAAATTGTATTGCTGATGCGGTACTTTTCGGTTTCCCTTTCATTTCTGCCAACATTAACCCAAATTTAACGCCGCCGGCATAATCCATTTGTGCACTGATAATGTTGCTATCAATATCGAATTCTTTAGCAATTTGTGATAGTAATGGTTGATCAACGGATACCCCTGTAAACTCTAGACGGACTAAAGGATTCAGACCCTCTTTATAATCAGGTGATAATTTTTCTAAATAATCATCCGGAATGTTGAGGTGTAAAGTTGATTGAATAAACTGTCGTGCAATATCGGTTTCTGCATGTGAAAACATTTCACCCACAGAAGCTTGTTCGACTAATTGCCCATCACTGATAACAGCAACTTGGTCACAGATTTGCTTTACAACATCCATTTCATGAGTAATTAATAAAATGGTAAGTCCTAGTTTTTGATTGATATCTTTTAATAATGCTAAGATTGAACGAGTTGTTTCAGGATCTAGGGCACTGGTTGCTTCATCACACAGTAATACTTTAGGGTCACTCGCTAATGCTCTAGCGATAGCAACACGCTGCTTTTGTCCTCCAGATAAATTAGCCGGATAAACATTAGCTTTGTCAGTTAAACCAACTAAGGCAATAAGTTCATTTACTTTTTGTTTAATTGTTGCTTTAGGTGTTTTATTAAGTTCTAGTGGGAACGCAATATTATCAAATACGGTGCGTGAAGAAAGAAGGTTAAAATGCTGAAAAATCATACTTATTTTTCGGCGAACTTTAATTAATTGCCTATTGGATAGATTAGTAATCTCTTGTCCATCAAAAAAAATCTGACCACTGGTTGGTTTTTCTAATAGATTAACACAGCGAATCAGTGTACTCTTTCCGGCTCCAGATTTACCAATAACACCATATATTTTACCTTTTGGAACATCAATTGAGATGTCTTTTAAAGCATAAATTGGTGTCTTATTATGTTCAAATGTTTTCGAAATATGTTGTAATTGTATCATAATATATAAAATGAAAAAATTAATAGATGAATATTAAGACGTCTAGACATCTAAGTCAATTACTATATGTTAACTAAAAATGAATCTTTATCCTATATAAAAAGGAGAATAAAAAGTAAAAATGAAACCAGCAATTTTTTTAGATAGAGATGGTACTATCAATGTGGATTATAACTATGTGCATACGATTGATAAATTCCACTTTATTGATGGTGCAATTGAAGCAATGCAGGAACTTAAAAAAATGGGATTTCTGTTAGTTATTACGACTAATCAATCAGGTATTGCTAGAAATATATTTACTGAACAACAATTTCATACTTTGACTGAGTGGATGGACTGGTCGTTACAAGATCGCGGTGTTGATTTGGATGGTATTTACTATTGTCCTCATGATCCATTAATTGATGATTGTGAATGTCGTAAACCAAATCCGGGTATGATTCAAACGGCAGCTAAAGAGTTAAATATAGATATTGCTAATTCCTATATGGTAGGAGACAGAACATCTGATTTATTATCAGGTAAAAGAGCTGGTGTTAAAACGACGGTGTTAGTAAAAACTGGTGATTCCGTTACTGAAGATGCATTACAGCAAGCAGATTGGGTAATTGATAGTTTGGCTGATTTACCGAATAAGATAAAAGAGAATAGAAATAAATAATCAGATTATAAAAAGAAAATAACATTAATACTAAAACAATAAAGTGGTAATTGGTTTATTTTTCAAACACCTTGAACAAAAAAACTGCAAACGGCAAAAAAAATGTAATAAACCCTTGCAGGAAAAAAAGAAGTGCTTATAATGCGCATCCACTGACACGCAGTGATGAGCAATCAGACAGTGGCAAGTTAGTGAGCGGGATCGAAATTTTAGAAAAAAGATCTTGACGAATAAGAAGGTGTAGCGTAGTATACGCAGCCCTTGAGACAGCAAACTGAATCAGCGAAAAGGTTGAGGAAGGTTAAGAATAAATAGGCTGTCAGCTCTTTAAAAATTAAGAAACAGACAATCTGTGTGGGCACTTGCGAGACGAAGAAATTAAAAGTCTACGGACTTAAAAAATTAAGTCTTGATAAGTGACACTGAAGATTCATTTGAATATGTCAGAGACAGTTATTGAGCATCAAACTTTAAATTGAAGAGTTTGATCATGGCTCAGATTGAACGCTGGCGGCAGGCTTAACACATGCAAGTCGAACGGTAACATGAGTGCTTGCACTTGATGACGAGTGGCGGACGGGTGAGTAATGTATGGGGATCTGCCGAGTGGCGAGGGACAACAGTTGGAAACGACTGCTAATACCTCATAAAGTTGAGAAACCAAAGCGTGGGACCTTCGGGCCACGTGCCATTTGATGAGCCCATATGGGATTAGCTGGTTGGTGAGGTAAGGGCTCACCAAGGCGACGATCTCTAGCTGGTCTGAGAGGATGACCAGCCACACTGGAACTGAGACACGGTCCAGACTCCTACGGGAGGCAGCAGT
>NZ_LZGL01000018.1 GCF_001690685.1 Gilliamella sp. wkB112 | reverse complement strand
ATTATGTATAAAACAATTTTTATTGAAAAAGGTCAAGGTGGCTGGGGTACGGGTTTTAGATTAACACCGACAACAGAAAGACATAAAGTTCTGTCAGTGACAGGTGGAGGGATCCATCCGGTAGCCAGTAAAATAGCTGAATTGTCTGGAGGTGAAGCGGTAGATGGATTTAAAAATGCCATTCCAGAAAATGAAATTATGTGTGCTATTATCGATTGTGGTGGTACAGCTAGAATTGGTGTTTATCCAATGAAAAAAATTCCGACTATTGATGTTATTCCGTCAGCACCAAGTGGACCATTAGCAAAACATATTACAGAAGATATATTTGTTTCTGGTGTAAAACCGGAAAATATTACACTTATTGAAGATAATAATGAACAATCAGCAACATATTCGCAAAGTGACGAACAACCGACACAGGCGGTTGAAGATCCACTTTTGGATCGTCAAAAATTCAAAGAAAAATATGCGCAAATAAAGGAAGAACATAAAGCAAATCAAAAAGAAGGATTTTTAATTAAATTATCCCGAGGCATAGGTAAGGCGATGGGGATTTTTTATCAAGCGGGCCGAGATTCAACCGATATGTTGATAAAAAATATAATTCCATTTATGGCCTTTATTAGTATGTTAATAGGTATTATTAACTATACAGGGATAGGAAATATTATCGCGACAACATTATCCCCTTTAGCCGGTTCATTATGGGGAATGATGATAATAGCCTTTATTTGTAGCTTACCATTTTTATCACCGATATTAGGTCCGGGAGCAGTTATTGCCCAAGTAATAGGCGTATTGATTGGTTCTCAAATTGCGATAGGGGCGATTCCGGTAGCTTATGCATTACCGGCTTTATTTGCGATAAATGCTCAAGCAGGGTGTGATTTTATACCGGTAGGTTTATCTTTGGGTGAGGCCAAACCAAAAACCGTGCAGTATGGAGTTCCGGCGGTATTATATAGTCGCATGATAACAGGGATATTAGCCGTTATTATTGCCTGGTTATTTAGTTTTGGAATGTATTAGTTAATCAAAGGAGTAGTCGAATATGGCTAAAAGTATAATTACTGAAATTGGTTCAATTGTTCCAGAATTCTAATCAGACATCAAAGCGGGTGATAATATTTGTTTTTAGATTTATAAAAATCAATCATTCCCTAAGGTTTTTAGGGAATGATTGTAATAATCACCTAATTCTTTATCTGATAACTAATAATCGTCCTTAAAAAGGATTAGGATCATCCTTCAATTTATCAAATAGAAATAACTCATTACGCCAATCTTTTACTTTTATATCTTTTTGCTCAGTTATATCATTGAGTTCATGTTGCATGTAATCATGCTTCACATCTAATTCAATTCCCATCCAATGACTTAATAAATATACTAATTGAAATCCAGATATTTGCTTATTTATTTTTTGTTGTTCTGTATTATTAGAATCGAAAAAGATAAAAGGAACTTGATAGCTATTTTGATATTCCCAATTATGTCTCAAGTCTTGGTATTGCTCAATATGCGCCAGCCCATGATCAGCAAAATATACAAGTGAATAATCTTGGTGGTGCTTTTGTAATATATTGATAGCTGAGCTCATAAGATCATCAGTTTCTTTAATACTACTCACATAACATGAAATATTTTCATTATTAAGATCAAATTGAACATCAAATTGTAATCTTTTACAAAAATGTGGGTGAGATCCAATAAGATGCATTACAATAAGTCTAGGTTTATCAGATTGTAAAGATACTATATTTTCTAATTCAGGAAGTAATAAAGTATCATTTTTATCTCGGGTCGATTTACCATTGTATTCTCCTTTCTTCGTATAAAAGGAGTTTTGAGCATAAGAAGCTATACGTGGTATGGTTATCTCCATTTTGCCTAATTTTCCTTGATTTGATAACCAATAAGTCTCAAATCCAGCTTCATTAGCAATACTAATAATATTATTATTTAATTGTGCATTAACAAGTTTGTTGTCTTCTGTAAAAATAGATTGACTAATCAAATGAGGAATCGATGCTTGAGTATTAGATGCTGGAGCAATTAAACCATCCCAAATGATACTAGCATATTGCTTGGTAAACGGAGTATTATCATATTTGAATCCATAAACACTCATATAATCTTTACGCACGCTTTCACCAATAATAATGAGGAAAGTTTTATGTTTTGGTTTAACTTTAACTATTGGAATATTATTTAATTGTTGTGCTTGTTTTTGTTGTTCTTGCTTTTCAGTAAGATAAATTTTGTTACTTGTATATAAATCAAAATAAAATTCAAAAAATGGGTATTTAAAACTATCTACTAAAATGTAAGGTATATTACTAAAATTACTTTTAATAATTATTTTGGCTGGTTTGTAGCAACTTACTATTAATGCACAAATTATTAGATATTTATTATTAATTTTTGGGAAATTACATTTGGAAAAAATGAAGATAAAACCTATAACTAATAATATAGTTATAACATAAAGATAAATCGGTAATTGGGTTAGATATTCACTGATCTCGTCAGTATCAGTTTCAGCGATAGAACTGATCACTGCAATATTTGGTGAACCATAATAGAAAGAAGTTGGGAAGTATAAAGCAGCTACAATAAATGATATACAAAATATCATGCGGCAAATAGTAAATCGTGCTAAAAAAATTAGTGAAAAATAGGTTAATAATATGCGATCAAATCTTTGCGGATAACCTAATAAATAGACCACTAATACTGATAAACCAAGGCAGATGAAATGTGATAGTAAATTTTCTTTTTTTATCATTGAATATTATTTTTATAGTATAATTATTATTTTAAAATAATTATAAAGTTAGCTAGATTATAAGCAATTAATTTTTTTGTATTTGTATACAGCATATCAATGTGGCTTCTATTTTACCTATTAGTCCATACTAAAACACTAGTCTGACCTGAAACATCTTTACAAAATATAAAAATATATTATTTCGAGGCACGTTTTAATATGGTGTTAGTTGGTTGTTTTTGTATATAGATCATACGGCTAATTAGTAGTAATGCCGCAATAGATAATCCCGTAATAAATCCAACCCAGAAACCGGCTACACCAATAGGTTTAATAATAATGTCTGTTAATCCAAGTATGTAACCAACAGGTAATCCGACAATCCAGTAAGACAGTAACGTAATAAACAAAATACTTTGAGTGTCTTTATAACCTCGAAGTACATTACTAGCAACGACCTGTAAGTAATCTGAGACCTGATAAATTGCCAGTAGAATGATAAGTTGTATGCAGATGGTAATTACGGGACTTTCACTGGTAAATAATCCAATTATAGGTGATTTAAAAACTACTAATATTAAGGCCACAATTACAGCCAAAGTTAAAGAAATTGCTAAACTAATATAAGCTGTTTGTTTGGCTAGAATTGGTTTGTTATTACCTAATGAGTAACCAACACGAATGCTGGTTGCTACCCCTAGTGATAATGGAATAGCAAAAGTCATGCTGCTAATGGTAAAAATAATTTGATGGGCTGCAACTGTGGTTTGCCCCAGAGGTGAAATTAATAAAGCAACTATAGCAAATAGGCTAACCTCAAAAAAGTAAGCTAGAGCAAGTGGTATACCTAATACAATTATTTTTTTGATGATAATAAAATTGATAAATTTGGTTACTGGTGTTTTACGCACATCACGTTGGCTGGCTGCAGTTAAAGTGTATAGTCTCATTAAAATAAACATTAACCAGAAAATAATTGCTGCGGTAATCCCACATCCCACACCACCAAAAGCGGGCAAACCTAATTTACCGTAAATGGTAATATAGTTAATAGGAATATTCGCTAGTAAGGCAATGAACATAATTACCATTGCTGGCTTGGTATTAGATAAACCTTCACACTGATTACGATAGACGAAAAATAACAAGAAAGCTGGCACTCCCCACATAATGGCGCGTAAAAAAGATACCGCGACGGCAACCATATCCGGATCAATTGGATGCTCAGCAGTACTTCTTAAGGTAATTAATATATCTGCATGATACAAAAACAGCATCATAATAGCCGATAAAATAACTGCTATTACTACCCCTTGCCGGGTATGTTCAGCTATTTGTTCTCGCTTAGCTGCGCCATTTAGGTTAGCAATAATCGGGGTTAAAACTGTAAGCAATCCTTGCCCAAATAAAATAGTAGGTAACCAGATTGATACCGCGATAGCCACTCCCGATAAAGCTGTAGCACTATAGTGCCCAGCCATCATGGTGTCGACAAAGGTAATTGCTGTCTGTGATATCTGAGCAATTAACACTGGTATAGCTAATTTAATAATGTTTTTAACTTCACGCCGATAATGCATTTTCATTAATTTTGTTTACTGTTGCACAGTACCCCATAAATCATATTCATCTGAATGTTCAATGTTGACTGGAACGATATCACCAACATTAACATTTTTTTCATCATTTAAATAAACTACTCCATCAATTTCAGGAGCATCGGCCATACTACGACCAATAGCTCCTTCTTCATCAACTTCATCAATAATCACATCTAAGGTTTGTCCAATTTTAGCTTGTAATTTTTGGGTAGAAATAGTTTGCTGTAATTGCATAAACCGATCAAAACGTTGTTGTTTGACTGCATCCGGTATTTGGTTAGCTAGTTCATTGGCTGCTGCGCCTTCAACTGGACTATATGGGAAACAACCAACTCGATCTAATTGTGCTTGCATTAAAAAGTCGAGTAATATTTCAAAATCCTTTTCAGTTTCACCTGGATAACCCACAATAAAGGTGGAGCGCAGGGTTATATCCGGGCAAATATCTCGCCATTTATGGATGCGTTCTAGGGTTTTATCAATTGTACCTGGGCGTTTCATTGATTTTAATACTGAAGGACTAGCATGTTGTAGTGGCACATCTAAATAAGGCAGAATTTTACCATCCGTCATTAAAGGTATTAAATCATCAACACTTGGGTATGGGTACATATAATGTAATCTTATCCAAATACCTAAACTAGCTAATTGTTCACACAAGGTTTGTATGTTAGTTTTTAATGGCATACCATTCCAAAAGTTGGTGCGATTGTTAATATCAACACCATAAGCAGAAGTATCTTGGGCAATAACTAATAGTTCTTTCACGCCACTGTCAGCTAAGCGTTTAGCTTCATCTAGCACATTACCGATAGGACGACTAGACATATCACCACGAAGTGAGGGAATAATACAGAAAGTACAACGATGATTGCAACCTTCGGAGATTTTTAAATAGGCATAGTGTTTTGGCGTTAATTTAACTCCTTGCTCGGGCACCAAACTAGTAAAAGGATTATATGCAGGTTTAGGTGCATATTTATTTACATGCGTAAGCACCGCTTCATAGCTGTGAGGCCCAGAAATTTCAAGCACTTTGGGATGTACTTTACGGATTTGATCTTGCTTAGCACCAAGACAGCCAGTCACAATTACTTTACCATTTTCATGTAATGCTTCGCCAATTGCTTCTAGCGATTCTTGTACGGCACTATCGATAAAACCGCAAGTATTAACAATGACTAGATCTGCATTGTCATAACTTGGTACTACTTGATAACCTTGAGTCCGAAGTTCAGTTAAAATACGCTCAGAGTCTACTAAATTTTTAGGACAACCAAGGCTCACAAATCCAATTGTTGGTGATGACATATTCATATTATTTATAATAGTGTTTTATTGTTATTGAGGTATTATTTGAGAAATCAATATAATTTATTCAGTTAAGATGTTAAATTAACAGAAATATTTTATCACATTTAAAATTAGATAAGATATAGATTTTGTATTTCTTTCCTTGTGAAATATGACTTTTACTCATTAACATTTTAATTCATCTACAATTAATTATTTTTATGATGCGACAGATTATTTATGCTATTCAGAAGTGTAAGGAAATTTATACTAACTTTGTACAACAATTAGTTAAATCAAAAAACAATAAAATATTATCACATGTAGATTTGGCTGATGATTATGTAAAAAAAAATAATTATCAATTAGCCTTTAAATATTATGATAAAGCAGCTAGAAAGGGCAATATTTATTCCCAAGTCCAATTAGGGCATTTCTATTACGATGGTAATAGTGCTATCGCAAAAGATTTTGATTTAGCTATTTATTGGTATAAAAAAGCTGCTGAGCAAGATGATATTGGAGCTCAAATTAATTTAGTCGATCTTTATCGTCATAAAAATCAACCTATAGATTCGGCTTATTGGTGTTTAAAAGTAGCAAATAAGGGGAATATTGATTTTCAATATAAAATGGCATGCTTTTTCGAGGAAGGCTATGGTGTTGATAAAAATATCGAAAAGTCATTTTATTGGAAAGAAGTGAGTGCTGAAAGAGGGAATGTTGATGCGCAAATTGATCTCGGAATACTATATTGGGATGGAAATGATTTTTTAGAACCTGATTTAACAAAAGCATTTTATTGGTTTGAACAAGCAGCACAACAAAATAGTTCTCAAGCACAGTTTTTATTGGGAGCAAATTTTTATGCAAAGGGACTTGGTGGTATTAATATAAATATAAAAATGGCTATTTATTGGATAAAACAATCAGCCAACAATGGTAATTCGTTAGCACAGTGTTATTTATCTCGTTCTTATATGATTGGTCATGGTGTTGAAGAAAATGCGGAACAAGCATTATATTGGGCAAAACTTGCAGCAGAACAAGGTGATAAAAAAGGGCAATTATATTTAGCTGAAGTTTATTATCATTGCTTTGAAGACTTTACTCAAGCATTTAATATCTTTAAAGAGTTGGCTCAACAAGGTGATGTTGAATCTCAGAGTTGGTTGGGTTATTTATATTTAAATGGTGAAGGTGTCGCTAAAGATATTGAACAAGCAAATTATTGGTATAAACTTGCAGCAGAACAAGGTAACGAAGAAGCAATTGAATATCTATCAGAGGTTTCTGAAAATTTCTAACAATTTAGTTTCAAATTCGGATGATAATAATAAAAGCCCTTATTAATAAGGGCAAAAATAGGAATTTATAATTTTATATTGTAACAACTAAGCTATTTTAAAGAACTAATCACTTCATCAATTTGGAGATCTAAACTTTCAGCTCCCCCTCCAGATAAATACCAAAGATCTGGTGTTAAATAAACTACATGTGTTTTATTTTTCTTTAACAGTTTTTGATCAAAATAATTAGTAGCCATAGCTTGCTGACCAATGGCCTTGCTACGGTCAACAACATAAATAATATCAGGTTTAACTTTACTGATAAATTGGCTATCAATGAACACTGGTTTAGGTCTTACTTTTGGATCAGGATTTGTTGTTGCTACTACTGGTACAGCCCGTTTTACTTTTAAAACATCATGAATAAGTGTCGCTGAAGAACTAGTATTAATCAGGATCATCTTGCCATCATTATGAATAGCGACAATTGCTTTTTTATGACTTGCCTGAGTAACAGATTGAGCATTATTGATCTTAGTATCAAGTGATTGAATCAAATTAGAAGCAGTTTTCTCTGTTCCTGTGATATTTGCCAACACATTAATATGATTTTTAGTTGATTCAAGATAATTTTTTCCATCAACACTTAAATTAATTACTGGAGCAATTTTAGAAAATTCTTCTGCTCTTTTGGCTTGTCGACCATCAATAATAATTAATTCAGGTTTAGCTTGTTTTATGGCATCAATATTAGGTTCTTTCATGTTCCCTGTATCGGTAATATGAGCATTACTATATTGCTGTAAATATGAAGGAATAACAGATAATGGAGTACCTACAACTATCGAGCCTTTTCCTAATGCATCTAACGTATCCAATGCACCATAGTTCATGACGACAACTTTTTTCGGCGATTTTGGTACTACAACGGTTTGACTTTCTGTGGTTACTGTCAGCGTATTAGTTGACTGGCATCCAGTTAAAACCAATATCAGTGCAGCAACGCCAGTTAACAGTAATTTTCTCTGTTTATTCATCTTTTACCCTCTATTCGCTATTAAGAATGATAATTATTATTATTTAACTTTTAATGTTTGTCTATAAATAAATAATATTCCGTAAAGATATTGATAATTATTCTCATATAGTGTACTGTTCTTCAGCCCATTAATTTGATAAATATCAATATAAATAATAAGGTTATAGGAAATGATACAAAATAGAAAATTAAAATTAGCAAAACATATGCTTAATTCAAGCATTCTACTTTCGTTATCTACGACAGCGATGGCTGCAACTAATCCCGATATTGATACCATGGTAGTAACTGCTTCAGGATTTTCACAACAAATTAAAGAAGCTCCGGCTACAATTTCAGTAATTACCCCAGAAGAAATTAGCAATAAGCCTTATCGGGATGTGACTGATGCACTAAAAGATATACCTGGTGTGACTATTACTGGTGGTGGTGATGCAACAGATATTAGTATTCGAGGTATGGATGCTAAATATACAATGATTTTAGTAGATGGCAAAAAAATTAGTACTCGTGAAACTCGCCCAAATGGCGATAATTCAGGATTTGAACAAGGTTGGTTACCGCCTTTGACAGCGATAGAGCGTATTGAAGTGGTGCGAGGACCAATGTCATCTTTATATGGATCAGATGCGATGGGCGGGGTTATTAATATCATCACCAAAAAAGTATCAAACAATTGGCATGCAGGATTACGACTAGAATCGGTAATGCCTTATCACTCTGACGAAAAAAATACTTATACTAGCAGTTTTTCAACGATGGGCCCAATTATAGATGATATTTTAGGTATTCAACTTTATGGGCAATATTCTAATCGTCACGAAGATAGGTTTTTGAACGGTCATGCAGAACAAAAATTGCGCAGTTTAAATGGTAAATTAACGTTAAATGCCACAGAAACACAAACATTTGATTTTGACTTCGGACGCGCTCTGCAAAATAGTAAGGCTAGCCCGAATAAAACACGTACAGTTAAGCAAGGAGTTTTCGAGCGTGATAATCATCGTAATTCATTTGCTTTAACGCATAATGGGTTATTTAACGATGTGTCTACTACCTCCTTTGTTGCATATGAGGAAAATAATAATCCAGACCGTAAAATGAAGATTAGAAATACTGATTTAGATAGCCGAGTAACCATTCCATTTAGTATCAATATGCTTACTGTTGGGGGAAAATATAATTATCAAGAATTACATGATAAAGGTAATAAACTGGAAGGTGGTATAACTAAAATTGATCGTTGGAACTATGCATTATTTAGCGAAGATGAATTGAGTATTTTGGAAAATTGGAATTTGACTTTAGGTTTACGTTATAACAAAGATGAAAATTATGGAAGTAACTGGAATCCAAGAGTTTATAGTGTATGGAATATCGATGATAACTTTACTTTAAAAGGTGGTTACTCAACTGGTTATGCGACGCCAAATTTACGTTCAGTAGTATCAGATTGGGGCCAAGGTACTGGGGGATGGAAGTATGATGGTATAGTTCTGGGAAATCCAAATTTAAAACCAGAAAAATCTAATAATTTCGAAATAGGTATTGGTTATACTAATGACTATGGTATTGATGCTTCTGCTACCGCATTTTATACTAAATATAAGGATAAAATTCAAACTCAAACAATTTGTCAGGGTGATGCTGGCAGTAAAAAATGTGGAATTGCAGGTGTTAAAAGAAAATATGATTTAGTTCAAACCCGAGAAAATGTCGATAAAGCCGATCTTAAAGGTCTTGAACTTTCATTCAAAACTCCTTTATTTACCAATTTTTCATTAAGTTCTAATTATTCATGGACTAAGACTGAACAAAAAAGTGGAGTTAATAAAGGTAAACCTTTAAATCGCACCCCTAAGCAAAAGTTCAATACTCAACTTGATTGGTATATTACTAACCAATGGGATTTATGGACGAAAGTGGCTTATTATGGTATAGAAACAACAACCAACCGTGATGGCAAAAAAACAGAGTATCCGGGCTATACTTTCTGGGATGTAGGTGCATCTTATAATATTAATAAGCAGGCAAAAATTTATGCAGGTGTTTATAACTTATTTGACAAAGATGTAAGTAACGAGGATTTTGGTAAAACCCTTGAAGGTCGGCGTTACTTTGTCGGTACTGAAATTAATTTCTAATCATTTTGGCTTTAACGTTTAATTATAATTAATTAAAGGTATTGTTTTTTTAGTTAAGGTGATAGTTACAACTGTTACCTTTTTTATAATTTGGTTATTAATTTAGATACTTACTTATGGTAATATTTAAGTCCTTTAAAATTGGAAAAGAATATAAATCAGATAATCATTATCAATTTCATATTAGGATATTTTTTGAATATTCCAAACATTTTAAAATATAGCTATTTGAACTCAAAAATCTATAGGAAGTAATTGATAGATGACTACGATTTTATGATGAAAACCGATTTTTAGAATGGTACATCAGGGTGGATTCGAACCACTGATCCCCACCTAAATTACGATTTGAGCGTGAGGCACATATACCCTTTAGTATAAACTTTAGTTGATTCTTCATAAATGAGCAGATAATGTAAGTATTTCGTGAAAGGTTGGTCGGTATTCAATCAGAAAATTACTCATGATACCTATTTCATCCCTGATAGCAGAAAAGACTTACTTAAATAACCGGCATCAACTTGTGTAAAGTGAACGACGCTTTTATTCTGCTTAGTCGCTTTTTCCGGTATTCTGTGAACAATATATGGGCTTAAAACATGATCACGACTATCTTGCCTCTCTTCATACTAATAATATTTTATTATCTTAATTATCATAAATATAATGTCAGTTTTCTTTAAAAAAACGCTGTAATATCACTATGGTAGATTATCACTAATGTAAAATGGTGTTTATAGCTTTTATTCGTTTTCATCTGTATGATAATACCTATCTAAGACCGGTTATTCTGATAGTAAAAAATCACTGATAAAAAAACAAAAATATAAATAAGTGTTATAAAGGTATTGAGAACAAAATGAGTAATAATTTAATTTCTTGTTTACAAAGACATTTAGACAAAAATACTAAATTGCCCTTGTACCAACAATTTGTTGATATTATTAAAAAACAAATCACTATAGGTATCTTAAAGAAAGGAGACTTTTTGCCAAGTGAAAGAGAATTTACTGAACAACTAGATATTTCACGTATTACTATTCGTAAAGCATTAGCACAATTAGAAAAGGAAAGTGTTATAGTCCGAACTCGAGGTTATGGTACATATGTTAAAGGTTCATTTGAATACTCACTTAAAACCCTTAAAGGATTTTCTCAGCAAATTCATATACGTGGACAAAAGCCTAATACTATATGGGTCAATAAACAGTTGATTAAAGCTTCTCCAGAAGTGGCAAAGTATCTTAATATTCGTAGTAATGAAGATGTTTTTATGTTAAAGCGTATTCGTTATATTGACGATTATCCGGTATCGATAGAGGAATCATTTGTACCTAAAACGTTTATTGATAATATTGATGATATTCAATTATCTCTGTATAGCTTCTTTCACAGCCGAAACATTATTCCCATGCATGCTAAAAACTGGGTATGTGCGAGTATGCCCGATGACGAATTTAAACAAGTTATGTCATTAAAAGAGTTAGTTCCTGTTTTGGTTATAAAACAACAAGTATTTGATGTAAATAATAATCCTATTGAATATAGTATCAATCATTGTCGTAGCGATATGTATGTATTCACATCGGAAGAATAAAGATAGTTATTAGTGTTATTGTAATATGAATTTTCTAATTAGCTGATTAAGACAATACTAATGTTTTTTATAGCTAGTTGAAAGAAGAAATAATAGAATAGATAAGGTGAATTGATTGCAAAATAGTGATATTAAAAGGGGGAATCCCCCCCTTTGGTTTAGGATTGTCGTGTTTAGTAATAAATGAATAACTTCTTTTAAATATAATTATAAATAATGTACTACAATTAAATAGATTAATGTCTAATGTGTTTAATCAGTTGTTCTTTAGTTGGTGAACAATCAGCACCTGATTGACCGACGACGTAAGAGGCTACAGCGTTACCTAATAATACCGCATCCGCTAGAGACCAATTAGCAGATAATGCAGCTAAAACACCACCTGCATGGTTATCTCCTGCGCCTATAGTATCGATCACTTTGACAGGAAATATATCGGTCCATGTTTGTTCTTCTTTTTCATAGCAATAGGCACCTAAACAATCTAATCGAACTATGATTGGAGTTTCATACATATCGAACCACATTTTAGCAAAATTTTGTACAGAAAGTTTAAGATCTGATGATTGAGTATTTAATCCAAGAAATTGAGCTTCCTGGCGATTAACCGATAAAATAGGTTTAAATGCGAATAATCGAGTTAATATTTCTTTATTTAGCTTGGAGATTCTTGGCCCAAAATCAATAAATAATGTAAAAGGTATCGTTAATGATTCTAACCAATCTAGAATGGTTTCGCCCGTATTACTAGTTAACTGATAACCAGATAAATAGATTAGAGCATCTTTTTCAATTTTAAGTTGATTAAGTATTTCCCAATTCCATGTATTTTCAACTCCTTCTATTGTTAAAAATGTTCTTTCGCCAGAAGGCTCTACTAAAGCCAGACACCAACCATTATCACCATCAGGATTAGATAAAACGGATGATATATTATGATATCCCATCATTTGACTCACTTCATTTGCCCAAACACCATTACCAATTGGTAATGCGTTATATGAATTCAACTCTAGCCTTTTTAACATTAAAGCAATATTAAAAGCACATCCACCGATATGTCTTTCATGTTGAGACAATGAAATATCTTCACCTGAGTGAGGTAATCTTGGTGTTTTCATGACTAAATCGATAATGGCAGCACCAAGAACGCAAATTTGCCTTTTAGTTTGTAATGCACCAATTTGACTAATCAGTTGACGGGTGATCATCAGTTAACTCCTTTAGCTGTCTTAATCGAGAAAGTTGTTTGCTGTAATGAGTAAAATCAAGTTGATTAGCCTCGTCTAATTGTTTTTTCCAGTGTGGATTGATACTTTCAATTCCATTTAAAGCTCCGCAAATTGCTGTTGCCATTGCACCAATAGTGTCGGTATCTCCACCTAAGTTAGCACACAATATTGCGCATTGATTAGGATCAGTTTGTGCAATTTCAACCATAGCTATTGCAGCAGGTACAGACTCTATCGTATTTGTTCCTGCTCCAATAATGTTATAAATGTCGGATAAACGAGATTCAATACCAATCGGCTTTTGAGCTATATCTAATCCAAGTTGGATTCGTGATGACATAGAAGGACTAAATGTTGTGATTTTTTGCTGTTGAGCAATATTAGCAACAGTTGAAATACCTAATTTAATTTGTTGCCAAGTACAATTATCAATAGCTTTAGAAATGGCCCATGCAATTGCTACAGCACCTGCAATGGCGATGTCTGATTTATGGGTAGGGCTTGAAGCTAGAGCTATTTGTTTAATAAAATGATCCAAATTCTTAGTTGATAGAAGACAACCTAATGGTGAAACACGCATCGCTGCACCATTAGTTGTTCCATTATTTTCCAATGATTCAATTGATCTACCTTTTATTATTTCATTAAGTGCAATTTTAGAGGTTGGACCTAGAACATTCTTATTAAAAGCATCGAATTCTTGCGCCCATTTCATTATATTTCGAGCAATGATGGTGGGGGAAATTTCACCATTACATTCGATAACCGCATCAGCTAAAGCGAGAGCCATTGAAGTGTCATCGGTAAATTCGGCCTGTTTGAAATAACATGCAGCGTTATTTTCTTTAGGTCCTGGCAAAAAAGTTTCAATCCAACCGAAATAGGATTGGACCTTAGCTCTTGGCCATAACTCTGACGGCATTCCCATTGCGTCGCCAAGCGCTTGTCCATATAACGTACCTAATATTCGATCTTCTTTTGAAATTGACATGATATCCTCTTGTTTCGTAATCTATATAAAAAGTGTTTAAATTAGTTTAATTTTGGTTTGAATCTACTAATTATTAATATTATTAATTATTATTTTTTATAGGTTCAATGTCGCGTTTTTCTCTAAAGAAAAGTAAGAAAATTAAGGTGATGATAACAATCATTATTGCACCAAATCCCCACATTCCGCCCCAATTGAAAGTCAAACCTTTTTGTGGTGTGTCATATTTAAAGAAATATTCCATCATGGTTCCACCTAGATTATATCCAACTAAACTACCGAAACCTTGACAGCAAAGTGTAATTAAACCTTGAGCCGCCGTTCTAATTTCTGGTGGTGCTTTTTTATCAACATAGACATAAGCTGTGACAAAGTAAAAATCGTAGCTAACACCGTGCAGTAAAATCCCAATGAATAAAAGGCTATAGATAAAGTAATTATCAACACCACCATAGATAAAGAATCCATAACGAATTGCTGCGGTGGTTAATCCGAGTAATAATACATTTTTTATTCCATATCGTTTCATAAATAACGGTAAACAAAGCATAAATAATATTTCGGAAACCTGACCTAGTGATAGCCATCCAGTCGCATTTTTCATTCCAATCTCAGAAAGATAGCCATTAGAAAAGGTATAATAAAAAGCTAATGGAATGCAAAATAGGAATGAACAAAAAGCAAAGGTTCGAAAGTTTTTGTCTTTAAGTAGGATAATAGCATCTAAACCTAAAATCACTTTTAAGCTAATTTTTCCTGTACTTTTTGGAGGTGTATTTGGCAAACATAATGCAAATATGCCTAGCAATGCTGAACTTAACGCGGTAATAATGAGTGGAATATTGGAGGCAGATATATCGCCAAAACCAAGCCAACCAGGTAAAAAACCACACGCAATCCCTGATGCGATCCAACCAATTGTACCTAATACTCGGATACGAGGAAAATAACGTTCTACATCACTCACATTTGAAAATGCTATTGTGTTAGTTAAAGCGATTGTTGGCATATAAGTTAAAGTATATAACAGCAACAGAGGGAAAAAGAGTGTAAATGTTGTTTGTTGAGCAGCAATGTACATAAACAGAGCACCAACTAGACATAACACTGAGAGTACTTTTTGTGCTGCAAAATAACGGTCTGTAATTGACCCAACAATAATGGGAGAAAAGATAGCTGCGATGGCAGTACTTGCATAACATAAACCTATTTGTGATGCAGAAAAGTTATGAAAACTTAAAAATTGCCATAAAGGGACAAACCATGCTCCCCAAATAAACCATTCTATAAACATCATAGAAGAAAGTTTGATATTTATTTTATTCATATAACCCTCATTTGTTTGTTATAGTTATATATAGGTTATATAAAGGTATTATGTTTGCAATGAAATTAATGCAAGAATGTGATCTAAGTAACATTTCTTAGATGATTTAATGACCTGAAAGTTTGCCAACAAAAAATATTTTGCATCATCGAAAATCGTGGATATTTTTTTGAATATTCCAAACATTTTAAAACATAGCTATTTGAATTTAAAAATCTATAGGAAGTAATTGATAGATGATTATGATTTTATGATGAAAACCGATTTTTAGAATGGTACGCCCGGGTGGACTCGAACCACTGACCCCCACCATGTCAAGGTGATGCTCTAACCAACTGAGCTACGGGCGTATATTTGAAACACGCAAATATTAGCTGTCAAATGATATTCTATCAAGTAAAAAAATCAAAAATAGCCTGTTTTTTAATCTGTCGCACAAAATTGATTACAAAATAAACATTATGGGGAGTAAAAATTAGTTGTATTTTATTATTACCTTCCATCTTTATGAATAATTGTAGCTTAAGTGCATTATATTTTTATTTAGAATATAAAATAAATATACGCTCACAGTGGTTTGTTAGGGGTAATTTAGCTATACTCACCGCTTACATTGAGAGTTACGTGTTAGGTAGGTATGTCAATAAAAGATCAGATTGACGATGTTTTGCATAATGTTTTTGGTTATAAATCATTTCGTAACCAACAAAAGGAAATTATAGAAGCCATCATTGATGGTCACGATACATTAACGATTATTCCCACAGGAGGAGGTAAGTCATTATGTTATCAAATTCCTGCAGTTTTATTGCCTAAAACAGCACTAGTAATATCACCACTAATTTCATTAATGAAAGATCAGGTTGATCAATTATTGGCTAATGGTATAACTGCTGCTTACCTTAATGGAACTCAGTCACCATCTCAACAACAACAAGTTATTGAACAATACTTAGATCATAGTATCAAGCTTCTATATATTTCACCGGAACGATTAGCTGTTTCATCTTTCTTTAAATTAATTGAACAGACGCCACCTTCACTAATTGCCATTGATGAAGCCCATTGCATTTCACAATGGGGGCACGATTTTAGGCCTGATTATCGCCAACTAGGGCAACTTTCTACTCGTTTCCCTAATGTTCCTATTGTTGCCTTAACCGCCACCGCCGATAAAATGACTCAGGCTGATATTATTACTCAACTAAACTTAGTTGATCCTTTAGTCGTAGTCCGTAGTTTTGATCGTCCCAATATTCGTTATACCGTGGTGGAAAAATTCAATCTTACTGAGCAAGTGGTATCTTTTATTGAAACTCAAAAAGGTAATAGTGGTATTGTGTATTGTTCAAGTCGTTCTAAAGTTGAAGATATGACTACCCGATTAGCTGCACGGGGATTTTCGGTAATCGCATATCATGCCGGATTAACCATTAATGAACGTCAGCAAGCACAGGAAGCATTTTTAAAAGATAATATTCAAATTATTGTTGCAACAGTGGCTTTCGGCATGGGAATTAATAAACCTAATGTTCGTTTTGTTATTCATGCTGATTGCCCGCGCACTATTGAAGCTTATTATCAAGAAACCGGGCGAGCAGGGCGTGATGGTGTGCCAGCTGAAGCTGTATTATTGTTTAATAGCAAAGATCTTAATTGGTATCATCGGCAAATAGACAACAAAATCGAAAGTAATCATAAACAAGTTGAATTGCATAAGATTAATGCCATGGAAGCATTTGCACAAAGCTTAACGTGTAGACGTATAGTATTACTTAATTATTTCGGTGAAAATCACACCGAACCTTGTAATAACTGTGATATTTGTCTTTATCCTCCTGAATATTACGATGGTTTGGTTGATGCCCAAAAAGTTTTGTCATGTATTTACCGGGTAGAACAACGCTATGGCTCGCAATATATTGTCGATGTTTTACGTGGTTCCTCACGTTCACAAATTAAAGAGAATGGTCATAATAAATTATCTGTTTATGGTATTGGTAAACAACATGCAACTGATTACTGGCTCAGTGTAATAAGGCAATTGATTCATTTAGGTTATATAAGTCAAAATATATCAACATACACTACGTTGCAATTAACAGAAAAAGCTCGACCATTGCTTAGAGGAGAGATCTCTTTATCACTTTCTAAACCACGTTTGGAAATTGTCAAAAAGAGCCGCTTAAATCGTTATGCAAGGGCAATTAATATGACCACCATATTATCTTACGAGGAACGTATCTTATTTAATAATCTAAAACGATTACGTAAAGATATTGCAGATGTAGAAGATGTAGCCCCGTATATTATCTTTAGTGATGCGACTCTCCTTGAAATGGTGCAAACCATGCCAGAAAACAAAAAAGAATTACTTAATGTTACAGGTATTGGTACGAAAAAACTCGAAAAATATGGCACCTTATTTTTAGATGAAATTAATAATTTCATGATTAAAAATAGTTAATTTCAAAAAAATAATCTAAAACATTAGCTTTTGTAAGCAAAATAGTATAATTTTTTAAGTCCACAAATAATTAACAATTATAAATATGGAGTTTTTTTATGTCACCAATGACCGACATGCCACAAATGCTAGCATTAGTTATACTACTAATTATCCTCTTTCTTGGCGATGTTGTATCTACTCGTACTAAAGCTTGGATCCCATCAATGTTTGTGTGTGCGGTGCTCTTCCTTTTTGGGTACTGGACTTTTTTCCCAAAAGATATTGTAGCTAGATCAGGTATTCCCGACGTTGTAGCTGTGATGTTTATGTATTTATTAATTGTTAACATGGGGACTTTGTTATCAGTAAAAGAGTTATTGCGTCAATGGAAGACTATTTTAATATCATTAATGGGTATTATTGGCATAATTTTGATAACGATTGTCATTGGTTATTTATTCTTTGATTATAATATGGTGATTGTGGCTATTCCACCGTTAGTTGGTGGTATTGTTTCGGCAATTATTATGGCTCAAGGTGCAACTGATGCTGGATTAAATAATTTGGCAGTGTTTGCAATTATTATCTACGTAATGCAAGGATTTATTGGCTACCCACTAACTTCAATAATGCTGAAGCGTGAAGGTCGTAAAGTGCTGCAAAAATACCGTGCCGGTACTTGGTCATCAGCTGAGGATGACCAAGCTAATATAAAAAGCAAAGCAGAAGTTGTAACTGACGAAAACCCGATGCCACAGTTATTTGCTAAAATTCCTGCTAGTTATAACTCAACATATTTTATTTTTTTACGCATTGCAATTATGGGATTTTTAGCCTATTTATGCTCAACAATTCTAAAACCAATTGTAAATATTAGTCCATTTGTATTGTGCTTATTATTCGGGGTAATTGCCTCATCAGTTGGTTTTTTGGAACGGCATCCGTTGAAGAAAGCTGGTGGTTTTGGTATTGCGGTCATGGGACTAATGCTCTTTGTTTTTAATACTCTTAGCAAAGCAACACCACAAATGGTTGTTGAACTTATTATTCCACTAATTGTATTTATTTTAGCCGCTGTGGTGGGGATGTTTATTTTTTCTGTTATAGTAGGAATGGCTCTGAAAGTAAGTAAAGAAATGGCATTTTCCATTGCTTTGACTGCATTATATGGATTCCCTGCCGATTATATTATTACCACTGAAGTCATTAATAATTTAACCAAAGATCAGGCTGAAAAAGAGGTACTTACCAGCCACATGTTACCGCCAATGTTGATTGGTGGATTCATCTCAGTAACCATTGTATCGGTAGTGCTTGCTGGGATAATGGTTAATATGATTGTCGGTCCTTTAACACCAGTTCATTAAATGGATGATTTCGCCAATTAGAATTAAAAAGGTATTAAAATGATAAATCAAAATATTAAAACACTAATTAAGCAGAATATTGCTGATATGGTTACTTTTCGTCGTGACTTACATCGTCACCCTGAATTACCATGGGAAGAGTTTAGAACCACAGATAAAATCGCTGAACAACTAGATAAAATTGGGATTCCTTATCGTCGTACAGAACCCACTGGTCTTATTGCTGAAATTCAAGGTGGTAAACCAGGTAAAAGAATATTATTACGTGCTGATATTGACGCATTACCAGTACAAGAATTAAATAATAATATAGATTACAAATCCACGATTGATGGCAAAATGCATGCTTGTGGACATGACACCCATGCCTCAATGTTACTCACTGCAGCGAAAGCGTTATATGCTATTCGTGACCAATTAAAAGGTAATGTTAGATTAGTGTTCCAACCCGCAGAAGAAATCGCGCAAGGAGCCAAAGGCATGATCAAGCAAGGTGTGCTTGAAGGTGTTGATAGTGCTTTTGGTATGCATATTTGGTCGTTAATGCCAGTTGGCAAAGTTTCTTGTGTGGTTGGATCTAGTTTTGCTTCCGCTGACTTATTAACTGTGCGCTTTAAAGGTAAGGGCGGTCATGGTTCAATGCCGCATGATACTATTGATGCCGTAATGGTTGCATCCGCGTTTGTAATGAACGTACAAGCGATCGTCTCTCGCGAAATTGCTCCCCTTGATCCAGCCGTTGTTACTATTGGACGCATGGATGTAGGAACTCGTTTTAATGTTATTGCGGAAAATGCAGTTCTTGAAGGCACAGTGCGTTGTTTTAATGTTGCTGTCCGTGACAAAATCGAAGCTGCAATTCGTCGTTATGCGAATCAAGTTGCTTCAATGTATCGTGCTACTGCCGAAGTTGAATATATTTATGGTACTTTACCGGTACTAAATGATAAAGAAAGCGCTTTATTAGCTCAAAAAGTAATTGTTGAATCCTTTGGTGAAGATACTCTTTATTTTGAACCTCCGACTACTGGTGGTGAGGATTTTAGTTACTACACTGAAAACATTCCCGGTGCATTTGCGTTAGTGGGTTCGGGTAATCCAGATAAAGACACCCAATGGCCTCATCATCATGGTTGTTTTAATGTTGATGAAGATGGCATGAGTTTAGGTGCCGAATTATATGCACAATATGCGTGGGCTTATTTAAATCAAGATTAACTATTAATTAGGCTACGTTATAAGCAATACAACTAACCTCATTTTATGTTACAATGTCGCATGATTTATGTGATGTTGTAACAATAGTTTACTAGAATAGTGTCAAGTTATAAGCAAAAATTTTATTAGTTGCAATACTATAATAATATACTTAATTTAAAATACTTAATCTACAAGCCTCTAAAGTTAATGCTAAATAAAAATACTATGCATTACCGTTAATTCTTTACATTTCTTAACAAATTTCCATAAGCTTATATTTGCATAATCTACTTAATTTATTTATACTTTTCAAAAATTCGAGTTAAATTTTTTTACAATAAAACAATCATATATCAAGACAAAGGACTGATAATATGTTAAAATACAATTGTTTAGAGGCCAGCCAGCCAGCCAGCCAGCCAGCCAGCCAGCCAGCCAGCCAGCCAGCCATAAATTAGGGATAATTTCCAGACAAAATTTTTTAAAAATATTCATTAACTATTTAAGGTTTCTTTGTGATTTAGTACCCAATTCAATTTTAAGTACCAAGTTTTTAAAATCATTATTGACCGTAAATTTATTTTTCGTAGCAGGTTATGCATACGGTTTAAATGCTCATACCGCCAATATAATTTATGGTACAGTCCCATTTTTAACTTTTGACGGTGGTCTTACCGAATCAAATAGCGTTACACCTTTGTTATCAATTACTTTGCCAGATGGTCAACAACTGGACTCATCAACAGATACTTCAAGTAAATCAGATCCTGTTAATATTGCTAATACCACTCCGGTCAAATTTTCAGATATCAAAACATATGTACAATTACCATCCTCAAATAAAAATTACCCGGAAAGGTCATTAAATGATACCGTTGTAAGCGAGAGTTTTTGGCAAGATCTAGACGGGGATCATACTCCTACAATAACAGGGAAGTTAACAGTAAAATGGCAGGATGTCGAGAATACTGACATAACTAAAGAAGTAAAAGAAGATGAGGATAAAAAACTCAATGGTTGTAACGCACCTTATCAAATAACGGTTGAAGCGACAGGGGGAACGTTATCGACGAAGTATGGCATACCGAATAAAACAGACTTTACTGGTGGTAAACACACCTATAATATCAATCCCAAAATAGAGCCAGCAGAGTTGTGTTATGCAAAACCGAACCTAGTCTATGAAAGCCAAGAAGGTGTTACTAAGGATGAGACTGAATGGAATAAAGATAAGGGTTTTTATAAAATTGATTTAGAACATCCGGAAAAAAACTTTCCTACGACGGGCTCAAATAATTTGTTTTTCGATATGAAAATAGTAGGCAAGACGCCAAAGGATATTATTCGTATTAATGGTGAACGAGTGGTCGCGGTAAGTGGTGTTGGCGTAGAGCTTGCATTAAGTGAGCATGACGGCTCGCTAAGAGTTACTTTAAAAGGCCCCTCATCTGCAACGTCAGGTGGTGATTTTAGTCCGTCAACTTTTAGACTGTATAGCGATGAAAATAAAAAGCAGTTACTTTATGGTTTTATAATTCAGCGTTGGTACATAGCCCAGGGTGGTACGGCAAGTCTACCTGTTGCAGACAATTATTGTCGCAACACCCTTAAGGGTAATTATCAAGTGCCACGTCGTGCAGATTATACTAACAGCAACTATTGGCTTGCAGGGACACCCGGTGCAGGTAGGGCAGCTATGCATAAAATTAGTTATAAACAAGAAAATGAATGGATAGGGGGATTATTTAATGAATGGGGCGCTGTAACTAAAGGTTTTTATCCGGATTCTGACTGGACACGCTTTGCGTCGGTGGCTCCGGGATGGATTAGTGAACCAAACGTAACTTTCTATTGGACACGAGAGTATCATGAAAGTAAATGGTTTAAAGAGCATTATTTTGTTGTTGCAGCGAATTCAGGTGCCATAGGTGATGGTCCTTCTGATAATGGTACCTATGGAATAGCCTGTGTTAGTGAATAAAATTATTATAAGTAAATTTAAAATTAGCTTGTAGTGCAAGGCACAGCAAGCGCAGGTTATTTGAATGCGTGAACCTTATTGTGCAAAGCACGGTAAGGTTCACGCATTTTAATCGAACAAAAAATAATCAAAAATAAATTTGAAGTACAATACAGATATAAAATAGCAATGGATACTTACCAAAAGATACAATTAACAAAAAATACTTCCGGAATTTGTTTTATAAAAGATAGTGGATTTTTTTGTCGGCTCTATAATCAATCAGCTTACATTGTTACGAAGTTATTTAACCATCCATTAAAATTACATGTAAAAACAATCAAAAAATTAAATAATGAAATTATTATTAACTGTGGTTTACCCGTAAAAAGCGTTTTAACTTACTTCCCTAATGCATTAGAAACTGAATGGGGTTTTGTATTAAATGGTAAGTTTGATTTAACTGATTACTTGATTTGGCGAACTCACATTATAAATAATGCGAAACAAATGGAATATTATTATATTGATCTAGCTAAACACTTCCATTTAACCCCAAAACAAATAGCATTTTTATTAACATGGGAACAAGCAAGTTCCCATATTAAAACTGATAATGATTTTTTAGCAGAATTGGCTTTTAATATAAAAAAATTTAAAGTTGGTTATCCGAAATCTATTTAAATTGGTTTTATTTCATTTGGAATAAAATAAAAACATGGGCGTGTAAAGATGTTTCAGGAGTGCTATACGTTTAAGTATATTCATATGGATAATTTATTTATTTAATTGTCAATATATTTAAGTTAAGTAGCTTATATGCGGTTTAAAGACTATTAAACCAGTTTATGATATGATTACTAGCAAATTGATTAGTAATATGTAATGGCGAATATGAGTTATCAAGTTCTGGCGCGCAAATGGCGGCCAAAATCATTTTCTGAAGTTGTTGGGCAAGAGCATGTCCTAAAAATTCTATCCAATGCGCTTTCACTTGGGCGAGTTCATCATGCTTATTTATTTTCTGGCACCCGTGGTGTCGGCAAAACTTCAATAGCGCGTTTATTAGCAAAAGGGCTCAATTGTGAAAGCGGTATTACTGCTACACCCTGTGGCGAGTGTGATAATTGCCGTGATATTGAGCAAGGTCGGTTTGTTGATTTACTCGAAATTGATGCGGCTTCACGCACTAAAGTTGAAGACACGCGGGAAATTCTCGACAATATTCAATACTTGCCAACTAAAGGTCGCTTTAAAGTTTACCTTATTGATGAAGTACATATGTTGTCACGGAGTAGTTTTAATGCATTGCTAAAAACATTAGAAGAACCACCAGAACATGTTAAATTTTTACTTGCCACGACTGATCCGCAAAAATTACCTATCACGATTTTATCGCGTTGTTTACATTTGCACTTAAATGTTTTGGACGCATCATTGATTAGTCAACAGCTGACTAATATTTTACAAATCGAACAAGTAGACAGCGAAGCTAAAGCCATCCAACTATTAGCTAAAGCGGCTAACGGTAGTATGCGCGATGCATTAAGTCTTACTGATCAAGCAATCGCCCTAGGTAATGGCAAAGTCGATACGGCCTCGGTAGCGGTGATGTTAGGTACGTTGGATAGTGCTATCCCGTTTTCATTGATTGAAGCACTTCATCAAGGAAATGGCAATGCACTTATGCAACAAATTGAGATGGCTGCTAAACAAGGAGCCGATTGGGATAATTTACTTGGTCAAACCATTACCTTATTGCATCAAATCGCTTTATTGCAAGTGGTACCTACGGCTATAGGGGATTACACTGATAATGAAGAACGTATCCGTTCTTTAGCACAGTATATGGCACCAAATGATGTTCAGTTATTCTATCAAATTCTATTAATGGGTCGTAAAGAACTGGCATTTGTACCAGATAAAAAAATCGGGGTGGAGATGAGTTTTTTACGCGCCTTAGCTTTTATACCCAAAAACATCGATTCAGTTACTCCGCCATCGGCACCACAAATAAAGTCTCCATTACCACAGGGGCAAGGGGCAAAAACGCATTCAATAGTAAGCAATGCTTCAACTTGTGATAAAACGTCTGTTGCACCCCGGTTAAAGCCAGCTGAACCAATTTCAATGCCAATCAATGCCACTGACTCCGAGGTTAAAGCAGTAGCGCAACCAATACCTGCTGTTAATCAAGCACAACAATCCGACCAAACACTAATGTTGGCCAGCGATGCAACTGTTGATAATCCAACAATACAAGTTCCTGATGATGCATCATCGCTAACCAAAAACATATTAGAAATGCGCATGCAATTGCTACAAGGGGAACACAATCCAAAAAAGTCTGAAGCGGTTGTTCATAATCAACCAAAAATCCCCACAGTAAGCGCAAAATTAGCACCTAAAACCGATTTGGATATGGTTAATAAGGTAGCTGAAGTAAGTAATGATGAAGAGGAAGAAATAACAGCCGAAAATTATCAATGGCAATCTTTGGGTTTGGTTGACGTTAAAAAAGATGAATTAATCATTGATACTAAGACTTTTCGAGAATCATTAAATGGTGATAAAACGCCGGAAATGACTCAAAAATTAATTGCTGAAATGGCGGAAAAAGATCCATGGTGTGCCGAAATTGAACAACTGAATTTAGCACCATTAATTAAACAAATCGCTATTAATTCTTTTATTGAACAGGTTGATGCTGAAAACCTAGTGCTACATATGCGATCGCCACTAAAGCACTTAATTAAGTCATCTATTAATTGCAATAAATTAGAGAGCGCCTTAGCCAATCATCGGCAACAATCGTTGAAACTACAAATTATTATCGATGATGATCAAAGTAATAAAACGCCATTAGAAATGCGTGAGCAACTATACCAACAAAAACTGGAACAGGCTAAGCAAATTATTAATGCAGATCCTAAGGTCGCGATGATTTGTCAATCTTTTGAAGCTAAGATTGATGAAGCTAGTATTCGTCCTGTATAATGACGAGTTAAATATTATTAACGAGGAATAATTATGTTTTCAGGTGGAAAAGGCGGTTTGGGCAACTTAATGAAACAAGCCCAACAAATGCAAGCAAAAATGCAACAAGCTCAGGAAGAGATCGCCAAATTAGAAGTAACCGGTGAATCAGGTGCTGGTTTAGTTAAGGTTACAGTCAATGGTGCGCATAGTTGTAAACGCGTTGAAATTGATCCTTCTTTAGTCACTGATGATGATAAAGAAATGTTAGAAGATTTGATTGCCGCAGCATTTAATGATGCAACTCGTCGTTTAGAAGATGCACAAAAAGAAAGAATGGCACAAGTAACTGGTGGTATGCAATTACCACCTGGTTTTAAAATGCCATTTTAAGTTAATTTTCTTTCCTATCCTAGATTTTGCCGATTTAGTCGGCAAAATCCCTTGATTATTGCCTGTCTATTTATACAGTTTTTCTTTATTATTTGTTAGCTATCAGGTAAACTACTGCTAATTATAATCTTAATATATCTTCATTAGTAACTGCATATTTGTTAATTATATTTAGTAGTTGCTTAGTTATTGATATTAGGTAATTGCTGGTCAAGACAATTTTCTTTTGATATAGCGCTAATAAATTAAGGATGAATTGTGATAGGTCGTTTACGTGGAACCATTATTGAAAAACAACCGCCAAAAGTGTTAATTGAAGTTGGTGGTGTTGGTTATGAAGTTTTTATGCCGATGACCTGTTTTTATGAATTACCCGACAATAATCAAGAAGTAATTGTATTAACTCATTTTGTGGTGCGCGAAGATGCACAAATCCTTTATGGCTTTAATCATGAGCAAGAGCGGGAATTATTTCGCGAGCTGATTAAAGTTAATGGTGTTGGTCCTAAATTGGCATTAGCTATCTTGTCGGGAATGTCAGCACAACAATTTATTAATGCAGTAGAACAGGGCGAAATCAAAACCTTGGTTAAATTGCCAGGTGTAGGTACTAAAACAGCCGAACGTTTAATTGTGGAAATGAAAGATCGTGTTAAACGTTTTGGTGAAGAACTAACCAGTACTAATGTTGTGATAACTGGTAATGTTAAAAAATCATCCAATCAGATTGAAAGTGAGGCTGTGGCGGCATTAATTGCTTTAGGTTATAAACCACAAGAAGCCAGCCGCATCATCAGTAAAGTCATTAAACCTGAGATGGATAGTGAAACGCTCATTCGTGAAGCATTAAAATCGGCATTGTAGAATAGGGATTAGTTATGATTGAAGCTGATCGTTTGATTGCACCTCAAGTTCAAAAAGAAGAAGAGTCATTAGATCGGGCTATTCGTCCTAAATGTTTAGATGAGTATGTTGGGCAAGCCCAAGTCCGTGAACAGATGAAAATCTTTATTCAAGCAGCTAAACAGCGTAATGATGCCTTAGATCATGTGTTGATCTTTGGCCCTCCGGGTTTAGGTAAAACTACTTTAGCTAATATTGTTGCTAATGAACTTAATGTTAATTTGCGCACTACCTCGGGGCCAGTACTAGAAAAAGCTGGTGATTTGGCCGCCATGTTAACTAATTTAGAACCTAATGATGTGCTTTTTATTGATGAGATCCATCGTTTGTCACCAGTAGTTGAGGAAATTTTATACCCAGCTATGGAAGATTATCAATTAGATATTATGATTGGTGAAGGTCCGGCTGCGCGATCAATCAAAATCGATCTACCTCCATTTACTTTAATTGGAGCGACTACTCGAGCAGGCTCGTTAACGTCGCCATTACGTGATCGTTTTGGCATCGTGCAACGTTTGGAATTTTATCGAGTTGAAGATCTTGAATATATTGTCAGTCGTAGTGCTAAGTTTTTGGGCTTGGATTTATCCGATGAAGGTGCGCATTTAATCGCTAAACGTTCACGCGGAACCCCGCGAATTGCCAATCGATTATTACGTCGCGTTAGAGATTATGCCGATGTTAAATCTAAAGGTATAATTGATAAAAAAATTGCTACCCAAGCTTTAGATATGCTCGATGTTGATACCGAAGGTTTCGATTTTATGGATCGCAAATTATTGTTGGCAATTATTGAAAAATTTATGGGTGGGCCAGTAGGGCTGGATAATATTGCCGCAGCTATTGGTGAAGAACGCGAAACTATTGAAGATGTGTTAGAGCCGTTTTTGATTCAACAAGGCTATATTCAACGAACCCCACGCGGACGCATTGCCACACCACATGCTTATCGGCATTTTGGTATTATTCAGGATAATAATTAGTTTGTTTAAGTTTTCAAGTCCTATGCTAATTGTTTTATACACAAGATAACATCAATTAAAAGTTCCTGATACGGGATCTATGGCGGTTTACATAGACCTGATAAATGAAGGTGTAAGTCATGCTATAATTGATCAACAATTAGGTTTTTAAGAAATTTCTTAGTTTGTCGGTGTAGAAATTTTTTTAAGCAAATAGATATTATGCAACCAGCAGCTTTGAAGTAATGAAATTTGATATAACTCTTTTAAAATAAATGAAATCCTTAATAATTAATTGAAATATGTTAACGCAGCTTCAATACTAGGATCATTGATTTTTAATCGCTCTAACTCGTTTGAATCTTTAACCAACTTCAACTCAATATTATCATTTTCATCTATCTGAAAAGTTATAACCTCTTTGTTTTTAGAAAAAAGAACACCATATTGTATTCCATCCTCACCTTCCATATATGAAATAAAATGTGTTGTTGTTAAATCTATATGATTAGACTCCAATAATTTTTTCATATCAAGCCATTCAGTATTAAGTAACTTTTCAAGTTCTTCAAATTGAAGAACATATAAATCAAATGTTTTTTTATCCATCATAATCTATACTTTTATGTTTTGAAGGTAGTAACAATTGTTTCTCTTTTTCCTGCTTCTGTAAATACTCTTTGTTAACAATGACACATTGAACTAATTGCACTAATTGCACTAATTTCCAAAATTTCAGTACGTTGTGATCTTGCCTCATGTAGTATATTTGGTAATGCTTTCATTTAGATAAAGTTTACAGATAATAATAAATTAATCTAAGAACTAATAATTTAACTAATTTATTATAAATAGAGGATATTTATTATTTCTTTTTATTAAAATAGTTGGTAAATCTCAAGCTGGTTTTTAATTCAGACAGATAAGTATCAAATATCAAATATCAAAACCAATCTTGCATAGCAGTTAGAAAAACTTCATCATCTTGGTCAAAATAAATACAAACATTACTATCAGTAATTAAAATTTTTTGTTGATCTTTGCTTTCCTCGCGAAAAGAAACATTAGCTTAATTTAAATAATTTTTAAATTGTATATAAGTAGTGTTGGCATCAATAAAGTGATCATTAAAAACTAAGTTGATAGTTCTATCAACCTCATACTGAATTAAATATAACTTATTATCATCAAATAATAATTCTATGCCATTAGAAAAAACGCTATATTGTCCTACATCTTTATCAATAGGGCATACTTTACAGTTAACTAGCCTACTAATAACTTCATCTATATGCTCACCAAATTTAAAATCTAGTAAACCTTTTCTTATAAATAAATCAAAATCTATCATTTAATAAGATCCAACATAGATATCAGCATGAAGTCATTTAGTCATTACATCATTTCGATAAGGTTGTTTTTTAGTTTGATCAAACTATCTCCAAGGATCAACCCATCCAATAATCCTCTTGGGTCTTTAGTAATAAAATAAATCGTCCTACTTGGGGATCATAATACCTAAAAGTATTATAGTGAAGTTCTGTTTCTTCATCAAAGTATTGACCTTGATATCCTAAATTCTGTTAGAAGTTGGATTTCTTGTTATACCATTACTGCAGTGCATTTTCATATATCCCATACTCTGCTTGCCTAATAGTGTTTCTTACTTTGTCTGTTAGTTATTCGGGAAAATCTTCTATATTGGTATACAGGTAATTAATTTTAATTTGACGGTATTTTTTTAAACTATAAAACTTCCCATTCTAAAGTTTTATCAAAATCTTTATTTTCATAAAAATAAATGGCTGCTTGCATAGCCATTTCTTTATCGACACAATACTTAATTTCAAAGTCACCTAATTGTCCACCTGTCACAATTTGAATATAGCCTTCTTTATTAATATTATTTATGTTGATTAAGTTATAAATTTCACCTTTTTTTTCACCAACAACAGAATATCTACACTCATTTCCTCCTCCTACAATCAAATAGGTTTCTTCATCAATTGTTAAAGCAACAGATGTTTTATTTTTACCATTAAGTTCCATGATACAATGTAAAAGAAAATCAATAGTTGTCAGTTCAAAATTTTCTTCATTGCTGAAAACACCTTTCCAATTGTCGATTGAAATGATCATTTATTTAATCCTTCTTGATGCTAGTATATGATAATTCTAGCTTCCACTGGGTGTATGCACATTTATTGATTCAAGTTTTAACCATGACACAAGTGATCCAACACCATTAGATAAACCACATGATCTACCCACTCTTTCGCCCAGTCTCAACATACTCTTTACAGTTTTGTATATTGAGGATTATTAGATCGATCTCCAGATATTGTTAAAATAAAGTTGTTACTTCTTTTTTAGTATTTACTAGTACTACTGTATAAGAGTCTATATTCAACTAATTTCTTTTGATCAATAACAAACTTCAATTTACTCATTAAGCCATCATATGTCTGTCTAACTTTTTCCAGATTTTCATCAAAAATAATTAGATTACCAAGACATAATGAATTCAACATGTTTTTTACAATGTACTCATAATTTCCTCTTAAATCTATTCTGAAATAGATTTCAACAATGAGTTTATTCATGTTGTCATAACTTATTGCAATGGAATTACTATCATAATCACCCAAAAAAATAGTATCTTTATTCCAATGTTGGTTTTCCGTAAGATAATCTATCGAGTTTAGAAAACTCTCTGATGAGTAATTAATAAACCAATCTACAGAATTAAAATCTTCTTCTGTAATTTTGTTTGGGATGTTTGAATATTTATCTAAAAGACTTTTTTTAGGTATTGCCCAAAATGAAAACTGCCAATAAGCCATAAACCACCTTTTGTAAATACTTTCAAAATCCTGGCAATCTATATGTAGGTATTAGATCACTTACTGTTTGATAACCTAAATGAGGCAAATCAACAACCTTAATAGGCACATTTTCAATTCCTAGCTTCTAGCAGCATAAAACCTATGATAACCATTTACTATTAATTTTTGTTCATTATGCTCAATTACTTTAATCACTTCTTTGATACCATTTTCTTTAATATCTGCAAGTAACGTGCTCATCTGAGTCCTTGATCTTGTTATCCCTTGTGTTGGTATTAACTTTGATCTATTTATAGTATTATTATCACACCATCATCATGGTTCAATCCACTCAATAGGATTAAGAACATAAGTATAAAGATTAAACCCATCCAATAATCCTATCGGATCTAGGGTCGTAAATTGCCCCACGCTTTGTAGTTAGCCTGCTATGCAATAGCATCCTGTTGGTTGGTTACTCACTCATTATTTAATAACATTATAGAATATATGTATTGCATTCTTGAAATGTAAGCCCACTACAAGTAATACTTACAGAACTATTTTCTTCTTTTGAACTTATAATATAGCGATTATTTTTATAAAAAAAGTTTACTGCTGAAAACTTATTGGCCACCCAATTGGTAATATGCATTTCACTAAGCCCGCTACATAATATTTTTATCACTATAACATTATAATCTTTGTTCCATGTACCCCATTTTGAAATTTCTATATGGGGTTTTTGAAGAGTGTGTATGTCAACAAGTAGATTACCATCTAGCCTTAAATCTAAATTACCGATTAACAAATTATTATCCAACCCATTTGGAAAAACTTTTTCTAGAAACATATTACGTTCAATCTGATCAATAATATTCATAGTATTTCTCTGCTAAAAATTATAATGCCCATGTGTACCAGATACACTTCCGGTTCTAGTATTTTCAATCGGCCTGACATTAAAATGGGGATCTGCTCCATGTCCAGATGTAGCTACAGGATGCCCAATGCTATGTTCTTGGATAACTATATGCTCACCACTTCTGTTAGTATAATGGTACTCTCTCGTCAGTATTGGCTCACCATTTTCGATAAAATCGCAATATTCATTTCTCATAAAACATAAAGTGAAATTTTATCAAGACAATAAATTGATGTAATCAATTTATCTATTTAAACAGATAAGCCTGTGCCTACAAAAAAACATATTTTATTCGAATTTTTCAAAATTAATAGTTATAGTTGGATATCTTTCATCTTTCGCATAATACTCAATAGTAATTTCTCTTTTTGAGAAATCAAAATATAATTGATATAAATCTAAAGTCACTTCTTTCTCTTCATTTTTAGAAATATTCAAAACTATTCTTTCTTAATCTCTATAGGTGTCCTATCGGAAAAGTCTTTAATAGTATTATTAATATCTGCTTCATTCATAAATTAGAAATTGGGAATGCTGTTCGTATGCAAACTTTTCCATCAAAAAATATCTAAATAACCAATATGTTGATTTTTATTAAATTCATTTAATTTTTTACTTTGCTATTTCATGAACTGGTCTATAAGTTTGTCATAATTTAGAATAGGCCTTTCCAAGGCTTCCATATAGAGTAATAGATCTTTTTTTAATTCTTCTAATGAGTCGCCTCTAGGTGAAACCGCATTATTACTAAAGTAGTTTATATTCCCATCTTCATCATAATAGACTTCATATATACCTAACCCATTTAAATGACTATCCATTACACGATAGTTCCATGCATTTCTTCTCATTAATTTTATCTTCCATTAATGATAATCAACAATTTCATGTATATTTATTGCTTCATCTTTGGTTTCTACCAGGTTTTCCTTGAGCTAAAATATCTTTTGCTTCTTCATATGCCTTGAACTGTTGAGGATTGAGTTTTTCTGTTGGTGCTACAACTTTCTCGTCTTTTATTATGGTCTTCTATGGCTGATTATTACCACACCAACCTAAGGATCAATCCAACATATAGGATTAGTTGTATAACTATATAGATTAAAACCAGCCTCTAATCCAATAGAATCTTAGGTTATATGTCGACCTATTAATCATCATTATAATTATTTTATTAACCCTCTATTACAACTTGATATATGCTTTTCTATTCCATTGACTTTTATCACGCTAAATTTACCATGTTTCTTAATTTGCTCTCCTTCTTCATAATTATAAATAATAGGATCCTCTTCTAATTCACTTAAAATAAAAAAAGAACCAACATAACCTTGATGGAGAGTAATTGCGAATAGATTATCAGGTGCAGAGATATTATTTTCCTTTAATAAATCTAACATTCCCATAGTAATAGAATGAGATGCAACTAAATCTTTATAAAATGCTTTTGTACCTTTTAAATAACTACCTGCTTCAATACCGAAATAGCCAAGATATATTTTATAAAATTCAGGTAATTTACTACCATATATATTTTCAATATTTTCAATTTGTTGGGGGGAACATCCTTTTACAATATTATCAGTATCAGTTAATAATAGACTAAATTTCTTTAACCTATCTATGAATTCTTGTTTATACATAAATTTCTTTCCTTAACTTACTATCTAGATGTTACATTAACTATAATATTAGGGAATCTTTGCATAAACTGATCAATTACACCAGAACTAGATTTACAAATATGAAGTTCAGAATGTAAATTTATAGTGCCTGATGTGTTTGGTGCCCCAGTAATTCTAGAACCGATATCCTCCAGTTTTTTCCCCTTGCGTTTGTCTATATTGATCTGCTCTAGTTTTGGAATTTACAGAATCACCACACCAACTCCAAGGATCAATCCAAGCAATAGGATTAGGGGCATACTGATAAAGATTAAAGCTATCTTTTAATCCTATATGATCTTAAGTAGTAAACCGTCCTATTGGCGGATCATAAAACCTAAAAGTATTATAGTGAAGTACTGTTTTTTCATGAAATACTGATGCTGTTACCTTATTTTTTAATATTTAACTATTAAAAATACATAAAAATTATGATAATTATTTAGTCTTAATTTATTACTCTAAACTCAAGAAAGCTTTTTCTCCGTCTTTCAACCAAACATAAATGTAAGTTAATGGTATTTGACTAGTAACTTTAATAAAAAAATTTCCTTTAGGAATGAAAATAAATTGGTCTTTTTGAATTTTTATAATGTCATTATTTTCATATTTTAATTCACATTCTCCAGTTTGAACAAACATATAACGCTCTTGACCATAGCTTAAAAAGTTATCCCCTAAATGATGAGTTTTCTCTGATATTCTATGAATATTATTAAATAAACTTCTTACCTTATTTAGAGACATAGGGATATTTGATAATTTTGACCAGTTATAACAGTTTAATTGTTTCATTAAAAATTAATTCCCATTACTGAAAAGGCGTATCTCGCTCTATTTATAACAGTTGCATTTAATTCTGTTGAAGCACCATTCATATAATGCCACTATGAGTAGATATATCTAATCCAAAATCCCCAAGAGCGTTAATTTCTGCTATTTTAGCTTGTCTTACTACTAAAACAGATTTTATTTGTGATAAAACTATATGAGAAATTTCTTGTCTATTCACTGAGTGAGACCAAATAAGTAACTTTCCATCTCAGGTAACAACATATTTTAAAGTACCATTATTAATAATAGAATGCGAGTTGCATTGCTTGCTATCCGTGAAGAATAATAGTGATGGTTAAGTTGTCTGCTATATTAAGGTTTGTTTTAGTTTTAACATATCTGATTCTAACAAACCTTTATACTCTTCATCTATATTTGTATGGCAAATAAACTCTTTTTCTCTTGTAATTGCAGCATAGTAACCATCGGCCATTACAGGATTAAATAAATCTGGAGGGTCTTCAAAATATCCATCTAGACTACACCAGCTTAAAATAGCTTTGTTCTCAAGAAAAAATAAAAAAGTTTGTTTGACTAAATGTAACCAATTTATTGGGATTGTCGAAAACTTAACATCCCATACCCATACAACCCAATGATCTCCAAACAACTTATAATTTTTAGCCTCTGTATGACTAGGCCATAACTCAAAAGGAAATTTATTAGAAAGAAAACTAATATCATTACTAAAAATATAAAATGATTGTCCAGCTACTTCTCCGTAAACATTATTCCAATAAACTTTTAAAATTTCTTTTGTTATTAAATTACCCATGTATTATAGCCCCCAATTTATAACCTGTTGTGGCGTTGGTATAACAGAAGTTGCTATTTGTCCTTGACAAGGACGCGCTTTATATATAAAAAGGACAACTTTTTGTCCATTGATGATACCCAAAAAAAACTTTCACAGCATCTTGTCATAAAACATAAGCAAAGGTATGTGTAGGATTCTCCAGAATATCAGCTCCTAGTTTTTAAAATAACTCTCCAGTTTATTTATTCCATTTGGGTAATAAACCACCATCAATCAGACGCCTAGATGCTTGCTGTAATCGTTTTGAAGTAAAGGCACTTTTAACCTATTGGACACCATCCCAAGGGTCAACCCATGTAATAGGATTAAGTGCATAATTATATAAATTAAATCCATCCAATAATCCTATAGGATCTTGAGTAGTAAATCTACCTACCTGCGGATCATAAAACCTAAAAGTATTGTAATGTAAATCCGTTTCTTCATCAAAATATTGGCCTTGGTATCGTAGGTTTTGTTCAACTTCATTAATCCTACAGCTTTATATTTCTCCCCATGCTTTGTAGTTAGCCTGCCATACTATACTGCCTTATTGGTTGTGAACTCTATGAGGCTTGAGTGGTAAGTCACAAAGTTTTAGGACTAAATCAGCTATATTTTCTAAAGCAGTATGAGCTCCTATTTGATTCTTTATAGAGCTTTGCATATAGTGAATGAACATCTTTAATTATAAGTAAATAGTTTCAAAGGAATCATCATTATCCTAATAATATTTTTTCAAGGTACAGTTCTAGCTGAGAATTCAAATTTGATATTCTTATCTTATTTTCACCAGAGTAATAATTAAGAGAACCTATTAAATTATCACGTACAGTTATTAGATTAAATATAATAGATTTAGAAATATTTGTTGATTTTGAATATTGCTGATAAATCTCTTCGAGTAGTTCAACAAAATATTCAGATAACGTTTCATTTATGCCGTTAGCTAAACGTAAACTCTCAACAATTTGAATAGAGCAATTTTCAATTGCTACCAATAATTTTTTCATATATCAACTCCTATTATAAAACTTTGATAGCTCAAGAAGTTATTGGACTATCAAATAATACTTCAGATGAACCTCTTGCTAAATTTCTAGCAAACTGATTACCTAATAGATCTAGTTCTTTATTTGATGATACATCTATGGCTCCTTGAGAAACCTTACTTAAATCTATCTCAACTATTCTATTTCCTGTAGCTTCTGCCCATTTTTTTGCAATACTTAGATCTTTAGTTGCAGATATGAACTGAGATTCAGAGCGACTTCCAGATGTAATATGACCAGCAACTGACTTTATATTATTAGGATCTTTTGGAAATAGACTGTAGGATTTTCATCAGGTCTAATTACTCTATATACTTTATACTTTCCCATTATTTAGACGATCAAAACTACTAACAGGAGCACACGCGATACCAAGAGAATCAATCCAGCTATTTGGATTAATAGTGTAGCGATATAAATTAAACCCACCCAATAACCCTATAGGATCTTGCGTAGTAAACCGTCCTACTTGCGGATCATAATAGATAAAAGTATTATAGTGAAGTTCTGTTTCTTCATCAAAGTATTAACCTTGGTATCGTAGGTTCTGTTCAATTTCATTGATCCTATAGCTCTCTATTTCTCCCCATGCTTTGTAGTTCGCCTGCCATACAATAGTGCCTTGTTGATTAGTTAACTCTAGGGGTGTACCTATTTGATCGGTATGATAATAGTATATATCTGTTGTACCATTAGACATTGTATCTAGCCGTGCTAATGGCACATAGTTGTTAGGTTCGTATATATAAAGTTGTTTAAGTTGTTCTGTTTGTTCTTCTATATGGACATTTGATAAAGCATCTCTGATCTATCTTTTCTCAATAATTATTTAAAATAATTTTGATATTCATCCATGTATAAAACATCTCCAAAGTATTTACAACACCATTTACAAGGTGTTTTATTAAGAAAATCAGGATGTATAACAATATGTCCTTCAGCAAAAACATAATCCATATTACCAAACTCATACTCACCAATATCCATATATTAGTATATATAATCGTGATATTTTAATTAGATATTTACTCCTTTAAAGTTTTTTACACAATCGGTTTTTGAGATGCCAACACCCTTACAGCCATCGTTAAAATCCATTTGTTCCTTATCAATATCTGCAAAAACTCGTTCTTCTAATTTTACATTTTTCATATAATTAACATCCCTCTGATACTGACTTCTTCAATGAACCGATCACTTGAATCATAATGAAACTGGTACGTTTCATTGTTTTCGTTTAGTAGTGTGGTTAAACGTTGAGCTACATGATACTGATAAGTAATGGTTTTATCCTTAGGATCATAACGTTTGATTAATAATCTCCTTGGATTTCGTGAGAGATAAGTGGTGTGCCTTTTTTCATTCTATTACTACTATTTCCCTATGAAATAGGGTGATGATTTTTGTGGAGTTGGAGGCGTTACATGAGGAAATAAAAACTTTTTAGATTCATCCCAATTTATACCAGTTTCATAAAAATTAAGAATACGTTTTTGAATTTGTTCAGAATTTCCGTGCATTCCAGCTAACTCTATTGTATGAATAATTTCTAAGTGATCTTTTACTATTAACTTAGGAATCAAAATCTTATTATCTACACTATCACACCTATCATCCATTTCGACTAGACCTTTTGTGCCAGCTAAAATATCCGTTGTTGCAATAATTTTTGATTGCATAGGCCGTAAATTTTTTAATACATTATCATCTTGCAAAGAAACTAATAACTCTTTGAGGCTGTGAGCAGCAACACTATATGTAAACAAGACATCAATCTTATTAAGGTCTATTCCATCCCACTCATCTTTCTCATTAAAGATATTAAAAAACTCCATCCAATGATTTTTTCTTGATTGTGCTAACGAATATAATCCCTCTCTTATATAGACACCAAACACTGAGTTTTCTTGACTACGTTGTTTCTTTGTTAACATTTGTTACCACCTGTTTTGTCATTTAAGTGTTTATCAGCTGCATCTAAGTACTCTTGTCGCCTTGCATTATTCTGCCCTACAGGGTTTTGCCTATTGGATGTTCCATCTAATCCCCCTCTAGCTTCAAAGGTTCTTTGTTCCAGTCCTCTTGCTGTTGCTTTTCCATCAACGCCTTCTCCACGATAGAATGGCTCTGGTTTAACATCAAATATATCAAAGTTATTGTTATAACGATAATTTAATACATCTTGTGCTGAATGTCCCAAACCTGGTTTGCTAGCATAACCAATATATGGTTTACCATTTTTTACTCCCTCGTAGGTGATATGAGTATAGCCTTCGCCCGTTGTCCATCCCCACGGAGCACTCCATGCAATAGGATTAAGCACATAAGTATAAAGATTAAACCCACCCAATAATCCTATAGGGTCTTGAGTCGTAAATCTCCCACCGGTGGATCATAATATCTAAAAGTATTGTAATGTAACTCAGTCTCTTCATCAAAGTATTGACCTTGGTATCGTAGGTTCTGTTCAATTTCATTGATCCTACAGCTATCTATTTCTCCCCATGCTTTGTAGTTCGCCAGCCATACAATACTGCCTTGTTGATTAGTTAACTAGAAGAGTATAAATGTTTAATTGGTATAATAAGAGGGTACTTACTTCTTCAAGTGATCTATCACTGTCATCATGGTTAAATGGTATGCTTCATTTTTTTAATTCTCATCACTCATATATTCTAGCCGCTAACATGATGTCGGCAAAAACTTCCCAGCTAATATTTGTTGGTATAGGCTTGTGTTGATTTGAATAAAAACCATCCATATCCTCTATCCATGACGCCATTGCTTCCAAAAAGCTGGGTAAATCTCTGTTTTCCTAATCTTTAGGGTTATATTTTACATCTTGGGCTAAAGAAGATAATAGTTGAATAAAATCCTCTTTGGTTTTTACTTTATTTTGCATAATACTTTTACCTAGATAATTTTTTAATTCCATTACTTAATTTCAGAATAATAGACTCACTGCCTGTTTTTGTGGTCATTTCCCACAGTTGACTAACCACTTCTTAAACTGATACCCACTAGAAAGGAACGCTTTCCAATCCAGTAATCATCTATATCTGTTATAGAAATATCGTACTGTCTCGGATTAATTATGAATATTTCTGCATTATGCATAGGTTACGAAGCAGAAAATTCATACTGCTTTATTTATAATAGCCATCAGATCAATTAGATACTAATCCAAGTTGTTCCACTTTAATTGGAGATATATCTTTAAAAATTATAACTGTATACAAATCAATCTGACAGTTTAAACATTTACTATAGCAACGCTCTTTTTAATGACTCTAATTGAGTATTATTTAGGTTTTTAAATTCATCTTCCAAGTTAGAGTTAACAAGTAGTCCTAGGTGCTTCATATAGGCAGCATAAATATCACCATCATCAGTAATTTGATCCATTGATGGTGAGCCCATCTCATCACTACACCATACGATTTCTGCTCCAACACTAACTATATATGATGAAGTTTTTTCGAGACAAGCCAGCCATTTATCAGTAGATGGCCATTTTTTAATATGAATGTCTATAGAATAATCACAATTTTCTTCACCTTCCCACTTTATAAGTTTTTGCTCAATATCTGCGCCATATTTTTTCCATATGAGATCTATATTTTTTAGTTGTAATTCAGTCAACACCCATTCTATCTTTGAATACGCAAATAATATTATTCCTGGGACATTCAATGTCTCTCCTAATATTCGATCTTTCCACATAATTCCTAAGTGTTTCTTTGTAATCATGGTAATCTCCAATTTGCCATTTGGTTTGCGCTTGGTTTGATAGCAGTAACAATATCTTCAATAGCTACTTTATTGCCAATAGGCTCTTTAGCTATAAATACAACTATATCATGACCATCTATTTGTCTATAAAATCCATCTACTTTTGTTCCGCCTTGTACCATCGTATGACTAAAATGCTTCGTTGGATCGGATAAAACATCTGTGGCTATATCCACGAATTGTTTACAAGCAGCTTTTGAAGCTGCATTATGGGTAATAATACCATCATCTATGAGGTGCCTAGCCGGATGATGGTCAACACGTCCAACTTTGGATGTTGCCGTTTTTATTTCAGAAGGTGATAAACCGTATAGTCCCCAAGGGTCAATCCAAATAATAGTGTTAATTGGATACGAATAAAGATTCCTTCCACCCAATAAACCTATTGGGTCTTTAGTAGTAAACCGTCCTACCTGCGGATCATAATATCTAAAAGTGTTATAATATAATTCAATTTCCTCTTCAAAATATTGGTCGTAGTTTTTTTATTTCTTATTTATAACCATTCAATTAGCCAGTTTGATTCCATAAAATACCCTTCTAAGCTTCTTTTATCTTTCACCCAATTATCAAATCCTTTTTTCATATCTATGTCTGGAGATGTTAATATTAAAAAGCTACCTGTATTATCTAAATCATCAATAATTTTTATATAATACCCTTTTTCATCGCCTTGTAATATTTTACCTAATCTATTAATCTGAATATTCATACATAAATCTCTTAATCAAAAAGAATGTTTCAAAGAAATGGACTATGACTATTCAAAACTGACGCGATACCATGAATTGGTTTATGATCAAGTTTGATGAGCGTATCAACTCTCACCTTTGAATCAATCTGCCCGGCAATACACAAATTTTAGGATAGGCTCACATATTTTAAATAATTTGTTTGAGTTTTTTTTGTTCATTGATTAAATCCATCATTACAGCATCACTTTTTGAAATGGAAACATTTTTTAAAATGTAAATGGACTTAGTAATTAAATTAAATAGCTCTAATATTAAAGACTCAAATGGTATTTTCTCAATTAGTAAATCATTTACAAAAAAGTGTTCTTTTTTTTCGTTAAAAAAGAATTTGATATTTGATGAAAAAATATACTGTTTTTTTTGTCGGATATTAAAAACAAAATCACTTACTGAAATAAATATCATTTGCAAATCATTACTTTTATAATTTTCTTTTGAATAACGATTACAATTACCAAAAAATTCTAGCCCACCTAAATCAAAAGAAGACTCAACTTTATCATTGGCTATGAATATATCAATTTTCATGATATTAGTGCCCTCCTAACATTGGGAACATTGTGATTATTCGATTTCCGTCGACAGAGTCAACTATAAGTTTATAGTTTGCTCTTAGTCCATTAATATTGAGTTTCTTTGTAAAGGTTTGTATTATTTTTGATGGATCCGATTGTCTTGTGCCACTTCGAATTATCTCTGCTGCATATTTTTCAATATCAGCTCTGGTTGTTCCAGCAGCAAATAAGTCACCAGCGCCATTAGGGTGGCTTCCAGTTATATGTCTTGCTTCAATATGTTGCCAACCTTCTTTTAAATTACCATTTTCTAATCTAGGCTGTCCTCTGTTTAAGCATAACCCCATAGGATCAATCCAACTAGTAGGATTGATCGCATACGTATAAAGATTAATCCCACCCAATAATCCTATCGGATCTTGCGTAGTAAATCTACCTATTTGAGGGTCATAGTACCTAAAAGTATTATAGTGTAGTTCGGTTTCTTCATCAAAGTATTGTCCTTGGTAGCGTAGATTTTGTTCTATTTCGTTAATTCTGCAACTTACAATTTCTCTATATGTTAGTAGTTAGTGTTGTAGCAAAATTTCATCTTTCCATGATGGCAATATATTATTATATTGCTTACTATTTAAACTCTAAAAAGCTTTTTATTTCTTTAGCATATTTCTTTGCTTGGGGGATACGAGATTTTTTTAAATACTCTTCAAGCTCTTGATTTCCTCTCTTCACCAAACTATATTCAATAAGATTCATTAAAAGAAATCCTTTAGAATATCCTGTGTATTTTATATTAGTTGGCCTTTCTTCAACTTCTTCTCCAATGGGATAATCTTCAATTTCTTCGTTAATGTATGTCATTTTATACTTATTAATTGAATAGTTAATCAATTCATCCTTATTATTTATCAAAGTATTTTGTAATTCTTTGATTGACAAGTTTGAGTTTACAATTCTTTGTATGTCTAAATTTGCCATAGTATCTGAATAATCCGAAATTATGGTTATCGGAATAGCTTTCGCGATAGCCAAACAAATACTATGGTATAATGGAGATGATACAAATTCCTGCATATCGAATATATTCATAAATTACCTTTTTTCTAAAATACATCTATGTCTTTAATCACGTTTAATAAATCTGATCCTACATGCCTATAAGTATCAGTAGCCTCATGCAGCCAAGATGTAAAAATATAGAGATTTGAGGGGTTACGGACATCTATGCCTTCGACTCTCTGAGGAATATTTGTATGGTGATGCTCCATAGAAATCGTTCTTGTACTTGTAACACCTGTTTTTCTACTAATTACTTCTACACTCATCTGTGGAGCTTTACCTTGTTGCATTCTTACAGTACTCCAACATATCCACCTCCACGGATCAACCCACTTCAACGGATTAAGTACATACTGATAAAGGTTAACCCCACTCAATAATCCTGTAGGATCTTGAGTCGTAAATCTCCCTACCAGTGGATCATAATACCTAAACGTATTATAGTTAAGTTCTGTTTCTTCATCAAAGCATTAGCCATGATATCTTAGGTTCTGTTCTATTTTATTAATACGTAAATTTTCTATTTCTCCCCATGATTTGTAGTTCGCCTGCCATATAATAGTATACTTTGTTTATTTGCCGGCTTTAGTGATCTGACAATCTGGTTGGTATGGTAGTAGTTGTGTACGGTGTGCTTTATTTACTTCGGCAAGTAGCCATTAACTGTGAGGTTGGTAGATAGAAGTAACTTTAATTACCAAACTACTACCATGAGGAAGTAGTTTAGTATTAGTTACATTGGCTTAAATTAAATTTTGTAATTTATGTTTAGCCTAATTCTTTTTCAGTAAAAATCCCACTAAATAAGTCAGTACTCAAGTAACGTTCACCGGATGAAGGTAAAATGACTACAATAGTTTTATTTTTGTTTTCAGGTAATTTAGCTAATTTATCGGCGGCAAAAACAGCGGCACCGGATGAAATGCCTACCAAAATACCTTCTTTTTCCATTACTTCTCTTGCGGTTTTAATTGCTTGATCATCCGATACTTTTTCAACCAGATCAATTAAACTTAAATCCAAATTTTTAGGAATAAAACCAGCACCAATACCTTGAATTTTATGTGGACCAGGTTTTATTGGTTCGCCAGCTAGGGCTTGGGTAATAACAGGGGAATTGGTAGGTTCTACTGCAACAGCAGTAATATTTTTGCCTTGATTTTTTTTAATATAGTTGACCACACCGGTAAAAGTACCACCAGTACCCACTCCGGCAATGAAAATGTCTACTTTACCATCGGTATCTTGCCAAATCTCAGGGCCTGTGGTTTTTTCGTGAATTTCGGGGTTAGCTGGGTTACTAAATTGTTGTAACATGATATTGCGTTTTGGGTTACTGGCGACAATTTCTTCAGCTTTTTCAATAGCACCTTTCATGCCTTTGGCTGCCGGTGTTAGAACTAAATTGGCACCAAGTGCCTTTAATAATTTACGACGTTCAATGCTCATACTTTCTGGCATAGTTAAAGTTAATTTATAACCACGGGCAGCAGCAACGGCGGCTAAGGCAATACCAGTATTCCCACTGGTAGGTTCGATGAGTTCAACATCTGAGGTTAATAAACCACGTTTTTCAGCGTCCCAAATCATATTCGATGCGATACGACATTTTATGCTGAAGCTGGGATTACGTGACTCGACTTTTGCTAAAATATTGCCATTGCCAAAATGTTTTAATCGCACCAACGGTGTATGGCCTATAGTTTGGGAATTATCATCAAATATTTTACTCATAACAGAATCCTTATCATTTATAACTATTATTGATCAAATAAAGTAGCTAACACTTTTATTATTAAATAATGGTTATTATAGGTGTTAGTTAAAAAGATGGTACTATTTAATTGTTATAATATTATGCATTTTTGCTATAAGTAAGCGATCGGTAAGAGGACAGTAGGATTGTTAGTATAGTTATCGATAGAAACTTGTAAAAATTGGTTTAGCATAGATCTATGTGTAAGCTATCATTTTCTAAGTCATTTTCAATTTTTTTTATTGCTTGCTCACAGCGATAGATACGATTGTCCAGTGTGGCTATTTTTTTATAATCCATCCCCTCGGGTGAAAGTTCTAATTCGTATTTCATTTCTTGCAAACGACGCAAATAATCTAAGTGGCGTGAATGTTTTTCAGCTAGGGTTTCTTCAATAATTGTTTTAGTTTTATTCTGGCGTAATTTATGAGTAGCAATTTCCCGAGTAAGGGCCGTAATTTGATTGACCAGAACCTCAGATAAAAAAGTAATCTGTTCTATATTTTGTAATCTAACATTTTCAGCTAATGCTTGGTAAGTTTGCTTTATTTTTTCAAGATAAAAGTTCTTATCTTCGATTATTTTATTACTGAAAAACAATTGTTCATCAAAATAATATTCTTGATAATCAGCAAAATCAACGACCTTAATAGTTTGTTCAAGTACTTCAATTTGCTGTTGTAAGGTAGTTAATAATTTTGACATGGTTATTATTCTTTAATTGAAGGTGATGACGAATCATCACATTGCCCAAAGTAACTACCCAAATGGATTTTAGCTAAATTTATTAATTTCATAAATTCTTCAAAGGTTAATTTATTACTTAGGTTTTTGTCTTTAGATAAAATCTTTTTTTCGATTAATTGTGCTTTTATATGATTGTAACAGTCAACTAAGTTAAGTGGTAAGGGGGATTGTGCCCGCTTACCTAACCATAAAATACCTTGTAATGGCAAAGTTAGTGCAAATAATACTGTAATTGTAGTTACTGCTATTTGCGCATGCATGTAATATTGCCAAACCATTATAGCAATAATTAACGGCGGTAAATATTTGCTGGCGGTTTTTATGTAACTAATGATTTTTAATTCTGGAAAAGAGTGCGACAGCTCTTTGTCTTTTGGACAAAGTTGCATGTAGGCCTGACCAGACTTAAATATTTGCATTAATTTCATAATTTGTTGATACCTCGACATTCACACTTTATTGGCTTAAAATAGGCCATCGAAATTGGCGGTGTTGTCTATTTTATCTCAAAAAATGAAATAGCAGAAGTCGCCTTAGCATGATTATACAGGTTGTTAAATCATGTGTTTAGTTACCAATTTTTGTTGGTGTATGTCTCTTTTTTCAAAAAATAGGAATTACTATGTCATCAAGTAATAACGCACTTGTTCTTAATTGTGGAAGTTCATCATTAAAGTTTGCCATCATAAACCCTGAAAATGGTGATGAATTTTTGTCTGGTTTAGCTGAATGTTTTAATCTTCCTGATGCCCGTATTAAATGGAAACTTGATGGTGAAAAACATGAAGCATCTTTAGGAGCTGGAGCAGCACATAGTCAAGCAATTAAGTTTATTGTTGATAAAATCTTCCCACAAAAACCAGAATTATTAGATAGCATCAAGTCTATTGGCCATCGAATTGTTCATGGTGGTGAAAAATATACTCATTCAGTAGTTATTGATGATTCAGTATTAAAAGGTATTGAAGAAGCAGCTGCATTTGCACCTTTACATAATCCTGCCCACTTAATTGGTATTCGAGAAGCTTTTGCTGAATTTCCGCATTTAAAAGACAAAAATGTGGCGGTATTTGATACTGCTTTTCATACTACAATGCCAAAAGAGGCATATTTGTATGCCATTCCTAATGAACTTTATACTAAGCATGGTATTCGTCGTTATGGTGCACATGGTACTAGCCATTATTATGTAAGTCGTGAAGCTGCTAAAGTATTAAATAAACCTGTTGAACAAACTAATGTTATTACTTGCCACTTGGGTAATGGTGCTTCAATTACTGCAGTTAAAAATGGTAAATGTGTAGAAACTTCAATGGGATTAACACCACTTGAAGGGTTAGTAATGGGTACCCGTAGTGGTGATATTGATCCTGCTATCATGTTCTTCTTACACGATAACTTAAAAATGTCCGTGGCGGATATTAATAATCTATTAAACAAAAAATCAGGGTTATTAGGCTTAACAGGTGTTAGTAGCGATTGTCGTTATGTAACTGAACATTATAGTAAAGATGAAAATGCCAAAAATGCATTAGATGTATTTGTGCACCGATTAGTTAAATATATTGGTGGTTATGCGATGTTATTAGATGGTCGTTTAGATGCCATTGTATTCACTGGTGGTATTGGTGAGAATTCTGATGAAGTACGCCGATTAACAATGGAAAAATTAACTATTCTTGGTTTTGAACTTGATCATGATCGTAATTTAGCAGCTCGTTTTGGTAATGGTGGCATAATTACTAAAGATGGTTCAACTGTAGCAATGGTTATTCCAACTAATGAAGAACTTGTCATTGCTCAAGATGCTGCGCGTCTTACTGCGTAATTAACAATCAAAACCGCCTACATGGCGGTTTGTTTTTATTTAATAAAGAATTCAGAGGAAATAAATTATGTCTCGTACAATTATGCTAATTCCAACCGGTACCAATGTTGGTCTAACAGGTGTGAGTCTTGGTGTTATTCGAGCGATGGAGCGTCAAGGTATTAATCTTAATGTTTTTAAACCAGTAGCGCAACCAAGAGCTGGTGGCGATGCACCAGACAATACTACATTACTAATCAGTCATAACACTAAAATTCCAGCGTTAACACCGCTTAAAATGAGCCATGTTGAAAACCTTTTAAGTTTAAATCAATTAGATGTTTTAATGGAAGAAATTGTGGCACGTTATGCTGAAAATACTAAAGGTGCTGATGTAGTTTTAGTTGAAGGTATTGTACCAACCACTGATTATCCATTTGCTAACGAACTTAATAATAATATCGCCAAAACATTAGGTGCTGAGATTATTTTTGTGGTAAATATGGGAACTGATTCACCAGAACAATTAAAAGATCGTATTGAAATTGCACGTTCAAATTTTGGTGGTATCAAAAATGAAAAAATCATGGGTGTAATTGTTAATAAAGTCAATGCTCCAGTAGAAGAACAAAGTCTTGCTCGTCCAGATGTTGCCGAAATCTATCATACGCCAAAATTTGATAATAAAAATATCACAATCGCAGATTTAAATGCTAATAGTCCATTACCGGTGCTTGGTTGTATTCCATGGAATATCGATCTTAGTGCTTGCCGAACTATTGATATTGCAAATCATATTAAAGCTAAAATCATAAATGAAGGTAATATCAAAAATCGCCGAATTAAACATATTTCATTCTGCTCACGAAGTGTACCTAATATTATCAACCATTTACAACCAGATGCTTTACTAGTGACTTCAGCTGATCGTGCCGATGTTTTAGTAACTATCTGTTTAGCAGTGATGAATGGCGTTTCTATTGGTGGGGTATTATTAACAGGTGGCTATGATATAGATGAAAAAATCTATAAATTATGTCAACCGGCATTTGATAGAGGTTTACCAGTATTTACTGTGCAAACTAATACTTTCCAAACATCCATAAATTTACAGCATTTTAATTTGGAAATTCCAGTTGACGATAAAGAACGTATGGAAAACACCCAAAATTATGTAGCTGATCATATTGATTCTAAATGGATCAAAACTTTAAAAGAAGTAGTAAGTTCAATTCGTAGATTATCGCCACCAGCGTTCCGTTATCAATTAACAGAACTAGCGCGTAATGCTAAAAAAATAGTGGTATTACCTGAAGGAGATGAACCTAGAACCATTAAAGCTGCAGCAATTTGTGCGGAACGTGATATTGCTAAATGTGTGCTAATTGGTAATCCTGATGAAGTACGTAAAGTAGCAGCGACACAAGGTGTAACCTTAGGTAAAGGAATTGAGATTGTTGATCCTGAAGCAATTCGTGAAAAATATGTCCCGCGTTTAGTTGAGTTACGTAAAAATAAAGGTATGACTGAAGTTATCGCTCGCGAACAGCTAGCTGATAATGTGGTACTTGGTACCATGATGTTAGAAGCTAATGAAGTTGATGGCTTAGTTTCAGGTGCAGTTCATACCACCGCCAATACTATTCGCCCACCATTACAGTTAATTAAAACAGCTCCAGGTAGCTCATTAGTATCGTCAGTGTTCTTTATGTTGATGCCAGATCAAGTATACATTTATGGTGACTGTGCAATTAATCCAGATCCAAATGCACAAGAATTAGCTGAGATTGCTATTCAATCAGCAGACACCGCCATTGCCTTTGGTATTGAACCTCGGGTAGCAATGATCTCATACTCAACAGGTAGCTCAGGTCAAGGTGCTGACGTTGAAAAAGTGAAAGAAGCAACTAAAATTGCTCAAGAAAAACGCCCAGATCTTATGATTGATGGTCCATTACAATATGATGCTGCGGTAATGCCAGATGTTGCTAAATCTAAAGCACCAAATTCTAAAGTAGCGGGTAGAGCAACAGTATTTATCTTCCCTGATCTTAATACAGGTAATACCACTTATAAAGCAGTACAACGTTCTGCTGATCTGGTATCTATTGGACCGATGTTACAAGGTATGCGTAAACCTGTTAATGACTTGTCTCGTGGAGCATTAGTTGATGACATCGTCTATACTATTGCATTAACAGCAATTCAATCTGCACAAGAACAAACCACTGCAAAATAAACTTAGCAGTAAGTTCAAACTATAGATAAGAGGTGATACAATATCACCTCTTATTTTTTATATTATTTCATAAGTTAGGTATAAATTAATGAAAACAGACATCCATCAACAGCGCATATTAATTCTTGATTTTGGTTCGCAAGTGACTCAGTTAATTGCTCGTAGAGTACGTGAAATCGGCGTGTACTGTGAACTTTGGCCGTGGGATGTGTCTGAAGAAAAAATTAAACAGTTTAATCCTAAAGGAATTATTTTATCCGGTAGTCCCGAAAGTACTACTGAAGCCAATAGTCCTAGAGCACCAGAATATGTATTTGATGCAGGTGTGCCGGTACTAGGTATTTGCTATGGCATGCAAACCATGGCTATTCAAGTTGGAAACAATGGTAAAGTTACCGGATCTAATCAACGTGAATTTGGCTATGCAAAAGTAGATATTGTAGGTTCATCTAAATTAACTGATGGCATTTTAGATAGCACTACTCAAGACGGCATCAATCAATTAGATGTATGGATGAGTCATGGCGATAAAGTAACTGCCATTCCTGATAGTTTCAAAGTAGTTGGTCAAACGGAAAGTTGTCCATTCGCGATAATGGCTAACGATGATAAACATTTTTATGGTGTACAGTTTCATCCAGAAGTTACCCATACGGTTAAAGGGTTTGAATTACTTCAACGATTTGTGATTGATATCTGTCATTGTGAAAAATTATGGACACCATCATCAATTATTACTGATGCCATAGCACGAATTAAACAACAAGTTGGTAATGACAAAGTGTTATTAGGTTTATCAGGCGGAGTGGATTCATCAGTAACTGCATTATTATTGCATCAAGCAATTGGTGATCAACTTACGTGTGTATTTGTTGATCATGGATTATTACGCTTAAATGAAGCGCAACAAGTTATGGATATGTTTGGCAACAAATTTGGATTAAATATTATTGCTGTGAACGCTGAAGACCGTTTCTTAACCGCTCTCAAAGGTGAAGCTGATCCAGAAGCCAAACGCAAAATTATTGGTCGTGAATTTGTGGCTGTTTTTGATGAAGAAGCCGCTAAACTTAAAGATGTAAAATGGCTAGCTCAAGGGACGATTTACCCAGATGTAATTGAATCTGCTGCGGCTGACACAGGTAAAGCTCACGTGATCAAATCTCACCATAATGTTGGTGGTTTACCCGAAGACATGAAAATGGGCTTAGTTGAACCATTACGGGAATTATTTAAAGATGAAGTGCGTAAAGTTGGTCTGGAACTTGGCTTGCCTTATGACATGCTATATCGCCACCCATTCCCTGGTCCTGGTTTAGGTGTACGCGTTCTTGGTGAAGTGAAAAAAGATTATTGTGATCTATTGCGTCAAGCTGATGCAATTTTCATTGAAGAACTCTACAAAGCAGAGCTTTACCACAAAGTCAGCCAAGCTTTTACGGTATTTTTACCAGTACGCTCAGTTGGGGTAATGGGGGATGGACGTAGATACGATTGGGTAGTCTCATTGCGAGCAGTCGAAACTATCGACTTTATGACTGCTCATTGGGCTCATTTACCTTATGATTTCCTAGGTCGAGTTTCGAATCGCATCATCAACGAAGTCAACGGTATTTCCCGAGTAGTTTACGATATTAGCGGCAAACCCCCAGCAACGATTGAGTGGGAGTAGTTCAAACTCAATTACCCAAGAATTGACTAAAAGCCTTGCTTAGCAAGGTTTTTTTGTTTGTATATGTTTATGACTATTGGATATTAATATATAAAACTAAGTTTTTCATTGCTCTAATTTTATAAATTTTGTACTATTAGTTCACTTAATTATATGGAAATAAGATGAAGAAAACTCTATTAATGAGTATTATCGGTTTTGTTTTATTTGGATGTGAAAAAAAACAAGTAACCGAAGATATGCTGATTGGTGATTGGAAATGTATGTATAAAATGGATACTTGGAAAAATGGTGTTCATTCCGATAAAATCGACACTTGGGTATATAATCGGTTTATTGATGATAGTATCCGTCAGGCTGACAATATAAATATGAAATTTTTTAAAAAAGATGGTCGGATTTATCGAAATATAGGTGGGGAATCAAAAGTATTTGATTTAGCTATCTATTATGATCAACCAGAGGAAACGGAATCCTATACAATTGCCCATACAAAAACGATAAGAGCTATTGATTATTTATCTGATGATAAATTTAAAATCAACCTTATTCGAGAAATCCATTCTGATATTGAAAAAGATTTTACTAAATTTCAAATGGCAATAACTTGCGATCGTAAAACAGAATAAATTTACTTTATTCTGTTTAATTATATTAATACAATAAACTCAAAACGTTGAAAGGAAGATAAAAATGAAAAAACTAATGATTATTTTAATATCACTTACGTTATTAACCGCGTGTGGTGAAAAAAAAATAGATGCCAGTACTACAGAATCTTTGCAAAATTCTGTACAAGAAATATCTAAAAGTTTAAATGGAGATGAGCTAAAAGCATTTCAGCAAGCTATTGTTAAAATTTCCGTAGCAACAGCTTTTGAAACTAAAGGTGATGAAGTTAAAACTCAGGAAGCTATTAAAAATAAATTAGATGGTAAAACAGTAGCTGAAGTTCTAGAAATTGCTGAAAAGGTCGAAAATCCTCTTAATAAATTAGATTGATAAAAACAACTAAACATCTAATATAATTTAATGTATTAAAACATTGCTAACCACCTTCGGGTGGTTTTTTATTGTCTATTATATAATCTCAGCGATAACATGATAAAATTAAACAAATTAGATTATTAAAAATCATGATTAATGGTGAATTTTTCGGGAATATAATGAAATTATTTAAATATCTATTGATTCTTATAGGATTCTTGATGGGTTTATTTATGGCATTTATTGAGTTTGGACCAATGCCTTCATTAAATGACAACTTTGAGCCGGTAGTGAATTTAAATTACGATATCGTTCTTTATATTATTTTCCCTTATGGCACTGTTTATGGAGTAATCGGTGCTGGTTGTGGCTTTTGCTTATGGTTAATTTTTGCTTTTGTTTATAAACAGATTAAAGGCAGAGTTAATAGATAATTAGTTACCTTGTAATAACGTCAAAAGCATCTTATTGAATTGTTTAGCATCTTTACCTAGACTTGCAAAAAATTGTTTATCTATTTGCTCGACTAATGGCACGGTTTTATTGGCCATATCTAAACCACTTTGGGTCAAGGTAATGCATTTAGCACGACTATCTTTTAACGATGTAGTGCGAGTTATAAAGGCTTTTTTCTCTAAATTTTCCAGAATTTGTGAAATTGTCATTACATCAATATTGGTTTTATTAGCTACAATAACCTGAGTTATTTCATCTGGTTGTTGTGATAAATAGGCTAGTGTAGCCAATACTACAAATTGGGGATGCGTAATCGACTGCTGTTTCAGGCACTTTTTTATGCTAGTTTGCCAAGACGAATAAGTTCTCATAAATAAAAAACCGACTGAATCAGCATCGTTTTGGAATTTGGATAAAAACTTAACTTTTTTAGTCATAATTTATCTTTCAATAAGATTTTTCAATAAATAGGCTTTATCAATAATATCATCGGAGATTTGTTTTATAAAATCATAACATGATTTATCATCCATTTGATTATCAGGTTGTAAAGCTATTTCTGCTTTCAGTGCATATTGATTAGGGGCAACTGTTATTATTTGATGGGAAAAATATATCTTGCCGATATTATCGATATTAAATTCTTCTGTAAATTCCTGATTAACAATTACTTTAGATAAAGTTACTTCCATTGGTGGCATGTTTTGTAGTTTGAATAGACCTTTTACTCCAGTTTTAAGTTCACCTTGAAGACTAAATTCCTCAAGATCGGTTTCCCATAATTTTCGTAAAGGCATATTGGTATAGTATTGCCAAACCTTTTCTGGATTAGCGCTAGTTGGTACAGTAAAAGTAATGGATATAGGTGTCATTGTTGGCTCCTTACTATAATAAGTATACTTATTATAATATTGCTTATTATTTTTACAGTCAATATTATTTATATAATAAATCAGAATTAACTAGTAGGTATTATTGACTAAAGGTTATTTCAACTTTGAAGGAGGGAGCACTGAGGAGATAGCATTAACACATATTGGTGTAAAATAATAAATGGGATAAGATTTTCACTAATATTAATAAAATGAGCATCGATAAAAAGGCTATTTAAATGCAAAAAAACAGTTTTCACCATATTGCTTATTCATGAAACCATTCTACTAGCTATTATTGGTTAATAATATTAGTTACTGACATTAGCGATTATTTCAATGTACCTATACTATGCATAGATCTCCTATTGATGTTTATTTTATTTTTTTATATTAAAAAAAAGCTTACTACTAAATCATTTAGTACAACTGAGTTAGTCAGCTAAAATTAAACTCCATATCACCAAGTAGGATTCCAATCTAGTATCCTACTTAATTTTATAGACTTAATGATATTGTATTGGTTGATCATCCTGTACTAAAAGCAAACAGGTATCACTGGCTAAAACTGCTTGTTGAATGCGTTGTTTATCTTGTTCATTAAGATGATTTATGCAAGCAACAACATAACTGCAAGTCTGACTACGTAAAGCCTTTTCAATAGTTGAAATCAAATTTTCGTTATTAAGATTAGCTAAATGAACTACTTTTTGTTTATCCAGACCGGCAATATTTACCCATGAACGTTTTAGCATTGGGCGGTCGGATAACCATAATTGCCATTTTTTAGCTTTATTAAAAGAACGTAATAAAGGTCGTTGTTGCTGTAAAACTTGTTGGAATGGTGATTCAAAGTTAACAGTCATAAATTGTTGTGGTGAATGTTCAATAAGCATAATAACCTCGACTACTGTTTGTATATACAGTGTATATTAATACAGTATTTCTTGCTTGTAAACAATTTTTTTGATCGTTTTAGCAGCAAACTGGTTAATTAATGTTTTAAGAACGTAACCATTGATATGACCAAATACCCAAGAAAGTCATCAGTACTGAACCAATCACATGAATAGCTATGCTTACTAGTCCCCAAGTAATTCGGCCTTCTTGCAAAAAGTTAACAATTTCGGCGGAAAAAGTAGAAAAAGTAGATAAACCGCCACAAAAACCAGTTATAACCAGTAACCGCCATTCTGGAGAGAGACTTGAATGATTAAAAAAGGCAATAGCAAAACCTATAATATAGCCAGCAATTAAATTTGATAGTAGCGTGCCTAAAGGAATAGCAAAGGCAATAATATTGAGCTTTAATGATAAAAACCATCGCAATAATCCACCGGCAACAGATCCAATTGAAATCGCAATTATGAGTTTCAACATAAAATGATCCTTAATTAATAAAATGTACTTAAACTAATAGGTTGCAGTTATAAATTAGTCTAAGAAATATTATTTAAGATTTGGCAAAATAAATGTAATCATAACAGCAGACAAATAAAATGCCTATGTTTTTAAAATGAATATAATTAACTGATAACTTAATTATTGGCGCTTTACAAAGGTTGATTAAAGGACTCGGATTAAATTTAAAGCTAATAAATTATGTGAATGGCATTAAATTTTTGTCAATTTAGGCTAGAATAGTACATCTATTGGTTATTAATCTAAGGAATATTATGTACACGGGCATTGTGCAGGGCATTGGTCAAATTATTGAAATTGCCGATCAAGATAAATTACGCACTTATAAAATCAAATTACCACATAAATTAACCAATAATATTGAAATTGGTGCCTCAATTGCCAATGATGGTTGTTGTTTGACAGTAACCGATTTTGCTGATGATTGGGTCACTTTTGATATTATGGAAGAAACCTTAGCCTTAACCACCTTAGGTGATAAAAAGCTGCATGATTACGTTAATATTGAACGTAGTGCCAAATATGGTGATGAAATAGGTGGTCATGTCATGTCCGGGCATGTTTCCTGCACCGCCACTATTGTTGATATTCAAAAAACTTCCACTAATTGCGCCATGACGTTAGCCATGCCGGCACAATTTATGAAATATGTTCTGTACAAGGGTTTTATTGGCATTGATGGTGCTAGTTTAACCATCGGTGAGGTTAAAGGTGATCAGTTTGAAATTCATCTTATTCCGGAAACCCTTGCTATTACAACCTTGGACACTAAAAAAGTTGGCGATAAAGTGAATATCGAAATTGATTCACAAACTCGAGCGATTGTTGATACCGTTGAACGTGTTGTACTGGCTACAAAAAAGTAGATTCAGCGAATTTGTACCTAATTTCGGCGAATCTGTGCTGAATTTCTGAAATGAATGGTTTATTGTATTTTTAAAGTAATTATAAGGAATAAAAATGCACAAATTCAATTTAAATAAACTTAGGTCAATTTTTTTGGGTACATTGTTGCTAAGTTCAGCTAATTGTATTGCCGAACCATTGGAATTAACGATCCCTGATTTGGAACAACACGGATTTACAGCAAAATTTGTTGCTAATCAGTTTGGGTGCCAAGGTGAAAATATATCACCACAGATTTTATGGGAGAATTTACCGGAACATGCAAAAAGTCTGGTTTTAACTATGTTCGATCCTGATGCACCAACAGGATCTGGATGGTGGCATTGGGTAATAGTGAATATTCCAGTATCAACGCAATCTATAGTGCAGTCTGCGGGTAATCATACTGAGTTGTTACCCAATGGTAGTCAATTGATTCGTAATGATTTTGGAGTGAGTCTTTATGGTGGTCCTTGCCCTCCAGAAAAGACTAATCACCGCTATCAATTTACGCTTTATGCACTAGATATTGATCATATAGAAATAAATGATCAAACTACACCAGCATTAATAGGGTTTATTGCTAATTCACATCAAATCGCTAAAGCGGCAGTAAGCTATAATTATTCACGCTGAGTAAAGGCATAACTAATTAAGTATTGATATTGTGAATTTTACATCAATCGGACAAATTAATCACATTATGCAATGTTGTAATCAAAAGCTTAAGCAGATTGAGAACAGTGATGCAATGATGGTATTTGTGCTAAATGGTGAAAAACATGTCGAATGTAGTGGGGAGCATTTTATCGTAAAAGCAGGGCAGTTAATAGTTATTCCGGCCAACATGCTAATTAATGTAACTAACTTATCAATTAATGAACAACAGTATCAAGCGCTTTGTTTTACTTGGTGTAGTGAGTTATTGCATCAGTTTGCGCTCTCTCAGTTACCGCCTAAAACTATCATGCTGAATAAAATTAGTGTACAAACCCAATTAACAACTACGTTTATTGATCGATTGAAGCAAATTAAAAATGAACTTTTGACCGAAGATTTTAATAATTCATCATGTGATTTAACCTTGGTTAAACACTTTTTTTATGAGTTACTTATTCGATTGTCAACTATGCACATTGCTTTTATGCCCCCCAATCCTGACAAACTTAGCCAAAAAATTCGGCGAGTTATTGGTATGCAACCTAGTAAAAAGTGGTATGCTAGTGAATTGGCTAAACAATTTGCTTTGAGTGAATCGACATTACGAAGACATTTAGCGCTTGAAGGATATAACTTATCACAAATTATATTAGATGTAAGGCTCAGTCATGGATTGATGTTGTTACAAACAAGCCAAAAATCTATACTACAAATCTCACAAGCAATAGGCTATGAATCAGGTTCCCGCTTTGCCTTTTATTTTAAAAAACGCTTTGGTTTTTCACCTAAACAGTTGCGTCGATAATTTAATTACTGTTTTTCTCTTTAAAATAAAAAGATGATGTTTTGAGAGTACTTTACCTCATTGATATTAATTGTAAATTAATCCATACGGTTTTAATCATATTGTAGTAATTAATGGATATTATAGGTGTTTTAGCAATCCAGTTCTTTGCTATTCAATCATGATTACATTTCATTCCATATTAATCTGGAAAAAATGTAACCGTCATATTTATCTAATTATACTTTAAATCACGAGTTATGAATGAGTTGTCGCAAGATATAAAAAAGGCGTTTAGTAATGAATAGACAAGCGGTTGAAAATCGGTTAAATCATTGAAAGAAAAAGGTTCGAGTATAAAACACTTTATGAGGCCTTTTACTAACTCAATTTCAATTAGCACTTAAATATTGAATATAGGTAGTTTTTTAATCTAAAACGTATGACTGACCTGAAACATTGTCAGTCATTTCATTATCTTACCAATAATATTATTTTTTAGTTGCTAATAAGTGATTAATTTCTACTATATCGGCAGGTGTGGTTTGGCAGCAGCCACCAATCAATTTTGCTCCTAACTTGGTCCAAGTAGCTACTTGGTTAGTAAAAGTACAATCATGTTGATGGTTGTGACGCCATTGTTTAGTGCTCGGATCATATTGTTCACCGGAATTTGGATAAACAATAAGAGGCTTAGAGGTCAACTGATGCAATGTTGTTAGTGCGGCGGTGACTTTTTCCAGAGCAATACAATTAACGCCAATACTGACGATTTGATTAACCTTATTTAAATGCTCAATCACTAAGGATAATGGTGTGCCATCACTAAGATACTTAGCATCTTTTAACGTCATCGAAAACCAGCAAGTCATATGAGGGAATTGTTGTAATAGTTTAGTTAATGCTCTGATTTCAGCAAAGGAAGGCATGGTTTCACAAGCTAACAGATCAACCTTGGCTTCGATAAGGGCTTGCATACGAACACGATGAAAATCAATAAATTCAGATTCCGAAAGCTGATAATCTCCAGTATATTCCGAACCATTAGCTAAATAGGCGCCATAAGGCCCCACAGAACCGGCAATTAACAGCAGTTTATTTTGTGGTATTTCAGCTAAATAACGTTGTTTGGCTTGCTGCGCAAGTTCGACACTTTTTTTGATTAAAGCAATTGCTTCAATTTCATTAATTCCTTTTTGAGCAAATCCAAGAGGAGTTGCTTGATAACTTGCGGTTATGGCACAATCAGCACCCGCTTTAAAATAATCATAATGCACTTGACTAATGAGTTGTGGGTGTTCAATTAATACCTTGGCAGACCATAAACTGTCATTAAGATCACATCCTCGGTGTTGTAATTCACTGGCAAGAGCACCATCAATAACAATGTATTTTTTATATTTTAATAAGTTAGCAATCTGGTTATCGATTTTCATTAGTAGAATCTCGTTTTTTAAAGACTTGAGTAAAATAATGAGCAATGTAGCAAACCGCAACAAAAGGAATACCACAATAAAGTGCAATTCGCTGTTCCGGATCGAAAGCCAGCCCAATACAGGCAACTGAGCATAAAATAATGCCTAAAATAGACACTAAGGGGTACCATGGAGCTTTATATTTTAATGTACTTAGTTGTGTTGTGGTTAATTGTTGTCTAAAAAAGTAATGAGAAACACAAATACTAAGCCAAACGGCAACCACAGCAAAGCCAGAAATAGCCGTTAATGCCACAAAAACAGTATCTGGCGCAATTACACAAGTAAATAAGGCTAATAGTCCACCAAGCATGCTAATACTGATAGCAATTGCTGGAACGCCTTGTTTAGTTAATTTACCAAAACACTTTGGTAAAGTGCCTTGGTTAGATAGTGACCATAACATTCGACCTGAAGCATAGAGCCCAGAATTCGCTGCCGATAAAATGGCGGTTAAAATCACATAATTAAAAAAGTCAGCGGCATAAGGTACCCCAATATTGTCAAATACCATAACAAAAGGACTTCTTATTACCCCAGCTTGATCCATGGGGAGTAGTGCAGCTAATACGAAAATAGTCCCAATAAAGAAAATGATTAATCGCAAAATAGTAGCTTTGATTGCTAATGGAATGGTTTTTTCTGGATTTTGTGCTTCTCCAGCTGCAATACCGATTAATTCAGTACCGGAAAAGGCAAAGTTAACCGAAACCATGGTCATAATGATTGGTGTAATGCCATTTGGGAACCAACCAGAAGCAGTAATATTGTGTAGAAATGGTGCTGGCATATCGTATTTCATCGGGATAAAACCAAATATAGCGCCGCAACCTGCAATAATAAAAATGATAATGGTAATAACTTTTATAATTGAAAACCAAAATTCACTTTCAGCAAAAAATGCCGTAGTGAAGATATTTAACCCAAAAATCATAGCACAAAAAATTAAACACCAAACCCAAACAGGTATCCATGGGAACCAATATTGTGCACATAAACTAGCTGCAATTAAACTCGAACCTAAAGCAACAGTCCAAGTGAGCCAATAAAGCCAAGCAACCGTATATCCCGTTCCAGGGCTGATAAAACGAGTGGCGTAAGTATGAAAAGCTCCAGTTTCTGGCATAGCAACAGCTAGTTCACCTAGACATAACATCACTAAATACACAACTAATGCACCAATTAAGTAAGCAATAATCGTACCTACAGCACCCGCAGTAGCGATGATATAACCAGTATTAAAAAATAATCCAGTACCAATAACACCACCTAAAGATAGCATAATGAGATGCCGGGTTTTCATAGTACGTTTAAATTGATTTTCGTTATTTTGATTTGCTGAATTTGTGTTCATAGTCAATCTTAGGATTAGTTGATTTGAAATTTATTTCGCCATTTAAATGAGCGGAATAAGTAATATTTGCTCTATAATTTAAAACTATTATGGCTCAAAAGGCATCAAATAGTTCTTCTCTAAGCATTTTTTCGCCGTTAACTTTTATCATAATATTTTCTTTTGAATATTCAACGTCCGAGAAAAAACCCGAAATATTATTTCTTTTGAAAGTAAGAAATTTGGCATCACTAAAAAACCTTTCGCAAAGATCTTCTAGAGATTTTATCCTTTCATCGATAACGGCTTGAGATATTTCATTCTCTTGTTTCTTGGCTGCTTCTATTTGTGCAAACATATAAGCCAATACTTTAAAAGGAACATCGATTTTTAAATTAAAGTTTTCAATTTGCTCAAAACCATATGTGTCCGGGGCTTCTTTCATATCGACCCATTTAGCATCAGCGCTGATATTAACATCACCCCCAATATTGTGCCAATTGAATTGATTTAATGAAAGTTTAATATTAGACATATCGATTTCATCCACGTCATCATAGAAATCATCTTCACTATCATAAGAGAATAATTTCTTATCCAGTCCTTGGAAAGCAAAATCCAAAGTTCCATAACCAAGGTTTTGTTGCCCATAACTAACTGATTCAACATTAAGTTGAAAAAAACCATCAACGGTATCTGATGTATTTAGGGCATTTTTTTGGTTTAAAACCAGTTTGTTAAATTCAATTGGTTGGGTTGGTTCCTGACTTATTTGCTTAAATATCAATTTATCTATGCTATTTTGCACGTTTAAATCATGGTTTTTATAATTGAAACTACCTTGTGTTTTGCAATTATCTACTGTAGCTTCTAATGGTAAATGCGAATAACGATAATCACCATCTTGTACATTAAGATGACCAACATTTATGTCAAAGTCGACAATAGTTTTATTGTTATTTGGTTTGGTGGATATATTTAAATTATCTAATGTCAATGAATTATTTGCGTTTTCAATATACTTTAATTTATCTAAATGGGCATTAACCTGTATATTTGCAAAATCAACATTACTTTCAAAAGAATAATCACCTTCGGAAATAACAAATAAGCCATCAAGATATTTTAAATTATCTGGTGTAGCCGATAGCGCTTTGTTGGTTACTTTTACTCGCAGATTATTTTGATAACTTATACCTGCATGGGCACTTATGAATGGTTGGTTATCTAATAGTTTCCACAAATCAGGATCTGTGTGTTCAGACATCTGGTATTCTATCCATGCCATTTGTGGTGAAAATGTACCTTTAGCTATGGCTGCCATTGGGAATGGACCATGATGGATTATGATATCATCATCAAATAATTTCCTTGGTTGAGAATCAATGCCATAATTATCTATAGGTGACAACGTCACAGTTAAATGAAAGGTGGTAGAAAAGATGTTTTTTTCTAACTTGCTGTAACTTATGTCTACTTTAAATTTGTCCTGATAATCATTAATTTTCTGATTGATTTCTTTAAGCTCACTATCAATATTATTTTCAATAATATTGCCTGTATACCATGCGGTACCAACGTAACCGATCCCTAGTACTGCAATAATACCAATAGCTAGTGTAGTTTTTTTCATGTTTATTAATTCCTTATATAACATCTATAGTTATTATTCTTTCTGATGCTGAGAGAAGGTGGTCAATAGAATTTAAATATATTCAATGTGATCGACATGTGTATAGCACAGATTTTATTAATTTTAATCTATTTGAACTTGCTAAGCGATAATTTTTTGGTCCTGTTTTGAATAGTGAGATTAAATAATCATTAGTAATTGCTAATAAAAATAATATGGCATCGATATTTGTTCGAATTGGTTAGGTGTTTTGATTTAAATATAAGTTAATAGGTTTGAATTAGTTTACACGCCTTTGGGTGATAAGTAATTGATGTGCATAAGTAAGTCGTGAGATGGATTAATTTGGACTTATTCCGCCAGTTAAACCGGCGGAATTATAATTTTCAATTATTGTTACTTAAAGATCTTCTAAAAATACCTCTTTAGGTATATCTTGACCATTAACTTTTATCATATCATTTTCCCGTGAATATTCAACATCTGAGAATATCCCTTGAATACCATCTTTCTTAAAGGTTAAGAATTTAAGATTACCTAAGAACATTTGAGACATCATTCCTAGTGATTGTTTTGCTTTCTCTATTTGCTGAGGTGAAATATCATCTGAACCTTTTTCAACAGCTTCTATTTGTGCTCCAATGTTAGCTAACACATCAAAAGGTGCATCAAGTTTTAAATTAAAACTTTCAAGTTTATCTATATCATGAGCATCCGGAACTTTATTGATATCAACAGTTTTTACATTGGCACTTATATTGATATCACCCGCCACATTATGCCAATTGAATTTATTTAATGAAAGTTTAATATTAGATGTTTCGGTATGGTCGATTTTTTCACTCACATTACCATATAAACCATCTAACTCATTGTAAGAAAATAATCTTTTATCAAGCCCTTGGTAATCAAAATCTAAAGTTCCTGAACCTAAATTTTGTTGTCCATATTTGAAAGAATCAATACTAGCTTGTAACAAACCATCAACGGTATCAGATTCATTTAATGTGTTTTTTTGATTTAAAGTAAGCTTATTTATTTCGACTGATTTTGTTTGTTCAGGGTCAATTGGCTTAAATACAAGTTTATCTACGCTATTTTGTACTTCTAAATCACTATTTTGGTAATTAGCACTGCCTTTCAATTTTAAATTATTCACTGTAGCGTCTATATCTGAATAGCCATCTATTATCTGTAGATTGCCAATATTTAGATCAAAGTCAACAATGGTTTTTTCTATATTTGGCTTGGCTGATAAAGTTAAATTACTTAATAAAAATAAATTATCATTGGTGTCAACATAATTTAATTTATCTAAATGAGTGTTAACCTGTAAATTTACAAAATCAGCATCGCTTTCAAAACTATAATTCCCTTCAGAAATATCGAGTTTAGCATTAAGGTAATTCAAATCCTCAGGTTTTACTGAAAGAGCCTTATTAGTTAATTTTACGCGCAGATAATTTTGATAACTTAAGCTTGCATGACCACTTATAAATGGTTGGTTACCTGATAGTTTCCATAGATCCGGAGCTGCTTGCTCTGTCATTTGGTATTCAACCCATGCCATCTGCGGGGAAAATGTGCCTTTAGCTAAGGCTGCCATTGGGAATGGGCCATGATGAATTATAATATCATCATCAAATAATTTTTTGGGTTGGATATCTGCTTCAACCGCATCTTTAGGTGACAACGTCACTGTTAAATGTAATTTAGTGGAAAAGATGTTTTTTTCTAGATTACTGTGAGTTATGGCTACATTATATGCTTCTTGATAATGATTAATTTGTTGATTAATTTCTTTAAGCTCATTATCAATATTATTTTCAATAATGTTACCTGTGTACCATGCCGTACCTACGTAACCAATTCCTAATACTGCAACAATGCCGATAGCTAGTGGGGTTTTTTTCATGTTTATTAATTCCTTGTAAAATATCTAATACTGTTATTTTTCCTGATGCTGAAAAAGGTGTTCAAAAGATTGTTAATATATTCAATGCGATCGACACGTTGTAGCTCAGATTTTACCAATTTTAATCTATTTGAACTTTCTAAGCGATAATTTTTTGGCTCTTTTTGCCTTATAGAGATTAAATAGTTAATGGTAAAGGTAATGTTAATATCAAACGTGATAATATTAACTATTTAATTAAATTAACTTTTTTAAGTAATGAATTAATGATTGTATACGTGGTAGAAATTAGCTGGGTGAAAACTTTTCGTCATCTTACAGCGAAATTAGTACCAAGCTATAACTAGTAGCTTATGCTTTAAAAGCGATTAAAAAATTCTTTTTTACTATATAGTTCACCGTTAACTTTAATTTTAGCACCGTACTCTTTGGTATAATCAATGTCAGAATATATTCCTTTCTGATCCCCTTTACTGAAAGTAAACGCTTTATTTTGTTGTAGTAACATTTCAATTATTATTTGTAAGCTCAGGTCAGCTTTGTTGATTTCTTCCGATGTTATATTTGATTTTTTCGAATTGGCCATTTGCGCTTGAATACGAGCCAAAACATTATATGGTGCTTCAAGTTTTAGTTTGAGTGTATCAAGTTCATCCAAATCGAAAAATGTTTGTGCTTTATCAGTTAATTTTATAGAAGTACTCAAAGTGATATCACCATCAACATTATGCCAATTAAATTTATTCAACGAAAAATAAACATTGGCAAACTGTGATTCGTTAAATTTATTCTCAGAATTTAAAAATAATTTCTTATCAAGGTTTTGAAAGTCGAGATCAGCTATTATCGAGCCTAAATTTTGTTTGTTGAATATGATGGATTCAATATTTGCTTTTAACGCACCATTAACAGAATCATATTCATTTAACTTTTTGGTCTGATTAAAAATAATTTTATTGAATTCTAGCGAGTTGTTCATATAAGCCGGAATAAATTTTAATTTATCTACAGTACTTTGTAGTTCTAAATCGTTATTTATTTGATCATATGTACCGTTCGCTTTAAAATTATCTATAACAATATCTCCTTTTGATGAATCTCCTTGATTAGTTTCTATATGAATGGAAAAATGACCCAAGCCTAATTCATAGCCAAACTTATTAGTTTCTAGATTTGGTTTTGCTGAGATGGTAAGGTTATTTATTGAAATAGCATGGAAAAAATCTTCAAAATCTTTTTTACTGTAATTAAATTTATCCAAATGAGTATTAATTAACATATTTGAAAAATTTTGATCACTTTCAAAAGTATAATAGCCATCTGAAATATCGAGATTACCGTCAATAAAATTATAATTTTTTTGATTAACCGAAATCGCCTTATTGACAAATTTAACTCTTATATAATTAGAATAACTTAAACCAACATGTCCGGTTATAAAAGGTTGATTACCTGCTAATTTCCAAAGTTCAGGTGATGCTTGTTCCGTCATTTTGTATTCAATCCAGGCCATTTGAGGAATAAATGTCCCAGAAGATAGAGCTACAATCGGGAATGGACCATGATGAATGGTTAATTCATCATCAAATAGTTTTGTCGGCTGTTCTTTTGTGTTAGCAGAACTTTTCCGTGATTGTGTGACAGTAAGGTGTAGTTTAGTTGAAAATAGATTTTTTTGATAATCATGGTAGGTTATTGCAATATTATTTTCTTGATCATGATTATTAATAGCTTCTGTAATTTTATTTAATTCATTATCAAGATTATTAGCAATAATATTACCTGTATACCATGAGGTACCAACGTAGACGATCCCCAGTATAGCTACAACCCCAATAGCTAGTGTAGTTTTTTTCATGTTTATTTATTCCTTATATAATATTTAATATTGCTATTTTTCCTGATGTTGGGAAAAGGTATCCAATAAATTTTTGATATATTCAATGCGATCGACACGTTGTATATCAGATTTAAGCAATTTTAATCTATTTGAACTTTCTAAACGATAATTTTTAGGTTCTTTTTGGATTAAAGAAATTAAATAATCAATGGAGATGGTATTATTAGTACCGAATTCAATAAAACCACCTTTGTCACCAAATTCAATTTTATTAATGCCAAGTTGTTTGGCTTGATAACGGATTTTAGTGGTTTCTAGTAAAAACAATACCGCATCCGGTAATTGACCAAAACGATCGCGCATTTCCACTTGGATTTCGGTTAATTCATCAAGAGTTTCAATACTCGCTATACGTTTATATAGTGATAATCGAGTGTTAACATCAGGAATAAAGTCATCCGGAATTAAAGTTGGTAAGCGTAATTCTATTTCTGTTTGTTGATTATTCAGCAATGATTCCAGTGTCGGATCTTTACCTTCTTTCAATGATTTGACTGCTTCTTCGAGTAGTTCTATATACAGATTAAAACCAATAGTTTCAATTTGGCCACTTTGGTCACTACCCAATAATTCACCCGCACCCCGAATTTCCAAATCGTGCGTTGCTAAAGCAAAACCGGCGCCTAAATCTTCTAATGAAGCAATCGCCTCTAAGCGTTTTTTGGCATCTTTAGTTAATAATTTCGGGTGTGGTGTTAATAAATAGGCATAGGCTTGATGGTAAGAACGTCCAACTCGCCCACGTAATTGATGTAATTGCGCTAAGCCAAATTTGTCGGCTCGTTCAATAATGATGGTATTGGCATTAGGTATATCAATACCGGTTTCCACAATGGTGGTACAAACCAATAGATTAAAACGTTGATGGTGAAAGTCATTCATAACTCGTTCGAGATCACGCTCATGCATTTGCCCATGGCCAATAGCAATACGCGCTTCAGGAACTAGCTCCGCTAATCTTTCTGCAACTTTTTCAATATCGGAAACATCATTATGTAAATAATAAATCTGACCGCCACGTAAAATTTCACGTAATATCGCCTCCCGAATCACCAGATCATCATATTCTCTAACAAAGGTTTTTACTGCTAAACGCCTAGCTGGAGGGGTAGCTATAATAGATAAATCACGCATACCACTCATTGCCATATTCAGCGTACGTGGAATAGGGGTGGCAGTTAAGGTTAATATGTCAATATTAGCCCGCATCGCTTTAATTCGTTCTTTTTGACGCACACCAAAACGATGTTCTTCATCAACAATGAGTAGTCCTAAATCTTTCCATTTGATATCTTCTTGTAATAACTTATGGGTGCCAATAACTATATCTATTTTACCATCAGCCAATGCTTGGATGATCTCTTGTTGTTGCTTGGCTGTTTTAAAACGCGACAGGCTTTCAATACGGATTGGCCAGTTAGCAAAACGATCGCAAAAACTCTCATAATGCTGTTCGGCAAGTAGGGTAGTTGGCACTAAGATGGCGGTTTGTTTATGATTTATTACTGCTAAAAAGGCCGCTCGAATAGCAACTTCGGTTTTACCAAAGCCAACATCGCCACAAACCAGTCTATCCATTGCAAGTGGTGAGCACATATCACCAATTACCGCACCAATAGCATTTTGTTGATCTTCGGTTTCTTCATATGGGAAAGCTTGGCTAAACAGTTCGTATTGTTCACGATCTTGCTTAAACTTAAAGCCAGGTTTGCTCTCGCGTTCGGCGTAAATGTCGAGCAATTCTGCTGCCACATCACGTACTTTTTCCGCCGCTTTTTGCCGAGCTTTGCTCCAGGCATCGGTTCCGAGTTTATTGAGTGGGGCATTTTCTTCATCACCACCAGAATAGCGACTAATCAAATTTAGTGACGAAACCGGTACATATAGTTTGGTGTCATTAGCATAAAGTAAAATAAGATATTCAGCGGTAATGCCACCTGTTTCCAATGTAGTTAATCCGGCATAACGCCCCACACCATGCTCTAAGTGTACTACGGGTTTGCCTGGAGTTAACTCCGCTAAACTACGAATCAGTGAATCAGTATTGATGGATTGTTTGCTGTCTTTTTTACGCCGATTAATACGTCGTCCTAATAACTCATTTTCGGTTATAAAGGCAAAATTATCTTGTCGATTGATAAAACCTTGTTCGCTAGCACCAATCATTAAAGCAAAACGATTATCAAGCGTGTCTAATTCAGTTAATTTCGTGATCGTAGTGGGATGAATACGTATGCGCCCGAGGATTTCTTGTAATGCCTCTTTGCGACCTTCTGATTCAACCGAAAATATAATTTTGCCATTAAAATTATCAATAAACTGTTGAAACAAAGCATATGGATTTTTTTGTTGGATCTCAATCGCCAGTTCCGGCAAAGCAATATAGGGTAGATTAATATTTTTATTAGCTTTAGTGAGTGACTCATTAGCTAAAATGATACGTGGATATAATTTAAAATTAGCAAAAATTTCATCCGTTTTTGACCAGATCACTGCCGGCGCTAAAAGTGGGCGCATTGGATCTACTTTGCGACTTTCATAACGTTGATTAATATCTTGCCAATATTTATTGGCATATTGTTCAATATTAATCGTATTAATGATTAAGGTGTTTGCCTGAAAATAGGTAAACAGCGGTGTTAATGGTTGATCAAAAAATAGTGATTGCCAATACTCGATCCCGGTTGGCAAAATGTTTTTGCTGACTTGTTGATAAATGCTTTCCGGTTCTAACCTAACCGGGAACTTCTCACGCCATTGACTACGGAATAGTTCTATAGCTGTTTTATCGAAAGGGAATTCATGTGCTGGCAGTAATTGAATTTCTTGAATTTCACTAAGCGTGCGCTGACTCTCAACATCAAAAGTGCGAATACTATCAATTTCGTTATCAAAAAAGTCAATTCGATAAGGAGTTTCACTCCCCATAGGGTAAATATCGAAAAGCGCGCCACGGGTGGCATATTCGCCATGTTCCATAACTTGACTAACCGAGCGATAACCAGCATTTTCTAATTGTAACCTTAAGTGTTCGCGGCTTATTTGCATACCTTGGCGCATAAGGAAAACATGCCCACCTAAAAAACTGGGTGGACACACTTTTTGCATTAAAGTATTGATCGGTAAAATCAATGCACCTTTTTGTAAATGTGCCAAGTGATAAAGGCAAGATAAGCGTTCTGACACAATGTCTTGATGTGGTGAAAAACTATCATAAGGCAAAGTTTCCCAGTCGGGAAAAAAAATTGCTGGGGAAGGGGAGAATTGTTTTAATTCATCATGAATGCGGGTGGTTTGTTGCATATCGTCAGTCACAATTACAACTAAACCATCATGGGCATCAATAACTTGCGCACAGATTAGCGATAATGAAGATCCGACAAGTTGCCCCAACTGTTTGACTTCATCTGTTTTTTTAGGAATTAAGGTAGAAATATTCAATGTATTTGACATGATAAATGCTATTAATATCGCTATGAAATTTAGCGACAGATTATAACGTAATTACGTGGTTGTTTTCTATAACAGTTTAATCCTGTATGATAAGCACTTTGCAGTTAATGAGTAAAACTTTGTAAAAAAGTTTCAGGTGTCATATACGTTTATGTCAAAAATATTTCGTCCATTAGTATTTTATATTGGCTTGCGCTATGTTTACGGTCAAAAAAGTGACGGTTTTGGTCGTTTTGTTTCATGGTTATCGATGATTGGGATCATGTTAGGATCGCTAGGGTTGATCGTGGTGTTATCGGTGATGAATGGTTTAGAAGATCAAATGCAAGGTAATATTTTAAAATTTTTACCACAAGCACAAATAACTACCCCTCAAGGCAAAATCGATTTTAATGCCATCCCTGCAGATCGTTTCGCCAATATTAAAGGGGTTAACCGCGTGGCGCCTTTAGTGACTAGCGATGTAGTATTACAAAGTGAACAAAGTATTACCGTAAGTACACTTATGGGCATTAATCCCGGAGATGAAGATCCAATAAATGATTATATATATAGCGGGGCGATTTCTGATCTGCAAGCTGGCCAATATAATATTATTATTGGTCAAAGTTTAGCAGAACAATTAGGGGTAACCATAGGTGATCAAATTCGGTTAATGGTGACCGATGCCAGTCAAATTACGCCAGTAGGGCGCATTCCTTCACAACGGTTATTTAAAATCAGCGGTATTTTTGCCGTTAATCATGATATTAACCAAGCATTAGTTTATGTTAATCAATCAGATGCAAGAAATTTGCTGCGCTATCCAAGCAACACTATTACTAGCTGGCGACTGTTTTTAGATCAACCTTTAGATATCGGCACGATTACCACAACTCCATTACCGGATGGTTTAATTTACAAAGATTGGCGCGAAAAACGCGGCGAATTATTTCAAGCGATTAAAATGGAAAAAAATGTGATGGGCTTGCTGATTAGCTTAATTGTGATTGTGGCGGCCTTTAATATCATCACTTCATTAAGTTTGTTAGTAATGGAAAAACAAGGAGAAGTTGCCATTTTGAAGACTCAAGGTTTATCTCGTTCTAAAATCATGCTGATTTTCATTATTCAAGGCGCGAGTTCTGGTGTTATTGGCACAATTTTAGGCAGTATTTTGGGACTGTTACTGGCCTTTAACTTAAATGCTATTATGCAAATATTAGGTTTATCCTTAGCTGGTATTCATCTACCGACATTGGTTGAACCATCACAAATTGTATTTATTATTATCGGATTGCTTATGTTATCGTTAATTTCAACAATTTATCCGGCTTACCGTGCTGCCAACATTCAACCAGCTGAGGCGTTACGTTATGAATAATTCATCTCAACTTTTATCAGCAAAAAATCTTTATAAGACTTATAAAGAAGGTAACATGGTTACAGAAGTGCTAAAAAATGTCTCTTTTGATATTTACCCAAAATCATTATTGGCGATTATTGGTAGTTCCGGATCAGGTAAAAGCACATTATTGCACTTATTAGGCGGTTTGGATAAACCCACTTCCGGAGAGATTATTTTCAAATCGCAACCGCTAAATCAATTATCTGAACAGCAAAAAGCACGTTTGCGTAATCAGGAGATTGGTTTTGTGTACCAATTTCACCATCTATTGCCTGATTTTTCAGCCTTAGAAAATATTGCCATGCCGTTATTAATTGGTGGCGTGGCTGCTAATGAAGCCAAAAAAAGAGCCTTGGCAATGTTAGAATCGGTTAATTTAGTTAAACGAGCCAATCATCGTCCTTCTGAACTATCAGGTGGGGAACGTCAGCGTGTAGCCATCGGCCGTGCCTTAATAAACAATCCGGCGTTAGTGATGGCGGATGAGCCAACCGGTAACTTAGATAAATCCACCGCTGATGCTATTTTTGATCTGCTAGTAAAATTGAATCAAGAACATGGCACTGCTTTTTTAGTGGTCACCCATGACTTAGCGTTAGCCAAAAAGCTGGATAAACAATTAATTATGAGTGACGGCCAATTAATGGATAGTTCATTATCCAACAGTAGGTTAATGGACAATTAGTATGAATTTATCTTTAATTACAGCTATCAAATTCCGCAAGGGGCGCCGTAAAAGTGGCATGGTATCTTTAATTTCGATTATCTCGACCTTGAGTATCGCTATTGGTATTGCGGCGTTGATTATTGGCTTAAGTGCCATGAATGGTTTTGAACGCGAATTACATAACCGTGTGCTGTCGGTGGTGCCACATGGTCAATTTTATGCACCTTATGGTAATTTAGACGATTGGCGCCAAGTGCAACAACAATTGCAAAAAAATAGTAATATTGTAGCAACGGCACCTTTTGTTAGTTTTACTGGTTTAATTGAAAATGGTAATAAACTCGGTGCCGTTGAAGTGCAAGGTGTTGATCCGCAACAAGAAAATAATATCAGTGCACTACCTAATTATGTATTAAATGATAAATGGCAAAACTTTACCGCGGATAATCAACAGTTAATCATTGGGGCTGGTTTAGCTCAAACTTTAGCGATTAAAGAAGGTAGTTGGGTGAGTTTACTCATCCCGGTTGCCAGTGGTTCGAATCAACTTAAACCACCAAAAAGAGTACGTTTACAGGTTACAGGGATCCTTGAATTAAGTGGTAGTTTAAGTAATAACGTGGCCTTAATTCCGTTGACGGATGCTCAAAAGCTACTAGATATAGGTGACAGTGTCACAGGATTAATGGTTAATGTTAATCAAGTGTATCAAGCCAATCAAATTATCGGTCAAGCCGCATTAAATTTAGAACAAAATCTATTATTTAATAGCTGGGAAAATTCTTTTGGTTTTATGTACCGGGATATTCAAATGATTCGGCAAATCATGTATCTAGCAATGATTGTGGTAATTGGTGTGGCTTGTTTTAATATCGTGTCCACCTTAGTCATAGCTGTGAAAGATAAACAGCGCGATATCGCCATATTGAAAACTTTGGGTGCAACCAATCGCTTAATAAGGCATATTTTTATTTGGTATGGGGTTATTTCTGGCTTAATTGGCAGTTTATTAGGGGTGATTTTAGGCGTGTTATTCTCATGGCAACTTTCCAATATTATGGGCTTTGTAGAGTCAATAATTGGTTATAAATTACTGAATGGTCATATTTATTTTATTGATTTTTTACCATCGGAGATCCATTTACTGGACGTTGTAATTGTGTTTATCACAGCTATGTTATTGAGTTTAATTGCCAGTTATTATCCTGCCAAACGCGCATGTAAAATCGATCCTGCCCGAATTTTAAATAGCTTTTAATTGATTTTAATCAGGAGTATATTAATAAAACAATACATTGACGTTAATTAACTTCACAATTAACGTCTAATTACTTCATCTTGCCGTTATATTATTTCCTTCCCCCACTTGAAGTAATTGGATCATATTTGATACAAAGGCATTGGTATGAGCAATCAAAAAAAATTGATAGAAAAGTTACTGGCCGACACTTCGATTCAAATTAATGGACAGCAGCCTTGGGATATTCAAATCAAAGATAATAGTTTCTATGGACAAATATTAAAACAAGGCTCAATAGGATTTGGTGAATCTTATGTGCAAGGCAAATGGGAGTGTGAACAAATTGATGAATTAATCACGCAAATCTTACTGGCGGAATTAGATAAAAAAGTCCGTACCAAGTTTGATTTATTGACTAAATTACAATTTTTATTTTTTAATTTACAAAATAAAACTCGAGCTTATATTGTTGGGCGTCAGCACTACGATTTAGGCAACGAGCTATTTGAAAAAATGCTCGACCATGGTTTGAATTATTCTTGTGGCTATTGGAAAAATGCCAAAAATCTTGATGAAGCTCAACATGCTAAGTTAGATTTAATCGCTAAAAAATTGGGTTTGGAATCTGGCATGAAAGTACTGGACGTGGGTTGTGGTTGGGGAGGTTTTGCGGAATTTGCCGCGCGGGAATATGGCTGTAAAGTCAAAGGGATTACGATTTCTAAAGAGCAAGCAGAATATGCACAAAAACGTTGTAAAGATCTGCCAGTGGAAATTAGTTTAAAAGACTATCGAGATTTACAAGAACATTACGATCGCATTGTTTCAATTGGTATGTTTGAGCATGTGGGCTATAAAAATTATGCTACCTATTTTAGCAAATTATATGATTTACTCGCTGATGGTGGCTTGTTTTTATTGCATACAATTGGTACTAATACCTCACATTTGGGTAATGATGGCTGGTTAAATAAATATATCTTCCCTAATGGCGTATTACCGTCAATCGCGCAGTTGATTAAAGGTACTGAAGGCAAATTTGTGATGGAAGATTGGCAAAATTTTGGCCCTGATTACGATAAAACCCTCATGGCTTGGTATGCTAATTTTATACAAAGTTGGCCAAGTCTCAAGGCTAAATATTCTGACGAAACATTCCGAATATTCAAATACTATTTACTTTGTTGTGCTGGCACCTTTAGGGCTAGAACTACGCAATTGTGGCAAGTGGTATTTTCTAAAAATCGTAAACAACGTTATGATGCACCAAGGTAAACTGTAACAATAACTAAAAACGGCTCAATTGAGCCGTTTTCCTAAAATAATTAAATCTCGCTGTATGCCATCAAGTTCAGCTACTTTTGGAAATAATCCCCATTGCTGATAATGTATTTTAGTAAATAACTTAATGCTAGGTAGATTATGACCAAATACATAACTTAGTATGGCTTCAATGCCAGCTTTATAAGCAAATTGTTCGATCTCGGTTACTATAAATTGACCAATACCTTTACCACGAAAATCTTGATGGATATATAGGCTAATTTCAACGGTTTTATTGTAAGCCGGACGACCATAAAACGAAGTTAAACTAACCCAACCACAAGGTTGATTTTGATATTTAAGCAACCAAAGGGGACGATTTTGTGGATTATGTTGCTCAAACCATTCTTGCTTACTTGTTACTGAAACTGGCGAGGTATCAGCGGTGACCATCCGGCTAGCAATGGTTGAATTATAAACTTCAACAATAAATGGTAAATCATCTAAGGTAGCGTTGGTATAGGTGATCATAAGTATTTAATCGCAATTAGCTGTAAAATTAATATTGTAATGACTTTGCTTAAAGCAAGCAATGCTTGTTATTTTATACTGAAACGTATGCCGCTCCTGAAACATCTTTACATTATGTGATTTAGATCTTATAGACTTATCAATACTCGTCCACGAGTAATATCACTAAGGCTTTGTTGGAGTGATTGTGCTTGGTTTTGAGTAATCGCTACATTTACGTTAACGCCAGCAGCGTCAAAATCCTGCTTCTCAATCACTGCGTTCAACTCTTTAAGGCGATTTTCAATGATCGGCCATTCATTATAATAACAATGAAATTGTAGTTGAATACGGGCAATCAGTTCGATTAACTCAGCTTGCTGTAAACAATGGCTGGCGGAGCCACCATAGGCGCGGATTAAGCCACCAGTGCCGAGTTTTATACCGCCAAAATAACGGGTGACAACCACCACAACTTGATCGCAGTCTTGGCCTTCAATCGCCGATAAAATAGGGCGACCAGCAGTGCTAGTTGGTTCTCCATCATCATTAAAACGGTATTGCTGACCAATCTTCCAAGCCCAGCAATTATGAGTAGCACTGGGATCGCTCACTTGCGCAATAAAAGCCATTGCTTGTTCAGCAGAGTTAATCGGAGCGGCATTAACAATAAAACGGCTTTTTTTTATTTCTTCAGTCAGATCAATCGGGTTTGCTAATGTATATGGCATGCTAATTCTGGTAAAATCAATTTATTGCGACTAATAATACTGAACAGAATCGAAATGTCTATTAATTTAGCACAATTAAAACAAACTCAATTAACGTTATGCCAACAAGTCAAATTAAGCGATGACTTTAGTCAGTCGGTTCGTTTGATTGGTGGTACCGATGTCGGTTTTGAACAAGAGGGTAGCATTACCCGCGCCGCCATAGTGGTCTTGAGCTATCCTGAGTTTAAAGTTGTTGATTATCAGATCGCCCGTATTGCAACTGAGTTTCCATACATTCCCGGTTATTTATCATTTCGTGAATATCCAGCTCTACTAGCCGCGTGGCAGCACATCCAACAAAAACCGGATTTATTATTGGTGGATGGACAAGGGGTAGCACACCCAAGGCGTTTAGGCATAGCTAGCCATCTTGGTTTGTTACTAAATATACCCACCATTGGCGTAGCGAAAAAACGACTTTGTGGTCAATATGAACCACTAGCTAAAATAGTTGGCGAAGTTACCCCATTAATGGATAAACAAGATCAAATTGGTTGGGTGTTACAAAGCAAAAACAACTGTAATCCCTTATTTGTTTCAGCAGGCCATCGTGTTAGTCAAGCTAGTGCGTTGCAATGGGTAAAGCAGTGTTTGCGTGGCTATCGTTTGCCAGAACCTACTCGGTGGGCTGATGCTATCGCCTCTAATAAACCATTATTTAAGAAGTTTCTCTATGCCCAGTAAATCAATAGAATTAAAAAAAGGTGGTTTTACCTTTAAGCGTTTTTTTGTGGCTCACGACAATAGCCCTATGCGGGTAACCACTGATAGTTGTTTACTGGGAGCTTGGGCGCCTTTAAATTCCAACTCTAAACGCATCTTAGATATAGGTTGTGGTTGTGGGGTGATTGCATTGATGTTAGCACAGCGGCTGGAAAATCAGGATCATAGCGTTGACGCCATTGATATTGATGCACAAGCAGTGAACCAATGTCAGCAAAATATTGCTCAAATCCCTTTTGTTGGGGTACATGCTTACCAGGCAGATATTAAGCAATTTCGTATTAATCAAGCCATGCATTACGATTTCATTGTTACCAATCCCCCTTATTTTGATATAGCAGTGGATTGTCGCAGTTCACAACGGCAATTAGCCCGGTATACTGCCAGTTTGGATCATCAACAATTACTTGATGCGGTTAAGCGATTATTAGCGCCAACCGGAGTATTTTGCTTAGTGTTACCGTATCATTTAGCTTCGCAATTTCAGTTATTATGCCAATCCAATCAGCTGTATTTACAGCAAATAATGCAAGTAAAGTACAATGCTAACAAGGATTTTTCATTAACATTAATGGCATTTTCACGTCAGCAAAGTAATAATCCTCTGGAACAGCAGTTGTGTATGCGTGACGATGATGGTCGTTATTCATCCGCATTTAGGCAGCTATTAGCGGATTTTTATCTGTTTCGTAAATGATTTTGAAAAAGATACATAAATTGGAATGTGCCATTTAGGCGTATAAACAGGGCACCCAATGTGCCCATAACAAAGGGTTATTTACCTTCAAAATCAATTAAAGTAAAGCAATCAATGCCCATCGCAGTAAGTTTGGTTTTACCTTCTAATGCTGGTAAATTAATTACAAAGGCGGCATCTTTAGCTACACCACCAGCTTTATGCACTAAGTTTACGGTTGCTGCAACTGTACCACCGGTTGCCAACAAATCATCAATAATCAGTACTCTTTCCCCTGGTTTGATGGCATCAGTATGAATTTCCAGACTGTCGGTGCCGTATTCAAGTTGATATTCTTCTCTATAGACTTCACGTGGTAATTTTTTGGGTTTTCGCACCGGAACAAAACCAACTCCTAAAGCTAAAGCTATTGGCGCTGCGAAAATAAAACCACGTGCTTCAGTGCCAACTATTTTATCAATTTTTTTATCACGATAATGATCAATTAACAACTCAACAGAAGTTCTAAATGCTACCGGATCTTCCAATAAACTAGTAATGTCCCGAAACAAGATCCCCGGTTTAGGGTAGTCTGGGATAGTAATTATGCTATTTCTGATTAAGGTAAGTTTTTCTTGTAATTGATTCATTTTCAAGGGTCTCAAATTATTTACTATAAGACTGGCAATCTTTCATTATATACTGGCGATCTTGAGTGTTGCAATATGCAAACTACAACATGGTTATAAAAACAGCTAATTGCTTATATTTTAAGTAATAGTATGGTTAACGCTTAAATTGATATTTGCTAAAATAGCGCGGCACTATTTTAGTGATCATTTGAAATAATATTGAGTTTTTTACAAACTTTTACAAATAAATACAATAATTAGACAGTTTAATTGGCAGAAAGAAGATAATTGAATAAACTTCATAAACAAGGATATTGCCATGAAATTTATAAAAACCTTAGCCATAGTTGGGCTATCTTTATTCAGCTTCTTTAGCCAAGCTAAAGTATCAGGACAAATTCAAATTCGTTCGGAATTAGCCTCACCAATTGTTCTTGAAAACAGCCAAGATAAAAACTACCTAAAAATTTCTTTAACTGGCGTTGATTTTGATTCAGCTAAACGGGTACCCATTAATTTAGCTCTAGTTATTGACCGTTCTGGTTCTATGTCCGGTAGTCGCATAGAAAAAGCCCGTGAAGCTGCCATCTTAGCCGTTAATATGCTTAATGAAGATGATACCATCTCGGTAGTGACTTTTGATAATGATGCCGAAATCATCATTCCATCAACTAAAGTGACCAATAAACAAAGACTGATTAGTCAAATAAATAGTAAAGTGACAGCTAGGGGGGGAACGGCACTATTTGCTGGCTTAAGTAAAGGCATTAATCAAGTTAAAAAGCAACTTTCTAAAGACAAAATTAACCGCATTATTTTGCTTTCCGATGGTCAAGCTAATGTTGGTCCATCCTCAGTCGGTGAGTTATCAGAACTAGCTGTCGTAGCCGCCAAAAATAATATTGCCATTACTACTTTAGGTATTGGTTCTGATTACAATGAAGTATTAATGTCAACCATTGCCAGTTATAGTGATGGTAATCATGTTTTTGTTGATAATACCTATGATCTGGAAAACGTGTTTGTACGTGAATTTAAAGATGTAATGTCTGTGGTTGCTCAAGACGTAGTAATTAATATTCAATTAAAAGATGGTGTCAAACCTGTACGTTTATTAGGTCGTGATGGTTCAATAAAAGATAACCAAGTTACCGTTAGAATGAATCAACTATATGCCAATCAAGAAAAATACTTATTATTAGAAGTGATCCCAAGCAAAGGTAAAACCGGCGAAGATAAAACCTTAGCTCAAGTAGAATTAAAGTATGATAACTTACTGGCGAATAAAACTGAAAATCAAAGCCAATTGGTGAAAATTGGTTACACCAATAAACCGCAAGTAGTAAAAGATTCGGTTATTGAGGATGTGGTGGCTGAAACTGAAATCCAAAAAGTAACCTTAGATAACGAAAAAGCCTTAGAAATGTATAATGCCGGCGATAAAGCAGCTGCGCAAAAAATGTTAGAAGATAATAGCAATAGACTTATGAGTATAGGTGCATCAATGAGTGCCGATTCAGCAGAAGTCAGAGGCAGATTAAGTCAACAAGCTAGCAAAATTAAAGCTATGGCAGATGCTATTGAGACAACTGATGAAAAAGTGTATCGTAAACAAGTAACTGAAAAACAATATGAATCTAAACAAGGAACAATTAAGAAATAACTGATGAAAAGAATAACAGCGATTTTATTGATGTTTATATTGGTGGCCACGTTTAGTTATTTAGGCTGGCGCACCATTGAACATGAAGTGCTAATGCAGCAAACTCATGTCAAAATGTTAGCTGAAAGTCGAGCCAACAATATAAAATCGTCGGTGGAATCGCTGTTAAACCAGCGTAGTGTTTATCTTAATAAATTAGCGCAATTTATTAATGACGACCAAGCCAAAGCAGATAACCTACAGCGAACAGAAAGCGATATAAAAAATATATTTATTATTAAAAACCATAAGCTAGCATACCTTACTAACAACAGTGATTCACAATGGTCTAAAATTGTTGATTCAATTCAATATGATAATTCTATTCTAATTAATCATAATACCCAAACGGAACAATATCGCCCCGAATCGGGTTGGTATCAAGTTTATGATCACCTGATCTATTGGTCGACATTTTCCGGAACCATTGTTGGCTTTGAGATCTCGCAACTCAACTTTGCCTTAGACGTAGTTAATTTATTTGATGATCAGCCACTAAACGATGATTTCAACTTGTTCAATAATGACAAATTAATTTATACCCATGGTGCACAAGATGCCACTAGCGTAATGCTTGTGTTTGATTACCCGTTACAAAATTGGCAATTAACCTACTATTATCAACAACCTAGTCTACTTAACTTATATTTATTAGGTGGTGCGATTATTGTATTTTTGGTTATTGTGATTATTAGCCTCATCAGTTATTGGTACCGTGAGTATACAAGGGCATTACGGTTAGCACGGCAACAAGTCAGTTTTGTCGGTCAGGTTTCGCACGAATTTAAAACCCCTTTAACTAACATCTCGCTGTATTCAGAAATGCTCAGAGAACATTTAGAAGATGAACCGCCACCGGTTACTGATTATCTCGACGTGATCAGCAGCGAAAGTAAACGCTTAACGCGACTAGTGCAAAATATACTGAATTTTAATAAACCGGCTAAACTCAACATTAAACCTGTTAATTTAACTCAATTAATCCAACAAATTTATACCACTTTTAAACCGGTGTTAGCAACTAAGTCATTGCAACTTAATTTGTTTTTAGATCAGCAGCATCCTTGCATTATTAACACCGATGCCGATAGTGTTATCCAAATTATCAGTAACTTCCTTAGTAATGCTGAAAAATATGCATCACAGGGTAAGCAAGTTGATTTGTCACTTAAACGCCAAGATCAACAAGTTATTATTAGTGTACGTGACTATGGTAATGGCATCCCTAATCAATTATTGAAACAAATTTTCAAACCATTTTACCGGATTAAATCATCCATCACTGAAGGGGTTTCCGGTACTGGTATTGGCTTAACCATTGCTAATCAATTAGCCGAACAATTACATGGCAGCATTCAAGTGACCAATTATGAACCGGGTGTGGCTTTTTCACTAGTTTTAATGGAGTAAACGATGAAAATTTTAATTGCCGAAGATGATCAAAATATTCGTAAAGGCATGGCAATTTTGCTAGAACAAGAGGGTTATGCAATTATTGAGGCTGAAAATGGCCACATAGCCTTAGAACTATTTGCGCAACATCAGCCCGATTTTATTATCTTAGATATTATGATGCCGGAACTCGATGGCTATAGTGTTTGTCGTGAAATTCGTAAATTAAATGATGATGTGCCGATCTTATTTTTATCCGCCAAAGATGAAGAAATTGATCGTGTAGTCGGGCTCGAACTTGGTGCCGATGATTTTATGAGTAAACCCTTTGGCGTTCACGAACTGCGGGCGCGCATTAAAGCCATCGCCAAACGTTATTTAAAATCCCAAGCAACCAATAAAACAACGGATGAGTTTTTCGTTTTTGGTGATCTCACCATCTATCCGATAGAACTTTGTGCTAAACGCCAAGATCAAGTAATCGAATTATCACTGCGTGAAGTCAAAATCTTGGAGTGTTTGTACCAAAATAAAAACCAAGTAGTAACTCGCGACATGTTATTCGATTATGTGTGGGGCTATGATTATTCCCCCAATAGTCGCACCCTTGATCAGCACATTTCTAAATTACGTAAACAAATTGAAATTGATCCACTCAATCCGGTGCTGATTAAAACCATTCATGGAGTAGGGTATCGCTATTAAATTTCAATATAGCAATCACGCCAACCAAAAAATTGACAACTATTTAGGTTAGGCATTTGCATTTATTTTAATTTACTCATTTTAGTCAAAAATAAATTGCTTATTAGCTCGATATCAAATTAAATATAAGTTGTTTTAAGTAATTAAAGCAGTGACGCTTGAATAAATCACCTTAACATAAAGTAACCTACTTTTAGGTAATAATTGATTAGCAAAAGGAATGGAATAATGAAAAAACTAGCATTATTGGCAATATTACTATTAGGTTCGCAACTTGCGCACGCAAGAACCTATGACGAAATTATCAATTCCGGCGTACTCCGTATTGGAGTGCCAGCAGATTATGCACCACTGGCTTTTTACGATAAACAAGATTTGTTAGTTGGCTTCGACGTGGACATGGCGAAAGATTTAGCCAAACAACTTAAATTAACCCTTATGTTTTATATTACCAGTTGGCCAACTTTATCGCAGGATTTAGTTGATGATAAGTATGACGTAGCTATGGGTGGAGTAACTTATACCAAAGATCGTGCCGCCAAATTCTTATTGTCTAACCAAGTGATACCTAATGGAAAAATTGCGCTGGCCGCGTGTAATGTTGCCGCCAATCTGAGTTCTTTAGACAAAATAAATCAACCTAAAGTCAAAGTAGTGGTTAATCCGGGTGGCACTAATGAAAATTTTGTTAATAATAACATTCACAATGCCCAAATAATCCGGGTGAAAAATAACTTTGATAATATTCAAGCTCTAAGGGATAAAACCGCAGATATGATGGTAACCGATCTTATTGAAGGTCAGTATTATCAATATAAAGAACCACAAGTATTATGTTTGGCAACTACTCAACCATTTAAAGGAACAGAAAGTTATAAAGCCTATATGGTTCAGTCGGATAACCAAAAATTAATCGATATTATTAATAACTGGCTACCAACCTCAAATAAAGAACAATTTGCCGTAAAATGGGGCGTTAAAACTCACTTCAATTAAGTTACAAATTAGTGATTAATTGGCGGTTAACACCGCCATTTTTTATAACAAGACAAACTCATAACAAACAGGTATTATTACTGCCGATTCTTAAATTCCTATTCTTGCCTTTCTTACTAATTAAACATCAATAATATTGTTGGAGTAATACTGAAATGAATTATTACGATTTTTTGGTCATTGCATTGAAATTATTGGTTGTATTTATTTGTATCATTTTATTTTTGAAAATCACCGGTAAAACCTCGCTGTCACAAATGTCGAGCATTGATTTTATTGGTAATATGATTTTAGGTGGTATAGCCGGTGGCATAATTTACAATCCTAAATTAACAGTGTTGGATTTTTTAGTGGTAATAGTTATGTGGACCGTCATTATGTACACTTCGAATTATTTAAAGCAAAAAAGCCAAAATGCCAAGGCTTTTATTGTGGGTAATCCGATCATCTTAATGGATAACGGCAAATTAAAATTGTCAGCTTTCGCTGCGATTAATATGGATATTTCTAGTTTTGCGGTATTACTTAGAATGAAAAATATCTTCACCATCAATGCCGTTGACAAAGCTATACTCGAACCCAATGGTCAATTAACGGTAGTTAAAAAAGGTGATAAAGATATTTCAGTAATCGTCTTAGAAAATGAAAAACCGATCGCCGATGTTTTAGAAAGTTTGGGCAAAGATGAAGATTGGTTAAAGGCGGGCTTGGCAGAACAAGGCTACCATTCTTATGAAGGCTTATATTGTGTCGAATATTACGATCAGCATCTATTTGTTATACCTGGTGATTCAGTTAATTAATATATTTTTATTTATATTTTTCTTAGTAGTAATAGGTTATTGCTTCACGTAGCCAAAATTAGCTAGATGAAATAATAATCGAATATATTGTCTTTACTTTGTATAAAGTGGCGATTCATTTAGTGATTTAGCAATAATACTATGCACTGATAAAGCATCAAGATGTGCTTGAATTTCCATGGCATGTTGCTTGGATTTACATTGAGTAAAAATACAGGCACCAGTCCCCGTTAAACGAGTTGGAGCAAATTGCGAAAGATAAGCAATTATTTTATCAACCTCAGGGTAACGTTTACGGACAATGCTTTCACAATCATTTAAATGCTCGGCAAACGGTAACGCCAGTAAATCATCAATGTTTTTAACTGCTGAGTTGCGAGTAAGCTCAGGATCATTAAAAACATTTGCTGTTGAGATTTCAATATTAGGGCAGGTGACTAAATACCAATGTTCAGGAATCGTTAATGCTTGAAATTGATCACCAATACCTTGTGCGAAAGAAGCATGTCCATATATAAAAATAGGTACATCAGCACCAATTCCTCTGCCAATATCCATTAATACTTGTGTTGACAGATTAAGTTGCCATAACTGATTAAGTGCTACTAAAACGGTCGCAGCATCGGATGATGCTCCACCAAGGCCCCCTCCCATGGGGATGTTTTTTTCAATAGCAATATCAACTCCCAAATCGGGGTGATTGATAAAGGCTTTTAATTTTTGCGCCGCTATTACAATTAAATTTTTATGGCTAGGAATGTGTGCAAACTCAGTTAATAGATTGATTTGACCATCTTGACGAACCTTAAATGTCAACTGATCACAATAATCAATGAATTGAAACAGCGTTTGTAAATTATGATAATTATCGGCACGACGACCAGTAATGTATAAAAATAAATTTAATTTAGCAGGAGCTAACCATTGTTTCATGACTAATTCCTATTAACGTAATACCCAGTTATCAATTTTTAAACGTACGCGTTGGTCACCATGAGTCAGTTCAATTAGAGCCGGTAAGTCAATATTTTTGTTTTTATAACTGCGGGTCATATAATTATTAATTTTTAAATTCCATCGATTGTTGTTTTGCATAAATTCAGTAGCCACTAATCTACCGGAATTATCCAATTTGTCGGTATTCATATCATCCGAAAATCCTTTTAACCAATTATGTAATGAATCTAAAGGGATATTGATATTAGAGATTTTCCTCATTAAATCTTCGACGTTCTTATCTGTATAACTTTTGCCATTTTTATCTATAAGTTCCGCATAATTGTTATTAGCTTTCAAGGTCAGAATATTGGTGCCTACAGGAGTGGTTATTTTTATTTCATAATTATTCACCGCTTGTTGCATGATTAAAAAGCGGCCATAGTTGCGTGAGTTATCTCCAAAATAAGCTATACTGCCATTAACTTGAAAAGCCGTTACTTGTTTTAAATCTTGTTGATGAACATGCCATTGCTGTTGTATCGAGGTATTATTTTTTACTTTATTTGTCTGGCAAGCTATAAGTAAAAAAGATAATGTTATTAGAAGAACGTATTTAATTTTATGCATAAGATGACTCTTTAAGTGTTTAAGAACAACTAAGTGGGGCATTATAACTGATAATTAGCAGAATAGAAAAAGTTACTGTAAATTAACCTTATATTATTTTTTTATGTATAATATTTGCAATTGGATACTTAATAGAATCATCATGCCAAATTAAATTTTTAATAAGAAGCAGTGCAATGTCAATATCAATATTAGGTGTTAATTACAAAACTGCGCCAGTGGACATTAGGGAAAAACTAGCTTTCCCTAATGAAGTTCTAACTAAAGCGCTGTATAGTTTATCTCAACATCCTTTAGTGGATGGTTGTGTTATTTTGTCTACCTGTAACCGCACTGAAATTTATGTAAGTTATCAACACGCAACTGATTACTTACGGTTGAAACAATCGGTTAACAATTGGTTAGCTCAGTTTCATCATCTTGATCTACAACCTTATCAAGATTGCCTGTATTGGTATGAAGGGCAAATAGCAATCGAACATCTTATGGCCGTTGCTAGTGGTATTGACTCAATGATCATTGGTGAACCGCAAATTTTAGGGCAAGTTAAACAAGCTTACAGCTTAGCACAACACAATAATTGTTTATCAGTTGAACTAGCCAAGCTTTTTCAAACTATTTTTCATGTTGCTAAACAGGTACGAACACAAACTAATATAGGGGCTAATACTGCTTCGGTAGCTTATGCTGCTTGCCTAGTTGCCCGCAACCTGTTTAGTGACGCTAAACAATTAAAGGTCATGCTAGTTGGGGCAGGGGAAACTATTGAACTGATCGCTCGTTACTTAAAACCTCATGGCTTTAAGCATGTCATCGTAGCAAACCGTACTCGTGAAAAAGCTCTAAAATTGGCTACGCTTATTGATGCGGAAATCATTTCTTTACCTGATATTGCAACTCGCCTTAACGAAGTTGATATTGTGATCAGCTCAACCGCTAGCCCACTGCCGATTATTGGTAAAGGTTTGGTGGAGCGAACTATGCAAGCACGAAATAATAAAGAAATGTTATTTATTGATTTAGCAGTACCGCGTGACGTTGAAGCTGAAATTGCTACCTTAGCTAATTTGCATCTGTATACTATTGACGATTTACACCAAACCGTGGCTAATAATCTGGAACAACGAGCCATAGCTGCCAACCAAGCACAATATATCATCCAAGAACAAGCCGAACATTTTATTGATTGGCTTAAATCACGCAATGCTGTGGCTTTTGTTAAACAATATCGTAGTAATGCCGAAAATATCAAACAACAACTTGAACTTAAGGCCCTAAACGCGCTTAAACAAGGCGCCAATGTTGATGAAGTTTTTGCTGAATTTTCCCATAAACTTACTAATAAATTAATTCATGCACCTACGCAAACATTACTGCATGCAGCAACCCATGATTGTGATGAGTGTTTTAGTGTATTAAGTAAAGGATTAGGTTTAAAAAAACACTAAGGTATTAACGGCTATGTAGTAAGGAAAATGCCGAATGGATCAGCTTGAATTTTTTGCTATTCCCAGTCCTTGCCAAGGTATTTGCCAAAGCAATAAACAAGGCTATTGCTTCAAATGCTTTCGCTCTAGAGCAGAAAGATTTAACTGGTTCAGTTTTTCTGATGCCCAAAAACAACAAATATTGCGCCTATGCAAGCAACGACGATTACGACACCATTATTTACTGTGGCAACAACATAAACGATCATTTACTCCTGTATTACAGCAAGGCAAATTTAATTTTTAATTTATAAAATTTTATTAATACACTTATAGTTACTAGCAGCTTGTATTTGCATATAACTCGGAGTAGCATTTCTTATACATTGATTAATGTAGTTAATTAATGTAGTCAATTAAAATATTTAATTGCTGTTACTAATTTATAAGAGAACTCAAATATGAAAATGTGCATTGCATGTGGCATGCCGATGACTGCTATTGGTGATTATCCGTTACATGATATGTCCAAAAATTATTGTAAACATTGTGCTCATAAAGATGGAACAATGAAGACTTTTGATGAAAAATGGCACGAATTATCGTTACATTATGCTAACCATCATAATGTTGATTATGCCATAGCGAAAGAAACAGCATACATTATACTTAAAAAGCTACCGGCTTGGAAACGTAGGTGGTAGTTGAATTTTTAGGCAACTAAAGCACATTATTATAATATCTGTTGCAGATATTTCAGAGCTTAGTATAATGCCAACGTTTACTTATTTACACTTCTAATGCCAGTGTGGCGAAATTGGTAGACGCAGCGGATTCAAAATCCGCCGCCCTTAAAAGCGTGTCGGTTCGAGTCCGACCACTGGCACCAAGTCCACAAATACAATCCAGTTAAGAACTATTTTTTATGTCTAAGGTCTTTTCTGATAAGTTTTTCATTTTGTTTTATGAATCAATAGAGTTCAACTGAAATTAGTCCCAAGCAAATGAAAAATCGGATATATCTGATTCAAAAATGGTTTTATGCTAAAAAAGCTTTAAAGCATTTATTAGTAGTGATTTTGAAGAATTACTTGCCATTATCTTTGAGTTGAGCTACACAAAATTATGAACTTTACCTGTTTAGTACTAATCATGCTGGATTTATTGCGTTGTAATTTTTGTAGGTGCTTGCATGGTGTCTCCTTAATAAATTTTTTTTATTTTAATAATGGAAGCTTTATACCGAAATATAAGGTATCTTTGCTTACAAATAAACCGTTTATATTTTATGGAGCTATCTCAATTTTAATCGGCAACAGATAACTCATTAAAAATAAATTATCTTTTTTATGTTATTATTGCTTAAGTTAAGGTTTTTATTTAGCACTTTGATCCAAGGAACAAAGTAGCTATGAATAAAATTATTCAAATAGTTATCGTATTTATATATATTGTAACAGTACCAAGTTTTGCACAAACAGTAGGTACAAAGGAACAAGCAATGGCTCAACAAAATAATTACTGGACGATGGATTATGCTCGTTCTATGTTAGCTTGTGCTAATCCTTCCTATGGTGTTAAAAATGTAACTATGTTCAATGAGCTAATAGCTCAAAAAGATAAAGGTGACCCTAATGCCTTATATATTTATGCCTATTTATTAAGATATTATAATAATATTAACCATCGGGTTAATCTCAGTTATGAACAATCACAAAATGTGGCATTTAATATTTTTTGGGATCTTTCTGAGGAAGATCATCCTCAATCTTGTAATGAAATAATACAAGAAGATAATCAATCTATTCTAGAGAATAAAAAAATATCACCTGAGACCTTACTTAAAAAACAATTACATTGCATTGATATTACACTAAAAAATAATTTAACTGATTATAGTACTTATGCTGATATTTTACTTTTTGGATTAGATAAAGATGAAGTAGCAAATTTATTATTACCTGACAGTAAAAAATCACCAAATGAAGCAAAGGCAATACAACTTTATGAAAATTGTGCAAAAGTAACAGGTAATAGATATTGTTTAGCAAGAGTAACTGAAGCTTATTATTATGGGATAGGTGTTGCTGCTGATAAACTAAAAGTAACTGCTTGGGCTAAATTAGCTGCTGATAGAAGTGTTGCTAATGATCCATTCAAAACTATTCAATATGCTCATGAATTAAATAATAAATTACAATTGGATAGAGCTATTACTCAATCTACAGCCTATAAAAACTATTACACCGAATTAAAAAAGCTACCTATGTCAATAGAATAAATTATGCATTAAACATACCTAAATAAAAATCTTCTTAAAATAATTAGGTGATAATTCGGGTAGTTTATAAGTAAATTTACTTTTTTATATCAATTTTAAGGCTAAGGAATTTGTGGGGCTCAACACCAAACAAAAACTGCGTATCCATTATCAGGTTACCAAAGAAGCGTCCAGCCATGAGACTGTATAGGTGACCCTATCGCTAAGGCAAAATAATGTCCACTAATAAATGATCTCCTAACGGCGCAGGGGTATAATATTACTTGTAAAAATGAATCATTAATAATAGTCAAGATGTTTCCAAATAGCCATACGTTTCAGTATAAAAAACGATTTGAAACATTTAAATACCATAGAACTAAGAATAAAAAATTGTTACCGCGTGAGTAATGGGGTTAGTATAATTAACATTTCTTTACAAAATTTTTTTTTAAAAAATGTAGTTAAATTTTTTCAAGGAGTTATAATTTTATCACTCAAAATAAGTATTTAAGCAATCAAACATCAAAAGTTTAAATAAAATAAAACTATACCTGATGAAAAGGACGCTATGCAGTACAATAATGAACACTGCCAGTATTTTAACTTAAATTTTCTTAAATACGTATTAGCTAAGCTATTCTTGCTAAGATTTATTTTAGTACCTAACTATCTATCTTTATCGTGGTTACGATTATCATTTATAAGCACAAAATATTTATCTAAAGTAACGTTAGCCTTAATACCTTTATTATTCTTATCCTATTCAATTAATACTCAGGCGTTATTAGCCAGTACAGTCAAGTTTATTAATGGTAGTAGTCCTTATTTAACGTATGATAATGGAGTTACTAAAATCACTACTACTGATGGTCTTTTAGGTATTACTATATCGGACGGTACTAGTAAAACCACTTACACTCCCGCAAACAATATTTCAACCGCTGATAATCCAATAGTGTTACTTAAAGAAAACCAAAGTTTTGCGGATATTGGTATGCTGGTGCCCCCCACTACTGATTCAATCACCTTAAACGCTTTAATTGGTGCCCCGTATAATTATTGGGGCGATGATGATGGTGATGGTCAGGGTACTAATGGTGTTACTGCTACCGGTAATTTAAGTGTTAGTATTACCGATAAAGAAAACAACGCTGTTAGTCGTAATACTGTATTAAGCATTTGTGACGCCCCTTATAAAGTGGTATTAACCAGTACTAATGGTAGTTTAACTACCCAGTATGGAGTACCAAATAGTAGTAATTTCAGCAGTAGTAATGCCACTTATTATATCAGTCCTAAATCTAATCCTAAAATCTGCTATGCCAGACCGAATCTGGATTCCGGCGAAGGTGAGTACGCTGGCCCAGACATCATATGGAACCCAAAAAAAGGCTTTCTAGTGCAATCGACAGAATCATCAAGTTACAGTCGTAACTTTCCGACTACTGGAGCTAATAAAATGTATTTTTATTTAGAAATAGGTGGTATTAATGTTTCGACATTGACTTGGCCAACTGTTACTAGAGGAGACTTTACCGTTACCATGGAGCCATCTAATGATGATTTAAATCCTACTGTTCGTGTTATTCTTACTGGTCCAGTTGTAAATAGTAAAGAGGCTTCAGAGGAGGCAACGCTTGTTAAGCCAATCTTACCACAGACCTTCGAGATAGTAGGTTATGATAATAGTAATAGTGCGGTATTAAAATATGGTTTTGTTTTAAAAGAATGGTTTGTCGCTAGAAAATCTTGGGGCATGGGTTATCAAGATGCAGAGAGATATTGTTCATCTTATGGTTATCGTTTACCAAATTTAAAAGAATTAACCAATTCACTCGATACGTCTAGCTTAGGTTTTGTTGGCGCTACGCCTAGCTCAAATGGTAACTGGTATCAACGTAATATTGGTACTGGTCTGCTTAGCGAATGGGGCGCAACGTATGGATATTATGAGACTGACTCTGATATCACCTATATCAGTAAAAACATCTGGTCAAGTTCCACCAATGAAAACAAGGTTTTTTATGTTTCTCCAGATATCGGTATGGTTGGTAATTCATATTTGGATTGGGTTGAATATTTCGATGCGATTTGCGTTTATCCTTAGTTACTAATCCATAATGTATGTAATATAGAGTAAGCAAAGTAAAATAACAATGTTAACAGTGGTATGAGCAAACAAGCCAACAATAGGTTGGTCAGCCTAGTAAATAGGGAAGTTTGCGCAGTTTATGTTTGTTGGGAATAAAAACAATTATAGAGTCGGATACTAATTAATATTCGTTATCTGTAGTGTTATTAAAATTAACCTCATCTCCAAACATCAATAAGTAATCTCGCGTAATGTAAAATAGGTGTATTTTTGATTAGGTATTAAGCAATAGGATTTAGTCCAATCACCATTTTCATTATAATCATAAAATGAACACTCAATAGTTTGTTCAGAAGATTGATCAATTTCACGGTGATTATTAATTATAATTTTATTAAGGCGATGTTTTTCATCATAATAAAATTGCTTTTCTTGTATAGAGTAAAGTTTTTGTTGATCACTAATATTATAATCTACTTTAGTAGTAATTTTTTGGATTTGCTGTTTATCATAATCAACAGTTATAGTTTCCGTTATAAAATTTGAGTCAGTGGTGTGAGAAACTTTTATTAATCTATTTTTATTGTCATAGCTTGCTAACCAAGTCATAAGAAGATTTAAGCTTTCTAATTTGGAAATATTATTATTGCTGTCAAATTGCATATTAAATTCGGGTAATAATTTGTTATTTTCTCCATCTGTTATTATGGTTTTGGCTGCTTGATAATTGATAATCATTTTTAATTCATCGATATTGTCATCGCCTCCTAATTGAAGCAATTTCGCCGATTCTTTACTTGTTATCAATGTTAATAATCCATCCGGATTAGTATTCAGAATTTTATGTTCACTTCCGGTGATCGTTTGTTCTCTGATTATTTTGGAATGAGGCATATATTCGAAAGCGCCAAAAAACACATAATTATTGATAAGTGAAGTAGGGTATTGGGTTTCACTTCGTTTACATGCTGATAATAGCAATAATAAACAGATAATTAACGTTATTCTTGGCATTTTGGTACACCTTATCAATAATATTCTATTGTGCGTAATTGAAATTTGCTGGTTTTGTTGTTGGCATCAAGACAATATAATTTAGTCCAGTCACCATGTTGGTTATAATCATCATAAACACAGGTTTCTTGTTTATCGGGCTGTTGCTGGTTATCAAGTTCTTGATCTGGCGCCCTCATGTCAGAGTAATAAGTATATTCAATACTTTTATGCAATTGTTTTTGATTATTATAAAAATACTCTGTTTCTCTAAAATTAACTGGGAAAGAAATCGATTCATCCACTTTTTGGCGTATTTCTATGGAACTTTTAGTCAAGAAATTATTTTGATAGAAAAACTTAGTAATCAAAATAATAGGTTCATCGCCCAAAGCTGAATTTTCGACTTTTGTTACTCGCCCATGCTTATCAAAAGTTACTAATAATTTTTTATTAGCTTGAGGATCTTCCATTGATATAATGTTGTTTTGATCATCAAAATTGATTGTATATTGGTAACTCTGGCCCCTAATATTATAGTTATATGTTTGGTTTGCATAATCAACACTAAAACTTAAATCAGCAGAAGTATATGATTGAAAAAGTCCATTAGCATTGCCAATGATTGTATGTAAATTACTCCCTTTTAAAGTCTGTTTTTTTATTGGCTTAGAGTGTGGAGCAGATTTAAAATCAAAAGTAGTTAAATAGTTATTCCTTATAAATGTACTATTTAACGGATTATGGTCACAGCCTGATAATGTCAAAACGATGCCCACTAAAATAATTTTTTTAAATGCCATTGAAGATTACCTTTATTCATTTATATGTCAGCTAGTTTTTTGTCATTATTGCAACTCCTGCATAAAACAATAACGTAAAAGTGCATAAAAGTCTTTATAAAACTTCAGTCATGGAACCGATGATTATTACTGGTTATTTAAGCTCAAAATAAATATGTGACAAAAATCACAATAATTGATATCGAATTTGTTTAACTAAAATTCAAGTAGTAGTATTAAAAAAACTAGTTACTTTTTTATTATTAAAGCTGAATCGATTCATTGTATTAATTGTTTGATTTATTGGAGGAGTTTATTAATCAATTATTAAAAACAGGAAGTATCAACCTGTAAAACTACAGGTTCAATTAATTATTCAATCATAATTTGATAGTAAGGAAATAAAATGAACAAAAAAAGAAATACACTAAAAATGGCAGGGATAACCGTTGCTGTATGCTCATTATTTATGTCATCATCTTTGTTAGCCTTTCAAAAAGGCTCTACTGAAGATTTTCTAGGGCATGAAGTTGGGCCTACTTACCATACTGCAGCCGAAGCTGTTAGTAGTAATGATTACCTTCCAGGGCCACCAAAAGACAATTCCCCAGTATTTGAAGCTGATAAACTTGCTTATCAAGAAGGATATAAACTTAAAGATACTGAACGTTGGAAACAAGCGACAATGGATGCTGATTTGCATACAACTAATATGGCAAAAATATTTTCAGTACCGATGGGGATTACTATTTCACCAGAAACAACACCAACTCTTTATAAAATGTTAGGTGACCTTCTTGTTGATTCTGCAGATAATGCTACTAAAACAGCTAAAGAAGCCTATATGCGCAAACGCCCATTCGTATTCTTTGGTAACCATACTTGCCAACCGGTAGCAGAAGAAGATCGTTTACGTCAAAATGGTTCATACCCATCTGGTCACACTTCATATGGTTGGACTGTAGCATTGGTGTTAGCACAAATGGCTCCTTCACATGCTGAAGCTATTATCAAACGTGGATATGAGTTTGGCCAAAGCCGTATGATTTGTGGCGCTCACTGGCAAAGTGATGTTGATGCAGGACGTATTGTTGGTGCTGTTGAATACTCTCGCTTAATGACTTTACCTAAATTTCAGGAAGATCTTCGTAAAGCAACAGCTGAAGTTCAACATCAATATAGTTTAGCTAAAAAATAATAATAATTTGTTAGACTAATTTTTACCCCTCTAAAAATAATTGGAGGGGTAATATAATTTTACAACTTTCAATAAATTAATAATAATTTTATACTAATTTTTACCATAATCATTTAGTAAAAGCATTAAACAATCATAATTTAACATTGACTAGCGTTATTTGTATATGGTTATAATTTATTTGAATTAGAGTCTATTTGTTAAATACCTATTTTCTACTGGTCGCAACCTTTATATGACTAATTATAATATCCATATAATTTTTTTATATTTGCTGATCGCCGTTCCATCTTTATAATGAAACAATCATAAATATCTATTAATTTGCTTACACCTTACCAACACTTAAGTATCAAGGAGAAATAATGAAAAAATACTTTAATCTTGTGGTTCTTATGCTTTTGGGGTTAACTTTGGTTGCCTGCGAGCAAAAATCTACTTCTTCGCCGGCAGAACAAGTACAGAAAAAAGAAATTATTGTGGGTATGCCACCGAGCATGCATAACATTTTAATGGAGCGAGTGGTTAAACCTGAGTTAGAAAAGAAGGGTTATGGTGTTAAACTGGTTAACTTTAGTTCTTTAAGGGATGCAAATACAGCTTTAGTTGAAGGTAGTATCGATATGAATGCGGCGCAACATCAAGCTTATTTGGATGTATATAATAAAGAAACCAATAATGATTTAGTTTCGCTAGTTCATATTCCATCGATTTCAGCAGCTTTATTCTCGCAATCTCACCATTCAATTGATGAAGTTGCACAAGGACAAACCATTGTGATTCCTAAAGATCCTTCCAATACCGCACGATCATTATTGTTATTACAAAAATTACATTGGATCACTTTAAAACCGCAAGCTCAGTCAGGTACGGTAGGTATAGATGATATTGCTGAAAACAAATATAACTTACAATTTAAAACCGTTTTATCCGAACTTATCCCTCGGGTATTAAGCGAAGTTGATTATGCAGTTATGCCAGGTGGGGTGGCATGGTTAAGTAAAGTGCCAGCCGAAAATGCTTTAGTTCAAGAACAGTTATCACCAAATTTAGAACTCATGGTGGTGTTAAAAAAACAGAATTTAGATACTCAATGGGCTAAAGACGTTAAACAACTTTATCAATCCGCACAACTGAAAAATTTTATTAATGAAGATCCTGATGCTAAAGGTCGATTTATTTGGCCGCAGGAGTAAGTAAATCTATTACAATTGTTACCCTAATTATCCCGATTAGGGTATTTATACTCGGTTAGTTTTAGTTAGCTGCTTATAACCCTTTGAGGGTGGTGAAGACTATTAACCGTATAATTATTAATCATAAATTACAATTTGATTACAAATATGTTAGAATTCGCGTCCTTTTTAATTTTTATAATAAAAGAATGTGATGAAAAAAATAAAATATTTTTTACTACTAATTTGTAGCTTTGCTTTGGTCGGTTGTTTTGAATCTAAATCCATTGAATATTGGATTGACAATCCTACTGCAACTGAAATTAAAATTGCAATTGATGGTAAGAAATTAGCAATACCAGCAAAATCAGGCGCCAATTATAAATTTGAATCTGGTAAACATAACTTGTCTTATAATAATGACACGGTTAATTTTAATATTGAACCAATAAAATCTTTTGCAATTATTAATCCTACTTTAAGTAACTATGTAATTTATAAAATAGAATATAAAAAAGATTCTCTTTTGGGCGCTATAAGTGACACGATTAAAAGTGGTTCTGGCAAAAAAGATGATATAAATTATACAACTCAAGCAATTATCGATGGCGAATTACAAGAGATAGAAGCTCCATTTATGCCAGTTAATAGTTTATTTATTAATAAAGATGAGTATAAATGGGATTATTTCCTGGATGAACCAATTCCTGATAGCGTAAAACTCAAAAAATTTAAATCTAAAGCTGTTAAGACCAAAATATTTAGCGAAGATGATTTTTTCAAACATATGCAAGACGCAGGTTTGAAAACAAAAATTAGTTTCCTGGCTAATACCAAGAAACTAAGTGATTATTCTGACTCTGAAAATTAATGTGATTAATACACAATCAAAAATAACATGTGCTTTTGATTGTGTATGATTTAAATATCCTAATAGTTTTATTGGGATATTTATTACTTCCCTCCCACAAATCCTAATTTTGTTTTTCACCACTAATTTATCTAAATTTTTAATAATAGTTACTAATTCAAATTTAAAGGCAATGGTAAATCCAAAAATAACATTTTACTTATAATGTAATGAAAAATAATCGAAACAAACTATTTACAATTATGACAAAGCTGACTATTATACGCACCGTTGTTAACTGTAAAGGAGAATTAATTATGATTTATTTAACTAATCTTTGCAGGCTTATCGCACAATAGTTGAGTATTTATTCCTCTCAATTTTTATTTCAATTCATTCTGCTGATCTTAGCCTGCCAATCTATCTACACTTTTTATGTAAAAACGACTTTATCTGTTGATGCGAATCATATGATTTGGTTTAGGTAATATATAGTCATATTGTAACTACTAAATTTTATTTAATATTTGAATATTATTATTTTGTAGATTTCAAATTATTCAAATATCGATCTTTTTACATAAATTGGGTAACACAAAAACAATAATATTTATTAAATGGATTGGTATATGGACAATTCTATTAAAGCGCTATCTGAAAAAACATTTTGGATAGCGTCAAAAAATACTTGGATTGATGGCTTGGCTATCGAACAATTACAAGCAACGGCAGATTTACCAAATATGATCAAAGTTGTTGGAATGCCAGATTTACATCCGGGGCAAGGTTACCCTATCGGAGCAGCATATTTAAGTCATGGACTTATTTATCCGGTGTTGATAGGGAGTGATATCGGTTGTGGAATGGCTTTTTGGCAAACCGATATTAATTTAGCGAAATTAAGTATCGATAAACTTGAACGCCGTATTGGTAATATCGATCAGCCTGATAGCCGTCATAACTATAATCTTGGTACGATTGGCGGTGGCAATCATTTTGCTGAGCTGCAAAAAGTAAGCCAAGTTTATAATGAACAACTTTTTAATCATTACCAGCTTAATGCTAAGAAGTTGTTTTTATTGGTGCATTCGGGTTCCAGAGGACTCGGGCATGCTATTTTACAAAAGCAATTAGCGCGCTTTGGTTATCAAGGTTTAGTTGAAAATAGTCCTGAAGCACTAGATTATTTAGCTAAACATGATAATGCGGTAAATTTTGCCATATTAAATCGGCAAATTGTGGCGCAAAGGCTCATGACAAACCTTAATACTCAAGGGCATGAAGTACTTAATGTCTGTCATAATTTTTTGCAAAAAGTTACTTTAGCTGAGCAAGATTATTGGTTACACCGTAAAGGTGCATCATCAGCCATGGACGAAATTGTGATTGTACCGGGTTCACGCGGTGATTACAGCTATTTAGTCAAGCCAATACCGAGTGAAGATCTGTTACTTTCATTAGCGCACGGTGCCGGGCGTAAATGGCGACGTGCTGATTGTAAGGGTAAACTAGAAAATCGCTATAGTGTAAATGATATGATGCGTACTAAACTAGGTAGTCGCGTTATTTGTGCTGATAATAGTTTAATTTTTGAAGAAGCACCCCAAGCATATAAATCAATCGATAGTGTGATTGAGTCAATGCAACAAGCCAATATTATTACTGTTATTGCCCAACTTACCCCTATATTGACCTATAAAACGCAGGGGGAAAATTGATGACATTATTATATTTTTCTGCGGCAAAAGGTCCGGATGAGTGCACTTTAGCGGTGGCTAAGGCAGTAAATCAATTTATGCAAGAAGCGTTAGCATTAAATGTGTCTGCAGATATATTGGAAGCGGTGCCGAGTGAAAAATCCGGCACCTTTCGCTCAGTACTCATTGCAATAGAAGGGGAGCAAAAAGATCAATTGAGTGCGCGTTGGCAAGGCACTTTACAATGGGTTTGCCAAAGCCCCTATCGACCTAAGCATAAACGTAAAAATTGGTTTATTGGTGTAACTTGCTTACCTAATCCTGTACCAATCACGGATAGTGCAATTGAATTTTCGACTATGAAATCATCGGGTGCTGGGGGGCAGCATGTAAACAAAACCGAATCAGCGGTGCGGGCAACCCATATTGCAACCGGTATAAGTGTCAAAGTACAAACGGAACGCAGCCAACATGCCAATAAACGATTAGCTAAATTATTACTGTTACATAAACTCTGCCAATATAAGGCCAATCAACAGCAGCAACAAAAAACAGCCTTACATCAATTTCACCAGTCTATTCCACGCGGTGGTAGTGGCTTGATGTTCTATGGTGAAGGATTTGGTGAACAAAAGGGTTAATTAAAAGACCAAAACGAATTACGTTTGTTCTGTTTTTTCAGCTTCAACTGACTTACTTCTTAATAAAATCCGCTCTAATATAGCCGAGTAGAGCGGTACTCCACCTAATGCTTGGGCAATTAGGGTTGCGCCTAAACAAGTAATAATCATTGGTAATATTAGCTGATAGTTATCTGACATTTCCATCACCAATACAATGCCAGTTAATGGAGCCCGCACGGTGGCGGCAAATAAACCTCCCATGCCGATAATAGCGCAAGCTCCTAGTTCAATACGATAATTGGGGAAAATTTGTTGAGTGAATAACCCAAAAACAATCCCAATTGTGGTACCGAGAGCTAAAGTTGGTGCAAAAATGCCACCGGGTGCACCGGAACTGAAACATAAAACTGTGGTAATAAAACGCATCAATAAGATCAAAAATAACGTACCAATAGCATATTTACCAAAAGTTGCGTCAGGAATAAAATCAAATCCGCTACCAGTTATTTCTGGCAAAATGAAGCTAGTTACGCCAAAAATACCCGCCAGCAGAAAGCCAGTGGCTAAAAAATTATATGATTTGCGTTGATAAAATTGTCGATAACGGTCTTGCATCAGTAATATACATTTATTAGAAATTACTCCAATACCGCCAAATAGTGCTCCTAAAATTAAATACAGCCATAATGATTGAATCGGTACGGCATTAAAATGACCAATTTGAAACACGGAGGTTTGATTAAATAGAAATTGGTACATAATGCTTGCCATAATCACACCGACAAATATGGCTTTAATGGAGGTTAAACTATAACGAAATTGTGGCCGCATTTCTTCAATAATAAATAAAATACCAGCGAGGGGAGCATTAAAGGCGGCAGTGATCCCGGCGGCAGCACCCGTGGCTAAAAAAGTATGTCGATAAGCAATATTTTTAATTTTAAGAAGATCACAAATCATGGCGCCAACATTACCACCAATTTGCACAGTTGGGCCTTCACGCCCTAACACCATACCCGAACCTAAAGCCCCGAGTCCGCCTATAAATTTAACCGGCAATACATAACGCCAGCGTACTGGGCGTAAGTTCATTAAGGCACCTTCAATTTCCGGAATACCTGAACCACCCGATTCCGGTGCCCAGCGTTCAACTAAATAGTAGGCAAATAGCCCCATAGCTCCGGTTATGCAAAAAATGGCTAAGTAAGTTAACCAAATATTATCAAATAAATGTAGTATTAATAATTTGCGGATGCTGATAACCCAATTGACAGCATATTGAAACATTACCCCAATAATACCGGTAATGGTTCCTATAACCCCAGCAATAATTAGCACCATCAAAGGCGCTTTTTCTTGGATACGTTTAATCTTATGAAAAAGATGCAGGTGTTTTTTTATGGATGAATAACTAGGCACAGTGCATAATGGTTTAAGAAATAATTGGGAATTTTACTATTATAATTGAGAAAAACAAGGTACCGAATTTACCTTTAAGGAATTTAACATGAGAAAGATATGGTATTTGGTACTGTTATCAACCTCTTTTTTTGCCACTGCTACCGATTGTGAATTATTAAATCAACAAGCTACAGAAAATAGTGTGATGATTTCTCCTCTCGAAACCTACCAACTAAAAAACAACAATGGTGAAAAGGATTACTTATATTCAGCCCCTAATGAAGCTTGTCGAACCGATACGTTGTTGCGATCTGATGAAATTTCTACGCTAATTGTATATTCTGATTATGGTAATTTTTATTATGCTATATACTTTTTAAAAGACCATCCTGAAGATATATCGGGTTGGGTGAAAAAAGATAGCATACAATCAGCCGGTTATCGCCTAAGTCCACAATAGATATTATTATTTGATTTATAATTAATTAATTTTTGATATCTCTGATACTAAATATTTAAATCTATATTTCCCTTTCTATTTGTAACCAAAGTAAATATAATCACGCTCCTAAAAAAGATAATGATTATCATTATCTTTTTTAGGGTTAATGGTCAATCTTTTATTAATATTCAAATAATTTAAAAAGTTACATGAAAGGAATTAAGTATGGATTATAAGAAGGCAGGTATATTATTATTTTTTCTAAGTACTTCTCTACAAGCTGAACAATTGGCTAGAGATAATATGGATACTAAAAAAGTAAATGGACAAGAGCATTTACAACAAAGCAACAAAAATAAAACTAATACAAATACAAATGAAGATATTGATGATGTCATTACCGTTACAGCTAGATCAAATTCCCAAAATGAATTAAAAAAAATAAATAGTGTTATTGCTGGCCGTTCTACAGTATCTTCAGGTCTAATAGAACAAAAACAGGCCGATAATGTTGCTGAATTATTGAACACTTTACCTGGTGTTAGTGCTTCAGGATCAATTAGGCCTGGAGGTCAAACATTAAACATTTGGGGATTTGAAAAAGTTGAAGATGTAAAAATAATTGTTGATGGTGCACAAAAAGGATTTCAAAAATATCGACAAGGATCAGTTTTTGTGGAACCAGAGTTACTTAAAAATATTGAAGTAAACAAAGGTCCTCATGATGTCAAATTTGGTAATGGTGGATTTGGTGGTGCAATTAGAATGGAAACTAAAGATGCTACTGACTTATTAGATCCAAATCAACTTGTTGGGGCATTAGTTAAATATGGTTTCCATTCTAATAATCATCAAAATATGGTTACAGGTGCTGTTTATGGAAAAACTGAGGATGATATGTTTGATGCTCTTTTTTACTACAATAATCGCGATAGTGGTAATTTTAAACGAGCTGATGGTTCTCGCTTTGTATTTTCTGAAGATGATATGGATACTTATATGGGGAAATTCAACTTTAGGCCCAATGAAGAACATACTTTTACCGTATCAGGCATTCGCTCTAAACGTGATTCATGGCAACCGTGGGCATCAAAATATGTTGAAAAAATGAATCCTCCTACTCCAGCTCAAATTAAAAAATATGGTTATAAAGGTGCTTGGTTAAGAAAATTGGTTAATCGTGATCAAACTGACGATTCGGCTCAATTTAAATGGAATTATCAACCTACTTATAATCCATTAATTAATTTAACTTTACAGGCAACATATTCAAAAACTAAACAACACGATACCCGTCCAGCTAAATATGATGCGATTGCATCACTAGGTACCATGGGGAATGAAAGTTGGGTCAGTTATACTGATAAAACTGTAGAATTAGAAAATATTAGTATTTTTACTACGGGTCCAATTGATCATGCACTTAAAATTGGTACACAAGCTCATTTACACGATCGCGATACTCTAATGTATTTAAATTCTTATAAGAAGAAAGCGAGCCATAATTACGGTTACTTCCAACCAGCCTATATGCCCTCAGGTAAGCAACAGAATTATAGTTTTTATATCCAAGATGAACAATCCATAAGTGATTTTGTATTAACACCAAGTCTTAGATATGATTATGTACGCAATCATGGTAAAAAGAATTATGCTCCTGCTTATAGTGATCCAGATCCTCGCTTTGGACATAACTATTCACCAGTTACTTATACTGGTTGGACTCCTAGATTTGGTACTTATTGGCAAGCAACGCAAAATGTTGGCTTTTTTGGCGATGTTAGTTATGCATGGCAAGCTCCAACCATTGATGAAAGTTATGAAGTCCAATTTACTCCTAAATACGGCGGTTCAGGTAAAATTTCAGCAACAAGTCGAAATTTGAAAAAAGAACGTAATATGTCAATTAGAGCTGGTAATATTTTAGATTTTAAAAATCTTTTATTTGATGCGGATAAACTACAAGTTAGAAGTACATTTTTTAGGCAACAAGTAAAAAATGAGATATTTATAACTCGTGGATATGATAATTCTATTTGTGGTCCGGGTAAATATTGTCCTTTAGGACTATCAAATTATCATAATGTTCCAGGAAAAATGGTGATAAAAGGATTTGAATTAGAAAGTTATTATGATAGTAAATATTGGTTTGCTAGTGGGACTTATTCAATTCAAAAAGGTACTAGAGACCATGTTCCGCAATCACTATGGATGAATAAAAAAACCGAAGTCGCAACAATTGCACCTACAACAGCTACACTAACTACAGGTTTTAAAATTCCAGAATGGAATATAAGAGCTGGCTGGAATGGACAATTTGTTAGAAAACAAGACCGAACAGGCCGCAAATATCTCAAGTCTTATGCATTAGGAGAATCATCAGGTTATTCATTACACAACTTATTTGCTAGTTGGCAACCAACTTTTTTACCTAAAGCCGAAGTTAAATTAGCTGTTGATAATTTATTTAACAAAGATTACAGGCTTTATCTAGGTGAAAACACTTATGGTTTAGGTCGTAACTTTAAAGCTAGTGTATCGTATAGATTCTAGTTTTTGATTTCTATTTAAATAAATTCTATCAGTTAAACTGGTAGAATTTATTTTTATCTATATTATGTTTGATAACATCATATCTTTTAATTAATGATATAAAAGTTATATAAGGCAAAATGAAAACAATTGTTGAATTAAAAAAAGAAAATAACTTAAGCACTTTTAAATTTATTATATGGTCACTAATTACTATTGGTATTTACCAGTTAGTGTGGGTTTATAGAGTTAATAAATCAATAAAAAAATTGCTGGGCGTTGAGGTAAAAAGTAATGCTTATATTGAAACAATAATTATTTTGTACTTCGCACCGTTTTTTATTGCTTTAATCGGTGTTATAACAGCGATTTTTTATTTAAAAAACCTAAATAACATTATTGATTATATTGGTCTGTTTATGTGGATTGAATGGGCAAATTTTGCCAGATATGTATTAACTTATTATTGTTTGGGTGAGTACAACATCAAATTAAAAACAAAATCCTTTTACGTTATTATTTTTAATGTTTTTTATATTAATTACCTTATTAACTATTTAGGCGATGAAAAACGCTTTAGTGCTAACTAATTGGATTAGTACGCTTATCGGTCGTTTTTATGAATCACTCAAGAGACAATTTGTTAGCCATTAATTGTGGTTAAGCTAAATCACTTAAAATCGGCTACCTCCTAGACTAAATAGAAGATAAAATGACTATTAGTCATTATTTCCCCAAACAGACACACAAAATATTGAAATAATTAGAAAAAATTAGCGAATTAATTTATAATGTTAACTGATTGTTTTTCATTTAGGAACATTGCATGTCATTTGACTCTCTTGGCTTAGACGCTAAGATTTTACAAGCTATTCAAGAACAAAACTATACGGCACCAACCCCCATTCAACAACAAGCCATTCCTGTTATTTTATCCGGTAAAGATTTAATAGCCAGTGCCCAAACTGGCACCGGCAAAACCGCTGGCTTTGGTTTGCCAATTTTACAAAAATTGCTAGATCAACAAAACAACACCGCCAGTAAACCTGAGACTAAAAAAGGGAAACGACCATTATATACACTCATTTTAGCCCCTACTCGGGAACTGGCAGCACAAATAGGTGACAATATTCGTGATTATAGTCGTTATTTGCCAATTCGTTCATTGGTGGTGTTTGGCGGCGTTAGTATTAATCCACAAATGATGAAGTTACGGGGCGGAGTGGACATCTTGATTGCCACACCGGGGCGATTATTGGATTTAGTGCAACAAAATGCCGTTGATTTAGCTACTGTTAAAATATTAGTGTTGGATGAAGCTGATCGTATGTTGGATATGGGGTTTATTCATGATATTCGCCGAGTGATTGCCAAGTTACCTAAAAAACGCCAAAACCTGATGTTTTCGGCCACTTTTTCGGATGACATTAAAGTTCTAGCCAAATCTATTTTACAAAATCCTGAGTCAATTGCGGTGGCTAAAACTAACAGTGCCTCAGAGCAAATCACCCAATATGTTCATCGAGTAGATAAATGGCGAAAACGCGAACTGCTGTCTTATTTAATTGGCAAAAATCAATGGCAACAAGTGTTGATTTTTACCCGCACTAAGTATGGCGCTAACCATTTAGCTGAGCAATTAACTAAAGATGGCATTAAAGCCGCAGCTATTCATGGCAATAAAAGTCAAGGTGCGCGCACCAAAGCCTTAGCCGATTTTAAAAACGGTCAAATTAGGGCTTTAGTTGCGACCGATATTGCGGCACGAGGGTTGGATATTGAATTATTACCTTATGTGGTTAACTATGAACTACCACAAGTGGCCGAGGATTATGTGCACCGCATTGGCCGCACCGGTCGGGCGCAAAACCAAGGGCAGGCCATTTCGTTAGTTTGTATTGATGAGTTGCCACAACTAAAAGCCATTGAAAAGTTAATTAAAATGCCGCTCCCGGAATTAACCACTCAAGGCTTTGCCGTTGATCCAACTATCAAAGCTGAACCGGCAAAAAAAACGCCACCGCGCCGGGCAGCAAATAAATCGCGGTCAGCCAATAATCGCGCTATACCAGCAAATAAAAGTAATGGCAAAGCAAATAATGGTAAACTAGCTAATAGGCAAGCTACTTCTAAACATAAATCAAGTTATACTCAATAAAGAAAAGGAACGCAAATTATGGTAAATCGCAGTCGACGTTTACGTAAAAAATTACATATTGATGAATTCAAAGAATTAGGTTTCACCATTAATTGGTCATTTGCCGAAGGTACTGATGAAGCCACTTTGGACAAAGTTGTAGATCTGTTTATCCGTGAAGTCATTGAACCTAATGGTTTAGCTTATGAAGGTTGCGGTTATTTAAATTGGCAAGGGATTATTTGTACACAAAAATTAGGTAATTGTACCGAAGAACATCGTACTTTGGTGACTAGTTGGCTAGAAAGCCATGGGTTAACCAATGTCGAAGCTAGTCCACTTATCGATATTTGGTGGGATGAATTGGATTTTTAATCGTGCCCAAAATCAGCGCATAAAATCTAGCCACTAATGTGGCTATTTTTATGGCAATAACCCTTTATATAAAATACAATACTATGACAAAAGCAGTGTAGCCGTAGTTCATTGTGTGCTTATTGATGGTGTAAATGGAGATATTTTATATCAAAAAGAGCGTTGTAATGGTCCTAGACTAAAGGTACTGACTATATATGAAGAATATCTTAAGTTTATATAAATAATTGATACCGTTTTTATTAACTCTTTTCTTTATACATTCCTAATGGATTTTGCAGTGGGAGATAATGCAACAATATGATGTTTAAAAGAAAACTAGTATATATAATTCTTCAGTGTCTTTTTATACAAATATCTATTAGTGTCTTAATTATTAGTAGTAATGCTTATGCAGAAACGGTTAAAAGCGACAATAAGGATCATTTTGATGTGGTAGGATTCAATAAAAATAAAGATACTAGTAGTAACGAATGGAGTTATACTTTAGATGATGGAACTTACATTAGAAAATTTAAAAGTACAGATGGCTATATAGAACAAATAAGTAAAGCTACCTCCCCTTATAATGTTGTTAGAGCATACAACGAGAAAGGAGATCTTGTTGAAAAACTAACCCAATTTTATAGTATGAAAATAAAGTTAGAACAATATAAGAATAGCAAAATAATAAAGCTAGATGATTATAGTTCTTTTAAAGTATCTATTGATGATTTAAGAATACTAATAGAACAAAAATTTAATATAGATATTATGAATCCTAAACAAATAGCGAGATTAAACAGGTATATTCTTCCAAGAGTTAATAGCCCTGTATATGAATTACAATATTATGCTAAAAGCAGTGTAGACATAGTTCATTGTGTGCTTATTGATGGTGTAAATGGGGATATTTTATATCAAACAGAGCGTTCTAATGGGTCTAGACAAAAGGAATTAACTATCTATGATGAATATCTTCAGTCTATAAAAAAATGATAGCTACTTTTGATAAAAGTAAAAATTTCAGATGATTATATTGAGCAAACTATTATTTATAACAACCATTAATAACCTATGTTTTATCTTATTTTAGTGACCATTGTATGGTCGTTTTCATTTAGTTTTATCGGCGTTTATTTAAGTGGGCAGGTGGACACTTGGTTTGCGGTGGTCATGCGAGTACTATTGGCTTTTATAACCTTTGTTCCATTTCTACGCTTTAAACATATCCCACTAAAAGCTATGTTACTGTTGATGGGCGTTGGTGCTTGTCAATTAGGCATTATGTACTTTTTTTATTATAACTCTTTTCAATATATCTCTGTTCCTGAGGTGCTGTTATTTACTATTACCACGCCAATTTATGTAACAATTATTTATGATTTATTACAATGCCACCCGTTAAGGCTTAGTTATCTTTTTACAGCTGTTATTGCCGTGATCGGTGCTGCCATTATTCGTTATGATCATATAAGTACCGATTTTATGATTGGCTTTTTATTGATTCAAGCAGCTAATATGGTATTTGCCTTGGGGCAAGTAGGTTATAAACGTGTTATGGAGCTATACCCATTACCACAACATCAGGCTTTTGCTTGGGTTTATGTTGGAGCAGTAATTGTCGCCGCTATCGGCTGGCTGTTATTTGGTAACTCACAAAAATTACCAACCACCAATGTCCAATGGTTAGTTATTGTGTGGTTAGGTATTGTTGCTTCCGGCTTGTGCTATTTTTTATGGAATTATGGTGCCACGAAAGTTGATTCTGGAACGTTAGCTATTATGAATAATGTAGTTATTCCCACCGGGATTTTAGTAAATGTGGTGTTTTGGCACCAATCTATCGATTGGTTACGGTTTTTGCTAGGCAGTGCGGTTATTGTTGCTGCTTTAATGCTACATTACCGATTTAAACGCCACCGTTTAAATCAGTAAAAATTAGGATAAAGTAAACGGTAACTGCATCATAATCGATAAAATCAATGGGGTAGTGATTGAGGACAATGCGGTTGAAATAAGTAAACTCGAAGCAATCGGTCCCTGTAAAACCTCAAACTGCCTTGCCATCATGTAACAATTGATGGCAATGGATACCGAACTTAATACTACCATCACTTGTAATTCTAATAACGGCAAACCTAATAGCTTACCTAAAATATAAGTCACCATTGGCAATATGAACAATTTTAATAGACAAATTGCCGAGGTGATCACTAAGTCGTCGCGGATTTTATATTCAGCAAGCCCCATACCTAGCACGATTAATGACAGTGGTGCAGTCATATCACTGACCATCTTGGTTGATTGATTAATAAATGTTGGTAATGGCAAGCCAATATAATTAACTAACATGCCGACAAAAATGCCAATAATAATTGGATTTTTAGACACATTTTTAAATGCCTTGATGATACTGTGATATGAAAGTTTACCTATTTGTACAAATTCGATGGACACTGTAGCAAGTGTCCATAAAATCAAAGCATTAAAGATCACAATAATAGCCACAATCGGTATGGCATTATCGCCTAATAACATTTTAATAATCGGAATTCCTACAAACACCGTATTCGTGTAAATGCCGCCCATGGCAAATAGAGTACTTTCAGAACCATTCAATTTAAATATTTTGGAGGCAATTAAGCAACCAATAGCAAAGACAATAAAACTACCGCCAAAAAAAACTAATAATAACCTTGTATCTATATGCGAATGTTCAGAAAAATGGCTCATAATCTGAAATAGCATAATTGGAAAGGCAATATAAAAGGTAAATTTAGTTAAACTATCAGTGATGGTTTTTTGCCATCGCCCAATTTTAACCGCAAGATAACCGAGTAATATCAATACAAACAACGGTAAAGTAGCTAAAAATTGTAACCATAAAGTAGAAAGGAATTCCATCTTAATATGTATTATTCTATTAATGATTGCGAATGAAGAACCATTCTAATTCAGTTGAACGGTGTTGATCAAATAGATAGCCTTCCAAATTAAAACTTTTAATATCATGACTATTATTAATGTTATTTTTTATGATGAAGCGACTCATCAGTCCTCGAGCTTTTTTAGCAAAAAAACTAATGACTTTGTATTCATCTTTACTTTTATCTAAGAAAATGGGTTGAATAATCTTAGCTTTTAATTGTTTGGGTTTGATTGCCTTAAAATATTCATTGGAGGCTAAATTAATCAAAGTTGGATTGCTTGATTGGCTTAGTTCATCGTTGAGGTATTCAGTTAATTGATCACCCCAAAATTGATATAAATTTGTATAATTACCATTTTTCAAGCGAATGCCCATCTCTAAGCGGTAGGGTTGGATTAAGTCGAGAGGCCTTAAAACTCCATACAAACCTGACAGAATCCGTAAATGTGCCTGCGCAAATTGCAAATCACTGGTACTAAAGTCTTCAACATGCAGTCCGGTATATACATCACCTTTAAAGGTTAATATTGCTTGTCTAGCATTGTTGAGATTGAAATTAGCATGCCATTTTTTAAATCGTTCATAATTAATTTCCGCTAATTTGGGGCTAATGGACATTAATTTGGTTAACTCATTGACGCTCAATTTTTGGCAATTTTTAATTAGCTGTTTAGTGGTATTGATAAATCGTGGCAGGGTATGTTGTTGGGTGATTAATGGGCTTTGATAATCAAGCGTTTTTGCCGGAGAAATAACAGTTAACATAAAGTTGTTGACCTATTGTAATTTGCCTAATTTAGGTTTATTTTACACGTTATCTTGCAAATGAGGAGTAATAATATGAATTCTACCAAAAAAGATATACATGATATTCGATCTTGGGCTAATGTTCGTGAAACTTCTATCGAAATTGCAGAAGCTATTTTTGAAGTCGCCAACCATGATGAAGCGTTAGCTGAACAAATTTGGCAAGAAGGGAGTGATGAAGTCTTACAACTCGCTTTTTCTAAAACCAAAGCCAACAAATTATTTTGGGGTGAACAAACTGTTGAGCGTAAAAACGTCTAGCTTAACATGAATCTTACTTTTCTTGGTACCAGCGCCGGTTGTCCAACTGCGGAACGTAATGTTAGTGCAATTATTTTAGATCTTCTTCAAGAACGTGGTCGCTTATGGCTTTTTGATTGTGGTGAAGCTACACAAATGCAAATGCAAAAAGCTAAATTTAGTCTGGCTAAACTTGAAATGATCTTTTTAACTCACTTACATGGTGATCATCTGTTTGGGCTACCTGGCGTGTTAACAACTCGATCATTAATGCAAAATCAATCACCGCTAACTTTAATTGCCCCCAAAGGTATTAAACAGTTTATCGAAACTGTGACTAATATTAGTTATTCGTGGTTGACTTACCCGCTTAATATTATTGAACTTGAACAGGATGGTACGGTATTTGAAGATGAGCAATTTTATATTGAAGCCAAACAGTTACAGCACCGCGTACCTTGCTTTGGTTATCGAATTATTGAAAAAGATCGTCTGGCTAGCCTTAATATGGATAAATTAAAACAAGATAATATTAATATTGGCCCACTGTATGCTCTGCTTAAACAAGGTAAAACCGTGACACTTAATGATGGACGTAGGATTAATGGCAATGACTATTTAGGTAACGTTAAAGCAGGGCGCAAGTTAGCTATTTTAGGCGATACCATTCCCTGCCAAGCCTCGATTGATTTGGCAAAAAATGTGGATGTTATGGTGCACGAAGCTACCCAAGAACATGTCCTTGAAGCTAAAGCCAGCGATCGCGGTCATTCCACTACCGTGCAAGCCGCTACCATCGCTAAACAAGCGCATGCTAAACGGCTCATTATTACCCACATCAGCCCTAGGTATAGCTTAAAAGATAGCACTAAATTAGTGAATGAAGCGAAAACTGTATTTGCTAATACTGAAATTGCTTATGACTTAGCTAAATTCGAACTTTAACTGCTATGCGCCGACGAAGTCGGCGCATGAGTTTCTCGATTATAGACAAAAATCTTTAATCAAGCGTTCGATGGTCACTTTAGTTGGTTTTAAAAAGTCCATCGAGATAAATTCATCTGGTTGATGTGCTTGCTCAATAGAACCCGGCCCTAATACAATGGTTGGCGCTATTTGATTTAAATAAGGGGCTTCAGTACTGTAATTTACCGTTTGGGCAGTGTGACCAACCAACTTTTCAATATGCTGCAATGCAGGGTGATCTTTTTTACATTCATACCCCGGGATTGGTGCTACTTCATATTCCACAGCAATACGGTTAGGATATTTATCCATGACTGGTTGTAAAGCTTCACACAAGGCATTATAAAGTGAATCTACGTCATTATCCGGCAATACGCGAATATCAATTACCAATTCACAGCACCCACAAATACGATTGGCTGCATCTCCACCATGGATCACACCCAAATTCAAAGTCGGGTAGGGAACAGTAAAGCCATCATTATGGTATTGTTCTTTAAATTTCTGTTTTAATTTTAATAAACGCTCAATAACTAAATGCATAATTTCAATCGCATTAACGCCTTTATCGGGATCGCTAGAATGACCTGACTTACCAATGACTTTAATCGAATTGGATAAAAAGCCTTTATGGGCTCGGATAGGAATTAATGATGTTGGTTCACCAATAATGGTACAATCGGGTTGCAGTTGGGTTTGTTTAGCAAAAAATGAAGCACCCGCCATTGAAGTTTCTTCATCTGCGGTGGCCAGTACATAAATAGGTTTAGTAAGTTTTTTGAGATCAATATCCCGCAATGCATCTAAAATAAAAGCAAAAAAGCCTTTCATATCTGCGGTACCAAGTCCATATAATTTGTTATTTTCTTCGGTTAACTTAAAGGGATCTTTAGTCCACTGCCCATCGTCAAATGGAACGGTATCACTATGGCCACTTAGTAATAATCCACCTTTGGTTTTATTTTGACTATTGGAATAGGTGGCGAGTAGATTAAATTTATGACGAGTATTAGGCACCGGTTGAATGTCCACCGTAAAACCTAAATCAGTAAACCAAGTCGCTAATTTATCAATAAGCGGTTGGTTGGAATAATCTAATTTTTCATTGGTGACATTGCTGATAGTTGGAGTAGAAATAAGTTCATTATATAGAGTCAAAAACGAAGGGAGAGTCATAAAAAGCACCTTTATAAAATAGCCAAACACAAGTTCAATAATCAGATTATAAGCATAGCACTTACTATGTTATTTGCCTAATAGGATATTTTGTTACAATGTCACTTATGTTGATTTACATATACTTTTTATAATTCTATGGTGACATTTAATATGTTGATTATTTATAATTGATATCATATTAAATAAAGAGAATATAAATTTATGATAAAAAATTCTATTAAGGTATTATCTGTTTTTTTATTGCTAGCTATTCCTGCAATATCTTTTGCTCAAATTAAAACTTTTGTTGAACAGCATTATGGTGATGGTGAAATTGAAGGTTTAGCTTATATCAATAATAAAGCTAAACAATTTATTAGTGAGTATAACCAGCAACATCAAACCAATTTGCAGTCACTTGAACTTAATGCCAAAGTTTTTGTGCCTAAATGTGCAGTGCCGTTAAAGGCCAAATGGAAAAAGATTAAATTACTGGATGATAAAATTTACCATGAATATGTTATTGCTGTTTATTGTGAAAAAACACGTGATTCTAATCAAGACAAATGGGATGTATGGGTTCCGGTAAGTGATGAACACAATAAGCTGACAACTTCGCACAAATAGTGAATTTAAACAAATAAGTTAAACAAAGAGTTATCGATGTTATTATTAGCTTTAGTGGCTAATTTATTTAACCAAGGGCAACTCGTCCCAACGAGTGGTGTAACGTTGGCTGAGTAGTTGGCGTTTTATTTGCCAAGGTGCTTGTGGCTGTGTTCCTCCTAGTTGGATAGTGTTTTTGCCCATCTTGCGATTAATGTTATCTATTGTTTGCATTAATCGGTCATTTTGTTGTTGCCATGTAACTATTGATTCATTGGTGAATAAATCGTACTGCGAATTACTGTTTTTGGCTTTTAGATCCAATAACATTACTCCGGCTTTCATAAATAGATATCCTTTTTTATAAATTGATTGCAAGCCTTTTTGGGCAGCGTGAACGATTAACCGCGAGTCATCAGTAGCAACCGCAAGAGGGACGACTATCGATGGGTAGTATTGGTTTAAATCTTTACGAAAATGATTGGTCTTTAAAAAAACTGCCACTGCATTGGCGACGGATTGTTGATGGCGGAGTTTTTCTGCACCTCGGCAGGCGTGAATACGGATCGCTTCTTGCAAGTCAAATAATTCACCGGTTAAACGCCCAAAACTGCGCGAAGTCATGATGTTTTTTTTGGGTGTTGCTAAATCGTCTAATTCAATGCAGGCAATGCCACGTAATTCTAAGACAGTTCGCTCCAGAACTACGGAAAATTGTTGCCTAATTTGTTTTAGATCGGCTTGGTGTAAATCCCAGGCACTGTGTATACCTAAAGTTTGCAATTTTTCGGCAATGCGACGACCAACACCCCAAACTTCATCAATGGCATGGGCTTTTAAAGTGTCAATAAATGATGTTGCATTGGTTGCCAAGCAGTAAACACCTTGATGAATAACTTGTTTTTTGGCGATATGATTAGCTAATTTTGCCAAAGTTCGCGTGACGGCAACGCCAATACTAACGGGGATCCCGGTGTCGCGTTTAACTATTGTCCTTAATTTTTGACAATGATCGGGAATGTCGCTAAATCCGTCTAATTGTATAAAGGCTTCATCAATCGAGTAGGGCTCAATGTTGGCCGTATAGTTGCGCACGGTGTCAAATACCCGTTGGCTCATGTCACCATAGAGTTCATAATTGGAACTGAGTAAGGTAATTTGTTTGCGAATTTTGGGTTGAATTTGATATGCAGGCATCCCCATTGGTACTAATGGTTTTAACTCGTTAGAACGGGCTATGACGCAACCATCATTGTTGGATAAAATACCAATGGGTTTACCTTCTAATGTGGGATTAAATACCCGTTCGCAAGAAGCATAAAAGTTATTACAATCAATTAAGCCTATCATTAAAATCCTCACTTGCGTAAAGAATGAATGGTATGGATGACGACTCCCCAAATATGGACTTGTTTACCAACTAATGAAATTGGCGCATAGAGGGCATTACCGGCAAGCAAATGATGTTGTCCCTCAATTATTCCCAAGCATTTGCAGGTTAGTTCACCATCAACCGCGGCAATCACAATATCGTCTATTTTGGGGGTTAATGAGCGATCGACTACTAATAAGTCACCGCTGTAAATGCCATAATCAATCATTGAATCACCCATAGTTTTAATGTAATAGGTCGCACTGGGATGTTTAATTAAATGCTCGGTTAAATCCAATTTAGCTTCTAAATAGTCATCCGCAGGTGAGGGGAATCCTGCTCTAACAGGTGTATCAACCAAAGGTAAGTAATTTTTAATAGTAACATCAACAAATCCAAGTACTATACAATTGTTATTCAAGCAAATTCTCCTTAAATTGACCAAAAAATTACCGTTTCAATAGTAATCTTCGTGGTAAAATCTATTAAACTGTATAAATATACAGTATAAAGATTTAAGTTCAATAAAAATACTGTAAAAAAATAGTTATGAGGTGGAAAAATGTTAACTGCTGTTTGGTGTTATTAAAGTTGCCATAATTATTAATATTGGGATTTGTTTGTGGGTGTAAGTTGCGTGATTTAATGTTATTAGTGCTAAATTTTAGCTTTTCTTGCGTTTGTTTTATGAGTTGATTTTATTTATAAAAAACATTTGCTATTATTTAAACAGTAGTAATTAAATAACTTAGCAAAAAATAAATTCGCGCGAATTTATATTATAAATTAATCAATTTGAGACAAGGCGTAAGGGATGAAACAATTAAGCAAAAAGTGGGTTATCGTTGCGGTTATTGTAGTTGGTATTGGTTTTGTAGTGTGGCAATTAATGACAAAAGATGGCTATGGGCCAGATTTTACCAGTGGTAATGGCCGCATTGAGGCTACCGAAATAAATATTGCGGCTAAACTAGCCGGAAAGATTGAAAAAATTAATGTGGATGAAGGTGATTTTGTTGAAGCTAATCAACCATTGGTGATTATGCAAACCGACACCTTACAAGCACAATTAAAAGAAGCACAAGCACAATATAACCAGGCAATTAGTAATGAAGTAAATGCCAAAGCTCAAGTTGCGTTAAAGATGAGTGATAAGGTTGCTGCCCAAGCAGGGGTTGCACAAAAAGCCAGTGATTTGGATATTGCTCTGAAACACCTTAATCGAACCACTTCTCTTTATCAAAAAGGAGCCTTGTCTGTTCAACAATACGATGATGATACCGCAAAAGTAAATAGTGCTAAAGCAGCGTTAGATTCAGCTAAATCTCAAGTTGTTACTGCTGATGCAGCGATTGAAGCTGCACAAGCCAGTGTTGACAGTGCGACTGCAGCAATTAATGTGGCCAAAGCTAATATTAGTCAAATCCAAGCTGATATCAATGATAGTACTCTTTCCGCACCAGTTGCTGGCCGGATTCAATACCGCATTGCCCAAACCGGTGAAGTGTTACCTTCAGGTGGTAAAGTCTTAAATTTGGTTAATCTATCCGATGTGTATTTGACCTTCTTTTTGCCGGAAACGATTGCCGGTCGAGTTGCTATAGACGATGAAGTTAGATTAATTCTTGATGCCTTACCCAATAAAGCCATTTCGGCAAAAGTTTCGTTTGTATCGAGTGTAGCCCAATTTACCCCTAAAACTGTGGAAACTAAAGATGAACGTCAAAAACTGATGTTTAGAGTAAAAGCACAGTTAAGCCCGGAATTGTTAAAATGTTATATTAAACAAGTTAAAACAGGTCTACCCGGCGTTGCTTGGGTTAGGCTAGATCCTAAAACACCTTGGCCAGCCGATTTATCTGATGTTGCAAAGTGTCCAAGTAAATAGTTGGAGTTAGCATATGTCAGAAGCCGACAATAAGGATTTAGCTTTACTAGCTGAAGATAAATCGATTGATGATGCAGTGGTAAAAATTAGTAATGTAACACTACATTATAAAAAAAACTGCGCGCTCAATGATATCAATTTGAATTTCCCGCCACGCTGTATGATTGGTTTAATCGGCCCTGATGGGGTGGGGAAATCGAGTTTGTTGTCACTTATCGCGGGTGCTCATGTTATTCAAGAAGGTTTAGTTTATGTGTTAGATGGGGATATGAAGGATAAAACCCATCGCAAATCGGTATGTACGCGCATTGCATATATGCCCCAAGGGTTAGGTAAAAACTTGTATCCAACTTTGTCGGTTGAGGAAAATCTGCAATTTTTTGCGCGCCTTTTTGGTAATAATGCCGCCGAACGCCGTCGCCGTATTGATGAATTAACGCGTAGTACCGGACTTTACCCTTTCTTATCCCGAGCAGCAGGGCGGTTGTCCGGTGGTATGAAGCAAAAAGTCAGTTTGTGTTCGGCTTTGATTCACGATCCAGATCTATTAATCTTAGATGAACCTACTACTGGGGTGGATCCGCTGTCACGAGCACAATTTTGGCAATTAATTAATAAGATTCGTGAACAACGCCCTCAAATGAGTGTTATTGTGGCCACTGCGTATATGGATGAGGCGCAAAACTTTGATTGGTTAGTTGCTATGTATGGCGGTAAAATCCTTGAAACTGGCACTCCGCAGGCCTTATTAACCAAAACTGGTAAAGATAATTTGGATGCGGCGTTTATTGAATTAATGCCGGATGATGCCAAACAAGGTTATCAAGCCGTTACCATTCCACCTTTAGATATTAATCAACAAACACAAATTGCCATAGAAGCTAAAGGGCTAACTAAACAATTTGGTGATTTTATTGCCGTTGATCATGTTAATTTTTCCATTAAACAAGGGGAAATATTTGGTTTTCTAGGATCAAATGGTTGTGGTAAATCCACCACCATGAAAATGTTAACCGGATTATTACCGATCTCATCAGGTGAAGCGTGGTTATTTGGTAAACCTGTTGACGCCAGTGATATTAATGTTAGGCGGCACTTGGGTTATATGTCACAAGCGTTTTCTTTATATAGTGAATTAACCGTTGAGCAAAATTTAGTTTTACATGCACGCTTGTTTGGAATTGAAGAGAGTAAGATTCCAGGACGAGTTGAAGAATTACTTAAACGTTTTGGATTAGAACAAGACTCACAAAGTCTACCGGATAGTTTGCCGTTAGGGGTAAAACAGCGGTTATCTTTATCGGTTGCTGTGGTGCATAATCCTGAAATTCTGATTCTGGATGAACCAACTTCAGGGGTAGACCCGATTGCTCGTGATGATTTTTGGCGTTTAATTATTGAACTTTCCCGCCAAGACAAAGTCACAGTATTTATTACTACCCATTTTATGAATGAAGCCGCGAGGTGCGATAGAATCTCACTGATGCATGCAGGTAAGGTTTTAGCTAGTGATACACCGGATAATATTATTGCCTCTAAAAAGGCTAAAACTTTAGAAGAAGCATTTATTAATTATCTGGTGGAAGCTGGTGCTGACGATACCGCTGAGGCAGAAAACACCACTGCAGTAACCAATACTGTCGTTAATAACGATGCTGATAAAACTACTGAAAAACAATTTGCTGGTTTTAGTATGACGAGAATGGTTGGCTGTTTATGGCGCGAAACCCTTGAGCTGTCACGTGATCCTTTAAGAGCAGTTTTAGCCTTGTTAGGTTCAGCAATTTTGATGCTAGTTATGGGCTATGGTATCACTTTGGATGTTGAAGACTTACGTTTTGCAGTGCTCGATCGTGATCAAAGTGGACTTAGCCAAAATTACACGCTTAATTTATCTGGTTCCAAACGTTACTTCGTCGAACAACCACCAATTACTGATTATGATAATATGGATGCACGCATGCGCAGTGGTGATATTGCTTTGGCAATTGAAATACCGCCTAATTTTGGGCGAGATATTCAACGTGGGGATCCGGTTGAAATTGGCATTTGGATTGATGGCGCAATGCCAATGCGAGCCGATACTATTAAAGGGTATGTGCAAGGTATGCATTTGGCTTGGCTGAATGAAAAAGCTAAGGAAAGTTTAGGGCAAACTGCTTCTAGTCTAGCTGATATAGAAACTAGGTACCGTTATAACCCGGATATTAAAAGCTTGCCAGCCATGGTACCGGCGGTTATCCCTATATTGTTGCTGATGATTCCATCCATGTTAGCAGCGCTATCGGTAGTGCGTGAAAAAGAAATGGGTTCGATTATTAATCTTTATGTTACGCCAGTTACCAGAGCGGAATTTTTATTAGGTAAGCAAGTCCCGTATATTATTATTTCGATGTTGAGTTTTTTGCTATTGTTAATAATGGCGATGACTATTTTTAATGTACCAATCAAAGGTAATGTGCTCACTTTGTGTGTTGCAGCTTTAGCCTATTGTATTATTTCGACGGGTTTTGGTTTGTTAGCATCAACCGTTACCCGCAGTCAAATTGCGGTTATCTTTTTAACCTGTGTGGGAACTATGTTGCCAGCAATCCAATTTTCTGGTTTGTTAAATCCGGTGTCATCACTCGAAGGAATAGGTAAATATATAGGTGAAGTCTACCCAACAACGCATCTATTAATTATTGCTAGGGGGGTATTTAACAAAGCTCTTAGCTTTGCTGATTTACATAGTTCTATATTCATTTTATTGATCACCATTCCGATTGTGCTTGGGGTCAGTATTGCGCTTCTTAAAAAGCAGGAAGGATAAATATTATGCAAAGTTTAACTAATATTTATCGTTTAGGTATTAAAGAACTATGGGGATTATTGCGCGATCCTATTATGCTGCTGTTAATCGCTTATTGTTTTACTTTGGATATTTATACCGCGGCTACAGCGACATCTGATTCACTGCATTATGCGTCGGTAGCAGTGGTCGATGAAGATGATTCGCCGTTATCCAGACAAATTATTCAGGCGTTTTATCCACCCATGTTTATAAAACCAGTAAAATTATATTCCATGGATGAAGTTGATCGGGGTATGGATACTGATCAGTTTACTTTTTCACTCAATATTCCACCAAATTTTCAGCGTGATGTGCTGAATAATCGCAGCCCGCAAATTCAACTTAATGTCGATGCAACACGTATGGGGCAGGCATTTGTTGGTAATGGTTATATTACCCAAATTGTGAATGGTGAGATCACTGAATTTGTTAATCGCTATAGTTCTACTAATAGTTTACCGGTAAGTATTCAAGTGCATACCTCCTTTAACCCTAATTTAACAAGGTCGTGGTTCGGTTCGGTTATGGAAATAATCAATATAGTAACCACCATATCGATTATTTTGACCGGGGCAGCGTTGATGCGTGAACGCGAACATGGCACTATCGATCACTTGCTGTCAATGCCGGTAACGCCATTTGAAATTATGATGTCGAAGATCTGGTCAATGGGATTAGTAGTGTTAGTTTCAACTTGGATTTCATTATTAGTGGTAGTGCATGCTTGGATAGGTGTTCCGATTACCGGTTCGGTAGCGTTATTTTTAACCGGAGCGGCGTTGCACCTGTTTGTAACCACATCAATGGGTATATTTATGGCAACGGTGGCGAAATCAACCGCGCAATTTGCCATGTTATTTATTTTGATTTTATTACCATTGCAAATGCTGTCTGGTGGTAGTACTCCACGCGAAAGTATGCCGGAATTTGTCCAGAATATTATGCTACTAGCTCCAACCACTCACTTTGTGGAATTAGGGCAAGCTATACTATATCGTGGTGCTGGCATCGAGGTTGTTTGGACTTCGTTTGTATGGTTACTGGCGATTGGATCGGTGTTCTTCGTCTTTTCCCTAATGCGTTTCCGTAAATCAATTGTGAGTATGGGATCGTAACAATCTATTAATTATTGAATCTGGACTGATAATTATTTAACTACCTTAAATGTTAAGGTAGTTAAATATAGTTTGAATAAAAATATATCTTCAAAAAATATTTTTATCTAACAAGCATAATGCTAAAAAACATATCTCACTGTTGCTCTAGCTCCTACTGTTACAGCAATAAAATCAATTTAGCTTGAAATAGTCAAAGTTAGGTTTAAGTACTATTATTTTGTTTATCAAAAAAATAAGGGGAATTAACATTTTGGATCTTCCTTTCATTTTGTTCTTGTGTACTATAACGATATTTTTGTGGACTTAATCCAATTCTTTTTTTGAAAACACGAGAAAAATAGAGTTGATCTTCAAATCCTATTGAGCGTCCAATATCGGCAATGCTCATATTAGTCGTTTGTAATAAAATTTTTGCTCTACTTACCCGTTGTTCTTGTCTCCATTCTCCAATTGACATGCCAATCTGATCTTTAAAAATATGTGCAATTCTTGATGTGGATAAACAGATTTTTTGAGCCACGGTATCTAACATAAATTCATGTTCATCAAGAGTATCAATCAAATAATTACATACTTGTAACACCCGAGTATCAATATTTGATGGGTAAGTATTAGACGTTTCTTGTGCACAACGAATTAAAAATTGTTCCAACATACTCATGGCTAAATTTTCAGAGTAGATAGTGGTAGATTGCCCCACTTCTACAATTTTAATAAATAGTTGTTCTAATTCCTCTTTTACTTTGGTGTTAGGACGATAAAACCCAGTTTTTTCAATCCGATTATCCCAAGATAATAAATATTTCCAAGTAGATTTTGGTCTGAAATAGATCCAAAAATGAAACCAATTGTTTTCATCTTCTTTTCGTCCATACAGATGCGGTTCTTTGGGGGGGAAAAGAACAAAATCACCGGGATAACAATTAAATGATTCATTATTACGATAAATAGTACCTTGTCCCGCATAGGTTAAATTAATAATATAGCCATTTAATCCTTTCGGACGATCAATAAAAAAATCAAATTTTCCTGCCTTCTCAATGGGAGTTAATCCAGATACAAGATGGACATTAAATGAATAGCCCGGTAGTAAAGGATCATTTTGTTGAACATTATTCATTTGTTATCTTCTTATTTTTTGAGATTATTTTTATTTTTACATAAAAAATTATTTTGAATAGTCTTAATTATGAGATCTATATCACAAAATAACTGACCTAGACAGAATCGTCTATATTTATAGCAGCAAATAACCTACTTGTTTCCAGTTAAATTAATTATTCTTCCGTAAAAGTTCAATTTACTTAGTCTTTGAGGTGCTATTCAATGAATGAAAAAATAACGATTGGATTAGATTTTGGCAGCGATTCTGTTAGAGCTTTAGCTGTTAATTGTCAAAATGGTCAAGAATTAGCGACTGAAGTTGTCTATTATTCGCGTTGGTCAAAAGGGCAGTTTTGTGATCCTAAAAAGAATCAATTTAGACATCATCCACTTGATTATATTGAGGCAATGACCCAATCAATTCAATCTGTTGTCAAACAATTGGATACTTATGCTAAAAATGTCGTGGCTATTGGTGTTGATTCTACCGGATCAACTCCCGCACCAATTGATGAAAATGGTGATGTTTTAGCACTAAAACCTGAATTTATGAATAATCCGAATGCGATGTTTATCTTATGGAAAGATCATACGTCGGTGAATGAAGCTGAAGAAATCAATCATCTGTGTTCAATTCAACCTTATTCAAAATACTTGGAATATTGTGGTGGTGTGTATTCTTCAGAATGGTTTTGGGCAAAAATCATGCATATTTTTCGTCAAGATAATGCGGTAAAACAAGCATCTGCATCGTGGATCGAACTGTGTGATTGGATACCGGCTTTATTGTCGGGCACAACAGCCCCCGATAAAATTAAAAGAGGACGATGTGCTGCAGGGCATAAATGTTTTTGGAGCGAAAAGTGGGATGGTTTACCTCCTTATGAGTTTTTTGAAAAACTGGATCCGTCATTGGTTAATGCATTGCCATACCCACTATTTAAAGAAACATATACCGCGGATAAAAAGATAGGAATCATTACACCACAATGGGCTACAAAGTTAGGTTTACCTTCATCAGTCGTGATCGCCGGTGGTGCTTTTGACTGCCACATGGGAGCCGTTGGCGCTGGAGCAGAGCCGTATACTTTAGTAAAAGTCATAGGTACATCTACATGTGATATTTTATTAGCAGAGCAAGATGTAATTCAAAATCGTTCTGTTAAAGGTATTTGTGGTCAAGTTGATGGTAGTGTGATGCCAAATTATATAGGGCTAGAGGCGGGACAATCGGCTTTTGGTGATATTTATGCATGGTATCAAAAACTTTTATGTTGGCCTATTGAACAGTTAGTGAAACAATCGCCAGAATTGCAAACTGGTGCTGAACAATTAAAAAATAAGCTATTACATGAGCTTGCTCTACAATGGTCTGAAAATCCAAATTTAGACAATATTCCCGTCATTCTTGATTGGTTTAATGGGCGTAGAACACCATTTGCGAATCAACGAATCAAAGGTGTTATCACCAACTTAACCATTTCAACCGATGCATTAACGCTATTTGGTGGTTTGATTTTAGCTACCGCTTTTGGAGCAAGGGCCATTATGGAGTGTTTTATCGAACAGGATGTTCCGGTCAATAACATTGTGGCATTAGGTGGGATAGCTAAAAAATCTCCGGTCATCATGCAAGCATGTGCTGATGTCATGAATCGTCCATTAAAAGTTGTAAATTCTGAACAGTGTTGTGCATTAGGTGCTGCGATATTTGCAGCTGTTACTGCCAATCTTTATCCGGATATTCCAACTGCACAAAAAGTGATGTCCAGTCAGATCGAAACCACATTTATTCCAAATGCTGAGCGGGTAGAAAAATATCAAGAACTGTATGAAAAATATTTAGTTTGGTCAGTATCTTGCGAACCTAACTATTACGTTTAGTTGTTATATTCAATTTACGAAACATTCGAAGGAGACCATTATGTTTGTTTATGAAGAAGCTGAAATTTGGTTTGTTGCCGGTAGTCAACATCTTTATGGGCCAGAAGCATTAGAACAAATTAAAAAAAATATTCAATATGTCACTGATTATTTTAATAAAGAAGCAAATTTGCCAATTAAAATTGTGCTTAAACCACTAGCAACCAGACCTGATGATATTTATACATTATGTCAAGAAGTTAACTATTCCAAAAAATGTGTTGGTTTAATTACATGGTTGCATACGTTTTCACCCGCTAAAATGTGGATTAATGGTTTAACCCATTTACAAAAACCATTGCTACAACTGCATACTCAATTTAATGAACTTGTTCCTTGGGGTTCAATGGACATGGATTTTATGAATCTTAACCAAACTGCACATGGTGGTCGTGAATTTGGTTTTATCGGTTCTCGTATGCGCCTTCCTCATTCTGTGGTAACGGGTTATTGGAAAGATAAAGAAGTACATGAAAAAATCGCAAAATGGATGCGGGTTTGTGTTGCGATTAATGAAGAAAAAAACATGAAGTTAGTTCGATTTGGTGACAATATGCGAGAAGTTGCAGTAACGGAAGGTAATAAAGTTTCTGCACAAATTAAATTTGGATATTCAGTTAATACACATGCTGTTGGTGATTTAGTGGCTGTTATTAATTCAGTTAAGGAAGGTGATATTTCTCAACTTATTGATGAATATGAAACACTATATCAAATTAGTCCGGTCGCACAAATTAATGGCGAAAAAAGACAAAATTTAATTGATGCTGCAAGGATTGAACTTGGTATACAGCAATTCTTGAAACAAGGTAATTTTTCAGGTTTTACTACAACGTTTGAAGATCTACATGGTATGGCACAATTACCAGGACTAGCTGTTCAGCGGTTAATGGCAAAAGGCTATGGTTTTGCTGGTGAAGGTGATTGGAAAACTGCAGCACTTCTTAGAACAATGAAAGTGATGGCAAAAGGTTTACCTGGTGGCACAGCATTTATGGAAGATTACACATATGATTTTACTAAAGGTAATGAACTTGTTATAGGTTCACATATGTTAGAAGTCTGCCCAAGCATTGTTGATGATGGTGTTAAACCATTATTAGATATTCAACCGTTAGGTATTGGTAATAAAGCTGATCCTGCTCGTCTTATTTTTTCATCCAAACCAGGCTACGCAATTAATGCAAGTTTGATTGATATTGGGAATCGTTTCAGATTGGTGGCAAATGCGTTAGAAACGGTCAAACAACCTAATCCGTTACCTAAATTACCAGTTGCTTGTGCCGTTTGGAAACCAAAACCATCATTGGATGTTTCTGCTGAAGCGTGGATTTTATCTGGTGCTGCTCACCACTCTGTTTATACCCAAGCACTATCAATGGATTATTTTAGACTTTATGCACAACTCCATAATATTGAATTATTAGTCATTGATGAAGAAACAAAAATTAGTGATTTTAGAAATGAGTTACGTTGGAACGAGATTGCGTATTGTAATCCTTATGCTTAAAGCAATTATTTAAATTAGATAATTGGAGATATTGTCTCCAATTGTTCTCAACAATACATAATGAAAGGAGTAAATCTATGGATATGGATACGCCTACTATGATGAATAAAACGACAAAAAGTTCTGCCCAAAAAATGACATTCTTAATTGGTTTTTCGGCTGCTATGGCTGGGTTACTGTTTGGTTTGGATATTGGTGTAATTGCTGGAGCTTTACCTTTTATCACCACCCAATTTGAGCTCACTACTCGACTTCAAGAATGGGTCGTAAGTTCCATGATGTTAGGTGCCGCTTTGGGAGCATTATCAAATGGTTGGTTATCTTTTTATTTAGGAAGAAAGTATAGTTTATTAGCTGGTGCATTATTTTTTATTGTAAGTTGCTTTGGTTCAGCCTTGGCTCCTAATGTGGAAGTGCTACTAGTTTGGAGGCTTATCTTAGGATTTGCTGTTGGGATCGCTTCCTATACTGCGCCACTATATCTTTCTGAAATGGCACCAGAAAATATTAGGGGGAAAATGATAGCTGCATATCAATTATTAGTAACAATTGGTATTTTATTAGCATTTTTATCTGATACATATTTTAGTTTTACTGGTAATTGGCGAATGATGCTTGGAATTATCTCAGTTCCAGCTATTATTCTTTTTCTTGTGGTTATATTCCTGCCAAATAGTCCAAGATGGCTTGCATCTAAAGGTCGTTTGAATGAAACCGAACAGGTATTAAAGTTGATCCGAAATGATCCTGTAAAAGTAAAACAAGAATTTGATGATATCAAAGAAAGTTTACAACAAAAACAAGAAGGGTGGACATTATTTAAGATTAATAAAAATGTACGCCGCACTGTTTATCTCGGTATGGCATTACAAGCGATGCAACAGTTCACTGGCATGAACATCATTATGTACTATGCTCCTAAAATTTTTAGTCTTGCTGGATTTGCAACAACCGAACAACAAATGATAGCAACAATTATTGTTGGTCTCACCTTTGTTTTAGCCACTTTTATTGCAATCTTTACAGTAGATAAATTAGGAAGAAAACCAATTTTAAAAGTAGGTTTCAGCATTATGGCATTAGGAACGCTAGTTTTAGGTATTTGCTTGCTACTAATTGAAAATGGTAATGCCTCATCAGTAACTTCTTATGCAGCCGTAGGTATGGCGATTATGTGTATTGGCGGTTATGCAATGAGTGCTGCTCCAGTAGTGTGGATTCTTTGCTCTGAAATTCAACCGTTAAAAAGTCGTGATTTTGGCGTGACTTGTTCAACTACCACAAACTGGATATCTAATATGATTATTGGCGCAACATTCCTCACATTATTAAATCATATCGGTGTTGCACAAACATTTTGGTTATATACCGGTTTGAATATTTTATTCATTTTTATTGTTATTTTCTTTGTTCCTGAAACAAAAAATATTTCATTAGAACACATTGAAAAAAATCTGATGTTAGGCAAAAAACTACGTTATATCGGTAACGATAAATAAAAAAATATGATAAGCAAAGGACAATTAGTATCAAAACGTCCTTTGCTATCATTTGATCGGTTTGGATTACTAAATAGGATGCTTTGCATGTATACATTATTAAAAGAACGAGTATTGGCCGCAAACTTATTACTGCCATTTTACCAACTTGTGACCTTTACATGGGGGAATGTGTCAGAAATTGATAGAAAAAATGGCATCATTGCTATTAAACCATCTGGAGTTGCTTATGATAAGCTTACGGTTGATGATATTGTGATTGTTGATCTTGATGGAAAAAAGGTAGAGGGGCACCTTAATGCTTCGAGTGATACTGAAACACACCTTGAACTTTATAAAGCATTTGACCAGATTGGTGGAATTATTCATACTCATTCGCGCAATGCCACCATTTGGGCACAAGCTGGACTGGATATTCCTGCTTTAGGCACCACACATGCTGATTATTTTTATGGCGATATACCTTGCACACGAACATTAAGGGCCACAGAGATAGCTACTAATTATGAGTTAAATACTGGTAAGGTGATTGTTGAGGAGTTTAGCAAACGTTCAATTGATGCTATGGCAATTCCAAGTGTGTTGGTATCTGGACATGGACCATTCGCTTGGGGAACAAACGCTAATAATGCTGTACACAATGCCGTTGTATTAGAAGAGGTTGCAGCAATGGCATTAGCTACACGTAACCTTAATATTGGTATTAAGATTCAATCTGAATTATTAGATAAACATTATTTTCGTAAACATGGTAAAGATGCATATTACGGACAAGGATAAACTATTATACTTATAGTCCATCAAACTAACCCTTATGAAAGTTTGGAACTAATTAACTTCCAGATATTTCAGTAGGGTTTTTAACTTTTAATAAATCTAGAATACCAGCTAATTTTAATATGATTAAACATTCATTATAGCGTTAAGTTTTATTCTACCTAATAGGGTAATGGTTAATTCCCTGCGATTAATGTCTTGTTTAAACCAAGCTTGGTATAGCATTGCTTTTAGTAGTTGTGAGCCTAATTGACCACCTATATGATCGCGATGTTCGGTAAAATCTATACAACGTTTGCCAGCAATTTTGTTGTCAAAGTCATCAGGTAATAATTGGTGGTGATTTAAGAACTTTTTTCCTGCAGTAGTAATTAAAAACAGATCTTCTTGAATTGCTATTAAGTTATTTTGTAGTAATGATTGCGTTAATGTTACCGACCATGAGCCGGCCAAATGCTTATAACAAGTTCGCGCTTGCTGAAATTTTTGTTTGTTGCTGGTATTGGTTAAAATTAGATAATCATTGGGCGGAATAATTCTAAAGGTTGATTCTATAAAATCGGCTGTATCTTGATTGTTAATTTCATAGTAATGGTGCCTGCCGCAAGTTCTTTGATGAATTAGTTGAGCATCTTCTAGTTTTTTTAAATGAAACCGCGTTGCCGATGGTGATAAATTTAATTGTTTTGCCAGCCATGATGCACAAAGGGCTCGACCATTCATTAACTCAGTAATAATCATTACTCGATTAAAGTCCGACATGACATCAGAAAAATGGATTAAATCTTCACAATATAACTTTTTACTCATCTATTTAATGGTACCCCAATAGATTATTAACCTACACAATCTTACTCCTCTTTTGCATTATATGTTTCAACTTAATTTTAAACATAATTAACTAATCATAAATAAACTCATGAAATATGATTATGATTAAAACTTGGCTTTATAGTAGGTAGCTAATGAGTGATCAAACCACTGATGCAAAACCCAGTTATTCTATTTATATTATTTGTGGTTTAGGCTTATTTTTATCAACCCTTGATACCGGTATTATTAATTTAATTCTGAATTCACTAGCAAATAGTTTTGCTACTTCATTAATGTTTATAGGATTATCGGTTACTTTATATTTATTATTTTTGATTATTTTGCTTATACCTAGTGGTTGGTTTGGCGATGTATATGGGCAAAAAGCTGCGTTAATGTTGGGTTTTTTACTGTTTACCATAACTTCATTTTTAGCTGGAATTAGTGAATCAGCTTGGCAATTTATTTTAGCTAGATGTGGGGAAGGGATAGCGGCGGCATTATTACAAGCAAATTGTTTAGGAATAGCTGGAATACAATCAACTAAGCAAAAATTGCAATTGAATGCGGTAATTATGTTAGCCATTAGTATAGGGCCAATATTGGGACCTAGTTTAAGTGGTTTTATTTTACAATATTGGCAATGGCGATTACTCTTTTTTATTAATATTCCTTTTTGTATTTTAGGTTTGGCAGTGACGTTGTCACTAAATAAATCACCTTATAACAGGCATCGTGCCGGTGCTTTATTCGCTTTCGAGTTATTACTTCAGTCAACTATTAGGTATGTGGCAGTTGGTAGTTTTATTTTTGGGTTTACTGCTGGAGTTATTTTTTCTGTTTCCCCAATTATGTTGATCAGGGAAACTAATTATCCTATTGATATTATAGGACTAATTTGTATGGCTTCACCAGTTGGGGTGACTTTAAGTGTTTTAATCAAAAAATTATTAGGCAAAGATGTTAACCAAATAATCTTGCTCTATGCTTTACCGGCAATGTTGCTGGCATTTACTTTATTTTGGAGCACGAGTTTAAATATTTCAGCATGTGCATATATTGTAGCAGCTTTAGGTTACGGTATTGGTGGTGGGTTATTGCAAAGTTCATTAATCCATGTAGCAATGCAACAACAGCCAGATAAACAATCTACGATTGGTGGAATGTTAAGACTGTGTCAAAATTTAGGCATTATTTTAGGTACCGAGTATGCTTTAGTTATTTTAGGCACCAATTTAAATTATTCTGATGCAGAATCCAATGTGGAAATGTATCAACAATTATGGGGATTAACTCTCATGATCCTAATCTGTATGTTTATTTATTCGTTCAGATATAACCAAGCGATTAAAAATAACCAATAGCAGAGGGTTGGCACTGAAGCTGATATCTTGTGACGAACAAAAATGAGTTGAAAAAAGCTAAATAATTGGCAAGTTGTTTGCCAACAAACAGTCATATTGTAATTAATCATGCATAGGCAAAAAATAATAACTAGCTACTAGATTTTAATTGGTAGTCAGGAAATTAATCACATTATCTACAAAAATTTTTCGTCCATATGGATTCCTATCCAAATGAACAAAATGAGTTCCATTTGCAATCTCAACTAATTTTGCATTAGGTGCTTCATTGATGATTGCTAAGGCATCTTCTTTACGGCTCCAAAAATCATTTTGTGAGAAGATCACTAACGTTGGCATAGTCAAATTTTTTGCTTGCCATTGCCGTTTGCCAATTGCCAGCTCGAAGCTATCAGCCATAGCACCATTAGGTGAACGGAATTGCGGGGGAGTATGGGTATAAGATTGTGGATCGGAAGCTAATGCTGCTTGTGCATACGCTTGGCTCACTAAAGGATCGCGCCACAAATTTTTATCTTCTACAGCAATACTGTTATCCCATGCTGGGAACAGACTCTCTTGGGTATTGAGTTGATAACCACCTATGTTTGGATTAAGTTGGCCTGAATGTGCAGGATCGTCCAAAAAAGAACCTTTACCAAGTATTGGATGATTTTGTGTTGTGCCATACAGTGAATTATAGATTACCAGTTTATTCACCGTTGCTGAATATTTAGTCGCATAAGCCGCAGACCAATGCCCACCGGTTGCCCATCCTAATAAATTGACTTTAGACGAAGCTGACAATTGCATAATGTGATTAATGGCACAGGCAATATCAGCTACGGCTGAATCTGTTCTAATTAAGGGTGCGGATTGTTCTGCTGGCTGTGACATCGCAGTTGGTCTAGTTGATTGACCATATCCCCTGAGATCTAATAAATAGGTATCTATTCCTGCTTTAGCGAGTTCCTCTGCTAATGATCCTCCCGCAACGGGTAAATCAAAAGAGCCTATTGCTGGTACTCTGGCTCCATGAATTAGAAGTACTGGGGCGGGTTTATTAACATTTTTATTTGCTGCAAGTTTAATTTCTCTAATAAATAAGCGTTGCTTGTCAAAGCATGACTCAATATAAAAATCCTGTTTTTGTAATGTATTGGCACTACTCATAGAAATAAATCCTAACGTAAATAGAAAAACTAAAAGTCTCGACATGTATTAATGCTTCCTATATTAACAATTATTTAAAGTAAGCCAATTTTTAGTATTTAAAAATATAACAAAATTTATTATTTTTTAATTAAAATTTCCGACTTTTAAATACTAACCAAAAAGGTATTAATAACAAGCAAATATAGATACTAAATAGCATTCGGTATTGCATTACGTTTAATATGAAACTGCCTAAATAAGTTCCTATCCCGCCACCACCAAAGATAGCCACGCCAATGAGTCCGGAAGATAAGCCTTTATTGTCACCTGCATGTTCAAGGGCTTTACTAGCTAAAATTGATTGAACTAATATATAACCAATTCCAAGCATCATAGTCGCCAGATAAGCTAAAGCAACACTATTACAACAATATAGTAATAACGAGATTAGTGAGCAACTTAAACCTAAAAATACGACATTTTTAGAGGCAATATTTTTTAAAAAAATCCTATTGATAAAACCGGTAAAAAAACAGGCTAAACCAAATAACATTAGTCCCAGACCAACATACTTATAATCGATAGCCAGCGATTTGAAAAAATACGAGCCGATAAAAGAATAACTGCCTAGTACTATAAATCCATTACAAAAAGCTAGAAAATATACCGTTAATAAGGCTTTATTTTTCAGTAATAGAACAGTTGTAGGGATAAAATTTGATTTTGCCATATTCTTCGGGCTAGTTGGCAAGCTAAAAAGTGTCATAAAAGATAACAGGGATAATATAGAAAATATTAGAAAAATATTTCGCCATGTGCTAATTTCTATTAGCCAACCACCAATAGCCGAACTTAATCCTTGCCCTAGAAAAATTAATCCCAGAAAAATACCAACTAGTTTAGTTAATATTTCATTTTTATATAACTCACCTAAAATACCTAGTGATACGGCGACAATGCCAGCAGCAAATAGTCCTGTAATAAATCTATAAATGGTTAGCAATAGCAAATTTGGTGCAAAAGAACAAAGCAGGGTGGCAAGTGATAATAACAACATTAAGGCAAGTAATATATTTTTTCTACCATATTTGTCACTATAATATCCATAAAAAGGCTGTAGTACACCATAAGGAAGCAAATAAGCTGTAAGCACGATACTCACTTGTGAGATGGCAAGTCCAAAGTCAGTAGCAATATTAGGCAATAAAAGTGAAGCAACCCAATTGTCAGCGGCAGAAATGAATCCCGCCAAACCAATAAGCATTACCAACCCATAATTTTTGATAAAGTTCATCTGCAAACTTCCAGCGTATTAACCAAATTAAAAATAATACTCTTATATTTGATTGAAAACACTTATTTAATAAATAATAGACACACTTAGCCAACCGAGACGATTCTAACTTAGAAGCGTAGTGATTATGTTAACTACGTTTTTTGAGCATGTCTCGGTGTGGTGCTTCACCAAATTGGCGTTTATATTCGCGGCTAAATTGGGATGGGCTTTCGTAACCAACTTGAAAGGCTACCGTTTTAACATCTTTGCCTTCCACTAACATTAAGCGTTCGGCTTCATATAAGCGTAATTGTTTTTGAAATTGTAAAGGACTAAAGGTGGTAACTTGGCGGAAGTGGCGGTGAAAGGTTGAACTTGACATATTGACAAATTTAGCTAATTGTTCAATATCTAGTGGCTTGGCGTAATTGTTTCTTAACCAATCAATAGCTGTTGATATTTGGTTAATTTTGGTGCCGCTGGAGTTGGCAAGGCGCAAACTTTCGCCAACCGGACTACAAAGCAAATAATAATGCAGTTCTTTAATTATCATTGGTGCGATGATTTGGATATTTTCAGGTTCATCTAGTAGATCCACTAAACGTAAAAAACTTTCGAGGATTGGTAGTGATACTTCCGCAACACTAACTTGTGATGTCGGTTTTCGCTTTAAAGATGTCGGTTTGATTGGCATTTCAGTTAATAACTGACTGATGATGTGTTTGTCAAGTTTGATTGAAATTGAAATAAACGGTTCTGCTGGAGTTGCTCCGGTTATATGGTAACTTCCTGGCAAATCGACACTAACTACCATAAAGTGGTTTTTACCATAATTAAACTCTTCATTACCAATCATAGATCGTTTAAATCCTTGCACTACTAAGGCAATCATTGGTCTATAAAAGCAATTTTCCTGCGGACTGTCATTATCATGGCGTGAGAGTATAAATCCCGGAATAACAGTAGATTTACGTGCAGATCGTGGTAAGTGCTGGATTATCTTTCGTTTGAGATAATAATTAGTTTGTTCTAGTCGATCATTTGGCATTCTGATCTTCCTGTCATTGAGAATAGTTTTTCTACAATAAAAGAACTTATTGATCAATATATCTCAATTAGGTGTTTTTAGGTATGCACAAAAATAGCAAATTATTACCCGATTCGCTCAACTCTATTAATATTCCAAATATTAATAGAGACAAATAATAGTCGATGTATTTATTTTATTAAGTAATTTTTTATTTGTCTAAATTGGCAAATTAGTAAGTTAATCTCATTAAAATCAAACTAACGAAAGTTTGTTTACCCAATCGACAACATCATTTTTGGCATTCTCAATTTTGTCTCGATAAATTGTCAATCCATCTTGAGCATGAAAATTAGTATGAGGTTGCAGTTTGGCTATAGTTGAGCGAGTATTGGCAAAGCCGCTACCGCCATGTGTTCCAAATGGAATGAGTTTTTTACCGGCAAAATCATGTTGCGACATAAAAGAATAAACGGGTGTAGGTAAATCTGCCCACCAAATAGGATAACCGAATAAAATAGTATTGTATTGATCGAGGTTGTTGAGAGTATGCTTAAGCGCGGGTCGATAATTACTATTTAATTCATTTTTGGCTTGAGCAATTAACTTGGCATGATCAGTAGTGTCATAAGGAACAGTGGTTTCAATACGGAATAAATCTACATTTTTTAATGCTTCTTGAATAACCATCGCCATATACTGGGTATTGCCTAAGATTTGATTATTAACCGTAACCGTACTATTTTCACGATGTTCAGGGAGAGTACTATTCGTTTCTGGTAATGAATAGTAAACAATTAAAATAGAGTTACCATTTGGCTGCGTGGTGGGTGATTGAGCGTAGACTTTATTATTTGATAATAGATAACCAGCGGTAATTGCAGTTAATCCGGTTGCCATGGTTTTTAAAAAATACCTTCTTGAAACGGTGTTCATCATTTACTTCCTTAATAATAACTTGAACTGGTGAAAATTAGTTGTTAAATGAGAGTAACATGTTGTCGCGAGCAACCGAATACATAATTAAGGCAATTTGTTGCATAAAATAGGCAATTTATCGCTTTTAAGGTATTAATATTTTAATGCATCGATAACTAGTTTGAATACGTTTGAGTGGCCTTGACGACTAGGGTAATAAATATAAAAAGAATCGTAACTAATGGCAAATTCAGCTAATAATTCAACTAGTTGACCGCTGGCTAATTCGTTTTCTACATCGGGTCGGCCTAACCAAGAAATGCCTAAACCATCTAATACGGCTTGTTTACGTATACTACTATTAATTTTAAATTGTGAGTGTGGTTGGTATTTTACTATTTTGCCATTTTCAATAAATTCCCATGTTAATTCCGTGCCATGTTGGGCAGAAATTTGCATGCCTACCAGGCGATGATTATCTAAATCTGTAATTTGTTTAGGTTGATCTTTACCTACTAAATAGCTAGGGCTAGCCACTAATGCCATTTTTAGCGGAGCCGAGATTTTGACCGCGATCATTTCTTTGGCAAGATCGTTACCTAAACGGCAACCCATATCAAAGCCTTGTTTAACAATGTCAGCCCAACTATTATCGGCTTGGATTTCGATTTTAATTTGTGGATATTTGGGTAAAAAATCACGTAATTTAGGATAGATGATATGTTCAATGGCAAAATCTGGTGCATTGATTTTAATAGTACCGGCAGGCGTATTAAGATAATTATTTAATGCATTAACTTCATGATTAATAGAATTAAATAAAGGAGAAATTTGTTGGTAAAGTTGTTTGCCTGCCTCAGTGAGTGAGACATTACGGGTAGAACGATTAAATAGACGTAAATTTAAGCGATTTTCTAATTTGCGTATGCTGTGGCTCACCGCAGAAGAGGAAATTCCCAGCCGTTTGCCTGCTTTTACAAAATTACCGGTTTGGGCAATGGTAATAAAATAGTTCAATTCATTGAAGTTATACATAATATGCTCGGGAATTGTTGAATTTTATTCATCATACCATAAAACAATAGCTAATTTATCTCAATAAAGGGAGTGTCTAAAATAACGATTAGTTAGTCTAAGCAAAATAGTTGCTGCCTGATCATCAGAAAATAGCGAATTCTCTCCATAAACAGTGACCATCGAGGTTAATAATGTCTACAAAAGTGATTGTTTTGAGTGGTGCTGGTGCGATTGGTATAGCCATTGCCAGGCGCATTGCGGTAGGTAAACAATTAGTGTTAGCGGATGTCAACATAGCCAATGCGGAAAAGCAAGCTCAAGAACTGCGTAATGCTGGATTTACGGTGCATACCATTGGTTGTGATGTATCAAATCCAGACAATGTTAATAAATTAGTCGATTTTGCAGTTAAACTTGGCGATATTATGGGACTGATTAATACTGCTGGTTTATCGCCATCACAAGCATCGGCTAAACGCTTATTTGCCGTTGATCTATATGGCACGGCGCTGTTATTAGATTCCTTTGCTGACGTGATGGCAAAAGGCAGTAGTGCGTTAGTGATCGGTTCGCAATCGGCCCATCGGTTAGAACCGTTACCGATTGAACAAACCAAAGCACTAGCATTAACACCTACCGAAGATTTACTTAAGTTACCCTTTATTCAAGCCGTTGATGACAGTTTAACGGCCTATCAACTTTCTAAACGCGGTAATGCTTTGCGTGTACAAGCGCAGGCAGTGAAATGGGGGCATCATGGTGCCAGAATAAACTGTATCAGCGCGGGCATTATTCATACTCCACTTGCTAATGATGAGCTTAATGGCGAACGTAAACAATTTTACCGTAATATGCTTAACAATTTACCGGTGGGGAGAGGTGGTTCACCCGATGAAGTTGCTAATCTGGCGGAACTGATTATGTCCGAAAAAGGCGCTTATATTACTGGCAGTGATTTTTTAATTGATGGTGGTGCCACGGCAAAATTCTGGTGGGGTCAAGCTGACTAATTTAGTTTAAGCTTAATAAGTAATTAAGGAATAAAAATGAACAAGGTAACCGCAGGTAGAGATGTTTTGGGCGATTTTGCCCCAAAGTTTGCACAACTTAATGATGATGTATTATTTGGTGAAGTGTGGTCGCGCGAAAAGCAGTTATCTAAACGTGACCGAAGCATGATCACAGTAACCGCATTGTTAGCCAGTGGTATTTTAGATAGTTCTCTGCAATATCATTTGCAAACAGCTAAAGACAATGGCATAACTAAACAAGAGATTGCTGAAGTGATTACCCATGTAGCCTTTTATATTGGTTGGCCAAAAGCCTGGGCTGCTTTTCGTTTTGCTAAAGATATTTGGACTGATTAATAGATTTTAAAAAGTGGAGATTATATGAACTACGTAAAACTTGGTAATTCCAATATTACTGTATCCAATTTTTGTTTGGGATGTATGAGCTTTGGTGATCCGGCAAGTAAAATGCATGCATGGACGCTTAACCCAACTGAAACCGAAACCATTATTAAACATGCATTAGATCTAGGTATTAACTTTTTTGATACTGCCAATACTTACTCTAATGGAACCAGTGAAGAATATGTTGGACGGGCACTTAAAAACAATATTGCTCGCGAAAAAGTCATATTGGCAACCAAAGTCTATTTTAATGAAGGGCATCTTTCCAAACAGGCAATAGCAAAAGAAATTAACGACTCACTTAAACGCCTTGGTACTGATTATGTCGATCTTTATATTATTCATCGTTTTGATTATAACACTCCGATTGAAGAAACCATGGAAGCGTTAGATGAGTTGGTCAAAGCGGGCAAAGTCCGTGCGTTAGGTGCATCAGCCATGTATGGCTATCAGTTTTTTAATCTCCAGCTTGCAGCTGAAAAGGGCGGTTGGACACCATTTGTTTCCATGCAAAATCATTACAATTTGTTATATCGCGAAGATGAACGTGAACTTATTCCCATTTGTAAACAATATAATGTTGCACTAACTCCATATAGTCCTTTAGCCGCTGGCAGACTTTCTCGTTTAAATTGGCAAACTGATACTTTACGTAGCAAGACAGATAAAGTCGCTATTGCTAAGTATGATGGTACCCAAAAGAATGACAGCAATATAGCACTAAGAGTACATGAACTGGCTGAAAAATATGGTGCTAGCATGACACAAATTGCGTTAGCTTGGCAATTTGCCAAAGGCGTGACTTCACCAATTATTGGCGCCACTAAAACAAAATATCTTGATGATGCAATTGGCGCGCTCAATATAAAATTAACTGAGGAAGATATTAATTATCTTGAAGAATTGTATTTGCCCCATCGCATTATGGGCGCTATTTAACTATTGTTAATATTAAGGATAATTAATATGAAAATAATCGACAAAACTGAATTTGCCAAGGCAGATATATTTGGAGTAGGAGAACCTAATACCTCCTATGCTAACTATTTTGTTGGTAATTCATTTCTTAAACCGTTAACCGATTCAGCCAATACATCCTTATTTCTGGCAAATGTAACTTTCGAACCGGGTTGTAGGAACAATTGGCACATCCATCATGCCAGTGAAGGTGGCGGGCAAATTTTGTTATGCACCGCCGGCAGTGGTTGGTATCAAGAACAGGGTAAAAAAGCAATTAGTTTACAACCGGGCTTTGTTATTGTCATACCGCCAGAAGTCAAGCATTGGCATGGTGCCAAAGCTGATTCTTGGTTTAGTCACATTGCTATAGAAGTACCGGGAGAAGATTTACGTAATGAGTGGTGTGAGCCGGTGTCGGAACAAGAGTATCAATTATTAAAAGGTTAATGTTATTTTTCTTAATGCATTGATTTATAGGGTAATAACAAGATACTAAAGAAGTATCTTGTTAGACAAACCTTATTTTAACTATAATCTGGTAAATGTTAGTTACTTTGATTATTGGCATTTGCGATTAAATATTCAACTAAACAAATAAATAGCGAACATTGGGATAGACTAGAGTAATCATTAGAGAAAAACTCATTTCCATAAATGTCAGTGATAGTGATAGTATTTTTCCAATTATGGGTGCCAATTGATTGTAACTGATTATAAGGGGATACATTGATGTTATCAAATTGGATTTGATTTTGAGTTAATATGATCTCTTTTTTCTGATCATCAAAATTTTTTAAATAATTACGGCCGACTAAATAGTTTAATAAATTATTCTTATTTTCTATATATTCAAAACTTAATGATTTATTTTGCGCAAGAAGCGCTAGTTTTTCTTCAAAGACTTCATCTATATAGTTTTGTAACCAAGCTTCTTTGTTGCCGCCACTTAATTTATTAGAACTATAATATGTTTGGTCATCATCCATTTGGATGCTAAGAATGGAAATAAAACCATGTTGATCAGGGAAAAAATAGAGATTTTTTACCTGATTGTATGAATAACTTACCGGTTGCCTACCTTTTTTAATTATTAAACCTTTTTCAAAAAATTGCATGTCAGTATTTTTACGTGCAAAAAAGGAAAATACTGCATAAAGAATTAAATCAACGATGGTTGCAATAGTAATAAGTACAATTGTTTCGTTTAAGGATAATAGATTGATTAGATAAAGAGCTAGAAGAGATATAAATTCGAATGCAAATAAAATATAAACTGTCAATTTCGGACCAAGTCCTAGTTTAGTAAGATGAACAATCTTTATTCCCAAGGGTGACGTTGTCATAGATTAATTTCCTTTTTTAGAAAATACTTTTAATTATAGATATTTATTAATAAATCTAAGTTAGCTATTATTCAGATTTTTGGTAGTGAAAGTTTAAATTTAACCTATTTTTATGGCTGATTTTATACAAAGTAAGGGATTATTTTAAGAACCATTTGGGCTTTTATCAATTTTTATTAACATAAATACTTTTGGTAAATAACTTCTTTAAATATATCCGACTTTGTAACAGGCACCATATCTATTAATATAAATACTGATAATAACTTAATAAATCCCATATACTGCTGTTCCTCACCATTTTTCATCGCTAATACCAAATATTATAGCGATTTTTGGATTCTTTTTCGTGGAATATGATGGACTATTACTATCGATTTACTAATTCTTGTATAATTATTTTATGGAATATAAGCTCTATAACTTGACAAGTTATGTGATCATATAATATTACATAAATATTTTTTTCAGTATGATTTATTAGCAAGCATAATGATAACTTTTTGAGGTAAATACATATGGGTACAAAATTAGCTAAGTAGTGTTTATTGTAATCTATAGATAGACGAGAAAAATATCATTTTTATGATAAAAAAAAATTATAAGGTATGTTGCTCCGAAACTTGGGGCTGGGAACTTAAATCTTTCTAGTGGCGGCAATAGCTTATTCATATTGATCCTTTTTAATTATATTTTTTAATAAACCATGAGTAAAAATATAGAATTACTACTAAACCCATACCGTCAGCTTGAAGCTTGGTATTTATATCATTTATATTCTTTAGAATATGGTGAGCGTTGTTTATCGGCGTTGCAGGCTATTTACGATAAAGTGATGGAGTATGACAAACTCAATAAAAAACGATATTCGCGCTGGTCATCAGAAAAAACGTTATATTACTTTTGGCAGGATTTTGCTATCGACCGCTTTATCGGTCCTAAGTTATCGGAACTTAAAGAAAAAGTAACTATTAAACGTAAATATCCATTGCAAGCAGTCAATTTCTCTATTGGAATCGCTGATTTTATGCGAGTTAAGTCGGATAGTTTGTTTTTTGATGATGCGCTACCACAAGGGATTGATGCTAATGCTCCTGGTGAAATTAATGACTTATTGAAAAAAGATTCTGGATTAGATGGTCGTATTCAAGAATTAATCAGTGATAGGGGAGGATGCCCTATATTATCAGTTGTTAGAAACCTATTCGATAATAAAGTGCGGGATTATTGGGATGTATTTGTTGCCAAAGATGCAAGCAATCCTTTTGTGCAAGGTTGTTTAACCGAACCAGCAGTCTATCCCAATTATTTAATTCACTGGTCAGAAACATTCCCTACTGGTAATCCTATTACTCAAACTGGAGTATGGATGCCGGAGCATAATTATATGCCTATGTATTACTATGATAAACCAGATGGTGAATTCCTAGAAATATCTTATCCTCAGGAAAAAATTATTCTTGGTCCAAAAGAATATGGTTTAACGCCAACGTTTAACTATCAAACTGAAACTAGCACAAGTCAAGGCAATATGAGAAGTCCTACTATTTGGACTTTTATTGAAGAAATTCCACCTAATACCGAAGGTATTCCTAATAACCCACTAAGGTTAGAGCATTTGCGTATTCCTTTAGAACCTGATTCGACGTTAACTAACAATGATAAACATTATGAAACTTATCAAGAGGTAGTTGAAAGATATAAAAACTTTTACCATAATATTAAGGATACTTTAAAATAAATTGAGTATAAATCTTTATTCATAATGTACGTGTTGGGCGATCTCTGTAGCAAAACAAGCGTTAATATATATGGAAATAAACCATGAGTAAAAATATAGAATTACTACTAAACCCATACCGTCAGCTAGAAGCTTGGTATTTATATCATTTATATTCTTTAGAATATGGTGAACGTTGTTTATCGGCGTTACAGGCTATTTACGATAAAGTGATGGAGTATGACAAATTCAATAAAAAACGATATTCGCGCTGGTCATCAGAAAAAACGTTATATCACTTTTGGCAGGATTTTGCTATCGACCGTTTTATAGGTCCTAAGTTATCGGAGCTTAAAGAAAAAGTAACTATTAAACGTAAATATCCTTACCAATCGGTCAACTTTTTGATTGGAATTGGTAGTTTTATGCGAGTTGCGTCAGAAAGTTTGTTTTTTGATGATGCGCTACCACAAGGGATTGATGCTGATGCTCCAGGTGAAATTAATGACCTATTGAAAAAAGATTCTAGATTAGATAGCCGTATTTATGATTTACTCAGTGATAGAGGGGGCAACCCCGCATTATCTGTTGTTATGGATTTATTCGATAATAAAGTGCGTGATTATTGGGATGTATTTGTTGCCAAAGATGCAAACGATCCTTTTGTGCAAGGTTGTTTAATAGAGCCAGCAGTCTATCCAAATTATTTAATTCACTGGGCAGAAACTTATCCTACTGGTAATCCTATTACCCAAACTGGGGTATGGATGCCTGAACATAACTATATGCCTATGTGTTACTGCGATAAACCTGAAAGGAAGTTATTAGAAATATCCTACCCACAGGAAAAAATTATTCTAGGGCCAAAAGAATATGGATTAATCCCCCCATTTAATTCGGAAACAGAAACTCAAACAAGCCAAGATACTATTGATAGTCCTACTATTTGGACCTTTATTGAAGAGGTACCACCTAATACTGAAGGTATTCCTAATAACCCGTTAAGGTTAGAGCATTTGCGTATTCCTTTAGAACCTAATTCGACGTTAACCAACAATGATAAACATTATGAAACTTATCAGCAGGTAGTTGAAAGATATACAAGGTATTACTTTCAATTTAAGCAACAAATGGAACGAATAGGAGTTGATAAATAGAACAAAATGGGAATAAAAAATAATTTCATCTAATTAACCAGTAAACAACATCGTGACTATTTTAAATTTTTATTATCCTTTTCAATGAGTGCCTCTAATATAGCTTTAATTTGCTTTCCTGGATTGTCGACATTTTGTAATAACAAACCTTCAGTGAGTGCGATAAATATTTGCGCTAAAGATTCAGGGGACAAGGATGGTTTGACTCCTTTAAAAGCAAATACTTTACAAATTATTTCCCCTAATGCTTTATTATTTTCTTGTTGGAACTGGTAATAAAAAGATTTAAATTGCGGATCCCTGCTAGCAATAAGTTGCATTTCTATATCTAAAATAACACAAGCAGTATTGTTTTTTATATGGTCAAAATAAGCATTTAAACCATTAGTAGAAATGGTGTGTTTTTTATCATTAATATTAAGTGATGACTTTAATAGGGTTCTTTCTTCATCCTTAAGCTTTTCTGTAAGTTGCAATAACAAGTCGTACTTATTTTCAAAATTAGAAAAAAAGGCACCTTTAGAAAAACCAGCAGCTTCTGTTATTGAGTTAATACTGGTTTTTTCAAAGCCAAACTTAGTTATTTGCTCCATTGCTGCCGTAAATAACATTTCTTTAGTTTGTTGTTGCTGTTGTGCTCTTGTCATTCTTTGCATTTCAAATGCTCTGTATATTCTTAAATGTTATTAAAAGTTAACTTAAAGTAGATTGTTAATTAACAGGTATTAATATATCATGCTTAAATACAAATACCAATTGGTATCTGGATTTTGCTTGGTATTTAAAATCGCTATCTTATTCAAAGAGGGGTATTCATAATGAACGTAGTCTTTGTTACTGGTGGAACGGGGTTGTTAGGTAGTAGTATTGTTAGAAATTTGATTGAGCGCAATGTCAAAATTAAAATTCTGGCTAGATCTGTGGATAAAGCTAAGAAACTATTTCAAAACCCACTAGTAGAAATTATTGAGGGTGATATTCTTAATGTCCAAGGGTTTGCTGACCACTTATCAGGTTGTGATACATTATTCCATTGTGCCGCTTTTTTTAGAGACAACTATAAAGGTGGAAAACACTGGGATGAGCTTTTTGATACTAATGTAAAGGGAACAGAGCAAATTTTAGAAGCAGCTTACAAAGCAGGAATTCGTAAAGCCGTGTATACCTCTTCGATAGCTACACTTTATGGTGAAAAAAATCAGTTGATTAATGAAACCATGGAACGTCCACTTGAAGGTACTGATAACTATTATAAAAGCAAAATATTAGCCGAGCGTAAAGTTAAAGAGTTTTTAAATAGACACCCTGATATGTTTACTACAATTATTTTACCTGCATGGATGTATGGACCATTTGACATGGGACCAACTTCATCAGGGCAATTGATTTTAGATTATATTGCCGGCAAAATGCCGGGTATTCTACCAGCAAGTTTTTCGGTAGTGGATGCCCGAGATGTTGCTGAACATCACATTGTGTCTTTGGAAAAAGGTCGAAGTGGTGAAAAATACCTTGCAGCAGGGCGTTATATGGAAATGAAAGATATTTTCGAATTACTCGAAAAAACGACTGGTATTAAGATGCCAACTAAATTTATTCCATTTTGGTTATTGAAAATTATTGCATTAGGGCAAGAAATCTATCATTTAATCACCCGTAAACCAATTCTACTTAGTTACTCTTCGGTTAAATTAATCGGAACAGAATACCAACGTACACATTTTAGTCATGAAAAAAGTGCTAAAGAGTTAGGTTGTGAATTTAGACCTTTAGAAGCTACCTTCAAAGATGCCGTCACTTGGTATAAGCAAAATAATTATATTTCCTAATTACTATCGCTTCCTTTTTTAAAAAGGAAGCAACATAGCCTATGATTTTCCTTCTGATTGATAAGTATTATTAGTCATAGGTTATGTTATTCATTTAATCATTTTACCTAAAAACATAATATCGAAGGCTATAACAACTATAATATGCTATATTTAAATTCACTTAGAACAATTCATTGGGAGTATAAGATGACTAAATTAAGACATGAAAATGGACTGAAAAATATCGCGCAATTATATGGAGAACTTGTTGCTAATGGTTTAAAAGAAAACGCCAAATTAGCAACTAAATTTGATGAATATATCTGTGATTTTGCTTATGGTGATATTTATAGTCGCAATAGCTTATCTTTACAGCAAAAACAATTAGTTACAATTTCATCCTTAATTACTCAAGGCTGTGTTCAAGATGAACTAAGAATGCATATGCATGGTGGTTTAAATGCGGGATTAACTGAAGAACAAATTTTAGATATTTGTGTACACTGTTTACCTTATGTTGGCTTCCCTCGAGTAACTAATGCTTTAAAAACCGCTCATGATGTTTTTAAAGAACGTAAAAAATGAAGCTAATTGTTAGATCCGGTTTGAGCTACTACAAATAAAATTTTCGTCACCAAAAACTAGTGATAATTTAGCTCATACCTAGAGATTTTTATTAACATAATTTTCAATGTATTCTTTAAAAACTCGCACCCGGTTAGGTAGATAATTTCTGTCCTTAAATATGAGATAGATTGATCTGGCGTTACCTATCCAATCCGGCAAAATTTGCACTAATTCACCATTAGCTAGGCTATTTTTGACAAATTGCGATGGTACAAAACAGATCCCCATTCCTGCTTTCGCAGCATCTATGATAAGTTCAGTATCGTCCATAACTAAGCAGGGATTAGCACGGACTTCGTAGTATTCGGGTTTATTGGTATTCTTTAAAGACCAACTTAGATTATTGCTAATATTAATCAAATTTTTATCCAATAAATCAGCAGGATTTGTACAACCACCTATTTGTTGTAAATATTCTTTAGAGGTACATAATATATTTTTCGATACCAATAGCCTTTTAGCGATCCAATCACTATCGGCTAGATCGCCAACTCTAATTGCAATATCAATGTTCATATCAGCTAAATCAACAAATTTATTAGTTGCCATTAAATCTATTTTTATGTCTGGATACTCTTTCTTAAATGAGTAAATACATTTACCAAACCATTGATGGGTTAAGCTAATTGGTGTGGTTACTTTAATGGTTCCACATAATTTTTGGTGATAATCATCTAGATTTTCTGCGGCTTCAATGAATTCATCAACTAAGTTAGTAAATTTAGCCATATACATTTGACCTAATGTGGTAAGAGTGATCTTCCTACTACTCCTATACATCAAAAGACCACCAATGGCTTGTTCTAATTGCGTTAAACGTCTGCTTATGGTCGGTGACGGTATTGAGAGTTTTTTAGCAGCTTTAACAATACTGCCTTCTTTAATTACGTTAATAAAAATTATGAGATCATCAAAAGATAGTTTCATTTTTGGAATTTAATGTTGTTATTTTGTTTATTGTACTATAAATGAAATGAAAATAAAATTGAACTCAGTTTACTAATAATCATCTAAGTTGACTCAAATTATAATGAGGCATTGAATCAAATATTAGCATTACGGAACCATAAAAATCATAAGCACCCAAGAGTAGTGATGTTGCCGTAATTTTATATTTGGAATTAATTCTCCAACAAGAATTACTGATAGCTTCAATAATCTTAGATGTCTTATTTTAGATATAATGGAGATTAAAATGAAAAATCGCCAAATGGCATTGTTGCTGGTTACATTATCTACTTTTTTTTGGGGATCTAATTTTAATGCTGGTGTGACAGTTGTCGCAGAAATGTCTCCTCTGATTGCCGCATCAGAACGGTTTATTATTGCTAGTTTAGTTATTTTTATTTACATGGTTATTAAGGCTAAAAATAATATAGTTGCATTTAAATTAAATTGGCTTGCATTCATTCTACTAGGGTTATGTGGTATTACAGGGTTTAATTTAGCGTTCTTTATTGGGTTGCAAACCACCTCGGCGATTAATGGTGCTCTTATTATGGCAACTTCGCCAGTAACTACCGCGTTAATTGCCTCAATCATAGATAAACATCAAGTAACTTGGTCACAAAGGGTAGGGATGTTAATTAGTTTAGTTGGTGTGGTTTTGGTGATCAGTAATGGCAATATAACAAATATCATCAAATTACAATTCAGTGGTGGAGATTTAATTATCTTATTAGGTAATTTAGCTTGGGCGATTTATACCGTTGGTTGTCGTAAATTTATCTCCAACTCAACCCCATTACAAACAACCAGTTTTACGATGTTATTTGGTACAATGGGCATAGTATTATATTCAGTTTGTCATGGTGGTTTGGCACCAAATTTTGAAAACATTACTCTATCTAATCATATGATTCTTATTTATATGGCAATAGCTGGCTCAGTTTTAGCTTATTTATTCTGGAATGTTGGCATAAAAGAACTAGGTGCTGCTACTACATCTGTATTTTTTAATTTAGTCCCAGTTTTTACGATGTTGCTTGCTTTAATAACAGGCTTAATTCCAAATGTATTACAACTAGTAGGTGCCGTTTTGGTGATTGGCGGGGTAATTTATGCCACAGGTGCTTATAGGATAATGATAAAAAATAGTTAAATTCTCTTTGATAAAGTTATGATTGCCTAATTGTAAAGTAGTGTGATTAATTGGTCACAGTATTTAATGAATTTAATCTGTAATAGTGATTAAATTCAGTTTTTAATAACTTAGCCAGCGATTTACTAAATACTTATGTATCATTATTTAAATGCAGTTTGATATTAATTTCATATCGCAAAATAAGTATTTTGGTATTGTTGGTTTTTGTTTTATTCTTGCAAACCTTTAGTTAATACCTTTATTTTCTATTTCTGCATTTTTCCTCTATTAGTATGGTTGATTAGCGTATTTTAGTTTTCATCTGCAATAATTAATTTTAGTAAACTTAATACTAGCGTTATGCCTTGATATTTTGCGATGGTTAAAATGCAGCGATGAGTATTACTCGCAATTTAAAAAGGAATTCAGATTATGGAATCAAATACTATTCCCGTAGTAAAACAAGCAAATACTAGTATTTTCATATCCGCTGCATTAATTGTGCTGTTGGTTGGTTCGGTCTATATAAGTCAACTGATTTTCCAAGAAATATCCAAAAGCTTTAATATAAATATCTTGGATGCAAGGTTTGTTTTCAGTTTATCTTGTTTTTTCTATGCAATTTCATTTTTCATTTATGGTCCCTTATCAGATAGAGTCGCTACTAGATTATTAGTATTATTTGGTTGTATTGGGACAATCTTCTGCTTAGTTATAGCCAGTGTGGCGGATTCATTCCAAATACATTTATTTATGATGTCTTTGACCGGTTTTTTTGCTGCATCAGTGCCTGCAGCTTTATTTGCCTATACAGCCAAAAATACGCCCAATGAAAAATTACCCCAAGCCATGGGAGTAATGCTTTCGGCTTCAATTGTAGGTATTATTTTTAGTCGTAGTATTGTTGCTATGATGGCTGATCTTTGGTCTTGGCAGTTGGCTTTTATTATTTATGCGGGTTTTATTTTGTTTGCCTGCTTATTTATTCCTTTTGGCATAAACAACAGTAATAATACTTCTAATGCTAATGTTAGTATTGCTAACATTTATTTAGCGGCGGCAAAATTACTACTTAATATCAAAGTGATTATATTTTTAATGGTCGGTTTTTTATTATTTTTTGTTTATCTTGGACTATCTTCATTTTTAACCTTTTATCTAAAAGGTGCGCCATTTTATCTTTCATCAACCGTGCTAGGATGGTTAAACTTTGCCGGTATAAGTGCCGTTATTGGTGCCACAATTACTGGTAAATTGTCGCAAACGGTTAGTGATAAGAAGTTATTAATTATTTGCCTATTATGCGTGAGTGCAGCCGTCATCACAATTGGATTCAGTCTAAACTTATTTTGTATTGCACTGGGTATTTTTGGTTTATTTCTTTTTGTTTTTGGTATTCAACCAATTGTCATTTCATTACTTAATCAAATTGTACCAATAAATTCACGTGGAGCCATTTCATCTTTATATTTACTCTCTTGCTTGGCTGGAGGCAGTATTGGTACCTATATGTTAGGTATTCTTTATGAAAATCTAAATTGGTATGGAGTAATTTTTGCATGTATTAGTTTGACATTAGTTAATGTAGCTTTGGCGTGGTTGGGAATGAAGTTAATAAAAAAATAACCAGAAACATAAACCACAGATAGAAGGGTTTTCAATTAAATATCCCATTGTTTTAAATGGTAAATCCAAGCTTTACCTGCATGCTATTAATTTAGTTGCTTGGATTAATCCATGAGAATAGAATAAACAAAGTAAAAAAGTAATAAGATGCAAGCAGGCAGGTTTATTTACATTAGACTTCCAAGATGGAGATTACATATTATGTATTGATACTTCTAAGTTTAATGATCTTCAAGAAGCTCCGTTAGTTTTAGTTGACCCGGTAACGAAGGAAAGCTGTTTGGTAAGTAATTCATTTATAGATTATTTAATAGACTATCTCAATGCTTAAAACATATGAGATATGTGGGGATGGGATCTTATTAGGTCGCGGGAAATAGCCTCAATCACTATGATGAATAATGGCATTATATTATTATGCTTTTAATTATCAGTACTGATTCATAGTTAAGTTCAGGAGTTAAATATGTTTGTATCAAAATATAAGGTGCCTCAAAATATAGATGGACTTTTTGATAAAATTGAAACAATCACTCAAATAAAACTTAGCAAAAGCTATTTGAAATTTTTAAGAAGATTTAATGTTATCGAGTTTGATGAAAATTATGATCTTAAATTAAAAAAAAATACCATTTCAATTGAAATGATATTTGGTTTCTCAAAACAAAAACAGGAAGATATTGAGGCTGTTAGTCTTTTTTATAAACATAGAATTCCCTCAAACTATTTACCTGTTGCTGCAATTAACTCAGGGGATATAGCTTGTATAGATTCTAAAGGTAAAATATATCACTGGAATCATGAAATAAATGATTTATATTTTGACAAAGCCCCTAATACCTATCAACAACAAAACGTAACACTACCTTTAATAGCTGTATCATTTGACAGTTTTTTAAAATTAATCACTATAAATACTGATGCCGAGGAAAAAACAGAAGTAAAGTATGATGTATATTTGGATACAACAGTGCCTTTTCCAGATCAAGTTCTCAATATTTTTTTTAAAAATCCTAAGCTATTTTTTTCAAATGATACTCAGAATCGAGTGAAAATATATTTGAAAAAATTAGAACTTTCTGAAAAAGGAAAAGAACTGTTAGCTTTGTTGAAAAAAGAAAATCTACTGTAATAGAAAATCAGGAAGTGAACAAAATCAAGGAGCTGATAAATTTGGTAGTAATCTATATAAAGTATCTACAGAAGATTTAGCTAATTCAGGAAAACCCGGATAATAATAGCAGAGGAGGCTAGGGTTATTACAGCAAATGATACTAATAAAAAAGTTAGTAGAGAAGCAAATAATGTGTACCAGAACATGAAGAGAAATAATGAGCTACTTGTACATGGAGAAGTAACAGAAAACCAAATATCTAAATGTCGATAGTTTAGGAGATATGCCAAATGTCTAAAATTAGTATTAGAATTGCAGGGAATACAGAAGCGGCATGTTTTTATGCTATACAGACTAAAGGTTATCAAATAGATGTTTCAGTGCACTATTTATCTGATGATGATACAGATTGTTTATATCAGTTTGATGCCCAAAAAGATAATCTATATTTTAGTGCTACTGATCCAATAGAGCTTCTTGGTTTAATTTGTCTGTGGGAAGTTAGAGGAAATAATTGGTTACCAACTAAAAATGAAGCAAGTCAGTATCTTAAAATAAGATATGATGCTCCAACTTATGATAAAAACAATAATTTAATTGAAGATTAAAAAATCTTTAAGATATAAAAAGTAATTTTACATTTAAGTCCAGTTAGATATTGTGCCCCTGATATAGGTAAATTTACCCGACCCGATAGGATTGTTAAGTTGTAATAACCTTTATCAGTATGCCCCTAATCCTATTAGTTGGATTGATCCTTGGGGATGGGCTAAAAGACCTTGCGGTGGAGGTAGTGATGAAAATACAAACCCGTATCAGACTCGTATTGATCCAAAAAATCCTGGGAGACCTGATCCTAGATACTCGATAGACTCTCATATGTTTACTAGTGGGGATATTACATCTAAAGGTGGCATTCATAATACTCAACAATTTTGGGAACAATGGAGTCAATTACAGCCAGAATCATTAAGTGCAAGTAATAAATATTTAAGTGAGAACTACTCTACATTAAAAGTTTCACCAAGAATTGATGATACGTGGATAAGAATGTTTCCTGAACATGCTAATTATAAAGGAGATGTATTAATACATCATCATGTGGATTTCGGGCAGTATGTAATACCTGTACCAGGTAAGACACATGTGGGTAGTGGTGGTATTTGGCATACAAAGTGAGGTTATATGCTTTTATCAATAGAAAATATTAAAGATGGTTTGGATAAAGTTTTTTTACCATTAGAGCCAATGATAAATGGTTTTCGACTTATTGAAAAAAAAACAAATATCCATGATATCAAAGTGATAGAAAAACAATTGGAAGTAACGTTTCCAGATAAATTCTTATTCTTAATTAGCCAGTATAACTTTGGTAGTTTTACACTTGGTCCGATAGTATTTGGTAGTTCTGGCGATTATTTAAAAGATTTATTAGTTATTAATCATAGTGTTTGGTGGGGAAAAGGAGAGCGACCAAATAATAAAATTGTCATTGCTATATCAGATCCATATACAATTATGTTAGATACTGAAAAGGAGAGTATTAGTGCTTTTTCTTCTGAAATAAATTGGAATGATGCAAAAATAATATCATCTGACTTTATTTTATTTTTTCGTGGTATTGGAACTATCTTTTTACAAAGAAATAATACAGATAATACAAAAATCATAGCCAATAATGTATCAAAAGCAGTAAATTCAAAAGATATTAACTTCTGGCTTAAATTAGCAGAGTAAATAATTTTGGATAAATAAATCACTCTTCATTTTTTCTAATGGGAATTGTTTAAGGGCTTATAATAGGTTTAGGCAAAATTATTGGAAAACAAGAGCAATGGATTTTTAATATGATCAATGAATTAAATACGTTAATTGAAAAAAATATTAATGATGGCGCTGAAATAAATATAGGGCAACCTGTAAGCTTTCAAACCATAGAAAAAGCAGAAATTTTGCTAGGTGTCCGATTTCCAAAATCATATATCTTATTTTTAGAAAAATTTGGCACAATAGAAATTGATGGGCGGTCTTTTGCTGGGTTAGAGCCTGAACAAGTTAATATTACAGGTGATGTAGTATCATATACAAAATATTTAAGAGTGGATGAAGGTTTACCAGATCAATATATAGCATTAGACTTTCAAAACGGAGATTATATATTATGTATTGACACTTCTAAGTTTAATGATCTTCAAGAAGCACCGTTGGTTTTAATTGATCCTGTAACGAAAGAAAGCAGTCTGGTAAGTGGTTCATTTATGGACTATTTAATAGATTATCTCAAAGGTTAAAGCATAAAATATATGGAGATGACGCCTTACTAGGTCTCGGAAAATAGCCCAAACCTCTATGATAGAGAAACAGGGTTACACCATAATACCTTTAGATACTTTGACCCCGATATAGGTAGATTTACGCAACCTGATCCGATAGGATTACTAGGTGGTAATAACCTTTACCAGTATGCCCCTAATCCTATTGCTTGGATTGATCCTTGGGGTTGGGCTAAAAAGCCTTGTGGTGGTAGCAATGTTTCAGAAGAACCAAAACCTTTAAAGCCTGAACCTGGGTATTTAAGAGGAAAACCTCATGGGATAAAGTGGACACAAGCTGATGCTTTAAAACGGGCTAGAGATCAAGCCGCTAGGACAGGAAGACCCCCTATGCCTCAAGGAAAGTGGGGTAGTAAGGCGGATTTAGAGTATGCTGGCAGTAAAGCCGCAACTTTGGAACCTGGACAAATGGCTGACTTCCCAATCAACTCAGGGAGTACTTCGGTAGTATTTAATCCTGATGGTAGCACAAGTATTCCTGACATGATAAGGGTGAGAAATAATGGCAATGGAACCTTTCATGGATTTCCTATTGACTCTAAAACTGCAGGCCCCATTTTTAATGGTTTTGAATAAGAGAATCGAGATGTTTAATATTGATTTTAATAATTCTGTTGAATTAGGTAGGTTAGATAGTGAAGACTCAACAGTATCAGAAGCAATATATACAATATATTTAGAGTATAGTGATAGCTTTACATTAAATTGGAATAATTACCTAGTTCCTTTGAGTAAAAAAGGAGATTTGAGTGAAATTTATAATGATATTATTAAAATGTTAGTTCTTATCAAGACGAATAAAGAAAAAGAATTTTATATAAATTTTTTATCAAGTACCTTTACAGCAAAATGGGATTTTACTCTATATAAAACAGAGCAGATTAGGATTAATGCAAAATGGAATAGTAATAGTATTTTTTCTAATAAAATAATAAATGAAATCGATCCTGATTTATATCAAGTATTGGTTAATAAAACTCATTTTGTGAATGAGTGGGATAATTTGCTGAGAAATCTTAAGCAAGACCTTAAGGCAGTTGGTTATACTGATAGTCTTGATGGGTTTAGCTATTTAGAAAAATTATAACTAAGTAACAGAACACCGTATAACTGAAATAAAACATACCCAACATGCCCAAACCAAATACATCCGCTTCAAATACGACCCCATAGGACGGCGCATAGAAAAAGCTATCTATCTTGCTCGAGATTCAGAGATACCTATCGCTAAAACAGAATTCTATTGGCAAGGAATGCGCTTACTGGGAGAAAAACAAAATGGAATTACTAGTTACTACATCTACGACAATGGTTACAACCCACTGGCAAGAATAGAAGGGACACCAGGCGAAGAAAAAATCAGCTATTTCCATAACAACCTAGCAGGGCTTCCCGAACAACTCACCGACAGCCAAGGCAATAGTATTTGGCAGGCAGAATACAAAATCTGGGGAAATGCTGAAAAAGAATGGAAAGAAAGCCGAAGCAACTTTGATCAAAATTTAAGATACCAAGGGCAGTACCTAGATAGAGAAACAGGGTTACACTATAATACCTTTAGATACTTTGACCCCGATATAGGTAGATTTACGCAACCTGATCCGATAGGATTACTAGGTGGTAATAACCTTTACCAGTATGCCCCTAATCCTGTTAGTTGGATTGATCCTTGGGGATGGGCTTGTAATAGATTGAGAGATGATAAAGGAAGATTTAGAAAAGCACTAAATGCTTCTGAAGAGGTTAGTTCATTACCAGATTTTACAGGAAAAAAAACTGGACAAATAAGACAGATATTAAAAAATAGAGGATACACAAGCACACCTGCAAACAGCGGAGGAGAAGTTTGGACAAAATCATTACCTGATGGAAATACTGTATCTGTAAGAATGGATCCAGCTAAGGTACGTAATCCTGCTTTAGGATATGCAGATGAAGTTCCGCATACCCACATTGAGACAGTTCCAACCAGTAGTGTTTCAGGAGGAAATTATCCTCCATCTACTGTTTCTGGAAGACACACAGCATCAGGTGGAACATCTACTAAAGCAAGTAATCCTAATCATAATCAAGATGTGCATATACCAATGGGTAAAGGCCGTTCTCCATATAACTAGGAGGTAAAATGAGTATACGTGAAAAATACGATATTATAGAAAAAGATTTTCATAAAGATAGAAATAAAGCATTAAAAGAGATGATTGATTTATACGTTTATGCTATTGATTCTTATGAAAATGATATTGTTGATGCAATAAACTTATACGTTTGTGACTTGGGAGACAAAGAGATATATAACTATTTAGAAAAAAAAATGAATTTAGTCAATAACGAATTTTTAAGAAATGAATTCAAGGATTGGATGAGAATAATAAAAAGTAAAAATAATAACATTTAAAACTTAAAGAAAATATATCCATGTAGAATTTAATAACCAAATTCTGTAGAAATGTAATGGATAGTTACTTGGGGACTTGTTACTATTCTTAGAGAGTGTACAAGAAAAAGAAAAAGAAAAAGAAAAAGAAAAATAAGCTACTTCCATAACAACCTAGCAGGGCTCCCTGAACAACTTACCGACAGCCAAGGCAATAGTATTTGGCAAGCAGAATACAAAATCTGGGGGAATGCTGAAAAAAAATGGAAAGAAAGCCGAAGTAACTTTGACCAAAATTTAAGATACCAAGGCCAATATCTAGATAGAGAAACAGGACTACACTATAATACCTTTAGATACTTTGACCCTGATATAGGTAGATTTACCCAGCCTGATCCGATAGGACTACTGGGTGGTAATAACCTTTATCAGTATGCCCCTAATCCTGTTAGTTGGATTGATCCTTGGGGATTGAAAAAAATATGTGCAAGCTCAAGAGATGAGATCACTAGAGGTAAAAATAATGAAATCACTAATGTAAAAGGTACTATCACTCCAGATGATGTAGCAAATGGAGGAACAGCAACTAATAAAAGCTCTAGAGATTATGCGAGGTCAATGGGGGCTGCTACAGACGATGCTGGACACACTAGAGGAAACCAATTAGGTGGAAGTGGTGGAAAAGACTATGTTTTCCCTCAAGATCCACATACAAACAGGGGTACTTTCCAAGTATTTGAAGGTAAGGTTGCAGATTATGTGAGAGATACAGGTAATAGCGTAACATTTGAGCAAACATATCATTATGATAATGGTGGAACTAGGCCGACACGAATAGACTATAAAGTGTATGATAACGGGATTAGTGTATTTGATGAAAGTTTTAGCAAGCCTCTTCCCACTAGCTCTAATTAATGAAATTTTATAGGTGATGAAATTATGAATACAGAAAAGGCAATTAAAGAAAAATTTTATTCTTTTTCAAAAGAAATGAATGAATGGGAGGTTGAAACTAAAAAAAAATATGATGAAATAGGAATGACTAATTATGCTCAGGTGGCTGGTGAAAACTTAAAGGTAATTTATAAAAAATATTTAACAAATAAAGACCGTAAACTTGGTCGACAATCTGTACCAAATGCGGGCTTTCCTCCTGAATATGACCCTCAGCAAGAGACTATTCAAAATATCTCAATAGATGGAAATAAAGCAATTATTGAAACTAAATGGGTTCACCCTGCCAATCAAAACTTTGCTGTTATTTATAGGTATACTATGAAGTTACAAAATGGAGAATGGTTACTTGATACTAAAAAGAAGTATTCTAAAGGGGCTGATAAATGGTCGAATATAGTCTTTTAGTAATAATGGTATGACTCTTAAGTATTAAAACTTAAAAAGGATGATCTATAGATTCCTGTGATCATCTGATGGTGTAATATTATTTAATAGTAATAGTATAAGATTTCATCACTAAAAAGAGTGAGTGCTAAACTACTTCCTTCATCACAACCTAGCAGGGCTCCCTGAACAACTTACCGACAGCCAAGGCAATAGTATTTGGCAAGCAGAATACAAAATCTGGGGAAATGCTGAAAAAGAGTGGAAAGAAAACCGAAGTAACTTTGACCAAAATTTAAGATACCAAGGGCAATACCTAGATAGAGAAACAGGACTACATTATAATACCTTTAGATACTTTGACCCCGATATAGGTAGATTTACCCAGCCTGATCCGATAGGATTACTAGGTGGTAATAACCTTTATCAGTATGCTCCTAATCTTATTGCTTGGATTGATCCTTGGAGTTGGGAATGCCGGATGGGTGAATATGATGAGTTAAAAAAGATTCTGCCCTAGGACAAGTACATCATATGAACCAAAATGCAGCATATAGAGATGTAATCCATCAAGGAAAGGGAGCTTCCATTAACTAAAATGCCTTTACTGAGTCAGGAATACCTCACTATAACGCACATGCCTCACTTGAAAACTTTTGGGAACGGTATGGGGAGAGAACTATATGGACAGCATCCTACAAACTTGCAGTATACACAGGCATTGAAGCACTTTTTAGAAGCTACATGTTTGTCATTTGTTGATGTTAATAGTTGCAGTCAGGTATGCTACGTAGTAATGAGTACAATATGGTTTATTTAGGGGAATGCCTGTGTCTAGAATACCAGGTAGAATTAATCAAGTACCACAATAGAAAATATATATGATGGAATTAATAAAAAGTCGACTTTCGGCGATCAAGTGGTTTGCTAATGTAGGCAAGCCTTTAGAGTCTTTTAAAAATATTAATCAGTTAAGTTCAATTTTTGAGGTAGGAGAACATCTGGGTAGTGCTATATGGGAAAATACAACTCTTGAAGCAGCAAATGAAATATCAGGTTTTCTTGTTAATAAACATTCTTCTCTATTTCAACATTGGAATATTATTGCATGCGAAGCTAGAAACTATTATAAAAAAAATATTGCGGATTAGGTTTATATAAATGGTATTGATAATAAATTATTAAACCAATGTGTAGGGTGGGATATTACCCATTTTTTAATTGAAGATTATTACAAGACTGTCTTAAAAGAACCTTTATTTTTCGAATGCTTACTAAAAGTTTATGAAAGTGGTCATTTGCCTTGTGGTTGGCATGGCTGCTGGCCTAAAGGTAATCTAATAATTTATTAATAACATTCGACAAATTAATTTACTTGGTAGCTTTAATTTAAATAAGTTAGCAATTTACACTATAATACCTTTAGATACTTTGACCCCGATATAGGTAGATTTACCCAGCCGGATCCGATAGGATTACTGGGTGGTAATAACCTTTATCAGTATGCCCCGAATCCTATTAGTTGGATTGATCCTTGGAGGTTATCCAAGTGTCCCCTATCAGATAACCTTCTGCTCTTAATAAAAAATCTTTTAGAAAAATGATGACTCTGGAAGCATCTTAACCATACAACATTCATATATGATATACAAAGAATGAAAATATTAATAAGTTAGTAGATAAGGTAATATAATTTTATTGATAATCTTAGTGCATAAAATCAACATAATTTCGATTATAGTAGTAGAAATAGACCTAAAGACACATGATCTGCTCATTTACTATTGACGAGTAATAATATGAACTATATAAAAAATGAAAAAGAATTTACTAGTTTTTTAGAGAGTATTGACTGGCATGACTCATTTATTAGAGAGTTATATGTACAATCCCCATCATATATTACAAAAGATGGAGGGACAGTAGCTTCAGATTCTCTATGGAGTGCAAAATTACTAATTATTATTTATGATTCGGTAGTATCAGGAGTTGAATTATTTTTTGAGGGTCTTGAAAGCTTCTCTCTTTCGGCGAATATCGATATAGAGCCTAAAGGTAAAGTTGAAAATAGCCAATACTATTTCTACGTTAACGCTTATAGCGTTCCGATTATTGCTAAAAAAATTAGTTATTATTGCTATGGTAAAGAAATACAAGGATATAGTAATAAATACGGTGTAATGAATCTTTTTGATGAGGATGGTTTTCCTCTAAAAGGCGACTATTTAAATAGTTCAGAATAATGTTCTTGCTAAGAGATAAATATGAATTTCCATAAGTTTAGTTATGCAAATGCGTTAATAGAAAGTGCATCAGAGCTAGATATAAAGTTAAATTTTATAACACACATGGATGCATGTAATTATATTGATCAAGTATTAAAAAAATACATGCCATGGAGAATAGAGGGGCATTTGGCCATAGGAGATAATGCCAAAAGATTATCTACAGATGATTATGAGTTTAAATTCTCATTATGTTTAGATAATAAACCTGGCTATATATTTTTTGAGCAAAATACAATCAATAAAGATGTTGTTGTAATTATAGAAGATGCTAGAAATATATCTAAGTTAATGGAAAATAGTAGTGGTATGGAGTATTTCATTTCTGACAAAGATATTTCATATCTTATATCCGTTAATTGGTATTCTATTGAGTATGTAGGAAATATAGAGCTAATATGTTAGAAAGAACTAAATCAATCTTCATTTAAAAAATATACTGTTCAAAAGAAGTGATGTGATAGATGATGGAAAAAATTAGATTCTAATATGTAACTTAGTTAATTCTAAAAATGAAGGGATTATATTTATATGGTGAATAATGAATAATGAAAAATTAATAAAGTTTCCTATTCCTGAGTGGAATAGAGTGGTTAGTTCCGATCTTGACTCAATAGCATATTGCATATGTTATCAATATAACATTGATTCAAGTGGTTTTGGACCATATGGATTTAATACAGTTACTGCTGAGAAGATAATTAGTAAAACCTTTGTCAATCTGATGTATTTAGAAAAGAGTGATAATGGAAATTTGTTATTAAGACATGTTGAAAATATCCGAAAGCATGGAGTTTATTTGTATGGTAATAACTCTAGATTAGAATCGCTTAATATAGATGCTAGTAAGTATTTTCTAGCAAAAAAGAAAAATGAACTTAAATTAAAAAAACGATTACAACAAGAATCTTTGCCTCCCGAACCTCTAATATTGAACTTGTTGAATGAAGATGGATATATAAGCGATGCTATAAACAATATATTATGTATGAATTTAGGCATAATAATTTGCCATAACTATATGCCAGAAGCTGGGCAAGCGCTTATATTATTTGATCAAAATATTATTTCTGATTTAAAAAGTAATGCTTCATATTATAAAGTTGAGTTTGTTGAGGTAAGTTCAATAGATAAGATGAAACCATGGTGATAAAAGCAATGATCAATAAGATTTATGTTAGTGAAGTCAATAACTACCAATCTGAAACTTGTTTTAGTGTTTTTTCCGCTTCAAAAAATAGAATATTGAATATTGGGTAAAAGTATTCAATATTTAACACCAAGAGTGAGATCTAATTTCAATAAAGAAACCGGTAAACTATATAGTATTTTTGGTATAGCAGAATAAGTAAGGATATGACAAAAGATGATTAAAAAGATAAATAAATCATATGTGACAATGATATGGCAGGCTTTATCTGATGCACCTAATGTTGATAATTGTTTATTTAAATTAAATTTAAATAATATAGAAAATATCAATACTCTAATAAATAAATTAATTTTACCATCATATGAAAAAATGCCTGATTTTTTAAAAGCAAGATGTAAAGATAGTTTTAAATATGCAATAAATTTTTGTAATGATAAAGAGTTAATTGAATATTATGAAGATTCTATTCCAGAAGTTTATTTACCATCATATATAAAGATAAAAGATTTTTATATTATTGTATGGACTGCTCTTTTTAATAAAGAAAGTTATTATATTGACGATAAATTCTTATACCAAGAAATTCCTTTTTCTGAATTGTATGAAAATTAGTATAAAATAGTACAGTGTTACTAGATGATTTATTTAATATTTTTGCATTAGAATCACTCTCAAAAACTGTTTTTTTCATTACAGCCTAGCAGGGTTCTCCAAACAACTCTGTTGCTGTGAAATGGCAGGTGTAACAAAAAAAGATGGTCAACTATTCCAGTAAACAATAAACGAATAACAGCTAAAATGTAGGTAATATTAATATATAAAATATATAGAAGTTACAGAATATTACGATGGTTAGTTGATGATTTCAATCTTTATCAGTATTTGCATGTTCAACTAGTATCGAACGAATACGTAAATGTGGAATAAAATATGAAATTAATTATTAAATTAGCTTGTGTGGCAAATGGTGTAAATTTACGCGCATGGGAACCAGCAGATAACAAAGCAATAGCTGAGTTTGTTTACCTTGAGATTGGCGAAAAAGGAACCAAAAGTTCCGATGGTTTTACTATAAGAGTGGCAACGCCACAAGGACTTAAAAATCTTTCATCATTAAACGGAATTATTGCTGAAAGACCACTGATTATTATGGATGAATATAATTTTCAGTATTTATGGAAATGGCTTGAAGATATAGTTTCTTCTTGTGAAGGGGATACTTGGTCTCAATGTGTTGAAAACCTTAGGCGCTATTTTGATTGGGAATATGATAACTATAATTATGGTTAGACTGTCATTATAATTTAAACTGACAAACATTTTTTATTAGTAGACACCTAATTCTATCGTTGTTTGAATTTTAATATAATGGTTAAATTAAAGAGATAATTACACATGCTAATTAAGAATAATTAACTATTAATTCTCAAAAGAAATGGCTAAGCGGAAAAGTTAGATAGAGGATTTATATATGATTACATTTGAAATAAATCCATTTACTAGTGTGAATGATTTTAAATTTGGATTAACACAATCAGCTATTGCTAAAAAAAATGGTAAACCATTTAAAGTTGAAATAGACAATATAATGGAAGAAATTAGAGAATACCGTGAAGGTAGTCAACTAACTTTTATAAAAAATAAATTAGTAGATGTAATCATTAAAAAAATGAAATGCCTATTTTTAACAATATAGATATATTTAATGACATTAATGCACTCCAAAAGTTACAGGAGCAGAGTAGTGTAATTAAGGCAAAAAATAATTCATATTGGCTTTTTCCCGATATAGGAATATGTGTAGGAGGATTATCTGAGAAAAAAATACCTGAGGGCAGATTACTGATAGTGTTTTCAAAAAATAGGCTTCCATATTATGAAATATTCCTTGGCATGTAAAAACATGTATTGTTGCCCTACAGATCAATCACAACTGATAACTTTGTTGAAAAAAACTTAATGCATTACAATTATCATATAGCCTGTTGTAGTTGTAAAAATGAATTTTTACAGAAAAAGTAATTAAGCGAGGGATAATATGAGCCAAAATCTTCCAGATATAGCTTTTTTCCATAAATTAGCGGAGGTGGCCAGTAAACAAACCCTACCTCGTTATCGATCTTCAGATAATTTAAATATAAATACTAAGCCAAAAGAGGGCTTTCGCTTTGATCCAGTAACTGATGCTGACCGTGAAGCAGAAAGGGCGATTCGAGCGCTCATTAATGAGGCCTACCCTGAACATGCCATTATTGGGGAAGAGTTTGGTACTACTGGAAGTGGTCCGATTAAGTGGGTCTTGGATCCGGTTGATGGTACTCGTCCGTTCCTATGCGGAATTCCCGTATGGGGTACCTTAATTGGTTTGTTATATAAAAATCGAGCTGTAATGGGAATGATGAGTCAACCTTTTACCAATGAACTATTCTGGGCTGATGGTAAACAGGCGTGGACTAAAGGACCTTTAGGTGAAATGCAGTTACATACTCGCAAAAATGTGACATTGTCACAAGCAATATTACATACAACATCTGCTGAATTAGCACCAAATTACCCACAAGTTAATTTCAAAGAGTTATCAGAACAGACGTTAATGACTCGCTTTGGTGGTGAGTGCTACGCTATGGCAATGTTAGCCGCAGGGCAGATCGATCTCTGTTTTGAGTTTTCATTGCAACCTTATGATATTGTTGCTTTGATTCCAATTATTGAACAAGCAGGGGGAGTAGTTACTACATTGACCGGTCAACGAGCTGAATCTGGTGGAACTATACTTGCTTCTGCTAATGCAGTTTTACATGAGCAAGCGTTAAAAGTGCTCAATTTTTAATTAAATTTGTTATTATTGCTATGAAAAAATCTAATTATGCGATGATGACTATTATGTTTAAAAATAGCTTGCGCTTGTTGTTTAGTCTAATCCTTTGTTGTACTTCAGTACAGGCAGATGTTACATTCCCTTTAAAGCAAAGTGCTGTGACAGACCAAATGGGTATTTTATCACCTCAAAGTTCTAAACAGATCGAAGATAAAATCCTCTCATTCGAAAAAATACAAGGGTCACAAATAGCAGTACTAATTATCTCAACAACTGCACCATTAACATTAGAACAGTATGCCAACCAACTTTTTAATTATTGGCGATTGGGGCGTTATAAGGTTGATGATGGGGTTTTGCTATTAGTGGCACTTGATGATCGAGCTGTCCGCATTGAAGTGGGTTATGGTTTAGAAGGGACACTTACTGATTTAACCATCCGAAATATCATTAATGATTATTTATTACCATATTTTAAACAAGAACATTATGAACAAGGTATTGATAAAGCAGTTGATGCACTTATTGCCAAAATAAAACAAGAACCTTTGCCAGCTATTGATAATCCGCAATTTTATATTGCTAAAAATCCTACTGACTTTGGGATGATTGATATTATTGCAGCAATTATTTTGGGTATAAGTTTTTACGTGTGGGGTGCTATTCTTTTTAAATCATTGAAAGCCTCGCCATTAAAAGTTGGTATTTTTCTTGTGATTATTTTGAGTATCACTGGTTATTTGGGAGGTTTTGATATAAATACTTGGAATGGCTTAGAATTGGGTGACGAATTTTTAGAAACTAACTTACCATATTGGGTACAAGAGTTGTTATTAAAAATTTTACCTATCTGGATGTCTGTGCTAATTTTATTTACGGTATTTTTGGTTTCTAGTTTTTTATGTTTAGTCCTATTTAGTTTGTTGTTTATTATACCGTTTATCATAATTAATAAATGGATCAAATCAACTAAGTTAAAACTGGCTGTAATGGGTGGACTCTTTTATGGCATAGTTGCCGGAATTATATTTGGTGTAATATTTAAATCTTTAGCCATTGGTATAGTAATATGTTTACTAATTACTATTTTGTTGGGGATCGGACTTTATATTGGCAAAATAAAACCAACTGATTTAGGTTCAAGTGGAAGTGAAGATAGTTCAATTGAGATCAACTCAAGTTATAGTAGCCACAGTTCTAGTTCCAGCACTAGTAGTGGTGGTGGCGGTCGAAGCGGCGGTGGTGGCGCATCGGGTAGGTGGTGATGTTCGATTTTAAAAGAAATTAATTTATTAAAGAAAAAAGTTAAATAAAATAGATGCTTTTCTGCAGAAATATGATTTAAATGGTGTTGTTCGTGATGGACGAACATTATTGAATTCATACTGTCACAATGTCTGTTTAAAACATTGAAAGAGGTATTGAGCAAAAACACTAACTTTTTTTGATGCATATTGTCGCTGATGATATAAAATGCTGATAGCTGCTCCAGGTTCTTCCCAGTCCGACAAGATACGAACTAATTTACCCTCATGTAGGTCTTGTGATACCTCCCATGCCTCCCGTAATGCTATACCTTTACCCAAAAGACACCATTTTTTTAAGACATCTCCACTGTCACTACTTAAATGACCTTTTACATGAATAATTTCCTTACGTTTCGCGGAACTTTTGTGAACTAATGTCCACTGATCCTGCCTATAACCTGGATAAGAGAATAAGAGACATTGATGCTCACCTAATTGTTGTGGATGCTCTATTAATGGACTTTCTTTTAAGTAAGAAGGAGCGGCCACCAAAATACGGTAATTTGTAGTCAAACGCTTTGCTACTAAGTCAGAATCAGGAAGTTTCCCTATTCGAATAGCAATATCTATACCTTGGGAATACAGGTCAACAATATGATCTGTTAAACTTAGATCTATTGTGAGTAGCGGATGCAAATCACGAAAGGCTGCCACAATTGGAGCAATATAACTACTCCCTAATAATATTGGTGCAGTAATACGCAGCTTTCCTCGTAATTGCTCTTGTTGGCTAATGGTTGTCTGTGCTTCATCCAATATCTCTAATGCTTTTTTTACCTTATTTACAAAGTTTTGTCCATCTTCGGTAATTTCTAAATGACGAGTATTACGTTTAAATAAACGAATACCTAGCTCTTTTTCAATTCTAGCAATCTGTTTACTTACTGTTGCAGGAGAGGTATTTTGTAGCTTTGCTGCGGCAGTAAAACCTTTACTTTTAGCAACTGTAATAAGCATGTTTAGATCATTTAAATTGTTTAACATTAATTCTCGATTTAAATTAATAAAGCATTATGCATGATATTATCGTACATTAATTATGATTAAATATAAAATACTGATCCAAACATGTAATCGCTTAGCATTCTGTAACTACCAATTTATTATAGTTTTTTTTCATAACCTTCCATGGGAGCTACCTGTCTGAGATATCGATCATTAGGTTTAGTGTTGTCAGTTGTAAAATCCATTACTTCACGAAAAGATTCATTTAAATAAATTTGCATAGCTGGAGGAATTTTTAACTCATCCATTTCAACCTCTGAAACACGATAACGAATGCTGTTTTCATCATGTTTTTCTACTTTTTGCACCCATAAAGGTTCTCTAATGAATTCGCGCCCCATTGCAACTAATGACAATCCTTTATCAAGTGCCCGCTGTACTTCGTCAGGAGATTGTACAGAACCTCCTCCTATCAAAGGAATACGGTCATTGATTACAGAAGATATTTGTTGAATGATAGGCGTTTGGTCATGCCCCTCATTAAGAGGGATTCTTCCTATATGTCCAATAGAAGAATGAAGATAATCAATCCCCGATGTTGTAAGCGTTTCAATAAATTTAAGTGTGTCTTGAAAACGTATTCCTGGCGTTTCAAACTCTTCTGGAGAAATGCGGTAACCTAAAATAAATGGAGATTCTGCGAAAGACTCAATAGTTTTTTTGACAGAATCAATGACAGCCAATGGAAAACGTGTTCTATTTTCAAAGCTTCCCCCCCACTGATCTACTCTTCTGTTGGAATGAGGAGAAAAAAATTGTTGCAATAAATAAGTATTAGCACCATGAAGTTCAACACCATCAAACCCCGCCTGTATTGCACGATGTGTAGCATGTGCAAAATTTTCAATGATGGTGTGAATTTCTGCTTCAGATAGCGCCTCTGGTATTTCTGCATTAGGTCTTTCTGCACTTATAGCACTAGCACTAACAGGCATCATTCCACGTAATATTTTCGAATTTGTCATTCTACCAGCATGAAATATTTGCAGAATGGCTTTAGTGTTATTTTGTTTAATCGTTTTGGAAAGGGCCTTCAATCCCGCTAAATGTAAGTCAGATGCTATTCCAAGCTGACCTTCAAATCCCTTGCCTCGTTCAGTAATATAAGCAACCCCTGTAATTAACATGCCAGGGCCACCAGCTCGTAAAGCATAATAGGCTAATTCATCACTGGTAATCTGTCCATTGAAAAAACTAGCCATCGTTGTCATTGGTGCCATAACAACTCGATTTTTGAGCACTAATCCATTTTTAAACTGATAAGGTTGCATAAAATTTCTTGAGTTCATTTTTCATTTCCTCTTTTCTTTAAGAAAATCATTGTGAACAAAATAAACCCGAAGAAAAAGAAGCTAAATGGCATATGATTTTTGCCAAATAGGAAAAAATAAACTAGAACATTTATATTCAACTGGATTAATTCCAGAAGAAAATATTATTTATTACGGATTGTAATAATTGATATTACATCCACGCTAACAAAAACCATTTACTAGGTCAACAATTTGTACCAACAAATGCGAGCTTTCTTTTAAATATGCCCCTTCGCAAAAAAACTATTCAAAATAAAAATTATTTTTTATTGTTATTAGAAGTTACAAAAAAAATTATCCAGATTATAATTTTGTGTTATTGGGGTAAAATTAAGGTATATCGTATGTGTGTAGGAATTGCTTTGTATAACACAGATGGACTTTCAGCATTAAATGCATATGAAATAGGTGAGTTTTTTAATCACTTAAATATTAAAATCACTACCGCTTCTTATAATAAACATTTAGTTAATGGTGATCAGACTTCCCAGAAAATTACAGCAAAAGGATTGGAAAAAAAATTAGAACAAAATAATGAATTACAATTTGGCTTATATTGTATAGAAAATAATGAAACTATCGCTACCTTTTATCACGTTACTAATGAATTCGGTAGTTTTTATAATTTGAATATGCAATATATAAATAAAATTGAGAATCAAAAACAGTTTATTATTAAATTAGTGAAAAAAATTAGTAACTATATAAATTTTCCTTATGGAATATCATTTGAATTAAGTGACATGTTTCAAACATATATATATACGGAAGGTGAGGGCTTTTATTCAGTTTTTGAGTATGAGAAACCTAATACTTGGAATCGAGAAACACCAGGAAGATTTAAAGGATCAGCTAGATATAAAGATTCAATGTTACGAATGATATATAAGTTTAATATAATTAACGATAAACATCTTGGAATCAAATTTAATAATAATCTCTCATTGAAAGATTGGATTTTATCAGATAGTAAACATGGTGATTTAATAAAAATAAATAATAAACTGTGGTTATGGAGTGTAGATGACGACCAATTGGATAATATTAATAACTTCTGTGGAGAGGCTGGTGTTCTTATCTCTTGGAGGAATAGCAAACTTAGTTCTAAAAAGAAGAAACTCCCAATATAAGTTTTTAGAATGTGTTTTTCGTCTGATCCATGACTTTCTCTATAATATCTAAATTTATTGTAGTTTCATTTAGTTTCATTTTTGTAATTCTCTTTTTTGCCTATTTTTGAGATTGAAAATGTAATAGTAAAACTAACAAGAAATCCATCAGGAACAGGAATGTTTGATATGAGTAATTCTGCAAATACTAATGGGGGATTAGGAGGTGGAATAATTAGACCATCTGCAGGTAAAGGAGGTGCTTTTGAAATTGCTACAGGTAGTAGTAAAGGTGATCCTTTTGGAGGAAGAGGTGCAACACACAATGCAACTTTCTGGTTATTACAGTATTGATTAGGATATTAGAGATGACTAAAGAATTAAGAGATGAATTCGAGAAAGAACTACAAGTTTTTTTAAAGGAAAAATTAGCAATATATCCACATATTAAAACTAATAGAAATAAAATTATAATTGACAACAAGAAAGGTACTAAAATAGAAATAAACTTTGTATATCTTAATGTTAGTTGTGAATATGCAATTAGTATGTCTATAAACTCATCTGAGATTAATAAATTCATTAATCAAATTACACCTCCTTATCCTTCAAATATATCAAATAATAATTTAGTTTATTATTCTTATTTTGCGAATGAAAAAAAATATTCCTCAATTTTATTACCTAGGACAGATCAAGGAAAAGAAAATACATATAACAGGATTTTAGAAATCTTAAAGTCTATCTATCTTGAAAGAGCTTATAATTTAATTGAAGTAAATAATAAGTTAATTACTAATATTATAGATAACCCAAAATATTACTCTTATCCATTTCTAATCAGTGTATATGTTATAAAACACAATAAACTTTCTAGTGATGACATTAATTTAGAATATTTACTAAGTGAGAAAAATTTAGGATTTGACAATAATAAAGATTTAAAAATCTCTTTTAATAAAAAGATAGCTCATAATATATTGAATTATAATATATGATCAAACAAGCCAAATTAACCCTGTAGCTGATGCTAGAAGTATCCTACGTGTCATTATATGAAGGAAGAAGTTGCAAAACAAACAACAAAAGATGGCATACTATATGAACAGTGTTGTAAATAAAAAACGCCAAGCATAAATTAAAAAATAACTTTAATAATCATATGGTTGGTTAATGGAGCAATATTATTAAAAATAATATACATTAGGTTAAAATTTAGATAGTATATATTAATCTATTTAAGTTGTTTTCTGAACTTATAATAGAATTTAAAAGTACATTAAAAGAATTACAATCTAGCAAAATTGTTGTAAAAAAGGTTACTTGCTACACTATTGAATGTATGTAAGGGTAGTTGAACATCAACAATAAAGATTGGCTAATTGATATTACTGCAATTCTATTCTGATCTACGATGTAGCAGATAGTTACTATATGAGGATATATTATGTATTTTCAATTATCTGAGTTTTATAAAAGAGAAATCTGTTTTTTTTATGATGAAGATAAAAACCCTATTCCATTTTATGATTTTGATGAGTATATATCTAAACAGACGATTGAGACTATTTTTTATAAAGTCGATAAAATAGATAGTTATATCAATCAATATGATATTTTACCCACCTCTGGCCCATTGTTAGTTAGTAAAAAATTTATAGACTCTTTTTCAAAGCTAATAAAGACAGAAATAGATTATTTCCCAGCTAATATCACTGATGATAAAGGAATTACAAATACCGATTTTTTTGCATTAAAAATAAATAATATTATTCCTTGTTTTGATTATGAAAACTCTACTTATGAAGAAGTAGATTATGATGATGGCGAACCTCCTAGTTTAGAGAGCATAGAATTAAAAATTCTGAATAACTCTTTAAGAGCTTTTTCAATAGTCAGAATGTTAGAAGATCCATATGTCATTATTATTTCCAGTAATTTTAAAAAAATCTGTGAAGCAAACAAACTAAAAGGATTTGATTTTATCCCTTTAGATTAAATTGTATAAAACTTGTCCAATAAAGGAATAACTTTTAATGATATTAGATGGGATTTTAAATGAATTACAATCTAATAATATTGTGACAAGAGAAAAGGCTGCCGTCTATATTAATAAAGTATCTAGGGGAAATTGGACAGCAGCCAATAAAGATTGGCTAACTGATACAAGAACAATTTCTATTCTAATTGATGCAATAGAACAAGAAACAGATGAAAAAATTTTATTAGAATTAGTTAATACCATAGGTAACATAAGTCAAAGATATGAATATTATAATCCAAAAATCTTAAATGTATTGATTCCTTTATATGATAGTCCCTCAATAAATATTCAAGTAGAAGCATGTGCAAAAAGTATACAGTTTAATGATCCAAGAACATGGAATGCTATTTGTAAAATATTTGAAAAAAAGACAACGAAAAATACAAACTTATCGCTTGGGCTTTATATAGCTAGATATGCTAATAATATTCTAAAAGAATTTATAGATAAACTATCTAATCTAATTGAAAATGCCTTTTTAAAAGAAAAGAACATCGATGCAAAAGATAATTTATTACTTGCATTAGGCAAGGTTGGTAATAAAAAAACCATTGGATTTATTAATGAGCAAGTAATTAAAAAAGAAACAGATAGCCTTTTAATAGAAAGAGCTAATCAAACTATTAAGGATATAACAGAGAGATTAAAATAATAACTTTGTATAATATTCAAATTATTACTAGGGATAAATAATGCTAATGCCAACAACTTATATTTATGAATTTAAGAATAATTTATTCTTTTTTATTATGAGTACTCATCAAATTGATGATAAAGCATTAATACCTATAGATTGCTTAAGTGTTAGTCTAAATACAAATGAATCTGAAATTGCTTCTACTGCGTTAGAGGCAATTAATAAATTTTCGATAGGAAAATCTAAATATATGCAATATGAAACAGATATTATTAACAAAAATATCTGTAAATGGGTTGGAGCTAGAGGAATAAAGTCTTTTGAAAAAAATTCTAGGTTCCTTACAATGGAAAAAAATGTAGAGACTGTAGAATATATTCTTACACCTTTTGATAACTTTAATAAATTTCCATATCAATGGGCATTTAATAAAGATCTTGTAAAAATTAATATGGATAGTGATTTATTAGATATTGGAAAAGCTATTTTATTAGCCCTAGAAAGAAGTACTTATCATCCAGAAAGAAAAGATCCCAAATATAGAGAAAGTAAGCCTAAATTTTTCTTACCTTAACTTTAATTTTCATAAGTGGAGAATAATTATATGCTTATTTTGCTGGAATAGTTATTATGGAGCTACTTACTAAGTAGAAATATAAATGAAAGAATTCTCGGATAAAAATTGTTACTCGTTGAGTTTTCTAAATAATTCATCACAACCTATTTTTATAGATTGGTATAATTTTTTTTATTAGCTTTTTTGATAAATATAATATCCAACTTTCTCATGGAGGTATTAGTTACCCTACTTCAAAAGGAAAGTTAGTAAAAATAAAAACCGTTCAAACTCACTTATCAAAAATAGATAACAATGATATAACAGCTATGGATTTAATATTAGTAAGAAGTAAAGAGCTTTTGGTGGGAATAAAGATGATGTAGTGTTTACTGAAGCAGTACGCCCCAGAAATCATCAAACACCTGTATGCAAAGGATGTGAGGGAACCATTTATTTAAGATACAATTATTTTTCAATCAGGCTTGGAATAATCCTATGTGGGAACTTGAACGTATAAATTGGGAAGAACTACAGTTAGAGAGTGCAGAAAAAATACCTAAAGAAATTAGTACATTGATAAAAGTTGGAGATAATGATACAGCTGAAAATATTTATTGGCGTCTTGAGTTTTGTCTAATCGATCATGGGAAAGTAAATCATGACACAATATTTGTCATTCCTAGTATTATAAATGCACTACAAGAAGCAAACGCTATATCGAGACAATATTTTATAGAATTACTTGTACAAATTTCTTCATCCATTGCACAAGATACAAGTTGTAATAAGACATTTAGAGTAGATTGTTTAAATATAATATCTAAAGGAGCAGAGATATATTTATATTATCTTGAAAATTGTACTGAGCATGAATTAGATCTTTTAATAGAGCTGTTAGGTAGATGCGCTGAGTATGACAGTAAAATGAAGGATAGAGTTATTTGGTATATGAGAAAACTAATAAATAATAAACTAAAAAATAAAGGCATAATTTCTTTAATAAGTAATTGGTTAGAAGAACTATCCAAATAGTCTAATTTGAGTATTTAAAGAAACGGGCTTACATTATAATACCTTTAGGTACTACGACCCTGATATAGGTAGATTTACCCAGCCAGATCCGATAGGATTAGCTGGTGGATTTAATCTTTACCAGTATGCACCTAATCCAGTCAGTTGGATTGATCCTTTAGGGTGGCGTTGTGGTTCGGTACATGGAAATAGTAATAAGAGTACACGACCAAACCATGTTTATGTAATTGTTGATACAAAAACTGGTAGAATGATGAAACCAGGTATAAGTGGTTTACCATTAAATAAGAATGGTACATCTCCTAGGGCAAATCGCCAACTTAATGCCTTAAATCGTGGGCAATCAGGAAGATATAAAGCTGTAATTGTTGCTAGAAACAAATCAAGAATAGGAGCAAAAACTATTGAGCAGCAAATTACAGATAAACATGCTGCAAGGAATAATGGTTCAATGCCTTCTTCCATTCATCAACGCCCGAAACCACAAACTAGTAGTAGAGAAGGGTATATTGATATATATGGAGTACCTGATAACCGATGAATGAGTTACGGAGTAAGTATGAATTTTAATTTACTGACAATTGAAACCTCTAAACAAGCATCTATACCAGTAAAGGTCTTACCTTTTCGATATATGGCATATTATATTAAAGAAATATATATGGCATTATTGCCAAAGATTAATATTAATAATAGTTCTAAAATTGAAATTATTTTTGGAGCAAAAAGTGAGGATGATGTTGAATGGGATAATATGTTGGGAGTTACAAGTATCTTTGTTGAGGATTTTGATTTTAAAAGTTTCTATAGTATTCCTTCAAGTGCACAAGAATTAACTATACTTAATTATATAGATATAAAATTACAAGAAATTGTTAGCAGAACAAGTAATCAAGCACATACTATTGAGCTTATAAAGGAAACCAGCAAGAAAGTTGTTGAGACAAATTTTGCTCTCAAAATACTAATTAAAAAATTATCAAAAGGTTTATTTAATAGAAAATATAATATTAATATATATAGGATATTGAATAGAGAGGTAGGTGAAGGTTGGTTATTAGAGGTTATAGATAAAAAAGAATCAATTATTTATAAAGAATGGCTAGAAGAAACTCCAAATTACCTTGATAGAAGAGATTATTATGGAAAAGCATTATTGCAAAGTAATACATATGTTATTTTTAATAAACTGGGTCAAAAAACATTCAGTGTAGACTTATCATTTCTAAAATAATTAGGTTTTTTGAATATTTATATTTGACCAATTGATTTAATATGCAAATATAGGAGGTAAAATATCATTTATTATTAGATACTCAACAATCTTTAAGTATTAGATGTATTTTATATATCCAATGAAAAATTGCTTTATGATTATAGATTATTTAAATAGTTAATAAATTAACTAAGAAGCAACCCCGTACAAGCCGACTATGAAATATAAGGCAATAGCAAAGAAGAATGGCATGACAACCAAACAAACTTCAAACAAAACCTAAGATACCAAGGCCAATACCTAGATAGAGAAACGGGCTTACACTATAATACCTTTAGGTACTACGACCCCGATATAGGTAGATTTACCCAGACAGATCCGATAGGATTAGCTGGTGGATTTAATCTTTACCAGTATGCGCCTAATCCGATAGACTGAATTGATCCTTGGGGTTGGAAACCTTGCTTTAGTAATAGTAAAGCCAAAACCGATACAGAAGCTATTATTCGTCGCCATGGTGGAGTAAAAACTGGTGAAAATAGATATCAAATGCCAAGTAGACGTGCTGCTAGGCAGGCTGCGTCAGAAATAGCTGGAGATTTAAGCTCTAATCCTGTTATAACTCGCAAACCAGATTTTAGAGGGGGGCCACATACATGGCAAAATAGTAAAGGTAGAATAGGTGCTCAAAATAGAGCAGGTAATGCTGGATGGCATGATGATATTTTAGGGCATCCAGAATTTGGAGCGGGAACACATGTAAATGCTTGGAATGAAGCAAAAGGTGTATTTAGTAATCTTCACTTGGATTATTGATGATATGAAAAAAGCAATATTTATGTTTAATTCTGATAGATTAAAAGCAAAAGAGCAAGGTGTAGATGATACTTGGTTTACTGTTATTAATGATGAAAATAATCTTTCCGATGTAGTGGATGACAATCCGTGGAATCAAGATTTAGCTGAAATAAAAAAAAATTTCTATTGCTAGATCAATGTGTAATTCTTTTTCGTCCAGCTTTCGCTAAAGATGAATATTCAAATCAAGAATATAACAAAGGATATTATTTCATAGAAATAATGAATCAAGATGGAAGTATTACATATAGCTCTAAGAAACTTTACAAATGGGAACAACTAATCTCTCTAGCATCATTGTTTAAAACCCTTTCTTTTTCATCTGCGTCAAGGGTCTGGAAGGCAAAAAAACTATAGTTCAAAAATAATACAAATAGTTTAATCGCTAGAACTGAATTTCAATGGCAAGGCATGAAGCTATTTGGCGAGAACCAAAAAGACCTTAAGAGTCTCATAAGTATTTGGCAGGCAGAATACAAAATTTGGTGAAATGCTGAAAAAGAATGGAAAGAAAGCCGAAGTAACTTTGACCAAAATTTAAGATACCAAGGGCAATACCTAGATAGAGAAACGGGCTTACACTATAATACCTTTAGGTATTACGACCCCGATATAGGTAGATTTACCCAGCCAGATCCGATAGGGTTAGCTGGTGGATTTAATCTTTATCAGTATGCACCTAACCCGATTACTTGGATTGATCCTTTAGGTTTTAAGTGTACAAATTTGGTTAACAATAAAAATGGTACGGTTACTCTACAAATTAGAAATAAATTTAAAGGTAATAATAGAGCCTACTCTAGGCAACTAAAACGTTTCGTTAAAAACTGGAATAAGCAAATTAAGAAAAATGGTGGTTCTATGACTAAGAGAGGTTCTTTAACGGCAGCACAAGAAAAATTGAGTGCAAGATGGAAAAGGCAGATGAGAAAAAGATTCCCTAATTTATATAAGGGTAAAGTAGTCGGTCATACTCCAGATGCTACTATGGGAGGGCCTGTTGCAAATGGCTCAGCAATGCCTCTTGATACATCCGTAAATAGCTATCTTGGGGGGATAGCAAAAGGAGTTCCTAATGGCACTGTATATCACAAAGTAGAACTCATAGATTAGGAGAAAAAAATGTCGATAAAAGAATTTCTTGATAATTATAAAAATAGCTTTGATAAGCGCTCTAAAGCTTTCATTGAAGAATGTATTTCATATGGCATGACTGAGAAAGAAGCAAAGCGTTATGCAAAACAAAAAATATTTCCTGGCTCTATAGTAGATAAGATACCTACATTAGATACATCTATATATCAAACAGTTACACCACAATTAAAAGATAGGTTTTTATATGCTGGTTCTTGGAAAGAAATTGGAGAAACTTTTTTGAGCATTGACGCAATGATTAAATTAGCCAATAAGCCTAAGTTTAAAAAATGGGTTAAATCTATGAGAGAGAACTGGGAGGATTCTGCACCATGGATTTATCTTGATAAACAGTTATCAGTTATATCCGTAATGAGTGAAGATGAGGGAGATTATACTCTTGCTGTGTGGAATAATCCTGTAGAACCTGAGATATGGAGATATTCAGGCCAAAGCGAGCAAAAGTTCAAAGATTTATTAGGTTGGTTAAATTGGTTAAATGGAAATTAAATAATATTATCAAAACAACTAACAGACCAACAACCTTTGGCAAGCTGACTATGAAATATGGGGCAATAACAAAGAAGAATGGCATAACAACCAAACAAACTTCAAACAAAACCTAAGATACCAAGGCCAATACCTAGATAGAGAAACGGGCTTACACTATAATACCTTTAGGTACTACGACCCCGATATAGGTAGATTTACCCAGCCAGATCCGATAGGATTAGCAGGTGGCTTCAATCTAAATGAAGCAACCAGAGTAAATGGAGGAGTTACTCCTCCAGGGCTGTCTGGTTCAACAATGAATACTGATTTTACGATGAAACATTATCGATTTCCAGGTGGAGTTAACAAACCTTGATAGGAATTATTTTATGAGTTGGACAAAGGCATTATTTAAAAAAGAGATCGATAATATAATAAGTTGTGAATTAAAAAAAAGATCATACAAGAAAAAAAGTAGGCTTTACTTTAAAAAATTAAGTTTAACTTATGCAGATATTAGTTATCAAATAACTCTTAACGATTGCCAAAAGACCGAAGTAGGCTTTCACTTTTGGGGAACTATATCTCTTGATGAGATCAATAATTTTTTAAAAAGATTTTATAAAGATGATAGAAATTTTTTCCCAATTATGACAGGGAATATAGGTCTATTTACTCCAGCAAACACAAATAAATCCTATTATTTTAATTGGGAAAGGGACTACACAGAGCAACTTAATAAATTTCTATTAGATTTATCATATTTTGAAAGTTTAGTAGAAAATATTAAAGAGGTAAAAGATTTATCATTGGATAATTTGAAGAAAATACCTTTTATTAGGAAAAACTTTTCAGAAGGATTAAGTAAAAACTATAAGTTTTGTCATCCCTCAGTAGAGGCTGCAATTAATTTTTTAAATGGTAATTTTGAAGAAGCTATTCTATTAGCTAAAGAGCAAGTAAAGAATGATATAATAAGTTTAAAAGCTAGTTTTGGTCTATCTGATGAAGGGAAGAAACAGTTAGAGAGAGAATTACAATATTCTGAAAATCTCTTAGCTTTTTTCGAAAGTATGTATAAAAATAAAAATGGATAGATCATAATTCCAATGAGTATATGGTATTACTATCATCACTACATTAAATAAAGATAATAACTTATCAATTTTAAAGCTTAAAATATTGATATAACCAACTGATTAATACAAATAAAATAAAAAAGACATGGACAGTCCGCATATATACGCTTTAAATACGATGACTTAGGTAGAAGAACAGAAAAAGCCACCTACCTAACTCCCCATCAACCACCTATTACCAAAACTACCTTTCAATGGGAAGGCATGCAACTGCTAGGAGAAAACCAAAACAACCTAACTAGCCTCTACATCT
>NZ_LZGL01000017.1 GCF_001690685.1 Gilliamella sp. wkB112 | reverse complement strand
AACAAGGAAACAAGGAAACAAGGACTTGATCAACCAAATTTTCTGAACAGTTTTTTTTATAACCTTTTTAAGTTTAGTTCGTTACTTTTTATTAAGTTTTTCCTTCGTAAAATTAGGTTTAAATTTTGTGTATTTAATCTAGTTTTATTATTATTTCCCTTTTTTTGCTCAGCCTTAACCGCAGTAACTAAAAATCCTATAAATGGTTCTTTACCTTATTTAACTTTCAATGATGGTGTAACTAGAGAGGTTACCGCAACAGCTTTAGGTTTAATTAGAATAACACTTCCTGATGGAACTTCACTTATACCAACCCAACATGATGTCTATCCTGATTCAATTGTTGATACCTCTAGTGCAGATGATCCTATAATTTTGAAAACATCTGATACTTTTGATAGCATTAAAACCTATGTCCCATTCCCCTCTGAAGGCAATACCAATTATCCAAAAGTAGATTTTGATCAGTTATTGGTTGCACCCTATAATTATTGGCAAGATGATGATGGTGATGAATTAATCCCTGCAAGTTCACCTCAGGCTAAAGGTTCTTTAACTGTAGTCTGGAAAGATAAGTATGGGCGTGACATCACAAATCGAATCAAATCTAATCCTTCCGCAAAATTATCTAGTTGTGAAGCACCATATTCATTAACAGTTGGATTAAATAAAGGTGAAATACGCACAAAATACGGAATCCCGAGTAAATTCACTATTGATAATAATAACCATACTTATTATATTTACCCGAAACCAACTGAACCTATATTTTGTTATGCACAGCCAAATTTAACCCACGGAGATGGGCAATATGCTGGACCAGAAGACCAATGGGATCCTAAAAATGGTTTTAAATTACAAGATGTTAATACTCCTGAAAGTAATTTTCCGACAGTTGGTGGAAATAATTTATTTTTCAAATTAATCGTAGATGGAATTACTGCAGAAAAAATTATTAATACCAATGGTGCAATAGTTCAACCAGAAGTTGGTGAAGGGGTTAGCTTGGAGTTAACTGCAGAAAATAATGAACCACAAGGAAAGGTTGTTCGTGTAACACTAAAAGGACCAAATAAGGCAGCCGGTGGTGGAATTTTTAAAGCTTCAACATTTAAAATTTATGCAGATAAAAATACTAATAATTTATTGTATAGTTTTAAAATTAACCGTTGGTTTATTGGTAATATTACAACAGCTTCATGGAGTGGTGCTAATAACTGGTGTGTAAACTCTTTAGCCCCAAGATCAAGTTATAGGTTACCTAAAACGACAGAGTATACTAATGGTCGCAGTTTTGCCACCAGAAAAATAAGTTGGGATAATGCCAATCACACCAGCACTAATATGGGTGGTTTAGTTAATGAATGGGGAAATTTAAATATAGGATATTATCCAGATAGTGATTTTCCACGCGGAAATTATGCTATTTGGGCTGAAGAATATCAAGGTAGCACCGTAGGAGGTTCGACTCATTTAGGGGTTAACCAAGGAAATGGTAATGTGGATTGGCATTTAGACTGGTCGGCTAGTCAAATAGGTGTTGGATGTGTTACACCATAAAAGTAACACTAAATAAAGATTTGCTGTTATTTGTCAAAAATTTAGCAGCAACTCTTGCCCAATTGCTATGCACACCACATAAATTATTCGCTTAATTAAAGGGTGTACCTCTCCCCACAAATCGACTAAGAATAACACTTCATCTTGATTATCAAATGCAGCTATTGTGGCTAACATTCGTTTTTTCAAATTTTCAGGACTATTACTAGGGTACAAAGTTACGGCTTTAACAAAATATATAGCGATTATATGCGACTAAAAAAGTTAAAACTCCATTGTTAATTGATCATCCTTTTAAGAAAGCAAATGATTATTTTTTAGAAGTTAGTGCTAAATATGAAGTATGTATAGATATTGTGAAATAGTGTTTTTTTGCTGATTAATTAATAACGGCTTGCATATAGTTATTAAAAAATTATAAATATAGTTATTAAATATGTTAATTAATATAAGGTTTATATGTAAAAACGTTTATAACTTTATATTTATCTTTACAAAACTTTATATAAATACGTTTTTATTTTTTTACTCAAGTTAGTATACTAAAACGGTTATATTTGTATATTAAATGAATTAATATACAAAAAATTAGTAAATATAAACATAACATATTGATTTTAAGGTATATTTATGCTACAATATCTAACAAGGAAACAAGGAAACAAGGAAACAAGGACTTGATCAACCAAATTTTCTGAACAGTTTTTTTTATAACCTTTTTAAGTTTAGTTCGTTACTTTTTATTAAGTTTTTCCTTCGTAAAATTAGGTTTAAATTTTGTGTATTTAATCTAGTTTTATTATTATTTCCCTTTTTTTGCTCAGCCTTAACCGCAGTAACTAAAAATCCTATAAATGGTTCTTTACCTTATTTAACTTTCAATGATGGTGTAACTAGAGAGGTTACCGCAACAGCTTTAGGTTTAATTAGAATAACACTTCCTGATGGAACTTCACTTATACCAACCCAACATGATGTCTATCCTGATTCAATTGTTGATACCTCTAGTGCAGATGATCCTATAATTTTGAAAACATCTGATACTTTTGATAGCATTAAAACCTATGTCCCATTCCCCTCTGAAGGCAATACCAATTATCCAAAAGTAGATTTTGATCAGTTATTGGTTGCACCCTATAATTATTGGCAAGATGATGATGGTGATGAATTAATCCCTGCAAGTTCACCTCAGGCTAAAGGTTCTTTAACTGTAGTCTGGAAAGATAAGTATGGGCGTGACATCACAAATCGAATCAAATCTAATCCTTCCGCAAAATTATCTAGTTGTGAAGCACCATATTCATTAACAGTTGGATTAAATAAAGGTGAAATACGCACAAAATACGGAATCCCGAGTAAATTCACTATTGATAATAATAACCATACTTATTATATTTACCCGAAACCAACTGAACCTATATTTTGTTATGCACAGCCAAATTTAACCCACGGAGATGGGCAATATGCTGGACCAGAAGACCAATGGGATCCTAAAAATGGTTTTAAATTACAAGATGTTAATACTCCTGAAAGTAATTTTCCGACAGTTGGTGGAAATAATTTATTTTTCAAATTAATCGTAGATGGAATTACTGCAGAAAAAATTATTAATACCAATGGTGCAATAGTTCAACCAGAAGTTGGTGAAGGGGTTAGCTTGGAGTTAACTGCAGAAAATAATGAACCACAAGGAAAGGTTGTTCGTGTAAAACTAAAAGGACCAAACTGGGCAGATAGTGGTGGAATTTTTAAAGCTTCAACATTTAAAATTTATGCAGATAAAAATACTAATAATTTATTGTATAGTTTTAAAATTAATCGTTGGTTTATAGGACATATAACGGGAACATCTTGGAGTGCGGCTCGCAATGCATGTGCAAACTTGAAGCCACAATCAAGTTATAGGTTACCTAATACTACTGATTATACTAATGGTAGCAGTTTTGCCACCAGAAAAATAAGTTGGGATAATGTCAATCACACCAGCACTAATATGGGTGGCTTAGTTAATGAATGGGGTAATTTAAATATGAGATATTATCCAGATAGTGATTGGGAAGGAAGCAGTTATGCTGCTTGGACTATACACCCAGCTGGTACAATCTACTCTACTCATTGGGGAGTTGCACACACAACAGGTAATGTCGATTGGCATTTAGATTATGCATCCGCTAATATTGGTGTTGGATGTGTCACACCATAAAAGTAACACTAAATAAAGATTTGCTGTTATTTGTCAAAATTTAGCAGCAATTCTTTGATTATAAATTAGTTTTAGTTGTTTATTAGTCCCGTTAAATAGTCAAAAATTAGTTACAAAAATTTAAAATTAATGTTGAAGGGTTTGGCGAATAAATCCATTATTGTCACTAAGCGCTTGCTTAGCTTGTTCAACATCGAGATTGGCCAAAATCATTAAAATTGCCGTTTTGCAATGTCTTTGGCTTTGCTTAAGCGCTATCATTGCAGTTTCTCGATTACAATCAGTGGCTTGCATTACGATATTTATTTGGCGCTCTATAAGTTTGGCATTAGTAGCTTCAACATCCACCATTAAATTACCATAGACTTTGCCTATTTTAATCATGCTAGCTGTTGTTAACATATTCAGGATTAATTTTTGTGCTGTACCTGCTTTCATTCTTGATGAACCGGTAATAACCTCTGCGCCAACAATCGGTGTGATGGCTATATCAGCAATATTTACCATCGGAGCTTGAGAATTACAACATATACTAACAACAGTAGCTCCAATTGATTTAGCTAATTGCATTCCACCTATAACGTAAGGTGTGCGCCCACTTGCAGCAATACCCACTAGTACATCTTGGGCTGTAAAGTTAATGCCTTTTAAATCTGTAATAGCTAATTCTGGATTATCTTCTGCGTTTTCAACGGCTTTAAAAATAGCTGGTTGCCCACCAGCTATTAATCCTATTACTTGTTCTGGCGGGGTTCCATAAGTCGGTGGGCACTCACTGGCATCTAAAATACCTAGTCTGCCAGATGTACCTGCTCCCATGTAGATTAGACGACCATGATGCAAAAAAGCCTGACTAATGACATCTACTGCCTTGGCAATATAGGGTAGTTCTTTTTCAACTGCAATAGCAACTTGTTTGTCTTCATTATTGATAATTTTTAAAATATCAAGTGTAGAACAGCTATCAATATTTTCACTATTTGGATTGCGACTTTCAGTTAACATACTCAATAAATTAATGTTTGACATTATTTTTCAACCCTAACCATAATAACGAGATAACTAAAGCAAATAATGCCCCAAAGCCAACACCAATAGCAATAATAGGCACTCCAGCGGCCACGGCTAAAGAATAGAGTCCAAGCATAATCATCATGGCACCATATTCACTCAAATTTTGTACCGCTATTACACTACCAGCGCCTATAATCTCTTTACCTATTTTTTGGATTAAAGCATTTAATGGCACTAAAAAGAAGCCACCTAGTGCGCCAATCATAATTAATAAAATATATGACGAAACCATATGGCTTTGAAGTGTAAAGGCGATGACTACAATACCCATCATAATGCCCGCAGGAATACAACGTAAGGTATTATTGATAGAGATAAATTTGCTAGCAAGCCCTGCACCGACTACAATCCCTACAGCCACAACAGCATTGAGTACGGTTGGTGTGGTATTATCAACGATACCTAATACAACCGGTACCCAACTAATTAATAAAAAGCGTAGTGTGATCCCAGCGCCCCAAAACAGGCTAGTACCGTACAAAGTAAACCGAGCTTGTCTATTAATAAAAAGCATTTTAACTGTGCGAATAAAATCTTTAAGCATGCTCAAAAATTGCCATTTAATATCACTTCTTGCGGCTGGTAATCTAGGAATAAAGAGATTAGCAATCACTGCACAACCAAACATTAATACGCAAGCTAATAAAGAAGCAGTAACATTAAGATCTGCAATATAACCACCAGCAACCGAACCAAGTAATATTGAAGCAATTGTTGAGGCTTCGATTAAACCATTAGCTTTGACTAAATTATCGCCTGTAGTAAGTTCACCTAAAATACCATATTTAGCGGGAGAATAAGCCGATGCACCAATCCCTACTAGAATATAACCTAAAAATGGATTGATACCTAAACAGATGCTGCCAGCACCTAGTAATTTTAAAATATTTGAGATCATCATTACCCGACCTTTTGACATGCTATCAGCAAATTGACCAACAAAAGGTGAAAGTAGAATAAATGGTACCACAAACCCAATTTGTAATACTGATTGGCTCCATTCCGGGTAATGTAGATTTTTAATAAAGGCTAAAATAGCAAAGAATAAGGCATTATCACCAAATGCCGAAAAGAATTGCGCTAGCATGGTTGCCATCATGCCTTTACTAAACAGAGAGTTTTGCGTCATAAGACATCCTTTTATAGATTTGCTTGCTATTCGTCAGCCATCTTCCTCAGAGTGATGAAATCAATCTTACCGGTGCCCAGTAGTGGAAGTTCTTTGACTACACGAATATCTCTTGGCACGGCTAAGGTAGGAATACCAAGTTCTTGAGCTGCTTGATTGAGTTGCTCTCGATTTAATTCTTTCGAAGTAGTAAATAGTACAATAGCTTCACCTTTTGATGCATCAGATTTGACCGTAGCACCATGCATTGTATTTGGATCAACTTTTTTAGCTAATACCTCTACGCTTTCTAGCGAAACCATTTCTCCGGCAATTTTGGCAAAGCGTTTTAAACGCCCTTTGATGGTTAGGAAACCTTCATGATCAATGGCCACAATGTCACCAGTATCATACCAACCAGATTCTGGTTTACCATTTTCATCAATCGCTATTGGGACTTCTAATTTTCCCGGATGCTCTACTCTTAAATAACCTTTCATGACATTAGGGCCTTTGACGTGCAATTCGCCCCCACTATTAATGCCTGAAATTGGAATTAATCGCGAAATCATACCCGGTAATAAGCGACCAACAGTACCATTTTTATAAGCCATTGGTACATTAAGTGCCACTACGGGTGCACATTCAGTTACCCCATAACCTTCTAAAATACGAATACCATATTTATTTTTCCATTGTTCGCGAACTGCTTCAGATAGTTTTTCTGCTCCAGCAACTACATAGCGTAAACGCATAAAGTCGTATGGGTGGGCATAACGAGCATAATTTGCCAAGAAAGTTGGGGTTCCAAATAAAATGGTACAGTTTTGGTCATAAATAATTTCTGGCACCATGCGATAATGCAATGGATTCGGGTATAAAAAGGTTCGACTACCAGAAAATAATGGTAAAAATAATCCAGCGGTAATACCAAAAGCATGAAATAGTGGCAATGCTGACATAAAGCGATCAGCAGGAGTTGGATCAATTACAGTGCGAATTTGTTCGACATTAGCAATTAAGCTGCCATGACTATGTACCACCCCTTTAGGGTTACCTTCTGAACCAGAAGTAAAGAGTACTAAAGCTTCATCTTCACTTGATTGCTTATACTCAACTAAGCGCGGAATAAATTGATGAATAACAACATATAATTTATCGGTGAATGTTAAACTATGGCGTAAATCTTCCAGAAAATACCATTTAACGCCTTTAATTTCCTCAAGTAAGTAATCTAGTTTACCTTTCTTAATAAACTTTCGTGAGGTAATAATCGTTTTAATTTCTGCTGCGGTGATCGCACAAGTAAGCCCTTTGGTTCCCGCAGTATAATTAAGCATTGCTGGTACTCGATTTTTGACAGATAACCCAAAAATCGTTGCTACTGTAATGGTTGCATTAGGTAATAAAACCCCAACACGCTCTTTTTTCTTAGTGATTTTGGCGATAATACAGCTAACACCAATAATTTGTTTCAATAAGTTACGATACGATGCTTCGCTAGTAGTAGGATCTTGTACCATGCGTGATTTCACGCCATAGCGGACTTGAGCTTCCAGCAATGCGGCAAAGAGTGTAAGTTTAGGACGACTTGCCATGCGAGCATTCATCATAATTTGATGTAACTTTTCTCCGGCAATGTAACGGCGTTCACTAGCATTGCCAGCATTAGGCATAGGAATAGATGTTGGTTCAAGTACATGAATGGTAATTTTGGGAAATAAGTGACGTTTGAATAAACCTTTTAATCGGCTCGTCAAAGTAAATTCAGCACCTTCAATCCAAACCGGAACAATGGTTGCTTGTGATTTGGCGGCAACAAAGGCAGCACCATCATAAATTTTCATTAAGGACCCAGTTATAGTGATCCTACCTTCAGGGAAGATCACAATAGGGCGGCCTTTTTCGATTTCACGAACTAAACGTTTAATTGCCATAGGACTGGTTGGGTCCATAGGGACAAAATCGACATAACGTTTAGCGAAGCGGACTAACCAATGATTAATATAGCCAGCATAAATAGCAAAGACAGGGCGAACAGGTAAAAAAACACCAATTAAAACACCATCTAGAAATGAAACATGATTAGGAGTGATTAGGAGGCGGTCTTGTTTTAAATTATCGAGATTACCATGAATTTTAACATGAAATAAAATCTTTAAAAAAAATTTTAATACTTTGAATAACATCTTATATCTCAATTAGCATGCAAAATTGCATTTGCTAATAATAGTGAAAATAGACCGATTATACAAGAAAGGTAAGCGTTGTTTAATGTTATTCATATAAATCATATAATTAAAACCTATTTACGAATAGGTTTATTTTAAAAAATAGACAATTGATAACAAAACCGTACAATAAAAATCCTAAATAGAGAATAGGGGAATTTAAATGTTAGTCTTAACCGCAACCGATATTGAAAAAGTTTATAGTATGCAAGATGCAATTGCAGCGGATAAACAAGCCTTAAAAATCTATACTCAAGGTAATAGCGAAGTACCATTGCGTACGAACTTTGATATGCAAAATGGTCAATGTTTATTTATGCCTGCTCATATCAAAGGTAGTGATATTGTTGGGATTAAGATTGTCTCGGTTTTTCCAGATAATCCAAAACTAGGTAAACCGTCGGTACCGGCACAAGTATTAATGCTTGATCCGCAAACTGGTGAAGTTTGTGCCATACTTGACGGTACTTATGTTACTCAGTTGCGAACTGGAGCGGTGCAGGGTGCGGCAACGGATCTCTTAGCCCGTAAAGATGCTAGCCGAGCGGTATTAATTGGTACTGGTGGGCAAGCCATTTCACAATTAGAAGCCATGTTAACGGTACGTCCATTAACAGATGTTGCAATTTTTGATATTAATGTGGAAAAAGCTAAACAATTTACTGCACAAATGCAGCAAAGATTTGCACGGTTTTCAACTAATTTGTATTTCTCCGAAAATTTAGATGAAGATATCAGTCAAGCAGATATTATTACCTCAGTAACAACCTCAAAACTAGCAACCTTCAATGGTGCAAAAGTTAAACCTGGTACGCATATTAATGGCGTTGGAGCTTATACTCCGGCAATGCATGAGATCCCTGCTGATATTGTAGAAAAAGCCGATATTCGCGTACTTGATACTAAAGATGGGGTTTTTGCCGAGGCCGGTGATATTATTGATCCTATTAAGCAACAACTAGTTACTGAAAATGATTTTTTAGAACTAGGGGATTTAGTTTCAGAACCTGAAAAATGTCGACAAAATCCTCAACAAATAACTGTATTTAAAACTGTAGGTACTGCGGTTTTAGATGTATATGTAGGTTATGATATTTACCTGAAAGCAAAAGCAAAGGGGATTGGGCTTCATATATAATAACGAATAACATCGGTTAATTTTAGTTTTGGTAACAAACACTCCTTGTAAAGATGTTTCAGGAGCGCTATACGTTTAGGTATAAAATTAGCTTGTTAACTCTGCTTTTTGTGAACGCCCAAGTAATGAAATAGCTGCTTGTTTAGGATCTTTATGTTCATAAAGAACTTGGTAGATTTGTTCGGTGATTGGCATATCAACATGATATTTTTGTGCAAGCGTCCAAACTTCTTTGGTGTTTTTACAGCCTTCAACTACTTGTGCAATAATGTCTTGTGCTTCTTGAATTGATTTGTTTTGCCCTAGTAAAATGCCAAAACGACGATTTCGTGATTGATTATCTGTGCAAGTCAACACCAGATCACCAAGCCCAGCCATTCCCATAAAAGTTACTGGATCGGCACCAAGGGCCGCACCTAAACGCATCATTTCAGCCAGTCCACGGGTGATTAATGCAGTTCTTGCATTAGCCCCAAAACCTAGCCCATCCGATAAACCCGCACCAATAGCTATTACATTCTTAATTGCACCTCCAAGTTGCACCCCAATAAAGTCTTTACTACTATAAACTCGGAAACCCTTACTACAATGGAACAAATTTTGTAATTCAGTTAAAAAATGTTCATCTGTCGAGGCAACGGTCACCGCAGTAGGTAGACCAGAGGCTACTTCTTTAGCAAAAGTAGGGCCAGAAATTACTGCTAAAGGAATTTGGCTACCAAGAATTTCTCTGGCAACATCTTGTAATAATCGTCCGGTATCAACTTCAAGTCCTTTGGTCGCCCATACAATTTTAGTGTCTGAGCGTAAAAAAGGTTTTATTTGCACTAAGATACTAGCAAAAGCATGGCTAGGAACAACAATAAGCAGGGTTGACGCTGCTTGCACGGCAGTTTGTAGATCACTTTCGATCTGTAATAGATCCGGAAATGGAATATTAGGCAAAAATTGTTGATTTTGCCTATCATGCTGTAAGGTAGCCATTTTATTTGAATCTCGCCCCCACAGTAGGGTCGAATGACCATTACGAGCAAGTAAAATAGCTAAAGAGGTTCCGTATGAACCAGCTCCAATTACTGAAACTACAGCATTTTTTCCCATAAATAACCCACTAAACTTATTATTAAATAGCTACAATAATATTATTGTAAGGTTTCACCGGATTCAGCTTGAGCTTGCTGTTGCAAATAGTTCATAAATAGTGCATCAAAATTCACTGGTTCTAAATTTACTGCTGGGAATGAGCCTTTATTCACTAAATTAGCAATCGCTTCACGTACATAAGGGAATAAAATATTTGGGCAATATGCACCAAGGCAGTGCTGGAGTTGACCATCATTAAATCCAACTACAGAAAAAATACCCGCTTGGGTGACTTCACAAATATATGCAACTTCGTTATGTGATTTTACTGTGACGGTTACACGTAATGCCACTTCAAAAACGTTATCATTCAATGTGTGTGAAGATGAATTAAGTTCAACATTCATTTCCGGTTGCCATTCTTTAGTAAAGATTTCAGGCACATTATTGGTTTCAAATGAAACATCTTTGATATAGATGCGTTGAATAGCAAATTCTGTTTCAGCAGCTTGTGTATTGTTTTGTTCTGTCATGATAAAACCTTATTTTATATATAATATTATTTTCTAACGAGTGGTAAATTTTCGCCATTCCAACCAGCGATGCCATCTTTTAAAGCGAAGACATGTAAAAAGCCTTGTTTGACCAGCGTGTCACCAATACTTGATGTAGATAAACCATTTTCATCAATTAAAATAATTAGGTTTTCCTTAAATTTTTCAATGGTTTTGGCACTAGCATTTTTAATGTCAATTGGAAGGATATTATGTGCTTCGGTAATATGTCCTTTTTTAAAATTATCAGCAGAACGAATATCAATAATAACTGCATCTTGCTTATTGATCATATTGATTGCTTGAGCATTACTAATAATTTTAACCTTGGATAATTTACTCTTTATAGTTAATACGATGATGGCAATAAATAAAGCTATCCAGCCTAATGAAAGCAAAGGATGACTTTTAATAAAAGGTATAATTTCGAGTGTAAAAAAGTCCATACTTATATGATTACCTAGTTATTTATTCAAAATAAGTGGAGATTATAACGATATTATACGATGAAATACAGAGCCAATGGGAGAAAACTTATTTTACCTTAGCAATACTTGTTTAAGATGTAACAATATTTAATGAAATAGGCTAACATCTATCTCATTATTTTTCAGTTGCATTAATTTTGTGCGTAGTGCTTTATTTTGGTGCAAAAACTAATAACTATGGTACTATTTTATCCACAAATATACATAAAATAATGCGATTAAAAAATGGCATTATATTTGCATGAAGTAAATCACTTGGCAAAAATAGCCTTTTATACTGAACAATTGTTTGTCCTTAATGGAGAAGATAAATGTCTACACAAAAAGTTTTAACCTTAATTAAAGAAAATGATGTTAAGTTTGTTGATTTACGTTTTACCGATACTAAAGGTAAAGAACAACACGTTACAATTCCTGTTAGCCAAATTGATGCTGATTTTTTTGAAGACGGTAAAATGTTTGATGGTTCATCAATTGCTGGTTGGAAAGGTATCAATGAATCTGATATGGTGTTGATGCCAGATGTTGATAGCGCGGTTATCGATCCTTTTTTTGAAGATGTAACTTTAAATCTACGTTGTGATGTATTAGAGCCAGCGACGCTACAAGGTTATGATCGTGACCCTCGTTCAATTGCTAAACGTGCGGAAGAATTTTTAAAATCATCAGGTATTGCTGATACTGTTATTTTTGGACCAGAGCCAGAATTTTTCTTATTTGATGATGTTCGTTTCGGTTCGCCAATGTCTGGTAGCTTCGTGCATATTGATGATATTGAAGCAGCTTGGAATTCCGGTACTAAATATGAAGAAGGTAATAAAGGTCACCGACCAGGTGTTAAAGGTGGTTATTTCCCATTACCTCCAGTTGATTCATCTCAAGATATCCGTTCAGAAATGTGTTTAATTATGGAGCAACTAGGTTTAGTTGTGGAAGCTCACCACCATGAAGTTGCCACTGCAGGCCAAAATGAAATTGCTTGTCGTTTTAATACTTTAACTAAAAAAGCTGATGAAGTACAAATCTATAAATATGTAGTACAAAATGTTGCTCATGCCTATGGTAAAACAGCTACATTTATGCCAAAACCTATATTCGGTGATAATGGTTCTGGTATGCACTGCCACCAATCTTTATCCAAAGACGGTGTCAATTTATTTGCTGGTGATAAATATGCTGGTCTTTCTGAAATGGCATTATTTTATATTGGTGGTATTATCAAACATGCTAAAGCGATTAACGCTTTCACCAATCCAGCAACTAACTCTTATAAACGTTTAGTACCAGGTTATGAGGCACCAGTGATGCTTGCTTACTCTGCTCGTAACCGTTCTGCTTCAATTCGTATTCCTGTGGTAACTAGTCCTAAAGCTCGCCGTGTTGAAGTTCGCTTCCCGGATCCAGCGGGTAACCCATATTTATCATTTGCCGCACAATTAATGGCGGGGCTAGATGGTATTATTAATAAAATCCATCCAGGTGATGCAATGGATAAAAATCTGTATGATTTACCGCCAGAAGAATCTAAATTAATTCCTCAAGTAGCTGGTTCACTTGAAGAAGCACTTAATGCATTAGCTGCAGATCATGAATTTTTGACTCGTGGTAATGTCTTTACTAAGGATACTATCGATGCTTATATTGAATTAAAACGTCAAGATGTCGATCGTGTTCGTATGACTCCACACCCAGTTGAATTTGAATTGTACTACAGTTTATAAGTAATATTATTTTGATTTAAAACATTATTCCACCGCTAATTATAGCGGTGGTTTATAATTGGGGGCGAAAATCTAACGATGACATTTGATAATGACTCTGATGCTAATTTAGTTCTCGATTCCATGATCACCAGTATTTTATTACTTGATGAACGACTGCGTATTCTTTATGTAAATTCTGCTGCACAACAATTATTAGCACAAAGTTCAAAAAAATTATTAGATAGTTATCTACCCGATTTATTAAATTATTTTTCTTTAGATATTCAGCTAATGCAAACTGCATTAACACAAAGCCAAGGTTTTACCGATAATGAAGTTCATTTGGTAGTTAATAATGAATTAAATATTTTATCGTTAACTGCTCAATCGTTAGAAAATGGTCGTATTTTAATTGAGATGGCGCCTTTAAATAATCATAAACGATTAAGCCAAGAACAATTACAACAAGCACAACAAAGTGCGGCTCGTGAATTAGTTCGTGGTCTTGCCCACGAAATAAAAAATCCGCTGGGGGGGCTTAGAGGGGCGGCACAGTTGTTGTCGCGAGAGTTACCTAATAATGAATTACAAGATTATACCAAAATTATTATTGAACAAGCTGACAGACTAAGGAATTTAGTGGATAGATTACTTGGTCCACAACAACGGTTGCAGCAAAAAACACAAAATATTCATAAAGCAATTGAAAGAATATATGCGCTTTTATGTTTAGAAAAACCAAACAATACTGAAATTATACGTGATTACGATCCTAGTTTACCTGATTTCATTCATGATTCTGAGCAGATAGAACAGGTCATTTTGAATATTGTGCGTAATGCCATACAGGCCATAGGTCCCAATATCGGTACTATTACAATAAGAACTAGGACCGCATTTCAAGTGACTTTACACGGTCAACGTCACCGATTATGTGCGCGTATAGATATTGAAGATAATGGTCCTGGTGTGCCAGTTCATATTCAAGATACATTGTTTTACCCAATGGTAAGTGGTTATGAGGGTGGAACCGGTATTGGACTGTCAATTGCACAAAATATTGTCGATCAGCATCATGGCAAAATTGAATTTAATAGTTGGCCTGGACATACTGAATTTTCTGTCTATTTGCCAATTAAGCAGTGAGGAAGAAAAAAATGAAGGTTTGGATTGTTGATGATGATAGTTCTATTCGTTGGGTGTTAGAAAAAGCATTAACTAATGCAAACTTTGAGTGTGTTAGCTTTGCTAGTGGTCAAGAAGTCATTGATGTATTAGCAACTCAGGTGCAAAAACCTGCCGTTTTAATTTCCGATATTAAAATGCCGGGGCTGGATGGATTGACATTACTTAATTATGTTAAAGAACAGATACCTAACTTACCAGTTATCATTATGACCGCTCATTCTGATCTAGATGCTGCAGTTAATGCCTACCAGAAAGGAGCTTACGATTATATCCCTAAACCATTTGATGTTGATGAAGTTATTCAGCTTGTTGAAAGAGCTATTTTACAAAGTCAAAACCAAAAAACAAATTCTATTACCACAACCAAAGCTTCAACTGGCATTATTGGCGAAGCACCAGCTATGCAGGAAGTATTTCGTATTATTGGGCGGTTATCAAAATCGTCAATAAGTGTATTAATTAATGGTGAATCAGGCACAGGTAAAGAGCTAGTAGCTAAAGCGCTACATATGCACAGTCCGCGTGCAAATGCTCCTTTTATTGCTTTAAATATGGCGGCAATTCCTAAAGATCTGATTGAATCTGAATTGTTTGGTCACGAAAAAGGTGCATTTACAGGTGCAGCGCAAATTAGGCATGGGCGTTTTGAGCAAGCTAATGGTGGTACCTTATTTTTGGATGAAATAGGCGATATGCCTCTTGATGTACAAACACGCTTATTACGGGTACTAGCTGATGGGCAATTTTATCGCATTGGTGGGTACTCCCCCGTTAAAGTTGATGTGCGTATTATTGCTGCTACTCATCAAGATTTAGAATTGAGAGTGAGGGAAGGCAGATTTAGAGAAGATTTATTTCATCGCTTAAATGTTATTCGGATTTTATTGCCACCATTACGCGATCGCGCGCAAGACATTCCAAAGTTAGCCGAGCATTTTTTACATACTACCGCTAAAGAGTTAGGCATGGAAAGTAAAGTATTTAGCCCCGAAGCCTTGAATATTTTATGTATGTTTAATTGGCCGGGGAATGTTAGGCAACTTGAAAATACTTGCCGATGGGTAACGGTAATGTCCTCAAATAAAGAGATTCTAGTTCAAGATTTACCCCCTGAATTACTAAAAGCATCCAATCCTAAAGTTGTAAATAATAATGAAGCCAACCAGCGTTCAACTGATCAAGTTCAACAAGAGGTGAGTTGGCAAATTCTATTAGAACAATGGGCTAAACAGGCACTAGTTTCTGGTAAAACTGAGATATTAACCGAAGCGGTGAATGATGTTGAACGTATTTTATTAAATTGTGCTCTTAATTTTACGCGCGGGCATAAACAAGATGCTGCTCATTTGTTAGGGTGGGGGCGTAATACCTTAACGCGAAAGCTTAAAGAACTATCAATTGATAATAAAAATACTTTATAGATCTTTATTATTCTGTTGTTAGTTGAATTATCAGTGGGATCAGAGTTAACTATTATTTATAGTTAACTCATCGGAGTTTCGAGAATAATTATGTCAGCAAGTAAAATAAAATCTGTTAAACAGTTCTTCATTCATAGGTTATTATAATATTTTAACAGCCCCTAATTTATAGCCGTAAGTAACATCTTCAATTAGTTCATTATGTATTAGGAAATATTTAGTTTTAAATCCAACGTAGGCGCCAAAACTATTTTTTGCATTAACGTGCACAGGAATAACCCAACCATATTGAAGCTCAAAATTCTGCATTAATCCCCCTTCTACATATCCTTTTCTCGGTTCATCAAATTTATATTGAGCAGAAAATGGATCTTTTAAGTTTGTACCTACAATGCTTTTTATATTTTCTTCGTAATTAACCGGTTTATTACCGAAGTCAGCGGTTGCCAAATCTTTAGCGCTAGGCGTTGAAACACATCCAAGTAAACAAAATGCAAAAATAACAATAAGTAATTTTTTCATATTTTTCTCCTTTTTAGAAATTAATAAGTAATTTGTTGATCAAATCGATATTTCTATTATTTTAATAATGCTTTTCGTTTTATTTATTGATGATAATGTCATCACAAAAAAGTAAGTTTTATTATAATCAAATAAGTAACTTTATAACTGCTTATAATATATTATTAATTTAGTAAGTGTTAAAAATTATATTGCTTCTCGTCAGTTCTTATAAATACTCAAAGTTCATTGAACCTAATTAGGTTTTTAGTTACAATCCAGTAATGAAAATGATAACTATTATATTTATCATTTTATTATGTGTCTGTGATTGAGAATTAGGAGATTACATGTATTCAAATATAAAAATTAAATTTTTAGTATTATGCGCTTTATTATTAGCTTTAACTGGATGCGATAATAAAACAGATAAAACAACTACCGGGAAAACTGTTACTATTGAACATGCACAAGGTAAAACAGAAGTTCCTGAGAATCCTAAACAAGTGGTTGTTTTTAATCCGGCAACTTTAGATATTGTAGATGCATTAAATATACCAGTAACTGCTGTTCCACAATCGGATGTTCATTTCCCTGATTTCTTGACTAAATATAGTGATAAAGCCTATACCAATGTTGGTACGTTATTCGAACCAAATTATGAAGTTTTAAGTTCCTTTAAACCAGATGTAATTATTGCTGGTGGGCGCACTCACGATGTCTATAATAAATTAAGTGAAATCGCGCCAACCATTGCTTTAGATATTGATCCTAATAACTTTTTAACAAGCCTAACTCAGCGAACAGAACAGTTAGGTATTATTTTTAATAAACAAGATGAAGCTAAAAAATTAATTGCTGATTTTAATCAAAAGATCGACCAACTTAAGCCTAAAACTGCTAATGCAGGTACAGCATTAGTTATTATGATTAATAGCGGAAAAATGTCTGCTTATGGAGCTAAATCTCGCTTTGGTTTTGTATTTGATCAGTTAGATTTTAAACCAGCAACAACTTTCCAAGAAGCTGGTCGTCATGGTAATGCAGTTACTTCTGAGTTTATTTTAAGCGTTAATCCTGAATGGCTATTTGTGCTAGATCGAGATAATGCCATTGGCAATAAAGAAGCACAATCGGCTCAACAAGTATTAGATAATGAATTAATCAAAAAAACAGATGCTTGGCAGCATAATCATATAGTTTATTTAGATTCAACTTCTATGTATATATCTGGTGGTATACAAACATATAGCCGTTTAATGGATCAAATCAATAATGTTTTACAGCAATCAGCAAATAATTAATGTAAGACATGGTTAAATCTTTTTATTTTATTGCAGGCGTTGTTATTTTAATGATAATGGCTGCAATAAGTCTATTTATAGGCGCAGGGCATGTAACTTTGTCTGAATTGTGGGCAAATGATAGCATGCGAGAAATCTTCTTCGTTAGCCGTATTCCAAGAACAGTAGCATTAATATTAGCTGGTAGTGCTATGAGTGTCGCCGGATTGATTATGCAATTACTGACGCAAAATCGATTTGTTGAACCTTCTTTAGTGGGTACAACACAATCAGCTAGTTTAGGGCTGCTTGTTATGCTGGTTTTTGCACCTGCAGCAAGTGTTATGCTTAAAATGGTTGTAGCAAGTTTATTTGCTATGCTTGGTACCATGCTGTTCATGATGATATCAAGAAAAATCATTTTTAAATCAGCACTGATGGTGCCTCTAGTTGGCATTATGTTAGGTGCAGTAATTAGCGCTATTACCACTTTTTTTGCTATGTACTTTGATTTGTTACAATCACTTAGTGGCTGGGAATCAGGTGATTTTTCCGGAATATTACAAGGGCGTTACGAACTATTATGGTTGGTAGGGGGATTAACATTATTAGCTTGTTGGAGTGCAGATCAATTTACTGTAGCAGGTTTAGGTCGTGATTTTTCAATTAATGTTGGGCTCAATTATCGACGAGTAATGTTAATGGGACTGGTTGTTATCGCCTTAATTGGTGGTATTGTGGTCGTCGTCGTTGGGGTATTACCTTTTTTAGGCTTGATTGTTCCCAATATTGTGAGTTTACTACTTGGCGATAATGTACGTAAAACAATTCCTTGGATTTGCCTTTTTGGGGCTGGTTTAGTGTTAATTTGTGATATTATTGGGCGCGTTATTCGCTATCCTTTTGAAATTCCAGTTAGTGTTATTTTAGGCGTAATCGGTGCCATTGCTTTTTTAATGTTGTTGAGTCGAAGACGCCATGTTAATTAATCAAACTTGTCATATTTCCAGCCCAAAAAGATTATTAATATTAGTGATTATTGCTTTGTTCAGTATTACGTGTTTTCTGACTATTAATCTGCAAGGTAATATTAGCTATATTCTAATGCATCGTACTTGGACTGTTTTAACTATGCTTTTAGTTGCTTTTTCAGCAGCAACTTCAACCTTATTATTCCAAACAGTAACGAATAATCGAATTTTGACTCCTTCTATTATGGGGTTTGAAGCCCTATTTGTTCTAATTCAAACATTGGTAATCTTTTTTATCGATGTACAAGGTATTCCTTATATTGGCATCATTGGTAAATTTTTATTTGAGTCATTTTTATTGATTTTATTTTCGCTATTTTTATACCGTGGCTTATTTACCAAACTTAAGCAAAATTTGCATTTGGTTTTGTTAATTGGGATTATTTTAGGAACTCTATTTCGCAGCTTTTCTAATTTACTGCAACGCTTAATGACACCAAGTGAGTTTGCTATTTTACAGAGCCGTATTTTTGCCACCTTTACACGAGCGGAACCGGTATTAATTGTTTTCTCATTAGTCATTGCTAGTGTAATTGGGGTATTTTTATGGCGCATGCGTTACCGTTTTGATGTGTTAGCATTAGGACGTGATAATGCCATTAATTTAGGTGTTGATTACCAAAAAAGTGTTACTATTATTTTATTATTAGTATCTGTGTTAGTCGCTATATCAACCGCCTTAGTCGGTCCATTCACCTTTTTAGGGCTATTAATTGCTAATTTAGCCTATAGCATTAGCGGTTCCAGTCAACATCGCTTTTTGTTACCAACAGCTGTTTTATTAGGCATCATTTTTTTGGTCGGGGGACAATTATTTTTAGCTTATGTTCTAAATCTAGTTGGCGCTCTATCAATTGTAATTGAATTTATTGGTGGTTCTCTGTTTATATTCTTATTATTGAAAAAGGTTTCAATGTGATAGAAATTGATAATATTAGTAAAAAATATCAAGCAATCCCGGTATTAAAAAATATCAATGCGAAAATTTTGCAAGGTGGTATTACAGCCATTATTGGGCCTAATGGTGCGGGTAAATCTACATTATTATCGATTATTAGCCGACTGTTATTGCCGGATGAAGGGCAAGTTAAAATTCAAAATATGGATGTGGTGAATACGCCAAGCGATAAGTTAGCTACTTATCTTTCGGTACTTAGGCAAGAAAATCGGTTCACTAGTAGATTGACAGTGTTTGAATTGGTGGGGTTTGGGCGTTATCCATACACTAAAGGGCGTTTAAACGCTGATGATCACCAACATATTAACCGCGCATTAGAATTTTTAAACCTAACCGAATTTAAAGATCGCTTTTTAGATGAATTATCCGGAGGTCAACGTCAACGTGCATATGTGGCAATGGTCCTTTGCCAAGATACTGAATATGTGTTACTGGACGAACCACTAAATAATCTTGATATGAAGCATGCAGTTGCAATGATGAAACAATTACGAAGGGCGGCTGATGAGCTGGGTAAGACAATTATGATTGTGATTCACGACATTAATTTTGCTTCAGTTTATTCTGATTATATTTTAGCGATGAAAAAAGGTGAATTAGTTTACCAAGGTACTCCCAAACAGATTATGAATACAGAAATCTTAGAAGATATATTTGATACGCCAGTAAAAATAACCAATATTTATGATCAAAATATTGCTATTTATTATTAACATTTAACTAATTATGATTAAAGGATTTAGTTTGAGCCTAAATCCTTTTTTATTTTATGAGATTAATTTGTACACCCTAGTTACATTGACTGATTAATTTTTAAAAATATCAGTGTGTAAGTAGAAAGAACGAATGTTTACATTTCATTTTATTTCATGTTAAATAACGACAATATTTATTCCCGAGAAAGAGGTTATGAAATTAGAGGAAATTGCCAGGTTAGCGGGTGTTTCAAGAACTACAGCTAGCTATGTGGTTAATGGAAAAGCCAAAAAATATCGTGTTAGTGATAAAACTATTGAAAAAGTTATGACGATAGTTAAAGAACATAATTACCAACCTAATGCAGTTGCAGCAGGGTTAAGAGCAGGTAAAACTAGATCTGTTGGCATTATTATCCCCGACCTTGAAAATATTAGTTATACACGCATTGCTAATTATTTAGAACAATTGGTTAGAAAAGAGGGATACCAACTATTACTTTCATGTTCTGAAGATGATCCCGAAATAGAAAAAGAATGTGTAAAGCATTTAAAGCAACGTAGAGTGGATGCATTAGTGATTTCTTCTTCCTTTGTGTCAGAAAAAGATTATGCTTTTTATAATGATTGGGAGAATACGGAGATTCCTTTATTTGCCTTAGATAGAACCTTATCAACAACAGAGTTCAGAAATATTGTGGGTGCTGATAAGGAAGATTCTAGAACCTTAGCACAAGTATTTAATAATTTTGTGCAAGGTACAGTTACTTATATTGGGGCTTTACCCAATTTATCTGTTAGTCAATTACGTTTAAATGGTTTTAAAGAAATTGCATTAAAAAGTTGTAATAAGGTTGATTTTTTATATGCTAATAACTATAGTCGGCACGACGCGGAAATAGCTTTTAGTCAATGGCTAGAAACTCATGACCTTCCAAATGGAATTTTCACCACTTCCTTTTCATTATTGCAAGGCACAATTGATGCTATTTTGAAAAAATTTGGACAGTTACCTGAAAATCTTACCATTGCCACTTTTGGTGATAATGATCTGCTTGATTTTTTACCTTGTAAAATAATTGCACTTTCGCAAGATCATAAAGAAGTTGCTCAAGTAACGATAAAACTATTATTAAATAGTTTATGTGATAAAAATTATCAGTCAGGTACTACTGTCATTCCCCGTAGATTGATTTATCGAGGTAGTTTGAGTAGAGATGATCTTAGTTAATAATCAATGTGCTGATTATTTTTTAATAGTTTTTTAGTGATTTTTTAGACAGAAATTAGATCTAGATCACAAATAAATTATTAATAGACATAAAATATTTGATAATTATTCTATTTATATTAATAATTGCTGAAACGATTCAATCTTATTCAAGAAAGGATTTAGAATTGCTGAATTATTTTAGTAAATTCCATATTTTAACCCAGAGGTATTTATTATATGTTTCATTTAGTTAAACAAAATATTCATTTAAATGAACAGGCAGCCAATAAAACAGAAGCAATAAAAAAAATTGCTGCTGCTTTAACTAGCGCAGGATTTGTTGAAGATGGCTATGTTAGCGGTATGCTTGAACGCGAAGAGCAAGCGGCAACTTATTTGGGTATTGGTCTAGCTATTCCTCATGGGACTACTAAAACCCGTGATTTAGTTAAAAAGACTGGTGTGCAAGTTTTTTGTTTCCCTAAAGGGGTAGAATGGGGGGATGATGGTGAAAAAGCTTATTTGGCAATTGGTATAGCTGCTAGCTCTGATGAGCATTTAGAACTGTTACGACAATTAACCCATGTTCTCGGTGCAGATGGTGTAGAAGATAAAATTAAAAATATTAAATCAGCCGATGAAGCTATTGCTATTTTAACTGGTCAAGCTAGCCAGAGTGATACTCAATTTACCATAAATGAATCTTCATTATTGTTAGATATTCCAGCTGATAGTTTGGCAACTTTACAAGCATTAAATGCTTCACGGTTAAAACAATTAGATGCTGTAAATGCTAGTTTTATTGCCAATGTTTTAGATAATAAACCAAGTTATTTGGGTCATGGCGTATGGTTAAATGATAGTAAACAAGGCAATCTAAAAAATACAATGGCGATTAGCCGAACTATTAGTAATATTAGTGAAGACAATAAACCAGTCAAATTACTTATTACCATGTCAGCAATTGATGACTCAGTTACTAATATAATAAATCGTTTGGCATCTTTAGTTTTTAATCAAGACATTCAAAAATTATTGTCAGGCGATAGTGATAATCTCATTAATCTACTCGTTACTGATTCTGTAGCGGTGGATCAAACTCAGAATTCTTCATCTGAACCTGCTACTGATCAGAGTAGTACTACTCTGAGTCGTGAGTATGTGATTTCAAATGAAAATGGTTTACATACCCGACCATCATCGGTATTAGTCAAATTAGTAAAGGAATTTAATAGCAAAATAACTGTAGCTAATTTAGATGGCAAAAATGAACCTGTTAGTGCTACTAGTTTAATGAAAATTGTGGCGCTAGGAGCTAAAAAAGGTAGTCGCTTACAATTTACCGCTGAAGGGGATGACGCTGCACAAGCATTAGATGCTATTGGTAAAGCTATTGAAAGTGGTTTAGGTGAGGGCGCTGAATAATGGCCTATCGTGTTGCTACTATTACTTTAAATCCTGCTTACGACTTATTAGGCTTTTGCCCGAAAGTTGAACTAGGTGATGTTAATTTAGTGCAAACCAACGCGTTACTTGCTGCAGGTAAAGGTATCAATGTTGCTAAAGTATTGACTGATTTAGATGTTAAATTGACTGTTGGAGGTTTTCTAGGCAAAGAAAACCGTGATGGATTTGACTTATTGTTTGAATCATTAGGTGTGATCGATAAATTCCAAACTATCGAGGGGCAAACACGTATTAATGTCAAATTAACTGAACAAAATAGTGAGGTTACGGATCTAAATTTTTCCGGCTTTACTGTAAGTGATCAAGATTGGCAAAAATTTGTAACTAGCTCACTTGAATGGTTAAAAGACATCGATATGGTGGCAATTAGTGGCAGTCTGCCAGCTGGCGTATCATTCAGTAACTTTACTAAATGGATGGAACAAGTTAAAAAGATTTGTCCAAAAATTGTGTTTGATAGTAGCCGAGAAGCATTAGTTGCAGGGTTAAAAGCTAATCCATGGTTAATAAAACCGAATGATAAAGAACTGGAAATGTGGGTTGGAAGAAAATTACCAACTTTACCTGAAATTAAAGCTGCAGCTATGGAACTCATAAATGGAGGTGTTGAAAACGTAGTGATTTCACTCGGTAGTAAAGGTGCTTTATGGGTAACTAAAAATGAAGCATGGTTAGCAAAACCACCGAAATGTAAAGTGATTAGTACTGTAGGTGCAGGAGATTCAATGGTTGGTGGTTTAATGTATGGGTTGTTAACTAATCAATCAATTAAAGACACATTAATATTTGCGTCAAGTGTAGCAGCTTTATCGGTTGAACAAGCCGGAGTCGGTATATCCGATCGCCAAGCTGTCAATAACATGTTGGAAAAAATTGAAATAATTGCTGGATAGGAGTCTGCATGAATATATATATTGTTGAAGGTAATAGTATAGGTCCAGTTAATGGACGTCTTGCTAAAGCCGAGTTAGCCTTAGCTGCTAATTCATTAAATTTAAAAGTGGTTGATAACGCTACATCAGCAGATGTTATTATTGCTGTTGGTTCAGGATCAATAAGTGATAAAGCGGTTATTGGTAAAAAAGTTTATGTAGTAAAAGACTTAAATGATCTATTTGCTAATCCTAAACAAATTTTAACTGACGCACAAAGTAAAGCGGTTGCTTATGAACCAACTGCGGATTCTGCATCATCAACAAATGATGGTGTAAAACGTATTGTTGCTGTTACCGCTTGCCCAACTGGTGTTGCCCATACTTTTATGGCGGCGGAAGCAATTGAAGAAGAAGCTAAAAAACGCGGTTGGTGGTGTAAAGTTGAAACTCGTGGTTCTGTGGGTGTGGGTAATGAATTAACCCCAGAAGAAGTGGCTAATGCCGATGTGGTTATTGTTGCTTGCGATATCGATGTTGATTTAAGTAAATTTGCCGGTAAAAAAATGTACCGAACTAAAACTGGCCCAGCACTTAAAAAGACAGCACAAGAGTTGGACAAGGCTTTTCAAGAAGCGACAATTTACCAACCAGTAGCCGGTGGTTCTGTTGCTAAAACAACTAAAGAGAAGAAAGGTATTTATAAACATCTATTAACAGGTGTTTCCTACATGTTACCAATGGTGGTTGCTGGTGGTTTAATTATAGCTCTTTCTTTTGCTTTTGGTTCTTTCGAAGATGTTGATGGTGTTCAAAAATTAATTGGTGAACCACATTTAGCTGAAATAGGTGGTTTAGCATTCTCGCTAATGGTTCCATTGTTAGCAGGTTATATTGCCTATTCAATAGCTGATAGACCAGGTCTTGCCCCAGGTCTAGTTGGTGGTCTGCTTGCAGTTTCCACAGGAGCTGGTTTCTTAGGTGGTATAATTATTGGTTACTTTGCTGGTTATTTAGCATTATTAATTGCTAAATATTTACCATTACCAAAAAGTATGGAAGCCTTAAAACCAATTTTGATTGTGCCATTATTAGCGACGCTAGTTACCGGATTAGTCATGCAATTTATCGTTGGTACACCAATTGCTTGGTTAATGGGTGTGGTAACAGTATGGTTAAATTCAATGGGCACAGCGAATGCTGTTATATTGGGTGCTATTCTTGGCGGTATGATGTGTACTGATATGGGTGGTCCAATTAATAAAGTAGCTTATGCTTTTGGTACTGGGTTAATCGCTGAACAAGTTTATGCACCAATGGCTGCGGTTATGGCTGGTGGTATGGTGCCACCATTAGCAATGGGACTAGCCACACTTATTGCTCGTAAAAAATTTGCTAAAGCCGAACAAGAAAGTGGTAAAGCTTCATTGGTATTAGGTTTATGCTTTATTTCAGAAGGAGCAATCCCATTTGCCGCACGTGATCCTCTTCGTGTTCTTCCTTGTTGTATCATTGGTGGTGCGATTACTGGTGGTATGGCGCTGGCATTTGGTTCACAATTAATGACACCTCATGGTGGTTTGTTTGCCTTAGCTATTCCAGGTGTAGTAAAACCAGTAGGTGGTTATTTGCTATCAATCTTGGTCGGTTCAGCTATTGCAGGTATAGTTTATGCAATAATTAAAAAACCTGAATCAGCTACAGAAGCTGTTGCCTAAAAATAAAAATCGCCATCAAATGATGGCGATTTTTTTATTTAGTAGTAATAGCTATTTTTTAATCCAACGTTGTAAATCTTTAGGAATGAAGTTATCTATTTCCTGTAAAATTACATCTGCTTGGTCAGAAACAATTAATGTTTTATAAAAACTTTCGCGGATAAAACCTTGATCAACAGCATGTTGTAAAAAAACTAACATATGTTGCCAAAATTGAGCAGGATTAAATAAAGCTACTGGTTTTTCGTGGTAACCAATTTGCATACCAGTCCAAACTTCAAATAACTCTTCTAGGGTACCAGTTCCTCCAGGCATAGCAATAAAACCATCCGCAAGCTCAGATAATCTTGCTTTTCGTTGGTGCATATTCTCAACAACTTCTAAACGTGTAATACCATTATGAGCAGTTTCGGCTTGGACTAAACGCTCTGGGATCACGCCAATTACTTCACCACCATGGGCTAGAACCGCATTGGCGATTATCCCCATCAAACCTTTATTACCACCACCATAAATTAAGCGTCTATTTTGCATAGCTAAACTTTTACCTAATTGTTCTGCTTGAATGCGATATTCAATTAAACTACCTTCACTAGCACCACAAAATACACAAATATTCTTTTTCATAAATTCTATTTAACCTTTAATGTGATAAACACGAATTTCGTTATTTTAGCACAGTAATCACATATTTTGATTACAAGCTGAGCAGTTGAAAGTATTTAATGTATTTCGGATTGACATCAGCGGTATAGATGGTTAATATTTTGACCGTTAAGTGTTCCTCCATAGTTCAGTCGGTAGAACGGCGGACTGTTAATCCGTATGTCACAGGTTCAAGTCCTGTTGGAGGAGCCAATCTCAGTTATTTAGAACCTGCTTATAGCAGGTTTTTTTATGCCTATTAAAATGTTTGTTGATCGTGTTAGTTGATATCATTGTTATTATTAGTAAAACTAGTTGTTTCTTGTTAAATTGAAGCAACATAATTAAATAACTTTATTGATATTAATATATTATGTCGATAATGTATTATCATAAAGCTAGTGGTAATCAGTATAGTAAGTTTTGTAATTACTCTATTTACACCATGATCAATAAATTTAATTTAGAACAAATAGTAGTTACCATTGATTGGTATAGAACTGCTTACGAAGCTTACCATGAATTAAAAAATATTGAGTTTTAATTACTTTTAACACCTAATAAAGTGAAAAATTTATGTATTAATATAAATAGAAAGTTTTTATGATAACTCATTAGTCTCTGGAGAAATATTATCTATAAGGTAGTTAAAGCATAGAATGATGGCGGTATTAGCCAATTGTATGATTTTGTATCATTATAGTGTTAAATATTATAAAAGAATGTGCTCAATCCGTATTTTGCCGTGAAATATCATAATTAACCAAATAAGAACCCATAGCATTGCTTTGTACAGTCACTAATGCTTGAGTATTATAGTTAGAATGCTTTTTATCATTAAAACATAGAAAAAATCTTCGTGATGTATAGTGATCTTGTATTTTTATGCCTTTATCACAACGGCTAAATCGTGCAATTTTGGGACCTGGCGTGGTGATCTCGTAAAAAGAGATAAGTATTGGTTTCCTACTAAGCTATCAACTTTTTTATGTTGTTCTAAATAGGTGACAATTGGATTTTGCGCTAAGACTTGATAGCCATATTGACTAACTGCATGTTTAATCAATATATTCTAATGTAACGGTAGTGTTTCGCCTGAGTTGAGCGAGTAGTTGTTTACCCTCTTTAATCCTACCTAATGCATAGACACCATCAGCTTGACCATAATCTTTATAAAATATGGCTAAATTTCCCCATGGCACATAGTAGGTAAAATCACTCGGTATAGTGTTTGCTTTAGGTGTATCTTGCAAAATTAGTTTATTAGGAAGATAGGCAATTTTTTCTTCCCCGGCAAAATCAGATAATTCTAAGGTAAGAGGAAGTTGCTTTAGTAATTGCCTACTAGCAGCGTTATCAAATAATTCAATAATAACAGGTTGGTTATCAACAGTTATTTTGATATGAGCGATTATTTTGGTTGAGTTATTATCAGCATGAACTTGCATAAAAAGCACCATAAGTAGATTAATAATTAGTAGCTTGTAGCATAGTTTAATCATAGCTTCCTCTGCGTGTAAAATAAATTTTACCTTAGGTTATACAACAAAACGTGTAAGCATTCTTACTAAACTTTTTATCTATAGGCAAGGTAAAAATAGTAAAACTCACATTCATATTGGTGTTGATTGAACCGTGATTTGATAGGGCATTTTTGTTATCTAGTTTTTCCAGATTATTGATATTTATAATTTAGGTATTTTTTGTAGCTCAGTATAGAGCTTTTGAAATTCTTCTGAATTTTGTATACTTTTGTCTTGGTTAAGTTGGGCGTAAACAAGGTAAGCATTTCTAATTGTTTTAAAATTACTATTTATATTACTTCTTTCAGTTGTTAGTTTGGCCCATGCGGCGGCTTTTATTTTATCTTTTTTTACACCTATCCCTTCATAGTAGGCTTCAGTCACTCGGGCCATACAAATATCGTCTCCTTTTTTTGCTGCACACAATTTGTATAAATTAACTGCTTTTTCAATTAGTTGAGGTTTGTTAATGTTAAGGCTATCGACTAATAAAAGCTGATCTGCTTCATCATGTTTTAATTCAAAGGTAAGGATATCCGCATAGATATCATAGTCTTGTAAATGATTTTTCAACGCTATTTCTATACAAAGCAATTGCTTATCGAGTAATTGTTGCCTAGTAATATGTCTCTGTGTCATTAGTTCTTGTTCATTAGTATTCAATATTTCATTACAGGCTTGAGGATGTTTGTTTTCTGCTAGTTCCCAGAAAATATTATTACTTTCTATTCGCCCTTGTTCTACAGTAAGCCCAATATTTTCGTTAGCATTATTGTAATATCTCAATACATAGGCATAAATATAAAGAGCATTAGGATCTCCTTTATTTTTTTGAACAATAATCTGGTTAAATTTTTCAATATCAGTTATGCCATAAGAAAGATTCCCTAATTCTTTTGCTAATTGTAATGCATAATCGATTGTCCAATAGCTATTATTTGTAGCTAACAATTTTTTTTCTTGCACTTTAGTTGCAAGAGGTTGAGCATAACTGTTAACAGTGATACTTGTAATTAAACATAACAAAAAAGATATATAGCTTTTCATTATTCCTCCTATTTATAAGAGTAGGATATGTTGTTAGCATAAGCGATTCCCCTTAATGAGTAAACTCTTCTTTAGGAGTAGGTCAAAACCGTAAAAAACACGTTCAATTGGTGTTGATTGAACTGTGCTTTGATAGGGCATTTTTGTTATCTAGTTTGTCCAGATTATTGATATTTATAATTTAGGTATTTTTAAATATTTGATATGCTGTATCAATTAAATATTGAGCACATTGTGCTTGTATAGTTTTATTAGTCTACTTACCCTGAACCAATTGAATATCAACAGGAATTTTAATATTCCAATATCGTTCATTTTCTGAAATCTGAGTTGGAAAATAATTTTCGAAAGCCCTAGACCAAGATGCAAAAGATCTTAACCTTCGCTTTTTACCTCTCAATTTTTTATCAGTTAAACATAATCTTCTTGCCATAAAATTTATTCGTTCATATTTAATTTATTTTCTTATAAAATTCATTATTTCATAGATCTCCTAAAACTTAGTAAATTAAAATTTAGTCATAAAAAATAATCTTAGTGAAGAAATATTTTATCATGTTGGTGATCCTTATATTATTACAATGACATTAATTAACGATAGAAATAAAATATTTTAATCTGTGAGTTATGGAAAATGTAATTATCAAGACCACAATCAAAAATTAAGAAAAGTAGGTGATTTAAACGTTGGATTGGGTTACTCTCTTGCTAGATTAATTATTTTTGTTAAAAATAACAAATAAAAAAACTATTTACTTGAGGCTGTGATCTAGCGAATGGTTTAGGTTGTTCATATTTTAATCAGAAGGTATTATAAATAATATGGCAATTATATATGGGTATATCTGCTCATCAGCAAGTGATGATAAAGCGTTAGATAATTTTAATCAGGCTATTTTGCAACAGCTTCCGCCTTATGGCGCCTATATTTGTCGGGATATGTTTGCTATGTTGCCGTATGGTAATAGAGCGCTTTGTAAATATTCACATATTATTCATTTTGCCGCTGAGTACGATGAAATGTATGTTATGCCTGATGATTGGTTAGAAGAATTTGAAAACTTATTATCCCAGTTATGCTGGAGTCATGTTAATGTGATTGAAACTTATTCAGGAAATCGTTTTGAATGGCGAACAGATAAATTTGATTTAGAAAAAATAAGCGCCACCACAAAATGGAATAGAATTACTTTTGAATCTTATCACGAATTAAAAGAAATTGAGTTTTAATTTCTTTCCATTAAAAATTAACTACTTTGCTTAAAATATACCTATATGTTAATTAAAATAAAAAGTTTTTATGGTGATTTATTACTCTCTGACAAAGTGTCATTTGTTCAATAGAAATCAAAAGCAATAAAATGTTGCTTTTGATTGTTTAGGTATCATTTTTATTTACAGGGATATTTTAACTTTAAAGCTTGGATATAAACAGCTGCTACATTTAAATCTTCATATATTTCTTTTTGTGTATTAGTTAGCCCTGAATAAAAACTTTTGAGTAATTCTAATTCGTCATCAACTTTAATTAACTCAAATGGTGGTCGACAATAAAGTTCATTCTGAAATTCTATTCTATATGCTATTTTTGTCATTGAAATGGCACGAATCATACTAGATAAATAACCAAAACCAAAAAAATATGCTTCCTTATTGCTTTCTCTTTGGTTTATTAAACCAATTAATTCATTATAAGAAAGATAGCCATTTTCTTTTATGGGAGAAAACCATTCATATTGATTAGCTGAAATATTGAAAGATGACAATACTAACAATAGAATGGATAAGTATCTTTTTATCATGCTGTAAATTCCCTTAATAAAATAATTATCTTGTATACATAGAATTATAACATTTACCATTATACGATACCTTAACTCTTATAAACCTTTCGCTCTCACCAAGTCATTAATTTCTTGCGTTGTTCAAGATAAATAGAATAATTATAGGTATGTCTTTCTTCGTTTTTATCGTTATGAACAAGGCGGGATTTGATGGGTTCTAATACTTGTATTAAGGCGTGTGCTTTAATCTCGGTATTGCTTGGTGGCTTCGTTAACCTTTCCATTAGTACACCTCATATAGGTCACAAGAAAATTGTTATACGAAATAGTGTAATATACAATCGTGTACCTAAAAATATACTAATTTGGGTTGGATTCACTCGGATTGATTTAGATAAGATTGGAAACAAAAATAAAATAATTCATTATTTTTAAATTGATTAAGGACTTTAATAGGTGTCTTTGTAACAATAGGTGGTGGAGCTGGCGGGAGTTGAATAAATGTAAATAACCTATTGTCATAATTGATATTTTTCTAATTCAGAAAAACAAATCCCTTTATTTATTCCTTTATTATTTTTTTAAATAAAACCTGAAATAATTTTGGGGAAAGTAATCTTCTAAACTTCATAAATATTCAGTACAATTAACTAAAAAAAGGCTTTAAGAATATATAAACAATGGTAATAGATATTGAAAAGCAATTTGAGGCACATGTATATATGGATTATAACAATCCATGCGTAGAATGGAATATTGCCAGAGGAGTGATTAATACACCTGATTGTTTTCCAGAAGATGAAAGAAAACAATTACTTTCTATTTTTATGGCTAATATTTTATCAAACGATACAGCAGTAAAACTAATAAGAGAACTATATTTAGAAGATATACGCACAAAATATTATTCTAATGAAGTTTCGCGGTTAAGAGGCTTTTTTGTGTTTGCTGATTTAGAAAGTCTCGTTAATTTTTGGGAATGTAATAACTGGGGAAGCCATTTTCGAGATGAATATTTAACTGATGTTGGAGTTTATAGTACTAAATACTCTAAGTTAGATTCTAATTGGATATCAGAAATCATAAATGATGATGGAACACTAAAAGAAAATTGTGAATATTCTGCTCATAAATATTGGAAAGGAGAGCCTCATCCAATGAAGCCACCTATATGGGAAAACATAATCGAAGGTTCAATTACTATTTGGTCACTAGAAACAAAATTAGAAGCACTAAAAAATATAGAAGCCTTATGGCCTAACTCTATAAACATACTAGACTATGCGATTAGCTGTGCAATGATTGGAAATTTTGATGGACAAGTAGTTCCCATTATAACCGGCAATTTAGAGAATATTGAAATTAGTATAGATTATGCAATCAGAATGAAGCATCGTTTAGATCCCTATTTTATTGCAGAAATAAATGAACACAGAAAAAAATACCCAAATAAGCATAGTGGGTTACAAAAAAATAATATTGAGGATCACTTACCCGATCTACAAAATTATAGTAAAAAGCTTAATCTTCAGTCTAAAGTTAAATTTAATAATTTTGTATTGAGTATATACAAAAATTGGTTTAATTCTCAAATAAACAATATAAACCTAAATTCTATGTGACATAGAATTATGAACAATCATTACAAAGAGAAAAACTAAGCTAGATTAAGCTGACAAACACTTTATAAAAATAGTAGCTATCAGTTTAGATTTAAGCTAATAAAAATTAATATATTGTTTTTATTATTTTTTTTACACCATCAATCAATTCCAAAACATTTTCTTTAGTGGGTTCATCATTTGCATGATCACAAGAATTTCTAATATCGCCTAAAAATTGAATAAATCGCCATTGTGTTTGATCTATAACTTCATTATTTTTTAAAATATCATTACATGTAGATATCGTCATATTTTTCTTTAATTCCTTAATATTATGATTTAAGCAAACTTGTTTAAGATGCCGTTCTAAAACAACACCAACTAATGCTCCACCAGCTCTTATAAATTTTTGTTTAATAAGATGCTCTGCAGCTTCGATTTCAGAATCAAATAAATCAGCCTGAATAGTTTGGTTAATATCGAACAATGAACTTCCAAAACGTTTTTTAGCTGATTCTACAATAGCAATTTGCTGTTCAAAAAGATTAATTGCTGCAGATGAGTCTACTTTTACCTTTCCTGTACCTCCTCTCACGCATAAATTATGTAAGGCGTCTTCAATTCTATAACTTTCATAATTAAGAATTTTTCTACTTTTAGGTTTTTCATACAAGCGAATAAAATCATCTAAACGCATCGGTATAATCTGTCGTATTAAGTATAACGACTCTGAATACCAACATTGATATTTAGAATTAAAATTTGGTAATTCATCAAAAAAAGCTTTCAATTCTTCTTTTGACTTAAATAATTTAGAATAAGCTGATAATGTTGCTTTTTCATTGCTTCGATACTGTAAAGAAATTAACAAATGATTCCCTTGTTTAATCAACTGTTCTAAATCTAACTTGAATTTATCAATATTACTTGTCATTATTTATTCCTCATATGACGTACTATCTTTATAACATATTTAGATCTTTCGTATTATTAAGAACCTTTAAAATCATCGTTATCGATTCCTGATATTATATTTATTCCAATTTTTATAACTATTTCTATACATTTATACCTTTAGTAATCCTGAATAAAATAATATTTTTGACCGTCCACAACGATCAATGGACGTCAATTGATCTATATAATCAATTATAAACCACCCACATACTAATAGCTATTTACTTACAATAATGAGAAGCTTCCATGAATTTAGTACTTAAGAAAATATCAATAATTAGCAGTTTAATCATTTGTCTATTTTTAACAGGTTGTAAAGAAGAGTTGGAACAAAAAGTCATGACAAATGATTGGTACAAGGAGCATCCAACCGAACAGATAAACTCTACGCTGATTGTAAGGCTAAAGGCGAGCAAATACCTGTTTGCATTGCAGTAAATCAATTTAAGTACAGAGAATCACAACTTAATGCTACAGGACTGGATTTTTCTGATATTGAATTTTAGTAAAGTGAAAAGTCTTTAATAGTTGTTATTCTATAACTATTAGCCTTAAGTAATACATGTTTTTTTGTTATAATAATGGCAATTTATACCAACACATTTAGAGGCTATTTTGTTAAATATTGGTGTATATAGTGACCTGCATATTGAGCATAGTTTTTATAGCTTTGATGACTTATCTAAATTAGATATTTTGGTTCTGGCAGGTGATATTGCAAGTTATGATACTATTGAGCGATTTTTTGTGGAACTCAGAAAAAACGCTCCTAAATTAACAGTATTATACGTTCTAGGTAATCATGAATATTATGGTATGGTTTATTAACAGGCTACTCAGTTTTATAAAGAAATTTGCCTTCAATATGATATTACCTTGCTAGATAACGAATCTATTGTGATTGATGATGTTTTATTTCTCGGTTCTACTCTTTGGTTTAATTTTCAATTAACCTCATTTAAAGTAGAAGCAATGAGTTGGGCTGAGCACAACGTGGGAGATCATTTTTATATTAAATGGCAAGACAAGAATACTATTCGATCATTTACATCCAATGATATGCTCAATAATTTTAATGTATCTTATGAGTTTCTTTATACATCATTAAAAGAGGCACATAAACATTATAGCAAAATTATTGTGATCAGCCATTTTTTACCTTCAAGCCATGTCCTTTCAGATGAGCATAAAGACAGTACTGATAATCTAATTCGTTCTAGCTACTGGTGCAACGAATTACCAAGCTTATATCAATATGCGGATTATTGGATCTACGGACATAGCCACAACAATATTAATAAACAGATAGGAAAACTAGAATTTTTATCCAATCAGCGTGGTTATAGTAAAATTAAAAATAGATCTTATGAAAAAGGTTATAATCAGGATTTTTTAATTAAGATTTAATCATCAAAAACTTTCTCATATTTTTTCTGTTAGTGTAATTATCAAATCAACTTATTTCAGACATGAAACTAAAGCGATAACCTGATAAAGTGACAAGACTTGTTCTTGTTATTTTGTCAGGTTTAACAACTGAACAATGTGAAGGCGTTAGCTATTATTTATTTTTGATAAATTATAATTGATCGTCAATAGCGATCAATTGACGTCTATTGATCGGTATAAGTAATTTGACTTGATTATTTTATAGATTAATATTCTGATAATAATAAGCAAAATAATATGGTGAGAAATAATGAAAAAATTATTAGTATTAGGTCCTATATTGTGTGGTTTTGTATTGTCTGCATGTGATGAAAAAATTTATACAGTTGATGAATTCGCTGATAATAAGGAATTAAGAGAAGAATATCGACAAAAATGTAAAAATGGTGAATTAAGTGGAGACCATTTAAATTGTCAAAATTCTTTTAAAGCGGTAATTCGATCTAACCGTATTAGTAACGCAAGCTGGGACTAAATTATGATTAATAGTTTAGCTTTTCATATACTTGAAATGAAAAAAAACATTACATCAGCCTTTTGCTAGAAGATAAAACTAATGATTCTAAACTATACTTAATTTGATTTATTAAACCTAATAATTGAATAATATTATCATTATTAATTAATAGGTTTTCTCTCACAGCCATATTAATCAAATTTCCAATTTGATTGATATTTATTCTAAGTTGATTTATTTCTCCCATTTCTAATTTATCAAAACATGGCATTTCTAGTGTGCTATGAAGCCTAAATCTAATTTCCTCAGACACTGTAATATTTTTATTTTTTGCAATTTTTGTAATTTTATTTAATGTATAATCATCAAACCTAATGCTTCTAACTTTCTTTTTTGAGTCACTCTTTTTTTTATTACTTATTTTTATGTTTAATTTTTTATTGCAAAAAATACTATTTTCTACTACTTCATTAAAGTTCATACCGTTTTCAATTGCATAATTATTAATCATATCAATTAAATCATTATTCAACCTTATTGATTTTTTAATTTTCATAATAAGCCTATTGCAAATACAGGGCAAAAATTCACATTGTCGGACAATGTAGTGCTTTTTGCTATCCTGCATATATAAATTATTAAATTCGTATTAATTTTTTAATTAATGTATTATTAAATTTAATGTCATTTAACCAATAATCATTTTATAGTTAATGTTATACTTTATTTCTCTCTTTTCTTCCCTATAAAAAGAAAGGAATTGGTGAGGAAGAAATAAAAATAAACTTAAAAAAATTAATATAGTATAGATGCTCATTTTTTTTGTATATATGCAAAAAAAATGAGGAAAAAAACATTATTTTCTTAGCAATTAATCAGTCATATATCTATCATAAAAATGTATTCACCATCAATGCGAATTAATTTTTCAGAGACTAATTTATTTAGCCAACGACTAAGATTTTTTGTATCTATACTAATTTTTTTTAAATCCTCTCTTATAATCGATTTTGTACAAAATTTATTATCAAGTGTTCTTGAACGAATACATTTCCATAATATTAAATGATTTTTTGACACATTATTTATATTGTTAAATTGTTGATCCTCAATTGGTGCTCTACCTTTATCTTTAACACATAAAGAGGTAATAACTTCATCATCTTCATCATGATATAGTTCAAAAGTTTCTAAATCATATGCGGTTGGTGGTACTTCTTCTGCATCTTTCATTTTGGTACACTTAATTATAAATGCTCCACCATTCTCTTCCCTTGTAATTTTATATTCAGTATCAAGAGCAGCTCTAAAAGCACTTGATCCCCTTGCACCTTTACTTTCGTCTTTACCTGAGTGATGAAGAATTAAAACTGTAGCACCAGTCTTCATTTTTAATTCATCACATCCACGAATAAAAGCACCCATATCTTTTGTATCATTTTCGTCAGCTCCGCCAAAGCATCTGGCTAACGTGTCAATAACAATCATTTGGATTGGTAATTTATGTCGATTTTTTATATATTCAGCAAGATCTAAAATCGCTTTTACTTCTTTCTTTGAGGCTAAAAATATAGGTGAATTAATAAGATATAAATCTTTAATAGATTTGTTATAACTTAATTCCCAAGCTTTAATTCTTCTTGGTACACCAATGCCACCTTCACCAACAATATATAAAACAATTCCTTGAGCGACCTTTTTCCCTCCCCAATTTATACCAGAAGCAATATGACATGCCCAAGATATAGCAAGAAAACTTTTATAAGCACCACTTGCTCCATAAATACTACACAACGAATTGGAAGGAATAACATCTTTTATTACATAACTTAATTTGGCATCATAGCCACTAGATCCTATTGTAACTAATGGTGCTAATGCTAATTGGCTAAAGTTGTCATATGTCATTGATTAACTCCTTGTTTGATATAGAAGTTAATCCAATTAGCAATATCTTTAACTTCCCATCGGCTACAACGATTAAATTTTATAGGTTTAGCTAAACGACCTGCTTTTATTTCATTATAGATGTGGGCTTTGGTAAAGCCTGTAAGGCGAGTGATATATTTGATATCGACTAAATTAGGGATAGAGACGTTTTGTGTTTTTTTTATATTCATAATAATTTCCTTTATTCAAAATTGACTTTTATTGTTTAAGATGAACAAAGGAAATTCTATATTATCTTTTTCATGAAAGATTTTGGAATTAACGCTAAACGCTTATTTCAAGGTAAATAAAAAACTATTAAAACAACAAATAAATTAATTAAATTAAGTATCATTAATATATATCATATAATTAATAAGACTATTATTTTTGCTTTCGTTTACCTTTTATAGGTGGTTTTATATCAGTTGGATTATTTTTAAACTTTGATTTTATTGTTTTATAATCAATTTTTGTATGAAATCCAATTTTAGCTAATCGTTCATTCACCTTTTTAGTAATTTGATAAACGTTAAATTTCTCTAGCATACCCTCACAAAGTAAATCCAATCCCATAATTATTAATGCATTAGAAGCTCTTCCATTTCTAAGTTGAATGCTAATATTGTCCTTACTGGTAAAGAACCATGTAATACAAGATGTAATGAAACAAGCCATAGAAACAATTATAATAAGTCCATAGAATCTATTTGATAATAAATTAAATGGTAATCCTATACACAATAAAAACGTAAAATAAACTCCAACACAAATAAGTCTATGTCCTAACTTTTTATTTTCTTTCAACAAGTTATCGTAATTATCTTTAGTCATAATTAATATCCTCTTTTGATAATGATGTATTTATATTCATTAACCGTTAATTTTGTTAAAACTCTAATATAGATTAACTATTGATTAAACAATAATTCACAATTAATAAACTATCGAAAAAGTAATATTTATATATAATAAGTATTACTTTTAATATACATTGTATACTTTTATCTATCTGCTGTACTTAATTTCAATTAAGAGGTAATACCATGAAAACAGAAATTATGACATTAAAAGTTGAATCAGATCTTAAACAAGCATTTAAAACTATTGCGGAACGCAACCATAGACCTGCATCACAAGTTATTCGTGAATTAATGAGGGCTTATATAGCAACAAATAGAGAACCAAATGATTTGACTATTGAGTCTATGATTAAATCAGAACGAGGAGAAGATATACATTGCACCAAAGATTTTAATGATTTGTGTAAACAATTAGGTATTTAGAATGCGAGAAATTAAATATTCTACTCAATTTAAAAATGATATTAAGCAGACGCGAAAGCATAATAAAAACATGGATAAATTGAAAGCTGTCATGCAGTTAATCGCCAACAAACAACCTTTACCATCTGTTTTAAATGACCATGAGTTAATAGGTAAATGGAAGCATCATAGAGAACTACATATTGAATCTGATTGGTTATTAATTTATTATTTTCTAGATGATAAAAAAGTCCATTTTGAACGAACTGGTTCACATTTTGATTTATTTAGGTAATAGCGTATGCAATTTTATGATAATAACAATAATAAATTAGGATAATTAATGTAAATATTAATAAATAAACGAGAAATTACTATGTTTCTAATTCCCAAGACCAGTAAACAAACCTATCTTTCCAAACTAGCAGCATTGAATATTTTTAATGAAACATCTAGAAAATTATGTACTGGTGACTGGCATTATGTTTCTATGTTTGATAATGGTTTTAGAAATGAAAATGCCTTTCTTGCAGGGGACGGAATGGAAACTAATACCAATCCTTATTTAGGAGATATGGAAATCATCGATGTTACTGATTCTTTAAAAAGAATGGGTTATTATAATAATCATGTTATTGATAAAAATAGTCCTGTTTATTGTGCTTCACACGCAAGAGCATGTGTAGATTTGTTATATGGAAAAATAAATAATAATGCACCTTTAAATAGTGTTATTTTAGAAGATTGGTTTAGTACATTAGAAGCTAAGAAAACAGTTTATAATTTAATAGATATTCTTTATCCTAAAGTTAATAGTTATATTCAATCAAAAATAGATGAATGGAAGAAAAATAATCCTTGTGCATTAATATAACTAATGTAAATCAAGTAATATTTCTTAATTTTATTCAAATAGGTGAGTTTTCTTCTGTGCATTAACCGTGAATTTTGCTAATGTAACCATGTTGAAAAGCTATTGATGGACAAGCCACCAACAACTTTACAACATTAATTCACCGTTACTACACAATCGAAAAACCAACATTTGTGTTTATTTTTAATTTGCGCTCCGCGCTCAAGTTATAACAATTATTTTTTTCTTTTACTTTTAAAGACCAAAATAAGATTAGTAAGATTACTTTTTTAAAACTTTCTACTCAAAGTTAAAATAAATTGATGTCAATTTGTGTTAATAGATATTTGAACTTTTACTTTCAATGAAATTCCCCCACCAATTCAACATTTCAAACCGTTTTTCAAGATAATCAGCTCGATTGTATGCCATTCTTATACGATCTTTATTAATATGGGAAAGAGCTACTTCAATAAGATCGGAATTGAAGCCCTGCTCATTGAGTGCTGTACTGGCGATAGAACGCAATCCATGAGCAACTAATTTACCGTGATAGCCCATTCTTTTAATCGCTGCATTTGCAGTTTGGGTATTAACGTGCGTTGATGGATCTTTAATGCTTGGGAAAAGATATTCACTGTTACCACTCATTTTTTTGATTTCATCTAGCAACTTAAGTGCTTGTTCTGATAATGTGATTTTGTGCTCTCTGCCTAACTCATTGGTTGTGATACCTTTGCTAATATAAATCGTCCAAATCTTACTTTCCATATCAATATCATTCCATTTAGCTGTAGCAGATTCAGCAGGACGAGTTAAAGTGTAGAGTTGCCATAAAATTAAATATCTTGTTTGTAACTTAATACTTGCCTTATAGAGTTTTTGAATAAACTCGCCTAAATCATCAGGTTTAATGGTTTTCATATGTTGAACTTGAGGACTATCAAATTCACGAGAAATATATTGAGTTGGATTTTGGCTTATCAAACCTCTATGTTGGGCAAATACCATTATTTCATTAAGTTTTTGAACTGAACGCTTAAGCGTTTCTAATGTTCCTTTTTGTTGCAATGGTTTTAATGCTTCAATTGCCATATAAGCGGTAATTGATGAGATAGGCAGTTTAGCAAAAGCAGGAAATAAATTACGTTTAATTAAGCTCCATGTATCTTTAGCTGTTTTTTCTGAAAAGTTAGCTCGTTGCTTTCGATATTCAAACCATTGTTCTGCTACTTTTTCAAATGTGTTAAACAACTCTTTTTGCTTTTGGTTCGTTTGTTCTTCAAGGTAAGTTTTAGGATCTATATTTTGAGCGAGCTGTTTACGATAGTGTTCTCTACTCGCCCTAGCATCAGCTAAACTGATTTGTGGATAGCGACCAATAGTAATATCGGTTTCTTTATTTGTATAAGGTCGTTTATAACGAAATCTCCAAACTTTGTTACCACTACGACTAATGAATAAAAATAGTCCATAACCATCAATTAATTTATAGTCTTTTTCTTTTGGCTTGGCATTCTCTATTTCTACAAAGGTTAACGGTTTTACAATTCTAGCCATAATAATTCACCGAATAATAAGGGGATGGAATTATTATATAGAAAAAGGTCCCCTTATCAATCCCCTTATTAATTTATGACGGTGGTATATGCGAGTTGATTTCCATATACAAAAAAAGCCTTAAGATTAAATCTTTCTATATGATTTTAAACGTTATTTTTACTTCGATTTACGTCTATTGATTTGAGCGGTGGTGGAGCTGGCGGGAGTTGAACCCGCGTCCGAAATCTCTACATCCTTGGTACTACATGCGTAGTTTGTCTTTAGATTTCATCTACCCGCTGCGGACAAACACGCCACTGATAGACTAGCTTGATTAAGTTTAATGCTTCAACCCCAAGCAAGGCATCCACACGATCTCGTTTAGGTTTGACTCCTCTTGATCCCCGTCCTACGAGCGGAGGCTAGGGAGAGAAGGCTCTATGCAGGTTATTAAGCTGCTAGTGCGTAGTTTTCGTCGTTTGCGACTATTTTTTTGCGGTTTATTTACGAGGCCTACCGCACCTCGGCATGCACCTTGGGTTTCGCAAATCCCGTCGAATCCAGAATCAGCCCCAATTGTGTGTTGGTTACAATCTACAATATCGGGGCATTATAGGTGAATTCAAGTGTTAATACAAGTTAGCCTACATCCGGATTAACCCAATTTTCAGTTGGTTTTTCATCTTTTAATGCAGCAATAATGTTATCGACGGCACATTTTGCCATTGCATAACGGGTTTCAACGGTTGCCGAACCTATATGTGGTGATAATAAAACATTATCAAGTTGTAATAATGGCGAACTGGTTGGTAGTGGTTCAACTTCGAATACATCAAGTCCAGCTGCTTTTATGGTTTTATTTTTTAATGCTTCGACTAATGCTTGTTCGTCAATAACGCGGCCCCTAGCACCATTAATTAAAATAGCCGATGGTTTCATTAAAGCCAGTTTTTCTTTAGTGATTAAGCGGTCAGTCTCAGATGTGAGTGGTAAAATAATGACAATAAAATCTGCGGTTTTTAATACTTCATCAAGTTCGAGTCGTTTGGCGTTAAATGTTTGTTCTGCATCAGGTTGTGCTGAACGGTTGTAATAAATGACATTCATATCAAAACCATGATGAGCACGCTTGGCTATTGCCTTACCAATCCGTCCCATTCCTAAAATACCAATGGTTTTACCATGAATATCACAACCATAATATTCAGGAGTGATACCTTTTTGCCATTTACCATCATGGATAAGATTCGATAATTCAACTGTTCTGCGTGCAGTTGCCATTAGCAAGGTAAAAATTAAATCGGCCGTACTTTCAGTTAATACCTTTGGGGTATTCATCAAGCGTACACCATGCTTTTTTAAAGCAGTTAAATCATAATTATCGAATCCGACTGAAATTGTTGATGCAGCTTTTAATCTGGGTGTTTGGCTAAGAAAATTGTCATCAATGCGAGTGGGCATATTAGTACCAATCATACCATCGGCATTTGTTAATGCCTTGATAAAAGCTTTGGTTTCGCGATTTGGATTACGATCAAAAATGGTTAAATTGAAATTTTGCTCAAGTTTGGCTTGTTGATCGGCAGGGATTTTAGTGAATAAAACAACATTCTTTTTCATAACTTTTCCTTAGCAACCGACGGTAAATTTAACTAATAGTATATTATTATATTCTTGTAAAAGGTAATTTAATCGTTTAAACAAGAATAAATAGCTGAGAATTTTTTTGATTAAATTAGTTTTGTAAAAATGTTTCAGGAGAGCTATACGTTTCAGTTTATTATATGTTGCTATGTTATAAATTATAGACTGACAGAAAATAAAAATGAAAAAAATAAAATTATTTTTATTTAAATAATCAATAAATTAGGGTTTTTTCTGTTAAAACTTGAAAAAAATATAAAATTAAATTGAACTTTTTATAATTTAACTTGTCTATATCTACAGATTACGTTTTTTCATTTTTTGCCCTCCACTCGCATTTTCGAGTGGATTTTTTTTGTCTAGAATTTATCAGGATCGCATAAGTGATAATTATTAAGTGTGATTTTTTCTTAGCTTAACTATTTAATTTCTTGATTAAAGTAAAAAATATTTGCCTAAAGCTAAATGGGAAGTTAGTATTCCTTTTTTATATGGTTATTTTATACGTTATCAAGTCACTTCAAAAATATTATTATAATTTATTTTGACTGGCATTATTAACCCAACTATAAGATTAGGTTTAATAATGTATGCTTGAGCAGTGTTGTGTTATGTGAACAGAGAAGATCTTCATGTTATTATCTAAACGAACCCAAGGGCACCTTATTGCACTAATGACCGTGTTTATTTGGGGGACAACCTATATTGCTACTAAAGTTTTATTAACCGATTTTAAACCGATTGAAATTCTATTTTTTCGTTTTACATTGGGTTATCTAACATTGTGGATTTTAGCTCCACGATTGTTTGCTTGGCAGGGTATCAAACAAGAGCTATTGTTTTTGTGTGCTGGTTTCTGTGGTGTTACCTGTTATTTTTTATGTGAAAATATAGCGTTAACTTATACGACAGCTTCCAATGTGGGCGTTATTACCACTTTAGCTCCAGTGTTTACTGCAATTTTAGCTATCTTCTTTTTAAAAGCTGAAAAACCGGGTAAAAGCTTTTATATTGGTTGCATATTTGCCATTATTGGTATTGCACTAATTACCTTTAATGGTAAATTTGTGTTATCAGTCAATCCATTAGGGGATTTACTTGCTGTTTTTGCGTGTATTTTTTGGGCTTGTTACTCAATTCTAACTAAAAAAAGTAGTAATTATGGTTACAACATTATTTTATTAACTCGACGCTTCTTTTTTTATGGTTTAATGTTAATGCTGCCGGCACTGTATATATTTAATTTTGAATTAGATTTAACTCGTTTTAGCAATTCAGTTAATCTACTTAATATTATATTTTTAGGTGTTGGTGCTTCGGCTATTTGTTTTGCTTCTTGGAATTATGCGGTAAAACTAGTGGGTGCAGTTAAGATCAGTATTTATATCTACTTAGTGCCAATTATTACTATTATTACAGCGGTAATTATTATACATGAGCCTTTTACTTGGATTGCCGCAATTGGTACTTTATTTACTTTGTGTGGAGTTCTACTCTCGGAAGGGAAGGTTAAGGTTCGCAAAAAATAGTCCATTATAATTGTGTTTGACAGGGGCATTAGCCCCTTTGTTATTTGTTAGATAGATTTATTGCAAGCGTTTATCAATTGCATTCATAATAATTTGTCCAAGATGTTGGTAGTTTTCATCAAAATGATGCCCCCCTGGTAATTTAAATGCTTCTCCCTGCATTTCCGGTTGTAAGCAGCCTGTTTCATCAGTTTCTTCTTCACCATAGATACAAAATAATTTATCGGCTGCTATTTTCTTCACTTCAGGAGCAGTTTTCATTTCATCTCCCGATTGTCCTAGCCAACCACTAACTTCAATTTCAAAATTGGCATCTTTAGAAAAGGCTATCATAACTAGTGCTGATACACTTTTTTGGTCTTGTGGTGATAAGCGATTATAAAGGGCTGGTAATATATCACCACCAAACGAATAACCCGCTAATACAAATTGAGTTGTTCCCCATTTATCTCGATACTGTTGCATTAAGTAGGCAAGATCTTTAGCACTTCGCTCTACCGAGCGATGTTGCCAAAATAACTTTAATGCATCCACACCCACCACCGCATAACCATGCTGGGCCATATATTCGGCTGAGATTTTATCTAAATCACGCCAGCCACCATCACCTGAATAATAAAAAGTTACCGTTTTAGGATGGACTTCTGCAATGGTCGCCGGTAATTCAATTACTGGTAATTGTTCATGTTTGCCATATAAAATTGCCGGTAAATGTAGACTTAAAAGTTCAGTTGGTGTGGCCTCGTATTCACCGATTGCCGTGGTAGTAGTGATTTTTTGCTGTTCCCGAGGAAAAATAGCTACGTCATCATTTGGTGGATTATTCCAAATAACTTGCCACATACCATGATTAGCCTGTTTGGGTAAGGGGGCATTACAGTCTTGGTGATCTAAAGTAAATTCGATTGACAAGGCTTTGGCATTGTCATTTTGCTGAGTAGTTAACCAACGGTATGCGAAGGCGGCACCTTCTTCCATTCCCGCTACAACAAAATTAGGTTCATCTAGTATTTCCACCGCCTGATTAAAACGGTTTTGTTGTTCACTACAGCTGGCTTGTGGTTTTAACTCAAATTGTACCAGCTTAGCACCAGTGGTTGTAGATAAAGCTAATAATTGTTCTGCGGTAAAATGGCTTTTTGGAGTCGCAACTATGATAGCAGCAGCTTCAGCCGATTTTTTTGGTGTAGCGGATATAAGTGTAAAATCATTAGTTATTGCAATGGTCTTAAGGGATGCTCTAGTCTGATTTTTAAAAACATGCCAACCTAAAAATGCAAGTATTAGCACAACAATAATGAGGAGTATTAACAGTAGATAGTGTAACAATTTTTTCATATTTAAGGGTTCTTACTCTTTTTTAAACCAGTAATACCGCCAGAAATTAACATGGTGGTATCGAGCAATGCAACTAAAGGATCAAGCCCAGCAGGGACGGCCATATAACGAGGTTCCCACTGTGTAGCAAATTTTTCTTTAAAACGACGTAGTCCTTGAAAATTATAAAAACGACCTCCTCGCCGAAAGACTAACGCCCCTAACCGTTGGATTAGTGGAGCACCGCGTCGCCTTTGCATTCCTGCCAGTGGTACCATACCTAAACTAAAATATTTAAAGCCTTTTTCTTGATAATGGAGAATCAAACCAACCATTAAAAACTCCATAGTTAATTTAGGTATATCTTGTAGTACTCGCATTAAATCAATACTAGCAGAATAACATTGTTGCGTTTCTAAAAGATTAACGAAAGCGATGATACGATTTTGGTACTTAATTGCCGCGATAGTAAAATTATCCAAGTATTGTTTAGAAAATGATCCTAATGAAAATTGCTTTTCTTTAGCATGTTTATTTTTGAGCCATGTGTCTGATACCACTTTTAGTTCATCAAATGGAGCGGTACCTGGTGGATAAAATACTAAAGATAAACCATCACGCTGCCCACGATTCCAAGTATAGCGCAAGTCTTTATAACCTTTTGAATTTAAGTCGAATTTTTTTAAATTAACTAAAGCTTCTTCACCAAGTTTGATAGTTCGTAAGCCAATATCCATATAGAATGGTAAGTTAGCAGCTTTAACTTGATAGAATACTGGACGTAGCCGATGTTGGTCACATAGATCGCGAAATTCCCATATTAAATCAGCGCGTTCACTAATGTCACCAATTGGATCGTAAAGTGCTACCATGCTTCGCCCTCGTCGGGAATACATAATAAAAGAGGTTTCTGACTCATTGAATAGTAATGATTTATCCCCACACATGGCTAAACCACCTTCGGGTTGTTTGGAAGCTAAAATAATTTGATAAGCCTTAGCTAGTTGTGGTTTATTTGGTTTAGTCAAAATAGGTAACGCAGGGCGGAATAGCCAAAATAACATAATACAGCTTAATAAGATAAAACTGCCTAAGGCGGCACGCAATGCCCGTGGGACGCGGCTATCTAATTCAAATTGCCACCATAAAGAGTGACTATAAGGCACATCTTGATAGATGAATAAAATCACCCATACAAACATGGCTAGCATACAAAAACAGATAGCGAAAAACTTAAATGAAAATGGAATGACTCTTAAGTGATTTTTCCGATAAAACGCATGCCTAAATTTAATTAATAAAATAGCAATCAATAATAATATACCGGCCTCAATCCAATGCAGACCTCGTAATATAGAAACAATACTACCAATAAATAGTAATAAAACGGTAACTCCCCACGCGGAAAAGAGTCGACGCCTTAGCCCCATAGCCAGTAATAAGCATAGAACACCAATTAGGCTAGAAATTAAATGAGCAATGTTGATTACTTTATTAGGAATAAAACTGTGGACTAAGTGCGAATTAAATCCTGGTACTACACTCGAAAACATCATAACTACACCAGCAAAAAATACGGTTGCCGCCATCACTGAAGCGGCGATTCCGGTTTCAGTTTCTTTAACTGGTGGTGTAGTTAAGTAATTTTTACCTTCATTAATGAGTAATAAAATCCCGGCAGGAATTAATGGAATTAAAATATAAATAATCCGATAAATAAGTAGAGCAACAGTTAGAGATGCTGCACCTATTTCAGATGAAAAAGCTGCCAGAATAATAGCTTCAAACACGCCAACACCACCTGGTATATGACTTAATACTCCGGCAACTAAGGCGAGAATATAAATCATAATAAACGTGGTGAAATTAGGGTGATTGGGTAATAAAAAATACAGAATGGAACCTGCTAAAATAGCATCAAACAAAGTGATAAGGCATTGCCAGCAGGCTAAATGTAAATTAGGTAAACGGATTGACCATCGAACTATCTGAAATAAACGGGTGTCCTTATTTGGCCTTTCATCACATTGATTTCGGTAAAGAAAAATTAATAATGCTATGTACAGGCATAATACTGAACCGGCGATTAACCAAACACTTTGCAGCGGCATATGTAGTGCTTGCATGGTGTCTTTAGTTTCGACTAATGCGGCTATTGCTGCCAGTAGTGGTAAAGTAAAACCAAGCGACAAGGTGACAAAAATTGACATTCTGGCAACATCAATAGTGGTTAAACCATACTTAAAGTACAAACGACAACGCACCGCACCGCCAGATAAAGCCGATAATCCTATAGCATTACCAATAGCAGAAGCACATATACCCCCAACTACAATAATAGATGGTTTAAGTTTTACGCCCGCATAGCGGGCAGCTGACCATTCATAGCAAATCAGCATTACATAGCTACCGACTGCAGATAAACAGGCAAGTAAAATAGTGTGAATAGAAAGGTTATGAATTGATTGTTTTAAATCATTAAGATTAATCTCTTTTAGTAAATTCCAACAAACAATTAAGGCAATAACAAAGATTAATAGACCAAATATTAAAGCCAACAGTTGGCGATAGCGAGTGAAGTATTCTATTAATTGCCATGGCAAAACTCTACGCGCTAATATTTTCACTCAGTCGACTCCAATATTTGCTTGGTTAATATTTTAGATTTGCGCATTCTACATCCCCAAATTAACGAAAACAATCGCAGAAAAATAAAAAAATTTTAAATTCTAATGTTTTTCTTTAGCTATTTTTTAATATTTGTTAATTAATATGATTAATTACTTGTTGTATCTGGATTTTTATACTTAAAGTTAGTGTTAAAATTAGTACAGTTAAAGCTATTTTTTTTATATTATTTGCTTAGATATTTATAGATTATTTTCATAAGATGAGGAATAAACGATCGGCTTTCATCTTGGTGATTAGCAAAATATGCGCCCATTTTTTATGCTATAATTAAACGAAATTGCATAATATAGCAAGTATATTTTGTGCACAATAATAATATTTATTTATACCTAAAGTAATTAATATAATGAATAATAAAATATCACTTTTAATGACACCATCGCAGCAGCAAATCATCCAAAATATCCAATCTTTAGTAAAACAAAAATTAGCTGATGATTATTCTGGACATGATATGGCACATATTGAACGTGTGGTTAAGTTAACTAAACAGATCTTAGCTAGTGAGCCCAAAGCTAATAACTTTATTGCTATTGCTAGTGCTTATCTACATGATGTTATTGATGAAAAAGTTGTTAATGACGTCAATTTAGCGGTAACACAATTACACGAATTTTTAAAACTACAACCAATACCGACTGATGACATGCAAATGATTTTCGATATTATTGAAAATATGTCATATCGAAAAAATCTTAATGATAAAAAAATATTATCCCTTGAGGGGCAAATAGTGCAAGATGCGGATCGTCTTGATGCTCTTGGCGCAATAGGTATTGGGCGAACATTTTATTATGGTGGTAACAAACATCATATTATGTATGATCCTAATATTCCCCCCCGAACCTTTCTGAACGAAACTAGTTATAAACAACCCAGTACGGTAATTAATCACTTTTATGAAAAACTATTTTTGCTTAAGGATCTAATGAATACCCCAAAAGGTAAACAATTAGCACAAGCAAGGCATGACTTTTTACTTCAATTTGTAAAACTATTTGAAGACGAATGGCTCGGATGAAAATTGATATTAACCTTGGAATAATTTGTTTATAATAACTATAGTTGATTAATTAGTTTTAATAATATATGGGGGCCAATGATGACTTTTTCTATCAATGATAAGATCGTTTTAAGTAACAATGTCTCTATGGAGCAGTTCGGGTTTGGTACTTTTAAACTAACAGATTTAAATGAATTAACTCGTGCAGTTAACGCAGCCGTTAAAGTTGGGTATCGTGCTTTTGATACGGCTGAACTTTATCAAAATGAAAAACAACTGGGGCAAGCCCTTAAACAATGTGGCATTGAACGTAATAAATTATTTATTACCAGTAAAATTGATAATAATAATCAAGGTTATGAAAAAACTTTAGCGGGTTTTGATCAGACATTAAAGGATTTACAACTTGATTATCTTGATCTTTTTTTGGTGCATTGGCCTTTAAATGATACCTTTTTTGAGACTTGGAAAGCGTTTGAAAAATTGTATGAAGAAAAGCGGGTACGCGCCATAGGTGTTTGTAATTTTCATATTTCACATATGGAATTACTAGCTATGAAAGCTAACATCAAACCAATGCTTAATCAAATCGAAATTCATCCGTATTTAACACAAATGGAATTAGTCAATTATTTGCGTCGACAAAAAATTGCTATTGAGGCTTGGTCTCCATTGGCACGTAATAAAGTGGTTAATGAACCGCTGTTAGTAGAAATAGGTGATAAGTATCAGAAATCAGCATCTCAAGTAACACTGCGTTGGCATATTCAAAATGGCTATATTGTGATCCCTAAATCCAGTCACCCTGATCGAATTGCCGAAAATGCCAATATTTTTAACTTTGAGCTAACTGCTGAAGAGATGGAAAAAATTAGTGGATTAAATCAAAACCTGCGTACTGGACCAAATCCAGATTATGTTTTTAGTAATAATGGTTTTTAATATTTAAATCTCTCCCCGCTGTGAGGGGGAGAGATCCCACCATTAAAATGGTATTGGTGCACCAACTAACCATAACACAATTGGTAATGTTATTAAGCTTAAGATTGTGCTCAGTAATGTAGCACTTGAAACTAATTCCGGGTAAGTATCAAATTGTACTGACATAAGAGTAGTATTAGCTGCTGTTGGCATTGCCGCCAGTACAATTAAAATTTGTTTATAGACAGGATCAATCGGCATAAAATAAACGATACACATAGCCACAATAGGTGAAAGTATCATTCGTGTTACTAATGAAAACGAGATTTTTGGATAATCGAGATGTTTAATTTGTATTTTAGCTAACTGCATTCCTAAAATAATCATAATCACCACAATAGACGCGTCACCTATCATACCTATTGAAGTCATAATCGATTTTGATAAAGGAATATCGCACAACTGAAAAATAATTCCTAGAAAAGCACCATAAGCGACAGGCATGCGGATTACTTTGTTCAGTACATCTTTTTGGCTAACAATGTCATTATGTCGACTACCTTTAGCGGCATAATAGATACCAACAGTACTCATTACAAACTGTTGTAAAACCATCATAATTACCCCTAAATTGAAACCAACACTACCAAAGAATACTAACAATACTGGTGTACCATAATTACCATTATTCATAAAGCAAGAGCTTAAAATCATGGCACAGCGCTCTTTACTTGAATATTTCATGATAACTGACCAAATAGACACAATAATAACTAATGCAAAACACAGCCCGAAAATATAGAAAATATAAAAGAAATAGTCGCTGGTTAAAGTATGGGTATAAAATGTTTTAAAAGCCAAAAATGGCGATAACACATAAAGTGACATTTTAGAAAGATTAGCGACATCAAACTTTAAGGCTTTTTGGGCAATAAAGCCGACAATAAAAATACAAAAAATGGGGAACAAAATAATAAAAAATTGCATAATTTAATTCTTAGATCTAATTAATTCATGTCATCAATAGCAAGAACTATTGATTCTCGTAGTTTGTTGCAAGTGCTATCATCCAAGGCATTATTGTGTTTATCCGTTAATATGAACAGATCTTCAATATGTTCACCGATAGTGGCTATTTTAGCACTACTTAATGATAAATCTAGATTAGCAAAGATTTCTCCAACGCGAGCAAGTAACCCCGGGCGATCAAGGGCTATCAATTCCATATAAGTTTTGCTTTCGTTAAAAGAAGACCGAAAGTTTACTTGAGTAGGCACCGAGAAATATCGTAACCGTTGTTTTGGTGGTTTAATAGTTACGCCTTTATAAACTGAACTTTGTAGTGCTTTTTCCAGTGCTTTTATAATATCTTGATGACGATCTTGTTGTAATGTTTTTCCATTTGGTTCCAATACAATAAAAGTATCAAGCGCAAATCGATTTTTATTGGTGATAATGAGGGCATCATGGATATTTAAATTATGCATATTGATTACATTACAAACAGTAGCAAATAAATATGGTCTATCTGGTGAATAGATAAATATCTCAGTCCCACCATGATGAGGACTAGGGTTGATGAATACTAAGGTTTGCGTTAAATCATGATGCAAAAGGTTTTGTGCATGCCAAACAATTTGTTCTGTGGTATAACGTAGAAAATAGTCAACCCGATAATCTTGCCAAAAGTTTTTGATCTGTGACTCTGCATAGTTTTGTTGTATTAAAATTTCTAAAGCTTGTTGTTTATGTTGCCGTGCAATACTCCGTTGTTCTGGAATTTGATGAATACCAGCATCAAAGGAACGTTCAGCAGTAAAATAGAGTTCTCGCATTAAACTTTGCTTCCAACTATTCCACAGTGTTTCGTTGGTGGCACAGACATCGGCTACAGTAAAGCAAAGTAAATATTGCAAACGGCGTTTACTTTTTACCTGTTGAATGAACTCCCGAATAACATCTGGATCTTGTAAATCACGACTTTGGGCAGTGACTGACATGAGTAAATGTGATCGGACTAGCCAGACAATTAATTCAGTATCTTTAGCATCCAATTGATGTAATTGACAAAAATCTTTCACTAAACGCGCACCAATTTCGGAATGATCGCCATGCCGGCCTTTACCAATATCATGAAATAAACCCGTAATAATTAATAATTCAGGTTTGGGTAATTTGCTATAAACTTCAGTGCTATTGGGATGTTTTTGTTTATCAGCAGTATTTTTTAGGTTATCGAGTTCTAGTAGTAACCGAATAGTGTGTTCATCAACCGTATAAATATGAAATAAATCAAACTGCATCATACCAGCAATATGCTTCCACCCTGGAATGTAGGAGGTCAATATTCCATATTGATGCATAGGTAAGATAGCTTTTTTAATGGCATCCGGATGCTTGATAATTTGCATAAACAGTTGCCTAGCTTGTGGGTCTTCGCATAGCAACTTTGGTAATTGTCGTCTTGCCGAACGCAGTTGCCTAATGGTATTGGAATAAAGGCCAATTACTTGCGGATTTAATAAAATGGTATAGAAAAGCTGCATCATCATCACAGGATTTTGCTTGAACAGATTATCATCTTTTATATCTATTAATTTTTCCCTTACTTGGAAATGTTCATCAATATCATAGGGTTTATTTTTGGGATTAAGCTCCAATATTGTTTCATCAAACAATTGTAATAACATTTGATTGAGTTCAGTAATATTGTGAGCAACTCGATAAAAATCATGCATCATGTTTTCAACTGGAGCATTGCCTGTACCGGTATAACCTAACATATTAGCGATGCTCAACTGGCGATCAAATAATAGCCGGTTATCATAACGACTAATTACGCAATGCAGTGCAAAACGGATGCGCCATAAAAATTTACGGCAAGTTTTAAACTCTTCAATATCTTCAGGAGTTAAATAATCAAAGTGGGTAATTTTATGTAAAAATTCACCACCAAAATGGCGAATAGCTATCCATTGAATAATTTGCATATCCCGAAGACCACCAGGACTATTTTTTAAATCAGGTTCCAGATTATAAGTTGTGCTGTGATACTGTTTATGGCGTTCTTCTTGCTCTTTAACTTTTGCTTGATAAAAAGCCGGAGAAGGCCAGATCTTATCGCTGAAAATTTGTTTACGCAGTTCATTTAATAATGCCTCGCTACCTGCGATTATTCTTGATTCAATCAAGTTAGTCATTATGGTGATATCATTTTTTGCTTCGTGTAGGCAGGTTGTTAATGTTCTAACACTGTGGCCTATATCTAAATGGAGATCCCAAAGTAAACGAACTAAATCAGCAACTTGTTTTTCCAGTATTTTAGTCAGTGGTTTATCACTTAAAATTAAAATATCAATGTCAGACAAAGGATGAAGCTCGGCACGCCCATATCCACCTACGGCAATTAAAGCAATACGGTTTTGTTTAAATAGTGAAGAAATTTTCTCAGGGATTTGATAATAACGCCATAAACGTTGTAAGAGCTGATCGATAAAGGCACTGCGCAAATGTACCAATACATCAATATCAGCATTGTGTTTAAATTGGATTATTGACCATTGTTGAAACTCATCAAGCTGCTGCTTGAGATAGTTAATATTTATCTGTTCATCGCTGAAATCTAAGGGTGAAACAGGGTAACACAAATGAGTTTCATTCATAGCCATAATATTAAATTAAGCAAATTCAATAGATATATCGTTACGCGATTTTAAATTACTGTCAAGTTACAAGAAATTAATTTACATTAGTCGATGATTGGCTTAATAACAAAAAAGGAACATAATGATGTTCCTTTTGTAAAGAAGTTTCAGGAGTGCTATACGTTTTAGTATGGGTTTACCGTTTGAAACTATTTAAATTCATTGATTCTTGAGGTGTATTAAAATTACTAATTAATTTGTATTTAATATACTGATTGGTAGCATCTAGCACTTCAATTACTGCACCTTTATATCTAATTACTTTTGAGCTAGATAAGTCATATTCAGCATTATTCGAAAAAGTAGGATGAGTTAAATCATTATTAAATTCTCGGTATCCTATGTTAATTTTATTACCAATTTTACCATTATAAATTAATGTCTGCTGCAATTTGCTCTGGCTTGTTATATTAACTTTTTTTAAAGTATATTGCTTATCATAGTTACAAAAATCAGTTCCAGTACTAAAGGAAATACATACTTCATTTTTAGCATTGTCTTTTCTCACTCTAATACCAATAGGTTCCGGTGATGAAGTGAAGGTTTTTACAATAGCATTTCCATCATCACTTCTAGCTGAAAAAAATAAATGATTCTTGTTTTCTCCAAGTTTAGGATAGTCACCTGGCTCTATAATATATGCATGAAAAGGTCTGGTAATCTCAGTCGTGGTAGGAAAAGAGACTGCGTCCATTAATTTGACTTCTCCTTGGTTTAGCATGTTATCACCAATATAGGTTGTGGTGATGGCATTAAGCTCAGGATAACTTATTGGTGTCACTTGAGGCATATAGTTATATTTAATGTCACTAACACAACCAAGCAAAACAAACGATAATGTTGCAATTAATAACTTTTTCATTTTGTTTCCTTACATTATAGATATATTTATGAAATATTAAGTTAATTCGAGAATATATCAAGATAAACTTCTATACTTTAATTGAAATAATAAATTTATATCAATGATGTAAGGTGATATTAATCAAGTTAATAACTTGAATTAACGTGGGACTAACATTAATAACAAAAAGGAACATCAGTATGTTCCTTTTGTAAATAGGTTTCAGGAGTGCTATGCATTTTAGTATGGTTTTACAGTTTGAAATCACTTAAATCATCTTCATTAATTTCGGAGTCAATTTGCCCAACTAAGTAAGAGCTCATTTCGGCTTCTTGTGGTGCAACTTGAACATTATCGGAAACTAACCAGTTATTAATCCATGGGATAGGATTAGATTTAACTTCAAATGGTAATTTTAGTCCAACTGCTTGCATACGAATATTAGTGATGTATTCAACATATTGGCATAAGATATCTTTATTTAAACCAATCATAGAACCACCAGCAAATAGGTACTCAGCCCAATCTTTTTCTTGATTGGCTGCTTGTAAAAATAGATCATAACACTCTTGTTCACATTCTTTGGCAATTTCAAGCATTTCAGGATCATCTTCACCACTGCGCAAGGTATTAATCATAAATTGGGTGCCAGTTAAATGTAAGGCTTCATCACGAGCAATAAGTTTGATAATTTTAGCATTACCTTCCATTAGTTCTCGTTCTGCAAAAGCAAATGAACAAGCAAAACTAACATAAAAACGAATGGCTTCGAGGGCATTAACGCTCATTAAACAAAGGTAGAGTTTCTTTTTTAGTTCTCGTAAATCAATAGTAATAGTTCTATTATTGACGGTATGTTTACCTTCACCAAGCAAATTATAATAGCTAGAATAGCTTATAAGATCATCATAATAACCAGCAATATCACCAGCACGTTTTTGAATTTCTTTATTGGTTACAATATCATCAAAAACAACAGATGGATCGTTAACAATATTACGAATTATATGTGTATATGAACGTGAATGAATGGTTTCTGAAAATGACCAAGTTTCTACCCAAGTTTCTAATTCCGGAATTGAAATTAAGGGTAATAAGGCAACATTGGGACTGCGGCCTTGAATTGAATCAAGTAAAGTTTGATATTTTAAATTACTGATAAAAATATGTTTTTCATGTTCCGGAAGGCTGGCATAATCAATACGATCTTGTGAAATATCAACTTCTTCCGGACGCCAGAAGAAAGATAGTTGCTTTTCGATTAGTTTTTCAAATATTTCATATTTTTGTTGATCATAACGGGCAACATTTACGGATTGGCCAAGAAACATTGGCTCTTTAAGTTGGTCATTATGCACATGCGAAAAGGTACTGTAATTCATACTCATAAAAGAACTCCTAACATATTTTTTAGTTACTTTTACCACCACCTTTCGACAGTGCAAAAAGGGATGAATGGTTGGGAGAGTTACCAGCTCCCCCTTTAAAACTGATTTTAAGGTAATATTTACTAATTTTGGGCGCGATTAAATTTTACAGGCTCCGCCTTCACAGCCATCATCATTACTAGTAAGGGCAATATCACCTTGAATATCTTCAGCACCATCTCTAGTGTTATGATAATAAAGGGTTTTGACGCCGAATTTATAAGCTGTCAATAAATCCGCTAATAATTGTTTCATTGGTACTTTGTCATTTGGGAATTTGGTTGGATCGTAATTGGTATTGGCTGAAATAGCTTGATCAATGAATTTCTGCATAATACCTACTAGGTGTAAATAGCCAGTATTATTAGGAATTTGCCACAGTAGTTCATAGAAGTTTTGTAGATTTTTATAATCCGGTACCACTTGGCGTAAAATACCATCTTTAGATGCTTTAACACTAACAAAACCACGTGGGGGTTCAATACCATTGGTGGCATTTGAAATTTGTGAAGAAGTTTCAGATGGCATTAATGCTGATAATGTTGAATTGCGCAATCCATAAGTTTTTATAGACTCACGTAGTGATTCCCAATCATAATGTAAAGGTTCTTTCGTAATGCTATCTAAATCCTTTTTATAAGTATCGATTGGTAGAATACCTTGAGAGTAGGTGGTTTGATTAAATAATGGGCAGGCGCCTTTTTCTTTCGCCAAATTATTTGAGGCTTTTAACAAATAATATTGCATAGCTTCAAAGGTACGATGAGTTAAATTATTGGCACTACCATCAGAATATTTAACCCCATGTTTGGCTAAATAGTATGCATAATTAATCACACCAATACCTAATGTGCGGCGGTTCAATGAAGAATTTCGAGCAGCTGGCACCGGATAATCTTGATAATCAAGTAATGAATCTAGTGCGCGAACGGCTAAATCAGCAATTTCTTCAAAATCATCAAGTGATTCAATTTTACCAAGGTTAAACGCCGATAAGGTACAAAGGGCAATTTCACCTGTTTCATCATTAATATTATTAAGCGGTTTGGTTGGTAAGGCTATTTCCATACATAAATTAGATTGATGAACGGGTGCTAGTTGTGCATTAAACGGACTATGAGTATTACAGTGATCAACATTTTGTATATAAATACGCCCAGTTGATGCTCGTTCTTGCATTAATAATGCAAATAGTTCCACCGCCTTAACTTCACGTTTACGGATATTTTCATCTTTTTCATATTGTTGATAAAGCAGTTCAAACTTATCCTGATCAGCAAAAAATGCATCATATAGTCCGGGAACATCTGAAGGACTAAATAAGGTAATATTTTCATTTTTAATTAACCGTTGATACATTAATTTATTAATTTGTACCCCGTAATCTAAATGACGAACACGATTTTCTTCGACCCCGCGATTGTTACGCAAGACCAGTAGACTTTCGACTTCTAAATGCCAAAGTGGATAAAAAACAGTTGCCGCACCACCGCGAACGCCACCTTGTGAGCATGATTTCACCGCTGTTTGGAAATATTTATAAAACGGAATACAGCCAGTATGAAATGCTTCACCGCCACGAATAGAACTGCCCAAAGCTCGAATTCGACCCGCATTAACTCCTATCCCTGCACGTTGCGACACATATTTAACTATGGCGCTAGCAGTGGCATTGATTGAATCTAAACTGTCATCACATTCAATTAGCACACATGAACTGAATTGACGAGTTGGTGTACGCACCCCTGCCATAATTGGGGTTGGTAGCGAGATTTTAAATGTTGAAACGGCATCGTAAAAACGTTTAATGTAACTCATGCGAATTGCTTTAGGGTAATTAGCGAATAAACAAGCAGCTACTAAAATATATAAAAATTGTGCACTTTCATAAATTTCACCTGTGACGCGGTTTTGAACTAAATATTTTCCTTCTAGTTGTTTTACTGCAGCGTAGGAAAAAGTCATATCTCGCCAATGATCTATTATTTGATCCATTTGAGCAAAATCTTCTGGGGTATAATCTTCCAGTAAATGTTTATCATAACGTTTATCTGCCACTAGCTTTTTTACATGTTCATAAAGTGGGGGAGGAGTAAATTGGTTATAAGCTTTTTTACGTAAATGAAAAATCGCTAAACGAGCTGCTAAGTATTGATAATCTGGAGCATCTTGTGAAATAAGATCGGCCGCAGCACGTATTATGGTTTCATGAATATCTGATGTTCTTATGCCATCATAAAATTGAATGTGTGACCGTAATTCGACTTGTGAAACCGACACATTTTCTAATCCTTCGGCAGCCCAATTAATGACGCGGTGGATTTTATCCAAATTGATTGCTTCTTTTTTACCATTGCGCTTTGTTACTAACATTGATTTATTCATTTTTTACCCAGTGTTATGTTTTTTTTGTGTTAGCATCATAATTGATATTAATCAAAAAATACAATATATAGTGCCTATTAATCAAATTACTACAATATATAGTGTATTGGCAAGTTGGTATCATTTAAGTTAAACTGCAAAAACTTGAATTAATTTATATACCAATGTTATAAGTATGCAGTTATATTGAGTTAAAATTTGGGATTGGAAATGAGATATTGATAACAATAAATAAAAAGATCTACCTATCAATAAGTAGATCTTTTAAATTATATAAAAGTGGATTAAGTAAGTTTTATTTTATTGCAGTACATATACCGTTTTTTCTTTCGCCTGCACCACGGCAGTGGTATTTTGCATCATAGGAATGCAAGTCACAGTATTTATTTGCTACCGTATCCCATAACCAGTACCGTCTGTGTAGATTATCTTGATTTGTAGCCGCTGCCCATGAATTAGGATAAGCCGTTTGACTTGGAGCTCCCCATTCACCTAATAATGTACCTATTTCCCGAGTAAATGTTACATCTCCGGCGAATTCTCCCATTCTGGCATTACTGACTTCATTTGCATAACTTATGCGGTAACTACCTGGTTTACCTAATGAATCACAACCATCAACGATTTGATTTCGAGTACCAATATTTCCTTTTGGTTGACCGATTATGTTTTTATCCCAACCAGAAAACCATTTGGTTATAACAAATCCATAGTCAATTATTTGTTCGGTTACCTTATGCTTTCCTTGTATAAGAACAGGAAAGCCATTATTAGAATTCATAACATAATTCCATGCGGTTTCCGGATCCATTGCATTAGGAGTATTAAAGCTAATGGTAACTACATCCTTCGTGTTAAGAGAAAGTGTGACGAGTTCTTGACCTTTAATGATTTCCCAATCATATTGATCTCTTAAACCATTTTTAGTCAATAGAAGATCAAACTTTGCCCCATAAAAGGCTGTTGTTGGAAAGTTTTTGTTTATATCAATATTAGATTGAATTAGGAAACCATTCCTTTTATCCCAATGATTTAATGCACTATTGGCTGCTGCAGTTGGCTTAAGTTCCGGTCTGGCAAAGCAAATACCCGCATGATTTAATACAGTATAAGTTTTAGATGGTTGTGTAATTACTTGCTCATTTGGGTATTCATTAACATTGGGATCACCATATTTTGAAAGTAATAATAAATTAGAGGATATTTTGACTTTGTAGGGTCCTATTTTACCATCTTTAGCTATTGAGCAAAACGTATCAGTATTTTTGGGAGTGAATTGAACTAACTTATTGTTAGAATCAGTATAATACCAAGTTAATGTAGTATTATCTTTTAATGTTAAGGCGCTTAGTTCATCTCCATCTATATCTAAATACTGATCTGCATCTGGTTGTTTTATTGGTGCTATTTTGAAGCGGTCTTTAAATGGATAGCTAACAGATACAGGAATATTGAGTGCATCATCACCATAGTAATTTTTATTATCTACAGTTAAGCCAAAAAGTTCAAAATTATCAAAATTATCTTCAACTGTGGTTGCTAATCTGGGTTTGTTTCCTTGAATTGTCGCTATTGTTGTTGCTGTTACGGCTTCAGCATTATTAGCAAACTGTAAAAAGGATATTATATAAACAATTGTTATAAAAGGCTTTTTTATTATACCTTTAGTCATTGTTGTTACCATTCCTTATATTTTTAATGGGTATTTATATTGATCTTTCACAAGATTAAAGGCTTTTTTGATATAAGACAAATTGTTTAATTCGATCAATTCCTGCAAAAACAATAGTTGACATCTATTAATATCTTTATAATGATCGTTTTAAACTTTATTCGATCGGTTAGTAACCAAATTGTAGTTAAAAAATGTTCACGGATGCTTGGTTTTCTAGGCTTGAGGAACAATTATGGATTAAGTACATTATTGTATCTTTGAAATGATAAAGGCTACTATATTTTCATATAATCAATAGTTGATACTCAGTTATTATTAACAATAAAATACTAAGTTTTTAAAAAATTTTACTAAAATAATAGGTTAATTTTGTTTTGATTTGTAGCGTTGAATATTACTGTTACGGTTTTGCTCTTCTAACCACAGTAGTTTATCGGAATAAATTTTTTCGGAACCACGGGAAGTAGGATGATAATATTTAGTCTCGGCAAGCTCAGGGGGGAAATAATTTTCACCAGCAGCAAAAGCATTAGGTTCGTCATGCGCATAACGATATTCAGCACCATAACCTAAATTTTTCATTAAATTAGTTGGGGCATTACGTAAATGTTCAGGAACATCATAATCAGGTTTTGATTGCGCATCATTCATTGCTTGTTTAAAAGCAAGATAAACAGCATTACTTTTTGGGGCGCAGGCAAGATAAATTATGGCTTGTGCGATAGCTCGTTCACCTTCTGCTGGCCCAACTCGAGTAAAACAATCCCATGCTGCCAACGCCACTTGCATAGCTCTAGGATCGGCATTACCTACATCTTCGGAAGCAATAGCCAATAATCGGCGAGCAACATAGAGAGGATCGCCACCAGCGGAGATGATTCTGGCATACCAATAAAGGGCTGCATCTGGTGATGAACCTCGGATTGATTTGTGTACCGCAGAAATTAAATCGTAAAAACGATCGCCTTGATTATCGAATCTGGCACTGCGCTCACCAATGACTTCTTTTAATAATTCAGGAGTGAGTTGCTTACCATCAGACATATCAACTAATAGTTCAAGAGTATTGAGCGCTTTTCTGGCATCACCACCTACAAATTCGGCTATCTGTTTTTTGGTTTCTTCTAGTAAAACAACTTGCTGATTCCCATAACCACGTTCTGAATCATCCATTGCTTGTTGTAAAATATTTTCTATATCTTGATTTGATAATGGCCTTAATAAGTAAACTCTTGCTCGGGATAACAGCGCAGAGTTTAATTCAAACGATGGGTTTTCTGTGGTAGCACCAATAAATGTAACAGTGCCATTTTCTACATATGGCAAAAAGGCATCTTGTTGACTTTTATTAAAACGATGAACTTCATCGACAAATAAAATAGTACGAATGCCTGCTTGCTGATTGATTTTTGCACGTTCAATGGCATCGCGAATATCTTTTATGCCAGACGTGACGGCTGATAAACGCTCAACTTTAGCATTGGCATGATGGGCAATGATTTCCGCTAATGTAGTTTTACCGGTACCTGGTGGCCCCCATAAAATCATAGAATGTAGATGACCGGCCTCTATAGCTTTTGGTAAAGGTTTACCACTGCCTAATAACTGAGCTTGCCCAATATATTCTGATAAATTACGCGGTCGCATTCTGGCAGCTAGTGGTTTAAATTCATCAGTAGTAAAATCAAAGGACATACTTGACATTTGGTTGATTATCCAATTGGGTGAAATTTAAAGTATTATATACTGGTTACTTGATAAGTGAAAAAGAAAAGAAAATATCTTTCCCAGTTAGACGAAAAACGGTAATATTTTGACACTAATTTAGCTATAAGCAATCGCATATAATTTGCTTAGAAAAAACAAGTGCATATATAAGGATTTGCCATGAAAAAATTGTTATTATTGGTTGGGTTATTCCTAAGCATGTCAGTATTGGCGGGTGATAAAGAAGTATTACAACAAAGATTAGATAAAATTGATGGATTTTATGCCCGCTTTACCCAAGATGTGAAAACCGCTGATAATCAACCAGTTCAACAAGGTAAAGGTGATCTTTGGGTTACCAGACCTTACTATTTTAACTGGACAATTAATGAACCCGACGAAACTTCGATTATTTCTGATGGCAAAAATATGTGGGTCTATACTCCGGCAGTTGAGCAAGTTAGTGTTATGGATTTAAAGAAAACGGTTGATAACCGTTTAATGTTACTTATTACCGATAGCCATAATCCCATTTGGAATGTATATCAGGTAACCCGTAAGCAAGATTCTTTTACACTTAAACCAACTGATGGTTCTAATCAAGATTTTATTATTTCTGTTCTACCAACGGGTATGATTGCAAATTTCACAATAATTGAAGAAGATGGTCAACGCAGTTTTTATGATTTATCTCGCCAACAATTAGGCAAAGTGGAATTAAGCAAATTCAACTTTAAACCACCAGTTGGGGTAACAATTGATGATCAAAGATAGTAGCTTTTTAATTCGTCTAAAATCTATAAATTAAAAGTGTCAATTAATATTAAATAACTTAACTTTAGTAACTCTTAAATTCTTTCATTAAGCCCTTTGGACTTAATGAAAGGCGGTATAGATACTATTTATTATTTAACTTTCTTCTATTTTTTCTAACAAAATGGTTTTCTGTAGATTCCATTAATAGTAATGAAATAAAAAATTAATTATTCAGTTACCCCATTTTTGAAAATGGATAAATCACGAAATTCATTTTTTTCATTACAAGTTTGTTTACCGTTAACAAGTTGTATAATCACATCAACAAACTGTTCTAGCAATTTATCCATATTGACGCCATTAACGAGTTGCCCGGCATCAAAATCAATCCAGTGTTTCTTTTTTTGCGCTAATGCTGAATTAGTTGAAATTTTTACTGTTGGAACTACTCCTCCATAAGGCGTTCCTCTACCAGTTGAAAATAAAACCATGTGACAACCAGAAGCAGCTAATGCGCCTGTTGCCACCGCATCATTTCCTGGTGCTGATAATAAATTGAGTCCAGTATTTTTGAGTCTATCACCATATTCTAATACATCAACTACGGTACTATTTCCTGCTTTTTGTGTACAACCAAGAGATTTATCTTCAAGTGTTGTAATTCCTCCAGCTTTATTACCAGGAGAAGGATTTTCGTAAATAGGTTGGTTATATGACATAAAATATTTCTTAAAATTGTTAACCATATTTACTGTTTTTTCAAAAATGTGTGTATTAATACAATGAGACATTAAGATTGTTTCGGCGCCAAACATTTCGGGAACTTCGGTTAACACGCTAGTTCCACCATGAGCAATTACATAATCAGAAAATTTTCCTAATAATGGGTTTGCTGTAATGCCGGATAATCCATCGGAACCTCCACATTCAAGTCCAAATTTTAGTTCACTAAGCTTACCGGTTTGACGACGATCTAATTTCATTACTTGATATAATTCGTGTAAATAATTTACACCTTGTTGAATTTCATCTTCCACTTCTTGTGAAATCAGAAAACGGACACGTTCATGATCATATTCTCCAAGGCTTTCTTTAAATGCAGAGAGTTGATTATTTTCGCATCCTAAACCAATAACTAAAACCCCGCCAGCATTAGGATGTTTGACCATATCTTGTAATATAGTTTTAGTCGTTTGATGATCTGGTCCTAATTGAGAGCATCCATAAGGATGTGAAAGTAGTTGCACACCATCAAAAACAGAGTGATTTAGCTCAATGTCTTTTGCCATTTCTACTAAAAACCGTTTACGAATTTGTTCTGCAATACCGTTAACGCAACCAACAGTTGGGATAATCCAAAGTTCATTACGAATACCTACATCTCCATTTTTGCGTCGATAAAGGTTCACATCCCTATCCGGTAGTGAAGATGAAATATGATTAGCAACAGGTTCATATTGATATTCATCAAGTTCACCAAGATTAGTCTTAACATTATGAGTATGCACATGTTCACCAACTTGAATAGCTTGGGAAGCATGACCAATAGGGAAACCATACTTAATGATGTTTTCACCTAGTGAAATCGGTTTTATCGCTATTTTATGACCTGAAGGAATTTCTTGTAAAACAGTAATTTGTTGATTATCTTGTAATAGCTCACTATTTATTTTATCACCTGGGTGTAATGCTTCTAATGCAATAATAACATTATCGTTACCATTGATTTTAATTGTTTTTTTCATGAACTCTTTCCTAAAAATACACTTTTCCGCTACTTGTTAGTAGCGGAATAATTGAAAGATAGTTATTTAGTTAACCTATTTTTATTACTGATTTAAGTCGATTACTTGGATCATCTCGCATTTCTTTAAAAGCATTTTCGGCATTATCCAATTCGTATATGTCGGTAATAATTTTTCTTACATCACATTTTCCAGAACTGACTAAATCAATTAATTCGATAAAGTCTTTTTTTAGTGCATTACGTGAACCAAAAATATCCAACTCTTTAGTTTGAATTTGCGTGAAAGCAAAATCTAATTTTTGTTTACTTACACCTACTAAACCTACTCGACCACGATAAGCGGCAGCATCAATACAATTTTGGAAAGTTTGTGGTAATCCAACACATTCGATACAAACATCAAAACCATCACCTTGAGTAATATCTTTTACTCTTTCTTCAAAATTCTCTTTATCTGTCCTAATAATACCTTTTGCACCTAATGATAATGCTTTATCTAATCTTGATTGCATTACGTCACTTACATATACGTCAGCCTCTTTTAATACGGCAGCCATGACAGCAAATAAACCAATAGGTCCGGCACCAACAACTAGTACTTTATCTCCTTTTTTTACTGACGTTCGTTGAATTGAATGATAACTGATACAAAATGGTTCAATCATTGAAAGCGATAATGCATCTAATCCTTTACCATCATATATCCGCTCAATTGGCATACTATAATATTCTCTGAAAATGCCATCTCGTTGCGCACCAAGTGTTTGATTCCCTGTGCAACAGTTTACAAAACCACGTCGACAAGAATAACATTTACCACAGTTAAAATAAGGATTAGCCGTAACAACCATTCCTTTTTTGATCCCTTGGTCGTTTTCACCAACTTCAACCACTTCTGCCGAGAACTCATGTCCTGGAATACGTGGATAACTAGCATAAAGGAAAGTTCCTTTATACGTTCCCATGTCTGATCCACAAATCCCGCCATATAATACTTTTAAGATTGCTTCACCTTTTTGTAAGGTTGGTTTTTCCATTTCTTTTACTTCGACTTTTCCTGGTTCAGGAATAACAATATATTTCATTTTAGTCATCTGTTTGACTCCTACGGTTTAATTGTTTGGAATATAATTTTTGATATCGTCAGATAGAATATTTTTCAGATTTTCCGTTACTAAATCCGTTAATCCAACAACATTATTGAGATCTTGTCCCCAATGATCTGTCATTTTTAATACATTCGAGACAAGTGTTTTTACATCATTTTGGTATAGTGGTTGCCACTGCTTAAATCGCTCTAATAAATGAGCATCATCGGTTAATGAAATTGCTTGACCTTGATACTCACCTCGATAAAAGGCAATAAGCGCAGCTAATGAAAACGAAATATATTTTGGAGGTTGGTTAAACCTTTGACTATAGGTCAATAATTGAGGTAATAAACGTGTTTTAAATTTAGTTAATGAATTTAATGAAATAGACATCAGTTCATGTTTGATAAACGGATTTTTGAAACGTTTTAATACCTCATCAGCAAATTGTATTAGTTGTTGTTTATCTAACGATAAGGTTGGGATCACTTCTTGGTTAAGGAGGTTTTTAACAAATGTTTCAATTTGCACATTACCCATACATTCACCCACAGTTCTGAGTCCTGCAAGATAAGCAACCGGTACCATTGCAGTATGAGCGCCGTTTAAAATACCTACTTTTCTTTCTTTATAAGGTTTAATATCATCAACAACTAAAATATTTAGGTCGACTTGATCTAGTTTTAATTTTTGTTTTAACCATTGTGGACCTTGGATAACAAATAGATAAAAATACTCGGCAGTATCTAAAAAACGATCTTGATAACCAAGTTGTTGTTCAAGTTGTGCACTTTCATCTTTAGGATAGCCAGTTACAATACGGTCAACCAAAGTTGAACAAAAGGTATTGCTTTCATTGATCCATTCGATAAAAGCATCATCAAGTTGCCATAATTTTGCATATGCAATAATTAACTCTTTTAATTTATCACCGTTATAATCAATAAGTTCGCACGGAATGATGATTAAACCTTTATCTTTTTGCCCTTTAAAAAATTGAAAACGATGATGTAAAAAACAAGTTAATTTAGCGGGAAAAGTTGCTGGTGGTGTATCGGTAATTTTATCTTTATCACTAAATGCGATACCTGCTTCAGTGGTATTTGAAAAAATAAATTCTAAATCCGGGTTTTCGGCACATTTGAGATATAACTGATAATCTTGATACACCAAAATTTCGCGGTTAACTGAATAGATAATTCTAGGTGTAGCTATAGCTTTTCCTTGTTCATTAAGTCCACGGATAATTGTTGTATAAAGACCATCTTGTTCATTAATGGATGGTTGATGTGTATCAATAGGTCTGACGATAGTTACGCCACTATTAAAGTTTGTTTTTTCATTTAGGTTATCAATAATCCAATCAATAAATGCTCTTAAAAAATTACCCTCACCGAATTGTAAAATTTTTTCAGGAAATTTAGGACCAGGAAAATTAGATCTATTTAATTGTTTAGCCATATTATTGCTCTCTTTAATTATGTTGTTAGGTAGTAATTAGAGATAACTATAGAAAAAGATAAAAAAAGAGAACGAAATTTTTAATAGTTTCGTGTTGAATATAAAAATTTTTTGTTTTTTATCTGTTTTTTATGGCTAATGTACGTCCAATTGATTCTTGCATTGAAGTTTTGGCTGAATTTAAATGTCTACATAATGCTGCAATAGCAACCGGTTCATTTTTTTGTATAATTGCCGTTAATACAGCAATATGTTCTGATACAGCAATGCTGTTGCGTTCTTTAAGATCACTACTATCCCATTGATAGTGGAAATGAAAAATAACTGATATTAAATCAAAAGATTGCATAAAAAATGGATTATCATTGCAAGATAAAATAAGCTCGTGAAAATCCCGATCAAGAATTGAAAAAAGTTTATATTCATCTTGCATATTTTTTTGGAGATTTTTGTGTCGTTGCAATAACTCTTTTGCTTTGATCCAATTAATATGGTTATCTGGTTGAGCCATAAAAGATTTGAGGGCAAATATCTCTAAGACGCTCCGAAATTCATATAATTTTTCCGCGTAATCCTTAGCAAAGGTAACCAATTCCCATTCCCCTTTTTTTACATTATTAATAAGTCCATAGTGTAAAAAACGTAATAAAAATTCACGAACAACAATGGGACTAACATTAGTTTCTTTAGCTAATTGGATTTCATTAAATCGATCACCTGGTAGTAATTTTTTACTATTGATCAAATGGTAAAAATAAGCTTCAAATTTTTCATCTTGAACGGATTGCTTATCAAACTGACAAGCAATTTTATCTTCTTGTGTAGGTTTACGGTTTAAATAATATTTATTATTTTTGTCTACCAAAATATTAATTTGACATAAATATTCTAAAACTGCTCGTATTGTTGTTCGACTAACGTTAAAAGTATCTGCAAGAATTGAAATAGAAGGTAATGGGAAAGATAAAATGTTGTTATTTATACAATCAATAAATTGATTGATAGTATTTTGTCTTAATGTTTGACTTCTGCCCATATTACATTTCTCAGCAATTTTATTATAATAAGAGAGTTTAAAAATCCTATCAAATGTTTTGATAGAATTTTTAAACTAAATAAATAATTTATTGTTATTTTTTAAAATTATATTAATTTGTTGCTATTGGTTTGATATCTTTTAATACCAATAAATAAACCAATGCACCAATAGCACATGCGCAACCGGAGACTACTAAAGCATACATAAATGAACCGGTTGCTCCGATGATATAGCCTGTTACTATTGGGCCTAATATTCCTCCACAATTTGAAACTGTATTTTGAATTCCACCTAAAACTGATGTCATATTTCTTGGCGCAATATCACCAGGTAAACACCAAATAGCTGATCCGGCAAAAGCAAGTCCGATATATGAGATACAAAGTAACATCATCATTACGGTGATAGAATCAACTAATCCAGCAAGTGAGATAGAAGTTGCAATTAGCATTCCCCCAACTAAATTAATTTTTCTAGCAAGACTAATATTATTTGTTTTTATATAAATAAAGTCAGTGAACCAGCCACCAATCCATTGTCCTATTATGCCACATAAAGGTGGTAACATGGCTAAAAATCCCATTTCTGTTAAACTTAAACCTCGTTCTTTCATTAAATAGGTTGGAAACCAAGTAATGAAGAAATAGACTGCGTAATTAAGCATAAAGAATCCAATACACATGGCAATCACATTACGGTATTTCAGTAATTGATACCATTTCATTGGTTGTACCTTGTCAATGCCTTCTTTTTTTACTTGACCATCGCGAATATATTTCAATTCTGTAGCACTGATGCTAGGGTGCAATTCAGGATCTTGATACACACATAACCACCAAACTACCCAAATTAGACCTAATCCGCCACAAATAAAGAAAGCTGCATGCCATCCCCAAGAAGCAATAATCCAGACGACAAGAGGCATAGCAAAAGCTGTTCCAAATCGTGACCCGCTATCAAATAAAGCAGTAACACGACCTCTTTCCCTATCAGGGAACCATTTTGCTGTAATTCCTCCATTACAAGGATATGCCGCAGCTTCTCCTACACCCATAAAAACACGAGCCATAATAAAGCCAATAGGTGATGTGGCTAATGCTGTTGCGGCTGTGGCTAAAGACCACCAAGTTACAGATCCGGCTAGTGTTTTCCTTTGCCCAAAGCGGTCAGCAAGAAATCCGGCAGGGATTTGGCAGCATGCATAACTTAAAAAGAATGCCGACATAATCCATCCCATAGCTTGGGGAGAAATATCTAAGTCAGTAGCAATAATAGGAGCTGCTGCGGACATCACAGTTCTATCTAAATAGTTAATTACGATAGCAAATAACATTAGTATTGCTATATGGAATCGAATACGACTATTTTGTTTAGTCATAAAAACCTCTTTCTATAAATTATTAAATAATATATCCAGTTAGTTGCCTTATTACTTATAGAATTAACAAAAACTACTAATGGATAAGTAAGTAATTTCATTAAAATAACCTTACTAATAGTAGAGGTAAATTTTATTCATATGATGAATTGTTTATTTGATTGTGGTAGAGATAATATTTTTCTGTTTTTTATTTGTTTTTAATCTTTATCGTTATTTTTTCTTAATATCACTTTAACTAATGAAATAATTTTGATGTAGATCACATTTATCTAATAAACCTTTTAAAGCTAAATTTTTAGCTATTCATACTCATTCGCGTACTCCACTCTACATAGGATAAATTATGACTACGACATTTTATAAAAAGCCAACTTATTGGTTTGCTTCCTGTTATAGTTTTATGTATTACGCTGCAGGTAGTTTTGTTTTTTCTTTTTATGCAATTTGGCTTAGTAAGGAGATAGGCTTAACCGCAAAACAGACAGGTATTATTTATTCGTTTAACTATTTTATTTCGCTAATCATTATGATTTTGTATGGTGTTTATCAAGATAAATTGGTGCTAAAAAAACACCTTGTTTGGTTCCAAAGTGTCATTATTACCTGCGCTGCTCCGGCGTTAATTTATGTGTATGAGCCGTTGTTACGCCATAATTTTTATATTGGTGTTATTTTCGGTAGTTTCTTTTTAGGTTTCGGTTGGGTTGCTGGAATGGGACTTATTGACTCATACTGCGAAAAAATCAGCCGAGCATTTGGTTTTGAGTTTGGTCAATGTCGAACTTGGGGGTGTATTGCTTATGCTGTAGGCACCTTTATTGCGGGTATTTTAATTAGTCTTAACCCTCACCTTAATTTTTGGGCGGCATCGCTTGTAGGTGTCTGTTTTATGATTCTTAATCTCAACTTTAAGCCTGACTTAAGTAAATCATCGGAAGCTGTTTTTCAGAAAAAAGATAAACTTAGTTTTAATGAGATTATTTCAGTTTTTACCCTGAAAAAATTCTGGATATTTGTTATCTATGTACTTGGTACTTATAGTCTTTATAATATTTATGATCAGCAGTTATTCCCAGTCTATTTCACACAGCAATTTGAAGATGTTAATGATGGTTATCGTTTATACGGTATATTGAATTCATTTCAGGTGTTTCTCGAAGCGGCAGTAATGTTTTGTGTACCATTTGTAGTGAATCGTGTCGGCGCTAAAAATGCATTGATTTTTGCAGCATTTATTTCGGCTTCACGTATATTTTTAACTGGTCATGTCAACAGTATTGCAATTATTTCAGTTATCAAACTTATGCACTGTTTAGAGATCTCGACTATTTTAGTTTCAGTATTTAAATATATCGATAATAACTTTAATGCTCGCCTGTCTGCGACAGTTTTTTTGATTGGTTATCAAGTCGCGGGTTCGGTTGGTGTCATCTTGTTCTCAACCTTTGTTGGTGATTTTTATGATACGGCAGGGGCAGCCACCACTTTTAATAATCTTGGTTTAGTTGTCTTAGGTTTTATGATTTTTGCTATCTTCTTCCTAAGTCGAGACAAGAAAAGCGCCAATATTGAAGAAATTAAGTAACAAGTTAAATAAGTAAAAATTATTTTAAACTTTTATTAATAGAATTTTATAACGTTAGTAAGGATTCACAATGAACATATATAATTCGGTAACACAATTTCACTTTGAACAAACTCGAACTATTTCGCCAGAAAATATGACTGGTGAAAAAGGTAAGTCTTGCATGAAGGCCAGTGCTTTAGGTCCAAGTCGTAAAGGACAAGGTTGTATATCCATTCCGGCAGGTGAAACAGTAACTATAGCAGAGATCAATGGACCAGCCGAGATTCGTCACATGTGGTTTACCTTAACTGACAGAACGCATCGCGGTAGTTTTGTACTTCGTGATGTGGTGATTCGTATTTATTGGGATGATGAAACAATTCCTTCGGTTGAGAGCCCAATTGGTGATTTTTTCTGTAATGGTTTTGGGGCAAGGTGCGATATTAATTCAATGCCAATTGTTGTTAATCCAACAGGTGGTTTTAATAGTTATTTTAGAATGCCATTTAATAAAAAAGCTCGTATTGAAATTCAAAATGAGCATGAAGCTGATTTACAGCATTTCTTTTTTACAATTAATTATGCCATTATGCCTAAACCATTTGAAGCACCACTTTACTTCCATGCACAATGGCGAAGACAACGCGTAACCAATTATGCACAAGATTATGTAATATTGGATAATGTTGAAGGTCATGGTTATTATGTTGGTACTTACTTAGCATTGACGGCTCTTGAGCGTTATTGGTGGGGGGAAGGAGAGTTTAAGTTCTATCTTGATGATGATAGTGAGTATCCAACTCAGCATTCAACGGGTTCGGAAGATTACTTTGGTGGGGCATGGGCATTTCATAATCGTGATAGTCAGGGTCGACCAAAAGCTAAATGTTTTCAAACATTATTTATGGGCTATCCTTACCAAACTAATCGGGATGCGACGCGTGATTTTTTCCAAACGGGGGATTCTAATCCAGTACATGGTTTTGGAGATGATAGTTTACCAATGCATGGTTTATATCGTTGGCATTTGCCAGATCCAATCGCATTTCATAAAAATATCAAACTTGCTTTTCAGCAAATAGGTAACGATGATATAAGATTATACGAGCGATGTGATGATATAGCGAGTGTTGCATATTGGTATCAAAATCCTTCGATTAACCATTATCCACCATTTCCAAATCAACAACAACGAACTCCACGTTAATACAAAAGGGTAATTTATGGCGAGTAATAAGATTAAAATCAATGATATTGCTCGTTTGGCTGGCGTGTCGGCTACGACCGTCAGTCATATTTTTAATAAGCGAGACAAAAAATATCGTATTTCGCCACAAACTCGGCAAAAAGTACTTAGTATTGCTCAGCAATATAGTGATCAACCTCATATCCGTCAATGTATTATCAAAGCTAATAGTACCGATACTATTGGGGTAATTGTTCCAGATATGTCAAATATGTTTTTCTCTTTGTTTTTGCATCATTTAGAAGCATCATTTAGACAAAAAAATATTCAATTGTTAATTACATGTAGTCATTATAATCGAGATGTTGAAATTAAAGTCGCGCAAAACTTAGTTGAACGTAAAGTTGATGCAATGATTGTGGTCACATCTTTAGATAGTGATCAGTTTTATGTCGGTATTAATGAACATACTCCGGTTTTATTTTTCGATCGTTATTTAAAAGACACCACATTACCGTTTATTACTAGTGAGGCAATAAAGTCTGTGTCAGAGTTAATTGAACCATATGCTAAGCAATTAGATGAATTTTATTTTATTGGTTGCGATATTCAATTAACATCTATAAGAGCAAGGTTAGAAGGATTTAAACAAGGATTAGCAAAAGCAGGATTAACATTTAAATCAGATTGGTTAGTGAGTGATGACTACTGCCCAAATAAAGGCTACCAGTTGCTTAAAATGGTACATGAAAAATTAGGGCGATTACCCAGAGCAATTTTCACTCCTTCAGGTAATCTATTACAAGAGGTGCTTAGTTATTTAGTAGAAGTAAAAGTAGAACCGAAACATATTTGTTTATGTTCTTATGATTATAATATTCATCTTGATTACTCATATTATCCTGTTGATGCAATTACTCAGGATTATCAAAGTATGGCGTATACTTGTGTCAATGTTATAAATAAATTAATTAAATTTAAAGAATTGAAAAGCAATGCTTTTTTGATTGAACCTCAAATTATACGTCACCGATAAATAACTTATTGAGGCTATAAATTAGCCTCGATTAGCATTTTTCATAATACGCGCTTTATCTACTTGCCATTGGCGTTCTTTAATATCTGTGCGTTTATCGAACTCTTTTTTACCTTTGGCCAAACCGATTTTAACTTTTGCCCATGCATTCTTCCAATATAATGAAAGTGCTACCACAGTATAACCTTGGCGGTTAATCTGCCCAAATAATGAATTTAATTGGCGTTGGTTTAAAAGTAATTTACGGTTGCGCATTGGTTCACAAATGACATGAGTTGACGCCACAGACAGTGGTGTAATAGTGGCACCAAACAGCCACGCTTCACCATCTTTAAGTAATACGTAGCTATCGCTAATATTAGCTTTACCTGCGCGTAGTGATTTAACTTCCCAACCTTGCAGGGATAACCCCGCCTCAATTTCCTCTTCAATAAAGTACTCATGGCGTGCGCGTTTATTTAATGCAATAGTCGCCGATCCCGGCTTATGTGATTTTTTCTTAGTCATAATGTGCGTTATTATAGAGTTACGTGATACTATATGCCACTAATTTTATTTTTTAATTTTATAACTATGGCGCACGTTTTTCACGAAGTTATTGAGCCTTATTCTATTCAACAAATGTTTGAGTTGGTGAATGATATTGCCCACTATCCAGAATTTGTCCCAGATTGTATCGCAACTGGTATTGTTAGCAAACAAGATAATCTTGTTACTGCTTTTATTGAGGTTGAAAAATTAGGTTTCAAAAAATCATTTACCACTCTTAATCGAATCAATGAACCTAATTCAATTGATATGCAATTGCTTGAAGGTCCATTTAAGCATTTATCGGGTAAATGGCAATTTATTGCATTGGATAAGAGTAGAACTAAAATTAGTTTTGACTTAGATTTTGAATTTAAAAATAAGCTATTGGATATTGCTTTTACACCAATTTTTAAAGAAGTGATGGCAAACATGGTCAATGCATTTTCACTGCGTGCAAGGCAGATATACTAATATGATAAATATTCAAGTTGTTTATGCACTACCTAATAATCCAACTATAATTGATTGTGAAGTTGAAGAGCAAAGTAATGTCTTGCAAGCTATTACAAAATCCAATATCTTATCATTATGTCAGATTAAATTAGATGAGCATTTAATAGGCATTTATGGTAAACGTTGTGATCTAAACGAGTTGGTTAAAAATGGTGATCGTATAGAGATTTATCGACCTTTAATTAATGATCCCAAAGAGATTAGACGCAGAAAGGCAGCTCAAAAAAGATAATTAACGAAGGCAAGGGAAATATGATGCATACTCTGCTAATTGAAAAGATTGAAACACTATGTAAAAAGCGTAATATCAAATTAACAAATCAACGCCGAACTGTTTTAGATATCATGTTAACAGCCAATAAAGCGATGAGTGCATATGATCTTTTGGACCTATTAAAAATTAGTGAACCCCAAGCAAAGCCACCTACAATTTATCGTGCTCTTGAGTTTTTACTTGAACAGGGGTTTATTCATAAAGTTGAATCTTCTAATAGTTATATTATTTGCCCACATTTCAATGATCCTGAACATGTTTCTATTTTATTTATTTGTGATAAGTGTCAACAGATTTTTGAAAAACATTCAACCGACATTGAACAACAACTTAAACAATTAGCACAGCAAAATGTATTTTTGATAAAACATAGTGTGCTAGAAATCCATGGATTTTGTCAGCAGTGTCAATTTTAATTATCATTCTTTGGTTGATTAATATTACTTGTGATACTGTAGGTCAAATTGCCTTCAAATATGCAGCTATTACATCTAAACATAAGCAAGGTTTGTATTATTGGCAAAGATTATTTGGCAATTACTGGTTATGGTTAGGTTTTGGTGTTTATTTCATGGGTTTTATTTTTTGGTTAGCTTTTTTAAGTTATGTGCCATTATCCCAAGGTATTTTATTGGGCTCGTTTAATATGATAACCGTCATGCTTGCGGGAAGAGTTTTATTTAAAGAGCAGCTTACACCATTTCGTCTTATTGGTATTTTGTTTATTACACTTGGTGTAGTATTGGTAGGGCTTAACTAATGAAAAAATTTTATTTAATAGGTTTTATCTTATTACTTTTTTTTGATACTTTTGGGCAAACAAGTTTTAAATTAACGGCATTATCAGCGTTGCCATTTGAGATGAATATTGACTGGTTAATTCGTGTTTTTAGTCATTATTGGGCATATTTTGTGATGTTAGGTTATTCAGGTGCATTTATTACTTGGATGGTATTATTGAAAAAAGCACCAGTTGGCCCAGCTTTTGCCGCTTCTCATCTACAAGTTGTTACGGTAATGTTAGTTTCAATTATTGCTTTTAATGACCAAATAACTTGGATGCGCTTACTAGGTGCACTGTTTATCATTATTGGTATTATCTTCTTGGCACTAGCTGAACAACGGCTTCATAAAAAATGTTTATATTAAAACGTATAGCTTACCTGAAACATCTTTACAATAATTTTTTGCTAAATCTGTTTATCAAGGTTTTTTAACATCTCAATAATTGGACGATTAGCATCGGGAAATTCGTCAGCATTAAGATCTTCTTGATCAATCCAACGACTAGGTTGACCTTCTTTAGCAAATGGCACACCATCCCATTCTTCAACTAGATAAGCGTGAATAGTGATATCGCGATCGTCATAACTGTGCTCAAATTTTTTTAAAAATTGGGCTTGGTGGATATGGATATCTACTTCTTCAGCAATTTCGCGTTGTAAGGTTTGAAAAGGCGTTTCCTCTGGTTCCACTTTTCCACCAGGAAATTCCCAAAATCCAGCAAGATGGGAATCTTCTCCCCGCTGGGTTATAAAGATTTGACAATTTTGTGAACGAATAATACCTACAGCAATTTCAGTATGTTTTCTCATAATCCTGTCTATTTAGTAGTCATATCAAAATAGAGTCGCAGCTATTAATTTACACGCCGACGATGGTCGGCGTTTATATATCGTAAGCTTATTTGATAATACTAAATTTTTTCGTTAGTGAACAGCTCCATGACAATGTTTATATTTTTTGCCAGATCCACAAGGGCATGGATCATTACGTCCAACTTTAGCTTGAGCACGGACCATTGGTTGTGCTGGTCCTGATGCTTGTTGTTCACTTTCACCATTCATTCCTGACATAGATTCGTGATTAGCTTGCTGGCGTGCTGCTAATTTTTCCATTTCCGCTTGGCGTTGGCGTTCGGCTTCGTCTACTTCTTCTTGAGAACGTATCCTTACACGACTGAGAATACCAATCACATCATATTTAAGTGATTCTAACATGCCAGCAAACATATTAAATGATTCACGCTTATACTCTTGTTTTGGATCTTTTTGTGCATAACCACGCAAATGAATACCTTGGCGTAAATAGTCCATAGCTGCTAAATGTTCTTTCCATAAACTATCCAGAGTTTGTAGCATGACTGTTTTTTCGAAGTTTCTAAATGCTTCAGAACCAGCAGTATTTTCTTTTTCAAGATAGGTATCTTGAGCAATTTGTAAAATACGCTCTCGCAATGTTTCTTCGTGCAGATTTTGTTCTTCATCTAACCATTTTGCTATAGGTAATTCTAGAGCGAAATCAGTTTTGAGTGCGGTTTCAAGCCCTGGGATATCCCACATTTCTTCAATTGATTGTGGTGGAATATATCGATCAATTAGTGCATTAAAAACATCACCTCGAATTGAGTCAATGGTTTCTTTGATGTCTGAATTATCTAATAATTCATTGCGTTGACGATAAATTGCTTTACGTTGGTCGTTAGCCACATCATCAAACTCAAGTAATTGTTTACGAATGTCAAAGTTACGGCTTTCTACCTTTTTCTGAGCATTTGCTATAGCTTTAGTGACCCATGGATGTTCAATAGCTTCGCCATCCTTCATGCCCAGTTTACGCATCATACTACCAACACGTTCGGAAGCAAAAATTCGCATTAATGGATCTTCAAGGGATAAATAAAAGCGTGAAGCCCCCGGATCCCCTTGACGACCTGCACGGCCACGGAGCTGATTATCAATACGGCGTGATTCATGGCGTTCAGTACCTAAAATATATAATCCACCTAAAGCAATGACTTCTTCATGCCTTACTTGCCATGCTTGTTTGGCTTTTTCAATATCTTCAGGGGTTGGATTTTCGAATTTAGCTATATCACTTTGCCAGTTACCACCAAGCATAATATCGGTACCACGACCTGCCATATTGGTAGCGATTGTTACTGCTCCTTTACTACCAGCATTAGCTATGATTTCGGCTTCTTGAGCATGGAATTTAGCATTAAGAACATTATGCTTAATGCCCACTTTTTGAAATGCTCTTGAAACTAGTTCTGATTTTTCGATTGAAGCAGTCCCTACTAAGACCGGTTGCCCACGTTTTAAACAATCTTGGACATCCGCTACAATAGCGTTAATCTTTTCTTTTTCCGTCATATAAACTAGATCCGCTTTATCTTTACGAATCATTGGGCGATTAGTTGGAATGACAATAGTATCTAAACCATAAATTTGGTTAAATTCGAAGGCTTCAGTATCAGCTGTACCTGTCATACCAGCTAACTTTTCATATAGACGGAAATAGTTTTGGAAGGTAATTGAAGCAAGTGTCTGATTTTCATTTTGAATTTTAACATGTTCCTTAGCTTCCACTGCTTGGTGTAAGCCATCAGACCAACGGCGTCCTTCCATAGTTCGTCCGGTGTGTTCGTCAACGATAATAACTTCATTATCTTTTACAATATAATCGACATCGCGATGGAATAGGTGATGCGCACGTAATGCAGCGTTAACATGGTGCATTAATACGATATTACTAGGAGCATAAAGTGATTCGTCACCTTTCATAATCCCTTGTTTAATCAATAATTCTTCGACTTTAACTAAACCTCGTTCAGTTAGATTAACTTGACGGGTTTTTTCATCAACAGAGAAGTCACCATCACCTTGAAATTGATCTGAATCTTCTTTTTCTTGGCGTACTAAATGTGGAATGATTTTATCAACACTAATATAGCGATCAGAACTGTCTTCAGCTTGACCTGAGATTATTAGAGGCGTTCTAGCTTCATCAATTAAAATGGAGTCAACTTCATCGACTAAAGCATAATGTAATGGTCGTTGTACGCGAGACTCTTTATTAAATACCATATTGTCACGCAAATAATCAAAACCATATTCATTATTAGTACCATAAGTAATATCAGCATTATATGCGTCGCGCTTCACCTGCGGTGGCATATTGGGTAAATTCACCCCAACAGATAATCCCAAAAATTCAAATAATGGACGATTGTTTTCGGCATCGCGCTGAGCTAAGTAGTCATTGACGGTAACTACATGTACTCCTTTACCTGTTAGTGCATTTAAGTAAGCAGGTAATGTTGCGGTCAAGGTTTTACCTTCACCAGTACGCATTTCGGCAATACAACGTTCATTTAATACCATACCGCCTATTAATTGCACATCAAAATGACGCATACCAAATACGCGTTTACTTGCTTCACGAACAACGGCAAAAGCTTCTTCTAAAATATCGTCTAAATTGGTACCAGCGGCTATTTTTTGTTTAAATTCTATTGTTTTAGCTTTAAGTTCATCATCGGTTAATGCTTCCATTGCTGGTTCAAGTGCATTAATTTTTTCAACACGTTTACGCATGCTTTTTAAAACGCGTTCATTACGACTACCAAATACTTTGGTTAATAGTTTTAATAACATATTTTTTCTCTTATTCTTTCAAAAGGAAATGTAAGGTAAGAACCTTATAGGACAAATTAATTTAATTAAACGCTACGCACATTAGGCGATAGTTTGAGGACCAGCTCTTATACCATTATAAGGTGATAGTCTAATGACTTTACTTGGTGATATATCGCTATAATTCAGTGATATAACTTGTACTTTGACATACTGCTTTTGTAGTCTAGATAGTGTTTGTGATTGTGTAGTTATAGCTGGTTGGTGTTCTTGCACTATTGCTGTAATTGCAATAATTCCAACTTGAGGTACAGCTGTTTCTGTCGGCAGACCTTCTTGAGGACATAAACTAAAGCCAGTAGCAATCACACCTAATAATAAGTGCGATAATGCTGTTTTGATAATAAAACGTTTACTGAGTTTTTGCCAATAATCTATCACGATCATAATAGTATTATGTTAGCATTTTTTGCCAAAATGAAAAACAATTATTAAATCAATAGTACTTTGTGTGCTGAATTAAAAGTATAAAATAGTTCCAATCTTTACCGCATCTTCTATGCGCAAATATTAATTTCATTAATTAATTTAATATTATTAGTTAGCGTATATAAAAATTATTTAGTTTTAAATGATTAATAATGATGGTGGATAATTTATATAACTTAAAATAACAATCGATGCTTTCTTATCAAAATAAGTATCATAAATATAAGGTGTTCTGCTATTATATTTACATATCTTCAATTTACTAATAATAATGATATGAAAATTCTTTTTGGTGTACAAGGTACCGGAAATGGTCATATAAGTCGATGTAGAACCTTAGCCAAAGCCTTTACTAAGGTAGGTGCTGATATTGATTATATTTTTAGTGGTCGCGACCCCAAAGATTATTTTGATATGGAAGCTTTTGGTAATTATAAAACCTTCCGAGGAGTTACTTTTGCGACATTGAATGGAAAAATCAATTTTCGTAAAACTGTTCAACGTATTCGAGCATTTAGATTAATTAAAGATGTTAGAGATCTTGATTTATCTAAATATGATTGCATTATCAGTGATTTTGAACCAGTTAGTGCGTGGGCAGCCCATTATCAGCATCGTGACTGTTTAGGCATTAGTAATCAAGCGGTTTGCCAATACTTGAAACCTAAAGAGTATGGCATGATTGCTAATGTTATTATGAAATATTATGCTCCGGTTACCCAACCAATTGGTCTACATTGGTTCCATTTTGGACATAAATTAATACCACCGATGATCGATTCTTTTCAAATACCACCCAAAGAAGATGGAAATATTGTGGTTTATTTGCCATTTGAAGGATTAGATGAAATTACTGCATTATTAAAAAATTTTGCAAATTATAAGTTTGTTTGTTTTCATCCAGAGGTGAAGCAAGCATCACAACATAGTAATATAATTTTACAACCACTTGGGCGTGATAATTTTACCAAAGCTTTAATTAATTGTTCTGGTATTATTTCTAATACTGGTTTTGCTTTAATCTCAGAAGCTTTGGTGTTAGGTAAAAAGATCCTTACTAAACCAGTTTCTGGGCAATTTGAACAGGTTTATAATGCGCAGTGCTTGGAAACTTTGGAGTTGGCAACGGTCATGGAAAATTTAAATACTATTAAACTTAAGTACTGGATTAATTTACCTTCCCCTGAGCCAGTAATTTATCCTGACGTAGCAACGGAATTAGCTAATTGGATTGTTTCTGGCCGAAATGAATCGTTACTTTCTTTAAGTGAACGGCTATGGGCAAAAACTGTGTTCCCAAAACATGTACAACAACGAATTAAATCTTTAGGTTACGTGTAAAGGAAATAAAATGACATTAAGTATTATTGTGGCAATGGCGCATAATCAGGTAATTGGCTTAAATAACCAAATGCCATGGCATTTACCAGCTGATTTAGCTTGGTTTAAAAAAAATACACTTAATAAACCAGTGATTATGGGACGAAAAACTTTTGAATCTATAGGAAGACCTTTGCCAAATCGGCATAATATTGTTATTAGTGGTAGAGACGGCATGCTTCCTTTACCAAATCTTAGTTGGGTACGTTCGATTGATGCAGCCATACAATTGGCTAATAAGCAAAATACCGATGAAACCTTTATTATCGGTGGTGGTAATATTTATAATCAGGTGTTACCAAAAGTAAATCGTCTGTATTTAACACATATAGATGCAGATTTACCAGGGGATACATATTTCCCCAATTATTTTCCCGAACAATGGCAAGTGGTTCATCAAGAGGATCATCGGTCTGATGATAAAAATCCTTATCCTTATCAGTTCCAAATTTTACAGAGAAAATGAACGTGATTGATCTTGCCACTATTTTAGTGGCAAATAAAAGTACTGTTTATCCTAGACGTTTAGCTTCAATAACATCAGGTAATTGTTTAATCTTATTTAGTACGCGGTTTAGCGAGTCTTGATCGAATATTTCCATATCCATATCTATGGTAGCTAATTGTTGTTTTGTATCACTTCGACTAGATAACCCCAAAACATTAACTTTTTCGTTAGCTAAGATGGTAGTGATGTCACGCAATAAGCCACTGCGATCGTTAGCCACAACACGGGTTATCATGGTGTAACTTGCTTGACGTTTACTACTCCAAATTGCTTTAATAATACGTTCAGGAGCGTGGTTTTTTAATTCTTGTAACTGTTCACAATCGCTTCTATGAATAGAGATTCCACGACCTTGGGTAATAAACCCTATAATTGGATCACCAGGAATAGGGCGGCAACAATTTGCGATGGTATACATTAAATTACCCACACCTTCAATTATAATTTCATCGTTTTTGTTGTTATTTGTTTTAGGTGTGTTTTTGGTTTGGTTACTTGATTTTTGAGTAATTTGTTTTAATGCTGCTTCATCTTCTTCTTCAGCAGTTGGTTTGTTGAATTGTGCATTTAAGAAGTTTACTAACTGGTTAATTCTGACATCCCCACTGCCAATACCAGCTAAAACTTCATCAAATGAATGCGCATTATATTTATTAATTAAAATTTTCTCGACGCTTTTTAAACTAATATTTAATGGCTCAAGTTCTCCGACTAAAATTTGCTCACCAGCGGCAATATTTTTATCTCTATCTTGTTTTTTGAACCAAGCTTGGATTTTGGCTCGAGCTCGGCTACTATTTACAAATCCAGTATTAGGATTTAACCAATCTCGGCTAGGATTAGGCTGTTTTTGAGTAATAACTTCAACTTGATCGCCAGTTTTTAAAATATAAGTAAAAGGTACAATACGGCCCTCGACTTTTGCTCCAATACAGCGGTGCCCTACATCACTGTGAATATGATAAGCAAAATCAAGTGGAGTCGAACCTGCCGGTAAGTCAACGACATCACCTTTGGGTGTGAATACATAAACACGGTCATCAAAGATTTGGCTGCGCACAGCTTCTTGAATTTCACCACTTTCCGACATTTCTTGTTGCCAAGTTAATACTTTACGTAACCACGAAATTCGTTGGTCATAAGCAGTCATTTTGTCGGTACTACCTTCTTTGTACTTCCAATGAGCAGCGATACCTAACTCTGCATCATTATGCATCTGTTCTGTTCGAATTTGAATTTCAATAGTTTTGTTTTGAGGTCCATAAACCACAGTATGAATGGACTGATAACCATTCGGTTTCGGATTTGCCACATAATCATCAAATTCTTTGGCAATATGTTGGTAATGACTATGAACAATACCCAAAGCGTTATAACAATCTTCAATCCGGTCACAAATAATGCGCACAGCACGGATATCGTAAAGCTCTTCAAATTGTAGATGTTTACGTTCCATTTTTCGCCATATACTATAAATGTGCTTAGGTCGCCCATAAACTTCAGCACGGATATGATCTTTATTCATCATTGCTTGAAGATTATCAACAAAATCATTGATGTATAATTCACGGTCTATCCGCTTTTCATGTAATTTTTCAGCAATAAATCTATATTCATCAGGTTGTAAATAACGAAAACAAAAATCTTCTAATTCCCATTTTAATTGACCAATCCCTAAACGATTAGCTAGCGGAGCGTAAATGTTAAAACACTCCTTTGCCGCTAAAACTTGTTCTTCTTTTGGTGCGTTCATCAAGCTACGTAGATAAGTAATACGTTCTGCTAATTTAATCACTACACTACGAAAATCATTTACCATTGCTAGTAGCATGCGACGAATACTATCGATTTGTTCAGTTGTAGCATGACCATTTCGAATTGCTCGAAGTTGGCGGATTTCTTTCATTCTAATGGTACTAGAAATGATATGGACAATTTTACGGTCAAAATCTTCAGGGATATCTTCTCGGCGAATAATTTTAGCATCTAGAAACGGGAATAATAATGAAGCACATAGACTATTTATATCCATATTAAGGGTAGATAAAATCTCAACCATTTCTACTGCATTTTCAAAACAGCGAATCTGTTCAGGGGCACCGGCACTATTCTCAAAACAGAAATCCCATATATCTTTAAATTTTTTATAAGAATCAGGATTTATTAATAATAATTCTTCCCTTGCCCATTGTTCGACATCAAATTGAGCAAGTGAGTAATGCTCTTCACTGTGTTGGTGCGCGCCCCTAATTGATACCATAATTAATTATCCTGATTTGGTTAACAATAACATTGATTCAATGTGCTTAGTTTGTGGAAACATATCTAAAATAGCCACTTTAGCAATTTGATACCCAGCAGCGATCAATAGTTTACTATCTCTAGCTAGCGTAGCCGGATTACACGAAATATAAACAATTTTTGATGGTTTAATTTTTACAATTTCAATTATTACATTTAAAGCTCCAGATCTTGCAGGATCTAATAAAACTTTATTGAAAGTTGTCTGACTCCATCTTAAAAATTGCTGACTATCATCCAAATTGCTAGTTAAAAAATTAGATTTAGCACAAAGGTTACTACTATTTAATATGGTATTAAATTTGGCTTTTTCAACTAGTGCGTTAACACCTTCAATTCCTGTAACGGATTTACATAATGTTGCCATAGGCAATGAAAAATTACCCATGCCACAAAATAAATCTAAAACTTCATCAGTTGATTTTAAATCTAACCAATCAAGTGCTTGAGTAATCATTTTCTGATTAATTTTACTATTTACTTGTATAAAATCTAGCGGACTAAAGGTTAATTTTAAATGGTTTATGAGGTAATAATGTTCAGTTTTACCAATAATATGTACTAAATCATCACCATGTAAATACAAAGATAAGTTGTGATTTTGGGCAAACTGTTTTAGTAAATTAGTATCAGTTTCAGTGAGTGATTTTGTGTGCCTTAAAACTAAAATAATTCCGCTATCAACATAAATTAATTCAATATGTCCTAATGCATTTATCTGTTTGATTTTTCGTAAACAATGTTGCAATGGAGCCAATAGTTTATCTAATTGTGGCACCAAAACTGGGCAGTGTTCAATATTAATTATTTGATTTGATTCGGCTTGGCGAAAACCAATATACAATTCGCCCTTAATAATATTAATTGCAAGTCGGGCTCGTCGGCGATAATGATATGGTTGATCTGCTATGATCTGTGGTGAGTGAGCAAGAACAGGCTCCAAAAATGCACCACTTTCTTTTTGTAACAGTTTAATGAGAGCGTCATATTTTGACTGTTGTTGTAAATGTGATGAAATATGTTGTAATTCACAGCCACCACATTTTTGATAATAGTCACACTTAGGAATTATACGTTCTGCACTTTTGTTATGATATTTAATTACTTTTGCTTTAGCGTAATTTTTCTTATCTTCGGTCAATTGAATATCAACAATCTCATTTGGCAAAGCAGATTTAACAAAAATTGTTTTACCTTTATGATGAGTAACTCCATGCCCAAAGCTATCTAGGCTCGAAATAGTTACAGTTAATTGCTGAGGGGCTATTTTCTTTTTTTTAGGTGTGTAAAAATTAACCATATTAATTACTAAATTTAAGCCGTTCGCCTTATTAATTCTGTTTTGACATGCTTGGGCACTAAATTTGAAATATCTCCACCATGGAAAGCAACTTCCTTAACAATGGTTGATGAAATAAAGCCCATGGCAATTGATGGCATCAAAAATATGGTATCTAAATCAGGCTTTAAAGAACGATTCATTTCAGCAAGTTGCCTTTCATATTCAAAATCGTGGGTAGTTCTTACACCACGGACAATGACAGTTGCATTATGAGTTTGGGCAAAATCTGCCATTAAGTTATTAAAACCAATGACTTCAACATTGAGTAAATGTTCAACTGAAGTTGATGCCAAGTTGACCCGTTCATCTAAATCAAATAATGTTTTTTTAGTTGGATTTTCAGCAATAGCTATAATTAATCTAGGGAAAAGTAGTGATGCTCGCAAAATGAGATCAATATGCCCATTAGTAATAGGATCAAATGTTCCTGGAAAAATAGCGGTTAATATATTGCTTTTCATTTATTAATCATCCATAAGCAAACATAATTATATCATACAGAATTTTAGCAAAAATTGTTAGTTTAACCTGATTAAAATTACATTTGTATTTTATACTTAAAGGTAAGTTTCTTCTGAAATGTTCTTACAAAAGGTTTAAATTTAATTGTAAATTATAAATTTATTGTGACTATTGATGAGGTTTATATGCTCATCAATAGTTATTGGAAATATAGTATTAATTATTTTGTGCTAAATCGATAAGTTGTATGATGATGATAAGCTTGATTTGGTTCTAACCAACAGCTAGGTTGTGGCCATTGAGGGTGATTAGGGCTATCGGGTAGAAATTGTGCCTCTAATGCGATTCCTGCAAAGTTATTATATTCTCCATTTTTTCTATTTGGTGTATGTTGTAAAAAATTACCAGTATATATCTGTAGAGCTGGTTTAGTTGTAATTACGTCCATAACCAATTTGTTATCGGAAGAAGTAAGTTGTGCTCCTATAGATTGGGTTTTATTCAGAAGATAAGCATGATCATATCCACCAACTAACTGGCGCTCGGAGCTTTCAAAGAGTCTGTCTGATAAAAGCCTTGGTTGACGAAGATCCATATCATGTTCGGTAACGCTGGTTAAATCACGGGTTGGAATGCCATTAATATCAACAGGTAAATAGTAGTCAGCATTAATTTGTAAAGTATGAGAAAGAATATCTTTGCCAGTTTCTCCATCAAGATTAAAATAGGCATGGTTAGTCAAATTGACTGGAGTTAATTTAGTTGTTGTAGCATTAAAAGTAATAGTAACTTGATTATCATCAGTTAAAGTATAGGTTACTGTAGTAGTAAGTTCTCCAGGAAAACCTTGGTCACCGTCAGGAGAGATTAAAATAAAAGTAACCTGTTGGTCGGATTGTTTTTGAATATCCCACAAATGCCTATCAAAACCTATTTTTCCACCATGTAGTTGGTGCATGCCTTGGTTAGCAATTAATGAATGAAGTTTGCCATTAATTTTAATTGATGCATTAGCTATACGATTGGCATAACGACCTATTGTTGCGCCTAAATAGGCATCTTGTTGTTTGTATTGTTCTAAAGACTGACAACCTAACAAAACTTCTCGTTTTTTTCCCTCAACTGGCAAAATACAAGAAAGCCAAGTGGCTCCCCAATTTGATATTTTGATGCTCATACCTTGCTTATTATTAAGAGTTATTATTTTCACTATAGACATAAAGCATGGGCTCCTTCGCTAGGTTGGCAAACATAAAAATCTTCTTTAATACCAAATTTATTATAATAATTGTCATGGACGATTGTCTTAACTGCTATAACTCTATCTTTGGGTACTAAAGCTACAACGCACCCACCAAAGCCTCCACCTGTCATACGTACGCCACCATCTGTACCAATCAAGTTATGAATAATATCAACTAGATAATCGATTGCAGGTACAGTAATTTCAAAATCATCACGCATTGATTGGTGGCTTTCCTCCATAAGTTGAGAAAGTAATTTATAATTCTTTTTTGCGAGAGCTTGGGATGCTTTAAGTGTACGTTCATTTTCAGTAATGACATGATGAGCACGTTTAAAAACAATTGGATCAAGGGTGTCTTTAATCTTTTGTAAGTCAGAGATTGTTGCATCTCGTAATGCTTTTACACCAAGAGCTTGAGCCGCTGCTTCACATTGTTTTCGACGAGTATTATATTCACTGTCAACTAAACCGCGTTTGATATTGGAATTAATAATGACAACAGAAAAATTTTCAGGTATTTGAACAGGTTTAGCTTCTAATGAACGACAATCAATAAGTAATGCATGTTGTGCTTGACCAAGCGCTGATATTAATTGATCCATAATACCACAATTACAACCAACAAATTGGTTTTCGGCCTCTTGACCTATTAAGGCTAATTTAGTGCCATTAAGAGGTAAGTCATAAAGCACTTGAAACATTTTGGCGATAGCTACTTCGAGTGAGGCTGATGAGCTTAATCCTGCCCCTTGAGGAACATTTCCACTAATTGCAAAATCAACACCATGGATATTATTAGCATATTTTTTTAAATATTTTATAGCTCCTCTGACATAGTTAGCCCATTGGTAAGTAGGGTGTTTTTCGATAGGATTATCTAAAGAAAATTCATCTTGTTGATTATTATAATCGACTGCAATTATTCGAAAAATATTATCTGACCGTTTACGGCAAGTTATCACCGTTTGATAATTAATCGCGCAAGGTAAAACAAAACCATCATTATAATCGGTATGTTCCCCAATTAGATTCACTCGGCCAGGTGCTTGCACAATTGTATCTGGTTTACAACCGAAGTAGTTTTCAAAAGACTGAGATGTTTTTTCAATTAATTCTTTCATTTACTTATCCTTTTTCTCTTTGTAGTGTATATCACTTACATTGCGCAGTTTTTCTGCTGCTTGTTCTGGTGTTAAATCTCGTTGTACTTCAGCTAACATTTCATAACCTACCATAAATTTTTTTACTGTAGCTGAACGTAATAGAGGGGGATAAAAATGAGCGTGAACTTGCCAATAATCGGTTGTGTTTTCAATAAAAGGAGCTCCATGCCATCCCATTGAATAGGGGAAAGAACAATGAAATAAGTTATCATAGCGACTCGTTAATTTTTTAAGCGCAATGGCTAAATCAACCTGTTGCTTATTAGTTAATTCGGTTAATCGTGGAATATGTATTTTGGGTAATAATAAAGTTTCAAACGGCCAGATAGCCCAAAAAGGTACCACGGCAAGCCAATACTCAGTTTCAACAACAATTCGTTCTTGATTTACCAATTCTTTAGCTACGTAATCAACGAGCAAATTACTTTGATTTTTTTCAAAATAATTACGCATGTTATAATTTTCTCGCGTAATTTCATTGGGAATAAAATTATTTGCCCAAACTTGCCCGTGAGGGTGTGGATTTGAGCATCCCATTACTGCTCCTTTGTTTTCAAATACTTGTACCCAAGGGTAATGTTCACTTAGTTCTAGTTGTTGATTAATCCAAGTTTTAATTACTGCCTCAATCGCAGGTAGATCAAGCTCAGGTAATGTTTTACTATGATCTGGTGAGAAACATATAACGCGGCTGGTCCCCTTGGCACTTTGCATTTGAAACAAAGGATCTTGGTTTTTAGGTGATTCAGGTGTATTTTTCATTAATGCAGCAAAATCATTAGTAAAGACAAAAGTACCAGTATATTGGGGATTTATATCGCCAGTGACGCGTTGATTTCCTGAACACAAAAAACAGGTTGGATCATAGCTTGGTTTCTGTTCTTCATTTAATGTTTCTTGTTGACCTTGCCATGGGCGTTTTGCTCTGTGAGGAGAGACCAATACCCACTGATTCGTTAATGGGTTTAGCCGGCGATGAGGGTGATCAACAGGATTAAAAATGTCCATTTTTGCCTCTTTTGTGAAATTGCTTTTTTATAAATATTTATTGATTAATTAATCCGGATAACCTTGAGGGTTTTTAGATTGCCAATGCCATGAATCTTTTACCATATCATCAAGGGTTAATTTTGTTTTCCAGCCTAATATTCGTTCTGCTTTGTTTGCATCAGCCCAAAATGCTGGTAAGTCACCTGATCTACGAGGGGCAAAGTGCCAATTTAATAATTTTCCAGAAGCTTTTTCGAAGGCTTTAATTAGCTCCAGTACACTGTAACCAATGCCAGAACCTAAATTATAAATATGAACACCAGCTTTATTTTGATCGGCTTTAAGCGCTGCAATATGACCATCAGCTAAATCAACTACATGAATAAAATCTCGAACACAGGTGCCGTCAGGGGTAGGATAATCATTACCAAATACAGCTAAAGACTCTCGTTTACCTATCGCGACTTGCGTAATGTACGGCATTAAATTATTAGGAATACCAAGTGGATCTTCTCCCATTAGACCGCTAGGATGAGCTCCAACAGGATTAAAGTAACGAAGTAATGTTAATGACCAATCAGGTTCGGCTATGGCTAAATCCATTATACATTGTTCAACCATTAATTTACTTTTACCATACGGGCTAGTTGGCAAGCCTTGAGGTAGTGTTTCAACATATGGTACAGGGGCAAGTTCGCCGTAAACGGTTGCTGAAGAACTAAATACCAATTGTTTAACATTCGCTGCACGCATTGCTTTCATAAGTACAATGCTACCGTAAACATTATTTTCATAATATTCTAGGGGTTTTTGTACTGATTCCCCAACTGCCTTTAAGCCAGCAAAATGGATAACGGCTTTTATATTATGATCTGCAAATATTTTAGCTAATAGTTCTTCATCGCAGACATCTCCTTGATAAAATTCGACACAATGCCCGGTAATTTCTTGTATTCTATCCAAGACCGAAGCTTTACTATTAAATAAATTATCAATGACTATAGGCGTATAACCAGACTGAATTAATTGTACACAAGTATGACTACCAATGTATCCACAACCACCTGTTACTAATATTTTCATAATTAAACCTTAATATGTTGTTATGTCCCTAGCGAAGTTTGGTTTATCTTACGATTGCTGACTATTATTTTTTTTAAATAGATCCCAAGGACCTCGCCCTGATAATGTGAAGGAAGAAATAAGTGTAAAGCTAAACGCAATAAACCCAAGTACTAAATACGCTCCTTCAAATCCTATTTTAACATACATTAAACCAGCAAAGATTGACATAAACATAATTGATAACTGTTTTGCAAAACAAAATGCAATTAGATAAACAGTTGCAGATAACCTAATAGGAAAATGTTTAGTAATATATTTAAACGCACCAACTAATAATAACGGTGCTTCAAACATATGTAATGTTTTTAAGATTACTACTTCAACAGCCGTAGTGGCGAATGCAGATCCTGTAATACGTATTGACATAATTGTTCCAGCAATCAGTAATGTATTTTTACTACCTATTTTCATAACGACAAGTGGGGCAAAAAACATAACAGTAGCATTTAAAAATTCTCCAAGTGTTGTAACATACCCAAATGCTTCACGACCTATTTGTTCACTCGAAAAGAAAGAGGTGAAAAAATTTGCAAATTGCTGATCAAATACTTCATAAGTACAAGCAACACCAACAATATAAAGCATGAAGAACCATGTTTTGCGCATTTTAAGTAAATCGACAGCAAGTTTTAAATTAAATGGTTCTGGTTTATTTAATCCCATTTGTTCGATAACTTCTGTTGTCGAGTTTTTTTCTGGATCCGCTATTTTTACTAAAAATAATAAGACTAAAGCAAATCCAGAACATAACCAATAAACAGCATTTACATCTTTGGAAATCATAATACCAACAAATGAAGCACAAATGGCCCATCCAAAGCAACCAAACATTCTAGCGCGACCAAATTCAAAACCACTACGTCGACTTAATTTTTCTACGAAAGCTTCAATTGCTGGTGCTCCGCCACTAAATACCATTCCAAGGTAAAACCCACCTACAATTGCTCCAACTGTAACATTTAAGCGAAGTAAGGGGCCTAAGACAAAAATAAAAAATGGTCCAAATAGAACAAGTAGTAAAGTAATAATCCAAAGGAGATGTTTTTTTAGTCCTAGTTTATCTGAAATTAATCCAAATAAAGGTTGAAAGAAAAGAGCAAATAAGGAAATAAACGAAAAAACATATCCAGTATTAGCTTCATCTAATCCATTCATTTTTAGCCATACAGGGAAAAATGGGAAATAAGCACCCATAATAAAAAAGTAGAGAAAGAAATAGATACTAAATATCCAATAATTTTTATTATGTAATGTTGACTTAATTGTTTGATTCATAATGAACGTCCTTTGCTAATCTTTAAATGATTACTCATTTATTTAGATATCGTTTACATAGTAATGCAAACATAAAAAGCTATACTTTGATGGGGATCGTATCATCAAAAATTGTCAAAAAAAGTGATCTATGTATCATTTTGTGAAATCGGTTACATTTTAATTATTATTTTTTTGTCAAATAGTTTCAGTATGGACTAATGTTTCAATATTTTTTTATGGTAAGAATAACAATTATTTATGCATTAAAAAACAATAGCGGAGAATTATACTGACATTATTATATAAATAAGACTCTATTCAGAAGCTATAATACGGTGTTTAACTTTGATTTTTGAAATCGATTACATTAGGTTTGCTTTAAATGATATTTCTTGTATTGGTTAGACATTCATTTGTATGCATAGTTGGATTAATCTAATTACCATATAATTTTAAAAAGTTTATCGAAATAAAATACTAATATTGTTTACTTCTACTAATAAGTATCAGTAGAAGTTAAAGGTATTCATCCGAACAATTATAATTGAGTGATATTTAAGCGCTTTTCAAAATCAAGCCAGTCATAAAAACCATCACTATTCACTGTTGCATTTTCCAGTTCAAGTCGGAAATGTTTTGGTGGGTTATTTAAATCTAAGGCTTGCCCTGAATGGAGTTGTTCGAAACTTTGATAAACATACTCCGCTTTAAAAAAGAATTTTCCAGATGTTTGGTGGCGAAAGCGTTGTAACACAACTTTACCGCCAATTGGTGTTGATTCAAATTGTTCTGGGAGTTGATAATGCTTAAAGTGCAGAGCACTAAGTAGTGATGCTATATTACTATCGTGACCAACAAGTAAGTTGACTTTACTGCCATTATGTTGCATTAAATTACTAATCATATCAATTAACTGAGCAGCAGCATGTTTGGCGAGTGTTTTAGTTTGGCATAATAAATTAATATATTGATTACGAATATTGATAATTTGTTGCCATTGGCTAAGATTATCAATTTTTCCCCACGCTATTTGTTCTTTTGGAAAGTCAGCATAATATTGTAGTAAAAAAGCGTCAGCAGCTGAAATACCTATAGCTAAAGATCCAAGAAGTGCCGGTTCTTCACCTTTCTTAAAATATAATTCATTTGGAATGTCGGCTAATTTACATCGATATTTTGCATATAAATCAGAACTTTTATAATCTAAAATATCAGAAAGTAATTCAAAAGAAGGTGCAAGATTTTTGAAGATAGATTCAATTTTATCTGCTTCATCAATGTCATCTAATACGTTTTGTTTAAATTCAGGAGAATCTTTGCGCAAGCTCGGATCGAAAATTGGATCCATTTTTTCTATCGGATATTTATGTTGTATAACAATATCTTGCCCTGCATAAGCTCCGGTTATAAAAAATTGTGCTGTAGCAACGGTCCTTTGCAAACTATTAGCATAAACAAATAATTCGGAATTATTTGCTGAAAGCTTTATATTATGTTTTTCTAACCATAACGATAAATAATGCCCAAAATAAGACTCTAATGTACCACCTCGCGTAGTCAAATACCCAAAAGGATGATCCCATTGCGGCCATGAAAATGGCGTTACTTTACTGAGAAATTGAAGTGTATTAAGTAATGGTGTGCGAATACCATGCCTGCTTAGTATAACAACTTTTTCTAATTGATAGTGGTTATTCATTATTTTTTATCCATCTTTGTTTATGTAAATATGCCAATATAAAATCGCAATTTTCTTTATTAATTTATTTTGGCAATTTTATTACTCCAACCACCTAATTTTTTATTAGTATTATGATGTTGGTAATTTAGGTTATTAGGATTATTTTTTTATAAACTGTAAATCCCAAACGCCATGGCCTAAGTTTTGACCGCGTTTTTCAAATTTGGTGATCGGTCTATCCTCTGGTCGAGGAATATACTCTCCAGTTGGTGATAAATTCACAAATCCTTCGGCTTGATTTAATACTTCAAGCATATGTTCAGCATAGTTTTGCCAATCTGTCGCTAAATGTAATACACCACCAGTTTTTAGTTTTTGCAAAATGAGTTCAACAAAATTTGGTTGAATAATCCTGCGTTTATTGTGTCTAGCTTTATGCCAAGGATCTGGAAAGAAAATTTGTACTTTATCCAACGAATTATTCTGGATCATATTCTCTAAAACTTCTATTGCATCGTGACACATAACTTTTAAGTTAGATAATTTATTTTCATCAATAGCCATTAAACAAGCACCAACACCTGGTTTATGGACCTCAATCCCTAAAAAATTTTTATTAGGTGCATTTTTAGCCATTTCAACTAATGAGGCCCCCATACCAAATCCAATTTCTAAAATGACTGATTCTTTTGGGTTGAACTCGACTGCTAAATTTGGGGTATATTCAATTCCATAGATAGGCCATAAATTTGATAGAGCTTGTTCTTGTCCTTTAGTTAGACGGCCTTGGCGTAAAACAAAACTACGAATAGTTCTTTTAGATTTTATGTCTTTGCTATTAGAATTTAATTGTTCGTTCATTACTTTTTCTACTTTTTTCATAGGATTTATTAAAGTTTAAATTTTTTAGTTATTAAATATTTTACCTGATTTTGAGGTCTCATCAAAAAACATATTATTGTTTATTACTTTATTGATTAAAGTGATATATATAAAAAAATTATTATATATTTTTATATTAATAGTTGAGGATGTTCCATAAATGATTATATAATTATAGACCCAGATTAACCGATTACGAATGAGTAATCATAATAACATGCTTGAGGATTTCTCGTGCCTGATATGAAGCTTTTTGCTGGTAACGCCACACCTGAGCTAGCAAAGCGTATAGCTAATCGTCTTTATACTTCTCTTGGAGATATTGTTGTTGGTCGCTTTAGCGATGGAGAAGTAAATGTTCAAATAAATGAAAATGTCCGTGGTGAAGATGTTTTTATTATCCAATCAACCTGTGCCCCTACTAATGATAATTTAATGGAATTATTGGTTATGATCGATGCGATGCGTCGAGCTTCTGCTGGCCGCATTACTGCGGTAATTCCTTATTTTGGTTATGCAAGGCAAGATCGTCGTGTTCGTTCTTCTCGCGTGCCTATAACTGCTAAAGTTGTTGCTGATTTTCTATCAACAGTTGGTGTAGATCGGGTATTAACAGTTGATCTTCATGCCGAGCAAATTCAGGGTTTTTTTGATGTACCTGTTGATAACGTATTTGGTAGTCCTGTTATCTTAGAAGATATGTTACAACGTGATTTTGAACGCCCAATAGTGGTATCACCGGATATCGGTGGAGTTGTGCGTGCTCGAGCTATTGCTAAATTGCTTAATGATACTGATATGGCGATTATTGATAAACGCCGTCAAAGAGCCAATGAAGCCGAAGTAATGAATATTATTGGTGATGTTGCGGATCGAGATTGTATCTTAGTTGATGATATGATTGATACTGCAGGTACTTTATGTAAAGGTGCCGATGCTTTAAAAGCTCGAGGAGCTAAACGAGTTTTTGCTTATGCAACACATCCAATTTTTTCAGGTAAAGCTGTTAGTAATATTAAAAATTCTGCAATTGATGAAGTAATAGTTTGTGACACAATTCCACTTTCGGCTGAAGTAAAAACATTAAAAAATGTCCGCCAATTAACATTATCTGGCATGCTTGCTGAAGCAATTCGTCGTATTAGTAATGAAGAATCAATTTCGGCGATGTTTCATTACTAACATTCACTTAAACTATTAAAATGCCCCATTTTGGGGCATTTTAATAAATTAAAGTACATAGTTAATATGTTAATAGTTAATATCAAATCATGACAACAATCAAACTTATTGTAGGGTTAGCTAATCCTGGTAACGAATATGCAGCAACTCGGCATAATGCAGGGGCATGGTTTGTCGATTTACTTGCAGAGCGAAATAATCAACCATTAAAAAACGAACCTAAATTTTTTGGCTATAGTTCTCGAATTAATCTTTCAGGTCATGATGTTCGTTTATTGGTACCAACCACTTTTATGAATTTAAGTGGAAAAGCTGTGCAAGCTATGGCAACATTTTATCAAATTAGACCTGAAGAAATATTAGTGGCACATGATGAACTAGATCTTACCCCTGGTATTGCTAAACTTAAATTTGGTGGAAGTCATGGTGGTCATAATGGTTTAAAAGATATTGCTAGTAAATTAGGTAATAATCTTAATTTTTATCGGTTAAGAATAGGGATCGGTCACCCAGGTGATAAAAATAAAGTTGTTGGTTATGTTCTCAATAAACCTTCCAAATCAGAACAAGAATTAATTGATAAAGCAATTGATGAATCAATCAGTTGCACTGATATCTTACTATCCCAAGGTATTGACGCAGCTATGAATCGATTACATGCTTTTAAAGCATAGCTTTTGATTAAACTATTGGCTCATAAAATTAGATACTACTTATTATTAAATTAATAGGATAATTTCAATAAATTGTAAATTCATTTTTTTGATAAGACATTTAGTAATAAATAAGGTAAATTATTTAATATTAGTAGATATTTTTCAAAAAATAGATTTGGGATTTTAATTGAAAATAGGACATAATTTATGCGTCAAAATGAACCACAAAAGTTAGTAGCACTTTTGACGCGAAATTCTTCGTTGTTACAGATTAAAGAAAGAACGCTTGCTCTATGTGAATTAGCTAATCTAGTTAATGATTTATTGCCAGCTCCATTAAATAAGCAATGTAGAGTAGCAAATTATAGACATGGTATTTTAATTATTGAAGTTAGTTCAGCTAACTGGTTGACTCGATTGAAATATGAACAAGAAAATATAATTTCAGCGTTGCGTAAAGGAATATTACCATCCTTATCTTCTATTCAATATCAAATTAATCCTGATATTACATTACAACCATTAGAGGGTGTTAATCAAATATCCAATAAAGCTAAATTATCAAGTATAATGACCAACAATAGTGCTATGTTGTTATACACATTAGCAGAAGATGCACCAGATAAATTAAAAAAACAATTGATAAAACTTGCTAACCATGCAAAATAAATAAACATAAGAAAATAATTTAATATAATTAAATAATGAACAACTACAAGGAGTGAAATATGGATAAAGATATGATGACTTATCTTGTCATTGGGTTAGTAATTGGTTTTGTTATTGGATTAATTTTTATGAGTATCATTAGTCCGAAAGCCCGTAAATATGCTAAAGTTAAACGTGAACTTGAGCAAACTCAAGAAGAATTAAGTGCTCAAAAACAAATGATTGTTAAACATTTCTCACATAGTGCTGAAATATTAGATAATATGGCTAAAGATTTCCGACGACTTTATCAACATATGGCTGAAAACTCCGGACAATTAATTTCCGGCAATGATATGCCAGTGATTGATCTGGATACCAATAATGATTCTAGTCTTACAAAAGAACTTACTCTTGAAAAACAACCTAAAGACTATTCTGATAACCCATCTGGGTTGTTCAAAAATGATGAAAATAAATCCTAATTGTTACTGTCTATTTTCGCCAGAGTAATCTGGCGAAGCATTATCGAAAACATTAAATTCTTTAACATAAGCGAGAGAGTTGTATTATGAACAATTCATTACGAAAATCTAAGAGGTTATTAAGTTTGGTTGCTTTAAGTTTAGGTATTAGTTTGGTTTCTTTACCAAGCAGCTATGCCACTTTCCCAGCAATTACCAACAGTAATGATACCGAACAACCGAGTTTAGCTCCTATGTTAGAAACTGTGTTACCTTCTGTAGTAAGCATAAAAGTAGAAGGAACAGCACAGATGCAAAATAACATGCCAGAGGAGTTTAGACGATTTTTCGGTTACCCTGATAGTCAATCAAGATCATTTATAGGTCAAGGCTCAGGGGTAATCATAGATGCTGATAAAGGATATGTTGTAACAAATAATCACGTTATTGATAATGCCGATAAAATTACAGTAGTACTCAATGATGGGCATGAATATAAAGCTAAACTAATTGGTAAAGATCCTCAAAGTGATATTGCATTACTTAAAATTGATGATGCCAAAAAATTAATAGCAATTAAGTTAGCTGATTCTGACAAATTACGTGTTGGTGATTATGCGGTAGCCATTGGGAATCCATTTGGTATTGGTCAAACAGTGACTTCGGGGATTATTTCTGCATTAGCTCGCAGTGGCTTGACTATGAATGGTTTTGAAAATTTCATTCAAACAGATGCTTCTATTAATCAAGGTAATTCCGGTGGAGCGTTAATTAATTTAAATGGTGAATTAGTCGGTATTAATACAGCTATTATAGCACCTAGTGGTGGTAATGTTGGTATTGGTTTTGCAATTCCAAGTAATATGGTTAAAAGTTTAACTTCACAACTTATTGAATATGGAGAAGTTAAACGAGGGGTACTTGGTATAAAGGGTAACGAATTAACTTCAGATATAGCCAAAGCATTTGATTTAGATGTTCAAAAAGGAGCTTTTGTTAGTGAAGTTATGGATGATTCAGCAGCTAAGGCTGCCGGTATTAAATCAGGTGATGTTATTATTTCCATAGATGATAAACCAGTGAATAGCTTTGCTGAATTGCGGGCTAAAATTGCTACGACTGGTGCCGGTAGAACTGTACAGTTAGGACTAATCCGTGATGGTAAACAGTTGTCAGTTGATGTTAAGTTAAAAAATAGTGATGAATCCACAACTGAAGCAAAATCACTTCATGTGGCTCTCGATGGTGCAACTTTAAGTAATGGTGAGGTTAAAGGGCAAAAAGGTGTTTTAATAGAAAGTATAGCTAAAAATTCACCAGCATCTCGTTTAAGTTTACAAGAAGGGGATCTTATTACTGGAGTTAATAAAGAACGGGTGAATACTATTGCCGACTTACGTAAAATTATTGATAGTAATCCATCAGCAATTGCTTTAAATATTATACGTGGTGATAGTCGTATTTATCTAATTTTACGGTAATTTTTTGTTGTATTGTCGGTGCATAGGCATCGACAAAAACAAAAATTTTAACCTGTATCTAGATATGATAAAATCATTTATACTTATTTATTATGATCTTTATTATAAATGCTTAAAAAACTACTATGGCCAATATTAATTGGTGCTGTTTTAGCGCTGGTATTATTAATTATTTTTCCTTCATTACGTAATGGAAAGCAATCTAGCTTTTCAGTATCTATTTTTAATAATGATCCATTAAGTTATTCTGATGCCGTGAAAATGGCAGCCCCCGCAGTTGTTAATATTTATAGCCGTTCCATTAATACTATACCTCAACAATCACAAGATAACTCCATTACACCTTTAGGTTCAGGAGTAATTATGAGTGAATCTGGCTACATTATTACTAATTATCATGTTATTGATGGAGCTCAACAAATCATTGTTGCTTTGCAAGATGGTCGTATTTTCGAAGCTTTATCTGTTGGTTCAGATAAGCTTGTGGATATTGCTGTACTGAAAATTGAGGCCGCTAACATTCCTACTATTCACATTAATCCTAATCGCGAACCCAAAATAGGGGATGTTGTTCTGGCAATAGGTAACCCTTACAATATAGGGCAGACTATTACACAGGGAATTATCAGTGCAACAGGGCGTGATGGTTTAAGCCCATACAGAAGGCAAAACTTTATTCAAACAGATGCTTCGATTAATCATGGTAATTCTGGTGGTGCATTAGTTAACACTAAAGGGGAGTTGGTTGGTATTAATACACTTACCTTTGCCAAAAATATGGGTAATGAAGTTCCTGAAGGGATTGGTTTTGCTATTCCAACCTCATTAGCTGTAAAAATAATGAATAAATTAATCCAAGATGGTAAAGTTATTCGGGGTTATATTGGTATTGATGGCTTGGAGTTTGCACCAACACAAAATCCTAGTGATAAACCTGAAATGTTAGGTATTTTGGTGACTAATGCAGAAGGCCCTTCATTAGAGGCGGGTATCCAAGCTAATGATATTTTAGTCATGGTAGATAATAAACCAGTAAAATCTATTGTAGAAACCATGGATCAAATAGCAGAGTTGAAACCTGGCACAATCGTCCCCATAGTAGTGTTGCGTAATGGAGAAAAAATTGAATTGCAAGTGACAATAGGTCTGTTACCAGTTTAATAATATTCATTCACTTGCTTATATACTTAATCAAGCGTATAATCCGCAAGCTTATCATGTTTTTTAACATCCGTATGGTGTATAGATTTTGCTTTTATATATTGCTATCTATATAGCGATACGTACAAATTTTAGAGGTTTATTATGAAAGAAGGTATTCATCCAGAATATACAGCGATTACTGCAACTTGTTCTTGCGGTAATGTTATTAAAACTCATTCAACTATTGGTCACGATATCCATCTTGACGTGTGTGGTGAGTGTCATCCGTTCTATACGGGGAAACAACGTGATGTTGCAACTGGTGGACGTGTAGATAAATTTAAACAACGTTTTGCAATGGTAGGCGGTAAAAAATAATATTTACCAATTAGATTGCAAATAACTATATTAAAAAGGCGCTTTATGCGCCTTTTTGCTTTTCAATAATTAAATCACTTGACTTGGCAGTGATTAACTAATCTTCTAATAATTCCGGATTTATACCTAAATCACGCATCATTTTTTGAGCTTGCTTAGGAATACCATCATCATGATCTTTTTGTAAATCTTCATCACATGGTAGTGGCTGACCAGTGTAGGCATGCAAAAAAGCTTCACATAATAACTCACTATTAGTTGCATGGCGTAAATTATTAACTTGTCGTCGAGTACGTTCATCAGTCAATATTTTTAGGACTTTTAAAGGAATTGATACAGTTATTTTTTTGACCTGCTCACTTTTTTTACCATGTTCAGCATAAGGGCTTATATATTCACCATTCCATTTCATCATATTGTTTACCAAATCGCATCACAAATAATGTGGTTAATTTTAGCGTTTTTTTTATTATGCTGCAATCTATACATCAAGATAGTTAGACGTCTAGACATATTGACGTCCCGTGTATATGTGATATTCTTATAAACTAATACTAATTGACCAATAATTGTTATTTAGGAATGTTACTATGGCTACTCAATCTAAAGATCTAAGTCAAGGAACCATTGCAGTTCGTGGTGGTTTAAATACTGACGAACAATATGGAAGTGTTGTACCTGTTATTACTCCTTCTACTTGCTACCGTTATCAAGAATTTGCTGTACCAAGAGAGTTTGATTATGCGCGAAAAGCTAATCCGAGTAGACGTTTGGTTGAAGAAACGGTGGCTAAATTAGAGAGTGGTGTAGATGCGATTTTAACTAATTGTGGCATGTCAGCAATTCATTTAATTAGCATCGCACTTTTAACGCCTAATGATCTAGTAATCGCTCCTCATGATTGCTATGGTGGTAGTTATCGTCTTTTTAATAGTTTAAGTCAACGAGGTTACTTTAAGACTAAATTTGTTGACCAATCAAATCCAGAAGCATTAAAAGAAGCATTAGATTTAAAACCAAAATTAGTCTTGATAGAATCACCAAGTAATCCATTATTACGTGTAGTTGATATTAAAGAAATTGCTAAACAAGCTCATGAAGTAGGTGCTTTGGTATTAGTGGATAATACGTTCATGACCCCTATTCTACAAAAGCCTTTAGACCTTGGCGCCGATATTGTTACCCATTCTTGTACTAAATTCTTAAATGGTCACTCGGATCTACTTGCGGGAATATTGGTCTTTAAAGATCAAAAGCTAGCGACTGATGTTTTATGGTGGGCAAATAATATAGGAACATCAACCTCGTCATTTGATAGTTATCTATTATTACGCGGATTACGTACTCTGGCTGCTCGAGTAACATTACAACAAATAAATGCACAAAAAGTGGTAGAATTTTTGGTTAATCATCCAAAAATTGCCAAAGTATATCACCCTTCTTTACCTACAAATCTTGGACATAATATTGCTAAAAAACAACAAAAGGGATTTGGTTCTTTATTAAGTTTTGAATTAATAAATAAACCAGATGCTATCGCTAACTTTCTAAAAGCGCTAAAGATTTTTACTTTAGCACAATCATTGGGTGGTGTTGAAAGCCTTATTTGTCATCCGGCAACTATGACCCATTCAGGAATTACAGCTGAAGCAAGAAAAACGGCAGGTATTTCAGAACAGTTATTACGAATATCTGTAGGACTTGAAGATGTTAATGATTTACTCACTGATTTAGAACAAGCATTAGCGATAATTTAAATAATTATTATGCATTAGGGTCGATAAAATTGTTGCAAAAGTACAGATCAGTAAAACAAAAGCAAGATACCATTTAGAATATAGGGTACAGACCAAGTTACTAACGGTGGAACTTAATCACGTTAAAATTGGTCGTCCCGAAAGACTTTACAAAGGATTAGGGAAATAGTCGGATTAAATATATAAAATAATTTGATTATCAGATCATTATAATTAATTTATAAGATTATGTTATTTCAAAGGTAAATAAACATCGGTTATCATCTGTTCAGGAGAAATATTTATACCAACATTAACATAATGAAAAATTGGAGGGAAATCACCAATTTTTTCCCCACTATATGGCAACCATTCTTCTAGCAAATAAATAATGGCTTTGTTGTTATTTCGAGATCCAATATCTCGGCATTTTGCACAACGAAGAGTTGGAATGGTTTTATTGATAATACCATAAGAGTTCTTTGCTATTGGTTGAACAATAGAAATAGCAAAATCGACATGATGGTGTTCAATAGGTGTAATAGATGGGTTGGTATAATGAATACCATAGCTTTGATATTTTTCATTATCTAAAAAATTATTTTCTTGCCGCCACTTAACTAATTTATCAACTGTTTTATATTCCAGTAATGGTGAACCAAAGTGTTCTAGTACAGCTACGAGTGTTAATGGAAATTTTACAATTGTTACATCCATAGCAACCTCAAAATTAGATATTGTTTATTAATTAAATTAATATATTGCTACCCAACTATTACATTATTAATGATTAATATTGAGATAAAAACCAAGTAATGTCAATTAAGTCAGCAGAACAACTATGGCTTGTTGTTGTACAACATTCAAACCCTTAAGCTCTCTCATTGAGGCTAAATTGGTATCTTGATTATAAGCAAGCAAATGTAACATGGTTTGTAATCAGTTTATTTCTTCATTATAAACATATTGTTGTATTTTATTCTAAATAGCTGAAAAGATTGTTTTAGTAGTCGCATAGACAGATTTGTTTTTCCTCTAGCTCCTGATTGATTATGTTATTTGAAAAGTTTTTCTTCTACTGTGTTAGTCGAATTATTTTAGTTGATTATTGACGATGCCTTAGCAAATAACAAATACTTCATCACTAATCGTTTGTATATTGACTGTCAAGCCAATTGTTCTAATTTACCAATGGTACCGAGTAACAAGCAAAAGTAAAATACCACCTCATTTATTGTTACCCGCTTTTCTTTTTATATGGCATCATCTTTTAGTTTAATTACGCAAATATCAATAATCATTATGAGATGTTTGAGCGAGTACTTCTCTATTACCGTTATGGCTAGGAGCACTAATAATTCCTTCAATTTCCATCTGCTCTACAATTCTTGCCGCACGATTATATCCAATTCTAAATTTGCGCTGTACACTTGAAATGGAAGCTCTTCTAGTTTCTACTACAAAGGCAACGACCTGATCAAATAATGGATCCAGTTCTTCATCAATCGAATCAATACTACTACTATCATTATCATCGGTTGCAACAGTAACATTTTCAATATATTTTGGTACACCACGGGCTTTCCAATCTTGAACAACAGCATGTACTTCTTCATCACGCACAAAGGCACCATGCACACGTATTGGAATTGAACTATTTGGTGCTAAGTAAAGCATATCCCCCATACCAAGCAGTGATTCTGCCCCCATTTGATCTAAAATAGTGCGAGAATCAATTTTACTTGATACAGTAAAAGCAATACGGGTTGGAATATTGGCTTTAATTAAACCGGTGATAACATCAACTGATGGGCGCTGGGTAGCCAAAACCAAGTGTATACCAGCAGCACGTGCTTTTTGCGCCAATCTGGCAATGAGCTCTTCGACCTTTTTACCTACCGCCATAATAAGATCTGCAAATTCGTCTACCATCACCACAATATAAGGTAATTTTTCCAGTGTTGGAATATTAAGATCCATACTATCAGTTGGTTTCCAAAGTGGATCTGGTATCGGTCTATTCATGTCCTCAGCTTGTTTTATTTTTTCATTATAGCCGGCAATATTACGTACCCCTAACGCTGACATTAGACGGTAGCGTTTTTCCATTTCATTAACACACCAATTTAACGCATTAGCAGCATCTTTCATATCAGTCACAACTGGTGTTAATAAGTGAGGAATGCCTTCATAAATAGAAAGTTCAAGCATTTTGGGATCAATCATAATAAAGCGCACATCTTCAGGTTGCGATTTATATAAAATACTTAATATCATTGCATTTACACCAACTGATTTACCAGAACCGGTGGTACCTGCAACGAGCAAATGTGGCATTTTGGCTAAATCTGCAACCACAGACTGACCTGCAATATCTTTACCTAATACAATTGTAAGAGGGGATTGGGCATCACGAAATTGAGGACTATCTAATACTTCTCTAAAAAAGACGGTTTGACGATTTTTATTTGGTAATTCAATCCCAACATACGGTTTACCAGGAATCACTTCTACCACACGTACTGATGGCATGGATAAAGAGCGAGCTAAGTCCCGATCTAAGGTAGAAATTCTTGCAGCTTTGATTCCGGGCGCTAGCTCTATTTCAAAACGAGTGATCACCGGACCTGGTAGATAATCGACAACTTTAGCCTTGACTCTATAGTCAGCTAAACTTTTCTCTATTAGTTCAGACATGGCATTTAATGCAGCATGATCGATTTCAATTCGAGTTTTCGGTGGAGCAGTTAATAAACTCAATGATGGTAATGGGGTGGTCGGCTTTGGTAATGGTTTATCATTTCGCCTTAATAGTGGATGAATCAAGCTGTCTTTATCGTCATCTAATGTATCGGTATCATCTTGTAAATCGTCAATACTAGCTTCTGCTGGTGTATTTTCTAATATTTGATGGGGTTGTTCATCTATAGCTAAGTTAATTGTTGGCGATTTTTCGTGCTCAGTGAATAGGTATTCTTCGGTTTCTTCTGACACATCATCAGTATATACATCAATTATAGCTTGCTGATCTTCATTATTATTGGTTGCTACTATTGATTCATTATTAACTTCTGTAAACAATGGTTTACTCGGGGCATCTGCAATTGTGAATTTATCTTCTCCAATAACTGGTTCGTCTTCTGAATTATTGGTTTGGACTTCTGACATTGTTGATTCATTTGATTTAATGGCTATTTTACGCTCATTCATATTTTTAATAATTAATTCCATACGAGCTAAAATATCATTAGGATCAACGTCTTTTTTAAGTTTCTTATCATCAGTTTCATTTAGTACATCTGATTTTTGAGGATTAGTGTTTTCTAGTGTTTGTATTAGTTCTGCTGCTGTTTTTATTAAAATCTTTTCATCTTGGGAAGCAGTGGTTATTATTTGCTCCGGTTTGGCTGATATAGAAAGTTCTGAATTACTGTCACTTTTACTTACTGGTAAAGAATCAGAAGCATTACTGTCTAAATTTTGCTTATCCAGAGGTAATGTAAATTTGTGTTGTTCTGGTTCGTTCGTTAATACTACTTTCTCTTCACGAATATTAGCTTCTTTGTTTTGATTATGTTGGCGAGATGTTAACAGCCATCGAATAGGTGCCAGTAGTAACATAACAAAGGCACCTAACTTTTCAATAAGGTTTAACCATGATAACCCTGTTAACAGGGTCACGCAGGCGAGGCAAGTACCGAGCAACACCAATGACGTAACAAAGCTATTCATAACTGGTAATAGGCTTTCAATGACTATTGACCCTAAATAACCACCTGCGGCAAATTGTTCTGTATCTTGAATATTAAGGGTAAAAAAACCAGTAGTGCTAAAAATAAAAGCTAAAATACCAATTATTCGAAAAGATAGACTAAAATAATTAATAGGATCGTGAGCATGCCTATAAAAGTAGATCATTAACTGTAAACAAATAAAAATGGCGATAAAAGGTATGCTGTAAGCAATGAAACCAAAAAATTGCAACAAAATATCTGCGGCGTAAGCTCCTATATAACCGCCAAAATTAGTTACTGGGTAGTGCCATGCAGTTCTAGACCAACCAGGATCAGAAGGGTCGTAAGATATTAATGATAATAATAAGCCAACAGATAATGCTATTATAGCTAATAATAAAAGTTGAATAATTATCTGCTTTCTTGTGATTTTTGATTTTTTCAAACCAGTACCTAAAAAACTATCGCGATTAAAATTATTGGCATTTTAGCATAATTTAACCCTCTATACAGTGTGAATACTGTATAAAAATTAAATTTCTAGAGAGGATTATTCTTTGAGTAGGTAAAGTGTTTGGTTAAATCGCTGTCCATTTTTAGTATATCTTTCTGCATTAGCAATATTAGCAGCGATTTCAGTATCCGTTAATTTGCGAACGATTTTAGCAGGCGATCCCATAATCAAACATCCTTCTTCGTAGGGTATGCTATGAGTAACAAGTGAGTTAGCTCCAACTAAGCAATTTTTAGCTATTTTAGTATTATTCAAAATAGTACTACCCATACCAATTAATACATTATTTTCGATGGTACAACTATGAATAATAACATTGTGGCCAATTGTAACATTTTCACCCACAATGCAAGGAATATCAGTATCAATATGTACGGTTGAATTATCTTGTACATTACTATTTTTGCCTATGCGAATAGGCGCAATATCACCGCGTAATACAGCATTAAACCAGATAGATACACCTTCTGCTAACACGACATCGCCAATAACATCTGCAGACTTAGCTATAAAACAATTCTGATGAATTTTAGGTTGCAAATCACCTAGTTTATATATCATTTCTGTTTCCTTTTGATATCTCTAACACTCAAAAATAATGCAACTGCAATAAAATTGCATAATACCATTGATCCAACCATAAGCCATTCAGTTATATTATTAGTGACAGTAGAAGTTACAGTATCAGAAGAGGCAAACATAGAAAGTAATATCCCAATTACACCAGCAACAGCAAATCGTATTGTACCAGCTAGTGAGGAGGCGGTGCCGGCAATGTGTGGATAAAAATCGAGCACTACCGCCATGCCATTACCTGCAATAATCGACATACAACCAATATAACCGGCAATACAAGCAACTAAATATACAAAACCAAGATTAAATAGTGTTACCAACATTAATCCAACAGCCATAACAAATTGAACGCTAAGTCCAAATTGCATCATTTTAATTGAACCAATATGCCTAACAAAGCGGCTATTGAGGGTATTCATGAACACCATCACAATAATATTAAGAGCAAAATAATAACCAAAATTAATTGAAGCAACCCCATGTAGGTTCATATATACAAAAGGTCCTAAACTGAGAAATGAAAATAAGCCAGCTCCCGAAAATGCGCCTATCATCATGTAAGTTAATACTTGCCTATGACGAAATAATGTTATGAAATTACTTAATATGCGTACTAAACTAAATTTTGCTCGTTTAATTTTAGGTAGTGTTTCTGGAATAAAAGCAATTACCAAGCATAAACACAATAGGGCTATAGCTCCAATAGTATAGAAATTGGCTTGCCAATTAAACCAGTTTAAAATGAATCCACCAATAATAGGTGCTAGTAACGGCGCTACATTTGAGATCAGCATGACAAACGACATCATTTTGGAAAATTCATCACGGTCATGAAAAATATCTTTCATCAACGCATTAATGATAATAGTAGTTGCTGCCGCAGCGATACCATGGAAAAAACGAGCGGTAATTAATTGGTTAATATTGATTGCAAAGCCACAACTTAACGCTGCACAGGTGAAAATAATTAAACCAATAATTAGCACCTTGCGGCGACCATAACTATCAGTGATGGGACCAAATAATAGTTGACCAAATGAAAAACCTAATAAATAGCAACTGATGGTAAGCTGAACAGATCCATCTGTTACATTAAAATCATGAGCGATAGTTGGCATACTTGGTAAATACATATCTATTGATAATGGCATTAACATAGATATAAAACCGAGAACGAAAATCAGCGCTTGTTTAGAAATTTTAATTTCTACTTGGTTTTCCGACGTTAACAACTTAGTACTTCCTTTTTGTTTTAAAAGTTAAAATAGATACAGCAAATTAAATATTTATCAAAATGCTAGACAATATTAATTAAACGAGTCGATTTCATCTCGGGTAAGTGGACGATATTCACCCTCGGGAATATCCAGCATAATCGATCCAATTTGTTTGCGATGTAATTCAACTACATGATTTTTCACTGCAGCAAACATCCTTTTAACTTGATGATAACGTCCTTCACTAATAGTTAATTCGGCATGGTAATCATCAATAATATTCAATAAAGCTGGTTTGGTAAGTGATTTTTCATTATGCAATTGAATACCATGTTCAAAAGTATGAATTAGATCCGCATTCAACGGCTGTTCAACCGTTACCACATAGACTTTTTGACAATGGTGTTTTGGGGAAGTGATACGGTGTGACCACTTACCATCATCAGTTAATAAAACTAGTCCAGTAGTATCTAAATCAAGGCGTCCAGCAGCATGTAGTTTTTCTGACATAGGTTCATCAATAAAATAAAGAATGGTTGGATGATCAGGATCATCAGTTGAGCAAACATAACCTTGAGGTTTGTTCAACATAAAATAACGATTATTGGTTATAGGTGTTATTTCGTAACCATCATATTCAACAATTTGTTGCGGAGTTAATTGATAAGCTCCAGATTTTATGATTACACCATCAATGGTTACTTTTTTTGCTTTTAATTCTTTGTTTACAATTGTGCGGCTAGCGCCAAGATGATGAGCAAGAAATTTATCTAATCGCATAATCAAACAATCCTCCTATATTACTTCAATGGGAGTATAAATATCAAAACGATGATTTTTCGTCTTTATGTTGGCAATTGGCTTTTGGTCAGCTAAAAAAGGAGCATAAACTGGTCTTTTTACTACTACACGTTTTTTAGCCAGCAGTCTTGCTGGTTGCAGTAAATTATCGGCATCAATATCACTACCTACCAATTGTTGAAAAATTCGCATCTCTTTTTTAACCAGGGCACTTTTTTGTCGATGCGGAAACATGGGATCCAGATAAACTACATCCGGTTTTTCATTATATGAACTAAGTCCAGATATACTGGAATTATAAATCAAATATAAATGCTGTTGGAGCAAACTTCCTATAGTCGGATCTTGGTAGGCACGTTGTAGACCGTCTTCTAATAGAGCCGCAACCACCGGGTGCCTTTCAAACATAGTTACCTTGCACCCTAAAGATGCTAACACAAAAGCATCGCGACCAAGACCTGCCGTGGCATCAATCACTGTTGGTAAATAATCACCTTTGATTCCTACAGCTTTAGCAATAGCTTCACCACGGCCACCACCAAATTGACGGCGATGGGCCATTGCTCCAGATACAAAATTAACGTAAACCGCACCTAACTTGGGTTCATCTAGTTTTTGTAACTCAAGTTGATTTGCTTGGGATACTAAGTTAAATGGAAGATGTGCATGCGCAGTTAACCATTGCTCAGCTAATAATTTTAGCTGAGCTAAGTTAGAACTAGTGGATACCATAGTGACGAAGTAATGCCTCTAATTGTGGTTCACGTCCACGGAAGTTTTTAAATAAAGCCATAGGTTCATCACTACCGCCTTGTGACAATATATTGTCAAGGAATGAATTACCAGTTTTGGCATTAAAGATACCTTCTTCTTCAAAACGAGAAAACGCATCAGCTGATAATACTTCTGCCCATAGATAGCTGTAATAACCTGCGGCATAACCACCAGCAAAAATGTGACTAAAGGCATGCGGGAATCGTCCCCATTCAACGGTAGGCACTACGGCAACTTGTTGCCTAACTTGTTTTAAAGTTTCTAATATGTTGGCATCTTTTTGAGTATGTAATTTAAAATCAAATAGACCAAATTCTAATTGACGTAAAATAAATAGCGCAGCTTGATAGTTTTTTGCGTCTAACATTTTTTCTAACATTTCTTGCGGTAATGGTTCACCAGTTTGATAATGTCCTGAAATAAAGGCTAAGGCTTCAGGTTCCCAGCACCAATTTTCTAAAAATTGACTTGGTAATTCGACCGCATCCCATGGTACACCATTAATACCAGCAACAGATGAAACTTCAATTTCAGTTAACATGTGGTGTAATCCATGGCCAAACTCATGAAATAATGTCGTAACTTCATTATGAGTAAATAGTGCAGGTTTATCACCAATTGGGCGATTGAAATTACAAGTTAAATAAGCGACTGGTTTTTGCAAATGACCATCAGCAAAGCGCATACGCCCAATGCAGTCATCCATCCAAGCACCACCACGTTTATGTTCACGCGCATATAAATCTAAGTAAAAACTACCTTTCAATTCACCGTTAGCAGAATAAAGATCATAAAATCTAACTTCTGGATCCCAAACTTCGACGTCATTACGCTCTTTAGCTGAGATGCCAAAAATTCGCTGTACCACTTCGAATAACCCACTGATTACTCTTGATTCAGGGAAGTAAGGACGTAATTCTTCATCATTAATGGTGTACAGATATTGTTTTTGTTTTTCACTATAGTAAGCAATATCCCATGGTTTTAATTCGCTGGCACCAAAAAATTCGTAAGCATAACGTTTTAAATCGGCTAACTCTTTTTCGCCTTGCGGTTTAGCTTTAGCTGCTAAGTCAGTTAAGAACGCAATAACTTGTTGAGTCGATTGAGCCATTTTAGTGGCTAGGGATTTATCGGCATAAGTATCAAACCCTAATAAGTGGGCAAGTTCATTACGTAACGCTAAAATTTGCTTAATGATTTCAGTGTTATTCCATTTACCGGCATTAGGACCTTGATCTGAAGCTCGGGTATTATAAGCTTGATAAAGTTCAAAGCGTAAATCACGATTATCACAGTATGTCATCACTGGTAAATAACTAGGTATGTCAAGGGTAAGTAACCAACCGTCTTGATTTTTATCCTTAGCTTGCTGTTTAGCTGCTGCTAATGCACTTTCTGGCATACCGGATAATTGTTCTACATTAGTGATTAATTTTGACCAACCCATAGTTGCATCGAGTACGTTATTGCTGAATTTAGAGGATAATTCCGATAATTTTGCCACAATTTCGCCATAGCGTTTTTGTTTGTCATCTGGTAAGCCAATACCCGATAGTTCAAAATCACGCAAAGCATTATCAATGACTTTTTTCTGTGCTTTAGTGAGTTTGCTATATTCTGTACTTTGTTTAAGCTGTTTGTAAGCTTGGTATAAAGGTTTATGTTGGCCAACCCAAGTACTATATTCAGAAAGTAATGGCAAGCATGCTTCATAAGCTGCGCGTAATTCAGGGCTATTTTTCGCTGCATTAAGGTGACTAACTGGCGACCAAGCCCGACTGAATTTTTCATCCATTTCATCAATTGGTTGAATTAAATTATCCCAAGTGTACTGACTATTTTGTTGAAGAACTGTTTCAATCGTGTGGCGGCAATTGTCCAGAGTCTCTTTTATAGCCGGTAAGACATGTTCAGGCTTAATCTGCGAAAACAATGGTAATGGAGCAGAGGTTAATAATGGGTTAGTCATATTGTGGTACCTTTATGCAATGATGTTCTCTAGTTATGCGATTATAAGTGGTGGCAAAAACCATCAATTCAAGTCTGTTATAATTGAATACTTATAATCCCATTAGTTTGCGTTCACGTTGCCATTCCGTAGGTGTATAGGTTTTAATTGAAAGCGCATGAATACGATTATCATTAATAAATTCGGCTAGTGGAGCATAAATTACTTGTTGTTTCTTTACGCGACTTAAGTCAGCAAATAACTCACCAACTGCAATAACTTGAAAATGACTATCGTCATCAGTCATCACATAAACATTATCAAGGTTAAGTGAACTTTTTAATTTATTTATGATTTCTTGCTTATCCATTAGTAAAACTCTTTATTAGTATTATTTATTTTGCTTATTTTTGTAAAAATGTTTCAGGTCCAGTATGCGTTTGAGTATATTATTTAGTTAGTACTGGTTGTAAATCATACAGAGCAATTAATGTTTGTAACTGTGGATTAATCCCTGCCAGTTGCAATTGATATTTAATGCAGAAGTAAACTAGGGTAGCGAGTCCAGCAGAGTCAACCCGAGTAAGCTGTGCTACATCAATTGCTTTTGTGCTATTAAATAGCGATTTTTGTGTAGTCCAAATTTCATTTAATGAGTGAACATCAAGCTCACCCTTTAAATATAATATTTGTTGTTGATTTTCTGCTGAGATTCTGGACATTATTAACTAGCCTTTTTGCTTAGCATTGGGATCAATTTTACGATTAGCTAGGTCAGAAAGTTGCTTAGTTAAAGCGTCAATACCATCTTGTCGTAAAATTGTTGACCATTCATTTTGTTTAGTAGTGATCATACTTACGCCTTCAGCGATTAAATCGTAAGCTTTCCATTCACTAGTGACCGAATTTTTGCGCCATTGGAAATCAATACGTAGTGGTTGTTGATTTTTGTCAGGTTGAATCAATAAAATTCGAATAGAAATTAAATTCTTACCATTTAAATCAGAGGCTGGTTCTACTTGGTAAGTTTGGCCATTATACATTGAAAGCGCTTGCGCAAATGCTTGTACTAAATAATTTTCAAAAGCATTAAAATAAGCTGTTCGTTGTGCATCAGTGGCGCTTTTATAGTAATTACCTAAAATCAATGCTCCGGCATATTTTACTTGCACATAAGGTAATAAATCTGTTCTCACTATGTTTTTTAACTTATCCGGATTAGCTTTAATAGCTGACGATTGTGATTTCATGGTATTAAAAATCTTATCAGCAGCAACTTGCATTTCGTTGTATGGATTATTTTCTGCAAAAGCAGTAGCACTAAACACTAAGGTTAGCACTAAAAAAATGGTTTGCTTTAATCTAATTATCATATTAGCTCCTTACTTTTCGCTAGTATCTTGTTTTTTATCTTTATCTGATGAACCGCCCGCGCTATAAAGGAATTGACCAATTAAATCCTCTATAACCATGGCCGGCTTGGTATTATTTATGACAAAACCTTCTTGAAAATAGGCTGGTTTATCGTTGTTATTTGTTGTGGTATGAGTGATACCATTGGGGGCATCTAATGCATCAAGTTCCATTTCGGTACTTGGATCTAAACCGAAGTTAATATCAATAAATTGTTCACCTAATAATCCGGAAGTTTTTATTGACAGGGAACTACTGCTCGGGATTTTATTGTATTGAGTGTCGATTTCCATAGTAACATAAGGTTTATAAATCGCATTATCTGATGATTTTAAAGTAATATCACTGACGCGACCAATCACCACTCCTCCAATTTTAATCGGTGAACGCGCTTTTAGACCACCGATATTATCAAATACAGCATAAACACGATAGGAATTATGACTAACAAATGATGTTGGGTCGGTGACTCTAAAACACAAAAATAGTACCGAGCAGATAACTAACACCATAAATAACCCAACGGTAATTTCAACTTTACGACTCATGTTTAATGACCTCAATTACTAAACATTAATGCGGTTAAAATAAAATCTAACCCCAAAATAACTAATGATGAATAAACAACAGTATTGGTTGTTGCTCGACTAATTCCTTCTGATGTTGGCACACAATCATAACCATTAAATAGTGCAATCCAAGTACTGGCTATAGCGAAGGCAAAACTTTTTACAAAACAGTTACCTAAATCATGCCACCAATCAACATTACTTTGAATAGATGACCAAAAGAATCCGGCATCAATTCCTTTCCAATCAACACCTACTAACACACCACCTAATATACCTACAGCCACAAAAATAGCCGTTAAAAAAGGCAAACAGAAAAATCCAGCCCAAAAGCGCGGAGCAATAATGCGCCTTAAAGGATCAATAGCCATCATTTCCATACTTGATAATTGTTCGGTAGCTTTCATTAAACCAATTTCTGCCGTCAATGCCGAACCAGCACGCCCGGCAAATAGTAACCCGGCTACGACCGGACCTAATTCACGTAGTAACGCTAAAGCTACTAACATACCTAAGCTGGCTTCGGCCCCAAAGGTGGTAAGAATAAAGTAACCTTGTAGCCCCAGAACCATGCCGATAAATAGACCAGAAACAATAATGATAGAAAGTGATTGTACCCCGACGAAATAAAATTGTTTAACCAGTAATGGCAATTGTTTGCCAAATTGTGGAGTACCGATTAAGGAACCAAACAGCATCATACCAGAACGGCCTATCAAGGCAACGAGGTTAATTAGCCATTGTCCCATTTTTGCAAATAGATTCAACATTATTTGGTACCTCTGCTTAGGTCTAATTTATAATCATCAGCAGGATAATGGAAAGGAACCGGGCCGTCCGCCAGTCCTTCAAGAAATTGTTTTACTCGTAAATCATCATTGCTACGTAGTTGTTCCGATGTACCACCAGCAATAATGTGTTGTTCAGCTACAATGTATGCATAATCAGCGATACTCATCACTTCGTTTACATCGTGACTAACCACTATACAAGTTAAACCAAGAGATTGGTTAATTTCGGCAATAAGCTTAACAATTACCCCCATAGAAATAGGATCTTGCCCAGCAAAAGGCTCGTCAAACATAATTAAATCAGGATCGAGCGCGATAGCACGTGCTAAAGCTGCTCGCCTTGCCATGCCGCCAGATAATTCAGAAGGCATCATAGATGCTGCACCACGTAGCCCAACGGCTTGTAATTTCATTAATACTAAATTATGTAATACAGGTTCCGGTAAATTAAGATGTTCACGTAGAGGGTAAGCAACATTATCAAAGACGCTTAAATCAGTAAATAATGCTCCTGATTGGAATAACATACTCATGCGTTTGCGCACTTCATAGAGTCGGGAACGCGTCATGGTCGGAATATTTTCACCATCAAATAAAATTTGCCCAGATTGTGGTTTTAGTTGACCGCCAATTAAGCGTAATAACGTAGTCTTACCAATCCCTGATGGTCCCATAATAGCAGTCACTTTGCCTTTAGGAACGTTTAGGCTCATATTTTTATAAATTGGTCTTGTACCACGATAAAATGACATATCATGGATTTCTACCAAATTTTGCTGCAATGCATTTGCCACAGTCATTCTTCATACTACCCTAATTAAATTTGCGCCTATTCTACTTGATAATAATGAATAATGAAATCTATTAAAGTTATTGTCTTTATATCACTAATCCGGAAGATAAATGCAGGTAAACAATATATATTTAAACGTATAGCTGACCTGAAACATCTTGCATTAAAATAAATTAACTATGCTTTAATGGAGATCTTCTGAAGAATCATACTAAATAACCGGACATAAAGTTTGCACTTTAGTGCCCGGTTGCAATGTTTTTAATGTTGCGTAGCTAAGCGACTATTCATGTCTTGCTTTGCGTGCCAAGTAGTTCCCCATACTTTGTACAAATTGAACTGTGATAATGAGTATAATTACCGTAATTATTACTGCTGTTGTATCAAAACGTTGGTATCCATATGAAATTGCTAAATCACCAATACCCCCAGCGCCGACAGCACCGGCCATGGCAGTTGCATTGATTAGACCAATAGTTGCGGTGGTTAAAGTTAGGATTAAAGAACTGAACGCTTCCGGTAACATAAAATGCCAAATAATTTGTAGTGGGGTAGCACCCATTGATTCCGCCGCCTCAATGATGCCTTCATCCACATCTAGCAAAGAATTTTCAACTAACCGGGCAATATAAGGTGCAACATAGATTGTTAAAGGTACGATAGCTGCTGCTAACCCAATTGATTTGCCAACAAGCAGTTTAGTAAATGGAAGGATAGCGACTAATAAAATAATAAAGGGTAATGATCGCACCATATTAATAATCGGATTAAGAATACGGTATATTTTATGGCTTTCTAGTAAGCCCGAGGGCCTGGTAGTAACTAAGCAGATACCGAGAGGAATACCGAGTGAGGAACCAATTATCAGAGCAAAAAATACCATAATTAGCGTTTCATAAGACGCTTCTACAAATTGGATTGCGGTCAAATTTGTTGAAAAAGAAGATGCTAAATAATTAATAATATTATCGAATATTTCCATTTTAGTTAATCTCCCAATCATGAATTTCGGATACTTGCACGCCATTTTGGCGCAAATAATGTACCGCATCGTTGATATCAATATCGTTCCCTTGTAATTGCACAAACATGCTACCAATAACAGTTTTTTGGATTTCTGACATATGAGCAAATAAAATATTAACTACCACTTTTCGTTGTAAAATAAGAGCATTAACTACTGGCTCAGAGGCCGATAGTCCAAGGAATTCAAGTTTAAACAATTTGAAATTATGTTTAATTTCTTCGGTTTCCAGTAAATTTTCGACTACTCCTGAAGGGATTTGATCATTAATGACAGAACTAACAAAATTTTGGGTTGTTGGTTGCTGAGGGTGACCAAACACTTCAAGCACATTGCCATACTCAATAATTTTACCTTTTTCCATAACCGCAACTTTATGGCAAATTTGTTGAATAACATGCATTTCATGAGTGATTAATACCACAGTGATTTTATACTGCTCGTTAATTTTTTTGATTAAATCTAAAATTGCTTGGGTTGTTTGCGGATCAAGCGCTGAAGTAGCTTCATCACAAAGTAGAATATCTGGATTATTAGCGAGAGCTCGGGCAATGCCAATGCGTTGTTTTTGTCCTCCAGATAATTCTTTCGGATAGCTATTAGCTTTATCTTTTAACCCTACAAATTCAAGCAACTCCGCAACTCTTTGCTCAATATTATGTTTTTTTTCTTTTAGTAAAATTAATGGGATAGCGACGTTTTCAAATACCGTTTTCGATTCAAGTAAATTAAAGTGTTGAAAAATCATGCCAATCTTTCGCCTTACTTTACGTAATTCGCTATTAGATAGATCGTTAAGGATTTGATTTTGAATTGTCACTCTGCCTTGTGTCGGTTTTTCTAAAAAATTGATTAAGCGAACTAAGGTGCTTTTGCCTGCTCCGCTATAACCAATAATGCCATAAATATCGCCTTTATTAATGGTTAAATTAATGTTTTCTAGCGCTTGGGTTGTAACACCATTGCGTTCATATTGCTTGGATACATTTTCAAATCTAATCATTATGCAACCTATTTATTATTATGTTTTAAATCGATAAGTGCTTGCTTAGCCAGTTCATATAGATAATTAGCTGCTGGGGTTAACATATCCAGATTAATTTGAAATTTAGGATGGTGCACCGCATACGAACTTTGCGAACCAAGATTTATAAATGCCCCAGGTACTAGGTGCAGGTAATGAGCAAAATCTTCTCCTCCCAGACCAGATTTAGAATCAACCACTTCATAACCTGTTTGTTTTGCTACTTGCTTTGCCAATGTAACCCATTTAGCCACATTAATAACCGATGGCGGACCATCAAACCATCTAAGTTCTGCTTTGGCCCCCATACTAATAGCTACGTTTTCAACAATACTGGTTAATTGTTGTTTTACTTTAGCTCTAACTTCGGGGGTTAAAGTTCGTACTGTACCTTCCATTTCGACTTTTTCCGGGGTAACATTCCAAGTATTACCGCCTAAAAACTTAGTAATACTGACAACAACAGGATCTAAACCACTAATGGTGCGACTAGAAATAGTTTGTATAGCACTGACAATTTGGGCGCCAATAACAATAGGATCGATACCCCATTCTGGTCTGGCAGCATGTGCGCCAACGCCAGTTACCGTAATTTCTATGCGATCAACATTGGCTGAGAATGGACCAGCACATGAAGTCATTTGATTGACAGTTAGGTTAGGATTATTGTGTAACCCAAGAATTGCATCCACACCATTAAGTGCACCGATATCTATAAAATGTAAAGCGCCACTAAAATTCTCTTCTGCTGGTTGAAACAGTAAGCGCACTGTGCCTTGTAAATTCTTTTCTTGAGCTTTAAGGTGATAGGCGGCCCCCATCAAAACTGATGCATGTAAATCATGACCACAAGCGTGCATAACCTCACTATTTTGGGATCGATAATCTAATTCGGTTTGTTCCTCAATAGGTAAAGCGTCAATGTCGGCACGCAATGCTAGTATTGGTGATCCAGAACCGATTTCAGCAATAACTCCAGTTTTTGCTCCTAGTTCTAATATGCGGATATTAGCTTGTTGTAAATAAGAACGTAATCTTTTGGTAGTTTCAAATTCTTGATTTGAAAGTTCAGGATGTCGATGTAATTCCTTAAAAAGTTTATGGATTGTGTTTGCAACAGAATTAGTCATAGTCGTTCCTACGCTGAATCATTAATCATGATTTAAACGGTAGCACATGTTAATTTGTTGCTCTAATAATCGTTTTTTATATCTTATTCCTTTTAGTTATAAGTTAGAATAACATGGAATAAATGAAGTGTTTTTTCTGTGCTAGAGTAGCTAATATTACAAGTTTATAAGGATTATCAACATGAGAAACTACTTTAGCAAATCGAATTTATTTAAATATATTGCCATAATACTATTAACCAGTTCTGCATTAGTTATAACTGCTTGTGATAACTCAGCAAAGTCAGACAATAATCAAACTAAAAAAGAAATTAGTATGGGAGTTTCACCGGGACCATATAATGACCTTTTTAAAGATGCGGTCAAACCGATTTTAGAATCCGAAGGTTATAAGGTGAAGTTAGTTAATTTTCCGCATTTACTTGAGTCTGATGTAGCATTAAGTGAAGGCAGTATTGATTTGACGGTGGCGCAACACACCGCTTATATGGATGTATTTAATCAGCAGCGCAAAGCTAATTTAAAACCAGTTGTGCATGTTCCCTCAGTGCCTGCGGCAATTTTTTCTAATAAGTATACTTCTTTAAAACAAGTAGTTAGTGGCGCAAAAGTGGCTATTCCGCAAGATGCTTCCAACGCTGCACGAGCCTATAATTTATTAGAAAAAGCGGGCTGGATTAAATTAAAAGCTAATACCAATCCCATTATTGTGAATAAAAATGATATAGCACAAAATTTTGCAGGCATTGAAATTATTGAAATGGATTCGGCTAACATTCCGCGAGTACTTAATGATTTAGACTTTGCCGTGATACCAGGGAGTATTGTTTACTCTGCCAATATTGACTCCAACAAAGCACTATTGTCGGAAACGATTATTCCTGATTTAGAAATTATGGTAGTGGTTAATGGTGGTAATGAAAATAGTCAATGGGCACAAGATGTTAAGCGTATTTACCAATCTCAGCAATTTAAAGATTATATGCAAGCACATAACCAAAATGGTTATTGGGTGATGCCACAATAATAAGGGTAAATTAGGCCTGTTTAACGACAGGCTGTTTAATATCTTGGCATTTGCTTATCTACAGTTAAAGCCCAAGCATCAATACCACCAGTGAGGTTATAAATATCATCAGCTTCAAAGCCATTTTCAACTAAATAATTGGCAACATTAAGGCTGCGATTACCATGATGGCAATAAATTACAATAGTTACGTCGTCAGGAATTTGATCTAAATACAGTGGGATCAGCTTCATCGGAATGTGAGTAGCACCTACAATGGTACAAATTGCTACTTCATTCTCTTCGCGTACATCTAATAAAAAAAGCTGTTCATGCAGATGTAATTTTTGCGCTAACTCTGTTGGTGTTATTTCTTTAATTGTTGTCATAATAAAGACTCATTAAAATAGTTGTAAAGATGTTTCAGGTCCACTATACGTTTGCGTATTAATCACGAACATTAACTTCATTAATCTCATCCTATTGTTAACATAGGATGAGATTTATTTGATTATGCGGCTAGTGCTTTACTAATTTTTTCATAGAGATCTTTTGATAAGTGTTCTATTTTTAATAAAGACTCTAAAGCATGGCGTATTTGTTGCTGACGTTTTTCACCATAGCGTTTTAAACGAATAAGTGGTTCGATTAATCGTGCGGCAACTTGTGGATTTTTCTGGTTTAGCTCAGTAAGAATTTCAACTAAAAATTGATAACCACTGCCATCCTCAGCGTGGAAAGCTACCGGATTATTATTGACGAAAGCGCCAATAAGTGATCGGATTCGGTTTGGATTACTAAGCGTAAATGAGCGATGTGTTAACAACTTTTTCACGGTTGTTAGCACTTGTTTATCCGGGCTAGTGGCATTTAAAGTTAACCATTTATCCATAACCAGTCCATCTTGATACCATTTATTATCAAAATCAGCCAATAGTTCAGCGCGACAATTAAGCTCAGCTTTGACCGCGGTGGTTAAAGCGGATAAACAATCAGTCATATTGTTAGCATGGTAATATTGTTGGCTAACTAACGTACTGGCTTGAGTTTTATTGTCAGCATATGCGAGTAAGGCTAAACAACAATTTTTTAATGAACGTTTAGCAATATCGACATGATTAATATGATATTCATGGGTTTTATTATGCTGATAAACCGCATTAAGTTCGTCATAAAGTTCATTAGCAAAACGGGTTGATAAATAATGACGGACTTGGTAAATCGCAATTGGATCAACTTCTACAAATAAATTAGCTAACTCATTTTCAGATGGCAGTGTCAAAATTTGCGCTATCAATGCCGGATTAACTGTTTCTGAAAGTAATACAGATCTGAATGCATCTATTACCGATTCCGGTAAGATTTGTTGGATATTCTGTTGATAATTTTTGACATTTAAGCGAACGTATTTTGCCAATAACATCTGCGCAGCATCATAGCGGCTAAAGGCATTGCTGGCATGTTGCATAAGGAAAATCAAATCATTATCTTGGTAATCATAGTTTAATTTAACTGGTGCAGAAAAGTCACGTAACAACGAAATAATCGGTTGTTCTGGCACGTTGTTAAATATAAATTGCTGTTTAGTTTGCGTTAAATTTAGAACATGATGAACCGTTTTACCTTGATATTGTAATGGAATAACTTCACCATTGTGTTGATATAATTCAATATCAAGTGGAATATGTAGTGCTTGTTTTTGCTTTTGATCTTGGGTTGCTGGCGTATATTGTTCAACTGTTAAGGTATATTGTTTAGTTTGAGCATCATAACTATCAGTCACGGTTAATTCTGGTGTACCTGACTGGCTATACCATAATTTAAATTGGGTTAGGTCAATGCCTGAGGCATCTTGCATCGCCGCAACAAAATCATCACAAGTGGCAGCGCTGCCATCATGGCGTTTGATATAGAGCTTCATTCCTTCTTGGAATTTATCTTCACCTAACAGGGTATGTAGCATGCGAATCACTTCCGCTCCTTTTTCGTACACGGTTACGGTATAGAAATTATTCATCTCGATGACTTGCTCAGGGCGAATTGGATGAGACATTGGGCTGGCATCTTCAGCAAATTGCACGGTACGCATTAATTTGACATCATTAATGCGTTTTACGGCTCTTAATCCGCTATCAGAAGTAAATTCTTGATCACGAAATACGGTTAAACCTTCTTTTAAACTGAGTTGGAACCAGTCACGACAAGTCACCCGATCGCCAGTCCAATTATGAAAATATTCATGACCAATAACTGATTCAATACCTAAATAATCGTCGTCAGTTGCGGTTTCAGGTTTAGCAAGTACATATTTGGAGTTAAAGATATTAAGGCCTTTATTCTCCATTGCTCCCATATTAAAGAAATCAACCGCCACAATCATAAAAATATCTAAATCATATTCTAGATCAAAACGGGTTTCATCCCAGCGCATAGCATTTTTTAAGCTGGTCATAGCCCAATGAGAACGATCTAAATTACCTTTGTCGACATAGATTTCTAAATCTACTTTACGTTTTGATTTGGTGATGAAATGATCTGTCAAAATATCAAAATCACCAGCCACTAAGGCAAATAGGTAACATGGTTTTGGAAACGGATCTTGCCATTGCACCCAATGACGACCATCAGCAAGTTCGCCTTGAGCAATACGGTTACCATTAGAAAGTAGGTAAGGGTAGTTCTGTTTATTAGCGGTAATCCGTGTTGAGAATCTGGCTAACACATCGGGTCGATCCAAATAATAGGTAATATGACGAAAGCCTTCCGCTTCACATTGGGTGCATAGTGCTTCGCCAGAGACATATAAACCTTCAAGCGCAGTATTATCAATTGGTTTGATTTCGTTAACGATAGTTAAGGTAAATTCAGCAGGAACATTACGGATAATTAAGCCAGTATCCGTAATTTGGTAATCATGCCAAGGTTGTTCATCTATATTGATGGAAATTAATTTAAGATCTTCGCCATCTAAAATTAACTCATTGGCGCTATTATTTTTTTGCACAAGACGGCTACGAGCGGTAACCGTAGTAACTTCGGGGGCTAAATCAAAATCGAGATCGATATCAGTAATGGTAAAATCGGGGGCCTTATAATCAAGGCGATATTTGGCAATCGGTTTAGTTTCAGTGGTATTTGTACTCATTGTCTACGTGCCTTTAATGTTATTGCTTAATTAACGAATTAGATCATTATAATAAATTAATATGCTAAAAAGGCGATAATTATTCTCATTACAATCTAATTAGAGGAAAGATCTTATTAACATTATTAATATGTATATGGGTTAAATTATTTAAATAACTTAGATAACTTAGATAAGTTATTATAACTGATTAAAAATAATCTTATTATATTAATTAATCTATATCTTCATTATTATTCTGCTATAATCACCAGTATTTTTTAAAGTACTGATAATTAATTCACTATGTTACCAGCTATCATCACATCAATATTAGATACTGATGCTTATAAGTTGCATATGCAGCAAGCCGTTTTTCATCATTATCCCGACACTACTGTTGTTGCCGAATTTCGTTGTCGTAGTGATGATTTATTTGGTCAATATGTTGCAGAAATTAAGCATCAAGTCAAATTAATGGAATCATTAGCTTTATCTGATGATGAGTTTAATTATTTATCACAAATATCTTTTTTTAAATCAGATTATTTAATTTGGTTAAAAAAATGGCGCTTTAATAGTGAGTTACTTACCATTGAAAATCAAAATGGATTACTGGTTATTCGTATAGCTGGGCGTTGGTTAGATGTGATTTTATGGGAAGTACCATTATTGGCGGTGATTAGTGAAATTGTGCATAAAGATCGCTCGCCTAATATTGGTGTACCTGAGGCTTTAGCACACCTTAAAGATAAATTAGTAGCATTTGATCAAAACACAGCTGATTTGGATATGTCTGGTTTTAATCTGATGGATTTTGGTACTCGTCGCCGTTATTCATTCGCAGTGCAAGAAACTGTCGTAAGCTATTTGCAAGCCAATTTTAAAAATTTCCATAGTACCAGTAATTATTTGCTAGCCTATCGTTTAGGGTTGAAACCTGTTGGTACCCAAGCGCATGAATGGTTCCAAGCTCACCAGCGTTTAAGTTCAAGTTTAGAAGATTGCCAAAAAAATGCATTGCAAGTATGGTTAGATGAATACCCACACGATTTAGATGTTGCTTTAACTGATTGTATTACTATGGATGCATTTTTGCGTGATTTTAATGTATATTTTGCTACTCATTACCAAGGTCTTCGCCATGACTCAGGTGATCCTATCAAATGGGGTGAAAAAGCAATTAGTCATTATCAGAAGTTAGGTATTGATCCTAAAACCAAATTATTGGTATTTTCTGATAGTTTAAATTTTGATAAAGCTATTAAAATTTATAGACACTTTAATCATCGTGTACAATTATCATTTGGTATTGGTGGCTTTTTAGCTTGTGATATTCCGTCAGTAACTGTTAATACTAAAGCGCTAAATATTGTGCTTAAATTGACGGAGTGTAATCACCAACCAGTGGCTAAGTTATCAGATAGTCCGGGTAAAACCATATCTCAAGATTTGGCGTTCATTGATGAGTTAAAACGAACATTTAGTGTTGAGCATTAATCACAAGTTTAACTTTGGTATTAATGTGGCAATTAAAAATCAGTAAACAAGGTTACCTTATAGTTGTTTCCTTTCTAACTCATTTCTATTGCAAACCGAAATGACAGTTAGAATAGATCTGTATTACTATTACTTATATAATTAAATTAATAACGTAGAGATGGATAATTAAAATGAATTCAGTTGCACCTATTGTTGATGTGTTACAAGGAAAAATTGCTGTTGGTAGCACAATTTCAGTTCAAGGTTGGGTAAGAACTCGCCGGGATTCTAAAGCCGGCATTTCTTTTTTGGCTGTATATGATGGTTCTTGCTTTGATCCTATCCAAGCGGTAATTGAAAAATCTTTACCAAATTATGAACAAGATGTATTACGGTTAACTGCGGGTTGTTCGGTCAAGGTTACAGGTACAGTGGTAGAATCACCGGGGCAAGGACAAAAATATGAATTACAAGCGGCTTCTATAGAAGTTTTTGGCTTTGTTGAAGATCCTGATACTTACCCAATGGCAGCAAAACGCCATTCCATTGAATATTTGCGTGAAGTAGCTCATTTGCGCGCACGTACTAATATTGTTGGTGCAATAACGCGAGTACGGCATACGCTTGCTCAAGCAATTCATCAATTTTTTGATGAACGAGGCTTCTTTTGGTTGTCTACGCCGCTTATTACTGCATCGGATACCGAAGGTGCGGGTGAAATGTTTCGGGTCTCGACCCTCGATCTGTTAAATCTACCTAAAACAGATAAAGGTAACATAGATTTTGATAAAGATTTTTTTGGTAAAGAAGCATTTTTAACGGTTTCTGGTCAATTAAATGCTGAAACTTATGCTTGTGCTTTATCAAAAGTATATACTTTTGGCCCAACATTTAGAGCGGAAAATTCCAATACTACTCGCCATTTAGCCGAGTTTTGGATGATGGAACCTGAAGTTGCCTTTGCAGATCTTAATGATAATGCCAAATTAGCTGAAGACATGTTGAAGTATGTGTTTAAAGCAGTGCTTGACAAACGTGCAGATGATATGCAGTTTTTTGCGCAGCATGTAGATAAAGATGCAATTAATCGTCTTGAAAATTTTATCCAAGCTGATTTTGCGCAAGTGGATTACACTGATGCTATTACTATTTTGCAAAACTGTGATGCCAAATTTGAAAATCCTGTAAGTTGGGGAATTGATTTAGCTTCTGAGCATGAGCGTTATTTAGCTGAACAACATTTTAAAGCGCCAGTGGTTGTCAAAAACTATCCTAAAGATATTAAAGCATTTTATATGCGTATGAATGATGATGGTAAGACAGTGGCTGCTATGGATGTGTTGGCTCCAGGAATTGGCGAAATTATTGGCGGTTCCCAGCGTGAAGAACGTTTAGATATGTTAGATAAACGCATGGATGAAATGGGGCTTAAAAAAGAAGATTACTGGTGGTATCGTGATTTACGCCGTTATGGCACTGTGCCACATTCAGGCTTCGGTTTAGGTTTTGAACGTTTAATTGTGTATGTTACTGGTGTTCAGAATGTGCGCGATGTCATTCCGTTCCCAAGAACGCCACGAAATGCTTCTTTTTAAGTCTAAAAAAATTAGAAATCGACCTCTTGGTTGGTTTCTAATAACTTGCTAATTCTGTTAAATATTCTAAAAATCGCTCAAAAAACAAGCAAACAGACCTTATTTTATAATTAGACATCATATTTAAGTAAAAGTTCTCTTGATTTTAAAAAATTTTTCTACATAATTTACACTACTGTAAAAAGTATATAAAAAAATAATACAAAAATATTATTTTTGGATGAGTTATAAATGTAAAAAATTGACGCTAATTTATAATTAGTGTCTTTTAAAACAATAACCATGAGGGTAAAAAATGAAACGTAATCTATTAGCAATCGCTATTCCTGCACTTTTAGTTGCAGCTGGCGCAAATGCATCTATCGAAGTATGGAACAAAGATGGTAATAAGGTTGACTTTTACGGTCGAGTAAAAGCTGTTAACCATGTTACTGATCGTGGACAAAAAAACGAAGGTGATGACTCATCTGCTCGTTTAGGTATGTCAGGTCAAACTCAAATTACTGATGGCATCACTGGTTATGGCCGTTGGGAATATGAAACTAAAACAGGTGAAGATGCAGATAACGAAACTCGTTATGCATTCGCTGGTTTAAACTTTGGTGACTATGGTTCATTCGACTACGGTCGTAATGACGGTGTGTTAAAAGCAATTACAGCTTATACTGATGTGTTACCTGAATTTGGTGGTGATGCTGCTAATAATGACTGGCATGTATTATCTGCACGTACTAAAGCAGTTGCGACTTATCGTAACAGTAATTTCTTCGGTTTAACTGATGATTTAAGTTTTGCATTACAATATGCAGATAATGGTGACAACTCTAATTCTGTGGATCGTTTCAGAAAGGACTCAAGAGAAGCTTGGGGTGCTAATATTGAATGGCGTATTTTTGATACAGGCTTGACTGCTGGCACTGGTTACGCACAATCAAGTTCAAGTGATCACCGACACAATACATGGACAGCTGGTATTAAATATGATAACTACAATCTATATTTAGCTGCTAACTATTTCCAAAGTAAATTAAAAAATGGTACTCATTTAACATGGACAGATGGTTATACTGCAGATACTGATGCTAAGGTTAAAGGTTTCGAATTAGTAGCTCAATATGGTATTGATTTAGATGTAGGTCGTTTAACTCCATCTTTAGCTTATGTTCAACATAAATTAAAAACAGATTCTTACCATCACTATGGTTACTTATATTCTGGTGATAATTCACCAATGGTTAAATATGTTTCGCTTGGTGCTACTTATGATCTAAATAAGAACTTCAGTACTTTTGTAGAATATAAATTTAATCTACTTGATCGAGATGATGTTGGCGCCGCGATGAATACTAAAGTTCAACGTGATCGTCATGAAAATAAACCAGGTACAAAAGATGTGTTAGGTATTGGTATGATTTACCAGTTCTAATAACTTAATATCTGATTTAAAAAGGCACTTTGGTGCCTTTTTCTTTTTTTACACTTCACTTCTAATAAAATCACATTTTATGTTTAAAAAAATTAAATTGAACGCCTTAGAATAATTACACACAAAAGGTGTGATATCGATGATTTACTTTATTAGTAATAAAAACTGTGAATTTAATAACCAATCAAGATAATAATGTAATTGCTAAATATAAGCAGTTATTTATTAGCACAAGAGCAAAGTAATTTGTATCTTTTTTTAAATATAAAATACCTGTGAGGGTAAAAAATGAAACGTAATCTATTAGCAATCGCTATCCCTGCACTATTAATTGCAGGTACTGCCAGCGCTTCTATTGAAGTGTGGAATAAAGATGGTAATAAAGTTGACTTCTATGGTCGAGTTTATGCTTTAAACTATATTACTGATCGTGATAACCAAACTGGTGAGGGTGACAATACTACTGCTCGTTTGGGTATGTCAGGTCAAACACAAGTTGCTGAAGGCGTAACCGGTTATGGCCGTTGGGAATATGAAACTAATACTGGTGAAGATGCAGATAACGAAACTCGTTATGCTTTTGCTGGTTTAAATTTTGGTGATTTTGGCGCGTTTGATTATGGCCGTAATGATGGGGTGTTAAAAACTCTAACTTCGTATACTGACGTATTACCAGAATTTGGTGGTGATGCTTCTAATAATAATTTGTATGCTTTATCAGCTCGTACTAAAGCTGTTGCCACTTATCGTAATTCAGACTTCTTCGGTTTAGTTGATGGTTTACGCTTTGCTGTACAATATGCAGATAATGGTGACAATAGTTCTACCAAGCATTTCAACAAACATGAACGTGATGATGGTCATGATAGTGCCGAAGCTTGGGGTACTGTAGTTGATTGGGATGTATTAGATACTGGTATATCTATTGGTGCTGGTTATGCACAAACTGGTGGTCATAAAGATGCTAAAGCATGGTCAGCAGGTATTAAATACGACAATGACAATCTTTATTTAGCGGCCTTATATATCCAAGGTAAACAAAAATATGGTTGGGATAATGCCACAATTAACAGAAATGCAGATGATTTAAAAACTAAAGGTTTTGAATTGGTTGCTCAATATGGCATTGACTTTGAAATTGGTCGTTTAACTCCATCTGTTGCTTATATTCAACACAAAGTTCAAGATGCTTCAAAATTATCAAGAAGCGGAGATGAAGAGCTTAAAGGTAATGATTTAGTTAAATATGTGGATGTTGGTTTAACTTATGACTTTAACAAAAATCTACAAGCCATCATTGATTATAAAATTAACTTGTTAGATAAAGATGATATCGGTGCTCGTCGTGGTTTATATGATGATAGTTTTAATAAATCTCAAATTAAAGCTACTACTAAAGACACAGTGGCACTTGGTTTAATTTATCAATTCTAGTCAAGTCTATTGTTGTATCTTTTTAAGGCACTTCGGTGCCTTTTTTATTTTTTAAATTAGGGTTAAATATTGCTTGCTCTTTTATTGATACTCTGTTAAAAACGGCAGATAACTATAAAATAGGAAGACAATAATGCTTTATACTACCCGCAAAATACCAGCCAAGAAAAATATTGCTTTAGTCGCACATGATCATTTAAAAGACAACTTATTAAGTTGGTGTGAAAAAAATCGCCAAGAACTTTCCCATCATAATTTATGTGGTACCGGAACGACTGGAACATTAATTAAACAACAAACCGGACTCAATATCACCCCAATGCTGAGTGGTCCAATGGGAGGCGATCAACAAATTGGCGCATTAATAGCAGAAGGTAAAATTGATATCCTAATTTTCTTTTGGGATCCACTTAATGCGGTGCCACACGATCCAGATGTAAAGGCATTGCTACGTTTAGCTACAGTTTGGAATATTCCGACTGCTACCAATCAAGCCACTGCCAATGCATTGATTCAGTCTTCGATTTTTACCAATGAAGTGGAAATTGCTATCCCTGATTATCAAGGTTATTTAGCGGAAAGAACAAAATAAATGCCGATACCATCACAGATTCGTAAAACGGGAAAACAAATACTATTATTAGATAATTTATTTATTGTCTTAGGATTCTATGTTGTTTTTCCATTAGTTTCGACTCACTTTGTTAGTCAAGTGGGATGGAGTGCGTTATTTGTTGGTTTTGCTTTAGGTTTTCGGCAATTTGTTCAGCAAGGTTTTGGAATTATAGGTGGAGCTATTGCTGACCGTTTTGGTGCTAAGCCAATGATTGTTTGGGGCATGTTTTTACGTTGTGTTGGCTTTGTATCAATGGCAATTGCCAGTGAACCATGGTTGTTACTGCTTTCTTGTTTACTTTCGGCACTTGGTGGATTGTTGTTTGATCCACCACGAATGGGTTTGACGATTAAATTTACCCGTCCTCACGAACGCGGTAAATTTATTTCGCTGTTAATGATTCAAGATAATGCAGGGGCTGTCATTGGGGCTCTTATCGGTGGCATTCTTATTGATTATGATTTCCAATTGGTTTGTTGGTGTGGCGCTACTATTTTCTTTTTATGTGGTTTGTTTAATATATTCTTTTTGCCGGCTTATCATATTGCTATTGGTAAAGCACCTATAATCAATGGTATGAAAATGGTGTTACAGGATAAAAAATTTACGCGTTATGTATTAACTCTAACTGGTTATTATGTGCTTTGGGTGCAAATTATGTTGATGCTACCGTTAACCATTACCAATGTAACCGGTAGTCCAAGTTATGTAAAGTGGATGTATGCTATTCAAGCTGGTATCTCATTGCTATTACTTTATCCGTTAGCACGTTTAAGTGAAAAGTATTTTAGATTAGATCAACGACTGAAATTTGGCTTATTTTTGATGTCATTTGGCTTTATTATCATCGGATTTACCAACGAGCTATCAATGTTATTATCATTAATTGCATTGTTTTATTTAGGTGCAATTATCGCTGAACCAGCACGAGAAACACTCTCTACTGTCCTGACCAATCCTAGAGCAAAAGGTAGTTATATGGGGTTTAGTCGATTAGGGCTTGCACTAGGTGGTTTTATTGGCTATACAGGTGCAGGTTGGTTGTATGATATAGCTATGCGAATAAACTTCCCACATCTGCCTTGGATTGTACTTACTGCAATTGGTTTATTGACACTTGGCTATTTACAATATCTATTTAAAGATGAACCACCAATGGTACGAGTTAAAACCAGGAAGATTGGATAACTTCACCATTTTTAAATAGAATAGCCTCACCCTTTTGCAGTTTATGCCAAACTTCGTTTGAAGTAAGTGGTAGTGTCGAAATAATAGTAACTACATCATCTGGGGTAGTATGCTTTTGGAAATCAATTTCTACATCTTCATCAATTAATTTAGCTTTACCAAATGGTGCTTTTCTGGTTATCCAATGTAAATTAGTTGTGCAATATGCAAAAACATATTGACCATCAGAAAGCAACATATTAAATACGCCAAGCTTACTTAATTCATTCGCACATTGTTTTATAAAATTAAATAATTGTAGATCATCATCGGGTTTATTCGGATATTTTTGGTGTAATTGATTAATTAGGTAGCAAAAAGCATATTCGCTATCAGTTGCTCCAACCGGCTGAAATAATCCAGTTGGTAATTGTTCATAATCAGTTAATTGTCCATTATGGGCAAAAGTCCAGTTTTTGCCCCATAACTCGCGAGTAAATGGATGGGTATTTTCAAGTGCCACTCCACCACGGTTAGCTTGTCGAATATGTGCTACAACAGCCTTAGATTTAATTGGATATTCCTGAACCATTTTAGCAATAGGCGAATAGCTACAAGGTTGCGGATCTTTAAATGTTCGGCAACCTTTACCTTCATAAAAAGTAATACCCCAACCATCTTTGTGAGGGCCTTTGTCTCCACCACGTTTAATTAGGCTAGTAAAACTAAAACAGATATCGGTTGGTACATTAGCACTCATACCCAATAATTCACACATTTACGTTTGCCATCTCTTTTTCAATTAACATTATTAAAATATGGATAACTTTGATATGGATTTCTTGTACACGATCAGCATAGCCGAAATGAGGTACGCGAATATCAATATCAGCAAGCCCATTCATTTTGCCACCATCTTTACCCGTAAGAGTGATTATTTTCATACCTTTTTGTTTAGCCGCATGAATTGCTTTTAATACATTTGCTGAATTTCCTGATGTAGAGATACCTAGTAGAACATCACCTTTTTGACCTACTCCTTCTATATAACGAGAAAAAATTGAGTCAAAACCATAATCATTACCAACACATGAAATGTGGCTAACATCAGATATAGCAATAGCAGGATAAGCCGGGCGATCATTACGATACCGACCAGTTAATTCTTCCGCAAAATGCATGGCGTCACAATGAGAACCACCATTACCACAAGAAAGAACTTTGCCTCCTTGCTTAAATGAATCAGCAATTAATATTGCGGCCTGTTGAACTCGCTTTAGATTTTCATCATTTGAAACGAAATTAGCTAGCACTTCAATTGCTTGGTTCAATTCATTACGGATATTGTCTATATACATTTGTGTTACTCCATCATATAAAATATTTATTTCTCATTTTAAAACGTTCGTTATTGCTTGCAAGTAATAAAATTGAATCTTTATTTATAAGATGAAGATTGATTACATGTACAAGTAAAAATTAATTACAACATTTTGTATTTATTCTAGAAGTAGAATCTTTTTATTTTATTTATCTTATTTAGCTTATTTAGCTGTTAAATCATTGTGGTAGCGTTATTTGCTAATAGGATAAGTCCATAAAATATGATACAATTATGGCATAGTTTTTCACGCAAAGTGATATTTAAATTGCATTTAAATATTAATTAATAAGGAATTAATATGCAAACAGTTAAAGGTAAAGTTGCTGCACCAAAAGCCAAAGTAGCAATTATAGTGGCTCGTTTCAACCATTTTATTAATGATAGCTTAGTTAATGGTGCGATTGATGCATTGACTCGTATTGGGCAAGTCGATGAAAAAAACATTACAGTTATCTGGGTGCCCGGTGCTTATGAAATTCCATTAGCAACCAAAGTCGCCGCCCAATCTAAAAAATATGAAGCAATTGTAGCATTAGGTACAGTGATCCGTGGAAGTACCGCGCATTTTGATTATGTTGCCGGTGAATCAAGTTCTGGTTTATTAAATGCTAGCTTAGAATATTCCATTCCAGTAGGATTTGGTATTTTAACTACTGAGAGTATTGAACAAGCCATTGAGCGAGCTGGGACTAAAGCAGGTAATAAAGGTGCTGAAGCAGCTTTAACGGCACTTGAAATGCTAAATATCATTAACGCAATTAAGGAGTAATTTAGTGGCATCAGTTAATCCTCGTCGTCGAGCAAGAGAATGTGCGGTACAAGCAATCTATTCTTGGCAGATTTCAAAAAATGATCTTGTTGATGTTGAAGCCAGTTTTATCGCAGAACAAGATATGAAGGGCGTAGATGCTAAATATTTTAAAGAGTTACTCCATGGCGTAATCAAAAACACTATTGATTTAGATAATAAAATGGCACCTTATCTTACTGAACGTTCAGTTGATGAATTGGGTCAAGTTGAGTTAGCTATACTTAGAATTGCACTTTATGAATTAATGAAACGTCAGGATGTACCTTATAAGGTAGTAATTAATGAAGCTATTGATTTGACAAAAACCTTTGGCGCTGAAGATAGCCATAAATTTGTAAATGGTGTGTTAGATAAAGTTGCCCCAACAATTCGTAGCCGTTAACTAATTAATATTGAGATTTGATATGAATGCTGATACTGAAAAAAATAAGCCAACCATTTTTTATGCTAAAAATAATGAATCATCAGGAGCTTCCCGTTCCAAACATGGGAATAGCAACGCTAAAAAAGACAAGCGTAAAAATGAACCTTTTCAGTCTAAGTCAAAGGTAAAACCGGATCATAACGATCGTATTGAAACATTTAAACCGCGGGCTAGTAAATCTAGTTTTAGTAAACAGCATAGTGTTGAATCTAAGCAATCTCGATATAAGTCATCTAACGACAATACTTCCCCTTGGCAAAAAAAAGTACGTGATAATGAACAATTACCAACTTTTGGTTATGATGAATATAGTCAACGTAAAGAAGAAACTATAGTTTATAGCGAAAATAGCTGTAAGGCAGTATTCAAGCATCGCCGTACGGCAATTGTTAAATTATTTATTATTCAAGAAATGACTTATCAATTCAGAGAGTTAATTACATGGTTGGTCAAACAACGTTTAGGTTATGATGTTGTTTCTAACGAACAAATTACTAAACTTACCCAAACAGCCCATCATGGTGGTATCTGTTTAATAATTAAAAAACACATTCCTCTAATGTTACTTAATTATTTGCAAGCTAATGGTGATAAAATTGAAGATTGTGTTTTGGCAATAGATGACGTCAATAATCCACATAATTTAGGTGGGCTGATTCGGAGTGCGGCTTTTTATGAAGTTAATGGTGTTATGTTACGGCAAACAAGTCTACTTGATAGTGGGGCAGCTATGCGAGTTGCTGAAGGTGGAATTGAAGCAGTAGAATCCATCAAAAGTGATGATTTTATGGCATCGTTAGATCTGTTTAAACAGCATGGCTATCAAGTTGTGGCGTTATTACCATGTCAAGTAAAATCCATAACCTCCACAGACTTACGACAGGTCAAGTTTGCTAAAAAAGTAGCCTTAGTTATTTTTCAACAAATAAACATGAAATTGATTAGTTGCGCAGATGTGGTGATTCATTTACAAGGCAATGACAATATGCCAGCTCTTAATATCTCAGTGGCTACGGGTATTGTATTAAATGCAATGCAAAATTAGTTTTATGTTATTTAATTTTTGCCATAAATGTTTTTACTGATAAAATTATATCGCTAATTGACAAATTAAGTGAAATAGCATGATTTGGGTAGAAAATGCATTTTTTTAATGTACATTGTTATTAGGTTTTTAAATGTTATTGGTATAAGTTATGGTGTCTAAACATAAAATTGGTTTAATTTTTGGAAAGTTTTATCCGTTACACTGTGGGCATATTTATTTAATTGAAAAAGCAATGAGCCAAGTTGATGAACTTCACATTATGCTTGGATGTGAAGCAACTCGAGATAAACAACTTTTTGAAAAAAGTCGCCTACCGAAACAACCTCAAGTTAGTGATCGCTTCTCTTGGTTACAAGAAACCTTTAAAAATCGACATAATATTCATGTACATGTTTTAAATGAAGCTGGAATTGAGTATTATCCTAATGGTTGGCGGGATTGGAGTGAACGGGTTAAGTGCATCTTAGATGAATATAAAATAAAACCTACCGTAGTCTTCACTAGCGAATTACAAGATATAGAAAATCATCAACTTTATTTTGGTTGTCCAGTAGTAATTATTGATGCTGATCGTGAATTTATGCCTATCAGCGCAACGGCTATTCGTGAAAATCCTTATAAAAATTGGTCTTTTATTGCGCAAGCAGCTAAACCTTTTTTTGTAAAAAAAGTAGCAATTATTGGTTCACAAAAATTTAATGATTTACCTATACAACTCGCTAACATTTATAATACTCAATATGTAGCTAATGGTTATGTGAATTATATTCAGCGTGAAATATCGGCCTGTCATAATCAACGTTATTTAAGCGAGTCTGATTATATTAAAATAGCTATGTTGCAGGTTGAACGCATATCAAGTGCTGAAAGGATTGCTAATAAATTATTATTTACTTCAATTGATTTTGCTGCATTAGCTCAATGTTATCGACAAATTTTTCAAAAAGAGCATGAAGTATTAACAGTATTAACCAAGAGTTATCATTTTGATCTTGTTATTCATGAAAAAGATTTAAACCCACAGCATACCCTGTTACAACATTTTGAAACAGTGTCAAAGAAGGTTGAAGCATTATTGATTTAGTTCATCGCATTTATCATGGCTTATGCTAGAATAGGCTAAATGCTGATGTAAGGTGAATTTTAATGTCTCAATCTTCTGATAAACAAGATAACTCTAATCAAGAAAAAATTGATTTCGGTTTTACTCAAGTTTTAAAACAAGAAAAAGTAAAACGTGTTGCCGAAGTCTTTCATTCTGTAGCAGATAAATATGATGTAATGAATGATTTGATGTCATTTGGAATTCACCGTATCTGGAAAAAAATCACCATTGAATATAGTAGTGTACGTAAAGGTCAAAAGGTTCTAGATCTTGCTGGTGGCACCGGCGATTTAACCGCCAAATTTTCCCAACTTGTCGGTGACGATGGCTTAGTGGTTCTGGCTGATATTAATGAATCAATGTTAAAGGTTGGTCGTGATAAACTGCGTGATAAAGGGCTATTTAAAAATATCGAATATGTCCAAGCCAATGCTGAAGAATTACCTTTTGCCGATAATTATTTTGATTGCATCACTATTTCATTTGGTTTACGTAATGTGACAGATAAAGATAAAGCGCTGCGTTCTATGTGGCGAGTATTAAAACCAGGTGGACGTTTATTAATTTTAGAATTTTCTAAACCACAATATCAAATTTTAAATAAGGCCTATGATCTGTACTCTTTTACCATGTTACCATTAATGGGGAAAATAGTAGCCAATGATGCTGATAGTTATCGTTATTTAGCTGAATCAATCCGTATGCATCCAGATCAAAAAACATTGAAAAAAATGATGGAGAATGCGGGTTTTGTTGATGTTAAATATCACAACATGACTGGTGGTATAGTTGCATTACATACTGGTTTTAAATTTTGATGTGATAATAAATAATGACATTTTTTCGACTATATACCATATTAACGATAATTAGAGCTTATCGATTGCAAGAATTGTTGCCAACTCATCGAGCTTCCAGATGGCTACGATTTTTGTTGATTTGTCTATTTTGGGTTAGACCTAAAGGCAAACAACTTGAAATTGGTGAAAGACTACGCCAAGCGCTACAGGATCTTGGACCAGTATGGATAAAGTTCGGGCAGATGATCTCAACTCGACGCGATGTCTTACCACAACATATTGCTAATGCTTTAGCTAAATTACAAGATCAAGTAAAACCGTTTGATGGTCAAACAGCTAAACAAATTATTGAGTCAGCACTCGGTCAACCTATTGACTATTATTTTTCCAATTTTGATGAAATCCCTTTAGCATCAGCATCTATTGCTCAAGTTCACACCGCTGTATTAAGACGCAGTCAAGCCGAAATTGTTATCAAAGTTATACGTCCCAATATTTTACCGATTATACAATCTGACATAGATCTTATGTTTTGGGTAGCTAAACAATGCACTAAACGCATTAAATCGGGGGAAAAATTAAGGGCAGTAGAAATTGTTCATGACTATCAAAAGACACTATTAAAAGAATTAGATTTGCAACAAGAAGCTTATAATACTGCCAAATTACGCGCTAATTTTATAAATAGCGATATTTTGTATATACCTTATGTTTACCAAGATTTATGTCGAAAAAATGTGTTAGTTGAAGAACACATTAAAGGGGTACCGATTGCTGATATTGAGCAACTTAAACAACATAATGTCAATATGAAACTGCTTGCAGAACGGGGTGTGCAAGCATTTTTCACACAAGTGTTTCGCGACAACTTTTTTCATGCTGATATGCACCCGGGTAATATTTTTGTCGATATTAGTGAACCCCAAAATCCACGTTATATCGGCATTGATTGTGCAATTGTTGGGATTTTAAGTGATGATGATCAACGTTATTTAGCAGAAAATTTCTTGGCATTTTTTAATCGAGATTATCGCAAAATAGCTGAAACTTATGTTTTATCTGGTTGGGTACCTGAAACCACCGATGTAACAGCACTAGAAATGGCAATGCGCAATGTGTGTGAACCAGCTTTTGCTAAACCATTGGTTGAAATTTCTTTTTCTCAGATTTTATTTGAATTATTTCAAGTAGCTCGTCAATTTGATATGGATATTCAGCCACAATTAACCTTACTTGAAAAAACCTTATTTTATATTGAAGGTATAGGACGGCAACTTTATCCGGAACTAGATTTATGGCAAACAGCTAAACCATTTTTAGAAAAATGGTATGAAGACAAATATAGCGCCAAAAAATTAGTGCAACAAATATGGGGAGCATTACCTCAATGGCGGACCATGTTACCAGAATTACCGGCTAAATTAAATGATTGCGAAAGAATCGCTAAACGAATGGCAAATCAAATAAAACAAATAAATGAAGAACTGCAACATAGTCGTCAAAGGCAGAAGCATTTAATCGGTATTATTTGTATAGTTAGTTTGATTTGTATAGTCACACTGGTTACTCATTAAAGTCTATTTAGGATCGAGCAATTTGAGTGTATAATTTAATTTCCTAAACCGTTGGAGATAGTTACCATGATGCCAAGTTTACCCCAGCTGTTAATATTAATTGCCGTGGTTGTATTGTTATTTGGGACTAAAAAATTACGATCATTGGGATCAGATCTTGGCGCTTCCATTAAAGGATTTAAAAAAGCCATGAATGATGACGAAGATAAAAAAGCACCAGATGCTGCTAATAAAGTTGAAAATCATGTGTCAGCAAGTGATAACGACAGCAAAAAAGAGTAATCCATGTTCGATATTAGCTTTGGGCAATTACTCTTAGTATTAGTTATTGGGCTAGTTGTATTGGGCCCCGAGCGTTTACCTGTAGCCATTAAAACAGTAGCTAGTTGGATAAAAGTGCTGCGCCGTATGTCGGCAACCGTACAGTTAGAATTAAATAAAGAACTTAAATTACAAGAGTTACAAGATAGTCTCAAAAAAGCTGAGCAAAGTGGTTTAAAAACTCTGACACCAGAACTCCAAGAATCTATAGATGATTTAAAACGGGTCACCGAATCATTACAAAAAGAAATCGATGCAGTAACCCTAATAGATACTAATATTAATGCAAATAAAGATAAATCATGACAGAAGACGCTACACAACCTTTAGTTGGACATCTTGTTGAACTCCGAACGCGGCTGTTACGTTGCATTATTTGTATTTTGCTGGTGCTGGCTTGTTTGCTCTATTTTTCTAATGATATCTATCACATTGTTGCTAATCCTCTCATTCGCCAACTCCCTAAAGGGAGTAGTATGATTGCTACAGATATTGCCGCGCCTTTTTTTACACCGATTAAACTGACCGCCGTTGTAGCCATTTTTATTTCGATTCCTTATGTGCTTTACCAAATATGGGGATTTATTGCACCGGCACTATATCAGCATGAAAAACGTTTAGTTATGCCACTAATTATTTCCAGTACTATCCTGTTTTATATTGGAATTGCGTTTGCTTATTTTGTGGTATTTCCTTTGGCTTTTTATTTCTTTATTCATACGGCACCGATTGATGTAGCGATCAATACCGACATCACTAAATATTTAGATTTTGTAATGACATTATTTGTGGTCTTTGGCTTTGCTTTTGAAGTACCGGTGGCTATTATTTTACTCTGTTGGACTGGAGTCACTACGCCTAAAAACTTACGCAAGAAACGTCCTTATATAATTGTTGGCGTATTTGCCGTAGCTATGTTTGTTACTCCACCCGATGTATTTTCACAAATATTGTTAGCTGTACCTATTTGTTTATTGTTTGAAATTGGCACCTTTTTCGCAAGGTTTTATCAACCTCGTCGTCAAGAACGATCTGAATCCGAATCAGATCATCAAGCTGAAGATCAGCGATAAATAGAAAAGGATAAAGCTAATTATAAATAAGGATAATTATTGATAATGAAAGTTTCGTTACCAGATTTTAGTCAGGCCAATGTTTTAGTTGTTGGCGACATAATGTTAGATCGTTATTGGTATGGTGGTACTAATCGGATCTCACCAGAAGCCCCAGTGCCAATAGTTAAAATAGATGCGCTGGAAGAGCGACCAGGTGGTGCTGCCAACGTTGCCATGAATATAACTGCACTCAGTGGTAATGTGCGCCTGATTGGTCTAACGGGTATTGATGAACCCGCTAAAATACTCAATGAACAGCTAAATGCACATCATGTACAATGTGATTTTGTTGCTGTTACTACTCATCCAACTATTACTAAATTACGGGTATTATCACGTAATCAACAATTAATACGCATTGATTTTGAGGAAGGATTTGGCAATATTGATCCATCACCTATGCTTGAGCGCATCCAAACAGCCTTAAATAATCACAAAGTTTTAGTGTTATCTGATTATGCCAAAGGGGCTTTATCTGCTGTGCAGTCGATAATTCAATTAGCCAATCAAGTCAATGTGCCAATTTTGATCGACCCTAAAGGTACTGATTTTGAACGTTATCGTGGTGCAACCATATTAACACCTAATATGTCGGAATTCGAAGCCGTGGTTGGGTCTTGTAAAACCGAAAAAGAGATCGCTGAAAAAGGTTATGAGCTAATTAAACATTACGACCTTAAAGCATTATTGGTTACGCGTAGTGAAAAAGGCATGACTTTATTGCAGCTAAATAAACCAATTTACCATTTGCCGACACAAGCTAAAGAGGTATTTGATGTTACCGGAGCAGGCGATACCGTTATTGCTACCTTAGCGACAGCTTTAGCTGCGGGGCAGTCTTTAGAAGATAGTTGTTTTCTGGCTAATGCTGCTGCTGGTGTTGTTGTTGGTAAGTTAGGAACTTCGACAGTTTCTCAAGTAGAACTTGGCAATGCCATCCGTGCCCGAACAGATGACAGTTTTGGCGTGATGACCGAAGAAGAATTAAGAGCAGAAGTAGGTAAAGCACGCATGCGTGGTGAAAAAATTGTCATGACCAATGGTTGTTTCGATATTTTACATGCTGGACATGTTTCTTATCTCGCTAATGCCAGAAAACTAGGTGATCGCCTTATTGTTGCAGTTAATAGTGATGCATCGGTGAAAAAGCTTAAAGGGGAATCAAGACCGATTAATCCATTAATGCAGCGTATGATTGTGCTAGGTGCACTAGATTCAGTAGATTGGGTGGTTCCATTTACCGAAGAAACGCCTCAACGATTAATTGCGAGTATCTTACCGGATGTATTAGTCAAAGGTGGAGATTACAAAATTGAGGATATCGCTGGTGGTAAAGAAGTCATCCAAGCAGGTGGTGAAGTTAGAGTTCTTAACTTTGAAGATGGCTGTTCAACCACTAACATAATTAATGCAATTAAAAACCAATAAAATATGTTGGCTATTTATATATTATAAATAGCCTTTAATTTCATCAAGCATTCTTAGCTTATCTATTTTTTATTGTTAATCCGATCAATCGTTAATATCTATTATTAAATTTCCTATTTATGACTTTTTTTATTGTCTGCTTTGTGCCAAGCTAACTACCAAAATTATGACAAAAGAGTACCGAGGAAATTTTATGACTAAACATTATGATTATATTGCTATTGGTGGTGGTAGTGGAGGCATAGCTTCTGCGAACCGAGCGGCATCATATGGAAAAAAATGTGCCATTATTGAAGCGAAATTATTAGGTGGCACCTGTGTTAATGTTGGCTGTGTACCTAAAAAAATTATGTGGTATGGAGCGCAAATTGCTGAAGCGATAAAAAATTATGGACCTGACTATGGTTTTGATACCACTATAAATCAGTTTAGTTGGGACAAACTGATTGCTAGCCGAACTGCTTATATTGATGATGTACATGAATCTTATGATTGGGTGCTAAATAAAAATAAAGTAGATGTTATTCATGGTTATGCCAAATTTATAGATCAACATACCGTTGAGGTTAATGGTGAACAATATACTGCAGATCATATCTTGATTGCAGTCGGTGGTAAACCAACCATACCAAATATACCTGGAGCAGAATATGGTATAACTTCGGATGGTTTTTTTGCTTTAACAGCATTACCAAAACGTGTTGCTGTGGTTGGTGCCGGTTATATTGCTTGTGAAATAGCAAGCGTCTTACATTCTTTAGGAGCACAAACCCATCAATTTGTACGTAAACAATCACCGTTAAGGTCTTTTGACCCATTAATTGTTGAAACATTAATGGAAGTTATTGCTACGGACGGTCAACAATTACATACTTTTGCTATTCCCAAATCAGTCACCAAAAATAAAGATGATTCATTAACATTAACCTTAGAAAATGGTGAAAGTTATACTGTTGATTGTGTTATTTGGGCAATAGGACGGGAACCGGCTACTAAAACTATGAATTTAGAAGCTGCAGGCATAGCAGTTAATGACAAAGGGTTTGTGATTGTCGATAAATATCAAAACACTAATGTTCCAGGTATTTATTCAGTAGGTGATGATACTGAAGCCACCGCATTAACACCAGTAGCGGTTGCAGCAGGACGTAGGTTGTCTGAAAGACTGTTTAATAATAAACCAGATGAACATTTAGATTATAACAATATTCCAACGGTCGTTTTTACGCATCCAGCTATAGGTACGGTTGGATTAACAGAACCGCAAGCTATAAAGCAATTTGGTCAAGACAACGTTAAAATTTATACTTCCACATTTACGGCTATGTATACGGCGGTAACGCAGCATAATCAACCATGCCGAATGAAATTAGTTTGTGTTGGTAAAGAAGAAAAAATTGTTGGGATTCATGGTATTGGTTATGGTATGGATGAGATGCTACAAGGTTTTGCAGTAGCACTTAAAATGGGCGCGACTAAAAAAGACTTTGATAATACGGTGGCTATTCATCCAACAGCAGCTGAAGAATTTGTTACTATGCGTTAAACCATCCACGATTACTATGCAAAACAAAAAAGCCGGTATTTTACCCGGCTTTTTATTTATTAATAACAATTAACTTCTAATTACTGGACTCACTACGCCAGCCTTGTTTAGCTAATGGGTAAAAACCAACTGCTATGGCAATTAATGAAACAAATGCAATGTAAATTCCCGCGCCAAGATAACTATATTCACCTAATAAATGTTGCGGACTTAATAGATAAAGCGTTAATGTAGGCGTGATGGCACTGAATAAGGCATAAGCTAAGTTATAAGAGAATGATAACCCAGAATAACGAATCGATGGTGGGAATGCTCGGGTACCGATTATTGGTGTAATCACAATGGCCCCAATAAATAAACCAAATAAAGCCCATATCCAATACAATTTAGTTAATGATATATCCGGACTTAATGAACTATAAAAATAAATACTCGTAATTGCTAGCCCACCCCAAGCTATAACTACATTGATAGTTGTACCAAGTTTATCTTCTAACCAACCAAAAATAACACAACCTGACGTCAATGTTAAAGCAGCAATGCAGCCACCGATGCGCCAATCAAGATTAGCAAAATGATACATACCACCAACAATGCGGCCGGGAGTAATTAAGATCCCAACCATAATCGCTGTAGATAAAGACCAAGTTAATAAAGCGACAATCACACACGCAGTTTTATGTTTTTTAATTACGGTCACTACCGGAATGCTTTTTTCTAAGGCTTTACGCGCAGCAAGTTCTTTGAATATTGGTGTTTCTGATAAAAAGCGACGTAAATAAACAGAAATAACCCCAAACACCCCACCGGCGATAAATGGAATACGCCAAGCATAATCCAATATAGTTTCAGTGGTAAAACTTAGGTCAATAAAAATTGTCATGATGAAACCAAGTAAGATGCCACCCGTAATTCCTGATGTTAAAGTACCAACGCCTAAACCATAGCGTTGCTGAGGCACATGTTCAGCAATAAATACCCAAGCGCCTGGCATTTCACCACCGATGGCCGCACCTTGTAACATTCGCATAATCAGTAACAAAAATGGCGCAAAAATACCAATTGACACGTAAGTAGGTAAAATACCAATAATAAACGTTGGTAGAGCCATCATTGCCACGCTTAACGTGAACATTCGCTTACGTCCGACTTTATCGCCAAAGTGTGCCATAATGATGCCACCAATTGGACGAACTAAATAACCGGCAGCAAAAATACCCCAAGCAAATAGATCCAGCGTTAATGGTGATAATGTGTGCGGTAAAAATAGTGGTTTAACGATGGTATCAATATATAGAGCATAGATAACAAAATCATAAAATTCTAAGGTACCACCTAAAGAGGATAAAAATAATGTTTTTAAATCCTTTCCATTTAATGGTCGAGCAACAGGCTGCCATTGTGAGCAAATCTCTACTTGGTTCATGTAATATAACCTTTATATTAATATGATAAAGAAAATAAAGAAATTAAATCCTTTTTGACTAAATCGTGATAAGTAAGTAATAGTTTGCCACAAAATATAGTCTTTTTTTTCATCATAAAAAAATTTAATGTATATGTTAAAACCAACTATTTGATTTATAATTCAACGTTATTTATATTCTTTTTAAACAATTTTTATCATTTTAAATCATAATAGATAATTAAATATTGAAATAATACTGCTAATGAATACTGAAAAATCAACACGTTGTAGTTGGGTAAACAATGACCCTTTATATATTGCTTATCATGATAATGAATGGGGTATCCCTCAACATAATAGTTTAAAATTATTTGAAAAAATTTGTTTAGAAGGTCAACAAGCAGGACTATCGTGGATCACAGTACTCAAAAAACGTGATGAATATCGTCGCTGTTTTTTTAATTTTAATCCTGAAAAAATAATTCAACTTACAACTGAGGATATTGAATTATTACTGCAAAATCCGGGATTAATTCGTAATCGTTTAAAGCTTAATAGTATTGTAAAAAATGCAAAGGCTTATTTAACTATGCAAAGTAATGGTGAGGATTTTTCTGATTTTATTTGGTCATTTGTTGATGGTGAACCCATTATTAATCACTATCGTGATTTGAGCGAAGTACCTGTCAGTACCGAAATTTCGGATAACATGTCTAAGGCGTTAAAAAAGAGGGGATTTTCTTTCGTAGGTTCTACAATTTGTTACGCATTTATGCAATCAATGGGGCTGGTTAACGACCACTTTGTAAACTGTTTTAAAAAAGGTTATTAGTTTGATGCAATTTGAGCGATTAATTAAATATGGTTTGGTGCTAGTTTTATTATATTTTGTTATTTGTAATATTGTTATTTATTATTATGCTCAACAAAAACCAGCTGCAAATGCTGATACTGTGGTTGTTTTAGGGTCGTTGGTAATTGGATCTCCTGCCATTCCTCATCCAACATTAAAAGATCGTTTAGATGTGGCGGTAGCTTATCTACAAACCAATCCGCAGACCAAAGTAGTTGTTTGTGGTGGTCAGGGTAAAGATGAATCAGCAACCGAAGCTAGTGTTATGGCTGATTATTTAGCTCACAAAGGTATTGCAACTTCGAGAATTTATATTGAAGATAAATCAACGCGAACGGCACAACAATTCGTATATGCAAATAATGTGTTACCATTAGGTAAAACGGTTGTGGTAACCAGTGATTTTCATATGTTACGTTCTATAATGTTAGCCAAACGATCTGGTATTAAAGATGTTTCCGGATTACCAGCTAGTTTGAGTTTTACTAATTTAGATAAATATTATGCTTTAATTCGTGAACCATTGGCATTAGTAAATTCTTGGTTGTTTGATCATCCAACAAACTATAGTTTAGTTAATGAATCCCCCGAAAATCAAAATCATTGAATTAAGTCGTTTAGATATACAAGCAAGCAAGGTGATTGATGCCTCAATAACTGGTACTAGCCTAGAAGTTATAATATCTGTGCCGAGTAGTTGTTAGCGGCTGTTTTTGCTTGACGTACATGATATGATAAATCATCGAGATTAAATTTATACATAGATGAACATGAATTCAGATACTATTGTTGCCCAAGCAACACCACCCGGGCGTGGTGGTGTTGGTATTTTGCGAATTTCAGGACCAAAGGCTCAAGCAGTTGCTCATGCAGTATTAGGGAGATTACCTAAACCTCGTTATGCTGAGTATCTCCCTTTTTTAGCTGCCGATGGTTCGATATTGGATGAAGGTATTGCATTATTTTTCCCTAATCCACATTCGTTCACTGGTGAAGATGTACTTGAATTACAAGGGCATGGTGGGCCAGTTATATTAGATTTATTACTAAAGCGTGTATTAGAGATTCCGAATATTCGCATCGCCAGACCGGGAGAGTTTTCTGAGCGTGCATTTTTAAATGATAAACTAGATTTAGCACAAGCAGAGGCGATTGCAGACTTGATCGATGCCAGTTCAGAACAAGCGGCAAAATCAGCAATATCATCATTACAAGGCGTATTTTCTAAAAAAGTTAATGAGCTAGTTGAATCATTGATACACCTGAGGATTTTTACTGAGGCGGCGATTGATTTTCCGGAAGAAGAGATCGATTTTTTATCAGATGGCAAAATAGAATCCCAGCTTAATGAAGTCATTATGCGTTTAGATGAGGTGCGCCAAGAAGCTAAACAAGGTTCTCTATTGCGTGAAGGTATGAAAGTAGTAATCGCTGGTCGCCCTAATGCTGGGAAATCTAGTTTACTTAATGCACTTGCCGGGCGTGAGGCGGCGATTGTTACTGATATAGCCGGTACTACACGTGATGTATTACGTGAACATATTCATATTGATGGTATGCCACTACATATTATTGATACCGCTGGGTTGCGTGAAGCCAGTGATGAAGTTGAACGTATTGGTATTGAACGGGCATGGCACGAGCTTGAACAAGCTGATCGGGTATTATTGATGGTGGATAGCACCACCACCACGGAAACTAATCCGGAAAAGCTGTGGCCTGAATTTATTGAACGCTTACCGCAGCAAATGCCAGTTACAGTTATTCGTAATAAGGCTGATTTAACCGGAGACCCACTTGGTTATAGTGAAGTAAATGGTTACTCACTGATTCGGCTATCGGCTCGTACCGGAGAAGGCATAGAATTATTGCGAGAACACCTAAAACAAGCAATGGGTTTTACTAGTAGTACTGAAGGTGGATTTTTAGCGCGACGCCGGCATTTAAAGGCACTAGCAAAAGCCGCTGAGCACTTAAACAGTGGTAAATACCAACTAACCACATTTCATGCTGGTGAATTACTGGCTGAAGAGTTAAGACTAGCTCAAGAAGCATTGAATGAAATAACCGGAGCATTTACCTCGGATGATTTATTAGGCCGAATTTTCAGTTCATTTTGTATTGGTAAGTAAAGAAGCATATACTTATTACTGTAATGTTTGAATTTAACCGTAAATAGAGAGGTTAGTATGAAATTAATAGTCGATAATATGAGTTGTCAACATTGTGTTAAGGCCATTACTAAAGCGATTAATGATATAGATCCTAAAGCTAAAGTAACGGTTGATTTAGCAAAACGTGAAGTTACCATTGAAAATGGTACTATCTCGCAAGAAGCAGCGATCGCAGCAGTTGATGAAGCTGGTTATCAATTTGTTGGCATCGCTTACTAACTATTTTTAGTTTAATTTGGAAGATTGTCGAGTAATGGTGAGATGCTAGCATTTAAAACATCTTACCATTGACAAGGGGTACTAAAATACTTTAGCTGTGTTTAATTCTTATTGTACATTAGTTAAATTCAGCTATTAAGGTCAGTTTTTTATACTTAAACGTATGCTTCTTTGGAAACATCTTTACAAAATTAACATAATTTCATTTATTACTAAATTACCACCAACGATAAAAATGGTGAGTAGGACCAATTCCTTTACCTATAGCTAAATTATCGGCATGACTAATGGCTCCTTGCAAATAATCTTTGGCTTGGTGTATAGCCATTTCTAAATTATGTCTAGGTAATAAGGCTGTGATGGCGGCAGATAGTGTGCAACCAGTTCCATGGGTATTTTTAGTCTGCACTCTGGTAGAGGTCATTCTTATGGTATTATCTCGTGTAATTAAATAATCAGGACTCTCTTGACTAGTTAAGTGACCGCCTTTCATTAACACTGCTTTACAGCCCAAACTAAGTAACTCATATCCTTGCTGTTGCATTTCTTCTTCGGTTTGCGCTTCGTCACAATCTAACAAAGCAGCCGCTTCTGGTAAATTAGGGGTAATGACGGTAGCTAATGGTAATAACAGATCGCGAATGGCACTAACAGCATCTGATTTTAATAACGGATGCCCACCTTTGGCTATCATTACCGTATCAAGAACTATAATCGGAATTGGTTTATTTTTTAGTAGTTGATATACAGTGGTGACGATTTCTTTATCCATCAACATTCCCATTTTGACGCTATCAATTTTAATATCTTGATATAAGGTATTAAATTGTGCGGCGACAAATTCAGGGGCAATAGCTTGCACTGCAGCCACACCTTGAGTGCTTTGAGCCGTTAATGCGGTAATTACTGACATTCCATAAGCCCCTAATGCTGAAAAAGTTTTCAAATCAGCTTGAATCCCCGCGCCGCCACTTGGATCGGAACCAGCAATAGTTAATGCAACTGTGGTCATAAAATTATTTCCTTTTCGCTGATTGAATTTTTTTAATAAGTGATGAAGTAGCCTGCTGAATATTCTCTTGGCCACAAATTGCTGAAACTACAGCAATACCTTCGATGCCAGTTTGTAAAACCTCTGTAGCGTTATTGGCGTTAATTCCGCCAATAGCAACGGCAGGGCGCTGCTTTAGACGCACTAATTCAGCTAATTGTGACATTCCCATAGCTGGTGCAGCATCTTTTTTGGTCGAAGTTGGGTAGATTGGACCAATACCAATATAATCAACCTGTTGCCAAGCGACAGCATCTAGCTGCTGTCGATTAGCCACTGAAAATCCCAACCACTTGTTACTGCCGATTAATTTACGGGTGACAGCGACTGGCAAATCACTTTGACCAATATGCACACCATCAGCATCCACAGCTAAGGCAACATCAACATGATCATCGATAAATAGAGGCACGGGGGTATCACTAAGAACTTGTTTTAATGCTAAAGCAGCATGATACCAATCCTTACCTGCAAATTGATATTCTGATCTCAATTGTACCGCGGTTACACCATTGGCTACCGCAATTTCAGTTGTAGTTACCATGCCACTAATACCACCACATAATAATGGGTCGAGAACTAAATAGAGGCTTAAATCTAATTGCTTATTCATCTTATTGCCTTATTAATGAGTGATAGTAAAAATAGAAAGCTGATCTATAAGTGCCACTGCATAGCTGCCTAAACCATATTGCTTAGTGGCGAGTTCTCCGGCTGTTTTCATCATATAGCAAGCCGCGGCAGTGGCTAATAAATTATTATTTGTATGGGCAATAAAAGCCGCAACCATGGCTGATAACGAACAGCCAGTGCCGGTAACTTTAGTCAAAGCAATATCTCCGCCAATTATACTATAAGTGTTATTGCCATCAGTGACATAGTCAATATCTCCGGTGATGGCAACAATAGTGCCATGTTTTAGTGCTAGTTGGTTAGCGGCATTTAAGGCTGATTTGGTTGAGTCTTGGCTGTCAGGTCCTTTTGCTGAAGATGCCTCACCATTTAATGCTAATATTTCCGAAGCATTACCACGAATAACGGTGGGTTTATAGGCTAATAATTGGGTGACAATCTCGCTTCGGTAACCAAGTACTGTACTTACAGCAACGGGATCTAATACCCAAGGTGTTTGGTTTTTATGTGCTTGATCTGCGGCCAATAACATACTGTTAGCTGAGTCACGGGTGACAGTACCAAGATTAATTAATAAGCTATTGGCAATGGTAACAAATGCGCTTACTTCTTCTTCGGCAATAACCATGGCTGGCGTGGCACCAATAGCCAATAAAATGTTAGCGGTAAAATTTTGTACTACATCATTGGTAATACAATGCACTAATGGTTGCTGTTGCTGGACTTGTTGGATAAAAGGAAGCGCTTGTTCGGCTAGTAATGTTTTCGTAATTGACATATTATTTTCCTTAATGATTAATCGGTATATAAGGAAGAATGCCAATCTATGAACTATATGACTTAGACTTCCCTACGCTGGTATAACCCAGATCAGGTTCAACGGGTAAAATCTCAGTTTTTTGTGTAACCAAAAAACACCCCGAGTCAAAACTGCAAATTTATTATGAACTGAATATTAACTTTAAACAAGTTATTGTAATAATCTTTCTATATCAGTAATTGCTTTTCTATCCGGTAGGAAGATAATTAGATGATCATTATCTTCAATTGTGAGATCGGTATTGACAATGATCACATCCTCGCCACGGACTACGGCACCGATAGTAGCACCAGACGGTAGTTTTAAACCATTAATATTTTTACCGACTAATTTAGAACTTTCATTGTCATTATGAACTACTACTTCAATAATTTCAGACTCGCCTTGTCTAAGTGAAACCACTTTGACTACACCAGTTTGCCTTACATGGCTAAGTAATTCAGATATGGTCGCGTGTTGCGGTGAAATAGCTATATCAATTACACTCTCATTGATTAGTTCTAAGTAAGCTTGGCGTTGGATTAATACGATAACTTTTTTTGCCCCCATACGTTTGGCAAGCATGGAGGACATGATATTTGATTCATCATCACTGGTAACCGCAATAAACAAATCAGTCAATTCCACTTGCTCTTGCGATAGTAACTCTTGGTCGGATGATTCACCATGCAATACGGTAGTATTTACTAATTGTTCGGCAATTAACTCTGCACGTTCAGCACTACGTTCAATGAGTTTAACTTGATAATCATTTTCTAAACGTTTAGCTAATGCTAAAGCAACACCGCCACCACCACTAATAATAATGCGCTTATAGGGTTTTTCTAACCTTTGTAACTCATTGGTTACTGCTTTAATATTCAGGAGCGGGGTAATGAAGTAAACCATATCGCCAGCTTCTATAAGTGTTGAACCAATAGGACGAATAAAGCGATTTTTACGATAAATTGCCACTACTCGAGCTTCAACATGTGGCAAATGTTCTTTAAGCTCAGACAATTCACTACCTACTAATGCACCACCATAATATGCGGTTACCGCTACTAGGCACACGCGATTATCATAAAAAGAAGCAAACTGTAGTGCCCCGGGGTATTGAATTAATTGGCTAATATGCTTAGTAATAAGATTTTCCGGAGCAATAATATGATCGATTGGTATACAATCCTTATTGAAAAAAGGATAATTTTCGTCATTATATTCTGGTGCACGAATACGGGCTACTTTTTGTGGCACGTTAAATAAAACGTGCGCAATTTGGCAAGCCATCATATTGATTTCATCCGAATTAGTGACGGCAATTAGCATATCAGCTGATTCTGCACCAGCACTTTCTAACACTTGTGGATAAGACGACTTACCCATAATCACTTGTAAATCAAAGCGTTCTTGCAAAGATTGTAATTTATCAGGATCTTCATCAACCACAGTGACATCGTTCTGTTTTTCAGTAACCAGATATTCAGCCAGCGCACTGCCTGTTTGCCCAGCCCCAAGAATAATAATCTTCATAACGGATCCAGCATATCTTCAAATGACTATAATACCCAGCATATTAACTTAATAGCAGGTACTAATAATTAGTTTATTTATACAAAACCAATCGCTTCATATACCTTTTTCAAGGTAGGTTCGGCCTTAGCACGGGCTTTTTCAGCGCCTTCTTTCATAATTGCCAATAAATAATTTTCATCATTACGATATTCATGATACTTAGCTTGCAAATCTGTCATCATATTAATAACTTGTTCGGCAACTTCTGCCTTAAGATGCCCATACATTTTGCCAACAAACTGTTGTTCAAGTTCGGCAATAGGTTTACCGGTTACCCCAGTTAAAATATCTAAAAGATTGGATACTCCAACTTTATTTTTAACATCATAACGCACTACTGGTGGCTCATCAGAATCGGTTACCGCACGTTTAATTTTCTTTTCTACATCTTTAGGATTTTCCAGTAAGCCAATAACATTATTGCGGTTAGTATCTGATTTAGACATTTTTTTAGTTGGCTCTTGTAACGACATGACGCGAGCACCAACTTTAGGAATAAATGGCTCTGGTACGGTAAAAATGTCACCATAAAGTGCATTAAAACGCATAGCGATATCGCGTGATAATTCTAAATGTTGTTTTTGATCATCACCAACCGGAACTAAATTGGCTTGATATAAAAGAATATCAGCAGCCATTAGTACCGGGTAGTCAAAGAGACCTGCATTAATATTTTCGGCATAACGTGATGATTTGTCTTTAAATTGGGTCATGCGGCTAAGTTCACCAAAATAGGTGTAACAATTTAATGCCCAACCTAATTCAGCATGTGCCGAAACCTGCGATTGTACAAAAATAGTACTTTTCTTAGGATCGATACCGCAGGCTAAGTAAAGTGCCATTGTGTCTAGTGTTGCTTTACGTAATTTAATTGGATCTTGGCGCACGGTAATAGCATGTTGGTTAACAATGCAATAAACGCAGTCATATTCACCTTGCAAGGCAACCCAATTTTTTAATGCACCTAAATAGTTGCCAAGTGTAAGTTCTCCTGATGGCTGGGCACCACTAAAGACAATAGGTTTACTCATAATTTATTCCTAATTTATGCTAATTATTTTTTTGCATCAGCTTTAGGCTGAGGTAGTATCGTTAAAATATCTTTAAAATCATCAAATAAAAAATCTGGTTCACTAGTAGCGATGGATATTCCATAGTTATAGCCATAACTTAAAGCGACAGTAGGGCAGTTAGCGTTTTTGGCTGCACTAATATCATTTTTAGAATCACCCACAAACAGAAGTTGATCATTAAACAAACCAAAAGTAGCTAACACTTGATAAAGAGGCGCCGGGTGAGGTTTTAACTTAATAACATCACCACCGCCGAGTACTAATGAAAAATAGTCCTTAATACCTAATGAGGTTAACAATGTCGGTAAAAATTGCGCTGGTTTATTGGTAACCAATGCTAATGGGTAATGATTTTCATGAAGTATTTTCAGTGTTTCTTTAACATTTGGAAATAATTTAGTTTCAGCGTCAATAACTTTATCATAATGTTTATTAAATAGATTTTTAGCATCAACTAACAGTTGCGGTGACTGTTCAACTTTAATTGCTGTAAATACCCTTTCTAACATTACATCAAGGCCATTACCTACCCAGTTTTTGACTTGTTCATTGGTCACGGTAGGCAATTTCAGGTCTGCTAGCATAAGTTGTATGGCTAAAGCTAATCCAGGGACACTATCAACTAAAGTGCCATCGAGATCAAATGCTAGAGCCTGTATATCATCTAATTTACGCATACTGAACTCCTGCTAACTCTCTACGCATTGCATCTATCACTGTTTTGTAATTTGGTTGTCCAAATATGGCCGAACCAGCAACAAACATATCGGCTCCAGCCTTAGCAATTTCAGCAATATTTTCGACTTTAACACCACCATCGATTTCTAAGCGAATATCACGGCCTGAATCTAAAATACGTTGTTTAACTTGTTGTAGTTTTTTTAGGGTTGAGGGAATAAATGATTGCCCACCAAAACCAGGGTTAACACTCATTAATAAAATAAGGTCAACTTTATCAATAATATAATCTAAATAATCAAGAGGTGTGGCAGGGTTAAGCACCACTCCCGCAGTACACCCATGATCTTTAATTAATTGTAAAGAGCGATCTAGATGAATGGTTGCTTCGGGGTGAATTGATATATTGGTCGCTCCAACCTTAGCAAAAGATATGATTAATTCCTCAACTGGTGATACCATCAAATGCACGTCAATAGGAGCACTTATGCCATAATCACGTAGAGCTTTGCAAAACATTGAACCCATGGTTAAATTGGGTACAAAATGATTATCCATGACATCGAAATGAACTACATCAGCTCCTGCATCGAGTACTTTCTGGGTGTCTTCACCAAGACGAGCAAAATCAGCTGATAAAATCGATGGAGCAATAATAAAATCTTTCATAATATACCTCTAATAATTAAGCATATACGCAAAGTAGTTTATGGTTTTTTGTATAATGCTAAAATTTCATCAATTTTTTTGCGGCCTTCACCAGCACAACTAATTGATCGCCGTATTTCGGTGCGGTGAAGATAGTATGCTTTATTATAAAGTGTTTTAGTGTAATCAGTATAATGATTAGACACTAAAACCGGAATATCATTTTTATAAGCTATTTTTTCCGCTAATTGTGATAATCTTTTATGCTCTTCAAAACCAAAATTATTTGAGTAATAGGCAGTAAATCCAGTTGCTTCATTGGCTGAAAGGTAAGGTGGGTCACAATAAATCACGGAATTACGTTTGGCTTTTTTCATTACATCTTGATAAGGTGCACAAATAAATTTGGCTGTTTGTGCTTTTTCAGCAAAAAAATAGAGCTCTTTTTCAGGGAAATAGATGGTGTTATAACGCCCAAATGGTACATTAAATAGCCCGCTATTGTTATAACGGCATAAACCGTTATAACAATGTCGATTTAAATACACAAATAACAGTGATCTTAAATATTGATCTTGACTAGCATTGAATACATCACGTAGTTGATAATATGCATCTGAATTATTATTTTGTGAATTGAACAGCAATTTAAGATCATTAATAAATTGATCAGGATTGGTTTTCAATAAATTAAATAATTCAATTAAATCATTATTAATGTCCGCGAGAATATAACTTTTATAGTTAGTATTCAAAAATACCGAACCAGCACCGACAAAAGGTTCTATTAATTGATCCCCCTCCGGTAGATACTGCTTAATTGTATCCACAAGCTCATATTTTCCTCCAGCCCATTTTAAAAAGGCTCGTTGCTTTTTCAACGGATGCTCCTGTTTCGTTTTTGGTAGTAGGATAAATGAACCATATCCTTTATTTTATTAATTTTTCTTTATTAAGGCTTGCACTCGATTTAACCCACGGTTTATCTTTCTGTAGTACACTAGGTAAAGATTTGATAGCTTTTTTGGCTTCATCCATTGAGGCATAATTCCCTTTAGTTAACACATACCATGTTACATTATTGCGTTGCGTTTCGTGAATTTGATAATTGATAACATTGTGTTTTTTAACAAATTGTTTTAATTTGTCAACTGATGTAGATGCAGTAATTTGAATAGTATATTGGCCATTTTTTATTTTAGCATTTTTACCAGAACTGTTTTTTTCTTCTTTAGGATTAACATCTTTTTTGGTAGAAGTACTTTTAATCACTGGCGGATTAAGTTGAGTACTATTAGTATTATTTGCGTGAGTTGTGGCATTACTGGCAACTTCATTGTTTGGTGTTCTGGTAACTGAATTTTGAGTTACCGGAGAAGATATATTTGGATTATATGAAGGTGAACTTCCAGAAATACTACCATTAGAAACTTCTGGATTTTCCGGAATATTAAGTTGATTAGTGTTGGCTTCCGGTGAATTAGTTGGCACTGAATTAGCACTGTCAGGTTGATTATTGACAATATTATTTTGCCCACCGGAACCATCAACTGCAGAATTATTAGTCGTTTCTGTAGAATCAACGCTACTAATTTGCGCCGGAGTTAATAATGTAGGAGTAGGTTCTTTTTTATTGGAAGAACGAAATAAAAGTAAACTAAGCAATAACAGAATAATAATAATTGCTAGGCCAATAATTACTAATTTTTTCTTAGAAAAATCTTTTAGAAAACTTGGCAATTGCAATGAGGGCGTAGAGTCCTTATTAGATTGTTCGGTTACATAACGGTCATCTTTATCTACACGCATATTTACTCCTTAACCTGTCCACAGGATTATTGCTTTTATTATTATCTATTTAAATAAAATAAATAGTTTAAATCTGTTCGATTTTTTCAATAATATAACTTGCTACACCTTTAGCACTTTGTTCATCTGTCTTGATAGTAATATCAGCAATTTCTTCATAAAGTGGTTCACGCTCATCAGCGAGTTCTTCATAAAGTTCACGAGGAGTATTACCACCTTGCAATAATGGTCGACGTTTATCTTTTTGGGTTCGAGCCATTTGTTTTTCAATTGTGGTTTCTAGATAGACAACAATCCCTCGTGCTGATAAACGATTACGAGTTTCCTTAGATAATACGGAACCACCACCAGTAGCCAGTACTACGCCTTGTTTTTCCGTCAACTCGTTAATGACTTTCTCTTCTCTGGCACGGAATCCATCTTCACCTTCTAAATCAAAAATCCAGGCAATATCAGCACCAGTGCGTTTTTCAATTTCCTGATCGGAATCAAAAAATTCCATGCCTAACTGTTGTGCAATTTGTCGACCTATAGTGCTTTTCCCCGCCCCCATAGGACCAATTAGAAAGATATTTCGCTTTTCTGCCATTGTAGTTTCATCATCTATTAAATTTTGGTTAAAATATACAACACAATATTAACTTACCATGACTTATATAATCATTGTTGTTATTAATTGTGTAACTTTTTGGATCTCCGTCTAACGACAAAAATTTAGGTCGGTAATTATCTCAATAGATAGCCCCTTTTTGCAATAGGTATTTATTAATAGTTTTAGCTAATTCCTGCTTGGTGCAAATCATGAATATTTAATGCTCCTACTAATTCCCCTTCAGAATTCACAACCGGAGCGGCTGTAATATTGTGGTCATTAAATAATTTTAAAGCTTCAACCGCCTTCCAATTTTCCGGGACTCGGTAGCCAGGGCTAGTCATCACAGTCATAATACAATCTTGTAAAGTACCATTTTTTAATAATAAACGGCGCAAATCACCATCAGTGAAAACTCCAACAATTTTATTATTATCATTACATATTGCAACTAAACCTACACCTGTACGGCTAAGTTCTAACATAGCCTCAAGCACCGTTGCGTTTTGTGGAACTTTAGGAATTAGGTCACCAGTTCGCATCACATCTTTAACATGATTAAGTAATTTCGCTCCTAAACTACCAGCCGGATGTGAACGGGCAAAATCTTCCTCTTTAAAACCTCTGGCGCGCATTACCGCAATGGCAAGTGCATCCCCCATCAGCAATGTATTAGTTGAACTTGAAGTTGGTGCTAGTCCCATTGGGCAAGCTTCTTTTTCAATGGAAATGTCCAAAACTGCCTGCGCTGATTTTGCTAGGGGAGAGTCTAAACCGCCGGTAATAGCAATAACAGGAATATTCATAGCTGCCAATATTGGTAAAATAAAATTAAATTCTTTGGCGCGCCCGGAATAGGAAATTAAAATTGCTACATCATTTTCAGTTACCATGCCCAAATCGCCATGTAATGCTTCGGATGGGTGCATAAAAAAAGCCGGGCTACCGGTACTAGCTAAGGAGGCGGCAATTTTTTTCCCAATGTGTCCGGACTTGCCAATACCTGAAACCACCACTTTACCTTTAGTCGCTAAAATAAGCTGACAAGCTTTAATAAAATCTTTACCTAGTCGCTGTGGTAGTTTATGGGCTTCATAAAGTTCTAATTCAAGTAGCTCTCGACCATATTGTAATAATTTATCCATTTTAAATTAGCCTATGGTATTTGGTGTAAAATTATTAATTTGATTATCTTCTATAAAACAAACTGCCAGTAATTATATACTTTTATACAGTGAACAGTTTAGCAATTAACAGTTAAATATTCAAAAAAGAAAGTGTTAGATGTTAACCTGTAAAGATGTTTCAGGAGTGCTATACGTTTAAGTATGTTAATAAATTTGTTTAGGTGATTAAATTCCTAAAGCCACTTTGACGCCAAGAGTAATTAAAATTATCCCCAATAATTTATCAATAATAAATTGGATTTTAAAATAGCGTCGTTGTACAGCTTGGGTTTGAAAAATAAATACCACCAATGGCCACCAGAGTATAGCCTCGAACCAGATAATTAAAGCCACTAATAGTTTATCGGTTAATGATGAACTGGCATCTAATACTTGAGTAAAAATAGCTAAAAAATATAAGGTGGCTTTAGGATTAAGTAAATTACACAACAAACCTTGTATAAATGCCGTCTTAGTTGAAATGTTCTGTTGGAGCATTGATTTAGTTACATAAGTTGTAGCTGATGCTTTAGCTAACAGCGCTTTGATCCCCAACCATATTAAATAAGCTGCACCAGCATAACGCAGGGCATTGTATAACCAAGGTGTAGTGGTAATCAGCACAGCAACCCCTGCAACACAATAGCTCATGTGTATCGAGATTGCTATAATTACGCCCAAACAAGTCATTAATGCTAGTTTACGGGGATAACTTAAACTATTTTTAAGTATCAGAAAAAAGTCTGGGCCAGGAGATATCATCCCGAAGCAACTTATTGTGGTGACTAAAATTAAAGTATCAACTGTCATATTTAATCTTATTTAAATTCCTCTGCTGAATGATTTAAAGTCGCGATATTGGCTTTATTCTGTTCAATAAACTGCTTTTTATCGAAATTTGGTGCGCTTAGATAATCGGTTAAAAATTTGGCATTAGTTTCGATTTGGGCACCATTAATAATCAACCTAGGTAAGTCAATTTGATAGATGGTTTGATCTGGTGTTTTTTGTAAATCCTGAGTGGCGGCATTAGTGAGTAAGTATAGTTTACGCTCTTTAGCAGATAATTGTTTAATTGTTGCGGTACCAGACCCCATCATTAAGTGATCTGGGAAAATGTAAAACACCGTGTTAGCTAATAACCCTTGCTGTTTAAGGTTTTGCATGAACTGCCCTAAATTATAATCAAGCGATGCTGCCACAAATGACATATTATCTTGTTTGGGACTAATGATAGCTCGCATACGCTCATCATCAAAACCATTAGGTGCATGGGTCGACACCGTGGAGATAAAGAGCGCAAAAGGTTTATCATTTTGGCTCATAGTGGCGATTTGTTTTTGGGCAATATCAAAAATATCTTTGTCATATAGGCCAAAAGGGGCTTTAGGGTATTGACCTGCATAATTTTTTTCCGAAATAACTTGCATTCCTAACAGCTCAGCTGTATGCCCAATCCCGGCAAAATCAGGGCCAGCCATCACATAGCGGGTTTGGTAGCCCGCTTGGGTTAGCACATCCCCTAAATTCACTAATTTAGTAGCATTAGCTTGCATTAAAGGTGTAGTTGCATAACCACCAATTAAAAAAGGTACGCCAGTCATGTATGTATACATCGATGCAGTGGTCCAACTACTACCAGCACTCATTGGCATGTTGGCAAAGAAGGTATAATTGTCACGTAATTGTTTTAGATTAGGTGTTAAATCGTTAAAATCGAAAAAGCCTTGTTCAAAAGACTCTAAAGATAGCACCACGATATTTTTGCCTTTATGACTAATTATCTGATTTTTATTGATATAATCCTGCATGTTAAGCGTTTGTAATGCTTTCTCAAATGGCTCGCGCGGGGCACTGGTTACCTGATAAATCTCATATAAACGACTAAAAGGACCATTATGATAACTAAGCGAAACTACTGCTAAAATTGCTAATGACAACCGCAATAGTAAGTGGCATTTATGTTTTAATAGATTAGCTAATTTTGATAATAGCCATATTAAAGCAAAAAATACCCCGATAACTAACACTGCTTGCAGCTTAAAAATAAATAAACCTTCAATAATATCGTTAACATTTAAATTAACGTAAAACTGATAATCAATAAAACCACCACTAAAATAAATGGAAGTAAGCTCCATGGTGATAAGTATGGTCATCAAGATTATGGTCAATAATTGCCATTTTTTCTGTTTTAACAATGAGGCGATAACAATAGTTAATATAAAAAACGGTATAACAGTAAGTGTTGATAAAGGCATATAAACTAGTAACTCAATTATAAACTTAGCGTCAGTATATACTTAATGTTAGAAAAATTGAAAATTATAGTGATTAACATAAATAATGTATGAATTTCGCGCAAAGTAATTTTTTGATATATATTAAATTTTAATTATAAACATTAAAATTTACATATCTTTACAAAAATATAGTTTCTATTTTTTTTAAATTGTATTCAAATGAATAAATAATGTTCGGGAGTGTGATTTTTAATCATTAAAACTAAAAACAATTTAGTTGATTAAAATAAAATATGGAATCCGGGAGTAATAAAATGAATACAAATTATATAAAGTATCAATTACTATGTTACTACAAACTATTTTTTAGTAAAAAATACCGAAACTCATTAATAGATTCCATATATAGTTTACCTACAACCAATAATAACCACATAAACCAGTTAACCTTACTATCTAGATTAATTAAAAAAATTAAAATTATATTTACATTCAATAAGTTGTTATTAGTGTTAAGTATAGGGTTATTTCTTAATAACGCTCAGGCCTTATCTGCAACTACAATAAATAAAATTCAAGGGGAAGCTCCCTACCTTACATTCGATGGTGGAATAACTAAAGTAGAAACAGTAGAACCTTTATTAGGGATTAAATTACCAAACGGAGATGAAGTAAGTGTAAATAATGATACTTCGAGTATAACCGAGCCCATAGAGTTAGCAACTAATGCTAGATTTGATGATGTTGAAACATTAGTAACTTTACCTACTAATGGTAACGATAATTATCCAAACATATCTCTAAACAGCCTAATAGGTGACCCATTTAATTATTGGGAAGATGTTGATGGTGATGCTAATGTGACTGCAACTGGTACTTTAAGTGTAAAATGGCAAACAGCGGATAATCGGGATATTACGCAAATAGTCAAAGATAATCCTCATGGATTATTAACAGGATGTGACATGCCATATAAGTTAACTTTAGGTGCAACTAAGGGCGGTTTATCAACCCAATATGGTAATCCTAATATCAGAAATTTTAATGCAAGCAGTCATACTTATTACTTTAAAACTAAGATAGATAGGCCATATGTATGTTATGCTAAACCTATTTTATATTTTGAGTACGCAAATAACAAAGATTTATATGATGTTGATGGACCAGATTGGGCTTCAACAAAAGGATTTAGAGTTCAAGACATTTCTTCACCAGAAAAGAATTTCCCTAGTACAGGTTCCGATAAACTTTTCTTTAAGTTAATACCTACTGTGGGTATAACTGCTCAAGAGGTTATTAATATAAATGGCACGGTTATTCAAGCAGAATCGGGTGTAGGTGTAACACTAAAATTAAGTGCAGAAGATACTAATACTGTGCGGGTAACATTACAAGGACCAAATGAATATTCAGGCGATAAAAGCTTTGAACCTTCTGTTTTTAAACTTTATTCAGATAGCTCTAAAAATCAGTTGTTATATAGTTTTAAGCTGCAACGATGGTATATTGTTAGATCTGATAAAGATGATTATTATTATTTCAGTAGAACTAGCGCTGTAAATTTTTGTAATAATTTAGGTTATAACTATCGATTGACAAATGTTTCAGATCTTACCAATGCTAATAATTTATTGCTATATTCTAGAGATGGTATACCTAGTAGAAATTATAATTATTATCGTCGGCAGTTAAGCTATAAAATCAATGATAAATGGATAGGAGGCTTAACCAATGAATGGGGCGTTATTACCACCTATCGATATCCAGAAGCGAATTATACAGCCGATTTTTATTGGACCAATCAAATTGAGCCTATTCAGAATAGCCATTTGTTATATCTTGTTGTTTCTCCAGACGACGGTGGAATTGCTTCTGGTGCAACTCAAGCGGATTGGTATACGTACTTTAGCGCGATTTGTGTTAAACCTTAATTAATTATTTTATATAGTTGGCTTTAAATATAAATAGATGTAGCAAGATGCTTATTCTTGTGAAAAATAAATCAAGTACTTTTTAATAGTAATTTATATAAAAAATGTTCGTAAATCTCTTCTTTTTTATATGATTTTTTTATAAGTAGTAAAAAAGATTGCAATAAAATGCTGATTGAGTGAGGATGAACGCTTGGTTTTTATACTAACAAGTACTGCAATAAGCTTACAAGCTGATCTAATTTATAATAAGGAGTCAACATGTTTAGTAAAGCAATGACTATTGCCGATTATGATAAAGATTTATGGGATGCCATTAAAGGTGAAGAGCAACGTCAAGAAGATCATCTGGAGCTAATAGCTTCCGAAAACTATACCAGCCCTCGGGTAATGCAAGCGCAAGGATCGCAACTCACCAATAAATATGCTGAAGGTTATCCGGGTAAACGCTATTATGGTGGTTGTGAATATGTTGATGTTGTCGAACAATTAGCTATCGACCGGGCTAAAACCTTATTTGGTGCGGATTATGCTAATGTGCAACCTCATTCCGGATCTCAAGCTAATTTTGCGGTGTATACCGCTTTATTACAACCGGGCGATACCATCTTGGGTATGAACTTATCCGAAGGTGGGCATTTAACTCATGGTTCGCCAGTGAGTTTTTCCGGTAAACTGTATAAAGTTGTGGCTTATGGGGTTGATGCTACCGGGCATATTGATTATGCCGAACTAGCGACCATTGCCAAACAGTCTCAGCCTAAAATGATTATCGGTGGTTTTTCTGCTTATTCTGGCATCGTTGATTGGCAAAAAATGCGTGAAATTGCTGATAGTGTGGGAGCGTATTTATTTGTGGATATGGCGCATGTTGCCGGTTTAGTCGCTGCTGGTGTTTATCCTAATCCGGTGCCGTTTGCTCATGTAGTTACCACCACTACTCATAAAACTTTAGGGGGACCACGTGGAGGGCTAATTTTAGCCAAAGGTGGCAGTGAGGAACTGTATAAAAAACTAAATTCATCGGTATTTCCCGGCGCACAGGGCGGTCCGTTAATGCATGTTATTGCTGCTAAAGCTGTAGCGCTAAAAGAGGCGATGGAGCCAGCCTATAAACAATACCAACAACAAGTGATCAAAAATGCCCAAGCTATGGTTGCTGTCATTTTAAAACGTGGTTATAAGGTGGTTGCTGGTGAAACACAAAATCATCTATTTTTAATTGATTTAGTGGATAAAAACATCACCGGCAAAGAGGCTGATGCCGCATTAAGTAGTGCTAATATTACCGTTAACAAAAACAGTGTACCCAAAGATCCACAAAGCCCGTTTGTGACTTCAGGGGTTCGCCTTGGATCTCCGGCGATTACCCGTCGTGGTTTTAAAGAAGCTGAATCCCGAGATTTAGCCAACTGGATTTGTGATGTGTTAGATAATATTAATGACGAACAAGCAATTCAAGCAGTTAAAGAAAAAGTACTAGCCATTTGTCATCGCTTGCCGGTGTATGAGCATTAATAATGCTCAAGGTTCGCCAATAATTATGGCGAACCTTGAGCAATACTTATTGCTAGGTTTATTTTTGAGTATTGGCGTTATTGGTAGTTTGTTGTTGCTTTTGTGGTTCAAAATATTGATTAAAATAACCTTTATGCCACAGCCAAGCACCAGAAACCCCAATACCAATTAAGATTGCCAGTATAAAAGCTATTAATGGTTTTTGGCTGCGTTTTCTCATCGGGTCGCGTAAATTACGCTTAGCATTTTGTGGTAATTCAGCTTTGCTAGTGAGTAATCCCCCAAGTAATAAATTGATTTTAACTTGGCCATTAATTGCCCAGCCGGAAGCTTCAAGCAATGGTCCCAAGGTTCTACGCCGTAATTTTAGCCATGCTAAAATCACCGAAGGTCCGGATATGATTAAAAATAACCCAATAATAACTAATGGGAGCTGCCACCAAGTTAATGAAAATATCGCCTGAAAAATAGTTGCTAATGCAGTACCAATGGCGCCTATAGCTAAACCGATAGCAGCAAAAACGCCGACACTTTTACCAATATCAAATTTATTTTCCGGATTTTGAATTACTTGAGCACTAGATTTTTCTATACTGGCGTCTTTGCTACTGGCCCATTTATTGATTTGTTCGGTAATTAATCGCCCAATACGTTGATAAGGCGCCCACACCGCTTGTTGAATACTAATCGGTTTGCTAATTATTTTGACTACATTCGCATCCCAATCATTACCATCAGTATCAATAAACACGCCGTTACGCCCCTCAATTAGCAAATCACCTTGCCCGGCAGTTATAGCAGCGGCAATAAGTTGTTTTTGCCCATGGCGAGTACATTCACAATAAAGTAGGCATAATTCAGAATAATTGGCTAGGGTAGAGTGCTTGCCAATGTTATCAACGGCAACACATAAAGTGGCGCAGCGTCCATCAATATAAAGCTTGCCAAGTTGAAATGCCGCGGTATTTTCGAGTGAGAAAAAATCAGCGAATGAAGTAAAGTTAACCAACAACCGATAAAGGTGTTTATGGAACAGCACTAGTTTTTCTAAAACTAGCACATCAGCCGCCGAAATAGGGGTTTGATTATCTTGTTCAACCATGTGTTGAAATTCGTTAAGCAGTTGTTTGTCAGTCAAACTGGCAATCAGTTGTGCCGGTAGATCTTCAATACTGCCAATCGGCGCAATGGTTACCTTAATTTTTGTCATTTCTGGTTTGGAATTAATCAATTTAGTATAAGCTTGCAAACTAGTTTGAATATGTTGCCATTCTGCTTGGCTAAGTTGATCTGGATTGGCTAATGACGAAGCAACCAAGGATTTAAATTGACTAACTTTGCTCTTCCAAAGGGGGTTAAGCCCATTAACTAAGTCCAAAGTACTGTTAGTGTCAATTTTTGATAATGGTAATTCTGCCAGAGCGTCGTCGGATAATAATCCGTTTTCTGTTGGCACTATATATTTTTCATCTACATTCAGTGCGGTTTGTGCTTGAGGAGCATATTGCGCTAGTTCTATCCGTAAAAAATAATCATCAATTTTAGGTTTAAGCGTTTGTACCAGTTTCCAAATTTCGGTTCGGTTCTCGCCAAAAGGGGTTTCGGTCTTACTAATATCAGTTTGCCATTGTTGCCAAGTTTGCAGGTTGTTAACAAAAGTGGTGGCAATATCTAAATTAATACCGGCTTGACCACTCATGTCCTTTTCGGCACCAATAACCTTAATAGCTGATTGAATAAAGGTTTGCATAGTTGTGGACAATTCAGACGCCGGAGGGAAGATTAAATCGCCATTATAAAGTTTGCCTGCATTGATTTTAATTGACTGTTGCACATCATCTTGAGTCAAAAAATTTTGTTGGCTTTTATTTAAATTAGCTAAAATACTATGGGCGGTTACTAATAATTTTTGCCCTGCTTTAGTGGTAGTGTCAATCTGTGCCAGTGGCAGAATATCAGAAGATTGTAAGATTTTATCAAAAGATAAGACCTTGTCTTTGGTCCAACTAATGGCATCTAAAATATCGGGAATGCGGATGCGCCCATCTTGGTCAACATCTAAAAGTGCCAGTGTTCTTTTGTCAAAATTGAGGCCTGTCGTTGGGCAACTCAGTGCCACCCATAACTTTGGATCTAAGTCAGCTAAATTAATAATGTCATCACTACTGTTAAATACAACTTGATCTAATCCACCTACACGCTGGAATGTCCACATATGACTCATAATAACCTCCACACCGAGATTTATTAATATTTTCAGTTAATTAATAAATACTACAGCATTAGTTTTATACAGGAAGAGAACCGAGATCTCACATTAGTGAGGATTTTTTATTATATCTTTGATAATTGATTTTAGTTGCCAACAACAACCTATGATAGAATACTCGCTTATTATTCAATATCCAAACAAAAACCACAAGTATGTCATTAATTAATCTTACAAATGCTTACCTTTCATTTAGTGATGCGCCATTACTGGATCATATTGATATGTCGATTGAAGAAAACGAGCGCGTTTGTCTGGTTGGGCGCAATGGTGCCGGAAAATCTACCTTACTTAAAATCCTAAATAAAGAAATACCCTTAGATGAGGGGCAAATCGTCTACGAAAACAACGTAGTGGTATCCCGTTTACAACAAGATCCACCACGTGATATTCAAGGTAATGTATTTGACTTTGTAGCCGAAGGGTTACAAGATCAAGCACAGCTAGTAAAAGATTATAATGAACTCTCGCATCTAATTGAGCGTGATCCGAGCGAAGCTAATTTAGCTAAACTAGCCAAAATACAAGAACAGCTCGATCAGCAAAATGGTTGGCAGTTAGATAACCGCATTCGTAATGTTATTTCTTCGCTGTCGCTAGATGGTGAAGTCGCTTTGTCTTCATTATCGGGGGGATGGTTACGTAAAGCTGCACTGGCAAGGGCATTGGTTTGCCAACCTTCAGTGTTATTGCTGGATGAACCCACTAACCATTTAGATATTGAAACCATTCGTTGGCTTGAAGAATTTTTAAAAAGCTTTAGTGGTAGTATTGTGTTTATTTCGCATGACCGTTCTTTTATTCGCCAGATGGCGACGCGGGTTATCGATTTGGATCGTGGTAAAGTGGCTTCATGGGGCGGTGATTACGATAGTTATTTGCTGGGTAAAGAAGATGCTTTACGTGTCGAAGAACTGCAAAATGCTGAATTTGATAAAAAACTCGCCCAAGAGGAAGTGTGGATCCGCCAAGGGATTAAAGCACGTCGCACCCGTAATGAAGGCCGAGTACGGGCTTTAAAAGCCATGCGCCAAGAATATTCTCAGCGCCGTCAAGTTATGGGTAGTGCCAAAATGCAGATTGAAGAAGCACTACGTTCCGGCAAAATCGTTTTTGAACTTGAAAATGTCAGTTACCAAATTGATGGCAAACAATTAGTTAATGATTTTAGTGTGCAAGTATTACGTGGTGACAAAATCGCGCTTATTGGTCCTAATGGTATTGGCAAAACCACATTATTAAAACTCCTGCTTGGTGATTTACAACCAACTTCGGGCAGTGTTCATTGTGGTACTAAACTTGAAGTAGCTTATTTTGATCAGTATCGCTTAGAACTCGATCCTGAAAAAACCGTAATGGATAATCTGGCTGAAGGTAAACAAGAAGTGATGGTTAATGGGCGTTCTCGCCATGTACTTGGTTACTTGCAAGATTTTTTATTCCCACCGAAACGTGCCAGAACACCAGTGCGGGCATTGTCCGGTGGCGAGCGTAATCGCTTATTGTTGGCAAAATTATTTTTAAAACCGAGCAATTTACTAGTACTTGACGAACCTACTAATGATCTGGATATTGAAACATTAGAACTATTGGAAGAATTGGTTAATGATTATCAAGGAACAGTATTACTCGTGAGCCACGATCGCCAATTTGTGGATAATGTGGTCACCAATTGTTGGTTTTTTGAAGACCAAGGCCATATTGGAGTTTATGCCGGTGGTTATAGCGATGCCTTGCAACAACAGCAACAAACCCGGCCGGTAAAAACGCAAGTTGCAACGAGTAATAATAGTAAAGCAACTAAAAAGGAAGACAATAAAGCCAGCACTAACAATAATCAACCAGCAAAAACTAAGCTGAAACTTAGCTATAATGAGCAACGCGAATTAGCACAATTACCGGGAAAAATAGAGCAGCTAGACGTTGAAATAACCGAGTTACAAGCCCAAATAGGTCAGAGTGACTTCTTTAATCAACCCCACGAGCACACTAGCTTAATTTTACAAACCTTAGCCGATAAAGAAGCGGAACTTGAAGCCGTGTTTGCAAGGTGGGAACAGCTAGAAGCCATCAATAAGTAACCGTTTATTGTTACTTATTGATTACCAAGTTTTTCTGGCTAGCAAATAAAACAAACACAGGGCGATGATTACAAATATTGCCCCTATAAAACCAATATATTGAGTTGACAGATACAGCAACACTTGGCTACCGACAAATGCACCGCCGCCAATACCAATATTGTAAATCCCTGAATAAACGGCGGTGGCGATGTCGGCCGCATTAGGGGCGACATCAATAACTTTACTCTGCATGACCATGCCAATAATCGTAATTGACAACCCCCACAGCATCCCTTGAATAATTGCGGTAAACAGGCTTAACGAACAAACATAAAGGGATAACAGACAAATTAATAATAAAGTGATTGGTACTACTAAAATAGCTATTTGGTGTTTGTCGGCAAATTTGGCAAAAATAATACTGCCTATCATGCCAGCAAAACCAATCGATAATAGTAATATAACTACCATAGTTTGGTTGAAACCACCGACTTTAAGCATAAATGGGGTGATATAGGTATAAGCGGTAAAGTGTCCTGTTATAACAATAGCTGTTAATAGATAGATATTTAATAACGCAGGGCGTTTTAGTACGTTTGGAATATCTTTAAGCAAAATAGTATTGCTACTTGGTACTTGTGGTAGAAAGTGAAGTAATAAAACTAAAACACAATAGGAAAAGATACCAATACATAAAAAGGTGGCACGCCAACCAACCAGTTGACCAATCATAGTTCCGATAGGAATACCTAAAATAGTTGCCATTGAAACGCCAACCACAATAAAACCCATAGCTTTAGCTTTTTTTCCATTTGGTGCTAATCGAACTGCTAGCGGAGTGGTGATGGCCCAAAATACCGCGTGGGCAGAGGCAATGCCAATTCGTGCTACCATTAAGCTATAAAAATTCCAAGCAAAACCCGCTAAAATATGGCTGCCAATAAATAAGCAGAACAGAAACACTAGTAACTTTCGCCGTTCCATTTTGGACGTCAAAATAGTTAACGGAAGCGATAATAGCGAAACCGCCCATGCATAAATAGTGAGCAATAGCCCCGCATGTGCTACATCCATCGAAAAACTTTCTGCTATGTTGGGCAACAATCCCACCGGAACAAATTCGGTAGTATTGAAAATGAAGGCCGCAAAAGCCAAACAAAGAATTGAAGACCATATCCGCGATCGTTTTTGGGTATTATTCATGATATAAGTAAATAGCTGGGCTAGATAAATTGCCGGCGATTATAACCGAATATTATTTATTATTAAACTGATACCATTATAAAACTCAAGCTAACTTACCACCTAAAATTAATCTAGGTGGTAACAGCTATTAAACTAAGGTTTTGACTGCAGTGAGAACTTTGTCATAATCAGGCTCATTAGATACCTCTTTAACATACTCAAGGTAGGCAATTTTGCCTTGTTGATCGATAACAAAAACGGCGCGCGTCAGTAAACGTTTTTCTGCGATAACTACCCCGTATTTTAAACCAAAATCAAGGTCTTTGTGATCAGAGGTGACTTTAACCTCATCAATACCTTCGGCAGCACAATAACGGCGTAAAGCAAATGGCAAATCAACACTAATTGAAAAAATAATCGTATCTTTAAGGTTGGCCGCTGCAACATTAAAATGATGAACTTGGGCACTACAAACTGAAGTATCAATTGAAGGAACGGCATTAATTATCCTAACTTTACCAGTGAAGTCAGATAGTTTGACCTCGTTCATGCTAGCATCTTGAACCACAAAATCTGGAGCAAGATCGCCAACTTTCATTTTCGGTCCTAGTAAAGTAACTGGTGTTCCGCGCATAGTGACTTCGTTTACTCTCTTTTGCATAATCATCTCCTAAATGTTGTGATAAGTGTGGTTACCTAAAGTGTTGTTGCTAGCAATACATTGAAGATAGGTGGGAATAAGTTATGATTTACTATAAAACTAGAATAGCTTGACTACAATAGCTTAAGCGAATAAACAGAGGTAATTTAACCGATTAATAAAATAGATAATTACTTCTTTCTTATAACTAAATTACCGAGTTGTGCTAGTGTAACTTTAATAAACACAGGTATATAATAGCCAAATCTTTTTTGTCTCTTTCATCATAATCATGAATCAACTTCTCATCACTGTTTGTTTACTTACCTTTAGTAATATTTTTATGACCTTTGCTTGGTATGGTCACCTACGGTTTTTACATAATCAAGTTTGGATTGTGGCGGTGTTTATTAGTTGGGGAATTGCCTTATTCGAATATTTGTTACAAGTACCAGCCAACCGCATCGGCTTTCAAGTTGCCAGTGCCGGGCAATTGAAAATTATTCAAGAAGTGATCAGTTTATCGGTATTTATTCCATTTTCGATGTTTATTCTTAAAGAACCTTTCAAAACAGATTACATTTGGGCTGGTTTATGTTTACTTGGCGCGGTGTTTTTTATGTTTAAGGATAAAATTATCAGTTAACCGATGGTATGGTTTTCCGCTATTGCAGCCGTTAGTTGATACAGCGGAAAACCTATATTTTATAATGCCTTAAACGAAATATCTGGTAAAATCGCTTCACCTTGCCAATACAGTTCACTGGCAATACGGACAGCAATTTGGCAATAAATTTTAGTAAATTCACTATCAGGGTGACTAATAACTGTGGGGTTACCAGTGTCCAAATCTTGGCGTAACATTGTATGCAGTGGAATTTGCCCCAGTAGCGTGGTATGGTATTGCTTGGCTAAACGTTCGGCACCACCTTCGCCAAAAATCGCTTCATGGTGACCACAATTTTCACAAATATGGTAGCTCATGTTTTCGACAATACCTAAGGTTGGAATATTCACCTTAGTGAACATGGTGATCCCTTTTTTGGCATCAATCAAAGCAATATCTTGTGGGGTAGTCACAATTACCGCAGCAGTCACAGGAGTGTTTTGGGCTAAGGTTAATTGGATGTCGCCGGTACCTGGTGGCATATCAATAACCAAATAATCTAACTCTGGCCACAGCGTATCATGTAAAATCTGCAATAGTGCCTTACTGGCCATTGGCCCACGCCACACCATGGCACCATCAGAATCAACCAAATAACCAATGGAATTACTGGCAAGGCCATGAGCCATAATTGGGGCCATATGTTTATTATCGGGTGACAAAGGTTGCTGTTTTTCGGTACCAAGCATAGTTGGGATTGACGGACCATAAATATCAGCATCTAAAATTCCCACTTTGGCGCCTTGTAGTTGTAAAGCTAACGCCAAGTTAACTGCCGTTGATGATTTACCAACTCCACCTTTGCCGGAACTTATCGCAATAATATTTTTGATATTATTGATAGCTGGTTGACTGTTGGCACGCTTTAAAGTGGCAATATTATATTTGATCTTCCACTTCACACCGTCAACGCCATCTAGTTTAAGTAAAGATGGTGTTACTGCTTGTTGTAATTCTACAAATGCCGTTTGCCAAGCAAATGGCATTTCCAAAGTAATTAACAATTGTTTATTCACACATTCACATTGCTTTACTGCACCAAGTTCAATCAAGTTTTTATTTAGGGTAGGGTGAGTAAATTGTTCAAGAATCGTTTTTGCTTCCATGGGAATAAGCCTTATTTCTCTAGATAAAGATGTTTATACTCATATAATTGTAAGTTAGTAACTTGTTAACATTGGTCTCTAAAGGCAAAAAAAAGCTAAAACTAAAAAGCATCGCCTTATAGCCTAAAATTCATGTTATTTAACTTTCAGATCAGTGGAGCATGTAAACAATTTTAAGTAAATTATGGCATAAATCTAGCGATAATCCCACGATTGATGTACTATTTCTGCCATTATGTAAAAAAAGGTAATAAATCAACATGACAACTCAACGCAAAATACTGGTTACTTGTGCGCTTCCTTATGCTAATGGATCAATTCACTTAGGCCATATGCTTGAACATATTCAAGCCGATGTTTGGGTGCGTTTCCAGCGAATGCGTGGTAATGAAATCTATTTTATTTGTGCCGATGATGCTCATGGCACCCCAATTATGCTCAAAGCTCAGCAATTGGGTGTTACACCGGAACAGATGATTGATGCGGTAAAAGCTGAACATCAACATGATTTTGCTGGCTTTAATATTAGTTTTGATAATTACCATTCTACTCATAGTCCGGAAAATAGGGAAATCTCCGAGCAGATTTATAAACGCTTAAAAGCTAATGGTTACATTAAGACTAAAGTGATTTCGCAACTGTTTGATCCGGAAAAACAAATGTTCTTACCGGATCGATTTGTAAAAGGTACTTGCCCGCGTTGTAAAGCGCCGGATCAATATGGTGATAACTGTGAAGTGTGTGGTGCCACCTATAACCCAATTGACTTGATTAATCCGCAGTCAGTTGTTTCGGGTGCAACCCCTGTTATGAAAGATTCAGAGCATTTCTTTTTTGATCTGCCGGCTTTTTCCGATATGTTACAACAGTGGATACGTTCGGGCACTTTACAAGAACAAGTAGCTAACAAAATGCAAGAATGGTTTGCTGCTGGCTTGCAGCCGTGGGATATTAGCCGCGATGCCCCGTATTTTGGCTTTGAAATTCCTGATGCACCAGGTAAATATTTCTATGTATGGTTAGATGCGCCAATCGGATATATGGGCTCGTTCTTGAATTATTGTAATAAAAATAATAAAGCGATTTTTGATGAATTCTGGAATAAAAACTCGCAAACTGAACTGTATCATTTTATTGGTAAAGATATTGTTTACTTCCATAGCCTATTTTGGCCTGCCATGTTAGAAGGGAGTGACCATCGCAAACCATCGAATATTTTTGTGCATGGTTATGTTACCGTTGATGGCGCTAAAATGTCTAAATCGCGCGGTACCTTTATTCAAGCCAGTACTTATTTAAAACACTTAGATCCTGATTGCCTGCGCTATTATTATGCCGCTAAATTATCACCACATATTGATGATATCGATTTAAATCTGGAAGACTTTGTGCAACGCGTGAATAGTGATTTAGTTAATAAAGTAGTCAATATAGCTTCGCGTTCGGCTGGTTTTATTAATAAACGTTTTGACGGCAAACTGTCAGCACAAGTATCTGAACCAGAATTATATGCGCAGTTTGTGGAAAAAGCACAAATTATTGCCGATTATTTTGAACAACGCGAATCCAGTAAAGCTATACGTGAAATTATGGCACTAGCCGACGAAGCTAATCGTTATATTGATGAAAAAGCACCTTGGGTAGTCGCTAAACAAGAAGGTCAAGATCAGGTGTTACAGGATATTTGCTCCATGGGGATCCACTTATTCCGTATTTTAATGACTTACTTAAAACCGATTGTGCCTTCGCTAGCGACTCGCACTGAGGAATTTTTAAATAGCAAATTAGAGTGGCATACTATTAATAACGCCTTAACAAATCATACTATTAATCGCTTTAAAGCCTTATTTAACCGTATCGATATGGACAAAATCACCGCTATGATTGAAGACTCAAAACAACAAGCCGCGTCAGCCGCACCTGCGACAGCAAAAATGGCTGAACCGATTGCCGAAACCATCAATTTTGATGATTTTGCGAAAATTGATTTGCGCGTAGCACTCATAAAAAATGCTACCTTAGTTGAAGGTTCTGATAAGTTATTACAGTTGACCTTAGATATTGGTGATGAAACCCGCAATGTATTTTCGGGGATTAAACAATACTACCCAGATCCACAAGTATTGATTGGGCGATTAACCGTGATGATTGCTAACTTAGCCCCTAGAAAAATGCGCTTTGGTGTTTCCGAAGGCATGGTGTTAGCTGCCAGTGGTAAAGATGATAGTGACGGCATTTATCTATTATCTCCCGATAATGGTGCTAAACCCGGCATGCGAATAGCCTAAATTGCCCGTAAATTATACCAATTTACATCTTGACCAGTGGTTAGACTTGTCAAGATGTTTCCTGATAGATATACGTTTTCGTATAAAATCAGTTAAAACTTAATTGTGTCCGTTTCAATAGATATTAGTATACCTTTAGGTTACTATCACCGAATTAGACCGATTTCGTAATTGTGTGAAATATAATTATTAGGTTACTATAACTAAGTGTTAATTTGCTTTACTTTACAATAGCTAACAAATTGTTTGATTAAAACTGTAGTTAAATTTTTTCCTTGTTGTTATAATTTTAAGATTGGAAATGAGTTTAGATTAGCACATAAGGGATTAGCAATAAAAATCAAAATAAAATATAAAGTTAATCGGTATAAAGGAAGCAATGTGTTACAATAATAGTCGACAGATTTATTCTATAAATCTTAATAAGAACAACTTCGTTAAGTTATTATACTCAAGGATTTTTTTAACGCTTAACTATCCAGCTTTATCGCGGTTATCACAACTAAATTACTTACTTTCAAAATGCTTATCGAAATTACCGTTAGGGTTAATTGGTGTATTATTACCCTATTCAGTAAATACCCAAGCGTTATCAGCTACTACGGTACAGGTAATTAATGGTAGTGAGCCTTATTTAACCTTTGATGGCGGTGTAACTAAAGCGAATGATACTAATAGTCTATTGGGTATTACCCTATCTGACGGTACTGTCATTACTCCAGAAAACAATACTTCGGCTACTACGCCAATAGAGTTACCCAATACAAGTGAAACGCTGGCCGATGTGCAGATGTTGGTACCAACCACTGCTGATTCAATCACCTTAAACGAACTAATTGGTGCACCTAATAATTATTGGGGTGATGATGATGGTGATGGTCTGGGTGCTAATGGAATCACCGTTAGCGGTAGTTTAAGTGTCAGTATTACTGATAATATGAACAATAAAGTTAGTCGTAGTGCTACCTTAGATATATGTCAAGCGCCTTATAAAGTGGAATTAACTAGTACTAATGGTAGTTTAACCACTCAGTATGGAGTACCCAATAGTAGTAACTTCGGTGGTAGTAGTGCAATCTATTATATTAATCCCAAAGCAGCACCTACAATTTGTTATGCCAGGCCGAATCTTAACTGGGGCACCAGCAGCTACGCCGGCCCCGCCTCTATCTGGAACCCCACTAAAGGCTTCCTAGTGCAATCCACAGAATCATCAAGTTACAATCGTAATTTCCCGACTACCGGGGCTAATAATCTGCATTTTGATTTACTTGTGGGAGGTATTGATCCTACGGCATTGACTTGGCCAACGGTCACTCAGGGTGGTATTACTGCCACTATGTCGTTAAAAACGCCTGTAGATGGTGATTTTAACTCTGATGGTGCCTCCTCTGTCCGAGTTACCCTCACCGGTCCAGTAGCAACGGCGTCGCAAATCGAATCCAATTCACCGGGTGAAGTTAGTATACCAAGCTTACCACAGCAATTCGAGTTAGTGGGTTATGATAGTAATCATAAAACAGTATTAAAATATGGATTTGTATTAAAGCAGTGGTTTGTTAATAGTGGCGATAAAAAAAATACTCTTACCAACCAAATTGCTTGGTGTGCAAATATAGGTTATCACATGGCACAGGTAAAAGATTTAACCAACGCCGTGTGTGGAGGCATGCATACATGTATAGGTGCAGTAGGTGCCACTCCGTCATCAAATACTAGGTTTTACCAGCGTAATATCGGTGCTGGTTTTTTTACTGAATGGGGCAAGATGGACGATTATACCGGTGCCAACTTCTTCAGCACCGACTACTACTGGACAGGTGATAGCATCGGTCCTTATAAGTTATCCGTCAATACTGATGGTACCATTTTTGGTGGACGCGTCAGAGAGAATAGTACTAGTGCCATCTATGGCGTTTGCACCTATCCTTAGTTCTTGGTCCTCGGTCGTTGGTTTTTAATCTTTAGATCATGGGAAATAAATTAGAAGCAATTAAGGTTAAGCAACAAATGGACAGTTGCTGCGGCAGGGAAAACCCGAGCCGACGGAGTTGGCGAGTAAAGGGCGGCTGTTATCTTAAAGATAACTATTTACGACCGCCAACACCACGCCAAACCAATGCCAGCAATCTGGCTGGCATTTTGTACTTGTCAAGATGTTTCCAAACTGCTATACGTTTATGTATAAAATCAGCTAAGGCATTAGTAATGCTATTTCAATAACAATGAATATTCACCTACCTAACCATCCCCTAATCTGAAAGCGCTTAAACTATTGTGAAATATTATTATTAAATCACTATAATTAAGGGGCAATATTTGTCTATCTTTACAATTCTTTACAAATCTTTAGATTAAAATAGTAGTTAAATTTTTTTCATACTATTATAATTTCAATACTAAAAAATGGATTTGGCTTAATTTATAAGCTATCGAACATAGAAATGCTAGATAAAACAGTAAATTAGTTGACAGGAAGTGAGTCATGCAGTATAATTTCAGACACCAGACACCAGACACCAGCGCTGGCAAACCTATGTTTTAAAAACTCTTAATAACTACTTATTTAAATTAACTCAAAGTTCAATATATTTATCTAAATTCTCTTTAACCTTAATTCCTTTATTATTATTTTATTCGGTAAATACCCAAGCGTTATCAGCCACTACGACAAAGGAAATTAATGGTAGTGAGCCTTATTTAACGTTCGATAATGGGGTGACTAAAGCAACTGATACCAATAGTTTATTAGGTATTACTATTTCTGACGGTACTACTCAAACCACTTATACGCCAGAGAATAATACTTCAACCACGGACAACCCCATAGTTCTTCCAGTGGAAAACCAAAGCTTTGCCGATATTGGTATGTCGGTACCACCCACTACTAATTCAATTACCTTAAACGAACTAATTGGTGCACCTAATAATTATTGGGGTGATGATGATGGTGATGGTCAGGGTGTTAATGGTGTCACCGCAACTGGTAGTTTAAGTGTTACTATTACCGATAAAAATGGTCAATCAGTTAGTCGTGATACTGTATTAAGCCTTTGTGATAAAGCACCTTATAAAGTGGAATTAACCAGTACATCTGGTAGTTTAACCACCCAGTATGGGCTGCCTAGTAGCACTAATTTTAGCGGTGGTACTGCCATTTATTATATCAGTCCTAAAGAAGCGCCTAAAATCTGCTACGCGGCGCCGAATCTGGCTATGGGCGAAAATACAGGGTTTATACCAGGATGGTACTTCGCCGGCCCTACCACTATCTGGAACCCAGATAAAGGCTTTCTGACGCAATCAAATACGCCATCATCTTATGGTCTTAATTTCCCCACTACCGGAATTAACAGGGCGCATTTTGATTTACAGATAGATGGTATTGATGCTTCAAAATTAACTTGGCCAGCAGTTACTCGGGATGGTATTACTGCTACTATGACACCAACAGATAATAAGTCAAATACTATCCGCGTCACTCTTACTGGCCCGGCGGTAACAGCGGAGCAAACAAATTTAGATTCACCTGGTGCACTTAGAGCTCCAATTTTACCGCAGACTTTCGAGTTAGTGGGGTATAATAGTAGTAATGTAGCAATAGTAAAATATGGCTTTGTATTAAAGAAGTGGTTCGTCATGCGCACCGGACTTTTAAGAGGTGATTCTGCTAAATATTATGATACCTATCCTAAGATGTTATCATGGTGTACGGGTTTAGGCAGCGGTTATCGTCTAACACAGGTAAAAGACTTAACTAACTCAGTATGTTCGGGAGCTGGCTCAACTAATTCTTTGTGTCAAGGTGCTATTGGTGCCACACCGTCGTCAAGTGGTAATCATTACCAGCGTAATATTGATGCTGGTTTGTTAGCAGAATGGGGCAACTTGAGTCCTATAGTTGTCACTAACTACGGTAGTTGGGCAAGTGATGGTAGTGGTCCTGACCGGTTTATTGTTGATGGCTTGCACGGCAACGTTCATAGCAGGTCTCCCGACCTGGATAGCGCAGGGTATTGCGTCTATCCTTAGTCTTAATCCTTAAGTCGCAGGCAGTTAATCAGGAGCAATTAAAGCTAAGCAGTAAGATGATAGTTGTAGTGGCAGTAGCAACCCGAGCTGACCTCGTTGGCAAGCAAAAGGCGGCTGTTATCTTAAAGATAACTATTTATGACCGCCAACACCACGCCAAACCAATGCCAGCAATCAGTGCTGGCATTTTTATTTCTGTTAAGATGTTTCCAAATTGCTATATGTTTGTGTATAAACAAGTATTAACTTTTTTGGTTTTGTTTAGGATCTCCGGAATATGGGAAGATGCTATCCTTTAACGAAAATGAAAAATCTTTAGTATTAATTTCGCCAATAGTTTTGTCACTATCGTATAAGGCTAGCAAAAATTCCGCCATTTGGTCAGCAGTGTGGTACTTAGCGAAACTCTTATCATAGTCATATTCAGTCGTGTTATTGGCTTTTTGACCAAATTCAGTTTGGGTTGCTGCAGGAGCCAGTACTTTGGCGGTTAATTGTGCTTGGCTTTGTTTTAATTCTTGTGCAAGCCCTTCGGTAAAGGCATTAACATAGAATTTAGTTGCACAATAGGTAACCGCATTCGGAACAATGGTGTAGCCACCGCGTGATGAAATGTTAATAATTTGAGTACCAGCTTGGTTTTGATACTTATGCACATAGAGAGTTGAAAAAATTGTTAACGCTTCAATATTTAAATGCAACATGGTTTCAATTTTATTTAAGTCTTGATCTCCAACACTGCCATAGTGCCCAAAGCCGGCATTATTAATCCAAGTTTCAATAAAATATTGGTCTAGTTGTTGAAAAAGTGCATGTACATTCTCTGGTTTTGATAAATCACATACCTTAATTACCACTTCTAATTGGGGATTAATAGCGGCAATTTTTTGTTTTAATTGGTCTAATTGATCTTGTCGTCTGGCGATTACAATTAGATGTTTGTTGCGTTTAGCAAAGGCAAGGGCGGTTGCATAGCCTATTCCTGAACTAGCGCCAGTTATGACGGTATATTTTTTATCTGTTTGTTGCATGTTTATTTACCTTTCATTAGAGTTTTTATAAATGAATATTAATTATTGTTGTTTAATTCTGTAATAACTTATTTATTGCATGAGTTTTCTATTAACTGTAACCGATTAAATGGGAAGCAATAAGCTGGTTTAGTTCGTGTAAGTTGCTGAATATGCTTGGTAACCAGCCTGCATAAATACAGTCGCAGATCCAATTATGGCAATTTTTTATATTGAATTGCTTTCTATTGCTGATAAGTATAGTGTATTATCTTTGTAAATTAAAAGATAATAAATATAGTTATAATTGATTTATTAACAACTGAGAGTTATTAATATGGATTTATTTAGATGTATGGAAGCATTTGTATTAACGGTAAAAACAGGTTCATTTGCTACTTCGTCGATTTCGTTAAATACCTCCCCACAAATGGTGGCTAAATATATAGCCTTTTTAGAAAATCATTTAGGCTTAAAATTACTTAATCGTACCACGCGTTCACAAATGCTAACTGAATTTGGTAAGCAATATTATGATCGTTGTTTAGTTATTCTTGGCGAAGTGAAGAAGACCAAAACATTGGCACAACAGTTTAGTGAAGAGCCGAAAGGTAAAATTAGGATTAGTGCACCAGTGAGTTTTGGCCGATTTACTTTAATCCCTTTAATTAGTCATTTTATGAAAAGCTATCCGCAAATTAATGTGGATGTGCAACTTAGTGATCGTTATGTCGATTTGGTTAAAGAGGAGTTTGATATTGCGTTTCGGGTTGGTGAATTGAATGATTCGGGTTTAATCGCTCGAAAACTTAGCCCTTATCAACCTATTTTTGCAGCTTCGCCTAGTTATTTGGCTGAGCATGGTATTCCCTCTACACCCAATGACCTTAAGGATCATCAATGTTTAATTTATCAATATGTTAATATTAATGGTAATGATAATATTTGGCCGTTTACCATCAATGGTAAATTAGTCCATATTCCTATTACTGGGGCATTTAAGAGTAATGATACTTCCGTATTAGCTATGGCAGCCGTTGAGGGTATAGGCATTGCTATGCTGTCCGAATTTATGCTTACCGACCTAATCAAACAAAATAAATTACTGCCAATTTTACAAAGTTATTTGCCACCAGCTAAAAAAATGCATTTACTTTATACGGCCGATGCCCAAAGGTTACCTAAGTTGAGTTTGTTTATTGATTTTGTGCTGAGTTCGGAATTTTAAAAATTAATGTTCTAATTAAGAGTGCCAATCATAAACCATAAAAAAAGGCGATTTAATCGCCTTTTTATTTTAATTAAATGAATTAGTTATTTTATAGTAACAATAGTACTAACTTCTTTACCTAACATATTATTTAGGAAGACTAAATCATCAGCAGTTAAGGTCCCAACGGAATATTTTAACTGTAATAAACTAGTCAAATAAGTGTATTTGGCATCAGATAGATTTCTTTTCGCACTATATAATTGGGTTGTAGCATTTAATACATCAACTATTGTTCGGGTACCAACTTGATAACCTGATGAAGTAGCTTCTAATGAACTCTGTGCAGAAACTACCGCTTGTTGATAAGCTTTTATAGCGCTAATTGATGACGAAATATTGTTATAAGATGAACGTACTTGATTTACCACGCTGCGGTTAGTACTTTCAACCTTTTCGCTAAAACTTACGAAATTATGTTGTGCTTGTTCAACTTTAGATACGGTTGCGCCACCAGAGAAAATTGGCATATTTACACTGACACCAATTTTATTGTTGCCGGAAAAGGTTTTGCCGTTACGTTGCCCACCAGCCATGGAATAATTGCCATAGTTGTCATTTTTATTCAGATTAGTAGATGCATCCAGATTGGCTGTTGGCATATGCCCTGCTTGGGCTAGTTTAATTTGCTCACGCGCAATATCCTGATTTAATCTCATGGTTAATAGATTCAGGTTTGAAGATTGTGATTGTTTTAATAGTGTACTAATTTCTTTTGGTGATTCAGTTTTAAAAGTATTAGTATTAATGCTTGCCAGGGTAGAATAAAAGCGACCACTAACTTGACGTAAATCTTCAATAGCGTTATTTAGGTCATTTAAGGCATTAACTTGTTGCGCCACAGTAAGGTCATAATTAGCTTGCGCATTTTGCACATCGGTAATCGCCACTAAACCAACTTGATGCTGTTGACGAGTTTGTTCTAACTGACGATAAATTGCTTTTTTTTGCGCATCAATAAAACTTAGTGCATCCAGTGCTTTAAGTACATTAAAGTAAGCTACTGAGGTATTTAAGATTAATGTTTGCCCTTGATATTGGTAACTCATATCAGAAATACTGGCTTGTTTTTTGGTTATGTCTAAGGCTTTCCAGTTAGAATAATCAAAAATGCTTTGGGAAAAAGTGACTTGATACAAATTGCCACTTTTATTTTTTTGTCCACTAGTGTCTCGGCGCCCGTGCGCTACACCATAAGAAGCACTTAAGCCCACTTGAGGTAATAAACTTGCTCTAGAGCCGGAAATTGCAGAATAGGCTTTTTCTTTTTCGGCTAATGAGCTGCGTAGATCTGGGTTAGTTTCTTTTGCTTGTTCATAGACTTGAACCAAATTCTCAGCAAAAACAGATTGGCTCAAAACTAAGCCAATTAAAAAGGTTAAAGTTTTTTTCATTAATCTTCTCTTTAAAAAACGATAAAACATATTATTAGGAAATTCAATTGCATAATTTTAACAGATAATTAGTATATATGAAGCATACTTTGTATACTATCCGCACTTTTTATTAAAATTTCACCTAATAATCGAGAGTCTGTATGAAAATTAAAAATAGTCCGGTACATTTTGACAAAAATGATGTATTTAATTTAACCAAGAAAAGTTTATATAAAGGTTTTTTCTCGTTGCTTGAATACCGTTTTCAATATCGTAAATTTGATGGTTCCAAGAGTGATTTTGTCACCCGAGAAATTTTGGAACGAGGGCATGCGGTAGTTTTATTAGCTTATGATGTAAAACGCGATCAAGTGGTTTTAATTGAACAAATTCGTATTGCAGCAATTGAAACCCAAGAAAGCCCTTGGATTTTGGAATTAATAGCTGGAATGATGGATCATGACAATGAATCAATTGAAGATGTTGCCAGACGTGAGGCACTTGAAGAAGCTGGCGTAACCGTTGGTCGTTGCCAACCAATTATTAGTTATTTGGCTTCACCAGGTGGTTTGACAGAAAAATTGCATATTTTAGTTGGTGAGGTTGATTCTTCGACAGCTAAAGGTGTGCATGGACTGGCGGAAGAAAATGAAGATATTAAAGTTCATGTGGTTAGCCGAGAACAAGCTTATCAATGGGTTGAAAATGGAGTACTCAATAATGCAGCTTCTATTATTGCCTTGCAATGGTTACAACTTAACTATATGTCATTAAAAAAACAATGGTTATAGAATTTTAGTAACCCAATTAAATTATTTATTTCATAAAAATGTGATTTACTTTACACTTTAATATAACTTTAGGATTTATAATAAAAATAATCAAAAATATTCCATTATTATTGTTGGTGTTGTTATTAACAATAATTATATTATTAATTTTTAAATGAGGTGAATTTTGGAGTCACTTTTACAGTTGCCCATTCAGAATGAAAATTGCGGGAAAATACTGCATATTACTGATTCTCATCTTTTTGCTGCTGATAGTGACTCATTATTGGGTGTTAACTCAAATGCTAGTTTTTTAGCTGTTATTGATGAAATTAAGCTCCAAAATCGCCATTATGATTTAATTGTGGCAACGGGCGATTTTGTACAAGATGGTTCCAAACAAGCTTATCAACGGTTTGCTAAGGAAATAACAAAATTTCCTGTTCCTTGTGTGTGGCTTGCTGGTAATCATGATAATTACTCCTATATGCAAGAGGTTTTTAATGATTATCAATTAGCCGCAAATAAAGTGGTTTTATTAGGCGATAAATGGCTTATTGTGTTATTAAATAGCCAAGTCGTTGGTCAAGCCTATGGGGTTTTACCTGAGTCTGAGCTCACATTTTTACAAAATACTTTAACAAGTAATCCAGATAGATCCGCAATGGTGTTTTTACACCATCATCCAATTTCATCAAGTTGTCATTGGTTAGATCAGCATATTCTTAAAAATAGTACCGATTTAGAAAAAATTATTCAAAACAATCCTAAAATAAAAGGATTAGGTTGGGGGCACATTCATCAACAACAAGAGCAAATATGGCATAATTGTAAAGCATTTTCTACGCCTTCTACGTGTGTGCAATTTAAACCAGGATGTTATAATTTTCAGGTATCTGATCAAGATGCTCCAGGTTGGAGAGAAATTAGTTTAAATAAAGATGGTACACTTAATTCGCAAGTTTACCGAATCAGTAATAATCAATTTTTGCCAGATTTGTCTAAAAATGGTTATTAAAATTAATAATCAAATATGGCATTGCTTAATATCATCACGACTATTACTATAAAAGTGGCGCGAAGAAGTAAAATAGTCTTTCAACTACATATTGCCAAATTGGGCGTTTATTCCATTTCTCAATATTAACTTTATCGGAATTGGCTAAGTAAGTTTTTAAAAGTGCGGCTAGTGATTTAGCAAATTCAGCATCATCGACTACCGTAGTAATTTCAAAATTTAACCATAAGCTGCGCATATCTAAATTGACGGTGCCAACCAAGCTAAGTTGATTATCAATTAACACACTTTTGGTATGTAATAAATTATCATTAAATTGGTAAAGTTTCACTCCACCATCTAATAATTCGGCAAAGAAAGCTCGGCTCGCCCATTTGACCATTAAAGAGTCATTCTTCTTCGGAACAATAATAATAACTTCTACTCCGCGTTGGGCGGCAGTGCAAACTGCATGCAAAATGTCATCAGTAGGGACTAAATAAGGTGTGGTAAAAATAATTTGTTCTTGGGCTGCATAGATTGCCGTTAACAGCACCTGATGGATCATATTTTCTGTATAACCCGGTCCTGAAGCAATGAGTTGCATAATGTGTTTTTTTTCTTCTGGTTGTTCGGCAAAATCGGTAATTTTTGGTAAGGCTAGATAATCACCAGTTTCAAGCTGCCAATCACTGGCATAAATGGCACCCATTAGTGTTGTCACTGGTCCACTCATTCTTACCATAATATCAACCCATTCACCCACATGTTTATTTTGTTTAAAGTAGCGTGGATCGACAATATTCATACTGCCAGTGTAAGATATATAATTATCAATAATAGCCACTTTACGATGTTGCCGCAGATCGAGTCGCCTAAACATGAAGCGAAATAAGTTTACTTTTAATACTTCGATAACAGTTATACCGGCATCCCGCATTCTTTTGCTGGCATTGGATCTGATAAAATGCCGACTACCAGCCGAATCAAGCATTAAGCGACAAGTTACTCCGCGTTTACTGGCTTGAATTAGGGCTTCTTCAACATCATTAGCCCTGCCACCTTCATTCCATATATAAAATACCATTTCAATATTAGTAGTGGCGTGATTGATGTCTTCGATTAGACTGTCAAATATGGCGTCAGTGTTACTAAGTAGATCAATATGGTTACCTTTAATGCCATCAAGTCCAGTTTGGTGCTTGCACAGCTTGAAAATAGGGTCACTTACTTGACTAACTTTAGTGGTAAATATATCAGGGAATATACTCAATTTATTAATAAATTGAGTAATCGCTGGGCGCATTTTTTGGATGCGTTTAGCTCGTTGCTGACCTAAATGAGCTTCCCCTAATGCAAAATAAAGAATTACACCAAGCAGTGGCAGAATATAAATAACCAGCATCCAAGCAATAACGTAAGTTGTTGGTCGACGTTTAAAGACAATGCGTAATGTGGTAGCAACAATGATCAACCAATAGCTGAGAAATATTAATGAACTAATTAATGCATGGAATGAAGTAAATTGCATATTCATTAATTATTACTTAGATTTAATTTACTGATAGGATCTCTATTACAATCATAGTGCTGGAATAATTCAGGCAATGGTTTAGGATTATTATGTTTATCAACAGCAACATAAGTAAATGTTGCATCAGTTATACAGAATCGTTGGCAGGTATCGTCAGTATCAGTTATCTTTTTAATCCAAACTTCTATTCCTATCGTAATAGATGTGGTGCCAGTTTTAATACAATGCGCATAACAACACACAACATCACCTACCATAGCTGGTTTGTGGAAGGTAATACTACTAGCGTTTACAGTAACCACTCTTTTTTTTGCTATTTCTTTAGCTAATATACCACCAGCAAGATCCATTTGTGACATAATCCAACCGCCGAAAATATGTCCATGTGGATTGGTATCGGCAGGCATAGCCAGTGTTCTTAATACTAATTGCCCTTTAGGGGAGGAAATTGAGTCTTGTTTCATAGTTAAAATACTCCGCCTTATATCATTATATTAGTTGCTCTCACTAGCACTTTTATTCATGTTTTTATAAATATAAATTCCTGATATTAAAGATAATAATAATGAGGCACCAGGTAAAATAAAAACTTTGAATTTCCAGAAAAAATCGTCTGAAGTGTAGTAAGTAGCGGCTAAACTAATTATGCCACAGAACATAAAGAAGCTGATCCATAATAAATTTAGTTTATTCCAAATGATTGCCTTTAGTTGGATTTCTTTACCGAACATGGTTTGCAGTAGGTTTTTTTTGAACATAAATTGACTAACTAACAATGCCGTCGCAAAAAGGAAGTTAATAATGGTAACTTTCCATTTAAATATAATAGGTTCACGGGTATAGAGAGTAAATCCCCCAAATACAATAATCATAAGATAGGAGATTAATTCTATTTTATCTATTTTACGGTAGATGATTAGCAGGATAATAAATGAAACAGTGGCGCTGATCATTAATGCTTGCACACCAACAAAAATATCATAAATAGTGAGAAAAACAAAAAAGAAGATAAGTGGAATAAAATTCAAAAGTTGTTTCATTAATTATTAACCTAATAAATCTAAAACTTATTGATTTTTTCAATAAGTAAAAAGCCTATAGAAATAGGCTTATTTTTTGTTGGTATGTAGTTCCGGATGCTCTTTACAATTACCTGCATGACAATGACCATAGAGATACAGGCTATGATAAGTTAATTTAACACCATATTGCTCGGCAATTTCTTTTTGCCTACGATTGATGATGTCATCACGAAATTCAAAAACCTCACCACAATCTAAACAAATTAAATGGTCATGATGTTTTTGGGTAGCAAGTTCAAAAACTGATTTACCACCTTCAAAATTATGACGAGTAACAATTCCCGCATCATCAAATTGATTTAAAACGCGATAGACAGTAGCTAACCCAATTTCTTCACCCATATCCAGTAATTTTTTGTAAAGATCTTCTACAGAAATATGTTGACATGAAGGGTCACGTAATAATTCTAAAATTTTCAATCGCGGTAACGTAACCTTCAAACCAGCACTTTTCAATGCTGCATTATTATCACTATCATGATTTGTCATATTACATCCCAATTTGCTTAGTTTACGTTTCTAATTATTAGTTTATACATTATAGAAACTATATGAGGAAAATAAAAGAAATCATTTCAATAGATTAAATATTCATTTCACCAATAACTTGTTTTACCCAATTATTAATACGTTCTTGGGACAATTCTGGTTGGCGATCTTCATCAATGGCCAAGCCAACAAAATGAGTATCGTCAACTAGACTTTTTGATGCTTCAAAATGATATCCTTCGGTTGACCAATTGCCGACGATCTTAGCTCCTTTAGGTTGAATAATATCGCGTAAAGTTCCCATCGCATCACAAAAATACTCGGCGTAATCTTCTTGGTCACCACAACCAAAGATGGCTACAGTTTTACCATTAAAGTCGATTTGTTCTAGATTTGGAAAGAAGTCGTCCCAGTCACATTGAGATTCACCATAATACCAAGTTGGTATACCGAAAAGCAGATATTGATATTGTTCAATCTGTTCTTTAGTGCTTTTAGCTATATCATAAAGTTCGGCTTTATCATTACCCAAAATATTTTGGATTTGCTTAGCTACATTTTCTGTATTACCTGTGTCACTACCAAAAAAGATGCCAACTTGTGCCATATTAGTTCCTTTACTATTGTTACCTTATCAAAATAATATTTGAGTATATCATTGTCACTTATTATCAGCAATAATTCTCAATTACATGAAACATGATATATTATTTACTACACAATTTATTTATCTTGCATTAGAATTGTGCCAGTTTTTAATCAACATAAGTTGTGGAATTTCTTTATGAACCTGCATGAATATCAATCTAAAAACCTGTTTAAAACATATGATTTACCAGTTCCGGAAGGCTATGTTTGTAATTCAATTGATGAAATACAAGATGTCTTAGCTGAGTTATCTTCCCAGACCTATCTAGGTAAATGGGTAGCAAAATGCCAAGTTCATGCTGGCGGTAGAGGTAAAGCGGGTGGTGTAATTTGTACTAAAGATCTCAACGAAGTAAAGCTTTTTGCTGAAAAGTGGTTTGGTCAAAATTTAGTGACTTATCAAACTACAGCAGTAGGGCAACCGGTGAATAAAATCTTAATTGAAAAAGCTTCCAATATTCATAAAGAGTTGTATTTAGGTGCGGTTGTTGATCGCAGTAGTAAGCGAGTGGTGGTTATGGTGTCCACGGAAGGCGGTATGGAAATTGAAACTGTTGCTGAAAGGTCACCTCATTTAATTCATAAGATAGCCTTAGATCCATTAACTGGTCCTTGTGCATACCAAGGACGTGAATTGGCTTTTAAATTAGGTTTAACCGGTAAACTAATCAATCAATTTGCAAAATTGTTTGTTAATTTTTCCAACCTTTTTTTAAAGAATGATGTTTCATTGGCGGAAGTCAATCCATTGGTTATTACTGATAAAGAAGAACTTATTTGTTTAGATGCAAAGATTGTTTTAGACGATAATGCATTATTTAGGCATCCTAAGTTAAATATCTTACGCGATACTACTCAAGAAGATGAACGTGAATCTATTGCCGCTAAACAAGGAATAAGTTATGTATCTTTAGGCGGTAATATTGGTTGTATGGTTAATGGTGCCGGTTTAGCAATGGCAACCATGGATATAATTAAACTGTATGGCGGTAACCCAGCTAACTTTTTAGATGTAGGTGGAGGTACCACTAAAGAGCGAGTTTGTGAGGCGTTTAAATTAATTTTATCGGATAAAAATGTTAAAGCAATTTTAGTTAATATTTTTGGTGGTATTGTCCGTTGTGATCTTATCGCCGAAGGTATAATTACCGCGATTAAAGAGATTGGTATGACTGTTCCTGTTGTTGTTCGCCTGGAAGGGAATAATGCCGAGTTAGCACGAAAAATTTTAGCTGAAAGTAAATTAAATGTGATTAGTGCCGAAAGTTTAACTGGTGCAGCACAACAAATTGTTGCGTTAGCACTCTAATTTAGGAAAAGATTTATTATGTCGATATTAGTTAATAAAGAAACTAAAGTTATTTGCCAAGGTTTTACAGGTAGCCAAGGGACTTTCCATTCTGAACAAGCACTTGCATATGGCACCAAATTAGTTGGTGGTGTAACACCGGGTAAAGGTGGTACTACTCATTTAGGTTTACCAGTATTTAATACAGTTAAAGAAGCTGTTGAGGCTACTAAAGCCACAGCTAGTGTTATTTATGTACCGGCCGCATTTGGTAAAGATTCTATACTAGAAGCCATTGCAGCAGGCATTAAATTGATAGTTTGTATAACTGAAGGCATTCCAACTTTGGATATGCTAATTGTTAAAGAAAAATTGAAACAGAACGATGTAATAATGATTGGGCCTAACTGCCCGGGTATTATTGTACCAAATGAATGTAAGATTGGTATTATGCCGGGACATATCCATTTACCGGGTAAAATAGGCATAATTTCACGATCTGGTACTTTAACTTATGAGGCAGTGAAGCAAACAACAGATATTGGGCTTGGTCAATCGGTGTGCGTAGGTATTGGTGGCGATCCTATTCCGGGTAGTGATTTTATTACTATTTTAGAGTTGTTAGAAAAAGATCCCAAAACTGAAGCTATTGTAATGATCGGTGAAATTGGTGGTACTGCCGAGGAAGAGGCGGCAGCTTATATTAAACAACATGTTACTAAACCGGTTATTGGCTATATAGCCGGAGTATCAGCTCCTGCAGGTAAACGCATGGGGCATGCAGGTGCAATTATATCGGGTAGCAAAGGCACTGCCGAAGAAAAAACTAAAGTATTGCAATCAGCGGGTATAATTGTAGTTGATAGCCTTGCTGATATAGGAGATGTTGTAAAAAAACAATTTAATTGATATTTTTTTGACATATGTCAACTTTTAATATTGATTTATTAGTGTAGAATAACAAATAATAACGTTAAAAATTTTGTGGGCATTTAGGGATTAGGGAGCAAGTATGTTAGATTTAGTAGAACTATCAAGACTCCAATTTGCGCTTACTGCAATGTATCACTTCATTTTTGTGCCATTAACGCTAGGTTTAGCGTTTATGTTAGCCATTATGGAAACAGTATATGTTGTGAGTGGTAAGCAAGTTTGGAAAGATATGACTAAGTTCTGGGGCAAACTGTTTGGTATTAACTTCGCAGTTGGTGTCGCCACAGGTTTAACCATGGAGTTTCAATTCGGAACAAACTGGTCTTATTATTCACATTATGTAGGTGATATTTTTGGTGCGCCACTAGCTATTGAAGGTTTGATGGCATTTTTCCTGGAATCGACCATGGTAGGTTTATTCTTCTTTGGTTGGGATAGGCTGAGTCGAGGTAAACATTTACTGGTTACTTGGTGTGTGGCGTTTGGTTCTAATCTATCGGCACTTTGGATTTTGGTTGCCAATGGTTGGATGCAATTCCCGGTTGGTTCCGATTTCAATCCGATTAACTCTCGTATGGAAATGGCAAGCTTTTTTGACTTGATCACCAATACGGTTGCTCAATATAAGTTTGTACACACTGTTGCTGCTGGTTATTTAACTGGTGCTATTTTTATTTTAAGTATTAGTTCTTTTTATTTGCTTAAAAAACGTGATGTCGCATTTGCTAAACGTTCTTTTGCCGTGGCAGCTACGTTTGGTTTTGTGATGTCAATCGTAGTAGCAGTTATGGGGGATGAAGCTGGCCACGAAATGACAACAGTGCAACCAACTAAACTTGCAGCAATTGAAGCTGAATGGGAAACTCACCCCGCACCAGCACCTTTTAATGTTATAGCATTTCCATCACAAAAAAATAAAGAAAATTTATTTGCAATAGAGATTCCTTATGTAATGGGAATAATAGCTACTCGCTCATTGGATACACCAGTGACTGGTTTAAAAGATATTTTGACCGATAATGAAACAAGAATTCGTAATGGGATTTTAGCGTATTCCAATTTACAAAAAATCCAAAAAGGTGAACAAGATCCTGAAGTAATCAAAGCTTTTGAAGCCAATAAAGCCGATTTAGGTTATGGCTACTTGGTCAAACGATTTACTGACCGTGATAATGTTACCATACCCCAAGCTACTGAAGCACATATTAAAGCGGCGGCAGAAGATTCAATTCCTGCGGTTTGGCCACTATTTTGGGCGTTTAGAATAATGGTTGGTCTAGGTGGTTTAATGATTCTAGGTACTGGGATTGCTTTATGGACGACTTATAAGAATAAAATTGGTCAAAAACGTTGGTTATATCGTTTGTTAGTTTTATTCCTACCATTCCCATGGCTGGCATGTGAAAGTGGTTGGTTTGTTGCTGAATATGGCCGTCAACCTTGGGCAATTCAGGATATTTTGCCAACAGGTATAGCGAATTCATCTTTAACTGCAGGTGAAGTATTATTTACCATGATTCTTATATGTGGACTGTATACGTTATTCTTAATTGCTGAAATGTTCTTAATGTTCAAGTTTGCACGTTTAGGACCAAGTTCATTGGGTACAGGCAACTATCATTATGAAAAAACTCAACCGGTAACAGAATAGGACATTGGGAGTATATACAATGATTGATTACGAAATTGTACGCGTTATCTGGTGGATATTGATTAGTGTTGTTTTAATCGCTTTTGTTGTCACAGATGGCTTTGATATGGGCGTGGGGATTTTATTACCACTTATTGGGAAAACAGATACTGAACGTCGGATTATGATTAATGCGATTGCGCCTCATTGGGATGGTAATCAGGTTTGGTTAATAACAGGTGGCGCAGGTATTTTTGCAGCTTGGCCAATGGCATATGCAACCTCATTTTCAGGTTTTTATATTGCTATGATTTTAGTGTTATGTGCCTTGTTTTTTAGACCGATCGGTTTTGATTATCGTAGTAAACTTGAAAATTCCAAATGGCGTAATTTGTGGGATGCAGGGATTTTTCTAGGTAGTTTTGTACCAGCGTTAGTTTTTGGTGTGGCTTTTGGTAATTTATTAGAAGGGGTTCCATTCAGGTTTGATAACTCTTATCGGGTGTTTTACGATGGCAACTTTTTTGGTTTACTTAATCCGTTCGCCATATTGGTTGGAGTTGTTAGCTTAATGTTATTTGTTGCTCATGGTGGTGCATGGTTACAGATGAAAACCTCTGGCGAACTCTATTTAAGGGCTAGAAAAGCAACACAACTTGCTAATTTAATTATGATAGTGGCTTTTGTATTAGCAGGCGTTTGGGTAACTTTTGGTCTTCATGGCTATGAAGTAACTAGTGTTATTGATTATAATGGCACCTCAAACCCACTAAGTAAAACCGTGTCTACAGATGTTTCATGGTTAACTAATTATATGAATTATCCTATTTTATGGATTGTACCTATTTTGGGTATTGTATTACCACTATTAACAATTATTTGTTCTGGGCTAAATAAAAATGGATTGGTGTTTATTTTATCAAGCTTGACCATTGCTTGTGTGTTATTTACTTATGGCATTGCAACCTTCCCATTCATTCTGCCATCAAGCATTATGCCTAATGCTAGTTTAACTATATGGGATGCTTCATCTAGCCAATTAACACTTAATATTATGTTTGGTGTAGTTGTCATATTTTTACCAATTGTTCTATTTTATACAATTTGGTCTTATATTAAAATGTTTGGACGACTTGATAAAAATCATATTGAAAACAATAAGCATTCACTTTATTAAGGAATAATTATGTACTATATTTTATGGTTTGTTGGTGTTCTTGCAGTATGTATGCTTGCCGTCGTTACCGGACTATGGGTTGAACACACCAACGGTGATCAAGAATCTAAGAATAAATAAGTAATAAATAAAATATATAATCTAAAAGGTGGCGAGGGTCACCTTTTTAATTTTGATTAATATTAAATTAATAAAAATTATAAATGATAATTGTTTTCATTTAACTATTTTTATATCATAGTGCAGCAAATTTTATATTCAGATATAATGACGCATTCATTTTATCGAGTAGAAATTTTAATATGAAAGAATTCAATTGGGATACAAGGGTTTATTATGAAGATACCGATGCCGGAGGTGTGGTGTATCATGCTAGATACCTTGCTTTTTATGAACGAGCTAGAACAGAAATTTTAAGGCAAATTGATATAAGTCAACAAAAGTTATTGCAAGAAGGTATTGCTTTTGTTGTTAAAAAGATGGATATTAGCTACCTCTTTCCTGCTCGTTTAGATGACATGCTCAATATTAGCAGTAGTGTTGAACAAATTCGTAAAGCATCTATTATTTTTAAGCAGTCAATATTTAATCAAAATAAGCAGCTGATTAGTACTGCTAATGTAATTATTGCTTGTGTTGATATAAAAAAAATGAAGCCATGTGCGCTTCCAGATTTATTAGTTTTGGAGTTTATATAAGTGGAAAATCTGAATATTATTGATCTATTTTTACATGCAGGTTTGTTAGTACAAGGTGTTATGTTATTGTTGCTTAGCTTTTCTGTAATGTCTTGGGCTATCATATTTCAACGAAGTAAAATTCTTGGACAAGCTAAAAAACAAATTGAACAATTTGATAATAGCTTTTGGGCGGCAGATGAATTGAATGCTTTGTTTGATAAAGCTAGATTTAATAAAGATGAAATTACTGGTACTGAACATATTTTTTATTCAGGTTTTAAAGAGTTTACTCGCTTATATCAAATTAATCCTAATATGCCTGAAGCAGCATTAGATGGAGCGTCTCGTTCAATGCGCTTAGCAATGAATCGTGAATTAGACAATTTAGAATTGCACATTCCATTTTTAGGTACTGTTGGTTCAATCAGTCCATATATTGGTTTATTTGGTACTGTTTGGGGAATTATGCATGCATTTATTTCTCTTGGAGCGGTGAAACAAGCAACGTTACAAATGGTTGCACCAGGTATTGCCGAAGCATTAATTGCCACAGCAATCGGTTTGTTTGCTGCAATTCCGGCGGTGTTGGCATTTAATCGTTTATCATTAAAAGTTAGTCGTATAGAGCAAAACTATTTTAATTTTATTGATGAGTTTTCTGCTATTTTGCAACGTCAAGCTGTTGCTGTTAGGAAATAATTATGAGTAAGCGTTCACGTTATTCAACCAAATCTGAAATCAATATAGTTCCTTTATTGGATGTGCTATTAGTGCTAGTGCTTATTTTTATGGCAACAGCACCAATTATAAGTCAGAGCGTTGAAGTAGATCTTCCGGAAGCTACAGAATCAAAAACAGTTTCTCCTTCAGAGAATAAACCAATAATCATTGAAGTATCCGATGTTGGTGTATATGCATTGATTATTGATCAAGATCGTCAATCCAATTTACCACAAGAACAAATTGTTGCTGAAGTTAAGCAACAAATGTCACTTAATGAGAAGGCTGTTTTTTTAGTTGGCGGAGCTAAAAATGTTCCTTATGAAGAAATTATAAAGGCGTTAAATTTATTGCAATCTGCCGGAGTTAAATCTGTTGGTTTGATGACGCAACCGATTTAAATAATCATAATAATATATTAAAAATGTCAGCAATGTCTTATAAGCGTAATTCAAAATTAAATCTACCAGTCCTAATATCTATTATTTTGCATGCAATATTAATTTTTGTATTAGGTTATCGGGCCCTACAAGATAGTGATGCTAGCTATGGTGATATCAATGGTCAATCTATTGATGCCATCATGGTCGATCCTTCTGTTATGACCGAACAATATCAAAAGCAATTACAAAGTCAAATGAGTCAGCAAAAAGCTGAACAACAAAAACAACAACAACTAGATAAACAAGCTAAAGAATTGCAAGAAAAACAATTAGCCGAACAGCAACGACTTAAGGAATTAGAAAAAGAAAAACTAAAAGCTGCAGAGCAACAAAAACAAGAACAGGCAGCTGCAGAGAAGGCGGCAGCAGAAAAAGCAGCCGCAGAGAAGGCAGCCGCAGAGAAGGCGGCAGCAGAAAAGGCAGCCGCAGAGAAGGCGGCAGCAGAAAAAGCAGCAGCAGAGAAGGCAGCTGCAGAGAAGGCGGCAGCAGAAAAAGCAGCTGCAGAGAAAGCCGCAGCAGAAAAAGCAGCTGCAGAGAAAGCCGCAGCAGAAAAAGCAGCTGCAGAGAAAGCCGTAGCAGAAAAAGCAGCCGCAGAGAAGGCGGCAGCAGAAAAAGCAGCAGCAGAGAAGGCAGCAGCAGAAAAAGCAGCTGCAGAGAAAGCCGCTAAACAGAAAGCAGCCGCCGCAGCCGCAGCTAAAAATGACAAAGCAGTTAATGATCTTTTAGGCGGGATTACTTCTTCAGGATCACCTACTCAAGGAACAACTCCATCACGAAAAGGTGTTTCAAATGGCGAGTTAGATAAATATAAATCTTTGGTGCAAAACGCAATAAGTAATAAGTTTATTAATCCGAATAAAATGTATAGTGGTCGTAATTGTGTATTAAGAATTCAAATTGCACCAGATGGATTATTACTTAATGTGACCGCTCAAGGTGGCGATGATGCTTTATGCCGTGAAGCACTTGCAGCTACTAAATCAGCTGTTATACCTAAGCCATCTAGCACTCTTTATAATGACGTAAAAACTATGGTTATTGATTTCCAACCTAAATAGTAACATCTAATTAAACCGTTGTTACCCAAAAATATCTTATTGCAATATAAATTTTCAACATCTTTATATAAAAGATGTTGAAAATAAATTAACTGTCCCAATATAACCCATAATCATTCTAAACAAAGTTATTTAAGAGAAGGAGCAGAATATGACAACAATTGTCAGTGTTCGTCGAGAAGGACAAGTTGTTATTGGTGGTGATGGTCAGGTTACTCTTGGTGAACGCATTATAATGAAAGGTAATGCGCGTAAAGTCCGTCGTTTATATAATAATAAAGTAATTGCAGGCTTTGCCGGAGGGACGGCAGATGCTTTTACACTTTTTGAGCTTTTTGAACGTAAATTAGAAATGCATCAAGGTCATTTAACTAAATCAGCAGTAGAACTGGCTAAAGATTGGCGTACCGATAGAATGTTACGTAAATTGGAAGCCTTGCTTGCTGTTGCCGATGAGAGTGCATCTTTGATTATTACTGGAACAGGGGATGTTATTCAACCAGAAGATGACTTAATTGCTATTGGTTCAGGTGGTCCTTATGCTCAGGCTGCAGCAAGAGCTTTGCTAGATAATACCTCATTATCTGCTCACGATATTGTCCAGAAATCATTGTCAATTGCGGGAGATATTTGTGTGTATACCAATAACTTCCAAACTATTGAAGAACTAAATTATTAATTAATCCGAGTAAGAGAATATAAATATGTCTGAAATGACTCCTCGCGAAATTGTCAGCGAATTAAACCAACATATTATTGGTCAAGAAAAAGCAAAACGATCTGTTGCAATAGCGTTGCGTAATCGTTGGCGCCGTATGCAATTAGATGAAGCGTTACGCCATGAAGTAACGCCTAAAAATATACTTATGATCGGTCCTACTGGTGTAGGTAAAACTGAAATAGCCAGACGTTTGGCAAAATTAGCACATGCACCATTTATAAAAGTAGAAGCAACAAAATTTACCGAAGTTGGTTATGTTGGTAAAGAAGTTGATTCAATTATCCGCGATCTAACTGATTCAGCGGTAAAAATGATTCGTCAAGAAGCTATTGAGAAAAATCGTAATCGTGCTGAAGAACTTGCAGAAGATCGTATTTTAGATGTACTGGTACCACCAGCTAAAGATGGCTGGGGGCAAGTGGAAAATAATTCTGATTCTACTGCTAGACAAGCTTTCCGTAAAAAATTGCGCGAAGGTGAACTTGATGAAAAAGAAATTGAGATCGAATTGGCTGGGGTGAACATTGGTGTCGAAATTATGGCACCTCCAGGAATGGAGGAAATGACTAATCAATTGCAATCTATGTTTCAAAACCTTGGTGGTCAAAAAAGTAAACCACGTAAGATGAAAATTAAAGATGCCTTAAAACAATTAATTGAAGAAGAAGCAGCCAAACTAGTCAATCCAGATGACCTTAAACATGAGGCCATTGAAGCGGTTGAACAAAATGGGATTGTATTCATCGACGAAATTGATAAAGTATGTAAACGAGGTAATTCATCAGGACCAGATGTTTCTCGTGAAGGTGTGCAACGAGATCTATTGCCTTTAGTTGAAGGTTGTACTGTTTCAACTAAGCATGGTTCGGTAAAAACCGATCATATTTTATTTATTGCGTCAGGGGCTTTCCAAACTGCAAGTCCGTCTGATTTGATTCCTGAACTTCAAGGGCGTTTACCAATTCGAGTTGAATTACAAGCATTAACTAGTGAAGACTTTGAACGCATTTTAACGGAACCTAATGCATCACTTACTGTGCAATATAAAGCGCTTATGGCAACTGAAGGTGTCTCTATTGATTTTACTCAAGATGGAATTCGTAAAATTGCTGAATCGGCTTGGCAAGTTAATGAGCAAAACGAAAATATCGGTGCTCGCAGATTACATACAGTACTAGAACGTTTAATGGAAGAAGTATCCTTTGAAGCTAGTGAACTTGGTGGTCAAACTATTACTATTGATGCTAAATATGTTGGTGATCATTTAGATAAACTGGTTGCAGATGAAGATCTTAGTAAATTTATTTTATAATTATATGATTGTGAACAATAAAAAAGGTGAAATTAATTCACCTTTTTTATTGTTTTTTTCATTTGATGGCAATTTATTTTATTAATAATCCACCCAAAATATCTGCAGCTTTATGTTTTTTAGATTTTGAATCGTCTTTTGAATCTCGATTTTCAAGTTTATTACGCAATTTATCTAAGCTTTGTTGAAGTTTATTTTCAAACAAATCCTTAATTAATTTTTCCATGTCAATTTGATAGTGAAGATTAGCAAATTTACCAAAAATATGTAGTGGAATGGTTAACTGTTGAAGTTTTGTTATTGTTTCACTTTTACCATGCCAACCACCTAACATTTTTAAGCTCAAATTAACATCTAAATCATGTTTAATCATACCAACTCTTCCCGAGCCTTCGATGACATCGAGAGTTCCGGAGTTAGCAGTTAAGGAATTTAATTCCATATTACCATTATTCAAATAACCTTTAGCTAGTATTTTGTCAAATTCAGTATAATTTTTTTGATTTTCTGGGGGAGTTATATCTCTAGTATACTGTGCAGCAGCAGCTTGGATAATATTTTGAATATTGATATTAACAAGTTTAGCTTTGGTAACATTAATAGCAAAATTACCACGTAAGCTTTCGATTAGTTTTGACGGTGTAAAGGTATAGGCTTCCAAATCTCCGGTAGCATTAAATGTACCTTCTAGATCATTTGGTGTTTCTATTTGTTTAAAAAAGGTATTAAGATCAACATTATTAATTTTGGTATTAAGTTTTATTTGGGTATTTTTTTGTTTACCATTAGCCGTTCCAGTAGCTACAATCTTGCCTTTAGCAAAATCAAAGCTGATATTATTAAATGTAGTAATACCTTCATTATTAACAAAATTAGAATTGATATTATTTAATATTATCTGATTGGCAATTAATTCTTTGATGTCAATATTGGCTTTAGCATTAAATGTACTTAAGACACTGAGTTCATTATTAGAATTATTAACACTAGATACTACTGGTGCAGTTTGTTGAATAGTGGTATTTTCGTTAGTTTTACCTTTAGGTTGTAAGAAAGGTGTAATATCGATTTTATCGGTATTAAGTAGTAATTCGATTTCAGGTTTTTTATCTAAATTGGCAACAAGCATGCCAGTAAAATTATTATTATTAACTGAAAAGATCAAATTTTGACTTTTCAATATAAGCGGGCTTTGCTGATAATCAAAAGTCGCTTTTATATTACCTTTTAGTTCACCTGAAGGTACACCAATGCCTTTGTAAGTGTAGTCGATGTTTTTGACTTCTATAATTGCTTGCTCCGGAAATTGAGCTAAATTAACATTAGCTTGAACTGAATAGAGCAAATCTTGTTGATTCCTATCAACATTTCCTTTTAAATCAACAGTAACAGTTTTATTGGCCGTTTGTTCAACAATTAAATTAAGATTCCTAAAGTTAACTAAATCGTCATTGTGTTGTACGACAATTGTGCTATCAGTAATTTCAAATTTACTTAAAGTATTAGCCCAATTGGTTGAATTTTTTAATTCGGTTTCGCTTGGAGTTTGATTTGTAGTAGTTGCTTGAGAATTAATTTGAGATTGAGGCAGAGACTTAGTATTTTGTCCTTTACTTTCGTTAGTAACATTAATAATTGCTGATTTAATAAAGACATTTTTTATTGCTAGTTTTTTGGAAAATAAAGGCAATAATTCTACATCTAGTCGCATATTATCCGCAGTTAAAATTGGTTTTTGCGCACCACTATTAGACAGTGTTACTGAATCACTTAATATGCTCACTTGTGGCCAAATATGCCAGCGCAAATTGCCTTCAATGGTTAATTCATAGCCAGTTTTATCTTTGACCGTAGAAGATATGAATCCTCGAAAATTATTAGGATCAACAAAAACAATTAATGAGACGATAGCAATGGTAATAATCAAAATTAGGATAAAGAAGATAACTAATATTCTTTTGAACATTTTATGTTCCTTTATTAAGTTAATATAAGTGTTTATTAGTCTTTATCAATACGACTAGCAACTGCACCTTGCTGATCTTTATATTTAGCGTCTTGTCTTCGATTATAAGGCCTTTGTGCTGGTCCAGTTAAGGTTTCAAAACTCAGTGCTCCAATTGTCATACCCGGCCTAAGGGCTAAAGGAATTTTACCTGAATTATAAAATTCTAACACAATTTGACCTTGCCACCCTGGATCAATACGATGAGCCGTAACATGTACCATGAGACCAAGCCTAGCCAAAGATGAACGACCATCTAACCAACCAACTAAATCATCGGGAATAGTAACAGATTCTAATGTTACAGCAAGTGCTAATTCTCCCGGGTGGAGGTAAAAAGCCTCTCCTTCAGGCAGTATCATTTCTTCACTCATTACTCGCTCTAAAGCGGCTGATACTTCCTGTTTGGGACCGCTTAAATCAATGTAAGGCGTGGTATGTTCTCGAAACGTTCGAAATTGATTACCTAATCTTACGTCGACAGTTGCTCCGTTAATACAACTTGGCGTAGGTTGCGGTACGATTTTTAGTTTACCGTTTTGTAAATATGCTTCAATGTCTCGGTCGCACAATCTCATGAATTATCCTTAAAACTAATACATTACTACCATTTTATCAGTTTACTTTAATGGCGTCGATGAGCTTCAGTTAAGGTTTTATTACCCAAGCTCGTCCATAATGGTTGTAATAACCTGCTAGTTTACCTGGTTTTTCACCAATACCTAGATAAAGATCGAAATGTTGCCCTTTAATTGCACCACCTACATCTAGTGCAACCATTAAACGAGTTTCTCGTCTGCCTCGATATTGGCCATCATTATCAAGTAATGGTACATCAACTAAGACTACAGATCCTATTGGAATTAATGATTTATCTGAAGCAACAGCGGCATTGGCTATTAAAGGTACAGCAGCGGCACCTTTTACTTCCGCATTATATTGTGGTTTGAAAAATACAAAGGAACGATTTTGAATGAACAATGCTTTAAGTTGTTTTTCACTTTTATTTTTAGCCCAATCTTTTATAGCTTGTATGGACATGTTTTCTTTTTCTATTTCGCCTTGTTCAACAAGTAATCGCCCAATACTGGAATAGCCATGGCCATTTTTGCCACCATAACAGAAAAATACTAATGGCGAACCATCTTCAAAATCGATAAAAGCACTACCTTGTACTTCCATAATGAAATTATCCATTAAGGAATTACTATAAGCAAGCTCTAGTCCTTTACCATTAAGGGCACCATTATAAATCTGTTCACGGTTTGGTAAACGTCCTTTAGTAGCCAGTGGCATTTTATAAATTGGATATTTAAATTCAGCAGATGGAGTGTGTCTAGCTTTGATTACCGGGGTGTAATAACCAGTTAAATGAACATTACCAAACCCATCTTGTCCCGCCATTTCATAGCTATTTAATCCAACTTTATTGAATTCATCAGCACCTAATGAACGGTTTATCCAAGCATCAATAGCTTTATAAATATGTTCATTTTTACGATATAAAGAAGGTGATGTTGATTTTATTTTGCTAATTTGAATTATATAATCAGAAATATTTACGGGAATACCTAGTTGCGGGTGACGAACATTTAGTGGTAATGTAAGTTTACCATCTTTATATTGTTGCCCAAGTTTAACTTGTTTATTTGAATTACTTTGGCAGCCAGTTAATACGAATAAAACCAGTAAAATACATGAAATATAAAGACGTTTGTATGTGTTGTTTTCTTTCATCTTGTTAGTTAATTATAATAAGTTAAAACTATAGATGGTTATGCTACACAATTCTATTATAAGAAACTACCAATAATTACTATATTGTCATAAAAAGTTTTCATGGCGATTCAGCTTGCGATTTGATGTTTTAATCTTTATAGTCCTATGTTTCCACAATAACTCTTAGAAGTATGAAACATGAAAGGTAACTATAGCGATGGGTAACAAATCTTCAAACCATGATCTTAAGCGAAACCTCTCCAACCGACATATTCAATTAATTGCCATTAGTGGTGCAATTGGCACTGGGTTATTTATGGGCTCAGGAAAGACGATTAGTCTGGCAGGTCCGTCAATTATCTTTGTATATATGATTATCGGTTTTATACTGTTTTTTGTTATGCGGGCAATGGGAGAAATTCTATTATCAAATTTGAACTATAAGTCTTTTAGTGATTTTGCCAATGATTTATTAGGGCCTTGGGCAGGTTTTTTTACTGGTTGGACTTATTGGTTTTGTTGGGTTATTACAGGTATTGCCGATGTGGTTGCCATTGCTGGTTATGCTCAGCATTGGTTCCCGGATTTACAAGCATGGATCCCCATGATATTAACAGTTACCGTATTGTTAATATTGAATTTATTAACAGTGAGGATGTTTGGTGAGACGGAATTCTGGTTTTCAATGATTAAAATTATTGCAATTCTGGCACTGATCGCCATTGGTCTGGTATTAATTATTACAGCATTCCATTCTGAACAAACCAATACTATTGCCTCATTTTCCAATCTTTGGGAGTATGGCGGCTTTTTCCCTAATGGTTCTATGGGTTTTTTCGCCGGTTTCCAGATAGCTATTTTTGCTTTTGTGGGTATTGAATTAGTAGGAACAACAGCTGCCGAAACTGTAGATCCTAATAAGAACTTACCCCGAGCTATCAATTCCGTGCCAGTACGTATAATCTTCTTTTACGTATTTGCTTTAATTATAATTATGAGTGTGACACCATGGAGTGCGATCTCACCAAATAAAAGTCCATTTGTTGAATTATTTACTTTGATTGGTTTACCAGCAGCAGCCAGTATTATTAACTTTGTAGTACTTACTTCAGCGGCATCGTCGGCGAATAGTGGAATTTATTCAACGAGTCGTATGCTATTTGGTTTAGCAAAAAAACAAGATGCGCCAGAGCGTTTTGGTAAATTGTCACGGCGTTCAGTTCCAGCCAATGGCTTGTTATTTTCTTGTACTTGTTTATTTGGTGGTGTGGTGTTGATTTACTTGGTGCCGAATGTTATGGAAGCATTTACCATAGTAACCACGATATCGGCTATTTTATTTATGTTTATTTGGTCGATGATCCTTATTTCTTATATTGCTTATTGTCGTAAAAGAGACCAATTACATCAGCAATCGCAATTTAAAATGCCTGGTGGTGTGTGCATGTGCTATGTATGCCTAGCATTTTTCGTATTTGTGATTGTTTTGCTTACTTTCGAGACTGATACTCGTCAGGCCTTAATTGCAACGCCAATTTGGTTTATTATTTTAGCAATAAGCTATTATTTCCGTTCATTAAAACGCCAATAAACTTAATAATTATGGCAGGTGAATTCCTGCCATAGTCAAATTTTATCTACCATAATTACTTATTGTTCTTTTGGGGCCAAATAAAACTAGCAATAATACCTATCAATAACATACCTAATACAATATACAGGCTTATTATTGGACTAATATCAATTCCATGTCCAAATAAGTGATTGCTTGCATTTAGCGCTAATTTTATGGCAATAAAAAATAACAAACAGATAACAGCTTTACCCAAATGTACTAGATATTGCTTCATAGCTTCTAATACAAAATACATGGTTCTTAACCCTAAAATAGCAAAAATCATGGCACTATAAACGATTAACGGTTCCCGGCTTACCGCGATAACTGCGGGAACCGAATCAAAGGCAAACATAACATCACTCAGTTCAATTACCATAGTGCATAAAAATAGTGGGGTGGCATATAAAAAACTTTTTGGGATCTTATTGATTAAATCACTATTCTCAGATTTACCAAGTTCAGCATCTAGTTGTTTTTGACTTAATAGAAAATGATGACCAACTATTTTAGGGTAGGTCGGAAATATGCGTTTTGCGATGCGATAGGCAATATGTTTGGAATAATCTTGTATCTCAGCATTATCCTGTTTTTTTAGCATCATTATGCCAGTAAACGCCACAACCACCGAAAATACTAATTCCATCCATGGCCCTAAAGACAATAATTCTGTGCCAATAAGTACAAAAATAGCGCGGAATACAATTGCACCAATTATTCCCCAATAAAGAATACGGTGACGATAATTATTGGGGATTGCGAACCATGAAAAAAGCGCCATAATTACAAAAAGATTATCGACAGACAGTGCTTTTTCAAGCACATAGCCGGTAATAAATAAACTAGCCGCTTCGCTGCCATGGTGTAAATATAAATAAAGTGCAAAACCTAAAGCTACAGCAATCCAAAAAAGTGACCACATAATTGCATTACTTAGAGTAATGGGTTTATCTTGGTGGTGCGCATATAAATCTATAAAGATTGCAACTATAGATAATCCAACAAATACTAATACAGTTTCTATTGGAAACCCTAATGAGCTTTGAACCATATTTATGTTACCTAATTTTAAGTTTGGGATTGAAGTAAATTAGTTAGTAAACTCTGCAATTTATATCAATAAAGCACAATTATAAAAGTGATTGAGTATATATTGATAGCATGATCAAAAAAAGATATATTTGTTATCCCTATTTAACTGTTTTAGTTTTATCATATTTTGAGCAAATACCCATGACCAATTTTAGAATATTTCTGTTATTTATTCTTCCCTTTATGTCTTTTTTATTACAAGCACAATCGGTTGAACCTTATATTACATCTTTACCTAAAGGTAGTGATTTATCTATTTTAGTACAATCCGTGGGTAATAATCATAAAACATTAGCCAAATACAAAAGTGATCAATTTAAACAACCAGCCAGTACGCAAAAAGTTATAACTGCACTAGCTGCACAATTAGAGCTAGGCAGCGATTTTCGTTTTGTGACCAAAATATTAACTAATGGCTCAATTAGTAATAGACAGTTAAATGGTGATCTTATTATTCAGTTAAGTGGTGATCCCACTTTTACCAGAGATCGATTGAAGAATATGCTAGCTTCATTACGTCAACAAGGCATAGAAAAAATATCAGGAAATATTGTGTTAGATACTTCAATATTTACTAGTCACGATAAAGCAGAAGGTTGGTCTTGGAATAACTTAACTGCTTGCTACAACGCACCACCGTCAGCAGCTATTATCGATGATAGCTGTTTTTATGCTACTATCACGCCCGGAAAAATTGGCAGTAGAGCATCGGTTTCGGTATCGTCTAGTAATCCGGTAATAGTAACAGCGGATGTAAAAACTATCGCGAGTAATAGCAAGGATTTAAATGATAAATATTGTGAATTAGATGTCAGTTATTCTGACAAAAATCGCTACCACTTATCTGGATGTATCGCCGCAAGTTCTGAAAAAACGCCATTAAAATTTGCCGTACTTGATGGTATTGATTATTTTTCTTCGATTTTAAAAAATGAATTTAAACAACAAAAGATCACTTATAGTGGCACGCTTATCGAAAAAAATCAAAAGACCAATGCAAAAAACTTATTAGTTTCCAGTCAATCAGCACCTCTTTCCGAATTATTAACCGTGATGCTCAAAAAATCAAATAACTTGTATGCTGATGCTATTTTTAGAACATTAGGAGCACATTATTTCAATATTCAAGGAACATGGCGTAATGGTGGGGATGCGGTCAAGCAAATTTTACGCAAAAAAGCAGCAATAAATCTTGAAAATTTGGTGATAGCAGATGGCTCTGGATTGTCGCGACTGAATTTAGTTAGCGCTGATAAATTAATGGAAATTCTGCAGTATATCGCTATTAATAATTCTCAACTAGGGATTATTGAAAAACTGCCAATTGCTGGTGTCGATGGTACTTTACAGTATCGTAAAAGCTTCAGTCAACCGCCATTTAAACAGGCTATTCGAGCTAAAACTGGATATATACAAGGTAGTTATAATTTAGCTGGATTTATTCCAAAATCGGATGGTAGTTATATTGCCTTTGTGCAGTTATTGTCGGGTTATCAGGCTGATAGTCAAGGTGAACCTAAAAATGGCGCTATAATGCGATTTGAATCAGAATTTTATAAAAATTTCATTAATTAATAATTAAGTGAATTTATTTACAGGTCAGATAGTGTTTTTATACTAAAACATATACCTGACCTGAAACATCTTTACATTATCAAGTTCTTATAGTTATACCGTATCCCCCAAAAAACCACCACTTTGGTGCTTCCAAAGTTGTGCATATAAACCATTTTTTTGTAGCAGCTGTTGATGGCTACCTTGTTCAATAATCTTACCTTGATCGAGTACGATTAATTTATCCATTGCCGCAATGGTTGATAACCGGTGAGCAATAGCGATAACTGTTTTACCTTCCATTAATGTGTATAAACTTTCTTGAATGGCTTGTTCAATTTCAGAATCTAGGGCACTCGTTGCTTCGTCTAAAAGTAAAATAGGGGCATTTTTTAGAATGACACGAGCAATAGCAATACGTTGCCGTTGTCCTCCAGATAGTTTAATACCACGTTCACCAACATAAGCATCATAACCTTTCCTGCCATTGGCATCGACTAATGATTGAATAAAGTGATCGGCTTGAGCTTTTTGGGCGGCTGTTATCATTTCTTGCTCACTGGCGGAATTATTACCATAGAGTAAATTTTCACGAACTGAACGATGCAATAAAGAGGTATCTTGAGTTACCATACCAATTTGAGCACGTAAACTTTCTTGACTAACAGTAGTAATATCTTGACCGTCGATAATAATCTGCCCGTTTTGTAAATCATAAAAACGTAGTAATAAACTAATAAGTGTTGATTTGCCAGCTCCGGAACGACCCACTAAACCAATTTTTTCACCAGGGTTAATGGTCAAGTCAAAATCTTGAATCACCGAATTATGTGATTTTTCTTCATAGCTGAAATTAACATGTTTGAATTCGACTTTTCCTTGGTTAACTTTAAGTGGAGTAGCATGGGGATGATCTACTACTGTTTTGGCTGCTGAAAAAGTGTTAATCCCATCTTCAACAACGCCAATATTTTCAAATAAACCAGCAATTTCCCACATGATCCAATGTGATAACCCATTTAAACGCAGTGCTACCGCTGTGGTGGTAGCGATTGCTCCAATTTGTACTAATTGATTTGTCCATAACCATAAAGCTACGCCAGTGGTACTTAATATTAATGAAATAGTCAATAAATGATTCACTATTTCAAAACTACTCACTAAGCGCATTTGTTTATTTACGGTGATTAAAAAATCATCCATTGATTCTTGGGCATACTTAGCTTCATTTCCCGCATGGGTAAATAGTTTTACTGTCATAATATTAGTATAAGCATCAGTTACTCGCCCAGTCATGGTTGAACGAGCATCAGCTTGCATACTGGCAACTTTACTGAGCCGAGGAATAAAATAATACATGGCAATACCATAAATAACACACCAACCCATGAAGGGCAGTAATAACCAAGGTGCTAGTTGGCCGATTATTGTAGCCATAGTGATAAATGAAATAAGCACAAATATCAAAATATCAGCAATTAAAAAGCAGGTATCCCTAACGGCTAAAGCCGTTTGCATCACTTTAGCTGATATTCTTCCGGCGAATTCATCTTGGAAAAATCGCATGCTTTGATTAAGTACTAATCTATGTAAATTCCAACGCATCCTCATTGGAAAATTTCCAGCTAAACATTGATGTTTTATAATAGTTTGTAATCCAACTATTAATGTGCTCGCTAAGATAACTAATGCTAATAACATTAGAGTACCTTTTTCTTGTTGCCAAAACTGATCCGGTTCGACAACGGCTAACCAATCAACAATTTTGCCAAGTGCGGCAAACAAAAAAGCCTCAAAAGCACCGCCTAACGCACTCAGAATGATCAGTAATAATATAAAAATACGTGTACCTTTAGTTGCTTGGAAAATGAAACTAAAGATATTTTTAGCCGCAGGCTGTGGTTCATCTTTAGGATAAGGTGATACCATTTTTTCAAAAAATCGATACATAACGAACCTAATTATTAATAAGATTGTTCACTGATAATTATATCAATGACATTTAACATGAAGGGAGAGTTTAAATAGCTAACACAATCTAATAATTAAAAAATAAAAATCATAATGATAGTCACTTAAGTTTATACCTGTTGTTACTGAGGCAATAAAAAAGAAAAGAAGGGAAAATTTCGTATAATTTCCCCTCGTTGATGTGATTATATCTTGAATGAAGATTTATGGCTATTAATTGGTTAAAAAATATCTTTAATTATTTGTACCACGCGACCAATAATACGATATTTATTGATATCCGTTTTGGGAATTTCAATAGTTGGATATTGGTTGTTATTACATATTAATATCCAACTACCAAGAGTTAAGCGGATTTTCCTTAACATAGTGAAATCCTCATACTCAATTAGATAAATGGCACCATCAATAATGTCCGCTGTTTCGGTATTGATAATTAATCCATTGTTATTTTCAATTTCTGGTGACATTAAATCACCTTTAGCCCAGTAGAGAATTAACTTTTGTATATCTAATCCTCGATGAGAGGCCCAACCTTCTACAATTGGATAATTCATGACGGGTGGTGTTTCACGAATATAGCGCTGCGTCTGTGCTTCTGTTTTTGAAGGTTGTTGTTTTTTATAAACAGGAATCCGATAGATATTTTCATTATAAATATCTTCATTATCTTCAGAATCTAATACTTCCAATTTATAGCCAGTGGCTAGCCAATTGAACGATACATTACATTTTTCTGCGATAACGTCTAAACGAGTAAGCGAAGGGTATGTTTTTCCTGATAAATAATCTCTGATCACAGTTTCAGACATATCACATTTTTTAGCAAAGGCAGAAACAGATAATCCTTGCATTGAAATTTGTAATCTGTCTTTGAAAGTTTTGACATTTTTATTTTTAATCATATTCATTGCTGACTCTTTTTTCTTTTTTCATCCATACTATTATTATAATGCATATAATAATATTTTCACACACATTTATCCGGCGAAAAAACGTTATTAAAGCGTCTATTTTTATTTTTTAAATGTGCATTTCTGTTTTTTAAAATTGTTTTTATGAGCGATCTCTCACTTTTAAAAAATATTTTTTGTTTTTTAAAATGCGAAAAAATATGTTTTTTCTGCTTATATTTGCTGTTTTTTAATAATTTTATATCATTAATTATGCTTTCAATAAATAAAAATTTATAAAATTGACATATATCAAATGAACTGCTATGTATTTATCTTGCTTGCTTTTCTATTCTATTTTATTTGCGCTTGATTTATTTGGTTTTTTTATCATTTAAATAATATTGCAAAAAGCAAATAAAAACGTTGACTTTAGCGAAAAAAAATGGATAATAAGCAAGGTAAGGATTTTTCATTGTTTTCTTTCCTTATATTCCTTATATTTCATGTTGGCCTGTATAGTTTTATACAGGTCTTTTTTATTCTTGAACTCTTCATGAAATCCATTCATAAACATAGTATAATAAAAACCATTACAAACCGTTTTTAATCCAATAACAAATATAATTATCATGTCTATTTTAAGAGGATTTGCCTATGTCATTTAGTATCCCACACCTTTTAGTCTTCCTTGCAGTAGTTATCCTATTATTTGGAACTAAAAAGTTACGTAATTTAGGCTCAGATCTTGGCACTGCATTGAAAGGCTTTAAAAAAGCAATGAACGATGATGAGATAGAATCTAAAAATGATAATAGTTTAGATAAAAAGTAAGCATAATATTATGAGTATTAATTTCGATGTAGCTATTGTAGGGGGAGGGTTAGTTGGCTTAGCTACAGCTTGTGCGCTTAGTCAAAGTGATCTTAATGTCGCCCTTATTGATACTAAAGTTCAGCAAAATGCAGATTTAGATTCTGATATAATAGGAGTGCGTGCCTCGGCGATTAATGGTTCAAGCCAGAATTATTTTTCTCAAATTGGTATCTGGGATGATTTGTGTGCTAGCCAACGAGTTCAAGCTTTTTCTGAAATAGGTGTTTGGGAAAAAGGAGGGCGAGCCCAATTATCAGCACATGCTCAAGATTTTGGTTATCAAAATTTAGGTTATATCATCGAAAATCATGTCATATCACATTATCTCTATCAATATGCATTAACTTGTTCGAATATTAGCTTTTTTAACAGTGAAGCGGTTAATAGTGTATTTAATGATGATTATGCTTATTTAACATTAGCAGATAATACCATTTTACAAGTTAAACTAGTTATTGGTGCTGATGGTGCACATTCATGGATACGCCAACAACAAAATATTCCAATTATGGCTCGAGATTATATCCATCATGCGCTGATAACAACTGTAACCACAGAGTATCCACACCAATCATGTGCTAGGCAGATTTTTTATCCAAATGGAATTGTAGCGTTTTTACCGCTTTGGCAAGCTAATAAAAGTTGCTTAGTTTGGTCGACAAAGCCTGAAATTGCAACTAATTTAGCTACTCTTCCGGAATCTGAATTTACTAACGAGTTATTGGCTTTAACCGGAGACAAAGTCGGCCATTGTCAGTTAATTAATCCGCGGATGGTGTTTCCACTCAAAGCAAGGTTTGCGAAACGGTTTATAAAACATCGATTAGTACTGATTGGCGATGCCGCACACACTATTCATCCTCTAGCTGGTCAAGGAGTTAATTTAGGATTTCAAGATTCAGCACTTTTAGTTGCAACGATTAAGAACTTAATTAATTGTAATAAAGATATTGGGTTACCAATAAATTTGCAAACCTATCAATTTGCTCGTCGTAAAGATACTTTGGTTATGTTAGCTGCAATGCGAACTATCCAAGATATGTTTAATGGCAATCTTTTGTTGAAAAAAATGCTCCGTACAATAGGAATGAATGCCATTGATCACTGTTCACCATTGAAAAAACAGCTAATCAAATATGCAATGCATATTTAAACAGTTATTTTGCGTTACGATATCCTGTAGTATAACTACAGGATTATATATTGAATTAAAATCTATTCTGTTATTAAAAAGCAACTTTATATGGTTTTGGAACAAAAGGTGAATCAGGTATATGTAACGTCCAATACGGATCGTGTAGTAAACCTTTGCCAATAGCAACTAAATCGGCATCACCAGTACTTATTACATAATCAGCAAGATAAGGATCTTCGAGCATACCTACAGTAATGATCGGTAGATTAGTTACTGGCCTAATTGCACGAGCCAAGTAAACCTGATAACCGGCATGAAAGTCTGGGGTATGTGTTGGATCTAGTTGTCCATCACCACCACCGCTTACGTCTAAAACGTCAGCGCCAGCTTCAGCAAAACGCTTAGCTATTTTGCGACCATAATCGACATCATAACCATTTTTTCCATATTCTTGTGCAGAAAATCGCACGATAAGTGGCATACCAGCAGGCATCACCGATTTAGCCGCTTTAAGTACCTGCTCACCAAATAACAGTTTATCCTGACCATATTCATCAGTTCTAAGGTTGGTTTTTGGCGAACAAAATTGGTGAATCAAGTAACCATGAGCACCATGAATTTCGATAGCGTCAAATCCAGCTTCAACTGCCCGTTTGGTTGATTGTTTGAATTGTTGAATTATAGCTAGTATTTCATCTTTGGATAGTTCACGTGGCATTTTATATTGCCATTTTGGATCTGCTTCGTTGTTACCATCAAAAATAACCGACGAGCAGGAGATAACATCATCTGTACCTAAAGCTTTACGACCTGCATGTGCAATTTGAATTGCAATTTTACCATTTTGCGCATGCACGGCATCAACAATACGTTTAAATTGATCTCGTTGTTCATCATTCCATAAACCTAAGCAATTAGGTGAAATTCGACCATTTGGCGCAACGTTAGTCATTTCTACAATAATTAGCCCAACGCCACCGATTGCCCGCGATACATAATGAACAAAATGCCAATCATTCGGCATTCCGTCCGTAGCAGTATATTGACACATTGGTGGCATAACAATACGATTTTTGAGTGTTAAGTTTTTTATACTATATGGAGTATTGAGATAAGATATTTTAGCCATAAATAATTCCTTGAATCACAATAAGTAGATTAAGATAAAATTATTATTAAATTTTGAAAAATAATTTTAATTTCCATAGTTTAAGTTCATTCAATACTTTTATACTCATTAGAGTAAGTAAACATAAAAATAGACATAATGTTACTTTCTTACTTATATATCATCTTATACCGTTTTATAGTGGTTAGCTATTATTAGTCTATTATAAAAATTAAAATATCAAATAATTGAGAGCAAAATAATCCTTAATTTAAAAAGCTGACAAAATTAAGTATGACAAGAAGTTTCAGGAGTGCTATATGTTTTAATATAATGGCTCCAAGCAATAATACCAATTAAAGCAAGCATAATGCCGCTAACAATAATGGCAAACCATCCGTAGTGACTGTATAAGTAAGTAGATGTAACTGAACCTAACATTCCGCCAATAAAATAACTAACCATGTAGCCGGTATTCATGCGGCTACGTGCTTCAGGTCGAATTTGATAAATAGCATTCATATTGGAAACATGTGTGACTTGTACGGCAAAATCTAGCAGTATGACACCTAAGACTAAAGCAATTATAGAGTAATGCGCCAATGATAGTGGTAACCATGAAACTAATAATAAAGTTAATCCAATCGAAGTAGCAATAACCCCTTTGCCTTTGTCGGATAACCTGCCAACAATTGGTGATCCCATGGCGCCAGCTGCACCAGCAAAACCAAATAATCCAATAATAAAATCAGAATAATGATAAGGAGGATCGCTTAATAAAAAGGCTAACGGTGTCCATAAGAGTGAAAATATGGCAAACGAAATTATTGCAAGTACTGAGCGAATTCTTAAGGTGCGTTCCTGCCGGTACAGCGAGCCAATTGAAAACATCAATTGCCAATAATTAATATTGGCTTTATTTCGATAACTTGGTAGAGATAGTCCAAGAAGTAGGGTTACGATACTCATGATTACCGTTGCGATCCAATAGACATCGTGCCAATCGGCAATTGATGAAATGGCACCAGCAAATGATCGCCCCAGCAAAATTCCCAATAACATACCACTCATTAATGTGCCAACAATTTTACCACGATGTTCTGGTTTAGCTAGTGTAGCTGCAAAGGGAATTAGTACTTGGGCAACCGCAGAAAATAGTCCTGTTATTGCGGTACCAATAATTAACATCCATAAATTTTGCGATAAGGCACTAACTATTAGTCCACAAGTAGTTAAAACCATCAAAATAAGGATTAATTGTTTGCGTTCAACTTTATCACCAAGTGGAGTAATAAACAGTAAGCCAACAGCATAACTAAATTGAGCCGTCATAATAATGGAGCCGGCATGTTCAATGGCAATATGTAAATCGGCAGTAATGGAATGTAATAGTGGTTGTGCGTAATAATTGCTAGCAATAGTTACACCAATAGCAAACGCCATTAAAAATACTAACCAACCCGATAAACTTTGAGATTGTTTGCTGTGCATAGATAGAAATAAAAGAAAATAAAGATGGTAGATTATAAACTAAAAAGGCAAGATTTGCAGAATGGTGATCTCACTTACTTAATTGTTGTAATAATTTATAAATAGGTGTAGCAAGCCCGATTTTAGCATCTTGGGTTTTTAGGTCATACCAATAATTAACAGATTCATCTAAACATTTATTATAATTTAATATTTCACAATGGATAGGGATAATATCCAAATGAAAATGACTAAAAGTATGGCGAAATGAAATTAACTGCTGAGGTGTAGTTGTTTTGATGCCATGTTGATTTAACCAATCAAATAATGCTTGTTCACTAGCAAACTCGGGTAAGCAATATAATCCCCCCCAAATACCTACGGAAGGTCTTTTTTCAAGCCAAACACAATGATCTTGTTCAAGTATTAAAAAGTAAGCCGTTTTTTCGGGCATAGTGTTTTTAGGCTTTTTAGTTGGGAACTGTTGCCAACTTTCTGTCCGGTAAGCAATACAATCAATATGTAAAGGGCAGAGTGTACATTTGGGTTTGCTGCGAGTGCAAACCATTGCTCCAATATCCATCATTGCTTGGTTAAACTTTGCAACTTGTTGCTGTGGAGTCACCTGTTCGCTTAACAGCCATAGTTTATTTTCAATTGTTTTGATACCCGGCCAGCCTTCAATAGCAAAATAACGAGTTAACACGCGTTTTACATTGCCATCTAAGATTGCGTAATGTTGATTTTGTGCCAGCGATAAAATAGCGCCAGCAGTTGAACGACCAACACCAGGTAGGGCTACTACGTCTGCAAATTGTTTGGGAAAATGGCCATGAAATCGCTCACTAATTATTTGTGCTGTTTTATGTAGGTTGCGTGCCCGAGCATAATAACCTAGTCCGGTCCACAGGTGCAGCACACTATCAATTGGCGCTTTAGCTAAATCAACAATAGTCGGGAAATGTTCAATAAAACGTTTGAAGTAAGGGAGCACTGTTGCAACTTGGGTTTGTTGCAACATGACTTCAGATAGCCAGACATGATAAGAACTTTTTTCAATCTGCCATGGTAACGTTTTTCTACCATATTGCTCGTACCATTGCAGTACTGCTTGCGAAAAATGTTGTGTTGTCACAATAATTATATTACCGCCGCAATCGAATCACTTGGGTAACAACCTAACACTTTTGAAAATAAAGTAATTGCTGATAATTCTTTTAACGCAGTTTGCATTTCATAAGAATTTATATTGCCTTGTAAATCGATATAAAACATCTCTTCCCAAGGGTTACCATGAATTGGACGAGACTCAAGTTTAGTCATGACAATATTATGTTCACGCAGGACTAATAAAGCATCGACCAGCGCACCTGCTTGCTGTCCGGTTTTCATTAAAATAGTGGTTTTTGCTGGTATTTGATCGGAAACATCAACTGGTTTACGGGCTAGCACAATAAAGCGAGTAATGTTTTCTTTTTGATTAGCTAAATTATGTTCTAGCACTTGTAAACCATATAATTCACCGCCGTCTTTATTGCCCATAGCAGCAACTTTAGGGCTATTCAATTTAGCCACTGTTTCCATGGCTGATGAGGTGCTATCACAATAGACAATCTTCCAATGAGGGAAACTTTCTAAAAAATGACTGCATTGTTGAAAAGGTTGGGGATGACTATAAACGGTATCAATTTGTTCAAGCTGAGTATTTGGTATTGCCAATATGCAGTGATCAATAGGTAGTGAAAGTTCGCCGATTATATGCAAATTAGTTTTTTGTAGTAAATCATAGACCTCGTTAATAGAACCAGAGCTTGAATTTTCAATCGGCAAAATACCATAGTCAACAAATCCCTTTTCAACTTGTTCAAAGATATCTTTAAAAGTGGTACAGCCAGATTCAATCATTTTTTCTAAGTGTGTACTAGCATAACGACGAGCAGCTGAGTGCGAATAAGACCCTTTTGGTCCAAGAAAAGCCACTTTAGCGGCAACAATCGCACCATGATTCAGTTTTTCTTGCAGAATTTTTTGTTGCAAAAGCACGGAATCTTCAATGATGATCTGATATAAACGTTTAATAAATAGTTCATCGAGATGATATTCTTTGCCTTGATTAATTAAGGTTTTTATCAATGAACGTTCACGTTCTGTATCACGAACAGGAATGTTAGCAGCAATTTTGGTATGAATTACCTCAGTAGCTAGTTCCCGTCGTTTTGCTAAAATAGCTAACAAGGATTTATCAAGTTCGGTAATTTTGTCTCGTAATGGTAGTAAAGGATTAGCAGTCATTTTTGATTTATATTATTAACAAGCGATGCAATATTATAACAAGCAAAAAAATAAAGGCACTCTTAAAGTGCCTTTTTAAATTAAATTTATTGGTATGATCTAAACTATTCTTCTTCAGCTACCGCTCCTTTAATGCTGTCAAATGCACGGCGAGATTCACCTTTATGTTGAAGTTTATTGAGCTGTTTTTCAAGTTTACCAATAAGATCATTAATTGCAGCATACATATCAGTATGCTTGGCAGAAGCAACTAATGGAGATCCTTTTGTAGCAATCGTTGCATCAATAATAAATCCATCAGGTTCTTTAGATAAAATAAAGTGAGGATTTATTAACTGTGCTCTCCATTTATCTAATTTAGTAAATTTATCTTCTAGATAACTACGAATTGCTGGAGTTATATCCATTTGTTTACTGGTAATACTTAAAGTCATAGTAGATCTCCTTATAGTTGTTAACCAATATTGCTAACATGTTTAATGTTGCTTGTGACTACATTGGCAAATTATTTGTATTTCGTCAATAAAAAAATTATAACAATCTGATTATTATATAATTAAAGTGAAAACTGTTTTGTTAATTTGTTATATATATTAAATATAATATTGTTTTAAAAAAAGCAGCATCAATAAATAATTATTACTATAAGTAATATCGTACAAATGTGGCCTTGTTTTAGTATATACTAGCTAAAATTAGCAGTTTTAAGCGTGATAAATGAGGATAATGTGCATTATTTAGATAATATCAAAATAGTTTTAGTTGAAACATCTCATACGGGCAATATGGGTTCAGCCGCAAGAGCTATGAAAACTATGGGATTAACCAATCTTTGTTTAGTAAACCCGATTATTAAGCCTGATTCTCAATCAATTTCGTTAGCAGCAGGCGCTAGTGATATTATTAAAAATGCGCATATCTTTTCATCACTAAATCAAGCGATTGCTGATTGTAATCTCGTGATAGGAACCAGTGCTCGTTCTCGTAGTTTACAATGGCCTAATTTAACCCCCAAACAATGTGCTGACAAAATTGTACAACAAGCAGTTAACAGCAAAGTAGCTTTGGTATTTGGTCGTGAACGCGTAGGGTTAACTAACGATGAACTACAAAAATGTGATTATCATGTTAGTATTCCTGCTAATCCTGATTATAGTTCTTTAAATTTGGCTATGTCAGTTCAAGTGCTTTGTTATGAAATTCGCATGTCGATGTTAAATACTCAAGAACATACCTGTAAGTCGATTGAAGCTACCGAAGTTGATTTCCCTGCTAATGCTGATATTGAACGCTTTTATAAGCATTTACAACAGACTCTATTAGATACAGGTTTTATTAATGCTAATCACCCCGGGCAAATTATGGGGCGTTTGCGGAGGTTATTTAGTCGTGCACGTGTTGAACAGCAAGAATTAAATATTTTACGTGGAATTTTAACTTCAATTGATAAGAAATTGCGATAATTTTTAATAACAACACCCACTGGAATGTGGGTGTTTTAATATCCATATACTAATGGATATTTATTAATTTTTTTTACGCCAAGTAGTGCCATTGGCACCATCTTCAACAATAATATTCATGGCATTTAATTTGTCTCTGGCATCATCAGCTAAAGCCCAGTTTTTATCAGCTCGGGCTTCATTACGTTGTTTAATCAAAGCTTCAATTAAGTTGGCATCAACATTATCTTGGTTTTCACCTTGCAAAAATTTAACAGGATCTTGCTCGAGCAGTCCAAGAACTGAAGCTAAATAACGTAATTCAGCGGCTAATTCATTGGCTGATGACATATCATTATCAGCTTTAGCCTTATTAATCTCTCTAGCTAAATCAAATAGGGTTGAATATGCTTCTGGCGTATTAAAGTCATCATTCATAGCATTACAGAATTGCCGATAATAATTGCTATCTGGAGTAGTGTGAGGGTGGTTAGCATCGGTATCTCGTAATGCGGTATATAAACGTTCAAGTGCTATTCGGGCTTGTTTTAAATTCTCTTCAGTGTAATTTAATTGGCTACGATAATGACCTGATAGTAAAAAATAACGGACAGTTTCGGCATCATAATGTTTTAACACATCCCGGATAGTGAAAAAATTATTTAATGATTTTGACATCTTTTCTTGATCAATCATTACCATGCCAGAGTGCATCCAATAGTTAACATATTGCCCGTCGTGAGCGCAGGTTGATTGGGCAATTTCATTTTCATGATGCGGAAACATCAAATCAGAACCACCACCGTGAATATCAAAATGGTGACCTAATTGGTGACTGTTCATAGCAGAACATTCAATGTGCCATCCGGGACGACCTTTACCCCATGGTGAATCCCAACTAGGTTCATTGGGTTTGGACATTTTCCAAAGTACAAAGTCCATTGGATTACGTTTTACATCAACCACATCTACGCGAGCACCGGCTTGAAGCTGTTCTAAATTTTGACGCGATAAAATTCCATAATTGGGATCACTATCTACCGCAAACATAACATCACCGTTATCGGCAATATAAGCATGATCTTTTTTAATGAGTTCATCGACTAGCTGAATAATTTGGGGCATATGGCGAGTAGCTCGTGGTTCAGCATCAGGACGTTTAATATTGAGTGCGTCAAAATCGGCATACATTTCTTGTAACATACGGTCAGTTAGTTGATCACATGTTTCACCATTTTCAAGTGCACGTTTAATAATTTTATCATCAACATCGGTAATATTACGGACATAGGTTAAATCATAACCTAAAAAACGCAAGTAGCGAGTGATGACATCAAAAGCGACAAAAGTACGGCCGTGACCGATATGACAAAGATCGTAAATAGTCACTCCACATACATACATCCCGACTTTATTGGGAGTAATAGATTGAAATAGTTCTTTTTCACGAGTGAGAGTGTTATAGATCTTAAGCATAAAATATCCTAATGATAAATTGACATATTTACGGAATATGAAATTGTTGGCAATATAACAAAAAAAGGATATTTACTCAATCAACTTGCAATTACAGATAATAATAATATAGAACAGTAGTAGGTTAATTTTAGGTAAAAAAGAAAATTTAACTGATTAATCACAGTTTATTGAATTAGTATTATATAGTGCTGAAATAGTTTAATATTGATTCCGTCGGCGGATACTGACGGAATCATTGTAGCTAACAAGCATTAAACTTATTTTTCGAAAATATTGTGATGCAATAATTTTATAATAGTATCTGCTTCATTATTTTTTACTAAAAAGCAAGCATTATGGGTACTTGCTCCATAGCAACAAAGGCGAATACTGAAGTCATCTAAGGCGCCAAAGACTTCTTTGGCAACACCTTTAGTGGTTGTAAGGTTATTGCCTATAATTGCAACTAATGCCAGATCTTCTTGTACTTCAACAAGACAAACTGTAGAAAGTTCATCAAAAAGCGCTTTGGTTAATAAGCTATTGCCATTGGTATTAGTACCAGTAGTATCGATTGTTAATGCGACACTTACCTCAGAAGTAGTAACTAAATCTACTGAAATATTATGTTTGGCTAAGATGGTAAATACATTAGCTAAAAAACCTTGAGCATATAGCATATTTAGACTTGTTAGGGTCAGTAATGTTTGTTTGCGTCGCAGTGCCAATGCTCTAAATGAAGGCAATTCTGAGGTAATACTATTGGTATTGTAAACAATTGTGCCTCCAGCTTGCGGGGCTTTACTGGAACCTACAAACACCGGAATATTACTACGCACAGCAGGGACTAAAGTGGCTGGATGTAAAACTTTGGCACCAAAAGTTGCCATTTCCGCCGCTTCGGCGAATGAGATTTCATCAATACGCTTAGCTGCTGGTGTTATACGAGGATCGGTAGTATAAATACCTGCTACATCAGTCCAAATATCAATTTGTGTTGCATTTAATGCTTCGCCAAGTAACGCGGCAGTATAATCACTGCCACCTCGTCCTAACGTGGTGGTTTTACCTGAGCTTTCACTACCTATAAATCCTTGCGTAACAATAATGCTATTATTAGTTAATGATTTAAGATGGGCACAGCAAAGCTGTTTAATTTCTTCAATTTTAGGTACAGCTTTGCCAAATTTATTATCAGTACGCATTACTTTACGAACATCAAACCAAATAGCATGTTTTTGTTGTTGTTTCAAAATTTCGACAAAAAGCTTAGATGACATTATTTCACCATGACTGACAAGTTCATCAGTTAATGCTGGTGAAGTAGCAAGGCTAGCTGCCTCAGAAAGTGAAGCAATATTGGCGATGATCTGATCAATTTCAGCACGTAATTGTGGGTTTTCGGGTAGTTGTTCTAGGATGCTGTATTGTATAGTTTGAATTTTAGCAAGATGTTGTGCGCGAACATCAGGGGTTCTCCCTTCTGCTAGTGCAACTAATAAATTAGTTATACCCGCGGAAGCTGATAACACCACAACTTTAACGTTAGGATTTGCTATAACAATGTTAGCGCTATTTACCATTGCAGAGTAATCTGCAACACTAGTACCACCAAATTTGGCAATTACAAATGATGTTTCCATGGATTCCTCATATTAAAAATTTTTATTTTTAAAAGAGATAGAGCGAGAGGAATGTGCAATTTGCAGATGAAAAAGTACAAACCATGAAGCGCTCCACCTGTTAGGGTGACAACCCAAGGGATTCAGCCCTTGCAGTCGATTTGATTGGTTGCTGGATTAGCAATCAAACCTCGGCATTACATCCCCTTAATCATTTGTCAGCGGTTCCAGTCCCTAAAATGATCTACCTGAGTAATGCGCCTCTTCGTTTTTATAAAATCTCATTTATTTGAGTAATCATAAGATTAACTGTTTTGTTAACTATGTCAATAGATTACATATCAAAAATTATTTATTATTAGGCTGTTTTTTACGCATATCTATAATTCACGTTCAAATAATTCGATGATAGTTTGATATAACTTTTTGACAGTGCATTCTTTTGTTGGTGTACTAAAGATGGTGTCATCGCCAGCAATTGAACCCAAAATACCTTCAGATTTACCAATTGAATCAAGCAATCGAGCAATTAATTGTGCCGCACCAGGGCTGGTTTTTATAACTACCATGGAACTATTATAATCAATATCAATTACTAAATTTTTTAATGGGCTACTAGTCGTAGGTACGCTCATTTCAGCAGGTAGGCAATATACCATTTCTGATTTAGCATTTCGGGTACGGACAGCTCCAAATTTAGTTAACATTCTTGATACTTTGGATTGATTAATATTATCAAATCCTTGTTCTTGTAAAGCTTGAACTATTTCAATTTGTGAACTGAACTTTTCTTGTAAAAGCATTTCTTTGAAAGTTTTTGTGAGTTCATCTTGTTTCATAATATTCCTTGGAAGGTTCTTACTTATTCTTTTCAATAAAAAATGTAATGTCGTATATTTTATTAGTAATAGCAAATAATACTAAAAAGATATTGATATGTAATTATACAATAATATTACATAATTATGCATTAAATCTGCATAAAATTATAAGTTCTATTTATGTGCATTTTTAGGCCGAAAAGCTTTAACGATTTGTTCGTGGGTTTCTATATATGGTCCATCTAACAATTGGATACAATAAGGGACACTGGCAAAAATTCCACTAACAATTACATTCCCTTGCTTATCTTTAACACCTTCAAGTGTTTCTTGGATCGATTTAGGTTGACCTGGAAGGTTTAAAATCAGGCATTTATTGCGGATGACTGCAACTTGTCTTGATAAAATCGCTGTAGGTACAAAATGTAAGCTAATTTGCCGCATTTGTTCACCAAATCCAGGCATAACACGATCAGCAATAGCTAATGTTGCATCTGGCGTCACATCACGCAGAGCAGGTCCTGTACCACCGGTAGTTATAATGAGATCACAGTGTAAATTATCAACCAGATCACATAATGTTGTTTCAATGATAGTTTGCTCATCAGCAATGACTCGATTTTCTGTTATAAAAGGGGTTATTAACGCGGTTTGTAACCATGTTATTAGTGTTGGAATACCTTGGTCTTGATAAGTACCATTCGATGCCCGATCTGATACAGAAATTAATCCAATTTTAAGCATACTATTTAGTCCTTAATAATCTTATTCACTTTTAAATTTATTACCAAACTTAAGTTATTAATACCGTGTTATAAAATTATGATTGGCATAGTTTTATTTTAGTTACTTTCAATAATACTAAAAATACCTTTACAACAATAGATTAGATTGACTATATTGGTAAATTTATTAAAAAACGAACTCAAAAATTATTAGCAAATTATTCATTTAGGATAAATTTATGTTAGTCACTCCAGCGTTAGAATTAGTCGCGCTCAAAAAAGTTTATAAAAATGGTGTACAAGCATTAAAAGGTATCAATTTGACAGTTCAAGCTGGCGATTTTTATGCTTTGTTAGGGCCAAATGGTGCAGGTAAATCCACTACAATTGGTATTATTAGTTCTTTAGTTACTAAAACTTCAGGTCAAGTGAAAATTTTCGGTTATGATTTAGATACTGATGTAGTAAATGCTAAAAGGCAATTAGGGCTTGTGCCACAAGAATTTAATTTTAATCAGTTTGAAGAAGTGATACAAATAGTGGCTAATCAAGGTGGTTATTATGGTTTGCCGCGTAAGTTAGCTTTAGAGCGAGCGGAGAAATATCTAAAAATATTAGATTTGTGGGATAAGCGTCATAGTCGAGCCGGTATGTTGTCTGGTGGCATGAAAAGGCGTTTAATGATAGCCAGAGCTTTAGTCCACGAACCTAAGTTATTGATTCTTGATGAACCTACTGCAGGAGTCGATATTGAGCTCCGTCGGTCAATGTGGGATTTCCTGCGTAAAATTAACCAACAAGGTATAACTATAATTCTTACAACACATTATTTAGAAGAAGCGGAAATGCTTTGTCGCCATATTGGTATTATTCAACATGGTGCATTAATTGCTAATTCGTCTATGCGAGATTTGTTAGCTAATAGTCAATCAGAAACAATTATTATCGACTATTTACCCACTCCAACTCCAGTTGTATTAAACGATTATTGTTTTTCTGAAATTGAACCCGGTGAATTAGAAGTAAAAATTGATAAACAGTTGGGATTAAATTATTTATTTGAACAACTTAATCAGCAACAAATTAAAGTAATTAGTATGCGTAATAAAGCTAATCGATTAGAAGAGTTATTTGTAAGTCTTTTGCATGATGACAGTCAAGGAAAAGGGGAATTTCATGAATAATTTATACTGGATAGCCTTAAAAAGTATTTGGCGTAAGGAAGTTACGCGATTTTTAAGGATATGGATTCAAACTTTGATTCCACCTGTTATTACCATGTCACTGTATTTTATTATTTTTGGAAATTTAATCGGTTCACGAGTTGGGAATATGGGGGGCTTTAGTTATATGGCATTCATTGTGCCGGGACTGATTATGATGTCGGTGATAACTAACTCTTATACTAATGTTTGTTCATCGTTTTTTAGTGCAAAATTTCAGCATAATATTGAAGAGTTATTGGTTGCGCCAGTGCCAACACATATTATTATTTGGGGATATGTTGGCGGTGGTGTTATGAGAGGAATTTTAACAGGAATTTTAGTTACTGTAGTATCCTTACTTTTTGTTAGCTATCAAGTTCACTCATGGTTTTTTGTTATTTGTACTCTATTATTAACTTCCATTTTATTTTCATTAGCGGGCTTACTTAATGCAGTTTTTGCCAAAAGTTTTGACGATATTAGTATTATACCAACCTTTGTTTTGACACCTTTAACTTATTTAGGTGGGGTATTTTATTCAATATCTATGTTACCAGATATTTGGCAGTGGATATCTAAACTTAATCCTATTGTGTACATGATTAATGGATTTCGTTATGGATTTTTAGGTATTAGTGATGTGTCATTATGGGTAACATTTTCGATGTTAATTTTATTCGTTTCAGTGCTTTATTTGTTAGCTTGGCAGCTAATAGAGAAAGGCAAGGGATTACGTAACTAATGGGAATTTACAGCATTGATAATCTATTATACCGCTGATACTTCTCAGCGGTATTAATTCTTATTGTGCGCCAGCAACTGCTTCTTTAGCCATTTGAGTGATTTTGGCAAAGTCACCTTTAGCAATAGCATCAGTTGGGATAAACCAAGTACCACCTACACAAAGTACATTATTTAATGCTAAATAATCGCGGTAATTTTTAGAGTTTACACCACCCGTTGGGCAAAACTTCATATAGCCACAAGGACCGGCAAAGGCTTTTAATGCGGCTACGCCACCATTTATTTCTGCAGGAAAGAATTTTAATGCGGTTAAACCGTATTCTTGAGCAGTTAATAGTTCAGAAATAGTCGCAATACCTGGAATAACAGGTACCGAACCTTCAACAGCTGCTTTTAAAATTCCATCAGTAATGCCTGGAGTAATTATAAATTCTACGCCAGCTTCGGTGACTTGTTTTAATTGTTCAACAGTAGTCACAGTACCAGCTCCTACAACGGCTTCAGGAACTTCTTTTATGATTTTCTTGATGGCATCTAGTGCACATGCAGTTCTTAATGTAACTTCTAAAACTTTAACTCCACCAGCGATAAGAGCTTTAGCTAATGGAACAGCATCTTCTAAGCGTTCAATTACAATAACAGGAACCACTGGGCCCATAGTTAAAATTTCTTCAGCACTTTTTTTCCAGTTTTTCATTTCTTCTTTATCCATATTTTATTGAGAGTTAAATATCTTATTAATCCATAATAAAAGAAATTATTTGATTACTCATAAATGCCTAATTTCTTTTCCAAATAGTGAATATTAGTGCCACCCTTTTGGAAATTTTTATCATTCATTATTTCAATATGAAGTTCAATGTTGGTTTTAATACCATCAATAACAAGTTCAGCTAGTGCATTTTTCATGCGTGCAATTGCAACAGCTCGAGTTTCACCATAAGCAATTAATTTACCAATCATTGAGTCATAATAAGGTGGTACAGCATAACCTGCATAAATATGGGATTCCCAACGAATTCCAAAACCTCCAGGTGCATGGAAACGAGTAATTTTACCAGGAGAAGGCATAAATGTTTTTGGATCTTCAGCATTTATTCGACATTCAATGGCATGACCTTTAATATGAATATCGCTTTGTTTTATTGACAGCGGTTTACCTGCTGCAATTAAAATTTGTTCTCTAATTAGATCTACACCAGTTATCATTTCTGTAACTGGATGTTCTACTTGAATACGAGTATTCATTTCAATGAAATAAAATTCACCATTTTCAAATAAAAATTCAAAAGTACCCGCACCACGATAACCGATTTCAATACATGCATTTACACAGCGCTCACCAATAAATTGACGCATTTTAGCTGTTATACCCACAGCTGGCGCTTCTTCAACAACTTTTTGGTGGCGTCTTTGCATTGAACAATCACGCTCACCCAAATAGACAGCATGACCTTGCCCATCGGAAAGAACTTGTATTTCAATATGACGTGGGTTTTCTAGAAATTTCTCCATATACACCATGTCATTATTAAAAGCGGTTTTAGCTTCTAATTTGGTCATTTTAATTGATTGTTCTAGCTCTTTCTCTTCACGAACAATGCGCATTCCACGACCACCACCACCACCTGAAGCTTTGATAATAACCGGATAGCCAATTTGTTTTGCAATTTGCTTATTGGTTTCCATATTATTACTTAGTGGACCGTCAGAACCAGGGACACAAGGAACACCAGCTTTTTTCATGGCATGAATAGCTGAAACTTTATCCCCCATTAAGCGAATAGTATCTGGTTTTGGACCAACAAATATAAAACCTGAACGCTCAACTTGTTCCGCAAAATCAGCATTTTCAGATAAAAATCCATAACCGGGATGAATAGCTGCTGCGCCAGTTACTTCAGCTGCTGAAATTAACGCAGGAATATTAAGATAACTTTTAGCTGAAGCTGCCGGACCGATGCAGACAGTTTCGTCAGCTAGTAATACATGTTTTAAATCTTTATCTGCCGTTGAATGAACTGCGACAGTTTTAATACCAAGTTCTTTACATGCTCGTAAGATGCGTAGAGCTATTTCTCCACGGTTTGCAATAAGAATTTTATCAAGCATATTCAATCTCTTAATCGTATAAGTAAATAAATTTGTATTATTCAATAATGAATAGTGGCTGATCAAATTCTACTGGTTGACCATTTTCAACTAAAATAGCTTTGACAGTACCAGCTTTTTCCGATTCGATTTGGTTCATCATTTTCATTGCCTCAACAATGCAAAGTACATCACCAACATTTACAGTTTGGCCTACTTCAACAAAAGCTTTTGATTCTGGACTTGGGGTACGATAAAAAGTTCCAACCATTGGTGATTTTATGGTATTACCTGATGTTGTAGCAGGATCTGCAGGTTCACTAACAACTTCAGTTGAAGTGTTAGGTGCAACAACGACTGGCGCGGCTTGAGGAATTTGAATATTTTGTATTGGCGCAGAATAGTTTGTTGTTGGAACAGTACGACTGATTCTAACTGATTCCTCTCCTTCAGAAATTTCAAGTTCAGAAATACCTGATTCTTCAACTAACTCAATTAATTTTTTAATTTTGCGTATATCCATGAATTACACCGTGTTTGTTTGATATAAATAACAATTATTGTAATGCATCCTTTTTATACCAAAAAGCATTGCTCTAGATGGTAATAAGGCTATAACTAAGCATTACCGCGGAAGGATACACTGTTAAACACAATTTGTCATTATATATCTCCTTTACAAACTATTGCTATACTATTTTCTAGGTATTATTTTATAATTGCGATACAATATGAACCCTCAATTATTATTGGGGTAGATGATGGCATGAAAGCACTGAATAGCATATATTTGGTGTAATTAATAAAATTGATAATAAGTCGTTTTTATTCCATATTCTGCTTCTGAGTAGTCAAATAGACTTAAACAAGATTAATTCTAGGAAGAGTTTTTATTATGTTCAAAAAAGTTCGTGGCTTGTTTTCTAATGATTTATCGATAGATTTAGGTACAGCTAATACACTTATTTATGTAAAAGGTCAGGGTATTGTTCTAAATGAGCCTTCAGTTGTTGCCATTCGTCAAGATCGCACCGGGACACCGAAAAGTGTTGCTGCTGTAGGGCATGCTGCGAAACAAATGTTAGGGCGTACACCTGGTAATATTGCTGCAATTAGACCGATGAAAGATGGTGTTATTGCTGACTTTTCTGTAACTGAAAAAATGTTGCAATATTTTATACGCCAAGTACATAGTCATAGTTTTTTAAGACCTAGTCCACGGGTACTTGTTTGTGTGCCTGTAGGTGCAACTCAAGTTGAACGTCGAGCTATTCGTGAATCAGCGTTAGGTGCAGGAGCTCGTGAAGTATATTTAATTGAAGAGCCAATGGCTGCGGCAATAGGGGCAGATTTGCCAGTTTCTGCACCAACAGGGTCTATGGTTGTTGATATTGGTGGTGGGACAACAGAAGTTGCCGTTATATCACTAAATGGTGTGGTTTATTCTGCATCTGCGCGCATTGGTGGTGATCGCTTTGATGAAGCAATTATCAATTATGTTCGTCGTAATTATGGCGCATTGATTGGTGAAGCTACGGCTGAGCGAATTAAACATGTGATCGGCAGTGCCTATCCTGGTGATGAAGTTCTTGAAATTGAAGTTCGTGGTCGTAATTTAGCTGAAGGTGTTCCACGTAGTTTTAATTTAAATTCAAATGAAATTTTAGAAGCATTACAAGAACCACTAAGTGGTATTGTAAGCGCTGTTAAAGTTGCGCTAGAGCAATGTCCTCCAGAACTTGCTTCTGATATATCAGAACATGGCATGGTATTAACTGGTGGTGGTGCTTTATTACGTAATATTGATAAATTATTGTCAGCTGAAACAGGTATTCATGTAGTTGTTGCTGAAGATCCACTTACCTGTGTTGCAAGAGGTGGAGGAAAAGCTTTAGATATGGTTGATATGCACGGTGGTGATCTCTTTAGTGAAGAGTAAACTTTAACCCAACTCAATATTAATTTAGTTACAATTAATTCCGTGGTTGGTATTTTAAAACCTTACTATCTTTCCCGTCGATATTAACGACGGGTTCATATTTTCATTTAATTAGAGCTTGAGTTTAAAACAGGTAAATATTGAACAATGAAATTACTTTTTTCTAAGCGTTCGCCTTTAAGTGTGCAATTATTTATTTCTTTACTGTTGGCCCTAGTTTTGATTGTTTTAGATGTAAATTATCGCCCTTTCAAAGATATCCGTTATTATTTAGATACAATTATTTCGCCAATTTATCATATATCTAATGCACCAAAAGCTACATTTGATCAACTTTATGAAATGTCTAAAACTCGAGATACGTTAGTTAATGAAAATACAAAATTGAATGAAGTGTTACTGCAAAAAAAAACTGATCTTTTATTATTGGAACACTTAAGACATGAAAATAATCGTTTGAGAGAATTACTTGGCTCGCCGTTGCGACATGATGAACATAAAATGGCAGCTCAAGTATTATTAGCCGATACCGATCCTTATGTTTATCAAATTGTTTTGAATAAAGGTAAAAGTGATGGTGTTTATATTGGGCAACCAGTAGTAGATGAAAAAGGTATTGTTGGGCAGATTTACGAAACAGCCCAAACAACTAGTCGTGCGATTTTAGTGTGTGATTATCAGCATGCTATACCAGTACAAGTTTTAAGAAATGATATTTCTATGGTAGCGGTGGGTAATGGTTGCAATAATGATTTAACTTTGGATTTTTTGCCAAATAATGTTGACATAAAAGTAGGTGATATATTAGTTACCTCAGGTCTTGATGGCCGTTTCCCTGAAGGATACCCTGTCGCAGTTGTTAGTTCGGTTAAACTGGATATTAGCGATTCAACTCCTATTATTTCAGCAACACCGACAGCAGATTTAAAACGATTACGTTACCTATTATTACTATGGGGCGATCAAGGAGTAAAACATGAGGGGTCGTAACCGAATTTTAATTATATGGCTAACATTAGTAGTTGGTTTATGTTTGCAAATAATACCGTGGTCGGCAGCTTATTATATGTTTAAACCTCATTGGCTAATGTTAATTTTAGCTTATTGGTTAATAGCTTTACCACATAGGGTCGGTATTGGCACTGCATTTATTTTTGGCTTTCTTTTAGATTTATGTACAGGAACCATACTTGGTGTGCATGCATTTATTTTTTCTTTAATTGCCTATTTGCTTGTATTCAAGTTTCAATTGATCCGCAATTTAGCATTGTGGCAACAGTCGTTTATCTTATTTGGTGTTTCGGTATGCTACAATTTGTTAGTGTTTATATTTCAGATTAGTATTTATCATACAATAACTATGTCACTACTTATATTATTGTCGAGTTGTGTTGATGGTTTTTTATGGACAGGAATATATCTATTGTTACGACAAATAAGACGGAGTTGTGCAATTAATTAAAAGGAATATTTATGTCTGTTGAATTATTAATGAATGTCACACCGTCCGAAACACGAGTAGCATATATTGAAGATGGTGTATTGCAAGAAATTCATGTAGATCGTGAATCAAAACGGGGTATTGTTGGTAACATCTACAAAGGTAAGATTATTCGGATTTTGCCTGGTATGCAGGCCGCATTTGTTGATATAGGACTTGAAAAGGCAGCTTTTTTGCATGCATCCGATATTATGCCTCATACGGAATGTGTGTCCGATACTGAGCAGGAACAATTTCAAGTAAAAGATATTTCTGAACTTGTTCGCCAAGGGCAAGACATAATGGTTCAAGTAGTTAAAGATCCATTAGGAACTAAAGGGGCTCGATTAACCACTGATATAACTTTACCTTCACGTTATTTAGTTTTAATGCCGGGACCAAACTCAGCTCATGTGGCAACTTCACAACGAATTGAAAGTGAAGAAGAAAGAGAAAGACTTAAACAAATTGTTGCACAGTATGTTACTGATGAAGGTGGATTTATTGTTAGAACAGCTGCCGAAGGTGCTCACGCTTATGAGTTAGAACAAGATGCTAATTTTTTGAAGCGGTTGTGGGCAAAAATACAACAACGCATGGCTCGCCCTGTTAGTAAAAATCTTGTTTATGGCGAGTTAGAATTATCACAACGTGTACTCCGTGATTTTGTTGGCGATCCGATTGAAAGGATTTTAGTTGATTCAAAATTAACTTATGATCTTTTGGTTGAGTTTACGCAAGAATTCATGCCTGAAGTTACCAGTAAATTATCGCATTATCGAGGTAATATTCCCATTTTTGATCTCTATGATACCGAGAATGAGATTCAACGTGCACTAGATCGTAAGGTAAAATTGAAATCGGGTGGTTATTTAATCATTGACCAAACTGAAGCGATGACGACAATTGATATTAATACAGGGGCGTTTGTTGGCCATCGAAATTTAGAAGAAACGATATTTAATACTAATATTGAAGCCACAATTGCTATTGCAAGGCAATTAAGATTGCGCAATTTAGGTGGAATAATCATTATTGATTTTATTGATATGCAAGAAGATTTACATCGAGAAAGGGTTCTACAATCATTGAATGATTGGTTAGCAAAAGATCGAGCAAAAACTACGATTAACACTTTTTCTGGATTAGGTTTAGTGGAGATGACGCGTAAGCGCACTCGTGAAAGTATTGGTCATATTCTGTGTGAAGAGTGCCCTGCATGTAAAGGTCGGGGAATTGTTAAATCTGTTGAAACAGTTTGTAATGAAATTTTACGTGAAATTGTACGTATTTACAAAGCTCACCGTTCAGAATACTTCTTGGTTTATGCCTCAGCTGCGGTAGCTAATGCATTAACCACTGATGAGTCCCATGCCCTTGCCGAAGTTGAAGTATTCGTTGGTAAACGTGTGGAAGTTAAAATAGAACCACTGTATATTCAAGAACAGTATGATGTGGTGTTAATGTAGTGTAACAAGCTTTGTTAAAATGTTTCAGGTCAGCTATATGTTTCAGTATAAAATATTTTTAATACAAGGTTATGAGTTAAGGAATCTATGATAATAACAGAGGTGAGTGAGCGTTTGCTTGATGCAAACAATCTAAGTCAACACGATCTTTCTAATTTATTAGATACATTAAGTTCTAGACAAATTGACTTTGGTGATTTTTACTTTTTATCTGGCTATTATGAAAGTTGGTCACTTGAAGATAGTATTATTAAAAATGCATCATTTCACCGCGATCAAGGTGTTGGTGTACGGGCAATTGTTGGCGAAAAAACAGGATTTGCCTATACAGATCAGCTTTCTTTGGCTCGTTTAGAGCAAAGTGCGTTAGCTGCTAACTCAATTACTAAACAAACAATCCCATTAGTTATTACACCTTTTAAAACATCTGAAACTATTTCTATATATCAATCAGTTAATCCAATTAATAGTTTTACTCAGGAACAAAAAATTGCTTTATTACGGCAGATTGACCATTTAGCTCGTTCGATTGATTCACGCGTTATAGAAGTTACTGCAAGTTTAATTGGTAGTTACGAAGATATATTAATTGCAGGTACTGATGGCACTTTGTGCGCTGATATTAGGCCATTAGTACGCTTGTCTATTTCAGTGTTAGTAGAACAAGATGGTAAACGTGAACGAGGTAGTAGTGGTGGAGGTGGTCGTTTTGGTTATGAATATTTTTTAACTACCGAACCCAAAACCAATGAAAGTTATGCTGATAGTTATACCCGTGAAGCGGTAAGATTGGCATTAGTTTCTTTATCAGCTAAACCGGCACCAGCAGGAACTATGCCTGTAGTGTTAGGTGCAGGTTGGCCGGGAGTGTTATTACATGAAGCAGTAGGGCATGGATTAGAGGGCGACTTTAACCGTAAAAATAGTTCCGTTTTTTCTGGTAAAATAGGTGAACAAGTGACCTCTGAACTTTGTACTATTGTTGATGATGGAACTATTCAAGATCGTCGTGGTTCAATCTCTATTGATGATGAAGGCACTCAAAGCCAAAAAACCGTACTTATTGAAAATGGTATTTTAAAAGGCTATATGTTTGATAAATTAAATGCCAAATTAATGAATTGCTATTCTACAGGTAATGGTCGTCGTGAAGGATATGCTTATTTACCAATGCCAAGAATGACTAATACTTATATGTTAGCGGGTACATCAAGTTTTGCTGATATCATTAGCAGCGTTGATTATGGTCTTTATGCACCTAATTTTGCTGGTGGGCAAGTAGATATAACTTCCGGTAAATTTGTATTTTCTACCTCTGAGGCTTATTTAATTGAGAAAGGTAAAATAACTACACCAGTAAAAGGTGCCACCTTAATCGGATCTGGAATTGAAACTATGCAACAAGTGTCAATGGTGGGGGACGATCTAGAATTGGACTCTGGAGTCGGTGTTTGTGGTAAAGCTGGTCAAAGTGTTCCTGTTGGTGTGGGGCAACCGACTTTAAAAGTAAATAATTTAACCGTTGGCGGCACAATTTAGCTGCTAACAAATAAACCTATATTGATGGGATTTTAAAATCGATGGAAACAATACTTACAATTTATCATGCTTTTCTTGGTATGGATATGGCTGTATTAAAGGATCCTAGCATAGTCTGGATCCTCTATAGTATGCTGTTTGTTATTCTTTTGTTAGAAAATGGTGTATTACCTGCAGCATTTTTACCAGGTGATAGTTTACTATTTTTGACCGGCGTATTTATCAGTGAAGATGTATTCCACTTTGGGTTAATCAATATAGTGTTAATAGCTGGTGCTGCAGTTGGCACCTGGTTAGGCTATATACAGGGATTATGGTTAGGCAATACCAAGATGGTACAAGGCTGGTTAGCTCATTTACCAGTTAGATACCATGATAAGGCTAAGATGCTTTTTCATAAATATGGTTTACAAGCATTATTTATAGGTCGTTTCATTGCTTTTGTACGAACATTACTGCCAATAATGGCAGGACTTTCAGGATTACATAGTAGACGTTTTCATATTTTTAATTGGATTAGTGCAACACTCTGGATTTTCTTTATTACCGGTTTGGGGTATCTTTTTGGCTTATCTCCTTTATTTAAAGCTTACAAAGAACAATTTATGCTGATCCTTATGATGATCCCTGTGATTTTAATAGGAATTGGTTTAGCCGCGTCAATTTTATTAGTAATAAAACGTGCAATTAATAAAAAGAAAAGAACTAAAAAGGTTAATACTAAAAGTTAGAAAAATAAGTTATCAATATAAAAATTTGACGCCTTAAGGCGTCAATTTATATATAGATGAAATTAACCGATAAGCCGGGTTCTGTCGTGGACAATCATTCCTCTAGGCTAACACTCACGCATTAGCTCAAGCAGTCTACCCGGATCCAACGCGGGCCACGTCAATGGATCCCTATTTGACCTTGCTCCGAGTGGAGTTTACCATGCCACAATTGTTGCCAATTGCGCGGTGCGCTCTTACCACACCCTTTCACCCTTACCTGATCTTATAAAATAAGCCATCGGCGGTATACTTTCTGTTGCACTGGTCGTAAATTTTAGCTCTCGCCAAAACTCCCCAGGTGTTACCTGGCACTCTGCCCTATGGAGCCCGGACTTTCCTCCCCTCTGTTTGTCTCCTCATTTTATAAAGGACAACAACAGAGCAGCGATTGTCTGGTTAATTTCGTTGATGAGTATAACTTAAAGTAATATTTTGTCTACAACTAGCTTTTATTTAAATTGTAACAGGGTAATCTATAAGCGATTTTGATTTGCTTATTAAATATCTTTATGATCTATTAGATACTAAATTAGTAGTAATATTGGTTTTTCATTAGGGATTTTATAAGAACTAAACATAGTTTTTATAAAATATAACTACCTTATTAAGGTACTATTAAAATACCTTAATAAGGTAAATTAGTTAATTGTTACCATTTTTTCTGTTTGTGATTTTCATCATAGTTGAACCATGTCACAACACCTTTAGATATTAATATATCTAGTGTCCCTTCAATAATATTATATTGAGTTTCACCAATTAATATATGACTAGTAGAATTTTTCTTTATGTAGGTATAAGTCCACTGAGTTTCATTTGTATTAATTACTTTTTTAGTAGTTGGCTCACCAAACAGATTAAGTATTTGTGATTCAGTAGTTGAGCCTTCTACTATTTTACTAACCTTTTCTTTATTTAATGGTGTGCCTTGTTCTACAAGATTAGTTTGTGAACATGCGGTTAACATTGTAATTAAACATAATGTCATCATGATTTTATTGATTATTTTCATTGTATTACCTGTGGAGGTTAAAATAAATTAATTTAAACATTAATCTTAACATAAGTTGATGAACGTTCAAGACTAAGTGAGATAGTAAAATATTTAGCAAAAATACTATTTATCAATATAAATACTAGAATAATTTATACAAGATCATAAAAAAAATGAAAACTTTTTTAAATTTCGGTTTCTATGTTTCCATATTTCTATATTGTTTCTATTTTTGGCTTTATCTGTTTTTTATTGCTTCTTAATACTCTTTTAATTGGTTGATTAGTATTTGAATTAATATAGCGACTAGGCCAAATTTCAGATGGTTGTAAATTTAAAGCGTTTGCAATAATAACCTCGCCTTTAGTCCAAGGTCTAACTAATGCATTACTAAGAGTTGATGAACTAAAGCCTGATTGGCGAGATAATTCAGCAAGTGTTGTACCTCTTTTTTTTAGAGCTGCAATAATGTCTGCTTTATGCCAGTCATTAGATTTTATTTCCATTTTTTATTCCTTCTTAGTTTATAACCTTGTTTAACTATGTTATGCTTTTTAGTTATTAGAACAAGTAAGTTCTTTATCGTTAGTAATTTTTGTTTCTTATTGATTGTATCAAAATTTCTTTAATTTCTATAACTTTTTCTAGTTATTTGTGAGTGGGATGATTAAAATGAAGGAATGGTTCTCACCGAAAGAGCTATCAAGTATTGCTGGGATGCCTTCAACAACACAAGGTATTAATCGAAAAGCGCGAGCTGAAAATTGGACCGTCCGTAAACGAACCGGTGTGCGGGGTAAGGCTGTTGAATATTATATTGGTAGCTTACCTTTTGATGTGAAAAAGGCTTTATTTTTTGAAGAAGATAGTGCAACTTATATGGTTTCGCCGATTGAACCATTACAACTGTGGATGACTGCTTTTGAACAGCTTACTGGAGATGAAAAATCTCTAGTTGCTGCATGGTTAATGCGAAATGGTATTAAAGATTTTATTAGTTTTATTAATGAACAGCAAAAAGATAATTAGTGTTATTGTATAAGCTGATATATACTTTAACGTCAGAAAAATTTAGTAGCTACGGAAAAACGAATGCAAAGTCAGTTAACAAATAGTAAAGAGATCATTGTTTATTTAGCTCAACAATTTCCAAATTGTTTTACCCTTGATGGGGAAGCTAAACCATTAAAAATTGGTATTTTTCAAGATATCTTGTTGCATTTAGAAAATAACGATTTGTTAAGTAAAACTAAATTGCGAGTTGCGTTACGAGCCTACACAATAAGTTGGCGCTATTTATATAGCATTAAAGAAGGGCTTTATCGTGTAGATTTAGATGGTAACCCAACTGATGTGATTACTAAAGAACAAATGGAACATGCCCAACAACTGTTAAAAGATAGCAAGCAAAAAGCTAAAGAACGGTTTAAACAGAGAGAGAAAGAAAAAACCAAAAATTCTCGGTCTCCATTAAAAAAAGTAAAGGCATTACAATTAGGTGACTTTGTTAAAGTTCAGTTAGGTAATAAATTGCTAAAAGTACAAATAATAAATATTGAAAAAGAACATATTAAAGTTAAAGTTGGCTCTGGTATGGAATTAATGGTTAAACCTGAGCATATCATTAATAGATAGAGGGTTTGAATGAATAAATTACTGAAAGGTATTATTAAATTAAGCCTTGTATTGTGTATTGTTAATCAAAGTGCTCAGGCTAAGCAGCCCACTACGGAACAATTACCAGTATTAAAACAAGATGAAATCCATCAAGTTGTTGCTAAACGGGTTACAAATTTTTTTACCCAATCACATTATCGTAATTTTGCTTTAGATGGTGCATTTTCAGCTAAAATTTTTGATCGTTATTTCAAACTGCTAGATGGTAATAAAGCTTTATTTATCCAGAGTGACGTAGATAGTTTCAGGAATAGACAAGAGCAATTAGGTCAAGAGTTAACTAATGGCAACCTTCAGACTGCTTATGAAATTTATAATCTTTCAATGCAGAAACGTTATAATCGCTATACATATGCCCTTGAAGTTTTAAAACAACCAATGGATTTCTCAGCAAATGATGAGATCGACTTTAAGCGTGATGATATAGCCTGGCCAACAACCGAAAACGAGTTAGATGTATATTGGAATAAGAGAGTTAAATTTGATGAACTTAGCTTATCTTTATCTGGAAAAAATGAAACTGAAATCAGGGATATATTATCCAAACGCTATAATCGTGTTTTAAAAACTATAATACAATCCAATAATGAAGATGCTTTTCAAGTATTCATGAATGCATTTGCTCGGGAAATAGATCCTCATACTAGCTATTTAGCCCCGCGTAAAAAACGTGATTTTGATTCGGAAATGAGTTTATCCTTTGAGGGAATTGGGGCGACACTTAGCCAGCAAGATGATTACACGGTAATTATGTCTTTTGTTACCGGAGGACCAGCTGAAAAAAGTAAATTATTATCTGTAGGTGATAAGATTATTGGTGTGGGACAAAGTAATTCAGCGATTGAAGATGTTATTGGTTGGCGTTTAGATGATATTGTCGATAAAATTCGAGGACCTAAAGGAACAGTTGTAAAATTAGAAATCTTACCAACTGGTAATAAGAGTAAATCTAAAATTATCGAACTCACACGTGATAAAATTCATTTTGAAGATCGTGAAGCCAAATTAAAAATTATCAATAATGCTAGAGGAAAAATCGGCGTTCTTGAAATACCAAGTTTTTATATGGGATTGACCGAAAAAGTTAGCTCTTTACTATTAGAAGCCAATAAAGAAAATGTACAAGGTCTTTTGATTGATTTACGTGATAATGGCGGTGGTTCGTTGGCAGAAGTTATTGCCTTAACAGGTCTTTTTATTGATGCTGGCCCTGTTGTTCAAGTTCGTGATAATTTACAAAAGGTCACGGTTTATGATGATAAAAACTTAGGTATTGAATTTTCTGGCCCTATGGTTGTTATGGTGAATCGTTATAGTGCATCAGCATCAGAAATCTTTTCAGCCGCTATGCAAGATTATGGACGAGCAGTAATTGTTGGTGAAACCACTTACGGAAAAGGCACAGTACAAACCTCTCGTAATATATCTTATCCTGTGGATGCGAGATTACACCCTAATTGGCCAGAACTTGGTGGAGTACAATACACTGTTCAAAAATTTTATCGTATCAATGGCGGTAGTACTCAGCTAAAAGGTGTAGAACCTGATATTGAAATGAGTAAAACTAAATATGTTGATGAAACTGGTGAGCGTTTCTTAGATAATGCTATGCCATGGGATAAAGTACCATCAGCAGATTACCTTACTGCGGCCAATGTACAGCCATTGTTATCTGATTTACGTTCTCAGCATTTAGCGAGAATTGCCAAAAATCCTGAGTTTATCTATATTGAAGAAGATATTAAGCAATTTAATGATAAAAAAGATCGCCAATATATCGTTTCTTTGAATAAAAAAATACGCGATGCAGAACAAAAAACAAATGATAATCGGGAACTGAAAAGAATGAATGAGCGTTTAAACCGAGCAGGTTTATCGCCTATTACCAAATTGGATGATCTACCTAAAAATTATAAACAGCCTGATGCTTATCTGGATGAAGCCGTTGAAATTCTTTTAGATCTTTCAACTAATTATCCAAATATTCAAAGTCGTAGAACTAATAATGGTATTAAGTCATTTGATATTTCGGTTAAATAGTATTAATAATTAATGATGAAATTATTCGGAAGAAGGTAAGAAAAATGAGTACAAATCTAAAATATTCTTTAATGACCGTAACTGCAATATTAGTTGTTTTAGCTAGCTTTGGTGCTATTGTTGTGATGAATTAAAACTTGATTATTTATCTTATGATCATTATAGTATGCGACCTGTTTGTAAGAACAGGTTATAAAAATTAGGTGAGGTGTCCGAGTGGTTGAAGGAGCACGCCTGGAAAGTGTGTATACGGCAACGTATCAAGGGTTCGAATCCCTTCCTCACCGCCAAATCCTTTAAAGGCTAAGAATAGTTAAGTTTGAACATTACTTTAATAATTGGTCTCAAAATTAGCTATCGACAGTGATAAATAATACCTTCCTCTCCGCGATCATTTGGAGTTACTATGGAGAACTTAAATACCGTTCAGGACTTTATCCGCTGGACAACATCTCGAATGTGTCAATCAGATATTTATTTAGGACATGGCACTGATAATCCGATTGATGAAGCTAAGCAACTTATTTTAGCAACACTAGGTTTATCGTTATTTATTCCTCCTGAATTTTATGCAGCAAATCTTACCAATGACGAAAAACAGCAGTTGTTTGATATTATACAAAAACGTATTGTAGATCGAGTTCCCACACCTTATTTGACTAATCAGGCTTGGTTTTGTGGGCATCGTTTTTATATTGATGAAAGGGTGTTAATTCCTCGTTCTCCCATCGGTGAATTAATTAGTGATAACTTTCAAGAATTACTATCTTGCAACCCTAAAAATATTTTAGATTTATGTACCGGAAGCGGTTGTATTGGTATTGCATGTGCTTATGCTTTTCCTGAAGCTCAAATTGATATTACGGATATTTCCTTAGAAGCTCTTGATGTCGCTCAAACCAATATTGATTTGCATGAAATGACTTATCAGGTAACCCCAATTTTATCAGATTTATTTAACTCGATGCCAGTGAAGCAATATGATTTAATTGTGTCAAATCCGCCTTATGTTGATGATGAAGATATGAGTGATTTACCTGATGAATTTTTATATGAACCTAAATTAGCTCTTGAAGCGGGTTTAGATGGTTTAGATATAGTAAAACGTATTTTGCTCGATGCGATAAACTATTTAACTCCACATGGAGTGTTAGTTTGTGAAGTAGGTAATAGTTGGGTCAGTTTACAAGAACAATATCCTGATGTGCCTTTCAATTGGATTCAATTTGAAAACGGTGGACACGGAGTTTTTTCTTTAACATGTGAAGAATTAATTAAATATCGTTATTGTTTTGAATAACTAGTTTGCAATAATTGGAATAAAATTATTATGTCAGGAAATTCAATCGGAAACTTATTCAAAGTTACTACATTTGGTGAATCACACGGTGTTGCATTGGGTTGTATTGTCGACGGAGTTCCCCCTGGACTAGCTTTGGCTGAAACAGATATGCAACATGATCTCGATCGTCGTCGCCCAGGTTCGTCTCGTTATACCACCCAGCGCCGTGAAGCAGACCAAGTAAAAATACTTTCAGGTGTATTTAATGGATTAACTACTGGTACTAGTATTGGTTTACTAATTGAAAATACGGATCAGCGTTCACAAGATTATAGCCAAATCAAAGATATTTTCCGTCCGAGTCATGCTGATTATACTTATCAAACAAAATATGGAATTCGTGATTATCGTGGAGGAGGGCGTTCTTCCGCTCGTGAAACAGCTATGCGTGTTGCTGCTGGTGCTATTGCGAAAAAATATTTGCAAGAAAAATTAGGCATAACTGTACGTGGTTATTTAGCGCAGATGGGGGATATTGAATGCCAACTTAAAGATTGGCAATTAGTTGAACGAAATCCTTTTTTCTGTGCAGATGAAAGTAAACTAGATGAACTAGATCAATTACTAAGATCGCTAAAAAAGGATGGAGATTCAATTGGAGCTAAAGTTTGTGTGCTAGCTGAAAATGTTCCTGTTGGATTAGGTGAACCAGTATTCGATAAACTAGATGCTGATCTTGCTCATGCATTAATGAGTATTAATGCGGTAAAAGGTGTCGAGATAGGTGATGGTTTTAAGGTGATAAATAAACGTGGTAGTGAAAACCGTGATGAAATGACTAAACAGGGTTTTTTATCTAATCATGCGGGTGGTATTTTGGGTGGTATTAGTTCAGGTCAAACTATTTCAGCTAGTATTGCTCTTAAACCAACACCAAGTATCGAAAAAGCTGGTAAATCCATTAATATTTATGGAGAAACAGTCGAGGTGTCTACTCATGGAAGGCACGATCCTTGTGTAGGTATCCGAGCCGTACCAATAGCTGAGGCTATGATGGCAATTGTACTTATGGATCATTATCTTCGTTATCGGGCTCAATGTGGTGATGTAAATTAGTGATGAATTATGAATTATTAGTTTTACTTTTTGCTGTTGCAACTCTGGCTGGTTTTATTGATTCAATCGCTGGTGGTGGTGGTTTATTAACAGTCCCTGCATTGCTAGCTGTTGGTTTACCTCCAGCTAGTGCATTAGCCACCAATAAACTCCAAAGTTGTGGTGGATCTTTTTCTGCGAGTCTCTACTTTATTCATCAACGGATGGTTGATTTAAAACAACAAAAATGGGCGATTTGTTTTGCTTTTATTGGTTCTGCACTAGGTACAATATGTGTGATGCATATTAAAACTGATTTTTTACGGTTGCTACTGCCCGTGTTAACAATTAGTGTTGGGCTATATTTTTTGCTTTCCCCAACAATTGGGGAAGGAGATCGTAAAAGCCGGCTTTCTATTTTTCAATTTGCCTTAGTAGCAGCTTTAACAATAGGTTTTTATGATGGTTTTTTTGGTCCAGGGGCTGGTTCTTTTTATGCTTTAGCTTATATTACTCTTGCTGGTTTTAATCTTACCAAAGCAACAGCTCATACTAAAGTGTTAAACTTTACTTCTAATTTTGCTGGTTTACTTTTTTTTATTATTGGTGGCGAAGTTGTTTGGTCAATTGGTTTGGTTATGTTAATTGGTCAATTTATTGGTGCAAGGCTTGGTGCTAAAATGGTTATTGCTAAAGGGCATAAATTAATTAGACCAATGTTAATTACCGTTTCCACCATTATGAGCATTAAATTAATTTATGAGAATTTCTTTTAAGTGCATAATTGTAATTATTACTTCTATTGGAAGAATTTATAATTTATTAGATAATTAATCTCATATTCCTAACTTAAACAGTATTATGAAACTTCAACAATTACGTTATATTATAGAAATTGCCCGCTCAGGTTCAATTAATGAAGCTGCAAAAAATCTATATATTACCCAACCAAGTCTTTCAACTGCCGTTAAAGATCTTGAAACTGAATTTGGTATAGAAATTTTTGTAAGGACGTCTAAAGGTGTTTCTTTATCTAGCGATGGTGTTGAATTTTTAGGTTATGCCAAACAAGTTTTAGATCAAGCTGAGCTGTTAGAGCAACACTATTCTAAAAAAGAACCTTCTAAACAATTGTGTAGCATTTCCACTCAGCATTATGCATTTGCTGTTAATGCTTTTGTTAATCTGATAAAAAAAAATAACACTGATGAATATGAGTTTACACTCAGAGAAACAAGAACTTATGACATCATTACTGATGTGGCTAATTTACGTAGTGAAGTTGGAATATTATACCTTACTGATTTTAACCAAAAAGTTATCTTAAGATTACTTAAAGAACATAAGCTAACTTTTAATCCATTATTTGAAGCTGATCCACATGTATTTATTAGTACACATCATCCATTAGCAGCGATGAAGTCCTTGACGCTTATTGATTTAGAAAATTATCCATATTTATCTTTTGAACAAGGTGAATATAATTCTTTTTATTTTTCAGAAGAGATTTTAAGTACCGTTTACCATAAAAAAAGTATTCATGTTAGTGATAGAGCAACATTATTTAATTTGTTACATGGTTTAAATGGTTACACTATTAGTACAGGTGTGTTAAGTACAGATTTAAATGGCTCAGATATTTTATCTATACCATTGGATGTGGATGAAAAAATACTGATTGGTTGGATTACTTCACAAAAAGTTCAATTAAGCATGTCAGCGCAAAATTATATAGAGGCACTCAAAAAGTTAATTCAAGAAGAGTATGGTTTTCAACTCAAGTAAATCTAGTGTGATAGTAATAAATCAAATTGCTATTTTAGTAAATTTCAGTATAATTGCGCACAATTCATATCATATGGTATGGATATTGAGGAGTATCTGAATTAGAGATCGGACACTCCATTTTTTAAATTAATTTTAAGAGGTTTATTATGTCTCTAACTGTAGAAGCAAAAGCGAAGATTGTTGCTGAGTATGGCCGTGGAACTAATGATACTGGATCAACTGAAGTTCAAGTTGCACTTTTAACAGCACGTATTAATGATTTACAAGGTCATTTTACTGAGCACAAAAAAGATCACCATAGCCGCCGTGGTTTATTACGTATGGTGTCTAGTCGTCGTAAATTATTAGATTATTTACGTCGTAAAGATATTGAACGTTATAACCAATTAATTCAAAGACTAGGTTTACGTCGCTAATTATTAATCTACTTGAAAAGAGGCTTAGGCCTCTTTTTCGTTGTGAAAAAATAGGGCTTTGGTATAATGCAGGGCCTAAAAAGTTGCATTAGTAATTTTAGTAAATCAACAAAAATATAGGATTATCTCTCGTGTTTCGCGCGACTAATGAGAACTCTATAATTTATAGATTTGTCATTAGTCGTGACAGTGAAATAATCTTTTGTTGAGTATTTTCATATTGTTGAATGTTTAATTTCTTGATTTGGAGTATGTAAAATATTCTATATCGAAATTAATACTTTTAGCATATTTAATTGCAAGAGGACATTATTTTGTTTAATCCGACATATCAAAAATTTCAATATGGTCGTCATACTGTAACATTAGAAACAGGTATCATGGCCCGTCAAGCTACTGCTGCAGTGATGGTAAATATGGATGATACATCTGTATTTGTGACAGTTGTAGCTAATAAAAAAGTCAAAGAAGGTCAAGACTTTTTCCCTTTAACTGTAAATTATCAAGAACGTAGTTATGCAGCTGGTCGTATCCCCGGTGGTTTTTTTAAACGTGAAGGTCGTCCAAGTGAAGGTGAAACTTTAATTGCGCGTTTAATTGATCGCCCATTACGCCCATTGTTCCCTGAAGGGTTTGTTAATGAAATTCAAATTATTGCAACTGTGGTTTCTGTTAACCCAGATGTTAGTCCTGATATAGTTGCAATGATTGGTGCTTCAGCAGCACTATGTTTATCGGGAGTTCCATTTCATGGCCCGATAGGAGCAGCTAGAGTTGGTTTTATCAATGATGAATTTGTATTAAATCCATCAGTAAAAGAACTGGTAAATAGCCGTTTGGACTTAGTGGTTGCCGGCACTAAAAGCGCCGTATTAATGGTTGAATCTGAAGCAGATCTCTTAAGCGAAGAGCAAATGCTTGCAGCAGTAGTTTTTGGTCATCAACAACAACAAATAGTGATTGATAATATTAATGAATTTGTTGCTAAGTCTAATTGTCAAAAATGGGATTGGACCGCACCGGAAAAGAATGAAGCATTGTATAATGCTGTGGCTGAACTGGCTAAAGACCGTATAGGTGAAGCTTATCGAATTACTGAAAAACAAGCTCGTTATGCACAGATTGATTTAATCAAAGAAGATGTATTATCTACTTTAAAAACACAAAATGAAGAACTTGATGAAACTGAAATTATCAATATTATAGTTGATTTAGAGAGTCAAATTGTTCGTAAACGTGTTATTGCAGGTGAACCTCGAATTGATGGACGTGAAAAAGATATGATTCGCGCACTTGATATTCGTACTAATGTATTACCAAGAACTCATGGAAGTGCATTGTTTACCAGAGGTGAAACGCAAGCATTAGTTACTGCAACATTAGGTACTGAACGCGATGCGCAAATAATTGATGAATTAACTGGTGAATACACCGACCGTTTCTTATTACATTATAATTTCCCTCCTTATTCTGTCGGTGAAACAGGTATGGTTGGCTCCCCTAAACGCCGGGAAATTGGTCATGGTCGCTTAGCAAAACGTGGTGTTGCAGCGGTAATGCCTAGTCCAGAAGAGTTCCCATATACTGTTCGAGTAGTATCAGAAATCACTGAGTCAAATGGTTCATCCTCAATGGCTTCTGTATGTGGTGCTTCCTTGGCTCTTATGGATGCAGGTGTGCCAATTAAATCATCTGTTGCAGGAATTGCAATGGGATTGGTTAAAGAAGGTGACAATTTTGTTGTATTATCTGATATTTTAGGTGATGAAGACCATCTTGGTGATATGGATTTCAAAGTGGCAGGTACCAGTGAAGGTGTAAGTGCTTTGCAAATGGATATCAAAATTGAAGGTATCACTAAAGAAATTATGCAAGTAGCATTGAATCAAGCTAAAGGTGCACGATTGCATATTTTAGGTGTCATGGAACAAGCAATAAATAAACCACGTAAAGAAATTTCAGAGTTTGCACCACGCATTTATACTATGAATGTTAATCCAGATAAGATCCGTGATATTATAGGTAAAGGTGGGGCAACTATTCGAGCATTAACTGAAGAAACAGGAACCACGATTGAAATTACTGATGATGGTACCGTAAAAATTGCTGCTTCTGATGGTAATAAGGCAAAAGATGCCATGAGTCGTATTAATAATCTAGTCGCAGATGTAGAAATTGGTAAAATTTATTTAGGTAAAGTGACAAGAATTGTTGATTTTGGCGCTTTTGTTGCAATTATTGGTGGAAAAGAAGGGCTGGTTCATGTTTCTCAAATAGCTGATCATCGAGTTGAAAAAGTTGCTGATTATCTAAAAGTTGGACAAGAAGTGAACGTTAAAGTATTAGAAATCGATCGCCAAGGTCGAATTCGTTTAAGTATGAAAGATGCTATTGAACCAACAACTGATGTTCTACCTATAACTGAATAAAATGTTATTCACTGGGAGTTCGAAATGAGATTATTCAACCTGAGGATTGTATGCAGTTTATTAGCTGTTATTCTTTTATCGGGTTGTTCTAACTCTCAACCTTTACTCGCAGTGCCTGAACAAGTTTCTTATGATGATGAATTGAAAATTGCTCAGCTAAGTCAGCAGTTGTCACGCAGAGATATTGACACAGTGACACGAATGCAACTAATTTTTGAACGTGGTACAGTGTATGACTCTTTAGGGTTTAAAGCTTTTGCGCAAAGTGATTTTTCTCAATTACTTAGTTTTAATCCAGAAATTCCTGATGTTTACAATTTTTTGGGAACTTATGCATTAAGAGACGGTGATTTTGATAATGCATTAATGTCGTTTAATACGACTTTAGAACTAGATCATACATATGCTTATGCTTATTTGAATCGAGCAATTACTTCATACCGCACAGGACATTATCAAGCAGCACAAAGTGATGCTCTACAGTTTTATCAATTTGATGTAAATGAACCAATCAGAATTTTATGGCTTTATTTGATTGAAAAAGAAATTGATAATAAAGATGCTGGAAACATGCTACAAAAACGTTATGATCTTATGACTGATAAAACGATTTATAGTAGCGATATCATTGCATTTTATTTAGGTAAAATTAATGAATCTAAATTAATGCAAAACCTTCAAAAAGGTGTAGAAAACAATCGGCAATTAGCCGAACGTCTTTGTGAAGCCTACTTTTATTTAGGTAAATATTATCTAAATAAAGGTGACAACGAGCGTGCCAAAATGTTATTTAAATATGCTTTATCCAATAATATTTATAACTTTGTTGAACATCAACAGGCACTATACGAAATAAAGTTACTTGAAACTAAGTAACAAGGGTCATGTCAGTTTTAAAAGTGAAAATATTGTTATAGCGTAGTTCTGATTTGTCAATATTGCATTCTTAAATAATATTATTAGTTAATTTCATGTTTAATTAAAATATATGTTATTTCGGTAGAGTTTTCATTGACAATTAGTTATTGGGGTGAGTTGTAAATTTTCAATTTAGTGAGCTGGCATTATATTCATATATACTTTCTTTAATTTGAAATGCATCAAATAAGTTAAATTATTAAGTCTTGCTTAGTAATTCTTGTTTAGTGTGGATTATTGTCAATGGTATGACAATTAAAAAAGTTAGTTTATATAGATAGAAATTATAAGCGAGTTTACATGACAACAGAAGTTTCTTTTATTGACCTTGGATTATCTGAGGAAATTCTTAAAGCATTAAGTGATCTTGGTTTTAATAAACCATCACCAATTCAATCAGAATGTATTCCACTATTATTAGCGGGAAGTGATGTATTAGGAATGGCACAAACCGGTAGTGGAAAAACTGCCGCATTTTCAATTCCTTTCTTAATGAATATTGATATTAATCTGAAAGCCCCGCAACTTTTAGTTTTAGCACCTACCCGAGAACTTGCTATTCAAGTTGCTGATGCCTGTGCTGAATATTCAAAATATATGAAAGGTCTAAAAGTTTTGCCACTGTATGGTGGGCAACGTTATGATGTACAACTTCGTGCTTTGAAACAAGGCCCACAAATTGTAGTAGGTACACCAGGTCGTTTACTTGATCACTTAAATCGTAAGACGTTAGATCTTTCTAATTTAAAAGGTCTGGTACTTGATGAAGCAGATGAAATGTTAAGAATGGGCTTTATTGATGATGTTGAAAGCATTATGGCAACGATTCCAGATGATCATCAGACAGCATTATTCTCGGCAACAATGCCAGCACCAATTCGTCGTATTACTAAACGATTTATGCACAATCCTAAGGAAGTGCAGATTAAGGCTACTAATCAGACTGCTCCTGATATTGATCAAAGTTATTGGTTGGTACGAGGTATGCGTAAGAATGAAGCGATTATTCGTTTTCTTGAGGCAGAGGATTTTGATGCAGCAATTATTTTCGTACGTACCAAAACAGCTACTTTAGATGTAGCAGAAGTTCTAGAAAAACATGGCTATAGTTGTGCTGCACTTAATGGTGATATGACTCAACAATTACGAGAACAAACATTAGATCGCTTACGTAATGGACGATTAGATATTTTAATTGCTACCGATGTAGCTGCGCGTGGTTTAGATGTTGAACGCATTAGTTTAGTTATTAATTATGATATTACGTTAGATTCCGAATCTTATGTGCATCGAATTGGGCGGACTGGTCGCGCTGGCCGTGCAGGAAGAGCAATTTTATTTGTTGATAGTCGTGAGCGCCGCTTACTTAAAAATATTGAACAAACAATTAAAAAACCAATTCCTGAGGTGGGATTACCATCCAAAGAATTATTAGAAAAACGTCGTTTAGTTAAATTTACTGAACAAGTACAAAAGCAACTTGAAAGTAGTGATTTAGATCAATATCAAACATTACTTGAGCAAATACAAGCAGGTTGTGGTGCAGATCTTGAAACTATTGCTACGGCTTTATTAAAATTAGCCCAAGGAGAACGTTCATTAATTCTTCCTCCGGATCCAGTCTTTAAACCATCTAGAGAAAATCGAGATCAAAATGGTCGTAGCGGTGAACGTCGATTACGAGGTGATAACCGTGAAATACCAAAACGACGTGAACGACGAGATGTTGGTGATATGGATATGTATCGTATTGAAATTGGCAAAGAAAATGGTGTAGAAGTACGCCATATCGTTGGTGCTATTGCTAATGAAGCGGATATAAGTAGCCGTTATATTGGTAATATTAAACTGTATGAAACCTATTCGACAGTAGAGTTACCAAAAGGAATGCCAAAAGATATATTAAAACACTTTGAGAAAGTAAGAGTGCTTAATCAGCCTATGAAAATGAGTTTAGTAACTGGTTCTTCCGAAACAAAACGTGGACGAAGAAGTAATAAATCTGATTCAACTGGAACATCTACACCTAAAAAGCGAAGTAGTCGCCAAACAGGAAGTGGTCGTTCGTCTGCGCCACAATTTTAATATAAACTCCTCTACCATTATGGTAGAGGTTTCTATATCTTTTTTTGTTCGATAGTCAATTCTTCCAACAACCGCGTTAAAATTAAATAATATTAACAACTCTTAGAGTTTTGCCCTTAAATCTGTTTAAGAGTATACTATGTCTAAATCCATCGGTAAGTAGAGGTATAATATGGCAGATTCTATAAATAAATGTAAGGCAAACGAAACTCCTGCGTGTTGTTGTGTAGATGTGGGTACAATTATTGACAATGAGGATTGTAGTGCTGAGTATGAGCGTGTGTTTGCAACTGAATCTGAAGCCCAAGCTAAATTAACATCATTGACTCAAGCCGCAAAAGAAGTAGAAACAGAGCCTTGTGAAATTAATAGTAGCATTGAACAAGTCAATAATGGCTATAAATTATCTGCAAAATTTACTTTTTGCTGTGGTGCTGAATGCATGATTTTTCAATTAAAATTACGTTAATAAACAGTTAAACACAAATGAAAATTTGTATTATGAGACATGGTGAAGCAGGGTTTTCTGCTTCATCTGATTCTGGCAGGTCGCTTACTTCCAATGGTATAAAACAATCGCAGCAAGCAGCTCAATGGTTGAGGCAGTTAGATTTCCAATTTGATTTAGGATTAGTTAGTCCTTATTTACGAGCTCAGCAAACTTTTGCTGAAGTGACATCACAAATTGTAGTTTCCTATGTTGAAACCAATAATTTACTTGTTCCTAGTGGTGATCCTTTAAATATAGTAAATTTATTAGCAATGTTACCATCAAATGGTATTAACAATGTAATTATAGTATCTCACCTCCCATTAGTAGGGTATTTAGTGAATGAACTTTGCCCTGAAGTCTCTCCTCCAATGTTTGCTACTGCAGCAATTGCTTGTATTGATTTATCCCTTGATATTGTAGGAAAACTTGAATGGTTTCATCAAGTGGAGTAAAAAAACTTAATCTTTTTGATTTACCTTTAACGGGGCGTTCATTAATTGAAGCATCAGCAGGAACAGGTAAGACTTATTCACTTGCTTTTATTTACCTTAGATTACTACTAGGTATTGGGAAAAATAGTTATCCTAGGCCGTTAGATGTTAGTAAGATTTTGGTAGTGACGTTTACTAAAGCGGCGACGCAAGAGCTGCGGTCACGTATTCGGCAAAATATTCAAGAATTAAAATTAGGTTTGTTGCAAGGCCAACACTCAGATCCCATTTATCAACGATTAATTGAATTAATAAGCGATCCTAAAATTGCAATCCAAAAGTTAACCGAAGCACAACAGTCAATGGATGATGCTGCTATTTATACTATTCATAGTTTTTGTCAACGGATACTGACAAGTCATGCTTTTGAATCAGGCGTTCTATTCGAGCAAACTTTAGTTACAGATGAGCATCAATTGCATTTGCAAGTTGTTCAAGACTTTTGGCGCTTTTATTTTACCCCATTAGAAAAACGTCTGGCTTATTTAGTGCTTGATTGTTGGCAAGATCCCGTCTCATTATTGGCTGATATTAAACCTTATTTAAATGTAGATTTGCATAATTCTACGGAATTTAATTCCGATGTAGTAACTAAGATTAGTGATTTTTATAACAATAATTTCAAAAAAATTAATGCAATAAAAAAAATTTGGCTAGCATCAATTGCAGAAATTACTAGCATCATAGCGCAATCAGATGTAAGCAAACAATCCTATAGTAGTCGTAATTTACCAAATTGGCTTAATAAAGTATCTTTGTGGGCGGAGACAGAAACCAATACTTTTGAATTACCTGATGAACTTAAAAAGTTTAGTCAAACCATATTAACTTCTAAAACAAAACCAGACAAAATTGCTCCTGCACATGTTGTTTTTAAATTAATTGAAGACTTGTATACACACCCGCTTGATTTACGCAATCAGATTTTAATGGATATCGTTGCCATAGTTCGACACGGTATTTATGCTGAAAAAATAAACCGTGGTGAAATAAGTTTTGATGATTTATTGTTGCAGCTTAATAGGGCATTGGGTGTTAATACAGGAAACAGATTAGCTAAAAGTATCGCTACAAAATATTGTGTAGCATTGATTGATGAATTTCAAGATACCGATCCTATTCAGTATCAAGTTTTTGATCATATTTATAATAATCATAATAAAGAAACTGGATTGTTATTTATTGGTGATCCTAAACAAGCAATATATAGTTTTCGTGGTGCTGATATTTTTACTTATTTAAAAGCTAAGCAATCAGTAGGTGAAAACTATTTTACTATGGATGTTAACTGGCGTTCATCATCATTGATGGTAAATGCAGTAAATCAGCTATTTGCACATCATGAAAATCCTTTTATTTTTGAGAATATTCCTTTTTTACCAATGAGCTGTGCGGATAAGAATTTGCATAAAAACTTGGTAATTAATAATCAGAAAATTAATGCATTAACCGCTTATCTATTGCCTGATGAAATATCAACTATTGCTGATTATCAAGAGCATATTGCCAATTGTTGTGCCAAGCAAATTGTAACTTGGCTTTCGGATGCTTCAATTTTGATTGAAAATCAAAATGAACAACGACCCGTTACTTCTGCTGATATTGCTATTTTAGTTCGTACTGGTCGAGAAGCTGAAATTATGCAACAAAAATTGACTGAAGTTGGTATCAAAAGTGTTTATTTATCCAATCATAGTAGCGTTTTTGCGTCGCAGGAAGCTAAAGATGTTCTTTGCATTTTACAAGCGGCATTAATGCCCGAAAATGAATCCACATTACGTTTGGCATTAATGACTTCATTATTAGGTCAAACTATGGTGCAACTAGAACAAATGATAGATGATCAAGATAAATGGGAAAGTTTAGTCGAAGAATTTAAGCAATATCAAGTTATTTGGCAATATTATGGTGTATTAGTTATGTTGCGTAGAATGATGAAAAAACGCCATTTAGCTGAAAATATCTTATCCCGTCAAGATGGTGAACGCACGTTGACTAATTTGATGCATTTAGGTGAATTATTACAAGAAGCAGCAAGTGAATTAGATAGTCCAAATGCTTTAATTCGGTGGTTGACAAAACAGATTGTTAATCCTGATTTGAATTTGGAAAATCATGAGCAACGCTTAGAAAGTGATGCTGATCTGGTGAAAATTATTACAATTCATAAATCAAAAGGGCTTGAATTTCCATTAGTTTGGCTCCCATTTATAGCACAGTATCGTTCAGCAGATACTCAATTTTATCATGATAAAGATAACGATTATCAACTTAGTTATGCTTGGTTATTAACTGAAGAAATTAAACAACAAATTGAGGATGAACGTCTTGCTGAAGATTTGCGCCTATTATATGTCGCCATGACTCGTTCTATCTATCATTGTAGTATCGGTCTCGCATCGTTGAAAAAAAATCGATCGGCGATTAATCATTTACTTAAAAATGAATTAACAGTTATCGCAAATTTTGCTGACTTGATAAATGTCGAGTTACCAATTGTAAGTGAGCCGTATGCCACTCCAAAATTAATTAACCAAACTTTATCCGCAAGGGTTTTTCAGCGTAAACTTGCAAACTGTTGGCGAGTGACTAGTTATACTGAACTGCAAAAACATCATGCAATAATGACTTTAAATGCTGATATTATTGATGACTGGGATGAAAATCATCCTGAATCGGCAACAACTGAAATTAGTCATATACAGTATAATATTCATCATTTCCCTAAAGGGGCTCATGTTGGAACTTTGTTGCATAAAGCGATGGAGAAAATATCATTAGATAATATTGAACAGTTATGTTTGGAAATAGTCAATAAACTTAATTTAGAGTCACCATGGTTAGAAGTATTAACTAATTGGATGCAACAATTATTAGCTACAAAACTTAATCACGGTGATTTAATTTTATGGCAAATATTAAGAAGTAAATGTATTAATGAATTACAATTTTATTTACCAATTCGGCAGACAGTTACTAGTGAACAATTAGATAAACTTTGTAAAGAGTATGATAGCTTATCAAAACAATGTCCTATGTTAGAGTTTGAGACAGTTCAAGGTATGTTAAAAGGATTTATTGATTTGGTGTTTGAGTTTGCAGGTAAATACTATATTGTTGATTACAAATCAAATTGGCTAGGTAATTCTGTCGATAATTACAACTTGGAATCCTTACAACAAGTGATGTGTGAACACCGTTACGATTTACAATATCAGCTCTATTCATTAGCTTTACATCGTTTTTTACAAAGCCGCTTACCAAATTATCAATATAATAAACATTTTGGTGGGGTTTATTATCTTTTTTTACGTGGTATGCCTAATAATGGTGTTTTTTACCATTTACCTAACCAGCAGTTTATTGAAAAGTTAGATAAGTTATTTGATGGCGAAAGTACAAAACACTAAGCCATAAAAAAGAACATAAAGATCATAATATTATTTAAAGTGAATAAAAAAAGAAGTACAACAAATTCGCGTGTACTTCTTTTTTATTGATATGAACAATTAATTTTAATGCCTAAGCTTTAAAAATTAATTGGTAGGCATAGTGTTTATTTGTCAATAAAAATTCAGGATGCACACTTGGTGTCCATGAATCATCTCCTCCGATTCCCATATGGTAGGCATCAATACTTACATAAGCACTCGGTCTAGGCTCTAATTGATGGCGATGTGTTTTTTCAGCTAATTGTGCAGTACCATATTGATTAATATTGAATTTAAATTGATGACCAGTAACAGTCATGTCATTAATTTGAAGTTTTTTAACTTCACAGCGAAGACCATTTTCACAAGGATAAATATATGGAGTGTACAGTTCAGAAAATGGTAATGACCACAATCCAAAAATGGCTGAGCTTTTTCGGTCAGGATAATTTTCGTGTGGACCAAGTCCAAGCCATTTAACTTGTTCTGGTATTGTTTTTAGTTGATAAGTTAAGCCAATGCGGGCCGGTGCTGGCATATCATTAGCAAGATCAACTTCTATAGACAATAATAAAGTCCCTTCATGATTGATCTGATGCAACCATTTACTTTGGATAACTTTTTGTCCTTTTACAAAATATCCGTGAATTGCTTCAATAATAATGTTATTAGGGGATTTTATTGCATGTATACCTAAACATTTATGCTCTAAGTTAAAATAACCAGCAGCTTTCCATTGCTCTACCCATGCAAAAGGATTATTGTTGCTGTCAAAATCACCACTGATACCAATATCATTATCTATTGGAGCTCGAATGAATTGATCAGCAAATGGTGCTGCTAATATTTCATTATTAGATTTAGACCATTGGCATAATTGCCCTGTTGATTTATTAAATTGCCAAGATTGGTTTTGATAATTCACTAAGTAGTTTTCTTGATTTTCAGTTAACACAAGCTCGTTCGTTGTTTGACTTAATGTTAGTGGTGAAATAAATTTATTAGATAATTGCCATTGCTCCCAAGCCACTAGATGTTCGGCTGGAGACCAAGTTGTTGCTTCTTTCTGAATTACTTTCACCGTAACGTGTAAATCTTCACAATTAAGATTATCAGGAATATTGTCAAGCAATGTCATTTTTATGGTGCTACAAGGTTTTATATCAAGAGTAAATTGTCCATGTTGTTGTTTTTCACCGTCGATTAATAATTCCCACTGTAGAATTTCATTATCTGAATGACGGAATAAATATTCATTAGTAATTTCAATTTGTAACGGTTGCTGACTGATTAATTTAAATTGAAATGGTTGTTGTACTTTTTTAGCTTCAATTAAACTAGGGTGTGGTTGGCGATCAGGAAATACTAATCCATCTAAACAAAATTGTCTATCGTGATAAGCCTCGCCAAAGTCACCACCATAGGCCCAATAACTTTCACCAGTTTTTGTTTTACAACGGATCCCATGATCTGCCCATTCCCAAATAAAACCACCTTGTAAGCGAGGATATTGCCTAAATGCTTGCCAGTATTTATAAAACGTACCTAAACTGTTCCCCATTGCATGTGCATATTCACATAAAATTAATGGACGATTTTCATCAGGCATGGAGATCCATTTTTTTATAGCCCATTTAGGTACATTAGGATGAGGTTGGTCTTGTTCTGTGCGCGCATACATTGGGCAAATAATATCTGTAGCAGCAGTATTTGCACCTCCACCTTCATATTGAACCAAACGAGTTGGATCATTACTTTTTATCCATGTATAAAGAGCATCATGTGTAGCACCATGACCTGATTCGTTACCAAGTGACCAAATAATAATAGATGCATGATTACGATCACGTTGTATCATCCTTGTTACTCGTTCACTATAGGCTGCAAACCAGTTAGGATCATCAGATAATCGTGACATTGGGAACATACCATGAGATTCAATGTTGGCTTCATCAATTAGATAAAGTCCATATTGATCACAAAGTTCATACCAACGGGGATCATTTGGATAGTGACTGCAACGTACGGCATTAAAATTATGCTGTTTAATCAACTTGATATCATGCAGCATCGCTTTTTCAGTTACTGCATAACCCTGATCAGGATAAAATTCATGACGATTAGTACCTTTAATAAGTAAAGGTTTGCCATTTAAGCACAGTTGACCATGTTTGACTTCAACACAACGAAAACCAATATTATAGGCTTCAGATTCAATTAATCCTGTATTTTTATTATATAAACTAACAACTAAACGATACAGGTTCGGTATTTCTGCACTCCATAATTGTGGTGCTAAAATAGGAATGTTACAAGATAAACGGTCATGATAACCACCTTTTTCATCAATGGCTTCAGTACCCATTGATTGAGTATGTTCAACGATTAAATTGTTCTGATTCCATAATTCAATTCCAACATTAAGTTGATCCATATCATCATCATGATTAACATCAATTTGTAATGAGAGTGTTGCATTATGGTAACAAGCATCAAGTACTGTTTGAACTTGAATATCGCACAAATGAGATTTTGGTTTATTGAGTAAGAAAACACCTCGAAAAATGCCACTTAATCGCCACATATCTTGATCTTCAAGATAACTACCATCACACCATTTTAAAACTAATATAGCAATACGATTATTACCAACTTTTAGATATGGAGTTAGATCGAATTCAGCTGCGATTCGGCTATCTTGTGAATATCCTACCCATTGTTCATTACACCAAATATGGAAAGCAGAGCTTACACCATCTAAAATAATTCGAGTGTCTCCTTTGGCAATCCATTCCTCAGTAATATTGAAATAACGGGAATAACAACCGGTTGGATTTTCATCAGGAACAAATGGTGGATTGTAGGGAAATGGATAACGGATGTTAGTATAAACTGGTGCATCATAACCTTGAAGTTGCCAGTTAGATGGTACTGGAATTGTGGTTGTATCTACCTCTTTTTGTAACCATGATTCAGGTACCTCATTCGGGTTGTTAAAGTAGCTAAAAAACCAATCACCATTTAAGGATATAATTGTATCTGGATTGATGTTGTTTTTAGCATCTTGTTTATTTCTCCAACTATGAAATTTAGGGTGTGTTGTAAGCCGATTAATGCTTAAAACTGATAAATTATTCCAATCACGTCGATTTATAATTTCTTTGAAAGAAGGATTCATATGTTCACCGTTTTATTCTAGTTACAACTAATTTTGTATTAATATTAGTTAATTGAATTTACCTTTTAATTGTTTTTATTATAGAGAAGTTAGAATTAAAAACAGTGATCAACTTAACAATTATGTAATCGTATACATATAGATATTTATAAATTTATTTGCATTAATTATATGTTATTTAAGTATCCGATTACATTGATTTTATACTAAAGCGTTAGTGTGACCTGAAACTTCTTGTTATGATGTTAATATTTATGATACAGAAAGCAAAATGATAGTTAATTTTTATTTTTAACTTAGTTTGGCTATTAAAAAGGACTATTTAATACAGTTTACTGAATAGCGTTTAGTAAGCGTTGGTACAAAAACATTTATCAAATTTTGTGGGGCTGTTTCACCTTTTGCTAATCTTAATGCTAGTTCAGCTGCTTGTTCCGCCATTGTTTGTAATGGGTATCGTATTGTTGTTAACTTTGGATGTAAATAACGGGCAAGAAGTAGATCATCAAAACCAATAATTGAAATTTCAGCAGGGATTTTTATATCATTATCATAGAGGACAGACATTGCGCCAGCAGCCATAGAATCATTGTAACAAGCGATAGCAGTAAGTTTACGATTGCGTTCTAATAATGACATCATAGCTTGTTCACCCCCCATTTCATTGGGTACAGAAAAAGCAATAAGATTTTCATCAAATTTTAGATTATGCTCGGCTAAAGCATCCTTATAACCTTGTAATCGGTCAGAAGAGTCGGAAATTTCATGATTAGAGCATAAATAACCAATTTTTGTATGGCCATTTTGGATTAAATGTTTAACTGCCAAATAAGAACCATAACGATCGTCAAGAGCAATACAGCGTTGTTCAAAACCTTTTATAATGCGATTAATTAAAACCATCCCTGGTACCTGTTGCATCAATTTTTTCAAGGTATTATCAGACAATACTTTTGCATGTACTACTAGTGATGAACAACGGTGTTCAATAAGTTGAGTTATGGCATTGTATTCTTGCTCTTCTTGGTGATATCCATTACCGATTAATAAAAAATTTCCAGTTCGATATGCAACTTTTTCAACAGTACTCACCATAGCACCAAAAAAGGGATCTGATACATCTGCAACAACAATACCTATTGTATTAGAGTTTTGTTGTGATAAAGCTCGAGCATTTGCATCTGGATAGTAGTTTAATTTTTCCATGGTATTTTTTACTGTATTACGAGTTTTTTCACTCACATTATTTGCATTATTAATAACGCGAGATACTGTTGCGACTGATACTTTAGCTATACGTGCAACATCTTTGATTGTAGCCATAGAAAACCTTTTATTAATTACTATAAATAAAATTATCTGCATTCAAATAATTTTATATTCGAATTCATCTTATATGTAACGCTTACTGCCTACTTCAAACTAATAAAGTTCAAAAAATTAAGGTTACATAATAAAACATCTTTTTATCCATATGTTCAGATGGACTTGGCATATAGTACTCTGACTGCTTGGACTGATTAGTCATCATAAGCGAAAAAATAATATTTGCCAATAACACGATTAAAGCTTGAATCGTTTCAGTAAAATTATTGTTAATAAAGGAATAGGGGGACTATTCCTTTATTTGAATAACTGATTATTTTTATTGTTAATATTCACTAAATTTGTTTAGCAATAATTCTAATTAGCATAGCGGTTGCAGGATCTAACACAGGAAGAGGTAGACCTACATTCATTAACCAATCTCCAGAAAGAATAGTATTTTGAGTCATCCATTTTGGTAATGATTTCATCGCGTGCCCATTTGTTTTTGGATCAATATTATCAGGCATATCCAGTACTTCAATTTGATATTCTTGATTTGATAATAAACCTGTTAATCGCAGGTTTCCACTCAAAGCATAAGTAGGTAATGTTAATTGTGCAATTATAAAAGACGCTTCATTTTTATCTTGGCTAACGACCCCATAACTTTGCATCGAATGGCTGTCATCAACATCTAGCCGTACAGTATTACCACTATGTAGTAAAGGACGCAATTTTTTATGCAAACTAATATAGTGTGCAAAGGCTTGTTGTTCTTGTTCCGATTCTTTTACTGGATCAAGTTCAACTCCCATATGGCCAAATAAAGCAGTTAATCCTCGTAAATTCATATGGAGATCGCGGAATGTAGTATGGCATAAAGCACCACCAATGTGAGCTCCCATTACTTCTGGAGGGAAGAAGTAACTCATACCGCGTTGAATTGTTTGCCGATCTAATGCATCGTTAGAATCTGATGCCCAAAAACGTTGGGTTCGTTTCAAAATTTCATAATCAATTCTACCGCCACCAGATGAACATGATTCAATTTCAACATTTGGGAATTTATTGTGTAAAATATCAAGTAGTTTATATACAGCTTCTGTTTGCCCAATCGCTGCAGGGTTACCATTGTGACCGGCTTGAACAATTTCTCGGTTCATATCCCATTTTATATAGTCAATATCATAACTTCCGAGTAGCCATGTTAATCTTTCTAGCAAATAATCAAATACGGCTGGGTTTTGCAGATCAAGTAAGAATTGATGCCGCCCAGCAGGTTGCTGATAACCAGATAATTGAAGTAACCAATCAGGATGAGCTCGATAAAGATCTGAGTTTTTGTTAATCATTTCAGGTTCAACCCAAATGCCGAACTCCATACCAAGGCTTTTTACATGATTAATAACTGGTTCTAAACCATTTGGATATTTTCGCTCGTCAAGATACCAATCACCGAGTCCTTGATAATCATCATCGCGTCGTCCAAACCAACCATCATCAATGATAAACCGTTCAACACCAATCTGTGCGGCTTTTGTTGCCATTTTCATAATATAATCAGGTTTATGATCAAAGAAGATCCCCTCCCACGTATTAAGATGAACTGGGCGAGTCTGGTTTTTAGGAAACTTAATAATGTTATCACGCAGATATTGATGGAAGTGATGGCTCATTTTATTTAAACCTTCATCACTATAAGTGGCATATAACCAAGGAGTAGAAAGGCTTTCATCTTTCGCTAAGGATATTTCACCTGCTAGATATAAGGCTTCAGCTTGAATAAAACGTTTACCATTACTTTTTACAGCGACTTGAATACGGTGATTACCACTCCAAGCTAAATGGATCCCCCATACTTCACCTGTCTGTTCTTTAAATCCTTCGGTTCCAACAACCATTCCCGGGAAATATTCATGAGAAGTACGACCGCGTCTATTTTCTTGTAAATAACCACAATGCTCTATTTTTGTTCTATGGGGATAAAATTCTTTGATCCAGCGACCGCTGAATGCCATTAATTCTTGAGCTCGTTCTGGTATTGGTAATGTAACAGATAAACGATTTACTTGGTAAGGTTCATCTCCTAAGTTAGTTAAAGTATTTTTGCATTGTAAAACTCCGTTTTTATCTAATATAAGGTGACTTGTTAATCGAAGTTTTGCAATAGTATCATCACTAATAATAGTGATATCATTATCAGTTTTGATAACTTCTTTAGTAATGAAAATGGGTGACCAATCTTTGCCATTTCTATGACCTTCAAGCCCGGGTGTGCTGAAATTACCGAGGCCTTCTTCAGGACAAAGCGTAAAAGGTACATTAACATCTATTCGAGAGTTAGGTACTGCGGGTGTAAGCATTTCGATCGAATCAAGTTGAATGTTGTGTAATCGTTTACCAAAATAACAAACCTCAGGGTAAGGATTTGTTTGTAAAAGAATATCTAAATTATCATTGCAAAGACGGAAGTTCATATGTTCTCCAAAAGTTAATCTAACTCAGATATAAGAGTAATAATAATTAAATAAAATTAGTATCTTTAATTTTTTATTTTGTGATTTAGATCTCATAAAATGTAATCGATTTCATTTTTTAAAATAGATAACTAAATAATGTGATTTACTTATAGATAACTTAAAATCATTATGCGAAAAGCTATTTTTTTATGCTATTATGTAATCATTTATTAATGATTGTTTTAAATATCATGAAAAAACAAAATATTATTACCTTACTTTCTTTTTTTATGCTGGTTTTTCAGGTTAATGCTATAGATAAATATGTAACAGACGATGTTGATGTTTTTTTACGGCGAGGACCAGGTTCGCAATATGCTTTTTCAAATTCAGTTAAAGCGGGTGAAAAAGTTGCTGAATTAGAAAAAAGTGCCGATGGTAAATATACTAGAATTCAAATTAGTAATGGCAGTGTGGCTTGGATAGAAACTTCAAAACTCAAAGAACAACCAAGTTATAAAGAACTTTTTCCGTCTCTAGAAGCTAAACTTGCTGAATATAAAGATAAAGTAGACAATGCTGATCAGTACCATCAAAATCTTTTAAATGAATCTAATCAAAAATTACAAAATAATGAGAAATTAATTGAAAGCCTTCAAAATAAAAGTAATGAATTAGAAAAACAAGTTAAAGAACAAAGCAAACAAATTGATTCAATGATGAATCAGGTAGATGAGAAGCGCCGAGATCTTATTGTTACATGGTTTACTTATGGTGGTCTTGTAGCGGGAGGTGGCTTTATTTTAGGTCTTATTCTGCCAAGCATTATTCCTAGCCGACGCAAAAGAGATCGTTGGATGCGTTAGATGAGAAAAACTTATCTTGTTGGTGGTAGTGTCCGGGATAAATTATTACATCTACCGGTTGCGGATCGAGATTGGGTAGTTGTTGGTGCGACTCCCGGTGAATTAATTTCCTTAGGCTATCAACAAGTAGGTAAAGATTTTCCCGTTTTTTTACATCCAATCACTAAAGAAGAATATGCATTAGCACGCACGGAACGTAAGTCAGGTAAAGGTTATACAGGTTTTATTTGTGATTTTGGCAAAGAAATTACTTTAGAGCAAGATCTTCTACGCCGAGATCTTACTATTAACGCCATTGCCATGGATGATAAGGGCAATATTGTTGATCCTTATCATGGTGTTGAGGATCTTAATCAAAAGATTCTTCGCCATGTTTCTCCAGCTTTTCGTGAAGATCCTCTACGCATTCTACGTGTGGCTCGTTTTGCCGCCCGTTATTATCATTTAGGCTTCGTTATTGCAGAAGATACGATGTTACTAATGAAACGAATGGTATTAGCGGATGAAATTAGATATCTTACACCAGAACGGGTTTGGAAAGAGACCGAGAAAGCCTTATCAACTCAAAATCCTCAAATTTATTTTCAAGTTCTTGCACAATGTGGCGCGCTTGCTTATTGGTTTCCTTCATTAACGTTGACAACAAATATAGTTGATGCTTTAAAACGCTCAGCTGTATTAACAGAGGAGTTAACGGTACGTTTTGCTGTGTTATGTGGAGAGATGATTACTAAAACAGCCGTTGAATTACTTTGTAACAAAATCAAAGCACCTAATAATTATACTAAAATTGCTATTATGGTTCAGCAATATCATGAAAAAGTAGATTTTATAGAGCAACTTACCGCTGAACAAATTATTGATTTACTCAATAAAATCGATGTTTGGCGTAACCCTCATCATCTTCACCAATTGATTATTGCAAGTCAGGCGTTTGTAAAAACGAAAACATATCCTCAAGCAAAATATATTTCCGAAGCCTATAAAATAGCGCAGAAAGTAAATGTACAAAAGATTATCGCTCAAGGGTTTGTTGGCAAATTTATACAACTTGAATTGCAGAAACAGCGAATTGAAGCGTTATTAAACTGGATTTGATTGCATCTTAAGCAATTGCGACTTTTTTTTAAAATATCCCAAAAAAAGGGTTGACGATTTGGTGTAACACAAGCATAATGCGCCTCGCAGTGTTGGTTATGACGTTGCGAATGAAATGGCTACGTAGCTCAGTTGGTTAGAGCACATCACTCATAATGATGGGGTCACAGGTTCAAATCCCGTCGTAGCCACCATTAAGATTAAAGTTGTACTTTTACCGAAAGTATATATTGCGGGTGTGGCGAAATTGGTAGACGCACCAGATTTAGGTTCTGGCGCCGCAAGGTGTGTGAGTTCAAGTCTCTCCACCCGCACCATTTAATCTTAATATCCAATAACTCTATTGGGGTATAGCCAAGCGGTAAGGCAGCGGGTTTTGATCCCGCCATGCCCAGGTTCGAATCCTGGTACCCCAGCCATTCCAATCTGCATGTTTTATTATATTCTAGTCCAAACTATTTAGATTTAAGCAAATAACTTATTTTCAGTATTCTAAGCGGGTATGGCGGAATTGGTAGACGCGCTAGATTCAGGTTCTAGTTCCGAAAGGTGTGCGAGTTCAAATCTCACTACCCGTACCAGATATCTTTTTTTCTTTATATTGGGGTATAGCCAAGCGGTAAGGCAGCGGATTCTGATTCCGCCATTCCAAGGTTCGAATCCTTGTACCCCAGCCAATGAAAAATTAATTTAAAATTGAAAATTATTCCTAGTTAGATTAATTAGTTTTTAATATATAAAAAATCTCACTTTAAATTCTTATAATATTGCTGATTTAATCAAAAAAAGGATTTTTATAATCAAATAACTTCACTGCAAAGAAAACCACATCGCAATCCATATATTTCCCACGTGCTTTAATATTTACTTTGCACGTGGAAAAATTATGAATAAAAACTAAAATTATCTATATAGGTTTACATAAACAGTTTGAGCCGTACCAGATGAATTTGCTGAAACTTCTTTTACAAAATAAAAATGTGCGCCATTTGCAATAGCTTGTTTTCGTGCAGCAGTACTTATTTCTGACGTATTATTAAATGTTCCATGGAAGCTAATTGTTTGATATGGTTGCATCTTTTTAAATGCATCACTACTAATTTCATATGCATCTTGATCTTGTTGAGAAGTTTTTACTATATATTCTCTGACTGGAGCATCTTTTTTATAGAGGGCAACATCAATATTTTGTGATTGATTTTTTACATCTGCAGGTGAAATTGAGTAAACATAAAAGGCATATGCTTTTTTATCCGCAGCTAATTTACTTGCAGAATTAATGATTTCAGAAGTGTTATTGTAATTTCCTTTAAATTTAATTATTTCAAATGGTAAATAATAAAGGGCTTTATTACGTTCATATGCAACAATTCCATTATAAGTAATTTCTTCTTTTTTAATAGCTGTAGGTACATTATATGCATAAATATCTGCGTAAACAATAGCACAGTCTGCAGAATTAGCTGTAGTTGCATTTTCAATTGCTTTGATGTGGTAAAATTTAGCACCAGCTTCGTAAGCAACTCTTGAAATATCTTGAGCAGCATTATCAGCTTGTAAATATTTACCTGTAACTGCGATTTCTTTCATTGGTATTAGTTGGCTACTATCTTCAGCTGATAGAGGTTCTGCTGCATAAAGATTAGCAACAGGTAATGATAATAATACTGCTAATGCAATAGATGACCTATTTAAACCTTTCATAATAAATCCCCTTATTTTCTAAATGGTTGAGATTAAGAATTTATATTTCCGCTATTTTTAATATAAAAATACAATCGTATACTATTGATAGCATTCAAATCTTTTTCTTCAAATAATTAATTTATCTGCAATAGATTAAAAGCAGGTAGACATGTAGTTGTTTAATACAAATATCAATCAATTTATATATAAAATATATGACTGTTTATTTGATTCCCAAGCTGTTTTTTAGGGCTAAAAATATTTTTTAGCACCAAATGTGTAAAAAGCTATTTTTTGCTAAAAATAGCTTTTTATGCTCATTATTATTAATGGTTTGATAGAGTGACTTATCAAAAGTGCATGTTTAATTTATTGGATCACTAATATTGCTAATGGCTTTTATAAAATTCAAGGTTATTTGTGCTGTTAATCCCCAAATAATATATTCATTATAGTTATAATAAAATACTTTATGTTCAGATCTTTTTTGCCAATCTAGTGAACGGTTAGGTATTAAATCGAAAGGGAAATTACTTGCTGGTTTATGTCCAACTGCCATAGTTGTTTGCTTCGGAGAATTATTTATAAACCAGTCAATCGGAACCGTAAATATTTTATCGACTTCCTTAGTATTAAGTTTTAATGTATCTAACGATGAAATCTGAGCAACAAAAGGGTAAATAATCAAACCAAGCGTTGCTAAGAATTTAGGTAATTGGCCTAATATAAAAATATTTTGTTCAGGAATACCTAATTCTTCGTATGTTTCTCTTATTGCTGTTTGTTCCGGAGATCTATCAATTAGCTCAACACGGCCGCCAGGGAAACAAATGTCTCCTGGTTGCCATTTTAATGTTTGTGAACGGATCTGAAATAATAATTGAAGTTGCCCATTAATTTCGATAATAGGTATTAATATTGAAGCTTTATTTGCAATTGTTTTTTTTGAGTTTTTTTGTGCAAGTTGTTGAGATATTTTATCAATAGTAATCATAATAATTATTTAGTTTGGTTTTAAAATTGACTTTCTATTTACCTATATGCAATAAAATGTTAGATTGAAATTGTACGTTGTTAGTACACTTGTTTCACCTAAAAGATACTATGCGATATTATATTAATAGAATAAAAAAAGAACTTAAAGATCTTGCTCATCTAAAATGTCAACGTGCTCAAGATGGAATGTCTATTGAATTCCAGCGTGTATTTTCGCTGTTACCAGCTCTTTTTCATTTTCATAGTCCAGAATTACCAGGTTATCTTGAAGAAGATAGTCCCACAGGTATTGCATATTATCAACCCACAGATTCGGTTTATGAACAACTCAAACAAGAGTTTAATTTCATCTCTTCTCCGATTACAAAATATGATATTTCTGCATTATATTCTATGGGGAGTACTTGTTCTATTGGACAATCGGTAGAATCAGATCTTGATATTTGGATCTGTATTGAAAATAATCTATCGGCAACGCGTAAACAAACATTAATAAAAAAATGTCGCTTAATTGAACAATGGGCAGATGGGCTTGGAGTGAAGTTAACATTATTTGTTGTTGATGTAGATCGTTTTATTAATCAACATCATGAATGTTTAATGGGTGAAAATTGTGGTTCAGCTCAACATATATTGCTACTTGAAGAATTTTATCGTTCTGCAACCCCCTTGGCAGGAAAATTGCTATTATGGTTCGCGGTGCCAATTAATCTAACCGTCAATAATATAACTTATCCAACATATGATGAATGTGTTCATGCTTTAACTAAACAAAAAATTATTAAACGTGAAGAATGGATTGATTTTGGATCTTTAAATAAATTATCTGCAGAAGAATATTTTGGTGCTAGTTTATGGCAATTATATAAAAGTATAGATTCACCCTTCAAAGCGGTGTTAAAAACTTTATTGCTTGAAGCTTATTCTTGGATATATCCTGAAAACCGGCCTATAGCTCTTGAAATCAAGGAATGTATACAGAATTTTAAAATTCAAAGTAGCCATTTAGACTCTTATTATATCCTGTTGCAGAGAATTACAGATTATTTGACTGAAATTAAAGACTTTCAACGACTTGAACTAGTAAGACATTGTTTCTATTTGAAGGTGAAAGAAAAATTATCAATTCCTACAGCATCACCATCATGGCGACGTGATATTGTCAGTGATTTAGTCAAACAATGGGGATGGAATCAACAACTTATTGCCAAATTGGATGTTAGTGATACTTGGAAGATAGAGCAAGTACGGGAAATCCACGAAATATTATTGAACGCGATGATGACAGGTTACCGTAATTTACTCAATTTTGGTCGACGGAATAATTTAGATTCAATAATTAGTCCACAAGATTTAGCCATATTAACTCGTAAACTTTATGCCTCTTTTGAAGTATTACCGAGTAAAATAACTGAATTAAAACTCAATATTTCTAATAATCTTCAAGAAGATGCATTAACATTTATTCATGTTAAAGAAGATCGAATCAATCGTGCTGGTTGGTATGTGTATAATCAAAAACCTAGGTTGGATTCAATCATTAGTCATCAATATTTGGAATATAGTAAGTACCTTATTAAATTAGTTGGATGGTGCTATTTCAATAGATTAATTTCTGATTCAACAGCATTTTTTTGTCGTGATGGTGATGATCGTAGTAATCGGAAAATTACTAAATTAATCGCTGATTTAAAAAAATATTTTCCAATTGATGTGCCTGCTGCAACTGAACAACAGTTATATGGTCCATGCGAGATTCGTCACTTAGCTATTATTTTGAATTTAGAAAATGATCCTACTTCTAACTTAGAATATGATGATGAAATTAATACCAATGCGCTAAATTATGGTAAAAAAGAAATTAGTCTAGTTGGTTCTATTGATCTCCTTTATCGAAATTCGTGGAATGAAATTAGAGTATTACATTTTAGTAACCCATTATGTGTACTAGAAGCAATTAAAGCATTATTAAACCGCATGCATAAAGATGCTGATTTACCTCATTCAATGGAAATTTTTTGTTATAGTCAGTATTTGGATATTGAAATTAAGAACCAAGTAAAGAAATTAATGGATGATTGTATTGAGTTACGTTTAACAACAACGCAAAATAACTCAACCCAAGTAAAACCACTTAGAATAAATGGTTCATCTTGGTATCTATTTTTTGAACGCTTAGGGGTTTCCTTCCATCAATTTGATAATGCAATAGATTTTTATGGTGCTGTTTCGAATAATAAAGTACAAGGTAGACCTTTAAATATTTTGGATGAAACTAATGAATTGCCCAAAGAGATTGATAGTGTTGCTTATGAAGGTATTATTCAATTCTTTTTTGAAGATACAGAAACTGGGTTTGATCTTTATATTTTAAATGAACATAATCAGGTCGAAATATATCGTAATTGTAATGGTTCAAAGGAAAACATGGTTAAAGATGTAAATAATTTTTATGCATTATCAGATGATCGTTTTACTTTCATAACCAGTAGTTCGGTAAATTTTAACCTGCCTCAATTTTACCATATCACCTATAATCAAGAAGGTCAGCGAGAAATCTTTTTATTAAATTAAAAGATTTACTTTGTGTTAAAATGACCATTCTTTGTAATAAATTTTAAGAAAAGTATTACATTTGAGTATGAAAATAGTAAAAAATTATTTTTAATAGAAAAAATAATTAAATTTCTATTAAAATAGTGGGAACTTTTTTTAATTTTAAGAATCTAATTGTCTGATAGCATAATTTTAGGCCAAATGACAATTATCAACATAATGAGGAATGGCCTTCAATGAGGGAGCAAGTAACAGACCAAGTATTAGTTGATCGCGTACTTAGAGGAGATAAGAATGCGTTTAATTTACTAGTGGTCCGTTATCAAAATAAATTGGCTCATTTAGTTTCTCGTTATGTACAAGCGTCAGAAGTACCTGATGTTGTGCAAGAAACTTTTATAAAAGCTTATCGCTCCTTAAGCTTATTTAAAGGTGAAAGTATTTTTTATACTTGGCTGTACCGAATAGCAGTAAATACGGCGAAGAATCATTTGGTTTCTCAGGGTCGAAGACCACCTTCTTCAGATATTGATGCTAGTGAAGCTGAAAGTTATGAAGGTGCTGATTCATTAAGAGATTTTGATAACCCAGAAAGTTTAGTGCTTTCTAAAGAAGTTGAAAAAGTAGTATTTGAAACAATTGAAGCTTTACCAGATGAATTAAAAACAGCTATCACCTTACGTGAAATTGATGGTTTGAGTTATGAAGAAATAGCTGAAATTATGGGTACTCCAGTTGGAACTGTAAGATCGCGAATTTCCAGAGCTCGTGATGTTATAGATGGAAAAATTAAACCATTAATTAATGGTTAAAAAAATTAAATAGAGCAGTTGTAAATTTAAGGTATCTACTATGTTAAAAGAACAGAAAGAAAAACTTTCGTCATTTATGGATGGTGAGTTTACAGATGATCATATAATTAATGATATCTCAGACGATGAAAGTTTACGATTATGTTGGCATCGTTACCATATTGTAAGAGGAGCCTTACATGGTGAATTGCATAATAGTACATTAACGTTAGATGTTTCTAATCAAATTGCTCAAGCTATAGCTAATGATAATTTATATAACCAACTGGATGAACAACCTATTCCACGTGAAATTACTCTTCCAAAAGTAGGCAATTTGCTTTGGGTTCGTATGAAAGATGTTGTGACTCACCTAAGCCAAGTTGGTTTAGCTGCTTGTGTAACCTTAGCGATTATTGCTGGGGTACAGTACCATCAAGATCAAACTAAAGAAGTTAATGGGGCTCCTACTTTAAATACTGTTCCTGTCGGCGTCAATGTTGCTCCTGTTGGCGGTATTCAACAAAAAAATGATCAGCAATTACTAGAAAAAAGACAATATGATAAAATTAAATTACTTGTGCAAGACTACGAATTGCAAAAAAGGTTAAATGCTCATTAATCTAAAATGAAATTTCAACGTAATTTAATAATTTTTCTTATTAAACAGAGTAAAAAATATATTTGCACTCTGTTTTTTATTTTGTTCCCTTTATTCACGTATGCTGTTGAGTCTGATGATGGCTTAATGCTATTAAATAAAATGACCCGAGCAGTACAAACGCAAAATTACCGTGTTAATTTTGTTTCCCAAAATAAAAATGATTATGTAACTACTTTTGAATATACTCATTTAGGGGCAGCTAAAAAAGAAGATATTAATGCTTATTTACTTTATCTTGAAGGTCCTGCCAAAGAAATTATTTTACATAACAGTATTACTAGTTATTTTCAACCTGATAGCCCATCATTTTCTATAACTAGTCCCCGAATTGTCGAAGCTTTTCCTGATGTCATTTATAATGATTTTTCAAAACTGACAGACATATATGACTTTATTTTGCTAGGCAAAACAAGAACAGCAAATCACAGCGTGCAACTTGTCAGAATAATCGCAAAAGAAAAAGATCGTTACAGCTATGTTATATGGATCGATGATGATACCTGCTTGCCAATGCGTATAGACTTATTAGATCAAAATAATGAGATTATTAGTCAACTAAAAGTCGTTTTACTAGATAAAAATTTTGATAAGAAAAAAATAGCGGATTATATTAATAGCCGGACTTATCCAATTTTATTGGCGATCGACAAACAAAATGATGTTTTAGACGAATGGCAATTAGCTTGGTTACCAAAAGGATTTAAAGAGATTGCTGCATATAATGTAAATTTTTATAATTCAGATATTGCTACTAAATTGTTTTCAGATGGTGTTTTTTCTTTCACGGTGAATGTTTCATCTGAAGCTACTAAACAATCTAATCAATTCATACAGCAAGGTGGCAGATCAATATTTTCAACTAATATTGCTAATAAAAATATTATTATTATTGGTAACTTACCCCTAGTAACCGTTGAAAGGATAGCTCAAAATATTGTCGAAAAAACAGCGGAAACATCTCGATAATACTATGCTTAGAGGTTATTAATGTGTAAAATGTTTCTTTTCTATTTTCTTTCGTGATTATTTAAAATATTATTTTTATAAGTGGTATTTTAGATAATTAACACTATATAACTAAAATACAAATTATAATTTATTGATATGAATAAAAATATCCGCAATTTTTCAATCATTGCTCATATTGACCATGGTAAATCAACGCTTTCGGACCGTATTATCCAAATTTGTGGCGGTCTTTCAGATCGTGAGATGGAAGCGCAAGTTTTAGATTCAATGGATCTGGAACGTGAACGAGGCATAACAATTAAAGCACAAAGCGTTACCTTAGATTACCATGCTAAAAATGGCCAAACATATCAGCTCAATTTTATTGATACGCCAGGTCATGTCGATTTTTCTTATGAAGTTTCACGTTCACTTGCTGCTTGTGAAGGGGCTTTACTCGTTGTTGATGCTGGTCAAGGTGTGGAAGCGCAAACTCTAGCTAATTGTTATACTGCTTTAGATATGAATCTTGAGGTGGTGCCTGTTCTTAATAAAATTGATTTACCTGCCGCAGAACCTGAACGTGTTGCCGAAGAGATTGAAGATATCGTCGGTATTGATGCCAGCAATGCCGTTCGTTGCTCAGCTAAAACTGGTGTTGGTGTAACTGATGTCCTAGAGCAATTAGTTAAAGATATTCCACCACCAGAAGGTCATACCGATGCCCCATTACAAGCACTGATTATTGATTCATGGTTTGATAATTATTTAGGTGTGGTTTCCTTAATTCGAATAAAGAACGGTGAACTCCGAAAAGACGATAAAATTAAAGTGATGAGTACAGGCATTACTTATAATGTTGATCGCTTGGGTATTTTCACACCTAAACAAGTGGATAAAGATTGTTTACATTGTGGTGAAGTAGGTTGGGTTGTTTGTGCAATTAAAGATATTTTAGGCGCTCCTGTTGGTGATACCTTAACTTTAGCACGTACACCTGCCGATAAACCACTTCCTGGATTTAAAAAGGTAAAACCTCAAGTGTACGCGGGTTTATTCCCGACTAGTTCAGATGATTATGAATCCTTTCGTGATGCACTAGGTAAATTAAGTTTGAATGACGCATCATTATTTTATGAACCAGAAAATTCTGGTGCTTTAGGTTTTGGATTTCGTTGTGGTTTCCTTGGTTTACTGCATATGGAAATCATCCAAGAACGCTTAGAACGTGAATATAACTTGGATCTCATTACCACAGCACCAACCGTGGTTTATGAAGTATTAACCACATCAAATGAAATAATTTATGTTGACAGCCCAGCAAAACTACCGGCTGTGAATAATATTCAGGAATTACGAGAACCTATTGCTGAGTGTAATATACTCGTTCCTCAGAATTATTTAGGCAACGTGATTACTTTATGTGTTGAGAAGCGAGGTGTACAAACTCACATGGTTTATCACGGTAACCAAGTTGCCTTAACATATGAAATACCAATGACAGAAGTAGTATTGGATTTTTTTGATAAATTGAAATCTACTTCTCGGGGTTATGCGTCCTTAGATTATAGCTTTAAGCGTTTTCAAGTTGCCGATATGGTTCGTCTGGATGTGCTTATTAATGGTGAACGTGTCGATGCTTTAGCTTTAATAACGCATAGAGATAATGCTGCTTATCGTGGACGTGAATTAGTCGAAAAAATGAAAGATCTTATTCCTCGTCAACAATTTGATATCGCAATCCAAGCAGCTATTGGTAATCATATTATTGCTCGTTCTACAGTTAAACAGCTACGTAAAAACGTTTTAGCCAAATGTTATGGTGGTGACGTTAGTCGTAAAAAGAAACTTTTACAGAAGCAAAAAGAAGGTAAAAAACGCATGAAACAAGTTGGTAATGTTGAGTTACCACAAGAAGCATTTTTAGCTATTTTGCATGTAGGAAAAGATTAATCAGTTAAAGAGGAAAAAAAATGGCTGGAACATTTGCCATCATATTAACATTAGCTACATTTATTACCGCAATTTTTTGGTTTCTAGAAAAGTTCAAATGGAAACCAGAAAGACAACGTAAAGTTGAAGCCGTACGTCAACAAACTAATGGTGAAGTTGATGGGAAAGTACTTGCTGAAGTCGGTAAACCTAAAGGTTGGGTAGAAAGTTTAGCCTCTTTTTTCCCTGTTTTATTTGTGGTATTTGTGATTCGTTCTTTTTTATTGGAACCTTTTCAAATTCCATCCGGTTCAATGATTCAAACATTGTTAATTGGTGATTTTATTGCTGTGCAAAAATATTCATATGGCTTACGTGATCCGATTACCAATACTGTATTGATTTCTACCGGGCATCCACAACGTGGTGAGGTGGCAGTATTTAAGCATCCCAATGATTCACAGTTGGATTTGATTAAACGCGTGGTAGGAATCCCTGGTGATAAAATTGTTTACCTTGTCAAAGAGAAAAAGCTTGTTATCTATCCAGCTTGCCAATCATCAGATGAGAATTGTGTGGGGCAACAATCAATGCCTCTTGATTTGCATTATAGTGATCCGGAAATGAGTAATTGGAAAGAGGTACATAAAAATTATAGGTCAAATCCTAGTTTCTATACCTCAGAACAGTATGCAAGTAAAGGTATTGCAGCTTCAAATCCTTTAGCAACACTGAATATGGAAATACAAAAAGAAACCTTAGGTAATGTGACTCACGATATTTTAACAACTCAAGGGACACAAGAAGACATTAGTCGTTTTTATCATCAAAATGGTCAACCAATAGCTACGTGGGTAGTACCTGAAGGTCACTATTTCATGATGGGTGATAATCGCGATAATAGTGGTGACAGCCGTTACTTCGGTTTTGTCCCTGAAGGTAATTTTGTTGGTAAAGCTGTAGCAATTTGGATGAGTTTTGAAAAACAACCTGATGAATGGCCAACGGGTATTCGATTTAACCGTATTGGTAGCATACACTAGTTGTGTAACTATTATGAAAAAATTTAGTCAAATACAACAAGCATTAGGCTATAAATTCAAAAACCTTACATTACTTGAATTAGCACTAACTCATCGTAGTGCTAATAAAATTCATAATGAGCGTTTAGAATTTTTAGGCGATTCTATTTTAAGTTTTGTGATAGCTGATGAACTTTATCACCGTTTTGTAAAACAAGATGAAGGTGATTTGAGCCAAATGCGAGCTACCTTAGTTTGTGGCCAAACCTTAGCAGTGATAGGGAAAAATTTTAAACTAGGTGATTATTTAATCCTTGGTCAAGGTGAATTAAAAAGTGGTGGATTTCGCCGTGAATCAATTATTTCTGATGCGGTAGAAGCAATCATTGGTGCTATTTATTTAGATAGTGATATTGAAACTATACGTCAATTAATTTTATCTTGGTACCAGTCTCGATTGGATGAAATAAAACCAGGAATTAAACAGAAAGACGCCAAAACCCGTCTGCAAGAATATTTGCAAGGTATTCATCATCCACGCCCATGTTACTTGATTCTTGAAGTCACTGGTGATAATCACGAACAAGAATTCTTGATCCAATGTAAAATTGACAATGATAGTCATGAATATTTGGGACGGGGTTTAAGTCGTCGTAAAGCAGAACAAGCTGCTGCTCAAGAAGCACTAAACCAATTAGGTATAAAATGACAGATATAAAACAACATTGTGGATTTGTTGCCATTGTTGGTAGACCAAATGTAGGTAAGTCAACATTATTAAATCAACTATTAGGTCAAAAAATTTCGATTACCTCTCGTAAGGCTCAAACTACCCGTCATCGAATTATTGGCATTGATACCCAAGATAATGATCAGGTGATCTATATTGATACTCCTGGACTGCATATCGAAGAAAAACGAGCAATTAACCGACTCATGAATCGAGCAGCAAGTAGCTCGATAGGTGATGTTGAATTGGTTATTTTTGTCGTTGAAGGTACTCATTGGAATGATGACGATGAAATGGTGGCTAATAAATTAAAAGGGTGTAAATGCCCAGTGTTATTAGTTATTAATAAAATCGATAATGTCATCGATAAAACCCAATTATTACCACATATTCAAGAAATTAGCCAAAAAATTAATTTTCTGGATGTAGTACCAATTAGCGCCGAAAAAGGTGAAGGTATAGATATAATCAAAGATATTGTAAAAAAACACTTACCCGAAGGGGAACATCATTTCCCTGAAGATTATATTACCGACCGCTCACAACGCTTTATGGCATCAGAAATTATTCGTGAAAAACTAATGCGTTTTTTAGGGGATGAATTACCTTATTCTGTAACCGTTGAAATAGAACAATTCAAAGTTGATGAACGAACCGGCATGTATCGTATTAATGGTCTTATTTTAGTTGAACGTGATGGGCAAAAGAAAATGGTCATCGGCAATAAAGGCGAAAAAATCAAAAAAATTGGTATTGAAGCACGTAAAGACATGCAATCCTTCTTTGATAATAAAGTCCATTTAGAACTTTGGGTGAAAGTGAAAGCAGGATGGGCTGACGACGAGCGTGCTTTACGTAGTTTAGGTTATAGTGATGACTAGTAAATAGGAATAATCATTAGCAATTATTATCAATTAGATACAATAAATATATTAATAAAATTAATACTAATAGCAAAGTTAAAATCGAATTATAGTTAGTAAAATATTACTCATTTTTTATAAAAAATTACTTTGAATACCTTTCAAAAAAATCAACTAATGGGTAATAATTTGCGTAAGTAAGGAAACATAGTAAACGTATATTTAAAATAGATAGTTGTATGTTTATTTACAATAATTACTAGTTTTTATATTAGATCATATTAAGTAAAACTAAACATCCATTGTTGTTTTATATATAATATTTATTTTCTAGAATTGGATGTTAACTATCAACTTCGGAGCCTTTTCATGCAACAGTATCGTCCTATTCGTCGAGTCTTACTTAGTGTGTCCGACAAAACTGGAATAATAGAATTTGCCCAAGCGTTATCTCAACGAAATGTAGAACTCTTATCAACAGGTGGTACAGCTAAGCTACTAATGGAACATCAAATCCCAGTGATCGAAGTAGCGGATTATACTGGCTTTCCGGAAATGATGGATGGCAGAGTAAAAACTTTACATCCTAAAATCCATGGTGCTATATTAGGGCGACGAGGCGTTGATGATGCAATAATGCAGCAACATCAGATTAAACCAATTGATATGGTTGTGGTTAATTTGTATCCGTTTGCTCAAACAGTAGCTAAAACCAATTGCACATTAGAGGATGCCGTTGAAAATATAGATATTGGTGGGCCCACAATGGTTCGATCCGCGGCAAAAAACCATAAAGATGTAGCCATTGTCGTTGATTGTAATGATTATACCAATATTATTGCTATGATGGATGGTAATCAAAACTCCCTCTCCTTAGAATATCGTTTTAATTTAGCGATCAAAGCTTTTGAACACACAGCAAAATACGATGGCATGATCGCTAATTATTTTGGTCAATTAGTTCCACCTTATTTTGGTGAAACAGACAAGCTGGCTGGTGAATTTCCGAGGACATTAAATCTGCAATTTATTAAAAAACAGAATATGCGTTATGGCGAAAATGCTCACCAAGGAGCAGCTTTTTACATTGAAGATGGTGTAAAAGAAGCTTGTATTGCCACAGCTAAACAGCTACAAGGTAAAGAGCTTTCTTATAATAATATTGCTGATACTGATGCTGCACTTGAATGTGTGAAAACCTTTAGTGAACCAGCCTGTGTGATTGTAAAACATGCTAACCCATGCGGTGTGGCAACTAGTGATACAATCTTAAATGCTTATTTGCGTGCATTTAAAACCGATCCAACTTCAGCTTTTGGTGGCATTATTGCATTCAATCGCACTTTAGATGCCGAAACAGCGCGAACCATTGTCGACCAACAATTTGTTGAAGTAATTATTGCACCATCGGTTAGCCAAGAAGCATTGGCTATTACAGCTGCTAAAAAGAATGTCAGGGTGCTTGAATGTGGCGAATGGTCGAATTCATCCATAAAAAGTTTAGATTTTAAACGTGTAAATGGTGGATTATTAGTTCAAGATCGTGATTTAGGAATGGTGTCTGAAGCAGATTTAAAAGTGGTTACTAACCGGCAACCAACAAGCAAAGAACTTGCTGATGCTCTGTTTTGTTGGAAAGTTGCTAAATTTGTTAAATCCAATGCGATTGTGTATGCAAAAGATAACATGACAATTGGAATTGGAGCAGGGCAAATGAGTCGGGTTTATTCAGCAAAAATTGCTGGCATAAAAGCTACTGATGAAAATTTAGAAGTAGCAGGTTCAGTGGTTGCTTCAGATGCCTTTTTCCCATTTAGAGATGGTATTGATGCCGCTGCAGCAGTTGGAGTTACTTGTGTGATCCAACCAGGGGGATCTATCCGTGATGATGAAGTAATTCAAGCTGCAAATGAACATAATATTGCCATGATTTTTACGAATATGCGTCATTTTAGGCATTAATATTTTGAGATTGGTTTAATTAATTGGTATCAAGAAACAACATAAATTTCAGTACCTAGTTTTATAAAACTCTATCTATTTATTTTCTCTGGCAAAGGGAAGTATTTAAAGGATCTTGTATGAAAGTATTAGTTATTGGAAATGGCGGTCGTGAACATGCACTTGCTTGGAAGGTGGCACAGTCCCCATTAGTTACAAGAGTTTTTGTTGCCCCGGGTAACGCCGGTACAGCGCTTGAACCAACACTAGAGAACATCAATATTAAAGCAACTGATGTTGGTGGATTGCTAAATTTTGCCCAACAACAGCAAATTGATTTAACCATTGTAGGTCCGGAAGCTCCCTTAGTTATTGGTGTGGTTGATAGTTTTCAAAAAGCAGGCCTGAAAATTTTTGGTCCGTCAAAATCAGCCGCTCAGCTAGAAGGTTCTAAAGCCTTTACCAAAGATTTTCTGGCTAGACATAAAATCCCTACGGCAGAATATCAAAATTTTACCGAAGTAGATCCTGCAATTGCTTATATTCGTGAAAAAGGTGCGCCAATTGTTATCAAAGCGGACGGACTTGCTGCTGGTAAAGGTGTTATAGTTGCCACAACACTTAAAGAAGCTGAAGAAGCAGTACATGACATGTTGGCAGGCAATGCATTTGGAGATGCGGGACATCGAGTTGTTGTTGAAGAATTTCTTGATGGAGAAGAAGCCAGTTTTATCGTCATGGTTGATGGTAAACATGTTGAACCTATGGCAACCAGTCAAGATCATAAACGAGTTGGTGATGGTGATACCGGATTAAATACCGGTGGTATGGGGGCCTATTCACCGGCACCAGTAGTAACTGATGAAGTTTTTACTCGAGTGATGGATGAAATTATCTATCCTACCGTCAAGGGTATGGCAGAGGAAGGCAATGTGTATGTTGGTTTTTTATATGCCGGTTTAATGATTGACAAACAGGGCAATCCCAAAGTTATTGAATTTAATTGTCGTTTTGGTGATCCAGAAACCCAACCAATCATTATGCGATTGCAGTCGGATTTGGTTGAACTTTGTTTAGCAGCAGTTGAAGGTAAATTAGATACAGTAAAATCCCAATGGGATCCAAGACCAGCTTTAGGCGTTGTTATGGCTGCTGGTGGTTATCCTGGTGAATATAACACCCAAAACGTAATTATTGGTTTACCGGAAGAATCAACTGCTGATTGTAAAATATTCCATGCTGGGACTAGCTTAGAAAAAGGACGAGTATATACCAATGGTGGTAGAGTGCTTTGTGTCACGGCATTAGGTAATACTGTTTATGAAGCACAACAAAGAGCCTATGAACAAATTAAACATATTTATTGGCATGGTTGCTTTTATCGTCATGATATTGGCTATCGTGCAATTGACAGGGAAAAAAGACAAGCATAAAAATATAATTGTTATTAATCAATTAAATAACTTAATGGCGCTATTTAGCGCCATATTTTTTGTAAAAATGTTTCAGGAGTGGTATACGTTTAAGTATTGTTAACCTGTTTCAAGCATATTACTAATAGTTAATAAATTGAATGTAGATTTTAAGTTATCTAACTCTATGCTATGCTTAATCTAATATTTGCTCAAAGGAAATTGCTCATGATAAAAGATCCTTTTTATGATCGAGAAGCTAAGAAATATGAATCTCCAATAGCTAGTCGAGAACTTATTCTAGATTATCTCACTAAAGAAGCAAAACCTGCTAATTTAGAAAAAATTGCTCAAGCGATGTCAATCAACAATGACGTACAAAAAGAGGCTTTACATCGCCGCTTACGTGCTATGGAACGTGATGGACAAGTGGTGTTTACTCGGCGTAAATGTTATGCCTTACCTGAGAAATTTGATATGGTGAAAGGCAGTGTAATAGCCCACCGTGATGGTTTTGGATTTTTGCGGGTTGAAGGTAAGCCTGAAGATTACTATTTATCACCAGAGCAGATGAAAAAGGTGTTACAAGGTGATGTTATTTTAGCGCAACCGATAGGAAGCCAATATCGAGGTAAAACAGAAGCCCGTGTGGTGCGTATTTTAGAACCGCGTAGCAATCAAATCGTTGGCCGATATTTTATCGAACAAGGCATCGGTTTTGTAGTGCCGGATGATAGTCGTTTAAATTTTGATATATTAGTAGCGGGTAAGCCAGACCGAACTGTGCGCATGGGTTCGGTAGTGGTCATTGAATTACAACAACGACCAGAACGTCGACAAAAAGCTGTAGGTATAATTAAAGAAGTACTTGGCGAAATAATGGGCACTAATTTAGCCATTGATATAGCTTTACGTAATCATGAAATTCCTTATGAATTTCCTAAAGCAGTTGAAAAAGAAGCTAGTAAATTCACCGAACAAGTCCCGGAAAGTGCCAAAAAAGGACGCAAAGATCTGCGCGATTTACCGTTAGTTACCATCGATGGCGAGGACGCACGTGATTTTGATGACGCTGTGTTTTGCCAAAAAAATCGTGGTGGCGGTTACCGTTTATGGGTCGCTATTGCCGATGTGAGTTATTATGTTAGACTAGGTAAGGCAATCGATAAAGAAGCTTGTGCACGAGGAACATCAGTTTATTTCCCATCTCGGGTTATTCCAATGTTACCTGAAGTATTATCTAACGGTCTTTGTTCTTTAAATCCACAAGTTGATCGTTTATGTTTAGTTTGTGAAATGACCGTGTCTAATAAAGGTCGTTTGACTGGCTATCAATTTTATGAAGCAGTAATGAACTCGCATGCGCGCTTGACTTATACTAAAGTCGCCAAAATCTTACAAGGGGACGAGGAATTACGTCAACATTACCATGATTTAGTCCCGCATCTCGAAAATCTATATGGATTATATAAAGTACTCGATAAAGCGCGTGTGGTGCGTGGTGCTATTGCTTTTGAATCGCAAGAGCCGAAATTTATATTTAATGCTGATAAACGTATCGAAAGTATAGAAATGGCAGAGCGCAATGATGCGCATAAAATTATTGAAGAATGCATGATTTTAGCCAATGTTGCTGCAGCTAAATTAGTCATAAATGCCGAGATACCTTCTCTATTTCGTGTCCATGATAGGCCGGATGAAGAACGTATGAATAATTTACGTAATATTCTAAGTGAATTAGGACTAACACTGGATGGTGGAGCTAAACCTCAACCTAAAGATGTGGCGCAATTAATGCAAACAGTAGAAACTCGTCCGGATTGCGATATGCTACAAACCGTTATTTTACGCTCAATGAGGCAAGCTATATATGACCCTGAAAATCGCGGGCATTTTGGTTTGGCACTCGATGAATATGCGCATTTCACTTCCCCAATTCGTCGTTATCCGGATTTATTGTTGCATCGCGCAATTAAATGGGTGTTAGCTAATGAAAAACATAAGACCAGCAAAACCGGTGGTCATCGTTATAATACCAGCGAGATGCTCTATTTTGGTGAACATTGTTCAATGACTGAACGTCGTGCTGACGAGGCGGTTCGTGACGTTGTTGATTGGCTCAAATGTGATTATATGCAAGATCATGTTGGTGAAGTGTATAATGGCACTATTTCTAGTGTGGTTAATTTCGGCTTTTTTGTGCGTCTTGATGATTTGTTTATAGATGGACTGGTACATGTGTCATCGTTAGAAAATGACTATTATAGCTTTGATGCTTCACGTAACCGTTTGCTAGGTGAAAATACTCATTTTAGTTACCGTTTAGGTGATAAAGTAAAGGTGAAAGTGGATAACGTCAATCCTGAAGAGCGCAAAATTGATTTTTCATTAGTTGATAGTAATAATAAACCACAACGCCAAGGTAAAACGGCAAAAGATAAAAGCAAACAAAATGCAAATAAGAATAATGTTGATGCTGTTATAAAACGTAAAAGTAAAGCCGCTACTAACAAAAAAAGTGTAAAATCAGGTAGTAAAGCTAATAGTAAAACTGACAACAAAAGTAAAAATAAAAAACGCGTAAAAAGCAAACAAAGTAATAAAAAGACAAAGAGTAAAAAATAGATGAGTGAAACTGTTTATGGTATTCATGCGATTGAGGCATTACTCGCGCGTGCACCAGAAAGGATTATTGAAGTATTTATCGCTAAAGGTCGTGAAGATAAACGTCTTACAGCCGTTGTGTGTGAACTTGAACAACTCGGTTTGCCAGTTAAAGTGACTAATCGCCAATGGTTAGATGAAAAAACGCGTAATGGTGTGCATCAAGGTATTTTAGCTTTAGTAAAACAAAGTCGCGGCTATCAAGAAAACGATATTCCATTACTTATGCAACAAAGCAAACAGCCAGTTATTTTAATTTTAGATGGTGTTACCGATCCGCATAACTTGGGCGCTTGTATTCGTACCGCCGATGCCTCAGGGGTTGATTTGATCATCGTACCCAAAGATCGTTCAGCACCACTTAATTCGACAGCCCAAAAAGTAGCATGTGGCGCAGCCGAGAGTGTGCCGGTAGTACGGGTAACTAATTTGGCACGTACTATGCGCATGTTACAAGATGAGTTTCAAGTATGGATTGTCGGTACAGCCGGTGAAGCAGATAAAACACTTTATCAAACCGATTTTTATAAAACATCATCAATACCACTAGCTTTGGTTATGGGCGCCGAAGGAGAGGGCATGCGCCGCTTGACTAAAGAACACTGTGATGAGTTAGTTAGTATCCCTATGGCGGGCATTGTGTCATCCCTTAATGTGTCAGTGGCAACAGGAATTTGCTTATTTGAAATAGTTAGGCAAAAAAATAAATAACAAGGAAAATTAAATGCTAGGATTGCTAAAAAAAATTTTACCCCAAAAACAAAAGAATCGACAATTATCAGAACGTGATTTAAATGGCCGTGATCATGTTGGTTACCCGACCCTTCAATTATCACGTGAAATTGATGATTTGGTGAAAAAAAAGTATAGCTCAATAAAACCTATTATAAAATTGTATAAAGAAACACTATTTTTTAAATGGGGACCAAATATTATCAATAATGCACTTACTGATGAGCAGTTAGCTAATTTATCAGGACGTAATGTGCAAATGGTTTATTTGTTACTTTTTCGTGATATGTTAAGGCATGTTTCTAAAATAGTTACACCTAAATATGCAACTGAGAATTGGTCGGAATTATTTGCACAAGAGATATTAGATGCTTGTAAAATGCTTAGTGATACAGATGATAATGATATTACAATAAAGCAGCAACTCTTTGCTAGTAACGAGTTATTTACAGTTGATACTCCTATAGATGATCAGAATCCAGAAAATACCGAAATTCCTGCATGGGCTGCGCCAATTGCTGAGTTAATTATGTTGCCACCAGATATGATTTATAAGTGCCATCGCCCTTTAATGACAGTAATTTTGGAAAAATTGAAAAAAAATAAAAAGAAATAATCGCTTAACTATTAAGCTGTTACTCGATTAAACATGCCGACTAAACTTAGTCGGCATGTTTATAGTACTAATTAGCTTTTGATTAACGAAACATCAATACCTAACCCTTGGGCAATGCCTTGTCCATAATCGGGATGAACTTTGTAAAAGTGTTTTAGCTGTCTAATTTGAATATCACGATCAACATTTCTCATCGATCCAATAATATTATCAATTAACAACTGTTTCTGTTCAGGTTTCATTAAATTGAATAGTGCGCGCGGTTGCGAATAATAATCTTCATCGACACGATGATTATGGCGATCCATAGTACCATTTGGAATTGTTAATGGTGGTTCGGCAAATTGTGGTTGTTGTTTGGGTGCACTATCAATACTATTGGGCTCATAGTTAGGTGCATTGTCAGGACTATAAAAATGCATAGCACCGTCACGTTGATAATTATGTACCGGGCACTTAGGCGCATTAATTGGTAATTGTTGGTAATTAGTACCAATACGGTAGCGATGAGCATCGGCATAAGCAAAAAGTCGGCCTTGCAACATTTTATCAGGTGATAATCCTATGCCTGGGACTACATTACTTGGTTCAAATGCTGATTGTTCAACTTCGGCAAAATAATTTTCTGGATTGCGATTTAATTCCATTACACCAACTTCAATTAATGGATATTCTTGTTGTGACCAAACTTTAGTAACATCAAACGGGTTTTCCGGATGATTATTAGCTTGTTCTTCGGTCATTATTTGCATATAAAGTCGCCATTTTGGAAAATCACCATGTTCAATAGCTTTAAATAAATCTTCTTGGGCCGAATCAGGATTAGTACCGTCCAATTCTGCTGCTCTTTTTGGATGAATATTTTTGATACCTTGTTCAGTTCTAAAATGCCATTTAACCCAAAATCTAATACCGTCAGAATTAATCACACTATAGGTATGACTACCATAACCATGCATATGTCGATAACCATCAGGTATACCTCGATCTGAAAACAGGATAGTTACTTGGTGTAGCGATTCAGGCGATAATGACCAAAAATCCCACATCATTTGCGGATCTTTCAAATTAGTTTTAGGATCACGTTTTTGGGTATGAATAAAATCAGGGAATTTTAAAGCATCGCGGATGAAAAATACCGGAGTATTGTTACCAACAATATCCCAGTTACCTTGATCGGTATAGAATTTTACGGAAAATCCTCGTGGGTCACGAGCGGTATCAGATGAACCGCGTTCACCACCAACAGTTGAAAATCTTGCAAAAACAGGCGTTTTTTTACCGATATTGGCAAATAGACTAGCATAAGAATATTTGGTGATATCATTTGTTACTGTGAAGATTCCATGGGCACCGGAACCTTTAGCATGTACGCGGCGTTCAGGAATATTCTCACGATTAAAATGAGCTAGTTTTTCGATTAGTTGATAATCATCAATTAACACCGGACCACGGGGACCAGCACTACGAGAATTTTGATTATCGGCGATTGGAGCACCATTATTAGTGGTTAGTACTTTTTTTTCTGACATTGCAACACTCCTTTTTTTATTAAAAGAACCTTAATAGAATTGAATACTCAGTAAATTGAATATTAAATTCCTAAGGCTTAGGTATAGAAAAGTAGAGAGTGGTAAAAAAAGACAATTTCGAATTATTATGTTGTATACTGTAAAAAATTATATCTTAATTTTCAAGAACTATATTATTTATTTACAATAGTTAATTTTATCTTACTAAATTAGGTTTTAATTTTAGAAAACTATGGTTATGGTTTGTTTAATAACAGTAAAAATGCGAATTATTTTTAGCTAGCTATTAGTTAGGTGATAGGATTTAAACCTAAATAATTTTAGGTAATTATACATGCCAAGGTTTACTCGCTGCTTTTCTAATTCTCGCTAGCTAACCTCGGCAATTTTTAATTTTAAAGTAATTAACGGAAGACAATTTAACAAAATCTGTATAAAAGTGGCATAAAACAGAAAGTGGAACTTTTATTCCACTTTTTGCTTTTTTTAATTTTTCAGGCGATTAAATCCTTGAGCTAAATCTGATTTGAGATCATCCATATCTTCAAGTCCGATTTGTAATCTAATTGTTAATCCACCAGGATTCCATTTAGTTACAGTGCGATAGCTACTACAATCAAATGGAATAATTAAACTTTCAAAACCACCCCATGAGAAACCAAGCCCAAATATTGACATATTATCCAGCATATTTGCTAAATTTTGATGTGTATATTTAGGATCTAATACAACCGAAAATAAACCTGATGACCCAGTAAAATCGCGTTTCCAAATTTCATGTCCTTGGCAATCAGGTAATGCAGGATGAAGAACTTTGAGTATTTCTGGGCGATCTTTTAACCAATGAGCCATTTCAAGTCCGCGTTTTTCAGCTTCTTTGAGTCTTAAATGCATCGTTCGCAAACCACGAAGTGCTAAAAAGCAATCTTCAGCACCCGGAAGCATTGACATATAATCATAAGTTGCACGTAGTGCTGGCCAAGTCTCTTTATTAGCAGATACAACTCCCATCAATAAATCGGAATGCCCACCTAAATATTTTGTTCCAGCTTCCAATGATAAATCTACACCATGCTCATGTGCTTTAAAAAATAGTGGTGTAGCCCAAGTATTATCAATAATAGTTTTAATACCATATTTTTTAGCTACACTGACAATTGCTGGTACATCTTGAATTTCAAAACTTTGTGATCCGGGAGATTCTAAAAATATTGTGGATGTGTTAGGTTTGATTAAAGTTTCAATATCCAAACCTATAAGTGGATCATAATAGCTGACTTCAACCCCATATTTTATCATCATATTATTACAAAAATTTCTTGATGGACGATAAACACTATCAGGCATCAATAGATGATCACCCGCTTTTGTTGTGGTAAACAGTGCTAAAGCAATTGCCCCAAGTCCTGATGGAGATAACACCGTTCCAGCCGCACCAGCAAGTTCACTCCAAGCATTTTCAAGATTAGCAATTGTTGGTGTACCTGCAGTACCATAATTGAAAACAGCATTATCGTTTTCAATGTCGCTTACAGTATTAAATATAACAGTTGACCCACGATAGGTTGGGCAATTCACAAAACCATATTGTTCATTAGGATTACGTCCTAATTGTGTCAATTTAGTACTGACTTGAAAATTATTCTTCATTTTATACTCCATAATATTTTATTGTTGTTCTATTTATTCGAAAAATTTTAAAAATGGTGAAAAGCATAGTAATACACCAAAAAAAGCTATAAACCAAATAGAGAATCCTTTAAATTTATTTAGTTTTTCGACTTTGTAAACTAAATAACAAGGGATAAGGCATGGTACGATACCGAATAGTGGAGCACCTAATTGCATAAAAAATAATATTGAAAAACGTGTGGAAACCCATAACCATAAAGCAAGGATTACAAAAATACACACAGAAATATGTAAAATTCTTTTGTTGATTTTTTCTTTTGGTATAAATCGGCTGATGATATTAATTGCGAGTCCTTTTATAGATTCTTGAAATCCTAGATAAATACCTAAAAATGCAGTTAAAACAGCAAAAATATTCAATAATGCTGTCATTATTTTCACTATAGATCCAGGAATAACTTGGGCAGCAATAGCCAAAGCTGAAATATTTTGTTCAAACGCAGATACGGCTTGTTCGTGACTAATTGAAAATGTAAAAGAAAAAGCAAAAAATAGCACCGCAATAGCAAGTATGATATAAGCAACTCTGTTAGCTCTAATGGCACGATAAGTGGCTATTTGCTTATTACTTTCTATTTTTCGATAAGCTATATTCATTGGACTTAATATTTGAACAAAAAGTATAGAGAAAAGTGCAAATGGCAGAGTTAATAAAACATCTCTAAAAAAGTCAAGAATAGGTGGAAATGCAGTAATATTATTAAAGTTCCAATGTGGAACCATAACAACACCAAGTAATACTATAATACCAAATTTTACCACCACCATTGGACCAGAAACTTTAAATAATAAACGTTCTCCTTGTGCTGCAATGGACACTAAAATAATTAAGATAACTAATCCATACCAGATATGGTCGGATAATAATTCTTCTGTAACCCCAAATGTTTTCAAATATGAAGCACTATCAAAGGTTACGGCTAAAGAATATGAGAACATGCCGTGTAATAGCATTAAAAAATAAGCAATTCCCAATATCATGCCTACATTTTTACCTAAATATTGAGTTATGACACTAGTATAATCTTCACAATCATCTGTTTCTGATAAGGTTTTTAAATATAAATTTTGTAATAAATAAAGAGCGGGATAAGCTATAACAATTGCTGCAATAAATACCCATATTCCTTTAATACCTATTTGTACTGGCATAAAAACAATCCCCGAACCGATTGCCATACCAATACATAAAATTACCCATCCAATATCATAGGCGGTAAAAGGAATTTTCTCTTTCGTTTTTTGGCTTATGGTATTATTTGGCATGTTATTCTCCTTTTCCCATTTAATAATTTTAGTTTCCTTCAGTAACATAATAAAAAATAACAATAAATAAAGTTTGTGTACAATGTCAATTATTAAAAACACTTTTGCGTTCAAAGCAAAAATTGATGGTGATCACATTTAAAAATGAAAATTATTGTAACTGTGAACTTTTATTTTTAAACAATTCAAAAATACTCTATGCTTATGTTATATGAAAACTATTAATTGATACCAAGAACTACAATGACAGGAACCACCAACACTTTTGCATTAAAAACAAAAATTGATAACTATTCAATTTTCAAACAATTAGAAGTATTTATTAAAATTGTCGAATGCAATAGTTTATCTGTCGCCGCCCAAAAATTAAACTTGACTCCATCAGCAATTAGCCGAACTTTAACTAAATTAGAAGAACAATTAGGGGTTATGTTACTTAAACGAACTACTCGTAATATTATTCTCACTGATGCAGGAAATTATTTATATAATCAAGCTAATAACTTATTAGCTAATTTAGATAAGTCATTAATTAAAACAGCAAGTTTTTATACTCATCCTCATGGTCAACTAAAGATTACCTGCTCTATAGCATTTGGTACCTTGCATTTAATGCGCTTATTTGGTGAGTATAAAGCTAACCATTCTGAAGTTAGCTTGTCTGTGGATTTAAATGATCAATTAGTAAATCTGAATGAAGAAAATTTCGATATTGCATTGCGAATAACTGCAACACCACCAGATAATTTTGCACTACGAAAAATTTGTCCGATTAATTGGGTTTATTGTGCAAGCGCTCAGTATTTAGAGCAAAAAGGCATACCAGAAACTATAAAAGATTTAGATGATTATGATTGTCTGATTAATCCAAATATTTCTCATGCATGGCAATTCAAAGATGAGAATAATAATGTTATTTCAGTAAAAGGAAATAATACGATTTTAGCTAATAGTACTCTAGCATTAGTTCAAGCGGCATTAACTCATCAAGGAATAGTTTACTTACCTACTTATATGTTAGGTGAACATTTAAAAGCGAAAGAACTTATTCCATTATTTTTACCTAAATATGATAAAGAGAATACTACTTATAATCTTTACGCACTTTATTGTCCAAGCAAATACCATGATCCTAAAATACGTAGCTTTATCGATTTTTTAGTAAACCAATTCGAAAATGATGTGTTTTGGGATGAATGGATGCAAGATTATTGAAATAATATAAGTATATGTTAATTGTTATCATATCACTATGAATACGTAATCAGGGTCACTCAAACGGACAATATAGTTTTGTATTTCAGTAAAATAAAATTATGATCTGCGTTTGATATGGGATTTAAGCATAAATAATTTCAGGTAACTGCACATCCCAAGGATTATTTGCTATTTTTTCTACTTTTTGACAAGCGAAGGCAAGGCCAATTGGTAAGATTTGTTGTTGTTGATAATTAGCCAACATACGATCATAGAATCCCCCCCCCATTCCCATGCGATAGCCTCTATCATCAAAGGCAACTAATGGGGTGAAAATAATGTCCAGATCTTGATAAGGAATGACATCTAGCACATTTAAAGGTGGTTCTAGTATACTAAATTGATTTTTAACTAAAGTCGTTTGATTTGTGTATTTTAAAAAAAGTAAATGTGTGGGTACAAATGGGTGAATTATTGGTAAATAAACTGATTTATTTTGTTGCCATAAGTACTCAATAATAGGTTGGGTATTGACCTCACCATCAAATGATAAAAATATGGCTATATTTTTTGCTAGATGCACATTGGGATGAGCAGTAATTTTTTGATAGATGGTCTGTTGAGCAACTTGCCGTTGGCTTGATGATAGCTGACGCCTATTTTGACGCATGGTTTGACGAATATTCATTGGTTTTCACAATAAAAATTAGATAGGCTCTCCAAGATGTCGTTGGGGTCGTAACCCTTGAACCCAAGGTTCAAGGTGAACTAGTGCTTTAATTTTTAGGTTTCCTTACAAGTAAGGCATACTCACCAATCAAAAATCACTTCGTTCTTAAGTTTAGAATATCGGCTCAGGGGACTAACCCTCATCGCGAACATCCCAGAGATATATATCATAATACAAAATTTGGAAAATCATACAATAACATTTTTCGTAAATTTACAATTTAAAGCGTTAATTGTTGGTATTTAAAGCAGAATCAAGTAATTGTTGTAGCATTTTCAATCGATTACCAAATTCTTCATTTTTTTCTTTTTCTTTTGTGAGTTCATACGAAATATTTAGTGCTGCAGTCATAATCAGTTGTTCACCACCAACATGGGGTGATTTCTCACGCAAATTAATTAGGCGCTTATCTAAATCTTTTGCTGCAGTACTTAATGCCTCTACTTCATCAACTGGACAATTGAACTTTAAAGTTCGTCCGAAAATTTGAATAGTGACAGCTTGAGTTTCCATAATTAACCTATTGTTTTATAAATTCATTAATTTTTTTAATAATTTGTTCACAGTTTAATCCAATCTCTTTTCTCATCTCACATTGAGACCCTTGCGGAATAAACTCGTCAGGTAATCCGATGTTTAAAATATCACATTTTATTTTTCTCGATAATAAAAATTCGCAGACTCCACTGCCAGCGCCACCTTTAATACTATTTTCTTCAACAGTAACAAGTATATTATGTGTTTGACTAATCTGCAAAATTAGTTTTTCGTCTAATGGCTTAACAAAGCGCATATCAATTACTGTAGCATTAAGTTGTTCAGCTGCGTGTAAAACTTCAGGAAGTAATGTGCCAAAATTGAGTAAAGCTATGGTATTGCCTTCTCGACAGATTTTAGCTTGTCCTAATGGGATTGCTGACAGTGGCATTAAAGCCACTCCAAGTGCATCGCCACGAGGGTAACGTACTGCAGCAGGCCCATTATGTAAATACCCGGTATAGAGCAATTGTCGACATTCATTTTCATCACTTGGTGTCATAATGACAAAATTAGGTATACAGCGTAAAAAGCTAAGATCGAAAGATCCTTGATGAGTTTCACCATCAGCACCAACAATACCAGCACGATCAATAGCTAATAAAATTGGCAGGTTTTGAATCGCAATATCATGGATCACTTGATCGTAAGCACGCTGCAGAAATGTCGAATAAATAGCTACGATTGGTTTGAAACCGCCAATAGCAAAACCTGTTGCTAATGTCACTGCATGTTGTTCAGCAATAGCTACATCAAAGAATTGCTCAGGAAAACGTTTAGCAAACTTAGTCATACCTGAACCTTCACTCATTGCCGGCGTAATGGCAATTAGACGTTGATCGTTTTCTGCCATTTCACACAGCCAGTCGCCAAAAACTTGTGAATAAGTTGGTATTGATTTAGGGAGTGCAGGGATCACGCCATCAATTGGATTAAACTTAGGTACACCATGCCATAATGTTGGATCTTTTTCAGCAGGAGCATAACCTTTACCTTTTTGCGTTATTACATGTAATAACTGTGGACCTTTTAATTGACGAACTTTTTGTAATGTCGCCACCAAACTTTCAATATCATGCCCGTCAATTGGGCCAATATAATTAAAACCAAGTTCTTCAAATAAGATGGCGGGAGTTACTAAACCCTTTAAATGTTCTTCCGTTTTTTTTAAAAATTCTTTTAAAGGAGGAATATTTGATAGCACTTTTTTGCCACTTTCACGGAACGAGGCATAGGCTCTGCTAGATAAAATTTGGGCCAAGTGTTGATTTAGCGCTCCGGTATTTTCAGAGATTGACATATCGTTATCGTTAACAATTACTAACATGTCAGGTTTTATGTGGCCGGCATGATTCATGGCTTCAAATGCCATGCCTGCAGTTAAAGCGCCATCACCTATTACAGCAGCAATTTTATGACCAGTATGTTTTTTTTGTTCACTAATTGCTAATCCTAGCGCAACACTAATGGATGTTGATGAATGACCAGTAGTTAGCACGTCATACTCACTTTCATTCCGGTGTGGAAATGGGTGTAACCCGTTCTTCTGCCGTATAGTTAGCATTTGGTCTCGGCGGCCAGTTAATATTTTATGAGGATAAGCTTGGTGACCAACATCCCAAATAATTTTATCTAATGGAGTCTGATATACATAATGAAGTGCAGTGGTTAACTCAATTACTCCAAGCCCTGATGCTAAATGACCACTGGATTGACTTACGCTAGCTAATAGAAATTGCCTTAGCTCGTGACAAATTGCTGGCAACTTTGACTGAGGGTAACGCCTTAAGTCCTCAGGCGAATTTATTTGCTTCAATAATGGGTAATTATCTAAATTCATTATGTAAATTTATCTTTTAGTTAATTGTTAACTATTTCGATTAATAATATAACCAGCAAGATCGAGTAATGGTTGACTATTATAAGGTATTTGTTCAAGACTAGCGATAGCTTGTTGATAAAGTTGTTGGGTCATATTTATGGCATTCTCAAGGCCAATTAATGCTGGATAAGTACTTTTTTGATGCACGATATCAGAACCTCGCGGTTTACCCATTATTGCTTGTTCTCCAATAATGTCTAAAATATCATCCTGAATTTGAAAAGCTAGTCCAATAGCTTCAGCATAGCTATCTAAAGCATGATAATAAGGTTTGGCAATATCGCCACTAGCAATTGCTCCTAAACGTATCGCCGCTTTGATTAAAGCCCCTGTTTTATAGCAATGAATTTTTTGCAGTTGCTCTAAACTAATTGATTGATGCTCAGCCTGTAAATCCAGTGATTGTCCTAAACACATGCCAGCAAGACCACTGGCTTGAGCAAGTTCCTTAATCATATTGATTTTTGATTGATCATCAATTAGTTGCGTTTCTGATAATAATGTAAAAGCTAAACTTTGTAAGGTATCACCAGCCAAAATAGCTTCGGCTTCATCAAATTGGATGTGACAAGTTGGTTTACCTCGGCGTAACTCATCATTATCCATCGCTGGTAAATCATCATGAATTAATGAATAAGTATGAATGGCTTCAATTGCGGCAGCTGGAAAATCGAGTTTAGCTAATGGACAATTAAACATTTGGCCTGTTAGATAAATTAGAATAGGGCGGATGCGTTTGCCACCAGCAAGCAAACTATAACTAACTGCTTGTTGTAGTTTGGAATTAGGATATTGCGCAATAGTTACTGCTAAAAAAGCGTCAATTCGTTGTTGTAATAATTTATGGTTATTCATTATTATCAGTTAAATATTCGGATAATTCAGCATCACTATTTTCAGTTAATAGAATTTGAATACGCTGTTCAGCTTGTTGCAATTGTTGTTGACTCGTACGCGCTAATTTTACACCTTTTTCAAATTCATTTAATGCTTCATCTAGCGGTAAGTCACCACTTTCTAATTGAGCTACAATGGTTTCAAGTTGCTTAAGTGTTTCTTCGAAATTAAGTTCTTTTTCTTGTTTTTTTACCATGTTGTATTCCTTTTGGTATTAGATAAGTATACTCGCATTTTACTTAATGATGAATCAATAATTTTATATTGAGACATATACTTGACCTGAAACATCTTTACAATAAATTTAATTATCATCGTAGCTGTTAACTTTAACTTTGAGAGTTTAATTCGTCGGTAGCTAACAAGGCAATATCCGGATTAATTGGTTTTTTTACTTCAACACCTAATTCACGAAATCGTTCAATTTGTCCAATCACATTACCTCGCCCTTTAGATAATTTATTCATTGAGCTTTGATAAGTTTGCTGTGCTTTATCTAAGCAATTACCTAAGTTTTCCATGTCTTCAACAAAACCTCGGACTTTATCATATAATTTACTGGCTTTATCAGCAATGAGTTCAGCATTACGATTTTGATATTCATAGCGCCATAAATTATGAATAGTGCGTAAAGCAACCATAAGAGTCGTTGGGCTGACAATCATAATGTTATTTTTCAAAGCATCATTAATTAATCCTGGATCATGATCAATAGCACTTAAAAAAGCTGGTTCAACTGGAATGAACATCAAAATATAATCTAATGAATTAACACCAACAAGTTTGTGATAGTCTTTTTGACTTAATTGCTTTAAATGATTACGTACAGCAGTTAAATGTTCAGCCATTGCTTTAGTTTTAATAGTTTCATCATCACTATTAAAATAACGTTCATAAGCTACTAAGGTAACTTTAGAATCTATAATGACATCCCCACCTTGCGGTAAATGGACAATGACGTCTGGTTGCAAGCGTTGATTATTTTCATTGGTTAAACTAACTTGAGTTTCATATTCATAACCAGCTCGTAGTCCTGAATTATCAAGGATCTGGCTAAGGATAAATTCACCCCAATTGCCTTGAGTTTTATTATTACCTTTTAAAGCATTAGTGAGGTTAGTTGCCTCTTTGGTCATTTGCTCATTAAGTTGTTGCAAGTTACGAATTTCATGAGTTAGTGTATGCCGTTCTTTGGCCTCTTGCCCAAAACTATCTTGAACCTGTTTTTTAAAGCCTTCCAGCTGCTCTTTAAGAGGCGCAAGCAAAAAATCAAGGCTTTGCTTATTTTGTTGCTCCATTTTTTTACCACTGTGCTCAAAAATACGATTAGCCAAATTTTCAAACTGGGTAGTTAGTCGTTGTTCACTTTGCTCAAGGATTGTTTGGCGTTCTTGTGTGGAAGTTAATGTTTCTTCTAAGCGAGTTTTTAGTTCACTGATTTTAATATTCTGATCTAAATTTTGTTGTCGATACTGATTTAATTCGTTTTCTAACCGCGTCACTTCATCAATTAACGTTTTATTTTCTTGGTTTTTCTGTTCCAATTGTAAATCGAATAATTGCCTGCTATTGTTATGGGCAAATTGGGATTTCAATAACATAACAACTAAAACTAATGACACTAAAGCAATAATAATCGCAATCCATTGAGTTGAATCTAACCAAGCAAACATAATTAAGCCCTATCAAAAGTGAATGAGATTACATCATCTAGTGTCATAGTATTAAGCGCTAACATTATTAAGCGGTCCAAGCCAACTGCAACACCTGCACAATCAGGTAAACCAGCTTCCATAGCAGCTAATAATGTAATATCAATATTTTGTGTCGGTAAGTTTAGACTAGTCCGAGCTTGATTATTTTGTTCAAAACGTAATTTTTGTTCTTGAGGATTAGTTAATTCTTTAAAACCATTAGCCAGTTCCACACCTTTATAATAAAACTCAAAGCGGCTAGCAACCCGGTGATCTTCGGGACTAATTGCCGCTAATGCTGCCTGTGAAGCAGGAAAGTTAAAAACAGCAGTTGGTTTATCTTGGCCTATATGCGGCTCCACCCCAAAAGTAAATAAACACTGTAATAAGGTATCTTTATCACAATTTTCTGTGTTAAAACCGATATTAAGTTGATTTATAGCATTGGTTAAAGTCGCCTGATCAGCTTCAAGCGGATCAAGGTTAAGATGACGTTGAAATACTTTTTGATAGGAGACGCGTTCAGCTGGCTCACAATCCAAAATATTTTGTAGTAGATCGTCAACTTCATTAATCATTTGCATCATGTCAAACTGGATGCGGTACCATTCAAGCATAGTAAATTCGGGATTGTGATAACGACTAACTTCTTCATGGTTACGAAAACACTTACACATTTGATAAATAGGGCCACTACCAGCAGCTAATAACCGTTTCATGTGATATTCAGGGCTAGTAATAAGGGACATCTTTTGCCCTTGCAGTTCATCCACTTCTCCTGGTTTAAAAAATAGCGTGTGGAATGAACTTAAATGGACATCAGTAACGGCATATTGACTCATGGCAGGTGTTTCCACTTCTAATATACAGCGATCAGCAAAAAATTGCCTAACCTGGGAAATAATTTTTGCGCGCTTAAGTAAATTATCTATAGATGCAGTTGGTTGCCAAGTCATAAAAATATCCGTGGATGCTAATTAATTACTAAAAAGAACAGAAATAGGGCCGTAACCCTATTTCTTATTGCTACTGTTCATTTTGCCATATTGTGAACAAATTGTCGTATTTTTCTTGTTCCAGCCAAATATGATCGTGTAAAGCGGAAAGAAGGATAGGATCTTCTAAAATTGCTAATTGTTGTTCTTTGCTGATTTTAGTTAAATCAACTTGTTGATAATGTGCAATAAGTTCTAATCGTCGTTGTTGAATTTTATCATTAATTAAATGTCTGGAAGTGGATAAAGCACAAGCCAAGGCATTATAAACAGGATCAACTAATGCCATAATAAAACCATGATCAACAATATTAGCTTCGGTGTTGACTAAATATTCGCCGGTTAGAGTTACGGCTCGAGCAGGATGAGTTTCTTCAGGCGTTAAAAATAATCCGGCTTTTTTAGCTTTCATACCAATGCTAGAAAGTCCTGATACGCGCACCACAAGTGGAGAAATAGTTAATGGAATAAGAATAGCAATATACCAGTAAGTAAATTGTGGATTTAACCAAATAATTATCCATAGCCATATAATGCCTAATAGAGATAGTGACCAACAGAAATAAAAAGATTCACCCCAAGTCAATACGTCATCATTTCTTGATGGTGACTTCCATTGAATTTTGCTACCTAACCAAGCTTTTAATACGAATTTACTATGAAAAATCATTCGAATTGGTGCTAAAATCATGGACCATACCATTTCAACTAAGATCGATAACGTTAATTTAAAAATACCACCCACATCTTTGGCTCCAGTCCTAGCAATAATAATACCGTAACTAAAGAATTTTGGGGCAAACAGTAATACCATGGTAGTAGATAGCAGTTGGATAGCTAAATTTTCATCCCATTTCGGCCAAGTTGGATAGAATTGGTTTGGTTGGAAAAAATATTGTTGATCTGAAAGATTAAATACTAACAACAACAAAGTGGAGAAAAATAAAAATACCAACCACAATAATGACGAAATATATGCCATACCACTAGTAGCAAACATTACTCGGTGGGTTAAGGTAATTCCACTTTTGAAAATTAATTTTAGATTAATTAAATTACCCATACACCAGCGGTTATCACGCTTAAGATCCTCAATCATATTGCCCGGAAGTTCTTCATAACTACCATTCATATTATAAGCAATCCAAACGCCATAACCTGCTCGGCGCATTAACGCCGCTTCTACCAAATCATGTGATAAAATATGTAACGGAGTTTTACGTTTTTTTAGTGGGGATAATATACAGTGTTCAATAAATGGTTTTAAGCGAATCATGGCATTATGGCCCCAATATTGAGCCTCACTTAATTGCCAAAAATGTGTTCCCGAACAAAAAATATCACTATAAATTTGGTTAGCAAATTGTTGAATACGTCCATATAGAGTTTTCATTCTGACCGATTTCGGTGGGGATTGTAAGATCCCAGCTTTGGGTGTCATTTCCATCATGGCAATCATGCTTATAATACAATTGCCGGTCATGATGCTATCGGCATCGAGAATCATCATATATTCATATAAATGCCCCCAACGCCGACAAAAATCGTCGATATTACCACTTTTACGTTTTACGCGGCGTTTACGATGTCGATAAAAAACATTGCAGCCATTATCTGTTTTTTGTGCATTAAAATCCGCCCAAGCTTTTAGTTCATTAACATAAAGATCAGGATCGTTGGTATCACTTAAAATATAAAAATCGCAAGACTCAGCATGTCCGGTTTCTACTAATGATTGATAAGATGCTTGTATCCCTGCAAAAACACGCGCTACATCTTCATTACAAATTGGCATAACTAGTGCAGTACGGTGTTTAGCGTCAATATGTGCAGCAGGATCTTTAGGGATCGAAATGGTATAACGGTCTTTGCCCATTACCGCCAGAATTAACCCCATAATACTAGTCCAGAACCCAATTGATATCCAAAGAAACAAAATGGCAAATAGTGCGACTATAATCCATTGTATAATATAAGGAATGATACTATAAACTGCTAACTCAGGGTTTATGTTCCAATTATTCATAAAGTTGATTTGTTGCCAACTTTGATAGGGTAATAAGGTTGATAGGTAACTAGTGGCATAGTATGTTTGCACTACAATGAATATTAACATAATAAGTCTGCGGATTAATGCAATTATATTAATATTTAACTTCGATTTAGCTTGGTAACGCTTATTCCATTTTTGTGGTTGTACGGCAACCCGATCAACATTAGGGTAACTAGGCTGTTGCATTCTATCATCGTTAAATGACGAAGTGTTACCAATATGGCTTAAGCGATATTTTAAAAAAGCTAGTTTATCGGTTATGGTAGCATTGTTTTTAGCTTTCTGACGCCAACTTTCAGCGTCAGAAAGGTTTACAAAGTAATCTTTTTTCATGATGTTATCGTTTTATTATAATTATTGCGCAGGATACTGCCCACTCCATGTTTCAGACAAAACTTCATTAGTTTTTTCTGACGCCAATTGTATGCGTATATCAGTGGCTTTTTTGTTATCTTCAACATTAAAGCGTACAATAACTCGCCAGCCTTTAATAACTGGGTTGTATTGAGCTTCACAACTAACTATAGAACCATTATTAATGCTAGAGATTACTTTAACTGGTATTTGTTCAGATAATTGCGGACCAGCGAAGTCAATAACATAAGCATTAGAACCATCAAGTTTACGGATTAAGTTAGCTTGTTTAATATCACCTAATGATAAACGGGTACTAATTGCTCTAGCTATATTATCAGGATAGCGTTGCAAATCGTTTAAAGAATAATGTAAGCGATATTTAATGTCTAAAGTATCACCTGCTTCATATTGTTTTTTAGGTACCCAATAAGTAACTATGTTATCGTTAGTCTCGTCAGCTGTTGGGATTTCAACCAATTCAACACGACCTCTTTGCCAATCACCTAAAATTTCGGCCCAAACACTAGGACGTTGTTCATAATGATCATCGAGATCTTGATAATCATCAAAACCTTTATCACGTTGGATCAAACCAAATGCTTTTGGGTTATCTAAACTGTATGAAGAAAATGATAAACGCTTAGGATTATTTAAAGGGCGCCAGATCCACTCATTATTATTAGCTAAAATAGATAAACCATTAGAATCATGCATTGCCGGGCGATAGTTTAAAATAGGCGATGGCATATTTGGTCCATATAAAAACATACTAGTTAAAGGCGCAATACCCAGTTTTTTAACAGGATTGCGGAAAAAAACTTTTGCTTCAACAGTGATAGTGGTATCAACACTTGGTATTAAAGTGAGCTTATATGCTCCAGATACGCTGGCTGAGTCAAGTAAGGCATAAATAACTAAATGTTTTTGATTAGGTTCAGGCCTTTCGATCCAAAATTCTTTAAAGCGAGGAAATTCTTCACCTGACATTTCACCAGTATCAATTGCTAACCCGCGAGCTGAAAGACCATATCTTTGATCCTTACCTACAGCTCGGAAATAACTACCTCCCAAAGCGGTAAAAATTTCATCATCGGTTTTGGTTGGGTTATTAATTGGGTAATGGACTTTAAAACCAGCAAATCCTAAATTCTTAGTATCAAGATTCTCTAAATTTACTTTGCTTAGATCAAAATAACTAGGATCAAATTTGATTTCATGAACTTGATTATTGATTATTTCATTAATCTTAACAGGGGTATCAAAATACATACCTTCATGATAAAACTCAAGTTTAAATCGACTTTTGCGATCACCCCAATAAGCTTTGGAATGATTAAATAAGATTTTCTGATAATCAGCAAATTGCAATGATGCTAATTCATTAGGGATGTTTTTTTCTGGGTGTGCATAAGCTTGTTTAGATAGTTTTTCTGCTTGCGTCACGACATCATTAAACGAAAAAGCCCATGAGGAAAAACTAATACAAGCAATGGAACATGCTCCTAGTAACTTATAAGCTATCGTTTTACTAAAATGACTAGTTGGTAATAAATTAAGCATAAAATACTCGCGTTAGTATTATCTAAAAAGGTTGAAGTAATTGATGATGTTATCCTTTGGATCATCCAAACATTTTTCCACATAGTCTGCTTTTATTTCTTGAAGCATACTTGGGTTTTCATCAATTAAAAAATGAGAATAGCTGTCTCTGGAAACCTTGGTATATAGTGACGACATATTTTGTTCAGACATTCTAAATAATGGTTTGAAATGTTTAGAAATGTTCGCTTTATCATTAGTGTAAATCGCGGCAACAAAATCAGCTGATAGTTGGCAATATTTATCAATATTTATTTGCGTTGCTTCGATTTTACTTAATTCAATATTGTGTTCTGTTTGGTTTTCTTCAATTACTCTTTTTATTTGCACATCATATTTTAGTTTATAGTATTCTTGAAGATAAAAATTTAAAACACAGGATGTTTGGTTTTCATCACCGCTACAAGCTAATATACCGCGTTTAGTAATATAATCATCAAAATTTTTATCGTTCACAAATTGTAGCAACCTATTTTTGGCATCAACAACAAAAGGGTTATTATGCTCTGTTTGTTGTTTTAAAGCTGTCAATTGATCTATTTCCACCGGTTGTTCTTTTTTTACAGATTGTGAAATAGGTTTCTTGGCGCAACTTATAACAAGAATAGAGACGATGGCACATGTAAGGATATTACTTATTTTCATATATAAAATTCCATGAACATATTCTTGAGTGGTAATTTCAGTTAAAGCTACAATACCTATAGCAGTAGCGCGAAATTATATACTCATATTCTTATAAATACACTAGGTTAATTAATTAAATTTATAAAAATGCAATGCAAAATAATTGTCCTAATCATTTAATGGTTACATATTTTTTTAGTATCGACCGTAAACTTAGTTTCATTAGAAACAGCGGGCTTAAATTTGCCTCTTTCTTTAAGAAAATTTATTAGTTGCTGTGCATTCATATCTGATTTTGAGCAGGTGTGGAATTTGGCATCTTTTCCAAAGCGCTGTTCAATAGCTTGAAGTAGGGAAGATTCTGTATAATTATTTCCATCCATCATATGTAAAACTTCATGCCCATGAACTGATAACATAATTCCCTCTAGCTATTGTTAATCAAGTGATAATACTTATTTTTAATGAATTGAGAAAGATAGCAGATCTAATTAAGAAAAAAAAGAGTCTAATTGTTAAAATATAGTCAAATATTGGTGGCTTACCTCTATAATTAGAGGTAAGTAGTAATTGATACTTTGAATAGATTAATGTCGAAGGTATAGTATTGTGCTCGGGCTATTCATTTATCGCTATTTTGGCAATAATGGTCTGATTTTCATTTTTGACTTGGTGAATTGATATAGGAATAGTGTCAGCAAGCTTATAACAGATATCATCTTTAATTTTTATGCTTCCGGCATCCGGGAGTGCCAAGATTTCATCGCGTACTGCATGAATCATCGACAGTGGCACAAACGCAAAGGCTCCAATATCCGTTAAGCGTACACGTGCGCCACCACGATTAATATCAATAATTTCAGCGTTGTAACTGTCCCCAATTTTATTGGTTAAATATTGTGCATAAAGATTTTCAGCAATATCACGTTCAGCATAACGTAGCATTTTACGTCTTTCATTCATGATTTTGAGCTGTTCTTGATCTGGTTCTATTAACTGTTGTGAGCGAATGTATGCTTTGATTAAGCGATGATTAACCATATCACCATATTTACGAATAGGCGACGTCCAAGTTGCATAAGACTCAAATCCCAAACCAAAATGTGGTTGTGGTGTAATGGAAAAATCCGCTGGGCATTGAAATTTACGTAACCGAGCAGTTAAAAATGCATTATCTTCAATCTGACGCCGTAGTTGCAAATAACCTTCAAAAGATAACAATGAATCTTTATCAAAATCAGTTATACCGTTATCAGTCAAAACTTTTAAAATTTGTTCGATATATTTATTATCAAACCCTGAATGAATATTGAAAATGCCAAAGCCAATATGGTTTTTTAATTGCCAAGTTAAAGCTTGATTGGCTATTACCATAGCTTCCTCAACTATCCGGTGAGCAATACGCCGAGAATCCTTAATAATTGTTTTAACTTGGCGATTCTCATCGAGAATAAAACGATAGTCATTATTGTCTTTGAATACTAAAGCATGGGTTTGTCGCCAATTCATTCTTATTGTAGCTAAACTAGATAGTAGTTTAAGTTGTTCGGGTAATGTTGGTTGATCGGCTAATAATTCACTGCCATTTTCCAAAAAATCAGACACATTGTTATAAGAAAGTTTGGCTTTAGATTCAACCCATGCGGGCATAAAACAAATATCATCATAGATAATATTACCACTGGCATCGAGATTAATTTTGCATACCATGGCCGGACGTTTTTGATTGGCATGTAATGAACATAAATCATTAGCTAATTTGCTAGGTAGCATTGGGATGTTAAAATCAGGCAAATAAGTAGTGAAATTCCTGATTTTTGCAATTTCATCAATTTGACTATCAGGTAAAACATAAGCAGTTGGATCGGCAATAGCTACCATAAGTTGATAGTTACCTTGCTCATCTTTTGCTAGTGAAATAGCATCGTCCATATCTTCAGTATCTTCGCTATCTATAGTAAAGAAGTTAACATCAGTTAGATCTACACGATTTTCAATTTCACTTGCATGCATAGTTAAGGTTTCAGCTTGTGGTGACTCCGATTCTAAATCGTAACGCGCCAAGGTTTTTAACCATAATTGTAAAGGAGAAGTACTTTCAGCAATAAAACGAGTAATTTCAGCTAAAAAAACATTTTCTTCCTTATCTAATGGGTGAGTAACTAGTGTGGCAACCACCCAATCACCTTCTCGCAATTTTTCTGATACTTGTTTATTAACTTTGCAACGGATGGCAAAATTAGCAGGCATATTTTCCGGATAGATAACCATAGCCCGATCTTGAAAACCAATTTTACCAATAAATTTTTGTAAACAGCTTTCGATTAATAGTTCTGGCTCGAATGATTCTTTGTCTTTATTATTGATGATTGAGCCGGATACTTTATCGCCATGACAGACCAGTTTCATTTTAGAAATTGGGATAAAATAGCTGGTTTTATTATCAACATCTAAAAATCCAAAGCCTTTGTCATGGGCGCGAACAACGCCTTCAACCCGAGGAGTTTGTTCATGGAGTTCTTGCTTTAATTGTGCGAGTAGAGGATTATTTTGAAACATGTAACTTAATATCATTAATAAAATGAGTCTTGAATTCTATCACAGTTATTTAGATTGTGAACATTGAATTAATTCAAGATAAGTATTAAAAAATACGTATACTTGATGGCATTAATATAACTAATAGAGTGGTTTTATGAAATTAAACTATAAGCTACAAGGTAGCGGGGCTGCAATTTTTTTTCTGCATGGTGTTTTTGGAAGTTTAGACAATTTGAATATGTTGGCTAAAGATTTACAATTAAATTATCAAACTATTCAAGTCGATATGCGTAATCACGGGCTTTCACCATGGTCTGATAAGATGACATTTCAAGCGATGGCTGATGATATTGCTGAACTGTGCCATGATTTGTGCTTGCAGAATGTTATTTTCATAGGACATTCAATGGGAGGTAAAGTCGCTTTGCAATTGACGCAAATAATTCCTGATATTATTGAACGAATTGTGGCGATCGATATTGCCCCTGTTAAATATCCAGTTTCAACTAATGCCTTGGTATTAAAAGCGTTAGCACAATGCTGTAATATAACGGATAAAAAACAGATTATCAATATAATGAAAGCTAATGGTTTGTCTGAACCAACTATCATGTTTTTACTAAAATCTTACAAAAATGGCCAATGGTTATTTAATATTGATGTTATTATTAAACAATACGCTAGCCTCTGTGATTGGTCGTCGATTTCACCCTGGTTAAAACCCACATTATTTATTAAAGGTGGTAACTCTGATTATATTTGCGAAGCCGATTATGAGAAAATCTTTCAACAATTTCCTTATGCTAAAATAGAGACAGTTATAGGGGCAGGACATAATGTTCATGCCGAAAAAACGACTCAAGTTTTGCAGATCTTACACCATTGGTTAAATAATCACAGTTGATTTTACTGTTATTTATCAATCAATTACAAAATAGTCGCTGTTGCATAATCTTTTTATGTTGTAGTGGAATAATACTAACCACTACCATTTTACAATGAAAATCAAGAGATTTACTGTCGATATTATATTGCCAGTCTGGTGGTAAAAGTTGATTATTAATTTGTGGATAGCTATCAAGTAGCTGATAAGCTATCTGATTCGCACTGAGTTTTATTGATAAGTAGTGATATTTATTTAATAGAACTTGTTGATAATTAATAAAGCCAACTAGAATGATTGCCAACAGTACTACTGCAACCATTACTTCGATCAAACAAAATCCATTAATATTCTTTTTATTCACAATCGATACTCTTTTTTTCTGGACAATAATCAAGCCAGTGCCCCTTTTCAACCACTAATTGGTTATTATCAAAATGAGCTAAAGTATAAAGAAAAAAATCCTCAGCCTCACCACGCACTAATACATAATTATCAATAGTTAATAAAGATTTTTTTATACACGCTTTTAGTTGATACGTTGCTTCATTGGCACATTGCCAACTTGCTGTTGGGACCGCCCAATGTTGGTTGAGAGCCCAAGTTAATGATGAACTAGCATGATTAAATTTTTGGTAATAGAGATTTTCCATAACAACTGTTTTTTGCCATGAATTAATTAATAGATTAAATCCGGTTAATAATATCAATCCAACCATCATCAAGACAAACACCATCACTATGGTACTAAAACCAGAAAATGTAGTATTGTCTGCATCAGAATAAATTTTCATTTTTAACTATTTTAGTAATCTGATAATTGATTTGCTTATTATTAATTAGTTCGGCAGCTAATAAAATTTCAATACTGTTTGTTCTCTGTTTTATCACAAAACGAGTGATTTTAAATTTAGATGGATCAAATAGTTTTTCCCAATTACTGCCTTGGCAATCAAGCGTTCCTGTTTTGTATTCAAGATTATTTTTATGATAACGATAAGCAAATATATCTGAGTTTTTTTTATAAAATGGATCATAAATCCAATCACTGCGAATTTCATTATCATAACGAATAATGATGCAATTTTGTTGGGAATTAATTTCTAGAGCTTTGGTGGTCATTTTCATTGGATCATTGGCAATAAACCCAGCTCGGCGAATATCTTTGGTAACCCCTATTAATGTTTGATGAATAGTATTGCGTAACTGAATTTTTTGATTATATTGCATTATATTAGTTTGCAATTGTACATAAAATGAATTGCAGCCAATAATTATTAAACTCGATAATATAATACTGATTAACATTTCCAGTAATGAAAAACCTGATACTTTTAACATTGAGGTAAGCCTGCTAAAAAATTATTTTGGCTACAAAAGCGAATGCGTCCGCGAAAAGATATAATGACTTTAGTCATCCCTATGTCATTTTTGAGTTGAAATGACATGGTTTGTGCCATATTTCTTCTTCCCCAAAAAGAGATTGTTTTTTTGTCGGTTAATCCATTTATAACAACTGATGCATATGGTTTATTAAATTTAAGCAACCCTTGTTCGCAATTATTTGGACGTTCCTCTTTGGTTACAGCTAAGCACCAAGGTGATGAAAAATGGTAAAGATTATAAGTATCATTATGCGTATAAGCCATGACTTGAACTTCATTTAAAAAATAGGCTAGTTGTTGAGTGGTGACAATTAATTCATTGCGAAGTTGTAATGACTTCCATTGTTGGATCCCAATAGTTGCTAAAATTGTGGTAATACAGGTGAAAACCAATACTTCTATTAAGGAAAATCCTGCGTTTGGCATAATTATGTTCTTTAGAAAAAATTAACATATCATGATGTTATCAATAAGTTACCAATTGGCAGGAGGATTTTTATTATATTGGGAACAGCATCGCAAATTTTTAGGTTTTTACTAGCTGAATTTTGTAGATATGACAAACCGCTTAAAAAGCGTTACATATTATATTATACTGTAACCTTATTTTATTGGTTAACTGACACATAAGTTAAAGGAAACTTTAGATGCAACAATTACAAACTATTATTGAAACAGCTTTTGAACATCGTGCAGATATTACACCAACAAGTGTAGATGCAAGAACTCGTGATGCGATTAATCAATCTATTGCATTATTGGATAATGGTAAAATGCGAGTTGCTGAAAAGATTAATGGTGAGTGGGTTACTCATCAATGGCTAAAAAAAGCGGTGTTGCTCTCATTCCGTATTAATGAAAACCAACTAATTGATGGCGGTGCCACTAATTATTATGACAAAGTACCATTAAAATTTGCTGAGTATGATCAAGCAAGGTTCCAACAAGAAGGTTTCCGTGTGGTGCCATCAGCTATTGCTCGTAAAGGAGCCTATGTTGCGCGCAACACAGTGTTAATGCCATCTTATGTAAACATCGGTGCCTATGTTGATGAAGGTACTATGGTTGATACTTGGGTAACCGTTGGTTCATGTGCACAAATAGGTAAAAATGTGCATTTATCTGGTGGTGTTGGAATCGGTGGTGTATTAGAACCATTACAAGCTAACCCAACTATTATCGAAGATAACTGCTTTATTGGTGCGCGTAGTGAAATTGTTGAAGGTGTCATTGTCGAAGAAGGTTCAGTTATTTCGATGGGTGTCTTTATTGGTCAAAGCACTAAAATTTATGACCGAGCAACTGGAGAAGTGTATTACGGACGAGTTCCAGCCGGTTCGGTAGTGGTTTCAGGTAATTTACCGACTAAAGATGGCAAATATAGCCTTTATTGTGCGGTTATCGTTAAAAAAGTGGATGCTAAAACTTTAGGTAAAGTTGGTATCAATGAATTATTGCGTACTATTGATTAATAGTATTATTTAGATTTTTGCGCTACTTCAATTAGTGGGTAGCGCATTTTTTTAGTTATTTTAAAATAATTAGTTATATTGTTTATAACAATTAAGAAGAGGAAAGTTTATGCCTTCTTTTGATATTGTATCTGAGATCCAAATGCCCGAAGTTAAAAATGGTGTTGATAACGCCATACGTGAGTTAGCAACTCGTTGGGATTTCAAAAATGTTGAAGCTTCATTTGAATTAAATGAAAAAAATGAAACCATTAAAGCAACCAGTCAATCTGATTTCCATGTACAGCAGTTATTAGATATTCTCCGTGATAAACTAGCTAAACGCGGTATTGATAGCGGAGCTTTAGAAATTCCTGAAGAGATGGAGCACAGCGGTAAACTCTATAGCATTACTGTTAAGCTTAAACAAGGAATTGATAAAGAATTGTCCAAGAAAATAGTTAAATTAATTAAAGACAGTAAAATTAAAGTGCAAGCTCAAGTTCAAGGTGAACAAGTACGGGTTACCGGCAAATCTCGGGATGATTTACAAGCAACAATGGCTTTAGTTAAAAATGCAGAATTAGGCCAACCATTTCAATTTACTAATTTTAGAGATTAGCCCAATACATAATCTGTTACTTGGCTAGCTAATACTGGTGAAGTGACAGAATTAATGATTTTCTATAGCTATTTTTCTTTAAAACTAACAATCTTTTTAAAGTTCGAGATTTTTTTTAACGAATACGTTATTCTATAAGCTTGTCTATCCTCTTAATTATAACAATATTTATTATGATGAAAAAATTAGTTTTATTTTTTATGGCAATGGTTTTTTCCGGGTTATTGTTTGCTGAAAATCCAGATAATCCAGAAAAAAAAGCATTTATTGATGATCTATTAGCAAAAATGAGCATCAAAGAAAAAGTCGGGCAATTACGATTAATCAGTGTAGGTGGCGATTTAACTTTAGACAAAGCGTTGGAACAAATCGAAGCAGGTGAGATTGGAGGCATTTTTAATACCGTGGTTGAACCTGATTTATCTAATATGCAAGACCGAGCTTTAAAAGCACCCAATAAAATCCCTTTGTTTTTTGGATTTGATATTATCCATGGTCACCGCACCGTATTCCCAATTAATTTAGGTATTGCCGCTACTTGGGATCGTAATGCAATAGGTAAAGCTGCTGAGGTTTCGGCTGATGAAGCTACATCTGATGGATTAAATATTACTTGGTCACCGATGGTTGATATTACTCGTGATCCAAGATGGGGACGAGTTTCAGAAGGGTTTGGTGAAGATCCGTATTTAACTTCTGAAGCCGGACGTATTTTTGTAGAAAAAATGCAAAAACAAGTCCTATCTGACAAAAAGTCATTAGTAACTACCGTAAAACATTTTGCGCTTTATGGCGCGGTAGAAGCAGGTCGTGAATATAATTCAGCTGACATGAGTGAACGTAAAATGTTCCAAGAATATCTGGTTCCTTATAAAGCCGCTATTGATGCAGGTAGTAAAGCGGTTATGGTTTCGCTTATATCAGTTAATGGTATCCCTGCTACCGGTAATCATTGGTTGTTAACTGAAGTGCTACGTGATAAATGGCATTTTGATGGTGTGGTGATTAGTGATCATGGTGCCATTCGGGAATTGATTAATCATGGTGTTGCCAGTGATGCTAAAGATGCAGTTAGAGTTGCTATTAAAGCTGGTATTGATGTGAGCATGAATGATGAATATTTTTTAAAATTTATTCCCGAGCTGGTTAACGAAGGTGTGCTTACTGAAGAAGAAATTAATAAGGCGTGCCGTCATGTATTAGAACTTAAATATGATATGGGACTTTTTAAAGAACCACATCGTAATTTAGATCCTAAATTAGATATTGATACCATGTTTGCTGATAATCGCTTACATCGTGAAGAAGCCAGAGATGTTGCGCGCCAGAGTATAGTATTATTAAAAAACAAAAACAAAGTGTTACCATTAAGGAAAAACAAAAAAATTGCTGTTATTGGACCACTTGCTGATTCTAAAAGGGATATTCTTGGTAGTTGGTCTGGTGCCGGACGAGCTAATTTAGCCGTTACTCCGTTAGAAGGAATAAAAAAAGCAGCTAAAACAGCGGATTTAATTAGTTATGCATTTGGAGCCAATTTATCTGATGATCAGCAATTATACAGATTTTTAAATCTCTATGAAGAAACCACCAAATTTGACGAACGCCCAGCAGATAAAATGATTGCTGAAGCGGTTGAGAAAGCTAAAAAAGCCGATGTAGTCGTTGCTTTTGTTGGTGAAGCCGAGGGTATGGCTCATGAATCATCTAGCCGTACCGATTTATCACTACAAGCTAGCCAAAAACGCTTAATTAAAGCATTAAAAGCCACGCGCAAACCATTAGTTATTGTGCTAATGAATGGTCGTCCGTTAACTCTATCTGAAGAGTATCAACAAGCGGATGCCATGTTAGAAACTTGGTTTTTAGGTACTGAGGGCGGCAATGCGATAGCCGATGTTTTATATGGCGATTATAATCCATCAGGTAAATTACCAATGACATTCCCTGATAATGTTGGGCAAATTCCGATTTATTACAGCCATTTGAATACAGGTCGACCACATGGTACTGAAAATATGGGTAAATATACAACTTCTTATTTTGATAGTCCTAACGAACCGCTATTTCCATTTGGTTTTGGATTGAGTTACACCAATTTCACTATCAATTACTCGCTTTCAAGTAATGAAATGACTAAAGATGGCGAAATTGTGGTAACTGCTAATGTAGAAAATATTGGTGATAGGACGGGTGTTCAGACCGTGCAACTTTATCTGCAAGATGTAACAGCATCTGTAAGTAGGCCGGTTAAAGAGTTAATCGGTTTTGAAAAAATTAGTTTAAAACCTCTTGAAAAAGGTGAAGTTAAATTTGTTATCAAACCGGAAATGTTAAAATTCTGGAATGATAAAATGCAATATGTGGCTGAACCAGGTAAATTCAATGTGTTCGTAGGAACCGATTCTACCACCGAGGATAAACAAACATTTACTTTGTTAGATAAGTAGACTTACATCACACGTGTTATTGATCGTTTAGGTAGTGTTAGTATTTTATTCTTGATTTAAGCCCAACTTAGTTGGGCTTTTTTATATAGGCTAGTTTAAATAGTAACAAGGCAATGGCTTGTTTTTAGCTACAAAAATACAATTAGTGGTTATAGAATTAATTTATGGGAACCCCAATTATTTACTTACCGGTTTGATTGTTAAGGTTAGACCGTCAACTGCTACAACCTCTACTAATTCGCCAATAGCTAAATCTTCATCACATCGAGCTGACCAACTACCATCTTTGATTTTAACGCGTCCAGAACCATTAATAATCGCTTCGGTTACAATAGTTTTAATGCCAATTAAATCTTGTTGAGGTTGGTTAATTTCGCCTTTACTTGCTTTGTCTTTGCCATTTTTTTTAAGCCAAAGCCACCAAAGATAAGCTGTTACTATAGTTAGAATCGCAAATAAAATCCATAAAATTGGCCATGATAAAGGTAAAATCCAAGCGATTAAACCGACTATAATTGCTGCAACTCCAGTCCATAAAGCATAACCACCGGTGCCCAGCAATTCTGCTATTAATAAAATGCCTCCTAAGGCGATAAATACCCAATGTGGTGAATAGTAAATGGCCGCAAAAAAATCATTCATTATGGGAAACCTTTTATTTGATTTTGTTATTGAGTTAATGCTTCTCTTTGTTGTAAAGATGTTTCAGGAGAAGCATATGTTTCAATATAAATTGTTGCTATTGGTTACTTATTTGGTTTGGCATCTTTGATTAATTCAGCAATACCGCCAATACTTCCCATCAAGTTTGCAGCATCAAGAGGCATCATGATGACTTTACTATTATCTGCTGAACCAATTTGTTGTAAGGCATCGGTATATTTTTGTGCCACAAAATAGTTAATTGCATTGATGTTTCCTGCCGCTATCGCTTCCGAAACCATTTGTGTTGCTTTAGCTTCTGCTTCTGCTGCTCTTTCACGCGCTTCGGCTTGTAAGAATGCAGCTTGACGTTCACCTTCCGCTTTTAAAATTTCAGATTGTTTTTCACCTTCAGAGCGCAAAATCGCAGCTTGGCGAACACCTTCAGCTTCAAGAATTTCGGCACGTTTATTACGTTCAGCTTTCATTTGCGCATTCATGGCGGCAATAAGTTCGGCTGGTGGGCGAACATCCCTAATCTCGATACGAGTGATCTTAATTCCCCAAGGACTGGTAGCATCATCCACAATACTCAGTAATTTTGAGTTAATATGATCGCGTTGAGATAGCATCTCATCGAGTTCCATGCTCCCCAGTACTGTACGAATATTAGTCATCATTAAATTAATAACAGCGCGTTCAAGTTGATTAACTTGGTATGCAGCTCGGGAAGCTTCTTGTACTTGAATAAAACAAACTGCATCAATTTGTACATTCGCGTTATCTTTTGAAATCACTTCTTGCGACGGAATATCCAACACTTGTTCCATCATATTGATCTTACGACCAATACCGTCCATAAAAGGAATAATAATATTTAAACCAGGTTCAAGTGTGTGAGTATATTTACCAAAACGTTCAATAGTGTATTGGTAACCTTGAGGAACAATAGTGATTGCTTTGAAAACGGTAACGATAGCTAATAAAACGATAATACCGATTAGGATAAAAAATGGCATAAATCAAATTCCCTTGAAATTATTTATTCGTTGATAGTCCGAGTCATTTTAAAGGCTATTAGATTTTTTGACCAGTTTTAATTGGCAATATAAGGAAATACGCCGTGTAAGCGTATTATTGTTATTTTTAATTAAATATAAAATATGAGTTATTTTTAGTTAATAATAGAACTTTAATCACAAAAATTATGCTCATTTAATTAATCTATTGGTAAATTTTTAACTTATGGTTAAACTGTTAATTAAGATTGTAGGTATCATCAAAGGGATGAGTTTGTTGGCATAATTAAAAACCAAAAAACATTCATAAAAAACACTAACAAACCTTAAAACTATGCCTATAAAAAAACAAATAAATAAATACATTATCCATTTGATGAACATAATGATAAAACCGAATAGGAATTGCAATGGAACAACTCACTATTGAACAACAAATTGCCCAACTGAAAAAAATCACTCTCGAAGATGGTGATGTTGAATATTCACGAGCTCAAGTAGAATTAGGACTTATTTATCTGAATAAAAAAGAAGAAATTGAAGAAGCAGAATCATACCTTAATAAGGTTGAAAAACAAAGTGATCCCCAATCCTATGCGGTAGCTCAATGTCTATTAGGAATTATTTATCAATTTGAAAAAAATAAAATTAAACAAGCTAATCAATTTTTCGAAAATTGTTGTAATAGTACCGATGTGTTTATATCCAATATTGCAAATTGTCAATTAGGGGATAATGTCTTTTTTAATAAAACGACAGCTAATTTAAAACCCGCAGTAGAATATTATCGGAAGGTAGTTTATTCAAATAATTTTAATAAATATGTTATAGCTCAAATTATGTTGACAGTGATTAATAACGGTGATCATTCTTTATTTGAGAATAAAGAACAACGTAATAAGTTAGTTATCGAGCCCATTTGTAAAATAAGAGAATTAACAGAAAAAATTCAGAAGCAATTACTTGTTACATTCAAATTAGACGAATCTAAACAAGATCAACAGCAGCAATTTGAACGACAGATGGCACACTATACCAGAGCGGGTGTGTTATTTAACCTTTTAAAGAATGAACCGAGTGATTTCCGTTTAAATGTGATTGATTTTATGAATGACCCAACTGAAAACCAAGTTTTAACTAGTTGGTTGGGTATTAAAACCGACCCCAATAATGACATCAAAAGCTTTTTAGCTAGCTTTTCGTTTAATCATAATTCACTCAATCAATTTCGCCTTTATGGTAATGAAAATAATATTGTTGGTTCAAGTGTCAGTATGGTCTTTAATCAACAGTTTTTTTGCGAAAATGCGGAACGAAGTATTAATGCAGAGGCTATCAATCTTTTAAGTGAAAAAATTGCTATCCAAAAGGCTAGCAATGATTTTATCGCTAATAGTGATACAGTTGGTTCTAACGATAACATTAACCAAAATAATACTACCAGCATTTATCCATTGCCGTTATTTCGTTGCCTTTATTTTGATCCTAATAGTGAATATATAAGTATTGCCAAGCGTAGTAAGTTTTCCTTCTATTTAGAGCACCAAGGGTGTTCATCAGCAGAGATTGAAGCTAAATGGGCTGAGTATATAGAATTATTAGAAGAACAAAATAAAATTGATGCTATTCGAAACTTATTAAATGAAATAAAAGTAGAAATTCAAAAATTGAAGGCAAGCGAAGAATTAAAAGTATTTACCAATCTTGATCAATTAATTACCTTAGCATTAATGCCAATTTCATGCTTAATTAAGCATGCCGCATTTGAAGACGAAGATGAATGCCGAGTGATTTATATTACCAATATTGCTGATGAAAAAATCCAAGCCCCTACAGATTATGCTTTGGCTAACAGTTTATTTGTGAATTACAACAAAGTGGAAGATTTTCTTGAAAAGATTTATTTAGGCCCACAGTGCCCGCCGTACCATAAATTGTGGATCACTAATCATTTTAGAACATCAAAATCTAAAACCAGAAGCAAAGCTATTAAAGTGGTGCAATCAGAAATGCCATTAAGTTAGTTCTAGTGTTATAAACGGGCGCTTTATTTTTAATTACGTCCTTTGTTAAAAATCTTCATGCCACCTAATATAATTTTATGCCCGCACGCAAAATATTAACTTGAACGAGTGTGAATTAACTACTTATGAATGGTAAAATTGTTACAATTGTCTGAATAATTACAGCTTGTCAAATAGATGGGAACGATAATATTCATTTGAATTAAATGAATTTTTGTATTAAGTCAAAGTACCACTGATGCATAATATTAATATCTTGAACTTCTGTTATTCATATTGATATTTCACCCAATGGGGTAGAGCGAGCTATAAGCAACGCTCTATATTTTAATTGTTAAAAAACGACTTTTATTGTGTAGGCAAAAACAAGATTATCTTTTAGTGATAATGGTAATGGATCAATAATGATGGTGTCATTTTGGACGTTAAATGTGACTGGTATTTCTCCATTATGGGTTAGTAATAAACAAGCTTTCACATTTACTACTTCATTTAATTGTAATTGAATGCTATCAGTAGGCCATGCTGTCATCATTAAATAATTTACATTTTCTTTTTCGGTAACGAATTGATGTGAATCCGATGGAGTTTTTATGCGATGAGTAAATGTGGTGTCATAAATAGCTTCACTATTTATTTCCATCCATTTGCCAATATCAATAAGACGTTCTTGTTGTAATAATGGAATTCTTCCATCTGCAGTAGGACCTACATTAAGTAAAAAATTACCACCTTTAGATACAATTTCGATCATTTGATGTATCAGTTGTTCTGAAGTTCTATAATCACAAATTTGTTCTGCACGGTTAAATCCATAAGATTTGCCTATACCACGACTTTCTTCCCAAGGATGGATTTTACCAAAGCCTTCTTTGTCGTTATATTCTGTACTATAGTAATCACCATGATTACCAGGCATATCAACGCAGAATCTATCGTTCACTACGACTTCATCTTTATTGGGAGCATTATTATAGAGCCACGCTAAAAACTCTTTGGCTTGGCTATATTCTTCGCTTAAATCCCATTCCCCTCCATCTGAAAAAATAACCGATGGTTGGTATAACTCTACCAATTCTTTTAATTGAGGGATTAATATTTCATCAGGATATTTTTGTTCAGAGATACCAAATAGTTTTCTATCTCTTTCAGGCACAAAATAACCACTTTTAGGGCGATGACTCCAGTTTGTTTCCCAATCAACCATGGAATAATAAACGCCCATTTTCATATTTTGATTACGAACCGCTTGTGTCAAAGAACCAAGAATATCTTGTTTAGGACCAACATCACCCACTCGCCAATTTTTCTTATGTTTATTTTTGGTTGGCCACATGCAATAGCCTTCATGATGTTTGGACGTTAATACCACATATTTTGCGCCTGCTTTTTTAAATAACTCCGCCCATTGTTCGGCAGAAAATAGTTCTGCATGAAAACTTTTCGCAAAATCACGGTATAAAAAATCTTTGCCATAAATTCGGCTGTGGAAGTCATCATCATTATTATTGTAGTCACTATAAACACTGGCATAATACCATTCGGCATAAGAACCAAATAGAGCATTATTTACTTTTCTCCAAGCAGGGACTGAATAAACACCCCAATGAATGAAAATGCCAAATTTAGCTTTTTGGAACCATTCAGGTATAACTCTACTATCAAGACTATCCCAGTTAGGTTCAAATTTTTTTACTTTGTTATTCATATGTTATCCTTTTAATCTTAGTAGATGGATTACTCTTTATTTAGTTGTTTCTTTTTTATCATCTATTTTAGCGATGCATTTACCGGTAATCGCATAAATAATTGCAAAGATCAACCCGGCATAACATTGAATAGCCCATGGGAAATATTCAAAAGCATTAACATGTAATGTCGCAGCCATATAAGCCCCTGCTGCAGTCCATGGTAATAGTGGTTCAATTACAGTACCTGCATCTTCAACCGTTCTTGCAATATTCTTACGATGTAATCCTTTCTTTTCATAAGCTTCACGAAATAATTCTGAAGGTAGTAATGAAGCAATATTATTATTACCTGTGGCGGCAATTAAAATCACAGCCGACGTAATACATGAAAGCATAAGACCAGCTGCAGAAGTAATAATTTGCGTAAATTTATTTAAAATGACATTAAGAATTTTTGTGAGAACCAAAGGACCAGCAAAAGAGAATGCGCAAATAATAATTAGAGTTGTAGACATCATGGAGTTAATTCCCCCACGATTTAGTAAAGTTGTAATACCATTGGAAACAGTAATATGATCTCGTTCAATAAAATAATCAACTTTAAACCCAAAAACAATAGATTGCATGCTAGTTTTAAAATCTATACCTTGATAAAAAATAGCAATGAATAAGCCAACTGTTGTGGCTAATAGTAAAACCGGAACCACTGGTTTTTTTATAATAGCACCAACTAATACAATAATAACCGGAATTAATAAAAACCAACTCAAATTATATAAGCTTTCAATCTCTTGAATTGTGTTTTCAACAGTAGATGAAGTTGCGACATCGACGTCACCACTATTAAAACCAATAATGATATAAACAGCTAAAGAAACTAAAAAAGCAGGGATAGTTGTGTAAGTAAGATGCCTAATATGTTCATATAAATTAATATTATTAACTACAGCTGCAAAATTAGATGAACCGGATAAAGGAGAGTATTTATCTCCAAAATAAGCTCCTCCTACTAATGCTCCAGCAACAGCTGCCAGATTAGCATTCATACTTACTGCCACTCCCATCATTGCAACACCAATGGTACCAACCGAACCCCATGATGTTCCCGTCGACATCGATACAATACATGTAACGAGGAATGAAATAACCAATAAGTATTGAGGATTAATTGATTTTAATCCTAACCAAATAAGATACGGAATAGTACCACAACTAACCCAAATACCAATAACACCACCAACACACAGAACTATCATTAACGACGGCATAGCCTGAGCAAATTTATTAACTATTTCATCTTGAATTTGATTGAAGGTATGACCTTGGTATATTGCGACTAAAGAAATTATAATAGCCGAAATAATAAGCAAACCTTCTAAAGGAACTCCCATAAATTCATAACCAAGAATGATGAATGCGAGAATTCCGAAAAGCAATAAACAAGAAAGATGAAGTGAAATGGGTTTATAGTGTTTATTATTATCTATTATAGGTTCTTCTAGTTGCTGCATATTTCCTCTCTTAAATAATTATGCCTATTAATCTTAATGCTATGATATTTTGTTTTATATTATTAATAAGCAATTTATTGGAGATGGTATATTTCGATAAATTGCTTATTTTTATTAAGGTAGTTAATTGATAGCTGCCAATTTTTTGTAAAAAATACCATAAATAGCTACAATTGCAAAACATACTAAAGGCAATATGTATGCTATTGAAGTATAGGCATGGTCGGCAATTTTACCCATAAAATATGGCATAATTGCACCACCGACAATTGACATAATAATAAATGAGCTGCCTAATTTGGTTTTGGAACCAAGGTTTTTTACACTCATAGCAAAAATTGTTGGAAACATAATTGAAATAAAAAAGAAGGTTATAATCACAGCAATAACCGATACATAATTAATGGCAGATGATGCGATTGCAGATAATATTACGCAAGCAACGCCATAAATAACTAACATTTTTTGTGGGGATACCTTGGTCATAATACCTGTACTTACAAATCGACCAACCATTAAAGCTAACATGGCAATTGAAAGTAAAAATGCACCTGTTTGGCTAGTAGCATCAGGCCAACACTCCACAGTTAGATTGATGAAGAAAGCCCCGATCCCAACTTGAGCTGCTACATAAACAAATTGAGTAAATACCCCAAAAATAAACTCTTTATGAGCTAATAAAGACTGTTTTTTACCATCACTAGATTCTTGAGCATCTTGTTCAGCTTCATGACTTCTTAAATCAGGTAATGGTGTTTTAGCTATCAAAAACATTATAAATAATACAATTGCGGCAATAACAACATAAGTGATCATTACTGAAAATTGAGAACTAGTTGCTTCCTCTTGTACATCTGCTACTTTGAAAAATAATAATCCCCCTAGCATAGGTCCCAAAAATTGACCTAATCCATTAAAAGATTGAGAAAAATTTAATCTTGTTTCGGCAGTGTTAGGATCACCTAATGCAGCAGAATATGGATTAGCAGCAGTTTCGAGGCAACCTAGGCCTAATGCTAGAACAAATAATGCAAATAGGAAAAAATAGTAATTATTACTACTAGTTGCCGGGACAAAAAGTAATGCACCTATAGCATAGAGAAATAAACCTAAAATAATGCCTGATTTGTAACCTCTTTTCTCCATAAACATCCCCGCAGGTAATGCAATGATAAAATAGGCACCAAAGTAGGCAGCTTGAATTAGCCCGGATTGAGCTTTAGATACATTAAGGGTTTCTTGGAAATGTTTATTTAATACATCAACTAATCCGTAAGATAACCCCCACATAAAAAACAGGGACGTTACTAAGATAAAAGCTGTTTTATATTTAGGATCGGTGATCCTAGCTTTAATTTGCGTGTTCATTGGGACCTCATTTTATTTTTGTTCATTTAGCTCAAATATTTGCTCCATTAATACCCATTTTTGATTTGCTGGTGTCCAAGGAGTTGCCTTTTGATATTTCCACATTTGGCTTTCCCATTTTTTAATTATCGGATTATTTTTTTCTAGCTCACCTGAACGTTCAAATGAAAAAGTATCATCAACATCCATGATCATGAATAATCGGGTACCAATGCGCCAAATTTGCATGTCAACTACGCCAGAGGTTTTGATATGTTGGTATACTTCAGGCCAAATATTTTTGTGAATAGTTTCATATTCATTAATTAATTTTTCATCATCAACCAAGTCTAATGCTTGGCAATATCGTTTATAATTTTTCATGCTGTTAACGCCCTATCTAAATGTGTATAACCGCCATCAGGAATAATCCATTGTCCAGTTGTATGTGATGAACGAGATGAAAGAGTAAATACTGCGGTATTAGCTATTTCTTCAATGGTTGTCATTCTTTTACTTAAAGGAATATTACGAGTAATTGTTTCTAATTTATCCTGAGGATTATCGAAGGTATTGATCCATCTTTCATACAAAGGAGTCCATACTTCAGCAGGAATAATACAATTAACTCGAATTCCATCATTTAGATAGGATGCAGCCCATTCACGAGTTAATGATAATTGTGCACCTTTTGCTGCGGTATAAGCGCTGGTACCACCTTGGCCAGTAAGAGCGGTTTTCGAACTAATATTTAAAATAGTTCCCTTGGTCTTTTTTAATTCTTCAATACAAAAATGTGCCAGTGTATAGTAGTGAATTAGGTTATTTTCCAGTGATTTTCTAAATTCATCAGGGGAACCTTCCAATGGGATACTATCGTTAGCTCCCGCACAGTTAACTAAACCATCAATGCGGCCAAATTTACTTACTGTTTCTTTTACAGCATTTTCAATACCTTGATCGTTATTAGTTAAATTGACTTTAATAAAATGCGTTTTTGGTTGAATAGCATAGATTTTATCTATAAATTCTGGTTTTAAATCACTACGCCCAAATATAACCGGAATTGCATCTTCTTTGGCTAGTGCTAGCGAAATACCGCCACCAATTCCGGCGCCTCCTCCCGTTACGATATAGACTTTGTCTTTCATTAATAAATCCATAATATTCTCCTTAATATTTTATAAGTTATAAACGCGAGATGCGTTATTACCCCAAATAGCTGCTTGTTCTGATGGTGAAAGATGGTTAATATTTTTTTCAATAAGTTGATAGACTTGAGAATATTCACCGGCAAGTAAACAAACAGGCCAATCCGACCCAAATAAAAGTCTATTAGGACCAAAAGTATTTAAAGCAATATCAATAAAAGGTTCGATTTGTGCCGCTGTCCAATTAGCACCGACTTCGGTAATTAAACCTGATAATTTGCAAGCAACATGAGTTAAATTAGCTAATGGTCGAATTTTCTTTTCCCATTCTTTAGGTGTGCTTTGGCTTATATTAGGTTTTCCAACATGGTCCAGAACTAAAATGCCCTGATCGTGTTTTGCACAAAATTGCGTGGCGGCAGTTAAGTTCACGTCATGAATTAAAACTTCATAAACTAATCCTTGATTAAGGACAACATCAACTCCATGATTGAATGCTTTGAGTTTCATAAAATTATCTGGGTTAGCCTCATCTTGTATTAGATGGCGGTAACCTTTGATAATATTATGTGATTTCAATTCAATTATTTGTTCTTCTATATCTTTATCACAAAGATTTAACCATCCAATAATGCCTAATATCCATGGATTAGATTTGGCAAGTGTAAGCAGAAACTGATTTTCTGATAATGATTGTCTTGCTTGTACAACGATAGAACCATCAAAATTAAATTGTTGCAACAACGGTTGTAAATGCTGAGGTAATCTATCTTGTTTCAGATCCGGCATGCTATCGTTTATCCAAGGATATTGTTCGGCTTCATAACGCCAAAAATGTTGATGAGAATCAATTTTTTTCATCATATTCACCTGTACGTGATTGTGTAAAATTTATAAAGAAACTTCCCGTTTCCAGAATAAAAAGTCATATTGTTCTAATTGATCTGCCTTAACTATGTAGTCACCACTGGCAGTAGCTATAACTTTTTCCAGTAATTGTTCTGCAACTTCCTGTAAAGGCACTCCATCAATAACCGGACCACAGTTAAAGTCGATAATGCTACTTTGGGTTTGTGCTAATTTGGTATTGGTGGCAATTTTGAGTACAGGTACAATCGGATTACCGGTTGGCGTTCCTAGCCCGGTTGAAAAAATAACTAAATTTGCACCAGCTGCAACTTGACCAGTTACTGCTTCTAGATCATTGCCTGGAGTGCATACAAGGGATAAGCCACTGTCAGCCATAGGATCACCATAATCTGCGACTTCGCTAATTGGTGCGCTACCCGCTTTTTTGGCTGCACCAGTGGATTTTATAGCATCGGTAATTAATCCATCTTTAATATTTCCCGGGCTTGGATTATCAGCAATTGATGCATTACATGAATTTGCTTGGTTTTCATAAGTTTTCATTAATGATAGAAAATCTTTTTTATCTTCAACATGTATACACCGCGATACCATTTCACCTTCAGCTCCACATAACTCCGGAAATTCGGCTAATGCTGAACCACCACCTAAGGTAACAATAATATCTGAAACGATCCCCATTGCTGGGTTGGCTGAAATTCCAGAAAATCCATCGGAACCACCACATTTAACGCCTAGTTTTAATTTAGACAAAGGCACTGGTTGTCGGCTGATTTGATTAACTTTAGATAATTGCTCAAATGTTTGTTTAATTGCCTCTTGCATCATTTCCTGTTCGCTATTCCATTCTTGTTGACGGAAAAATACAAAAGGTTTGTCAAAATTAGGATTTTTTAATTTGAGTTGTTGATTAAATATATTGAGTTGTGCTTTTTCGCAACCTAAAGCAAATACAGTAATTCCGGCAACATTAGGGTGATCCGCATAATCAGCGAGTATTTTACACAGAGAAACAGAGTCGTGACTTGTTCCACCACAACCACTATTAACAGTGATTGCACGAATACCATCAATATTTTTAAAGCGTCGATTTGCTTTTATATCTTCGTTTGGAGAATGAATTCCTAACAAATTTTCTGTAACAGTATCATAATTATCCATACTATAACCCAGCGGTTTAGCTAATGCCTCTTGTAACTTTCGTACATTGCGGTTTTGACAAAATACTAGGGGAATAATTAACCAATAATTAGCAGTACCAATGCGACCATCTGCGCGAATATAACCCTTGAATGTTCTTGATTTCCATTTGGACACATCGGGAGCAACCCAATGATAGGGTGTAGCATCATTTAAATTAACTGGGGCAGCATAATGTTTGATATTTTGTGTTGTGATGACTTCCCCTTTTTGAATAGGTTGAGTAGCCTTACCGACAGGTACGCCGTACATATAAACAATGTCATCAATATTTAAATCATGGGTAGCAAATTTATGCTTTGCAGGGACATCGGTGGTTAATGTATAAGTATTTTCATGCCAAATGACTTGTTGATTTTGTTTTAGATCTTGCAGGGCGACCATTAAATTATCATGAGGATTAATCATTAAAACGTTTTGCATATTATGGCTTCCTTATTTTTATTCTATAATTAATAACAATAAAAAAAGTAAGGAAAAGGCGATATGCAAAATTTAACTAGAATTATGCAAATTTTATCAAATGATAATTATTCCTATTTAAAGTATTAAGCCGATCGGTACTCCCGAGGTGTTTGATTTTTAAGTTTGGCAAAATGACGATTAAATGATGAGAGAGAATCAAAGCCTACATCTTGGCTTATTTGAGTAATAGGGATGTAGGTGTTTTGTAATAATTCACATGCTCTTTCTATACGCAAGGTTAATAAGTATTGTGAAAAAGTAGCACCACTCTGCTCATGAAAAAAACGTGAAAAATAATTGGTTGACATATAGAAGTGTTTAGCAACTTCATTTTGTAATAATTTACGATGGGCATTTTTATTAATAAAAGCAAGAATATCTTGGATTTTAGTAATTTTTTTTGAAACGAGTAGTTGATTATTATTTTCAGACAATAAATTAATATTTTTATATGTCGCTAATCTTTTTAACAGAAAAAGTAAATGCATTGCTTGTTCTAAACCTGATTCCGCGAGGATTAGTTTAATAATATCAATTTCTGCTGAAAACATATTTTCACGAAAAAGCATGCCATATCGTGTTTTTTTTAAAAATTCTTTAATTTCCGTGGCAAGTGCTGAATCTAAAAAACCAGGGGTAATGAAGTCGTGGTTAAAAAGGAGTGAAATGGAAACATGATTTTTACTTGTTTCAAGAAATTGGTGAGGAATCCAAGGACCTAATAAAAAAATATCACCTTTATTATATTGTTTTTGATGTTGACCATATTGTAAACACCCGCTACCCGATTCTATATAAACAATTTCGAATTCTCGATGCGAATGCCAAAAAGATTTAAATTCTTGTGTGACCGTCTTAAAAGCTAAACAACAATTGCTCTGAATTTCACGATTATAAACTTGAGCATACGACATATTAACCATTCCTTTTGTAATGGTATTAAGCTAATAATATACAAATTAAATGGCAAGAAAATAAATTAAATAATGTGCGTTACTTCACAATTGTTTATGGTCTTATACAAATTAAATCCAACTTTACTAGAAAAGTTGGTACAAAAATTATTTATGAATCTTTAGATATAATTTTATAAACATAAAAATTAATCGCTTGACAAAGCATCAATGAACTAGTTTAATAGTACAAAATTAATTACTTGGTTTAACTGACTATGAAACGACATTACCCAGTTACTAAATGCATAAAAACAACTGTTTGGGGTTGGTGGCGCATCACTGTTGACGGGTGAGGTGAAGTCGTATTATTTGTTTCACGAAACCCGCTAACTGCGGGTTTTTTAGTTTATGGGTAATAATTAAAAATATTGTGATAAAAATTTAAAAATAGAGAGTCAACAATGAATAAGCCAACATTAACACAGATCACCAAATCAATGGGGTATTATCAAGATCCGACTCAGGTTTTTAATCAATTATGCGCGAGTCGTCCGGCAACATTATTGTTGGAATCTGCCGAAATTGATAATAAACAAGGCATTAAAAGTGTAATGATTGTTGATAGTGCGTTGCGAATTTCCGCAATCAATAATCAAGTAACCATAAGTGCATTAACTAGAAATGGTGAAAAATTATTACCATTATTGCAGCAGGCATTGATTGAAAAAGTTGCTGATAGCCAACTAGCGCAGCAACAACTTGTTTTAGTGTTTCCCGAAATAGATAACCTGCAAGATGAAGATTCAAGACTTAAGTCAGTATCTATTTTCGATGCCTTAAGAACCTTGTTACAAGTAGTTAATATACCAGCCGAATATAGTCAAGATGCTTTGTTTATTGGTGGCTTATTTAGCTATGATTTAGCGGCAGGTTTTGAACATTTGCCAGTATTACCAACCGACCAACGTTGTCAAGATTATTGCTTTTATTTGGCCGAAACCTTATTAGAAATAAATCATAAAGATCATGCTTCTATTTTAAAAGCTACGGCTTTTACATCCGATAGTAATGATATTGCTCATTTAAAGCAAAGATTAGGTGAATTACAAACAATTTTACAGCAACCAAGCAAAGCCATTAATAAGCAGTCACTGGCGCAGGTGCAAGTTACTTGTAATAAAAGTGATGATGATTTCAATACTATAGTTAAAAAGATGCAAGATGCCATTCAACAAGGTGAAATTTTTCAAGCGGTGCCATCACGGCGTTTTAGCTTACCTTGTCCGCAACCGTTGGCAGCTTATCAAGTATTAAAAACTAATAATCCAAGCCCATATATGTTTTACATGCAAGATTTCGATTTTGTCTTGTTTGGTGCCTCTCCGGAAAGCGCACTTAAATATGCTAAAGCTACCAATCAAGTGGAAATTTACCCAATTGCCGGTACCAGACCTCGTGGCATAACTGCTAATGGTAAGATTGATCATGATTTAGATAGTCGTTTAGAACTAGAAATGCGTACGGACAAGAAGGAACTCGCTGAACATTTAATGTTAGTTGACTTAGCTCGTAATGACTTAGCGCGGATTTGTCAGCCAGGTAGTCGTTATACCAAAGAATTGTTAAAAGTCGATCGCTATTCTTTCGTGATGCATTTAGTTTCAAGAGTAGTAGGGCAGTTGCGTGACGATTTAGATGCCCTCCATGCTTACCAAGCAACTATGAATATGGGGACGTTAACGGGGGCCCCTAAAGTTCGAGCCATGCAGTTAATTGCAGAAACGGAAAAGTGCAAACGTGGCAGTTATGGTGGCGCCATAGGTTATTTTACGGCCAATGGTGATTTGGATACTTGTATCGTGATTCGTTCGGCTTATGTCGAAGATGGCATTGCCACGGTACAAGCTGGTGGTGGTGTGGTGTTAGACTCGGAACCTCAATCTGAATCGGATGAGTCACGCAATAAGGCGCGCGCAGTAGTGCGGGCAATTATGGCTGCACATAATGTAGAAGGTGTATTCTAATGGCTAATATCTTATTTATTGATAATATTGACTCGTTTACTTATAACTTAGTCGATCAACTACGCAGTAGCAAACATCATGTGACTGTTTATCGTAATACCCTTCCTGCGGATGTGATTATCGAAAAATTAGCACAGATGCAAAATCCAATTCTATTTTTATCACCAGGTCCCGGTGCGCCAAGTGGAGCAGGGTGCATGCCAGAATTGCTTAAACGTTTAAAGGGTAAGTTGCCAATTATTGGTATTTGCCTTGGGCATCAAGCTATTGTTGAGTCTTATGGTGGTAGTATTGTGCCAGCTGGCGATATTTTACATGGTAAAGCCTCATTGATTGAACATGATGGCCAAGCTATGTTTCAGGGGTTACCTAATCCGTTACCAGTAGCGCGTTACCATTCATTAAAAGGTGAAAATATTCCTAAATCACTCACTATTAATGCAATCTGCAATAATATTGTTATGGCGGTACGTAATGACCAAGATCGCGTTTGTGGTTTCCAATTCCACCCGGAATCAATCTTAACCATTCACGGAGTGAAATTATTAGAACAAACTATTGCATGGGCACTTAATCCTCCGGCACAAAAATCATCAGCACAATCGCAACCAGAAGCCATTGTCGATAAGCAAGAATATAATATTCAACCAATTTTGAATAAATTGTATCTTGGCCAAGTTTTATCTCAGGAAGAAAGTAAAATATTATTTAACTTGATTATTCAAGGAAAGATTGAACCAACGGTTTTAGCCACCGCAATAATTAGTATGAAAGTTCGTGGTGAAAGGCCAGACGAAATAGCCGGCGCGGCTTCAGCTTTACTTGAAAATGCTGATCCATTTACAACGCCAAATTATGACTTTACTGATATTGTTGGTACCGGCGGTGATGGCGCTAATAGTATAAATATTTCAACAGCCAGTGCCTTTGTTGCTGCGGCTTTAGGTTATAAAGTTGCTAAACATGGTAATCGTGGCGTTTCCAGCAAATCGGGGTCCTCTGATGTACTGTCTGCACTGGGCATTAAATTGAATATGTCTGCGGAGTCTTCCCGTAAAGCTTTAGATGAATTAGGCGTGTGCTTTTTATTTGCTCAGCAATATCATTCAGGGTTCCGTCATGCAGCACCAGTTCGCCAACAATTAAAAACGCGTACTATTTTTAATGTACTTGGGCCATTAATAAATCCATCACGACCTAAACGTATTTTGTTAGGAGTGTATCACCCAGATTTAATTAAACCGATTGCCGAAACACTAAAAATGCTCAACTACACTCACGCTTATGTGGTGCATGGTGCCGGTATGGATGAAGTTGCCATTCATGGTGACACCCAAGTTGCTGAAGTTAAAAATGGTGAAATTCGTTACTTTAGTCTTACTCCTGATGACTTTGGTTTGCAAACATTCACTTTAAAAGACATTGAAGGTGGAACACCAGAGATGAATCGCGATATGTTAGTTGCTATTTTACAAGGTCATGGCAAGTTAGCCCATGAGTCTGCTATTGCGGCCAATGTAGCCATGTTAATGAGCTTATTTGGTGAGTCAGATTTAAAACAAAATGCTAAACGAGCAATTGAGATGATGCGCAGTGGTAAAGCCTATCAACTGTTACTTCAATTAGCAGCCAGGCAGTAGCGGGAGAATAATATGGCAATTGAAGCACTAAACAAAAATGTTGCAATGGCAACAGTGTTAAAAAAGATTATTGAAGATAAACAAGTATGGTTAACAGGTCGTCAAGCACAACAACCTTTGGCAACATTTAAATCATCCATAACTGCTAGTGATCGTGATTTTTATCAAGCGTTAGCTAAGCCTAAACCAGTATTTATTTTAGAATGTAAAAAAGCTTCACCGTCAAAAGGTTTGATTCGTAACGATTTTGATCCAGCTGGTATTGCTAAAGTTTATAAAGATTATGCTTCGGCTATTTCTGTGTTAACCGATGAAAAATACTTTCAAGGTAGTTTTGATTTTTTACCTATTGTCCGTAATGAAGCTACTCAACCGGTGCTATGTAAGGATTTTATCATTGATGAATATCAAATTTATTTGGCTCGTTATTATCAAGCTGATGCAATATTATTGATGTTGTCCGTGGTTACTGACGAAGAGTATCAACGGTTTAGCCAACTTGCTCATCAACTAAAAATGGGGGTATTGACCGAAGCCAGTACCGCCAGCGAAGTCGAGCGCGCAATTAAACTTGGTGCTAAAGTAATTGGTATTAATAATCGTAATTTGCGTGATCTTACCGTGGATTTAAATCGGGTAAAAACCTTAGCTAAAAGCATACCTAATGATCGTATTATTATTAGCGAATCGGGCATTTATACACACCAGCAAGTTAAAGAACTGAGTAACTATGCTAATGGTTTCCTAATTGGCAGTGCGTTAATGTCGGAAAATAATTTAGCTTTAGCTATTCGCAAGGTCATGCTTGGCGAAAATAAAGTTTGTGGTTTAACTCGAGCAGAGGATGCACTAAGCGCTTATAAAGCTGGAGCTATTTATGGTGGCTTAATTTTTGTTAATCAATCCCCACGGTATATTCAGCCAGTTAAAGCTCGTACGGTTATTGCTGCGGCACCACTTAATTGGGTAGGCGTATTTAAAAATGCCGAAATTGATGAGATATCGCGGATTGCCAAACAGCTGTCATTGTATGCGGTGCAACTTCATGGCAGTGAAGATGACGATTATATACAAACATTGCGCCATAATTTGCCTGAACAATGCCATATATGGAAAGCGTTAAGTATTGCTGAAAACATTCCTGAACATAATAATCCACTTATTGATCGTTATGTGTTTGATCATGGTAAAGGTGGTAGCGGTAAAAGTTTTAACTGGTCATTGTTAAATGACCAAAATCTTGAAAATGTGATTTTAGCTGGTGGTATTAATCCACAAAATATTAAAGCAGCATTAGCAACTGGCGTTATAGGCGTTGATCTTAATTCCGGGGTGGAAGTATCACCGGGAATAAAAGATCCACAAAAAATAGCGGCCGTATTTGCACAAATTTAATCGAATAATTTAAATTAAAAGGTAATATTTATGTCTAAATTAAATCCGTATTTTGGTGAGTTCGGTGGGCAATATGTTCCCCAAATATTAATGCCTGTACTTGAGCAGCTTGAGCAAGCCTTTTTAGCCGCTAAAGACGATCCTGCCTTTCAAAAAGAGTTTAACGATCTGCTAGTGAATTATGCTGGTCGCCCTACAGCATTAACCTTATGTAAAAACTTAACTGCCGGAACTAAAACTAAGCTTTACTTAAAGCGTGAAGATTTAGTCCATGGTGGTGCCCATAAAACTAATCAAGTATTAGGGCAAGCATTACTAGCTAAGCGTATGGGGAAAACTGAAATTATTGCTGAAACTGGTGCTGGTCAGCATGGAGTTGCTTCGGCTTTAGCTTGTGCATTATTAGGATTAAAATGCCGAATTTATATGGGTGCTAAAGATGTTAAACGGCAAGCTCCAAACGTATTTAGAATGCGTTTAATGGGGGCAACGGTAATTCCTGTAGAAACAGGTTCAGCTACGTTAAAAGATGCCTGTAACGAAGCTTTGCGTGATTGGTCTGGTAGTTATGAAAAAGCGCACTATATGCTCGGTACTGCTGCAGGACCACACCCTTTCCCAACTATTGTGCGTGAATTTCAGCAAATGATTAGCCGTGAAGCCAAACAACAGATCCTCGAAAAAGAAGGACGCCTGCCAGATGCCGTCATTGCTTGTGTGGGGGGGGGCTCAAATGCAATTGGCATGTTTGCCAATTTTATTGATGATAAATCTGTGAAGTTAATTGGGGTTGAGCCTGGTGGTCATGGCATAGAATCAGGACAACATGGTGCCTCGCTTAAACATGGTAAATTAGGTATTTATTTTGGTATGAAAACACCAATGATGCAAACTGACGAAGGCCAAATCGAAGAATCTTATTCTATTTCTGCAGGATTAGATTTTCCGGCAGTTGGGCCTCAGCATGCCTATTTAGATAGTATTGGCCGTGCCGATTATGTGTCAATTACTGATGATGAAGCCTTGGATGCATTCCAAGAATTGTCGCGTCATGAAGGGATTATTCCGGCACTTGAATCATCCCATGCCTTAGCATATGCCTTAAAGATGATCAAACAAAATCCGAATAAAGAACAGTTATTAATTGTTAATCTATCTGGTAGAGGAGATAAAGATATCTTTACCGTTTATGATATTTTAAAAGCAAGAGGAGAAATAGAATGAACCGTTATCAACAACTGTTTAATCAATTAACAGCAAAAAATGAAGGTGCATTTGTTCCCTTTGTGCCAGTTGGTGATCCTAATCCCGATCTGTCCTTGCAAATTATTCAAACTATGGTGGATGCTGGGGCGGATGCGTTAGAATTAGGTATTCCATTTTCTGATCCTATGGCCGATGGTCCAACCATCCAAAATGCCAATATCCGTGCCTTTAATGGTGGTATTAGCGTAGAAAAATGCTTTGAAATCTTAACTAAAGTAAGAGCTAAAAATGCTAATATCCCAATAGGATTACTAATTTATGCTAATTTAGTGTTTAAAAATGGCATTGATAATTTTTATGCTAAATGTGCTAAAGCGGGTGTCGATTCGGTATTGATTGCCGATTTGCCAGTGGAATACTCACCCGAATTTACCGGAGCTGCTAATAAATATGGTATTGCACCGATTTTTATTTGTCCGCCTAATGCCGATGATAATGTAATTAAAAACATAGCCAAACATGGGCAAGCATACACTTATTTAGTGTCGCGAGCTGGTGTTACTGGCACTGAAAATCGTGCTAATAAACCATTAGCTCATTTATTAACTAAACTAACAGAGTTTGGTGCGCCACCGGCAATTCAAGGTTTCGGTATTTCAGAACCGGATCAAGTAACAGAGGCGATTAAAGCTGGTGCTGCTGGTGCAATTGCTGGTTCGGCAACAGTTAAAATTATCGAGAAAAATCTTAATAATCCGGAAAAAATGTTAACTGAATTAGCAGAATTTGTAAAAACCATGAAAGCAGCAAGTAAAAAATAAAATATTAATCCGCTGATTACTCAGCGGTTTTGTTATTTTTTGGGGGTGATGCTAGCAATAATTAGTCAGGCTTTACTGTAATTAGTTATAAGCAATTATTGAAAATTAAATTTCAAATTAGTATGTGAAATTTATCAATAACTTCAAGAATAATTAATAAAAATTGTATACTGCACAGTTGCATTTTATTCAAAATGCAGTATACTCGTCACCCATCTATCGCGGGGTGGAGCAGCATGGTAGCTCGTCGGGCTCATAACCCGAAGGTCGTTGGTTCAAATCCAGCCCCCGCAACCACTTAACTTTTCACTAACAAATCATTTTTTCCTGTTATTGTATGAAAGTTCGAATCAAGTGGCTTCATTATATTAGTTTTGAATGTAGCCTCGCTTGTCGAGGTTTTTTTTTGCGTGTAGGGAACTAAACGTAAGTTTTAAAGGAATATTGGGCTTCATGCCCTTTTTTTATTTTCTACTATGGAGGTTTGTTTGGCTAATATAGAACAGCAATTAACCGCAATTATTCAAGATCCAGTTAACGCACTTGGTTTTGAATTAGTTGGACTCGAATATATTCGAGGCCGTTACCCAGTATTACGTGTTTATATAGATAGTGAAAATGGGATTACTGTTGATGATTGTGCCGACGTTAGCCGACAAATTAGTGCCGTACTTGACGTCGAAGATCCGATTAAAGATGCTTACAATCTTGAAGTATCATCCCCAGGCATGGACCGACCATTATTTACGCTTGAACATTACCAACGTTTTATCGGTGAAGAAATTACCGTAAGTTTGCGTATTCCTGTCGCCAATCGTCGTAAGTGGAAAGGAAGAATTAAGTCAATTGATAATGAGATGATTACTTTGACTGTTGATAATAATGATGAGGTATTTGCTTTTAGCAACATTCAAAAAGCGAATATTGTACCTAATTTTAACCTTAATAAATAAAAAAACGAGTGTAAAGGATGAATAAAGAAATTTTAGCTGTAGTGGAAGCAGTATCAAATGAAAAAGCATTAACTCGAGATAAAATCTTTGAAGCGTTAGAAACTGCACTTGCGACTGCCACTAAAAAGAAACATACTGTTGATATTGATGTGGTTGTAAAAATTGACCACAAAACTGGTGACTACGACACCTTCCGTCGTTGGCAAGTTGTTAATGAAGTTACCCAACCAACTAAAGAAATCACCTTAGAAGCGGCTCAATATGAAGATCCTTCTGTACAACTGGGTGATTATGTTGAAGAACAAATAGAATCAGTGGCGTTTGACCGTATTACCACGCAAACCGCCAAACAAGTAATCGTACAAAAAGTGCGTGAAGCCGAACGCGCCATGGTCATTGACATGTTTAGAAACCGTATCGGTGATATTGTTACCGGCATTGTCAAAAAAACCAATCGTGATAGTGTTATTCTTGATTTAGGTAATAATGCTGATGCCATGATGTCTCGCCACGATATGTTACCGCGCGAAAACTTTCGTATTGGTGACCGTGTACGCGGTATACTATACTTAGTTGAACAAGATAATAAACCAGCACAATTGTGTATTAGTCGTTCAAATCCGGAAATGATGGAAGAATTATTCCGCATTGAAGTGCCAGAAATTGGTGAAGAGATGATCGACATTAAAGGTGTTGCTCGTGATCCTGGTTCTCGTGCTAAAATTGCGGTAAGCAGTAATGACCGTCGCATTGACCCAGTTGGTGCTTGTGTGGGCATGCGTGGTGCACGAGTACAAGCTGTATCCAATGAATTTGGTGGTGAACGTATTGATATAGTATTATGGGACGACAATCCGGCACAATATGTAATTAATGCTATGGCACCAGCAGATGTTGTATCAATAGTTGTTGATGAAGATAAACATACAATGGATGTTGCCGTAAATGCCGAAAATTTACCGCAAGCCATTGGCCGAAATGGTCAAAACATCCGCTTAGCTTCACAGTTAACTGGCTGGACATTGAATGTAATGAGCACAGATGATCTGCAAGAAAAACACCATGCAGAATCTTTTGCGGCAATTAATAATCTGATGAAACATTTAGATATTGATGAAGGTCTTGCACAACTGCTAGTTGAAGAAGGCTTTACATCACTAGAAGAACTTGCTTATGTACCAGTAGATGAACTGCTTGAAATTGAAGAGTTAGATGAAGAATTGGTCGAAGCATTAAGAAGCCGAGCCAAAGATGCTTTAACCACTATAGCACTAGCACATAGCGGTGATAAAAGGCCTGCACAAGATTTATTGAATTTGTCAGGTATGACACAAGAATTAGCCTATCAATTAGCACAACATGATATTATTACCTTAGAAGATTTGGCTGAACAAGGTACCGATGATCTGGCAGATATTGAAGGTTTAACAAGTAAACAAGCTGGCGATTTTATTATGGCTGCACGTAATATTTGTTGGTTTGCAAATGAATAATTGAGGGAAAGTAATACATGACCAAAGTATCAATAGAAACACTGGCTCAAGAGATAAATACTCCAGTGCAAACACTTTTGCAACAGTTTGCTGATGCAGGAATAAAGAAATCTGCATCTGATACTGTTAGCCAAAAGGAAAAAGAAGCTTTGCTTGCGCACTTAAATCCTCAGCAAGGCCCTACAAAATTAACGTTACAGCGTAAAACCCATTCAACACTTAATGTGTCCAGTGGTGGTGGCAAAAGCAAAGAAATTAAAGTCGAAGTTCGTAAAAAACGTACTTTTGTAAAACGTGATCCAGCTGAGATAGCGGCGGAACAAGAAAAAGCACGTCATGAAGCCGAGCAAAAGGCTAAACAAGAAGCCGAAATTAAAGCCCAAAAAGAGGCTGAGAAAAAGGCAAAATTAGCGGCAGAAGAGGCTAAAAAGCGCCAAGAAACTGAATCCAAAAAACAAGTTCAGGAAGAAAAAAATAAACAAACGCAAGAACAGCAAGCCGATCCAAAAGTGAAAAAAGCACAAGAGGAAAAGGCACGTTTAGAAGCAGAAGCGCAGGAAATTAAACGCAAAGCTGAAGAAGAGAACCGCCGTAAGTTAGAAGCCGATGCTAAACGCATGGCAGAAGAAGCCCGTAAACTGGCGGAACAATATAGTGAAGTTGACGAAAGCGATCATAGCGAAGATGAAGATTATCATGTTACCACTTCTAAATATGCTCGTGCCGCAGAAGATGATACCGATCGTGAAGTAGAAAGTGCTCGTGGTCGAGGTCGTAGTGGCAAACAGACTAAGCAGAAAAAAGGCAGTAAATTATCTGAAGGTAAAGCCGAGCGTGAAGAGGCTCGCGCCGCTACTCGTAGTGGTCATAAAAAGAAAGGTAAAAGCAGCTTACAACAAAGCTTTACCAAACCAGTACAAGCAGTTAACCGCGACGTGGTCATTGGTGAAACTATCACCGTTGCCGAATTGGCTAACAAAATGGCAGTTAAGGGTTCTGAAGTAATTAAAACCATGATGAAAATGGGCGCAATGGCGACGATTAATCAGGTTATCGATCAAGAAACCGCACAGCTAGTTGCCGAAGAAATGGGTCACAAAGTGGTATTACGCCGTGAAAACGAGCTTGAAGAATCACTAATGAGCGATCGTGACACAGGTGCTGAAAAAGTATCACGAGCTCCAGTGGTTACCATTATGGGGCACGTTGACCATGGTAAAACTTCATTGCTTGACTACATTCGTAAAGCTAAAGTTGCTTCCGGTGAAGCTGGTGGTATTACTCAGCACATTGGTGCATACCACGTTAAAACCCCAAATGGTGCTATCACTTTCTTAGATACTCCGGGCCATGCTGCATTTACATCAATGCGTGCACGTGGGGCCAAAGCAACTGATATTGTAGTATTAGTTGTGGCTGCCGACGATGGGGTAATGCCACAAACCATTGAAGCTATTCAACATGCTAAAGCTGCGAATGTGCCAATTGTGGTGGCGGTGAATAAGATTGATAAACCAGAAGCCGATCCAGAACGTGTTAAAGGTGAGCTGGCTCAGTACGGCGTAATGTCAGAAGAGTGGGGCGGTGATACTCAGTTTGTGCATGTATCTGCTAAAGCAGGTACCGGTATTGACCAGTTGCTTGAAGCTATTTTATTACAAGCAGAAGTGTTAGAATTAACCGCTTATGAATCAGGCATGGCTAGCGGTGTAGTTATTGAATCCTTCCTAGATAAAGGTCGAGGATCAGTGGCTACGGTATTAGTTCAGTCTGGTACCTTACACAAAGGTGATATTGTTCTGTGTGGTTTTGAATATGGTCGTATCCGTGCTATGCGTAATGAACTTGGTAAAGAAGTTGCTGATGCTGGACCATCAATTCCGGTTGAGATCCTTGGTTTATCAGGCGTACCATCAGCAGGTGATGAAGCAACAGTAGTCCGTGACGAGAAAAAAGCCCGTGAAGTAGCGCTTTATCGCCAAGGTAAATTCCGTGACGTTAAATTAGCGCGTCAGCAAAAAGCTAAACTAGAAAACATGTTTACTAACATGACTGAAGGTGACGTGTCTGAACTTAACATTGTATTAAAAGCCGATGTTCAAGGTTCTGTAGAAGCTATTTGTGATTCATTACTTAAACTATCAACCGATGAAGTTAAAGTTAAGATTATTGGTTCTGGTGTCGGTGGTATTACCGAAACTGATGCCTCATTAGCAGCAGCTTCTAATGCGATTATTTTAGGCTTTAACGTACGTGCCGATGCATCAGCGCGTAAAGTGGTTGAATCAGAAAACTTAGACTTACGCTACTATTCAGTTATTTATGACTTGATTGATGAAGTTAAACAAGCCATGAGCGGTATGTTAGCACCAGAGTACAAACAAGAAATTATTGGTCTTGCTGAAGTGCGTGATGTGTTTAAATCACCAAAATTTGGTGCAATTGCCGGTTGTATGGTTGTTGAAGGCGTAGTTAAACGTCACAATCCAATTCGGGTACTGCGTGATAACGTAGTTATTTATGAAGGTGAACTTGAATCATTACGTCGCTTTAAAGATGATGTTAACGAAGTTCGAAATGGTATGGAATGTGGTATTGGTGTACGTAACTATAATGATGTTCGTGTTGGCGATAGTATTGAAGTGTTTGAAACTATAGAAATTAAACGTACTATTTAATTAGCATGTAATTATGTTATAAGCAAGGTGTATACCTTGCTTATTCATGTATGAGGAAAATAGATATGGCAAAAGCATTTAATCGTTCATCCCGAGTCGGTCATGAATTACAAAAAGAAATTGCGATTATCTTACAACGTGAAATTAAAGATCCCCGTTTAGGTATGGTTACGGTTTCTGGTGTAGATATTTCGCGTGATCTTGCGTATGCAAAAGTATTTGTTACTTTTTTAAATGACGATGATCCTGAAATTGTTGAGCAAGGTTTACAGGTACTCAATGATGCCAAAGGATACATTCGAACATTAATTGGTAAAGCAATGCGGCTACGCATCATTCCGGAAATAAAATTCTTTTATGATGAGTCGCTGGTCAAAGGTATGCAGATGTCGTCTTTGGTATCTGATGTTATCAAACATGATAATGAACGTCATAAAGATTAATATTAGCTAGCGGATTTGAACCATTGTAAAGATGTTTCAGGTCAGCTATATGTTTAAGTATAAAATCACCATTATGAATATAAAAAAAACACGCCGTGATCTTCACGGCGTTTTATTGTTAGACAAACCACAAGGTATGACATCCAATGATGCACTGCAAAAAGTGAAAAGGCTATTTAATGCCAAAAAAGCAGGGCATACAGGGGCGTTAGATCCCTTGGCTACCGGCATGTTGCCAATATGTTTTGGGGAAGCGACCAAATTTTCACAGTACTTACTAGATTCTGATAAACGTTACCAAGTCATTGCCAAACTCGGTGAGCGTACCGATACTTCCGATGCTGATGGGCAAATTATCAGTACCAAAACAGTAACTATCACTGAGTCAGATATTCAGCAAGCACTCACACATTTCCGTGGTGATATTTTGCAAGTACCTACCATGTTCTCAGCGTTAAAGTATCAAGGTAAACCACTTTATGAATATGCTCGCCAAGGTATTGTTATTGAGCGCGAGGCCAGACCAATTACTGTCTATGAAAATCAATTTCTAGATTTTAATACCAGTAATAATCAATTAAGTTTAGAGATCCACTGTTCTAAAGGTACTTATATTCGTACTATTATTGATGATTTAGGTGAATTACTCGGTTGTGGTGCTCATGTGATCTACCTCAGGCGTTTGCAAGTGGCTAATTACCCTATTGCAAAAATGCTGACCTTAGATGCGTTACAAGCTATGCCTGAACGTGATCATGTGTTAATGCCGGTTGATAGCCCTTTGCAAGATTATTTAACCATCACTCTTACACAATCCCAAGGCAAAGCGATTTTATTAGGGAAAACTATCGAGCTAGACAGTTATACGCCAACAGAAACCTTAGTGCGACTTTATCAAGGTGAACAATTTATTGGGGCAGGCTGCCAGCTACATAATAAGTTATCTCCTAAACGTTTGATTGCGACTTTTGCATAAGGCAAACCCAAAGAGTGTAAATTGTAATATTGCAGATTATGGCTAATTTTTGCATCATTGATAATCATATAGATGATATTAATAAAAAATAGCCTCTGCTTTAAGTAAATGATAGTGTTTGGTAACGCTATCGTTATTTTTGACTTTTTTACTCAACAAAGCTGCAGCTTGTTGCCCCATTTTATATAGTGGTTTATACATTCGCGATAAGGTATCAAGTTCATTATAATGGCGCTGGTTACTATGACTAATGTAAACTAAAGTAGGTGCTGTACTTTGATGTATATGAGCCTGTGCTAAAGCGCCTAAAACGGCTCTATAATCCAATTGATAATGCTGCTTATTATAATATTTTTCATCCAAATAACTTAAATTGATATTGTCTGCGCAAATAATTGCAGTGGGTGGTTTATTGCTGCTAAGCAAATTTTTGACTGCCAGTTGCCCATGTTCATAAGTAAAACAATCCTTAATAATATAATCCGTGTCTATAGTTAAATTGGCTCTATCTAGTGCTTGCTTATAGCCTTGTAGTAAATGAGTAGAACTGATTTTATCCGGGTGACCCAGCAACAGTGCAATTTTATGGTGAGCATGTTCTATTAGATATTTAGTTATTTGGTGGGCCATTATAAGGTGGTCAAAGTAAACACAATTAAATTCAGCATGAAAATGATTTACCAGTATCACTGGAGGCAGGCAAACCATGTATTGACTAAGTTTGGTTAAATATGGTGCTTCATTAATGATGATAATGCCAGCAAATAAGTTTTGGGTAGCATATCTAATTAAATGCTGAATATCCTTGTCTTCTGAGTAAGGAAAGCGTAAGTAAAATATTTTATAACCAGTGGCATTTAACACTTGTTCTATACCATAATTAATTAAGCTATGGGAAATTAGTTGGTTATCAATAATTAAGATTGTTTTATTATTAGTAATGGTATTGTGAGCATTAACTTTATCACAAGTATCTACATGCAATTCTTCAATAGCTTGGAAGACTTTAGATTGAGTTATTGGTGAGGTTAAATTAGGTTTTTTTAAAACTCGCGAAACCGTTGCAATTGATACATTAGCATGTTTAGCAATAGTTGCTAGTGTGGTTTTATTTTTTATCATTGAGATAGCTTAATTATTATAGATACCTTACTTTAGCGGTAATCATTAATTTTGTATTTTATTACTATCTAGTTTTACGATCTGCATTCCAAATTATTAGAGATAATTGAAGTTGTTGGTCAATTCTATAAGTTGCACTCAAATTATATTGTATTAGTACGCAAAAATTACACCAGTAATTCAGCAACTAATAGTTAAAGTAAATCATTTCTCAGAATATTTAAGGCGTAGTATTATGAACCAAATGAAAACTAAAAAATTGAAGATAACTAACAGTTTTGATAGTAATTGGACACAAATTAAAATGGAATTAAGTGATGAAAAAGATTTTATTAAGTAGTTTATTACTAATTATATGGTCATGTTGTACCTATGCATTGGCAGAAAATTTCAGTAAAAATTATCATTATCGCTTGATAAAAGATAGATTAAACGAACACTTTGATCCAAAGTCTGGAAATGAAAGATTAAGTAATACATTTGATAATTTTATTTTAGGTGATTTAGCAAAAATTAATATATTAGGCTGTGATTTTAATAATGTTGAAGTTAATCAAGAAAATATTAATTCAGTATTAAATTCTATTGGTTTTTATGAAGCATATGCCCAAGACTTAAAAAAATATCACTTATCCTTGAATGAATTTAATCGGCTTTATTATTTTGATGAGTCTGAGTTATCCGATTTATGTATTAATTTTAATTACAAATATATTATACAACTTAATAATCATGAATTAATGATTCCTTATGATAATCACTTAATCTTCTATAAACCACTATCTGACGAGGATGAAAGCAAAATTAATCATTTAAATAACAATGAACAATGTCTTGAAACAAAACAAGGTGAAATGCAATGGACTGATACTTGTTATTATAACAATATGACTATTTTGGATGTCTATGAAGCAATGAGTTTAAATCCATATTATGTATTTAGAAGTAAGCTTAAAGCAGGTGAAAATTTTTTAGCCGATTATGAAGATAAAAGTGTTGATATGGAATACAAATGGTCAGGAAACAATAAGTTAACCATTACTCAATACTTTGGCGGTGGAGTAACTTCTTATACTTTTATCTATAAAAACAATAAAACAAAATTAATAACTGTGCATTCGGCGGATTAAACAATAGCCTCAAAAGTATTAAAGCAGTGTAATCAGGTACGTAGATTACCAATGGGTTTGTCAACAACGCTGATTAATACATTTTTTAAAGTAAGGAAACCAGTGAAATGTATCTAGCAATTGATGTTTATTATATGCAAGAACGGGCCAAAACAGTAGGTATTTTGTTTGAGCATTGGTCAGATTCAAAAGCCGAAATTAAAGGGATAATTACCGATTATCAAGATAATGTTGCGCCTTATCAATCTGGTCAGTTTTATCAACGCGAATTACCTTGCATTATGGCTTTGTTGAATAAAATCGATTTAAGCAATATTAGCGCCATCATAATTGATGGTTATGTATATCTACAAGATGGCAAATTGGGGTTAGGTGGTCATTTGTATAACGCTTTAAAGCAAACCATTCCTATCATTGGTGTAGCAAAGAAGCCATTTTTAGGCAATAGCCAATATTTAATTGAGGTGCTGCGAGGCAACAGTAAACACCCACTATATGTAACCGCGATTGGTACGCAGTTAGATGCCGCAGCAAGCAATATAAAATCAATGACTGGCAAATATCGGTTTCCCGATTTACTTAGTTTTTTGGATCAACAAACCAAATTATTTAAGTCAGAATAAAGCTAATAAAAGTTGAGATAATTGCTTGTAATTCAAGCAAAGATAGTGGTCTTATGCGATTAACATTTTGCCACATTGATAGTTACTTTTTTCCGCTGTGTTTGCCAATAAAGTGGTATAATCATCAGCAAATTTCTTTATTTAGGTTTTAAATTATGTCTGCATGGAATATTGCCATTGTCGGTGCCACAGGGCAAGTTGGTTCTGCGTTAGTTGAATTATTACAGCAACGCGCAATAGAAATTGAAAATTTATTTTTAGTTGGGAGTGATAATAGTGCTGGTGAAATAGTTCGCTTTGCCGGTAAAAACCTGACGGTTATTGATAGTAGCAAAATGGAATGGACTGAGTGCCATTTTGCCTTTTTTGTTGCCGGGACTGAAACTAGCGAAAAATATGCCCAAGTTGCAGCCCAATCAGGGTGCATAGTGATTGACGCTAGTGGTTATTTTGCTCAGCAAGATCACATTCCATTATTGGTACCGCGAGTGAATAATAATGTGTTAACAGAATACCGGAATGAAAATATTATTGCGGTGGCAAGTGCTACAGTATGTCAGTTATTACGATCAGTGGCATCGTTAACCAATATTGAACAATTAACTAATTTGCATATGACTAGTTTTATTCCAGCATCATTGTATGGTAAAAACGGAGTAAATGAACTGGCTGGGCAAAGTGCCAGATTACTAAATGGTATGCCAGTTGATAACGAGTTATTTGACCAACAATTGGCATTTAACTTACTACCGGTTTTGCATCAAAACAACGATTCACTATTAGGTGAACAACCACAAGTTGACCAAATCCGTAAGGTTATTTGTAATTATGATTTGGCGGTATCAATTGAATCAGTGGTGGTGCCAGTTTTTTATGGTCTTGCCCAAGCGGTTAATGTCAGTAGTAGTCTACCGATTGAATTAGATACGGCACGCGTTAGTGATTATGGTGTTGAGCTACATGAAGGCAAGTTACCTACACCTGTTACCCAAGTTAGCAATGAGGCAGAGCAAACTCTAGCGATTAAAATCGCCAATTTACGGCACAGTTATGGTAATTATGAGCAAATTCAATTTTGGTCAGTTGCTGACAATGTTCGTTATTTAGGCGCATTAATGTTGATTGAGACGTTAGAGATCCTCATTGATGACTACCTGTAAAATTGCCTTGGGGATTGAGTATGATGGCAGTGACTATTTTGGTTGGCAACGTCAGCAGTCGGTTGACTCCATTCAACAAAGGTTAGAAACCGCCTTATCAATCGTGGCTAACGAAACCATCAACTTATTTTGTGCTGGTAGAACCGATGCCGGCGTGCATGCTACCGGCCAAGTGGTGCATTTTGTGACCAATGCTACGCGATCAGCAAGTGCCTGGACTATGGGGGTAAATTCGCATTTACCTCACAATATAGCTGTGCGCTGGTCAACACCAGTTGCCGATAGTTTTCATGCCAGACATAGCGCCACAGCTAGACGTTATCGTTATGTGATTTATAATCATCGTTACCGCCCGGCAATTTTAGCTAAAGGCGTTACGCATTATTATTTACCGTTAGATGCAAGCTTAATGCACCAAGCTGCACAGCACCTATTAGGTGAAAATGATTTTTCATCTTTTCGAGCGGCTCAATGTCAGTCACTAACACCATGGCGTAATATTCATCATATTAAGGTGACACGGCAAGGTGAATACATTATAGTCGATGTTAAAGCCAATGCATTTGTGCATCATATGGTGCGTAATATTGTTGGTAGTTTATTAGAAGTGGGTTGTGGTAATAAACCGCCAATATGGATTTTAGAGCTGTTGCAAGCTAAAGACAGAACTCTAGCTGCAGCCACAGCCAAACCCGAAGGGTTATATTTGGTTCAGGTAGATTACCCACCAGAATACCAAATACCTGAGCAGGCTTTAGGACCATTATTTTTACACTAAGCATTACTGCTTAGATAGGAATTAAACATAGAGAAAAATGAATGCAATGAATACTGATGAAATAAATACCAGTAAAGATGCGAAAAAATCAAATCTGCACAATTTAAAATTACCACCGCATTCTATTGAAGCAGAACAAGCGGTATTAGGCAGTTTAATGATTGACAATCAACGTTGGGATACAGTTGCTGAGATGATTACTGAGCGTGATTTTTATTCTCGCCATCACCAATTGATTTTTTCCGAAATGCATACCTTGATTAGTAAAGGTACGCCGATTGATTTAATTACATTGTCTGAAAGCTTGGAAAGCAAAGGTGTATTAGCTGATGTTGGTGGCTTTGCCTACTTGGCTGAGCTTTCTAAAAATACGCCTAGTGCCATTAATGTTGTGGCTTATAGTGATATTATACGTCAACAAGCTATTTTACGGGAATTGATTAGTGCTTCCAATGAAATTGCTGATAACTGTTATTCCCCCGAAGGGCGCGATAGTACTGAAATTTTAGATTTAGCCGAAAGCAAAATCTTCCAAATTGCTGAAAGCCGTACTAAACAAGGGGAAGGCCCTAAAAGTATCACTGAAGTGTTGGAAACAACAGTGGCTAAAATCGAAGAACTCTTCCAACGTCCGCATGATGGTGTGACGGGTGTAGCTACCGGGTTTATTGATTTGGATAAAAAGACTGCAGGTTTGCAGCGTTCAGATTTGATTATTGTTGCCGCGCGCCCATCCATGGGTAAAACCACTTTTGCCATGAATTTGTGTGAAAATGCAGCGATGATGCAAGAAAAACCAGTGTTAATTTTTAGTTTGGAAATGCCTGCAGATCAAATCATGATGCGTATGTTGGCATCATTGTCACGCGTTGATCAAACCCGCATTCGAACAGGTCAATTGCAAGATGATGATTGGGCGAGGATTTCTAGTACTATGGGGTTATTGCTGGAGAAAAAGAATATCTATATTGATGATTCCTCTGGTTTAACACCAATGGAATTACGTTCACGAGCTCGGCGAATTTATCGTGAACATAAAGGTTTAAGCATGATCATGGTTGATTATTTGCAATTAATGCGAGTACCTAATATCTCCGAAAATCGTACTTTAGAAATTGCTGAAATCTCGCGTTCATTAAAAGCATTAGCCAAAGAGTTACAAATTCCGGTAGTGGCACTTTCACAACTTAATCGTAGCTTAGAACAGCGTGGTGACAAACGGCCGGTAAACTCGGATCTACGTGAATCCGGCTCAATCGAACAAGATGCGGATGTGATCATGTTTATCTATCGCGACGAAGTATATAATGAAGCTTCCGAGCACAAAGGTATTGCCGAAATTATTTTAGGCAAACAACGTAATGGTCCAATTGGTAAAGTCCGTTTAAAATTCCAAGGTCATTTCTCACGCTTTGACAACTATGCTGATGCTAGTAAATATTTAGATGATGAGTAAGTCATCATCTAAATACTAATAACTTTATGCCGGATTAAACCTATTGCTTTGCTTGACGTGATTAACAATAAGACGATAACACTGAGCCAAGATAAAAATAGTTGCTTGTAAAATAACAATACAGGCACCAGTAGCACCATCAATATAAAAACTAATCAAAGTCCCGGTCACTGTTGAAAATACCGAAACAATAATCGCAATAATTAACATTAATTCAAAACGTTTGCATAATAAAAAGGCGGTGATGCCGGGTGCAATTAACATGGCGATAACCAATATCACGCCAACAGCTTGTAGCGAGGCTACAATAGTTAAGGCCAAAACGCTAAGTAAGCCATAATGCAAAATTTTGACAGGTAAACCGATCACTTTAGCTTGTACTGGATCAAAACAAAATAGCATCAGATCACGGCGTTTAATAATCACTAAAATTGAAACGATAATCGCAATAGTCAATATCTGGCCTAATTCGGCGTAAGTGGTACCCAGTACATTACCGAATAAGATGTGATTTAAGTGTTGCGAAGTGTCGACCTTAGAAAATAGTACTAAGCCAAAGGCAAACATCCCTGAAAAAACAATCCCCATAACGGTATCTTCTTTTACGCGGCAGTTTTCTTTAATGTAACCAGTGGCTACCGAACAGCATAAGCCAGAAGCAAAAGCGCCAATAATAATCGGAATACCAGCTAAATAAGCCAGCACAATACCCGGTAGTACTGCATGTGAAATCGCATCGCCCATTAACGACCAACCTTTTAGTACCAAAAAGCAGGACAACAAAGCGCACACAAATCCGGTAGCTAGTGCTGCTAAAATTGCCCGTTGCATAAAGGCATAGGTGAAAGGGTGGCTAATAAAATCCCATAACTCCATCATATATTGGCCGCCTTATTTAATTGGTTGCGCTTAATCCTTAATCGATTAGGAATCAAACCATGCTGTGGGGCAAACAGGAACGCAGCTATGAAAATAAGTGTTTGTAATGTCACGATTACACCACCAGTAGCACCATTTAAAAAATAGCTGAACCATGCGCCAATGGCACTGGTTAAGCCACCAATGATTACGGAAATAATAAGTAACCGCGAAAAACGATTAGTCAGTAGATATGCGGTTGCTCCTGGAGTGACCACCATGGCGATAACTAAAATAGCCCCCACGGTTTGTAGTGCCGCGACGGTACAAGCGCTTAAAATAGTAAAAAACAGGATTTTTAAGCGCAATGGGTTTAAACCGATCGATCGCGCATGTACTTCATCAAAAAAAGTCACCAGCAAATCTTTCCATAGAAAAAACAGTAAAATAAATGAGATTAAAATAATGATTTGTACTTGCCACATATCGCTATCGGCAATACCTAAAATATTACCAAAAATAATGGTTTGCACATTAACTGAAATTGGATTTAACGAAATAATTAACAAACCAATAGCAAAAAAAGTAGAGAAGATAAAACCGATAACGGCATCTTCTTTCAAACGCGTAAATGCACGAATAAGGGCAATGGCAAGGGCTGCCAACAACCCGGTGAAAAAAGCGCCGATTGAATAAGGTAGACCAAGGGCATAAGCACCGGCAACGCCAGGAACCACTGAATGCGAAAGAGCATCTCCCATTAACGACCAACCTTTTAACATTAAAAACGCCGATAAAAAAGCACAGGCCGCACCTACAATGCAACTTACCCATATCGCTTTAAGCATATAGCCATAAGTAAATGGCTCAAATAATAGTTCCATTTAGCCTTGTCCTTGTGGTTTATTATCAGTATGTTCAACTAGCAAATCTTGATGGGGTGAATCATGTTTACCTTCACCATAAAATATTGCTGCACGTTCATCATCCGTCAATACTGAGACTTTACGTGGATCGGAGTCCTCATGCAATTTGTCGCCAGATAAACTTAAATACCTCAATGTACCACCAAAAGTGGTCATTAAATTTTCTGGCGTAAACGTTGTTTCAGTTGGCCCAAATGCTAGCACCGTTTGATTAATTAACACCACTTGATCGCAAAATTCTGGCACGCTACCAAGATTATGGGTAGAAACTAAAACTAAATGCCCCTCGCTACGCAGATCCTTTAAAAGATCGATAATTGCATTTTCCGTTTTGACATCCACCCCAGTAAAAGGTTCATCTAATAACAGCACTTTACCCTGCTGGGCAAGAGCACGCGCTAAAAATACTCGCTTTTTTTGCCCTCCCGATAATTCTCCAATTTGCCGATGTTTAAACTCAGTCATATTGACGCGCTCAAGGGCTATTTCTACTTGTTTTTTATCTTCTTGACTGGGTATTCGCAGAAAAGACATATGCCCATAGCGCCCCATCATTACCACATCAGAGACCAAAACCGGAAAGTCCCAATCGACCTCCTCAGTTTGTGGTACATAGGCAATAATATTTTGCTTTAACGCTTGTTTGATGGGGGTATTATTTACATTGACATGACCCATAGTTGGGCGCACCATTCCCATGATGCTTTTAAATAGTGTCGATTTACCACTCCCATTAACGCCAACTAAGGCACAAATGGTGCCACCATTTAGAGTAAAACTGGCATCATGAATAGCTGTATGACCATTATTATAAGTGACGGTAATGTTATCAACATTTAAACAAATATTCGGCATTATTTTTCAAACCCTTTGGCTATAGTTTCTACAGTAACTTTCAATAAATCAATATAGGTTGGTACAGGCCCATCTTGGGTTGACAGCGAATCCACATATAAAACACCACCATATTTGGCATTAGTCTCTTGGCTTACCTGAATAGCCGGTTTATTGGAAATAGTACTTTCACTAAATACCACTGGAATATTGTTAGCTCTGACTAAATCGATCACATGTTTTACTTGCTTCGGCGTGCCTTGTTGTTCGGCATTAATTGGCCATAAATAAGCTTCTTTAAGATTATAATCTCGGGTTAAATAGCTAAAGGCGCCTTCACTGGTGACTAACCAACGCTGTTCTGCGGGGATTTTGGCTAAACGCTCACGCAATGGTGCATCAAGCGCTTTAATTTTGGCAGCATAATCAGTCGCATTTTGGTTATAAACATTGGCATTATCTGGATCGTACTTAACTAAAGCCGCACGAATATTATCAATATAGATTAGAGCTAAGGTAGGCGACATCCAAGCATGAGGATTAGGGTTACCTTTATAACTGCCTTCTTGAATTGGCATGGGATCAATACCTGCAGTTACAACCACTGCAGGGACATCTTTAATATCTTCAAAAAAACGTTCAAACCAACGTTCTAAGTTTAAACCATTCCATAACACTAAATCAGCCGATTGTGCTCTCACAATGTCTTGCGGGGTAGGTTCATATTCATGAATTTCGGCCCCAACTTTGGTGATTGATTCAACTGTTGCTGCATCACCAGCAACATTTTTGGCAATATCTTGAATAATGGTGAAAGTGGTAACCACTTTAAATTTTTTGTTAGCGGCTAAGGCTGAATTTGCAAATCCACAGCTAATCATCAGGAAAGTAAAAATTATTAAAAAGAATTTCTTTTGGTTTAGCAAGAAATTGAATCCCATTAGTCACTCCTGTTGTTTAAATATACTTAACAATAACGCTACTTTAAAATAAAACTAGTAATGCCTGAATCAAATTGTATTCATTATCAATTACACTAGTTACATTTACATTAAAAAAGCTATAAATATAATTCACTTAAATGGTAATGAGAATTATTATTATTTATAAAATAATTGTCAATTCCTTTTTTTTTGTAATGATATAAAAAATAATTAGTTAATATTTAACCTATTTTGGGAAAAAATCAATGAAAATAGCAGACAATTAGCACTATTTAATTAATCGGTTGTATGGTTAAGTTAAAAGGAAAAAAACGCACATAGATTCAGTTTGAAAAGTAAAAGGGAATAAGTAGGTTATGACATAATAAAGACAGTAGTTTTTGATTTTACCTAAAAGCTAACACATATAGTTGATGTCAAATATCAGCAGTACTCTGCAAATATGCAGAGCTGTAACTTAACTTGATTTAGGTGAGCAAAATAAAGGTAGAATTCAGCATGAATATTTAAATAGAATTTCAAACTCAAACTTTAAAAATATATGGCCATTAAAATAATGGGTATAAAAAACAATCTTATAGAAAAGGCTATAAAGATCATTCAGATAGATAATGATAATTGTGTTGTATTGTTAGATTTTTTTGATCCATTTTTTAAAGACAATAAACAATTAGCATCAAAAAATATTTTTTTGTTAGATAGAAAAGAAGATATCAAATGGATAGTTCACTCAGATTTATTGATTTCAGGAGGATTTGTTGACATTTTGTTTAAAGAAAATAATTTAAAAGCCGTAAGTTGGAATACAGGCTTATATAAAATAGATTTGGGGACAGGATTTGCTACACCAGAAATATTATTAAAATAGTTATATCGGCAAAAAAATCTTAGTCTGAAAACTGGGATTTTTGATTTTAGTCCTGAGATTAAAACTGCTCAGTAGATTAGGTACTAATTTTTTGTAACAACCACATTATAGATTAGAAACTAAATAACAAAAAATTTACTAGTTTATTAACCCTAACATATTCATAAACCCTTTCACAGAAAGACATTCTTGTAAAGAAGTTTCAGGTCAGCTATATGTTTTAATATAGATTTTTCTTATATTCAACATCTAAGTGCGAATTGAGTTAGTAAAAAACACACCTATTAAGTACGTGTATCTATCCGCAATCAATTATTTTCACTAATATTAATAGTGAGTTATAAATAATTACATAAGAAATTAACGATCTTGTTCTTGCTCGTTGATTATCTATAGGTATAAGATTACTTAAGTATTAGATGTCTTTTAAGTATTATTCGATTTTCAATGTTAATGGGTAAACTTAACTCAGATGAGGTGCAAAATGAAACTGCGTAAAGTGATGATTATTGGTGTGGGTAATGTGGGCTCGACAACAGCTTATACGTTTGTTAATCGTGGAATTTGTGAAGAAATTGCTCTGGTTGATCTTAATAATGATTTAGCTTATGGGCATGCCCAAGACTTATTAGATGCGGCGGCTTATCGACAAAATATGATTAAAGTTAGTTTGCGTGAATCCACTGATTGTGCCGATATTGATATTGCTATTATTACCGTTACTTCCGGGTTAGCACAAAAAAGTAGGGCAGAGGAGTTGGCAGGTACTTCCAAAATTGTTGCTAGTATTGTACCAAATATGATGAAAAATGGTTTTAAAGGTATTTTTTTAATTGCCACTAACCCTTGTGATGCCATTACTTACCAAGTTTGGAAATTATCGGGTTTGCCACGTCATAGAGTTATTGGTACCGGAGTGTGGTTAGATACGGTGCGCTTACGCCGATTATTAGGCGAACAGATGGATATTGGACCGCAAAGTATTGATGCTTTTATTGTTGGTGAACATGGTGATTCCCAATTCCCAGTGTGGTCACATTCATCAGTTTATGGTATCCAATTAAATCAATTAGATAAGAATAGGATTGATTTTGCGGAGATTGGAACGGCGGCAAAAAATAAAGGTTTTGAAATAGTTAAATATAAGCATTGTACCGAATATGGTATTAGCAGTACCATTACTGAAATTTGTCAGCATATTTTTACTAATAGTCACCGTGCTTTAGCCTTAAGTTGTATTTTGAATGGCGAGTATGGTTATAAGGATGTTGCTATTGGTGTGCCGGCTATTTTGGATCAACATGGCATTAAGAAAATCATAGAGCTTGATTTTTCCGATAATGAAAAACAGCTTTTTGCTAATAGTATTGGTATTGTCAAAGACTATATCGATCAGATTAAATAATTTTATTTCCTCCAGAGTGTTTGGCTAATTAGGTGTGGCCTATCAACAAACTATCGTAACATATAGGCAACACCAATTTTTATTAATCTTAACTAAAATTGCCACCCGATTTCAAAGATCTTTACAAATCTTTATAAAAATTCATTTTTAATAGTCTTTTTTCATATTTATACTACAAAATGATTTATGTAGAGATATTGATTTTATATATCTATTTAATCCGGATAAAACAACGAAAAAACAATAAAATTCAATTAAATGCTTGATTTTAAGGAAGAAATATGCTATCATATAACAAGGAAACAAGGAAACAAGGAAACAAGGAAACAAGGAAACAAGGAAACACTGGTAAACTATAATTTTTTTTCATATATTAACTGTTGTTTTTTAATTTTTTGTTTATCACTACCTAGTTTTTGTTTTGGTATTTTAAATGCAACAACTCAAAATGTTATTAATGGTAACTTGCCATATTTAACTTTTAATGATGGAATAACTAGAGAATTTAGTCCAAATGCTTTGGGTTTATTAAGAATAACTCTTCCTGATGGTACTTCACTTATCCCTACCGAACATGATGCTTATCCTGACTCTATTGTAGATACATCAAAAGCCGAAAGTCCTATAATAATTGAAAGTACAGATACTTTCGAAAATATTAAAACTTATGTTCCATTCCCTGCCGATGGTAATGATAATTATCCAAAAATCGATTTTGATCAGTTGGTCGTTGCGCCTTATAATTATTGGCAAGATGATGATGGCGATGAATTAGTACCTTCAAATTTATCTGAAATTAAGGGAGCTTTACAGGTAACATGGAAAGATAATCATGGGCGAGATATTAGTAGTAAAGTTAAATCTAATCCTAAGACAAAACCGTCCCCATGTGATGCACCGTATTCATTGACAGTTGAATTGAAAAAGGGAGTGATAAAAACAAAATATGGCAAACCTAGTCAATTGACTATTGATGATAATTCACATGTTTATTATTTTTACCCTAAAGTTGAAGAACCTATTTTTTGCTACGCACAACCTAATTTAACTTTTGGCGATGGGCAATATGCAGGCCCAGCTGAACAATGGGACCCTATGAATGGATTTAAATTGCAAAATATTAATAATCCTCAAAGTAATTTTCCAACGGTTGGCTCTAATAATTTGTTTTTTAAATTAATAGTAGATGGTATTACAGCAGCAGAAATTATTAGTAGCAATGGTTCGATCATTCAACCAGAAAGTGGTGAAGGTGTGACTTTAGAATTAACACCAGAAAATAATCAACCGCAAGGTAAAGTGGTTCGCGTTACATTACATGGGCTAACTGATTCTGCCCCTAATGGTTCTTTTAGCCCATCTACATTTAAAATTTTTGCAAATAAAAATGGCAACAATAAATTATTATATAATTTTACAATTAATAGATGGTTTATAGCACATTTAAGTTCATCTTCTTGGAATGGAGCTTCACGTTATTGCCCTAATTTAGCATCGTCCCCTAAATGGAGAGTACCTGATTCAGCCGATTACTCAAATGGCACTGGGTATGCTACAAGAAAAATAGCTTGGGATAATACAAATCAGTCCAGAAACAAAATGGGGGGATTAATGAATGAGTGGGGAAATCTGTATACCGATTATTATGCTGGAAGTGAATGGGAGGGGGATAGTCACCACACAGGTGTTTGGGCAACTGAATATACAGGAGGGGCAGGTAATTATTCTAGCCATAATGCTGCAAATCGTGATAATGGTCGAATAGATTGGCATTACGATTGGGATTGGTATGGAGGAAAAATAGCCGTTGCTTGTGTTACCCCATAAAGTGTTTATGTGATTAGTTGTTGTTAGCAGTGATAGCAGGTTATGACCCGTTATCACTGCTTTACTGTTTTTGCTTTTATTTTGTTGAATTTAATGTTGATTAATTATTTTCATAAAATAGAGTAGCAACCAATTTTCGCAGTGTTAATTCGTGGATGTGTTTCGATAAAAAAATAAGAAATACAACGACTATGTTATGGATTAATAGTTAGTGCATGTTTTTTGATTAAAATTAAATTACTATATGCAAGTAGGAAATACCACCCCGGTTTGTTGCCTTATTGTGGTAAGTAATGCCGATGATGTTAGTGAGTTACTTAAACCGTTATGCATAATTTGTCGCTGTAGGCATAGTTCGGCAAAGTAGTTTGCCTCGTAATACATTTCATTGCTATTTTGATTGACTGAAATATCTTGTAGCTCTGCTTGCCTTGGTTGATAACTTACTTGTTGGCAAACGGATAAATGGTTAATTATTAATGAGCCATCCTCCCCTTGAATTTCGCTAGGAATATAGGAATTACTTACTTTCGAATGCCAAATTATGACTTCAAAATCGTCATACGTCATGACTACCGAACCATGCGCATCAACACCTGATTCAAGCAAGGATGACGTTGCTGAAATAGTTGTTGGTTTACCCCATAAACCAATCGCGAAATTAAGTGGATAAACCCCAATATCCATTATTGAACCATTAGAAAATAATGGGTTGAAAGTATTAGGATTTTCACCTTTTAAATAACTAGGATAGCGGGAAGAATATTGACAATAATTTAAGAGTACTTTGCGTATTTTGCCTAATTTTGGTAAATAGTTGCGTACTTGCTGGTAGTTAGGTAAATGGTAGGTTTTTAGTGCTTCAAAAATTACTTGTTGCCGGTCAATGGCAATATCAATTAATGCCTTAGTTTGTTCTAAATTAGAAGTCAACGGTTTTTCACAAATCACATCTTTACCATTTTCGAGCATTAACTTTGCTTGTGCAAAATGCAATGAATTAGGGCTGGCAATATAGATGGCATCTATTTGAGGATTTTTAGCTAAACGAATCAGATCGGTATATATGGTACTAATATGATATTTTTTCGCAAATAGTTGTGCTTTATCAATACTGCGTGAGTAGACCGCTGACAATTGATATTTGTTGGTTTGCAGTGCTGCCTCAATAAACTTGTCAGTGATCCAATTGGTCCCGATTATGGCTAGTCTGATCATAATTTTAATTTTATTTGTAACCGTATAAGTAAACTATCTTATTATAAAAATATTGTCAGAGCACTAGGTGTTTATAATTGGTTATGCATTAATAGTAAGCATAATTGTTATTCAATTATAACAAATAACTAATTTTGTTTTTGCAAAAGACTGTTTAGTTAACAATTTATTAGTTATAAATATATCCACAAATAATGAGGATATATTTATAATTCAATACTATTAGTGATGGGTACTTTCCTTACTAGCATAATGTTAGAAAGAGTAACGGTAGCCACCATTAACTTGTAATAAATCAAATTTATGCCCTGATGAACTTTCTAAATCAAAATAAATGGTGTGTCGTTGATTAATATTTGCGCTTATACCCACACCATTATTCCACCAGCTACCTTTAAATGAGTGGTTTTCTTTGCTGTTATTTAATTTATAGTAAGTGTCACCATTAAATTCACTTACAATCCCGGTTTTAGCATACAGGTTGATATTACTATTTTCGGTATTAATTTCATAACCAAATAAAGTAGAAGCACGGCCGATTAAGGAGTTATAGTTGCTTAATTTGACTCGCAAACCATTAGTTGCATTTATCGAAGCACCATTTTGGTGGCTATAGGATAATTGCGTTTGTGGTTCAATATAAAACTCATTGAAATTAAATTTCTTACCTAATTCCATTGACAGGCCTAAACCATTGGTATGTCCGGTACCTTGAACCCTGTTATTTGCAGTGTCTTTGACTTTAAAATGATTGCGTTGGCGCGCATATTTACCCACAACATCAATGTAGAAGCCATTACTGCCTAAGTAAGTAGTGTAAAGACCAGTGTTGAATGAGCGTAACGAACCATCCCCTTTACGGTAATTAGGGGATCCATAAGTTTGACCGACAAACGCTCCAACAACAAAAGGAGAATCCTCAGATAACTGTTTATCGGCACCAAATTGGAAACCATGGTAGCTCATATCGAATTTACTTAATTTGCCACCAGCAAATGAATCTAATTTGCCAGAAAAACCACGCATCCATACATCACCAAATTTACCACTATTACGCATATCGCCTAAACGTTTTAATAGTGTTTGTGTTTCCACGTAGCTCATTAAGTAGTTGCCATTAAGGAATCCAGCGCTAGCATTGGCAGTAGTAGTAATTACCGGTTTATTCGGATTATCTGGCGTCACAGGGGTATCCGGGTTATCAGGAGTAACAGGATTATCCGGGTTATCAGGAGTAACAGGATTATCCGGGTTATCAGGAGTAACAGGATTGTCTGGGTTATCAGGAATAACTGGATTATCTGGGTTATCAGGAATAACTGGATCATCTGGCGTGACAGGAGTTGTTGGATTGTCCGGAGTAACTGGGGGATCAATCGGTTTACGACTACCTGTTAATACCCAGTTATTACCATCTCTATTTAAACTATATACATAGCCACCTAGTTCAACATCATGGGTTGTTTTAAAAGTTGCGGTATTAAGTGCATTATTATCTATTTCTACTAAAATTAGCTTTTCCTGACCATTTGTATTAGAAGCGCCATTATTGTTTACATTTATCGTATGCGCTCCTTCCGCAGAGTTAGTTACAATGATTTTATCATTCTGTTCTTCATAAATGTTTGTGCGAATATCAAAATTAGCTCCCCCTTTTAAATCCATAACAGTTAGTTCACCAAAGGAATCACTATAATGGATATCAGCAAATTTTATATTCCCGTTACCTGATAATTCAGTAATGTATGTTTTACTATTAGTTATATCCCAAGAAGCATTTTTAGCAAGAGCTATGTTTATTGTACCGCCAGTGGTGCGCTCATCATCGAACATATGATTATTTGCTCCTAGCTGCATTTTTGAGCCAGAGTCTAAATTAAGTTCAACTTTACCATCTTCAAACGTTTCAATAGCTCCAATAATTTGAGCTTTCTTATTAATTTGTATGCCGCCTTCATCGTGAGCAAAAATATAACCACTGATTATAGAGTCATTATTAATTTCTATTTTGCCATTGTATTCAGCAACAATGCTACCGTTAATTTCAGCATCACCATTTAAACTTATTTCCCCTTCATCCTCTGCATGAATAGAACCATTAATTATAGCCTTTTTATTTATTTCTATCTTTGCTTTATCATCAACAAAAATATTAGCGTCAATTTCAGAATCGTCTGTTATAAGTAGTAATGAATTTTCGTCCTCAACAGTAATATCTTTCGTAATTTTGCTTTTATTGTTGATTTCTATTAGTCCTTGTCCTCTAACATTAACTTCACCATTGATTTCAGATTCACCATTTAAAATTATCACTCCTTCGCTGGATGAAGACAGATTACCATCTATTTTAGATTTACCATTTATAATTACTTCTCCTTCGTAGAATGAAGAAATTGCATCATTGATTTCAGATTCTCCATCTATAACTAGCGATGAATTTTCACCCATAATACTAATTTCACCGTTAATTGTGGTTTTACTCTGATTCTTAATTTGTATTCTTCCATCTTCTTCAATAGTAATATTACCATTGATTACAGAGTCTCCTTGGCTTTCTAAATTTATTTTCCCATTAGCCATAGCGAAAAGCTCACCAGTAATTGTATAATCTCCATTAATTTGTATTTCTCCGTTATCTGAAACATAAAAAAGTTCGCTATTGATTTCAGCGTCGCCATTTAAAATTATCTTTCCTTCTCCTTCCGCAGAGAGCTCACCATTGATTACAGAGTCGCCATTTAAAATTATTTCTCCTTCTGCATATGCAATAAGATCACCGTTGATTTCAGATTCGCTATTTATACTTATTTTTCCTTTATCCCTTGCAGAAAGATTACCATTAATTATTGATTCATCATTAAGTTCTAATTTTCCATTATCAGTAACCTCAATACGACCATTGATATCTGCTCCTCCGTTTAAGATCAATGATGAATTATCAGTTATTTCAATTGCTTGTGAAAAGCTAGCATCAAGTGTAGTTTTACCATTAACTGTAACAGTATTAGGACCAGATAGATTAATAGCTGTTGACCCGTACATGTTATCTGGTCTTAGATTAATGGTAAGATCATTTTCGAAAATAGTCTTAGAAGGGGCTGCCTCAGTGTCTGAATTACCACTTATCCCCGTAAACATGTTATTTGATAATGAGTTTATGGAGACATTTTGTTCAAAAGTAGTATTACTACCTTCTTCAATAATTATACCTGCGCCAGCAGTAGTCGGGATATTAACCTCATCAGAATATATATTCGTTCCTTGTAAATTCAATGCAATGGCAGATAAAGGTGTCGACAAAGTTAAACCTAAAATTACTTTTTTGTGCATTATGCTAATTCCATATATATATCTTCATTCCAATAAGTGATTAATTTAACAGAAGATTGAGTTATTTTCAAAATAAATTATCAAGTTATTGTTATTAATTAAGTGGTATTTTTGATAATGGGAGTTAAACGACTATAACTGGCAATAGCTAATAGTCGTTATTAGGGAAGTTAAGGTTGGTTGGTTAAAAATAGTTTTAACGAAGGATTTTCAGTTTCATTATGGAAGCCATAACCCAGTTCGGTTAAATGTTCGTTGAAATTATTACTGTTATTTTCATTAATTTCAAAAGCAGCCAATACACGGCCATAATCGGTGCCATGACTACGGTAATGGAACATGGAAATATTCCAATTGGTGCCTAGAGTTTGTAAAAACTTGAGTAACGCACCTTGCGATTCAGGGAATTCAAAGCTGTATATTTGTTCTTGCAATTGCTTAAATGGTTTACCACCGATCATGTAACGGACATGTAATTTTGCCATTTCGTCTTCAGTTAAATCAACTACTTGGTAACCTGCGGAGGTGAGTTCTTGCATGATTTCATCTTTTTCGTTGATTTTGGAAATCTTAACCCCAACAAAAATACAAGCTAAATTCTCATCATGATAACGGTAGCTGAATTCTGTTACCGAACGGCCTCCTAACAATTGGCAGAAACTTAAAAAACTGCCTTGCTTTTCAGGAATAGTTACCGCTAGTAAAACTTCGCGTTTTTCACCCAATTCACAACGTTCGGAAATGTAACGTAAGTTGTGAAAGTTTAAATTAGCACCAGATAAAACATGTGCTAAGTTTTCACCAAAAATATTATGTTGTTCCACATATTTTTTTAGTCCCGCAAGAGCAACTGCACCTGACGGTTCAGCAATAGCACGCACATCATCAAATAGATCTTTTACTGCGGCACAAATCTCGTCACTATCCACGGTAACAATGTCATCAATATATTTTTGGCAGAGTCTGAAAGTTTCATCACCAATGCGTTTAACAGCGACACCTTCAGCAAATAAACCAACGCGATCTAAATCAACTGGTTTACCAGCATCTAATGCAGTTTTTAAGCAGGCTGCATCTTCCGGTTCTACAGCAATGACTTTAATTGATGGCATGATTTGTTTGATTAAAACAGCTATACCAGCAGCTAAACCACCACCACCAACTGGCACAAAAATGCGATCGAGTTTGGCATTTTGTTGCAATAATTCCATGGCAATACTACCTTGCCCGGCGATAACCAGAGGATGATCAAATGGCGGAATAAAAATGCGATTTTGTTGTTCAACCAGTTCTAGAGCTTTAGCTTTGGCTTCATCAAAGTTAGCACCATATAGGAGCACTTCACCACCAAAACTTTTTACCGCTTCAACTTTGATGTCGGCAGTAGTGAGTGGCATTACAATTAATGAATTAATCCCTAATCTACTCGCTGATAAAGCTACTCCTTGAGCATGATTACCCGCTGATGCAGCAATGACTCCCCGCTGGCGTTCTTCAGCACTTAGACTAGCAATCATTGCTTGTGCTCCACGGATTTTGAAGCTATGCACCAGTTGACGGTCTTCACGTTTGACGAAAATTTGGTTATTTAATCTTGAAGATATTTTTTCCATTTTTTCCAACGGTGTGACTTGGGCAACATCATAAACTGCTGAGCGGAGTGTTGCTTTTAAATAATCAGCACCGGTTAAATTTGTAATTTGTTGTTTCACAATTAGCCACCTAATTTACTTTTATCACGTACAGCACCTTTATCAGCACTAGTTGCTAAACTGGCGTATGCTTTGAGTGCAAATGAGACGTAACGATCTCGATTGTGAGGCGTAAAAGCTTTATCGCCACGTTCAAGTTCAGCTACACGTCGACGTTCAAGATCAGAAGTTGGTACATCTAAAACTAATTTACGGTTAGGAATATCAATATCAATAATATCGCCATCACGCACAAGGCCAATTAATCCTCCATTAGCTGCTTCCGGAGAAATATGACCAATAGATAAACCTGATGAACCACCAGAGAATCTTCCATCGGTTATTAGGGCACATTTTTTACCTAGTCCCATGGATTTTAAATAACTGGTTGGGTAGAGCATTTCTTGCATGCCTGGTCCACCTTTAGGGCCCTCATAAATAATTACGACCACATCACCTGCAACAACTTTGCCACCTAAAATCCCATCAACGGCATCTTCTTGGCTTTCAAATACTTTAGCTGGCCCTCTGAAAACGAGATTTTCTGCAGCAACACTCGCGGTTTTAACAATTGCGCCATCCAAAGCAACATTGCCATATAGTGTTGCAAGTCCACCATCTTGACTATAAGCATGGGCTTTATCGCGGATACATCCATTCTCACGATCATCATCAAGCGAGTCCCAATAACAATCTTGTGAAAAGGCTTTGGTGGTACGAATACCCGCTGGACCACTGCGATACATTTTTTTCACTGATTCATCAGTAGTTTGGGTAATATCATATTTTGCAAATGTTTCTGGTAATGATAAGCCAAGAACATTGTGTACATTGCGATTAAGTAGTCCAGCTTTATCGAGTTCAGACATAATCGACACCACACCACCAGCTCGGTGAACATCTTCCATATGGTAGATAGCAGTACTAGGTGCCACTTTACATAAATGTGGAACTTTACGGGATAATTTATCAATATCCGACATGGTAAAATCTATCTCACCTTCTTGGGCTGTTGCTAATAAATGCAGTACAGTGTTAGTCGATCCTCCCATGGCAATATCTAATGACATGGCATTTTCATAAGCAGCTTTAGTAGCAATGGATCGTGGTAAATAAGATTCATCATCGTGCTCATAATAGCGTTTAGTAATTTCGACAATACGTTTAGCTGCATTAAGAAATAATTGCTCACGTTGTTTATGAGTAGCAATGAGTGAACCATTACCGGGTAATGATAGTCCAAGGGCTTCAGTTAAACAGTTCATTGAGTTAGCAGTAAACATGCCTGAGCAAGAACCACAGGTTGGGCAAGCTGATTCTTCTATAGCTCTACTATCATCATCACTAACATTGGGATTGGCACTTTGGATCATGGCATCAACCAGATCTAATTTGATAATTTGGTCTGAAAGTTTGGTTTTTCCTGCTTCCATTGGACCACCAGAGACAAAAATAGTGGGGATATTAAGGCGCAATGATGCCATTAACATTCCGGGAGTAATTTTGTCACAGTTTGAGATACAGATCATAGCATCAGCACAATGGGCATTTACCATATATTCCACAGAATCAGCAATTAATTCCCTTGAAGGAAGAGAGTAGAGCATGCCCCCGTGTCCCATAGCAATGCCATCATCAACCGCAATTGTATTAAATTCTTTAGCAATACCCCCAGATTTTTCAATTTGTTTGGCAACAAGTTGTCCAATATCTTTCAGATGGACATGGCCTGGTACAAATTGAGTGAATGAGTTAACCACGGCGATAATGGGTTTACCGAAGTCTTCATTTTTTACGCCCGTAGCACGCCATAAGGCGCGGGCCCCTGCCATATTGCGACCTTCAACTGAGGTTGCCGAACGATATTTAGGCATTTCTTGCTCCCAAGTTTTATTATGTAAACTACTGATTTTTTTTGAATACTTAATTCGATTTTAAAAAAATATCCACCGAACTTATCGGTGGATTTGAGCATATTGTATTATTTAACTGGATCTAACCAACCATATTTATCTTCAGTTTTACCATTGAATAATCCGAAGAAAGTTTGTTGGATTTGTTTAGTTATTGGGCCACAACGACCAATACCTACTTGAATACGATCAACACTACGGACTGGTGTAATTTCAGCTGCGGTACCAGTCATAAATACTTCGTCTGCTAAGTAAAGTGCTTCGCGGGATAATGTTTGTTCACGAATTTCAATACCTAAATCGCGAGCTAAGGTTAATACTGCATCACGAGTAATACCTGGCAGGGCAGAAGATGAAAGTACTGGTGTATATAACACTTTATCTTTAATCACAAATACATTTTCGCCAGCACCTTCTGAAAGGTGACCATGAACATCTAAAGCTAAGCCTTCTTGGAATCCGTTAGCACGAGCTTCAGAACCAATTAATAATGAAGATAAATAGTTACCCCCAGCTTTGGCCGCTGCAGGAATAGTATTGGAAGCAACGCGGTGCCATGAGGATACCATAGCATCAATGCCTAGATCTAACGCATCTTCACCTAAATAAGCACCCCATGGAAAAGCTGCAATCATTACATCTGTTTTATAACCATCTGGTGGATTAACCCCCATACCAACGTCACCAATAAATACTAGTGGGCGAATATAAGCACTATCTAATTTGTTTTTTCTGATGGTTTCCCGTGTGGCTTCCATGATTTCTTCAAGAGAATAGGGTACAGGGAAGCGATAAATTTTGGCTGAATTTAATAATCTTTGTGCATGTTCTTTATGTCGAAAAATAGCCGGGCCTTTATGCGTATTATAGCAACGAACACCTTCAAACACTGAAGTTCCATAATGTAAAGCATGTGACATTACATGTACTTTGGCGTCAGCCCATGGAACCATTTCACCATTAAACCAAATATAATCAGATTTTGCTGTAGAACCCATTTTATTTTCCTCTCAAATTTTACTTAATTGTTAAGTATGTATATTGTTGCGTGCTTTTTTAATTAACGGTCAATCATTATACTATACTTTCTACTTTGTTTAACTTATAAATATATACTTATCTAATTGTTACTTATTACTTTATTGATTTTGTAGTAATAAAAAAATATTAATCAATTGTTATTACATCAACGAGTTTTGTTAATTGATTTTGCAAAGCTGTAATCGATCTTTTAGTAGTTAATACTAAGTTTAAAACTAAGGTATTATGTTCCGCAGTTTGCATTTGTAGCTTTTCAATGTGGCCTCCACGGTGGCGAACCACTCGTAGAATTCGTTCTATTGCACCTAATTGATCATAAGCCTTTATAGTAAATTGATAATTAGTTAATTCGCTCATAACCTACTCCTTATCCTTATGACTTTTATCAAGCATATTTTCATTGGCTGCACCTGGTGGAACTAGGGGCCAAACATTTTCTAATTCATCAATACTGACATGCAGTAAATATGCACCGGGTGTATTAAAAAGATTATCCAAAGCTGAATTGATTTCAGATTTGCTCGTGATTTTTTGTCCAGAAATATCAAATGCTTTGGCTAACATTAAAAAGTCGGGATTATCTGAAAGATTAGTTTCACTATATCTTTCATTAAAAAATAATTCTTGCCATTGCCGTACCATACCTAGACGTTGGTTATCTATTAGAACGATTTTGATTGGCAATTTTTTGCGTTTAATAGTAGTTAGTTCTTGTATATTCATCATAAAAGAACCATCACCAGAAATACAAATCACACAATCGTTAGGCCTGGCTAGTTGAGCGCCAATGGCTGCAGGCAAACCAAACCCCATAGTGCCAAGGCCACTAGAGGTGATAAAATTTTGCGGATGGTCAAAACGCATGTGTTGTGCAGTCCACATTTGGTGTTGACCTACGTCAGTGGTAATAATAGTTGTGGTTGATTTACGTTCTGAGATACTTTTTAATAATGCCGGAGCATAAATCGGTTCACCTGGGTGATCATAACGGGTTGGATATTGTTTTTTGAGCTCATCAATCTTATGTTGCCATGGTGTTATGGTAACGGTTTGGTTAATCAGTGGTAATACTTGTTTAATATCACCTTGTAACCCTAAATGAGTCTGTTTTAATTTATTAATTTCTGCCTGATCAATATCTATATGAATGACTTTAGCGTGACGGGCAAATTCATTAAGATTTCCAGTTACTCTATCATCAAATCTAACTCCTAATGCAATTAATAAATCACACTCTTGAACGGCTAAATTGGCAACTTTAGAACCATGCATACCAATTAGACCCAAATAATAAGGATTATTAAGATCCGCAGCTCCCAATCCTTTTAATGTTGCAACACTCGGTATTTGTGTTGATGCCATGAAAGCTCGTAATTCTGAAATAGCTCCTGACAAACCAACACCGCCACCAATATATAGCATCGGTTTTTTGGCTTGAACCATCATTGTTTTAGCAAGTTGGATATCGGCAGGAGTATAAGATGATGGTTTAGGATTATTAAGTTTAGGTTTACAAGTGGTTGGAGTTAAGTATTGCTGATAATCAAGGTTAGCAAGCTGAATATCTTTGGGAACATCAATAAGAACTGGTCCCGGCCTGCCAGAGTTGGCTAAATGAAACGCCTCCTCTAAGATATTAGGTAAGTCGTGGGGATTATCAATTAAATAACTATGTTTAGTACAAGCCAATGATAAACCTAAAACATCAACTTCCTGAAAGGCATCGGTACCAATTAATGAATTAGGAACTTGACCGGTTATGGCAATTACCGGAACCGAATCAATTAAAGCATCGGCCAATCCAGTAATAATATTAGTAGCTCCCGGTCCTGAAGTCGCAATACAAACACCGATCTTTCCGGTTGCCCGGGCATAACCGATCGCTGCCATTGCAGCACCTTGTTCATGACGGCAAAGTACATGTTCAATACCACCATCATAAAGCGCATCATAAAGAGGCATTATCTGACCACCTGGATACCCAAAAACGGTGGTAACCCCTTTTTCTTTTAGAGTTTTTACTATCCACTGTGTTCCTAACATTCATTCCTCACTTGTTTTTTATAATCATTTAATATTTATAAAAAAACCCCCGCTTTTTGGGGCGGGGGTTTTGATTTTATATATCAACATATATTTAACTCAAAAAACGCCCCCGCGTTGGAATAATGACCACGCTGACAATAATGCTAATGAGGAGAATATTGAGTGAAAAATTCATAATGCTATATTTAAAATATCTTGTCATTTATTAAACTGATTTTTAATCAAAATACTCGTTTTTAAAAAAAGTGCAACTTTTTTTTATTGCTTTTTAATATTGTTATAAATAACATGTTAAGAAATTTCAAAGGTTGTTCTAAATATTGGCTAAGTTTTATAAGTATTCATAATTACCATTTAGTGACTAAATTAGGGAATATGAAAATGTTAAAAAGAATAGCTTTAATATTTGTAAGTTTAATTTTAGTCAGTTGTGATAATGCCAAACCCAATTCAAGTCAGAATAATACCAGTATAAATGAACCTTCATCACCAGATAATTATCTTGATGAAGCTCAAGATGCTGTGATTAATCCTATTAAAAATAAATTACCCATTAAGGTTGATAAAATTACTGTGTTAATTGGTATATATAAAAATGATAACGTTATTAATTATCAATACGACGTAAAAAAATTATCCAAATATGCTTTATTGTTACCAACAACTCAAGATACAATACGTAATAATTTGTTGGCAACATATTGTAAAGATACCGAAGATATTCGACAGCTAAAAACTTTATTCCCCAATGGTGCCAATTATCACTATTTTATTAATAATCAAGAAATTATCATTATTGAGATCGAACCTAGTGATTGCGGATTAAATCAAACTTAATTAGCTTTGATAGTGATAAGTATTTTTCTTTTTTTTAAAGCTATAATTATACCCAAATTTGTTTTTATTGGCTTTTAAGCAGGAGGATTACATTAACAATAATCTAGTCTAGTCGTTTAGATCAATTATATATTTTACAGATGTAGAATATTCCCGACAATAGGATTTTGTGGTTAGTTAATTGATTTTGTTTAAGTTATATTGATTTTTTATAAATGCATGTTTAACTTAGGAGAAAATTATGAGTAAACAAACGTACAATCCAATTTCCAAATATTATCACGATAAATTTCCAAAACAAAAACAGCCGGCCCCAGCTTTACAATGTGAAATGTCACCTATTCCTGATTGTGGTGAAAAAAGTTACACTGGTCATCAACGTTTAGTTGGTCGTAAAATGTTAGTAACTGGTGGCGATTCTGGTATTGGTCGGGCAGCAGTTATCGCCTATGCTAAAGAAGGGGCGGATGTTGCTATAAACTATCTTCCTTATGAGCAAAAAGATGCAGAGGAAGTGGCTAAAGTCATTGAAGCTGCAGGCCGTAAAGCTGTGTTAATTCCGGGTGATCTAAGTGATGAGACTTTCTGTAAGAAGTTAGTTGAAGAAGCACACCATAAACTTGGCGGTTTAGATAATTTAACCTTGGTGGCCGGTAAACAAACTGCAGTTGAAGACATTATGGACTTGACTACAGAACAACTTAAAAAAACTTTCGAAATTAATGTGTTCTCGATGTTTTGGGTAACTAAAGCTGCATTGGGTTATTTAAAACCTGGTTCAACCATCATTACTACTTCGTCTGTTCAGGCCTTCCAGCCAGGTGCCAATTTGTTAGATTATGCATCAACTAAATCTGCAATTATTGCGTTTACACGTGGACTAGCTAAACAATTGGGGCATAAAGGTATTCGTGTAAATTGTGTAGCTCCGGGACCAGTGTGGACTCCACTACAAATTTGCGGCGGTCAACCTAGTGAGGTTATACCAGAATTTGGTAAACAAACGCCATTAGAACGTGCCGGTCAACCAGTTGAGCTGAGTGGCGTATATGTGCATTTAGCTTCTGAAGAATCTAGCTATACCACTGCCGAAACCTATGGTGTTACTGGTGGTTTACATACTAATTAATGATTATCTTGCATAATATAAGAGCAAGTTATTGCTTTTCTGTTGTGCAATTTTTAATTATTAATTTGTTTTTAGTACATTTTCTTTTAATTATTGATCATAGTATCAATATTAAATACAGATCCTTTAAGGAAAAATAATGAAAATTTTTAAAGTAATAACATTAGCAATGATGGGCTTGTTTTTGGTTAATTGTGATAATTCAAAATCTACAGTTAGTGATATTAAACAAAAGGTTGAACAAACTAGTGCCGATATTAACGACAAAGCCAAAGATTTGTTTGCCCGAACTCAAACCGCAAGCGAAGATGCTATTAATAAAATCAAAGATGGCAATTACAAAGTTGCTCAAGATGAAGTGATTAACGGCATAAAAAAACAATTACCAGTAGTCTTTGACGGTAATACTACCTTGGTTGATGTGACTAATGACAACAATATAATTAGTTATAAATATACAGTTGTTGGTATGACCAAAGATTCTTTACAAAACGCTGATACGCAAAAAGCGATGTTAAATAATCTATTAGCGCTTTATTGTGGTAAAGATGCTACTATGAAAGCATTACAACTAGTATTCACAGATGGTGTTAGCAATAATTACTATATCAATGACGAAAATGTGTTGAGTTTGAATATAAAACCTAGTGATTGTAAAGATAATTCAGATAAATAAAATATGGAAAACAGGGCATTATCCCTGTTTTAATCAACTATTCTAATATATTTATTCTAATACTTTACCTTTAGTTTCTGGAATAAGGAATACAAATGCTGCTGCAGATAGTAAATAGGTAGCAGAGAGTAAAGCTAGCGCATAACTAATCGAATAAACAGTAGCTAAATAAGCGATTAGTACTTGGGATATTCCGGCGATACCACGGCCAACATTAAAAATAATATTTTCGGCACTTGAACGAGCGTCTGTTGGGTAATGTTCTGCTAATAATGCGCCATAACCACCCATCATACCATTTACGAAAAAGCCAATTGCTGAGCCAAATATAATTAACACAACCATGTCGGTTTGGTGGAAATAAAACCATATAGATATAGCTGAGATTAATAAGAACACAATATAAGCAGGACGCCGACCAAATTTGTCACATAACCAACCAAAAACTAAAATCCCCAGTGACATGCCAATAGTGGTAGAAATGGTCCAATTCATGGTATTTTTAAATGGTAGTTTAAGTTCAGTGGCAATCATATTTGGCATCCACACCATTAGTCCATAAAAGCCAAAATTCTGTACTGCACAAGCTATAGTTAAACCAATGGTAGTAGCGGTAGTCCTTGGGTTTTTAAACAGTTTGCTAATCGCCACTTTATTTTTATTTTGGTCTTTGATATTTTGCCAAATTTCTGGTTCTTTTAAACCTTTACGCGTCCAAGCTACAAATAGGGCAGGTAACACGCCCATAGCAAAAGCCCAACGCCAACCATGAATCTCACCGACAAAATTAACAGTTAATGCGGCTAGAATTATACCAACTTGAAAACCTAGAGCTACAATTGAAGTAGCCCGTGACCGCTTGTTTTTAGGCCAACTTTCTGAAACTAGAGTCATGCCAATTCCAAATTCACCACCAAGACCCAAGCCACTTAAAAAACGAAAAATTAAAAAACTCTCATAGTTAGGAGAAATTGCACATAAACCAGTAAACAGAGAAAAGATTAAAATCGTCCATGAAAAAACTTTAACCCGTCCATATTTGTCGGCCAGTACTCCAAATAAGATGCCTCCAAGTACTGCACCTAATAGGGTTACTGAGGTTAAAGTACCTAGGTCTGTTTTGGTAAGGTTAAAGCTAGCTGAAATCAGGCTAAAACAAACACCTAAAATCATCATATCCATGCCATCCAAGGCATAACCAACAGTTGAAGCAAAAAGTGTTCTCTTTTGATAAGGTGTTGTATGCTCGCTCTCACTTTCTGCTTGCTTCACTAAGTTTGCTTCAGTTTTCATGTTAACCTCTAGTTTTTGAAGATAAATAGTTGCTTAAACTAAGCTGTTGTAGACGTTTAACGCATTGTTAAACAGGAGGGATTTAAAAGCGCTGGCAAGTATATACTTAAAAGTTTTAAAAATCCAAATTAAAACGGTAAAAAATCTATTTTTTTTACTCAAAATTTATTAGGCAAACTATAACTATTTAATCTATTAGTTGTAAAAGGGTTAGCTGGATAAGTAGTAGTGACAATATATTAGCTGAGTTATTAGGTAACAAAATGTAATAATTTGTAGTAGTGGATTAAACCGCCGATAATTGCATCAGCGGTTGTGAATAATTATTGTTGTTCTGCAAAATACCAATAGCCTCGATTAACAAGGTTAAGCATGACTTCAAGTGTCGTTTTATCGGCTAGCTGTTCGTAGTAAAGTATTTCGTTAGCACATAAAACATCAATAATTGGCATTGGTAAAGCAATTTTTTCACCGTGAATGTAACCATAATCACCGATTTTTAGAATACGAATACTAGGTACTCGGTATAATTCGAGGCCGGATTGTAGTAATGATACAAATTCCTCAGATGAGTAGGCGGGTTCCACTGGTACAATATTCAACTCATGCATCGGTAACGTTATGTATTTACCAAACCAATCATTAAATAGTTTTGGGTTATTAATTAACTCAATCATTTGATCTTGTAATTTTGTTAGTTCATAAGGCTGAATCCGATAGGCATCACTTGATAATTTCAGATTAGGATCTTGATAAAAGATGCCATCAGGTAAATTATCAATAATATAATCTGCAAAATTACTTAATAACTCTTGGGAAGTTTGGGTTCTAAACCCTACTGAATAACTTAATGATTCACCAATTGAGACCCCATTATGTGGGAATCCTATAGGAATATATAAAATATCACCGGAGGTGATCTCTTCATCAATGATTGGCTGGTAGTCTTCTACATGTAACAATGCTTTATGAGCACTAAATTGCTTATAATTAGGGTTACGATCACCCACTTGCCAACGTCTGCTGCCCATGCCTTGAATGATAAAAACATCATAGTTATCAATATGCGGGCCCACACCGGCACCTTGAGTTGCATAGGAAATCATTAAATCTTCAAATTGCCATTGCGGTAGGCATTTGAATGGTTCAACTAATGTTGCTGCTTGTTCGTGCCAGTGATCCACCGCTTGGACTAGCAAACTCCAGTGATCTTCACCTAAATTGTTATAATCAATAAAAGGCCCGAATTTAGCATCCCAAATACCGTTTTTATTTGACACAATGCGGCTTTCTATCTCTTCTTCCATGGCTAATCCAGCTAGCTCGTCGGGGGTTATGGGATCACTAAAATTAGCAAAAGCATCACGTAAAATAACCGGTTTTTTTTGCCAATAATTGGTTAGGAAATCATCCCAGTCTATGGTTAACTTGTTATGCATTTAATCCCCCTTGTGGGTTGAATAATTGACAAAAATTATTGGTAGTTTGCTGAGCAATTTGTTCTAAATCGATACCTTTTAAAGTGGCTAAGTAACTAGCTACTTCACGAACATATGCGGGTTGATTTTGTTTACCTCGATATGGCACTGGTGCCAGATAAGGTGAATCTGTTTCAACTAAAATACGATCAAGTGGTACGTATCTAGCCACTTCTCTTATACTTTCAGCATTTTTGAATGTAAGAATGCCTGAAAACGAGATATAAAATCCTAAGTCTAATAGTTGCTTGGCGGTATCAAGATCCTCAGTAAAACAGTGCAACACTCCAGAATGGACATGTTGTTGTTTTAATATGGTTAAGGTATCTTGCCGCGCATTACGCGTATGTACAATTACCGGTTTACTTAATTTTCTACCTAGTCGAATATGTTCTTTGAAGATATACTGTTGTTGTTCAATGTTATCTTGTTGGTAATAGTAATCAAGACCGGTTTCACCAAGAGCGACGACATTCGGTTCTTGAGCTAAAGTTTCAAAGCGTGCTGCATCATAAACTTCATCATCTAGATTGAGTGGATGAATGCCACATGAGAGAGAACATTGTTTTTGATAAGGCACGAGCATACACTTCATTGATTGGTAACCAGAAAGTGTTGTTGCCACGCTTAAGCAATGCTTTACATCATTGTGCAAAGCAGTTTGTATTACATCATCAATAGATCTAGAACTAAAGTCCAAACTATCTAAATGACAGTGCGAATCAATTAAAAACATAAAGAACTCTTTTAGTTATCAGAAAGGTGTTCAAAATCACGGACTGGTTTAATCGTTGACCAAGAACGACAAGCAGGGCATAACCAGTAAATAGAATTAACCGTGAAACCACATTTGGTGCAGCGGTAATTAGGTACAGATTTAATTTGTTCGCCCACCATATTACGTAATAAGAGTAGGCTTTCTTTGGCTCTACCTTCTTCAGCATCGGCGACATGGTAGTCCATTAAACGATAAAATCCTTTTAAGTTTGGATGCTTAATTAATTCTCGGTACAAATAATATTGAGCTGAATCTAAACCTTTTTGTTGTTCAACGATATCTGCCAGCATTAGTTCGGCGACATTACCCGTATCTTGATCCACACATAATTTTAAAAATTGTTGCAATTCTTGTGGTTGATTTAACTGCATATAGCAATCTTTGAGTAATGGCAGAGCTTCACCAATGAATGCTTTATCTTGATCAAGTATTTGTCTTAAAGTAAGAATTGCTTGTTCGGTTTTATCTTGTACCATTAACACTCGACCTAGCATTAAAGAGGTGCGAGCACACATCGCATCGGCTGCAGCAGATTTTAGTAGTAGGTTATAGGCTTTTTCAAGGTCATCGTTGGCGATGGCTAATGCAGCAAGTTCACAATAGAATTGGGCAATATTAGTTTTATATTTTACATTACCAAGTTTGACTAATTTAGTGGCGACGTTAATGGCATTTAACCATTCACTAGTGGATTGATAGATGATAATAAGTTGCTGAAGTGCATATTGTTGAAAGTCTTCTTCTTCAGTTAATTGTAGGAACATTTCTTCTGCTCGGTCATATAGACCAGCAACCATATAATCGCGGCCTAGTTGCTGAATAGCTAATAAACGTTGTTCAAAGGTTAAGGAAGAACTTTCCATTAATGCCTGATGAATACGAATAGCTCGATCAACTTCACCCCGGGAGCGAAATAAATTACCAAGGGTCAAATGAGCTTCAAGCGTGCCTTCATCTTCTTTTAACATGTCTAAGAAAAGGTCTACTGCTTTGTCTTTTTGATTAGACAATAGAAAATTCAAACCATCTACATATTCACGAGATAGCCGATTAGATTGATCTAAATATTTTTGTTTTGCATTTCTGTCACCCATATACCAACCATATGCAGCAGCAATTGGCAGTAACAGAAATAACAGTTCAAACATAATTTTCTATTCTTAATTAGGGTTAGTTAAATTCATTTTTTTATTGCTGGTTACTTCTTCATCATATTTTTTTTGTAATTTATTGAATTTTCGTTTGGATGATGAAAGCTGTAGTTTAGATTTTATAAAGAAGATGCCTGTCAATATCCAACCGACTATAAAACCAGAACCAAATAGAATCGCCATTAAAACTGATAAACGGAGTTCTGCTTTGGCAAATAAATAATTAAAGGTGACCACTTGATCATTAGCAGCACCTATAGTTATAGATATGGCAAAAATGACAATTATCAATAGAATCGATATAACTAATTTCATAATGCTAACCTTTTTATTGTTATTTTTTTCACATAAGTATAAATCAAATCTGCAAATTTTTACAAAATTGCAGATTTAAAAATTATGAATCTACTATAAGCCATTTTCTAGCATAAAAACAGCATATTAATGAGATAACCCACGCAACTATAGTTCCTAAAATTAAATCATCAGGATAATGCATTCCTAATATTAATCGACTAATTTGCATGAGTACAGCCCATATGATTAGAATAGAAGCAATCAAATAATGACGTCTAAATCCTAATAAGACAATGGCTAAAAAAGACCAAGTAGTTGCGAATAAAGTATGCCCGGATGGAAAAGCGTAGCCAGTTTCATTTTGCCAATGTCGCGATAACCAATTGGGAATAGTCGAAGATCCATTGAATAAATGCTGAATTATTTCTTGGCGTTCTATTTTAGGAATCGCATAAAAATGTTCATCACTAATATTGTATTTTTGTGTCAGCCATAATACGTACGGTCTAGACTCAGCAGCTTGAGATTTGATAATTGATTTAATAATTTGTCCACCTAGGATAGCGGTAGTTAATAGTAACCACAAGAGCACAATTTTTTTAAGATTTTTGTTTGGTATTAATACACAAAATAATAAGAACAACGTAGTTGATGTGATTATGGCCCAAGGGTAACTTGCAGTTTCGGTGAGCCAAAAAAAATACTTAGAAGTATGATCTATAGACTCTGGTTGCCAATGCCAATTGGCGACTATGATAACTAATGGTACAATTAAAAAAATAGCCAATAAAGCTATTGTTTTTTTTATAACAAACCCCATTTATAAACTCAATTAAACAAATTTTTAGTTATTTTATCATAGATAAAATTTAGTTTTATAAATTTATTATCTATGTTTTTTTAAGTTGGAGATAATGATGCAAATAAAACTTGTTGCAGAAGCGAAACTACCTACTCAATGGGGATGTTTTAAGATTGTAGGTTTTGAAGAAATTGCAACAGGTAAAGATCACGCTGCATTAGTATTTGGTAATATCAACGATTCGCAACCAGTGTTAACTCGAGTTCATTCAGAGTGTTTAACTGGGGACGCTTTGTATAGTTTACGTTGTGATTGTGGTTTCCAATTAGAAGCTGCGTTGCAGCAAATAGCTAAAGCAGGCAAAGGTATTTTAATCTATCATCGCCAAGAAGGGCGTAATATTGGTTTGCTCAATAAAATCAGGGCTTATGCTTTGCAAGATCAAGGGTTTGATACAGTTGAAGCTAATCATCAATTAGGTTTTGCTGCCGATGAACGCGATTTTACACTTTGTGCAGACATGTTGACCTTATTAGGCGTGTCGCAGATTCGTTTGTTAACCAATAATCCAGAGAAGATTAGAGTATTAGAGGCAGCGGGTATTGAAATCGTCGAAAGAGTCCCTTTAGAAGTAGGTGAGAACCCAAATAATGAACATTATTTAGAAACTAAAGTTACCAAAATGGGGCATTTATTACATCTTCATCATTGTGATCATTAAGATACTTGTTATTCTTAATGAGGTTGTTTTATTCTGTTAGTAGATAGCTTAGTTAAGCTGTTATTGATTCTCTGTTAGAACTAATTAATCCCAAAATGGATCTAGAATTTTGAGATTAATTAGGAATATCAATAAAAATTTTTGACTCAAATAGTTATTATTAATTTTTATCGCAACGCAATATGCCACCGTTAGCAATTTGGTCTGTGGATATTTCGTGCATGATTATTTGTACTGCTTCACGTTTACAATTGAGGGTTTCTACAATGGCATCGGTTACTCGCTTTGCCATCTCTCTTTTCTGTTCAACACTGCGTCCTTCTATAAAATCAATTACTACATTTGGCATATCACTTCCTTATCGATGATTAATTTTGGTTAATTGCTCAGCTGTTAATGCAATCTCCTGATTGTGGCAAACACTTACCCCAGAGTTAATTACTTGTTCAGCTATGGATTTTGCTTCATCTAGTGAGTGCATTTTATAACTACCACATTGATATTTATTTAATTCAGGGATATCTTGTTGCGATTTTACATTTAATACATCATGCATTGATTTTAACCAAGCATCACCTACTGTTGATTCGTTCGGTTTACCAATAAGGCTCATATAAAATCCGGTTCGACAACCCATCGGCGAAATATCTATAATTTCAACTTTATCACTATTTAAGTGGTCACGCATGAAACCAGCAAATAAATGTTCTAAGGTATGGATTCCTTTTTCTGGTAACAGAGCCTGATTCGGAATGGTAAAACGTAGATCAAATACCGTAATATCATCCCCTTTAGGAGTTTTCATGGTTTTAGCAATACGTACAAATGGTGCTTTCATTTTGGTATGATCAACTTTAAAACTATCTAATAATGGCATAACTCTCTCCTTAGTTTTCTCATTGCGAGTTATTTGGTATTTAGTAATCTAACTAGTTATTAGGTATTGTATATTCATTCATCTAATAAACGTAACATTTCTTGTTCATCAATTATTTTAATGTTGAGTTCTTGGGCTTTATCTAATTTAGATCCAGCAGATTCACCTGCAATGACAATATCAGTGTTTTTCGAAACACTTCCTGTTACTTTTGCACCTAATTGCTTCAATCTCTTTTTGGCATCATCCCGAGTTAGTGTTGATAATGTACCCGTTAATACTACAGTTTTACCAGAAAAAGGTGAAGCTGTCGTAACTATCTGTGCTTGGATATCGATATCTTGCCAATGAATACCTATTTCATCACTGGTTAACTGTTCAATGACATTGCGATTATGAGGTTCTTGGAAAAAGTCTATTATACTTTCAGCAATAACTACTCCAATATCATTTACCTTTTGTAACTGTTCTAAAGTAGCATTTTCAATCGCGGTTAAATTGCCAAGCTGGTTAGCTAAATTTTCGGCAGTTACTTCGCCAACGTTAGGGATCCCAAGTGCAAAAATGAAGCGACTGAGTGTAGTATTTTTAGAATCATTCAAGGCATTTAATAAATTGTTAGCTGATTTTTCGCCAATTTTATCTAAAGAACATAATGTTGATAAGTTGAGTTTATAAAGATCTGCTGGTGTTTCAACATAATTTTTATCGACTAACTGTTCAATAATTTTATCGCCCATACCGTCCACATTTATAGCTCGGCGAGAAACGAAGTGTTTTAAAGATTCTTTGCGTTGAGCTGGACATATTAAACCACCAGCACAACGGGACACAGCTTGGCCTTCATCACGCACAATTAAAGAACCACAAATAGGGCAATGGGTTGGGAAAATGATTGTTTTAGTCTCAGTTGGTCGGCGATCTAATAGTACAGCAACAACTTTAGGAATAACATCACCAGCTCGGCGTACTGTGACATAATCGCCTTCTCGGATACCTAAGCGAACTATTTCATCACTGTTATGTAAAGTCGCATTACTAACAATTACACCAGCTACTGATACCGGTTCAAGTCTAGCTACTGGTGTAATTGCACCAGTCCGACCTACTTGGAAGTCTACTTTTCTTAATTGAGTCACTTGTTCTTGAGCTGGAAATTTAAAAGCAATAGCCCAGCGAGGTGCGCGCGCAACAAAGCCTAATTCTTGTTGTAGGTTAATTTGGTTAACTTTTATTACTACACCATCAATATCAAAATCCAATGTCATTCGTTTGGCATTAATTTGTTCAAAATAATTTAATGCATCTTGGACACCATGACGTATTTGTACTTCATTACTAACGGGTAATCCCCAATCTTTAAACTGCATTAAACGAGCATAATGGGTATCTGGTAGTGTGGCACCTTCAACTATACCAACACCATAACAAAAGAAAGTTAATGGTCTTTTGGCGGTAATTTTAGGATCTAGTTGGCGTAGAGAACCGGCAGCGGCATTTCTTGGATTTGCAAATATTTTTTCATTTCTCTTTTCTGCATCAGCATTTAATTTTTCAAATCCTTTGTGAGTCATAAAAACTTCACCACGTACCTCTAACCGAGTGGGAATATGATCACCGCGAAGTACTAATGGAATGGTTTTGATGGTTTTAACATTAGCTGTAATATCTTCTCCAGTGGTGCCATCGCCACGGGTTGCGGCTCGAATAAAATAGCCATTTTCATAAAGTAAACTTACAGCTAATCCATCGAGTTTAAGTTCACAACAATATTCAATTTGTTCGTTATTTTTTTGCAGTAACCGATCTCTAACTCGTTTATCAAAAGCTAAAAAACTTGGAGCATCAAATACGTTATCTAACGATAACATAGGCATTTCATGTTTAACCGTTGCAAATTGTGATAATGGACTGCCACCAACACGTTGAGTTGGTGAGTCGGAGGTAATAAGCTGCGGATGTTGTTGTTCTATATTTTGTAATTGTTTGATTAATTTATCGTATTCAGCGTCAGGGATTTCTGGGGCATCTTGGACATAATAACAATACTCATGATGCCTAATAAGATCACGTAAAGATGCCAATTCTTGAGTAATTTCATCTATCGATTTAGATTGTGTAGTTGGATTTTCTGTTATATTAGATAGTGACATAATCAAAACTCTTAAATTATTTTATGTAGTTGTAACAATTTTAGCATTGTGTGAACTAAACTAGCACTTGTAAAATTGTATTGAACTAATTTGGAATCGAACTAGCTTGTTGTTTGAACTTTACTTACAACCACTAACTAAAGTTGGTGGTTGTACATAGAATTGTTATTAATTTTGAATTGATTAAACTTCATTACATGCTTTTTTGATACGATTTTTATAACTATCAATTTTTTGTGGTGTTAGCATGTGATGTTCATCATCTAATACTACACCATTTACATCATCAGCAATTCGTTGTGCAGTTTGTAACATTAATTTGAAGTTTTGTTGATTATTACCTTCAGTTGGTGCAACCATAAAAATAGAAACCCCCGGTGTGGTAAACTCATGCATAGTTTCAGGATCTAAATAGCCTGGATTTACCATATTAGCTAAGCTAAATAATATAGAACCATTACCTGCTGGGTCAACATGACGATGGAATATGCGCATATCACCAAATTGAAATCCTGATTGCATAATGCTGGCTAATAATACATCACCTTGTAACAATTTGCCATTTATTCCAGTTACGTTCAAAACAATGATTTCAGTTTGTGTTTCGTCTTTGGCATCTATATTTAGTTTTTCTGTTTTATTTGGTTTCGGCGTAGCTTCGGATTGGTGTTTTTGGTCTTGATTATCTAAAGTGTGACTATCAGTTTGATTATGAACAGATATAGTTGGTTCTTTAACGTCTTCTAATTCATCTTCTAAGCGATCATCATAAGCAAATAGATCTTCTTGTTGAGGTTGAATAATTGGTTCAACTTCTTCAACTATTACTTCTTCTTCGACTATACTTTCGGTATTAGTATTATCTTTTTTATTTTTTGGTGTAAGCAAAATTACATCATCTTCGCCTAAATCATCTAGGTAAGTATTCTCATACGATTGAGTATTAACCGAGCTTTTTCCTTTTCTGGCTGAATTAAAAAGAGAAGAACGTTCTTTTTTATTGATCCAAAATCCATGAATCAATAATGCAATTATGACCAAGGACGCAACAACAATCAGAACAATACGTAAATTATCCATAATAACCATCTCAAAATTAAATTGAATATAGACTTATAACATTCAAATAGCAGTTAAACTAAATTATTAATTTGATAACACTATATAATTTTTTTATTTAGTTAACAAATTGAATTAAAAAATAATTGCTACAATTGCATTTGAATTCTGTTTAGTATATCACTTTGTTTAAAATACTTTTTAGTACTATATTTTTAGTACCATAAATGATTAAAACATATATTACTTTATTTCGGCAAATAATCATAATTATCCAGATATTTTTTTTATTTGAACTTTTCAAATAGTTAATTTTTAGAACTCTGTGCTATTAACCTGTAAAGTTACTTACAATCTATGCGTATTTTTTGTAAAATCACCCGTTACTTTTAAATAAAATTAATTATTCCTTTAAAATAATAATTATTAAGTTTACTGAGGTCGTTTTTATATGAGATTTAACAAACTATTACCAATAGTACCAGTGGCGCTAAGCAGCCTACTTTTATTAACAAGTTGTGATAATAACAATTCACAAGGCGCTGGTGGTCAAATACCCAAGGTAACTGTATTTAAAGTGCAGCCTTTAGACTACACCTTAAAAATAAGCTTGCCTGGACGAGTTGTTGCTTCTCAAATTGCTGAAATTAGACCACAAGTTGGTGGCATTATTTTAAAACGTGAATTTGACGAAAGTTCCAATGTTAAAACCGGGCAATCATTGTACCAAATTGATCCGGCCATTTATCAAGCTAATTATGATAGTGCAGTAGCTAGTGTAGCAAGTGCTAAAGCCAATGCTAATATAGCTCAATTAACCTTAAAACGTTATGCTGGTTTATTAACTACTAAATCAATTAGCCAACAAGATTATGATAAAGCTGCTGCCGACGCCAAGCAAGCCGATGCTAGCGTGTTAGTGGCACAAGCAGCAGAACATACAGCCAAAGTAAACTTAGATTATACTAAAGTGTATTCTCCAATTGACGGTTATATTGGTAAATCAAGTGTCACTGAAGGTGCTTTAGTGTCTGCAGGGCAACCAACCCCTTTAGCCTTAGTTCAACAATTAGATCCTATTTATGTTGATATGACTGAAGCTGCAACTCGTTATAACAAATATCTTCAAGATGAAAATGTAATTTTTGAGCCAATTAAAGGTGATAATGTAGAATTATTTTTTAATGACGGTTCTAAATACGCTTACCCTGGAAATATTAAATTCTCTGATATCTCCGTCAATGAAACCACTGGCACGGTAACATTACGTTCGCAATTTCCAAACACCGAAGGCAAAATTTTACCAGGTATGTTTGTCAAACCACAAATGACACTTGGTCATATCAAAAATGCCATACTGGTACCTCAACAAGGTATAACCAGTAATGTTAAAGGCCAATATACTGCTAAAATTTTAAAACCGGATAATACTATTGAATATCGTCAAGATATCCAAGTTTACACTGGAGTGAGTGGGTATTGGGTGGTGACTAAAGGCATAGATATTGGTGATCAAGTCATCGTAACAGGATTACTCAATTTGACTCCAGTAGAAATGGGACAAGAAATGAAAGGTGAATTGGTTGGCGAACCAGCTACTTTATCACAAGAACAGTTAGATAATATCACTAAAAACAGTATGAAATAAAACAGGGGTAGATTTAATTATGGCTAAGTTTTTTATTGATAGACCTGTTTTTGCATGGGTGATTGCTATCATGATGATGCTAGGCGGAGCTTTGTGTATCAAGCTTTTGGCCATTGAGCAATATCCTGATATTGCACCACCAGCTGTAACCGTTACTGCAACTTATCCAGGTGCTGATGCGCAAACTATTGAAAATACTGTTACCCAGTTAATCGAACAAAACTTAACTGGTCTAGATAATTTGATTTATATGAAATCAACCAGTAGTGCGCAAGGTGTAGTGCAAACAACATTAACCTTTGCGCCTGGTACCAATCCAGACTTTGCTCAAGTACAAGTGTTGAATAAAGTTGAAAGTATTAAATCAAGGTTACCTGAAAGTGTACAAAAAAATGGTGTTTCAGTTGCAAAAAATAACACTAACTTCCTGAAAGTTATTGGTTTTTATTCAACAAATCCACAAAAAACACAATCGGATATAGCTGATTTTATTTATTCAACCGTGCAAGATCCAATTCGACGAGTACAAGGGGTAGGTGATACTACATTATTTGGTTCTGAATATGCGATGCGTATTTGGCTTGACCCCAATAAATTGAATTATTTTAATCTATCTATTGAAGAAGTGACCGCGGCTATTCAAGCACAGAATGCGCAAGTAACCGCTGGTCAATTAGGTGCTCTACCATCTACAGATGGACAAGAACTTAATGCTACCATTACAGCACAATCTCGTTTGAAAACACCCGAACAATTTCAAAACATTTTAGTGCGGGTTAATACCGATGGTTCTAATGTTTTATTAAAAGATATAGCTAATGTAGAAATTGGTGCGTCTGATTATAATTTTATTTCCCGCTATAATGGTAAAGCTTCTGCTGGTTTAGCAATTTATCTGGCAACTGGTGCTAACCAGTTGGATACCTCAGATCAGGTTGATAAAAAAATTGCTGAATTATCAAAAATCTTCCCTGAAGATATTCAATACGCATATCCGTATGATACAACGCCATTTGTAAAACTTTCGATTAATAATGTGGTACATACATTAATTGAAGCAATTATTTTGGTTGTTATTGTAATGTATGTATTTTTACAAAATCTACGATCTACATTAATACCAACTATTACTGTACCAGTGGTATTGTTAGGAACGTTTGCCGTTTTATATATTTGCGGCTTTACTATTAATACTTTATCAATGTTTGCGATGGTATTGGCGATCGGTTTATTGGTCGATGATGCCATAGTTGTTATCGAAAACGTTGAACGGCTTATGCATGATGAAGGTTTAAGTCCGTATGCGGCAACAGTTAAATCAATGGAGCAAATTACATCGGCGTTAGTTGGGATTGCTGTAGTTCTTTCGGCAGTGTTTGTTCCGATGGCATTTTATGGCGGTGCTGCAGGTGGTATTTATCGTCAGTTCTCAATTACCATTGTAACTGCGATGTCTTTATCAGTAATTATGGCCATCGTTTTAACACCAGCACTGTGTGCTCAAATTTTAAAAGCACCATCTAAAAGTAAAATAAAGAAAACATCGTTTGGCGAAAAATTAGTAACAATCCCACCATTTAGTTGGTGTTCTTTTACTACTAAATGGTTTTTTAATTTGTTCAATCATGTTTATAGTAAAAGTTTACATGCTTATGAGAAAGGCGTTATAAAAGTTATTCGTTATCCATTAATAACTTTTGTTTGTTATGTTTTAATTGTCATTGGGTTAATATTTGGATTTAATCGTCTACCGACAGGTTTCTTACCGGAAGAAGATCAAGGTGTTTTAATTGTGATGGTTGAATTGCCACCCGGTTCGACATTAGAGCAAACTATGGGAGTACTAAAGAAAACAACTAACTTTTATACAGAACAAAAAGCTGATTCGGTAAAAGAAGTGTTTACTGTTGCCGGATTTAGTATGATTGGGCGTGGTCAAAACATGGGCTTGGGTTTTGTTAGATTAAAAGATTGGGATATACGGAAACGATCAGATCAAAAGGTCAAGGCTTTAGTTTCTAGTGGTAGGGAGTTTGCTTCCAATGTAACCGACGGTCGCGTTATTATTACTAATTTACCTGCGGTTCCATCTTTGGGTATGGCTAATGGTTTCTCATATATGTTGAAAGATAGTGCTGGGCTAGGGCATGAAGCATTAATGGGGGCATTTTTTAAATTATTCGGTGTCGCATCTCATCATCCAGATTTACAACAAGTACGCCCTGGTAGTATGTTAGATGTACCACAGTATAAAATTAATGTTGATTTTGAGACAGCTCAAGCGCTAGGTGTTTCGGTTGGTAGTGTTAATACCGTATTATCAACGGCTTTAGGTTCTGCTTATATTGATGACTTTGTGTATAACAGTCGGGTTAAAAAAGTATATTTACAATCTGATGCTCCTTACCGTATGTTGCCAGATGATTTTAGTTATTGGCATGTTAAAAATAATAAAGGTGAAATGGTGCCATATGATGCCTTTGCTAATACTACAAAAAGCTATGGTTCACCATCCTTAGTTCGTTATGATGGTGTTGCAGCAATGGGTATTAGTGGTTTAGCAGCTCCAGGCCTAAGTTCTGGTCAAGCTATGGCGATAATGGAAGAGTTATCACAACAGTTACCAAAAGGTTTTACCTTTGACTGGACTGATATCTCTTATCAAGAACGTCAAACTGGCTCGCAAACTACTACACTTTATATTATTTCAATCATTGTAGTATTTTTATCATTAGCGGCATTATACGAAAGCTGGACAGTGCCAATTTCAATACTATTTGTGATACCTCTTGGTATTTTGGGTACCGTGTATGCAACTATGTTTAGAGGACTTGATAATGATATTTACTTTATTGTTGGTCTATTAACTACCATGGGCTTATCAGCAAAAAATGCCATTTTAATTGTGGAATTTGCTAAAGATGCGTTAGAAAAAGAAGGGAAATCATTAATTGATGCCACACTAGAAGCATGTCGTTTGCGTTTACGTCCAATTTTAATGACGTCATTTGCCTTTATTCTAGGTGTATTACCATTAGCTTTGAATACTGGTGCTGGTTCGGCAAGCCAAAATGCTGTTGGTACTGGTGTAATTGGCGGTATGTTAACGGCTACATTTTTAGCAATCTTTTATGTACCATTATTCTTCTTATTTATAACTAAATTATTTACAAAGCATCGCAATAAACCGGTATTATTAGGTAAAAGTATGCTAAAACAAGATGTACATAAAGATTAATATTGTGAGTATTAAAGTCTAGCTTGCACTAGACAAACTACAAAACTTAAAAATGCGCTTATTTTTTAGCGCATTTTTTATGTCCAATATATTTTTGGTGGATATTGATTAAAGTAGCACCTATACTTTCAGACTAGCTCACGTTTAAAATGAATTTTGATAAAGCATATGATTATGTTAATAAATTTATTTACGAGACTGGATTAAATGTTGGCTCATATGGGCGTGGGTAATGGCAATGGCTAAAGCATCAGCGGCATCAGCCTGAGGACTAGCAGGTAATTTCAAAAGTAATTTGACCATATGTTGGACTTGCTTTTTGTCTGCGGCACCATTACCGACTACACTTTGCTTAACTAAGCGAGCCGCATATTCAAATACAGGAAGCTCGTTGTTGACAGCTGCAACAATAGCTGCCCCCCTAGCTTGCCCCAATTTTAATGCTGAATCAGCATTGCGCGCCATAAATACTTGTTCAATGGCAAACATATTCGGTTGAAATTGTAAAATAATCTCACAAACGCCAGCATAAACACGTTTTAAACGGGTGGGTAAATCATCAACGGCAGTGCGAATACATCCACTACCTAAGTAGGTTAATTGTCGTCCCGTTTGGCGAATTACGCCGTAACCCGTCAAACGAGAGCCTGGATCGATGCCAAGAATAATGGCCATTAGAGTGTAGCTGCAACCTCGTCGGAAACTTCCCCGTTATGGTAAACTTCTTGCACGTCGTCGCAATCTTCAAGCATATCGATTAAACGTAATAATTTTGGTGCTGAGTCAATATCAAGATCAACTTTAGTTGCTGGAATCATTGATACTTCAGCTGCCTCAGCAACTAATCCTGCAGCATCAAGCGCATCTTTAATTTCACCAAATGATTCTGGAGTAGTAAATACATCAATAGCACCATCATCATAGGTAACAACATCATCGGCTCCGGCTTCCAGTGCCGCATCCATTACCTGATCTTCATCAGTACCAATAGGGTAAGATATCACGCCCTTTTTAGTAAATAAATATGAAACTGAACCGTCAGTACCTAAATTACCACCAGTTTTAGTAAATGCATGACGAACTTCTGATACTGTACGATTACGATTATCACTTAAGCATTCAACCATTACTGCGGTACCCGCGGGTCCATAGCCTTCATAGATAATAGTTTCCATATTACTATCATCTTCACCACCAACACCTCGAGCAATAGCTCGGTTCATGGTGTCACGAGTCATGTTATTGGATAAAGCTTTATCCATTGCCGCACGTAAACGTGGGTTTGACGCTGGATCGCCACCACCAATTTTAGCTGCGGTTACTAATTCACGAATAATTTTAGTAAAGATCTTACCGCGTTTCGCATCTTGTGCTGCTTTGCGGTGTTTGGTATTGGCCCATTTACTATGACCTGCCATAAAATTCTCCAGTATAAAATAATTTAAAAATCGCGATATTTTAACAAACTTTTAGTGAAAATTCATTATCAATATATTTATTCATTGGTTATTAACCGTTATGTAGTTAGTCTGTGATTAAATAGTGAGGAAATCTATTACTAAATAACATATTCCTTATTTTAGCCATAGTAATCATCTATTTTGATGAGATGGTTAATAATTATTAATAATAAAACTTAAAGTTAAAAAGTTCTTATTAAATTAACCTATGTAAATTGATCGAGATCACAACTTTGACTATTAATTATTGCAACATTGATCCATTCAATGGAATATAGATCATCGAAACGTTTCGATAAGATTTTTTTCTTCTTTATTTAATAGGAATCTATTATGCGTAAAGGTCAATTATTCAATTCAAATATTTGTCAGATCCTATCCAAAATGGGACATACCGATCAGATTGCTATTGGTGATGCTGGTTTACCTATTCCTGATTCTACTTTACGAATTGATCTGGCTTTAACATATGGTATACCTTCATTTATGCAAGTATTTGAATCTTTATCGCAAGATATGCAGATCGAAAAAGTAATTTTGGCATCCGAAATTATCGATAAAAACCCTGCTATTCATGCTCAAATAGTAAAACGCCTTAAAGAAATTGAGAATATTCAAAAAAATAGCATTGATATTATTTATCTAACTCATGAGCAGTTAAAGTTGCAAACACAGCATTGCAAAGCAGTTATTCGAACAGGCGAGTGTAGTCCATTTGCCAACATCATCTTACAGTCTGGTGTTATTTTTTAATAGGTACTTTAATGAACTAGGAATGAATGCTTTATGGACGATATGTTATTGCAACTTACAGATATTCACAAATCATTTCCCGGTGTGAAGGCTCTTTCAGGTGTGAATTTAACTGTTAGAGCTGGTCGTGTTATGGCATTAATCGGCGAAAATGGTGCTGGAAAATCTACCTTAATGAAGGTGTTAACCGGTATTTATAAAAAAGATTTAGGCGAAATTATTTATTTAGGTAATAAAGTTAATTTTACTGGACCTAAAGCATCACAAAATGCTGGTATTGGTATTATTCACCAAGAATTAAATTTAATTCCACAATTGACTATCGCTGAAAATATTTTTTTAGGTCGGGAATTCGTTAATAAATTCGGTTGTATAGATTGGCAGAAAACCTATGCCGAAGCTGATAAATTACTTGCTGAATTACACCTTAGTTACGATAGTCGTCGATTAATTGCAGATTTATCCATTGGTGAACAGCAGATGGTTGAAATTGCTAAAGCACTAAGTTTCAATTCAAAAGTGATTATCATGGACGAACCAACTGATGCTCTTACTGATACTGAGACAGCATCGTTATTTGAAGTGATTAATAAACTAAAAAAGCAAAACTGTGGGGTCGTGTATATTTCACACCGTTTAAAAGAGATCTTCGAAATCTGTGATGATGTAACTGTATTGCGTGATGGGCAATTTATTGGTGAAAAAAACGTTAAAGATTTAAATGAAGATACTCTAATTGAAATGATGGTAGGGCGTAAATTAGATGAACAATACCCACGTATTGTTAAACAGCGAGGAGAGGTAACCTTAGCAGTAAATAATCTTACTGGACTGGGTGTTAATGATGTTAGTTTCCAACTTCATGAAGGTGAAATATTAGGTATTTCTGGCTTGATGGGATCCGGCAGAACTGAATTAATGAAGATGATTTATGGTGCTAACCCAGCCAAATCTGGAGAAATTATTTTAAAAGGTAAAAGCATCAAAGTCCGTTCACCTCAAGATGGTTTAAATCAAGGAATTGTTTATATTTCGGAAGATCGTAAAAAAGATGGACTAATTTTAGGTATGTCTGTTAAAGACAATATGTCACTTAATGCATTGAATTACTTCGTTAATAAATTTAGTAAATTACGTTTGCGAGAAGAGAAACAGGGGGTAGATGATTTTGTCGGATTATTTAATATTAAAACACCATCAATTAATCAAACGATTGGATTTTTATCTGGTGGTAATCAACAAAAAGTTGCTATAGCCAAAGGTTTAATGACTCGTCCGGATATCTTGATTTTAGATGAACCAACACGAGGTGTTGATGTTGGAGCTAAAAAAGAGATCTATCAACTTATTAACCAATTTAAACAACAAGGACTTAGTGTGATTTTGGTTTCCTCTGATATGCCAGAAATTCTGGGCATGAGTGATCGCATTTTAGTCATGTATGAAGGAAAAGTAACAGGGCATTTTGCAATAGCTGATGCAACACAAGAAAAACTTATGGCCGCAGCCGTTGGAAAAACACAGGAGAATGCCTAATGCTGCAAAATAAAACGCTCAAAAACCTATTAATTGAACAAAAATCATTAATTACTTTGTTGGTGTTAATTATATTTGTTTCATGTTTAAGCGATAATTTTTTCACTTTAAATAATTTTTTCAATATTCTACAACAAACCTCAATTAATGCGATCATTGCAGTCGGTATGACATTAGTTATTTTAACTTCTGGTATTGATTTATCAGTTGGTTCTACATTTGCTTTAGCGGGAGCGATTACGGCTTCTATGATTGGTTTGGATATTTCTCCATTTATTGCCATTGCTGCCTCATTAACATTAGGCGCTGTGTTAGGTGCTTTTTCTGGTGTTATTATTGCCAAAGGTAAATTACAAGCGTTTATTGCCACTTTAGTTATGATGCTGATTTTACGTGGAGTAACTTTGGTTTATACCAAAGGTAGTCCAATTTCCACCGGAAATAATGATAATTCTGAATTTTTTGAGTGGTTTGCTTTTGGTCAAGTGTTTGGAATACCCGTGCCTATTGTGATCATGGTTATAGTTTTTGCTGCAGCATGGTACCTACTAAAATATACTCGTTTAGGACGCTATATTTACGCTCTTGGTGGTAATGAAACCGCCACCCGACTTTCCGGTATTAATGTTGACCGAGTAAAAGTTATTGTTTATGCAATTAGTGGTTTACTTTGTGCTTTAGCTAGTACCATTGAGGTGGCAAGGTTGTCATCAGCTCAGCCAACGGCTGGTACTGGTTATGAAATGGATGCGATCGCAGCAGTGGTTCTTGGTGGTACCAGCATGTCTGGCGGCAGAGGCAAAATTATAGGTACCTTGATTGGAGCATTGATTTTAGGATTTTTGAATAATGGATTAAATATGTTAGGCGTGGATGCCTATTATCAAATGATTGTAAAAGGGGCCGTTATTTTACTAGCAGTATTAGTTGATAACAAAACAAGTAAGTAAGTGAACAAGGTATTTAGCCTTAGGAGTAAGTTATGATGTTAAAAAAAATTATCACCACTATTTCAGTAGTGACGTTAAGTTTTGCTTTTGTTTTCCAAGCCTCGGCGAAAGAAAATATAGCATTAGTTGTTTCAACACTTAATAATCCTTTTTTTGTCACTTTAAAAGATGGAGCGGTAAAAAAAGCTAATGAGCTTGGTTATAATTTAGTTGTATTAGACTCACAAAATAATCCAGCAAAAGAACTCGCCAATGTCGAAGATATAATTGTTAAAGGTACTAAGGTTATTTTAATTAATCCTACCGATTCAGATGCCGTCGGTAATGCTGTTCTAGCTGCAAATAAAGCTGGAATTCCGGTTATCACACTTGACCGTGCTGCTAATAAAGGAGAGGTTGTTAGTCATATAGCTTCAGATAATGTAGCTGGGGGGAAAATGGCCGGTGACTTTATTTTTAATAAACTAGGTGCAAGTGCCAAAGTAATACAGTTACAAGGTATTGTTGGTACTTCGGCTTCACGCGAACGTGGTGATGGCTTTACTAAATCAATGCAAGCTAATAAATTTACTATTTTGACTGCGCAACCAGCCGATTTTGACCGAGCAAAAGGCATGAATGTTATGCAAAACCTATTAACTGCCTATCCGGCAGCTCAAGCAGTATTTGCAGAAAATGATGAGATGGCATTAGGAGCAATGCGAGCCATTCAAACAGCAGGCCGTACTGATATTTTTGTAGTTGGTTTTGATGGTACTGAAGACGGTATTAAATCAGTTGAACGTGGTAAAATGGCAGCAACTGTGGCACAACAACCAGAACAAATTGGTGCTATAGGTGTGGAAATTGCTGATAAAGTGATTAAAAAAGAAAAAGTCGATAGTAAAGTACCAGTCGATTTGAAACTAATTACTAAGTAAAGTGTTTTTTAGGACGCTAATTGCGTCCTTTATTATTGGAGTATTATTGCATGAATCGTAAAAAATTAATTGTGCTTGGTAGTGTTAATGTTGATCATATATTAAATGTACCTGAATTTCCAAAACCAGGCCAGACATTGACTGGTTCAAATTATCAGATTTCTTATGGTGGTAAAGGCGCTAATCAAGCTGTTGCTGCCGGACGTTTGGATGCAAATATTCAATTTATTGCTGCGGTGGGTGCAGATGAATTAGGTAAGAAATTTCACCAACAATTGAAAAACGATCAGATTGATACTAGTTCAGTAGCCATAGTTCCAGAAGTAAATACTGGGGTAGCTTTAATTTTAGTTAATCATCAAGGTGAGAATCAAATAGCTATTTGTGCCGGAGCCAATGCAACCGTTACTCCTAACTATTTACAGCAATTTAAAGAAGATGTGCAGCATGCAGATGCTATTTTAATGCAGTTAGAAACACCTATGGCAACTGTAGAAGAAGCAGCTAGATTAGCCAAACAACATAACACACTAGTGATTTTAAATCCTGCACCAGCTCAAAAATTATCAGATGATTTACTCAAACATGTTGATATTATTACTCCTAATGAGACTGAAGCTGAATATTTAACCGGGATCAAAATTATCACTGATGCTGATGCTGAAAGTGCAGCATTAATTTTACATAATAAAGGGATCCAAACGGTTATCATTACCTTGGGTAGCAAAGGGGCATGGGTAAGCTATGCTGGTAAAGGTAAACTTGTTGCTGGGTTCACAGTTAAAGCAATTGACACCATTGGTGCAGGAGATACCTTTAACGGAATGTTAGTAACGGCCTTGTTAGAAGGTAAATCGCTCGATTTAGCGGTTAAATATGCTCATGCAGCAGGTGCTCTTTCTGTAACTAAATCTGGAGCGCAAACTTCAATACCAACTCGCAAGCAAGTGGATGAGTTTATGCAATTGCATAATAAAAGAGAGTAACTATTTTGGTTACGATGAAAGATGTCGCTAAATTAGCACAAGTATCAACATCTACAGTTTCTCATGTTATCAATGATGATCGTTATGTAAGCCCTATAATCCGCGAAAAGGTTGAATTGGCGATCAAGCAGCTTAATTATGCGCCATCAGCCATAGCGCGAAGTTTAAAAAGTAATAAAACTAAAACTATTGGTATGCTCGTTACCACTAGCAATAATCCTTTTTTTGCTGAAGTTGTGCAAGGTGTTGAACGTGGTTGCTATGAACTTGGTTATAATCTAATTCTGTGTAATACCGAAGGTGATCATAAGCGCATGCTAAATAATATCGAGCATTTGCTACAAAAACGAGTAGATGGTTTATTAGCTATGTGTACTGAAACCTATTCTATTCCTCAAGAAATATTTGCTCGCTATCCAACTTTACCCATTGTGATTATGGATTGGACTCCTTTTAATGGTATCTGTGACACTATTCAAGATAATTCTTTACTAGGAGCAACCCTTGCTACCCAATATTTAATTGAGCAACATTATACTTGTATCGCCTGTATTACAGGTCCTTTAAACAATACACAGGCACAATGGCGTTTACAAGGTTATCGCCAGGCGATGCAACAAGCTAACCTCAAAATTCATAAAGGTTATGAAGCCCAAGGCGACTTTCAATTTGCCTCGGGTATTGATGCTATGAAAAACTTATTACAATTAGCAAAACCTCCACAAGCTGTTTTTTGTTGTAATGATGCCATGGCAATTGGGGCCTATCAGGCACTTTATCAAAAGGGGATGGTTGTTGGTAAAGATATTGCAATTATTGGCTATGATAATATTGAATTGGCGCAGTATATGACTCCACCATTAACCACTATTCATCAACCAAAAGAAGAATTAGGGCAACTGGCCATACAAACTTTATTAAATCGTCTCCATAATCCTAAACAAACCACTAAGACTTTAACTTTAACTCCCATGTTAGTTAAACGCTTATCTGCTTAGTTATAGATTGGCAGTTAAATTGATGGTTAGCAATTAAGCTAATCGCAGGCTGGTTAGTGTTTAAATAAATAGATAAACTTAACGTTAATTTAGCTAGTGGATTAGAACTCGATGAAATTTTAAAAATAAAAAGCACCACAAAAAACAGGTGCTTTTTTGTAAAAAAATAATCGATTAACTCATTCCGTATTGTTTTAATTTTTTGCGTAAAGTACCACGATTAATACCTAGCATATTTGCTGCTCGAGTTTGATTTCCACGTGTATATTGCATAACCATATCAAGGAATGGGTGTTCAACTTCAGCTAACACTAGTTCATATAAATCAGTAGGATCTTCACCATTTAATTGTGAAAGATAATTTTTTAAAGCTTGCTTTACTGAATCTCGCAAAGGTTTTTGTGTTATTTGGTCTTGAGAGTTTACAGTTGTAAATTTAAGTGCCGCAGCTGTAACGCGTTGTTCTGACATAGTATTTTTAACTCTTTTGGTTGTTTCTAATTTTACTAAAAAATGCTTTTAGTGCTTTAACTTGCTCACTAGTATTGTTAAGTACACTAAATAAGCTCCTAAATTGATCGCTATCAGCATAATTCTTGGTATACCAATTTACATGCTTTCTGGCAATCCTTAATCCTTTGTATTCTCCATAAAACTGATAAAGTTCATTAAGGTGCAATAGTACTATTTGCTCAACTTCATCGACAGTTTTATCTTTTTGTAACTTTCCATGTGTTAAATAGAATGCTATTTCTTCAAATATCCAAGGCCGTCCTTGTGCCGCTCGGCCGATCATTATAGCATCAGCTTGCGTATAATTAAAAACATCTTTTGCCTGTTCTGGCGTACAAATATCGCCATTAGCAATTATAGGAATACGAATTTTCTCTTTAACTGCTTTAATTGATTGATATTCAGCTACACCTCTAAACTGGCAAGCACGAGTACGCCCGTGGATAGTAATCGCCTTTATACCAGAATCTTGAGCAATTTGTGCGATTTCTAAGCAATTTCTATTATCTTTATCCCATCCAGTCCGCATTTTTAATGTCACCGGTACATCCACTGCACCAACAACTTTTTGTAAAATAGTTTTAATTAGTTCCGGATATTGCATTAAAGCAGAACCAGCTAATTTTTTATTAACTTTTTTAGCAGGACACCCCATGTTGATATCAATCAATTGTGCCCCATGTTTAACATTAAACTCGGCAGCTTTAGCCATTTCATCTGGATCAGATCCAACAATTTGCACTGCGCGAACACCGATATTATCAGTAGCAATCATTCTTAACGTTGATTTATCAGTATGCCAAACATCTGAATTTGCTAAAAACATTTCTGAAACCGTCATTCCAGCACCAAATCGATAACATAAATTACGAAATGGTTGATCACTAATTCCAGCCATTGGTGCAGCGATTAAATTGTTTCTTAAAGTGACCTTACCAATACTTAGCAAATTAAGGCCGGCTATATTACGCATTTTTTCTCGAAGTTAAAAGGGGGTAATGTCAAATTTTTAATTTTTTTTACCAGTAATACGACACCATTCTTGTTGTTCAACAACCGGGTCAAGCACAAAATGGGGTTGATAAGCTGAACTAACAGCAGGTGCTTGGGTTGCTAAAATGCCAGATAAACCTAATTGCCCATTGGATTTAACCAGTTTACTAATTTGTGGTTCTAGCTCTTTCAGTGGTCCGGCTAAAATATTGGCTACAACTACATCAGCTTGCAAATTATCTGGTAAGTCTTTAGCTAGATAAAGCGATAATTTTTCACTAACGTTATTACGTTCCGCATTATCGCGACTAGCTTGGATTGCTTGCGGATCAATATCAATGCCAATTACTTGTTTGGCACCCAACTTTAAAGCCGCAATTGCTAAAATGCCTGAACCACAACCATAATCAATTACCAGTTTGTTATGTAAATCTAAACTATCAAGCCAAGTTAAACATAAAGCGGTTGTTGGATGAGTACCAGTACCAAAGGCCAATCCGGGATCTAACATTACGTTGACGGCACTAGGGTCAGGTACTTCTCGCCAACTCGGACAGATCCACAAACGTTTACCAAACTGCATAGGATGAAAATTATCCATCCACTCACGTTCCCAATCTTTATCTTCTAATTGCTCAATCTTATATGAATATTGTTCTAAATTTAGAACAGCTTTTAACTGATTAATATCAGTTTGAGCATCATACAGGCCAATAACATCGGTATTGCCCCATAATTTTGTTTCACCAGGTAAAGGTTCGAAAACAGGTGTGTCATAAGTGTCTTCAAAAGTAACTGAAACAGCACCAGATTCATCCAATTGTTCACTGATATGCTCTGCCAAATCATTAGTAGTATTAATTCTGAGTTGAATCCAAGGCATAATTTTTTCCTGTTTTACCATATATATAGCCAATAGGGTTAGTTATAATAAACACCACCAATCCAATAACTAAAGATGGTACAATCGGGTGGAATGACAATATTTTAATATTATAAGCGGCCAATAAAGTATAGCTTATTGCTCCGGCAAACATTGAGCTCATGGCTCCGATAGCATTAGCTTTTGACCAATATAATCCTAAAACTAACGGCCATAAAAATACCGCTTCTAACCCGCCAAACGCCAATAAATTCAACCAAATAATCATATCTGGTGGATTCCATGCTGCTAAAATAAGTAATCCGCCAAAGATAAAAGTAATAGTAACCGAAACACGAGTTAAGGTTTTATCACTATAGTTAGTATTAGGTTTAATACTTAAGAATAGATCTTTAATAATAACTGAGGATACTTGTAACAGTTGTGCATTGATAGTTGACATAATGGCAGCCAATGGTGCAGCCAAAAAAATGCCAGCAGCTAAAGGTGGTAACACTTTAATTATCAATGTTGGCACAACTTGATCCGGAATGGTTAAATCACTAACAATAACGCGGCCTAAAGCGCCGGATAAATGCATGGTTAACATAATTATAGTTACAACAATTGTCCCGATAATAATGCCTCGATGTACGGCTTTACTATCTTTATACGCCATGCAACGTACAGCGGTATGAGGTAACCCAACTACACCAAAACAGACTAATACCCAAAACGAAGTCATAAATGGGAAATCCATAAAATTATTAGGACCTTGTGGAGTTAACAGGGCAGGATCAATTGTGGTTAAACGATCAATAATTGTGGTTATGCCACCACCAGCATAAATAATGGCACTTAATAGTAAAATCGCCCCAATAATCATTACCAGACCTTGAAAGGCATCATTTAAAATACTGGCTCTAAATCCACCAAAAGCGGTATAAATAACTGTACCTATACCAAAAATTAATAAACCAACATCGTAAGGAATACCAACCGACGCCTCTAATAACCGCGCACCACCAACAAATTGGACGGTCATGGCTCCAATAAATGCTACTATCAAAGTGATACTAGCAAACCAAACAATTATGCGGCTTTTATAATGAGCATACAGCATGTCACTTAACGTAATTGCATTATACTTACGCGCTAAAATAGCAAATTTTTTGCCTAAAATGCCGAGAGAAAGTAATACGGTAGGTACTTGAATCATGGATAGTAATACCCAACCTAAGCCATATTTATAAGCCGCTCCTGGACCACCAATAAATGAACTAGCGCTAATATAAGTTGCCGCTAGAGTCATGGCTAGTAAAAATCCACCCATGGTGCGGTTGCCTATAAAATAATCTGTAAATTGATTTACCTTTTTCCGTTTTACATAGGCATAAATTGATAATGCAAAGACAAAAATTAGGTAGATAACCAGTGGTAAAATTATATCAAAATGCATGTTAAATCACTTAGTTTGTTCTAGCGAGATATCTTGGAATTGAAATTTTACAACAATCCAACATAATAAAATAAAACCGACAGGAACTAAAATACAAGAGATCTCAAACCATAATGGTAGCCCAAGTATTCCCAGTTTATCGCTGCTTAAATAAGCGCCAAGCACCCACGCTAACAGGTAAATAATCGTGAGTAATAATGACAGCTTAGCTTCTTTACTAGCTTGCTGATAACGTATATCCATGTTAAGTAGTTAAGTGGTTAATAAATGGTGGTCTAGAGTAAAAGAAAGTATCACACTTAGCAAGTGTATTGCAATTTATGCAATATAATGTTGTGAATATATCAATTTTAGCAATATTAAAATTACTATATAGTTATACAACAAGTAAATCAATTTAATTCAAGTTATGGAGAGGAAAATGTCGAACTATTTTAATACATTAAATTTACGGGAAAAGTTAGACCAACTTGGTAAATGTCGTTTTATGGCACGTGAAGAATTTGCTTCAGAAGCTAACTTTTTAAAAGGTAAAAAAATTGTTATTGTTGGTTGTGGTGCTCAAGGTTTAAACCAAGGTCTCAACATGCGTGATTCCGGATTAGATATTGCCTATACATTGCGTAAAGAAGCCATTGCGGAAAAGCGTACTTCATGGCAACGAGCGACCGAAAATGGTTTTAAAGTTGGTAGCTATGAAGAACTTATACCAACTGCGGATTTAGTTATTAATTTGACCCCAGATAAGCAACATTCAGCTGTAGTTCAAGCGATTCAACCATTAATGAAACAAGGCTCTGCATTAGGTTATTCTCATGGTTTTAATATTGTTGAAGTAGGTGAAAAAATTCGTGCTGACATTACTGTTGTTATGGTAGCACCTAAATGCCCTGGTACCGAAGTCCGTGAAGAATATAAACGTGGTTTTGGGGTACCAACACTGATTGCTGTTCATCCGGAAAATGATCCAAAAGGAGAAGGTTTAGCGATCGCCAAAGCTTGGGCAGCTGCAACCGGTGGCCATCGTGCCGGGGTATTACAATCTTCGTTTGTGGCTGAAGTAAAATCAGACTTAATGGGTGAACAAACCATTCTTTGCGGTATGTTACAAACAGGCTCATTATTATGTTTTGACAAGCTAGTAGCAGATGGAGTTGATCCAGCGTATGCATGTAAGTTATTACAATTTGGTTGGGAAACGATCACCGAAGCATTAAAACAAGGTGGTATCACCTTAATGATGGATCGTTTATCTAATCCAGCTAAATTAAGAGCTAATGCTTTAGCCAAAGAATTGAAAGTGATAATGACCGATCTTTATCGTAAACATATGGATGATATTATCTCTGGTGAATTTTCGGCTACTATGATGAAGGATTGGGCTAACAATGATGTTAATCTATTAAAATGGCGTAAAGAGACTGGTGAAACGGCATTTGAAAAAGCGGCTGAATATCAAGGTAAAATTGATGAACAAGCTTACTTTGATCAAGGTGTAGTAATGATCGCAATGGTAAAAGCTGGAGTTGAACTTGCTTTTGAAACCATGTTGGAATCCGGTATTTTAGCCGAATCAGCTTATTACGAATCACTACATGAATTACCACTTATTGCTAATACTATTGCGCGTAAACGTTTATATGAAATGAATGTGGTTATTTCCGATACTGCTGAATATGGTAACTACCTATTTGCTAATGCCGCAGTGCCATTATTGCACAAGAAGTTCATGCCAATGTTACAACCTGGTGATCTTGGGAAAGCGATCCCTGAAGGTAGTGTAGATAATGCCCAATTACGTGATGTTAATGATGAGATCCGTAACCATCCAATAGAAAAAATTGGACGTAAACTACGCAGTTATATGACTGATATGAAACGTATTAATGTAGCTAGTTAATAATTAATTAAATTAAAATAAAAATTTAAAGGTGCGATCTGCACCTTTTTTTATGCCTAAAACATGGTGTAAAGATGTTTCCAAATAGCTATACGTTTCAGTATAAAAATTTATTGATCATAGCGGATCAAAATGGATAAAAAAAGATTAATTTAGATCTAAGTTAGATCATTTGGATCCAATTAAATTTCAAATAAAATTTTTAAAAATTAAATAATTAAATAAATTTTATTTTAACTTTTTATTTATTTTTTTTTAAATTTGTGTTATCTTTTGTACAAATTTAGTTCAGTTAAAAAGGGTAACATATCAATGAAAATGATTTTTAGACCAACTGATTGTTGGCGTTGGTATTTTGACAAGGAATATGGCAATTTGATGTTAGAAGTCTCGCCTGAAATGTTATTTCGTTCTTGTTACTCAAGTAAAGTGTTAATCCCTGATGTGTTTGGTGAATTTCCATTTTCGGTTAGTGATGCCACTGCTTATTACTTATTCCGTGATAGTTGCCAATCTTTAAATTTGGATGAATCTCAGCAAATAGAATTATCAATTAATGCAATTGTTGCTGCTAACTTCCTTAAGCCGCAAATGCCTAAAAGTTGGTATTTTAGTCAACAACCACAATTGTTTGTACCTAAGGTGGCAGATATTGTTGAAGTTAATATGCAAGAAGATGGTCAACGAGTAACTTTGATGGTGGTTGAAGCTGGTGAGAATGCATCTTTGTGTATCATTGCCCAACCAACTTTCACTGCAATGAATAGAACTTTCAATTTTGCTGAAGCAATTAAAGTTATGAATGATAGATTAAGACCAGCAACCCATAATTTTGTTGATAATATGCAAGAAATAACCGATTTGCAGGCTATTTCCTAAAATTAAATTTCTATCTAATCAGCGTGGTTATTAAATAACCTAACCTGAAAAATTCATCGAACGCATAAGCTTATACCTACGCTCATATCTATGGTAATACGATTTGGCTTCTTTATGACCTTGATCAGCTGCCAGTTTCAGATAATATAAGCCGGTAGTATATAATGCTACATCATCATATAGTATCTTTCCTAGGTTAAATTGTGCCTCCATATCGCCATTGTTAGCTTTAGTAATCAAATCGGAAGTTTCTTTTTCTTTTTCAATAAATGGGGAACAAGTATAAACGTAAGACTCATTTTCTTTAAACTCATTACAATAACTGTTATACCAATATAGAGTTTTAGTAAAATCTTGTTTAATGTAACGTCCAGATTTATATTCGTCAGCGATTTCTAATTTTGCTAAAACATGTCCTGCTTCGGCTGCTTTTTCCAACCAGTACATACTTATCTTTTGTTTTTCTAAAACAGAATCGGAACTTCTTGATGAATAAAAGTAAAGTTCAAATATTTTATATTTAATTTCAGCATTATCAATATAACTATCATATTTAATATAGGTGTTAATTATTGCCATTTCTAATTCTGACGAAAATTCTATATTCGCAGTTTCTAATAATTTCACCATTTTAAGTAATAGCTTAGGATCTTTATCAGTAGCGTATGAATAGTAATTGATCGCAGTTAAATTTTTACCTAAATCTTCATACCATTTTGCAATGGCTACACCCACCTTAATATCAGGATTATTCTTATCAAATTTGCGCAATAAAGAATATATCTTATTTTTCTTTGGCTGTTTTAACTGTTGTTTATATAATTCACATGCTCTTGATGCTTCTAAAGTGCAAGCTATACCAAAATATTCGATCGCTCTATTTAACTTTTCATCATCAGCATAATAAAAACTAAGCTTTAACATTGAAGGATAATCATTAGGATCCAGCTTGTCTTCGATTTGTTTTATAACGTCAGCATGGTTAGTCTTATTTTGATTTTCGTCATTTAAGAAAGGAATCTTACTAAGGCTCTCATTTTGTGATTCGATTATTTCTTCCATTTTTGCAAATGCAAGGTAATACCATAAATCATGCACATGAATATCTTCAGCCGCTTTAAAATACTCTATGGCTTTTGTGGGATTTTTATTGACGAAGTAATCATCAATATATAATTGACCAATTAGAAAATTAACATATGGATTATCGTTGAAATCTTCATCTTCCAAACTAGCAATTGTAATAAAATGTCCAAATGGAATTTTTTTTAATTTAAAGCTACTTAACAATATTGCAATTGACTTTGTATCGCCATTTAATATGGCTGTTTTATATAACGAAACACCTTTACCAAATAACTTAGGTAATAAATTATAATTTATTTCATCATCGGTTAATGTATTACAACCAAATTTTTTATAATTACTAACTGAACTGTCTTTTCCCTTATAATCGGAATAAGGCTCATAGTCTAAGGCGAATGTTGCTTTTTTAGTTTTTATCAGATTATAAAGTTGTTTCAACTTATTGCAGTCTCTAGAAGAAAGGCTATTGGCTAAATTAATATAAGCGGTCGCTAATCTTCTGGTACTCTCTAAATTATTTTTATCTTTATTTGATTTCTTCTGATATTGGTTATTGTCACCATTATCAAAACTACTCATTACGGTACTAAAATCATTAGACGAAAACGCGCAAGATGAAAATATGAATACAAAAGTAAACACACATATTTTTTGAATCATTAATATTAACCTTATGCTTTTATTTTAATTATTATTGTTATCTTGATACTAAAACTATTATTACATTCTATAGATAATAAATGCTTTTTTATATCACTTCTTTAATAAATTCAGATCAATATCACCATTAGGTACACAACTACAGGCTAAAATTCGGTTATTTTTTTTTATTGCTGATTGTGTTAGTGCGCGGACTTCTCCTTGCTTCAATACCACCATACAACGTCCACAAATTCCAGCACGGCACGAATTGGGTAATGCTACTTGTTGTTGCTCTAATTGTTCTAAAATAGTTTGTTGATTGTTTCCTTGGATGATTTTACCTTCAAAAGTAATAGTACATTTTTGTGCCAATTTACTATTTTCTGGTGGAAAAGATTTAATATAATTTTTGGCATTTTGTCTTTCTAGTACTTCTACAGTGTCATTAATGGTAATCTTACCGGAGTTACGGGCAATCATATTCATGCCAAAATCAATTTTACCTTGTTCATCCGCCCGAAAATAACGTAAAGTAGTAAGTGGTTCATTATTAGCTAAATAATTTGTTGAATCAGCATTAATTGTGGTCATTACACAACGAGTACAAGGTTTGACGATATCAAATATCACTTCGCCAATTTTGATCGTTTTCCAGCCATCCTCGGCAAAAGGTAACGCCCCCTTAATAATAATATTGCCTCGAAATTGGCTAATATTGAGTTTTTCAGGACATTGCAGTTGTAAATAAGCAAACGAAGCTTCATTTAATAACAAATATGGATAACCATCGGCAAAACTAACTGGTACTTCGGGGTAACGTTTAGTTCGGCGGGATAATTTATTGCCAACCCAACGTAATTGCACATCTTTTTGCAGAAATTGGCTTAAAAATTGGTTAACTCTAATTGAGGCAATATGTGACATGAAATGATTCCCCCATACTTCAGTGGGTTCATTGGTATTGGAAAAATCATCAAAATTGATACTAATTGATTCACGAGATGGCAGCGAAATATGCACCACATTATTTATAACTTTAGTTTCAAGTTTTAAAAGTTTAGGGAACTGTCTTGCAGTAATAAAAGTACCATCAGGTTCACTAATCATTAAAATTCGATCGTACTTAAAACCGCCAGTAGCAGTTATTGCTTCTGTCAACGCAATCCCTTTCATGGATTTAATTGGGTAAATAAACAGCTGACTAACTGCGATCATAATAAGTTAAGTAAATAATAAAATGGTAAAGATTATATCCTTTATTGACTAGGATTTATATATGCTAACAAATGGTTAGTTTGGATGTATTTTACTATTACCCAGATTTTTATCGTCAATTTATCGATTGCATTTGCTTAAGTTAATGCTTGATAACTAATAGCGACTATATAGTAAAATGCAGTACCATTGGGTGTCATGACTGAGATTTCATCATCAACTTTGTGACCGATTAACGCTCTAGCAACTGGACTATTGATGGATATCCAGTTCTTTTTGGGGGCGAATTCATCCGCGCCTACAATACGGTAAACTTGTAAATTACCATTTTCATCTTCTAATTTTACCCAAGCACCAAAAAAGACTTTACCTTCTTGGCGTGGGTCAGGGTCAACAATGGTAAGTGATTCTAATCGTTTGCTTAAAAAACGCACTCGCCTGTCAATTTCACGCAGACGACGTTTACCATATATATATTCCGCGTTTTCACTGCGATCCCCTAGTGCAGCAGCATCTGAGACTGCTTGAGTAACTCTCGGTCTTTCTTCTTTCCATAAATATTTCAATTCACGGTCGAGTGTTAAGTAGCCTTCTCTTGTTATATAATTAGCACTTTTCATAATAAAGACAAATTCCGTTAATCGATAAAAATATATTGAGACATCATGATAAATAATCAAATAAGCCATATTATAGCTGGTGAGTTAACCGTAAAACCAGAACAAGTTTTAGCAGCGATTCAATTATTAGATGAAGGTAGTACTGTCCCCTTTATTGCGCGTTATCGTAAAGAAGTAACCGGAGGGCTTGATGATACCCAATTACGTACTTTAGACAGCCGTTTAAGTTACTTGCGTGAACTTGAAGATCGAAAACAAACCATCTTAAAGTCTATTGAAGAACAAGGTAAATTAACACCAGAATTATCTAAAAGCATTATTTCGACGCTTAGTAAAACCGAACTTGAAGATCTTTATTTACCTTACAAACCTAAACGCCGTACTCGCGGTCAGATAGCGATTGAAGCAGGACTGGAACCGCTTGCTGATGATTTATGGCAAACACCAACATTAAATCCTGAAACTGAAGCCGAGAAATATTTAGATACTGATAAAGGTGTGGCTGATACTAAATCCGCATTAGATGGTGCTCGTTACATTCTAATGGAACGTTTTGCTGAAGATGCGGCATTGTTAGCAAAAGTACGTCACTATCTGTGGAACAATGCACATTTAGTTTCGCAAGTAGTTAGTGGTAAAGAAGAAGAAGGCGCTAAATTCCGCGACTATTTTGCCCAAAGTGAGTTGATCTCAAAAGTACCATCCCATCGTGCATTAGCGATGTTTCGTGGACGTAACGAAGGTTTTTTACAACTGTCATTAAATGCCGATCCTCAATATGAAGAAGCTCCGAAAGAAAGTTATTGTGAACATATTATCACTGAATATTTAGGTGTACATTTCAATGATGCACCAGCAGATAAATGGCGTAAAGCAGTGATTAATTGGACTTGGCGCATCAAAATTTTGCTGCATATGGAAACCGAATTAATGACTACTCTACGCGAAAATGCAGAACAAGAAGCGATCGACGTATTTGCAGCTAATTTGCATGATATGTTAATGGCGGCCCCAGCGGGTATGAAAGTGACCATGGGTATGGATCCTGGTTTACGCACCGGTGTTAAAATTGCGGTGGTGGATGCCACCGGTAAATTGGTCGCGACTGAAACTATCTACCCACACACCGGGCAAGCCGATAAAGCTGCCATGATAGTAGCGGCACTTTGTATTAAGTATCAAGTTGAACTGGTTGCAATTGGTAATGGTACCGCTTCACGGGAAACCGAACGTTTTTATTTAGATGTACAAAAAAAATACCCGGAAGTTAAAGCGCAAAAAGTGATTGTCAGTGAGGCCGGCGCATCAGTTTATTCCGCTTCGGAACTGGCTGCACAAGAGTTCCCAGATCTAGATGTATCAATTCGTGGAGCAGTATCCATTGCCCGGCGCTTACAAGATCCTTTAGCTGAGTTAGTAAAAATCGATCCAAAATCAATTGGAGTGGGTCAGTACCAACACGATGTGAGTCAAACCTTATTGGCGAAAAAGCTTGATGCTGTGGTGGAAGATGGCGTAAATGCGGTTGGGGTAAATTTAAATACCGCTTCAATGATGTTATTGGCGCGTATTGCCGGATTAAATAAAGTCATCGCTCAAAATATTATTGACTGGCGTAATGAAAATGGCCAATTTTCCGACCGCAAACAATTACTAAAAGTAGCGCGATTAGGTCCTAAAGCCTTTGAGCAATGTGCCGGTTTTTTACGTATTACCAATGGCAACAATCCATTAGATGCATCAGCCGTTCACCCTGAAGCTTATCCAGTAGTTGAGCGCATTTTAGACAAAAATCATAAATCACTAAAAGACATTTTAGGTGATACTAATTATTTGAAATCACTTAAAGCAGTTGATTATGTGGATGATCATTTTGGTGTACCAACTGTGACTGACATTATTAAAGAATTGGATAAACCTGGTCGTGATCCGAGGCCAGAATTCAAAACTGCGCAGTTTGCTGACAATATTGAAACCATGCAAGATTTAAAAGTTGGTATGGTTATGGAAGGTGCTGTAACCAATGTGACCAACTTTGGTGCCTTTGTTGATATTGGCGTACATCAAGATGGTTTAGTGCATATTTCAGCTTTATCCAATAAATTTGTTGATGACCCAAGAACAGTGGTGAAAGCAGGGGATATCGTTAAAGTAAAAGTGATGGAAGTCGATATTGCTCGTAAACGTATTGCGTTAACCATGCGACTCGATGATGTAGTCATGCCTAAGCAAGATTCAACAAAACCGTCTAATGGTAAATCAGTAACGGCTAAATCTCAAAATCATAACCATTCTATGGGTAATAGTGCTATGGGAAATGCGTTTGCCGCTGCGTTTAACAAAAATAAATAAAATTATTGTATATTAAAATGTAAAAAATATGTTTCCGTTAATTAACTCTAATGGAAACATATAATTAAGCTTAAGATTATTTATTAAATATTAATGGTGTGCATTTAATAAATATTGCAATCCTTCAGCAAATTCACCCTGCCAATGTAAGTAATCGTGCCCACTAGCTGTTTCATGGTAAAAATAAGTATAGCCTTTAGCGCGTAAAATATTACTAAAGTGGCGATTACTGGCTAGTAAGTTGCCTTCAAATAAGCCAGCATTAAGGTAGAATTTAATTGCTTTAGGCGATTGTTGGGCAAATTGCTCACTGAGCCATTCACCAGTGTGATTTTTTGGTCCCCACCAATATGAACCAGATAAACTCAATACCTTCGGGAAATATTGTGGATATAAAAAAGCAATATAAGACGAAGCTAACCCACCAAAACTAGAACCAGCAATAACGGTATTATTTGGCTTAACATCAATATGTTGATGTTTCAACCATGGCAATAACTCGGTGGCTAAGCAATCAGCTAATTTAGTTGAATAAGGGGGTAATTCTTGGGAGCGTGTTTGGCTATCTAAGGTATCAAGCATAACCAAAATAGTTGGCGTAATTTTTTTATGCGCGATTAAGTTATTCATTATGTTAATAATAGCGGTTTTTTGTTGGTATTGGCGACTATCAAATAAAATAACTAAGTTTAGATCATCAGGTGGCAATGCTTTAATATTAGCCGGCCAGTAAATCGTGATACCACGTTCATTGTTTAGAATATGACTTTTAAACTTATGCTGAGTTAAACTGCCTTTCGGTGAATTTATTTCTGCTTTAATACCAAATTGTACTGGTGCGTCAGCAAGTTCAACATAAGATTCGCGATGGAATTTATCGACCCCATCACTTGGGTAAAAATGAGGATTTAGTGGATCTTGCTGAGCAGTTGCAACAATAGCATGCCTTTGCTGCGCTATGGGTTTAGCCGTTATTGGAATATTGGGTGCTAGCTGATAACTATAACGAGTGGTTTTAGGAACGATGTAACTACGAAACCAAACATCACTATTAGCCAGATGATATAAGTCATCGTGATCACCAGTTGGTGAACCAAATATTTTAATATTATTTAACTCACCTCGCCATAAAAAGGTCATTATCACATTATTTTCATCATAGGGTTCGATTAAAGGTGTGCCTTGCTCAGCGATTTTATGCCAAAAAACACTAGTATCTTTATTGGTTAATAGAGTTTGCTCTAGTTTAATTAACTCAGGGCTAATTAATTTATAGGCTTTAGGTGTATTGGCGGGTGTAGTTTGCCAAGTCAGTGTAAATGATTGATTAGGTTGACCGTTCATAATAAGTTGATAATTATCACTTTGTGGCACGGTAAAAATAAATTCATTACCATTGCCACTCAATTGCCGTATATATTGATGGTCAACAGTAACAAGATCTAATTTAGCTAGCGAAGTGTAGTTGCCTTCGATCAAATCGCCTTGCTTAAAAAAGGTTTGTAAACAAAGTTTGCCAGAAGCATCCAATTGCTGGCTAGTCGTCGTTATTCCAGGAGCTAAAGATAAACAAGGTAAATTAGCATTACCACATAATGGTAATGCTAATAAAACAATTCCTCTTAACCAGAATTGCTTGTTATTAGGTACTAAAAATTTACCAATCATAATTTAAAGCTGCTGAAACTTGACGCTCTAACCCATAGAAACAAGATGTATCTGTTCCACAAGCCGCAACATAATGTTTATTAAATAAATTATTGGCATTAACTTGCAAAGTTAGACCTTTTAAACTTGGCATTTTAGCAGATAAATCATAGCGTAAAGTCCAATCATAAAGGGTATAAACTGGCACTTCAAAACGTTTTCTTATTCCGTAATGATTATTACCGGCAGCATCTTTAACGGTAAGAACGTCGTAAGCATTAGTTGTACCAACATAACGCACTCCAAAGCCGCTAGATAAACCATCAAATATGCCATCAATAAATTTATAATCAGCCCATAATGAAGCCTGATGGCGAGGATTTCTTTCCACTGGTTTACCTTTTAGAGTAGAAATAGAGGTTTTTTTGTATTTACTATCACCATAGCTATAGGTCGCAATTAAGTCTATATTTTTGGTTAGTTCGGAATGAGCCTCAAATTCAGCACCTTTTGAACGAATTTTGCCAACTTGACGCTTGTGGAAAATGCTATAGTCATAAGTCACCTCATCACGCTCATCTAATTGATAAACAGCAGCGCTAAGTAATGTTTTACTATTTGGCATTTGATATTTTACCCCAGCCTCAACTTCTTTAGCTTTGGATGGTTTAAATGCTTTACCTTTTTCATCAATATCGGCATTTGGTTCAAATGATGTACTATAATTAATATAAGGAGAAATACCATTTTCAAACGCATATAAAACCCCAACACGTGTAGTAAAAGCATCATCATTTACTGAAAGTCGGTCATGCATTAAATCACCTGAATCATATCTTTTTTTAATATTAACTTTTGAATGATCGTAACGTCCTGAAAATAATATGTTAAATTGATTGATTTCAAGTTGATCTTGAATGTAAACCCCTAATTGCGATAACCTTTGTAATTTATCATCAAAAGGTTTTAATGGATCATCTGCTTTAGGAACAGTTATATGATATTTAGGATGCTTCCAATCAATTATATAACCATTTGAAGCTCGATTTAACTGATTATCATCGCGATTCCATTTATAATCAAAGCCTAAAGTAGCATTATGAGTTACCATGCCGGTATCAAATAATGATTCAAGACGATTATCTACGGTTAATTCTTTATTATTAATATGTTCTATTTGTGGTCTACGATAAATACTTGTTTTAGCATCGTCATCATCAAAAGTATATACCATATATTTATAGCGTTGAGTATTTTTGGTATAGCGTAAATTTTGTCTAAAAGTAAGACTATCGTTAAAATCATGCTCTAAGGCATAACCGGTAGAATATTGTTCACGCCAAGAGTCGAAGAAATTAGGATCACTAACGGCAAAGTCATAAGGGACTTTACCATGACTTTTATCAATAGTACCACGTTTAGGTAAGAAGTTACGTTCGTTAGCATCAGGATCTTTTTGATAACTAGTTAATATGGTAAAAGTAGTGTTTTCAGATGGCATCCAAGTTAGTGCTGGTGCTATAGCTACACTTTCATCCCGCACAAATTTAGGTTGCGCATCACGTTCCGTACCAATACCATTTAAGCGGAATAATAAATTGTCGCTTATGGCACCACCAAAATCGAATGCAGCTTCACGTAAACGTTGATTACCGGCACGAACTTGCACATGACGAATCGTTTCAGTCGTAGGGCGTTTACTGGTCATACCGATTAATCCTCCAGCAGAGCTTTGCCCATAAAGAGAAGAGGATGGTCCTCTAATGACTTCAACGCGTTCAAGTAACCAAGGATTTAGAGCCACATTACGTGAATTCATGGTTCCGGAATAATTAAGTCCATCTAAATAACGAGGAGCATAGCCGAATCCACGAATAATCACTTCATCGGAACGATTTGAATCACCGCGATATTCGGTAAATACACTAGCAGAATAACGCAACGCTTGGGAAACTGATGCAGCATTTTGCAAATCCATTTGATCTCGAGTAATAACTGAAACCGACTGTGGTGTTTTGATTAGTGGAATATCACTTTTGGTTGCTAGCATACTTCGTGTAGCTACAATACCATTAACACGACCAGTGGCATACTCTGTTTTTCCTTCGACATACATGACGTCATCGGTTTTATCATCATTATTGACTGTTTCATCGGCTAGAGCGGGTATAACAAAAATACTTGCTAATATTAATGCTGAAATCTTACTAATTTTTAGTTGATAAATAGACATTTTAGCCTCTCAGGGGTTGATTAAAACTTGCGCAGTCTAAACTAAATGATAATCATTTACAATTCCATTTTAAGGTTTTTTTAAGTTTTGCAAAAATTAGTAAAAATATATGTTAAATAACAATTGATTATGTTTTTGATATGAAATTAAGCTGATATTTTAGATATCGAAAGTGTAAGTAGAAACAGTTATAAATAAATTATTGGCACCGTGATATGCTTTAAGCCATATTGTTTTAGTTCAGCAGCAAAAATCTCAATTTGTTGCTTAGCTGCAGGTTTCCAATACTTAGCTATACCATGCACTCCATGGTTATGAAATGCATTAATTCGGATCTTTATTGTAGGGTCTAAATTTGTTATAAAACTGGCAATTTTTTCAGCATTATCTTGCAAATCGGTATGATTAGGAATAATTAATAGTCTGACTTCATGTAATTTATTAATTTTTGATAGATAGGTAATTGTTTCTTTAACACGGTTATTATCTCGGCCTGTTAAGTTTTTATGTACTTGGTTATCCCATGCTTTGAGATCTATCATGGCACCATCCATAACATTTGCTACTTTTTGCCAACCCGTAGTAGTTAAATAACCATTACTATCAATAAAACAAGTTAGATGTTTTAAATCACCAGTTTGTTTTATTGTATGAAACAAGGTTTGAATAAAAGGTAACTGTAAAGTTGCTTCTCCACCACTGATGGTAATGCCAGTTAAAAAAGGTAAATATTTGCGAATTTCTTTTAAAATATCATTAACGCTATAATTATAGGTCATTGGTGTTGAGTTATAATGACAAGTATTAATACACGTGTCACATTGCTGGCAAGCATCAGCATGCCATATAACTTTATTTTTTTTCAATGATAATGCTTGATGAGGACAAGTATCGACACAATCACCACAATCCTTACAGAATGATATGGTGTAGGGATTGTGGCAGTTTAAACAGTTAAAGTTGCATCCTTGTAAAAATATAACAAAACGGTTTCCAGGCCCATCGACACAAGAAAAGGGTAAAAGTTTATTAACGATTGCCCATGATTTGTTCATGACTAATTACTCTTGGTGTTCTGCATAAGTAACTATTACCATCAGCATCATCTGCTGCTTCACTACCCAAAAAAGTAGTATTAATTCTAGAACCTTCTTGTTTGTATTTAGCCATATCCGATAATCTCACCATATAACCTGTTACTCGAACTAGGTCATTACCACTTATATTAGCGGTAAATTCACGAAAACCAATTTGGAAAGCTGCTTTACAAATTTGTAGTAATGCTGATTGATTATTTTTTATGGTTTCATCAATGGTTAATATATCACTTATACCTGAACTATAATAATGATGATGCTTAAATACAGCCATAATATGACTCACAGGATCAGGTTCTTGTCCATAAGGTATTCTTAGTCCAGGAGTTGTACCACGATCGGAGCTAATGCCAGACTGTGCATGCAACATAGCTTTACCTTTCCATGCATGTTTAACTGCATGATTATCAACAAATTCAGCAAGTTGTTTGGAAATGGTTAAAGCAAGCTCATTCGCTTTTTCGTCTTGTCCATAACGACCAGCAATATTTGATTTTTCCTGTAAAATATTTACTGCTTCTGCCATAGCATAAATACCAAACATAGGCGCAAATCTGTCGGCATCAATTAAACCTTCTTTTATTAAAAAGCTGTTGCTAAAAAAGTTTGATTTTTCATAAAGGAATTCAGATCTAGCCTTGATAAGATTTAATTGTAGTTGACAATAATAAGGTAGTGTATTTTGCAAAAAATCATCGATATTTTTACTACGCAAGGCTACTTCTTTTAAATTGATTCGTGCAAGGGTACTACCGCCTCCAGCAATGGGCAGTGAATTATAACAACTCACTACCCCATATCCTTTTTCATCAAAATCCTTTGCAATTATTTTATTGTTAGCAATGTGAGGTTTAGCTGTATAGCAAATGTTATCAATTGCTAATGATAATAATTCTTCGGAAGTGACTTTTTCATCATAGATAAATGTTAAATTCGGTGCGACTTGTTTAAGTTCTTTATCAATCCGTAACAATATTCGACAAAGAATATTATCCGTAGGTCCTATATTGGCATGCATAAATGCATCGGGTAAATTACGGTCGAGCATAATCCAAAAATGTTTTAAGCGATCATAAAGTTCGTCTTCATTAAGGTTGCCAATATAAGGAAGCAATATTTGATCTAAACAACCTAAATAAACAGGCATACTGGTTACTGATGGAACATGATGATAAGCAATGGTTAGCATATTTATCGCATCATCAAATGTTTTAGCTGGTTCAAGTTCTAACCATTGCGATCCTTGTTTTAAGAATTTTGCATAATCAGGTAGGACATAACGAGGTTTATAAGGGGCATTACCTTCGTACATATCACAAATCACACGTTCATTTAATGCTTGTTGAGTTTCACTATCTAGATCAACATAAGGTAGATTATTTTCTGCAGCTAAAGCAAGTAAATGTGATTTTTGTTTTGGTGATAAATTAGGGTCAGTGACAATTTTATAACAATTATTTTGAAATTCTGTCATATTCATATTAACCTCAATGCTAAAAGCAAATATTTGTAAATTATTTTAGGCATAAATCTTTAAGCTATAATTAAAATAGAAAAAATGTATATCAGCTACCTATTTTTTATAGAGAGCTTTACTCTCGATTAGTTTTTAAACTAATAAATTTTAGTTATTAGCATAATAATTTATTTTTCAAAAATAAATTGTATGGGCTCATAATCAGCTGCGTTAATTGGTGAATGAGTTTCAAAGTATTGTTTTACGGCATCGGCATCACGATAGCCAGTATCAACATAACTTGGTAATGTGTTTGTAACAGGGTAACCATCCCCACCAGCGGCTAAAAAGTCTAAGGTAGCAATGCGATAACTTTTTTGTAAATCTATAGGCTCATTTTTAACTTTTACATCGATTATATTATCGCCATCTTTAGTAATTGTCAGATTTTTGAAATGGGCATATCCACCTGAACCCGGATTTTTACTTATTGCTACTTTTAAATAATCAATTAATTCAGTTCCAGTTAAATTAAAATAAATCACACTATTGCCAAAAGGTTCTACTTTTAGAATATCCCGATAAGTGATATTACCTTCTATTAGTGAGTCACGAATCATTCCACCTGACATAACCCCAATATCAGCCCCCGTTTTTTCAATAAAAGCGCTCAGTAACAATTGTCCCATATTACTTTGTTGATACCTAACAATATTGCGATCACCTTCCAGACGACCAGTTAATTGTCCACTCTTAGTTAATAACTGCTGTTTACCTTGTTCTTGATACGGGGTTAAGCTATCTAACAACTGTTTATTTTGTGGGATTTCTTTGGTGTAATATTCTAGTTTTTTGGTACCGTTATTATTATCGACTTCTTTTTTTAGATTAATTGGGATTAATTGATAATTTTGTAGCGTTAATTTACCATTTAGGAAAATAAAATCAGCTCGGCCAACATATTTTCCCCATTCATGAGCTTGTACAATCCAAGTCCCATTTTGTTGATCAGGAGCACATGGCGTGCCAGGTACATATTCGGTAATTCGTGTATTAGGACTTGCCATACAAACAGGATTTTGCGAATGTCCACCCACAATCATATTTAAATCGCCAGCGGGTAAACCACGAGCTAATTCAACATCTCCCGGTGCCATAGTACCATGCTCACCATTGTCATAATGCCCCATGTGTGTTACCGCAATAATCATATCCGGACGTTCACTTGTTTTTATTTGTGTAATGATTTTTTGCGCTTCAGGTAATGTTGCCCGGAATTCGACTCCGTTAGTGTTTTTAGGTGAAGCCAGAAAAATTGTATCATCCGTAGTTAAACCAAATACAGCTACTCTAATTCCATTCAAATCAAACATTTTATATGCATCAAAAACCCGATTTTCACTATTTTTGAAGTAGGTATTTGCCGATAAAAAAGGGAAGTTAGCCCATTTTTGTTGTTCACGAATAATTGACAAAGGGTGATCAAATTCATGATTACCCACAGCCATGGCATCATAACCAATTTCACTCATACCCATAAAATCAGGTTTAGCCTGCAATACATCTGATTCAGGTACACCAGTATTAATATCACCGCCTGACAGTAATAACAATTTACCACCTTTAGCTGTAACTTCTTGACGAATTTGATCAACGACAGTTTTTTGGGCTGCAAGTCCATATTCGCCAATATCATTTTGCCAAAAGCGACCATGATGATCGTTAGTATGTAAAATAGTAATTTGGTAGGGTTTATTTTTTTCCCAAGTAGATATGGCTGAGTTATTAGTTGAAACGCCTGCCATCGAACTCATTGAAAATAATCCCAAACAAACCACTAATGACAGTTTTTTATTAAGATTAAAATGATACATGGTGTCTCCTAAATCCTTGTACTATTTTTATTCAGTAATCACTTTATAAATAAGCTGAGGTTGTTTTGCACTATCACCAATAATAATATTGTCATACAGTTTTTGTTTGATTGCCTCTAACTTGTCAGTGTTAGCATGAATAGTCAATAGTGATTCTCCTTTAGTTACTTTATCTCCTACCTTTTTGCGCAAAACAATACCAACAGCAGGATCAATAATATCTTCTTTTGTGGCCCTTCCTGCTCCTAATTGCATAGCGGCAATACCGATTTGGTCAGCAACAATTTTGGTCACATAACCTGATTGTAAAGCAGGTAGTTTAATTTGATAAGGTGCATTAGCAAGTTTTTCTGGATGATCAACAATAGAACTATCGCCACCTTGAGCCGCAATCATGGTTTTAAATTTCGCAATCGCTTGACCATTTTTTATCGCTGCTTGTAGTTTTTCTCTCGCTTCTTCTAGCGTTTTTGCTTTATTAGCGAGTACTACCATCTGGCTTCCTAGAGTTAAAACTAGTTCGGTTAAATCAGCAGGACCTTGACCTTTTAAGGTATCAATCGCTTCTTTGATTTCTAGCGCATTACCTATAGCAAATCCGAGTGGTTGAGACATATCCGATATAATCGCCATTGTCCTTCGCCCAATTTGGTTACCAATGTTAACCATTTCATGTGCCAGTTTTTCTGAGTCTGCCATGTCTTTCATTAAGGCACCGTCACCTGTTTTGACATCTAGTACAATGGCATCTGCCCCAGCGGCTAATTTCTTGCTCATTATTGAGCTAGCAATAAGTGGAATAGAATTAACTGAACCAGTTACATCACGCAAAGAATAAAGTTTTTTATCTGCCGGTGTTAAATTACCCGATTGCCCAATAACTGCAACCCCTTTTTGATTAACTTGATTAATAAAATCCTGTTTATCTAATTCAATTTTGAAGCCAGGTATAGATTCAAATTTATCAGTAGTCCCTCCAGTATGGCCTAATCCACGACCTGACATTTTGGCTACTGGCACGCCTAATGCTGCAACTAAAGGCGCTAGCACTAATGTGGTGGTATCACCCACACCGCCTGTTGAATGTTTATCAACTTTAATCCCTTTAATTGATGATAGATCGACGGTATCACCTGAATACATCATTGCTTGTGTTAAATCTGCACATTCTTTGGATGTCATTCCTTGAAAGTATATTGCCATTAGTAAAGCACTAACTTGATAATCAGGAATAGTACTATTGGTATAGTTGGTAATAAAAAATTGAATTTCTTCGGTTGATAATGGTTTACCATCACGTTTTTTTTCAATAATATCTACAAATCTCATTATTATAAGTCTCTCTTAAATTAGCTTAACCAGCTTGGTATATCAGTTTAATTATCAATAAAACTGATTGTAATACTGCATTGCTGATTATATTCGTTATTGGTATTACTTAATTTTGCCATTTAGTCCAAATCACTTGGTGAAAAAGACCATGGTAATAACTCACCAACGGTTGTTTCCTGTATTTTGCCATTTAAATTGGTCAAAATAACGGGCATATCTTTGGCGCAAAATTCACTAATCACTTGTCTGCAAGCACCACAAGGTGAAATAGGCCCATCAGTATCACCAATAACCACTAATTTTTTAAATTTGCGTTTTCCTTCGGAAACAGCTTTAAAAATAGCCGTTCTCTCGGCACAATTGGCTAATCCATATGAGGCATTTTCAATATTGCAGCCTAAAATCACTTCATCATCTGCGGTAACTAAAGCTGCACCTACCTGAAATTTTGAATACGGAACATAAGCTTTCGCTCGAGCGGTTTTGGCTAATTCAATCAGTTTTTCAATTTTCATATTGATAATCCCTTGGGTTATTAACTAAATTTATTTATTGATGACGGTAAGTTTAGACGATAAACACTAAAATCTGTTTTGTCCTTGTCTATATAGCTTATTGAGTAGTGTAAAAGTTTCCCAATAAATGCTTTTACCAATTGTACCGGACATGATTTAAAGTGAATGTCTAAATTTATAACACTTTTGGGTATCACTGTCCGTTGCTATTTACTAATCCAATAATCTCTGTTGTGAATTTATAGAATACTAATATATCTATTTTATTTTGCTATACTCTAATTCTATTCGCGCAATCGTTTTTGGTAGTCAACCAATCTTGCTATTATTGCAGGATGATATTTATTGCTAGCAATTGCTTGCTTGAGTAAAGTCCTATCATTTGCTGTAAAACTAGATAAAATTTTATTGGTTAATCGTTGCTTTACATTATCATCAACAAAGGCGGCATAGATACCACATAATGAGATATCCAGTAATTCAAGTCTAGAAAAATTAAATATTGCTTGGGCTATTTGATATTCTTTGTCGATATCTGTGCCAAAAATACCTGCATCATCAGTATTAAGTGTGATTCTGACACCTTGAACATAGAGCTTTCTCACCGGATGATTATGAATATCACCGTGAAGTTCATTGACTAAAATACGGTTACTCGTTAATGCTATTTCTAAAGTGATATTGTTCTTAACCAGCTCATTAATCAACTGATGATTTTCGATAGCACGAATACCATGCCCAATCCTAACTGCACCATGCTTAAGTGCCTGGATAATACTTTCAGAGGATTCAATTTCGTCTGCATGATAAGATTTTTTTAATTTCAATTGTGAAGCTAATTGATGTGCGTCCTGAAAATCATCAAAATGACCAGCTTTTTCATTACCAGCGATATTAAATCCAGTAATAAAATGATGTGGATTGTCTTGGATAAAACGTAAGGTGTCATAGACAATTTGTGCCCCAAGGTGACGCACCCCGATCACATGATATCTAACAGTAATATTATAATTTTTCTGCACCTCGATAATGGCTTTATCCATTTGTATCAGCGTTTGTTGAAATTTATCCTTATGCCAAATGGTGTTACCAAGGTTTTGAGTAGTACAAATATGAAAAGGTGATAGGAATAATTCGCAATAGATTAAACCTTGCTCAGCATTTCGATTCAAAAAATCAAGCGTGATTGCATAATAATCTTCAGGGTTTTTTAAAAAACTAGCAACGGTATCATAAGTTTGAATAAATTCTTCAAAACTAGTTTCGTCATACCGATAGCGTCCATTTTTATATTCTTTGGCATCATATTCACCGGATTGATAACATAATGAATTCGGAAAGGGGATATGATTTTTCTCGGCTAATTTTTTTGCCATAACAGGAGTAATACTGCCTTCCACATGCTCATGTAAAATTACTTTGGGGATTATTGGTTCATTCATGCCGTATTCTAATTAATTATATTAATGTTGATTGTTATAATAACATCTCTTAAGTGTTTAAGGGGTGATTTATAACATGGTTAACATGACTAATATCACACTTTTCTATTTTAAATCGAATTTTTGGATGTGTTGTTAACACTGATTTCATTCAAAAGTTACTGGTTAAGTATTAATATAGTTAATTGATTTAAATTGATTAATTAACTTAATAAGTTTGTAACTATTAGTTATAAATTGCTATAAAATATCAGAACAATAGAATTTATGTTCAATCAAGGTAACTCTTATCAGAATTACCTTAAATTCAACAATCTGCAAGCTGGATTCATACTATATTAGCAGATCTATTTTTGCTCATTCTTATCATTTTTAAATATAAATAAAAATACAATAGCTAAGATTAATGAATAACCTGCAAAAATAAGCCAAACAGAATGCCAATCAATGATTTTCTCAGTAGAAGTATAACGATCAACTACTACACCACTAATGACAGAACCTAAATAAGCACCCAGACCATTAGTCATGGTCATAAATAACCCTTGCGCACTATTACGAATGTTAGGTGAAACTGATTTTTCTACATACATTGAACCAGAAATGTTATAGAAATCAAAAGCGCAACCGTACACTATCATTGATAGTAATAATAAAATAAAGCCAATTGGTGATGGATCACCATAGGCGAATAAACCAAACCTTGCCACCCAAGCAAGCATACTGATTAACATGACATATTTGATGCCTAACCGTTTCATAAAGAATGGTACAAATAAAATGAATACCACCTCAGATATTTGCGAAATAGATAATAACACTGAAGGATATTTAACCACCAAACTATCAGCATACTCAGGAATTTTTTCGAAGTCATGTAAGAATGGATTACCGAAAGTATTAGTAATTTGTAAAATACCACCGAGTAACACCGCAAATAGAAAAAAGACAGCCATTCTAGGTTGTTTAAATAATACGAATGCATCTAATCCTAATGAACTAATAAGTGATTTCTCTTGACTATTATTTTTTGCTGTCGGTATTGTTGGTAGTGTTAATGAATAAAGACTCAGTAAAATTGAACTTACGGCGGCAATATAGAGTTGTAGGTTACTTAATTCTAAACCTAAAAAACTTACCAGCCACATAGCTACAATAAAACCAATGGTACCAAATATTCTTATTGCTGGGAATTGAGATATAACGTCAAATCCATGAGATTCTAAACAACAATAAGAAATAGAGTTTGATATAGCGATAGTTGGCATAAATACTAAGCAGTGTACTAGCATGATTACCATCATCAAAAATGGTGATGTTATTGAAGCAGCAAAGAATAATGTGATGGCTCCAATTAAATGACATAACATGTATAATCGATTGGCTGGCATCCATCTGTCAGCTACAATACCAAGTAGACTTGGCATAAATAAAGAAGCTATACCCATTGTTCCATAAACCGATCCTACTTCAATACCCGTAAATTCCAATTTACGCATCATATAGGATCCTAAGGTGATTAACCAACTGCCCCAAATGAAGAATTGCAGAAAAAATATAATCTTAAGTTGTAACTTGATATTCATTTTGATTCCTTATCAAATGAGTTTTTTTCATAACTTATTATCAATTATTTACTATTAATCAATAAGTTCAAAAAACACTATCACTTAAATTTAAGGTTAAAAAAATTAGCTATTGAAATAGTGGATTTAAATAAATTTGAATACTTCGATCATTATTTCAACGCCAATGTGCATAATATTTTGTACTAAATCTTGTTAACTAATTTAAATATAGCTATAAACCATTTATTTTAGTCTTGATCTAATAAAACAGATTCTAATGCAACAGTAATCATTTGTTTAAAACCAAGTTGACGTTGTTCCGCTGTCATTGCTTCACCTTTACGAATATGATCTGAAACGGTACAAATTGCTAATGCTTTAGCACCATATTCAGCAGCAACACCATAAATACCGGCAGCTTCCATTTCGACACCTAATATATTGTATTTTTCCATTACATCAAGAATAGTTGGATCAACAGTATAAAAAAGATCGGCTGAAAATAAATTACCAATTTTAACAGGGATTGCTAATCTATTAGCTGTATCAACCACATTTCGGGTTAAATTAAAATCAGCAATTGCAGCAAAATCGTTATCTTTAAAACGAATTCGATTAACTTTAGAATCGGTGCAAGCGCCCATGCCAATAACTATGTCACCTAAGTTGACATCTGGACTAATTGCTCCGCAAGAACCAATGCGAATAATATTTTTTACATTATAAAATTTGATTAGTTCGGTGGTATAAATAGAACAGGATGGGATTCCCATCCCATGCCCCATGACAGAAACCTTTTGTCCTTTGTAGTAACCGGTAAAACCTAACATCGCTCTTACATTGGTGACTTCTTGCGCTTTTTCTAAAAAAGTTTCGGCAATAAATTTTGCACGTAAAGGATCGCCTGGCATTAGCACAGTCTCGGCAAAGGCATTTTCAATAGCGTTAATATGTGGGGTTGGCATCAAAATCTCCTGATAATTTATTGCTTAACATGATTATTTTATCGATTTTTGGATAAAAGAGAGGCCATAATCCATTGGGGACAAATCAAAATAATCGGCAACACTTTGTCCAATATCGGCAAATGTTTTCCTGTGACCGAAAGATCCTACAGGCATACTATCACCATAAACTAAAACTGGAATATGTTCACGGGTATGATCAGTTCCGGACCAAGTTGGATCGCAACCATGATCTGCACTAATTATTAGCAAGTCACCAGGTTCAATTAACTCTAGCATTTCAGGGAGCCTGCTATCAAAATATTCTAAAGCTGCTGCATATCCTGCTACGTCACGTCGGTGACCATATGAGGAATCAAAATCAACAAAATTAGTAAATACAATAGTGTTATCTTTAGCTTGTTTAATTTCTTGTAGTGAAGCATTGAAAAGGGCTTCAATGCCTGTAGCTTTAACTTTTTTGGTAATACCAACTTGGGCATAAATATCGGCTATTTTGCCGATAGAAACTACATTACCTTGTTTTTCGTCAACTAATTTCTTCATCATTGTTGGCGCGGGAGGTTCTACAGCTAGGTCATGACGATTACCAGTACGCACAAATTCCCCTGGTTTATTACCTATAAAGGGTCTAGCGATCACTCGCCCTATGTTGTAATTACCTTTGTTTAGTTCATCACGCGCAATTTCACAAACCTCATAAAGTCTATCTAAACCAAAGGTTTCTTCATGGCAAGCTATTTGAAACACCGAGTCAGCAGAGGTATAGAAAATAGGTTTACCTGTTGCCATATGTTGTTCACCTAATTCGTCAAGAATAACAGTTCCTGATGAATGGCAATTTCCAAGGTAACCAGGTAGTTTTGCGCGCGCCACAATCTTGTCTAACAGTTCTTGAGGAAAGCTATTAGTTATGTTAGTAAAATAACCCCAGTCAAATAATACTGGTACACCAGCAATTTCCCAATGACCTGATGGAGTATCTTTTCCTGACGATATTTCGCTTGCATAGCCATAGGCACCAACGATTTTGCCTTCGGTTATCATACCTTGTGGATAGTGACCAGTGGATTCATAGGCCGCTTCAAGTAGGCCTAATCTAGCTAAATTAGGTAACTTTAATGGCCCTTTGCGTCCGTTATCAGCATTACCTAACGCACAAGCTTCTGCAATATGACCTAATGTGTTAGAACCTTCATCACCAAATTTTTGGGCATCTTCTGCTCCACCAATTCCAAAGGAATCGAGGATCATAATAAAAACTCTTTTCATAACTTTCTCTTTATTTTAAATAAATTAATGCTAAACAATTATCAGGAATAAAATCCTTCTAATAATGTGAACTAACACGTATTTGTCAATTTTTTATTTTAACAGGTATTATAAGTAATTTTACCATTGCTTGCTTTAGATTTATTAGGATAGAACTTTTAATAACTAGTAAATTACTAGTGATTTATAATACATCATAAATAAAAACAAAAAAGATTTACATGTGCTTTAGCTTAGTAATTGCTTAATATAAATGTTTTAACAATTATGGTTGTGTCAATTTTACTAAAGATTGATATAAAAAATTTGCTTTGGTATTGCCAATAATTCTCAACTTAAAATCTAAAATAACTAGATTATAAATATTGTCACTAATAACTAAAAAATTACTAAATTGCTAAGGAACAGATACCCATTCTAACTGAAAGTAATAATTCAACTATCTTGGTCTGCAAACAATGTAGTTACTGAATGGCAACTTTTGACTAATTGGTAAAATATTATTCATCATTATGATAAAATACCCCATAAAATGTAATATATATTTAAAGTTTGTCGAGTTATTGTTTTTATTAATTAAACTATTTAAAGAACATGTCGGTTAAGTTATTTCTTAATGAAATTTAAATATATTTTTGGCTATACAACGAAAGGTCGTTATTAATGAAATCAAAAATTCCTAATACTTTTGGGCTTAATGTTTTTGCAGAGCAGGTGATTACAGTTACTAGCGTTGAGCAGCTGAAAGAAGTATGGAAAAATTTATCCCCAAATCAACCAGTCATGATTATCGGTGAAGGTAGTAATACATTATTTACTTGTGATTTTGCTGGAACGATTATTGTTAATCGAATCAAAGGGGTAGCAATTACAGAAACCGATGACCAATGGTGTCTGCAAGTAGGCGCAGGTGAAATTTGGCATGAACTCGTTGCGCAAACAATAAGCCAAAATATTCCCGGCTTGGAAAATTTAGCTTTAATACCGGGTTGTGCTGGTTCAGCACCGATTCAAAATATTGGTGCGTATGGAGTTGAATTCCAAAAAGTGGCTGACTATGTGGAATTGTTAGAACTGGCAACTGGTAAAATTATTACTGTCACTGATGGGCATTATGGTTACCGTGAAAGTATATTTAAACAAAGCTATGCTCAAGGATATGCAGTCATTTATGTCGGTATTAAACTTCCTAAACATTGGCAACCAGTATTAACTTACGGTGAATTAAGAAACTTTGAACCAGAAACGGTAACTGCCAAAATGATTTTCGATAAGGTGTGTGAAATTCGACGTAGCAAATTGCCCGATCCTAAAGTATTAGGCAATGGTGGTAGCTTTTTCAAAAATCCGGTAGTAGATAAAAAAATTGCTGATCAATTACTTGAAAAATATCCAACTATGCCTATATACCCTCAGGCGAATAATCAAGTTAAGTTAGCTGCTGGTTGGTTAATTGATCAATGTGGTTTAAAAGGCTACCAAATTGGTGGCGCAGCAGTACATCAACAGCAAGCCTTAGTGTTAGTCAATAAACATAATGCAACAGCCCAAGATGTGGTGGCTTTAGCGCGTTATATTCGCAATACAGTATTGCAAAAATTTTCAGTTAATTTGTCACCAGAAATCCGTTTTATTGGTAGCACTGGTGAAATCAATGTGAGCGATTATTTATAATTCAACGATGAAACACTCTTATTCATTTCCTATTTTATTAGCGAGTTTGTTATTTGTAACTATCTCGCTATCAGCATTGAATACGCAAGTGCCGCTGTGGCTGGTTCATAGTCAGTTTCCCGTGTGGCAAATTGGTTTAATCGGTTCCAGTTATTTTGTTGGTAATTTGGTTGGTACCATTGTGGCTAATTGGTTTATCAACAAATTTAATGCCCGGCATACCTATAGCTGCAGCTGCATTATTTTTGCTATTGCCACTATTGGATTAAGTTTTTCCATGGACTTTTATAGTTGGGCGATTTGGCGATTTTTTATTGGAATTGCTTGTGCGGTGACATGGGTGGTCATTGAAAGTTGTATTTTAGTCACTGGAACAGTAAGGACTCGAGGTAAAATGTTAGCCGTTTATATGACCACTTACTATTTAGGCACTGTTTTTGGGCAAGCACTTTTACAATATTTCCCACAAGATGTACTTTATTTTGGCTTAGTGGTTTTAGTATTAATGGGACTGGCAATTTTATTTATTTTACTGACTCATTATAAATTACCTAAAAGAAAGCAAAGTAGTTTCAATATTATACCAATGATCTTATATAAACCTTCCCGATTGGGTTTAATTGGTTGTGTTATTGCCGGAATGTTGATTGGTTCACTCTATTCGTTAATGCCAGCGTATTATTCGCATTTGGGGTATAATGACAGTCAAGTGGCCAACTGGATGATTTTATTGATTTTATCTGGCGTAATTGTGCAGATTCCCGCCAGTTGGTGTGCAGATAAATACGGTAGGCGTATTGTTTTATTAATTGAATCGTTATTAGTGGTGGTTGCCTGTGTCATGTTAGTATGCAGTTGGTTTGAAGTGTTGGCAATTATTTTGTTAGGCTCAACCATATATACTATTTATCCAATTTCTATGGCTTGGGCCTGCTCCAGCGTTAGGAAACAAGATATAGTTGCTATGAATCAAGCCATGTTACTTACAAATACTTTAGGTAGTTTAATCGCCCCGGCAATTATTGCTTTGGTAATGGATAAATTGAATAATGCTTATTTATTTGTAAGTTTTGCTATAATCTCATTTTATTTTGTTATTTTATTAATCAAAAAGCGAGAACCTGATGCGCAATAAGCAAAATCCACTCAAATTAATTGAGATCTTAGCCGATGGTCAATTCCATTCCGGAGAAGAATTGGCTGCATTATTTGGTATCACTCGTGCCGGTATTAACAAATATATTAAAATACTGCGTGAATGGGGGCTAGTATTATCTTCAGTACAAGGCAAAGGTTATTGTTTAGCATCTAAATTAGATCTACTTAACAAAACTAAAATTGAGCAACATTACCATTCTAAAAATCGACTCGAAATATTACCAGTTATTGATTCAACTAATCAGTATTTGCTAGATAAAATTGATTCACTCCAATCTGGTGACTGCTGTGTTGCCGAATTTCAGTCTAAAGCTCGAGGTAGGCGAGGTCGACAATGGTTTTCACCATTTGGTAGTAATCTTTACTTTTCAATGTATTGGCGATTAGAACATGGCATTGCTGCCGCGATGGGACTTAGTTTGGTGGTAGGTATTGTTATTGCCGATGTGCTACGTCAATTATCTGGCCAAGATATTAAAGTAAAATGGCCCAATGATCTGTATTTGCATGATCAGAAGTTAGCTGGGATTTTGGTCGAAATAGCTGGTAAAACTGGGGATTGTGCGCATGTAGTTATTGGTATAGGTGTTAATTTAATGATGACTCACCCAGATACTAATATTGTTAATCAAAAATGGGCTAATTTAGGTGCAGTTGATCGTAATTTGTTAGTGGCTAGCGTTGCACAAACTTTAACCGCAAAATTAGCCGAATTTGAACAACAAGGTTTAGCTGCGTTTATTAATGATTGGCAACGATTAGATAATTTTGTTAATCGTCCGGTCAAATTATTGATAGGTGACAAAATTATTCGCGGTATTGCCAAAGGTATTAATCAACAAGGTGCATTATTGTTAGAACAAGAAGGCGAAATTAATGCCTATATTGGTGGCGAAATATCGTTAAGAAGTGATGAGTAATCTCGATTAGAACCAACCCTCTTAAGATTGAGAGGGTTGGTATTTAGCTAAACTATTTTCTAAATCTCAACACCCGTAAGGCATTTGCCGTTACGATTGCAGTAGTACCTGAATCCGCTAAAACAGCTAACCAAAGCCCAGTAATGCCTAGTAAACTGGTTACTAGAAAAATCAGTTTGATGCCTAAGGCAATAGTTATATTTTGCTTAATATTGCGATTAGCAAAACGGGTTAAACGAATCAATTTAGGCAAGCTCAATAAGCTGTTTTTTGTCAATGCCGCATCGGCAGTTTCAAGTGCCACATCGCTACCGCTCCCCATAGCGATACCGACAGTCGCGGCTTTTAATGCCGGTGAGTCATTAATACCATCACCCACCATAGCAATAGGTGTTACCGCGTTAATTTTTTCGATTTCCAACAATTTATCGGCAGGTAATAATTCGGCACGATAATCAATGTCTAATGTGTTGGCTATAGCTTCAGCTGCACGCTGATTGTCACCGGTTAACATGACAGTTTGTAACCCAAGGTGATGCAGATCTTTAATTGCTGGAATAGCGTCACTGCGCAACACATCTTGTAATGCAATAATACCAAGTAATTGTTGTTCGGTTACCACAACTACTACAGTTTTTCCTGCGCTTTCAAGTTCATGAATACTTTGTAAGTCATTATCTGCAATTGGTGAGGAAACATTAGTAACTTTATTGGGTGATACAATATAAAACGTTTGTTGTTCAATATCACCTTGAATACCGACGCCAGCGATCGCCTTACGATTATTAGCCTCAACAAAATCAATCTGGTTTTGCTGGGCGTAATCAATTATTGCTTTAGCTAGTGGATGATGTGAACCACTTTCAATCGCAGCGACAATTGCTAATAATTGTTCTTTGGTTATTTCATGTTGGATAATGTCAGTGACTTGGGGTTTACCCGCAGTTAGAGTCCCAGTTTTATCGAAGGCGATCATTTTGATCGCACCTATACGTTCTAAAGCTGCTCCACCTTTGATTAAGACTCCTTGTTTGGCTGCGCTCGATAGTGCCGAAGTAACAACTGCAGGGGTAGAAATAACTAACGCACAAGGACAACCAATTAATAATAATGTTAAGCCACGATAAAACCAAGTGTACCAATCTGCATGCATTAATAACGGCGGGATAACAATGACAAATAAAGCAAATATTGCAATGGATGGTGTATAATAACGACTAAATTTATCAATAAATCTTTCGATTGGCGCTTTACGTTCTTCAGCATCTTCGATCAGCTGTAAAATCCGATCAACAGCATTTTGACCAGCTTCTGAGATGGCCTTAAATTGAATTGTGGTATCAACAACTAGTGAACCGGCTAGGATCTTATCACCACAAATATAATTGACCGGAATTGATTCACCGGTAAGTGCGCTTTCATCAATACTAGCTTGTTCGCTAATTAAAATAACATCGGCAGGCAATCTGCCACCAGATGAAATTTCAATAATATCACCAGCTTTTAAAGTATGACTAGCAACAGTATGTCTTTTGCCATCGATAATTATCACGGTTTCATCAGGCATTAATTCAACCAGTGATGATATACCTGTTTTAGCTTTACTGGTGGCAATGCCTTCTAACATTTCACCAATCATAAACAGGAATATTACCATGGTTGCTTCTTCTGCCGCGCCAATAAATAAGGCGCCAATTGCTGAAATACTCATTAAAGTTTCAATAGCGAATGGCGTGCCACTGCGTGTTAGCATAATGGCTTCTTTAACAATTGGTACTAATCCTATAATAGCGGTAATAATGAATGCATATTCACCAATATTTTGGTTAATTAATAAAATTATATAACTAATAACAATTAGTCCCCCCAATACTGTAATTGGTATTAGGGCCTTTTTATCAAAGCCATGAGAATGTTCATGTTGATGACTATGTTGGGATGACAATTCTAAGATTGGTTTGTAACCGAGCTCAGTTACTTTATCTTCAATTAATTTAATAGTTTCTTGATCTTTATGAGGAACAAATACAATTAGTTTTTCGGTAGCAAAAGTGATTTTTATTTGGTTTACATTAGGTAAAGTTTTAAGTGCGTTTTCGATTTTCTGAGCACAATGTGCACAGTCCATACCCTGAATTTTCCAAGTTAATTTTTGATTTTCCGTGCTCCGGTCAGGGTCATCAGGTGGGTCGTCAAATTCGTTGGTTTGGGTTGTAGTATGTGTATCACTGCCACAATTAGTTGTGGTTACTTGAGCACAACAGGTTTCATGGGGTGAATGTTCATGATTGTGGGCAATATTTTGACAATTACTGTGGCAATGGTCGTGATGGTCATGCTTATGTTGCATGGATTTGTTATTATATAACATAACGTTACCTCGTTTTGTTGATGATTTTGATTGTACTCCATAATAGCCAAAATGAAATCATTTTTTATCAATTCAGATAAATTTTGAATTATTTGTATTATAAAAATTTCTATTAGTGCTTATCAAAAATAATCTAAAGATAACACATATTGTTAAATCCTATTTTGTCAGCACCATACTTCTATTTTGATTTTAAGTATATAATTACCAATACTTAGCTAATTGAGATTTTATATGTCAACTATTTCATTCATTCGTAGAGGAAGAGGAGTAATTTTTACCGCTTTTCTTTTTACTACTTTTATTATTGGCATTACTGGCGCATTACAATCACCAACATTAAGTCAGTTTTTGTCTTTTGAAGTCCATGCTGAAGCAACTTTCGTAGGTATTTTTTATTCAGTAAATGCTGCTGCATGTATTATTGGTAGTTATTTATTAGCCAAATATTCCGACAAAAAAGGTGATCGCAGAAAGATTGTTATACTTTGTTGTTTAATGGGTATAGCCAATAGTATTGTATTCGCATTTTCACGCCAATATTTTGTGTTAATTACTTTTGGTGTTTTTTTTGCTGCACTTTCTTCGGCAGCTATGCCCCAAATGTTTGCTCTTGCCCGAGAATATGCGGTTAAAACTGGCCGTAATGTAGTAACATTTAATTCTTTAATCCGTGCACAAATGTCTCTGGCTTGGGTTATTGGACCTCCTTTATCTTTTGCCTTAGCGATAAATTATGGTTTCACCACGATGTATCTTACTGCTATGACCATGTTTATAGTAGCGATGCTAAGTGTAGCTATATTTTTACCTTCAGTGGAAAAGAACCCTACTAAAGCATTAAATAATTCTGCTGATACAGCAGTTATTAATCAGCCAATTTTTAAAAATAAAAATGTTGTTTGCCTTTTACTGGCTACTATTTTTATGTGGACTGCCAACATGATGTACTTAATTGATATGCCGCTTTATGTTTATTCAGTATTGCACCTTTCCAGTTCATTACCGGGTGAATTAATGGGTTTAGCAGCAGGGATCGAAATACCAGCCATGTTAATTGCCGGTTATTTAGTACCTTATTTGGGTAAACGTAATCTATTTTTTATTGCAGTGGTTTGTGGAATACTATTTTATATAGGTATGATTATATTTACTGATGAATTGGCATTATTTGTAATACAGATCTTTAATGCACTATTTATTGGTATTGTAGCCAATATTGGTATTATTTATTTTCAAGACTTATTACCTACCAGAATGGGTGTGGCTTCAACACTGTTCAATAATGGCATAATTTGTAGCATTATTTTAGCCGGAATGTTGCAAGGTGTTCTTTCTGAAAACTTTGGACATGAAATTATTTATTGGATTGCCTTAGTGATGGTAACCATCTCCTTGCTATTTTGCGCGTTAGTGAAAGAAGGCAAGAATTAGTTGGTTGAATATTGTATTTCGTCTTCCTGTATTAGGAAGACGAAACAATCATTAGTTATGTTCAAACTGTTGTTGTAATTGTTGGTAGAAACAATAATCTGTTCTTTCGTAGCTAATTGGTGTGATAGCTATATAACCACTATTAGCTGCATCCAGTTCTTTTTCTTCATCAAATACTTGTTGATTACGTTTAGCTCTGAACCAAAAATAATCATCGCCTTCCGGATCTTTGGTAGCGGCAACAATAAAATTACTTACGTCAGCCGCTCCTTGTTTGGTTATTTTGGTACCTTTTACTTGTTTAGCACTACAAGCAGGGAAGTTAATATTGAAAATTATATTTTTGGGCGTTGTTAATGCCAATAACTGTCGAATGATAGTTTCGGCATGTTGAATGCTGGAGTCCCATTCTGTTGGTTTATTGTCTTCAGAGGAAAGTTGGCTTAATGCCATTGCCGGTATACCAAGGGTCATTGCCATCATCGCGGCACCCACAGTCCCGGATAAAATAGTTTCAAAACCGACATTAGATCCATTATTAATCCCAGAAAGAACTAAATCAGGCAAGCAATCCTTCATTAAATATTTTAAAGCAAATAAAGAACAATCAGCTGGTGTACCATACACCGCATATTCTGTAGGCGAACGTTTAGCCACCCGAAAGGGTGCTTTTAGACTAACTGCACAAGAAACCCCACTTTGATCTAGAGCTGGGGCAACAATCCACACTTCATTGGCAAGTCTTTCGGCAATATTTTTTAATATAATGATACCTGGAGCATCAATACCATCGTCATTGACTAACAATATGCGATTTACTAATTTTTTAGACATATAAATTCCTTATTCGGTAAAAGTATTACATTGATTAATATTGCCACTATCAAATCCACGTTTAAACCAAGTATAACGTTGTTTAGATGTACCATGGGTAAAACTGTCAGGAATAACATAGCCGTTACTTTGGCGTTGTAAGCGATCATCACCAATTGCCTCAGCAGTATTTAATGCTTGCTCTATATCGCCGACTTCAAGAATATTTTGTTTTTGCATGGCATTACCCCACATTCCCGCATAACAATCGGCCTGTAATTCTAGTTTAACTGACAGTTGATTATTGGTTAGATCAGATTGATTGTGTTTTAATTGTTCGACTTTAGTGAAAGTACCTAACAGGTTTTGAACATGATGACCAACCTCGTGGGCGATAACATAACCTTGAGCAAAATCACCCCCGCCACCAAGTTGTTGCTTCATTTCCTGATAAAATGCCAGATCAAGATAGACAGTTTTATCAACATTGCAATAAAACGGACCCATATAGGCTTGCCCGGTACCACATGATGTCGTTGTCGATCCTGTATATAACACTAATTTAGGAGCAACATATTGTTTGCCTAAACGTTGAAATTCTTGGTTCCAATAATCCTCAGTGCTAGCAAGGATCACCGAGGTAAATTTGACCGCATCTGAATCATCTTTAGTAGTAGCTTGTTGGATACTTCTATCTGTATCGATTGAATTAGCATCGATTAAGCCCGTTAAATCAACGCCATAATAACCTGCGACTAATACTACAATAAATAAAACAATTCTGCCTTTGCCACTTAAGGGGATTCGGGGGCCTAATTCACTGCCTGATTGGAAACGGCGATCTTCAATGTTATCACTTTCTCTCTGGTCTCTCCAACGCATAGGATTTACCTCATCAGTTTTAGTTTAGCTATTCTAATGGATAATAAATAAGGATTCTAGGTTAAGTTATAATCAATGAATAACTTAATAAAATTGTTAACATTTAACCATCGATGATCTAAACATAAACTAAATTAGTTTGGGTTAACTATTTTGTTATATTTTACAATGCAGACTTATTTTGCTAGAATTCCGACCGAATTTTTAATAGTAGTTTTTGTCGTAACTAGTTTAACAGTTAACGTCAATATATCAGTCTTTACGTTTTAGTCCTCAAATTTTTATCTTTACCTGATTTTGCTCCACTGTTACTTAACTAAGTAGCATTTTTATGTGCTTGTTGAAGAATAGTTTTTATCTATAAGAAGTAAAAATAAATCAATAAAAACATGGTGTTGTATTATTGTGTTTTCGTGTTTATAGGAAATTAGGTGGTATATTATGAGAAAAACAACCAAGACCAGAATTAAGCCATTAAATATTAATGATATTACAATAATTGATGACAGCAAATTGAAAAAAGCGATAACCGCTGCTGCATTGGGTAATGCCATGGAATGGTTTGATTTTGGGGTATATGGTTTTCTAGCTTATATTTTAGGACAGGTATTTTTTTCAGGGGCGTCACCTAGTGTGCAGATGGTAGCAGCTCTAGCAACATTTTCGGTGCCGTTTTTATTCCGTCCTTTAGGTGGTGTAGTTTTCGGTATTTTAGGGGATAAATTTGGTCGCCAAAAAGTACTTTCAATTACTATTATCATTATGTCGTTAAGTACTTTCTGTATTGGCCTAATTCCATCATATGCCACCATTGGCATTGCCGCACCGATTCTATTATTGCTTGCTAAATTAGCTCAAGGTTTTTCTATTGGTGGTGAATATTCTGGTGCGGCAATCTTTGTAGCTGAATATTCGCCCGACCGTAAACGTGGCTTTATGGGCAGTTGGTTGGATTTCGGCTCTATCGCTGGATTTTTAATTGGCGCTGGTTTAGTGGTACTATTATCAAGTTTGCTTGGGGAAGATGCTTTTCATGCTTGGGGCTGGCGTATTCCTTTCTTTTTCGCTTTGCCATTAGGATTAATTGGTTTGTATTTACGCCACGCATTAGAGGAAACTCCAGCTTTTCAACAACAAAATGACTTAAAAGATAAAAATGCGCATGAACAAAATGGTAATTCACCAAAAACCACTTTAAAACAGATTATTACTAAATACTGGCATAGCTTTTTTGTGTGTGTTGGCTTAGTCATTGTTACTAATGTTACTTATTATATGTTGCTCACTTACATGCCGAGTTATTTATCGCATAATTTAAATTATAATCCTGATCATGGAGTATTAATTATTATCGCTATCATGATTGGCATGTTATTTGTACAACCAATGATAGGATTAATCAGTGATAAAATCGGCCGCAAACCGTTTATTATCGGTGGTAGTATTGGTTTATTGATTCTGGCTTATCCGGCATTTGTAATGATAAATAGTGATATAATTGTATTTATCTTTTTAGGGTTACTCATTCTAGCGGTGTTACTTAACTGTTTTACCGGGGTGATGGCATCAATTTTGCCAGCTATCTTTCCGGTTAGTATCCGTTATAGCGCCCTAGCAATTGCATTTAATGTATCGGTATTAATAGCAGGGGCAACCCCAACTGTTGCTGCTTGGTTGGTTGAGGCAAGTAACAATTTATATATGCCAGCCTATTACCTAATGATAGTCGCTTTAGTTGGATTAATAACCGGTTTAAAAATGAAAGAAACCGCTAATAAACCATTACGTGGCGCAACACCAGCGGCAGCGGACCGCTCAGAGGCTAAAGAAATTTTATCTGAACATTTTGATTCAATAGAGCAAAAAGTTGAAGATATTGAACAACAAATCGAAACATTACAAGAACAACGACAACAATTAGTTGATCAACATCCTAAATTAAATTGATTAATTGTAATGTTGTAAAAATGTTTCAGGAGTGCTATGCGTTTAAGTATAAAGTTTGATTAAACAATTTATAAAATTGACTAAAATGAACTGAAGGTAGTGAAGAGTAGATCTTTTTAGTGTAAGCAGCCGACCTTAAGGTCGGCTCAGTGAAATGTTATTTAATTGCTTTAGCTACAATTTCTTGAGCTTCGTGTTGTAACTGGGTTAAATGGTCGTTACTAATAAAACTTTCGGCATAAATTTTGTAAGCATCTTCAGTACCAGAAGGACGAGCCGCAAACCAACCATTTTTAGTAATAACCTTTAAGCCACCAATAGGGGCATTATTTGCAGGTGCCTTGGTTAAACTCTGGATGATTTTTTCACCACCAAGTTGATCAGTCGTTAATTGACTGGCATCAAGTTTGGCTAGCTTTTGTTTTTCAGTAAAAGTTGCATTTGCTTGTAGTCTGCCATAATAAGAAACACCAAATTTCGCTTCAAGTTCTTGGTATTGTTCTTGCGGATTTTTATCCAATTTAGCAGTCATTTCCGCAGCAAGTAGGCATAAAATAATACCATCTTTATCGGTCGCCCATACTTTGCCATTAGTTCTTAAAAATGATGCTCCAGCACTCTCTTCACCAGCGAAGCCGAGTGTGCCATTGAATAAACCATCGGCATACCATTTAAAACCGACAGGAAATTCTAAATATTTTTTATTTAGACTATTAGCAACTCGATCGATCATAGAACTAGTCACTAAAGTTTTACCTATAGCAATGTCTTTATGCCATTGTGGACGGTTTTGGAACAAGTAATTAACACAAGCTGATAAGTAAGCATTTGGATTCATTAAACCTTTAGGCGTAACAATGCCATGACGGTCAAAATCAGTATCATTACCAAAAGCTAAATCGAATTTGTCTTTTAATTTTAATAAACCGGCCATAGCCCAACGACTGGAACAATCCATGCGAATTACATTATCATGATCGAGGTGCATAAAACTAAATGTTGGATCAATTTTATTATTAACAATATCAAGTTTAATGCCATATTTATTAGCAATACGAGGCCAATAAGTGATACCAGCACCACCTAATGGGTCGACACCAATTTTAAGCGCCGAATCTTTAATTAACTTAAGATCCAGAATATTTTCCAGATCATTAACATAATCTGTTTCATATTCGCGAGTATGGATGTAATCGGATTTAAGTGCTTGGTCTAAGGTAACGCGTTTAATACCATCTAAGTTATGTTTAAGTAATTCATTGGCCCGATTTTCAATTTGTTTGGTAATATCCGTATCAGCCGGACCACCATTAGTTGGGTTGTATTTAATACCACCATCTTCAGGTGGATTATGGGAAGGAGTAATAACAATACCGTCGGCAAGTTGTGATTGTTTGCCTTCATTGTAAGTTAAAATTGCATGTGAAATAACTGGTGTTGGGGTATAGCCCCAATCACGAGCCATAACGATGGTTTGTTGATTAGCAACAAAAACCTCAAGCACAGTTTTAAGTGCAAGTTCAGACAGAGCATGGGTATCTTGACCAATAAAGCAAGGGCCAGAGATGTTATTAGCTTTACGATATTCAGCTACTGCTTGTGCAATAGCTAGAATATGTGATTCGTTAAAAGTCCCTTTGTTGGAACTACCACGATGACCTGATGTGCCGAATATAACTAATTGGCTAGCATTATCAGTATCTGGTTTGATTTGATAATAGTTATTTTGTAATGACCCAATATTGATCAGATCAGAGGGTTCTGCTAATAACCCGGCTCTGCTGTGCTTTGCCATTTTTTACTCCTCTTTCATAAAATTCTTTTTTTATAATAGACTGATGCTTTAATTATTTTATATGCATATCGTCTAGGTATATTTATTTGTTTGTTGGTGAAAACTCACTAATAACTTGAGCTATCATATTTTCCGATATTCCCATATCGCTCATAATAGATTCAATAATATACACTTTGCGTGCGGTATTAGTATTACTAATTACCCAATATGGGGTACCAATGATTTCTCGAGGTTTAGTATTTTTACCCGATAATTCTAAAGATTCTCTGTCCTTAGCTAGATATTGCCTTTTACTTCCATGTAAAGAAGTGGCAGCAATAGAAAATAGCCCTGGATTATAATTATATAAAGTACTAAGTAACAATATAAAGCGGTTAATGACTGATTTTTCAGTAGTAAAAGCATCACTAGCTAATAAATTGGTAAAAATCGAATAATGATTTTGTGGGTGGAGGGTTTCAGTTGGTTTGTTAGGTAAGAGACCATTAATATTTAACAAACGCCGTAAAATACTAGAAGCATCTTCCCCAATATGTTTGGTTTGGCCTGCTATAAATTGATAGAGTTCTTCGTCGATTTCGATAGTTTTCATTCTGTTATTTATACCTATTAAATTATATTACTTTACGGGACAGCCTAGTACTGCAATTTTATTTAATGAATGTGAATTATTAATAGCACGATCATTCATACAATCATCATTAGGTTGTTCAACGTTTTTTATATCTTCCGTTTTAGGTGTTGGATTCGCATCTGGGCATGCAATTAGCTCAGGCTCATTATGATGACAGGCAGTTATCATAACTGATAATACTAATAGAAAAAATAACCGTTTCATATATATATTGTGTGGTGAATAAACTATTAAACTGAGTATAACTCAACATTACTCAAAATTGTATTAGCAATTGATAAAATAATGAAAATACTATTGTCGTTATAGCAAAAGGATATTATGCTTAACAGCATATAGTGATCTTGAGCACAATTTAGATATATGAGGAATAAAATATGAAAAAAGTCGTCACCTTAGCTGTATTAGTTGCATTGCTTTCCGGATGTAGCAACAGTGATATATATTCTGGCGATGTTTATACTACCGATCAGGCTAAACAAGTTCAACAAGTTAGTTATGGAACAATTGTATCTGTTAGACCAGTAAAAATTCAAGCTAACGCTACTGATGGTAAAAATAACAATGTAATCGGTTCACTAGGTGGTGCGGCACTTGGTGGTGTTTTGGGTAATACTATTGGTAATGGTACCGGTAGAGTGTTGGCGATAGCAACAGGTGCTATTGGTGGTGCTGTGGTCGGTAGCGCAATTGAAGATAAAGCCAGCCAAGCTAATGCGGTTGAGTTAGAAATTAATCGTGAAGAGGGCGGCAATATTGTAATTATCCAAAAAGGTTCTACTAAAGATTTTTATGCCGGGCAAAATGTACGCTTGGTAACTAATGGTAAGCAAATTAGTGTTTCTCCACGTTATAATAAAGAAAACAAAAAATAGTTATTAAATTTTAATTTTATTTAAATTGTAAATATAATTAACTTTCGCTTGCTATAATTGTAAGCGAAAGTTTAGTTTTTATTATGCTGATTAACTTAGAATTCATATGGTTAATCAATAATAAATTTTGCGCAGTTATCTCTTCTGCTCACATCTTAATTCATTCCTCCTCGGAACCACAGCATGCGGATCCTTGTTTTTAAGCTAGTTAAATTATAAACTTAATACAAATAATTTATTAATTACAATAGGAACAACCAAGCAATGCGCATATTACATACTATGATTCGCGTCGGTGATTTAACTCGCTCAATTGATTTTTATACACGGGTAATGGGAATGCGAGTTTTAAGAACGAGTGAAAATACTGAATACCAATATTCTTTAGCCTTTGTTGGCTATGGTGATGAAACCACAAGTTCTGTAATCGAATTAACTTATAATTGGGGTACTAATAATTATGAACATGGTAATGCGTTTGGGCATATCGCTATTGGTGTTGATAATGTTGCGGAAATGTGTGAAAACGTCAAGCAGGCAGGAGGGAAAGTTACGCGTGAAGCAGGGCCTGTTAAAGGTGGTTCTACCATTATTGCCTTTGTTGAAGATCCTGATGGTTATAAAATTGAACTAATCCAAAACGATCAAGCGGATAAAGCGTTAGGTAATTAAAAGACTCTGATTTGATAAAAATCTCGCTGAGATTAGTAGTGAGATTTTTATATCAAATTTACTGAATTTTAGATTAATAAATAATAAACCAAGATTGTTATTTATTAATCTGCAATAGTTGGTTAATTAATTGTTTATGAATGATAGCTTGTTTAGGCTGTTCTAAGCTGGCCGTGGCGATAATTGCATTCAAAGCGGATATTGAACTGGCAAAATCATCATTAATAATTACATAATCATATTCATTATAATGTGAAATTTCTGCCTGAGCTTTTAACATTCTTTTTTTTATCACATCAGCATTATCTTGTCCCCTTTTTATCAGGCGATTTTCCAGCTCATCTAGGGAAGGGGGTAAGATGAAGATACTTTTGGCTAATGGCATTTTAGCTCTTACTTGCTCGGCACCTTGCCAATCAATATCTAAAAATACATTAATACCTTGAGCTAAACTCTGTTCTATTTCAGATTTGGAGGTGCCGTAGTAGTGATCAAAGACGTTAGCATATTCTACAAATGCTTGTTTACTGATCAATGATTCAAATTGTTGGTGATCGACAAAATAATAATGCTCACCTTGCTGTTCTCCTGGTCTCGGATCTCGCGTGGTATGGGAAATTGAAACTTTAGCTGGGTGATGATCTTTCTGTTGTAAATAAGCTCGAATTAAGCTTGATTTACCAGCCCCACTTGGAGCAGAAATAATAAATAGCGTTCCAGTATACATAGCTAGTGTGTCACTCTTTATTTAAATAGTTATTTTGATTATTAATATAATATTAGCCAACCATTATATCAAAAAATGACGACAGATTGCGCATTCTGTTTTATGCAATATAATTATTCGATTAATATACTTTTTAATAATATATACTGAAACATATTCCTGACCTGAAACATTTTTACATGATGGATTATCTTCAAATTCAATATCAAGGATTCGCAAGTTATTAAATATAAAAAGGGGATTATAGTTGAAGCAGAATAGTAATGAATTAACCTTTAAAGAAGGTGTGCAAGCTTGTATACCAACTTTATTAGGTTATATTGGTATTGGCATAGCTGCCGGTGCGGTTGGTAAAGCCTCTAATCTGTCCGTTATTGAAGTGACTTTATTGGCTGTGATTATTTATGCTGGTGCAGCTCAATTTATTGTGACAGGGTTGATGATTATAGCTACACCAATTTCCGCTGTCATATTTACCGTTTTTTTAGTTAATTCCCGGCATTTTTTAATGAGTATGGCTACGGCTCCTGCTTTTCGACGCTTCTCTTTATTTAACAATATTGGTATTGGTAGTTTATTAACCGATGAGACTTTTGCTGTGGCGATGAGTGCGATTGCCAATAAAGTTCCCGTAAACCCGGCATGGATGCATGGACTAAATCTAACGGCTTATATTACTTGGATTCTTGCCTGTTTAGTTGGTGCTTTAATCGGTGAATGGTTGCCAAATCCAGCACTGTTTGGTTTAGATTATGCTTTAGTTGCTATGTTTATTGGTTTACTTTATTTGCAATTAAGCGGTGATAAAAGCAAAAGCATCAAGAATCGAATCATTGCAATGTTAACTGTGACTATAATGTTGGTATTACTTATGCGCTTGGTCTCATCTGAAATGGCAATTTTAATTAGTACTTTTGCGGGGTGCTTTATGGGTGTTGCTATGGAGCGAAAAGCATGACAACTTATAGCTTATTAATTATTCTGGGTTCAGGATTAGTCACTTGGTTACCAAGAGTCATTCCGTTTATATTAGTGCACAAGTTGCAATTACCGGATATTGTGATTCGCTTTTTATCCTACGTACCTATTTGTATTTTAACTGCCTTATTTGTACAAAATCTGTTTGTTGTTAAACCAGATGAATTTCCTGACTTCAATGTAGAGTATTGTTTAGCTGCTATTCCAACTATTATTGTGGCAGTTTTAACCAAAAATTTGATGTGGATTGTGATTTCAGGAATGGCTTTTATGGCAATGATTCGTTATTTTTTAATCTAATCTAGAGGTTTTATTAAAGTGAAACAGGGCAAATCGCCCTGTTTATTAATCTTTTTGCTTTGATTCAATTTTATCGATCGTAACCAGAAGTTTTTCTGCTTCGGCGGTTTGACCTAGTTGTTTAAGATAATTAGCCATCGCTTTTTGATAAGCAAGATTATTAAGAATAACTTTAGGTTGTGATCTCCACCATTTTATTAATGCTAGAGGATCCTCATCTGTCGATAATTGTTTGATTCGTCCAATATAAGCAGCTTGTTTAAATTGCTCCAATTGTGATTCACTATAGGCTTTTGCTTTATACATGCTTGGCATTAAATCAATCACTGCTTGATAATCACCCATTTCATAGTAGATTTGATCGGCAAGCCTTAGCACTTCTGGATTGCGAGGTTTTTCATTTAACAGGTTCTCAATTACTACTTTTGCTGCATCATATTCATGATTTTTTATTTGTAAACGAATTTGCACTAATTGGAAGGCAAATTTTTCTTTAGGTTGGCAAGTTTTAGCCGCTTGTTCAAGAGATTGATTTGCAGGAATTAATTGGTCATTATCAATTTGGGCTTGCGCAGCAAGTAGATAAGATAAGGTTATATTATTAGCACCTTTAGCACTTTTCATAAATAATTTACTAGCTTGTTGGTAGTCACCTTCAAGTAATGAAAATTGGGCTTGTTCAATACGCTTGATAGCTTTACGTGGTGATTTTGAACGTAACCAATTACCTAGTGCAGTTTTAGAATTAAAAATCTTTTTAAACAACCAATAAATAATATAAAGGCAAAGTAATCCGAATGTCAGCAATATAACAAAAGAATTAAATGACATGCTGATTCTATAATTAGCAACCACAAATATAGCTGAACCTTGATGGCCTTGTAGTAAAGGACCTAGGAAAAAGCCACCTACAAGCACTAAGAAAATAATTAATATTCTAAACATTATTATTCTCCTATTTGGTCAACACTGAACGTACGCGGGTTTGCATTAACTTTTCTAACTCACCAAGACTAGCCAAATTATCAGGAACAGATTGATTACTTATGGATTGACTTTGTAAGTTTTCAAGATCATTGATTAATGCTTTGACATTGGGTGCATCGCCATCAAAATAAGCATTAATCCAAATCGAGGCATCATTTAATGCCTGTTGGTATATAAGATCTTGATGTCTAGGCACGGCTTGAGCAGCAATTAATAAACGGAAGCGAATATTTTCGCGTAAATAAAGTGATTGTTCGAGTGTCAATGGTGTTTTTAAAATTTGACAGTGAACAATTTGTTTTTCATCATTACCAGCTTTAGATAAACAAGTCGCAAAATTACTTTCGCTTTCATCAAGTTTTTCGATACTAACAAATTTTTGCATAAATGATTCAGCATTCGTTAATAAGTTACTAGACCAATCAGAAATCGACGATGTTATTCCCGTATTATTATCGGTTTGGTCAGTTGTAACCTCAGTATTGGTTTGTTCAGCATCAGTAGTAGGATTCGGTAGGTCATCATTATATTGAGTCATGCCAAGATCAACTTCTTTATAATTTCCGACCAATGGTAATTCAGTTAAAGATTCCGACAAACCTAATAACTTCATAATAATACCATCAGTATCAATAAAGCTAACTTGTGATAAAGAGCCAATATCTTTATTTATTGCTTGCCTAGCTGGTAATAAACTAGGATCGTTAGCTTGAGCTAAACTTTCATCAGCATTTTTAAGTAGTAAGCGAGCAGTAGTATAATCCTGATCATTCCAAATTTTCCTACCGGCCAAGTGCACCAAGTAGTTAGCTTGTGAAATCAACCAAACATTATTGTCGGTAGTGGACATAGCAGCTAACCGTTCGTTAATATTATGCAAACTTTGTTCATTTAATTTTGATAAGTCATTTACTTGATTAGTAAGTTGTTGTTGAATTTTTTGTTGTTCATTAAGCTGGCGATCTACTTGTTGTTCTAGTGATGAAAATTGTTGGTTTTGCTTATTTACTGCATCAGTAATGCTATTTTGTAAATCGTTAACAATACTCTGTTTAGTTGTTTGTTTTAAGTTTACGATTTCAGTTTGCAGGATAGAAATGGTCTTCTTTTGATTTTTAAATTGTTGATGACCATGATAAAAAATAAATCCACCTAAGCAAACAGTTAATGCGATAGCAACAATAGATAATTTTGAAATCGGTGCTTTGTTGCGGTTATTATTAACCGATGGCGTAATGGCTTTTTGTTTCGGCTCAGTACTAGCTGGTATAGTTACCGGATCTTGTTTATTCTCTTTCATTGTATTTTTCGCTTCATTCTTGGTATCTAATGTTGAAGGTTGACTAAATGAAGTGGTACTTATTGTCGAAAGTGTTGCGTTGGCACCATAATATCGGGATGGCATAACTTACCTCATTTAGAATCTTTAAAAAATAATAACGGCATTATGACATATACTTATCATTGTTTTAAATAAAATTTAATGTTTATATTAGCAACTAATAATGGTTACTTGTATATTTTGGTCTGTTTTATGTTAGTAAATGTTGCCAGATTATTAGGTATTTCAATTTAATAATTATAAGGTAATACTTAGATTAAGCTACGGATGTTTAGGATATTTAAAGTAGTTAATCTTTTTAGCTAGTAGTCTTTAGTAGTTTATTATCACCATAATTTGGGTAAAATCTCCTTATAGCCGTTAATAAATCCTGATTATGAGCACTAGCAACTAGAAGGATTTTTTGCCATTTTAGCTGTTTAGCATGACTAAAAATTCGTTCACTGGTTACGATTAAATTAACTTGGCGTTTATGTGCAATTTGGCAATAAGTTTCCAGTTGTAAAAGGTTTTCAATACTAGTAACAATTATGATTTGTTTATCAATATTATTAGCTAAAATATTATTAGAATATGTAATTGGCTGGCGGCGGTAACATTCAATTAATTTAACTTTAGCTTGTTGTAGAGTTAGGCTTTCCATTAATAATTGTCGTCCGGTATTACCACGCAAAATTAATATATTATGATTTTTTAATGATTCATGTGCCAGTAATTGTAATAAGCCTTCACTATTTTCTTGCTCAGGGTAACTGATACTTTGTTTAGTTAATTGACCAAAAAGTTTGGCTGATTTTTCACCAATTGCAAAATAACGAACGTGTTTGGGTAAAGATAGATTAGCTAGGTTATTTTTAATGATATAGGTAATTTGTGGCGATGAAATGATAACGATATCTAATGGTAACAGTTGATTGAGTTGTTGTTGTAAATTGACCAAATCATTACCGGCAGTTATATCAAACAAAGGTAAATGTATCGCGGGGAAGTTAGCTTGGTTAAGTTGGGTAGTTAGGACTTCACCTTCAGGAGAAGGCCTAGTTACTATAATCATTCGCCTTGTAATTCCTGTAATATTTCATCGGCACCTTGTTCAAGAAGTCGTTTTGCCAGTTGTTTGCCTAACTCTTCGGCTGGTATTCCTGAACTTTGTAGTTTTACTTGAGTAATTTTAGACCCATCAATGCGACCAACTAAACCATGTATAGTTAATACTTCGTTAGTTAATTTTGCATAACAAGCAATAGGAACTTGGCAACCACCTTGTAACGCTTCATTCATTGCTCTTTCTGCTTTAATGCAGGTGCGACTATTTGGATCTTCAAGTGGAGCTAATAGATCCATAATTACTTGGTCATTGGCTCGAGTTTCTATGCCGATAGCTCCTTGACCAACTGCAGGTAATATTATGTCCGTATCTATATATTGCTTAATACGGTTATCAAAACCCAAGCGTTTTAAGCCTGCGGTGGCCAAAATAATTGCATCATATTCTCGGTTGTCGAGTTTATTTAGACGCGAACCAACATTGCCGCGTAAATCTTTAATTAAAATATTGGGATATTTTGCCCGTAATTGGCATTGTCTACGTAAACTTGATGTGCCGATGATGGCCCCATATGGCAGGTGTTCTAAACTCTCATATTTGTTGGAAACAAAGGCATCGCGTACATCATCACGATGACAGACAGTGGCTAATATTAATCCTGGTGGTAATTGAGCGGGAACATCTTTGATAGAGTGAACTGCAATATCGGCAACGTTATTTAATAGAGCTTGCTCTAGCTTTTTTACAAACAGACCTTTACCGCCAATTTTTGATAGCGGACTGTCTAACAAGACATCACCTTGAGTCACCATAGGTATTAATTCAACCATTAAATCTTCATGGTTAGCTAATAATCTTTGTTTTACATAATTAGCCTGCCAAAGTGCTAAAGGGCTTTTTCGTGTTGCAATGCGAATTTTCAATCTATTTTCCTACTTTAATACTCAAGCTTAATGACTTTACCTATGTAAGGCTAACTTATTTGTGATGTAATAATTATAAGATTCTACATTATTATTGAATTAATGTTCCTGAAACATTTGTATAAAATGTTTCAGATTGTGTCAATTCAATTATTATAGTTTATCGACAAAACTAACAGCATAGCCAATATAATTAGCTGGTGTTAATAATTTTAAGCGAGTTTTTTCGTGCTCGGGTAAATCTAAAGAATCGATAAACTTTTTAATGTCTTCAGCATTAACACGCTTGCCGCGAGTTAACTCTTTAAGCTTTTCATATGGTTTTTCAATACCGTAACGACGCATAACAGTTTGTATTGGTTCGGCAAGTACTTCCCAGTTACGGTTAAGTTCCTCAAGAAGATATTCTTGATTAACTTCCAATTTATTTAGCCCTTTTAGTGTGGACTGATAAGCTATAATGGCATAGCCAATACCAACACCTAGATTGCGTAATACGGTGGAATCAGTTAAGTCACGTTGGAAGCGCGAAATAGGTAACTTGCTACCTAAGTGATTCATAATTGCATTTGCAATGCCTAAATTGCCTTCTGAATTTTCAAAATCAATTGGATTGACTTTGTGTGGCATAGTTGATGAACCTATTTCACCGGCAATAGTTTTTTGTTTAAAATGATTTAAGGAAATATATCCCCAAACGTCACGATCGAAATCAATCATGATAGTATTAAAACGTGTCACGCAATCAAAATATTCGGCAATATAATCATGAGGTTCAATTTGTGTCGTATACGGATTCCATTGCAAACCTAATGAGCAGACAAATTCTTCACTGAATTGGTGCCAATTAATTTGAGGATAAGCAACTAAATGAGCATTATAATTACCAGTGGCGCCATTAATTTTACCTAGTATTTCGACTGATTGCAGTTGCTTTAATTGGCGTTGTAAACGATAGGCTACATTAGCAAATTCTTTACCAATAGTTGATGGCGTAGCTGGTTGTCCGTGAGTTCTGGCAAGCAACGGTAATTCACGATAGGTTTTAGCTCTTAATGTTATGTTTTCAATAAGTTGGCGCCAATAAGGAATTAAAACTGTTTCTCGGGCAGTTTTTAACATTAATGCATAAGATAAATTATTAATATCTTCAGAGGTGCAAGCAAAATGAATAAACTCATTTATTGCATGTAATTCTTGGTTATTATGGACTTTTTCTTTCAAGAAGTATTCAACCGCTTTGACATCATGATTAGTAGTTTTTTCAATTTCTTTAATCCGTTGAGCATCTTGTTCATTAAATTGTTCAATAATTTGATTAAGGTGATTTATAGCTAAATCACTTAATTTAGGAACCTCTAAAATATCTGCATGAGAGGCTAATTTTTGTAACCAGCGAACTTCAACTAAAACACGGTATTTTAATAAACCATATTCGCTAAAAATTGAACGTAATTCTGTAGTTTTATCACCATAACGGCCATCAATAGGCGAGAGGGCAGTGAGTGCAGATAATTCCATCGGTTTAACTCCGTTGTTATTTTTAATATATATTTAGAAATATACCAATTAATTGATGTTATCAATCTCTAGTAGTAATTCTTGAGCAGCTTTACAAATTCGTTTGCGTGAAAATAAAAGTTGTATGCGACTACCACCGACTTGATACCATAATATCGCTGAGCGAATACAACCCAAAAGTGCGGTTCTGACTTTTGCTTGAACCAAAGAATTTTGTAAAAATTCAGCTTTACCAACTACTTTAATTTTAGTTGCTAAAGGGCTTATAATATCAGAATAGATTCCTGCAAGTGAGTACGAAAGATCATCAATATGTGCTTGTATTGTTTCATCACTCATATCAGTATAAAGCCTGGATATACGGGTTAAGCGCTGATCTATCTTAGTTAATGCTTCGGTATTTTTGATTAGTTTGCTGGTAATACTTAAGGAGCCAAATAGATAACGAATTAACTCTATTTGTTCTTTTTGCCCTGAAGAAAGTAGTTGTATCAACGCTTTTAAGCCAGTTCTGAGGTTGTTCAATCCTCCAAATACATCTACCGTCGTTTTAGGAGAAGTTTGAAAAACACTATTTATTGATTGTTCATATAAGGTAGCACTGCAAACCCCCGTATTGGCAAGTTGGGGGATTAATATTGTGCTTTGTGCTACTCCGGCAAGGGCGATAGCAATATGATGATATTTAGTGTTCATGCAAATGCTCCTTACTATCTATAATCCTGTTTGCAATAATACCACCACCTAAGCACACTTCACCTTGGTAAAAAACCGCCGATTGTCCAGGAGTTACAGCTGCAACAGGATTAGCAAAAACTACTTCAATTTCATCTTCTGCTAAAGGGTTAACCTGACAGTTTATATCCTGTTGACGGTAACGGGTTTTAACTGTACAACTAAATGGTTGAGTCACTACTTGCCGATTTACCCAATGTAATTGCTGGGCAATTAAACCATCTGAAAAAAGTGCAGGGTGGTCATGGCCTTGGGCTACAATTAATTCGTTATTTTTAATATCCTTATCGACTACATACCATGGAGTATCTTCGGCCTGTTTTAGTCCGCCAATCCCAAGTCCTTTACGTTGTCCTAATGTGTGGTACATAAGTCCATGATGTTGACCTATTATCTCACCATCAACAGTGCGAATATTGCCAACTTGAGCTGGTAAATAACGAGCTAAAAAGTCACTAAACTTACGCTCACCAATAAAACAGATCCCAGTAGAATCTTTTTTGGCAGCAGTTGCTAAACCAAGTTGCTCGGCAATTTTACGGACTTGCGGTTTTTCTAACTCACCAACCGGGAATAAGCTTTGACGAATTTGGTCTTCACTCAAGGTGTATAAAAAATAACTTTGATCTTTATTGTTATCAATACCACGTAATAATTCGATTTTGTTATTGGCTTCCCGTTTACGCACATAATGACCTGTAGCAATATAGTCAGCACCAAGATCTTGGGCTGCATATTCTAAAAAGGCTTTAAATTTGATCTCTTTATTACATAAAATATCAGGGTTGGGCGTTCGACCTGCTTTGTATTCAGATAAAAAATGTTCAAATACATTATCCCAATATTCGGCAGCAAAATTAATGGTATGTAGCTTAATATTTAATTTATCACATACAGCTTGAGCGTCGGCTAAATCTACAGCTGCTGAGCAATATTCATCAGTATCATCCTCTTCCCAGTTTTTCATAAATAAGCCAACAACATCATAACCTTGTTGTTGTAATAAATAAGCTGAAACGGAGGAATCAACACCACCAGACATTCCGACAACGACTTTTTTGATTGTATTTGGGTTCGACATAATAACAAGAAAATAAACTGAAATTTGATGATTAATTTTAACATAACTAGACTAAAATGCCTAAAGTTATGCCCGTTACAATGAAAAAGTAATGAACAAATTATATTAAAACGTATAGCTCACCTGAAACATTTTTACGATTTTCGGGGATGATATTCCAATTATAAGCGTGGAAAAAAACGAAATAGTTAATAATAACTTCATCGAAGTTTATAAGCAAAGTTATTATTAACTATAAAGTGAACAAAATTTATTAATTAAGTTTTTTTAGTACATAAACGACATGGCCAATAATTTCAAAGTCTTGTGGTGCATTTTTATCCACAATAATACTTGGGTATTTAGCATTGTCACAAAGTAATGCTAAGCTACAACCTTGATTTTGAATGCGTTTAACACTGATTTGGTCATCATATTGGACTGCATAAAGATAACCATCAAGTGGTTTGCAATGTGTTTTATTAATAATAAGAATGTCATTATTCGATATGGTTGATTCCATACTATCCCCTTTAGCCCATATCGCAATTAAGTCATCGGCATTAAACCCATGGTGTTTGATGAGGCTAATATCAAAAGGGATTGATTCAATTGTAGCAACTGATTGAGCTGTTGCATTTAATTGATGAAATGGGATGTGTATAGCACCTCTAATTTCGGTTTCCGGAATTAATCGACACTCACCTTTACCTGTAGCTAACCATTCTACTGGTACATCACATTTTTGAGCAATGATAGCTAATCGATTTAAAGAAGGGTAGGTTTTCCCTGATAAATAGTCACGAATCACTGCTTCAGACATGCCTATCTTTTTAGCAAAAGCATTACCTGATAAACCTTCTAAGACTAACGTTAATCTACTTTTAAAGTTAATTACTCCAGTATGAACAAGAATACTCTTTTTTTCTTGATCGCTGAGCGTTTTTTCTTTGCTTTCCTTCATTTTTAATTCCATTTCAAGTTATATTTTTATTATTTTCGTTTTAATTCGCGTTTTTATGTGTTATTCTTTGTGGGTGTTTTTATACCATATTAGTGTTGTAAGACCGATAATCTTTTCAATATTAAAAGAATAAACTTATAGAGGATCTCATAATGAGCGAACAAGATCAAGACTGGACACCATCAAGAGTCGTTGGTGAAATTAAAATTAGAGGGGGAAATTTGCGAGCATTATCACGTTCAAGCGGATTACAAGCTGATACTTTAAGAAATGCACTCTACCGCCATTGTCCAAAATACGAAAGAATTATTTCCGAATATTTACAAGTTCCGGTAGAGCAAATTTGGCCTACTCGTTACGCTAAAAAGAATAAAAAGTAGTATTGTTTTAAATGAAATCAACTAAAACAATATGATAAATAAAGACGCCCAAGTTGGCGTCTTCTGTTTATTTATGTTTGGCTTTTTCAGCAGCTTTAACAATGACGGCAAAGGCATCAGCTTTTAGTGAGGCACCGCCAACTAAAGCTCCGTCAATATCTGGCTGGGTAAATAATTCAGCAGCATTTTTATCGTTAACTGAACCACCATACTGAATAATAACTTGTTCAGCAACTTTGGCATCTTTTTTAGCTATATGGTCACGAATGAATTTATGCACCGCTTGTGCTTGGGCTGGAGTTGCAGATTTACCGGTTCCAATTGCCCAGATTGGTTCATAAGCAATAACCGCACCATTGAATGCTTGTACGCCTAATGCATTAATTACGGCATCGATCTGACGTGCACATACTGCTTGAGTTTGACCTGCTTCATTTTCAGCTTCTGATTCACCAATACAAAGTACCGGAATTAAACCAGCTTCTTTTAATACGGCGAATTTTTTAGCAATTAATTCATCTGATTCTTTATGATAAGTACGACGTTCTGAGTGACCAATGATGACGTGAGTAACCCCAACTTCTTTCAACATTGTAGCTGAGTTTTCACCAGTGAAAGCACCAGAAAGATTAACATCAACATCTTGTGCACCTAAGAAAATATTAGAACCCCCTAATTGATGTTTTACAAAGTCCAAATAGACAACTGGTGGCGCAATTGCAATATCACATCCAGCATCAGTTGATAATGCATTTCTTAACCCTGCAACTAGGTCTTTTGCCATATCGATACTACCATTGAGTTTCCAGTTACCCATAACGAGTGGTTTACGCATAATTTTCTCCAACTTAAGGTTTAAATAGGTATAGATTTTAGAATGAATTGGTTATAATAGTAAACATTATATACCAAATAATTTGAACTAGAGGAAAATATGTCTTTAGAAATTTTGAATCAATTAGAAAATCGAATTCAACATACTGTAAATACCATTAAAACACTACAGCAAGAAATTGCTACTTTGAAACAAGGTAATCAAGAATTAGAACAATTAATTAATGATAGTTCTGATGAAATGAAAGCACTACGTGATGAAAATGAAAAATTGAAACAAGATCAACAGGTATGGCAACAAAGAATTCAAACTTTATTAAGTAAGATTGGTGAAATTACCCAATAAACTATTTAAATTAATTTTTAACGCGGCTTAGGTCGCGTTTATTTTGTATTTTATCAATAGCAATTGAAGATTAGTCTTATGCGTGAAGAGTTAAAATCATTATGGCTCACTGAAACTATCCACTTGATTGAAAAAGAGTCGGGGCGTTTTGCTGATCAAGACATAAATCGCCAAGTTAGAGCCACGCAAACTTCCTTGACTAATCGTATTGTTATGCGGGCGACGTTATTAGCCAAACAAACTGGTTTGTTATCAGCGCAAAAAATATTATTAAATGCAGTCAAACTCTCTTTTATCTTATTACTTTTACTCTCCGTTTTTTTAGGTGCAACTTTAGCTGTTGGTGCATTAAGTCAAGATCCGGTAAATTTATACTGGGCACTGTTTAGTTTGCTGGGTGTGCATCTTGTTACCTTAATAATTTGGTTGCTATCTTTATTTATGTTTGCCAATCTTGGTGGCAGTATTTTGGTGTATTGTTGGCTTTGGTTAGCTAAAAAGTTTTCGCAAAAAAAAACAGTGCATCAACTTATTCCGGCATTTAATGAACTGTTTGGTAACCATATTCGTTGGCTCATTGGTTTGGTATTAAATTTATTCTGGACGGTGATATTAAGTTCGGCATTATTGGTATTGTTAGCACTATTTTCCACGCAGCATTATAGTTTTGAATGGAAAACTACTTTATTAAGTTCCGATGCAATTATTGATTTAACCCATTACTTAGGTTTAATTCCAGCCAAATTAGGTTTTGCCATACCTCAAGATGATGTTATTCGGCTAAGTGATCAGGCATTAAATTCGGGTGAAATTCGATCTTCCTGGGCGGTTTGGTTATTAGGGGTTTTTGTAGTTTATGGTTTGAGTATTCGTTTTATTTGTATGCTCATCTGCGGATTTAATTGGTGGTTAAGTTGTCGACGAATTAAATTAGATGTTAATCAAGCGGATTATCAGCTGTTAGCTAATCATTTACAACCGTTATTAGTGAATATTGAAGATGCCGATCAGCACCAAAAGTTCAACCACTGGCGTTCACAGATTTCTTTTATAGAAGAAGGCAAGGGTGCATATTTGGTTGCAGTTGATATTCCAGAAAATTGGCGCCCACCAGATGCTGTCACATTTTTAGGATTTTTAAATAGCCGTGAGCAACGGCAAAAAATTTTAGATTTGCTGCAATTAACTCCAGCTAAAAAATTATTAATAGCGATTGATACCGATCGATCTCCTGATCGAGGTATACTTAATTTTTTAAATCAATTAATGAATAAATCACAGCAAAATCGGGTATGGTTTATTAACCAAGGAAAGCAATTTAACAACTGGCAAGAATTATCGTTACAATTGGCTACTCCAGCATGGTTAACTGAGGAACTGTAATATGTTAACAACATTAAAATTAGCAGTGATTGGTCATGCAAACGTAGGTAAAACGTCATTATTGCGTGCATTAATTCGTAATAGTCATTTTGGTTCTGTTTCCGATAAACCTGGTACTACTAGACAAGTAGAATCAATTACTTTTCCTTTAGAGCATAATAAAAACATAATTTTTTATGATACCCCAGGGTTGGAAGATAGTTTATCTCTATATGATTATATTAATCAATTGGTTTCAACGAACAATAAACTTGATGGTATTGATAAATTAACGATTTTTTTACAAAGTCCAGAAGCACAGAATTTGTTTGATCAGGAAGCCAAAGTTATTAGGCAATTGATTAATAGTGATGCTGCAATCTATGTGATTGACGTCAGGGAGCCAATTCTGGCTAAGTATCATGACGAGTTAGCTATTTTAGCCTATAGTGATAAACCCATAGTTGCGGTATTGAATTTTACTGTCAACGAAGAACAAAATGAAAAGGAATGGAAAAGATTGCTTTCACGTGTGGGAATACATGCTATCATACGTTTTGATGCTATCTTCCCTCCACTAGATGGTGAAGAAAGGTTGTATCAAACTCTAGCTTTATTGGTTGAACCGGCAAAAGCAATACTTGATGATTGGTTGACTAAAATATCAGAATTACGAAATTCACGTAATCAAACCGCTAATCGGATTATTGCCGAAACCTTAGTTGATGTAGCCGCTTATTACCAAATGGCAAAACTTGATGATAAACAAGTTATCATCAATATGCAAAATAAAGTTAGAGAGCGGGAGCAAAAAGCAATAAATGAATTATTACGGCTTTATCAATTTGACTCAGCACACGAAAACGAAGAAAATTTACCTTTAATTAAAGGGCGTTATAAAGCTGACCTGTTTAATGTAGAATCATTAAAAACGATGGGAATGCATTTAACTAAAGGTTTTGTATCGGGTGCAACTATTGGAGCAAGTATTGATTTAGCTGTTGGTGGTACCACGCTGGGCTCGGCTGCATTAATTGGTGCAGCTGTGGGTAGTTTAATGCAAACAGCGAAACATTATGGTTCTAGAATGCGGTATAAGCTTTCTGGATATAGTAAATTAAGCGTTGATGATGTTATTATTTGTTTTCTTTCTTTACGATTAATATATCTCAAAGAAAGTTTAAATCATCGCAGCCATGCGAACTCTGGCCCCATTAAGTTATCCAAACTTGATAAAAGTGAATGGGAAAAGGGTAAGTTACCTACAAGTCTAAAGGTAGCAAGAGGTCATTCGCATTGGTCGACTTTAAATAAAGGAACAAAAAGGCATGACAAAAGAAGACAATCGACTATTAGGAAGCTTTCTGAGCAACTTTATTAGTGTGAAAAAGCGTTTTTTAATAACCACATTGATCTTTTCCCTCTTTATGTTATTTGGTTGTAGTAGTAGCGAAGGGCAATTATCTACTAAAAATTCTAAACCAGATCCATTCATGTTGGCTAAAATTGATTCCCATTACAAAAAATGGCAGAAAACACCTTATCGTTATGGTGGTTCAACTTTAGCAGGTAGTGATTGTTCAGGGTTAGTAATGAATTTTTTCCGTAGTAAATTAGCTAAAACATTACCAAGAAGTACTGCTGCACAAGCACAGTTAGGTTATAAAGTTAGTCAACCAAAAGCAGGTGATTTAGTCTTTTTCAAGACGGGGCGTGGTGGTAATGGTTTACATGTTGGTATTTATTATGCTGATGGTAAATTCTTACATGCTTCAACCTCTAAAGGTGTGATGTATTCTAATTTAAATGAAGATTATTGGAAGAAGCATTATTGGATGACGCGACGTCTGACGGATAGCTAGTAGCTTACAAATTTAACAAATATTACTCTCTAGATTTACATAATTTAGAGAGTTTTTCATATTCCTACCTTTATATAATTATCTTTCTGTATAGCTTTGTTTTCTCTTAATCTTTGCATTAAATTAGCAACATAAAGCATTTTGCTATGTGTACCTAGTGAAATTCGGCATCAACTAGTTTTCAGGGCAAAATCCTTACCAATTAACACATAATTTTGTTGCATCAATTCTCGATATTTTTTCAACGTTACAGGCGTTTTATGGAATATAAAGTTAGTTTCTGATTTTAAATATTGTAATCCTAATTCTGATAATACTTGTTCCATTATAATGTGAGAAACCTTAATAGTTTTTTAGAATAAGTAAAAATTTTGATCGTTTTAAGGGCGATAAAAAACCAGTTTTTATTTGATAAGTGAATAAAAACTGGTTGTTAGCGTTTTATAATTAATACGTATAGTTATATTATTAACTATCCGCTGGTGTTTCAATATCAGCGAAGGTGGCTAATAGCTGTAACAACTTGTATTTTGAATTGACCATCTTAGTTGAACGTTCATGTAAAGTATTGGCGATGGTCGGCTCAAGAGTTTCTAAACGACGGAATCGTTGTTCTTTAAGTAATATGCTAGATAGCGCTTCACTATTAGGTGATTTAGAATCTAGCACTAAACCAGGTTTTCCTTCTAGCATCCTCCTTGGATCATAACGATAAATAGGCCAGAATCCTGATTTAACTAAATCTTTCATTTGTTCATGTGATTTAGATAGGTCATACCCATGTTCTTCACAAGGACTATAAGCGATAACTAAGGAAGGTCCATCATAGGCTTCGGCTTCTTGTAGTGCTTTTAGGGTTTGATTAAGTTGTGAACCAAGAGCCACTTGAGCTACATAAACATGACCATACATCATCATGCTGACACCTAAATCTTTACGGGCTTTATGCTTACCTAAATCTGCAAATTTAGTAACCGCACCCATTGGAGTTGCTTTAGATTGTTGCCCACCAGTATTGGAATAACATTGGGTATCTAAAACTAAAATATTCACATTATGGGTTAAACTCAAGACATGATCTAAACCACCAAAGCCAATATCGTAGGCCCAACCATCTCCACCAATGGCCCAAACAGATTTATCAATAAGATAATCTGCATCAAGCATTAGTTCTTTAGCTTCCGGTGAACTTAAGTGTTCTAATTGCTGACGTAATGATACTAATTGGCTACGTTTTTCTTCAATTGTTACTTCAGGTGATTGTAAAGCAATAACGATTTCCGGAGAAATTTCTGCTGCTACAAGTTCCAGTAATCGTAGAACACGTTGTTTATGTTGATTGTAGGTAATGCGATAACCTAATGCAAATTCAGCATTATCTTCAAATAATGAGTTAGCCCAAGCAGGACCACGACCATTACGATCTGTGGTATAAGGTGTTGAAGGTAGATTACCTCCATAAATTGATGAACAACCTGTTGCATTAGCAATCGCTAAATGGTCACCATAAAGTTGGGTTAATAGTTTGATATATGGAGTTTCACCACAACCAGCACAAGCACCAGAAAATTCAAATAAAGGTGTTAACAGTTGTGATGTTCGGATATCAATACGTTCAATTGTTTTGATATCACGATCAGGTAACTGCATAAAGTAATCAAAGTTGTTTCGCTGAGTATCAAGATTGTTGAGACGCGATTGCATGTTAATTGCTTTGATATCGAAGTTATTACGATCGCGTGATGGACAAACTTCAACACATAAATTACAACCAGTACAATCTTCAGGGACAACTTGAAGTACATAACGTTGGCCTTTCATATCTCGAGCTTTTACTTCTAACGAACTCAATGATTCAGGCGCATTGACCATATCCTCAGGAGTAACTACTTTAGCACGAATAGCTGCATGTGGGCAGGCAACCACACAGTGATTACATTGCGTACAAAGTTCTGGCTTCCAAATTGGAATTTCCTCGGCAATATTGCGTTTTTCCCATTTTGTTGTACCTGTAGGCCAAGTACCATCAGGCGGAAACGCCGATACTGGCAGACTATCACCTAAACCAGCCAACATAGCCCCAGTAACCATTTTAACAAAATCTGGCGCATTATAAGGTACTATAGGAGGTCTGGATGGACTACTTTGATCAACACAACTGAGTGGAATTTGCTCAAGCGACGTAACGGCTAAATCTAGTGCTTTCCAGTTATTTTCGACTATGTCTTGCCCTTTACTGCTGTAACTTTTAGCGATGACTTCTTTTAATTGACCAATACTAAAATCATTTTTGAATATTTCAGAAAGATGGAAAAATGCAGCTTGCATGACGGTATTGATTCTAGCACCTAGATTACATTCGCGAGCGATTTTAGCTGCATTGATTATGTAAAAATGAGCACGTTTCTTAATTAGTTGTACTTGAACTTCTTTTGGTAATCGGTGCCAAATTTCATCCTTACTATAAGGCGTATTGAGTAAGAAAATACCATCGTCTTTAAGTTTTTCAACCATTTGGTATTTATCAATAAACTGATCTTGATGACAACCGATAAAATGAGCGCTGGTAATTAAGTAAGCGGAATCTATTGGATCTAAACTTACTCTAAGGTGAGAAGTGGTTAATCCTCCAGCTTTTTTGGAGTCATAAACAAAGTATCCTTGCACATAGAAAGGGGAACCATCACCAATAATCTTAATATTATTTTTAGTTGCAGAAACGGTACCATCACTACCCAATCCATAAAATAGCGCTTCAAGTGCAGATTTTTGGGGAATAGATTTTTCCGGTAATGGTAAAGATAGGCCAGTAATATCATCATAAATACCAACCGTAAACCGTGGTCGTGGTGAAGGTAAAGCTAATTCTGTGAAAATAGCCAGTACGCAACGAGGATCAAACTCTTTAGAAGATAAGCCATAACGACCACCAATAATTAGTGGCATATGAGCTCGTTCACCATGTGAAAAACTTTCAGCAAACGCTGTCATCACATCTAAATACAGTGGTTCTGCTTGTGCTCCGGGCTCTTTAGTTCGATCAAGTACCGCAATTTTTTTAACGGTTTGGGGAATAACCGTCAATAAATGCTTAGCAGAAAAAGGGCGAAATAACCTAACTACTACCACACCCACTTTTTCGTCTTGTTGTAATAGGATATCTACTACTTCTTTTGTGGTACCGGCACCAGAACCCATAATGATAATAATACGTTCGGCATCAATAGCACCATGGAATTCAAATGGTTGATATTTTCTACCAGTTTCTTTTTCAAAGGCAACCATTGCATCAACAACATGTTGGTAAGCATTGTTATAATAGGGATTAATCGCTTCCCGACATTGAAAAAAAGTATCTGGATTGGCAGAGGTACCTCTAATAACAGGTTTGTCAGGTGTTAATGCTCGGGCTCGTAATGCGGTAATAGCATCATGAGGTAACAGATTGTGGATCTCATCATCACTAATTGGATAGATTTTATTAACCTCATGTGAGGTTCTGAAACCATCAAAAAAATGAATAAATGGTATACGGCTATTCAAAGTAGCGATTTGTGAGATTAAAGCTAAATCTTGTGCTTCTTGAACTGAGCTAGAGCAAAGCATGGCAAATCCTGTTTGTCTAACCGCCATTACATCCGAGTGATCACCAAAAATAGATAATGCGTGTGTAGCAACTGTTCGTGCTGCTACATGTAATACAAAAGGCGTTAATTCTCCAGCTATTTTATACAGTGAAGGGATCATCAACAATAAGCCTTGTGATGAAGTAAAGGAGGTGGCCATTGCCCCCGTCATTAATGAACCATGAACAGTTGCAATAGCGCCAGCTTCCGATTGCATTTCAACAACTTTTGGTATGTCACCAAATACATTAGGTTTGTTAAATTCAGCCCATGTGCTAGCCTGCTCGGCCATGGGGGAGCTAGGGGTAATTGGATATATAGCAATGACTTCGTTTGCACGATAAGCAACGGATGAGACCGCACTATTAGCATCTGATATGATCATTAAAAAAACCTTGTATTTTATAGTGTTACGACATTACTCACTTTCTTATAATTGGCGTTATTGTACCAGAAAGTTAGATAGCTTTTAGTTATTTTTTGTATTAATTTTTTTGTACAATCATGGTTATTCGGATTGTTAGTCTGTTAATTTTCATTGAAAATTAGGTGATATGTTAATGTACTAAGTGAGTTATTTTATACTCAGCGGTGAGTTTATTACTCAAGCTATGGAGTATTTGCTTGGTTACAGTTGTTTTAAAAGCTAATTTAAAACTGATGTTATAAATTTTATATACCACATCATGGCAACAATTAAAAAGTATAAGTTGATATTATCCAATGAGTTAATTATTGGTTAATATCAACTGTAATGATTTATTTGATTATCACACGTTCTGATGAATTTGATTGTTTAATCTCACCTATTAACCAAGCTTGTTCACCATGTTTATTGAGTAATGATATAGCGTTATCCACGCAATCTTTAGGCAAAGCTATAATTAAGCCAACACCACAATTAAAAGTACGATACATTTCATGGCGACTTACATTACCAGCTTGTTGTAACCAATTAAATACCGCCGGCCATTGCCAACTGGCTTCATTAATAATCGCTTGAGTATTAGCAGGTAGAACTCGTGGAATATTCTCCCAAAAACCACCACCAGTAATATGAGCAATTGCATGAACTTTTACGTGAGCAATCAGTTCCAGTACTGATTTAACATAAATTCTGGTTGGTGCAAGTAAGTGATCGGCTAATGGTTTTCCTTCTAGTTGTTCTGTGGCTACATTAACACCACTAACTTCGATGATTTTCCGCACTAGTGAATAACCGTTGGAATGAGCTCCACTTGATGCTAAAGCAATTAGTGCATCGCCGTCGGTGACTTTACTACCATCAATCATTTCAGATTTTTCTACTACACCGACACAAAATCCAGCTAAATCATAATCATTACCATGATACATACCAGGCATTTCGGCAGTTTCACCACCAACTAAAGCACAACCTGACTGTTTACAACCTTCAGCAATACCTGTAACAACAGTGGTTGCTACATCAACATTTAACTTACCAGTTGCATAATAATCTAGAAAGAATAATGGTTCTGCACCTTGGACAATGAGATCATTAACACACATGGCAACTAAATCAATACCGATAGATTCATGACGGTTTAGATCCATAGCAAGGCGAAGTTTGGTGCCAACGCCATCGGTACCAGAAACTAAAATTGGTTGTTTATATTTTTGTGGAATAGCGCATAAAGCACCAAATCCACCTAAACCACCCATAACTTCAGGCCGTTTAGTTGCTTTAACGACGGATTTAATACGATCTACAAGTTCATTACCGGCATCAATATTGACACCTGCATCTTTATAACTGAGGGAATTATTATTTGACACAGTGATTATTCCTTTCAATAGAAGAATTGTAGGCTATTTTAGCAAGGATGGAATTTAATGGCGATCAATAATTTATCAAATAACCAATAAATTAAAGTAGTTAATTGTTTTCAAACCAACTTTCTAAAATAATGATTGCTGATGTAGCATCTACATGGCCTTTTTCAAGAGCACGGTAACCACGGGAAGAAAAAATATGTGATTTTGCTTCAACGGTGGATAATCGCTCATCTTGCAGATGAACTTGATAACCAAACATGCCATGTAATCGATTAGCAAATTTACGAGCTCTGGCGGTGAGTGGTTGCTCGGTACCATCCATATTTAATGGTAAGCCAACTACTAAAAAATCGGGTTGCCACTCAGCTAAAACCTTTGCAATTGCTTGCCAATTAGGAATACCATCACGCGCCTTAAATGAACAAAGTGGGTTGGCAGTTTTAGTCACATCCTGACCAATTGCGGCACCAATACTTGCGGTACCAAAATCAAAAGCAATAATGGTCGCCATAAAATTATGCATTACCCATCTGGTGCGAAATCGTATTGATATTAATACCTAATGATTCGGCGGCTTTTTGCCAACGATCTTCAATGGCAACTTCAAAAATAATCTTAGGATCGGCGTCGGCAACCAGCCAATCATTACGAGCTACTTCTGCTTCTAGCTGTAATGATTGCCAACTAGAATAACCTAAAGCAAGGAACAGATCTTTAGGTTGTTCAGGGGTTCCAATTGATTTAAGAGCATCTAAGGATGTGGTTATCATAACATCACCAGAAATATTTATGCTGGATGAAAAACCTGATTGTGGGGTGTGCAAAATAAAACCTTGTTCTTCAGCTAAAGGCCCACCAGAAAAAACCGGATGCTCAAGTTCAGCACAGCTTTTATTCGCGGTGATTTCTAACCGATCGAGTACCGAGGCAACATTTAGTTCGAATATAGGTTTATTAATAATTATTCCCATAGCGCCATCACGGTTATGTTCACAAATAAACACTACAGAACGACTAAAAATGGCGTCATTCATGGTAGGCATGGAAATGATAAAATGATTTTTTAAATTCATAAGCTCACAAAATTTTAAATTCAATAAAATTATCTATTATAATGCACATTTGCCGATTTTTACTTTATGTTCTACATTACAGTGCATTAATACTTCTTCTTCATTAGTTTCTTCATTTATTGATTCAGAAATAATCTCGAAATGTTGAGCCAAGTAAAAATTAATAGCATAGGTATTTTTCTTGTAAACTTGAGTAAATAGCTCGGTATGTTGCTGTTTGGCTTTTTCAATTAATGCTTTACCTGTGCCGTTACCTTGGAAGTTTTGCTCAACAAATAATCCTGAAATATAATTTTCAGTCAAACCAATAAAACCTTTAATTCCATTAACATCCTGTACATATATTTTCGACATTGGGATCAATGTTTTTACTAATTCATAATTTTGTTTGAAAAATTCAGGATCAATAAATTTATGTGCTTGTAAATTCCCTTGTAACCATATTTCCATGATTTTATCTAAATCTGTAGGTTGATATTCTCTAATCATTTTTTTCTCTTTATTTATTTAATCGCTGTTCAATCGCATCCATCAACAGACCTGTTATGGATAAATTAGGGTGTTCGGCTTCAATTTCAAGCACACAAGTTGGGCTGGTTACATTAATTTCGGTTAATTTATCACCTATAATATCCAGACCAACAAACAGTAAACCTTTTTGTTTTAAGGTTGGGGCAATGCTTTTAGCAATACGCCAATCACTTTCGCTAAGTGCTCTAACTTCGCCATGACCTCCAGCGGCTAAATTACCGCGAGTTTCACCTTTAGGGGGGATTCTAGCTAAACAATAGGGTACTGGTTCGCCATCTATAACTAATACTCGTTTATCACCATCTTTTATTGCCGGAATAAAAGTTTGTGCCATGCAATAACGAGTGTTGTGATTAGTTAAAGTTTCAATTATGACGGAAACATTGGCATCATCCGGTTTGATACGAAAAATAGATGCACCACCCATACCATCAAGTGGTTTCAAAATAATATCATGATGTTGATTATAAAAGTTTTTTATTTGTTGGGCTTGGCGCGTAACTAAAGTTTCAGGAGTAAACTCGGCAAACCAAGCAGTAAATAATTTCTCATTACAATCGCGTAAACTTTGCGGCTTATTTACCACTAATACGCCATTGGCTTCGGCACGTTCTAAAATATAGGTAGCATAGATGTATTCGGTGTCAAATGGTGGATCTTTACGCATCAAGATAACATCAAGATCGCTAAGTTTTATGGTTTGTTCTTCATTAAAATCAAACCAATGGGTTTTGTCATTATAAACATTGACAGTGCGTGTGGTTGCATAGGCTTCACCATTACTTAAGAAAAGGTCATTCATCTCCATATAAAAAAGTTGATAACCACGTTTTTGTGCTTGTTGTAGCATTGCAAAACTGGTGTCCTTTTTAATCTTAATGTGATTGATTGGATCCATAACAATACCAAGTTTTATCATGTTTGCTCCTTACTGGTTTTATATGGTTTTATTGAAATATTTATGATGATTAATACTCTTCTATGCAAATGCTAATATTTTGTCAGCAATATTGTGACCGAAAGTGTGGTAAAACATTATTGACTTAATGTTAGCACCTATCATACTCGCTACTATTTAAGATGCAATGCAAACATTATCTATTGTGTTCCTTTTAATAAACTTAACCCAAATCACCAAAACGAACTTGCAAGGCAGAAAGGGCAGTTAAAGCTGCCGTTTCAGTACGTAGTACCCGTGGGCCGAGCAGTATATCGGTAAAATGATAATTAGTGGTCATGTTAATTTCATTTTCTGATAATCCACCTTCAGGTCCAATTAATAAATGAATGTTATGGCTATCATTAAGGGATAATTGATTAATACCATGTTTAGCTTTAGGATGTAAATTAAGCTTTATACCGTCAGTTAAGTTTGCACACCAAGTTTCTAACTTTGTGACAGGGTGGATGATGGGAATCACATTACGACCACATTGTTCACAAGCCGAAATGACAATTTTTTGCCATTGTTGAATTTTTTTATCAAAGCGAGCTTCATCAAGTTTTACCCCACAACGTTCAGAAAGCAGGGGCGTAATATTGGTAATACCTAATTCGACTGATTTTTGAATGGTAAATTCCATTTTTTCACCCCGAGAGATCACTTGCCCAAGATGAATATTGAGTGGTGATTCACAATTTTCTACAATTGAGGTTGCGGTTTTAACCATAACATTTTTTTTATTGATTGCATGGATTATGGCAGGGGTGATCTGGTTGGAACCATCAAATAAAATAATCGGTTCCCCCACTTGCATTCTTAGAACTCGGATCAGATGGTTGAAAGCGTTATCATCTAAAGTAATAATACTGTTTTGTTTAATTGAATATGGTTGAAAAATTCGCGTCATAATTGCTATATATTATCTATAATTTAAAATAAATTATAGCGTAATTTATGAAGATTCGGTAATCTCTAGTCATTACAAATAATAGGCTAAGATGATAAATGAAAATTGTAACTAAAGATAGGGTGTTAATCGAAGGATTAACGGTTTCAACCACTATTGGTGTTTATGAATGGGAAAAAAACATCAAACAAAAATTAGTGCTTGATCTTGAAATGGAATGGGATAACCAACCAGCGGGTAAAAGTGATGATGTTGCCTTGTGTTTGGATTATTTTAAAGTCAGTCAAGCTATTACCAGTTTAGTCGAGGCAAACAAGTTTGAATTGATCGAATGTGTTGCTGAACGAGTTGCTGAATTGGTAATTCAATTATTTTCAGTTAATTGGTTGCGAGTTAAAGTTTCTAAGCCTGGTGCGATTACAAATGCTACCAATGTAGCAGTAGTGATTGAGCGCAGTATGTGTAGCTAACTAAAGTGGGTAATGATGAGCAAACAACAAAAGGATTTAATCGCTTTGCAAAAGGAACAACGGGCACGAAGATTTGCCAGTTACCAACCGAGTAAATTTAAAATTCGCGATATTTTGCGCTGGTACTTGGCGCGGAAAATCTTGCCACCTAAAGCTGGTTATACTGCATTTAACCATACTTGGTTGGAAACGATAGATTTGAGTTTACCCGGTGACAGAATTTGGTGGATCGGGCATGCCACAACCTTGATTCGCTTAGAAGGTAAATTTATACTCACTGACCCCATATTTTCTCACCGGGCATCACCTTCACAACTTTTTGGCCCTAAGCGCCGAACTCCAGCAGCTATAAATATAGCGGAGTTACCACAAATTGATTATATTGTCATTTCGCATAATCATTATGACCACCTTGATTATAATAGTATTAAACAGATAATTACGCGTTTCCCTAAAATTACTCTATTGGTTCCTTTAGGTTTAAAATCAACGTTAACAAAATGGGGAGCAAAGCAAATAGTAGAGCTAGATTGGTGGAGTTCTAATTGTGTTAACGGCTTTACTTTTACCGCCACTCCAGCCAAACATTGGAGCAAACGTGGCTTATTCGATGAAAATAAAGCACTTTGGTGTGGTTGGGTAATACAATCACCAACTACTAGTCACAATGAGTGCAAGACGGTATATTTTATGGGGGATACCGGTTATAGTCCTCAATTGCAAGAGATTGGTAATCGTTTTCCTACAATTGACCTCGCCTTAATTCCTATAGGTGCTTATGCTCCTAGGTGGTTTATGCATTCACAACATATTGATCCACAACAAGCGATACAATTGTATGACGAATTACATTGTAAGTCAGCACTGGCTATTCATTGGGGGGCATTTGAATTAGCTGATGAGCCGATTGATGAGCCGCCAGAATTACTAAATAGTCACAAGGGTGATCGTCGATTTTACTTATTAAAAATAGGTGCTAACTTAGCTATCAATCACCCAAAATATGGATTAAAATAACATTTATATAAACAAGATTTATAAAATCTCTATTTAATATAAAGATTAAATTAAAAAGGGCAGGGAATTATGAAAACTGTAATCATTTCATTATGTTGTATTTTTGTTAGTTTAAGTTTGAGTGGTTGTGGTGGTAAAAATGATGAAGGCAAAGAATATCGTTGGAACAAAGCACACGGGGTTTTGGAAGGTTGTAATGGGGTAATGAGTAACTCACAACAATGCCAAAAAAACTTAAATAACCAACAATATATGATCCAAATCGATAGGAACTAATGATATGAGTGCTTGGTTAGTTTATGCGCTTCTCTCCGCAATTTCTGCTGCATGTGTAGCGATTTTAGGTAAAATCGGGTTACAGCATTTAGACGCCAATACTGCTACAGCTATTCGTTCCATTGTGATGGCAATTTTCTTAGTCGGTGTAGTGATGGTTCAAGGTAAAATGAATTTAATCACTACATTTATTAACGACAAAAAAGCATTATTCATTATTGCATTGAGTGGCATAGCTGGTGCACTATCATGGCTATTTTACTTTATGGCAATAAAAGAAGGCAAAGTGTCACAAGTGGCACCAATAGATAAGCTAAGTGTCGTATTTGCGGTGATATTTGCTGCCATCTTATTTGGTGAAAAAGTTTCTTTCCTTGCCGGCATTGGCGTTGCCATGATAGCAGCGGGTGCCATTTTAGTTGCTCTATTTTAACAGGGCATTAAATGGTTCTACCGAAACTAATTCACCTGCATTTACATTACCTTGTTCTTGTTCTAACACAATAAAACAGTTGGCGTGATTAAATGATTGGGTAATATGTGAGCCTTGTTGCCCTGTGGTAGTCACTTCTAACTCACCATTACTATTGGTTTGCAAAGTACCACGTTGAAAATCTAATCGGCCTACGCTTTTCTTGAGCGCTTTAGTGGTTTTGACTTTAAATGACAATGGCTGTAATTCTGTTAGTGGGTAGCCCGAAAGGGCTAAAATTAATGGTTGCACTAGTTGATAAAAGGTCACTAAAGTTGATACCGGATTGCCAGGTAGGCCACAAAATAACGCCTTATCAATTTGACCAAAGGCAAACGGTTTTCCTGGCTTCATGGCAATTTTCCAAAAATTAATGTGACCAAGTTCTGCTAATGCGGTTTTAGTAAAATCGGCATCACCTACCGAAACACCACCACTAGTTATGACTAAATCAGCTTGCGTAGATCCAGTCATAAGCGCTTGTTTAATTTTAACCGGATCATCCGGGATAATACCTAAATCAATAATTTTACAATTAAGTCGGGTTAACAATAACTTCAATGTAAAACTATTACTGTCATAAATCGCGCCATTGCCAATTAATGGATCACCTAAAGGCGTTAGTTCATTACCTGTCGAAAAAACCGCTACCTTCAATTGTTTAAATACCTTGACTGTATCAAAGCCTAATGTTGCCAGCGTTGCAAGTGTTGGTGCGGTTAAGCAGGTACCTTTAGCAAATACTTCGGTGCCTTTTTTTACATCCTCACCAATGCGACGAATATTATTACCGATTTTTACTTGTTCTAAAAAACGAATACCAGTATTGGTTGTTTCGGTTTGTTCTTGCATCACAACAGCGTCGGCATCGGCTGGAACTGGCGCGCCGGTCATTATGCGCACACAAGTTCCGCTTGGCCAATTGAGGTTACAAATATTATCACCAGCTAAAATCGTTGCAGATAATGGTAAAATGCTGGATTTTTCGATATCCGCCATTCTAACCGCATAACCATCCATTGCCGAATTATCAAATCTAGGCATATTAATTGGCGAAATAATAGGTTCGGCAGCAATGCGAGCATTAGCTTCAATAAGTGGAATGGTTTCGCTATTGAGTGGCTTAGCGATTGAGGCAGCTTGCAATATTTTTTGTTTGGCTTGAGCAAAAGTGAGTAGCATAGAATATATCCAATTTTTAATTATCAAATCAAGATTATTAATTACTTATCAATAAATTTAGAGTTAATTAAATGCTAAAGGAAGTATAGATTTGATTAATTAATAATGTCATTAAAACTAATTAAAGTAATGCTTTATAATTACGTCGCTTAAAAGCGACGTAAATTACTTATTGGTTACACATTAAATAAGAAGTTCATAATGTCACCATCTTGAACGATATAATCTTTACCTTCCGAACGCATTTTACCAGCTTCTTTAGCACCTTGTTCACCGCCGTATTTAATGAAATCATCAAAAGCAATGGTCTGAGCACGGATAAAACCTTTTTCAAAATCGGTATGGATTTTTCCTGCTGCTTGCGGTGCAGTATCACCAACTGAAATAGTCCAAGCCCTAACTTCTTTAACACCTGCGGTAAAATAAGTTTGTAAATTTAATAAGCTATAACCAGCGCGAATAACTCTGTTTAACCCCGGTTCGGTCAAGCCTAAATCTTGCATAAATTCGTCACGATCAGCATCATCGAGTTCAGCTAATTCTGCTTCAATAGCCGCACAAACAGGCACCACAACCGATTTTTCCTGCTCAGCAATCGCTTTCACTTTATCCAGATAAGGATTATTTTCAAAACCGTCTTCATTAACATTAGCAATGTACATGGTTGGTTTTAAAGTTAAAAAGCTAAGATATTTGATTGCTTCTAATTCTTCTTTGCTAAGATCTAGTAACAATAATTTTTTACCTTGTTCCAAATGTGGCAAGCATTTTTCCAGAATTTCTAACTCAAACTTAGCATCTTTATCACCGCCTTTGGCTCTTTTTTGCACGCGAGTCATAGCACGCTCACAGGCTTCAAGATCAGCAAGGGCTAATTCGGTATTAATGATTTCAATATCTTCTGCCGGATCGATTTTACCCGCAACATGAATAATATTCTCATTTTCAAAACAACGCACCACATGGCCAATGGCTTCGGTTTCACGGATATTGGCTAAAAATTGATTACCCAAACCTTCGCCTTTAGAAGCACCTTTAACTAAGCCAGCAATATCAACAAATTCCATCGTAGTGGGTAAAATTCGTTGCGGTTTGACAATAGTAGCGAGCTGATCTAAACGTGGATCTGGCATAGGTACCACACCGGTATTCGGTTCGATAGTGCAAAACGGAAAGTTAGCTGCCTCAATGCCTGCTTTAGTCAACGCATTGAAAAGTGTAGATTTCCCAACGTTTGGTAGTCCGACGATCCCACATTTAAATCCCATATTGTTTGTTACCTTTCTAATAAAATGTCATAAAAAATAAACGCTGATTATATACTAAATTCAGCTATTTGTGCCAATGTTGTTATGGATGACTTGATTTTGGCGGGCAGAGTACAGGTTTATTGCCTTATTCCAAGTCCTCATTAGGCTAATTGGCAAATCATATTGATTAGAGAATAGTGCTCAATTACTTGGTTAACGTCAGACCAAATTGATACAGTTGGTTCTTTTTAAGCCCATAAATCTCTGCGGTTATGGCAGCTGCTTTTTTGAGTGGTAACTCTTGTTGCAGCAATTTAAGGGTATTAATTACTTCAGGATCAACATCATTCTCGGTTTTATTGTGGCCTTCAACCAGTAACACAAACTCGCCTTTTTGCCGATTGAGGTCGGCATTTAACCATGTAATTAAATCACTTACACACAAGTTGACAATGGTTTCCCAAGTTTTAGTCAGCTCTTTTGCTAATACTATTTGCTTATCGGCACCAAAGATCGTTTGCATATCATGGAGAGTGTCCATCAGACGATGAGTAGATTCATAAAATATCATGGTGCGATTTTCATTAATTAATTTGGCTAAGTTATCTTGACGAGCTTTACTTTTAGCTGGTAAAAAGCCTTCATAAATGAATTTATCAGAAGGTAATCCTGCTACAGATAATGCAGCAATAGCAGCACATGCTCCGGGAATTGGCACGACGTTAATTTGATTGTCACGACAGGCTTTGACCAGATGATAACCGGGATCATTAATTAATGGTGTTCCCGCATCAGAAATTAAAGCAATTGATAATCCTGTTTTCAGTTTGTCGATCAAGATCTGCGCTTTTTCTTGTTCATTATGATCATGTAAGGCAAACAACTTAGCTTTAATGCCTAAATGTTGTAATAACAAGCCGCTATGGCGGGTATCTTCAGCAGCGATAAGATCAACATTTTTTAGCGTTTCAATCGCTCTAAGAGTAATATCATCAAGATTACCGATTGGGGTGGCAACAATATATAAAGTCATTATTTTTTAGTCACGTTAAATTTTTATAAAATATACTATACGGTGGAGTATTTTATTGTATATACTTTCTACATTCAAAATAAATTCTGATGAAGCATATTAATTATTCATCATATAATCAGTTTTAATAAGAAATAAGAGATATCTGATTGCGATTTTGATAGCTAACTAAGACAATTAGTCTTAATCTATTTTAACAGCCAATTAGCAACTATAAGCTAAGATGATTAAAACATGGAAACTCGCATAGGAAATTAGTTATTTCCAGCGTAATTATATTGATTTATTATATAAATAATCAATATAATAGCTTTTTATTGTAAAAGCGATAAAATGTGCGTTAGGGAAAATAATTACTAATATATAGGTGTTGCTTTGAAAAAAATTCTCGCATTAAGTTGTTTAAGTTTGATGATTGCAGCGTGTACTCAAACGGATTCTGCTGAAATTGAAGATATTTCAGATTCATCAGGTGGTTCAACTGTTTACACTAAACCACCAGCTAATATCTCAACTGGAGCTAAGATCACTACTTCGCCAGCAGTTTATTCAGCACCACAAACTTTATCAAATTCTACCTCTGCACCAGCCACAGCTAGTAGCAGTAACACGGTAACTACTAAAGAACATAATGTTTATAACCGCAATTATGGTGAAATACCTAAAGGTGGTTATCAAGGCGATACTTACACCGTTAAACGTGGAGATACCTTATATTATATAGCTTGGGTGACCGGCAATGATTATCGCTCATTAGCTGCAAAAAATAATATCAAAGAACCTTATGCCGTTAATGTTGGTCAAGTCTTAGATGTTAGTGGTGGTACAACTGTAGTTGTTACTGAAAAGACTACTACGGGGCATACTGCTACGGCTAAAAGTTCTAGTAGTGAGTCTACGTCGTCAACAACATCTGCTCAGACACATGTTAAACCAGTCATGACCACCACAACGACTACTACAACAACTACTTCAAGTAAGACGCAACCACCAAAAACTACGCAAACTACCGAAACCGTGACCGAACCAGTCGATGAATCTGTCACTGAAACAACGAAAGTAACGCCAATTCCAGAAACGCCTAAAGCTTCTAACTCTGCTAGTATTTCTTGGCAATGGCCAGCTAAAGGTAAGATTATTGAAAAATTCTCTAACGCTAGCAAAGGTATTGATATTTCTGGTTCATTAGGTGACAAAATTATGGCGGCGGCAGATGGTCGCGTAGTATACTCAGGTAATGCGTTACCGGGTTATGGTAATTTAATTATCATCAAACATAATGATGACTATTTAACTGCTTATGCTCATAACCAATCAATTTTAGTGAAAGAGCAACAATCAGTACGCGCAGGTGAACAAATCGCTACTATGGGCGCTACAGGAACTTCATCAGTAAGATTGCATTTTGAAATTCGTTATAAAGCGCAGTCAGTCGATCCATTAAAATACTTATCTAATTAATAACAGTTTGGTACTCACATAATGTGAGCCAAACAATAAATAATGCACGGCTAATTTACCGTGCATTATTATGATAAACAACGTTATGATATATAAAATATATTAAATAGTTTTATTCTACGTAACCAAGGAGTTATATTCATGGCAGTAAAAAAATTAGTTTTGATTCGACATGGGGAAAGTGTTTGGAATCAAGAAAATCGTTTTTGTGGTTGGACTGATGTTGATCTTTCCGACAAAGGTAATAAAGAAGCCGCGGAAGCGGGTAAATTACTTAAACAAGAAGGTTTTCAGTTCGATTTCGCTTATACATCAGTTTTAAAACGTGCCATTCATACTTTATGGCATGTGTTAGATGAAGTAGATCAAGCATGGTTACCAGTTGAAAAATGCTGGAAATTAAACGAACGTCATTATGGTGCGTTACAAGGATTAAATAAAGCCGAAACTGCAGCCAAATATGGTGATGAACAAGTTAAACTATGGCGCCGTGGTTTTGCCATTACACCACCAGCACTAGAAAAATCTGATGAACGCTTCCCGGGCCATGATTCTCGTTATAGCAATTTACCAGAATCAGAATTACCACTAACTGAAAGTTTAGCGTTAACTATTAAACGTGTACTTCCTTACTGGCAATCAACTATTGCACCACGTGTTGCTAAAGGTGAGCGAGTTATTATTGCAGCTCACGGTAACTCACTGCGTGCTTTAGTTAAACATCTAGATAATATCAGTGATGATGACATTATCGAACTAAATATTCCAACTGGTGTGCCATTAGTGTATGAATTTGATGACAACATGAAAGTGATCAAACATTATTACTTAGGTAATGCTGATGAAATTGCCGCTAAACAAGCAGCTGTTGCTAACCAAGGTAAAGCCAAATAATCAACTTTTAAGTTGTAAAAAAAGGTAGGTTATTTAACTTACCTTTTTTATTATTGGAATTAAACTTTTTTATCTATCTGTTTTATTTTTGAGAATCTTATTGTGTCTAAAATGTATTTTATCTACGCGGTTATGAATGCCGGAAAATCCACCGAATTATTACAAATCGACCATAATTATTTAAGAAATAATATGCAAACCTTATTACTTAAATCTTCGGTTGATACCCGACACTCCGATACCGAGATAGTTTCGCGCTTAGGTTTACGTAAAAAGGCGATGTTATTAGATGACGATAGTGTGGATGCAATCATCGCCCATATCGAAAAAAATAATTATGCCTGTGTGCTTGTCGATGAAAGCCATTTTTTAACTAAAAAAACTATCTGGAAATTGTCGGACGCTTGTGATGATTATGATGTGCCAATCATGTTTTTTGGCTTAAAAACTGATTACATGGGGCACTTATTTGAAGCGTCTAAAACTTTATTAGAACTCGCTGATAATTTTAGGGAACTAAAAACCGTTTGCTGGTGTGGCAAAAAAGCCACCATGAACTTATTACAAGGGCCCGATGGCCAAATTGTTAAATCTGGTAATCCCATTCATATCGGTGATAGCGAATACCACTCTGTTTGTCGTAAGCACTGGAAGGCCGGCAAGATCAGAGCCGATCATTAAATCTATAAATTGATTAAGTCAATATTGATATAAGCCTCTTGTTACTCCTACGGTTAGATAAAAAGTGTGAATGAGTTCGCATTTCTGGTGATTTTCTTTTGATGATATTAGATAGTTATGACATATTAACTGAAACGATTCAGGTTCATTAACTAACTTATGAGGAATCAATATGAAAGTTAAAATTATTTCATTAGCTATAATATTAAGTTTGACGTCTTATACTGCCAATGCAAAAGAGTTTGTATTAACAGATAATGAAAAAGGTATTAATAAAGGTAACTGGTCTCTGTCTAGTAAAGATGTAGGCATAAAAAATGAAAAATTTACCATTCAAAATACGGTTCTTAAGGGTGGTAAACAAGATGGTTCAGAGGTATTAACCATTGCTAGCGACAATTTAACTATAAAATTGATCCCTACTCGCGGATTAGGTATTTTATCAGTAGTTGGCGATGGCATTCGCATGGGGTGGGATTCACCTGTTAATGAAGTGGTAAATCCTAAATTCATTAATTTAGAAAGTCGTGGTGGTATCGGTTGGTTGGATGGCTTTAATGAAATGATGGTGCGTTGTGGATTTGAGTGGACAGGGCATGCAGTTCAAGCGGATGGTATGATGTATACTTTGCATGGGCGTGCACAAAATACACCGGTATCAAAATTAATTGTAGATGTATCAGATAAAGCCCCTTACACCATCACCATCAAAGGTTTAATTAAAGAAAATACATTCAAAAAAAGTAATTTAGAAACATCGGTATCATTAAGCTATATTCCAAGTACTAAATATTTTACCGTACACGACGTTGTCACTAATAACAGTGACTATACTCGTGATTATCAAATAATTTACCACAGCAATTTTGGTACGCCAATTTTAGAAGAGGGCGCAAAATTTGTAGCTCCAGTAAAAGAAATCTCACCATTTAATGATTATGCTAAAGATGGATTAAAAACGTGGCAAACTTATTTAGGACCTACCAAAGACTTTGATGAAATGGTCTTTAATGTTTATCCATTTGCCGATGCAAAGGGCAATACTCAAGTTATGGTAACCAACAAGGCTGGTGATAAAGCCGCGGGTATAGCCTTTAATACAAACGAACTCCCTGTCTTGTCATTGTGGAAAAACACAGATACCCTTAAACAAGGTTATGTAACAGGTTTAGAGCCAGGAACAAGTTTTGCGTATCCTGTCACAATAGAACGTGAACAAAAACGTGTGCGTCATTTAGAACCGGGACAAAGTACGCAATTTACTCTTACTTATAGTTTGCTCTCTAGTAAAGATGCAGTAGCTAAATATGCTGATGAGATTAAAACTATTCAAGGAAATCAAGAAACCAAAGTTGTCGATCAACCTATGGCTAAAGAATAAATTTGGTATTACAACTAACAGGGAGGTTAGTTGTAAGATTATACATTAAATTAGTAGGTTATTTTCCATTTCTATTATCCAATCAAATTAAAGTCCAACATTAATAATAAAATAATTTTATCTGCTATGTTGTAGTATGGTGATTAGATTTAATGTAACTATTTCATCGTTGCTTGAAAGCTGTTATTTATCACAGTATTATTACTAGAATTGGTTTATTTGAAATCAGCTTTTGAAATTAATAACCATCATATTCAACTTGGTTATGGCTACAAGTTGTAAGTTAATAGTGTTATATAAATAGTAGGTGTTATTATGGCAAATCCAACAGGCTCATATGATTTACGTGATGCAATCAAACAACTTGAGCAAATTCCCGAGCAATTAGTTACCACTGATACTCCTGTCGACCCAATGGCTGAATTGGCGGGGGTTTATCGTTATGTGGGTGCAGGCGGAACCGTAAAAAGACCAACCCGAATTGGTCCAGCGATGATTTTTAATAAAGTACAAGGTTTTGATGAATTTAAGGTACTAATTGGTTTACTTGCTTCCCGTGAACGAGTCGCTCATCTATTCGGTTGTGCACCTAATAGATTAGCCTTTTTATTAAAAGATGCCATTGCCAATCCAATCTCACCTATTACTATTGCTCGTGAACAAGCTGTTTGCCAGCAAGTTGTTCATAAAGCTAGCGATCCGGATTTTGATATACGTAAATTAGTTCCGGCTCCAACTAATACCGAAGAAGATGCCGGCCCTTATATTACCCTTGGCATGTTATATGCTAGTGATCCGGAAACTGGTGAAAGTGACGTAACCATTCACCGAATGTGTTACCAAAGTAAAGATGAAATTTCGATCTATTTTGTTCCCGGGCGGCATATTGATGTGTTTCGGGAAAAAGCTGAAAAAATGGGTAAACCATTACCTGTTTCGATCAGCATTGGCGTTGATCCGGTGATTGAAATATCTGCCTGCTTTGAACCACCAACTACACCACTCGGTTTTGACGAATTATCCATAGCGGGTGGCATTCGCGGTAGGGCAGTTGAATTAGTTGATTGCTTAACCGTTAATGCTAAAGCCATTGCCAATGCGGAAGTGGTTATAGAAGGTGAAATTTTACCTAATGTTCGGGTAGAGGAAGATCAAAATTCCCATACCGGTAAAGCTATGCCGGAATTCCCTGGTTATACCGGGCCTGCCAATAAATCACTGCCAGTAATAAAAGTTAAAGCGGTTACTTACCGCAAAAATCCGATTTATCAAACCTGCATTGGCCCAAGCGAAGAGCATGTTAATATGGCCGGTATTCCAACCGAAGCCAGTATTTTACAAATGGTCGAAGCCGCTATGCCAGGTAAGCTACAAAATGTTTACGCTCATCGCTCAGGCGGAGGTAAATATTTAGCCATACTACAATTTAAAAAATCGGTTCCTTCTGATGAAGGCAAGCATAAACAGGCTGCGATTTTGGCATTTGCTGCTTTTTCAGAATTAAAGCATGTGATATTGGTAGACGAAGATGTCGATATCTATGATACCGATGACGTACTTTGGGCTATGAATACTCGTTTTCAGGGTGATATTGATATTTCAACAATTTCAGGAGTAAGATGCCATCCACTCGATCCATCACAACGCTCCGAATATAGTCCATTCATCAGGCAATTTGGAAGCTCGGCCAAAGTTATTTTTGACTGCACCGTGCCTTTTAATCTAAAAGAACAATTCGTACGCGCACGTTTTAAAGAAGTTGACGTAAAACGTTTTTTACCTAACTTCAAATAATTATAGGAATTAACATGGCACAGCAACGGATCATAATTGGTATTAGTGGCGCAACAGGATTTGCTTATGGCATTAAAGCCTTAGAGCTGTTACAACCTTTAAATATTGAAACACATTTAGTGATTTCCAAAGCGGCACAATTAACCCGATCTTATGAAGTGCCACACCTAAGCCTGGCACAAATTGAAGCACTTGCCGATAAAGTCTACTCCATTAACAACATTGGTGAAGCCATTGCCAGTGGCTCATTTAAAACCATGGGTATGCTGATTGCACCATGCTCGATGCGATCATTGGCGGCTATAGCCAATGGTTTATCCGATAACTTGTTAACTCGTGCTGCGGATGTGGTGTTAAAAGAGCGGCGACGGTTGGTGTTAATGGTGCGCGAAGCGCCACTGCATTTAGGTCACATAAAAAATATGGAAGCGGTAACCTTAATGGGTGGGATCGTTTTTCCACCGGTTCCGGCCCTCTATCAACACATTGATACTGTTGATGATATGATCACTCATAGTGTGGCTAGAGCATTAGATCTATTTGATATTGATATTCCGTCATTGCCTCGTTGGGGTGAAGACCTGCATTTACACCGTAAACTTGTCTAGTTATTAACAAATATGCATATGCAACTAAATCCCAAAATCAGCAAATTTATACAACAACAGCATGTACTTTCACTAAATGTCGTATTGCCGAATCAGCTGCCATGGGCATGTAATGCTTTTTATGTATTTGACCAAGATTTACTAAATTTATATCTACTATCGGAATTAAAAACTAAACATGCAGAAGCGATGCTAAATAATCCTATGGTGGCGGGGACTATTTGCCTTACGCCCAAAACGGTAGCGCAAATTAAAGGGATCCAATTTCAAGCTAAAGCCAGTCAACTGGCAGGCGAAGCAGCCGAAGCTGCTTATCAACAGTATTATCAAGCCTTTCCATTTGCCAGAATTATTAAAGCGCCTATTTGGTCATTGCAATTACAACAAATTAAAATGACCAATAACGTTATTGGTTTTGCCCATAAAATCCACTGGCAGAGAGATATCGTAGATGGTAATTATTAAATCACTATAATTAGGGGTAAATTTGCTTCTCTTTACAATTCTTTACAAATTGTTAGATTAAAACAGTAGTTAAATTTTTTTCATACTATTATAATTTTAAAAATTAAAAATGAATTTAGCTTAGTATATAATCAATTAGATATAAAAAGTTTAAATAAAACATAAGTATACTTGACGGAAGGGACGCTATGCAGTACAATATTAGACACCAGACACCAGACACCAGCGCTGGCAGCTTTATGTTCTAAATCTTTTAAAAAATACCTTAGTTAAATCATTACCCCCAAGGGGCATTTTTACTCTTAGTCATCCGGTTTTATCGTGGTTATCACAGTTACCTCGTTTAATCTCAAAAGGCTTATCAAAATTACCTTTAGGGTTAGTTGTTATATTATTGCCCTATTCAGAAAATACCCAAGCATTATCAGCGACTACGGCGCAGGTGATTCATGGTAGTAAGCCTTATTTAACTTTTGATAATGGAGTGACTAAAGTCACTACTACGGATGGTTTATTAGGTATTACCATCTCTGATGGCACGACTCAAACTACTTACACTCCGGCAAATAACACTTCAACTGCAAGTAATCCAATAGTCTTACTCAAAGAAAACCAAAGCTTTACAGATATTGGTATGATGGTACCACCCGCAAAGAATGCAATTGACCTAAGTGATCTAATTGGTGCACCTTATAATAATTGGGGTGATGATGACGGTGATGGTCAGGGTACTAATGGTGTTACTGCTACGGGGCATTTAACTGTTTATATTACCGATAAAGACAATCTAGCAGTAGTGCATCCTAGTGCCAGGTTAGATATTTGTAAAGCGCCTTATAAAGTAGAGTTAACCAGTACTGGTGGTAGTTTAATCACCCAGTATGGGCTGCCTAATAGTAGTAGTTTCAGCGATGGTACTGCCACTTATTATATCAGTCCATCTGTGCCTAAAATTTGTTACGCCAGACCGAATCTGGCCTTTGGCACAGCCAACTACGCCGGCCCTGCCGATATCTGGAGCCTAGATAAAGGCTTTCTAGCGCAATCCACTGAGTCATCAAGTTACAGTCGTAACTTCCCTACTACCGGGGCTAATAATCTGCGTTTTGATTTATTGGCAGGGGGTATTGATGCCTCAACATTAACTTGGCCAGCCGTTACTCAGGGGGGTATTACTGCCACTATGACGCTGAGCCCACCTAATGATGGTAGTTTTAACCCTGATGGAGCCTCTTCGGTGCGTGTCACCCTCACCGGTCCGGCAGCAACAGAAGCCCAAATTAATTCAGACTCACCAGGTAGAGTCGCTACTCCTACATTGCCGCAGCAATTTGAGCTAGTCGGTTATGATAGTAATAATAAAGCGGTATTAAAATATGGTTTTGTATTAAAGCGTTGGTTCGTTAACCGCGGAGAGAAACGTGCTAATGCTTTTAACCAATCATCCTGGTGTCGCAATTTAGGTGGTGGATATCGTCTGCCGCAGGTCAAAGACTTAACTAACGCTGTGCGTTCTGGAGCAGTGGGCGCCACGCCGTCATCAGATGGTAATTATTACCAACGTAATATTGGTGCGGGTTTGTTCCCCGAATGGGGCGACCTTTTCAATTATCCCGCTGCCGGCTTCACCTACGACACATACTGGACAAGCGACAGCGACGGTTCGAACCAGTTTGATGTCTACTCGCTCAGCGGCGAGGTTCAAAGCTACAACCCCTTCAACAGCATCCTCGGGGTTTGCGTCTATCCTTAGTCCTTAATCCTTAAGTCGCGGGCGTTTAATAAGGGGTAATAAAGTTTAAGCAACAAGAGGACAGTTGCAGAGGCAGGGGCAACCCGAGCCGACAGAGTTGGCAAGCAAAAGGCGGCTGTTATCTTAAAGATAACTATTTACGACCGCCAACACCATACCAACCAATGCCAGCAATCGCGCTGGCATGTTTTAATTATTGTTAAGATGTTTCCAAACTGCTATACGTTTGTGTATAAAATCAGCTAAGGCTTAATAGTATCATTTCAATAAAAATGAATATTAATCCTGTTTATCATCATTGAATCTGAAAGTGCTTGAACTATTGCGAAATATAATTATCCAGTCATTATAATCAAGGGTAAATTTGCTTCTCTTTACAGTTCTTTACAAATCTTTAGATTAATAGGTAGTTAAATTTTTTTAAGACGTTATACTTTTAACGTTAACACATAGATGCAGTTTTATTCATAGCAAGCAAAACAAAAAAATTCAAATAAAATTTACTTGATAGATAGGAAATTATGCAAAATTACTATAGAAACCAGCACCTTTATGTCCTAAATCCTCTCAAAAACACTTTATTCAGATTATTACATTCAAGAGTTATTATATCTCTTAATTATCTAGATTTGTTGCGGTTATTGCAGCTATATTACTTAACTTTAAACCGTTTATCTAAACTACCTTTAGTTTTAGTATTCTTGTTACCATATTCAGTTAATACCCAAGCATTATCCGCCACTACGGTACAGGTTATAAATGGTAGTCAGCCTTATTTAACCTTTGATGGTGGTGTAACTAAAGCAACTGACATCAATAGTTTATTGGCTATTAAGCTATCCGATGGTACTACTATTACTCCGGCAACCAATACCTCAACCGTAGACAATCCAATAGAGCTCCCCGAAGAAAATCAAAGCATGGCCGATATCAGTATGTTGGTGCCGCCAACCATTACTGATTCAATCACTTTGAACGATTTGATTAGAGCACCTTATAATTATTGGGGCGATGATGATGGAGATGGAGATGGTGCCAATGGCATCACTGCTAGTGGTAGTTTAAGTATCAGTATTACTGATAAAGAAAATCAAGTTGTAAGTCGTAATACAACATTAGATATTTGCCAAGCGCCTTATAAAGTGGTATTAACCAGTACTGCTGGTAGTTTAACTACCCAGTATGGATTGCCCAATAGTAGTAATTTTACTGGCAATAGCGCTACTTATTATATCAATCCTAAAGCCGATCCGGTTATCTGCTATGTAAGGCCTCATGTTACCGCTCTCGACGGAGGCGATCCTACTACCTGGCATCCTAAAAAAGGTTATTTAGTGCAATCCACTACACTGTCATCTTATGAGCGTAACTTTCCAACCACAGGTATGGATAGTCTGCATTTTGATCTGCTCATAAGTAATAACACCGGTCCGTTAACATGGCCAACTGTCACTCAGGGGGGTATTACTGCTACCATGACGCTCAACCCACCTGTAGAGAGGGGGTATAACCCTGATGGAGCCTCTTCTGTGCGGGTTACTCTTACGGGGCCAGTGGCAACAGAAGCCCAAAGTAATTCAAATTCACCGAATAGACTTAGCGCAATATCCTTGCCACAGACTTTCGAATTAGTGGGTTATGATAGTAATCATCGAGCGGTAGTAAAATATGGCTTTGTATTAAAGCAGTGGTTTGTGATTCGTGAAGAAAAGCTAGCTAATTTTGAAGTACAATCATCATGGTGTGCAAGTATAGGAAATTATCGTATACCAAAAATAAAAGAGTTAACCAACGCGACATGTGAAGACCCTCAGAATCCTGAGAAGTGCGTTGGTGTTGAGTCCGGTACCCCGTCGTCAGGAACATACCTAGCAAAGTATACGATTGGTGCGGGTTTTGTATCTGAATGGGGTAGGGTTGATGATGATTTAGAATTTTATTGGACTGATCACCACGTTCCTAACACGACATTTGACCATCTCACGGTATGGTTGGGTGGAGGCTTGATTCAACCGACCTACACTCTTTACCATAATAGAGCTATTTGTGTCTATCCTTAGTCCTTAAGTCGCTGGTGTTTATAAGGAGTAATTAAGGTTAAGCAGACAATGGACAGTTGCAGCGGCAGGGCAACCCAAGCCGTGTTTTAAAAATGCCAACAATCAACGCAGGCATTTTTATGCCTGTCAAAATGTTTCCAAACTGCTATACGTTTGTGTATAAAATCAGCTAGGATATAGCACTTGAACTATTGCGAAATATAATTATCCGGTCACTATAATTAAGAGTAAATCTACTTCTCTTTACAATTATTTACAAATTTTTAGATTAATAGGTAGTTAAATTTTTTTATGCTATTATAATTTTATAGGTTAAAAATGAATTTAGCTTAGCATATAAGCAATCAAGTATAAAAATTCTATTAAAACATGAATATACTTATCGCAAGGGACGCAATGCATAACAATATGATACAGCACTGGCAGCTTTATGTTCAAAATCTTTTAAAAAACAGCTTGGTTAAATCGTTACAATTAAGGGGTATTTTAACTCTTAGTCATCCGGTGTTATCATTGTCCTCTCCGCTATCTTACTTATTCTCAAAATGCTCATCGAAATTACCTTTAGGGTTAATTGGTGTATTATTATTACCCTATTCAGCAAATACTCAGGCCTTATCGGCATTGTCCGCGACAACAAAACAGATTATAAATGGTAGTAAGCCTTATTTAACTTTTGATGGCGGTGTAACTAAAGCAACTGATACCAATAATTTATTGGCTATTAAGCTATCCGATGGTACAACCATAACACCGGCGACTAATACCTCCGCAACAACCCCTATAAAGTTACCTAATGCCGATGAAACTTTAGCTGATGTGCATATGTTGATCCCTAACAATACTGACTCAATAGCTTTAAGTGCACTCATAGGTCCTCCTTATAATTATTGGGGTGATGATGATGGTGATGGTCAGGGTACCAATGGTATAAGTGTGACCGGAAATTTGAGTGTTACTATTACTGATAAAAATAATCGAACAATTAGTCGTAGCGAAGTGTTAAGTATTTGTGGTGCTCCTTATAAAATGGTATTAACTAGTACGGATGGCAAGTTAACTACTAAATATGGAATACCAGATAGTAGTAGTTTCTCTAGTAGTAGTGTTACTTATTATTTTAATCCAAAATCATCTAATCCAACTATCTGTTATGTTAGACCAGCTTTACAGGGATTAGCGGCGCAGGTAAGCCCTTCTTATATGTTTAACCCTGAAAAAGGCTTCCTTGTTCAATCAGTTTCCTCTGCATCATACAGTCGTAACTTCCCAACTACGGCGGCTAACATGATGTATTTTGATTTAGATGTAGCAGGTACAGGTCCCTTAACTTGGCCAGCAGTTACCAAAGGTGGTATTACCGCTAGCATGGCTCCAACACCTAATGAACCAAATAATGTTCGTGTCACCTTAACTGGTCCTACAGCATCATCATCCTATAAACCATCTTTACCACAGAGCATCGAGTTAGTGGGTTACGATAGTAGTAATCAACCGATAGTAAAATATGGGTTTGAGTTAAAGCATTGGTTTATAAATCAAGGAGAGGCTCGGAAGACGTATTCAGAAACCATCTCTTGGTGCTCAAGAATGGGTTATCGAGTGCCACAGGTAAAAGATCTAACCAATGCGAGTGACCTATTGAATGAGGGATTTACTTCCGCCACGCCGAACTCAAATTCTCATTATTCTATGCGTTATATTGGCGGGGGATTTTTCAGCGAATGGGGCGAGATGTGGCCATATAGCGATTCAGGCTTTTTAACCGAACGCTATTGGACAAGTGACCGTTATACTTATGATGGAAACGCCCAGTACTCAGTTTATTCTGGTTATGGTGATGTTTACTATAACTACACATATGCCGATAACCTAACAATGTTGTGTACCTATCCTTAATATTGAGAATTTAGTTATAATTTAGCAATGGCAATTGTTGCCATTGCTTTGTAGAGTGAAGTGAGACGTTTGGACATTTGTCATTGTGAATTTTAAATGAACTCATTAGCCACATACACATAAATGGGGATTAGTGTACATCCCTATTTTTCATTTTTCCACCTTCGTATCTTTGTCAAGATATTTCCAAACTACTATACGTTTATGTATAAAAACGCTAATTATATCCATGGGAAAAAATTGCACTTAAGATACAGGCGTACATCACTCTTATACTTGGGTGTGGATATTAATTAGCTTAGTTATAAATAAAAATTATAAATATATATAAATATATTATTTAACAGAAAAAACGTGATTTTGTATTATACTTTTAACCTTTGTAATTACTTAATATTTAAACCATGCATAAACTCGCTAATCGACTAGACCACTTTTCTGACTCTGTTATTCGGCGCATGACTAGAATTGCTAATCAATATGACGCCATCAATTTGTCGCAAGGTTTTCCGGATTTTGATCCACCAAGAGAACTGATTGATGCCCTTAAACAAGCGGCGGAGCAGGGACCGCATCAATATGAAATTACATGGGGATCGAAAGAGTTTCGCCAGCTTTTAGCTAACAAACAGCAAAAATTGATGAATATTGACATCAACCCCGATGAAAACGTGCTGGTTACTTGTGGTAGTACCGAGGCAATGATGTGTGCGGTGATGACTATTTGTAACCCTAAAGATAAAGTTATCATCTTTTCGCCATTTTATGAAAATTATGGTGCCGATGCTATTTTGTCGGATGCTACGCCGATTTATGTTCCCCTAATTCCACCAACATTTGAGTTTGATAAACAACAGCTACGGCAAGCTTTTGAACAGGGTGCTAAAGCGCTAATTTTATGTAACCCTAGCAATCCTTGTGGTAAGGTGTTTAGTAAAGCCGAACTTGACTATATTAGCCAACTGGCTATTGAGTTTGATGCTTATGTCATTACTGATGAAGTTTATGAGCATATAGTTTTTGAGCCTTACCAGCACCTTTATTTAGCTAACTTCCCCGGCATGCAATCACGCACTATAACTTGTAGTTCGTTGTCGAAAACCTATTCCATAACTGGTTGGCGTTTGGGTTATATTATTGCCGATAAAGCCATTATTGATGGTTGTAAAATGGTGCATGACTTTTTAACTGTTGGTGCCGCGGCGCCGCTACAAAAAGCAGCTTGCGCCGGGCTGGCTCTCGGTGATGATTATTACCAACAACTTACTGAAACTTATACCGCAAAACGGCAATTATTTTTACAAGGCTTGGATAAGATTGGCTTGCCATATTACGAACCTCAAGGCGCTTATTATGTGTTAGTGGATATTTCTGCCTTTAACCCTTTTGCCACGGATTTTGAGTTTTGTGAATGGTTAATAAAAGAAGTCGGTGTTGCCGCCGTGCCGGGTTCAGCTTTTTTCAAACATCCGGAATATCGCTATATTCGTTTCCATTTTGCTAAACAGCAACAAACGCTAATAGAAGCTTTAGAAAGACTATCCAAATTTAAGGAAAAATTATCATGTTTAAAAAAATAATCGCATTAAGTGTGGCTATTGTAGCCGCTTTTACCTTGTTAACTGGTTGTGACAATGCCAAAAAAGACAACCAAATTATTGTTGGCGTTGCTGCCGGGCCATATGGAGATATGTTTAAACAAGCTATAGCACCAGAATTGACCAAAAAAGGTTATAGTGTTGAAATTCGCGAATTTAGTGATTATGTGCAACCTAATCTTGCATTAGCGAATAAAGAAATTGATGCTAACTTATTCCAACACCTTACCTACCTTAATAATTTTAAACAGGCACGCAATCTAGATATTACTGCAATTGGTTTTGTGCCAACAGCGGGTGCCGGCATTTATTCTAATAAAATTACTGACTTTTCGCAGTTAAAAAGTGGCGATCAAGTTACCATTGCCAATGATGTAACTAACGAAGCCCGCGCATTAAGAATTTTACAAGCTGCAGGTTTGATTAAGTTAGATCCTAATATTGATAAAAATAGTCTTACTCCTAATAACATTGTCGAAAATCCGTATAATTTAAACATCGTACCAATTGAAGCTCCACAAACTCCTCGTTCATTAGACAGTGCGGTATTGTCGGTAGTTAATGGTAATTATGCGATTGGCGCTGGTTTGGATCTGTCTAAAGCCCTGTATACTGAAATTTTAGACAAAGATCATAAAAATGTGATTGCGATTCGTAGCGAATCTAAAGACACGTTAGGTAAAGATATTATTGATGTGCTTAAATCACCTGAATTTTCACAAGTGATTGAAGACAAGAATGGTATTTTTTATACCTTTCAAAAACCGGATTATCAATTATTTTAAATTATGCAAAATAACTCCCTTATTCAAGTAAAAAATGTATCGGTGCGGTTTGAATCGAAAGATCATGTTATTGAAGCGGTCAAAAATGTGTCATTTGATGTCAGTAAAGGTGAAATTTTTGGCATTATAGGTTCTAGTGGCGCCGGTAAAAGTACTTTGGTAAGAACGCTAAATCGCCTGGCCGATCCTTCGTCCGGGCAAGTTATTATTGACGGTACTGACATTAAAACGCTGACTGGCCATCAACTACAGGCCTTTCGGTTCCAAGTCGGTATGATTTTTCAAAATTTCAATCTGGCTTCATCAAAGACTGTATATGAAAATATTGCCTTTGTACTTAAAGCCGCCGGCAAAAAAGGTGATGCTGTTAAAAATAGAGTTCAAGAGTTGCTAACCTTAGTGGACTTGAGCGATAAAGCCAATGCCTATCCAGCCGAGCTTAGTGGTGGGCAAAAGCAACGCGTCGGCATTGCCCGCGCGTTAGCCAATGAGGCTAAAATATTGCTGTGTGATGAAGCGACTAGCGCCCTTGATCCAACTACGACCACAGCGATTTTAGAGTTACTTAAGCAGCTTAATCAAGAATTTGGTTTGACTATTGTCCTGATCACCCACGAAATCGATGTAGTTAAAAAAATCTGCCATCGCGTAGCGGTGATGTCGCAAGGCGAAATAGTGGAAATTAATAACACTTTCAACCTATTTGCGCGACCTATACAGTCATTTACCCAAAATTTCCTTAATGTTGATGAAAATACCAATCTACCTGAAGTTATTAAACAAAATGCTCAAGGCAAATTAGTGCGTTTGCGTTATGTTAATGAAAACGCGACCCAGCCGATTTTGTACCAAGCGGCAATGGAAACCAAGGTTGCTTTCAACATTTTGCATGGTTTCATTGAGTATTTTAATGAACAAGCACTAGGCAATTTAGTGATCGAACTCATTGGTGAACCTGAGAATATCCTTAATCTAATTGCCAAATTACAACATCAAGGTGTGATTATTGAGGACATAAATTAATGGTAAAACTGACAATTGCTGAAATGACACAAATGTTATGGCAAGCCGCTTACGAAACTTTCATCATGGTTAGCTGGTCTTTATTAGCTGGGATCATATTTGGTACCCTGATTGGGCTATTACTGTTTTTAATGTCTAGTCCATTCTTCTTTAAAAATACTGTGATTAATAGCATTGCCAATTTTATTATCAATGCTACGCGGTCGATTCCATTTTTGATCCTTATGGTTACTGTATTACCTTTAGGCGCGTTATTTGTGGGTACCACCGTAGGGCCGAAAGCAGTGATCTTTCCATTAGCTTTAGCGGCAATCGCGTTTTATGCCAGATTGGCTGAAAATGCCTTTAGCCAAATCGATAAAGGCGTAATAGAAGCCGCCGTAGCGAGTGGGGCATCTCATATTCGTATTATAGGGGGCATATTATTTCCAGAAGCACTGGCACAATTAATTCGTCATGCCACTGTGACCACAATCTCTTTGATTAGCTTTAGCTCCATGGCAGGGGTAGTTGGTGGCGGTGGAATTGGTGATTTAGCAATCCGTTATGGTTATCAACGTTATGTCACGGAAATTCTGGTTTTATGTATTGTCATTCTTATTATGGTGGTAATGTTAATCCAATATTTAGGAGATAAATTAGCTAACCATTTTGATAGAAGCTATAAATAGTCGGTAACACAACATGAACACAATTACAGATATTATTACCAGTATTATTAATGATGATAAACGGGTTATTGGGCAAAATGATATTCCACAATTACACCTTAGTGATGGTTTAAAACTAAAATATGGGCAAGCCAATGTATTAGTCTACCCAAAAACCACTCAAGAAGTGGCGCAAATTGCCCAATATGCTAATAAAAATGGTATCAACATTACTACTCGTGGCGCCGGCACTAATTTAGTCGGTTCCACCATTCCGGATAGTGGCATCATTATTGATTTATCTTTGATGAACAAGATTATTGAGTTGGATAAAGACACCTTTACCATTACTGTGCAACCAGGGGTGTTATTGCAGGATTTACAACAATTTGTGGAGCAACACGATTTGTTTTATCCTCCTGACCCTGGAGCTAAAAATTCAACCATCGGCGGCAATATTAGCACTAATGCTGGTGGCATGCGGGCGGTGAAATATGGGGTTACCCGTGATTATGTGCAAGCGCTAGAAGTGGTCATGGCGGACGGCAGGGTATTAAATATTGGTAGCAAGAATGTTAAGGATAATACCGGGCTGGCATTAAAGCAGTTGTTTATTGGCAGCGAGGGCACTTTAGGCATTATTACCCAATGTACTTTGAAATTAATTGCTAAGCCGAAAGTGTTTGAAACCTTAATTGTCGGTTTTAATAGCATTGAACAAGCTATTGCCAGTATTACTACCATCTTGCATACTTTAACACCAACGGCACTGGAATTTGTGGAACGCAAAGTTGCCGAATGGGGCGAACGATTTTCGGGTTTTCAATTCCCGCTGCCTGACTCCCACGCTTATTTGATTATTATGTTAGATGGTGCCGATCAGCAAATGATTGCTCAGCAACGCCAGCAATTACTGGCTAATTTAGGCGGTCGTGATTATTTTATAGCGGCAACTGAGCAACAAGCACAGCAAATTTGGAGTGTACGTGGCTCGTTAGTGCGCGCCGTTGAAGCGGTGACCGAACAAGATCCGATTGATACGGTAGTGCCAATTAACCGTATTGCCGATTTTATCAATTATACTAAACAGTTAGAATTAGATACCGGGGTAAGAATGTTAGCCTTTGGTCATGCTGGCGATGGTAATATTCATTTATGTATATTGCGTGATGGTCGTGATGCAAGCCAATGGCATGAAACGCTGGCACTAATTCATCATGCTATTTATCAAAAATGCCATGAATTAGGGGGACTACCTTCAGCCGAACATGGTATTGGTACTGCTAAAGTGCAATATTTTAATGCGGCTATTCCTGAGGCTAATCGGCAGTTGATGCGCTTGATTAAGCAGCAGTTCGATCCTAATAATATCCTTAATAATCAGGTTTATGTAACTCAAAAATAACTGCTGATGTATTTAAGGATGAAACCAACAGCTAACTATTGTTTAGTTAGCTGTGTCTTAAGATTATTCTAACAATTAAGTCCCACTCAATTAGTTACGCTTAGCATTAGCTGCAACAGCAATTGACAAAATACTGAATGATGCGGTTATCAGATGTTAGTTCAGGGTGAAAAGAACATACCAGCACATTATCTTGTTGTGCCATTACACAATGATTGTCGACAAAAGCTAATTGCTTAACTTGATCACCTGCTTTTACAATATAAGGTGCGCGAATAAAAATAGCTGGAATTTGTTTACCGATAGGAGCTATATCAAGAGTTGTTTCAAAGCTATTAATTTGTCGCCCAAAGCCATTGCGCTCTACACTAATGTCGATCAACTTAAGTTGTTCAACCTCATTTTGTGGTGTGGAGGAACCACAAAGCACTAATCCGGCACAAGTGCCGAAAATACCTTTGCCTTGGAGTGCCATTTGTTTGATAACTAGAGTTAGGTTATTTTGGTTAATCAAGCGACTGATGGCTGTAGATTCACCACCCGGGATCACTAAACCATCTAAGTCTGCCAATTGCACCGCATCTTTAACCGCAACGGCGAGCACATTAGCAATATTGGTGAGCGCATTAAGGTGCTCACTTACAGCTCCTTGCAGATTTAAAACCCCTATTTTTTTTGTGGTTTTATGCTGAGATAATTGTGCCATTACCAACCCCGATCTTGCATTCTTTCAGATGCTGCTAATTGGCTAATTTCAATCCCTTTCATAGCATCACCTAATCCTTTAGAAAGCTCAGCTAAACGTGGATAATCATCAAAATAAGTGGTGGCTTGTACAATCGCTTTGGCAAATTTTTCTGGTTGTTGCGATTTAAAAATACCTGACCCTACAAACACACCATCAGCGCCAAGTTGCATCATCAATGCGGCATCAGCTGGAGTAGCCACACCACCAGCAGCAAAGTTCACCACCGGTAATTTACCTAGCTGTTTGACCTGTAATACTAATTCGTATGGAGCACCTATTTCTTTTGCTAATGTCATAAGTTCATCATTAGATTTACTGGTTACCAAGCGAATTTGTTCATTTACTTTGCGCATATGGCGCACTGCTTCAACAATGTTACCAGTGCCGGGTTCACCTTTAGTGCGTAGCATTGAGGCGCCTTCACCAATCCGACGTAAAGCTTCGCCTAGATCTCGACAACCACATACAAATGGCACTACGAATTCGTTTTTAAGTAAGTGGTATTGGTCGTCAGCAGGGGTTAATACTTCACTTTCATCAATATAATCAACGCCCATAGCTTCTAAAATACGCGCTTCGACGATGTGCCCAATTCGCGCCTTGGCCATAACCGGAATAGTGACAGCTTGCATGACTTGTTCAACAATTGAAGGATCAGCCATTCTGGCAACGCCACCGGCAGCACGAATGTCAGCAGGCACACGTTCTAATGCCATCACCGCTACGGCTCCTGCTTGTTCGGCAATTTTAGCTTGCTCTGCATTAATCACATCCATAATCACTCCACCTTTTTGCATTTGTGCCATACCGCGTTTAACCGTTTGTGTACCTGTAACTTGATTCATTTTTCACTCCTAATTAATTATTGTTAGTGTTTCCGAGGGTTATTATTCAAAAATAAATTACAGCAATAAACAGCCAATTGGACTATAATGTAGCCATCCAATTTTATAAAAACGTAAAGATGTTTCAGGAGTGATATACGTTTTAGTATATATGGTTGTAATTTTTATGTGGAATAGACAAAAATTAATCGCTTTTGATGGAACTCTGTTTGAGAAGTTAATTGCGCTGGTTGAACAGTATATTGAGCAGGGATTGTTAATCTCCGGCGAACGTTTGCCGTCGGAACGGGAACTAGCTAAAAACCTGAACATTAACCGTTCAACAGTGGTGCATGCGCTTGATATATTGACTGAACGTGGCATCTTGCTGCGGCGAGTCGGTAGTGGAACCTTTGTTAATGATAAAAAATGGGGCGTTCAAGCGAGCTCGACCATAAATTGGCGTTTACCGGCGCATTTCTACCAAAATAAGCAATCGCTTTATCAACAAAAAGCCGATCAATTGCGCAATCAAAGTAGTGTAATTTGCGATCTGGCTAATGGTGATTTACCCACCAGTATGATCCCAAAATTACGGTTAGCTAATGTGTCGTCACATGAACTGGTTATGTATGAAAAAAATAGCGATCAGTTACAGCTAGGTTTGCCTGCACTCAAACAACAAATTGTTGATTATATGCAACATAGCTTTAATATGGTGGTTGCTGAAAGTGAAATTCTAATCACTTCAGGAACTCAGCAATCGTTATTTTTGATTACTCAAGGTTTGCTCAAACCCGGTGATCCAATCGGTATTGAATCACCTTCATATTTTTATTCACTGCCTTTATTTCAAGCTTCTGGTTTGCGACTATATGGTATTGAATGTGATGATCAAGGAATTACCTTAGACAGCTTACAAAAAGCAGTGCAACAGCATCAAGTTAAATGGTTATTTTTAAATCCTACTTTTCAAAATCCAACTGGTTCGGTAATGAGTGAGGCACGTAAACAAGCGGTTTTGGCTTTTTGCCGATCACAATGTATTGGTATTGTTGAAGATGACGCTTATAGCGGTTTAGCCTTCGATGCTAATTTAGCCATAACTCCCATTAAAAAATTTGATTATGATAACCAAGTGATTTACTTGGGTTCATTGTCTAAGTACATTGGACGCAATATTCGTGTGGGTTGGATGATTGCCCCGCATAAGGTTATTGAAAATTTAGCTAAAATACGCCAACATATTGATTCGGGCTTAAGTATTTTGCCACAATTATTAGCACAACAATACTTACAAAATCACTATATTAGCCATCAACAATTATTGCGGCAACAATTGCAACTCAAAGCACAGCAATTAATGAGTTGGCTTGATCGTTATTTTCATGATGAAATAAATTATTCTAAACCTTTAGGTGGTTTGCATTTATATGCACATCTGCCCATAACTAGTGTGCAGCAGGAAGCAATATTGTTAAATCAGCTGCTTACCAACAATATCATTGTATCGCAAGGAGCTGATTTTGGAGATAAGCTTGGTAAGATACGCTTAAGTTATGGACATTTCGATCAGAATCTGCTTTTATAGCTGACATTAATTACTTAGGTAACTTGATTAATTATGGAAAATCTTAAAACAACATTATTATCCACCAATAAACTATTGCTGGTTGCAGGTACCGGTTGGCTGTTTGATGCGATGGATGTTGGTTTGCTGTCATTCATTTTAGCGGCATTAAAGCAAGATTGGGGATTGTCACCAGCACAATTAGGTTGGATTGGTAGTGTCAATTCAGTTGGCATGGCCGTTGGTGCCTTTGTGTTTGGTATTTATGCGGATAAAAAAGGCCGTAAATCTGCCTTTTTATTCACTTTATTAATGTTTAGTATTGCTAGCGGTTTAAGTGCTTTTGCTTGGGGACTGAGTAGCCTGTTAATTTTACGATTTTTTATTGGTATGGGCTTAGGTGGCGAACTACCGGTGGCTTCTACATTAGTCAGTGAAAGCGTGGCACCTAATGTGCGTGGGCGTATTGTTGTGCTTCTGGAAAGTTTTTGGGCTGTGGGTTGGGTACTAGCGGCATTGATTGCTTATTTCTTAATACCATTACCAACAGTTGGTTGGCGTGGTGCTATGATTTTATGTGCAATACCGGCATTTTATGCCCTGTATTTACGCTTTAATTTACCGGATTCGCCAACTTACAATCAGCTAAATAGCGTGGCTAAAAAAGAGTCAGTTATAACTAAAATAAATTTGTTATTGTGCCAACAATTTCGCAAACGTACCCTAATGTTATGGATTGTATGGTTTTGTGTAGTCTTTTCTTACTATGGCATGTTTTTATGGTTACCAAGTGTCATGATGATGAAAGGCTTTAATATGGTGAAAAGTTTTGAATATATTTTAATCATGACTATTGCTCAATTACCTGGTTATTTCTCAGTTGCGTGGTTAATTGAACGAGTAGGGCGCAAATGGGTATTAGTTACTTATTTACTAGGTACTTTAGTTAGTGCTTATCTGTTTGGGGTAGCTGAATCAGCCAATCAATTACTGATTTATGGTGCTTTACTGTCATTTTTCAATTTAGGCGCTTGGGGAGCAATGTATGCCTACACCCCTGAACAATATGCCACTAATATCCGGGCGACAGGTTCGGGCATGGCAGCATCAATTGGTCGTATAGGTGGCATTTTAGGACCACTAATGGTTGGATTATTGATGACCAAAAATGTGGCTGTGAGTACAATTTTTGGCTTATTTAGTGTGTCCATTCTGATCGCAATTGCAGCCATTATTGTGTTAGGTAAAGAAACCAAACAAAGCGTATTAAACTAAAAACTGCATTAAAACTTTCCTAGCCTAATATAGATAGGAAAAGTTTAAATTATTATTTAATTTTATTGCTAAGCATTTTCGTTGCGGTGAGTAGATATTGCACAAACTCATTAATTCGTTGTTTAGGCATTTGGAAGCGGACACCAGAAGTACTAATTGCTGCAATAACATTACCATGCTTATCAAACACAGGTGCGGCTAAGCAGGTAACTTCATCAAAATCTTCTGCATCATCAAAAGCCCAACCTTGTTGCCTAACTTTAGCTAGTTCTTGTTTATAAGCTGTTTTGGTAGTTATCGTATTTTGGGTTTTTATGGGTAGATTTTCATCTTGAAACAGATCATCTACTCGCTGTTCGGGTAACCATGCTAATAATACTTTGCCCAATGCCGAACAATGTAATGAAAGTTTTCGACCTAACCAACTTTTAACTTGAATGGCATTGGGGCTTTCTACTTTAGCTAAATATATAGCAAAACTACCATCTAATATACCTAAATGACATGCAAGCTGAGTCTTATCACGTAAAAATGACAATGGCTCAATCGCTAAATCTTTAATATTGAATTGCGCAATAGCTTTATTACCAAACTCATAAAAATTAAGTCCTAAATAGTATTTATTTTCATTCTGCCGTAGTAAACCATTGGCAACCAGACTAGTTAATAACGCCGAGGTTGAGCTTTGTGGTAATGATAATCCTTGGTAAATTTGCGTATAGGTGGCACCTCCATTTTCGGCAATAAAATGAAAAATACGCGTTGCTTTATCTATGGCAGGGGCTTGAGTCACTACTTTCGTTGTCATTTTTTACACCAATATATTGAGATTAATTTAAGTATAAATATCTTTTAGTTAATCAACAATGATAATTTAATCATAATAATTATTAATATTTGATCTGCATCACACATTATGAAAAATAATATTGAGTTATTAGAGAATAAGTCGGATATTGAAATAACAATATTATACTGAAATTAATATCAATATACTGGTGTTAAATTTGTTAAAGGGTTTATTATGAAAAAATCATCAAAATTTTGTGGTGCTATCTGTCCGGCTATAACTCCATTTAATACAAAAAATAAAGTTGATTTTACTGCAATGGAAAAACATTACCGAATGTTAACTGATGCCAAAATCAATGGGATTTTAGTGATGGGAACCATTGGTGAATTTGTGACTTTAAGTGTTAATGAACGCTTAGAAATTATTAAACAAGCGCATCAATTTACCGATTTGCCTTTAATTGTCAATGTTTCGACTACTGTTGTTGATGACATGATCCGTCTGGCTGATGCCGCCTATGATGCAGGCTATCCGGCTGTAATGGCATTACCACATTATTATTTTGCACAAACAGCTAATCAATTATATGAATATTATAAACACTTAGATTCGAAATTTTCAGGGGATTGGTTTATTTATAACTTCCCAGCACGAACTGGTTGCGATGTTGATGCTAAATTAGTAACCAGATTAGCGACTGATTTTCCTAAGTTTATAGGTATTAAAGATACTGTTGATTGTGCCTCTCATACTCGCTCTATAGTATTGGCAACTCAAGCAATTCGTAAGGATTTTTCGGTATTTTCTGGTTTTGATGAATATTTTGTGCCTAATTTGATGAATGGTGGTGCAGGTGTTTTATCTGGATTAAATAATGTTGTTCCTGAACTTTTTGCTAATGTGATGACAGCGTTTAATAAAAACGATTTTAAAGAAGTATCACGCTTACATAAAGAAATTAGTCGTTTATCTAATATTTATAATATTGGTGATGACTTTGTAACCACTATTAAAACTGCGGTTGCCGAAAAATACGGTTATTTAAAACCAAGATCTAGGAATTTTGGTGGCAAATTAAATTCTGAACAAATAAAGAATGTAAAAAAATTATTCAAGTGATAAATAAATTAACTGTGATTTCATAACACTATCTAAATTAGAAAAGATTGATTATCACTAACTGGTTAATAAACATATTTTGCAAATTAAATCTGTACAAGGAGTAATAAAAAATGACATATCGTATGATTTTGAATGAAACCTCTTATTTTGGAGAAGGTTCAATTAAGCATTTAATTGATGAGGTCAAAAAAAGACATTTCAAAAAAGCACTAGTAGTTACCGATAAGGACTTAATTAAATTCAAAGTGGCTACCAAGGTGACAGATTTATTAGATAAAGCAGGATTCAATTATGAAATTTATGATGAAGTCATTCCTAATCCTAGTATAGCTGTGGTGAAAAAAGGGGTTGAAGTCTTTAAAAAATCTGGCGCTGATTATTTAATTGCGATTGGTGGTGGTTCACCGCAAGATACCGCTAAAGCCATCGGTATTATAATTAATAATCCTGAACATGCCGATGTTCGTAGTTTAGAAGGTGCCATACAAACTAAACATCCAAGTGTGCCAATTATAGCAATTCCAACCACAGCAGGTACTGCTGCTGAAGTAACCATTAACTATGTAATTACCGATGAAGAAAATAAACGCAAATTTGTTTGTGTTGATCCTCATGATATTCCAATTGTAGCAATTATCGATTCAGAAATGATGGCTTCAATGCCTGCTAAATTGAAAGCGGCAACTGGTGTAGATGCATTGACACATGCAATTGAAGGCTATATTACTAAAGGTGCTTGGGAACTTTCTGATATGATGCACCTTAAAGCTATTGAAATAATTTCCCGTGCTTTACGAAGTTCTGTTAAAGGAGAGGCTAAAGGTGCAGAGGATATGGCACTTGGTCAATATATTGCAGGTATGGGATTTTCTAATGTAGGCCTTGGTTTAGTGCATGGTATGGCTCACCCATTAGGGGCATTTTATGGTACTCCACATGGGGTTGCTAACGCGGTGTTATTACCACACATTATGGCTTATAATGCTGAATTTACAGGTGATAGATTCCGTGCTATTGCTAAAGCAATGGGTGTTCAGAATACTGAAAAAATGTCTGTAGACGAAGCGCGTAACGCTGCCGTTGAAGCAGTAAAACAGCTTAATAAAGATGTTGGCATCCCACCAACACTTCGTGAAATAGGTGTAGTTGAGTCTGATATTCCTGAACTTGCAAAAGCAGCATTGGCTGATGTATGTACAGGCGGTAACCCACGAGATACTAACCTTAAAGAGATCGAAGCCCTTTATCGTTCTATTTATTAATAATTTTCTATAATCTTAACATCCCATAGTTTTATTTCTATGGGATGTATGCTAGATTTATGCCACTTATATATTTCTATTAGGCAGGTTGATTGTGCAACTTTCAGCTAAGGCTTTTCATTATTTAGGTATAATTGCAACTATTGCGTCTTTAGGCATGTATGTTTCTTATATACCTCAAATATTTGATAATTTACAAGGTTTTAAATCTAATCCAACGCAACCATTAGCGGCTGCATTTAACTGTACACTCTGGGTATGCTATGGATTCTTTCGAGAAAAAAAAGATTTGCCTATTGTGATTGCTAATATACCCGGTGTTATTTGTGCTTTTATAGCATTTTTAACCGCATTATAATTTTTAACTTATTTCATTTATTAAATTTTAGCTATAGGGAGACTAGTTATGGTTTCTCTATAGCTATTTTTCTTTTTATTACCAGCAAATTTTCGCTAATTTAATTCATTTTTACATGATGTTATTCTTGACTTTGCCAATAAAAGCGGATTGAATTCAAGGTGGGTTATTATTTAATCTTCAAAATAAAATGTTAATAATTAAGGTGTTATTGAGTTATCAACAGCTTTGTTAAATACTTATCAAATAGTTCGGTGAATAATTTCTTGTTCACAATAACCAGAAAAATTCAATTTCTAGTTTCTGCCATTGTAATGGACTCGAGAACATATTATAGTAAAAGATATCTTTTTTAATCGATAGCAATTGATTATCGAAAAATTAAGATATTTATTGCGGTTTAAGCCTACTAATACTACCTTACTATAAGTTAAAGAGTTTTTAACTTGTTAATGGTTGAATAAGTAAGTTTACTAATATAAGGAAGGAAATTTATGACCAAAATTAATCTTTCAGATGATTTAATAAAAGACTTTATTTATTCAATGTACCGTAAAGAAGTTTTATTGAATTTAAAAGGTGTAGTTTTAACCGAAGAAGATCGAAACACCTTGCATGAAAAGCGTGATTTTGTGAATAGCCTATCGGCAGAAGATCTTGCAGATATTCGCTCTTGGATATTGAATAAATTGAAATTATTAGAAGATCAGCAAAAATAAAATAAGCTCAATTTTAGCAGATTAGCTTAACAAGATTGTATATGTTTATAGTAAGGTAAATATTTTTTCATCATTAGCTAAAAGTATATAGACAGTTTTACTAATAGTCTTATAATGCTGTTGATATTAACGTCATTTATAAGAAAAGGAAAACGTATGAAAAAGCTAGTCTCTGTTTTATTGTTAAGCCTACCAATGGTTGCCGCTGCTTCAAATTGTGAAGAAATCAGTGGTAATATCGCCGAAAAAATCCAAAATAATGGTGTGCAGTCATCGCTGTTCCAATTAAAGCTTGTTCCTGCCGACCAGTCTCAACAAATTGAAGGTCAAATAGTTGGATCATGTGATCGCGGTCAGCAAAATATTGTTTATGTACGTTTAGATGGTGTATCTACTTCAACTAAAGCAACTAAAAGTAAAGCCGCAACCCCTGCCGAATCAGCGCAGCCAGTGGAACAATCAAAAGCTGAAGAGCCAAAATCGGAAGCACCAGCTGTAGAATCTAATACACAACCGGAAGCTGAATCTACTCCTGCTCCGACGCAAAATTAAGAAGGGTTACTAAAATTAGTCTTACTGATTTAATATGGGTTAATAAACTATAATTACTTATAGTATTTTTAATTATTAATTTTATCCATTGTTAATTTTATCCGGGGTGCCATTGGCTGAGATTATATCCGTTGAACCTGATTTGGTTAATACCGACGAAGGGAGTATAAAATAAACTTGCAGTTATAAGTTTGTGGCTACTCCTTTTTTACTATAGAGGAGCATTTATGCCCGCATTTCATCATTTAATCGAATCCTGCCAAGTCGATTGGGATAATTATATTCAACATGATTTTATTCAACAATTAGCTAAAGGTATATTAGATAAATCCTGTTTTCAACACTATCTAAAACAAGACTACCTTTTTTTAATTCAATTTTCACGAGCTTGGGGATTAGCTATTTATAAAAGCCGTAATTTTTTTGAGATCCGCCAAACATTAGTTAGCTTAAAAACAATTGTCGAAGTTGAACTTGATTTGCATATTAAGTATTGCCAACAATGGGATATAACTGAACATGAACTGATTACACTCCCTGAAGCTACAGCGAATATGGCTTACACCCGTTATGTGTTAGATATAGGTCAACAAGGTGGATTATTAGATTTACATATAGCTTTAGCTCCTTGTCTAATCGGCTATGGCATGATAGTTGATTGGGTTAAACAACAAACTTGGTATCGACAACATAACAATCCTTATCAAAGTTGGATTGAAATGTATGCTACTAAAGAATTTAAACAAACTATGCAACAAGAAATAGATTGGCTTAATCAACATTTAGAAACTATTGATCATCGACGTTTTCAGCAATTAAGTACAATTTTTCGCAATGCAACTAAGCTTGAGATTGGTTTTTGGCAAATGGGACTAGATAAAAGTTATTAATTACTAGCAAGTTAATCTTTCCCATAACTAAAATAATGGGAAAGATTGATTGGATAACTTAATTACAATAAATTATGATAATTGTGCTTGATTGAATCATCCCAAACACTTGCTTGTACTTGGCCAATATGCTGTTGTTGTAACAATAACATGGTTAGACGTGATTGGCCAATGCCCCCACCAATAGTCTGCAACAGTTCACCATTGATTAATGCTTGATGCCAAGCAAATTGTAAGCGAGCTTCATCGTTAGTAATTTTTAGTTGGCGTTTTAATGTTTCTGGATCAACGCGGATCCCCATAGAAGAAATTTCGAATGCACTATTTAACACTGGATTCCAAACAAGAATATCACCATTTAATCCCTGTGATCCTAATTCGTTATCGCTACTCCAATCATCATAATCTGGTGCGCGAACATCATGTTTTTCATTATTAGATAATTTGCCACCAATGCCAATTAAAAATACAGCACCTAACTCTTTAGTAATCGCATTTTCACGTTCTTTCGGTGACAAGTCAGGATAACGTTTTAATAGTTGTTCACTATCCATAAAAGTAATTGTTTCTGGTAAAAAACGAGGTAAATGGTATCTTTCTGATACTGCTTTTTCGGTAGTTTTAATAGCTGAATAGATTTTCTCTACGGTTTGTTTTAAGTAAGTTAAGTTGCGATCTTGTGGGCGCATCACTTTTTCCCAATCCCATTGATCCACATAAACGGAATGAATAGGTGATAGTTGATCTTCGTCAGGGCGCAGCGCCTTCATATTAGTATACAGCCCTTCACCGACAGCAAAATGATGATCACTTAAGATTTTACGTTTCCATTTAGCCAGTGAATGCACCACTTCAAATTGGGCATTAGGAATGGCTTTCACTTTAACTTGAACTGCCTTCTCAGTTCCAGATAAATTATCTTGAATACCATCGCCAACTTGGCTTAATAATGGTGCTTGTACTTCAATTAGTGATAAATTTTCAGCTAATTGCTCGGCAAAAAAATGTTTTACAAAACTAATTCGTTGTTGTTGTTCTTTGAATGATATAGACATATTGACTCTTTAAATAATTATTAACAGACGTTTGCTAAAGTAAACTAGAATATAAAAATATGCAAGCTAGTAATAACTTCTCTTTTAATGAGAATTTTTTAAAACAATTTTGAAGGTAGTTTTCGGATGCTTCAATATGTTATATGCAATTTGTAGCTGTTTATTAAGTATATAAAACCAATGTTGGTTAATAATCAGTTGCATTATTTTCTTCAAAAGCTATCATATTCCCTTGATTTATTTCTAAATGGGGCCTCAAATGATCAAATCTTTTTTTTCATTAATATTAACTAGTGTTTTATTATTATCAACGTTCTTATCTTATGCTGATGAACCGACTTATGTTGTTGGTGCTGGAGGCACCTACCGACCATTTGAATATGAAAATAGTGATAAGCAGCTAGAAGGTTTCGATATTGATCTGATTAAAGCGATAGCACAGGCTGAAAATTTTAAAATCAAATTAATTAATACACCATGGGAAGGTATTTTTGCAACTTTGGATAATGGTGAACGCGATATTATTATTTCAGGAATTACTATTACTGATAAACGTAAAAAATCTGTAGATTTTTCTTTACCTTATTTCCCTGCTGAGCAAGTTATTGTCACGCAGAAAGATTCCAAAATAGCAGCTATAACTGATTTAAGTGATAAGACTGTTGGTGTGGTAAATGGTAGTACTGCTGATGTGGTTGTTTCAAAGGTTTTAGGTAAAAATAGTACGTCCATTAAACGTTTTGATAATACGCCACTGTTGTTGCAAGAATTATATGAAGAAGGTATCAATGCAGCAGTAGGTGACGTTGGGGTAGTAAAATTTTATATTAAAATGCATCCAGGTAAAGAGTTTAGTTTAGTTTCGGATAATAATTTTGAGTCGCAATATTTTGGTATTGCGGTTGCTAAAGGAAACGACAAACTACGTAATATTATTAATTCCGGACTAAGAAAAGTTATTGAGAATGGTACCTATGCGAAGATCTATACCAAGTGGTTTGATAGTAGTGTTCCTTCTTTACCGTTAGAATCTAAAGAGTAACTTGGATAACTCATGGCATTTAATTGGGATATTATTTCTGAGTACATGCCCCTGTTTATAGAAGGGGCTAGGATGACGATTCAATGTACAATATTTTGTGTCATCTTTGGTACATTATGGGGGTTGATGTTAGGGATCGGACGAACCGCTTATGCCAAATATGGTTTTTGGAAATATGCGCTTTATTTTTGTGTCCAGTGGCCAGTCAAAATTTATGTAAGCGCTTTTCGTGGCACACCGTTATTTGTACAAATTATGGTGGTTCATTTTGTTTTAATGCCATTTTTAATTAATCCACGTGATGGGATGTTAGTATCTGATAATTTTATTTCTGTTGAAACGGCTCGCTTATTACGTTCTCAATATGGGGCATTTATTTCTTGCGTAACTGCAATTACATTGAATGCCGGAGCTTATATTTCGGAAATTTTTAGAGCGGGGATTCAATCAATTGATAAAGGGCAAATGGAAGCTGCGCGTTCATTAGGAATGAGTTATGGCAGTACTATGCGAAAGGTCATATTACCGCAAGCATTTCGACGTATGCTTCCACCTTTAGGTAATAATGCAATTGCTATTTTAAAAGATTCGTCATTAGGAGCAGCAATTGGTCTTGCTGATCTTGCTTTTGCTGCTAGAACATCTGGTGCCGCTTATGGTTCTTATACTGAACCTTATCTAGTTATTTCTTTGATTTACTGGATAATGACATCCTTACTATCTCTCTTGGTTAGATACTTAGAAAAAAGGTTAGGTAAAAGTGATTCACATTAAAGATCTACAAAAGCAATTTGGTGATATCCATGTGTTACGTGGTATTTCGTGTGATATTCAAGAACAAGAAGTCATTTCAGTCATAGGTCCATCTGGTTCAGGTAAAAGTACATTTTTACGTTGCATTAATGGACTAGAAGATATTACTTCAGGAGAGATTGAAGTTAATGGTTTTAAAGTTCACGATCCTAAAACCAATATTAACCAATTACGTGAATCTGTGGGAATGGTGTTTCAGCGTTTTAACCTTTTTCCACATATGACCGTACTTGAAAATCTAATTTTAGCTCCAAGAGATGTAAAAAAAATGGCGAAAGACCAAGCCATTACTAAAGCTGAGCAGTTGTTAACAAAAGTAGGGATGATTGATAAGATTGATGTTTATCCAAGTCAACTGTCCGGTGGTCAACAGCAACGTGTTGCTATCGCAAGGGCGTTAATGATGGATCCAACCGTTATGTTATTTGATGAACCGACTTCGGCACTTGATCCTGAATTAGTTGGTGAAGTGCTGGCAGTAATGAAATCCCTTGCACAAGAGGGGATGACGATGATTGTTGTCACTCATGAAATGGGTTTTGCTCGAGAGATGTCTGATCGGGTTATTTTTATTGATCAAGGTATTATTCAAGAACAAGGTTCACCTGAACAGATATTTAATAATCCTCAAAACGAACGAACACAGTTATTTTTAAGTAAAGTGTTGTCGTGTTAAAAATGTAATATAGCTTAATGTTGATATTGTTAGATTGATGTTACTACTTACTTAAATTGATTGCGCTATAAAAAAACCGTTCAATTTAGAACGGTTTTTATTTTTTAGCTATTTTAAGGAGTCATTAATTTATGCTTTGTATTTTTTCATCACAATTGAAGCATTTGTTCCACCAAAGCCGAAACTATTTGACATAACAGTAGTCAATTCGCGTTGGGTAGGTTCAGTAATAATATTCATACCAACAGCTGCTTCATCAAGTTCATCAATGTTAATACTTGGTGTAATAAAGCCATGTTCTAACATTAATAGTGAATAGATTAACTCTTGTGCACCCGTGGCACTTAATGAGTGACCTGTCATTGATTTGGTTGATGAGATAGCTGGGATATTGTCACCAAAAACTTGTTTAATGGCCCATAACTCCTTAACATCTCCCACAGGAGTTGATGTTCCATGAGTATTGATATAATCAACGGGCACATCTAAGTCTTGAATAGCAAGTTGCATACAACGCATTGCTCCTTCACCAGATGGGGCAACCATATCATAACCATCAGATGTGGCTCCATAACCAACTAATTCTCCATAAATATGAGCACCACGTGCCAGTGCATGTTCTAACTCTTCTACTACGACCATACCAGCACCACCAGCGATAACAAAACCATCACGATTGGCATCATAAGCTCGAGATGCTTTTTCTGGCGTGTCATTATATTTGGTTGATAATGCTCCCATGGCATCAAATTCACACGACATTTCCCAACAAAGTTCTTCACCACCGCCAGCAAAAACCACATCTTGTTTACCTAACTGAATTAGCTCAGCTGCGTGACCAATACAATGAACAGAGGTTGCGCATGCAGACGTCATTGAATAGCTAATACCTTTAATTTTAAATGGTGTAGCTAAACAAGCAGAGATTGCTGAAGACATTGATTTAGTTACTGCATAAGGACCAACACCACGTAAACCTTTCTCTTTCATACCTGCAACAACAGCATATTGAGTTTTAGTTGAACCGCCATAACCAGCGATTAAACCGGTGCGTGGATTAGATACTTGTTCAGGAGTTAACTTAGAATCTTCGATTGCTTGCTGTAAAGCTAAATAACCATAAATAGAAGCATCATTCATAAAGCGTACAACTTTACGATCAATTAGCCCAGTGGTATCTAATTTTACATTACCACACACATGGCTACGCATCCCGCTATCTTTCATTTCTTGTGAAAAAGTAATTCCACTACGACCTATTTTTAGCGATTCTAACACTTCCTTAGTGTTATTGCCGATGCTTGACAGAATCCCTAAACCTGTGATTACAACACGTTTCATTTAATGACCTACTCCTAAGTTATCTGGCTTTATATGAAAATTGTTGAGATTATAGCTTACACTTGTAAGCTGAACAATACCTATCAGCTATTTATTCATCTTATGTGATGTTATTTATTACTTTTTTACAATAAATTGTATATTACTTGTTCATGGTTGGTGGCTATTTCTAAAATGATGCTGGAATAAATTGTTATTTTTAATGACTTGCGGCCAAAAAAAATCCAGCTATAATGCTGTATATAAATACAGTTATTTGGGCAATTAACAATGAATGAGAATATAATGACTAAACTTGAAATTTTAGCTGAATCAGCTAAATATGATATTTCTTGTGCTTCAAGTGGTACCTCACGCAACAATAAAAGTAAAGGGATTGGCAGTGCCTATGGTTGGGGACTTTGTCATACTTTTACTGCTGATGGGCGTTGTATCTCATTACTTAAAATAATGCTCACTAACTATTGTATGTTTGACTGTGCATATTGCATAAATCGTCAAAGTAATGATATTCCTCGAGCAGGATTTACACCGCGAGAATTAGCCGAACTAACTATTGAGTTTTACCGTCGCAATTACATTGAAGGCCTGTTCTTAAGTTCTGGCATTGTTAGAACGCCAGATCACACTATGGAAAAAATGATTCGTGCGGTAACAATATTACGTAATGAATATTGTTTCAACGGCTATATCCATATGAAGGCAATCCCAGGAGCTAGTAATGAGCTTATTAGCCAAGCAGGACTACTGGTTGACAGAATGAGTGTTAATTTAGAAATCCCTACCGAAAAAAATCTTAAACTACTAGCGCCAGATAAAGATCATCAAAGTATCTACCAACCCATGCGTCATATTCAACAAAACCTACTGGAAAATATTGAAGATCGTAAAAAGATCAAATCGACCCCGAAATTTGTACCGGCAGGGCAAAGTACCCAAGTCATTATTGGTGCTACCGACGAAAGCGATCAGCAAATTTTACAATTAACCGCCAAACTGTATAAAAGACCTAGTATGAAACGGGTATATTATTCTGGTTTTATCCCGGTTAACAGTTATGACAAACGGTTACCGGTAGTACAAGAAGTGCCAAGAGTTCGGGAAAATCGCTTGTATCAAGCCGATTGGTTATTGCGGTTTTATGACTTTGATGTCAATGAAATAGTAAATGAACAGCACCCAGATTTGGATCTAACTGTAGATCCAAAATTATCATGGGCGATCCGCAACCCGCAATTTTTCCCGGTTGATGTGAATCGAGATAGTTACCGAAAAATTTTGCGTGTACCTGGCATAGGGGTTAAATCGGCTAAATTAATTGTCATGGCTAGAAGGCATCGTAAATTGAATCTACAAGCACTTAGACGAATCGGTGTAGTACTAAAACGAGCCCAATTTTTTATTATTTGCTATGAAATGGATCAATTCAAATTACTGGATTCTTCGGCTGAGTATATTCGACTTTCTCTACAAGAAAAGCCATTACTTGCAGCCAAACCAGCAAATATGCCACAACAGTTAGTAATGGGGTGGTAATCAATGCTTGTATTCTATTATGACAAAACCTTTGAAGGGTTGTTGTGTGCGGTTTTTGATGCTTTTAAACTAAAAAAAATGCCAGATAGTTTATTAGCTCAAGATGAAGTTGCGCCGTTATTAACTACTGATAGCCACCAAGTTGAAGTTCGTAATAATAAGTATGAACGTGTACAAACAGCACTAAAAAAGAAGATTAGCAAAGTTGCATTGCAACAATTAGTCAATGTGTGGTTATCTGAACTGCTAGATAGTGATTTAATTATCTTCCGTTATGCATGTAAAGTATTCAAATCAGCATATTCGATAGAAACTGATTTTGCCGATCCAGATGTCATTGCTGTGCGTGAAATTTCACTAAAGGTTAGTAAGGAACGTGAGTATTTAATGCAATTCGTACGCTTTAATGTCATTGAAAATTCAATTACTAATAGCGGTGAAAACGGTAAGGAAAAAATCTATTTTGCTGTTATTGCGCCACTTTATAATGCTTTGCCATTGACCCTAGATTTTTTTAAAGATCGTTATGCCGATCAAAAATGGGCGATATATGATCAAAAACGGCAATATGGTTATTTTTATGATTTAGAAAAGATTGAGCAAATATCATTAAGTGATCAAGATAATTTAATTATTGATGACCAAATTAATCAACAATATTTAAGTCAGGATGAAATATTATTCCAAACAATGTGGCGTCGTTATTGTAAAGCTTTAACCATAAAAGAAAGGATAAACCCTAAACTACAACGCCAACAAATGCCAAAACGATTTTGGCAACATTTGCCTGAAATGCAGGATAACTGACAATCAATAAAAAACACAATAAATAAAAATAATAATAATAAAAAAGCCGTCGATAAACGACGGCTAGAAAAAGTTTTAAAATAACAGATTATTGGGAGTCAATATCATTAATAATACTATTAATGCTCTCTTCACGCTGTTGTTGTTTTTGTTCATCAACTTTACCGCCTGAGGCTACAAAATCATGGCGTTGGAAGTAAGCATTACGCATAAAGTTGTATGGATCATCACTATTTTTGATTAAATCTTCATATTCAATTGCCACTGCACGAGCTTCAATACCATCAAACACTCCGCGCACTAATGCCCATTGCCAATCTAACCAAACCAAAGGTGGGTACAGGCTATCAACCACGCTACCACCGTCATCCCTTAAAGTTGCTGAGCCATAAAATGGTAATACTACATAAGGGCCATAAGGTACATCATAGTGACCTAATACATTACCAAAACTACGTTTATTACCTTTTTGCAATTGCGGATCTGACATACTAGCTACATCCATTAATCCCCCAAAGCCAAAAACAGTATTCAGGAAGAAGCGTGCTAAATGTTTACCTGCTTGATGGACTTCACCTTGCAATAAGTTGTTAACCATAGAAGCAGGTTCAGAAAGGTTTGAGGAAAAATTAACCACCCCAGTACGAACAGGTGTGGGTACATAATCTTTCCACACTACAGCTGCAGGTCTTAAAACATAAGGATCAACAGCATAATAGTTGAAATTAAACATAGCTTTATTAAACCCTGACATTGGGTCGCTATAACTATTTGTTTCTGGTTCATAAGACGCACAACTTGTTAACGCCATAACAGAAAACAACATGCCAATTATTCTTTTTTTCATTGTTTTTCGACTAAATAGATTAAGTTGCAGATAGGATAATTGTAGCATGTTTACTCAAAATAGAAAATTTTTCGTTATTTGATTGGCATTAACTATATAAATTTATTAGAATGAGTGGCTCTCCATGACCTCATAGTTAAATGGATATAACGAGCCCCTCCTAAGGGCTAGTTGCAGGTTCGATTCCTGCTGGGGTCAAAATTTAACATGTACATGACGGTTATACTCGATACAAAATCCCGCTATCTCAATAAATCTGACGAAATAATATTACTTAAGGTTGTTTACCAAGATAGGCTAAAATTCCTCCATCCACATAAAGTATATGACCATTTACAAAGTTAGATGCATCTGAAGCTAGAAAGACCGCGGCACCAGCTAAATCATCAGGCTCGCCCCATCTTGCTGCTGGTGTTTTAGCGATAATAAACTGATCAAAAGGATGGCGCGAACCATCGGCTTGTTTTTCTCTAAGTGGGGCAGTTTGTGGTGTGGTGATGTAACCGGGGCCTATTCCATTGCATTGAATATTGGCATGCCCATATTCAGAGCAAATATTTTTAGTCAGCATTTTTAGACCACCTTTAGCTGCTGCATAACCCACTACAGTTTCACGTCCTAATTCACTCAGCATTGAACAGATATTGATGATCTTACCATGTCCTTTTTTTATCATTGATGGCAATACCGCTTTTGCCATAATAAATTGTCCAGTCAAATCAATATCAATCACTTTGCGAAAATCAGCAACTGAGGTTTCCAACAATGGCGTTCTCTGGATCATTCCGGCATTGTTCACTAAAATGTCAATTACACCAACATCTTTTTCTATTTGTTTAATTACTTTTTCAACATTAACTTCATCAGTAATATCAAAACAATAACCATGAACATCAATGCCAGTCTTTTTGTAGTCAGCTAAACCTTTTGCGAGATTTTCTTTTGATCTTGCATTAAAGACAATTGTTGCTCCGGCTTGGTGGAGTGCTGTAGCTATAGCAAAACCAATACCATAACAAGCACCAGTAACTAAAGCTACTTTGTTTTTTAGTGAAAACTTATTCATAATCGAGTTAGACATTGAACTTTCCTTGTAACTATATAAATTATTTGATAAAAAATAATCGATTTTAAAATTTATCGTACATCTTTAATCGTTTTATGAGCATCTATACCATCAAAAGTTTGATTTTTGTGAGTCATACTCTAAATAAAAATATCGCTTTTGGTTTCCACCTTTGAATAAATAGGCTAACTAGTTGAAATAAATACTTGATCTTTCAGCATTACAATAAGTCTTGTGATCGACAACTTTGTTGTTAATTATTATATTTATAATGTTCAATACGGTAATTAATAATAACAAAACAAAAAAAACAATCTGGATATAGATCACAAAATGAATAAAAAGTGGATAAGTTTTTACTAGTGTAATTTGTCCATTTGAAGATGAAAAATCATCTGTGGATTTAATAAGTATTGATATTTTGAATATTATATTAAATGTTATGGTAAAAAGTTAAAAATGAAAATGTTAATGAAATTCAATAGTCATTTTTTTATGTAAAGATGTTTACAAATCACTATACGTTTGCGTATAAAATATCACAGTCCATCACACATATTTTTTGAATAGATAATAACTCAATCCCCCCATTAAAATAGTAATGGCATAGAGTTTTACTAAACTTGACCAGATAACGCTAAAGCTGACGTCCTTTAAATAAATTTGTTTGCTCAGTTCAATAAAGTGGCGCACCGGATTGAGTTCGGTCAGGTAGCGTAAGCATAATGGCATGTTTTCAATCGGGGCAATAAAACCTGACAGTAAAATGGCAGGCACCATAAAGGTGATAATACCAATAAATGCCTGTTGTTGGGTTGAACACAGTGACGAGATGAATAAGCCAAAACCTACTAACGATAAGCCATAACTCATCATGCATAGGTAGAACAATAACCAACTTCCTTGAAACGGAATTTGATAAATAAAGACACTGGCAATGAGAATGGCGCTGCCTTGTAAGGTGGCAACAATAATTGCCGGCATGGCTTTGCCAATAAAAATTTGCCAAGTGGCTAATGGTGAAATGCGTAATTGGTCAAGCGTGCCTTGTTCACGCTCACGCGCCACCGATAATGAGGTGACAATCATCACACCAATGGTGGTGATTAGTGCCACTAATGATGGCAAAATAAAATATTTATAGTCCAAATTACTGTTAAAACGGTGGCGAACAATCAAACCATTATGGGTTTGCCCTGAGCGTTGTTGCTGATACTGCATGATGATTTGTTGAATATAATTGGCAGCAATTTGCGCGCTATTGGATTTGCGACCATCTAAAATAATTTGCAATTGTGGTGATTCGCCATTGAGTAATTTTCGGGCAAAATCATCCGGAAATTGCACTACCACTATGGCTTTTTGATGATTAATGGTGTCACTAATGGCTGCTTGCGATTCTAATACCAGTATTTTGGAAAAACTGTTGGCATGTGATAGCCGATTAATCAGCTCGGTACTGGGTTCATCTATATTGGGACGATACACTGCAATGGTGGCATTGGTCACGTCCAAGGTTGCGGCAAAAGGGAAGATTATAATTTGTAACAGCACCGGCATAATTAGAATAATTCGGGTTTGTTTATCTTGCCATAAGAGTGCCAGTTCCTTTTTGATTAAGGTTATGATGCGGTAACAAGTGGCATTGTTGATGAAATTTAGCATGGTGTGAATCCTTGTGCCTTAATCTAATTGTAAGCGGGTTTTTTTGAGGATGGCGATAAATAACAGCAACATAAACATCAATAAAAAGCCAACATTGACTACTAATACCGAAACAATATCGCCCGCTAAAAACAAGGTTTGCAAGATGTTTACATAATAACGGGCGGGAATAATATAGGTAAAAATCTGTATTATGACTGGCATACTACTGATTTCAAAAATAAATCCGGAAAGCATGACTGTTGGTAAAAAAGCGACATTTAAGGCGATCATGGCGGCATTAAATTGATTGCGAGCAATGGTGGAAATGAGTAAACCCAAACCCAGAATCACAAATAAAAACAAGCTACTTAACATAAATAATAGCGTGATCGAACCACGAAAAGGCACTGCTAAGATGAATACCGTTACCACAAAGCAGATAACTAACGCCACTAAACCCAATAAGTAGTAGGGGATTAATTTGGACACAATAAATTCGAGTTTAGTCATCGGGGTGGAAAGTAAGGCTTCCATAGTGCCACGTTCCCATTCGCGGGCAACCACTAGCGAGGTTAAGATAGCGCCAATAACCGTCATAATGATCGTTATCGCCCCAGGTAAAATGAAGTTTTTACTAATTGCCGCTGAGTTAAACCAAGCATGTGAAGTTATGGCAATAGTTGGCGCTGGAGTGGTGAGTTGATTTTGGTTTTGCTGTTGTAACCAAATTTGCCAAATACCGGACAAATAACCTTGCACAAAATTAGCGGTGTTGGGCTCGCTACCATCGGTGATCAGTTGAATATTGGCTTGTTGATTATGCATTTGCTGGGCAAAGTTCACCGGAATAATGACCATGCCACGAATATCACCACGACTTAATTTTGCTGACAAGCTATGGCGGTTATTATCAAAAATGGGTTCGATATAGGCAGAGCCCTTTAATACTTGTACAAAGTTATGAGCCGCTTGGCTCGGTTGTTCGATTAACACTCCAAGGCGGACTTTGTTGGAATCCAAACTAATACCATAACCAAACAGGAACAGCAGTAATAAGGGGATAATCACCGCAATCAGCCAACTGCTAGGGTCACGGATGATTTGTTTGAGCTCTTTTTTACACAGGGTAAACGTGCGCGGTAATGAAAATATCATCAAGTTACCTCCGGCTGTGAATCTAGGACTAACTTAACAAAGGTTTGCTCCATGGTGGCATTGGTTGCGACTTGTTGTTTTAGTTGATTTGGCGAACCTAGGGCAATCACTTTGCCGTGATTAATTAAGGCAATGCGATCACAATATTCGGCTTCGTCCATAAAGTGGGTGGTGACCATTACGGTAACACCTTTTTCAACTAAACTGTTGATATGGATCCAAAATTCTCGCCGCGTAATTGGATCGACCCCAGAAGTGGGTTCATCGAGAAACACAATTTCTGGTTTATGCATTAGTGCACAGGCAAGAGCTAAGCGCTGTTTAAACCCTAATGGCAAGGATTCTGGCGTTTGCTCTAAAATAGGCGCAAAATTAAAGGCGGTTATCATCTCGTTGATGCGTTCGGTTTGTTGATGCCCCATTAAGCCATAAATTCCGGAAAAGAAGCTCAAGTTTTGCTGCACGGTTAATTTGTTGTACAGTGAAAAACGCTGCGCCATGTAACCAATCCGTTGCCTAACTAGAGTAGCACTGTGTTTGAGATCCAAGCCTAGTACCAGTGCTTGCCCGTGACTAATAGGCAACAAACCGCACATCATTTTAAAGGTGGTCGATTTGCCGGCGCCATTAGGGCCAAGCAGACCAAAAATCTCACCGCGTTTAATAGCAAAATTAACATGATCGGTCGCAACAAACGTCCCAAAAGTACGAGTCAGATCTTTGGCTTCAATCACTATATCACTAGCTGCACCAGTCACTTTAGGCATGATTTTAGTTAAGATTGATTGTTTATTTTCAATGCCACCAAGTAGATCGATAAAAGCATCTTCAAAGCGCCCTTGGGTAGCAGTGGTAGTAATAGCGGTAGTTGGCAATTTGGTGATCACTTGCGCAATGGTTTGCTCCGGTTTAAGAATCAAACGAATATTATCGCCCTCAATCACACCATCACTAACTTGCGGCAATTTAAGTGCCGCTTGTAATAGTTGCCGATGGGGGTAAGTAGATGTCAGCAAATACACCCTATTGGTTACTCGTTGGTTGAGTTGGTTTGGATCGCCTTGATAAATTAGTTGCCCCTGATTGAGGAGCAAAATATTTTGGCACTGTTCGGCCTCGTCAAGGTAAGAAGTACTCCAGATAATCAGCATACCTTGATTAGCCAGTTGGTACACCATTTGCCACAATTCTTGGCGGGAAATAGGATCAACGCCAACGCCGGGTTCATCTAGTAACAAGATTTGCGGCTCACCAAGTAAGGTACACGCTAAGCCTAATTTTTGTTTCATGCCACCAGATAACTTGCCGGCAAGGCGATCGGTAAAACGACCAAGATCAGTAAATTTAAGTAACTTGGCAAACAATGGTTGCCGATCTGCTGCCCCGATACTGCGCAAATCAGCAAATAAATTGAGATTTTCTAATACGGTGAGATCTTCATACAAACCAAATTTTTGCGGCATATAACCTAAAATGGCACGTAATTGTGATCTATCTTGGGTAGGGCTTAATCCGGCTACAGTGATTTGCCCTTGCGTAGGCGAAAGTAAACCAGCTAGCATACGCAGTAGGGTGGTTTTACCGGCACCGTCAGGCCCAACTAAGCCAGTTACCCCTTGACTGGCAATGGTTATTGATAATGGTTGCAGGGCAACCATTGGTGGTTGCTTTTTGCGGGTAAATTGCTTAGTAACATTTTGTAACACAATTTGCTTAGCTGGGTGCATAAAATTACCGTTACTGATTAAATTTAATGGTCACCGGCATGCCTTGCCGTAACAGATCATCGGCTTGACCGTTGCCGGTGGCATTAATCTGGATGCGTAAGCGATAGACCAGATCGGTGCGTAATACCGGTGTTTCAACGGTTTTAGGTGTAAATTCAGCTGTAGGCGACACAAAGCCAATTTTGCCGATATAGGCCTGATCGGGTCGGCCATCGGTATAAATGTAAACTTCACGGCCGGGAATGGCTTGTGCTAAGTTGACTTCGTCAATATAAGCCCGTACCCAAACTGGTTGATCTAAGGATATGGCATAAACAGGCGAGCCAGCGCTTAACATGGTGCCCGGTTCCACTGCGCGGGTTAAAATGGTACCATTGGACGGGGCATAAAGTTCAGTATCGGCCAAATTAAGCTCTGCTTGATCTAACTGCGCTTTAGCCTCAGCGACGGAGGCTTGAGCTGCTTCAATCTCTTCTTTGCGGTAACCATTAGTTAATTGATCAAGTTTTTGTTTAGCTGTTTGTAAGTTTGCTTGGGCTTGGTTGCGTAAGGTTAAGCTGTTATCAAGCTGATCTTTGGATATCGAGGCGGATTTAATTAATTTTGCCATACGCTGATAATTGCTTTCAGCATAATCATAAGTAGCTTGGTATTGTAATACTTGTGCCGCGGCTTGGGCGACTTCTTCTTTACGGTAGCCGGTGGTGACTAAATCAAGCTGGGCTTGTTGCATCATTAAGTTGGCTTTTGCTTGTGCTAAGGCGATTTGGTAAGGTTCGGAATCGAGTTTAGCTAGCAGATCGCCTTGTTTAACATGGTTGCCTTCTTCATTGGCTAAGTGCAGTAAGCGCCCGGTCACCCGAAAACTACTATTAACGGTGCGAATGTCGACATTACCATACAATACTAGTGGCGGAGTGCTTTTGCAAACTAGCCACACACCATACCCCAGGGCTGCAATTACCACTAATGCGATTATTATGCTGCGTTTCTTTTTCATTGGTTATTCTCGCTTAGATTATTGGGCAATGTGTTTTAACAGTTTGTGTAAAATAGTGCGTAATTGTTGGCGTTCTTCTGCCGTAATAACTTGCCAGGCAGCAACAATTTTTTTCTCGATTGGTGGCATTTGTTTTTGAAAAAAGTTACTGCCCTTATCAGTTAGGATCAACCAATGCGAACGGCGATCGTTAGGAACTTGTTTACGAGCAACTAAATCGTTAGCAACTAGAGCATCGACAAAGCGGGTGATTTGTACTCGGGAAAAGTTAGTTAGTTCACTAATTTGTGAAGGTTTAACCCCTTCGGGGTGGTGCCATTGAACCACTAAAAGCACGGCAAATAGTTTGTCGTCGAGTTGGTGCTTTTTGTAGATTTCATTAAGATTTTCGAGTAGAGCCTCAGTGCTGAACTGTAATAAACGAGTTAAATAGATTTCATCATATTTGGCAGAAAACCCTCGAGATTGAAATTTATGAATGATCTTTTCTACCGTAGTAATTTCAATAGCCATAATCAGCACCTTATAAAATAGTTTCATTTGTAACTATATCAAATGAAACTATTTTGGCAATTAAATTTTTTGCTTTATTTAAAGTAAGGTTATGTTTTGGATTTGCTGGCTCCTTATTTTTTTTATGTAATATCGTTTGGTTCTAAGTCACTGTAACTGTGTATTAGTAATAATTTTTAGGGTAATGACTTATCCTAAAGAAAGGTGCAGTACCGTATACAAATTATGATTGGTAGTAATTGACCTTTGTTTAAAGAAAGTTATTGTCAAAATAACGGAGGTATATTTGAAAAACATACGTTTATATGTAGAGATAAGTTTTACGAAGTTCATTCAAATGAATATAATTTAATGGATGTAGACTCTTTCTACTATATCCCTGTTACTGATGAGCAAGATGAAAACGAATACCTTTCTTCTTTAATAAAAAAGTGGAATGAAAAGCGTAAGACAATTGATAAAATAAGAAACTATTTTCAAACAAACTTTCCGGATACTTGGGAAGCAGGTAAAAGTTACCGCAATGTACTAAGTATTTATGCAGAAACACATTTTCCTTTTGCATCTAGTGCTGCTGGTCATGACTACTGGGTTGATATGGATACAGGGAAAATAGAATATATTGAACCTATTAACTTTTTAATGCATAAAGTTAATGTTGCACCATCATTTTATGAGTTTTGTACTGGTTTACAATGTAGTTGAGACTAAATGATATGAGAAATAAATATATCCTCTAGACAGGTTAAACCTGTCTGATTATAGGGAATGTTAGCTATATTGAGTTATTAGCATCAAAATTTTAATAAAACAAATTAACCAGTAGTATCATATATTAGCTTTTCATTGGATAGTTCAGATTTCCCTCTAGATTCTAATGATTTTCTAGCTAAACAAGTCAAGAAAAATGGTTGGATAGAAACTTTAGATGAAGTGACAATTGAAGATTTAGTTGAAAACGCTAAAGAGCAATTAGGGAAGCTATTATTAACTGATTTGTTTAGAGCTTTTGTTTTTTATTATAAAAATGATGCATTTTTACAGTTTTAATAAAAAGTTATAGTAAAAATAAGCTCGTATAATGTGTTAATTTATTTGCCTTCTTCATTAAGGGTTAATTTACTAATTTTGACTATGATATAGGAAGGTTTACTCAGCCTGACCTCATTGGATTATTAGGTAGATTTAATCTTTATCAATATGCCCCTAATTCTATAGCTTGGGTTGATGATCCCTGGGGGTGGAAAAAATGTTTGCAATGGAATGCAGATAAAGATGCTCAGGGGTTAAGCAGAAAGAATCATATAAGAAGGCATAATGTTGATGATCCCAATAGAAATGTTGCTCATTGGGTTTTTAATGAAAATGGTATAAATCAAACGGCTAATGCATGGGGAAGATCTCAGGATATGGGGCTTCAACCAACTATTCAAGGAAATAGATGGGTTTATGATGTACCATCACCTAATGCTGGATGGGGCAAGAAGGAAATCCTTCATTACCAGGTCATGGGCAGACCATAAATAATATAAGAATAGTAGTAGAAGCAAACACAAGTAAAGTAATCATAAGCTTTCCTTAGACGCTGTAAAATAATTAATTTTTTAGGATGCTTGAATATGAAAATAGTATATTTTGTTTTTTTTGGATAAAAATGCGAATGAACGACAAAGTGATGGTGTGGAGTTTTGTATTATTCCAGAGTTTCATAATAATAAAATATATTTTTATTGCTCGGAATACGCTCTTTTTTGGAACTCAATTGAGACTGTAGGAGATTTTAATAAAACGCTTGATATTATTTTGAAAGAAAGGATCATTCCCGCGACTCTTGATGAAATAGCAGACAATGATTTAATACATTATATTGATACAGTGAAAGAGTATGATACTGATACAAAAAAATAACTTATGTTCACTTAAGGTAATGATTTACTTTTGAGTATTTTAATAGAGTTAGCTCTTTTGATCATAATAACTCAACTCGACCAGAAACCAGACAGACATATTTTAAGGATTGTTTTAATTCAAAAACTGAAGCATTAAATGATAATAAAAATATGGCAAATAATCGAGGTAGAGGGGGGTTATCCATAGGAGAATGATGTAATGACTATAGAGAATGAGAATGGAAAAATAATTTTTCCAAAAGAATATAATTGGTTAATTAAGAGTAAGTTAGTTGGATTTGATGCTTTTAGTCAGTTACAACCTTGGTATTATTTAAAAATAGATGATTGTTTCTTTACAGAGGAAAAATGGCCTAATGTGTTAGATAAAAATTTGCTTATTTTTGCTAGACGGCAGGATAATGACATACTCGCGGGGTTTAATATAAACAGCTCCAACCAAGTTGAAAATATTTATTTACTTAACGGTTGGACCCCTTCAGGAGTTGATGTATTGCAGGTGTTGCCAGATTTTTGGGCATGGTTGCATTTGGTTATTGATGATATCAAGGAATGGATTGAATTTGAAGAGTAATAATACTTTATTAGAACTAGCTTGGAGTAGTGCAATAACATATTGTATAGTTGAGCAAAAACATTAGCATTTAGACTATTTATCTCCTACTCAATTTGAAAATAAGCAAGATAAATATTTTTAAAAACTATTAATCGAGGTAGAGAGGGATGTCCAAATGTCTAAGACTTGAGTAAAATAGTACTTGTACCAAGACCTTAACAAAGAGCTTTTGAACCTGCTCAGGGGATTTTGTATCCAAATTCGGAAGATAGTTTAAAAAAACTTAGTGGTTATTGTTAATAATGACTTTTAATGGAGAAAATATGAAATTAATATCTATAGGTGAAGTATTATCAAAACCTAATGAAAATCCTCAAACTTGGTTTTATCTTCCACCAGATATAGTTGATTGGAATTTAAATACTCAAGGTATATTTTCATTGGATAGTTCAGATTTTCCTCCAGATTATGATGATTTTCTACCTAAACAAGCCAAGGAAAATGGTTGGATAGAAACTTTGGATTGAGCGGCAATTGAAGATTTAGTTGAAAACGCTAAAGAACAATTAGGAAATACATCATTAAATGATTTGTTTAGAGCTTTTGTTTTTTATTATAAAAATGATGCATTTTTACAGTTTTAATAAAAAGTTATAGTAAAAATAAGCTCGTATAATGTGTTAATTTATTTGTCTTCTTTATTAAGGGTTAATTTACTAATTTTGACCATGATATAGGAAGGTTTACTCAGCCCGTCCCAATTAGGTTATTAGGTGGTTACAATCTATATTAGTATGCACCTAATCCCATAAGCTGAATTGACCCTTGGGGATTTAGTTAATTTGATCCTTTTTCAAATGGAGAAATAACACCATTTTCTAAAGATTTACATTTTGGACAAGATAGAATTGCACCAAATTTTAGTACTTTGATATCAATAACACAGAATAAAGATGGGACAGGTTTTATTCAAGGAGTTCATGCTGATAATGGTTGTAAATAGGAGAAAATAATTGCATATTTTGATTCCTGAAGATGTACCTTTTAAAATATCAACAACAGATATAAATGTATTTTATAGTGAAAGAGGGGGAGCAAAAATATTGCTTGATGTCCTCTCTAATGAAAATGGTATCGAAAAAAAATATTATCCAATACAGATTTTTTTCGAAGTTGTGGCAGAGCTCAAATGTATTACATTAAATTATTATGAGTTAAATTATGAAAACTATAAAATAGAATCAAATAGTTCCAGATCTTCTAATTACTCTGAGATCATCGGATTTTATCAGGTAAAAAACTCTACTTTACTACAGCAGTCACTTGAAAAATATGATCCTAAACATAGACTAAATCTATCTCATTATTTAATTATAGGAAATGATAGCTATATTGAGTTATTAGCATCAAGATATTCAATAAGTTATACTAACCAACCTTAGTTTTGTTTAAGGGAATAAGAAAAAATAAGCCATCTTAGTTATGTTTAGAAAGCGATAAACCTAACTAAGTTTAAAGCTATATCCTTAATATAAATTATGTTCGAAATAAGCTAGCAGTTATTCCTCAATTTAAACCAGAAATATCTTATGTACAGCAGTTTCATATTCCAAAAAGAGCACAAGTACAGATTGGACCAGTAGGGCCACAAATATACGATGGAGGAGTATATTCTGGCGGGAGATCTCAAGTGCAAATATTGAATTACTCAGACAGAGCAAGGCTTGAGCCAGTGGGTGAGCCAAGGCCAATATCAGAAGTAGATGGTTGTCCATGATAAATGATTTTAAGCTAATCTATAATGAAATGCAGACAAAAATAGTTTTAGATAGATACCCTTTAGCTGTTTCTTGGACATTTGAAAATTAGCAATATATTTTAGAGAGTAAAGACAAAATAATAGCTACTTGTTTGAAAAATAGAAAAGAAATTGCTATTGTTATAATCCTATTTAATATACAGAAAAATAAAGCAATTATCATTAATGGAGATAAAACTATAAAGTAGGATGTATCTAATGATAGAAACTTTGGATTGAGCGGCAATTGAAGATTTAGTTAAAAACGCTAAAGAACAATTAGGAAATGCATCATTAAATGATTTGTTTAGAGCTTTTGTTTTTTATTATAAAAAATGATGCATTTTTACAGTTTTAATAAAAAATTATAGTAAAAATAAGCTTGTATAATGTGTTAATTTATTTGCCTTCTTCATTAAGGGGTAATTTACTAATTTTGACCAAAACTTAAGATACCAAGGACAATACCTAGATCATGAAACAGGCTTGCATTACAATACAAGCTATGCGTAGGTCAGGTATTCCGGAAGGAAAAATAGCAACTCTTAAGCAGCAAGCCAGAAACTTCTACGATAAAATAACTTCAAAGAAACCTAACACAACAGAAATGCGGGGCTAAATAAATTGACTAAGCAAGAATTATATAGACTGACTCACAAACAGAATAATGATATACAAAATAGTGGTATCAAATTTGGAGGAGGAGCATTTTGGCAAAATAATTGGCCTAAAAATCCATTAGGAGAAGACTTAGCCCTTTTATTAACAATTGATACTAATAAATTAAATAATCTGATCGATTATATTAATTTGCCAAAAGATAAATTTCTATCAATATTTTCGACATATAATCCCCAAAGATATTTTTTAGATGATATTGTTTTTTTTGGTGATGAAAAAGAGTTGAATTATATAAAGTCAGGTTTTACTAGAGTGACTATTAGTAATCAAGATATATTAAAAAAACATAATAACATATTTGAAAGTAAAGATATGAAAATAGAAAAAACAGAAATTGAAGAGTCTAGCTTTCCTTCATTTTCACTAGTTTCAAAAAAATACCCTAAAGGACTTTCGGGCTGTAAGGCCTTAGAAGATGAATATAGATTTATATGTCAAGTATATTCTCGTGACCTCCCTCCTTATGATGGAAGTGCCTTATATCTTTCTGATGCTATTGGATATTTGTTTTTAAGAAAAAATATTATTGATGAAAATGATGCAGGTATATTTTTTGTTCAAACGGCCTGATATATAAATTAAGATATATCGCCGATATAAGGGTAAACTATTTTGTTTTATTCATAGTTTACAGGAGGCGTTTCAATTTTGAAAAATATTCTCTAATAAATAGTAAACACAATAGAAATTTTAAGCCAGCTATCAATGATAAAAGATTTTAAACTAATCTATAATAAAATGCAGACAAAAACAGTTTTAGATAGACTGCCTTTAGCTGTTTCTTGGACATTTGAAAATAAGCAATATATTTTAGAGAGTGAAGATAAAATAATAGCTACTTGTTTAAAAAATAGAAAAGAAATTGCTATTGTTATAGCCCCATTTAATATACAGAAAAATAAAGCAATCATTATTAATGAAGATAAAACTATAAAATGGGACGTGTCTAATCTACTTAAGGAAAATAAGCGAACAAGTTGTAGTATATTTAGTGATGTTTATTATGTTTTAGATGAGTTAAATTTTTTTATTAATGAAGACAATAGTTATGATTTTAAATTTTCATTTGATTCAAGTACTGGAAAGCTAGGTGATTTAATTCAATGTAAATAACTTATTGAATAATAAAGGTTGACAAATATTGTTGAAAAGTGCAGCAATTAAGCAAAATGTTTAAACCGGTAAGAATCATTACCGTTTCGTAAGCTCTCGGTTATCCGAAAACTGCTATTGATGGTGCGAATGTCGACATTATCATACACTCCAATGTTTGCATTCCTAGTGCATATTAGGTTAGATCCATGGAACAGCTGAAGCTGTTCTAATTTCTATGCCTGTACTAGTTGGCGAAATGAATGATTCTATGGCAATATCTTCTGAACAAGTGAGGTCTGTCGATTGGGCTGTAACAGACTATATTGGCAATAAAATTTTGCTTGATTTAAAGTAAGGTTTTGTATTGGATTTGCTGGCTCCTTATTTTTTTATGTAATATTGTTTGGTTCTAAGTCACTGTAACTGTTTATTAGTAATAATTTTTAGGGTAATGACTTATCCTAAAGAAAGGTGCAGTACCGTATACAAATTATGATTGGTAGTAATTGGCCTTTGTTTAAAGAAAGTAAAAGTAACATATTGCCATTTGTCTGGATTATAGATAACGACTTTTGCTAGCTCATCTGGATATTGCATATTTTTGAAACGAAAATCTTTTAATTGTGCTTGTTTAGGAATATTTGCTACCTGCTCTAAAACATATCGGCATTGCGAAAATGACTGACTGAGTTCAATTGTAGCTGCCAGTCCAATATTAATATTTTGCCAGCCAAACGAATCAATAATATTGTCAAAATAACCATCAAAGATAAATTTAGTCATTCCAGTAGTTTGTTGCCAAACATAAAGTGGGCAATAACTATTAGTTAAATTATCGTTACCTTTTTCTGAGATTAGATAGGCTTTAAATAATAAATCTGCAAAACCATCCATTTGGTAACCATGTTGTTTAACCCGATTTTTTATGATCTGCATATCATAATCGGCAGGTAAGTTAATTTTATATTGCATTGCTTGCATAGGGTGTTCCTCATTGATTAAGTTGATTTATTTTAGGCAGTTAATTGAGGTTTGAATAATTCTAATTTATGATTGGGTTATCAAAAATAATGATAAGGAGCAATTGAAAATGGATTTTAAAGGATTAAAAATTTTTAAAACGATTTATGAAGTTAAAAGTTTGAATAAAGCCGCCAACATTTTAGGGTATACGCAATCTAATGTGACGGCGCACTTAAAAAAAATGGAACAGGAATTGAAAACTACGCTGGTTATTCGTAGCTTTATTGGAATTAAACCAACAGAAGCAGGTGAGCAATTTTACATTTTTGCCAGTCAAACTTTAAATAAATTGGCTAAACTACAACAGTCATTTAAATCTATGCGTCCAACTTTACTAATTTCTGAACTACTATTCCAATTTATTGTTATTGAGAGTGCAAGATATACAATTGAAACTACGGATATTACTATCAAAAAAACCTGTGAAATGAATAATATTATTAATCAACAAAGTTATGATGAAGTGATTTGTTTTAAGCAACTTAATCATCCTGATTATTATTTGATGCAAACGCCAGCGTTAGCTGTCTCATTGTTACAAAGTCAATCAGTAACAACGCCGAAGCAATTGCCAATATTGATTAATCATGATGAAGATTGCCCTTTAAGAGCTTTAACTTTAAGATTATATGGCGATTTTGCTAACCTCATTACGGTTGATTCGCTAAGTATGTTATTAAATTTAGTAGAACAAAGTCAGGGCATTGCTTTATTACCGTTGTTTTTGGTGGGTAATAATTATAAAACGGTCGATGATAATCGTTATAACCTTGATTATTATCATTATCGACATAAAATCAGTTAGCCGCTTAAAACAGTTTTAAAGTGACTTATTACTAGATTAGGACAATTTACTGTGATATTGTCGGCGATATTCGGTTGGCGTGCGTTCGGTTTGTTTGCGAAAAACGCGACAAAAGTAATTGCTGTCTTTAAAACCGGAGGCAAGGGCGATCTCTTTCACATTTAAATCATAATTTTTTAGTAATGATTTAGCATATTCTAAGCGAATTTGATTTAAATATTCATTCAAACCTATATTACCTTCACGTTGGAATAGGTGCGATAAATAGTTAGGTGAAATGTAGAACATATTGGCCAAAAAATCGCGAGTCACATCTTCCCGAAAATGGGTATCAATATACTGGCGAATGGCCTCAAATAGGCTGGTTGTTTTTGATGCGGTTTCAACTTTAACATTAAGTAAATCAAGGGTATTACTTAGTAAGCCTTGAATGAGGAAGTATGCGGTTTGGCTTTGCTTTACTAGTTGGTTTTGCCAAGTCAGTTCGGATATTGCTTGAATAATAAAAGTACCAATTCTAGGACCACGTCGTGGTGCATTGATTTGCCCATAAGGAATCAATTGCTTGCCATCCCAATGTAATAAACTCAAACCAATTTGCTGCTTACCAAATAAGATACTCAATGTGGTAACCGGCTGTTGCCATATGGGTTTATTCCAACTGTTGGGTGTGATATATAATAAATCGTAAGTTAATAAATTTTGTTGTACTACTTCACCATTATTTTCTGCCCATTGTATTTGTTGTTCTCCTTCTAATATGATTTCTATCCTAGGAAAATCCACTTGGTAAGCATGTAAAGGGACATTAATATTTTGATTGGCAAAATAGATATGATTTATTTTATGAGGATATTTAACCAGTTCAGTTAAAACCTTATTTATTGATATTTTCATTTTATTTTATTGATTATTAATGAAATAATTTAGTGTTAATGGGCATTATATACACAAAATAAGTATTGATGCAAATAACTAATAGCGATTAGTTTAGAAATAAATTATGCCATCAATTTAATAAGTGTGACTTAGATCACATTTTTTTATGTAGCGTACAAAAATCCAGTAAATGGCAAAAATGTCTTCTAGGTTAATCTTACAATTTTTTTTACTATGTAAGTCATAGAATACCCATTTAATAAAATTATTATCAAGTAGGAGTTAATCATGGAATTATATTTAGATACCGCTGATATTGCCGCCATTAAACGTTTAGCCGCTGTATTGCCAATTAGTGGGGTAACCACTAATCCAAGTATTGTGGCTAAATCAGGTAAGGCTATCTTTTCGTTACTCGCTGAGCTACAAGATATTTTAGGTGCTGATAAATTATTATTTGCCCAAGTTCTTTCCAGCGACGCTAAGCAAATGATCAAAGAATCAGAACAATTAAGAAAAGTGGTACCAAATTTAGTGACCAAAATTCCGGTTAATGCTGAAGGATTAATTGCTATTAAAGAATTGACTAAGCAAGGAGTACCAACATTAGGGACAGCTGTTTATGGTGCAGGGCAAGGATTTTTAGGTGCATTAGCTGGTGCTAAATATATTGCTCCTTATGTTAATCGAATTGATGCACAAGGTGGTAATAGTAAAGATACTGTGCAAGAATTACAAAAATTATTGGATTTACATTGCCCGGAATCTATGGTGTTAGCTGCGAGTTTTAGAACCCCAAGACAAGCGTTAGAATGTATGTTAGCAGGGTGTAAAGCCATTACCTTACCGGCTGATGTGGCGGAATTGTTTATTGCCGATCCTGCTGTAGATGCTGCCGTTACTAAATTTGATCAAGATTGGTGTGCAGCATTTGGCTCCTTAAAGTATTAATAAGTTAAATCATCATACGTGAGGTTACTAACCCAATGCTATTAATAGCATTGGGTTAGTTTTTATTTTACAAAAAAGATAGGCTAGTTTTAGTAATTTTAGTGTATGATAATCCGCGTGTTCATCATGAATAATGCGGAGTTACATCATGGCAGAGAAATCATCAAGAGTAATAGTCAATGGGCTATTAACTGTAATTAAGGTTGAGCACTTATCAAGCAATTTTATTCGCATCTATTTTAGTTGTGATAAATCTCTACAAATAAATCCATTATGGGTAGGCCCTCATTTAAAACTAATTTTCGCTGATCCTATTACTAAAGCAATTACTTTTCCAGGGTTTGATGAAAAAGGTAAATTACTGTTAACTGAAAATGTGCGTAAACTTGCTCGCACTTATAGTATTCGCAAATATGATGAAGTCACCAATCAATTAGTTATAGACTTTGCTATTCATGCGAAAGGTATTGCTATTCTTTGGGCTCAGTCAGCTAAAGAGAGTGATCAAATTGGTTTGTTTGGTATGGGTTCGAAAACAGTATTTGAAAATAGTTATTTGGTTTTAATCGGTGATATTGCAGCAGTACCTGCTATTTGTTATAGCTTAGAAAATTTACCTGATAATCAAAAAGCGAGTGCTTTTATTGAAGTTAAACATCAATCTGATGTAATGCCGTTACCAAATAATGATAACGTCGAAATTAATTGGTTAATTGCGAATAGTCTACAACCAAATCAATTAATTGATTCGGTTATTGCTGCTAATTTACCAACACATGATGACTTATTATTTTGGGGCGGTATGGAAAGTTCATTAGCTCAGCAACTACGCCATGCAATAAAAGATAAATATTCCGATCTTAATGCTGATGCCGTGCAAATTATCAGTTATTGGCGTGAAGGATTTGCTGAAGGCGAGTTCCGTCATCGCGAATAATCTAACTAATTTATGAATATTCTTGCTCATTTGCACTTGGCAACTTTAGCCAATAGTTCCTTAATTGGTAATACGGTCGCTGACTTTGTTAAAGGTGATCCATATGCAATTTATCCACAAGCGATAGCCGATGGTATTATATTGCATCGTAAAATCGATATTATGACCGATAGTTTGCCTGAAGTTAAACAAGCCAAATTATTATTCCGACCAACTCACCGCCGCGTGGCGACCATTGCTTTAGATATTGTATGGGATCACTTTTTGTCTAAATGTTGGCAAGATTATGGTGTAACCAGTAATGTCAGTGAATTTAATCAAGCAACACGACAACAAATCCAGCCGTATATTGATGTTTATCCGCGAGATTACCAGAATTTCATGCAGGCTATGTGGCAGGGTAAATGGTTAGAAAATTATGCGTCAATTGACTTTGTTGGCAAGGTATTGAATGGTATGGCTTCAAGGCGACCTAAACTGTATTTGTTGAAACAGACCATTGAGGATATTAAACAAAATTATACTGAATTAGCCACGCTATTTTTTAGATTATATCCTCAAATGTGTGTAAACATTCAGTCTGCTAAAAGCAATAATTTATAAGTTGACATTATTGGGCAAATTATAAAAATTGCCCAATAATAATTGCTATATTATTAATATTATTTAGGTAGAGTAATTTTACCATTTTCTTTTTTGATTAGATCATTACGATTTGGTGATTGTGATATAGGGATTAAGTTTTTACTAGTAACGCCAGTAGTATAGCCACTTTTACCACCTTGAGCTTTAGCACGAATCACTTGGCTATCGGGTAATGTTGCTTTAGAAGTTAAGTTAGCCCATAACCATTCTATGGCATCTTCACCATAATAATCAATCGATACTAAGGTGTTGTCGAATGGTACTTCCCCATCAAGATAGCTAGTGTTTTCAACTTCCATATAACGTAATTGTGATGTTTTATTTTCGATTTGACTATTTAAGGCGACATAAGCTCGAGCGGTATCAGGTAATTGTTTGACATTATTACGGGCATGCACAATAAAAGTTTTAATTTTATTTAAATTACCTGACATCGCAACTTGTTTAAGCCCTTGTTGAACACGTGGATCTTTTAATTTTTTGTTCAAGCATATTGCACCTTTAGTATTATAATCAACTTCATCCTTATGTTGTGAACTTGAGTAAAAATCACGTCTTGGCGAGTGAAGATCATCATTGTTGACTAAATCGAGAGCTGTAGCATTAATACCCAGCCATAATGGTAAATTACCGCTAGCCAATCCCCAAAGTTGTTCAAAAGTTACTTCTTTTAACGATTTGACTAATCCCATATAGTAAATTGGATCTTGTTGAGTGCTAGCTACAGAATAATTACACATATTTTGACTTACATCAAAGCGTCCATAAGAACTGATATATTTGTACGGTAAACCAATTGATTCTCGATAGTAAAAATAAGGTAGTTGGATATCCATGTCGGAGGTCCAACCATATTGATGTAATTTATCCAGAGCTTCTTGCGGGCTTGCAGTAGTTAATAGTTTAGCCTTATTTAAAGAGTCACAGCGATTTTGAGAATGCAGATACCTATCGGCTAAAGGTATTATATAATTATCAGAATGATTAGCTATAATTGCTGGCACAGCACATGGTATATACAATGCTGCATATGAACTATAATCAGCAATTGATTTAAAATCTAATGGTTTTGTGGCATTATCACCTAATTTAAGGGTAATCGGTGTTTTAGGTGGCAGAGTGTAAATTTGTGGATTAACAGCAACAATTCCTTTAATAATATTATCTTTATCCAATTCGCCTGCTTTTAGCGCAGCGCCTCCTCCATCAGTGGTTCCATAAACTAGGACTATAGTATTATCTTTATTGAAAGTAACTTTTTGTGTTTCTGAAAATTCTGAATTGAGTTGATAAAACGCAAATTCAATCGATTTTAGAACAAATTCCCCCCAACGTTGTTCGGAATTTTGTTTTGAATGCAACTGTTTAATTGCATAACGGTTAGGGTATTGCTGGCTATATTGAGCTCTATTATTAATTTTAGGGGCAAACATTAAATTATTGGTTTGAGTAATACCATCAATGCTATAACCTCGTTGGTTGGTAATATCGTAAATACCATTACCTAAGGCCTTATCATTATAAACTACGGCACAATTATGTCGTAATCCCCATAACCCCCGTATTTGTATATCTTTGGCGTTAAATAATCCATCTGAATCACTAGCAGGAACTGCAACAATACAAGGTTTATTGGTATCAAAATCAAGTGGAATTTGTAATAATAAGCCTACTTTTTCATTGTCATTATCGATAGTTGCTAATATTTCGGTACCGGCTACTTTACCATCAAATAAAGGGGTTAAATCTTGACGTTTGAAGCCAAATAGCGAACCTTCGCCAGTATTAGGATTGATGAAACGATTTAATTTAGCTTGCCTAAGCTCATGTATGGTTGGTTTAGCCGGATTTGCAAAATTAGTAACACTATTAGTCGTTGATAAGCGAGTAAAACCTAAACCGGCAGTGACTAAATCATCCTTATCACCATCATAATAATTCGAACTTACAATAGTTAACCAATCTGGTTTTTGATTTAATTGAATTTCAGGACGGATGATATTTAAACGCTTTTCTGGTTTAACAGCTGCTTGCAATAAGTGGGGCATTGTAATAATTATTAAAACGAGCCAAGATGCTAAAGTTTTTATTTTTATGTTCATCTTCATTGCAATTATTTCCCTATTTTCCTTTTAATTAAATTATTTAGAAAATTATAAACAACAGACTAGTATGCGTCTATTAATATATATGGTATAGCATAATGGCGTTGAATTTTTGTTATATTTTATTTTTGCAATTATTAACTTGATCTAGATTTGACAAAGTCCAAAATGCTGAAATTATTCTTTCTGACAATCGTCTTTTTTGTACACAAATACCTATATCAAAGGGTTGCATCAAATTGGTTGACCATTCGGTAATGCGTTCCCTAATCCTTTCCGGACTATTTTCCATAACTACTTTTGGTAGTAAGGCTACACCACAACCAAGAGCTACCATAGATACGATTGCTTCATGTCCGGCAACGGTAGCGTAAATTCTTGGGTTAGTAATTTTTTGTTGTTTAAACCATAAATCAATTCGATGTCGGCTTGGACCATGCTCTGGAAGTATAAATGGGATATTATGCCAATCAGGTTGTTTCTGATGTAATTTATCACTAAACGAACTATTTAGTTTGGGGATAAGTAACACCATTTCAATTTCGCCTAACTTCAAAAACTCAATACCTGCTGGTAGTTGTTTTGGTCTTCCGGCAATAGCTAAATCTGCTTCATTAGATTGGATTTTTTCAACTGCATCAGCGGCATCACCAGTTGATAATTTTATTTCAACAAAAGGATAATTAATGCGATATCGATCTAATATATCAGGTAAGTGGCTGTAGGCCGCGGTAACTGAACAAAAAAGTTTAAGTTCTCCAACTAACTGTTGATCTGACTTATCAATATCTTGTTGTAATTGTTGATGTAGGTTAACCACTTGTAATGCAAAACGTTTTACTCGGTCACCAACTTGAGTGATTTGTACTTGGCGATTATCGCGAATAAATAATGGATGGCCAAAATGTTCTTCTAAGCGTTGGATTTGCCGTGACAAAGTTGATGGACTTACATGCATGGCATCTGCCGTCATACCAAAATGGCAAGTTTCACATAAATGTAAAAATAATTTTAAGTCACGAATATTCATTGTTGATATCTGTTTATACTAAAACGTTATGCTTACCTGAAACTTTTTGTCAGGATATAACCATCATTGTTCAATGTTATACAAGTATTATGCATAGATAATTAAATAAGGTAAATAGCCTGTGTCACAACATTCATGGCAATATAATATGATACCTGTTAGAATACGCGATTATTTTTGTTTGATAAATATAGTTATCTTTATGACAGAACAAGCTTATTTAGATGAAGTTAACGCTCGCCGTACGTTTGCGATAATTTCTCACCCAGATGCCGGTAAAACCACTATCACTGAAAAGGTATTACTATTTGGACAAGCCATTCAAACCGCTGGTACAGTAAAAGGGCGTGGTGCTAATGCGCAGCATGCTAAGTCAGATTGGATGGAGATGGAAAAACAACGTGGGATCTCAATTACGACCTCGGTGATGCAATTTCCATATAATAACTGTTTAGTTAATTTATTAGATACTCCAGGGCATGAGGATTTTTCTGAAGATACTTATCGCACGCTTACGGCCGTTGATAGTTGCTTGATGGTGATTGATGCTGCTAAAGGGGTTGAGGATCGCACTCGCAAATTAATGGAAGTTACGCGTCTACGTAATACGCCAATTTTAACCTTTATGAATAAGTTAGATCGGGATATCCGTGATCCGATGGAACTATTGGATGAGGTTGAAAACGAACTTAATATTATGTGTGCTCCTATTACTTGGCCAATCGGCTGTGGTAAGTTATTTAAAGGTGTTTACCATTTAGCTAAAGATGAGACTTATTTGTACCAGTCAGGTCAAGGGCATACCATTCAAGAAGTACGCATTGTTAAAGGTTTAACTAATCCTGAATTAGATGCCGCAGTAGGTGAGGATTTAGCTCAGCAATTACGGGATGAACTTGAATTGGTACAAGGTGCTTCCAATGAATTTGATTTAGAAGCGTTTTTATCTGGTGATTTAACACCAGTATTTTTTGGTACTGCGTTAGGTAATTTTGGTGTTGATCATATGCTAGACGGATTAACCGCTTGGGCACCAACCCCACAATCTAGGCAGACTGATAAACGTGAAGTGGCGGCAACTGAAGATAAATTTACTGGTTTTGTGTTTAAAATTCAAGCTAACATGGACCCCAAACACCGTGACCGGGTAGCCTTTTTACGTATTGTTTCTGGTAAATATGAGAAAGGCATGAAATTACGTCATGTAAGAATTGCCAAAGATGTGAACATTTCTGATGCCTTAACCTTTATGGCGGGTGATCGTGAGCAAGTTGAACAGGCTTATGCTGGAGATATCATTGGTTTGCACAATCATGGTACTATTCAAATTGGTGATACTTTTACTCAAGGCGAAGATCTTAAGTTCACAGGTATTCCTAACTTTGCGCCAGAATTGTTCCGCCGTATTCGTTTAAAAGATCCTCTCAAACAGAAGCAATTATTAAAAGGTTTGGTGCAGTTATCCGAAGAAGGTGCAGTGCAGGTATTCCGACCAATAATTAATAATGATTTAATTGTGGGTGCGGTTGGGGTTCTTCAGTTTGATGTTGTAGTAGCACGCTTAAAATCTGAATATAACGTTGAGGCGATTTATGAGCCAGTAAATGTAACTACTGCACGTTGGGTTGAGTGTAGTGATGTGAAAAAATTGGAAGAGTTTAAGCGCAAATGCGAACAGAATTTGGCGTTAGATGGTGGTGATAATCTTACTTACATTGCACCAAGCATGGTTAATCTGAATTTAACACAAGAACGTTACCCTGATGTTGAGTTTAGAAAAACTCGTGAGCATTAATTGAATTATTTTCAATGTATAATAAAAGAATTAAAGAGCTGGTTGGCCAGCTCTTTTGGTATTGGTTAAAAATTTAGTCCATGCAAAGCAATGCCATCAAATGAACTCCATTCAGGAAAAACATCTGCTAATAAATTAACTGTTTTGAACAAGTTATCTTCTTTCCCCATAAAACTGATTATATGGTTTTTGGCATCAGATTTTTCTAATGAACTAGCGGAATAGGTATAAATTGCATTATCGCTGGTAAGTTTTTCTTTATTTAATAAAATAACGTCCTTATCATTAAATGCTACTTTTTCTATTTCCCCATAGGTTTTGCTAGGAACATAAAATTTTTCAAGTTCATCATCAAGTATTCCACTTTCAAGTGCAATCGTAATTTTTTTGCTATTTTTATCACCCCAAGATAACCAATCTGTACTAAGATTGTAAATTAGATCATAATCTGTGCGGTAAACCATAACTATGTATTTTGAAGTATAAGGTGCAATATCTTGTACAATTTGTTCACCATTATCTATATTGCGTAACCAAAAGGGTATAACTACTTCAATTTTGTCACCCCAAGATTGACTCAACATTTTTATTGCATTATTCCATAATTGCCAAGTTGCTTTGGGATCTTGGTTATATTCTTTTAGAATATAGGGTTCAATATCATATTGAATTCCAGCAAGACAAGGTTTGTCTTTACGAGCTTGACAAAATTGTTTAATAACTTGGTTACGCTCAATAGCATATTTTAAACCAGATTCAATCACCATGTCTGGCGAACCTTCAACAGCAATAATTTTTATCTGATTATTAGCGGCAATATCTAATAGTTCAATTAATTGTTCTTCGTCGGCAATTTTGTCATTATCGATTGATAATTTAAGATAAATTTGGTCAATACCTTTAGATTTTACGGTTTTTATGAATTTTTCTGGATAGTTAAGCCAAGTACTTGCTTCCCAGTTCCACATCGCTAAATTAACTAATGATTTTGACGAAGTTTGTTGGCTTTTTGATTGGATACGATGGATACTAACCAATTGTTTATCAATGTTCTTATTTTGATTTAACATGGTTTCTTGGGTTTCAATTGCAGTAGTTGGTTTAAAAACATTGTTTTTATCTGAACCAGATAAAATAATGTTGTAATTTTTATCTTGTTTGGGTGAAATTGATGTGAAAATGACATTTTCAGTTTCGCTTGAAACTATTTTTTTTTCACATTCTGGTGAATTGTCGTTAGGTAATGCCCATAGTATTTTATAGGTGCCATCAATTGCTTTACATAAGAAAAGGTCAGTAGCAAAAGTAGAACTAACGTAAAAACTGATTATAAATAAAAAAATACTTCGAATTATACTCATACTATTTATCAAACTTGACCCTCTCCATTTTCCCCCAAGATATTTTACCTTTTCTTAATCGAAGAAACCCTTTAAGTTTCCAATATAAACAAATTTGTCGATAACCAAAATTTTCTAACAAAGATATATAAAACAGCGATATTAAATATCTTGTTTTATTTAATCCCTTTAACAATAATCCATCGATCGCTATAGCAACAGAATTAATTAATATGTTGTAGCAAATGCCAAGTAAAAAATAGGAAGCTATTATATTCCCATTAACTATTTGAAAATACCAGAAGAAAGGTAAGAGTAGGTAACCGAAAAACTCTGTTAGCGGGCCTATAATATCAGTTAGCACCGAATAAGGCAATAAGGCAAAACCTACTCTATGATATTTGGGCCTAAGCATTAAATTTTTGAAATGAAAAAATGTTTGTAATGCACCTATATGCCAACGAATACGTTGGTTTTGTAATATTTTCCATTTTTCTGGGACTTGTGTCCAACAAATTGCTGTGGGCACAAATTTTATTTTATAGTCAACATGGGAATCATAAATATATTTATGCAATTTTACTGTGAAATCAAAATCTTCACCCATAGAACCTACAGAGAATCCTCCCACTCTAATAGCAAAATCACGACGAAATAAACCGAACGCTCCTGATATAACAGGTAGTGTTTTAAAATGATTCCATGCGACTTTTGCCATTAGAAATGAGCGCATATATTCCAGAGCTTGTAGTTGTACAATATACTTTTTAGATAACTTAATTTTGGTTACTAATCCTTTATGGATCAAACAACTATTGGCAACGCGTATTGTGCCTCCTACAGCAATAGTTTTAGGGTCGTCAATAAAAGGAACAATAGCATTAGTTAGTGCATCAGGGGCAAGGATTGAATCAGCATCTAATAGGCAAACAATAGGTGCTCGACTTAAATTGATAGCTGCATTATGTGCATCAGCTTTTCCACCATTCTCTTTGTCTATAACGCGAAGACGACTATCTTTACGTGAAATATAAACACCTTTAATTCTTGCATGTGGCAGTTGTTTTAATTCTGTATTATTTAAATCGTGCTCAATTTCTTCAAGTTCCAAATATTGATTAATTAATTCGAAAGTTCTATCAGTAGAACCGTCATTGACCACGATCATATCTACATTGGGGTAATTTGATGCAAGCATAGACTCAATACTATCGATAATGGTTACGCTTTCGTTATATGCAGGCAAAATAATAGTGATCGGGTGTAAGAAACCATCATTATTATATGTGCTTTGTATTTTACGATCTCTATTAGGGTTATCAACTAAAACGTATAAAGCAACGATAAGTTGTATAAAATAAACTAAAACTTGTAGCAGTCCAATTAATACAATAATGAAAACAATAATATCCATACTTACAATTAATGTGTTGTATACATAGTCATTCATAATATTGTCCAATGGTTTGATTTTTAGAGGTATTTTCATGCTCATCAAGAAAGCAGACAAATAGTTTGCTTTCAAAATTAAAATATTCTGTAATTAACTTTTGTATGCTGCATATTTTTTCTTGGTAACAAAATTCATTGATAAAGTTTAGTATGTAACAACTATGAATAACTCCAGATGCTTTGTATTGCAATCCTAATAATATTTCAAACAGTGATTGCATATAGTCGCGCTGATCTTCTCTAGCAAAAGTTACATATGGAATAATAAAGTTGTTGGAAATTTCTATTAACATTGCAAGTAAAGCATTATCAGGACTTATAGACTCTTCAATAATTAATTGAGACTCAAGATGTAATAGAGTATTAGATGGAACAAGTCTTAGAAAGCAGAATAGTCCTTTTTGTGTCGTAGAATTAAAGAGTTGTATAATTAGTTGTGCAAGTGATACTTCTGGATCGCTATTTAATAAACTTAAAGCAGCAGCAACAGCAACTTCTTGCCTATGATCTGAACAAGCTTTTCTTAAAGCTTTTAATGTTTTTTCGCAAGGATAATATGACAACATATTCGCCGCTTCAATTCGTTGTTGTGCATTCCCTTTTTTTAATAACTGACGTAATTTTTTTTGAAATGTTTCTTTTGCAAATAAAGGGATAAAATTATGTAATTCATGGCATTTTTTTTTGGCAAAAAATGAAGCAATCATCGTCATAGAACCCGACGGTAACGCTTCCGAAACAGTATTTACGAAGATGCTCGAATCATTGAATTTTATGCTTTTGTTATAGGATTCAATTAATTTTAACTTAAGTCGACTATTGTGCCGATGCCGTCTTTTTTGTATTCTATAAATCAAAGCTGTGACAAATAGCACGACAATACTAGTTACCACTAAACTTCCATTATAAATATTGACATACCGTATTAGAATATCCATTTTATGCCACACCCTAAGTTTTTTTTGTTATACAATTTACGGTTATATGTTTTTTGTTTTCTGTCTTCGTCAGAATAGTTTAGCTGTAAGGTAATTAGATTAGATATATCATAAGATAATCCTGCAAATCTGGTCTTTACTTTTATCAGAGATTCATTAAAACCACTAGAACGATCAGATGTTTCTTGCGAATCTGAGTAACCAGCAAATAAATGTAATTTTTCAGTTGGAGAGCTAGTTAGTTTTACTAAAAATCCATTCATATGGTTTTCATTTTGGTCGAAGGTATTAAACCATATTCCTGATATAGATAATCTATCGTCCCAAAAATATTGAATTATGCCAGGGGAGATAGTTTTAATGTTGCCATCATCATAGTGATCAAGTTTCAAATCTAAGGTGATATGAAATGAATTAATGTTATCATTGGTTGAATTGAATAAAGTATAATCCCCCCCACTTGCAAGGGTATACTTTGCAAAAAACTTATTTGACGAAGAGACTAAACCAGTAAAATAACCGTAGGCCCTATCATTAAAAGTATGCCATAGTGTGCTGCCATATTTTTGGTCATCCATATGGAAACGATGAGACTGTACAAAATGCCCTACAATGGTATTTTTCTTTGATAATTTGTAGGCAAGAGAAGTCTCTAATTCATTCCAAGTCGCATAAGAATTTGATAAGCGACTGTGAGTACCAGCCAGATTAAATTCCCAATTATGGATAGAATCTTTGACAGCTTGTATTGCGTTTTTTAATTCTAGTAATTGAGTGTCATTGGGCGATTTTTTTAAATATTGCTCCAATAAAGCCTCGGCTTTATCCGGATGATCGTTATTTTGTGCTAATACAATACTTGTAAGTCCATACTGAGCATCGACATAGTCAGGAGCAATAGATAAAGCTTGTTCAAAAGCTTGTTTTGCCGGTTCTAATTTACCGAGAGCATAATAATTAAAGCCTAGTTGAACAAGAATATCAGAATTAGTCGGCGATAATTGGCGAGCAATTTCTAATTTTGATAGTGAAAGTTCATAATTCTGCGATTTTTTAGCTTCAAGGCTTTCTTTCAATAGTAGATCAGCTTTAACCGCATTATCATTATAATTGATTGTATTAGCTATGGACGAATAGCTATACATTAACATACTAATAATTAAGACTAATTTATGATACATAGAATAACCTTAATACATTATATTTTGTTTGGTATGGTGTGTTTGTACTTAATTACTATTCAACTTTCTATTCTGTCGATTGTGTCGACGAGAACAATATAGGAAATTTAGCAAAGTATTAATTTTGTCCTTTCCTACATACGAATCAATGAATGTTAGCTATATCCTCAAACAACATTGAGTCGATTGGAGCCACTATTTAATGGTGCTAATTTGTACTTATATAGATACGATAGCGAATGCTATTTTTAAGACATAAAAATTGTAAACAATTTATTACTATATTGAACTGAATATAAAATTTATATATATCATTATTTGACGAGTAAATTATAGTATAACTTATCAGCAAAATACATTAATATTATAAAATATTTATTGTTAATTAGATTTAACTAATAGATTATGTTTGTTTCATTGCGCCATCCCTAATATAGTAAATTCAAAATACACTACTTATTCTCTTTTGTGGAAGATTATATGCATAAGATAAAGATTAAACTTGTTGTTTTTATAGTACTAACGTTTATTATTTTTGATTCATCCTTTGCGAGTGAAAATAAGCTCACACATCCCGTTTTATTGGAGAAAGTGCAACAGAGTGATCGCGACAATCGTCAATATGAAGTAATTGAATTGGCAAATAAAATGCGGGTGTTAGTAGTTTCGGACCCAAATGCGGTGCAATCTTTGGGATCATTAGCATTGCCGGTAGGGTCTCTGCAAGATCCTAAAGATCAGCAAGGTCTAGCTCATTATACCGAACATATGGTACTTATGGGATCGACTAAATATCCAGAGCCAGCGAGTTTTTCACAGTTTTTGAACCGTCATTCTGGTAGTTACAATGCTAGTACTGCCCCTCATCGAACTGCTTTTTATTTTGAAGTTGAAAATAGTGCATTAGATACTGCTCTTGATTATTTAGCCGATGCGATTGCCGAGCCTAAGTTAGATCCCAGTTTTGCTGATAAAGAACGTAATGCGGTAAATGCCGAAATGACTATGGCAAGATCGAATGATGGTTTTAGAATTGGTCAAGTTGATTCTGAAACCATAAATCAACAACACCCAGCAGCCCAATTTTCAGGTGGTAATTTACAAACGTTAAGTAACAAACCAAGCAGTAAATTACAAGATGCATTAGTTAATTTTCATAACGACTATTATTCTGCCAATATCATGGTGGGCGTGATTTATAGTAATCAAACCTTGAGTAAATTAACTAAATTAGCAGAAACTACCTTTGGTAAAATTCCGAATAAAAATATCACCGTACCTAAAATTGATCAGCCAGCAATCACGCCAAATGTACTGAGTAAACAAATTGCAATGGTACCAGCTCAACCACAAAAATTGTTATTTTTACAATTTCCAATAGAAAATAATCTAGCTAAATTTGCTGATAAGAGTGATGAATATATTGCTTATTTGCTGAGTAACCGTAGTCAAAATACAGTGTTTGATTTGTTACAAAAACAAGGTTTGATTGAGAGTATTAGTGCAACTAATGATCCAATCCGTTATGGTAACAGTGGTATGTTCAGTATTAATGTGAGTTTAACTGATGACGGACTAGCTCAAAAAGATAAAGTAATTGCTGCTATTTTCAATTATTTACAATTAATTCAAAAACAAGGCATTACTGATGCTTATTATGAGGAGCTAAAGAAAGTTTTAGCATTAGAATTTAAATATGAAGATATTAACCGTGATATGTCGTATGTAGAATGGTTATCAGATCAAATGTTGTTATATCCGGTAAAAAATGTGTTAAATTCTGATTATATTGCTACTAATTTAGATAAAACAGCAATCATTACTCGCCTAAAAAGCTTAACTCCAGATAATGTCAGAATCTGGGTGATTTCGCCAGATCAAACCACTAACAAAATGGCTTATTTTGTCGAAGCTCCTTATAAAGTCGATAATATTACTGCTGAACAAAAAGCGAATTGGCTAAAGTTAGGTAAATCTTATTCATTTTCACTACCTGAGTTAAATCCGTTTATTCCTGATGATTTTTCAATTACTAAGCAAAATAGTAATCAGGCTCAACCGGCTGAATTTAGTAAACGTGGTAATCATATCCATTTTGTTAGCCAGTATTTTAAAAATGAACCTAAAGCCGCTATTGTAGTTTCGTTACGTAATAATCAAGCTTTTGCATCGGCCAAATCAGATGTCGCCTTTAAATTACTTGATTATATTGTTGGCCGAAATTTAGATAATTTACAATTTCAAGCAGGGGTTGCGGGAATTTCATTATCTACTGGCAATGATAGTGGCTTGATGATTTCAGCAAGTGGTTTTAGTCAACATTTACCAAAAATGGTTACCGCAGTACTTGATAGTTATCGTAATGTTACTATTGATGAACAAACTTTAGCTTTGGCTAAATCTTGGTATCTGCAAGAACTTGATAAAGCTGAATATGCTAAAAGTTACTGGCTAGCGGTTCAGCCGGTTAATGCGTTGTCAGTATTACCGCGTTATTATGAACGGGATGAAAAACGCCAAATTACCGCTAATATTAGCATTGAAGATATTGTAGCTTACCGTGATAATTTACTTACTCGTTCAATTCCTTATATGATTAGTTTGGGTAACTTGTCTAATGAAAATTCTTTAGATCTTTATCATTCTATTCAAAAAAACTTAGTGCGAGATGTTGAATTTACACCGATTGATAATGTTAAAATTAAAAATTCGTTAGCTGCTAAAATTACTCAGCAAGCTAAAAGCACGGATCATGCTTTGATGATGAGTTATATTCCTACTGGCTACGATAGAATCAGTAGCGGTATGTTAAGTTATACTTTGTCTAAAATGATATCACCATGGTTTTTTGATCAATTACGTACTAATGAGCAACTAGGCTATGCTGTATTTGCTGGTCCTGTGACTGTAGGTGATTTTGCCGGGATGAGTTTTATTGTGCAAAGTAATCAGTATGATCCAGCATATTTATTTAAACGTTATCAAGAATTTTATCCTGTTATGCTAAGTAAGTTACAAGCATTGTCTAAACAAGATATTGAGCAATACAAAAAAGCCGTACTTGATGAATTAAATATGCCACCGCAAACATTAGACGAAGAGTTTAGTCGTTATATGCCAGACTATCAAAATTCCCGCTTTACTTTTGATTCTCGAAATAAAAAAATAGCTCAACTCAAAAAAATCACTCAGCAAGATTTGATCGATTTTTATAAACATTCAGTAATGGAATCAAAAGGATTAGTGTTGGCTTCACAAGTATTAGGTAAATCTTCAGATGATGCTAAACAGCCACAAGCTATTACAGAGTTTACAGAATTCAAAAATGCATCAGTATTACAGGATGTTTTATTAAAATAATATATGTAAACGTATAGCTAGCCTGAAACATCTTTACAAAAATTGGCATTGTTATCGCCTTATGATACACTGCCAAAAACTCGTATACATTGAGTGGATTATGATTACAGGATCGATTGATTATTGTGCTATTGGGCAGCGATTACGTGCTTATCGTATTGCTGCTTCATTAAAGGCTGAAGATGTGGCAGAAAGTCTTAGAATTTCTCGAGCTGCGGTTTATCGTTTAGAAAAAGGCGAGATTGTTAAAATTGAGACCTTAGAAAGGTTAGCCCTTTTATTAGATACTTCCTTGGCTAGTTTGCTTGGTATTGATACTGAATATTATTCGAGTGGTGAAGGTTTTTTTGAACGCATGCGGCAGTTAGAACAGCAATCAACCCATATCTATTCGCATTTTGATCCTTTTTCTTTTTTATTAACCTCACCCGATTACTTGAATCATTTAGCTTTAATGTTAGATGAATCAAGTGGGTTACAACCTAAACCTGATTATTCTGTTACATTATCAATTTTAAAAGAACGTAAAAAGCAGTTTTATCAGTCAGAGCCAAAAATTATTAATTTGATTAGTTTACGCAATGTAGAACGTTTTTTACATATTGGTTTGGTCGGTAATTTAACTATTTCACCAGGTAAAAAATCTGAACGAATGTTATTAGCACGCAAAGAGGTTTTTCACTTAATTGAATTACTAGAACAACAATCTTTCGCCCCAACTATTGCTATTACTCAAGAAGCTATTCCATCTATCACTTTTCAAATTTTTTATCGTGATGAACAACCAATATCGCTGGCAATGAGTCCTTTCCGATTAGGTGAACTACCTAATGTTACTACTGGTATCGCATCGATTACCTCATCTAATGATGCAATTAAGCGCTATCGACATTTATTTGATAAGTTATGGCAAAATAGTGCTAAAGATCATCAAGCTATTGATTTGTTAAAAGCTACACTAGAAAGATTTTAAAAAAATATTAAAGAGAGTCAGCATGTTATCCTTAACATTACAACCTATAAAAAGATTTAATGGTACCATTAATTTACCCGGTTCTAAGAGCGTATCTAATCGTGCACTATTATTGTCTGCCCTGAGTACAGGGACGACCCGTTTAACTAATTTGCTCAATAGTGATGATGTGCGTTACATGCTTGATGCTTTGGCTGCACTAGGTGTGAATTATCAATTATCTCATGACCGTACCATTTGTGATATTGAAGGTCATGGCGGCATATTGCAAACGCAACATGCGTTAGAGTTGTTTTTAGGTAATGCTGGCACGGCTATGCGCCCACTAACTGCGGCTTTATGTTTAGGGAATAATAATATAATTTTGACCGGTGAACCACGTATGCAAGAACGGCCAATCGGTCATTTGGTCGATGCCCTACGACAAGGTGGCGCCAAGATTGATTATCTTGAAAATGACGGTTACCCACCGTTGCATATTCATGGTGGATTTGTTGGTGGTAAAATTGAAGTTAATGGATCTGTTTCCAGCCAATTTTTAACTGCGCTATTAATGGCAGCGCCATTAGCAACTAATGATACCGAGATTAGCATTATTGGTGATTTAGTGTCGAAGCCTTATATTGATATTACCATTAAAATGATGGCAATTTTTGGGGTGTCCGTAGTTAATAATAATTATCAAAATTTTGTGATTAAAGGTCAACAAAACTATCAATCACCAGGTGATTATTTAGTGGAAGGTGATGCTTCATCAGCTTCTTATTTTTTAGCGGCAGCAGCAATTAAAGGTGGAACAGTTAGAGTTACGGGGATTGGTAAAAAAAGTTTACAAGGTGACACCCAGTTTGCCCATGTATTAGAAAAAATGGGTGCCAAAATTACTTGGGCTGATGATTATATTGAATGTACCAAAGGTGAACTCCATGGTATTGATATGGATATGAATCATATCCCTGATGCGGCGATGACTATCGCGACTACAGCGTTATTTGCTAAAGGGTCAACCTCAATTCGCAATATTTATAATTGGCGAGTTAAAGAGACCGATCGTTTAATCGCGATGGCTACTGAATTACGCAAAGTTGGGGCGACAGTCGATGAAGGGCGGGATTATATTACTATTGTTCCCCCAGCTAAATTAAGGCACGCCGAAATTAAGACTTATAACGATCACCGTATGGCAATGTGTTTTTCATTAGTGGCATTATCGGATACGCCAGTAACGATTTTAGACCCTAAATGTACCATGAAGACTTTTCCTGATTATTTTGAACAATTTAAACGTTTAAGTGAAGAATAAAATGCATAAAACAGTTCCGGTTATTGCCGTTGATGGACCGAGTGGAGTGGGTAAGGGCACATTGTGTCAAGCTTTAGCTAATCATTTTAATTGGCACCTGTTAGATTCTGGTGCTATTTATCGGGTTCTAGCTTTATCCGCTTTACAAAATAATATTGCTCTTGATAATGAAGAACAACTGGCTAGGTTGGCACTTAATTTGCCGTTAATGTTTGATTCAACAACAGCAGAAGTTAAAGTCTTATTAAATGGCATTGATGTATCAAAAGATATTCGTACTGAAGAAACAGGAGGCGCTGCGTCTAAAGTAGCGTCACTCACTCAAGTAAGAACTGCTTTATTACAGCGTCAACGTGATTTTAGGCAAGCTCCAGGGCTAGTAGCAGATGGTCGCGATATGGGTACGGTAGTGTTTACGGATGCGCCGGTAAAAATTTTCTTAGACGCTAGTGCTGAGTCTCGAGCAGAAAGACGCATGAAACAGTTGCAACTGAAGCAAAATCGTGCTAAATTCGCCGAAATTTTGCAAGATATAACTGCGCGTGATGAGCGCGATCGTAATCGCCCCGTAGCGCCGTTAAAACCTGCAATAGATGCACTGGTAATTGATACTACATCACTTTCGATTCAAGATGTTTTTAATCAAGCTATTATGTACACAACTGAAAAACTCGCCAAGTAAGCAATCTTATTTAGCGAACCAAGCTCCATTACAAGGATGAGTGGAGTATCGTAAACAACCCCACAAGACAGGATGTAATGTGGACGTTAATGTAAACTTAAGTAAGTAAATAAATATGACTGAATCTTTTGCTCAACTCTTTGAAGAGTCTTTAAATCAACTAGACACTCGCTCTGGTAATATGATCCGTGGTACTGTCGTTGCAATCGACAAAGATGTAGTGTTAGTTGATGCTGGTTTAAAATCTGAATCAGCAATTCCAGTAGAGCAGTTTAAAAATGCCCAAGGCGAATTAGAAGTACAAGTAGGCGACGAAGTTGATGTCGTGCTTGACTCAATTGAAGATGGCTTTGGCGAAACTATTTTATCTCGTGAAAAAGCTAAACGCCATGAAGCGTGGCTAACATTAGAAAAAGCAGTTGATGATGCTGCAACAGTTTTAGGTGTAATCAATGGTAAAGTTAAAGGTGGCTTTACGGTTGATCTTAATGGTGTACGTGCTTTCCTACCAGGTTCACTTGTAGATGTACGTCCATTACGCGATACTTCTCATATTGAAAACCGAGAAATCGAATTAAAAGTTATTAAATTAGATCAAAAACGTAACAACGTTGTGGTTTCACGTCGTGCAGTTATTGAATCTGAAAATAGCGCAGAAAGAGAACAACTTCTTGAAAATCTACAAGAAGGTTCTGAAGTTAAAGGTATTATCAAAAATCTTACTGATTACGGTGCTTTCGTTGATCTTGGTGGGGTTGATGGTTTACTACATATCACTGATATGGCTTGGAAACGTGTTAAACACCCAAGTGAAGTGGTTGAAGTTGGTCAAGAATTACTAGTTAAAGTACTTAAATTTGACAAAGATCGTTCACGCGTTTCACTTGGCTTGAAACAATTAGGTGAAGATCCTTGGGTTTCAATCGCTAAACGTTACCCTGAAGGTACTAAAGTAACTGGTAAAGTAACTAACTTAACTGATTACGGTTGCTTTGTTGAAATCGAAACAGGCGTTGAAGGTTTAGTTCACGTTTCTGAAATGGATTGGACTAATAAAAATATTCACCCATCTAAAGTGGTTAGCTTAGGTGATGTGGTTGAAGTGATTGTTCTTGAAATTGATGAAGAACGTCGTCGAATTTCTCTAGGTCTTAAACAATGTAAACCAAATCCATGGTTACAATTTGCTGAATCACACAATAAAGGTGATAAAGTTAGTGGTAAGATCAAATCAATTACTGATTTCGGTATCTTTATCGGCTTAGAGGGTGGTATTGATGGTTTAGTTCATCTTTCTGATATTTCTTGGAATTTACCAGGTGAAGAAGCTGTTAAAGCTTATAAGAAAGGTGATGACATTGAAGCCGTTGTGTTACAAGTTGATGCAGAACGTGAACGTATCTCTCTAGGTGTTAAACAATTAGAAGATGATCCATTCAATAACTTTGCAAGTAACTATAAAAAAGGCGCAATTGTTAAAGGTAAAGTCATAGCTGTTGAGGCTAAAGGTGCTACTATCGAAATCACAGATGGTATCGAAGGCTACTTAAAAGCTCAAGATATTGCTCGTGAACGTATTGAAGATGCAACAACCGCGTTGAGCGTTGGTGACGAAGTTGAAGCGAAAATCGTTAATATTGATCGCAAAACACGTGCAATTTCATTATCAATTCGTGCTAAAGATGAAGCTGATGAAAAAGAAGCTCTTGCTGCTGTAAACAATACTGCGACTCAAGAAGACGCGTCATTTACTAATGCAATGGCTGAAGCATTCAAGGCTGCTTCAAAAACTGAATAAAATTATTTATTCTAAAAGAAAAAGAGGGCTTGCCCTCTTTTTCTTTTGTGGTATAAAATAGAAAAAATGTATGCCACATATATAAAAAGGAGTGACCATGAACAGATCGGATTTAGCAGAAAAGATAGTAAGCTGGCGGGCACACCTTCCTGTGCAACTAGTGGATGATACTGTTAGAGATATAATTGAACAGATCATTTTAGCTATGGAAAGTAACGATCGTGTCGAAATACGTGGCTTTGGTAGTTTTAGCTTAAATTACCGAGCTCCACGTAAAGCAAGAAACCCAAGAACAGGTGGTAATGTTGAAGTTAAACATAAATATATACCACACTTTAAACCGGGTAAAGAATTGCGTGAAAGAGTTAACAATGCTGTGAAAGCATAATAGTTATACTTAAGTTTATTAAAAGCCTTTGAGTTGCATCAAAGGCTTTGTTGTTTTCAGATTACTGCCGTGGTTTACTCCAAATCAATATACTCAATTCATATTAATTTAAATCCAAATTCTAACTATTAATTAAATGTTGTTGAAATAAAATAACTAAATAAACTTTCAAAACCGATTAAACTGGAAGTTAGCTCCAAATTATTAGTTTAGATTATTTTTTGTTAATAACTGCATGTTAGGCTTTAGCATTATTTATTTTTAGTTGTTAACGATAATAACAATGCGTCAATTTTATTCCTTTGATTTGCTAGCTCTTGTTTTTTCGTTAGGTTGTTTGCCATTAATGTGGTTAGTGGTATTACCATCTAATAATCAGTGGTATTCACTGGCAGGTATTTTAGTTATTTGGGTATTGATCGTGCCCAATAAATTCTGTCATTATCGGGTAGTGATTGCTGTGTTTGTATTAAGTTTTTTATGGTCAACTGCTTACTCAAAACAATATTTAACTAATACAATTCCTTATATTGATAAAACAGTAATAGTACAAGCTAAAGTTACCAGCCTAAATACCCATGAACAATTTACGCAATCATCCTCCTACTATATAAAATTTGATATTTTTAATATAGATAATTATCCATTAGCTTCTACCATTCCGATTTCAGTTTACTGGGAGCAGCCAGATATGCCGATGGCAGGGCAAGATTGGCAGTTAAAATTAAAAACTAAAGTGGTACCTAGCTATTTGAATCAAGGTGGTTTTGATAGTCAACGTTTTTCCATTACTAATCGGAACTTATTAACAGCCAAGGTAGTGTCAGCTAAGTTGTTAAGTGCCGAATATAATATAAAGCAGAAGGTGGTTAACCAAGCTTTACTCTATATTAATTTATTCTCTTATCGGGACATTTTATTGGCATTAGCTTTTGGAGATCGCTCGCATATAGATAATGATAACCGTCACATTATGTTGCAAACTGGGGTAGCCCATTTAATGGCAATTTCCGGTATGCATATTGTAATGGTGTTTATGTTGTGTTCATTTATTTGCAAGCTAGCTTTATTTTTTGTTTCACAACGTTTTATTTATTATAGTATACCTGTGGTGTTTGGTTGGTTAGGTGCATTTTTTTATGCATGGCTAACTGGACTTAATCCTCCTGCATTGCGAGCTATTGTTGCGTTATCTGTTTGGATTTATTTGCGCTTTCAAAATTATCAAATTAGTTCGTGGCAGAAGATTAATCGTATCATTGCTGCTTTATTGTTATTTGATCCTTTAATGATTTTATCTGACAGTTTTTGGCTTTCATGTTATGCGGTGTTGAGCTTACTTTTTCTCTATGAATGGCTACCATTACCAAAGTTTATGCAACGTCAAAAACGCTGGTATTTAGTCAGACTTTTACATTTACAATTTGGTCTAATAGTGCTTTTGTTACCCATCCAGCTTTGGGTTTTTCATGGTATTAGTCTGGTATCAATATTGACTAATTTAATCGCGATTCCAATTATTTTATTGTTAACTTTCCCAGCCATTTTATTAGCATTGTTGTTTAGTTTAATCGATTGTTTCTATATTGCTTTAGGATGTTGGTTTATTGCTGAACAGTCACTTGAATGGTTATTTTATTGTTTAAATCAGGTTAACTGGGGTTGGTTTAATATCCCAACTAATAGTTTTTTATTAAGCCTGAGTGGTTGGTTAGCAATCATAGTTATACGTACTGAATGTTGGCGTCGTTTTTTTATGACTTTATTAGTGATATTGATAATTTTAGTTACGCCGTTTTTTAAACAACAAGATTTTTTATGGCGCTTGGATATTTTAGATGTTGGGCATGGATTAGCAGTGGTTATGCATAATGGTAATTCAGCAATTATTTATGATACTGGTGCCAAATGGGAAACGAGTTCAGCGATGCAACGCGTTATTATTCCATTTTTACAATGGCATAATTTAGAAGTACAAGGCATAATCATTAGTCATCAACATAATGACCATATTGGTGGATTATCAGAGTTACAACAACTTTATCCTAAAGCATGGATAATGAGTTCATCCTCAAAATTGAATAATAGTTATCCATGTATCTCAGGTAATAGTTTGACTTGGCAAAATTTGACTTTGCAAGTGTTATGGCCTGATAATTTAGTTGATTATGCCCAGAATGAAGATTCTTGCGTGATCCAAGTTAGTGATGGTCATTTTAAGGTATTGTTAACTGGCGATTTAGAGCGTAATCAAGAATATCAATTAATATCCAGATATCAACAAAAACTATTGTCAACTTTCCTGCAAATGCCTCACCATGGTAGTGGGACTTCTTCTAGTTATGCTTTTTTAAATTATGTGGCGCCAAATTTTTCTTTTGCTAGTACCTCTCGTTATAATCCATGGAAGTTACCAGCCCAAAAAGTTATTGCTCGTTATCAAAAGTTACATTTACCTTACCATGTCACGGCTAAATCAGGGCAAATTAGTTTATTGATTCGGCAAAACGACTGGAGTTTAAAAACCATGCGTACACAAATAACTCCAAGATGGTATCATGATTGGTTTGGTAGTTTGCCGATTTATGAGTAAAATAAGTAATCTTCAGGTGATGAGTAAATATCCCAATTTTAATACATTACCAAATATTAAGAGTGAAAATTAAGTTATGATAGAAAAATTATGGTACGGTAAAAATCACTTATTTTGGTTACTGTTACCATTTTCTTGGTTATATGGTTTGATTGCTAGTAGTCGGCGTAAATTATACCAATGTGGTATCTTAAAGTCTTGGCGTTCGCCAGTACCCATTGTGGTTATTGGTAATTTATCTGCTGGTGGTAATGGTAAAACGCCCTTAGTGATTAGTTTAATTGAGGTGTTAACAGCCAGAGGCATGCGCGTTGGTGTGGTGTCGAGGGGGTATGGTGGTAAGGCTGATGTTTATCCGTTATTGTTGAATGATAATACTACAACCAAACAAGCTGGTGATGAACCGGTACTGATTTATCAACGAACTAAAGTTCCAGTAGCCGTAGCACCTAATCGTTGCCAAGCAGTACAATTACTTTTAAATCAACATAAATTAGATGTAATTTTGACTGATGATGGTCTGCAGCATTATGCATTAGCTCGTGATGTAGAAGTGGTTGTTGTTGATGGTAAGCGCTTGTTTGGTAATGGTTGGTGGATTCCGGCCGGCCCTATGCGTGAACGAGCTAATAGGTTAGAATCTGTCGATTTAATTATAATCAATGGTGATAGTACGAATAATCTTGTCAAACAATACCCCAATAAAACCTATACTATGCAATTAACACCATTGTATGCGGTGAATTTATTAACCCAAGAAAAAAGAGAATTAACTAGTTTGCATAATATTTGTGCTATCGCGGGAATTAGTAATCCACAACGCTTTTTTACTATGCTAACTACTCTCAAAGCAGATGTTGTTAAAACCACATCTTTTGCTGATCATCAAAAATTCACTTCAACATTGCTGACTAATATTGCTAGTAATGAACAAACGCTTTTAATGACGGAAAAAGATGCGGTAAAATGTCGACAATTTGCATTACCGAATTGGTGGTATTTGCCGATAGATGCGGTACTGCCAAGTGCGGCAGTAGATCAGGTTTGTTCATTATTAACTAATATAAAATCACCAAGAGAATAAAAAATGAAACCAATACTCCTTAGCGCTATTGCTTGCCCTAAATGTCATGGTGAACTGCAATATGATGCCGAGCACCAGCAGTTAATCTGCCAAACTGATAAGCTGGTTTATGCAGTGAAAGATGGCATACCAGTGTTACTCGAAAATGAAGCTCAGCCACTAGTTCAACCTTTAGCATCAACCTCAATCACTCAAGAATAGAATATTAAGGCTTTAGTTATGAAATTTTCAGTTATTATCCCTGCTCGCTATGCGTCAAGTCGCTTGCCCGCTAAACCTTTGGCCGATATTCATGGTAAACCTATGATTGTGCGCGTAATGGAACAAGCCCAAAAATCATCGGCTAACCGGGTAATTGTGGCTACTGATCATCAGCAAGTTTTTGATGTAGTTAAAAGTTATGGTGGTGAAGTTATTCTTACTAGTGATAAACACAATTCCGGGACAGAGCGTTTAGCCGAAGTAATTAATGCTTATCAATTTGCAGATGATGAAGTTATTGTCAATGTTCAAGGAGATGAACCTTTAATTCCACCTATTATTATTGATCAAGTAGCAACCAATTTAGTGCAATATAAAACTGGCATGGCCACGCTGGCAGTTCCAATTACGTCAGTTGAGGAAGCCTTTAACACAGGTGCGGTTAAAGTTGTTACAGATAAAGATGGCTATGCATTGTATTTTTCCCGGGCCACTATTCCATGGGAGCGTGATCGCTTTGCTAAAGCCACCGATTTGTATAAGCAAACCAGTATTGGTGATTTTTATCTGCGTCACATTGGTATTTATGCTTACCGTGCAGGTTTTATCCGTAAATATATTAGTTGGACACCCTCAGCGCTTGAGCAGATCGAAATGTTAGAGCAACTTAGAGTGCTTTGGTATGGTGAAAAAATTCATGTTGAAGTAGCTAAACAATCACCTGCAATTGGCGTGGATACGCAAGAAGACTTAGAAAATGTAAGGGCATTATTTAAGGAGCAATAATGGCACAATTTACCGGATTTACTCAGGCTGGACTCAATTTTCTTCAAGATGCTTGGATTAATAATAGCCGATCTTGGTTTGAAGAACATCGTGCGGTTTATGATAATGATTTGGTCAAACCGTTTCGATTACTTGTTGAACAATTGACTCCTACAATGCTTAAAATAGATGAATGGTTTGAAACTCGTCCGGCAATTGGTAAAACCATATCTCGCATTTATCGTGACACGCGTTTTTCTCACGATAAATCTTTATACCGAAGTCGTTTATGGTTGACGTTTAAACGCCCCAATCGTGATTGGAAAGAGGCACCCGCTTATTTTTTTGAGGTTAGCCCGGATAGTTATCAATATGGACTTGGTTATTACTGCCCATCCAAGCAAACTATGGATATCTTCCGAGAAGAGATTTTAAATGATACTGCTAAATTTTTACAGGTTATCCGTTGTGTTAGAAAGCCATTTACATTGGTTGGTGAAAGTTATAAACGCCCGTTAATTAAACAGCAGGATGAAAAAATAGCAACTTGGTACAATCGTAAAAATCTAGCGGTTATGGTAAGTAATCAACAAATTGATGATGTGCTTAATGCTGATTTACCTAACAAATTAGCCAAAGGGTTTAAACAGTTAGTACCACTCTATGATTATTTTATGCGGGTGGAAATGATTAAAAATATCCCTAAACTATAATGGTTATCCAATTACAAGTTACTTATTGAATATGCAGTAGTTTAATAAAATTGTAATATCTAATCTTAAAAACTAAATATTGGGAAAATTCAAAATTAATTCTTTGATGCCATTAATTATGAATTGTGTACCAACACATACCAATAAAAATCCCATAATTCTGGAAGTGGCTTCAATACCACTTTTCCCCATAAAACGCATGATACTGCCAGCGCTACGCATGCAAAACCATAGAATAATGCATAACAGTAATGGTACTAAAATTGACGTTGTATAAACGACCCAAGTTGAAACATCATAGCCACCATTATTTACGGTGGAAGCCATACTAATAATCATGGCAATGGTTCCTGGTCCAGCTGTACTTGGCATAGCTAATGGTACAAAGGCAATATTATTTGATGGTTCTTTCTTTTTAGCATCGGCTTCCAAGGTTCTATGCGATGGTTGCTGTGGGAAAAGCATTCTAAAGCCAATCACCCCAACAATTAAACCTCCGGCAATTCGTAATCCGGGTATGGAAATGCCAAAAGTGCTCATAATTAGTTGGCCGCAATAAAATGAAGCAACCATAATAATAAATACATAAATACAAGCCATTTTTGACTGGTAGTTTCTCTCTTCGTTGGTCATATCACCGGACAGACCAAGTAACAACACTACCGTCGTTAACGGATTAGTTAATGGAATGAATAAAATTAACCCAAAGCCAACAGTTTGTATAAGCTCTAACATAGATTTATTTAATACCTAAAAACCAAAAAATTTGCATAACTATAAATGAAATAAGCAAAATATGATATATGGGCGAATAGTAATGACGCCCAATATTAAATAATATAGAAATGATGATTTAAAAAGGAATATCGTCATCAAAGTCCATTGGTGGTTCAGGTGCTTTTGGTTGAGATGTCGGTGCAGATTGATTTGGTGCGTGGGCTGCTGTTGCTGGTGCTGTTGAAACATTATTAGCACTTTGTCCCCAGTGTTGTGAACTCTCATTACCTTCACTATTACCACCACGTGAACCTAATATTTGCAAAGAACCACCGATAGGATTAACGACCACTTCAGTTGTATAACGATCCTGACCAGATTGATCTTGCCATTTGCGAGTTTGTAATTGACCTTCAATATATACTTGAGAGCCTTTTTTTACATATTCACCAACAATTTCAGCTAATTTACCAAAGACAACTACTCGATGCCATTCTGTACGATCACGATTTTCACCAGTTTGTTTATCTTTCCATGATTCAGAGGTGGCCACACTAAAATTAGCTACAGCACTACCATTTGGCATGTAACGAACTTCTGGATCTTGGCCTAGATTACCCACTAAAATGACTTTATTTATTCCTCGGTTTGCCATTATAAACTCCTAAAAATTGCACAAATATATAAGTTAGGTATTGTAACATGAGACGGAATTAACATCATCGATTTTAATTTAATATTGGAATATAGTCTTCAATTTGAAAATATATAGAAAGATTGGCTTAGACATAGGAATTTATTGCTATAACGAGTATAATGCCACACATTTGTTGATGCAATGTGCTAAAGAATTTTCCTCAAAGGAGGCCTTATGATTAATGCGTTTGGACTAAAAAACAAACAATTAGTGAAAATTAATGAAGGCGATATAAATAATGCGACCTGGATTGATTTAATTGAACCAGAAGAAGCCGATCGCGATTTTGTTTTAACTCATTTAGGACAAAATTTAGCAACGAGTATAGAACTTGATGACATCGAAGCATCAGCTCGTTTTTTTGAAGATAATGAAGGTTTGCACGTTCACTCATTCTTTTTTTATGAAGATGCCGAAGATCGTGCTGGTAACTCAACCGTGGCCTTTACAGTACATAATGGTCGTTTGTTTACGTTACGTGAACGTGATTTACCTGCATTTCGTTTATACCGTATGCGGTCTCGTTACCAAGGAATGAATGATGGTAATCCCTATGAAGTATTACTGGATTTGTTTGAAGTAAAAGTCGAACAGTTAGCTGATCAAATTGAAAATATATATAGTGAACTTGAAGAACTTAGTTTAATTATTATGGATCGTTCGGCTCAAGAGCATTATGACGAAGCTATTACCTCATTAGCTGAACTTGAAGACACGGCATGGAAAGTCCGCTTGTGTTTAATGGATAGTCAGCGTGCTGTTAACTATTTGGTCCGTCGGGCAAAAATGCCAGTAGATCAACTAGAGCAAGCCCGCGAAGTTATTCGCGATATTGAATCACTAGTGCCGCATAACGAGTCACTATTCCAAAAAGTGAATTTCCTCATGCAGGCTGCAACCAGTTTTATTAATATTGAACAGAGTCGAATTATTAAAATTTTCTCGGTGGTGTCAGTGGTATTTTTACCACCAACAGTGGTTGCTTCTGCCTATGGGATGAACTTTGAATTTATGCCGGAGTTAAAATGGGAATATGGTTATCCATTTTCTTTAATTCTAATGTTATTGGCAGGTGTGGCACCCTATATTTATTTTAAACTCAAAAAATGGTTATAGATTAAAGCCAAATATAATTAACATTAGAGCCAGTATTCACAATATTGCCTATTAGGCTATAGTAGCAAATAGCTATAATAGTTATTTTAATCAATGAATCGATTGTTTAATAAGAGTAAAACATGAATAAATATGCCCTAGTAACCGATATCGGTGGTACCAATGCCCGTTTTGCACTATATAATTTAGTTACTAATGAGTTATCTGCAATAACTAAAATAGTGATTGCTAAAGATGCGTTATTATTAACTTTGATTAAAGATTATATCAAAGCACAATCTGTACAAATTGATAAGGCTTGTATTGCTATCGCTTGTCCTATCGGTGATGAAGATGTGGTTAATATGACTAATAATGATTTGTCATTTTCTCGTTCAGAGTTAATTAAACAGCTTAATTTAACTAAGCTAGAGGTTATTAACGATTTTACGGCTATATCCTATTCGATCCCTAAATTAACACAACAAGATTTAGTTAAAATTGGCGGTGCAAAACCCAATCAAGACTATCCGATTGCGATTTATGGAGCAGGTACTGGGCTTGGAGTATCTCATTTAATTAAGGTTAACCAACATTGGATTAGTTTATCTGGTGAAGGTGGGCATACTGAATTACCTATGACCAATGCAGAGGAAGATAGTATTTTAGCGCAATTGCGTAAAAAGTTTGGGCGTGTATCAACTGAGCGTTTTTTATCTGGTAGTGGTTTGGTGAATATATATCAAGCGTTATTGCAAATTAATAACCAAACGTTTGTTGAAATTACACCAGAAGTTATTGTGCAACGAGCTTTGGCAAATAGTTGCCCAATTTGCTTACAAACATTAACTTACTTTTGCACTTTCATGGGACGTTTTGGTGGTAATTTGGCGTTAACACTTAATACTCAAGGTGGAGTATATATTGCAGGTGGTATTGTGCCACGGTTTATTGAGTTTTTTAAATCCTCTCCATTTAGAAGTGCATTTGAAAATAAAGGTCGAATGTCATATTTAATGAAAGAAATACCAGTTTATGTTATTACTCATGAAGATCCTGGCTTACTAGGTGCTGGTGTGTATTTACAAAATAGTCTTAACTGATGATAGAGGGTTGTAAGGATATTATTTTATGATGTGGTGTTACATTTATCGCAGTACTAAAAAAGAAAATTGTTATTTGTATATGGAAAATGAGAACGATTTTTCGGCAATTCCTGAAAAAATACTTTCAATTTTTGGTACTCCAGTATTTGTTATGAAGGTATTACTCGATGGTAAAAGACGTTTTGTGGTTGGTAGTTCTGATGAAATTGAACAAAAAATAAGAAATGATGGATTTTTTTTACAAATGTTATCGGAAGATGATTTCAAAGTATGATTGAGCCATTTTGGGAATATAAAACTTTAGACCAAATGACTGATGAAGAATGGGAACAGCTTTGTGATGGTTGTGGTCAATGTTGCCTCAATAAATTAATCGATGAAGATACTGATGAAATTTTATATACCAATGTTGCTTGTAATTTATTAGACTCAAATACTTGCCAATGTCGGCACTATCATAATCGATTTGATTATGAACCAGATTGTATTAAATTAACGCGTAAAAATCTTTTTACCATTGAATGGTTACCACTAACTTGTAGTTATCGCTATTTTTCAGATCATGGTCACTTACCTGAATGGCACCCACTCATTACAGGTAATAAAAAACAGATGCACAAATTAAAAATTTCGGTTAAAAATCGGATTGTTTATGAAAAAGATGTAATATGTTGGGAAGATCATATTATCTAAAAGGGAATCTTGATTCCCTTTTAGATATTTATGTTAAAGAATAAGCCACAAATTGCCAAACGCATCAATACCTAACATATTAAGGAAGATAAGAACAAATACTACGATCATAAATGAAATATCAATAATTCCAATTGGTGGCACTATGCGGCGAATAGGCGCAACTAAAGGCTCAGTTAACTGACTGAGAAGTTCATCTGCAATTGATTGTCCTCGGCTAACCCAACTTAAAATAGCCCTAAATAGTAGTAACCAAAATAGTAAATATCCTACCTCATGAGCTATAACTGCAAAAGCAAAGAACAGATAACTAATACTCCAAATAGGTGCATTAATCGTTCCAATATATAACACAAAAATAAGCTTAATAAGTGCAACAATATATAAAATGATCCATGTAGCGGTATCAAACTTTCCAATCGAAGGAATAATTCTGCGTAATGGCCCAATAATAGGTTGGGTAATGCGGACAATGAATTGAGTATATGGATTATAAAAATTGACACGAATGCGCTGCATCCATAATCGTAAAATTAAAATATACAGGCTAAAAGTTAAAATCGTTTTTCCTAAAAAGAAAAGCGCTATCATTTAAAACTCCTTAAGATAAGTATAGCCAGCAATATATCATAAATATTGGCGTGATCCAAAGATTGCAGTCCCAATACGCACCATGGTACTTCCAGCAGCAATCGCGGCTTGCATGTCACCAGTCATACCCATAGAAAGTGTTTTCATAAAGGGATAATCAATTTGCAATGACAGTAATAATTGTTGCATTTGTTTAAATATAATAAGTTGTTTATCATAATCATTTTCGATTTCAGGAATTGCCATTAATCCACGCAAACTTAAATTTGGTAGGGTGATAACTTGTTTAACTAATTCTGCTACTTGGTCTGGTGCAATGCCTGATTTACTAGTTTCTTGGCTAATGTTAACTTGAATAAGAACATTAAGGTTTGGCATGTTAGCAGGACGTTGATCACTTAATCGCTGGGCTATTTTTAAACGATCGATAGTATGCATCCAGTCAAAATTTTCGGCTACTAATTTTGTTTTATTAGATTGTAATGGACCAATGAAGTGCCAAACTAATGGGGTTTCTGGCAAAGTTTGTTTGAAATAATGGATTTTTTCCACACCTTCTTGAACATAATTTTCACCGAACGATAACTGCCCCGCATTAATTGCTTCTGTGATTTGGTTTACAGGTTTAGTTTTACTAACTGCAATAAGCTCAATTGTGCTGGGATCTCTTTCACATTCTAAGGCAATTTCCCGAATTTTATTATTTATAGCAAGTAAATTGTCAGGTAAGGTATTCATGTTAATTCCCAATTAATAATCGGTATGTCAAATTTAGTATTAAACTCAATATTAGCGCTTAGTGTAACTCAAAAAGCCTCAGATTTGCACCTTTCAAGTGGTGAATCAGCTTGTATGCGCATTAATGGACAACTGCAATTTTTTCCCGAACAAAAATTACTCCCACTCAGTTTAGAAACTGAACTTTTAAGTTTACTTAATGAATCACAAAAAGCACAATTACAGCAAAAAGGGCATGTTGATTTAGCTTATCAGGTAGCTGAAATAGGTCGTTTTAGAGTAAATGTTTTCTATCAGCAACGGGGAATTTCGGCAGTTTTCAGGATTATTAATCAATCTATTCCCACTTTGTTAGAAATAGCTGCTCCAGAAGTATTAAAACAACTTGTAAAAAATACACATGGAATTATTTTAGTTACCGGGGCTACTGGTAGTGGCAAATCAACCACATTGGCGTCTCTTATCCAACATATAAATCTAAATGAAGCTAAACATATTATTACTTTAGAGGACCCAATAGAATTTATTTATCAAAATGTACAGTCACTGATTCAGCAACGGGAAGTACCCAACTTCGAGAAGGCTATTGATAGTATATTAAGACAGGATCCAGACATTATTTCATTAGGTGAATTGCGAAATAAAGTAACGATACAAGTGGCATTAACAGCGGCAGAAACAGGACATTTAGTATTGGCTACATTACACACTAGTTCCGCCATTCAAAGTATTAATCGCATTATAGATGTGTTTAGTGGATCGGAAAGGGATTTTATTCGTGCTCAATTAGCCAGTAGCTTAAAAGCAATTATTAGTCAAAAGTTAGTTACAGATGGTCGTGGTCGCAAAGCTGTATTTGAAATACTAATTAATACTGCGGCGGTAAGCAATTTGATTAATGAAGGTAAAATTAAGCAGATTTTTTCGTTAATGCAAACTGGACAACAATATGGCATGCAGTTAATGCCAAATAATTAAATAATGTGTGATTTTATTAGTAGGATTAAAATGTTGTAGTTATGAGTTAATTAAATTATTTTGAAAAAGTTGTAACTGTCGTATTTACAATTTTGTAAAGATAAAAATCTAAGTTTTATGTTAAAAATACTCTATAATTAACTAATAAATATTTAATACAGAGGGCATAAATAAATGGAACAACGTATAGGCTTTATTGGTTTAGGTAATATGGGTAATGCTATATTACATGGAATTTTGGCTAGCAAAATTGTTACTGGCCCTCAACTTTTTGTTTATGACACTAATCCTGAAAAAGGGCAAGCACTAAATCAAACGTATTTGGTTAATAATTTGAACTCAGCTCGTGATGTAGCTAGAGAGTCTGATATCGTATTTATTGCGGTAAAACCTAATGTGATTATTGATGTATTAAATGATATCCAAAAAGAGTTAAAAAAGAATACTATCGTCGTGTCAATCGCTGCAGGAGTGACTATAAAAACTATTGCTAAAAGTGTTGGTTATGAACAAAAGATAGTAAGAGTAATGCCAAATACTCCAGCGTTAGTTAATGCCGCAATGTGTTCGATTACCCCTAATACCGAAGTCACCGAAGAGGAACTCGATATTATTCAATCACTATTAAATTGCATTGGTGAAACTGAAGTTGTGCCTGAATACTTAATTGATGCAGTAGTTGGAGCCAGTGGTTCATCGCCAGCATTTGTGTTTATGTTTATTGAAGCTTTAGCTGATGGTGCAGTAAAAGGTGGATTATCCAGAAAACAAGCTTACAAATTTGCCGCTCAAACAGTTATGGGATCTGCAAAATTATTGCTTGAAACAGGGAAACACCCAGGTGAACTAAAAGATATGGTATGTTCACCAGCAGGTACTACCATTGAAGGCGTGCAAAAACTTGAAGCTTGTGGTTTTAGGTCTGCGGTAATAGAAGCCGTTGAGGCCACTATTTTAAAATCTCAAGCGATGGCTGAAAAATAACTTCATCAATTTTATCCGTCTTAGTTATACTTTTGATCTAGTTTTACTAAGACGAATAATTGTTTATAAGTTAATAGCTATCACAGTAATTAATAAAATAGTTGGAAACATTCCTTGCATAAGCCTGCAATATATGAGTTAATAGTATTAAGCATATGACGTGCAGATTTATTTAGTAACATTTTGATATAAGCAGTTTGTAGTTTACTTTCTATCTTAGATTAGTATTAGTTTTCTTCAACTCCCCTCTCAGTGTTTATAAGTAGTCTAAGTTTTATGTATTTTGAATATGGCCTTATCGGCTGAGATTATTTTTAAAAGGAAGATTATTATGTCTAAGAAAACTGGTCAAGTTAAATGGTTTAATGAAAGTAAAGGTTTTGGTTTTATCTCTCCAACAGATGGTAGTAAAGATGTGTTTGTACACTTTTCTGCAATTTCCGGTGATGGATTCAAAACATTAGCAGAAGGTCAACAAGTAGAGTTCTCTATTCAAGATAGTCCTCGCGGTCCTTCAGCTGCGGATGTTGTTGCAATCTAATTCTTATCCTTACCTTTTATCTTATCAGTAAATTTTTACTGATAAGATTCTTTATTTATCTAGACTTACTTTTTCAATTTCAATATTATTGCTTAGGCAATAATAATTGATATTTTTTGCCTATTATAATAGTAATAAAATATATTCATATATAAGGATAAAATGAATGAAAAAATTAGTGTTTATTGTTGCTCTTATGGGCATGTCATCTATCGCGATGGCTGATTTATCAGCAACATGTAAAGCATATTTTGAGAAAGTTGATAAGTTAGTAAAGTCTTTACCTGATGATGCTGAGACTAAAGAACAGACTGAGTTATTTAAGCAAACTTTAGAATCTGGTAAAAAACAAGTTGCTGATTTACCAGAAGATCAACAAGATAACGCTTGTAAGCAAGGTGAAGAAGCGTTAAATCGATTGGAAGCCGCATTATTATCTAATGCTAAAAAATAAACCATTATAGCTAATATTGGTACTTATTTCAGTATTTATTATTATGACGGAAATCCCAAGGGGCAATTGGATTTTTATCTTTCCAAAGCCCTTTTTTATTGCTCTTAGCATTATCTTCTAGAGTGACCATTTTCTTATTCTTTGCCACACCTTTATAGCGGTAAGCCCAAGCATATCCATTTTCAACCATTTTAGCATTGATATCAACGCTATTTTTAATAATGGTGCCTAATGTTCTTTGGTAGACATCTTTGCCTTTATCCTTCACTAACACCGTGTCACCAGCAATTAAAGAGGCAAGATATTTTTTAGAAACATTGCCGTAAGCTTGGCGACTCTCTGGTGCATCAATGTCCAATAAACGAATGCGAATTTTTTGTTTTTTTTGTGTCAATACTTCAATGGTATCACCATCAATTACCTTAACGACTTTACCTTTAAAATCAGCATGGGCGAGAGTAATTAACGAGAATAATAAAATAAGACTAATAAAAAATTGTTTTATAAAATACATAATCGATGATAAATAACTAATATTGATAATATTATATACTGAGTGTAAATGGATACTCAATTACTAAGGGTTCTAATATTTAATAATATTAAAAAATCGAAATATTATTTCTTGGTATTTAATGTTAGGTTGTGTTTTAGCTAATTAATCCTATCTTTCTTTCATTACGGAAATGGCTGGTTTTTGGCGACCATGTAAGAAAAAGTAAAGTATCATCGATAATAGGCTAATTAATGCACATACCAAATATAAACCATGATAACCAGTATATGGAATAAGTTGCCCCATGAAATATGGTCCAAGACCAATACCAAAATCAAATAGTATAAAATAGGTGGAAGTGGCTTGCCCAACTTTATGGTGTGGAGAAACTTTTACCGCAACCGCTTGGGCAGTTGATTGAAAGTTACCAAAACCTAGCCCTATTAATGCGCTTGACAGCAGTAGAACTAAAGCATTGTTTGCAATACTAAGTACCATAAAGCCGATGCTGAGTAAAAATAAAGTAGGGTAAATAATAACATTTTCACCTTTCAGATCGAATAACCGACCACTAAATGGTCGTGAAATTAAAATAAATATGGCATAAATAGCAAAGAAGAAACTAGCTGCTTCGATTAAACCCAATTCTTGAGCATAAAATGAAAGATAAGCTTGAATGGCTGCATAACCAACAGAAACAAGCATTACAATAAATGAAATTCGTAAAGCACTAGGTTCAATGTAACTTGATAGTTGTAACCATGCCACTTTGTTTTGGTTAGTGTGAGTTTGTGGTTTATTGATCACTAATTTATTAGCTTGTAGTTGTAAAGCGATTAATAAACAAATTGCCCCAATAACAACAGAGAAATAAAACAGTATATTGAAATGAACATATTGTACTAGCAACATTCCGGCAAAAGGACCTAATGCTGTAGCCAAAATAGTACTTAAACTAAAATAACTTATGCCTTCACCGCGACGATTAGGTGGTACTATATACACCAAAATAGTTCCGGTTACGGTGCCAATTACGCCAACAAAAATACCACTAATAAAACGGATAAATATTAAAGATGAGAGATTAAAAGCCGTAAGATACAACGCCATGGTGATGATAAAGCCAATAATACCAACAAAAAGAACTTTTTTGCAGCCTATCATTTCCAGGAAAAAACCAGTTATAAATCTTCCCACCAAACAACCAATAACCATTGTTCCGGTAACTAATCCAGCCACACTTTTACTTGCATCAAAGGTATCGACGACATAATTACCAATGGTTACCAGCAACATATAATAACTGACTAGAACTAATAAATTGATTGCAGCAACAACAATAAAGTCTGCACTCCACAATTTTGTTTGTGATTGCTTATCCATAATAAAACAACTTATTTGTGCTTTTGACATTCACAAATAAATATACGCATTATTCATCCATATTATTTCTGATTGGTTGGCTACGAAAACACCAGAAGGATTTATTTTGACCCGGAAATATTTGGGTATAAATTTGGTATATCTATTTTAATGGTTAATAAAAATTATCCATTTACTAATACTATGAGCAAATGAGTAATTTAGTTCTGCCAAGATCAGCAAGGAAATTGACATCGCTAGGGACTATAGGACGATTTTTAAATTATTTCAATAAGTTGAAATAAAATAGCATTTTTTGTTTAAACCTCACTAACTCGTGGTTAGTAAGGTTTATGTAATAGTGAAAAGTTAAAAACTGCTTGTATCTTTGAATAAACCAACCTTTAGATCGGTGGCTTCATAAATTGGTTTACCATCAACTAAAACTTCGCCATCACCGATTCCCATAATTAATTTACGATTAATAACTCGTTTAAAGTGAATTTTATAAGTGACTTTTTTATTATTTGGTAATACTTGACCTTTTAGTTTAAGTTCGCCAACTCCCAAAGCTCGGCCTTTACCTTTACCACCAAGCCAACCTAAATAAAATCCTACTAATTGCCATAAAGCGTCAAGGCCAAGGCAACCAGGCATAACTGGATCGTTTTTAAAATGGCATTTAAAGAACCATAAATCAGGATTGATGTCCAGTTCAGCTTCGACATAACCTTTGCCAAAATTACCGCCATCTTCATTCATTTCGATAACGCGATCCATCATTAACATTAAATCGGATGGTAAAGGGGGACCGTCGTGACCAAATAATTCATTATTACCTGATTTAATCAGATCTGCTTTATCGTATGAAGACTTACGTTCAAATGTCATATAAAAACCTTTTGTTTGTTGTTAATACATAAATGGTTGTTAAAATAATTTTTGAAAAACCATATTACGAAAATTAATCGTTATAAAACTAATCTATTACCATTGCATCTAGCAATGGCTCGGTGCTTTAAAGTTTATGGGCAATTGCTACTTTTTGCAATATTTTTGCCATTTACTCAGCCAGCTATTATGTTTTTTATCTTGTAATAGCATTGTTTGCATGCGGGCATGAATCAACTTATATAAACTAATACTAGATTCATCTTTATAAGGAATACCGGTCAATAAGTAAAGTGCTTCTGCTATATGTTCAACTGCCCAAATTGAAAACTTATCTTGCTTGATTGCAGCTATCACATCATCATTTAAACTTAAATGCCGTTGATTACTAGCTGGAATAATAACGCCTTGTTGACCAGTTAATCCCTGATTCTGGCATACAGCAAAAAAGCCTTCAATTTTCTCATTAACTCCACCAATCGATTGCACATGCCCAAACTGATCTACGGAACCTGTGACCGCTAGTTGTTGATCTATTGGTTGTTGAGAAAGGGCACTAATTAAAGCACAAAGCCCGGCAAGTGAAGCACTATCACCGTCAATTTCGCTATAGGATTGCTCAAATACTAAAGAAGTTGAAAAGGGCAATTGATGATTAATCGCAAACTCAGACATAATAAATGACTGCATAATCATCATACTTTTGGAATGAATACTACCGGCAAGTTCGGTTTTACGTTCAATATCAATTAATTCACCGTCACCAAAATGCACTAAACAGCTTAAGCGCGTTGGTTCGCCAATCATTCTTGGATAACCCGGATATTCAATAACCGATAAGCCATTAATCTGCCCTACTACTTGATTTTTAGTATCTATCATTATTTGATTACTAAAAATTTCGTCATGAAATCGCTCAATCAAGTAATCCTCACGCCATGATTTTTGGGTAATCGCTTGTGTTAAAGAATCATTATCAATGGTATTATTTTTAGCAAAATATGCAGCATCAACCAGTAACGACTGCACCCAATCAACAGCTAGTGGCAAATAATATTGATCACCAGTGTAACGAGTTGCTTGTTTATAAAATCTAGCAAAAGCGGATTTATCAATAGTAGGTAATTGTTGATTATGGGCAATAAATTGCAAATAACTAAGCCAGTTGGTTATTTGTTCGGTTGATTTGATTTGCAATTCATTTTCAAATTCAGCATAAATTGCCGTAGCATAAAACTCAGGTTCAAATTCTTGTAAATCAGACAAACTTAAGCGATCACCAACTAAAATAATACGTAAGTCTAGTGGCATTGACGGTATGGCTAAAGGTAAAGGATGGGACTCATCAGAAGAAAACCATTCAAACTCTTGTTTGATTACCATCTGTTTTAGCTTTGCCCATAGGGAAGGTTGGCTGAGTAACGAACGTAAACCTAAGATTAAAACACCACCATTAGCCTGATGTACTAAGCCAGCTTGTAATTTGATGGGGCTATTTTCTGGTTGTCTAACACAACCAAACAGTTTTTCCGCGTCAACAGTAGTTGCTGATAAACAATTATCTAAAGTTGCAAAATTATCTTGCTTACTTTTAGCCGCAGTCAAAGTGATTTTATTTTCACCAAAATAGTAGCTATAACCTAATTCCATGGTGGATGTGTTTAATTTAACTGATTGCCTTAGTAAATCAAACAATAACTCACTCTCATTCGCCTTGAGTAACATAAAGCGAGGCTGGTAATTGGCTCTTGTTGTTGGGCATAACATCGACAAAGCAGAAGCAACGCGTGGCTGCCAACTAAGTAAATGGTCAGATTTACTTGGTTCAGAAGGGGCGCTGGTGTCGGCCTTGGCTATTAGTTCATTAAGTTGTTCTAAATTAGGTTGGGTTTGCTTTGCTGTGAGTTGTGTAATTGCCAAAATAATTATCTTTTTTGTTAACGAAAATAATTTGCAAATTATAACAAGTATCGATTATAACGCCAACAGTTAGCAAAATGTTTATGCTAACAAATAAAAAAATTACAGAAAGATTTTTTCAAATCAGGTAAACTACTCGACAATCTAAGGTTTGTTTTACTTTCTTAATTTTTATCAGCAACAATTAAATATGCTCAAAATCAAAAATAATCACTTAAAGGATGACCGCTCTTCACAAATAGTAAGTTGGGGGCATTGGTTTACTTTATTTAACATTTTTGTAGTTATTATATTAGGTAGCAAATATTTGTTCATTGCCGATTGGCCACGAACTTTTATTGGTAGATTCTATGCCATTATTAGTGCTATTGGGCATTTTAGTTTTTTAACTTTTATTACCTATTTGATTTTACTTTTTCCGTTAAGTTTTTTTATTTATTCATCACGCTGGCAACGAATTATTGCCACTATCATTGCTACTGTTGGAATATCACTATTAGTTATTGATATTGAAGTTTTTTCGCATTTTCGAATGCATCTTAATTTATCTATTTTAAAGTTATTTTTTAATCAAAAAGCTTCTTTTTTAAGCGTCGAATTTATTGCTATTCCTTTTATCTTATTGATAGAAATTTTATTTTCTGTTTGGAGTTGGAAAAAATTACGTAGTCTGAGTAAACGTAGACGCTATGCTAAGCCAGTAGTTATTTTATTTATTGTTTGTTTCATTTCTTCACATTTAATTCATATTTGGGCGGATGCTAATTTCTACCGTCCAATAACTATGCAACGATCGAGTTTACCACTCTCTTATCCACTAACAGCCCGACATTTTCTTGAACGTTATGGATTTATTGAGGAAAATGGTTATCGTGATCGTCTTGCTCAAGAAGGTAATCCTTTTGCTATGACCATCGAATATCCTCTTGGTCGCATTGCTTTTGATGAACCTACAGTGAAACAAAATGTGCTAATGATTATGATTGACGGTTGGAATAGTAAATTATTAACCAATAACATGTTGTGGTTGAATAAATTTGCTCAAGAAAATACCCAATTTACTAATCATTATGGAGCCAGTAATGAAGCCTATTTAAATGATTTTTCACTATTTTATGGTTTAGATCCAAATTATTACAACAGTATCTTAACAGGTCACAAACCATCAGTATTATTGGATGTGGTTGCCAAGCAACATTATAATTTAGGTTTATTTGCAACAGATGGTTTTTCAGAACCATTATATCGAAATGCGTTGTTATCTAACTTTACTCTGCCTGAACCAAAGAGACAATCGAATAAACAAGTAACAGATAATTGGATGGCATGGCATGATGAGCAAAATAAACTTGAAAACCATGCACCATTATTTTCGATTATTCACTATTCACTTAGTGATAAAAATAAAAAAGTATCATTAACAGAATATGAGAGCGCCGCAAAAAAATTAGATCAATATTTAGAGTCATTAATAGCTTATCTGCAATTATCTAATGCTTATGAAAATACTATTATCATTATTACCGGAACTAATGATATTAATGTTGATGAAACTAAAAAAATAGTTACACCTAATAATGGTAGTATTTTTAATCGTGACTCAATAAAAGTGCCTTTGATTATTAGGTGGCCAAATAAAGAAAGTGCCCGAATTGAGCAAACAACTTCGCAGACTGACATTATGAGAACATTAATGCAAGATGTATTTTGGGTTACTACTCCAGCCAAACAATATAGCCAAGGTCAAAATTTATTTGATAATAATCGTCGCCAATGGGTAGTAGCAGGCAATGAAAACGAAGTTGCGGCCCTTTATGATGATAAAACTGTTGTTCTCGATGCTTTTGGGCGGTCAAAAATTTATAACCTTGATGGTAAATTACAAAAAGGTGAGGTAATTAGTCTGCCAATATTTTTACAAATTGTCACCGAAAACCGTCGCTTTATGGTGGTGGATAATTAAAATCGGTAGTTGTGACTTATTATTCATCTAATAATTTATTGATTAATTATTTTGTAAAGATGTTTCAGGAGTGCTATACGTTTGAGTATTTCATTTTACCGTAAATTAAAGTCTAAGGTGAAGCGATCACTTAACCTCTTTTCCCATTGCCTGTAAATCAGCATGATAAGAAGAACGTACAAACGGACCGCAAGCCGCATGGGTAAATCCTAAAGCTAAAGCAGTTTGTTTAAGTTCATCAAATTCTTGGGGAGAAACATAGCGCTCAACTGGTAAATGATATTTGCTGGGTTGCAAGTACTGACCAAGAGTTAACATAGTTACCCCATGGAAACGTAAGTCTTTTAGTACTTGAATTAGTTCTTGATTGGTTTCACCAAGACCAACCATTAAACCTGACTTAGTAGGGATTTCAGGGTGTTTTTCTTTAAAAGAGGCTAATAATTTGAGTGAACCTTCATAGCTAGCCCCTGGACGGATCTTTTTATATAAGCGGGGAATATTCTCTAAATTATGGTTAAAAACATCTGGTGGATTATCACTCAATACTGCCACTGCTTCATCAATACAACCACGAAAATCTGGAGTTAAAGTTTCTACTTTGATGTTAGGGCTCGAAGCACGTATTTCCGCAGTACAAGCAGCAAAATGGCTGGCACCACCATCTTTGAGGTCATCACGATCCACCGAAGTAATAACTACATAGCGTAATCTCATTTCCTGAATTGTTAGAGCTAATTTATTTGGTTCCTCATGATCAGGTGGTAAAGGACGGCCATGAGCAACATCACAAAATGGACAACGGCGGGTACAAATATCACCTAAAATCATAAAAGTAGCGGTACCGTGATTGAAACATTCAGCCAAATTAGGGCAAGATGCTTCCTCACAAACTGAATGTAACCCATGCTTACGCATAGTATTTTTTATATGCGCAATATTATCTGAATGGGCCGATAATTTAATCCGCATCCATTCTGGTTTTTTGAGTGGAGCGGCATCTTCTAAAGTAATTGTAGGAATGAGTCGGGTTTTGTCAGCATCACGATATTTTGAACTTCTAATTATTGTTTCATTATCTGGCATAATTTTTTATCTTATTGGTTAGGTAACTGACTAACAAAAATATCAGTTAACAATTGTTTTATCTCTTGGCGATCAATTGATGCAACATAATCTTTCAATTGCGTCATTTGCAATCCCGCATAACCACAAGGATTGATGTTATTAAATGGAGTAAGATCCATATTAATATTTAATGCCAGTCCGTGTAAGGTACAACCATGTTTAATATGTAAACCTAGTGAGCAGATCTTTTTATTGTCAATATACACACCCGGGGCATCAGTTTTAGCATATGCTTCAATATTGTAATGAGCTAATGTTTGAATAACGCTATTTTCTAAGTAACTAACTACTTGGCGAATACCAATTTTTCGTCGTTTCAAATCCAACAGAATATACATTATTTGTTGACCGGGAGCATGATAAGTAATTTGCCCTCCCCGATCAGTTTGAACTACTGGGATATCAGTTTTAGTTAATAAATGTTCAGGTTTACCAACCTTGCCTTGCGTGAATACTGATGGATGCTCAACTAGCCAAATTTCATCGTTCGTTTGATGATTGCGGTTTTGGGTAAAGTCATGCATAGCTTGGTAAGTTTGCATGTAAGGCATATTACCTAAATCTCTAATAACGACATTATTGAACATATAATTAATACAAGTATTTATAAATTAATTTACATCTATATAACAGATTTTGCTACACCTTGACAACTGAGGCTAAATCAAGATGTAAGCAAAACTATCACTTTTAAAGACTCTATTTTTAATAAAATTATTATTTATCAATTAATTAAGATTTCAGTAACAAATGTATTGAAATAGTTGATTAATTTGATAGGAATTAACATTCTTTTCTAATTGCCGGTTTGCTTTACTTTTCTTTTGAAACTGGCATCCTTATATGAATTAAACTCCGTTATGCAGAGTTGGAAGTTATTATTAGTTATAGATTTAGTTATAGCTAACGATAGTGAATGCTGCATTTTTTCTAACAAAAAAAGAGGTTTTTATATGTCGGACATGCAAATGAATGATATCGATCCCATTGAAACTCAAGATTGGCTGAAAAGTCTTGATTCAATCATTCGTGAGGAAGGGATAGAACGCGCGCAGTATATTATCGAACATCTTGTCAATAAAGCGAGAGATGGGGGCGTCCCATTGCTTTTTGGTTCTTCAACAAGTAATTATATTAATACCATTCCAGTAGAAGAACAACCTGCGTATCCTGGGGATTGGGAGATCGAAAGACGCATTCGTTCAATTGTCCGTTGGAATGCTATGATGATGGTGCTGAGAGCCTCTAAAAAAGATTTAGAGCTTGGCGGGCACATGGCTTCATTTCAATCAGCAGCTACTTTTTATGAAGTTTGTTTTAATCACTTTTTTCGTGCTCGAAATGCTAAAGACGGCGGTGATTTGGTTTATTTCCAAGGACATGTTTCACCTGGTATATATTCACGAGCTTTTGTTGAAGGACGCTTAACAGAAGAACAATTAGATAACTTCCGACAAGAAGTTCACGGTAAAGGTTTGCCTTCTTACCCACATCCAAAATTATTGCCTGAATTTTGGCAATTTCCAACAGTTTCAATGGGCTTAGGTCCAATTAGTGCAATTTTCCAAGCTCGCTTTTTAAAATATCTAAATCACCGCGGTCTTAAAGATACAACTGAGCAAACCGTTTATGCATTTTTAGGCGATGGCGAAATGGATGAGCCAGAATCAAAAGGTGCCATTACCCTTGCTACTCGTGAAAAATTAGATAATTTAGTTTTTATCATCAACTGTAATTTACAACGTCTTGATGGACCAGTAACAGGTAATGGAAAAATTATCAATGAATTAGAAGGGGTATTTGCAGGTGCTGGTTGGGATGTAATTAAAGTTATTTGGGGCAATCGTTGGGATAAACTGTTACAAAAAGATAAATCAGGTAAATTAATTCGTTTAATGAATGAAACCCTTGATGGTGATTACCAAACTTTCAAATCTAAAGACGGAGCCTATGTTCGTGAACATTTCTTCGGTAAATATCCCGAAACAGCTGAATTAGTTAAAGACATGACTGATGAAGAGATTTTCCGACTAAATCGTGGTGGTCAAGATCCTGCAAAAATGTTTGCTGCTTTTAATCGTGCAAAGCAAACTAAGGATCGTCCAACGGTTATTTTAGCCCATACCATTAAAGGTTATGGCATGGGGCAGGCAGCTGAAGCCAAAAATATAGCTCACCAAGTTAAAAAAATGAATATGGATGGCGTGCGTCATGTGCGTGATTTCTTCAATATTCCAGTCACCGATGATGCTCTCGAAAAATTACCTTATATTAAATTCGAAGAACACACTCCAGAATACAAATATATCCATGAACGTCGCAATGCTTTACATGGTTATGTTCCTTCAAGATTAACCAAATTCTCAGGTACTGTTTCAATCCCACCGTTAACTGAATTTTCCTCATTGCTTGAAGCGCAAACCAAAGAAATTTCAACTACTATTGCATTTGTGCGAGCACTGAATATCATGCTGAAAGATAAAGACTTGGCACCTCGTTTAGTACCAATCTTAGCTGACGAAGCGCGTACTTTTGGTATGGAAGGTTTATTCCGTCAAATTGGTATCTATAACCCACATGGGCAACAATATACACCACAAGATAAAGAACAAGTGGCTTATTATCGTGAAGATGAAAAAGGTCAAATTTTGCAGGAAGGTATTAATGAATGTGGGGCTACCGCTTCATGGTTAGCTGCTGCAACTTCTTATAGTACAAATGACTTCCCGATGATTCCTTTTTATATTTATTACTCTATGTTTGGTTTCCAACGTGTTGGTGATTTAATGTGGGCCGCAGGTGATGAACAAGCACGAGGATTCATGATTGGTGGTACTTCGGGTCGTACTACTTTAAATGGTGAAGGTTTACAACATCAAGATGGTCACAGCCATATTCAAGCCTTAACTATTCCGAACTGTATTGCCTACGATCCTGCTTACGCCTATGAAGTCGCTGTAATTATGCAAGACGGTTTGCGCCGTATGTATGGTGATCAAGAAAACGTTTACTACTATATCACAACGCTTAACGAAAACTATGCTCAACCAGCTATGCCAGAAGGTGCAGAAGAAGGTATTCGTCGTGGTATTTATAAACTTGATAGAGTAGAAGGTCAAAAAGACAAACCATCAGTGCAGTTATTAGGTTCTGGCTCTATTTTGCGTCATGTGCGTGAAGCAGCTGAGATTCTAGCTAAAAACTATGGTATTAGCTCAGATGTATACAGCGTAACTTCTTTCACTGAACTTGCTCGCGAAGGTCAAGATTGTGAACGTTATAATATGTTACATCCAAGTGAAAAACCTAAAGTTCCATACATAACTCAAGTGATGAATAGCAATCCAGCGGTTGTTTCAACTGATTATATGAAATTATTTGCCGATCAAATTCGTGCCTTTGTTCCAGCTGAAAATTATAGAGTCCTTGGTACTGATGGTTTTGGTCGTAGTGATAGCCGCGAAAATTTACGTCATCATTTTGAAGTCGATGCATCTTATGTCGTGGTTGCTGCATTAGGCGAACTAGCTAAACGTGGTGATATTGCAACAAGTGTAGTAGATGAAGCGATTAAAAAGTTCGATATTAATCCAGATAAACTAAACCCACGTATAGCATAAGAGGTAACGATAATGAGTATTGAAATTAAATTACCCGATATTGGCAATGATGAAGTTGAAGTCACTGAAATTTTAGTAAATGTGGGTGATAAGGTCGATGTAGATCAATCGTTATTAACGGTTGAAGGCGATAAAGCCTCGATGGAAATTCCCGCTCCTCAAGCTGGGATTGTTAAATCAATTATTGTTAATGTTGGCGACAAGGTAACCACTGGTGTTAGCATTATGGTGTTTGATGAAGCTGGTGCTAGTACTCCAGTAGCTAAAGACGAATCTCTAGCCGCAACTTCTGCACCAACAACAGCTGCTGCCCCGGTAGAAAGCCAAGTTGTTGATGTTAATGTACCGGATATTGGTGGTGACGAAGTTGAAGTTACCGAAATTCTTGTCAAAGTTGGTGACACTATAGCAGTAGATGATTCCTTGATAACAGTTGAAGGAGATAAGGCTTCAATGGAAGTACCTGCAACTATTGCAGGGGTGGTGAAGAGCATTACCATTAAAATAGGTGATAAAGTTAAAACTGGTTCTAAAATTATGGAGTTTACTACTAGTAGTGCTAGCGATGTTGCAGTTAAAACCCAATCATCAACTCCAGTTGCCACAGCTAGTGCGCCAAATACTCCTGCTCAAACCCAAGTTACAACTACATCTTCAGTCACAACTACTGCCGGTAATGATTTTGTTGAAAATGATACTTATGCCCACGCGACACCATCAGTCCGCCGTTTAGCGCGTGAATTTGGTATTAACTTGGCAAAAGTTGCACCAACTGGTCCTAAACATCGTATTTTGCGTGAAGATATTCAAACCTACGTCAAAAATGCCGTAAAACAAGTTGAAAGTGGTGCTTCAGGCAGTGCATTACCTGGTTTATTACCTTGGCCGAAAGTTGATTTTAGTAAATTTGGTGAAATAGAAACACTTCCATTGACTAAAATTCAAAAAGTTTCAGGTGCTAACTTACACCGTAATTGGGTAATGATTCCACATGTTACTGAATTTGACGACGCCGATATTACCGATCTAGAAGCCTTCCGTAAGCAGCAAAACGCTGAAGCTGATAAGAAAAAACTGGACCTTAAGATCACGCCGTTAGTGTTTATCATGAAAGCGGTAGCCAACGCTTTAACTGCTTATCCACGTTTTAACAGTTCTATATCCGAAGACGCTCAAACATTGATTATTAAAAAATACATCAATATTGGGGTGGCGGTGGACACGCCAAATGGTTTAGTGGTACCAGTATTTAAAGACGTTGATAAAAAAGGCATTGTACAGCTTTCGCGTGAACTTGCTGAAATATCGAAAAAAGCACGTGATGGCAAACTAACTGGTGCTGATATGCAAGGTGGTTGCTTCACTATTTCAAGCTTAGGTGGTATTGGTACTACCGCGTTTACGCCAATAGTTAATGCACCAGAAGTTGGTATTTTAGGGGTTTCGCGTTCCAGCATGAAACCAATTTGGAATGGTAAAGAATTTACACCTCGATTAATGTTACCTTTATCACTTTCATTCGATCACCGAGTAATTGATGGTGCCGATGGTGCACGTTTCTTAAGCCATATTGTTAACGTCTTATCCGACTTACGTCGTTTAGTGATGTAAGGGAGGGGAATATATTATGAGTCAAGATGTTAAAACACAAGTTGTGGTGTTAGGCGCAGGGCCAGCAGGTTATTCCGCTGCCTTTCGATCTGCTGATTTGGGATTAGATGTTACCTTAGTTGAACGTTATTCAACATTAGGTGGTGTATGTTTAAATGTGGGTTGTATTCCATCCAAAGCACTACTTCATGTTGCCAAAGTAATGGACGAAGCTAAATCATTGACTGAACATGGTATTCATTTTGGCACTCCAAAACTTGAATTAGATAGAGTACGCGCTTGGAAAGAGAAGGTCATAAACCAACTGACTAATGGTCTTGCCGGTATGGCAAAAATGCGTAGAGTCAATGTAATCCAAGGTGAGGCACAATTTACGGGTAGTCATACCATGGATGTAACCTCAGCAAAAGGGATCACCAAAATCACTTTTGATAATGCTATTATTGCTGCTGGTTCTCGACCGATTACATTGCCATTTATCCCTCATGACGACCCTAGAATCTGGGATTCCACAGATGCTTTGGCATTAACCACTATTCCTAAAAAGTTGCTGCTAATGGGTGGTGGCATTATCGGTTTAGAAATGGGTACCGTTTATCATGCATTGGGTTCTGAAGTGGATGTTGTCGAGATGTTAGATCAAGTGATCCCAGCTGCTGATAAAGATGTAGTGAAAGTGTTTACCAAGCAGATCCAAAAGAAATTCACTTTGCGATTAGAAACTAAAGTCAGTACGGTTGAAGCTAAACATGATGCTATCTATGTCACTATGGAAAAGAAAGATGGCGCCACGGAAACGCATACTTATGATGCGGTATTAGTAGCCATTGGTCGTACACCAAATGGTAAACTTATTAGTGCAGATAAGGCCGGCGTTAACGTAACTGACCGTGGCTTTATTGAAGTTGATAAGCAGATGCGAACCAATGTGCCGCACATTTATGCTATCGGTGATATTGTTGGTCAACCAATGCTTGCCCATAAAGGTGTGCATGAAGGGCATGTAGCTGCCGAAGTCATTGCTGGTAAAAAACACTATTTCGATCCTAAAACTATTCCTTCTATTGCTTATACTGAACCTGAAGTAGCTTGGGTTGGTTTAACTGAGAAAGAAGCTAAAGCTAAAGGATTCGATTATGAAGTATCGGTTTTCCCGTGGGCAGCATCAGGCCGAGCCATTGCTTCTGATTGTTCCGAAGGGATGACTAAATTGATTTTTAATAAAGCTGATAATCGCTTGTTAGGTGGTGCGGTAGTAGGGGCCAATGGTGGTGAATTACTTGGCGAAATTACGTTAGCTGTAGAAATGGGCTGTGATGCCGAAGACATCGCACTAACCATTCACGCCCATCCAACTTTGCATGAATCAATAGGCTTAGCTGCCGAAATATTCGAAGGTACTGTAACTGATTTACCAAATGCCAAAGCCAAGAAAAAATAATAGCAATTGAGCATATTGTTTTTAGTAAAATCATACCGTCAGTAATACTGGCGGTATTTTTTGTTCGTAAGAACTCTAATCTTTCTGTAAATCAATATGATCAATGATACCAAATTCCATTGTTATCATAATTTTGTGGTTCTAGTTTGTTATTAAGACGGTAGTTAGTTATAAGAGGGTTGGTATACATGATAAATATCTAAGTCAATCACATAATCAACTTGGATATTGTTATCATATGGATAAATGTCGTAACCATATCGGTGGCAAAATGTATCAATAAATTGTTCTGGTCCTACTTCGTGGATAATTTTCATCATCCGCGACTTTAATTGACCAATCGATCTTACTTTACCTGAAATCAGCGTACCACCATAAAAACTTTCAATTTCGATAAGCATATTATTAAGCACTTATAAGCTATAATTACATATGCAGTTTATACACTAATTAGTTGTTAAGAAAGATTATTTATTTTAATTACAAAAAATAACAAAAAGTTTCAGACCCAATATACGTTTGTGTATAAAATTGCTAACGATATATAGTAGCAACATTTTTAGTTGGCTAGTAATTCCAACTAGTTGCTACCAGTAAATTAGAAAGTCATGAAATTAGGCTCTAATAAGTCCTTAGCTTATTTAATTGGCCACCTTAGCCAATATCCCCGTGCCACTATAGCTGTAATTTTTAGTGTCGTAAGCAATAAAAGCTGATTCACCAGTGGTTAATGTTAATGATTGTGTTGGTGTTTTGATAGTAATATCACCTTTTATACAAAATAGAATCTGTGGACTGGTGACAGGTTCAGATCTTGATTGATTATCACTTTGAATAATTTCAAATTTAAAATCAGCTACCGGAATCGGGAAATCAGTTTTATTTTGGTTAATAATTGGTTTAGTGGTGAGTTGTTGTAATGGCACACTGTTAAAATGCGTATTTTTAATCAATTCAGGGATATCGATGTGTTTTGGCGTCAACCCCGCCCTTAACACATTATCCGAGCTAGCCATAACTTCTAATCCAGTTCCTTGTAGATAAGCATGTGGGGTTTCCGCATATAAAAACATAGCTTGACCGGGTTGCAATTCAATAACATTTAGAATCAAAGGCATGAATATGCCGATATCGTTGGGATATTCTTGTGCTAAAGTTTGCACCGTTAAATAGGGTTCATCAGTACGTGATTTAATGCTGGCTAATAATTGGCTAATTGCTTGTTGCTTTTGCTCAGATGAAAGGGAAAGTAATGCTTGAAAGAAGGATTTTAACTGATCCGGATTGCGGTTTTGTTGTAATTGTTGCAATTCATCGCTAATAGTTGTGATATTGACTTGGTCAAACAACGTTATAATCTCATCAATCGGTCGAAATGAATTCATGGCTTTAAAGGGGGTTAAGGCATAGATAAGTTCGGGTTTATGATTAGGATCTTTATAATTTCGCAGCGGGGAATTAAGATCAATGCCCAGCTTATTTTCTCTATCAAAGCCTAGCTTGGCTTTTGTTCTTGTTGGATGAACTTGGATTGATAGCGCTTTATTGGCGGCCAATATTTTGAATAAATAGGGCAGACCATGAAAATGTTCCAAAGTGTTTTCACCTAATATTGCTAACGGATTAGTTGTAATGAGTTCGTCTAATTTAACTTTGTGATTGTCGGCAGTAACTGCAACCGAACATCCTAACGGATGAGCCCCCATCCACATTTCCGCCATCGGTTGCTGGTTGGGATTTTTGATACCAAATAATAAAGCCATGCTATCAAGGCTACCCCAAGTATAGTTCTTAATAGTGTTTTCAAGTTTCCACATTGTTTGCTGCATATTGGTATCCTTTTATATCAGTTCGGTAATATCATGTTACTTTGAGTAAATATAATAACTATACTCTACACACAAGTTGAAGTAACTATCCTAAAGCTATTTTAATAGTTAATTGTTTCATATTAACAGTATAATACTGTAACTAATTTATTAGTTTAACCGTTGATTAGAATTGCCATTAATTTAATAAATTTATACTTAGTCTAAGCTGGAATTGCTAGCCGACAATCGGTGGAACTATATTTTGCAAGCGATTAAGTATATAATGCTCGGCAAATTTATTATTGACTATAAAAAATCTATATTTTATGAAACCTTCTATTATCAGTAAATTAGAAACACTACAAGAGCGTTATGAAGAAGTTCAAGCATTATTGTCTGATGCTGTGGTTATCGCTGATCAAAATCGTTTTCGTACTTTATCTAAAGAATACTCACAATTATCCGATGTAGTTAAATGTTTTACTAACTGGAAGCAAACTCAAGAAGATATTGAAACTGCTAAAATGATGTTGGCAGATCCAGAAATGAGTGAAATGGCACAAGAAGAGCTTAATGAAGCACTTAATCAAGTGGAACAACTGGAGCAACAGTTGCAAGTTTTACTACTACCTAAAGATCCCAATGATGATTACAACTGTTTTGTTGAGGTGAGGGCCGGAACAGGTGGTGATGAAGCCGCTATTTTTGCTGGTGATTTAACTCGAATGTATACTCGTTTTGCTGAATCACGTAATTGGCGAGTGGAAATTATGAGTGCCAATGATGGTGAACATGGTGGCTACAAAGAAGTTATAATGTTAGTGACTGGTGATGGGGCATATGGTAATTTAAAATTTGAATCAGGTGGTCACCGCGTACAGCGTGTGCCGGAAACTGAGTCGCAAGGCCGTATCCATACTTCTGCATGTACCGTAGCGGTGTTGCCGGAAGTCCCAGAAGCTGAAATGCCAGAGATTAATCCAGCGGATTTGAAAATTGATACTTATCGTTCTTCAGGCGCAGGTGGGCAGCATGTTAATACTACCGATTCTGCAATTCGTATTACGCACTTACCAACAGGGATTGTAGTTGAGTGCCAAGATGAGCGTTCCCAACATAAAAATAAAGCTAAAGCTATGTCAGTTTTAGCCGCGCGAATCCAAGATGCTGAAATGCGTAAACGTCAGCAAGAGGAAGCCTCAACTCGACGTAATCTTTTAGGTTCAGGAGATCGTTCAGATCGAATTAGAACTTATAATTATCCACAAGGTCGAGTAACCGATCACCGTATTAATTTGACTATTTACCGCTTAGATGAAGTCATGGAGGGTAAATTGGAAATGTTAATCGATCCAATTATCCAAGAATATCAAGCAGATCAATTGGCCGCTTTATCGGAACAAGACGAATGACCTATTTAGAATGGCTCAAAAGTGCATCACAAGTATTAAAGGATAGCGAAAGTCCAAAGCGTGATGCCGAAATTTTATTGAGTTTTGTTACTCATAAAACACGAACATTCTTAATGGCATTTAGCGAGACATTACTAAACGATGATGAATTAATTGCCTTAGATACCTTTTTAAGTCGCCGTCGTGATGGCGAACCGATTGCATATATTACTGGTGAAAAAGAATTTTGGTCGTTGAAATTTAAAGTCTCAAATGCAACCTTAATCCCAAGGCCCGATACTGAAAAATTAGTTGAATTAGGCTTAGAATATCTACCCAAAACTCCTTGTGAAGTATTAGATCTGGGTACTGGTACGGGGGCGATCGCTATTGCAATGGCGACTGAGCGACCGGATTGTTTATTTACTGGTATTGAAAAAAATAAAGATGCATTAATTTTAGCGCAACAAAATGCCACCCAAATTGGCGCTAATAATGTGTATTTTTTACCTGGTGATTGGTATAAACCCTGTAAAAGTCGTAAGTTCTCAATGATTGTGAGTAATCCACCTTATATCGAGCCTACCGATGTACACTTATCGCAAGGTGATGTCCGTTATGAACCAAGAAGTGCGCTAGTTTCCGAAGATGAAGGCTTGGCGGATATTAAATTAATTATCCAAGGTGCGACCAAACATCTAAATCAATATGGATGGTTACTGATTGAACATGGTTGGCGCCAAGGGCATGAAGTGCAAATGATTTTTAAACAACACGGATTTCAATTAGTTGAAACCTTTGTTGACTATAGTGGAAATGATAGAGTAACACTTGGTCGATGGTTTAAACCTTAACAAGGAAATATTTTATGATGCAGCAAAAAAAAGTGAAAGTAGGTGATATTACGGTAGCCAATGACTTACCATTTGTACTATTTGGTGGTATGAATGTGCTGGAGTCGCGCGATTTAGCCATGAAAATTTGTGAACATTACGTCACTGTGACTAATAAACTTAATATTCCTTATATTTTCAAAGCTTCCTTTGATAAAGCTAACCGTTCGTCAGTACATTCTTATCGCGGACCGGGTTTAGAAGAAGGGATGAAAATCTTTCAAGAACTTAAACAACAATTTGGTGTTAAGATTATTACTGATGTCCATACCGAAGAACAATGCCAACCAGTGGCAGATGTAGTTGATATAATTCAACTGCCGGCTTTTTTAGCTCGTCAGACTGATTTAGTCGTCGCGATGGCTAAAACTGGGGCGGTGATTAATGTTAAAAAACCACAATTTGTTAGTCCAGGTCAAATGGGGAATATTGTTGAAAAATTTGCAGAGGCTGGTAATGATCAAGTGATCTTATGTGATCGTGGTAGTTGTTTTGGTTATGACAACTTAGTAGTGGATATGCTTGGTTTTAATATTATGAAAAAGGCCAGTAACGGATCCCCAGTAATTTTTGATGTTACCCATGCATTACAGTGTCGAGACCCAATGGGAGCAGCATCAGGTGGGCGTCGTGGCCAAGTTACTGAACTTGCTCGTGCTGGTATGGCTGTTGGTATAGCAGGGCTATTTTTAGAATCGCATCCTGATCCAAGCCATGCTAAATGTGATGGTCCGTCAGCACTACCATTAGCCAAATTGGAACCTTTCTTAACCCAAATGAAAGCCATTGATGGTTTAGTTAAAAGTTTTGCTGAAATTGATACTGAAAATTAATAGCTGCCAAGGCAATTATATTTTTGGTAATAAATAGCCAATATTAACTGGTGGTAATCTATTTTGCCAGAATAAAAAAAGAGAAATGTAATTTCTCTTTTTTTATTTAAATTAACGCATTAAATAATTGATTGAAGCATCAGTTTTTAAGTTATTACCACTTTTACTATGCTATTTTACTAATTAATGAATAGTTTCGCCTTCTGGATTTTCATCATCAAAATCATCGCTACCATCTTCGTAGTATGTTCCCCAACCATCGTAGTTAACTCCAAATTGTTTGGTAAGCGTAATAATCTGAGCGATTTGTGCATTTATCAATTCTGCATCAAGAGGTACTTCAGAAACAATATCAAAACCGATAACAACATTGCCTGAATCATCAACATCCTCATCAGGATCGGTGGCTTCATAACCTAATTTGTATGCTTCGACAGCAACTTTTTCTAATTTATCGAAATTCTCAGATGAAATATGATGTTCAATCAGATAAAGTGCATGCGGATCGCTACCATCTTCTAATAGTTCTTCAATAATGGTTTGTGTATCTTGTTGAGCAAGGAGAATTTGATCTTTCATAATATACCTTTTAGTGGTCGTGCAAATTGTGTGGTATATTACACGTTTAAAAATAATTTTCGAGAAAAAAGTGATCGTTGATTTACATTCTCATACCACAGCATCTGATGGCATCTTAACACCAACCGACTTGGTTAAAAGAGCAGTGAGCAACCAGATTGATATTTTGGCTATTACTGATCATGATACAGTAAAGGGCTTACCTGAGGCTCAACAAGCCATAAAAGATGAAAAATTACCGGTTAAGTTAGTTTGTGGAGTTGAAATATCAACAATTTGGAAAAATAATGAAATCCACATTGTAGGCTTAAATATTGATATTGAAAATGCGGAATTAGTAACACTTTTGTTATCACAAGAACAAAGACGAATTAAACGTGCAATGGCCATTAGTGAAAAATTGGCTAAATTGCATATTGAAGATGCTTATGCACAAGCGCAACAATTTGCTAAAGGTGATATTGTTTCACGTGCTCATTTTGCTCGGTTCTTGGTGGCTAAAGGTTTAGTGAAAGATGTTAAACGGGCGTTTAAAAAATATTTGGGTAAAAGTGGTTATGCTTATGTTCCTACTCAATGCTGTAGCATTAGTGATGCAGTCAATACTATTCATGCTGCAGGTGGGCAAGCAGTGTTGGCACACCCGACCCGCTATGATTTAACGCTAACCAAATTGAAATTACTGATTGCTGATTTTAAAGACTGTGGTGGTGATGCTATTGAAGTTTCACAAAGTCGGCAAACTCAAGATGATTTGCAGAAGTTAGCGAAATTAGCTAATCAATTTGAACTGTTAGCATCGCAAGGTTCAGATTTTCATGATCTGGTTAATTATTTAGATTTAGGTAAGACCACACCATTGCCTGGTAGTGTTACGCCAATTTGGCATAATTGGTCGCTTGACTAACATTGGTTAGTATTGCTTTAAAACATCCTCCATTGGATTTTATTAGAGGAATAACAATTAACACTGTGACAGGTATTTTAAATAGTTTATTGATATAGAAGAACATTATGAGCCAGACATTTTATATTCATCCGGATAATCCACAAACTAGGTTGTTAGATCAGGTGGTAAAAATATTAAACGACGGTGGAGTGATAGCCTTTCCAACCGATTCTGGTTATTCACTTGGTTGTTTGTTAGATAATAAATATGGTGTTGACCGCATTTGCCAAATTCGGCAATTGGATAAACATCACAATTTTACGCTTATGTGTCGCGATTTATCTGAATTATCTTCCTACGCGTATGTGGATAATACTACTTTTCGATTATTAAAAAATAATACGCCCGGTAAATACGTATTTATTCTGCAAGCTAGTAAAGAAGTACCGCGGCGCCTAATGAATGAAAAACGTAAAACCATAGGCTTACGTATTCCCGATAACAAAATTGATTTAGCTTTGTTGGAATTATTAGGGCAACCTTTAATGACTACAACTCTAATCTTACCAAATGATGATGAAGCGCAATCGGATCCAGACGAAATTGAAGATAAAATTGGTCACCAACTAGATGCTATTGTGCATGGTGGTTATATTGGGCAACAACCAACAACTATTGTTGACTTGACTAATGACTATCCTGATATTATTCGTCAAGGTAGTGGAGATACCACACCATTTGCATAGTAAATTTTTATATATCATTGATGCGTTGATGATATTGTAAATAATAAAAATGATACCTGAGAAGGTAACAGTGAGGATAATATGAAAAATAGTAGATCTGATTCTGCTAAAGCAGTAAAAGCAACAGACAAAAGAGTTGTCAAAGAGCGTAGTCCAAAAACATCTTTAAAAGCCACCAAACCGACAGTAGTTGCTACGCGTAAAGTAGCTGTTAATGATAATACTGAAAAGTTACAAAAAGTATTAGCCAACCTTGGTAATGGGTCGCGCCGTGAAATTGAAGCCATGATAGTCGCCGGTAAAATCAGTGTTGATGGTAAAATAGCCACCTTAGGTGATCGTGTTGATGTTAATGCTAATCCTAAAATACGTATTGACGGTCATTTGATTCAACTCAGAAGCAAAGAGAAAGAAGTTTGCCGAGTGTTAGCCTATTATAAACCAGAAGGAGAGATTTGTTCACGCAACGATCCCCAAGGTCGAGCCACAGTATTTGAACGGTTACCACGTTTAAAAAATGCGCGCTGGGTTAACATTGGACGATTAGATATTAATACTTCAGGTTTATTATTATTTACTACTGATGGTGAGTTAGCTAACCGCTTAATGCATCCTCGGCATGAAATTGAACGTGAATATGCAGTGCGAGTGTTTGGTAAAGTTACCGATCAGCAATTAAACCAGTTACGTAAAGGTGTGCAATTAGAAGATGGTCCTGCTGCATTTAAGTCCGTTAAAGCACAAGGTGGTGATGGCATCAATCAATGGTTTAATGTAGTGATCACCGAAGGGCGTAATCGCGAAGTACGTAGAATGTGGGAAGCTATTGACGTACAAGTCAGTCGCTTACTACGGATTCGTTATGGTAACATTGCATTACCTAAAGAGTTATCACGTGGAACTTGGATAGAATTAGGTATTGACGCGGTTAATTATTTACGTGAAACCGTAGGTCTTGCCAAAGAAGCGAAAAGTTTCATTGCTACAACAACAGATAAACGTACTAGTCGGCCTAAGCGACCTCGAATCAGCAGTTTATCTAAACCTTCACGCCAAGCAACCGCTAAAAAAACGACCAGACGTTAGTTTTTCCTGCATTTATCTTGCCTCAATAAAATAGCTTTATTGAGGCCTATTACATCAGCATAAATAATAATTTAATATTTAGCCCAAAAAGTTAAGAAAATACTATTATTTTATAATCTACTTACTAATCATAATTGTTAATGGATGAATAAATTTTTAGTAATTTATAAAAAGGAAATATTATGCGGATTTTTATAGCTTTAGTGTTTATGTTATTGCTAGCTAGTTGTTGTCATACACGAACTTCAGAAGAAGCTTATGCAGAGGGTAATTATTTGGAAAGTATACATTTATTAGCCTCAGATATTGAAGAACAAGGACCAGAAAAATATAAGCAGGATGAGGCAATTAAATTACATACATTAGTTGAAAAAGTAATGGTTTATTATGAAACAATTCTGGCAAATACAACTAATATAGATTTTGACAACCGGATTATGGCTTATAATAGTTTATCTGAAATGAGAGGGCGTTTAAATAATCATTTTTATAGCCAAGAACTTAGTTTCTTTTTAGATAAATATACTGCTGCAAAATTAAACGAAAATATTGCTATAGCTTATTATGATGAAGGTAACTCCATAGTAGCTAATGAAAGTGCTGATTATAAAAAGAAAGCTGATTTATATCAGAAAGGCTTACGTTCCTACAACTATAAAGATATTGAGAAGCTATATAAAATAAACAATACCAAATATATGCAATTAGCTGCAAAAGAGTTTTATGAACAAGGCAAAAATTTTGTTCAAATGCAGTCTTATAAGGAAGCAGCAGAAGCTTTTCAAAATGCTGCTTTAGTTTATAAACCACTAGGAAAATATAAAGATAGCGATAATCTTTTTAGCCGTTTTGATAGATTATATCGTACTAACGCGGCGGATTCATCTTATCAATTGGCTGAAGGCATTGCTAACTATTCTACCAGTCGCGCTAAATATCGCCGAGCTGCAGAAAATTATAAGGATGCAGCACTAATTTATAGTCCTTATGGAAACTATCGTGATGCTACGACTAAAGCTGCCAATTATGCTAATAAAGGTAAAATTAGTATTTCTGTGCGTCCTTATCAATATGAAAGTCTTTTTAAGGAAGTTACTCAAGGTCATGACTATATTTCATTTGGTTTTGGTTCTGATATCTTTATAGACATTGATTCTTCTGAAAACTATTCAGATCACGATAAATCAATAGATAATGACAGTAAAACCGAAAAAGGTAAAAAATATAATATTAAAACTGAAACTGTAACTAACAGAGTAACGATTACAACCAATATTAGAGTCAGTGGATTATTAAGTTATAGTAATTCTTTTAAGGTTGAAAAAACTTCTTCAAAAATTAATTATAGTTATTCTGGAGATGTACCGAGTGGATATCATGACCATAGCGAAGGTTATCTGCGAGACAGGTATATGCTATCTAATGATGCGCGTAAATTACAACAATCTCAACTTAAAACCGAATTTTTTAAGCTCGTTAAAGAAATAGAAGAATTATAATATTCAAATAATTGGTAATTTTTGTTTTTAATAAGTTGTATTAGCCTTACATAGAAAGATGTTTATCAACATTGAGCTTATATAGTAAGTTTATTTATGTTGAATCAGGGTGTTGAGAAAAAAGAACCAGTTAATTTTAATTAAATTATTGCAAAATAATATCCCAACCAAGATAAATTATGATTGGTTGGGATTTTTTATTGATTACTAAATTCCTAACACCATGCGACCATTTTTAGTGGCTACATTCACCACATTGTCTAAATCGGTATAACGGCAACCGGTAACCAACAATTTTAACTCTTCCCACATATTACCAGTTGAGAAAGGTAACATATAATCACTAACATTATCTGTGCCAATGGCAACTGGAATTCCGGCAGCAGCTAATTCATCTACTGGCGTTAGTGAATTACGGGTTGGGCCTTGTTCTTCACGGCGAGGGCTATCAATCCAAGCAAAAGGGCAGGCAATTACCATCATTTGCGCTTGTTTCATTTTTTGGTAGAGTTTTTGACGATATTCTAAACTATGGGCGGTGATTGAAATACTATGAATAGCAACCACTCGGCCATGCATACCGTGTTCAAGTGTTTTATCAGTAAGTTGCTCGGTTTCAATTTCTTCTTGCGAGTTGAACTGATCAACATGAACATGCACCATTTTGCCTAATGATTTACCTGTTTGCATCAGTACATCTAAATGTTTAAGCCCCATTCCAGGACCATGATCTCGCTCATCACGACGCGGTAAACCACCAATAATATCAACCAGATCTGCACCTTTATCAAACCAATAACGAGCTTCTTTATCGATAACGCCTTTTAAGGTTTGATTAACTAATTTGATAATAATATCGTTTTTATAGGTTTCGCGGGCTCTTAATGCACCTTTAATCGCTCTTTCTTGGGCAATAGGATCAATATCTACAAAAGAACCCATAGCGCTTACACCTTGTTCAATCATGCGTTCGACTGCCATGCTAAAGTGGCGGTAATAATCATCTTCACTCATAGCTGCTTTGACTTTATCTAAGGTATCCCATTTTTCAATTAAAGTTTGTTTTTGATAGACATCAAAACTATCTACACTAATTGTAAAAGCACGGTCTGCATGCATATGTGCATTAACCCAACCACCATTTTCTTTAATCCTATTCATTAAATAGGTTTTTAAACTTTGATCTCGACTGGTTAATAACATTTTTTTATTATTTGTCATAATGTGCCTCTACAATTGTTTTATTCTGAATGCGTTAATACAAAAAACTTAATCACAGTTAAAAATCGCCAAAAAAAATCCTCCTAAAAAGGAGGATAAAGCGAAATCAACAATGCTCTTGTTTAAGATTGTCGATTTATAATTGCTCATAACTTGATACTCTCAATTTGCTGAATAAACTGCAGGAATTCTAACCAATTCAAACTTAATATCAAGCGTTAAATTTTAAAAAATATATAAATAAATGAAATGGTTAAAGTATTATTTTTGAGATTTTTCACTATTAGGAATTAGATTTGGATAATTGTTTGGTAATAAAATCCAGTTCAATTAGTATAACTTGTTATTTATTATCAATAAATAAATGTCACAAAAATTAGATTAATTAGATAATAAGCGATTTTTGCAATCGCAAGCGAACTGAGTATATACTACTGTAGAAATGTAACTTTACAAATGGAAGGGATTATATGAGTCAACTAAATATTATTGCTACTATCAAGGTAAAACCTGAGTTTGATGCCGCTTTCCAACCAATTTTCAAAAAATTGGTAGCAGGTAGTCGTGCCGAGGCTGGTTGTGTTCGTTATGAACTTAATCAGAGCATTGATAATCCAAATGTGTATGTTGTGATTGAAACATGGGCATCGCAACAAGCCATTGATATTCACAATGCGACTCCACATTTTGTGGAATTTGCTTCGTTTGCTAAGGATCATGTTGATAGTTTAGATATTTGTATCGCTAAACAAGTTATGTAATTTATTGTGCATCAGGCTAGCAATCAAAAAATTGCTAGCTACTAATTAGTTAATTAAAGAGCTCCACTTTGATATTGCGCCAATCACTTCGGCCCATATCATCAAGTACTAAAATTTTAAATGTACCACTTTCGGTAGGTACCCAATCGATGGCTTTTCTTGGTTCAGTTTGCCCTATAAAATTATCATTAACAAACCAATACAATGATTTGGCATCGCCATCACTATTCGCGGTAAAACTAATTTTCTCATTTTTCTGCTTTGACGGCCTAAATTGATAAACTACGTTTTTTAGTGGCGAAGTTATTTTTGGTGGTTCACCTAAATAGCTTTGAGTGGTAACACAATGACTGGTAGTTGGTGGGACTTTTTTAGGTATGCCGGCTTTAGCGAAAATAGCCGCTAAATCAGATGGCCAAAATTCAAAAACTTCCAAATGAGATGTGGTTAAATCATAAGGAGAGCAAACAGCTTTACCCGTTTTATTATCAACCATAACAGGTCTGAAAATAGTGTCTGGTTTGATTGGTGACACTCCCGGGATAAACCAAGTTTTACCTTTTGCTTTACACCATTGGGTCATTAAATTACCACTAGTTAGGCAGATATCAACGCGTTTTAAATTGCTTGGTAATGGACGATTTGGTTCACGCAAGTTTGGATAATAGGCTTTAATACTATCAACAATATTAAAAAACAAAGGTGTCGCCGCATCTACGCCCACAAAGGCATTATTACCGCTGCCATCAAAATTACCTAACCAAACCACCATAGCATAATTACCGAAAACTCCGGCAGTCCATGCATCCCTAAAACCCCATGAGGTGCCAGTCTTCCAAGCCACAGGAATGATGTTATTTTGCATTTTACTCAGCACATCTTGTGGCCGAGTATTTTGTTTTAACATATCAATAGTCATAAAGGCTGCTTGCGGACTGAGTATTTTTTGTGGTGGTACTGGCTCAGCTGTTTCAATAAACTTCAATGGTCGCCAGTTACCTTGGTTAGCTAGCATGGCATATAATCCTACCAATTCCTGGGCAGTAACTTCACCACCACCCAAAACCAATGACAAACCATAATGGGATTCATCGGCCAGTTTTTGAATATGGGCATTAACTAAGAATTGATAAAACGTTGGTTGTTGCAGATTAGATGCAATGGTAACTGCCGGAATATTGCGACTATGAATTAAAGCATCAGTAGCCGAAATCGGCCCCCGAAAATTACGATCAAAATTTTCCGGTGTATAAGCACCAAAATCGGTAGCAACATCTTTTAAGATTGTACGTGGATGTAAAATGCCTTGATCTATACCCAAAGCATAAATAAACGGTTTAAGAGTGGAACCGGGTGAACGTTTGGCTAAAGTGCCATTAACTTGCCCTTGGATGGTATTATCAAAATAATTAGCAGAACCGATCAGTGCTTTAACTTTCATGGTTTGGGTATCTACTAAAATTACTGCTGCATTTTCAATACCTTTTAACCGATTTCTTTCAATAAAATTATTGACTTGGCGAGTAAGGATTTTTTGTAGATTACTATCTAGTGTGGTTTTGATTTCTTGAGCATCATTGTTACTTTCTTGGATTATTTGATTAACAAAATGTGGGGCGCTAAAAGGCAATCGTTCTGGCTGTCTTAAAACTAATTTTTGTGAAAACAGCGCAGCAATATTGCTATCAACAGGATACTGTTCTTGCCAACGTTCGAATAATTGATTGCGGGCTTTAATTAATGTACTACTTGCTATTCCTGTTTTACGGTCAATTCGGTAAGTAGGGGATTGTGGTAATACTACCAATGTTAATGCTTCTGGTAAATTAACCTGTGAGGCAGGTTTATTGAAATAAATCAATGAAGCTGCACCAACACTTTCAATATTACGCCCAAAAGGAGCATAGTTAAAATAGGCTTCTAAAATATCGTGTTTGGAGTACATCAGTTCCAATTGGATCGCTCTGGCGATTTGATGTAATTTACCGCCAATGGTTTTGGTATTTAATCGCCAATGCATGCGAGCCAGTTGCATAGTAATAGTAGAAGCACCTTGACGATTACCTCCACCAATATAGGTAGCCCAAAATGCCCGAGTTAAACTAAACGGGTTAATGCCAACGTGGTAATAAAACCATTGATCTTCATGTAATAGTAAACCATTAATGATCTCAGGTGAGATTTCTTCCAATGGCGTCCACAAACGGTAACGATCATCCTGAGCTAAAGTCATACGGATCAAATGATTATTATCATCGTAATAGCGTTTGGAAAAAGTTAGTGAATCTGATAAAGGTGGGTGAGGATATAAACGTATTGCTATCATTGTTACCAATAATAGTAGTAATGCCATGAGTTTATTTTGATGACGAACAATAAATTTTATCATATATGTAAAAATGTTTCAGGAGTGGCATACGTTTCAGTATAAATTGATCACCAATATCCGTTAATATTGGTGATCGTTTATGTTTACATTTTTTCTACCGTTTTAATGCCGAGCATATCTAAACCAATTTTCAATGTTTTTGCTGTTAAAGAAGCAAGTTTTAAACGACTCATTTTGAGACTGTCATTCTCGGCAGTCAAAATAGGGCAGTTTTCATAAAAACTTGAAAATAGTGTAGCAATATCATACAGGTAAGCACATAAAACATGTGGTGTTCCTTCAGCGGCAACGGTTGCAATAGTTTCATCAAATTGAATTAAGCGAGTGGCTAATGCACGCTCTTTATCGGAAGCTAAGCTTACCGAGCCGATTAAATTTTCTGCTGTGATATTGGCCTTTTTAAAAATCGATAAAACACGGGTATAAGCATATTGCAAATAAGGGGCGGTATTACCTTCAAATGACAACATATTATCCCAATCAAATACATAATCGGTAGTACGATTTTTTGATAGGTCGGCATATTTAACTGCACCAATAGCTACTGCATCGACTATTTGTGCCAATTCTTCATTAGTAAGATCCGGATTTTTAGCGCGAATTAATGCTGTTGCTCGTTCAGAGGCTTCATCAAGTAAATCATTAAGTTTGACTGTATCGCCTGAACGAGTTTTAAATGGTTTGCCGTCTTTACCTAACATCATACCGAACATATGGTGCTCAAGTTTTAACGATTCCGGTACATATTTGGCTTTGTGAGCAATAAGCCATACTTGTTCTAGATGTTGATGTTGCCTTGAATCGGTATAGTAAAGTATGCGTTCGGCATGTAATTGCTCATAACGATATTTAACACAAGCTATATCGGTGGTAGCATACAAATAGCCGCCGTCACGTTTTTGAATAATAACACCCATTGGTTCGCCTTCTTTATTTTTATATTCATCTAAAAAGACAACAATGGCTCCTTCACTTTCAACAGCAAGTTTTTTTTGTTTTAAATCAGCAACAATCCCCGGGAGCATACTGTTATAAATACTCTCACCCATGGTATCTGCTAGCGATAGTGTGACATTTAAGCGTTTATAAGTGGCAATGTTTTGAGTCATAGTAATATCGACCAGTTTGCGCCACATGGTACGACAATACTCATCGCCACTTTGGAGTTTCACTACATAATTACGGGCTTTTTCAGCAAAGACTTCATCTTCATCATAATGTTTTTTAGCAGCACGATAAAAGGATTCTAAGTCTGATAGTTCCATATCGTTTGCATGTTCGTTTTGCATCTTTTCTAGATAAGCAATTAGCATGCCAAATTGAGTGCCCCAATCACCAACATGATTAGCTCGAATCACATTATGGCCTAAAAAACTTAATACGCGTACGCTAGCATCGCCAATGATAGTTGAACGTAAATGACCAACATGCATCTCTTTAGCAACATTTGGTGCCGAATAGTCAATAACAATGGTTTGTGGTTTGGCTGGTAAGGTGATATTGAGTTTATCACTGTTTAAGGCAATTTCATTTTGCTCTGCAATCCAGCTAGCTTTAAGAAAAATATTAATAAAACCTGGTCCTGCAATTTCCACTTTGTCGGCAATATCATCAATATCTAAATGTTTCAGTACTTGTTCCGCAAGAGCTCTAGGTGGCATCCCCATTTTTTTTGCGGTTGCCATGATGCCATTAGCTTGATAGTCACCAAACTGTACTTTAGCTGATTGCTTGATTAAGGCGTCACTGTTGCTGTCTGCACCAGCCATAATCATTGCTTGAGAAACGCGTTGAGTTAGTAATTGTTGAATATTCACACTATACCTAATCGATTATAAGAAAAATGCCCAATATAATACCGACAAAGCAGTCAAATGTCACTGATCGGTTTAGTTAGCTTGTGTTAATAAACAAAGTATCAACCTATATCTTTATACGATTATTGGATAAATTGAATATAGTAAATTAATGATTTAGGTTATTAAATTGGTGCCATGCATTGCTATTTAAGTGAACGGTTTTTTCTCAAAAGTCATTACCATAGATCTTTAAAATACATCTAACTGGTTTGGTTTAATAAGCTTTTATCAAATAACCAAGTCTAAACTAAAATGTTAGAAGTTGTCTTCAATGCTTACAATTAGTAATATATCTACTGAATTAAAGTGCTTAAAAAATTTTGTGTTATTGTGAAATAATATTGCAAAATTTATAGATAAGGTTATTGAATAATGAAAATAACAACAAGCGTTTTTATTAAAATATTAATGCTTATATTTTTTATAATTACGATTATTGTTGAAATATTCATGATAATAGATTGTTTGCTCACAGTTAAATATGATATTGAAATGACTGATGATATAAATAAAGCTGTTGAGTTTATATACATGATTATAGATATGCTAGCGATGATTATTATTTTTGATTTAGTGTATTTGCTAGTTCTGCATTTGCTCTTTTTTAAAAAAAGATCCTAAATAATACTATAACAAATTGATTTGATTGTTTTTATATTAATATTAGTAAGCATATAGCTCATATTCAAAATATTGCCAATATCTAATTTTTTGTCCATCTTTCTTCCTTTAAATAACAAAAAGTTATCATAAACTTTACTCTTTGTCGGCTTATTGATCACTTTTTTACGGTTTACAATTAGTTAACCAAATATTAGACTAGTTAGTAGTTCTCAACGGGGTGCCTGAGTGGGCTGAGAATATTAGAACACCTAATATAACCCGACGAACCTGAACTGGATCATGCCAGCGGAGGGATTTGAGTTATTATATCAGCTCAAACCTTTTGTCTTTCATTTTATATTAGGAGGCAAAATGTTTCGTAATAATTTGTTACTGTCATTGTTATTTTCCACACTGTTATTGCCGTTATCGACAAATTTTGCTAATGCACAACCCACGTTAACCGTTTATACATATGGTTCTTTCTTGTCAGAATGGGGCCCAGGGCAACAGATTAAGCAAGGTTTTGAATCTCAGTGTAACTGCCAACTTGACATTATCACTATAGGTGACGGTGTTTCAATTTTTAATCGTATACGCCTTGAAGATGATAAAACTAGTGCCGATGTGATTTTAGGCTTAGATAATAATTTGCTTGAACAGGCAAAACAGGCTGATATTGTTATTCCGCATCAAATAACTAAACCAGATAATTTAAATACCGACTGGTGGGATAGTGATTTTATGCCATATGATTTTGGTTATTTTGCTTTTATTTATAATAAAAACAAACTTAAAAATCCACCACATAGTTTGCATGCGCTCGTCGAAAATAAGGCTAATTGGAAAATCGTTTATCCGGATCCTAGAACCAGTACTCCCGGATTAGGATTATTGTTATGGATTAAGAAAATCTATGCCGATGATGCTGTATCAGCATGGGAAAAAATTGCAAAGCATACTGTTACAGTGACTAAAAACTGGAGTGAAGCCTATAATCTGTTTTTAAAAGGTGAAGCAGATTTGGTTTTAAGCTATAGTACATCACCAGTTGCCCATATTATGAATGATAATGATCATCGTTATGCAGCAGCTATTTTCTCTGAAGGTCATTACCATCAAGTTGAAATTGCTGGGATTACTAAATATAGTCATCAACCTGAATTAGCCCGCAGTTTTTTACGTTATCTATTAACACCAGAGGTTCAACGCCAATTTGCTGAAAAAAATGTCATGTATCCTATTATATCAACACCTTTACCTGAGGCTTTCGAGCAACTTAATAAAGTGAAAAAAACGCTTGAAATTGATCCAATGCAATTGGATAAAAATCAGAAGGCGTGGGTACGTGAATGGCAATCAGCTATTAGTAAATAGCTTGAACTGAATTAATGCTGAATTTTAGAACCTTAATTCCAGGTATTAGTGTGGCTAGCATAATCTTAATTATGCTAGGTACTGCACTGTTCTCACTTTGGATGTTTGCGTTACGATCTGATAATTTAAGTATCTATTTTGATAACTATTTACTCCACGTAATTGTTATAACTATTGTTCAAGCTAGCTTATCAACCATACTGGCAATTGTAGTTGCACTTTTAATGGCAAAGGCTCTATCGTTAGTTACCTTCAAGGGTAAAACATTACTATTACGTTTTATGCCAATTACTTTTATTTTACCTACTTTAGTTGTAGTAACTGGATTGTTGTCAGTTTATGGACAACAAGGGCTTATTGCTAAAATTTTATGCTTTGTCGGTTTGTCATCTTCAATGTCAATATATGGCTTACATGGTATTTTACTTGCTCACATTTTTTTGAATTTTCCTTATGCTTGTAGTTTGTTTTATCAAACATTAGTAAGTGTTCCGGTTGAGCATAAACAGTTAGCTGCTCAATTGAATTTTTCTAATTTTAATTATTTTAAATTGATTGAATGGCCATTGTTGCGACGACAAATATTTCCTATTGCTACGCTAATTTTTATGCTGTGTTTTTCAAGTTTTGCTATAGTGCTAGCCTTAGGCGGAGGACCTAAATACACCACAATTGAGGTGGAAATTTATCAATCAATTCGAAATTTCGAATTGATGCAAGCGGTAGTCCTTTCCGGATTACAGTTGTTATGTTGCTTGAGTTTTATGTGGTTAATGCAAAAGTTTAATCGTGTTAAAAGAGTTAATGTTCAATTTACTGAGGTAGATTATAAACTACCAGTATCAAAGCAATTACGTAGGTTAAGTTTTGCCATTATTGCAATAGGTGGATTATTCATCTTTACGCCTATCATAACTATACTAATTGAAGGGATTAATGCTTTCCAACTATCTTCATTTAATTCAGGATTAAAGCGAGCTTTTTACTACTCAATGGTGATCACCTTTGGTTCAACTATTATTGCTATAGTGTTTGCAGTTTTATTGTTGTGGACTAATAGTCGCTTACTCATTGCACAACAAGTCAGATGGAGTAATCGATTAATGTTGGTGGGTTCTTTGATCTTAGCCATACCCAGTATGGTACTGGCTGCCGGACTGTTTTTGTTACTATTTGAATATCTGAATAATGCTGTATTTATTTGCTTATTGATGATAGTTTGTAACGGTTTAATGGTATTGCCCTATATATTAAAAAATCTGGCGGTACCTATATATGATGTTACCTTACGTTACTGGCAGTTGAGTCAATCATTAAATATTTCCGGTATTAATCATTTTTATTTAATTGAATACTCAGCCCTTAAACCGCTATTAGCCAAAAGTATGGCATTTGCAGCAATTTTGTCATTAGGTGATTTTGGGATTATTGCTTTATTTGGTGGTCAAGCAGTGACCACGTTACCTTATTATTTATATGAACAGTTATCGCATTATCATTATCAACAAGGCATGGTAACTGCTTCAATTTTATTATTATTATCGTTTAGTTTATTGGCTGTGTTGGATTATGATCGAACTTAAACAAATTAATTATCAATATGATAATTTTAATCTTTATTTTGATATTAATATTGTTGCTAAGGAAAAAGCAATTATTGTGGGCCCAAGTGGCGCAGGCAAAAGCACTTTATTAAGTTTAATTGCTGGATTTATTTTTCCTCAATCTGGGAATATTATTCTCAATAATCAAGTTGTAACTCTAGAAAACCCAGCAAAACGACCAGTATCAATGCTGTTCCAACATAACAACTTATTTAGTCATTTTACCGTTGAGCAAAATATTGCTTTAGGATTAAAACCTAGTCTAAAACTAAATGTAGTTGAACAAAATGCTATCACAGATATACTTGCCAAAGTTGGTCTTAGTGGTTTTGGTAAGCGTTATCCGGATCAACTGTCAGGTGGGCAACGTCAACGGGTGGCTTTGGCGCGTTGTTTAATGCAACGTCGTCCAATTTTGCTATTGGATGAACCGTTTTCGGCACTTGATCAAGCATTACGTCTTGAAATGCTCGAGTTAGTGAATAAAATATGTGATGAATTTGCTTTGACTTTAATGATGGTGTCACATTATTTGGATGATTCATTAAAATACTTTTCACGATGTTTAGTGGTTGATAATGGAAACATTGTTTTTAACGCGGCACCTAAACAACTGACGGAGCCACAAAATAAAGCGATTGCGAAATTATTAGGCCTTAATTATTGATCTATAATTAAGAATGTAATTATAAAGGGAAGCACTAAATGTATAATTTTGATAAAGCAGTTAATCGATTAGCACAAGGATCATCTAAATGGCAACAAATGGTGGACGAAAAACCTGATGTATCCAAAGATGTATACCCATTCTCAGTAGCTGATGTCGATTTTTTACCACCTCCTGAATTAGTTAAATCCTTACAAAATTTTGTTGGTGAAGCAATTTTTGGTTACACCAATGGTACTCAAGGCTATTACCAAGCAGTCATCGATTGGATGCAAAAGCAACATAACTGGCATATTGAAAAAGATTGGATCGTCCTTTCACCTGGAGTGGTGCCTGCAATTTATAATGCTATAAAAACTTATACCAATGAAAATGATGGTGTTATTATAATGCCACCAGTTTATTATCCATTTTCTGCAAGTATTAACAATACCAAGCGCAAATTGGTTGAAAATCCATTAATTATTGATAGTAATGGTAAATATGCTATTGATTTTGCTGATTTAGAAATTAAAGCTAGTGATCCCCACAATAAAATGCTGATCTTCTGTAGTCCACATAATCCAGTAGGGCGAGTTTGGCGTAAGGAAGAATTAAATCAAGTAGCTGAGATCTGTTTAAAACATAATGTATTGATTATGTCAGATGAGATCCATTTTGACTTGATTATGCCAACACATAAACATCACGTGTTGGCTACATTATCGGAACAAATTAAAAATAATGTGATTGTGTGCACCGCGCCAAGTAAATCTTTTAATCTCGCTGGTTTGCAAACGTCGAATATAATCATTCCTAATAAACAGTTGCGTGATCAATACAGCGACTATATTAGTAAAAATGGTTTTCATAGTTTGAATATTATTGGATTTAAGGCTTGTGAAGTCGTCTATACTCAATGTGATGAGTGGTTACAACAATTTATTGGTTTAATATACGAGAATCATCTATTAGTTAAAGATTTTTTTGCTAAATATTTACCTGAGATTGTGGTTTACGATTTAGAAGGCACTTATTTACAATGGTTAGATTTTCGCAGTTTAGGTTTGCAACCTCAAGAGCTGGAAAAATTCTTAAAATATGAAGCTGAATTATTTTTCGATGAAGGGTATATTTTTGGCGAACAAGGTGCAGGCTTTGAGCGTATTAATATTGCCTGCCCAACTGCTATTTTACAAGCTGGTTTACAGCGCTTATTAATTGCAATACAAACAAAAACTAACCAAAACTAAGACTGAAAAGGTATGGTTGGATTTAATTAATAGGTTAATGTGGTTTTATTTTTAATTTATTAAATTTAATTAAACAGTTCCACTTAAGGTTTTATTAATTTAAGCCGTTTATCCTATCAACAACTTATAATTGTTGATAGGTAATTATGCAAAATTTAAAAGATAGCCATAAATTTAGCTGGAAGGCACTTATTGTTGTTATTTTATTTTTTTCTTATTTTTCCTGTACTTTACAACTGTTTATTTTTATTTCAGGTCATTCTAGTGTTAATGGCTTACGTGATTCAGTGATTTATAGCTTAATTTGGTTAATACCAATATTATTGTTCCCAAATTATGCTCGAAAAATTGCCACAGTTTTCGGATTGATAGTTGGTAGTTTATCTTTAATTTCTGTCGGTTACTTTACCATTTATAGACAAGAATTTTCACAAAGTGTGTTCTTTGTCATGGCGGAATCAAACTTTAATGAATCCAATGAATTCATTCAACAATATTTAAGTATTAAGTTAATTGTTGTGCTATTAGTTTATATTTTGCTGGGTATTTTCTTATGGAAACAAGTCCAGCCGGTATATGTCAAAAAAACTACTAAATGGGTTGTCTCGTTGTTAATTATTATTTATGCAACTATGCCAATGGCGATTAGTTTAACCGTAAAAAAAAACTCATTAGAAAAATCTGGATTGCACTTATTATCACGAATGGAAACTACCGTACCTTGGCAATTAGTTAGCAATTATTTGGCTTATCGTACCCAATTATCGAATATGGAGGCTATTTTAGCCAACTATGAAACGTTGCCCCCATTAAACAATTTAATCGATGCTAATGGTAATGCTCCACGAACTTTAGTGTTAATTATTGGTGAATCAACTACTCGTAATCGCATGGGTATTTATGGTTATGAGCGTAATACTACCCCGCAAATACAACAATTTAAAAAAGAAAATCCTAATTTATTAGTATTTAATGATGTGGTTTCATCCAGACCTTATACCATCGAAATTCTTCAGCAAGCATTAACTTTTGCTGATGAAAAACATCCTGATTTATATTTAAAAACACCATCATTAATTCATCTTATGCATCAGGCTGGTTATAAAACCTTTTGGATCACCAATCAACAAACTATGACCGCGCGTAATACTATGTTGACTATGTTTTCTCAACAAACTGATGAGCAGTTTTATATGAATAATGATCGTAATCAGAGTTCAAGACGCTATGATGAGTCAGTATTTGATCCTTTTAAAACTGTGTTAGCCGATCCAGCCGAAAAGAAATTTATCGTTATTCATTTACTTGGCACACATATGAAATATGAGTTCCGTTATCCAAAAAATAGTGTTTATGAGCAGTTTAAAAATGCAACAGGCATTTCCTTTAAACTTAAGGATGACGAACTAGAACGCTATAACAATTATGATAATGCGGTAAGTTATAATGATTACGTTACCACTACACTGTTTAATATGTTTAAAACTAGTAAAGAAAATGGTTTTATGCTGTATTTTTCAGATCATGGCGAAGATGTTTATGAAACTCCACCACATGATGTGTTAGGGCGTAATGAAAAGGCACCCACCAAAACCATGTATACTGTGCCATTCATGCTTTGGCAATCACCGCAATGGCTGGCTACACATCCCAATAACTATCAGGCTTATATTAATCGTAAATATAGTACTCAAGATTTAATCCATACTTGGTCGGATTTGGCTGGTTTAAGTTATGATCTTTATCAACCGGAAAAAAGCATTGTCAATCCGGAGTTTAAACAAAATCCGCGTTGGATTGGTGACCCTTACGGTAAAAATAGTTTAATCGATTTTGACACACTCCCTAAATGAGTAAGGACTATGATTGCATAGGTATTTAAGGTATGATATTGTATATTTATACAGTTATTTTGAGTGCAACAAAAGTAGGTTATGCGAAAAATTATTCATGTGGATATGGATTGTTTTTATGCCGCAGTTGAAATGCGTGACAATCCCCGTTATCGTAACATTCCTATCGCTGTAGGGGGTGATCCACGTAAACGGGGCGTTGTGGCAACCGCTAATTATCTGGCTCGCCAATATGGTGTACATAGTGCTATGTCAATGGCTCAAGCCGTTAAGTTATGTCCTAATCTTAAAGTTATTCCGGGTCGGCATGCAGTGTATAAAGAAGTGTCCCAGCAGATCCATCAAATTTTTCAACGTTATACGCAAGCTATTGAAGCTCTGTCATTAGATGAAGCTTATTTAGACGTTACCGAATGCCAATTTTGTCATGGCTCGGCAACGTTGATTGCTCAAGATATTCGTCAGGCCATTTTCAATGAACTTGGTTTAACTGCATCGGCAGGTGTGGCACCTTTAAAGTTTTTAGCTAAGATTGCTTCCGATATGAATAAACCTAATGGCCAATATGTGATTAAACCAGAACAGGTTAGTTCGTTTATTGAGCAATTACCACTTAATAAAATCCCGGGAGTAGGTAAAGTTACTGAAAAAAAATTAGCAGAACTGGGTTTGTACCAATGCCAAGATGTAGTGAAATACGATCTTTCTAAACTACTTAATCAGTTTGGTAAATTTGGACGAATTTTATATGAACGTTGTCAAGGTATTGATGAACGAGAAGTATGTAATGATCGTCAACGCAAATCAGTAGGTGTTGAACGTACCTTAATTGATGATATTCACAGTTGGGATGATTGTTTATTACAATTAGATCCACTGTATGAAGAATTAGAAAGAAGATTAAGTAAAGTTCGAACTGATTTATCAATAGCCAGACAAGGTGTAAAATTTAAATTTGATGATTTCCAACTAACTACCCAAGAACATGTATGGGCCAAATTAGATAAAACAGATTTGATTAAACAAGCCTATAAAGTTTGGCATGAGCGGCGTAATGATCGTGGAGTGAGATTAATTGGGTTTCATGTTACCTTAATCGATCCTCAATTAGATAAACAATTAATTTTCAGATTCTAATTATGGGGGAGTTAAAACTAAAACATCCCCCATATTTGCTTATTAAAATTTAAACGACTATTTTAAACTATCACCATTAGTACTAATGACTTGTTTATACCAATCAAATGAATCTTTTTTATAGCGTTTCATGCTACCGTTACCTTCATTATCACGATCAACATAAATGACACCATAACGTTTTTTCATTTCACCAGTGGTGAATGATACTACATCGATAATGCCCCATGCGGTATAACCCATTACCTCAACACCATCATAGTCTATAGCTTTTAACATTGCTTTAATGTGCGCGCCTAGATATTCAATGCGTGGTTTATCATGAACTTGGTTACCGTTTTCTAACTCATCAATAGCACCAAAACCATTTTCTACAATAAATAATGGCAATTGATAACGATAATACAAGCGATTTAAGGTTAAACGTAAACCTTCGGGGTCAATTGGCCATCCCCAATCACTACTTTTAATATACGGATTTTCAACCGCATTTGGTAAAGCACCATTAACAATATTATCACGTTGATCATTTTTAACATCAGCCTTAACTACGGTTGACATATAGTAACTAAAGCCAATGTAATCAACTGTACCTTGTTTCAAAATAGCTAAATCTTCTTCTGTAATATCCAGTTTATAACCTTCACGTTCAAACTCTTTTAAAGCATAAGCAGGGTAGTAACCACGCACATGCACATCAGGGAAGAAGAAACGTTGATGCATAGCGATTTCTGATGCCATCATATCATCAGGATTACAAGAATAAGGGTAAATAGGTACATGAGAAATCATACAACCAATTTGAAAATCTGGATTAATTTTCTTACCAGCAATGACAGCTTTAGCACTAGCTAAAAGCTCATAGTGAGCTACTTGGTAAAGTACTTCTTGCGGATTTTCGCCTGGTTTAACTTGTACTCCTGAATTAGTCCAGAAGAATATCGGATTGCTGGTGTCCATTTGATTATTGATTTCATTAAATGTCATCCAATATTTAACTTTGTTTTTATAACGTTCAAAACAAGTAATGGCAAAGCGTTCAAAAAATTCCACAGTTTTACGATTACGAAAACCACCATACTCACGAGCCAAATGTAATGGTATTTCAAAATGTGATAGAGTAATCACTGGTTCAATGCCATTAGCTATTAATTCATCAAAAACAGCATCATAAAAACGTAAACCTTCTTCATTTGGTTCTAACTCATCACCTTTAGGAAAAATACGAGTCCAAGCAATAGAAGTACGTAAGCATTTTAATCCCAATTCTGCAAACAATTTAATGTCTTCTTTATAATGATGGTAAAAATCAATGGCAGTATGATTAGGATAAAATTTATCGGCTTCAATATTTTGGGTTATTTGTCTTGCTACACCATGAGCTCCGGCTGTCATTACATCAACAACGCTAGGGCCTTTACCGCCTTCATTCCAACCGCCTTCAAATTGATGGGCAGCTAAAGCACCGCCCCATAAAAATGGTTTTTGTTTCATATTATTATCCTTGTTATTGCTTAATTCTAAATATTGTGTCTTCAGGTGTAACTTGTGCTTGATCTGTTAAAGCAATTTGCTGATACTGATCAGTATTAACTATAATAATTGGAGTAATTAATGGATAGCCAGCTTGCTTAATTGCCTCAGGATTGAAACTAATCAGTAAATCACCTTTTTTTACTTTTTGATTTAATTGAATATGATAGCTAAACTCATTATTAGTTAGGTTTACGGTATCAATTCCTACATGAATCAGTAGTTCTACCCCATTAGATAATGTTAAACCAATGGCATGTTTTGAACTTTCAAAAATTGCTGTAACTTCAGCATCATCTGGTGCATAAACGTTATTATCAGTTGGTTCAATGGCAATTCCTTCACCCATTAATTTTTGTGAAAAAGCAGGATCTGGAACTTCGCTAAGTGCCACTACTGTGCCTGTCATTGGGCTGGTAATATCTATTTCATCTAGTAAGACTTTTGGAGTGTCATTCTCTAAAGTGTTTGAAGTTTGCTTAGTTTCACCCGTACCGAGAATTTGGATTAATAATACTGGTCCAAATAGAGCTATGGCTGAACCAATAGCCACTCCAATAAAGGAACCCGGATGATCTGAACTTATAGCATTGATAATGGTAAGAGGACCAGGCAAAGCAGCATAAGCATAATAATATGGAGAAAAAAAACCAGCAACAATGCCGCCAATAGCTGCACATACACAACCATAAATAAATGGTTTTTTAAAGCGTAAATTAACACCATAAATCGCAGGTTCAGTTATGCCAAATAATCCAGTGACAAAAGCTGATAATGAAACACCTTTCATATCTTGTGTTTTAGTTTTTAAATAAAAACCTAAAGCTGCACCTACTTGGCCGATAACTGCGATGGTTTGGAATGCTTGGAACGAATCATGGTTAAATTGTTTGAAGTTTTCAACAATAACCGGTGTAATCCCCCAGTGAACACCAAAAATTACAAATACTTGCCAAACAGCACCAATGATAGCTCCGGCGAATGATGGTGCAAAATTCACAATCCAATTATAACCAGTAGCAATATAGTGAGCACCATTAGCAGTTAATGGACCAACAACTAATAGTGTTAAAGGTACCATAATAACTAAACTAAATAGTGGTAAAAGTAAAGGTTTAATAATACTGTGTAAACGAGGCTCTAAAAATCTTTCTAGATAAGAAAGTAACCATACCAAAAATAAAGGTGGTAACACAGTAGAATTATAAGTAGTTTCAGATAGAGCCAGGCCAAATAAGTTAATTTCTTTGCCTGATTTAATTATTTCTGCCAGTTCTGCCCAAGTTGGCGATAATAACGCAGCACAACAGGCAACTGCAATGTAAATATTACAACGAAAATGTTGAGAAGCAGTTATGGCGATGAAAATAGGTAAAAATACAAAAGGTGCCCAAGAAATAAAATTGAATACTTGGTAGGTACCGGTAGTCTCAAATGCGGGAAAAGGTAATTTAATTAAAATTAAAATACCTTGTAAGATTCCTGATGCGGCTAAAATATAAACAAAGGGTGCAAATACGGCGGACATGGTAGCGATAATCCGATTTAAAATGCTGGCATGATCATTATTTGCCACTTTATTTTCGGTATTAATTAGTTGAATAAAGGCACTGTAAACCTTATCAACATTAGTGCCAATAACAATTTGAATTTGCCCACCTTTTTCAACGACAGTAATGACCCCAGGAAATTTAGCAATGTTTTCTTTAGCCTGAGCAGGTGTGTTTTGAGTAACTATACGTAAACGGGTAGTACAACGAGCGACAGTTACAATATTATTTTCACCGCCTAACTCATTCAAAATATCAACAGCCAATTTATTATAGTCTCTAATTTTTGACGTCATCTATTTAAACTCCTTAAATAATAAAGATAGGCTATCTTAACTCTAAAATAAAAATTGTTAACTAACAATTATATTGTTTGTGATCTAGATCTACTTTTTACATAGTTATGTTTTATTCTTTTAATAAGCCGTATACAATGTGAGCAAACTATTTAAGGAATAAATAGAGGAAGACAATGCTAAAATATCAAGATGTTGCTGATAAAATAAAACAAAAGATTTATCAACAGCAGATTACTAAAGATACACAATTACCTAATATTGAAGAACTGATTAATCAATACCAAGTTAGTCGAACCACTATAATAAAAGCGCTTAACCGGCTTGAGCGTCACGGTGTTATCTATCAAGTTCAAGGTAGTGGGATTTTTGTGCGGCAACCTAAAAAAAGAGGTTATCTCAATTTTCTAGAAAGTCATGGTTTCAGTGTTGATTTGAATGATTTGCCAGGATCATCTCAGGTATTTAATGTTGACTTAATGCAACCAAATTCAAGAGTCAAAGAAAATTTGCAATGTGATGATAATGAACAAGTTTATTATATTAAACGCTTACGATTTGCAGATGGTAAGGTATATGGTTTTGAACAGTCATATTATCGTAAAAAATTAGTTTCTTATTTAAATAAAGAAATAGCTGAAAATTCTATTTTTAGTTATGTGCAAGAGGTATGTAAAATAAATATTGGCTTTTCCGATAAATATTTTAAGGCTATAAAACTTGATGCAGAAATAGCACCTTATTTAGGTCTAGAAGTAGGGGATCCAGCACTATGTGTTGAAGAAATCTTCTATACGACCTCAGGGGAACCTTTCGATTTTTCTCAAATTATTTATCATTATGACAATGCTAAATTCTATGTTCAAAGTCATTCGAAGTAAGTTGTAAATACGTAGTAAAAAGCGCCTTTAGGGCGCTTTGATATTTATTTTTAGCAATATTTAATTCGTTTTACTTTATGCCATATTGAGATCGGTAAGCTTCAACTTGTTTAACTTGATCTTTGCGGGATTCATCTTGGTAGAGGTATTGAATTAAATCATCTAAGGTAATAATTGAAATAACATCACAATGGTAAGTTTGTTTGATTTCTTGGATGGCGGATAATTCACCACGACCTTTTTCTTGACGATCTAGGCAAATTAATACGCCAGCTAGTTTTGAACGATTATCTTCTAAAATTCGCATAGATTCGCGAATAGCAGTACCAGCAGTAATAACATCATCGACCAGCATTACCCGTTGTTCATGGATGGAACTACCAACTAAGTTGCCACCTTCACCATGATCTTTGGCTTCTTTACGATTAAAACAATAAGGTACATCCACATTGTAGTGCTCAGAGAGAGCCACCACAGTTGATGATACAATAGGAATACCTTTATAAGCAGGGCCGAAAATCACATCATATTGTAAATTAGCATCCATCAATGCCGCAGCATAAAAACGACCTAATAAAGCTAAGTCTTTGCCAGTATTGAATAATCCAGCATTAAAAAAGTAAGGGCTTTTACGTCCTGACTTTAAGGTGAATTCACCAAATTTTAATGCTTGTCTATTTAAAGCAAATTCAATAAATTCACTCTTGTATGATTTCATCGACTCTCTCCAATTAATCTTTTAAGGTTTGTTTTTGAGCATCAATAATAGTTGCTATTCCATTTTTTGCTAATTCTAACAGCTTTAATAGTTCATCATGGCTGAATGGTTCCCCTTCAGCAGTGCCTTGAACTTCTATAATTCGACCATCATCAGTCATGACGACATTCATATCAGTTTCGGCATTTGAATCTTCAATATATTCCAGATCACAAATTGCTTCACCATCTACAATACCAACTGATACCGCGGCAATTAAAGATTTAATTGGGTTTTGTTTAATTTGACCATTGGCTAACATTTTATTAATAGCATCATTCAAGGCAACGCAAGCCCCAGTAATCGATGCCGTGCGAGTACCGCCATCAGCTTGAAGCACATCACAATCTAGAGTGATAGTAAATTCTCCAAGTAATTGCAAATCGATCATTGCACGCAAAGAACGGGCGATAAGTCGTTGAATTTCCATAGTACGACCAGTTTGTTTCCCTTTGGCTGCTTCACGTTGAGTTCTGGAATTAGTAGCACGAGGTAACATACCATATTCGGCAGTGACCCAACCTTGATTTTGGCCTTTTAAAAAACGAGGAACACCTTCATCTACGGTAGCATTACAAAGTACTTTGGTTTCGCCAAATTCAACTAATACAGAACCTTCTGCATGCTTAGTAAAATTACGGGTTATTTTGATAGGGCGGATTTGTTCCGCAGATCGACCGGATGGGCGCATGCATTTCTCCAACAGTTTCAATTTAAAAATATGTTTTGAACTAATCATTTAGGAGGACATCAACAAGAATACGTTGATGTTTAGCCTAAGCTAAGAGCGCATTATACAGAATTTGTGATACAATGCCCAGCATGTTTTTACAATTTTAGGATGCTATTATGATTTCTAGCATGACAGCCTATGCTCGAAAAGAGTTAAATCAATCATGGGGAACTGCTTCTTGGGAACTGCGTTCAGTTAACCAACGTTATTTAGAAACTTACATACGCTTGCCCGAACAATTCCGTGCCCTTGAACCTATGATACGTGAGCGACTACGTAATCGCTTAACCCGTGGTAAAATTGAATGTAATTTACGTTTTGAATTAGACCCAGCGGCTCAACATCAGCAATTGTCATTAAATATAGAATTAGCTCAACAAATACTCAATGCGGCAGACTGGATTCGTACCGAATACCAAGCAGGTGAAATTAACCCTATGGATGTGTTGCGCTGGCCAGGGGTAATGTCGGCTAAGGAACAAAATCTTGATAGTATATCGCAAGAGATCTTAGCTTTACTTGAAACTACCATCGATGAATTTATTGCGGTACGTGAACGTGAAGGTAAAGCTTTGAGTGATTTAATTGTGCAGCGTTTACAAGGCATTACCGAACAAGTTGATAAAATTCGTAACAGGATGCCGGAAATCCTTGAATGGCAAAAAGAACGACTCAAAACTAAATTAGCAGAAGCTGATATTGAACTGGATGATTCTCGTCTTGAACAAGAAATCGTCATGGTGGCACAGCGCATTGATGTGGCTGAAGAACTTGATCGTTTAATGACTCACGTAAATGAAACTTACTCAATATTGAAAAAGAATGAAGCAGTAGGGCGCCGACTTGATTTTATGATGCAAGAATTCAATCGCGAGTCTAATACCATTGCTTCCAAATCGATTAACGCAGATGTCACAGCAAGTGCGATTGAACTTAAAGTACTAATCGAACAAATTCGTGAGCAAGTACAAAACATTGAGTAACTATGCAGCCCTTGCCAAGAACTTTAGGTATCCTTGCGGTAATATTAGCATCCATCTTATGGGGCACAACGGGCACTGCAGCTACTTTTGCTCCTTCACTTTCACCTTTACTTATTGGAGCGGTTGCCATGGGTATTGGTGGGATCTTGCAATGTTTATTGGCATTAAAGCAAATAGTTAAACAATATCAATTATTAATCAAATACTATAACTTTTTAATTTTAGGTGCAGTGGCGGTAGCCATTTATCCGTTAGCTTTTTATACTTCAATGCGTTGGTCTGGGGTTACCATTGGTACAGTAGTTTCGATTGGATCAGCGCCAATATTATCGGTAGTTATTGAGTATGTTAACCATGATTTTCGCCTAACAAAACAATGGTTAATTGGCGCAATTTTAGGCATAGTAGGCATGTTATTGTTGTCATTTGCGGATAATAATACAGAAACTATTGTCTATGAACATCTCACTTTGGGAATATTGTTAGCTTTAATTGCAGGATTAACTTACGCGCTATATTCTTGGTCTGCCCGCAAATTGATGTTAAAAGGTATTTCGACTAAATCTGCAATGGGGGCAACTTTTGGTTGTGGTGGTTTATTGTTAATGCCGATTATTATGGTGATGGGCACACCATTATTTGAATCAGCTACCAATCTAGCTGTTGGTGTTTACATGGCAACTATCCCCATGTTTCTTGGTTATCTATGTTATGGTTTTGGTTTAGCAAATATTCAAGCCAGTACTGCCACTACTATTACCCTTTTAGAACCTGTTATAGCTACTATTCTTGCCATACTAATTGTTGGTGAATCATTACCTTTAATTGGTTGGTTGGGTATTTTATTGATTCTTATTTGTCTTATTTTTATTACGATACCATTTAAAGAATATCGGTTATTTAACCTTGATAAATAGCTTTACCATTATTACCTATCTTTTTGCTTACTGTTTTATTATTTTGTAAAATGCTAACAATTGAACCAAAATTTTTGACAGATTAGATTTCGTAAGGAATTAAAAAATGATATTTATTAAGAAATTAAACTTGGAAAAGTTATTCGTAATAGTTTTGTTATTTTTCTTTATGATTAGTCCAGCTAGCGCAGAGGATGTTAAAAATTTTAAATTAACTGAATTATATAAAGGTAATAATGAAATAAAACCAAATCCTCTTGAAATTAAGTCAGGAACTGAAAATTCTGATTTACAGAATAAAGGTGAGTCTCCACAAAATTTAGAAAGTCTATCTAAAACAGAGGATGAGCAGGATGAAGCTTTGACACAAAGTGATATAAATGATCAATTGGATCTGAATAAATTATATTATGAAACTTATGATATAGAACAAGATCCTTATAAAAAACAGGATTGGTTTGAAAAAACAGCCCGGCAAGAAAGCCCAAATGTTCAATTGAACCTATCGGGTGTGCAATTCGATCGTAAAGATTCGAACCAAGATTTTATTTTATTACAAGATTGGTATGCAAATGATGCAGAACAAAAAACAGAATCTCCCCAAATTAACACAATAATTAGTGATGAAGATAATTTTAATATAGAACAAAGTTCTATAAATTTAAGTCAATGGTTTGAAAAAATTGCTATACAAGGTGATATCGATGCTCAGTTTATTTTAGGATTAATGTATGAATTTGGCACAGGAGTAAATTTGGATTACAGCATGGCTGTTAATTGGTATGAAAAATCAGCCATACAAGGTGATATTGAAGCTCATTTTGCTCTGAGTGAAATGTATCAATATGGTAATGGAGTTAAACAAGACTATATAAAAGCCTTAGAATGGTATGAGAAGGCTTTTTCCATGGGCAAACAATGGAGTGAAGCTGATTTGCCAATTTCAAGAACAATTATTCCATATGGATATAGTCCTTCTTTTGTTACCCCACTTTCATTATGAGATTTTTGGATATTTGTAACTTAAGTCAAATTTTTACAACATCTGATTGTTTGATGATCAATAATGAATAAGGTTATTTAAAAAAATTAAAAACCAAAACAAATAGTGATGCCTTAAATATTATTTTTCCTCTAAGTTATTTTGATACATTTGTTTAATTTTACCCTTTCTTTTTAGGATAATGGCGATTCTTAATTGATTTGAAATACCAGTACAGTACAGCATAGGCAATACCGGAGGCTAATAAATCTGAAACTGGGGAGGAAAGCCAAACACCATTAAGGTCAAAAAATAATGGTAAAATATAAAGGGTTGGTAATAAAATTAAAATTTGCCTTGAAAGACTTAACATAATCGATATTTTTGCCATACCAATACATTGGAAGAAGCTGGTGGTTACCATTTGAAAACCAACAAACACAAAGGCTAAGGTAGTATAACGTAGAGCTGTTGCAGAAATTACTACTAAATCCTCTTCTGAGCTAAAAGCTCGTACTAATGTACTTGGAATAAAAAATCCTAGTATAAAACCTAGAGTGGTAATTATTGTGGCAATTTTAACGGCATAAATAAATGTACCTCTGACCCTAATAAAGTTTTTGGCACCATAATTATAACCAATAATGGGTTGCATACCTTGATTGATGCCAATCACAATCATAATAATCAAAGTAATCAAACGGTTGGCATTTGAATATGCGGCAATGGCATCCTCACCCGCAATATTGGCTAATGGAGCATAACGATTAAGTTGCCAGTTAATGAAAACCACTACAATTGATGCGGCGATTTGCATTGAAAAAGGTGACATACCAATGGACAAAATAGCTTTAACATAGGTGAAATTAAGTTTAAAGTTACGCCAATATAATTTTATATTACTGTTTTTACTGATAAAATGTTGCATCACAAATATAAAACTAATAAACATTGATAACGTTGTTGCAAAAGCGGCACCACGCATTCCCCAGCCGAAACCTATAATGAAAATTGGTGCTAAAATAATATTAGCTATAACACTAACAACCATGGTCATCATGGCTTTAAATGGGTAACCACTTGCACGCATCATATTATTGTAGTTATAGGTTAAGGTTAGAAAGATGCTTCCAGGTAAAAATACTTCTAAAAATTCACGCGCATAAATGTGATTAATGGGACTAGAACCGACAAAATCTAACACTGGATCTACAAAATAAAATAATAATGACAAGGTTAAGCCACTTAATACTGCAGTTAACATAAATGAAGTACCAGCTACTTTCTCTGCTTTATCGTTTTCACCACGGCCCAAAAAAATAGAGATACGACTAGCGGAACCTATTCCTACTAGCATACCAATCCCGGCAGTAAAATTCATAACAGGTAAGATTAAACCAGCTCCACTTAGTGCCTCACGGCCAATCCAATGACCAATAAAAATCCCATCAATAATATTGTAAAGCGTGTTCACAATAGTACCAATCACCGCCGGCAGAGCATATTGCCAAAACAGGGAACTGATTTTTTTATTTTTTAAATCATTATAAATAACGTGAGAGTTAGTTTTCATTGTTATTCCCACAGTAAATAGTGTAAAAATGTTTCAGGAGCAGCATACGTTCTAGTATATGTATTGACTATTTGTTCTTTGTTAGTCTAACAGACTTATGAATTGTTAATAGCACTTTTTGGGCGCTTTGATAAAATAGTATACAATTTACTATTACGATGCAAACAGGAAAAAATAATGAGCATACAAATAGAAGAGGTTATTTTACATAAATTAATTAGAAAAAGCGACTCTGAAATAGAATTACAACTGCGTGACTCAATGCTTGGTAATCAACAGTCCGTAGTTAATTTAATTGAGGATGTCAATTGCGTATACAACAATAAAAGTAAAGCTTATGGATTGTTTAATAGTGAAAGTTTGTTTGAACAATCCCTTAAAGAATTGCGCTTGGGGAATCAGAACTTTTTAAATTTTAGTCAAGAATCAACTAAGCAATTACGTAATGAATTGGCTAAATACCCTTTTGCTGAAGGTGGTACGGTTATATTTTGTCATTATCGTTATTTAGCGGTTGAATATTTAATTATTGCAGTACTAAATAGTTGCCTGAGTATGTTGGTAAATGAACAACTTGATATTAGTGAAACTCAATATTTAGATATTGATCATGCGGATATTATAGCCCGCATTGACATCACTGAATGGGAAACAGATGCTAATTCCAAACGTTATTTAACTTTTTTAAAAGGTCGAGTTGGGCGTAAGGTTTCTGATTTCTTTATGGATTATTTAGGAGCAAGTGAAGGACTAGATGCTAAAGCGCAAAATAAAACTTTAGTTAAAGCTGTTGATGATTATTGCCAGGAAATGCAATTTGATAAACAAGATAAAACTAGCGCTCGTGAAAATGTTTATCAATACTGCCAAGGACAATTACAAGTTGGTGAAGAAATTGAACTGAAAAACCTTGCTAATGAATTACCAGCTACGGCCAATAACAATTTCATTGATTTTGTCAAAAATAATGATTATGACTTGGAAGAAACATTCCCTGCTGATCGCAGTGCATTACGACAACTTAAAAAATTTTCCGGCAGTGGCGGAGGGTTAACTTTAAGTTTTGATTCCGATTTATTAGGTGAACGTATTAAATGGGATCCGCAAACTGACTCATTAGTAATCAAAGGAGTACCTCCTAATTTACGTGATCAACTGCAGCGTAACACTAGTTCGAATTAATTACTCGGGAGCAAAAAATGAAATATATTGGCGCACATGTGAGTGCCTCAGGGGGAGTTGATAATGCGCCTATTAACGCTTATCAAATTGGCGCAACAGCATTTGCTTTATTTACGAAAAATCAACGCCAATGGCATGCTAAACCATTAGAAGCCGCAATTATTGACAGTTTTCATAAACGTTGTGAAAAATATGGTTTTACTAGCAAACAGATCCTACCACACGACAGCTACCTTATTAATTTAGGTCACCCTGAAAGTGAATTACTCAATAAATCTCGTGCCGCGTTTTTAGACGAAATGCAACGTTGCGAGCAACTCGGCTTAACTTTACTAAATTTTCATCCGGGTAGTCACTTACAACAAATCTCGGTAGATGATTGTTTAACTCGCATTGCTGAATCAATTAATATTACTTTAGGTAAAACTAAAAATGTGGTGGCGGTGATAGAAAATACTGCCGGGCAAGGTTCTAACTTAGGCTATAAATTTGAACATCTGGCCCAAATTATTGACCAAGTTGAAGACAAAAGCCGAGTCGGCGTTTGTATCGATACTTGTCATGCCTTTGCTGCAGGTTATGATTTACGTACCGAAAAGGCCTGCCAACAGACTTTTGCTGAATTTGAAAAAATTGTTGGTTTTAAGTACCTAAGAGGTATGCATTTAAATGATGCTAAAAGCGAATTCGCTAGTCATGTTGATCGTCATGAAAGTCTAGGTAAAGGTAAAATAGGCGAAATGGCCTTTAAGTATATTATGCGCGACCCAAGAATCGACGAAATCCCTATCATTCTTGAAACTATCAATCCTGATATCTGGGCACAAGAAATTGCGTGGTTAAAGGAACAAATGAACTAGTAAAAAATAAAATAGTTTATTTTTTATTTATAATTTTTGCCTTAGTATCAAGTTTTGATACTTATGCGACAACGCTTGGTGGGATTAAACTAATAGCTTGGAAAGGCAGTCATTATCGGGAAGATATTTGATTATATAATCCCAACATGTGATTGCCATCATCCAAAGCTTAATTATAAAGTAAATAACAACTATATGATAAATTTTAATTTACGAACATACGAAAAAGGCATCAGTGGTCTGATTTTTGAGTTTGCTTTACCACCATTTAAAGATAGTTGTTGGCATAAAACATCCAGATATTTATCAGAAAGCGCATTTAGTTTTATCGAAAACATTATTTTCCATAATGTACCTAATTATCAAAACGATGGGCATTGGGGAACGACTGAAATTAGTAAAGGACAGTGGTTGCTGATTCGATCGGCATTATTATTGCTCCAATATAAGTTAGAGAATGTGAAAAATTTGTACGAGTTAAAACCTGATTTATCTAATTTTAAATTTGTTTTCGATAAATTTTGGTTAAAAGATATGGTTGATAATTTTCCTCAATACAAAATAACTTTTTCTAAGATGATTAGCGATCTTTGTACTTGGATTGATGAAAATATCCAAAAATATGGTGCCATCTATATTTTAGGCATCTGAAATAATATGATTTGTAACTTTAATTTAATCTGTTTTATTATCCAATTCACTAGCAAGAGAAATCACTTCTGGTAAAATTTCTAAAATTAAAGCTAATTGTTGCATAACTAATAGATCATTATTAGCTTGTTCATTGTTTGTAGGTAATGTTTCGATATAATCGGTTACTGATTTTTTTATTGATGAATAGTCAGCAGTGATTTTTTTATCACTTAATATATTAATAATGTAAACCGAAAGATCATCAAATAACTCAAGGGTATGATTAGTGATAATCTTATCGCGATGAGCTCCTAAGGTGGAAAGGTAACTAATAAGCGTATGATTGAGAGTTAATAACCGAAACCCTTGATTAATTAAGTTAGGATTTACATGCGGTTCTTTAGTCATCAAACTAATCAAAGAAGATAAATCGGCATTACTATCGTGTGCAGCCCGTCTAGCTAGACGGTATTGAGGATCATTACTTTTACCAGATAAATACTGTTGCCCGATTGCAGCTAAATAGTGACTATCATCATGGCAAGCACGATCGACTAATTTCGGTATATTCCTAAATTTCCAATCAGGCCATATAAAACTGACGGCAAACCAAGCAATAAAGCAACCGATTAATGTGGCAATTATGCGCGAAATTGCTACCTCAACACTACTTTCACCAATCAGACTAAAGCTAAAAAATACTAATAAAGTGATAAAAGCTGTGGCATAAGCATATTGCGAATTTTTAAATAGAAAAAATAACCAACCAGTAATGATAATTAATACTAATTGAGCTAACACACTTGGGAATAAATAAGTTAGTGGCAATCCCACAATAATCCCTAAAATGGTGCCAATTACTCGCAAACTTAATCTATGTTTAGTGGTTGAATAATTGGGTTGGCAAACAAATAAACTGGTTAAAATAATCCAGTAACCGTGGGCAAGTGCAGAAAAGTGGATAATTGTATAGCCTACTAAAAACACTAAACTCATTCGAATAGCATGGCGGAATAGTGATGATTTCACCGTTAAGTTTTTCTTTATTTTAGCAAAAATATCATAAAAGCTAGTAAGTTCATCATCCACCAATTGGTTATTTTCTTGCTGTTGTGATAAATGTTGTTCAGTATCGATATTAGCTAGCAATAAATCGATAGCCAATAAATTTTGATGAAGATTGCGTAATGATTTTATCAGTAACACGGTAGCTTTATCATTATTATTACCTTGATATTGGTTGATAGCTTCTTCTAGATAACTAAAATAACGAGTAAATAATGGATCATGCTGATAAGTTTGGTTTAACTTAATAGATAAGGCTAATTTGGTACAGGCTTGGGCTTGTAGATTTATAATTCGTGCGAATCGAAACAAAATATCACTGTGCTTAAAATGCTGACTTAACGCTTGATAATCGCCATGAGCTGAATTAGCTCGTTCATGAATATCTTGCGCCACAAAATAATAACTAAGTAGCTTTCTAATATAGGATTGTCCTCGATAACTTTTCAGTCGATTAAATAGCGAGCGCTTAGTTTGATTAAAGGCATTGATTAATTGATTATTACTATCGGTTAATTGCAATGTTTGTTTGTTAAAGCCGTTGGTTTCATCTGGATCAAACATAGCAGCTTTAGCATCTAGGTATTGAGCCAATTTAATAAAACAGTTGGATAATGCTTGTTGCGTGGTCCGGATAGGTTGAATAATCGACTCTATTAACGACACTAAATTATACCAAAGTGTTCCCACTAATAAAAAATATGGCAAGGTATAATTATCAGTATATAAATTATGCCCAAGCATGGTATAAGCGGCAATTAATAGCGAACCAAAAGCAACTACGCCATAACGTTGCCCCAGTGCGCCCAGCATAATGAAAATAAAAGTTGAGCTGACTAATCCCACAATAAATAGCGGTGGATAATCAAACAATAATTCCACTGAAAAAGTCGCGACAGCAAAACAAACTAATGTAAATATTATATTAATACAACGGCTTAATAATCTAGTATCGATCTCAGTTAATCCCGCTGCAACTACACCCAATGTTAGTGGAATAACCAAGTCGATTCGGCCAAAGTACCATGGCACCAGGGTAGAACCCATAAGGCTAATTAATATACGAATGCTAAATAGCAGATTGCTACTATAAAAAACTTTGCGTAAGGTTAGGATAAAAGGTTGCACTATGTTTCTAATTAGGTGTTTGTTCTGCTAATGATATGCTAGCTATTATAACGTAATTGCAGACAAAAGAGTAAATAGTCTATTTTGGTGATTATAAATTAAGCTAATTTAGTTAAAAATATGAAATATAGTTTCTATGCCAGTTGCTCTTTATTAGTAATTTTATATGAATAATAAAATATTATGTTGTAGCAGTATGATTGGCATTAAATCTACGTTAGAATAATTCTCAATAATGATCTAGATCACAAAGGAATTAAGTATATGACTACTGAAATGACCACTCTTGATAAAATTAAGCGACAAATTGCTGAAAATCCAATAATTCTATATATGAAAGGTTCCCCCAAACTGCCAAGCTGTGGTTTTTCGGCACAAGCGGTGCAAGTACTATCTCAATGTGGTGAGCAGTTTGCTTATGTTGATATTCTACAAAATCCTGATATTCGTGCTGAATTACCTAAATTCGCTAACTGGCCCACCTTCCCACAATTATGGGTGGAAGGTGAATTGATTGGTGGTTGCGATATTATGTTAGAGATGTTCCAAGCCGGAGAGCTACAAACATTAATTAAACAAACTGCCGCCAAGCATAAAGCGTAATTTTGTCAAAATGTTATAGAAGCCAGTGTGTTATAATAATGCACTGGCTAAACTAAAGTTTTAAGCTTCATTTAATTCAATATCCGCCGGTGAATTTGCCATTACTAATGGCCAACCACCTAATCGTTTAAAACGATTGACGATTTCACAAAATAAAATAGCTGTTTTTTCTGTATCATACAAAGCTGAATGGGCTTGTTTATGATCAAAAGGAATTTGTGCTATTTCGCAGGCTTTGGCGAGCACCGTTTGCCCAAAGACTAGGCCACTAAGTGAAGCTGTATCGAAAGTAGCAAAAGGATGAAAAGGGTTTCTTTTTATGCCTACTCTTTCTGCAGCAGTCATTAAAAAACTATGATCAAAATGGGCATTATGCGCCACAATAACCGCACGATTACAGCCATTAGCTTTTATGCCAGTTCGTACTATTTTAAATATTTCCTCCAATGCGATTTTTTCATCGACAGCGTCTCGTAAAGGATTTGCTGGATCAATACCATTGAAGGCTAATGCAGTTGGTTCTAAAATTGCGTCAGTAAAAGGATTTACATTAAACTGCAAGCTTTCATCAGGTTCAAGCCAACCCTCTTCATTCATTTTTAAAGTAATGGCAGCAATTTCCAAAATAGCATTGAGTTTAGGATCAAAACCTGAAGTTTCAATATCAATCACGACAGGATAAAAACCCCGAAAGCGTTCACATAGTTTAGCGTTAGGCACAATAATTTATCTTATTAAGTAAAATGAGGCATATTATGCCAGTTTTTAAATTATTAACCTAGTTTTCTCTGCTTACATTTTTTGTTAAACATTTATGCTTAACTTTTAATTATGATTAATAATTGGAGTAGTATTAAGAAATCTAATAAATCAGGAGTATTGTTATTTAAATAATAGTTTATTAGTCACTTTTTCCTGCCGATATTAGCTATCGGCAAGGTAAATTATATTAATCTTGATTTTCAGCCATAAAGCGATCAGCATCATCAACCATAGATTTAACTCCAACAAAATAAGGGGTGCGCTGATGTAATTGTTGTGGCTCAATATCTAAAATTCGTCTAAATCCATCAGTTGCTTTGCCACCAGCTTGTTCGGCTAAAAACGCAATAGGATTTGCTTCATAAAGTAAACGTAATTTACCATTTGGATATTGTGCGGTACTTGGATAAATATAGATCCCACCTTTAAGTAAATTGCGATGAAAGTCAGATACTAGTGAACCAATATAACGTGAAGTATAAGGGCGGTGCGTTGTTTCATCTTCTTCTTGGCAATATTTGATATATTTTTTTACACCTTTAGGAAACTTAGAATAATAGCCTTCATTAATCGAGTACGTGGTACCCAATTGTGGAAATTGCAGATTTTCTCGTGCTAGGCAAAAAACACCAATAGAAGGATCATAAGTAAAAGCATTGACCCCACAACCTGTCGTATAAACCAACATAGTCGATGAACCGTAAATAATATAACCAGCAGCCACTTGTTTATGGCCCGGTTGCATAAAATCCTGTTCAGTAACTGGCGTGCCAATTTTTGTAATGCGGTGGTAAATTGAAAAAATAGTCCCTACTGACACATTTACATCAATATTTGATGAACCATCGAGTGGATCCATGAGTACTACATATTTGCCTTCAGTAGCACGATCTTTGCCAAAAATGACTAGATTATCTTCTTCCTCTGAAGCTATACCTGCAATTACACCACGAGCTTCAAGGGCGGCCTTAAGTGTTTCATTGGCAAATACATCAAGCTTCATCTGTTTTTCACCTTGAATATTTGATTCACCATTTTCACCTAGAATATCTATTAATCCAGCTTTATTAATGTCGCGATTAATAATTTTAGCACCAAGTTTTATAGCTGAAATTAATGCGGTTAGCTCACCAGTTGCATGAGGAAATTCACTTTGTTTTTCAATAATAAATTCACCGAGAGTTTTCATTAAATATTAATCCTTTATTATTTTGCCGTGGAATAGATAATTTTGACTTATACCCCATTTATTAGGCTACTTCATGAGATAAATTATCTACAATATACGTGAGTTAATTTAAGAAAGCGACTATAATTGTGTGCTATTGAGTTAGTTTTTTGCGTGAAAAAAGTTTTGCTTTTTTGAGACAAAATTTATTGTAAATAAGTTACAGATTTGTAACATATTTAATTATAAAATGAGGAATTAACAGTGCAAAATTTTGAACTGGAGCGGATCATTAATGACCAATTGCAAATTAATCGTTATCGTGACTATGCACCTAATGGTTTACAAGTGCAAGGGCGCCGAGAGATCAAAAAAATTGTTACTGGCGTCACTGCTTGTCAACGATTACTTGATGAAGCTGTATCATTGCAAGCCGACGCAGTGCTAGTTCATCATGGTTATTTTTGGAAAAACGAACCTATTACTATTACTGGAATTAAATATCAACGAATTAAAACATTACTTTCGCATGATATAAATTTATTTGGTTATCATCTACCATTAGATGGACACCCACAATTAGGTAATAATATTCAACTTGCTAATTTATTAAATATTACAGTGGATAAACGTGAAGATGATACAGATCTTCTTTTTAAGGGTAGCTTAAATGAACCAATTACTGCGTTGCAATTTAAACAACAACTTGAACAACAATTACATAAAGGCAAACGTTCGGTATTATTTTGTGGGGATAATGCACCATCAGTGATTAACCGTATTGCTTGGTGTAGTGGTGGGGGACAGGATTTTCTTGAACATGCTGCAGAACAAGGTTTTGATGCTTTTTTCACTGGTGAGGTATCGGAACGTACTATCCATATCGCTCGTGAGTATGGCATTAATTTCTATGCTGCAGGGCACCATGCTACTGAACGTTATGGTATTAAAATGTTAGGTGAATGGTTGGCTACACATTATAACTTTGAAGTTATTTTTGTTGATATTGATAATCCTGCATAACAAAAGTTGAATTTACTTGGGAAATATCGCATACTTAATGACAGGTCTTTAATTCTTTAGAATTGTTAATAAACAATAACGTGAGGGGTCATTTTATGTTTACAGGAAGTCTGGTCGCACTTGTTACGCCCATGGATACTAAAGGTAATGTGGACTATGTAAGCTTAAAAAATTTGGTTGAATATCATATTGCTAATGGCACATCAGGGATTGTTTCGGTAGGAACTACTGGTGAGTCAGCGACACTTGATCATCACGAGCATATTGATGTGATAAAACGTACTATTGATTATGCTGATGGGCGGATTAATATTATCGCTGGTACTGGTGCTAATGCGACTAAAGAAGCCATCGAATTAACCCACAAAGTGGAAAATATTGGTGTAGTTGCCTGTTTATCGGTAGCACCTTATTATAACAAACCAACTCAAGAAGGCATGTATCAACACTTTAAAGCTATCGCCGAAAATACTGCTCTCCCACAAATTTTATATAACGTTCCTGGACGTACTAGTAGTGATATTAAGCCAGAAACGGTTGGGCGATTATCTAAAATCAAAAATATTGTGGCTTTAAAAGATGCAACTGGTGATTTATCCCGAGTGTATAAAACTCGTAAGTTAGTGGGTAATGATTTCAAATTATTAAGTGGTGATGATGCAACATTTTTAGATTTTATGATTTTAGGTGGTGATGGGGTGATTTCTGTTACTGCTAATGTTGCTGCTAAACAGGTTGCTACAGTATGTGAATTAGTCGCTAATAATCATATTCAAGAAGCACGAGTACTTAACGATAGCCTATTATCATTGCACAGCAATTTATTTATTGAACCAAACCCTACCCCAGTAAAATGGGCTTGTGCTAGGTTAGGTCTAATGGCGGATGCCGCAATTCGGTTACCTATGGTATCATTAACCGAAGCTGCAATTCCAGTGGTGGAAAAGGCATTAAAAGATGCTAATTTGCTGTAATTTATTTTTGTCTAACAATTAATTTCTAAGTAGATATATATGTTTAATAAAACTGTATTAAAAAATACTATTACTAAAAAAACAGTTATTTTGACGACTGTTGCAGCGTTGTTTCTTGTTGGTTGTGGTAGTGATGTAAATTATAAACGTGAAGTTGAAGGCAATGATGATTATTTAAATTCACCAACCTTAAAACCTTTAATCGTACCTCAAGGGGTTAGTGTACCAGCTGAGGCTGCTGATTTTTATGTTTATACTACCAAAACAGAAGGCGGGGCTCTCGGGAAACAAGTAGATATTCGCCCACCTCTTTTACCTATCCCAACTATAGCCGATGCATATGCAAATTATAATAATGGTATTGTGACTTTAAATGCACCAGCGAATAGTGGGGTGTGGAGTAGTATTACAAATACTTTAAATCGAAAAAATATCCCAATTAGTAGTAGCGACAATAATAGTATTCGTACCGCTAATGCATTTATTTTAAGTGATGATGAACAACAAACTGTGCAAGCATCATATGTAATTCAACGCCATACTATGGGGGGGGCTGAGACTATTACTGTAGCTCTGAATTCATTAACTCGTGGTGCAGAAGATCTTTCTTCTAATCCATTAGAAGTACAACGTTATGTAGTTACTTTGTTTAATGCCATAATGGACGATGCAGCACCACCATCAGCACGAATACCTACTAATGAATTGAAAGGTAATGAAAAGCAAGAAGAAACTAATAGCGCATCGGAATTACTCAAAGATTTAAAAGATAAATAGGTTTTCTAAATTTAATAATATGTAGTTTTGTTGAGTCTAAAAATTCAGCAAATTCTCAGTTACAAAAGGCAAGAAATAAGTTTATCTAACCCAATTCCATGTCGTAAAAGCTATTAATATTAATAGTTAAATTAAAATAATAACAACGAGTTTTGAACCTAAGGAGCGTGTAGCTCCTTAATTATTTATTAGTAATTTGACATAAGGTTATAAACATGAAAAAGTTGGCTGAACTATATCGTGGTAAAGCAAAAACCGTTTATTCCACAGAAAATCCTGATTTATTGATACTTGAATTTCGTAATGATACCTCAGCATTTGATGGCTTACGTATTGAACAATTAGATCGTAAAGGTTTGGTAAATAATAAATTTAATTATTTTATTATGACTAAATTACATGATGCTGGCATTCCTACTCAGGTCGAGAGTCTATTGTCTGATAATGAAGTATTAGTCAAAAAACTCGATATGGTCCCTGTGGAATGTGTGGTACGTAACCGTGCAGCTGGATCATTGGTTAAACGTTTGGGGGTGGAAGAAGGTAAAGTTCTCAATCCACCTACCTTTGAGTTATTTCTTAAAAATGATGCATTACATGATCCAATGGTTAACGAGTCTCATTGTAAAGCTTTTGGTTGGGCAACGGACGCTCAGCTGGCAAAAATGAAAGAACTCAGCTTTAAAATTAACACTATTTTAACTGAATTGTTCGATAAAGCTGGCTTGATTCTAGTGGATTATAAACTTGAATTTGGCCTCTATAAAGGTGAAATCACTTTAGGTGACGAATTTTCACCAGATGGTTGCCGTTTGTGGGAAAAAGACACCATGAAAAAAATGGATAAAGACCGTTTCCGTCAAGGTTTAGGTGGAGTGATCGAAGCATATGAGGAAGTCGCCAAGCGCATCGGTGTACCATTATAATGTTTGCTCAGTTTGACATTTCCTTTTTTGTATTATTAGGACTAGCGGCACTGTGTTATTTAACTCACAATAACACAGTTACGTTCGCGGTATTGGTTCTGTTACTATTCAAATTAACACCGTTAGCAACTTACTTCCCGTTTTTGAATCAATATGGTCTTACTATTGGCATTGTGATTTTAACCGCTGCAATGATGGTACCACTAGCTGATGGTTCATTAAGTATTAAAGATATTATTAAATCTTTCACTACTTGGCAATCATTACTAGCCATATTGGTTGGGATCTTAGTGTCGTGGCTAGGGACTAGGGGAGTGTCGTTAATTGGTGCTCATCCAACCATTATTAATGGTTTAATTATTGGCACCTTGATCGGTGTGGCTTTTTTCAAAGGTATTCCGGTTGGTCCGCTGATTGCAGCAGGAATATTGTCATTACTTATTGGAAAAAGTTAATTTATGCATATTACTGATAGCACCAGAAAGCTATGGGTATTACACGGTGATGCAACAATTTTATTTACTAAGTTAACAACTGTAGTTGGGCAAAACCAAGGTGACTGGATCACAGTCACTAACCAAGCTAATTTACCTACCAATTTGTTTAATGTTATAACTTCAAATCAAACTAAACAGTTGTTAGGTCAAGAATTTAAACATGCCATTTTCGATGCTACTCAAGCGTTTAATTTAGATGCATTAACCATGTTGATAGGCACCTTAGTTAACGGTAGTGTGTTAATTTTATTATTACCGGAGGATTTTAGTCACTGGCAAGATCATGATAGTTTACGTTGGAACGAAAATCCTTGTCCAATTAAGGTCCCTAATTTTATTGCTCATTTAAAGCATGTTTTGGCTGAACATAACTATGCTGTTAATCATCAAATTAATAATTTGGATAATGCCTTTTACAATCTACAAGAACAACAAAATGTCTTAAAGCAATTACTACAAAGTACTAAGACCATAAAGGTAGTGATAGCCAAACGTGGGCGAGGTAAATCAGCTTTAGTTGGTCAATTTAGCCATTACCATCATTGTTTAGTTACTGCTCCGAATAAAAATTCACTGATTACATTTTTCCGTTTTGCCAAAACCACTACGCCATTTTATGCCCCCGATGAATTAATTACCGCCAACATTGATCCTTTTCCGGAATACTTAATTATTGATGAAGCGGCTATGATCCCACTCCCGATTTTGGCTAAATTATTGCAATTGGCAATTTCAAAGTGTAGTCAAATTTTATTAACCACAACCGTGGAAGGTTATGAAGGAACAGGGCAGGGATTTTTATTAAAATTATTGGCAGATCAGCCTTGCGACTATTTTTATTTGCAACAGCCGATTCGCTGGTATGCTGATGATCAGTTGGAACAATTTAGCGATCACTTAATGCTAAATGCCATGTCAACGTTTGTTACCCAAATGCCTATGGTTAATCAAACTACCAATTATTCGCTGGTTGACCGCCAAGATATTCCGGCACTTCAACAGATCTATCATTTATTAAAGAATGCTCATTATCAAACCACCTTAGTTGATTTACGGCGCTTGTTTGATGCACAAAATTTATTGGTCTGGCAAGCTAAAATTGGCGATCAACGAGTTGCGGCGGCGGTGACTATTAATGAAGGCAACTTAACTGAAGCCTTAATTAATGAAATCTGGAAAGGCAATCGTCGACCTAAAGGTAACTTAGTAGCACAATCATTAGTGGCTCATGCTGGGGAAAAATTAGCTGCCAAATTACAGTCGCTGCGCATTAACCGTATTGCAGTGATTGAGTTATATCGTCGTCAGCATATTGCTCAAAACTTAGTTCAATCCATTTCTAATTATGCCATAGAGTATGGAAAGGATTTTGTATCAGTGAGCTTTGCTTTTAGTGATGATAATTATCGTTTCTGGCTAGCCTGTGGTTTTAACATCGTTCACATTGCCAGTCGTAAAGAGACCAGTAGCGGTACTTATTCGGTGATGGCGATTAAGGCAATTAGCCAATCAGGGCAAATTTTGGTTGAAAAATTACAGCATAAATTACAGCGAAATAGCTATTGGTTAAAGCAAATCATTGATCTACCATTCGACCAAATAGTAGCATTTGACTCCGATCAAGGCTTAACTAATGCAGATATTGAAGAACTTTATGGTTTTTGCTACTATCACCGACCATATGAGTCCACCTATGCCGCACTTTGCCGTTTACACAACTATAATCATACTCAAACAAAGCAGATAGACTTACCAATTTTGAATGCATTATTGGCCAATAACACCAGTGAATTACCAGTAATACAACAGCTACAGTTAACCGGTAAGAATGCTTTAATGCAAGCGTTAAAGCAAGAATTGGCTAAGTGGTTTGCTAGTCGGCGTTAGGTTGAGAAATAAGTCTAACAACAGAATGTATAATCTCAATGATTAACGATTGTTCATTACATTTATTATTTAGTTAAATTGTATATAGAATTATCTGTTTAAGTACGCTATAGCTTGATTTAAATAAGGAAACAATAGTGAATTATAATGGTATAAATCACCATCAATCTAATAATTACCAGCAGCCGAGTCAAAACCGATCTGCAAATGGAGTTGATTATTTTATAAAAGGGTGGTCTTTGGCATTTAATCCAGGGATTAAGCGCTTTGTATTTTTACCATTGCTGGCCAATATCGTGATTATGTTGGCACTGTTTTATTGGTTTTTCTCGGTAATCACTGATATGATTGATTGGGGATTAACTTTGGTACCGAATTGGTTGCAGTGGTTAGGTTACATTATTAGCTTTATCATTGCGTTAACATTAGTTATTTTGTTTTGCTATTTTTTTAGTACCGTAACAAATATAATTGCGGCTCCCTTTAATGGCTTATTGGCAGAACAAGTTGAAGCGCAATTGACAGGGATCCCTGCACCTGATACCACTTGGATGAGTTTGATTAAAGATTTACCACGGGTATTTGGTCGCGAAGTGCAAAAATTACTTAACTACTTGCTATGGGCAATTCCAATCTTACTCACTTACTTTATTCCGGTGGTAGGGCAGTCAGTTATGCCAATTGTTTGGTTTCTATTTACTGCTTGGCAAATTAATATTCAATATGCTGACTATGCTTTTGATAACCACAAAATTAGTTTTCACGATATGCGAGTATTACTGCAACAAGATAAAGTGGATAATCTAACTTATGGGATTTTAGTCAGCTTGTTTACGATGGTACCTGTACTTAACTTAGTTATTATGCCAATTGCGGTTTGTGGTTCAACAGCAATGTGGGTGGATCGTTACCGTCATCAAGCATTATTTGCAAGCAGTCGTCACAAATTTAACTAATATTAAGCGTTATTTGTAGGAGGATTAGATGGCCAATCATCATCCTCATCATCGTTATAAGGGATAGGTTTTATCCCTTTCTTTTTTTCTAGATAGGATTTGTAATTAAGTTTATTCAACGCTTTAATTGTATTAATAAAAATTCCAATAAGAATAATAACAATTACCCACCAATAATCTTTAAGCCATTCCATGTTAATTCTCGTTAAGTGTTAGTTTTAGAGACCTAATAAGCGATCTTAATTTTGACTACCTGTAGCTTATTAAGTCCTTTTATGTGGAGACACCTTAAGCTAATAATAATTTTTCTAAAATTCGTTGAAAAATCTGTTTTAGTTTAATGATGTCCTGACAGCTGGCATTTTCATTGATTTTATGAATTGTCTTATTTAAAACGCCAAGTTCAATCACTTGACAGCCCATTTTAGCAATAAAGCGACCATCAGAAGTTCCACCGGTAGTCGATAATTGTGTGTCAACTTGGGTTAACTCTTTAATCGAGCTAATAGCAGCAGTGGTTAAATCACCTTGAGGCGTTAAAAATGGATGACCGGAAAGTCGCCAATTTAAGGTATATTGCAAATTATATTTTTGTAATATTTTTTCAACTTGCGTTTTAATCATAGCGTCGGTAAGTTCACTACTATAACGGAAGTTAAATTGTACTTTTAAATCACCAGGGATCACATTTTCGGCCCCAGTACCCCCATTAATGTTAGCGACTTGCATAGTAGTGGGTGGGAAGTATTGATTGCCATGATCCCAAACCGTATTAACTAATTCATTTAAAGCCGGGGCAAAACGGTGTACCGGATTATCTGCAAGGTGAGGGTAAGCCACATGGCCTTGAACACCATGAACAACTAAATTGGCTGTTAACGAACCACGACGACCGTTTTTGATTTGATCACCAAGCACTTCATCGCTGGAAGGTTCACCAACAATACAATAATCAACACGTTCTTGGCGTTTAATTAGTAAATCTACTACTTTAACGGTACCATCGCTGGCGTCGGCTTCCTCATCGGAAGTTATTAGAAAAGCCACTCGACCAGCATGGTTAGGATTATTCTTCACAAAATCTTCAGCAGCACATACCATAGCAGCGACGCCGCTTTTCATATCGGCAGCACCACGCCCAAAAAGTATCCCATTATCATCAATGGTAGCAACAAAGGGTGGGTATTGCCATTGGCTTTCATCACCAGCTGGAACTACATCTGTGTGTCCGGCAAACATTAAAGTTTTGCCATTTGGATCACCATGAAAAGCCCATAGATTTTTAGTTTTACCAATGTTAATAGCTTCAATGATAAAACCTAGCTTTGTTAATCGTTCAATAATTATTTGTTGACAGTTTTTGTCATCAGGACTTACTGATTTTTCGGCAATCAATGCAGTGGTTAAGGCAATTACTGGTTCCGTCATAATGGTTCTCGATCTTATTTTTTGTGAAAAATGAATTGGGAATAACTCAGGTCTGAAAATCCTAACAAAGCTCTATCACTCTCGATTAATAAAGGACGTTTTATAATAGATGGATTAGCTAACATAATTTTTATTGCCGCATCCTCATTATTAATTTGAACACGTACCGATTCATCCAGTTTGCGCCAAGTAGTACCACGAGTATTAAGCAAACTTTGCCAATCAACTAATTGCAAAAAAGATCGCAACTGATCTGCCGAAATACCATCAGTTTTATAATTATGAAACTGATATTTAATCTGATGTGCATCAAGCCATGCAAAGGCTTTTTTCATCGTATCACAATTTTTAATACCATAAATGATATACATTAAGATCTTTCCTAATTTGAATTATAATAAAAAGATTATAACAGTTAACTATTAATATCAGCAATTAGGTGTTAAATGAGAATCTTAAAACAACATTTTTATATAATTTATTACTGTGAAAAGGTCACTGGATTTAATTATATATTTACTAAAACGTACGCCACTCCTGAAACATCTTTACAGATTAAATTTTGTAGCATTTTATTACTGCTTTTGACCACGGCTTACAAAAGATAATTATAAAAAATTGATTCCCAATAGCACTTATGTTTTTATTAGCTTCAATATTGCATTTTTAGCATTAATTTAAAATAATTTGTTTAACCGAGTTAAAAAACACGAATTATTCGCATTTTTAAACTAAAAGCGGTAATATTACAGCTAATTAAAATCTATGCAGTAAATTCAATCAGTAAAATCCAGGAAGTATAATGTCATCTGTTACACTAAATCACCTGCCTTTAAGGCATGAGGCGGTTATTGTTCGCTTATTACCCGATTCGTTAGCTTTTCGCCATAAGCTATTGGCTATGGGTATAACTCCCGGTTGTAAGGTTTCGGTAGTGCGGGTGGCACCATTAGGTGATCCGTTAGAAATAAACATGCGTGGTTTTAAACTTTGTTTGCGAAGGAAAGAAGCAGCGGCGATTGAAGTAATGGGGGTGACGCGTGAAGATTGCGTTAATCGGTAATCCAAACTGTGGTAAAACGACATTATTCAATCTATTAACAGGAGCAAAACAAAGAGTAGGTAATTGGCCTGGGGTAACGGTTGAACGTAAGACCGGTATATTTTATTATCAAGATGCGGAATATAACATTATCGATTTGCCTGGTACTTATTCTATCGAAACCGATCCATTATCAATTTCACAAGATGAGTTGGTTGCTCGTGAATTTGTGCTGACTGAAAAAGACAGTTTGATTATTAATATTATTGATGCCACTAATTTGCAACGTAGTTTGTACCTAACCATGCAATTGATCGACTTGCAAGTGCCGATCTTAGTAGTGCTTAATATGATTGATGCGGTTAAATCTATGGGTGAAGTTATTAACCAACAAGCTTTGGCTCATTTACTCGGTTGCCCGGTAATTGGTATATCAGCAAGTAAAAAAATAGGCATGAACATTCTTTATCAAAAGATGGCACAGGCAGTATTAACACCGCCATTAGCTAAACCGGTAATAGATACATTAGGAACCGAGCAACAAGCCGTACTTGATCGATATATTAAGCAGTTACCAGTAGACAGCCAAATGCATCAGTTTAATCGTTGGCAAATAATCGATGCATTGTTAGATAGTTCGCACTATTCATTTAACCTACTCGAATTAGAAAAACTAAATGCTTGTCGTATATTATTGGCTACTGGTTATGATAATGAAATTGATGTGGCATTAGCTAGTGCTCGTTATGAAACTATTGATCATGTTTGTCAAAAAGTGATCGCTAAACCGCGCGAAATCAGTGAAAGTTTATCTGAAAAACTTGATAAAATCACATTAGGTCGTTTAACAGGTATCCCATTGTTCTTATTAATTATGTACGCTATGTTTATCATGGCGATTAATTTCGGTTCAGTTTTTATTGACTTTTTTGACGTACTTTGTGGCACTATTTTTGTGGATGGTCTGTCACATATTTTGCAACTATTAAATGCGCCAGATTGGCTACGAGTTATTTTAGCTAATGGTGTTGGTTCAGGTTTGCAAACTGTTTCGACCTTTATTCCGGTTATTGCAATGTTGTTTTTATGCCTTTCTTTTTTAGAAGATTCGGGGTATTTAGCCAGAGCGGCAATGGTAGTCGATCGGGTTATGCGCTGTATCGGCTTACCAGGTAAAGCCTTTGTACCTATGCTTGTAGGCTTTGGTTGTGGAGTACCTGCGATTATGGGCACCCGCACATTAGAAAATACTCGAGACCGAATCATGACTATCTGTATGATCCCATTTATGTCATGTAGCGCCCGTTTGCCGGTGTATACTTTATTTGCAGTAATCTTCTTCCCTAAACATGCGTCTATAGTAGTATTTGGTTTGTATTTATTGGGAATTTTATTAGCCGTTATTACCGGTTTCATTTTAAAAATAACTTTATTAAAAGGTCAACTTACGCCATTTATTATGGAAATGCCAGTTTACCGCATTCCAACTTTAACCAATATGTTGAAATTAACTTGGCAGCGGTTAAAGAGTTTTATATTTAGAGCTGGTAAAGCAATTGTGTTGCTAGTAACACTGCTAAGCGTGCTTAATTCATGGGGCACAGATGGTTCATTTGGTCATGAAAATTCCGATAATTCTGTTTTGACAGCCGTGAGTCAAAAAATCACGCCAATTTTTGAACCAATGGGAATTAATCGACAAAATTGGCCCGCTACAGTGGGAATATTTACTGGGATATTTGCTAAAGAATCGGTAATTGCTACGTTAAATTCCCTTTATTCCATGGGTGATGAACAGCTAAATCAGCAATTTAGTTTAACTAAAGGTGTTTTTAACGCTATAACTTCTATACCCAAAAATTTGGTTAATTTAGCTGATTCAGTTTTAGATCCGCTTGGTCTGGCAAGTGTTGATGACAATATCGCTACCTTACAATCCGATTTATCAGTTGATTCGACTACGGTTGAGCAAATCAAAATCTCATTTATAACACCTGACGCAGCGCTTGCGTATTTAATTTTTATTTTATTATATACACCTTGTGCTGCGGCATTAGGTACTATTTATCGTGAAGCTGGCTTCAAATGGATGTTATTTGTCGCTGTTTGGACTTTTAGCATAGCATGGCTGACGGCAACTATTTATTATCAATTAACCATATTTAGACATTCAAGCTCAGCAGGTTATTGGCTGCTAATTTGCGTAATATTAATGGTGAGTATGCTAGGTATGATGCGATTATTAGCCCGCTATCCGTTGTTTGAACAATGTATCATTAGCAAAGAAAATGTAGTTACTAAATTTAAGTGTTGTGATTAAAATTTAATTGATTGTTTTTTAAAAGTAGGAGATAGCAGCATTAGCTGCTTATAAACCATTTATGATAATGACAGCAATTCGTGATTATATTAAATTACAAGGGTGTGTAGATTTACACAACATAGCCAACCATTTTCGCTTACCTGAAAGTGCCGTTATCCAGATGCTAGGTTTTTGGGTTAATAAAGGTATTATTAAGCGCATAAATAAAGATATTTTGGTTAATTGCCCACAACGAAAATGCAGTGGTTGTGGTTCTTGTAATAGTATATCTACGGAAATTTATGTGTGGCAGTAATTTAGTTACTCTTCGGTAAGATTGATTTAATCAAGGTTATTATTTTATTGTAGTAAACATTATTTGAACTAAACCAACCTACTCTTTGATTTTTTGCCGTTTATGCTACTATGGGTATAACATTTGTGATATTAATTGACTATTGTCAATTAGATAAATAAATAGGAGTAGCCTATGAAATGGGAAGAAAAACGAGATTTAGTAAAAATAGCAACTTGGTATTACCAATATGGTTGGACTCAAGCTCAGATAGCTCAAAAAATAGGTATATCGAGATCAATTATTTCAAAAAAATTACAAGAAGCAAAAGAGCACGGTATAGTTGAAATTTTCATTAAAGATGAAACAGCCTATACTGTTGAATTAGAACAACAATTAGAAAATAAGTATAAATTGGAAGAAGCCATTGTAGTTGCAACACATAATCTTTCAGTTGAAGAATCGACCAATTGGTTAGCAAAAAAAGCTGCATATGCATTAAATAAACGGATAACTAAAGTTAATAAATTGGGTATTTCTTGGGGTAAAACCATCCGTAAGTTTGTGAATGAATTTCCATATATTACCCATAAAGATTTGGTTATTGTTCCGTTAATCGGTGGTATGGGCGCAGATGAAGTGGATTTACACTCAAATCAGATTTGTTATGATCTGAAGAAAAAAATGCAATGTACCTGTAAATATCTTTATGCTCCTGCTTTAGTCGAAGATCAAACAATGAAAATCGACCTTTGTAAAAATAGATATATTAATGAAGTGCTTAATGAAGGTAAAACCGTTGATATGGCTATTGTTGGCATTTCTAATCCTTATTATCATAGCACTATGGAACAAATTGGTTATATCGTAAATAAAGATCTAGAAGAATTTCGTTATTATGATGTTGTTGGCGATTGTAACTCACGTTTTTATACCTCTGATGGGAAAGAAGCTAATAGTCCTATTAATCAACGTATTATTGGATTGAGCTTAGAAGATTTACATAAAATTCCTACTGTTGTAGCTATTGTTTCAGGAGAAAATAAGGAAAAAGCTATCATTGCTGCATTAAACGCAAAACTAATTAATATAGTTGTAATGACAGATAAAATGGCAGAATACATTCTCAAAACAACCGACTAATATTGAGATATTTATCGTTATTTTGATAGTAATTATTAGTTAACCTCTTTATTTATTCAATAAAGAGGTTTTTTTATGTCTAAAGAACTATATTTTACCTGTCGTGACAAATGATATTTATTGTGACAAATGTCACAAAATGCTGTTTTGCTAATTGTGGTTATATTTTTATATGCTATCTTCAGGTTATGTATTTATTAGCTTTATATTAAAATTAGTCAACAAGGAGATTTTATAAAATGACCATATATAAACAATTGTTACAAAGAGAAGAAAATGATAATCCTATCCGTGTTGGTGTTATTGGGGCCGGTCAAATGGGATCGGGAATGATTGCTCAAATTGCAACTATTCCAGGTATGTGTGTGACAGGAATTAGTGATATTCATATAAGTGCAGCTCAAAAAGCGGCTAAAGACTATCAAGCTAGTGCAAGTAAAAAAAATGATATTCTTGTCTCTGAAGATTTCAAAGAAGTAATTCAATCTAAAAATGTCGAGATTATTGTTGATGCTACAGGAGTTCCAGAGGTTGGAGCAAAAATTGCGTTAGAAACCCTTTTAGCAAAAAAACATTTGGTATTACTCAATGTAGAAATTGATATCACTATTGGACCATTAATGCATAAATTATTTAGTGCAGCAGATCTTGTGTATACAGGTTCAGATGGTGATGAACCTGCAGCAACACTTGAAATGTATGAATTTGCTAAATCAATGGGCATGGAAGTACTGGTTGTTGGTAAAGGTAAAAATAATAAATTAAAAATTGAAGCTAACCCTGATACTGCTCAAGCAGAGGCAGATTCTAAAAATATGTCATCTCATATGTTAGCTGCATTCCAAGATGGTACTAAAACCATGGCCGAAATGAATTTACTTTCTAATGCGATGGGGTTTGTTCCTGATATTGTGGGTATGCATGGTGTCAAAGGGGATTTAGATTCAGTACTTAAAGATCTGAATACTAAAGAAAATGGTGGTGTGTTGAATAAATTTGGAGTAGTTGAATATGTTGACGGTTTGGCGCCTGGTATTTTTGCAATAGTCAAAGGTCAAAATGCTAATGTACAACATGAATTAAACTATTTAATGAAAAAAGGCGATCGAGATCACCACATTTTATATCGACCATTCCATTTAGCTAGTCTAGAAACACCAATGACTATCGCTAAAGCTGTTTTAAATCATGATACTGCAATTGTTCCTTGTGGAGCGCCAGTTTCTGAAACCGTAGCTGTAGCTAAAAAAGATATTAAAGCTGGTGAGAGACTTGATGGAATCGGCGGTTTTTGTGTTCGTGGTGTAATTGAAACTCACCAAGATATGAAAGCTAATAAAAACATTCCAATTGGTCTGATAAGTGGTAACGTCGTGGCTAAACGTGCAATACCAAATGGTAAATTCCTAACTGAAGATGATGTTACATTAGATGAAACAACTACTGTATGGAAATTACGTAAATTACAAGATGAAGTTTTTAGTTAGTAGTGCCATAAACTGCTGAGAAGTGATATCTCAGCAGTTTTTTTTATCAAAAAATTATTGCATCAAGCTATTTGGAGATATTAAAGATGAAGAATATTGTGGTAATTGCATGCTGTGTTTTTGCTTTACAATCAATATTAAGTTTTATACAGATACGTTATTATCAACGATATATGCATAAAATTACCCAGCAATATTCCAATTCTAATAATTATTATCTTTATTCATCAATGGAACGTAAGCGGTTTGGTTCAAGCGCAATTGCGGTAATTGTTGTTGATCAAAATAATATAGTAAGAGAGTGTCATGTTTTACAAGGAAAATCTATTTTTGCTAAATTCAAAATACTTCCTCAATTTTATGAACAAAGTTTATCACAAATAATAAAACAATTTGAAAAAGAGCAACAAACTAGAAACCTTTTTCTTTGGGAAAAAGCAATAATCAAAACTGCAACTAATAAAATTTCGAGTTAATTCTTATAGATTTAACTATTTTATTTAAATCGTATTTTCAATATAAAAAAAGGAGATAATAATGGAATATATAGAATGGTTTGGAACTCATTTTATTGGGTTATTTCAAGCCGGAGGGCAAGTATTTGTTGGTTTTATGACTGGCATTATCCCGCTTTTGATCGTCTTGTTAACATTTACTTATTCGATAATTGCCTTTATCGGTGAACAAAGGGTAACAAGAGCAATTCAGTTTTCAGCTAGAAATATTATTTTACGATACAGCCTTATGCCAATATTATCAGTTTTAATGTTAACTAACCCAATGGCATATACGTTCGGGCGTTTTGTAAAAGAAGAACAAAAACCTGCATTTTATGATTCTGTTGTTTCTTTTTTACATCCAGTTACCGGCTTGTTTCCTTATGCAAATGCCGGTGAGTTATTTGTATTTTTAGGTATAGCGAATGGTGTAATGGAAGCTGGGTTTAATATTTCAAGTCTTTCCGTTCGGTATTTCTTAGCTGGTATTGTGGTTATTTTAATGCGTGGCATTATTACTGAAATGATCACCAAATTTTTAATGCGTAAAGAGAATCTGTAGGAGCCATATTATGTATAAAACAATTTTTATTGAAAAAGGTCAAGGTGGCTGGGGTACGGGTTTTAGATTAACACCGACAACAGAAAGACATAAAGTTCTGTCAGTGACAGGTGGAGGGATCCATCCGGTAGCCAGTAAAATAGCTGAATTGTCTGGAGGTGAAGCGGTAGATGGATTTAAAAATGCCATTCCAGAAAATGAAATTATGTGTGCTATTATCGATTGTGGTGGTACAGCTAGAATTGGTGTTTATCCAATGAAAAAAATTCCGACTATTGATGTTATTCCGTCAGCACCAAGTGGACCATTAGCAAAACATATTACAGAAGATATATTTGTTTCTGGTGTAAAACCGGAAAATATTACACTTATTGAAGATAATAATGAACAATCAGCAACATATTCGCAAAGTGACGAACAACCGACACAGGCGGTTGAAGATCCACTTTTGGATCGTCAAAAATTCAAAGAAAAATATGCGCAAATAAAGGAAGAACATAAAGCAAATCAAAAAGAAGGATTTTTAATTAAATTATCCCGAGGCATAGGTAAGGCGATGGGGATTTTTTATCAAGCGGGCCGAGATTCAACCGATATGTTGATAAAAAATATAATTCCATTTATGGCCTTTATTAGTATGTTAATAGGTATTATTAACTATACAGGGATAGGAAATATTATCGCGACAACATTATCCCCTTTAGCCGGTTCATTATGGGGAATGATGATAATAGCCTTTATTTGTAGCTTACCATTTTTATCACCGATATTAGGTCCGGGAGCAGTTATTGCCCAAGTAATAGGCGTATTGATTGGTTCTCAAATTGCGATAGGGGCGATTCCGGTAGCTTATGCATTACCGGCTTTATTTGCGATAAATGCTCAAGCAGGGTGTGATTTTATACCGGTAGGTTTATCTTTGGGTGAGGCCAAACCAAAAACCGTGCAGTATGGAGTTCCGGCGGTATTATATAGTCGCATGATAACAGGGATATTAGCCGTTATTATTGCCTGGTTATTTAGTTTTGGAATGTATTAGTTAATCAAAGGAGTAGTCGAATATGGCTAAAAGTATAATTACTGAAATTGGTTCAATTGTTCCAGAATTC
>NZ_LZGL01000016.1 GCF_001690685.1 Gilliamella sp. wkB112 | reverse complement strand
ATAAAATTACAGGATCTTGAATAAAAGCATCAAAATTATAAAATAAAATATAACCTAGGCGACCTCCAATAAAAAGGCCTAAAAATCCCCAAAAAAGTAAGTTTTCAACTTGTAATGCGGTCCACTGACTGTTTGGTTTCTTAGCTCGACGTTTGGCTAAATAGAGGGCTCCTAATACGCCAAATAAATACATTGCCCCATACCAATGCAGAGAAATAGGGCCAATTGAAAAAGCTATAGGATCGAAATTAGGAAATTGTAAATATTGATTCATTTTTTAATACGCTGTTTATTTTTTCGTTTATGAGCAAAGAAATTAAAACGTTTCTTTTTTAGAGAATTTATTGTTGGTTCTTCTATTTCAGACTGTATAGTAAATACTGACGATGAAAATTCTTTCATGGCTTTTCGATAGACATCACGTTTAAAGGCAATCACTTGCCTAATTGGGTACCAATAATTCACCCATTTCCAATCATCAAATTCAGGAGTCGGTGAAACATTTAGATTAATTACCGATGTATTAGAGATTAATTCTAGTAAAAACCATTTTTGCTTTTGACCAATACAAACAGGCTGATTTTCCCAACGAATCATTCTTTTAGGTAATTTATATCGTAACCATCCATTGGTAACCGATAAAATCTTAACATCTTTTGGTAATAATCCTACCTCTTCATTCAATTCACGAAACATTGCTTGCTCAGGAGTTTCGTTCAATTTTATCCCGCCCTGAGGAAATTGCCAAGAATTTTGCCCAAAGCGACGAGCCCAAAGCACTTGACCATACCTGTTACAAATAACTATTCCTACATTTGGACGGTAGCCATCATTATCGATCACTGACTACCTCAAAAAATTAATTCTTATATATCTGAATTGTTTCATACATACAGCAATAAATAAATAGAAAAATGATATTAAACCAGCAAATATATCAATAAATCTACTATATTCTATTTATTTTGAGATAATTCGATGACAGCAATAATATTGGTTATTACAATATGTTACTTTTTTAGCAAAAATCACTAAAGATCTTATCCACAAGCTATAAATAATCTATGAGGTACAAATAAACGAATAGCTTGCTGTAATTATTTAAAAAGCAAAAACAAAAAAGCCCAGCATCACAGCTGGGCTCTCACTTATTTATTAGTCTGGCGGCACCCTACTCTCACATGGGTAATACCCACACTACCATCGGCACTACGGCGTTTCACTTCTGAGTTCGGCATGGGGTCAGGTGGGACCACCGCGCTATTACCGCCAGACATATTCTGTATACTCTCATTTCTTTGTTAATGTGTCATACCTTTCTTCTTCATAACACACCAACCCAATCCGGAACAAACTGCTTTTCTTCTACTTAGCGCCCAAAACAACTCCGAGTTGTAAGGTTAAGACTCTCGGTTCATTAGTATCAGTTAGCTCAATGTATCACTACACTTACACACCTGACCTATCTACGTCTTAGTCTCAAACGGACCTTACAGATTCTCATCTGGGAAAACTCATCTCAAGGCTAGTTTCGTGCTTAGATGCTTTCAGCACTTATCTATCCCGCACGTAGCTACCGGGCAATGCAATTGGCATCACAACCCGTACACCAGCGGTGCGTTCACTTCGGTCCTCTCGTACTAGAAGCAAACCCTCTCAATTTTCCTACGCCCATGGCAGATAGGGACCGAACTGTCTCACGACGTTCTAAACCCAGCTCGCGTACCACTTTAAACGGCGAACAGCCGTACCCTTGGGACCTACTTCAGCCCCAGGATGTGATGAGCCGACATCGAGGTGCCAAACACCGCCGTCGATATGAACTCTTGGGCGGT
>NZ_LZGL01000015.1 GCF_001690685.1 Gilliamella sp. wkB112 | reverse complement strand
ACCGCCCAAGAGTTCATATCGACGGCGGTGTTTGGCACCTCGATGTCGGCTCATCACATCCTGGGGCTGAAGTAGGTCCCAAGGGTACGGCTGTTCGCCGTTTAAAGTGGTACGCGAGCTGGGTTTAGAACGTCGTGAGACAGTTCGGTCCCTATCTGCCATGGGCGTAGGAAAATTGAGAGGGTTTGCTTCTAGTACGAGAGGACCGAAGTGAACGCACCGCTGGTGTACGGGTTGTGATGCCAATTGCATTGCCCGGTAGCTACGTGCGGGATAGATAAGTGCTGAAAGCATCTAAGCACGAAACTAGCCTTGAGATGAGTTTTCCCAGATGAGAATCTGTAAGGTCCGTTTGAGACTAAGACGTAGATAGGTCAGGTGTGTAAGTGTAGTGATACATTGAGCTAACTGATACTAATGAACCGAGAGTCTTAACCTTACAACTCGGAGTTGTTTTGGGCGCTAAGTAGAAGAAAAGCAGTTTGTTCCGGATTGGGTTGGTGTGTTATGAAGAAGAAAGGTATGACACATTAACAAAGAAATGAGAGTATACAGAATATGTCTGGCGGTAATAGCGCGGTGGTCCCACCTGACCCCATGCCGAACTCAGAAGTGAAACGCCGTAGTGCCGATGGTAGTGTGGGTATTACCCATGTGAGAGTAGGGTGCCGCCAGACTAATAAATAAGTGAGAGCCCAGCTGTGATGCTGGGCTTTTTTGTTTTTGCAGATTTTAATATAGCCATTTGTTTATGGAATTTATGCTCCATCTATTCGTAATAGTCGTTCTTGTAAGTTTAGTTTCTTTTTCTTATATTGCTGTAATCTAATAATACATAGACTGTATTTATTCTTCTTTCAGAAAAATGATTATATCGAAATCGTTTCATTGTTCTTTTCTTTATTGTATGAATTTAATAGAGCCCGTGAATAAAATAATTGAAATATGTTTTTTAAAACAATGTATTGTTTATTTTGTGTTTTGAAATTGGATTAAACTGTTGATAGCCCATATAAGAAACTATAATAACTGAATTATATTATGTTAAAAATTATAAGCGTTTAAATCATTTAATAGGATTTACAAAGAATTGAAAGAAGGAAAAAGAGCAATATTTTTTGTGAAATATTGCTCTAAATTTATTATTAACCTAAAAGTAATGCATCATCAGTTACTTTTTCACCGCGGACTTTTTCAAACATATCTAGCAAATCGGTTACGACTAATTTATCTCGTTGTTCACCGGATACATCTAGTACTACCTGCCCCTGATGTAACATAACCGTCCTTGTGCCATATTCTAAGGCTTGTTTCATTGAATGAGTTACCATCATAGTAGTCAAATGATTGGTAGAAACAATTTCGTTTGTAAGCTCTAAAACGAATTGTGCTGTTTTTGGATCAAGGGCCGCAGTATGTTCATCGAGTAATAATATTTTTGATGGTTGCAAAGTTGACATTAATAGACTTACAGCTTGCCTTTGTCCACCTGAAAGTAATCCCATCATATCGGATAATCGATTTTCCAGACCTAAATTTAAAGTAGCGAGTTTATCCTTAAATATTGTTCTAATTTTACGATTAAGGGCAGGATATAATGTAAAACTAAATCCACGGTTATAGGCAATAGCTAAATTTTCTTCTATAGTTAGATTTTCACAAGTACCTACCATAGGATCTTGAAATACTCTAGCAACCATACCTGCTCGTTTCCAAGCGGGCCAGCGAGTTACATCACGTTCGTTAATAATTACGTGTCCAGAATCTGCCAATAAATCACCGCTAATAACATTAAGCAAAGAACTTTTTCCAGCACCATTACTGCCAATTATAGTAACAAACTCTCCTTCACTTATATTAAGATTTAAACCTCTTAATACATGATTTTCAATTGGAGTACCTTGATTAAACGTTAATTGTAATTGCTCAACCTTAATCATGTTTACAACCTCTTTTCTTGGAGTATTTTTTTAATTGTTTTGGTAATACTAATGCAAGCACCACTAATATTGCGGTGATAAGATTAAGATCTTCTGTTCCCACTCCTATTTCTTGTAGAAACTCATTACTTAGTGCAAATGCAATAAATAAACGATATAAAATGGAACCAAAAATAACAGATAGCATGATTGCCCAAATGCGTTTAGTTGGAAATATACTTTCTCCAAGTATTATTGAGGCAAGTCCAATAACGATAGTACCAACTCCAATTGTAATATCAGCACCACCTTGAGTTTGTACAAAAAGTGAACCACCTAATGCGATTAGACCGTTAGATATAGCCATCCCTAGAATTGTGATAGATCCAGTCGGAATACCTTGAGACTTAGCCATTCGTTGGTTAGTTCCTGTAGCCCTTAAAGCTAATCCCATTTGGGTGTTGAGAAATAAATTAAGTAATAACCAAAATACAATCACAAATCCCAATACTATCAGAGGTTGAACTATATATTGATTACTATAATCTTCATAAATAAATGGCGAGAAAATGGTTTTTGCATCTAGTAATGGTAGATTAGGTGAACCAGCCATTCTGGGTGTTTCATTCATAAGATAAGGCCCTATACCTAGTATTCTAAGGTTTATAGAATAGAGTCCTATCATTACAATAATACTAGAAAGTAACTGTAATATATTAAGCTTAACATATAATAAACCGGTAACAGCACCAGCGGCACAACCAGCTAACATACCCAATAGAGTCGCCAGCCAAGGATCGATTCCTATATAGATGCATAAACCACAGATAGCACCTCCAAGTGGGAAACTAGCATCAGCAGTTAAGTCTGGAAAATCGAGTAAACGGAAGGAAATAAAAACCCCAAGACTAACTAGCGCATAAATAAGTCCAATTCCAAGTGAACCCAATAAAAATTCAAACGACATGAATAAAATCCATTAAAAATAACCGCCAGAAATTGGCGGTATGATTATATAAAAGTAGTATTTATTTTTCGACAATTTTGGCTGCTGATTTTAATACATCATCAGACAATGTAACGCCTTGACGTTCAGCAGCTTTAGTATTAATAGTTAACTGGGTAATATTTCCAACTTGTGGAGGAATATCACCGGGTTTTTCACCATTAAGGATACGAATCACAATTTTTCCAGCTTGACGCCCAAGATCATAATAACTCATACCTAAAGCGGCGATAGCACCACGCTCAGCAGAGTCAGGATCTGAAGCAACAAGAGGGATCTTACTTTCGTTGGCAACTTTTGCTAAAGCTTCATAGGCTGAAACGACATTATTATCGGTAGTAGTATAAATTAAATCAACTTTACCTTTTAGACTTTGTGCCGCAGTTGATATATCAGAAGTCCGTTGTGCAGGAGCTGCTATAATTGTCATTCCCCTCTTGGCAAGAGCAATTTGTAATTGTTTAAGCACAATAGTTGAATTAATTTCACTTGGGCTATAGACATAACCAATATTTTTGGCATTAGGCCTAATTTTTAGCATCATGTCAATTTGTGTTTCTAAGGGCAAAGCATCGGAAACTCCGGTGACATTAGTTTTGGAAGCCTCCCAACTTGGGGTTAATTTAGCAGCAACAGGATCGGTAACCGCAGTGAAAACGATAGGAATAAGTTTTGTCGTAGCCACTAAAGCTTGGGTACTAGGAGTTGCAATACCTACAATTACATCGGGTTTGCTAGCAACAAACTGCTTGGCTATTTGCGCTGCATTCGCACTGCTACCTTGAGCACTTTGAAATTGTAATTTGAAATTTTCACCCGAGATGTAACCGTTGTCTTTTAACTCATCTTCAACCCCTTTACGTACATTATCTAAAGCAGGGTGCTCTACAATTGCGGTAATAGCAACATACTTTTGTTCAGCAAATGATATAAAAGTTGTGAACGATAAACTCAGTAGCATAATTAGCTTTATAATAGATTTACTCATATTGGTTCCTCTGTAATACTTTTTTTACAACTAGGATAAATTCCTTCTTACTATAAAGCAAATTTAAATAATTTTCTAGATTAAAAAAATAGTAAGTGTAAATTTAAAATTACAATTTAACAATTACAGCATTTATTAATAATAGTTAATGAAGACACATGCTATGTGTATGTGAATTTAATAATTATTTGGATTATAAAATCTTAATAAGACTAAAATGTGATTTTATAAGAAAAAAATAAGTAGAAGTAAATACTTTTGCTCACAAACAAGAAAGCAAAAGTATTATTGAGCTGTGATTATTTATGTTCCATCTATAAGTTGATTATTTATTAATAACTTTATATGCCGATTGAATAACTTCTGGTGATAAAGTAATTCCTTGTTTTTCTGCTGCTTCAGTATTTAATACTAATCTAAGTGCTTGCCCAATTTCTGGAGTAATATCTCCAGGTTTTTCACCTTTTAAAATACGGACGACTAATTTACCAGATTGGCGACCGACATCATAGTAGCTCATACCATAAGCGGCAACGGCACCACGTTCAATTGCATCAGGAAACGAAGCTAACAGAGGAATTTTATTCTCATTAGCAAATTTTACTAATGCTTCATAAGCAGAAACAACATTATTGTCGGTGGTAGTATAAATTAAATCAACTCTACCTTTTAATGTATTGGCTGCAGTTGAAATATCAGCAGTGCGTTGTGCTGGGACTGCTACAAGGGTAATATTTTGTTTATCGAGTAATGATTGTAAATTTTTTAGAACTATAGTTGAGTTAATTTCACTTGGGCTATAAATATATCCCACTGATTTAACATGCGGTACAATTTTCTTCATAAACTCAATTTGTGGTCCAGTTTCTTGGTAATCTGAGACACCAGTAATGTTTGTACCACTTGGTTCCCAATTTTTGATTAATTTAGCCGCAAGAGGGTCAGTAATTCCAGCGAAGACTACAGGGATTTGTTTTGTGGCTGCCGCGGTAGCTTGTGCGCTAGGTGTGGCAATTGCGACAATCACGTCAGGTTTATCCGCTACAAATTGTCGAGCAATTTGGGCGGCAGTAGCACTACTACCTTGTGCACTTTTATATTGTATATTTAAATTGTCATTTATTATATAGCCACTATCTACCAATTCATCCTTGACGCCATCACGTATTTGATCTAATGAAGGATGCTCAACAATTGCTGTAATGGCAACGTTTTTAACAGCATCAGCTAAACTAAGAAAAGGTGTAAGTAATAATATAATAATCACTAAAAAGAAACGTTTCATCAGTAAATACTCATAAACTAGTACAATGGTTTTAGTTTAACAGAGTTAAATTTAAAAGTTAAGGCGTATTTTAATTTCATCATGTATTTTTTAAATTTTAAAAACAGTTCCTGCTATGTGTTAGCGGAACTGTTTGAGTTTTTACTAAATGTATCAATTTGTTATATATCAGCAGGTTTCCATGTCGGGGCGCCAATTAACATTGAATTTTTTAATATATTTACATTTTTATCAACAGCTTCAACAGCATTAACTAATACATCTTCCTGTTCAATACTAAGTATACCATCATACCCAGCATTTCTTAGTTCATAGCAGAAGCGGCTCCAAAATTGTTCCCCACCATTTTGTCCAATACCTAAAGTAATAAAGTTCCAGCTTCTATTATAGGCAAACTCTGGTGGTTGAGTATCTAATATCCCATTTTTATTACAGATATTTTTATTTATCCATGTATCCTTGATATGGGTGTGATATATCATGCCATGAAGTTCTCTGATAATGGTTAAAATATCAGCGCCTTGCCAGATTTGATGGGAAGGATCTAAATTTACCCCAATTGTATCACCAATATGGTGTCTTAATTTTAAAAAACTTCTTACATTATAAGCTAATTGCGCACCGTGTAATTCAATGGCTAGTTTGACATTTAAACTTTTAGCATAATCGGCTAGATCCTTCCAATAAGGAATTGCTACTTCATTCCATTGGTATTCTAATATTTTTTGTGTTTCAGGAGGCCATGATGTAACGACCCAGTTTGATGTTGTATCTGTTGGTGAACCGCCAGGTAATCCAGACATTAATACTACAATTGGTAAATTCATAAGACTGGATAGCTTGATTGTATCTCTAACAACTTTATCGTGTTCTTTTCCATGAATTGGGTGCAATTGGTTTCCGTTACAATTTAATGCTGCAATTGATAATCCTTGCTCTTTTATTGCTGATATAAAGGCATTTCTATGCTCCCTATTATTTAACATTCGATCTAGGTCAATATGTGGTGAATTAGACCAGTTTCCTGTACAGAATTCTAATGCTTCAATACCCAATTTACTAGCTGTAGTCAGCATTTCATTAAATTCTAAGTGACTTAATGAATCAGTTACCATTCCGATTTTCATATGTTTTCCTTATTATTTAACTAAAACTTTTTTACCGTTGTTATTCATTGATTCAACTAATGCATTTGCAACTTTTATACTTTGTAAAAAGTCATGGGGTGTTGCAATGTTATTACTAATTACTCGTTTTTTTGTGCATGCAATCCATTCTTTTAATTCGTTTCTATAGGCATCTTCGAAACGGCTAATCCAATCAGGATGATAAGCTATAGATTTAACTAAATTACTTGATTTGTATGGAGCATAAGTAGTACTCGGCATTAGATCTAAAATACCTTTTTCATTAACTACTTGGCAATTCACTTCATAACCATATTGAGCATGCACCATAACCTCGATAGTATGTAGTACTTTATTTTTTGTTTTTAAAACAAGAAATTGTGGATCATGTCTATTTGTCATTAACGATGTTGCTTTCCCACATAACCATGTTACTTCTACAATATCGTCATTTAATAACCAAGTTAGAACATCGAACTCATGTACAGTTGAATTGATAATTGTTGTTGAACTATCTCCACTAGGATATGATTTAACATTACGATGAATGGAATGAGTCATTAAAACTTCACCCAATTCTTTGGTTTCAATTTGATTTTTTAAATGTATATAACCAGGATCAAATCGGCGCATAAATCCAACTGATACATAGTGATCTCGAGAAGATTTTTCCAACTCAATAATTTTTTCAATATCTTCAAGTTTTATTGCTAATGGTTTTTCACATAACACAAATTTTTTTAGTTTTATGCATTCAATAACTTGTTCTGCATGATATTCATCTGGTGAGGCAATAATGATAGCATCAACTTTATTTGATTTAATCAGATCGTTAGGATCAGTAAAAAATAAAACATCATTACTATATTGATATATAAATTTATCCTGTAATGAAGTATCAATATCACAAACTGCTGTAATTGTTGCGCCATTAATGTTTTCTGTGATATTGATAAAATGCCCTTTTCCCATTGAACCTAGACCAATAATACCAATTCTTAAATTAGACATATGTAATACTCCTTTTATAATTTATTAGTTAGAATCTTCAATTTTTAAAATTCGAGATAAAATTTTGTCAAAATCATCAACATGTTTTGTTACTGATAAAATATCAATCGCAACATCATTTTTAATAAGTGGAGTTAGTGCTTTTAAAGTATCAATATGATCATTATCATTTTTCGATAAAACAGCTATTGTTATAAAAACTATATGTGATTCTCCCCACATTACTCCTTGCGGAAACTGAAAAACTTTAATATCACTTTTAAGAATGATCGTTCTATCGTCTTTCGATAAGTGAGGTATAGCAACACCATTGCTTATGTAAGTTGAGATTTGATTTTCACGTTTACTTAATGCATAAAAACAGTCTGTAGTAACATTTTTACTTTTTATAAATTCGTCCGATATTATTCTCAATGCATCTTTTTTATTTTCGGCTTTGCAATTTAAATAATAATTACTTCTATTTATCGTTAACATAGTTTTCTCCTGCTTGTTATGATCTGAATTTGTTTTCTATTTCTTCCAATGTTAAATTGCGTGTTTCTGGTAAAAACTTAAGTAGTACAAGTAACATGATGACGTTTGCAAATGCAAAAATACTAAATGTCATTCCTCCCCCATAAGTATTTAATAACCATGGAAAAATTGATTGAATTATGAAATCGAAAATGTACAGTCCAAATACAGCAATACCCATTCCTAATCCTCTCAAATGCAATGGGTAGATTTCTGATAGCATCAACCAAAAGGCAGGAGCTATCCAACCTTGCATAAATGTTAAAAATACGAGCATTAAAAAGAGAACAAGATAACTAGCTTCAGAAAAATTACCAACTAAGGTTTCATGACTATCAATGATTTCTGAATGAAAACAGAATTTAAATGTTAACCCTATTAATGTTAATGAGATTAATACACCTAGTTGTCCAGTAAAAAACATTTTACGCCTAGAATGTTTTGCTATTAAAAATATACCAAGTAGAGTTGCAATGATTGAAATTAAGCCATTAGCAACAGCACCAGTTACCGCAGCAGCATCCCCAAGCCCTGTTGCTTTAAGTACAGTTGGTGAATAATACATTATAGTATTTACTCCAGTGACTCTTGTCGCTAATACAATAATTAATCCAATAAAAATAAGTTTTAATACCCATTTTTTACTTAATTCATCAAAAATTTTGATTTTGTTATCTTTATTAGAAATTATTTGAACATCGGTAATTTCTTCTTCAATATTATTTGTTCTAATCGTTTTTAGTACTTTTCTGGCGGTATCAATGAATCCCATTTTGATTAAAAATCTTGGTGATTCAGGAAGTAATAACATACCAAACCATAGCAATGCTCCTGGAATAGCCGGGATTGCAAGCATAATTCTCCAATTATGATTTAATTCAGGAGCAAAATTGACAATACTAGCATTAACTGTATATGCTAAAAATTGTCCTGTAACTATCATTAATTCATTAATTGTTACTAGCCTTTCACGACGATTAATAGGAGACATTTCAGCTATATAAACAGGTACTATTACGGAAGCGCAACCAACAGCAATTCCTAAAATAAAACGAGAAATTAGCATTGTTAAGACATTCCAACTTAACGAAGTAGCTAATGCACCAAATATAAAAAATAAAGCAACAAATAGCATGGTTTTACGTCGACCATATTTATCAGATAGAACACCGCCAGAAATAGCACCAAAAGCAGCACCAAATAATAAAGATGAGGTAATAAATCCTTCGGCAATAGAAGAGAGTTTAAGATCGGTTGCCATAAAAATAAGTGCTCCAGAAATAACTCCAGTGTCATATCCAAAGCAAAGTCCCCCAATTGTTGCAATCAGGGTAATAAAATTTAATTTTTTTTTGACAACTTGTTTATCTTTATTTGACATAATTTTATCCTCTTTTATTAATTGAAATTACACTAATGCTCACGAGAGCTTAGCGAATTTTTATAATCCCTATAAATTTATAAATAGTTAGTAAAAAAATTTTTTTGTCTAAACTATTTAAGATTGCTCACGAGAGCAACTTGGCAATTGGATTTACTTTTTTATTTATAACTTCACATAGTTTATGTAATAGATCCTAAATATGTTTGTTATAAGATTTCTTGCTCACGAGAGCATTAATGATAAAAAAAATATAAAATTGCCTATTAATTAATTCAATTCTACAATAGTCAAATCTATAAAAATCAAACATACTTCACAAAATGATAAAAAAAAATCGTAGTACAGCATCTGATGTTGCAAAAAAAGCCGGTGTTTCTAGATGGACAGTTACACGCTCATTTCTTAATGAAGACTGTGTTTCGGAGGCCACAAGAGAAAAAGTAAAAAAAATAGCGGCAGAAATGGGATACATGCCTAATTTAGTAGCTAGAAGCTTGATAAAAAGACAAACTGGAATGATTGCAATCGTAGTAGATAATTTTATGAATTATTATTTTTATCAACTTATGCGTGAAATTAGTAAACAATTACAAGAACAAAATTTATTGCCTATTTTAATTAATATTGAAGATATTATTAATATTAAAACTATTAAACAGGCTGAACAATTTCAAGTTGACGGTATTATTTTTCTAGGTTCTTTTTTTAACGACTACTTAATTAGATTATCAAAAATTAATAATATGATTCCTGTTATTGTAATTGGGCGAGATGTCTCTCATTTAGGAGTAAGAGTTATCTCTGTTGATAATTATTTAGCCGGGCAGGAAATTGCGTCTTTGTTTTTGTCTTTAGGTTATACTTCATTTGCTTATATTGGTGCTCCAATAGATGATTTAGCTAAAAGACAAAGATTTAATGGTTTTTCTGATATGCTAAATATGCATAATAAAAATATAAATTTTAATTTAGAAATTGAACAATATAACATTATTCAATCATATAAAATGGTTAAATCTTTTCTTGAAAAAAATTCTTTTTCTATGGGTGTAGATGCTATTTTTTGTGAAAATGATACTTTAGCGATTGGTGTGATTGATGCATTAAGAGAAAAGAATCTTAATGAAAAAATAGCTATAGTTGGTTTTGATAATATTCAATTAGGTGCCTCTACTAGCTATAATTTAACTACTTATGATCAGAAAGTTGAAATTCTAGCAAAAGAAGCAATAAATATGATTTATCATTATGAAAATAACATTTATATAAAGGGCGAATTAGTGTTAAGGCAGTCTCATAAAAATAATTAGAAATAGTTTAGAAAAATTGTTATCTTAACTTATGTTTAAATATAAAAGGATTCATGCCACTTTTAGCAAAGCCTTCTTCTTCTGTTTTCATATCCAATATAAGTGAAGCAATATCGTCAGCGACAACTTCAATATGAGGATCTTTGTCTTGATCTAAGATTTTCAAATAACCATGACAGGTTTCACAACATTCAGTTTTGATTGCTGCTAGCTCATTTTCGAGTGAAAAATATTGGATATCTTGCATATTATCGCAACTGGTACATTTTATTCGAGGAACATACCATTCACTTTCACATAAACTACAATGCAGATAACGTAACCCACTGTTATTGCCTAATTGAATGACACTGGCAACAGGCATGCTATTACAAACAGGGCAAAACCAATGTTTATCTGTATTTTCTGCAATTGCAGTACCTTTGATTTGACTCGCTAGTTGGCTGTAATAAACTGATAATGCACTCCAAATAAAAACTGATTCATTGCCTGCTACTTGTTCAAATTTACCTGTTAGTAAAGATAAAGCCTTATCTTGTAATTGCTGTACACTATTTTGTTGCAGTTGTTCAATGGTTTGAGCAATTTCTGACGTAGTTTGAGCAAATGAAGTTAATAGTATTGTTAAGTAATCTTGCCATATAGCCGTTAAAGGCAACGCATCTAAACTTAATGGTGGTTGATCTTTATGCAGTGCATCTGCTAAATCCATTTGGATCGGTTTAAGTTTGACTATATTAGCTTGCCTTTCAGCAATGGAAGCACAAAAATTTAAGTAATCACTTAATGGGCTTTGTTTGGCTAAAGATCGTAAACGTTCGGTTCTATGAATATAGAGAGTATTTGGTAAAGGATAAAATAATAATGGAATTTTTCTGATAACAGAATTGGTGGTTTGTTGTGCAAGTTGTTCTTGTGCAATGATTTTTATGCTCATTTTAAATTGCCATTATTAATTATTTTATCCAAAGCTTGACCATCTATCAAAAATTAATTCCGCCGAGGGCTGACAGCGGAATTAATTATTTAAGATGTACAGTTTGTGCTATTAAGCTGGTTTGTGCTCTATTTCTGGTGACTGTGATTTAGTTTTTTCATTAGCGTTTAATTCTTTTTGATAAACTCGTTTCATTTCTTGTTCATACCAGGACGAGTGGTTTTTACGCGCCCATGCACGAGAAACATAACCAGTAATCATACCTTTAATTGAGCCTTTAACCCAAATAGCCATATAAGCATGACCAATAGCAAGTAAAATCAATCCAATAGCAGCTAACGAATGAAAGAATATAGCAATTCTAACCACCTGAACAGGGAAATAATCTGAAACATACCTGCGCCACATTATCATACCTGTAACAAATAATACCGAGATTAATCCCATAATGAACCAGAATAAAAACTTCTGCCCAACGTTGTATTTACCAATGGGAATACCTTCTTCTTTACCCATAATCACTTTTTTAAAGTTCTTGATCCACAAGAGATCATCTTTATTAGGAATGTTATGATGCGCGAGTTTTAAAAACATAAACATCAACATGACAAATACAATACAACCAATAATTGGATGTAAAACCCTAACTAATTGTGGTGTACCTAACACTAACCCAAATAGTTTAATAGAAGGAAAAAATAAAGATAAACCAGAGAGCGCAGTTAGTATAAACAGGCAAACCATACACCAATGACAGAAACGAACTATAAGTGGTGTTCTTAAAATCATGTTTTTCTTATTCATGACGGTTCTCCTGTTGCGATGAGCAGGTACTATTTTTGCCACTGAAAATAGGTAAACCTAATCGTTTTCGCGCTTTCCTATCAGCTTCTTGTTCATTTTCTATATCTTCTTCATCGACTTCAATTGCTCCGACTCCCATATAGTGGAACAGTAAACCTGCAAATGTGGCAACAAACGTTGCAGCAGAAAGTGGCTTCCAAGCGCCTTTCCAGAATTTAACTATTTCGCTAATATGTGGATCTTTTGGTAAGCCGTGATAGAGTTCAGGTTGATCTGCATGATGCAGTACATACATGACATGTGTTCCGCCAACACCCTCAGGATTATAAAGTCCAGCATGCTCAAAACCACGTTTTTTTAAATCTACAATTCGGTGTTCGGCGTGCCTAATCATATCTTGCTTAGTACCAAAATGAATTGCGCCAGTTGGGCACGTTTTTACACAGGCAGGTTCTTGGCCGACAGATACACGATCAACACATAAGGTACATTTGTAGGAGTGATTATCTTCTTTGCTTACACGAGGGATATTAAATGGACAACCGGCAATACAGTAACCACAACCGATGCAATGCTCAGATTGGAAATCGACAATACCATTAGCGTATTGAATGATAGCGCCCTCAGATGGACATGCTTTTAAGCAGCCTGGATCGGCACAGTGCATACAGCCATCTTTGCGAATGAGCCATTCAAATTTACCATTCACTTCGACTTCTGAATAACGCATCACGGTCCAAGCTTTGGGTTCTAAATCAGCAGGATTATCATAGACACCTACAGTATGACCGATTTCTGCACGAAGATCGTTCCATTCACTACAGGCAACTTGACACGCTTTACAACCTATACAGGTGGTGACATCAATTAATTTAGCGACTTCTTGTTGATAATCTCGTACATGCGGAGCTGGCGTTAACGAATTCGTTGCTGAACGGCGAATGATATCTTGAGTTTGTAATGACATAATTTAGCCTCCTATTCTTATGCCGCAACGGTAACTTTTTCGATATTAACTAAGAATGATTTATATTCAGGTGTTTGAGAATTAGCATCACCTAAATGTGGTGTTAATTCATTCACCAAGAAACCTTTCTTAGTTTGCCCAGTAAATCCCCAGACAATAGGAATTCCAATGGTTTCAATCTCTTTACCATCAACAGTTAAAGTTGGAAGCCGTTTAGTCACAACAGCTTTGGCCTTAATATAACCCCGATACGAGGTTACTTTTACTGTATCGCCTAATTTAATGCCTTTTTTCTTAGCCAGATTTTCACTTAATTCAATAAATTGTTCTGGCTGAGTTATTGAAGCGAGTCTTGCATGCTGAGTCCAGAAATGGAAATGTTCGGTAATACTATAAGTTGTGCCAACATAAGGGAATTCATTGGCATTACCTAAACGAGCTAAATCTTCTTTAAAGGCTCTAGCTACAGGGCTATTAACCTGTTTTGGATGCAGTGGATTATTGGAAATAGGTGTCTCAAATGGTTCATAATGTTCAGGGAATGGACCATCAACTAAACGGTTTAAACAGAATAAACCACCTAAACCATCGTTATTCATAATAAACGCACCTGCTCCCGAACTTGGTGGTAAAGTTGCAGTAAAATCAGCAACATCATTACCATCCCAACTTGCACCGTTCCATTTAATTAATACTCGGTTAGGATCCCATGGTTTGCCATTTTCATCAGCAGAAGCACGATTATAAAGTACACGCCGATTCATTGGCCAAGCCCATGCCCAGCCACTATGCACTCCTTTACCTGAAGGATCACTTGGATCGCGTCTGGCCATTTGGTTACCTTGTTCTGTCCAAGAACCACAGAATATCCAAATACCCGATGAAGTGGTACCATCAGCTTTAAGTTGTGAAAAACCACTAAGTTGCTGACCTTTTTTGAGAATAACATTACCGTTTGCATCAGTAAGATCAGCGAGTGCTTTACCATTATAATCTTTAGCAAGTTCTTCAGCTGCCGGTCCTTCGGGATCTTGATAATCCCAAACTAAACTGTTTATCGGTTCATGATAAGCACCGCCTTCTTCAGCATATAGTTGTTTGATTCTTAGAAAGATACGTGCGATGATTTCTGGATCGTATAAGGTATCATATGGAGGCCTGGCAGCCGCCCAGTGCCATTGTAACCAACGAGAAGAGTTAACAATGGTGCCATTTTCTTCAGCAAAACAGTTAGCTGGGAGCCGGAATACTTCAGTTTGAATTTTGCTAGGATCAACATCATTTGATTCACCATGATTTTTCCAAAACTCAGCAGTCTCTGTTGGCATAGGATCGATGTTAACTAAGAATTTTAAATTGGATAAGCCTTCACGGATACTATTTTTATCGGGAAGCGCGGCTAGAGGGTTGAAACCTTGACAAATAAAGCCATTGGCTTGACCATCACGCATCATTTTACTGAATCTTAAGACATCATAGGTTTTATCCCATTTTGGTAACCAATCGAATCCCCAATCATTATCTTTAGTAGCGTTATCACCAAACATGGATTTCATAAAACTAACAAAGAATTTTGGGTAATTTCCCCAAAAATTAACTTCGGTCGGTCCGAGTGGTTTAGGTGTTTTTTCCGCTAAATATTGTTCCAGTGAAACTTGCGAGTCTTTAGGCAATTCGAGATATGCGGGTAAGCGATTGGACAATAACCCTACATCTGTTAAACCTTGAATGTTTGAATGCCCACGCAGTGCATTAATGCCACCACCCATTACGCCAATATTGCCAAGTATTAATTGAATCATCGCTGCGGTACGAATGATCTGCGTACCGTAAGTATGCTGTGTCCAACCTAATGCATATAAAAAAGTAGCAGCACGGTCATTAGTTTTAGTACTAGCCAGCGAGCGACAAACATGTACGAAACTTTCAATAGGACTGCCGGTGACTTTATTTACCATTTCTGGTGTATAACGACTCACATGTTGTTTCAGCAAGTTCCAAACACATCGAGGATGATTAAGTGTCTTATCACGTAGCGCGTAACCATTATCATCTGTTTGATAGGCCCAGCTGGTTTGATCATATTGACGATTATTGGCATTATAGCCACTAAATAGTCCGCTACTAACATCAAAATTAAAGTCATCTCGTACAATTAAGCTTGCATTACTATGGGTGACTAAATATTCAAAATTAACTTCATTATGTGTAATAAGGTAATTGATAACACCCAGAAGAAATGCAATATCAGATCCAGAACGAATTGGCACATAATGATCAGCAACTGACGCGGTACGATGAAAGCGCGGGTCTATGGCAATTAGCTCAGCTCCATTGGTTATTTTAGCTTCTATAGCCCATTTAAAACCAACCGGATGCGCTTCAGCCGCATTACCGCCCATAACTATAACCACATTGGCATTTTTAATATCGTTCCAGTTGTTGGTCATGGCGCCACGACCATAAGTTGCCGCTAAGCTCGATACCGATGGTCCATGACAGACCCTTGCTTGGGTTTCTAGACTTAACATCCCTAAAGAACGTGCAACTTTAAATGCTAACCAACCCGTTTCATTACTGGCAGCAGAAGTAACCAGCCACCCAGTTGTAGTCCAACGATTAACTGTAGTACCTTTTTCATTTTTCTCAACAAAATTTTTATCACGGTCAGCTTTCATTAACCTAGCTATGCGATCAATTGCTTCTTCCCAACTAATACGTTGCCATTTATCTGAACCAGGGGCTCGGTATTGTGGGTACCTAACGCGGTTTTCACTTTTGATATAATCTAGAACGCCAGCACCTTTAGGGCAAAGAGAACCACGGCTGACGGGATGGTCAGGATCACCTTCAATATGGAAAATAGAAGATTCAGCATTTTTGGCGCCATCTCCGCGGCTATAAAGAAGCATTCCACAACCTACAGAGCAATAGGTGCAGTTATTACGAGTTTCTTTTGATTTTAACAATTTATATTGGCGAGTTTGTGCAAGCGCAACATTGGGAGCAAGCCCAAGTGTGGCTACAGTTGTTCCTGCCATACCACCAGCACAGATCTTAAAGAACTGTCTACGGTTAAGTAGCATATGAACTCCTTAGAAAGCTGACATTACATTACTTATTATTTTATAATTTGTATAGATCCTTATTTACTCACAATAATAATCGTTTATTAAATGGAAATAAAGGGAAAAAAAGATGTAAATACCTAAAGTTTGATAAATATCAAAAATAAGTAAGCTATTTTATTTCTCTAAATTAACTTCTAATATAAAAATAATTCTGATAACAAGATTTTAAGAAGTAGCAAATTGTTTAATAAAATTAGATGCCTTGTCTATGGTTTAATAGACAAGGTCAAGCTAGCAATTATTTAATTAATGGATTGATTTCGTCGATTGTTTGCATTACACGCGCAGTGATAAGTGGTTTAAGTATGTCATTCATTTTGTCAATTTTTTGAAGGTTAGCGCCATCTTTATCATCTAAATATCCCTGTTCTCTTAAAGATGAAACTAGGATTGAAAATACGCCTTTATCAAAGAATTCTGGGGCATTAATTCCATGTAGCACTGATAATCGCTCAGCAATTAAACGAGCTTCTTTTTCAAGAGATGATCTACTAATTGTTGGATCTTTTTGTAATAATGAAAATGCAATCGCGTAACGCTGTAAAGTATCTCTCGATGAGGATGCGATTAGTTGCATTCCCGACATTTTTAAATAATTGAGCACTAATTTATCAGGTGAATAGTTAATCAAATTTAACTCTGCATAACTATGTATAATTTGCTGTACATAAGTGGTTAGTTGTTCTTCGTTTTGATAAAGAAATAATTCTGATTTGATTAATGGATAAAGCAGTTTTACTTGATGTATAACTTCATCTAATGAAATTCTATTATGTTTGATTATTATTCTTGCCACTATGGCAGGAATGATAAGTAAGTGTTGAATATTGTTGCGATAATAAGTCATTAATACCGCTTGGTCGGTAGTTAAACCAACTATTTCACCCACTTCATCAGTAGTTATTACAAATTTCCCCATCTCTTTAGCATGCTCAAAAAGTTGTTCCGCAGTTTCATCAGGTATGGTAATTGAATTAGAATAAGGAATATTTTTTAATAAATTCAATAAATAATTAATATTTTCTAGTAATCTAACTTTAGTTAGCGCACGTTGATCTGCCGCAAGTAAAATAGAGCAACATAAATTCATGGCATTAATGGCTGATGAAGCGTTAATTCTTTCCATAATCTCCGTCGCTAAAAGGTTCGTTGTCGGAGTCAACCAATTAGGACGTTGAGTACCTGTAGGATCAATAGCTTCACGCCAGTCGGGAATGTGATTAGTTAAAAATTGATTTAACTGAATTGGTTGTCCAAAATTAACATAACCAAAACCTAATTTCTTCAATTTAAAAAATGCGTTAACTGTACGCCATAAGTTCTCTTTTTCTTTTTTGGCACCACGTAGCTCATTAGCATAAGTAGCTACTTCCAAAACATGTTCATAGCCAATATAAACAGGTACCACCGTAATTGGACGAGGATCACCGCGTAATAATGTTTGAATAGTCATCATGAGCATGCCGGTTTTGGGGTCGAGTAGTCTTCCTGTTCGTGATCGGCCACCTTCAATAAAGTATTCTACAGCATAACCGCGAATAAATAATTCAGCCAAGTATTCACGAAATACAGACGTATAAAGTTTGTTACCTTTAAATGAACGACGAATGAAAAACGCACCTAAACGCCTAAATATAGGTCCGGCAGGCCAAAAATTTAAATTAATACCTGCGGCAATATGAGGGGGGACCAGACCTTGTCGATAAAGCACATAAGATAATAATAGATAATCCATATGACTACGATGGCAAGGTACATACACAATCTCATGTCCATTTTGAGCTAACTCTCTTACTGGTTCGGTATTGGTTATTTTTAGTCCTTGATACAGTCGGTGCCATGCCCAAGTTAATACAAAATCGGTTATTCTTAACATGCGAAACGAAAAATTAGCGGCAATTTCGTTGAGCATAGCTAAGGCATTTTTCTTAGCTTTTTCTTGCGAAATATCTTTACTTTTAGCTTCTTCCTGTATTGCTTTGGCAAGTCCAATATTATTTAATAATTTATTTAACATCGCTTGACGATCAGGGAGTCTAGGTCCAATAGATGCTGTTCGTTGTTTAGTAAAATGAATGCGTGCAACACGAGCTAATTTATGTGCTAAAACCGATAAATCCTGCTGATTATCCACATTAATATTTTTGAAAGATACTGTACGAGAAAAATGAGTATAACAATCTCGTCCGGATACAATTATTTTATATAATTTAAATGTGGCCCCTAAAACTTGTAATGATGGTTTTTTCTTGCCTTCTTTGTCTGGGCTACGTCCAAACATTACTGAGACAGGCAATAGTTGAATATCAAGTTGTGGGTTTTGTTGATGTGCTGAAATATAATCTCTTAAAATTTCTATTGCTTTTTTTTGTTGGCGCTTAGAGGCAAAAATACCCGGTCCTTTATCAATATAAATAAATCCAGGTACTAATTTACCATTAATGTTAATGCCTGCTAATGGATCGGGAAGATCGTAACGTAAGCACAGCGAACGAACGACCATTAAGTCTATATTAGAATTATAAGGTAATACATATAAAATTGGCCGATTAGTATCAAGTTCTAATTCGGTTATTGGATCAGTAGGGATAGGTTTACTTTTAATAAAAAGCTTAACAGGGATTTGAATAAGAAAAAAATAGGCTTTAACCCACCAAGAAAACATAACCAATAAACCTTTTAATTTTTGTTAATCACCTAATATAGATATTAACTTGCTAATTTATCAACTAACTAAAAAATCTTTTAGTTCCTAATTTCAACAACTCTCTTTTTCTATTCTCGAAAAAGAGAGTTTAATTAAGTATATACTCGTTATTATTTTACTGTTAGCAAATTTCTATCATCTTTACATGACTCAATTTAAATATTGTTATTGGTTTTAAGAGTATTATAAAGGTTTGTTAATATCAACCCCACGAATGTCTTTCGCTTTAATTCTTTCTAATTTCTGGATAATTGCAATGACATCACGTCCTTCCCGCATACCATCAATTAATTTTCTTGCTTGTTTGCTATCACCAATTTTATGAAAAATATAGTTATGTTGTTTTGCATGTTCAGTAAATGCTTGACTAAATGTGTTTTCAGCTTGCATACCAAGGCAGACAAAACCATAGTCAAAATCAAGCTCAAATTCATTACCATCTTTATCTTTTACTAAAAAATAGTTATCAGCAACTTCAAGTAATGTAGTTGATAAATGAACATTGACATGATTGTTTTTGAGCATAGTCATCATTGATATGCGGCCTATATAATCTAAGTCTTCAGCCATTGCGGGTTTCATTTCTACGATAGAAACATCTTTAGCCTTGTTTTCTGAAAAATATTCGACAACATCAAGTCCAACTGCTCCACCACCGATGACAACTACTTTTTTGTTTGGAATATCCGTAAACTGATCAAAGTCTTCCATAATGTCAAAAATAGAAAAAACCTTTCTATTGACAGCAGATAACTGATTTTGTAAGCCTTTTATTGGTGGTAGTAATGGTTTAGATCCAGTAGCATTTACTACTAAATCTGGTTTTAGACTTTCAATGAGTTCGGGCGTGGCTATAGTATTTAATTTTATAGTTAGATTTTTTAAGGTTTTGGCTCGATTTATTAAAAATTTAGGTAAATCAGCAATACGTTTTTTATATGGGAAGCGAGAAATCATCATTGATAATCCACCAAGAAACGATTTTTCTTCAAACAGGGTTACATTACAACCTACTTCTGTTGCTGTACATGCTGCTTCAAGGCCTGATGTCCCACCACCAATCACTACAACATTAAGTGGTGTTGATATATGATAACGTTTATAATCTTCATAACTAATAATATCAGGATTAACAGTACAACGGATTGGTTTTGAACGAGCAATTCGATGATCTGCGCAGCCAATATTACAGGAAATACATTTTCTGAGTGTATCAAGTTCATTATTCTGTACTTTTTCAACCCAATAAGGTTCAGCAATTAATCCTCTTCCTAAAACTACAAAATCAGATACCCCATCTTCGATGGTTTTCGCAATAATTGCTGGATCACGGAAGTTACCAGACGCAATTGTTGGTTTTTTGAATTTATCGCGTACCGCTTTTGCCATATATGAACGCCATCCATCAGGCATATTCATCTGATCGATTTGGAATTGAATGGTATCATTTTGTGCTGCAGATACATCAAAAATATCAACACCATCATTAAGATATTCTAATGTTTCTAATGTATCTTCTAAGGTATTACCACCATCAATAAAGTCAACTGCACTTATACGTAAAAGAATTGGAAAAAATGGACCAACTTTAGCTCGAATTTCATCGATAACCATACGGATCAAACGAGCTCTATTTTCAATACTTCCACCAAACTCATCAGTACGATTGTTATATAGAGGCGATAAAAATTGACTTAATAAATATGAGTGACCTGCATGAATCTCAATCGCATCAAAACCAGCTCGTTGAGCGCGATGAGCCGAAAGTCCATATTGTTTTACGATTTCATGTAGTTCTTCAACAGTAGCTGCTCTCGGAATATTACCACCAGTTTTTGAAGGTATATTCGATGATGAAATTGGTTGTAAGCCATTTAAACGCCCAGGATAAGCTGATGCACCAGCATGATTAATCTGTACGGCAACCGATGCACCGTGTTTATGCATACGTTCTGTGAATTTATAAAGTCCGGGAATATATTGATCATTATCTATTCTAAGTTGGGTTGTGCCATTAGTACCATATGGAAAGTCGATACAGACATTTTCAAGAATAATGAGTCCTGTTCCTCCTTTTGCCCGTTGTTCATAATACTGAATATGATCATCAACCATTTCCCCGTTTAGTGTAGCAAAATTTGTACCAATGGGAGGCATGACAATTCTATTACGGATAGTAGTTCTATTAATCACATACGGTTCAAATATAGCTGAAAAGTTAGGCATATTTGGCTCCTTTTTTGTAATATCTTTATTAACAGGGTAGGTACTCTTATCTAAAGTTAAATTGATAATCAAAGAATACCTATTAATTTATTAATTAAAACTATAAAATATACAAAATCAATATAATTATTCTATAGATTATTTAAAACTATAATGGCTCACGTATTAACTAAGACGTGAGCCATTACTAAAAAATGAATTTATTTAATTATAATTTATTGGTTATATAAAAATTTCTTTCAACTAATTTGTTATCTAAAAACGCTATAAACTCTAAAAAATGCGCTGTTTGTTTGTGATATTCAATGGCTTGCTTTGTTGCCCATGTTTCAGTGAAAATAAAAGTATTTGGGTTATTGATATCAACATTTACCTCATATTTCACACACCCAGATTCTTGTCTGCTTTTAGTTAGGACTATCTTTGCTGCTTGATGATATTCATTTACAAATTCTGGTTTAACTTTGTGAATAGCTATTATGTTGATATCACTCATTAAAGCTCCTTATTTTAGATTACTCTCTTTGGTTGATATGCCACTAAAGAGAGTAATCACACAATCCTATTGAATAACAATAATCATTTTTGATAAGGTTAATTGCTATAACCTTATTATTTTTTTGCAGACAGAGAGGCTGCGTGCTGTTCTATTGCAAATTGACGACGTCCTCCCGGGCGTGGAACTAAGTCTCCTAACATGACTTCATATCCACCATCTACAACAAGCTCTGTACCATTAGAATAATCAGAACGTTTACTGGCAAGATATAAAACTGCATTTGCAATATCGATAGTTTCTCCAATACGTCGGCTAGCAATCATACGAGTACGGCCGTTCTCTACTTCTTTATCTTCATAAAATTTCTTAGATAAAGGTGTTTTAACAAAACATGGGCAAACAGCATTACTACGGATACCAAATTGTCCCCATTCTGCTGCAAACTGTTTTGACATCATTGACACTCCAGCTTTAGTTGCACTGTAGGCACCACTATATGTTTCAGGAGTGTGAGAGGCTACAGTTGAAATATGTACCATGCGACCTGATTTTTGCTCAAGCATCAGACGACCAAAACGTTGAGACATTAAGAAATAACCTGTTAAATTAATATTAACAGTAGCACTCCATTCATCTAATGGTAAATCTTCAATTGGACAAAAACGTAAAATGGCAGCAGTATTGACAAGTACATCACAGCGTCCAAAAACTTCTTTTACTTTTGCAACCGTGGCATCAACTTGTGCTTCATTGGTCGTATTACAAGCTAAACCTATTGCTTTAATTCCATATTCTGCAGTGAGTTCTTGAGCAAATTGTTGGCATTTTACTTCATCTAAATCTATTAATACTAAATTGGCTTTTTGTTTTGCAAACTCACGGCAAATCTCTGAGCCCATACCACCAATAGCACCAGTTATTACACAAACATCATTTTCTAATCCTAACCAATTCTGACTCATAAAAACTCCCCTTGATAAACTTGTATAACCAATTTTGTCTGATTTATATCTCGAAGTAATTTAAATTTATTAAAATATAAATATTTAATTAGGCTTTACTTCTATACAAAACATCCAAAATATATCGTAATTCTTTTATATCTAATTGACCTGGAGCCGAAGCATTTTTTGCAGCACCAAATGTCATTGATGAACCAAATGTTGTCCCAGCTACTCGACTAATTGCCCCCAGTCCTGCCATTGACATAGTGATAAGTGGTCTCGTTGCATATTTTTCATTCATTTCAGTTGTTGCCGCAAGAAGTGTCAAAACATCTTCTGTTGTTTGTGGCATAACCGCTATTTTGGGAATATCAGCACCAAGATCTTGCATTTTTCGTAAACGATAAATAATGTCGCTTTTAGACGGTGTTTTTTGGAAATCGTGGTTTGATGCAACTACCAAAACTTGGTGTTGATGAGCGACATTAATAATATCGGTTACATATTCATCACCGATAAAAACTTCAACGTCTATTAAATCAACTAAACCACTACGTGCCATTTCTTTATTCAATTCAATATATGCTTTAAGTGGCCATGGTTTTACACCGCCTTCATTTGCAGTTCTGAAGGTAAATAAAATAGGTTTATTGGGTAATAATTGAGTAATTTTTTTTGCTACATCTTTAACAGCGTCAATATCATCAACTAAGTTAAAGTGATCAACTCGCCATTCTAAAACATCAAAATCTATGGATTTTAAAAAGGTGATTTCATCAAGTAATTCGGTTTCGGTTTTGCCCACAACCGGAACAATAATCTTAGGTGCTCCCGAGCCAATCTCAATTTCTTTTATAGTAAGTGTGTTCATTTAATATCCTATAAACAAAGATTCATGTTATTAGAAGATACTATTCATATAAATGATTAATTTAAAATTGAAAATAAAAAACTAATCGTATTTCTGTTTCATGTTAAGTTATTACTACCAAATAGTAATTCGGTAGTAATATATTTTAAAGACCAAAAACAGATTTCATCTTTTAATCATTGAATCCCATTTTTTCTTTTACGTATTCAATAGGTGAATCTTCTCCAGTCCAAATTTTGATTTGGGCTGCGCCTTGCCATAACATCATGCCAATACCATTTAAAATTTTACAACCTTGTTGCTCAGCTATTTCCAGTAATTTGGTTTTTCGAGGACTATAGATACAATCTGTAACCACAAGATCTGCTCTTAATAAAGTAGGATCAGTAATCAGGCTTTGTCCTTCCATTGGTTTCATTCCAACACCAGTAGCATTACAAAGCACAGTACTATTTGCAATTTCTTTCCTTAGTTGATCTTTATCAGCTAGATCATGCACATGTACTTTACAATTGGTATTTTCATTTAATTTTTTAGCAATCGCCTCTATTTTTGGATAGCACTCATCTTTCTGATTGAATATTGCTATTTCTTTTACACCATCTAATGCTGCCTGTACGACAATGGCTGTTGCTGCACCACCTGCACCTAAAATGGTTATTTTTTTATCAATAACATCAACCTCGGCTTCCTTTAACATACGCATATAACCAATGCCATCAGTGTTGTAACCAGTTAAGACACCGTTATCATTAGATATAGTATTACAAGCACCACTCATTTCCACTGCAGGTGTTAATTTATCAAGATATTGACAAACAAGTTGCTTATTAGGCATTGATACTGCAGAACCGCGTAACCCTAGTGCTCGAATGCCTTTTACTGCATCTGGTAACTTTTGTTGGTCAACTTCAAAAGCTAAATAAACATAAGGGATATTCAATTTAGAATAGATAGTATTTTGCATTTGTGGCGATAAACTATGGCGAATTGGATAAGCCATTAAGCCAATTAGTAAAAAATGGCCGTCAATATTGTTTCTCATTAAATATTCTCCAAATAATCTTTTTTGTAGCTAGGTTTTATACTATTAAGACTCTTCAGCTACGCGTTTTAATAAAGCTCGGGTATCTTCAATATACATTTTAGCTCGTTCAATTGGTGATTTTGATAAAGCTAATTCATCATTACAGCATTCAATTGAAATTGGCATTTCAGGTAATGCTTTTAATAATGAAACTAAATCAATTCCTCCCCGACCTGGAGATAATCGGTAATTACGAGCTTGATAAAGTAGACCTTCAATATCTTTTGGCTTTTCTTTTGTTCCATCACATAATTGCATATAACGCCAACAATCTTTAGGTACTTTTTTCAAATCTTCTAGAGTATTAGGACCACGATCAAAGTGTAATGGATCAATAATCATTCCTTGATTATTTTGATTAGCTTTTTTTAGTAATTCAACCCCTGAGTTAACACTAGGAATGTCGGTCCAAGGCATTGGTTCAATATTAATGGCAATACCTAATGGTGCAGCAATCTCACAAAGTTGAGCAAAATTATCAGCTAGGCGATTTTGATCAGGATCATTACCAGCTAATAAAACTTGGCTAGCACCTAGTCTTGCTCCTGTTTCAAGTACTGGCAAAAAGTTAATGACTCGAGTGTCAGGTTTTAAACGGAAAATTTCAATATCTAGGACTTTAACACCTGTTTCTTTTAAACGGCGTTCAACTTCACGTATTAAAGGTGTATCACCAACAGTTGCATAAACTGGTTCTGTTGGTGTAGCAGGAATAAGCCGTAAACCTACATGGGTGTAACCAGCTTCAGCAGCGACAATAACTTGGTTTGCAGGTGAAACATCTAAAACAGTTAATGCAGCCAATCCTATTGGACGTTTAGACATATCGTTCTCCTTCATTTAAAAAATAATTTATATAAAACAAAAATTCAGGTAATTTTAAAATCTTTTAAATAACTATCTATTAGAATATTTCTATAAATAAGTTGATTTCTATTAAAAATATTTATTGTTTAAAATATAGATTTATTGACAAATTAGCAAGGTAAAAAAAAGAATTTTTATTAAAATGAGATCTTCATCAATAAAAATAATCATACAATTGCAATTAATATTGCTAATATATTAAGCAATTTATTGATTTTATTTTTATTTATATTTTTTAATAATTATTGAGAATCTATTAAAAAATAAAATAAGTATTTTTCATATTAAATACTTATTAATCATCTAGTTTATTTCGATAGGTTGATGTTGGTGCAAATTGCACTTTTAACCTGCATCACCTAAAATAGACGGTTTGTTTGTCTATCTATTTATTTTGAGTTTTTTATGGATTTTATCCTTAGTCTGTTCTCATCAGTTAATGCCGTTGTGATGGCAGTAATTTGTATGCTAATACTTTCGTTATGTCGGGTTCATGTCGTTATTAGTTTGATTATAGGGGCATTTGTTGGTGGGTTGTTTAGTCATCTCACTTTAAATGAAACGATTAATGCTTTTAATACGGGTATTAGTAATGGTGCAAACATTGCGCTTTCCTATGCTATGCTTGGTGCTTTTGCGGTTGCCATTTCTAAATCTGGATTACCGGAACTATTAGCGGAGAAAGCAGTAAAACAGCTCACATCCAGTGGCGCCAAAAGACGTATTAAATGGGCATTAATTATTATTATTGCGTTAGTAAGTATTTCCTCACAAAACGTAATTCCAATTCATATCGCTTTTATTCCCCTTTTGATTCCGCCGTTATTATATGTGATGTCGCGATTACAACTTGATCGGCGAATGATTGCCTGTATTATGACCTTTGGCTTAATCACGCCATATATGTTTTTACCCGTTGGCTTTGGGAATATCTTTTTAAATCAAATATTATTAAAAAATATCATTTCATCAGGTATGGATGTCAGTCATGTTAATGTGATGCATGCAATGGCAATCCCGGCTTTTGGTATGTTTATGGGATTATTATGGGCTATTTTTATTAGTTATCGTAAACCGAGGCAATATCAAATCATTCATGAAACCATGAGTTCACAAGCGGCAACTAATGTTAGTGCGCGTTCACTTATTATTTCATTAATAGCCATTGTGTTATCGTTTAGTATTCAACTTTATACCGGTTCAATGATTCTTGGCGCATTAATTGGTTTTATTTGCTTTATTGTTTCAGGATCAATTAAATGGGGGGAAGCCGATGGAGTATTTACTGATGGTATCAAAATGATGGCCATGATTGGCTTTGTGATGATTTCTGCGCAAGGTTTTGCTGAAGTATTAAAACAAACTCATGAAATTGAGCCTTTGGTTATCAATAGTGCAGCTTTATTTGCGGGCAACAAAGTTATTGCTTCGTTTATGATGATGTTAGTTGGTCTGGTTATTACATTAGGTATTGGTTCTTCATTTTCAACAGTGCCAATTATTGCCGCCATCTATGTGCCACTGTGTGTACAACTTGGTTTTTCTCCGGTTGCTACCGTATGCTTAATCGGTGCATCAGGGGCAATTGGTGATGCCGGTTCACCGCCGTCAGATACGATTTTAGCTACCTCGGCAGGGTTAAATAGTGATGGGCAACATGACCACATTCGCGATAGTGTTATTCCCACTTTTACCCATTTTAATATTCCATTGTTTATAGCTGGTTGGCTTGGGTCATTAATTTTATAATGAATCGAATTAGCTAAATTAAGGTCATGACCTGTATGAATAACAAATCTCAGCCAAATATTCGAGCCGTTTGTGCTCAAGCCATTTTTAATGTACTTGAACAAGGGCATTCCCTGAGTGCTACATTGACTATTTTAAATGATAAGGTGGCCGATAAAGATCGCGCTTTAGTGCAAGAAATCTGTTTTGGTGTAATGCGCGTATTACCTGAACTGAATTTTTATGTTCATACCTTGATGAATAAAGTACTAACCGGAAAAAATCGAATCTTGCACTATTTATTATTAGTTGGCATTTATCAGATCCTTTATACTCGCATCCCTGAACATGCCGCGGTTGGTGAAACGGTTAGTGCGGTTCAGCCACTGAAAAAAATACCATTTAAAGGCTTAATTAATGGTGTACTGCGTGAATTTTTGCGCCAGCAAACATCATTACCGCAAAAATTTAGACAAGATACTAAGCAACAAGTTAGCCAAACCTTGCACCCGAGTTGGTTGTTAAATCGTTTAAAACAAGCTTACCCACAGCAATGGCAAGCAATAGTTAATGCCAATAATCAAAAACCACCAATGTGGTTACGAATTAATCAAACGCATTATTCAACACAAGAGTATCAACAGTTGCTTAAACAGCAACAAATTGAAACTAAAATTTGTCCGGAGGTACCTGATGCGCTCCAGTTACTCACACCGGTAAATGTTAATCAATTACCGTATTTTGATAATGGCGCGGTAACCGTGCAAGATCTCTCTGCTCAATATGCGGCCTACTTATTAGCGCCACAAGATGGCGAGCAGATTTTAGATTTATGTGCCGCACCAGGTGGCAAAACGACGCATATATTGGAAGTTGCCCCAAAAGCTAACGTGTTAGCAGTTGATATTGATGCCGGTCGCGTTAAACGTATCTATCAAAATTTGGCACGTTTAAAACAACAAGCAGAAATTAAAGTTGGAGATGGACTTACGCCTGAACAATGGTGTGCAGGGCAAGAGTTTGACCGAATTTTGCTTGATGCACCTTGTTCGGCAACTGGTGTTATTCGGCGTCATCCCGATATAAAATGGTTGCGTAGAGATAGTGATATAGCGCAATTAACTGAACTACAATATGCAATTCTAAGCAAAATTTGGCACTATTTAAAAATTGGTGGCACATTAGTTTATGCAACTTGTTCAATCTTACCGGATGAAAATAAATTACAAATTGAACGTTTTTTACAAGCGCATAGTGATGCAAAGTTACAAGGTGAAATGAAGCAATTTTTACCTGTACCAGAGGGTGGTGATGGCTTCTTTTATGCAGTATTAAATAAATGCTAAGAGATAAATAAGAGATAAAATAGAATGTGATGATTGATTAGTTAATCATCACATTTGATCATACTCAGCTATGTTGTTTAATGATTTCCTGTAATCGTTGGCTTTGCTTTAACGCTAACGCTTTTATTTTATCGTGGCTACTTTCAATTACTGGTGACACGCCATATATAAAAATCGGTGAAAGATATTGCATTTGTGTATAGATGGTTGAGATTTTGACCGGTTGTAAAAAATCATCGATTAAATTATGCCCATCTTGTTGATAGACTTCTTGATTGGCTCCAATGGTCAAACTCGGTAACAGTTTTTTATTTTTTAATTTATCGCCTTTAGAGCCATAGGCAAATTGGTAAGTTAATACTTCATCGAACCATATTTTTAGAATAGCTGGCATATTAAACCAATACATAGGATATTGTAAAACAATCAGATTATGCCTTAAAAGTGCTGCTTGTTCTTCTTGGACATTGATTTGATAGTCTGGATAAAGTTGATGAATATTGCGTATTTCAATATCCGGCATATTGACTTGCACATTCTCAATAATTGTTTTGTTAGCCACAGATTGTTCGATGTTTGGATGACCTAAAATAATTAATGCCATAATGATCCCCTTTCCCTTTTTTTACTATTAAAATGATAGCTTCTATTATTAGTTTATTACTAAATAACTTTATCGCAATATCTATCAAATTAGATAGTTAGGAATATGTCATGCAAACAGATAAACAACGACCGTCAAAACGTTATAAAAATAAAATTTATTATTGCCCAATTAGTTTGGCGATGGATTTAATTGGTGGCAGATGGAAAGGGGTGATCCTTTACTATCTGTTATTAAGTGAAAAACGTTTTAGTGAATTAAAAACAGTGATCCCTGAAATTACGGATATGACCTTAAGTATCCAACTCAAAAAACTGGAAGATGATGGTTTAATTACGCGCACTGTTTTTGGCGATAAACCACCTTTAAAAGTAATATATAAATTGACCCCACTTGGTGAACGACTAGGACCAGCGTTAGAGCAACTCAGCGTGTGGGGATTAACTATCTAATCGTCAATAAAGATATCGATATATATTAAAAAAATTCAGAAAATGGAATATTTAAGTATAAAAATAGTGGTTATTTTGTAAAAACTATTGCGGAGTCTATGCCGTTTCATTTTATTTTTTAGTTTATATGCGCAAAAAACGTAGTTTGGACAAATATTGGTAGATATGATAAATTCGGACTTTGTTTTATGTTATAAAGACTTTTGATATGGCTTACACGCTTACCTATACGGATCTTCCTGAAAATATTCAACATTGGCAAGGTTTACCACTTTCTTTAAATGGCTGTGAAGTAGTACCACTTGATTATAATGCCGGTAAAACAGGCTGGATTATTTATGGGCGCAAGTTAAATAAGACTATATTGTCTAAATTTCAAAACCAACTAGCTATGCCTATGGTAATTGTTTCTTCATGGAAGATTAAAACTTATCAAATTGTTCGTATTGCAGGAATGATGCCTAAAAAGGCTAAATCTATATCATTGGCACTAGGTATTGATGTTGCGCCGATTGATAATTTACCAACACTACATTCACCCGGATTACTTGTCATGGATATGGATTCAACGGCGATTGGCATTGAATGCATTGATGAACTGGCCAAATTACACGGTGTTGGGGAACAAGTGGCAGCAGTGACGGAACAAGCGATGCGTGGTGAACTTGATTTTGCCGCTAGTTTACGTAAGCGGGTTGCTACTTTGAAAGGTGCACAGCAAGATATTTTAGATCAAGTCAAAGATAATTTACCGTTAACTCCGGGTTTAACCTATTTAGTTAGAGAATTGCACAAAAAAAATTGGCATGTAGCTATTGTTTCTGGCGGGTTTACCTATTTTGCCGATTACTTAAAACAACGATTAAAACTTGTTGCGGTTTATGCTAATGAACTCGAGATCAAAAATAACAAATTAACCGGTAAAGTTGTGGGCCAAATTGTGGATGCAAAGTATAAAGCCAGAACATTACAACAGTTAGCTGCATCACTAGAAATACCAATTGAACAAACCGTTGCGATTGGGGATGGTGCTAATGATTTGATGATGATTCGTATTGCCGGGCTTGGCGTTGCTTATCATGGTAAACCCAAAGTAGTCGAAAAGGCGCGCATTAGCATTAATTATGCAGATTTAACTGGGTTATGGTGTATTTTGTCTACCAGTTTATTAAGTGAAGGCTAGGAGAATAATTTGGCAAAAACAGTAAAGCGAGCTTATGTATGTAATGATTGTGGGGCAGATTATCCACGTTGGCAGGGTCAATGCAGTTCTTGTCATGCTTGGAATACTATCACCGAAGTTAGGCTTGCTAGTACATCTTCGCGTAATGACCGCTTAACTGGTTACGCCGGTAGTGGCGCTGGGCAAGCTAAAATCCAAAAATTATCCGAAATCAGTTTAGAAGCACTACCGCGTTTTTCAACCGGTTTTTCCGAATTTGATCGGGTATTAGGTGGCGGCGTGGTACCCGGTAGTGCTATTTTAATTGGTGGTAATCCAGGAGCCGGTAAAAGTACTTTGTTACTGCAAACCATGTGCAGGCTTGCTTCACAAATGAATACCTTATACGTCACGGGTGAAGAGTCTTTACAACAGGTAGCGATGCGTGCTCACCGTTTAGGGTTACCGACAGATAATATCAATATGTTATCTGAAACCAGTATTGAACAAATTTGCTTGCTTGCCGAACAGTCGCAACCCAAATTAATGGTAATTGACTCTATTCAAGTTATGCACCTTGCTGATATTCAATCATCGCCCGGTAGTGTGGCACAAGTGCGTGAAACCGCCGCTTATTTAACCCGTTTTGCTAAAACTAAAGGCATTGCCATTATTATGGTTGGGCATGTGACCAAAGATGGTTCACTGGCTGGCCCTAAAGTGCTTGAACATTGTATTGATTGCTCTATTTTATTAGATGGTGATGCTGATTCACGTTTTCGAACATTACGCAGCCATAAAAATCGCTTTGGTGCAGTAAATGAACTTGGCGTATTTGCCATGACTGAACAAGGTTTAAAAGAGGTAAGTAATCCATCAGCCATCTTTTTAAGTCGTGGTGATGAAATGCTACCTGGTAGTTCGGTAATGGTGTTATGGGAAGGCACGCGGCCATTGCTGGTTGAAATCCAAGCCCTTGTTGATCACTCCATGTATGGTAATCCAAGGCGAGTTACGGTTGGTTTGGATCAAAACCGACTGGCATTGCTCCTAGCGGTGTTACATCGACATGGTGGCTTGCAAATGGCCGATCAAGATATCTTCGTTAATGTAGTAGGTGGGGTAAAAGTAACCGAAACCAGTGCGGATTTGGCATTGATTGCCGCTTTAGTCTCCAGTTTTCGTAATCGTGCGTTACCACAAGATGTCGTTATCTTTGGGGAAATTGGACTAGGTGGGGAAATTAGACCAGTTCCTAGTGGGCAAGAACGAATTGCAGAAGCTGCTAAACATGGCTTTAAAAAAGCGATTGTGCCGATTGCTAATATGCCAAAAAAGAAACCTGATAATATGCAGATATTTGCGGTTAAAAAAGTGTCAGAAGCACTGGATATTTTGGCTGATTGTTAAAAATATTCACAGCTAAGATTTTCCGCCGAGCTGATTATCGGCGGAACATGTTAATTTACTTAGATTTTCAGTTAATAACAAATCTCATAACAAGGTTGATAGGCGGTTCCACCCGGCAATTTCATCCGATCTTGCTTAATGAAGCTACGCAATAAGTTATCTAAGTGCTGCATAATCTCCGGATCGCCTTGTAATTTATAAGGTCCATGTTCGGCAATTAGTTTCATGCCGAACTCTTTGACATTACCGGCAACAATACCTGAAAACGCCCGGCGTAAATCTGCCGCTAATAGCTCAACCGGCTGATCTTTATGCAGATTTAGCGATGCCATATTTGCATGCGTTGGATCGAACGGATGTTGTAATGATTCATCAATTTTAAGTAACCAGTTAAATCCATATGCATCGCCAGTGGTTAAACGTGATGATTTAACCTGTTTTACCCCTTCCTTCATAATCCGTGCTACTTGTTCTGGTGAATCAATCACAATTTGATACAGTTTAGTCGCTTCATCACCTAAGGCACTACGAATAAAATTATCAATCGCAGTAAAGTATTCCTCACACTCTTTCGGCCCAGTTAAAATAAGTGGTAAAGTTTGGGTTTTATTAGCTGGATTTAATAAAATACCTAGTATATACAGTAACTCTTCCGCGGTACCAGGACCTCCAGGGAATATAATAATACCATGGGCTATACGCACAAAAGCTTCAAGACGCTTTTCGATATCGGGCATAATAATAAGTTCGTTAACCAAGGCGTTAGGTGGTTCGGCGGCAATAATTGAGGGTTCAGTCATACCAATAAAACGGCTATCTTTATAACGTTGCTGAGCATGACCAACAGCAGCCCCTTTCATTGGTGCTTCCATAATCCCTGGACCACAACCAGTACAAATATTAAGTTCACGTAACCCAAGTTGCATGCCAACTTGGCGTGCATAGTAATATTCATTTTCATTAATTGAATGCCCACCCCAGCACACAACTAAGTTTGGTTCTTCACCTACATGCAATGCATTAGCATTACGTAAAATCGAAAAAACTAAGTTAGTAATATAAAAGGAATGGTCTCTTTCTAGCTTAACATTGGATACTAATTGTTTAATGGCACTGATTTGATTATTTAAAAACAAGATATCGCGCAATACGGCAAAAAGGTTGGCTTGAATGGAACGAATGATGCGGCGATCCACAAAGGCGCTTTCGGGGGCATTAACCAGTTCTAATTTAACACCGCGCTCTTTACTAATCACATTAATCTCAAACGATTGGAATCGGTCTAGCAGTTCTTTAGTATTGTCAGTTTTACTACCAGCATTTAATGTTGCTAGTGAACAATTTCTAAATAATTGATAAAGTTCACTGTTAGCAGATCTTTTTAAAATATCCACTTCAGCTTGAGCAAGTAAATCCATTGATCCCAAAGGACTAATATGAGTGATCATCACAACCTCCATTTGACGGTTTTATCGACTAGATATTCATTATATACATAAATTGATCTAATAAGTAAAACATAAAAAGCTAACTATATAGTAGCTTTATTAAAAAATTATATTAAAACGCTAGCATTACCTGAAATTTTTTTATACAGATAATCAATCAAAACTGTTTAAATTTGCCAATACATTTGCTCATAGTTAAAAAATAAAGACTGTGCTAAACTTAAACAAACTCTGAAGCTTTTTATACCTAAGTGTTATCTATACTGATTTCATAAGGTGAATTAGCCGCGGTATAGTTCAGAAATGGCTATGCTTCCCGATTTGGATAAGGTGTTTTTAAAATATGCAATTAATGGATAATTATCAGCGTCGATTTCAATATCTACGTCTGTCGATTACCGAACAGTGTAATTTTCAGTGTCAATACTGTTTACCTCAAGGTTATCAACCTAATAAAGATCATCAATTTTTATCACTGAGTGAAATCAATAATATTGTGGGTACATTCACTGAGTTAGGTGTGCATAAAATCCGTTTAACTGGTGGTGAACCTACCTTACGCCGGGATTTTACTGATATTTTGTCAATAATTTCATCTTATCCAAGTATTAAAGAACTGGCTATTACCACTAATGGCTCGCGGTTACTAAAGAATATTTCCTATTGGCAACAAGCGGGTCTGAATGCGGTGAATATTAGCATTGATAGTTTTTCGCCACATTTATTTAAATTAATTACTGGTCAAGATAAACTCAAAGAAATAGTTCAATGTGTTGAAAAATCGTTAGAAGTCGGTATTAAAAAAGTCAAAATTAACACCGTGTTGATGAAAAATATGAATGATAATCTAAAAGATTATTTAGCTTGGATAAAATATCGACCTGTAGATTTACGTTTTATTGAGCTTATGGAAACTGGTAAAAACAATGATGTATTTAATCGTTATCATTTAGCTGGTAATTTGATTGAAACTCAACTCCTTGCTCAAGGATGGCAATTGCAATCGAAAGTGGCATTATCTGGGCCTGCTAAAGTGTATTCGCATAGTGATTATCAAGGTAAAATTGGGTTAATCATGCCATATTCCAAAGATTTTTGTAAAAGTTGCAATCGATTGCGGGTTTCGTCACTAGGTAAATTACATTACTGTTTATTTGGTGATGCTGCAGTAGACTTACGGGATTTGTTAGTTAGAGCCGATCAAAAAGAACAATTAAAAGCCAGAATTTTTGCTTCATTAATGAGTAAGCCGGAAAAACATTTTTTACACGATCATAAGGTGGGTATTTTACCTAACTTATCTTACATTGGTGGATAATAGACTATTTTGCTGGGGAACCTTAGTTAAGTCCCAATGTTCAATAGCCCAATCTAACAGTTGTTGTTGGCTAGCATCTTGCCAATTTCCCGGAATAATTTGCCCTAAGAATTGTAATGCTTGAGCTGTTGCGGTAGTTAGATCATTTAGAACCAGTGGTTGAGCGTGATTTTGCTTGGAAAGTTTATTGCCATTGTTATCTAATACTAATGGTAAGTGACAATATGTGGGCACGGGTAAATCAAGTAATTGATAAAGTGATATTTGTTTGGCGGTAACAGGCAATAAATCTGCGCCACGGACAATTTCAGTAATGCCTTGCTGATGATCATCGAGCACCACAACTAAATTATAAGCAAACAAGCCATCTTTACGATGAATGATAAAATCTTCTTGAGCATTGGTTTTGTCGACATTTTGTAAACCACGAATTTGATCGATAAATTGATAAACAGGACAGGTTTGTTTCAAACGTATAGCAAGTTGTTGGCTAGCAGGTTGGCATAGATGCCGATTTCGACAAAAACCATCATAAAGGCTATCAGGTAAATGGTGGATGCGCTGGCGAGTACAGTCACAATAATATGCGAGTTGTTTATCCAGTAGAGACTGTAAAGCTGCGTAGTAACGCTCACTACAAGTCGATTGGTATAAGATGTCATCATCCCAATATAAATGGAGTGCTTCTAATGTCTTTAGAATTTGGGATGATGCCCCTTTGATTTCACGAGGAGGATCAATATCTTCAATGCGAACCAGCCATTTACCATTTTTAGACTTAGCTTGTAAGTAGCTACCAATCGCTGTCACCAACGAACCAAAATGTAATGGTCCAGAAGGTGATGGTGCAAAACGACCAATATAGCGCATGGTGTATCAAATAATAGTCAATAATTACTGTCGGAGTAATTACATACCCATTTGTTTTTCGCGTAGTTCAGCTAGTGTTTTACAATCAATACATAAATCAGCCGTTGGTCTTGCTTCTAAGCGGCGAATGCCAATTTCCACACCACAAGACTCGCAAAAACCAAAATCATCCGTTTCAATTTTCTTTAACGTTTTTTCGATTTTCTTAATGAGTTTACGTTCTCTATCCCGAGCACGAAGTTCTAGGCTGAACTCTTCTTCCTGTGTTGCCCGATCCGCTGGGTCTGGGAAGTTTGCAGCTTCATCTTGCATGTGAGAAACCGTTTTACCCATTTCACCTTGTAATTGAGCTAACCATGCTTCTAAAATTAGTTTAAAATGTTTCAATTGCTTAGGATTCATGTACTCCTCACCTTTAGCCTCTTTGTAAGGCTCCAGCCCTGCAATTGATAGTAGGCTTAGAGAAGATGTATTTACTTTTTGTTCCTTTTTCACAGCAATCCCCTTAAGTACATATTATTTTTAGGGGGTAAACTATAGCAATAAATTAGCTATTGGCAAATTTTTTTTATCATTTTTTTGCGGTAAATAATGCGATTTAATACAACTCTATGTTATTAATGAAAATAATTATTCATGCCACTTTGTAAGCCCATTTTTAGCACATTTACTCACTAAATCGAGTAATTTTTCGTTATCAGGTAAGATAAGTTGTGGTTCTATATCAAATAATGGGTAGAGTACAAACTCTCTATGCTTCATATGGTAATGTGGAATAGTTAACCTTTCACTATTAATAATCAAGTTATCGAATAGTAAAATATCCAAATCTAAAGTTCTGGCTCCCCAGCGATTTTCTTTGCGTATTCTTCCTTGTGACTTTTCTATTGTTTGTAGTTCATCCAGTAAAGCTATTGGCGATAAATCAGTATATATTTTAATAACCGCATTAAGATAATCATTTTGATCCTGAGGTCCTAACGGTTTACTGCGGTAAAAGGGGGAAACATCAATAACTTTACTTTGTGGTGACTGTTGCAAAGCTATAATGGCTCGATTGGCTTGGGCAAAAGGGTCTTCCAAATTGCTACCTAAAGCGATATAACAAATTGACATAATTAGATTTTTAATTTTTTGCTGGTAATTAGCCTTATAGGATAAGGCGCCTATTTGTGAATTAAAAAGTTGTTATTAATACACAGTAATAGCTTGATTAAAAATTAAATTTTTATCAAGCTATTTGCACATTTTATAAAACTTCGACAATAGATTCACATAGTCTTGACATATTATCAAGAGTCATTCCTGCTACATTGATACGTCCAGAATTAATAATGTAAATACCGTAATCATTGCGTAATTTTAGAACTTGTTCTTCGTTTAAACCACTAAAGGAAAACATTCCATTTTGTTTAGCAATAAAACTAAAATCTTGGTTAGCTCCTTTTTCTTGTAAGGTTTTAACAAATAATTGGCGCATACGGTGAATTCTTTGACGCATCCCTGTTAATTCATCAATCCACTCTTCTTTCAATTCGGGTGTGTTGAGAATGTAAGAAACAGTTTTGGCACCATGCGCTGGTGGATTAGAATAATTGGCTCGAATAATCGTCTTAACCTGACTAAAGGCACGATTAGCAATATCTGCACTAGTTGCAATTAAAGTGAAGGCGCCAACACGTTCATTATAAAGACCAAAGTTTTTAGAATATGAACTAGCAATCAGTAATTCTGGTTGTGAGTTGGCAAATAATCTTAAACCATAAACATCTTCTTCTAAACCTTGACCAAATCCTTGATAAGCTAAATCAAATAGTGGTAACCAACCATTTTTTAATGCTAAATCAGAAATTGTTTGCCATTGTTCAGGAGTAGGGTCAATGCCGGTTGGATTATGGCAACAGCCATGAAATAATACTGCTTCGCCAGCTACAACTGAACTTAAATCATTCATCATGGCATCAAAGTCAAGTTCGCGAGTTTGTGCATTGTAATAACGGTATTCGCGCACTTCGAGTCCAGCGGTTTGGAACACGCTACGATGATTTGGCCAAGAAGGATTACTAACCCAAATACGTTTTACTTTAGTTCGGCGCGCTAAAAAATCCGCCATGATTCGTAATGCACCAGTGCCTCCAGGTGCTTGTGCTGTTTTAGCTCGTTCGTTTTCACTACCAAAAAGCAAATTTTGTGTAGCAATATTAAATGCATTAACCCCAACAATTGGTAAATAGCTTTTAGTCGTTTCTTCATTTAATAAAAAGTGCTCAGCTTTTTTTACACTGGCTAAAATAGGAGTTTGTGTCGTTTCATCTTTATATACACCAACACTTAAATTAATTTTATTAGTGCGTTCATCATTATTATAAAGATCTGCTAACCCAAGAATGGGATCTGCTGGTGCAGCGGTTAAATTTTCAAACATAAATCACCTATTTCTTTTAATTACCTTAAAGGCATTATATACACATTATTTTATAAGATACAATTTAGATAATTACTATTCTGATAATGTTAATCGTAAGTGCTTTGTTATTTTAAAGGTTTATTTTGACGTCAGTAACGATAAGTCTATTTAAAAAAGTTATTAAATTATCTGCTAATATGGTTAATTCAGCTGAAATTAAATTTTCTTTTACAACTTCACCCGTTAAATTATTTATAGAGATTATTTCACTACCTTCATCGGTTGATGCAATAAAAATAGTTGGTGTGCGTTTTAATTTTTTTTGTTGAGATAAATGGGCAATTAAGTTTCGTTCTAAATTGGAAAAATCATCATCACTCCACGCTTGAAGTAGTAATAAATTGTTTTCAGCTAATTTTGCCGTCATATTGCCTGCATATTGAGTACCGTAAAAGATGTGTGCACTGGGGTGCAAGGTAATTCCAACTACTTGTTCAATAATGGTAAGTGTTCTCGGTGGTTCTAATAAAAAAGGCTGCCAATATACTGTTAGTTGTTTCGTCGTTAAAATACATGGGGAAGGAATTGCATGTAAATCTTCACTGTTAGGTGCGAATTCAAACTGATTGATCCAGCGCGTAGTAAAATCGATTAAGGCATTTTTAGTGGTTGAGTCCATTGGCAACTATTTTTCTGTTAATGATAAGTGAACTTTATTGCTTATTATACTGATCAACAATGAATATGCACTATTTCTTGTAATGGTTAGACGTTTAATCAATTTGGTAAATTATATAAAAACTAGTTATCAAACAACTTGATAATAGCTAATTTCTAAGTATAAATCTAATCAATAGTTTCAATACTATATTTTTCCCATTTCGGAATAACAAAAAATTTGTTATATTCGTTGGTCAATACGATAACAGTGACAAAAATAGCTTGTTAAATTAGTCATTATTAATTATAAAATCAGAGGTTTTTTATGAGCGGTTCGCTACCGGCAGAGACTCGTCCAACTAATTTTATTCGTCAGATTATTGATGCCGATCTTGCGGCAGGGAAATATCAAACCATCCATACTCGCTTTCCACCAGAGCCTAATGGTTATTTGCATATTGGTCATGCTAAGTCAATTTGTTTAAATTTTGGTATTGCCAAAGACTATCAAGGTAAATGTAATTTGCGTTTTGACGATACTAATCCGGTCAAAGAAGATGTTGAATATGTTGAATCCATCAAAGAAGATGTGCGTTGGTTAGGTTTTGAGTGGGATGGTGAGATATGTCACTCCTCTGATTATTTTGATCAACTTTATGACTATGCTATCGAATTAATAAGTAAAGGCTTAGCTTATGTTGATGAACTTTCAGCTGACGAAATTCGCGAATACCGTGGCACTTTAACTCAAGCGGGCAAAAATAGTCCTTATCGAGATCGCAGTGTCGATGAAAATTTAACCCTATTTAAGCAAATGAAGGACGGTAAATTTGCTGAAGGAAAAGCTTGTTTACGCGCTAAAATCGACATGGCGTCGCCATTTATTGTGATGCGCGATCCGGTTTTATATCGCATTAAGTTTGCTGAACATCATCAAACAGGTAATAAATGGTGTATTTACCCAATGTATGACTTCACTCACTGCATTTCTGATGCGATTGAAAATATTACGCACTCTTTATGCACACTAGAATTTCAAGACAACCGCCGTTTATATGATTGGGTATTAGATAATATTACTATTAACGCGCGACCGCATCAGTATGAATTTTCAAGATTAAACTTAGAATATGCAATTACGTCAAAACGTAAACTAAATTTATTAGTATCAGAAAAAATAGTTGATGGCTGGAACGATCCACGCATGCCAACCATTTCAGGTTTACGTCGCCGTGGCTATACGCCAGCGTCTATTCGTGATTTTTGTCAGCGAATTGGTATTACTAAGCAAGAAAATACTGTTGAAATGAGTACACTTGAGTTTTGTATTCGCGAAGATCTTAACGAAAATGCGCCACGAGCTATGGCCGTACTTGACCCGGTTAAAGTAATTATCGAAAACTTTTCCGATACACTTGATGAAGTACTGAGTATGCCTAATCATCCAAATCGACCTGAACTCGGACACCGCGAAGTGACTTTTACCCGTGAGATTTACATCGATCGTGCTGATTTTAGAGAAGAGGCAAATAAGAATTACAAACGACTGGTATTAGGTAAAGAAGTCCGTTTACGTAATGCCTATGTTATTCGTGCCGATAAGGTTGAAAAAGATGCGCAGGGAAATATTCAAACTATTTATTGTACTTATGATCCGGCAACACTAAATAAAAATCCTGAAGATGGTCGCAAAATTAAGGGTGTTATTCATTGGGTTTCGGCTAAGTTTGCCAAACCAGCGGAAATTCGCTTATATGACCGCTTGTTTAATACACCAAATCCAGGCGCAGCCGAAGACTTTTTGGCAACTATTAATCCATCTTCATTAGTTATTAAGCAAGGATTTGTGGAACCAAGCTTACAAAATGCTATGATTGGTCATGCTTATCAGTTTGAGCGCGAAGGTTATTTTTGTTTAGATAGTAAATATGCAACTGAAAACAATTTGGTGTTTAATCGTACTGTCGGCTTAAGAGATAGCTGGAACGAATCTTCATCAAAATAGTAACTACCTAGTAACTAGCGCCGACAGATGTCGGCGAATTTTTTTAATCTTCATTACTGGTTTTTTTAATTTCATTGACTAGTTTTATCGCTAAGAAAATTAAGAAAACAGCGCCAGCAATTAAACAAATCCAAATTACCCATTTAGGGAAATGAGACGGTTCAGTGGTGGTTTGAATTAACGCATTTTTACCACCAAGTTCGATTCTGTCATCAAGGTAAGCTTGGGGTAAATCTATCGCCGATTGCGCATTTGAAAGTAATGCTTGCTCGGTCAATGATGCTGAAGTTGCTTTGATAGAACCCCAGGCTAAGATGAACGGCCCATTATTGCTACTATTAAAAATAAGACTCATACGATCGCGATATGCAGTAATTTTTGGTGCATCATCAAAGCTGGCATTGATGGCTTTGATTTGTAATTGTTGGATATTTAAATTGCTATGATCTAGTTTAATGCGCTGTGGTTCATCTTCGCTATAAACTCTTCGGATAATATAATCATTGAGTTTATGCCAGGTTTTATCTTCGTTGCTGGTTTTATAATAAATGCTAAGTGGTAACACCGAGCGAGTATCAGCCAGTTGTACAGTTAATTCTTTAACAGGTTGTGGTGATGGCAACTCGTAGGTTGCTTCTTGATGATTTGAGTTTGTAAGTACAGAATTAATTGGGAACAAGGCCACTTCGGTACTATTATGGTTAGTGGTAAATTCAACTGTTTTGATATTTGGAATGGTATTTTGTTTTGTTGTTAATACGATAATCCAATAACGAGCTTGTTGATTATAGTGTGCTGGAATGTCAATGGTATTTAGCTTAAGCGATTGGTTATTATTGTTATCAGTAAGTGACATAATTGGAATATCACTCATCACTGATCGCCAATTTTTTAAATCATAACTACACAGTAACTCAGCCGTTGCTTGCCAATTTTGAGTTTTGGTGGTATCGAAATCAATCGATAAACTAGTTATCGGTGGTTTTATTTTTATATCATCAGGAATTTGTAGCAAATAGGTTGCACTGTTACTATCTTTATCAGTGGTTTTATCAAGATTAATTTGAATATCTTTGCTATTGATATTGATGTTGTATCGATCAAGATCTTGGTTGCTGTTATCATCTGAATTAATTTTACGGCTGTTATCTAATGAATAAATCGAGGCCGGAAAAGTTTGACTCTCATTATTTTGCTGGTAGATATTGACTAATGAATAAGGCACCGGTTGTCCTTTTTGATTAAATACTCTGACATCATCTAAATGACTTGAAATAGTTTGGGTATAGACATCATTAGTAAGATCAATTCGATTATACATGCTAGCTTCATCAGTTAGCTTAATTGTGGCGCCATAGGCATAATCAAGAGTTGTTTCGGTCGCATGACTTAGTCCACTGATTAACAATAGCAAGCATAATAATGGTTTTTTCATAATTTATTCATCCATAAGAGAAATCTATATTATCTTTTATACTTAAAGGTATAACTGTTATTCCTGTTGTTTATCTATATTTACTGGGATTTTGGGTGGCAATGGTGCTAAATAACCAATTAATAGCATTAATAATGCGACGCCGATAAACACGAATGCTCGTAATAATCCATCGAGTTCCACACTATCTACAAAGACTAATTTGATCACAATAACGCTTTGTAAAATAACGCCGGCATACCATACCTTACGCAATAAGTAACGGTGAGCGATCCCCACTAATATAACTGCGGTTAATGTCCAAATTAGTGATAGTACCACTTGAATAATATTAGTATGCCATAATGAGTAGAATGACCAAGTAAGATTCAACCATTCGTTTAGGCTTCTTAATACCATGCTGTTTGTCCATAAAAAAGCCAGTGCAATTAATACCGTAGTACTAATATTGGTTAATGGTTTTTGAATGTTAGTGGTATCGATGATTGCGGAATGATTTTTTAAAACAGGTGTAGCTAGTTTTAACCATAGACCAAGCATCATCCAAGCGAAAATTGCACCTTCTTCCAGAGGATTAAGCAATGGTATATAGTAACAATAAATAATTTGCCCACTCAATGTAATGCCAATTATTAATGAATAAGTCAAATAAATGATGATTGGTAATAAACCCACTAACCAGTATGATTTAATCAGAGAAGATGTAACCAGAATTCGTCGTTTAATTAAATAATAATATACTAAAATAATGCTACTAGCTAAAGTAACCAGTAAGCTAAACTCAACGGTTCCAAATCCCCAAGGTAGTAAAATTAATAATACTTTAACTTCATTAAATAGCCAAGCTATCATGATCCAAAACAAACTAATATGTAATATATAAAATAGCTGTTTTTGTAATTGGTTAATAAGTAGTTTAGCTTTAGATAAATAAATATAAGCACTGATAAAGGCAATTGGCCAAACCAAGCTCCAAAGACCGATATTTTTTATACTATAATGTAAAGTAGCAGCATTATTTAAAATGGCTAATAATAGCACCGGCCAGAGTGAAAGGGTTGCATAACATAGCAGATCCCATTTTAATTTTCTGCCAATGAAGTACCATAACCACACCGAAATGATAAAACATAGGATAATAGGTTGGGTTTTAGGGATAGTCCCCATGATTTGCATTAAGCTAATTAAAATCCAAACAGCCCATATGATACTAGCTATTATAATAAATACGACTTTTAACACATTTGCTGAAGTATTATGTAAGTTACGATAGTAGTGCCATAAACAAGCATTAAACAGTAAACTCGCACTCATAATACCAAACAGTGTAATAAACTCAGTTGTGGTTAGATTACATAATGGTATAGAAATAATACCTGAAATCACCCCTAGTAGCGTTATTAGCGTACCAAACCACGCAAAATGATATTGTTTTTGTGTAATCATCGCCCAACTTAACGCCGTACCTTCAAATAACCAGATTAGTGCTGTCCAGTTAGCCGTAAAGGCTAAAGGAATAGCTAAACTACTAAATCCAAGACCAATAGCTAACCCTAATAGAGATGTTGTTTTAGCAGTCTTACGCCAAGCATGTAATGTAATATATGCACCAACTAAATAAAACAGTCCAAATCCTAAGGATGAAAATGCCGGGCCAAATTCCCACTGGCGTGTAATTGCATATTGCAAGGCAAAACCAGATATAGGCACGCCAAAGAGTAAAATTAAGTCTATAGGATATTGGTAATGTTCTTTTCTTATACTACGGATAGAAAGTAATACGGCGAGAACACCATAAATTAACATGTTAGCGAGGATAAAAATTTGGCACTCAGTATAAAATTCTGGTTGGTAAGATTTCGTGCCCCATAATAACGACACAATAAAGGTAAATAAGAAACCAATAAGGTTAAGTAAACGCCAAGACTGCCAGTTACTAATCACTAATATAGCACTTGAAAGCATCAAATAATAACTAAATAATGCAATATGATTGCCGGAACCTGTGGACAATAAAATTGGGGCTAAATAACCTCCGACACTGGCAATAATTGCCATAATCATGGTGCGTTGTAATATGGCAAATAAAATACTGGTGCCACAAATAACTATTAACAAAGCAAAGGCTAGTAATACCGGCACCAGATCATAAAGTTTGAATGCCGCAAATATGGTTAAATATAAAATACCAATGGCTCCGCCTTGTAATATTAACGCATAAAGTTGTTTTTTATGGCGTAGGCGCCAGCCTACAGTTAATAGCACAATTCCTAGAACTAAAGCACCTAACACCCTAATTTCTGGTGATAATAAACCATGTTCAACACTATATTTAAACAGATACGAGAGACCGAAAAACAGAATAATAATAGCGACCTTGGCCACAAGATTGCCTTTAAGTAGCCAACTAATAAAATGATTGGCAGTTTGATCCGATTCGGTTGATGATATTTTTTGTGGTGGGTAAAAAACATTATTTGCTTGTTGTGGTAGTTGCGGCGATTCCTTATTTGAATTACTGTTAGAACCAAGCTCGGTTATTGGTTGATCTTGTGTATTGAGTGTTATGGTCGTTATGTCATTACTTTGTGCACTATTTTGTTGCAAAGATTGTTGGTGATTTAAAATTTCATTACTAACATTATGGTCAGTTTTTGATTTATCTGCAGAATGAACTTTATCTAATTCCAAATTTTGAACTTTTTTTTGCAGTTCATTCAACTGAATTTGCAAAACAGTAATACGTCTTTTCGTATTAGATGGAACTATAATCACCACAACAAATACGGCAATTACTATGATTAGAAAAAGTAAATCCATTGTTTTTCTCGTATTGTTTCATTAGTTATTATTTATACAATTTACAATTCTAATACATAATCAATAAAGAAACCTAAGTATATTTTTACTTTTAACTAAACTTTATACTGAAACGTTATGCTATTTGGAAACATTTTTACAAGATTGATAGTAGTTTTTTAAGATAGCCACAACGGTTACTTTCTTTTATAATATTGCCCTGTTTTACTTATTTTTTACTTAAAAAGAGTAATTTACATGAAAATTTTAGCTGGTTCTGTTGCTTTATCAACATTTCGTATTAATAAACTCCTCTCAATTTGTCGTGAAAAATCCATTCCGGTTAGTAATATTGATGCACAGTATATGCATTTTATTGACATGAAAAGTGAATTGACCTCAACCCAACAAGGCATTCTCGATAAATTACTTCAATATGGACCTAATACCACACAAAAAAGAGATGAAAATAACACCAGTAAACAACTGTTTTTAGTCACACCCAGAGCGGGAACCATATCACCGTGGTCATCAAAAGCTACGGATATAGCTCATAATTGTGGATTGGTGCAAATTCATCGCATAGAAAGAGGAATCGCTTATTTTATTGATACACAATCACCATTAACTGCAACCCAAAAAAGTGAGTTTGAGAGTTTAATTCACGATCGGATGATGGAAATGGTATTAAGCAGTTTTGAGCAAGCAGAACAATTATTTAGTGTTGAGCAACCAATACCTGTTTGCATAATTGATTTATTAGGGCAGGGGCGTCCAGCATTAGAGGAGGCTAATGCAAAATTAGGTTTGGCATTAGCCCCGGATGAAATTGATTATTTAGTCGAAAACTTCCAAAAATTAAAACGTAATCCGACTGATGTTGAGCTGTATATGTTTGCACAAGCAAATTCTGAACATTGTCGCCATAAGATTTTTAATGCTGATTGGATTATTGATGGTAAAAAGCAACCTAAGTCATTATTTAAAATGATTAAAAATACCTTTGTAACGACTCCGGATTACGTTTCTTCAGCTTATAAAGATAATGCCGCTGTAATGGATGGTTCCGAAGTCGGTCGTTTTTTTGCTGACGCTAGCAACCAAACTTATCATTATCATCAGGAATATGCTGATATATTAATGAAAGTCGAAACGCATAACCACCCAACAGCTATTTCACCTTGGCCGGGCGCGGCAACGGGGAGTGGTGGTGAAATTCGAGATGAAGGTGCAACCGGGCGTGGGGCTAAACCTAAAGCTGGCTTAGTGGGATTTTCGGTTTCTAATTTACGTATTCCTAATTTTGAACAACCGTGGGAACAAGATTTTGGTAAACCCGATCGCATTGTCAGTGCCTTAGATATTATGCACGATGGGCCTTTAGGAGGCGCAGCATTTAATAATGAATTTGGTCGTCCGGCGTTACTTGGTTATTTTCGTACCTATGAAGAAAAGGTGAATAGTCATAATGGTAAAGAATTGCGTGGTTATCACAAACCAATAATGCTTGCTGGTGGTATGGGCAATATTCGCCGAGAACATATTCAAAAAAATGAATTTCCTGTAGGTTCGAAACTGATTGTTTTAGGTGGTCCGGCTATGAATATTGGTTTGGGTGGGGGAGCGGCCTCTTCTATGACCTCCGGACAATCCGATGCTGATTTAGATTTTGCTTCGGTACAACGTGATAATCCGGAAATGGAACGCCGTTGTCAGGAAGTGATTGATCGTTGTTGGCAATTAGGTGCTAACAACCCAATCTTATTTATCCATGATGTCGGTGCAGGTGGTTTATCCAATGCCATGCCAGAATTAGTCAGTGATGGTGGTTGTGGCGGGCAGTTTGAGTTGCGCAAAATCTTGACCGATGAACCAGGAATGTCACCACTGGAAATTTGGTGTAATGAATCCCAAGAACGTTATGTGCTAGCGATTCATCCAGACAGTCTTGAATTGTTTGATGAACTTTGTCAACGCGAACGAGCACCTTATGCAGTAATAGGGGAAGCAACAGTTAATAAAGCGGTGACCTTACATGATGCGCACTTTAATAATAATCCGATAGATTTACCTCTTGATGTGCTGTTGGGTAAAACGCCTAAAATGTTACGTGATGTTAAGACGCAATTGGCACACGGAGATAATTTTTCAACTCATGATATTAATTTATATGATGCAGTTAAACGCGTACTTCATTTGCCAACAGTTGCGGAAAAAACGTTTTTAATTACTATTGGTGATCGCTCAGTAACAGGAATGGTGGCGCGTGATCAAATGGTTGGTCCATGGCAAGTACCGGTTGCTGATTGCGCGGTGACTACTGCCAGTTTAGATAGTTATTATGGTGAAGCCATGTCAATGGGTGAACGAGCGCCAGTTGCATTACTTAATTTTGCTGCTTCAGCACGATTAGCCGTGGGGGAAGCGATTACCAATATTGCTGCAACAGATATTGGTGACATAAAACGCATTAAACTCTCTGCTAATTGGATGGCAGCAGCCGGTCACCCAGGTGAAGATGCCGGACTTTATGCGGCGGTTAAAGCAATTGGCGAAGAGTTATGCCCAGCTTTGGGCCTCGCAATTCCGGTGGGTAAAGATTCAATGTCAATGAAAACTACTTGGCAACAAGAGGGTGAACAAAAGACTATGACATCGCCGCTTTCACTCGTTATTTCTGCATTTGCTCGAGTGGAAGATGTTCGCAACACCGTAACTCCAGTATTGCAAGTTAATATAGAAAACACCCTGTTATTTATCGATCTGGCCAAAGGCCATCAAACACTTGGCGCCACCGCCTTAGCCCAGGTTTATCGGCATTTAGGGCAAAAAACTGCAGATGTACATGATGCTAAAGAACTAGCTGCCTTTTATCAATCCATGCAAACCTTAGTGAGTGAGCGGGCGTTGTTAGCTTATCATGATCGTTCTGATGGTGGCCTATTGGTAACATTAGCTGAAATGGCGTTTGCTGGCCATTGTGGTATTGATGTTGATATTTCAGCTTTAGGTAGTGATGTTATTGCTTCATTATTTAATGAAGAATTGGGAGCGGTTATTCAAGTTGCTAATAACCGTTTGGATGAAGTAATGGCTTGTTTTAGTCAATTTGGTTTAGCACATGCGGTGCATGTGCTCGGTAGTGCAAAAGCTGGGCAACAATTTATTGTACGTAATAAATCGGCAGTGGTGTATAGCGAATCTCGTTCAACATTAAGAACTTGGTGGGCAGAAACTACATGGCAAATGCAACGCTTACGTGATAATCCAGAGTGTGCCGACCAAGAACATCAAGCCAAACAAAATGAAAGCGATCCTGGTTTAAATGTGCAATTAACGTTTAATCCACAGGACGATATCGCGGCACCTTATATTGCTAAAGGCAGTAAACCCAAAGTGGCGATTTTACGCGAGCAAGGTGTTAACTCGCATGTTGAAATGGCTGCAGCATTTAATCGGGCTGGTTTTGAAGCTATCGATGTGCATATGACAGATTTGCTTTCCGGGCGTATTACCCTTGCGCAATTTAGTACCTTAGTTGCTTGTGGTGGATTCTCTTATGGTGACGTGTTAGGTGCCGGCGAAGGGTGGGCTAAATCAATATTATTTAATGAACAGGTAAGGCATGAATTTGCACAATTTTTCCAGCGTAATGATACCTTGTCATTAGGTGTGTGTAATGGTTGTCAAATGATGTCTAATTTGAAAGATCTTATTCCCGGGGCAGAATTATGGCCACGGTTTGTGCGTAACCTTTCTGAGCGTTTTGAAGCGCGTTTTAGTTTGGTGCAAATTCAAGCCAATCCTTCTTTGTTCTTTACCGATATGATTGGTTCACATATGCCAATTGCTGTTTCGCATGGGGAAGGTCGAGTTGAGGTTAGTGATGAGCAACATTTAGCTAATCTCGAAGCTTCAGGTTTAGTTGCTGTACGTTATATTGATCATATGGCTCAAATTACTGAGCAATATCCGGCTAATCCAAATGGTTCACCTCATGGGATTACTGCTGTCACATCCAAAGATGGCCGAGCTACAATTATGATGCCTCATCCGGAGCGAGTCTTTAGAACAATAACTAATTCATGGCATCCAGATAATTGGGGCGAAGATAGTCCGTGGATGCGTATGTTCCGTAATGCTCGCAAGCAATTAGGTTAAGTTAATGGTTATCGCCGAGATAACTCGGCGATCTGCTGGTTAGTATTGATTACGCAGTTACTGCTTGTTTTGACGTTGGACTAGTGATGTGGCTAGTGTGTGGTTCATGTTACGTAACAATTCCTCAGTAGTTTCCCAACTGATACAGGCATCAGTCACTGACACACCATATTTAAAGTTCTCCTTAGGTTGTTCAGATGATTGATTACCTTCCAACAAATTACTTTCAATCATAACCCCAATAATAGAATTATTACCTTGGGCAATTTGCTTAATAATGGTATCAGCAACAAGAGGTTGGTTACGATAATCTTTGTTAGAATTAGCATGGCTACAGTCGATCATTAAATTAGGGATTAATCCCGCTTTTTGCATTTGAGCCTCACATAACGCAACATTTTCAGCATCGTAATTTGGGGTTTTACCGCCACGTAAAATGACATGCCCATGAGGATTTCCCATAGTTTGTAATACGGTTACTTGCCCTTGTTGATTAATGCCTACAAAACGATGCGACATGGATGCCGATTTCATGGCGTTAATTGCGACATCTAAACTGCCATCAGTACCATTTTTAAAGCCTACTGGCATTGAAAGTCCAGAGGCCATTTCCCGATGGGTCTGTGATTCAGTGGTTCTAGCTCCAATTGCTGACCAACTGATTAAGTCACCAATATATTGTGGGGTATTGGGATCTAATGCTTCAGTAGCGATAGGTAAGCCAATTTTAGTAATATCAAGTAGCAATCTACGTGCTTTTTTCAGGCCATGTTCAATATCAAATGAGCTATCCATATGGGGATCGTTAATCATGCCTTTCCAACCAACCGTGGTCCGAGGTTTTTCAAAATAAACCCGCATCACAATAAACAGATGGTCTTGTAGTTCATCAGAGAGTTTTTTGAGTTTATGGGCATATTCAATTGCGGCCTCAGGGTTATGAATTGAACAAGGACCACACACAATGAGTAAACGGTGATCCCGACGTTCTAAAATATTAACTACGGTTTGACGAGATGATGCAATTTTTTGTTCTAATTCACTTGATAATGGATAAAGGTTTTTAATTTCTTCAGGGGTAATTAACATGTGCTCATCTCGAATTCGGATATTATTTAGAGTGTCTTTTATCATTATAGCTTTCCTTATGAAATCATTCAAATTTTCTATATGTACAATATTAATTACATAAACAAATAATATGTAAACACAAAATTACAAAATAGTAAATTGTTTTTTGCGGATGATGCTGAATAAAGGCTTATTGGATTTTTTATTTTTAATTATAGATTAATTTTATGGGAATATGGTTTTATATAATAATTACAACAAATAGATGTAATAAAATATTTACGAATATTTATTGAATAATTTTATCATTCATCATATTTTTTCATTTATAACTAATTTTTAATATTAGGTTATTGTATTTTAATTAAAAATATTAAAATTGTAAGAGGTTTACATCAGGTTTTTTGTGATAAATTATTTAATGAATTTATAGTTATATTGAATAGTTAATATGTGATATTTTATAATATTTTGATTTTTTGAAAATTATAGTGTAATTGTAATGCTTGCTATAGGTATAACTGGTTAAGTTGTAAGATTTTGTTTAAGAGTTATTTTTCAATGAATTCTTCATTATTTTTAGTTATATATTTATGTAATTTAATCTAGATATTTGGGAGCTTTTATAAAAAACAGCTAAAAATGATAATGATATGCTAATTAATTCTCTAATACAAAAGGATTACATACTCATTATTGGTTCCTTTTTTATTAGAATTGGTGATATCTGAATTAGTATAACTAAGAATATTTAAGTAAGTCTTATTGATTCGAATATAACATTTTTATCAATTCCATCAATAACTTCTACATGCCCAATTTTGGTTGGTAAAACAAGTCGCAATTGTCCTGATATTACTTTTTTATCACGCAACATGTGTGGTAGATAGGATTCAACTGCCATCTGTGTTGGCCTTTTAACCGGAAGTTTAGCTTTTATTAATAGGTTTTTGATTCGTTCAATATCGGTGGTAGTAAATTTACCTAAAAGTTTAGCTGCATGAGCTGCCATTAACATACCAACGCTTATCGCTTCACCATGTAACCAGTTGCCATATCCAAGTTCTGCTTCAATAGCATGACCATATGTATGACCAAGATTTAATATCGCCCGCATATCTTGTTCGGTTTCATCGGCAGCAACTACTTGGGCTTTAAGTTCACAACAGCGATAAATACAGTAACTTAGAGCATTTACATCTAAATTTAATAAGTCATCAATATGAGACTCTAACCAATTAAAAAATGTATTATCTAAAATAATTCCGTATTTAATAACTTCCGCAAGTCCCGATGATAGCTCTCTTGACGGTAGCGTTTTTAAACAATTTATATCGATAACAACTGATTGTGGTTGATAAAAAGCACCAATCATGTTTTTCCCTAACGGATGATTGATAGCAGTTTTGCCACCTACAGAGGAGTCAACTTGAGACAGTAAAGTAGTTGGAACTTGAATAAATTTAATACCACGTTGATATGCTGACGCTGCAAACCCGGCAACATCACCAATAACCCCACCACCTAAGGCAATTAAAATGCTGCTTCTGGTATGATTATTAGCGAGTAGTGCCGTTAAAATCATGTTCCAGGTTTCCATGGTTTTAAACTGCTCACCATCAGGGACAATGACGGAATCTGTTTTGACACCATGTTTTTCGAGCATAGCAATTAAAGTTTGTAAATAGAAGGGTGCAATAGTTTCATTGGTAGCAATAAGTACTCGCTGGCCCGCTTTAAGTTGGAAATGCTCAAATTCAGATAAAAGACTTTCACCAATAGTGATTGGATAACTACGGTTTGCTAAAGCAACGTTTAATATTTTGAGCATAATAATTTCCAAATAAATCGAAGTTAATTTTATTGTTGCATGTTAGCGAGAAAAAAGTAGCAGTGCAACCTAGAATGATTTAAACTGAATGGCAATTTTTATTTATACTATTCAATTTAATATGTCTTTATCAATTGTTTTAGCACAAAAAAATTGGCGTGTTGGTGATATAGAAGGGAATACTCAGCAAATTGTTGAACTTATTAGGCACCATTCTTCTGATGATCTGATTATCTTTTCCGAATTGGCTATTTGTGGTTATCCACCCGAAGATTTAATTTACCGATCGGATTTTAAACAACGTTGTCAAAGTGCATTAACATCTGTGCTTCAAGCTAGTTTACATTGTGCGGTAGTAGTTGGCCATCCGCATTGGCAAGATGGACATATTTATAATGCTCTTTCTTTTTTTTCAGATGGTAAATTGCTTGCTTGTTACTATAAACAACAGTTACCTAATTATGATGTATTTGATGAAAAACGTTATTTTACTGCAGGTGATCAAACTTGTGTGGTAGATTTTAAAGGCCAAAAAATTGGCTTATTAATTTGTGAAGATCTCTGGAAAAATAGTCCAATTGATAATATTAAAACTGCCCAAGCTGAGTTTGTCATTGCTATTAATGCATCACCTTATGATCATGAAAAGCCAAAACACCGTCAAGATCTAGTCAAAGCCCATGTTAACCGTACTGGTCTACCAATCCTTTATGTTAACCAAGTGGGAGGGCAAGATGAGTTAGTATTTGATGGTGGCTCTTTTGTGTGTAATCAACATGGCGATATAGTCTGTCAGTTAGAATCTTTTAAAGAACAAGTAGCAGATTTTAATTTTAACGCTAATAATCAAACAATGATTGCTAAGGCTAATAATCATCAACCATTAGCTTCGATTTATGATGCGTTGGTGTTAGCTACCAAAGATTACGTTACCAAAAATGGTTTTCAGGGGGCGGTATTAGGACTTTCTGGGGGGATTGATTCTGCGTTAACACTGGCTATTGCGGTGGATGCATTAGGAAAAGATAAAGTCCAAGCGGTGATGATGCCATTTCGTTATACAGCTGATATTAGTATTGCTGATGCCAAAGAAGAAGCTGAAATTTTAGGTGTTGAATTTGATATAGTTTCGATTGAACCTATGTTTGATGCATTTATGTCATCATTGACACCACTGTTTACTGGTTCCCCTAAAGATACTACAGAGGAAAATCTTCAAGCTCGGTGTCGTGGAGTGATCTTAATGGCATTATCCAATAAACGCCGTAGGTTAGTTTTAACTACCGGTAATAAAAGCGAAATGTCCGTAGGTTATGCTACCCTTTATGGTGATATGGCTGGTGGCTTTGATGTTCTGAAAGATGTGCCTAAGACGATGGTATTTGATTTAGCCAAGTATCGCAATACAAAATCTTATGTTATTCCGGAAAGAGTGATTACTCGGCCGCCTTCAGCAGAACTTGCCCCAGACCAAAAAGATGAAGACTGCTTGCCTCCTTATGATATTCTTGACGGCATATTAAAAGGTTATGTAGAGCAAGATCTTGCCATTGAACAACTGATTGAGCAAGGTTATGATGAATCTACCATTAGGCGAGTTATTAAGCTAGTTGATATCAATGAATATAAACGACGTCAGTCAGCAGTAGGACCCAAAATTACCTCACGTAATTTTGGTAAAGGCAGGCGTTATCCTATTACCTCGGCTTTTGGTTACAAAAATTGGTGATCTCGAATTAAAGGAAAATAGATATGAAAAAAATAGAAGCTATTATTAAACCATTCAAACTTGATGATATTCGAGAAGCATTAGCAGAACAAGGTATTACCGGTATGACGGTGACAGAGGCCAAAGGTTTTGGACGCCAAAAAGGTCATACTGAACTTTATCGTGGTGCAGAATATATGGTGGATTTTATACCCAAAGTAAAAATTGAGCTAATTGTTTCAGATGATATTTTGGAGATGTGTATAGAAACAATTATGAAAACTGCGCAAACGGGCAAAATTGGTGATGGTAAAATTTTTGTTTATAACGTTGAGCAGGTAATTCGTATTCGTACTGGCGAAATGGATGAATCAGCGATTTAATTTAGTGAATATCGGGCCGTTCTTGTTTTAGTAATTCGGGTGTAACTACACCTTGAATTGAGCAAATAAGTAATGTCATGTTTTCGCCTTTTTCCAGTAGTAACAGTTTTTCTGTGGTTTCTGGTGCAGGAATGGTTTTTACACCAACAACAGTACCAGTATTATGATGCCAAGTTTGAACATCATCACTAATATGGCGAATCATAGGATTAGCAATATAAAGTAAGTTATCTTCCATCTCTTTCCAGTTTAAAAAACTTAATGTATTTTTAATTTGTTTGATATCATTATCGATGATAAAGCCCCAAAAATAATACTTGCCAATTTTTTTAAGATCCATCGCACTATCATAATATCCTTTTATAATTAAGTCCTTATACATGATTGGGGTGGAAAAAAAAACAAAATTTTTAGTAATATCCACACGATTTGGCACGGGTATATAAGCTTGATTGTTATTAAAAAATTTTATTTCAACATGTGAAGTTAATTCATCTTTATTCTCATAGACTTTTTTAAAAAAATCAGGGTTACAAAGTACTAAAGATTCTATAAGCGGTAATTTATCGGCAAAAGCAGTAAATGAACTAAATAGTAAAAACAAAATAACAATTTTTTTTGTCATGTGATTTTATCGGATAAAAGTGAATTTTATTAATTAATTGTATGTGATTGTATAATTATTAACAGCGAATAACAACGTTAAAGCATTTTTAATTTATTTTTATCATTATTTATTACCCATTTATGGAATGTAGATCTCATAATCATGAATCGATTCAAAAAATAGGTTGAGTATTAGAAAAATTACTATAGTTTAAATTTAAAAGTAAGTGATTTATGTTATTTAAAATAATAAGTGAGGTGGAATTAAATTATGAATGTAAAATTTGCTAATCAAATTCTACAAGAATTTTCTTGTTTTGATGATGTTTCAATTAAAACATTTTTTGGTGGATTTAGTATTAATAGTAAAGAAATCATGTTCGGTTGGATCGGGAAAGGTGACCTTTATTTAAGAGGTCATTCAAATTATCGTTCTCTATTTATTGATTCAGGTATGCAACCATTAAGTTTACCGACAGGTATTTCCATGAAATTACTAGATTATTATAGAGTCGATAAAGAACTATTTTGTGATCGCAAGAAACTACACACTATTGTAAAAATGGTAATTGAATGCGCAGAATATGAACAAAATGAAAAAAATAAACTTAAAGAACAACGAATAAAAGAATTACCTAATATGACATTGTCATTAGAAAGATTATTATTTAGTGTTGGCATTAAAAATATTCCGATATTTCATGAAATCGGTTATCTTGAGGCTTATCATAGAATAAAGACTAAAAAAACAAGTATTTCAATTAATATTTTATTTAGCTTGTATGCTTCATTACACCGACGGCATGTGGCTTCATTATCCCAAACTAAAAAAGATGAGCTCAAATTAAATTATCAATGTTTTTTAGAAAAATTGCTATAAATGCATCAATAATTAATATTGATATGGCAACCATTCCATTATTTCTTTAAAGTCGTTTTTCTATGAAAAGTTCTCTTAAATACTTTTGGCATAGGCAAATCAACTAATAGTGCTGTAGGATCATATTGACTTACTGGAATAGAATGTTCTATCGCCTTTTCAATTGCAGGAAGATTTTGTGAATAACGCTCACAAGCCAGTGAAATTGAATTCCCTTCAGCTCCTGCTCGTCCGGTTCGACCTATGCGATGTCTATAATCATCACAATCATCCGGAAGATCATAATTGAATACATGGGTAACATTGGGAATATGTAAACCACGGGCAGCAACATCGGTGGCAACTAAAATATCAAGATCACCTTTTGTAAACTGTTCTAAAATCGCTAACCGTTTTTTCTGAGCAATATCTCCTGTTAGTAAGCCAACACGGTGACCATCAGCAACTAGATGACGCCAGATTTTTTCGCATGCAACTTTAGTATTGGCAAATACAATACATCGCTCCGGCCACTCTTCTTCAATTAAGGTTTGCAACAAGGCTAATTTATCTTCATTAGATGGGAAAAATAGTTCTTCTTTGATTCGATGACCAATTTTTTGTTCAGGCTCTACTTCAACATATTGTGGATTATTCATATGTTCAAAGGCCAATTCGCGAACACTATGAGTAAGAGTAGCAGAAAATAACATGGTCAAACGTTGTTGTGGTGGAGTCATATGTTTAAAAATCCAACGGACATCACGTATAAATCCTAAGTCAAACATACGATCAGCTTCGTCTAATACCGCAACTTGGATGGCATCTAGATTGATGTAATTTTGCTTAGCGTAATCAATTAATCGTCCTGTTGTTGCAACTAAAATATCTACACCTGCAGCTAGCATTTTTAACTGCTTGTCATAACCATCACCACCAAAGGCTAGTCCTAGTTTAATTCCAGTTTCCGCCGATAGTGCTTCGGCATCATGGAATATTTGTACAACTAATTCACGCGTTGGTGCAATAATGATAGCTCGAGGTTGGTTAGTTTTATGTTCAGGTAATGGGGTATGATTCAATAAATAATTAAAAGTTGATGCCAAAAACGCGATTGTTTTGCCTGTCCCTGTTTGCCCTTGTCCGGCAATATCAACTCCTTTACTAGTTAATGGTAATGTTTTTTCTTGAATTGGAGTACAATTTACAAAACCTTGTTTTTCTAGTGCTTTTATTATTAAAGGATGAAGTGGAAACTGACTAAAAGTTGTTTTTGTTAGATATGATTGAATCATAGTGGTTTCAAGTATAATTATCAAAGTTGTTTGATTATAACATATTCGGAATAGCAACATCACTAATAATTATGTCCTATTGTATTAATCGCTAGTAAAAAAATATAAAATTTCTTAATATTAAAACAAATAAAATTTGGAGATAAACTAAATGAGTAAAAATATTGTTTCACTTTCAGAGGCAAATTTCGATACAACTGTCAATGATTCAACTCAACCGGTATTGGTAGACTTTTGGGCAGAATGGTGTGGTCCTTGTAAAATGGTTGCCCCAATCTTAGAAGAAGTAGCGCAAGAATATAGTGATAAAATGGTATTTGCTAAATTAAATGTTGAAGAAAACCCTAATGTTTCACCGAAATTCGGCATTCGTGGAATTCCAACATTGTTGATTTTCAAAAATGGGCAAGTAGTGGCAACGCAAGTCGGGGCTTTGTCTAAAGTGCAACTTAAAAATTTTATTGAAGCCCACTTATAATAGTTTAATAGCTGTATCTATAATGCTATAAAATTTTAAGAGTAACGCCCTGTGGATTACTCTTAAAAAAACATAATAACTAAATATTATTGATTTAAAAAACATACTTAATAAAGTATGGACATTATTCTATTTTTAGTGTAAATTGCTACTTTCTTACAAAAAGCCTATCTGCCATTCATTGTTATTCTTGATAAAGTGATGAAAAATTCTATTTTCAGAAATTTAATATCATTGAAAGTATCACAAACAATAGCATTTAAGTGATGTCAGAAAGAGTAAAATTTAATAAATAAATGAAACAAATATATAAAACTAGCATTAGTTGTAAACATATCAATTTTATCCTCAAGAATTTTTTAAAATTATGAATTTAACTGAATTAAAAAACACTTCTGTTTCCGAGCTGGTAACGCTTGGTGAAAAAACAATGGGGCTTGAAAATCTGGCCCGCCTGAGAAAACAAGACATTATTTTTGCAATTCTTAAACAACATGCTAAAAGTGGTGAAGATATTTTTGGTGATGGTGTTCTGGAAATTTTGCAAGATGGATTCGGATTTTTACGTTCAGCCGATAGCTCTTATTTAGCTGGACCTGATGATATTTATGTATCGCCAAGTCAAATTCGGCGATTTAATTTAAGAACGGGTGATACTATTGCGGGTAAAATCCGACCGCCAAAAGAGGGTGAGCGTTATTTTGCTTTACTGAAAGTTAATGAAGTAAATCATGATAAACCAGAAGATGCCCGCAATAAAATCCTATTTGAAAACTTAACTCCCCTTCACCCTAATTCTCGCTTACGTATGGAACGTGGCAATGGTTCGACTGAAGACATTACCGCTAGGGTGCTTGATTTGGCTTCTCCAATTGGTAAAGGTCAACGTGGTTTGATTGTAGCCCCACCTAAAGCTGGTAAAACTATGTTGTTACAAAACATAGCTCAAAGTTTAGCCGTAAATCATCCTGAATGTGAATTAGTTGTATTAATGATTGATGAACGTCCGGAAGAAGTGACTGAAATGCAGCGGTTAGTTAAAGGGGAAGTAGTAGCCTCAACATTTGATGAGCCTGCAGCAAGGCATGTTCAAGTTGCCGAGATGGTTATTGAACGCGCTAAACGTCTGGTTGAGCATAAAAAAGATGTGATTATTCTATTAGATTCAATTACACGTTTAGCTAGAGCGTATAACACTGTTGTTCCATCATCGGGTAAAGTATTAACTGGTGGTGTGGATGCTAATGCATTGCATCGCCCGAAACGTTTTTTTGGGGCCGCACGTAATGTAGAAGAAGGTGGTAGTTTAACCATTATTGCAACGGCTCTGATTGATACTGGTTCCAAAATGGATGAAGTTATTTACGAAGAGTTCAAGGGTACGGGCAATATGGAAGTCCATTTATCGCGTAAAATTGCTGAACGTCGGGTATTCCCTGCGATTGATTTCAATCGTTCAGGTACGCGTAAAGAAGATTTAATGACTTCGCCAGATGAATTACAAAAAATGTGGATTTTACGTAAAATTCTTAACCCTATGGGTGAAATTGATGCAATGGAATTCTTAATTGATAAACTTGCCATGACTAAAACTAATGACGAGTTTTTCGAAATGATGAAACGTTCATGATGGTTATAGTTATTATAAAGTAGCTAAAGAAAGCCGTATTTATTGATACGGCTTTTTTATGGCAAAATACATGGGTATTATTATTCAACCTAAATTTATTTAGGTTGTTGTTGAAACCTTATTATTAAGGTTATATGCGATTAATTAAAGGAGCCAAATCATGTCTAAGCAACAAATCGGTGTTATTGGAATGGCGGTTATGGGGCGAAATCTAGCACTTAATATTGAAAGTCGAGGGTTTTCTGTTTCTATTTATAATCGTTCTAAAGAAAAAACAGCAGAAGTAATAGCCGAACATTCTGATAAACAATTGGTTCCTTTTTTTACGATTGAAGATTTTGTCAATTCGTTGGCAAAGCCGCGGCGGATCCTTATTATGGTACAAGCCGGTAAAGGTACTGACGCAGTGATTGATGAGTTGCGCCCATTATTAGATAAAGGTGATATTATTATTGATGGTGGTAATGCCTACTTTGAGGATACTATTCGTCGTAATAAGTTGCTTTCTGATGAGGGTTTTAATTTTATAGGAGCAGGAGTTTCTGGTGGTGAAGAGGGAGCATTGAAAGGTCCTTCAATTATGCCTGGTGGTCAAAAAGCGGCTTATGATTTAGTTGCCCCTGTTTTGGAAAAAATTGCGGCAACATATAATGGTGAACCCTGTGTTACTTATATTGGTCCGAATGGTGCAGGTCATTATGTTAAAATGGCGCACAACGGTATTGAATATGGTGATATGCAACTTATTGCTGAAAGTTATTCAGTGTTAAAACATGTGGTAGGTTTAACTAATGAAGAGCTTGCTCACGTTTTCACTGAATGGAATAAAGGTGAGTTGGATAGTTATTTAATTGAAATTACTGCAGACATCTTTAAATATAAAGATGAAACAGGTAATTATTTAATTGATATGATTTTGGATGCGGCTGGTAATAAAGGTACTGGTAAATGGACAAGCCAAAGTGCTTTAGATTTAGGTGAACCATTATCATTAATTACAGAGTCAGTATTTGCTCGTTATATTTCTGCGATTAAAGATCAACGTGTTGCTGCCGCAAAAGTTTTAAAAGGGCCAAAATTAAGTGATTATTCAGGTGATAAAAAAGAATTAATTGAGAAAGTTCGCAAAGCTCTATATATGGGTAAAATTATCTCTTACGCACAGGGTTTTGCACAATTAAAAGCAGCATCAGAACAATATAACTGGCATTTAAATTATGGCGAAATAGCTAAAATATTTAGATCTGGGTGTATTATTCGCGCGCAATTCTTACAAAAAATTACTGATGCTTATACAGATAATAATGATATTAATAATTTATTACTAGCTCCTTATTTTAGACAAACAGTCGATGCCTATCAACAGTCTCTACGTGATGTGGTTTCTTTATCTATACAACAAGGGATTGCTGTTCCAACCTTATCAGCTGCAATTGCTTATTACGATAGTTATCGTTCAGCAGTATTACCTGCCAATTTAATTCAAGCACAGAGAGATTATTTTGGGGCTCATACTTATAGGCGTATTGATAAGGAAGGTACATTCCATACTGATTGGCTCGGTACTAAATCATAATCTTATTGTATTTAATCTCTACTTTTTAATAATTAATACGAGCGCAAGATAGTTCTTGTGCTCTTTTTTATTTCATATCTTAATTCATCCATAAAGTTATCTTTTGGGGAAATACTTGTAAATATTGGTCTTATCGCTGTCAAGTAATTTATTTATTAAAAAACCTAGAAAAACACAATATACAGTGTATAATTATCACAAATTCACTATATATAGTGTTCCTCAAGTAATGTAAAGTCTCTGTCTATATTAAAAAAGAGAATAATATTCTGATAAAAATAGTTGTTTAAATTATAACAGGAATATTAATTTTGCTATAAAAACCTCTGTTATGAGGTAATTAAGAATGAATGTTAAGGAGTGGTTATGCCTGTAGTAATTAAACGTGATGGTTGTCAAACTGCATTTAATGAGACACGAATCAGAGATGCCATAGTTAAAGCGGCGGTAGCCGCGAATGTTAATGATTCTGATTATTGTGCAGCGGTTGCCCGCGTAGTCACTAATCAAATGTCTGAACGTGAGAGTGTAGACATTAATGAGATCCAAAATGCTGTTGAAAATCAATTAATGTCAGGTCCTTATAAGAAGTTAGCAAGAAAATATATTGAATATCGACATGATCGAGATCGTGCTCGAGAAGAACGTAGTCGACTCAACCAAGATATTCGTGGATTAATTGAACAAAGTAATGTTGCGATTCTTAATGAAAATGCCAATAAAGACAGTAAAGTAATCCCAACTCAGCGTGATTTACTCGCAGGTATTGTTGCTAAACACTATGCTAAACAATATATTTTACCTAAAGAAATTTCGCGAGCTCATGATTGTGGGGAGATTCATTATCATGATTTAGATTATGCACCATTTTTCCCAATGTTTAATTGCATGTTAATTGATTTAGATGGTATGTTGACAAATGGTTTCAAAATGGGAAATGCTGAAATTGAACCACCAAAATCGATTGCTACCGCCACAGCTGTAACTGCACAAATTATTGCTCAAGTTGCTAGCCATATTTATGGTGGTACTACTATAAATCGTATTGATGAAATTTTAGCAAAATTTGTAACTATTAGTTATCAAAAGCATAAACAAGTTGCTGAAGAATGGCAAATTGCTAATCCGGAAGCTTATGCAGAAAGCCGTACTCAGAAAGAGTGTTATGATGCATTTCAATCGCTTGAATATGAAGTCAACACATTACATACTGCTAATGGGCAAACACCATTCGTTACTTTTGGTTTTGGATTGGGTACTAGTTGGGAATCACGTTTGATACAAGAATCTATTTTAAAAATTCGTCTTAAAGGTCTTGGTAAAAATCATAAAACTGCGGTGTTCCCAAAATTGGTATTTGCGATCAAAGATGGTATTAATCATAAACCTGAAGATGCTAATTATGACATTAAACAACTTGCTTTAGAGTGTGCAAGTAAACGTATGTATCCTGATATTTTAAATTATGACAAAGTCGTAGAAGTTACTGGATCATTTAAAACACCAATGGGGTGCCGCAGCTTTTTAGGAGTATATGAAGAAGATGGTAAGCAAATTCATGATGGTCGTAATAATTTAGGTGTAATTAGCTTAAACTTGCCACGTATTGCCATTGAAGCGCACGGTGATGAAACCTATTTTTGGGAATTATTAGATAAACGTTTAGAACTATGCAAAAAAGCCTTGATGACTCGTATAGCTCGTTTAGATGGCGTTAAAGCTCGTGTTGCCCCTATTTTGTATATGGAAGGCGCGTGTGGTGTTCGACTTAAAGAAGATGATAGTGTATCTGAAATATTTAAAAATGGTCGTGCATCAATTTCTTTAGGTTATATAGGTATTCATGAAACGTTAAATGCACTTTATGGTAATAAAACTCATCCATTTGATAGTGATACTTTACGTGAGAAAGGAGTAGCTATCGTTGAACGTTTACATAAAGCTGTTGAACAGTGGAAAGATGAAACAGGCTACGGATTTAGTTTATATAGCACGCCAAGTGAAAACTTATGTGACCGATTCTGTCGTTTAGATACTGCTGAATTTGGCATAATTCCTGGAGTGACAGATAAAGGTTACTATACCAACAGTTTCCATTTAGATGTTGAGAAAAAAGTTAATCCATACGAAAAAATTGAGTTTGAAAAACCGTACCCTGCTATCGCGAGTGGTGGATTTATTTGTTATGGCGAATATCCAAACATGATTAATAATGTTAAAGCGTTAGAAGATGTGTGGGATTACAGTTATACTCGAGTTCCTTATTATGGTACTAATACTCCAATTGATGAGTGTTATGAATGTGGTTATGCCGGTGAGTTCTCATGTACCAGTAAGGGTTTCGTTTGCCCAAGTTGTGGTAATCATGATTCATCTAAAGTTTCAGTCACTCGTCGAGTGTGTGGTTATTTAGGTAGCCCTGATGCTCGTCCATTTAACGCAGGTAAACAAGAAGAAGTTAAACGCCGTGTTAAACATTTAAATAATGGTCAAATTGGTTAATAATAAATGAGTTATGAATTATCATCGTTATTATCCTGTTGATGTTGTTAATGGCGAAGGAACTCGCTGTGTACTTTTTGTTGCCGGGTGTGTACATCAATGCCGTGGTTGTTATAACAAAAGTACATGGGGATTAAATTCTGGTTCGCCATTTACGCAGGCTCTAGAAGATCAAATTATTAAAGATCTGCAAGATACTGAGATAAAACGTCAGGGATTAACCCTCTCTGGCGGTGATCCATTACATCCACAAAATGTGCCAACTATTCTTGAACTGGTCAAACGGGTTAAAACAGAATGCCATAATAAAGATATTTGGCTTTGGACTGGCTATAAACTTGACGAATTAACTCCGGAACAACAAGAAGTCGTATCGTATATTGACGTGTTAATTGATGGCAAGTTTGTTCAGGAACTGGCTGATCCCAAATTGCTTTGGCGAGGTAGTAGTAATCAAGTTATTTACCGTTTTAAATAATCTAATTATATGGTGTTAGCGGTTAATGTTGGTTTAATAGATATGAAATTGCTTCACGGTAATTGATTTCAAGGTTTTCACTACTTGATGAGCTAATATGTAGATCAGTAATTTTACCGTTATTTATGCCATAAACCCATCCATGTAGATTTACTTTTTGGCCTTGTTGCCACGCAGACTGAATAATAGTTGAATGACCTAAGTTATAAACTTGTTCAATAACATTTAACTCACATAAAATGTCCATACGTGTGTGGGCAGGGAATTCTCCGATTAACCAACTATAGCGAAACCATAAATCTCGAATATGCAGTAACCAATTATTGATTAGACCTAAGTCAGGATTTTCGACTGCAGCACGAATACCTCCGCAATCTAAATGACCACAGACAATAATATCAGTAATTTTTAAAACATCTACAGCATATTGAACCACTGATAAACAATTCAAATCGGTATGAATAACCTGATTACCAACATTGCGGTGCACGAACAGCTCACCTGGCTTAAGTTTTATCAGTTTTTCTGCTGGAACACGGCTATCTGAACAACCAATCCATAAAAATTTGGGGTTTTGTGTAACAGCTAATTGTTTGAAAAAATTAGGATCTTCTTGTTGTATTTTTTCTGACCATTCGTGATTAAAGCGAATCAAATCTTTTACATCAAACATAATAGCTATTACCTCGTATATATTAATATTTGGATTTGGTCTATTTATTGATATTAATTCCTCGGTGCTTAATTGATTTTAATATGCTGAAATTTACTTCGCATAATCAACTTGCGCCATAATGGCGTAGTTATAATTTTTGCTTTGATTATTTTGCTATATAGTTTTAAACGTAGTGGAATAGTCCTTTGATAATAACAATTATTAGGTTTTGGATGACCACTATTTAAAATTTTACTTAGTATTTCTGCACTATCAAGTGCATAACTTATTCCTTCTAAAGAACTAGCACTAATAAATCCGGCGGCTTCACCAATTAAGAATATATTTTCATTACCAGTATAAAAATCACGCAAGCGGTTTGGATAAACCACAAGGCATTTTTCAGTTTTAAGTGGGGTACCGAAAATAAAACCATGTTTAGTTAATTTTTCTTTTAATAATTCAAAATGTTGATTAGCATTTTTTTTCGGGAAAGCACCACCGAAAATAAAATAACCATCTTTAGATATACTCCAAGCATAGCAGTTGGTTAATTTATTATCAAAAATACAAGAATAAAAAGGAATTGGATGTTTTTCGCTAAACCATTGTTGGATAGCAACATATTGCCTAATACTATGATTAGGATAGCGCATTCTCCTTACAATAGAATTGGCCCCATCAGCACCCACCACATATTTAGCTGTAACCTTGTGTTCAACTTTATCATTGCTAACGTAGGTAATTTGATAACCATCGATAATACGTCTAACTTCTTTGCATAAGGTATTATGGAAAACAGTCACATTTGACGGTATTAGTGATTTTAGCCACAGATCAAATTTTTGCCGATCAAAGTTTACATAGCTACGCTGATAATTACGAACTAAATTTGTTTGGAGATCAAAGGTTTTAACACTAAAAATTTGTGGGTTGGTTAAAATATCAATTGGTAAGTTGATTTGTTGGCGAATGAATGCCTTTTGTGCATCATTAGCTAATAATCCACCACAAGGTTTACGAAAGCCTTCATTACCTTCTTGTTGTTTTTTATCTAAAGCAATAACTTTAAACGATGGGTTAAGTAGGCGTGCTAATGTGCTACCTGCTGGGCCAAGACCAATGATTGCAATATCGTAATCCATATATTATTTGTCATTAAGATGATAACTTTCGAGGATTGTTTATGTTATCAAATTAAAACATATGTGGCTATTAGAGATATTAATCTACTCATTATCTAATTTTGTAAAAATGTTTCAGATTCACTATACGTTTAAATATAAGATTTAAAATGGAGATGATATTATTATTGATTAATATTATTGCTGAGCTTTATTCTGTGATTATTTTCAAATTAATTAATTAATTTAATTTTGCAAATGGTTGTGTTAAGCAAATAACTAATAATATGGTTAATGTTAAGGTACTAACCTTGGTTTGAACTCATATTTTTATACCATGAAGATTGTAATCGTGATTTTAATTTTACTCCTTTTATGAAAGTTAAGTTATGCATAGTAAATACAATTCTACTCAAAAGAAATATAAGGATATATTTTATTAAATTGATTTATCTCTGAGTAAATAGCTTTTATAATACACGCCATTTATCATGTATAAGAGTTAATAATGGAAAGGTTTCATGTTTCAGGTCCAACTTCATTAAATGGTGAAGTGATTATTTCTGGCGCTAAAAACGCCGCGTTACCAATTTTATTTGCAGCAATTTTGGCTGAAGAACCCGTGGAAATACAAAATGTTCCCAAGTTAAGAGATATAGATACTACTTTGGAATTATTAAGCCAATTAGGTGTTAAATGTCAACGAAATGGTTCTGTTTATCTTGATGCTAGTCATCTTGATAATTACTGTGCACCTTATGAACTTGTCAAAACCATGCGTGCATCGATTTGGGCTTTAGGTCCACTAGTCGCTCGCTTTGGTCAAGGTCAAGTTTCATTACCTGGTGGTTGTGCTATCGGTGCCAGACCTGTTGATTTGCATATTAGCGGCTTACAGCAATTAGGTGCAACTATCACCCTTGATGAAGGGTATGTCAAAGCCTCTGTGGCCGGACGATTAAAAGCGGCGCATATTGTAATGGATAAAGTTAGTGTAGGGGCAACTGTAACCATTATGTCGGCAGCCACTTTAGCCGAAGGGAAAACCATAATTGAAAATGCTGCATGTGAACCAGAAATTGTTGATACGGCAAAATTCTTAAATACGTTAGGTGCAAAAATTAGCGGAGCTGGCACAGTTCGCATTGAAATTGAAGGTGTAGAAAAGTTAACAGGTGGAGTTCATAAAATTGTTGCCGATCGTATTGAAACTGGTACATTTTTAGTGGCTGCAGCAATATCAAAAGGTAAAATTACTTGTCGAAAAACAGATCCCGCTTTACTAGATGCTGTTTTATCAAAATTGAAAGAAGCTGGAGCAAGTATTGAAATTGGTGAAGATTGGATTAGTTTAGATATGCAAGGTAAACGGGCAAAAGCCGTTAATATTCATACAGCACCACATCCAGGTTTTCCAACCGACATGCAAGCACAGTTTTCACTATTGAATATGGTTGCTGAAGGTACTGGCATTATTAAAGAAACAATTTTTGAAAATCGATTTATGCATGTGCCAGAGTTGATTCGCATGGGAGCGAGAGCGGAAATTGAAGGTAATACATTAATTACTCATGGCGTCGATAAACTAAGTGGCGCACAAGTGATGGCAACAGATCTGCGTGCTTCGGCCAGTTTAGTTTTAGCTGGTTGTATTGCCGATGGCTCAACGATGGTTGAGCGTATTTATCATATTGATCGGGGCTATGACAACATAGAGGAAAAACTTAGAAAGTTAGGTGCTAATATAGAAAGAACAAAATGATTTCATTTCAATATCAAAAACTTGTATAAAGTTTTTGCCTAAAAGGGAGCGTAATAATGACAAAACATGCATTGGTATTTTTATCAAATGGTTGTGAAGAAACTGAAGCGGTTACAGCTATGGATTTATTAACGCGAGCTGGAGTTAAAGTCACCATTGCTAGTATTTCAGATTGCCGTGAGATTGAATGCTCACGTGGTGTGACTATTTTAGCTCAAAAAACTTTGTCGCAAGTTAAAAATATTGACTATGATGTCGTTATTTTACCTGGTGGAGTAAAAGGCGCCGAAAATTTTCGAGAATGTTCTGCATTAATTGATAAATTAAAACAAACTCATCAGAAAGGTAATATCGTCGCGGCAATTTGTGCTTCACCGGCAATGGTTTTGCAATATCATAATTTATTCCCTCAAGCTTATATGACAGGTTATCCTTCAACTAAAGGTACAATTAAGTTGTGGAAAGATGATCGAGTTTATTTTGATGAAAAAAATAAGATTATTACTAGTCAAGGTCCAGCAACTTCAATGGACTTTGCTTTAAAAATTATAGAAGTTTTATTAGGTCGAGCAAAGGCAGCCGAAGTAGCTCAACAATTAATTCTGCCAACAGGTATAGACTGTTATCAATAGGTACCAAATGCGAAATTCCTATTTGTACGAAAAGTCGGTTAAAAGAGCGACATTATGTGCTGTTTTAGTCTCTATTTTTTTAATTATTATTAAACTTATCACTTGTTGGTTAACCGGTTCGATGAGTTTGTTTGCTTCACTGCTTGATTCTAGTATCGATTTATTGGCTTCGGGTCTTAATTTCTTTTTAGTGCGTTATGCTCTTAAACCGGCTGATGATGATCATACTTTTGGTCATGGCAAGGCTGAATCGTTGGCAGCATTAGCGCAAAGTACTTTTATTATTGGTTCTGCTTCTATTTTACTGTTGTCGAGTATAAAGTCTATAATTCACCCTAGTGATATTGAATTACCGCTATTAGGGATTATCATATCGGCAATTTCTACGGTGATCACCTGTATTCTAGTTATATATCAAAAATATGTTATAACGTTAACTAAGAGTAAAGCGATTCAGGCAGATATGCTACACTACTCATCGGATATGTTTATGAATATAGCCGTTATATTTGCATTAGGTTTAAGTTGGTATGGTATTACTTTTGCTGATGCTGCTTTTGCATTTTTTATTGCTTTATTTATTTTTTATAATGCTTATAAAATTGCTTATAATGCAATTCAAGATTTGCTTGATAGAGCCTTGCCTGATGGCGATAACATGAAAGTAGCAGATATTGTAGCTTCATTTCCCGAAGTACATGGATTCCATGATTTAAAAACCAGACAGGCGGGCCCAGTAAAATTTATTCAATTACATATTGAACTTGATGACAATATGCCTTTAATTAAAGCTCATGCTATTGCTGATAGTATTGAGAAATTGATTTCTAAAGAATTTTCACCCGCGATAGTTATTATCCACCAAGATCCACTTTCAGTTGTCCCCGTTGAAATGATGTACATCAAAAATCAACCAAAATAGCTTTTATCATCTATTGTTAGTTACCTTTTAAGAAACTATAATAACTAAGATTTAATAATCTGGAGTTATTTTATATGATAAAAAAAATAGGTATTTTAACCAGTGGTGGTGATGCACCGGGAATGAATGCAGCTATTCGTGGAGTTGTGCGAACTGCATTAACGGAAGGTTTGGACGTGTTTGGTATTTATGATGGTTATTTGGGACTCTGTGAGAATAGAATTACTAAGCTAGATCGCTATAGTGTTTCAGATATTATCACTCGTGGTGGGACTTTTTTGGGGTCAGCTAGATTCCCAGAGTTTAAAGATAAGTCTGTTCGAGAAAGAGGTATTGAAAACTTAAAAAAACATCAAATTGATGCATTAGTTGTCATTGGTGGAGATGGTTCTTACATGGGAGCAATGAGGTTAACCGAAGAAGGCTTTCCATGTATTGGATTGCCAGGCACTATTGATAATGATATTCGTGGTACAGATTATACAATTGGCTACTTTACTGCACTTAGTACTGCTGTGGAAGCAATTGATAAATTACGCGATACCTGTTCTTCTCATCAGAGAATTTCTGTTATTGAAATTATGGGAAGAGATTGTGGTGACTTAACCTTAAATGCTGCTGTTGCTGGTGGGTGTGAGTTCATGATTATTCCTGAGGTCGCCTTTACCAAAGAAGATTTGATTGAAGAAATCAAACTTGGTTTTGCTAAAGGTAAAAAACATGCGATTGTTGCAGTAACAGAACATATGTGTGATGTAAATCAACTTGCTAAAGATATTGAAAATGCAGTTCATCATGAAACCCGCGCAACCGTATTAGGTCATGTTCAACGAGGTGGTTCACCGGTTCCTTATGATCGCATTTTAGGTTCAAGAATGGGAGCTTATGCTGTTGAATTATTGTTAGAAGGTCATGCAGGTAGGAGCGTTGGTGTACAAAATGGTAAATTAGTTCACCATGATATCTTGGAAGTACTTAATAACATGAAGCGTCCATTTGATGTGGATCTTTTCAATACAGCGAAAAGGTTATTTTAATTATCAATTTTGCCAATTAATTTGGCACTAAAAATAAATTTGTTTTATTATTGGTGAATAATTAATGCGTTAAGTGATTTTACTTGCGTTTTTAAATATTCACCTTATTAGTATTTAGAACTAATATTTAATTAACTTTTTTATAAAATTAACATTAAATCATGATGATAGAAGAATGGTTTTTTTGTGATTTATTGTTAATAAGTTGACAATTATTTACTATTTAAGGATATGAAAATTCTTATCACTAATACGGTGGCGCTAGATTTCATAATAAATAAATTTTAGGGTGGAAATTTTATGTCATTGCATTACTTAGAAGCTAATAATCGATTTTATGTTCGTAATGATGATCAAGAAATAGGCGAAATGACATTTACTCGAATAGGGCAAAAAAAAGCAACAATCGATCATACTTATGTTGATCCTAATTATCGGGGGCAAGGAATTGCGGATAAATTATTGGAGCTAGTTGTTAAAACATTACAACAAGAAAATCGCGAGATTATTCCATTATGTTCATTTGCAGTCAAAAAATTAGTTAAATAAATTTTTATTTTCCCTATATTGCTTAGATTTTATAACTTATACTCATATATTATTTTGTAAATGCTAGTCATAAACGAATGAATATATGATAATGTATGGCAATTTATATTTATTGTTTTCTCAATGTCAAACATGGCAACACAAAAAGCGCAAAAAATTAAATCTATTCATGTATTACGTGGTGTAGCGATTATTATGATTGTTTTTAGTCACTGTCTAGGAGTGTTTAAAAATACTAATTTAATTGTGAGTAGCTATTTATTTTCCTTTTTGAATTTATTTGCCTTTAATTTCACAACTTTTTTTGTATTAATTGCTGGTTTTTTATTTCAACACCTAACTTATAAATTTAATACCAAAACATATTATTTATCTAAATTTAAAACAGTAATATGCCCTTATATTTCAGTATCTATTTTTTGTTTTCTTTTTTTTCATTATCAATATTTATCGGATTTACCTTGGTATTCATCAACAGAACCTAGCATTGTTAGTACTATAACCAAAATGATGTTGACGGGTACTCAATTGTTACCTTTATGGTTTATGCCGATGATCATTATTGTCTATTTAATGGGGCCGTTACTTTATTATTGGTCTAAAAAGAGTTTAATTATTGCTGGTTTGATTGCTATGTTTTGGGTAGTGATTTTTACCAAACCCGATTATACACAACCTTTTTTAAACTTATTGCATTATGGACCAGTTTATTTGACTGGAATGATGATAAGACAAAATTATGAATTGATTATGAAAGCGGTAAAAGACAATCTAATTTTGTTTATTTTCTTCTTTGGTTTATGCTTTTTTGGACCTTTTACTTATCGTTATGTTAGCCATTTAGATATTGAAAATCTTTATTTAGATACATTACAAAAAATTATTTTATTTATATTGGCACTTTATTTTTTAGACAGTTTAAATCATAAAGAAGATGAAGGAAAAATTTATTGTTTTTTCTCTTATATGGCTAATATCAGTTTTCCTATTTATTTTATTCATGAAATAATTGTTTTGGCATTAGAACAACAACTCTTTAATTCTCCAATAGGATATATAATTGAAACAGATAATGGGCAATTAGCTTCAATAGGCGCGATTAGTTTCCTTGTGTTGACACTATTGATCAGTATCATTATTGCGAATTTGATAAAATTCATTTTCAAAAATAATGCTAAATTTCTTATTGGGGGTTATCGTTAATACTAGCTATTCACATTTAAATTCAGCACTTTTTAAATATTTCTTATCATTAGATGAAACAGTATGAGCATTACATTCAGAAACATAAATAGCTTTTTTAGTTAATTGAACGTTATTTTCATATATACATACAAAATATATCCATTCATTTAAGCCTTGATGATAACTATTTAGTTCTTTCCAAAAATAATTTTTGCCATCATTTTTAGCAGTTTTCATAGTTTGACTATTATTATATAGATTCACCCCAACAAGATGAGCTTTAGGTCGGTTAAATTCATTTACTTCTACATTAAATGGTAGAGACTGATTATTTTCTAATACTACAGAATCAATATACACAGCTTCCGGACAACGGAATATCATTTCGTCAGCATAAACAGTAAATGAACAAAATATGCTTAATAATATTGCATAACTTTTCATTGTTTTCTCTATTTTGCATTTAATAACAAATGTATGATTGATAATACGAGTATATCAATTGCTATTCAAGATTAAAAAGATAATTAAATAGAAAAATAGTAACTTATTGAATTTAAGTAAATATTTTCTTATTTGTCATTGAGGTGCTAATATCGATAACAACCTTAACAGGTGAAAAAAAGTGCAAACGGCAAAAAAAATGTAATAAACCCTTGCAGGAAAAAAAGAAGTGCTTATAATGCGCATCCACTGACACGCAGTGATGAGCAATCAGACAGTGGCAAGTTAGTGAGCGGGATCGAAATTTTAGAAAAAAGATCTTGACGAATAAGAAGGTGTAGCGTAGTATACGCAGCCCTTGAGACAGCAAACTGAATCAGCGAAAAGGTTGAGGAAGGTTAAGAATAAATAGGCTGTCAGCTCTTTAAAAATTAAGAAACAGACAATCTGTGTGGGCACTTGCGAGACGAAGAAATTAAAAGTCTACGGACTTAAAAAATTAAGTCTTGATAAGTGACACTGAAGATTCATTTGAATATGTCAGAGACAGTTATTGAGCATCAAACTTTAAATTGAAGAGTTTGATCATGGCTCAGATTGAACGCTGGCGGCAGGCTTAACACATGCAAGTCGAACGGTAACATGAGTGCTTGCACTTGATGACGAGTGGCGGACGGGTGAGTAATGTATGGGGATCTGCCGAGTGGCGAGGGACAACAGTTGGAAACGACTGCTAATACCTCATAAAGTTGAGAAACCAAAGCATGGGACCTTCGGGCCATGTGCCATTTGATGAACCCATATGGGATTAGCTGGTTGGTGAGGTAAGGGCTCACCAAGGCGACGATCTCTAGCTGGTCTGAGAGGATGACCAGCCACACTGGAACTGAGACACGGTCCAGACTCCTACGGGAGGCAGCAGTGGGGAATATTGCACAATGGGGGAAACCCTGATGCAGCCATGCCGCGTGTATGAAGAAGGCCTTCGGGTTGTAAAGTACTTTCGGTAATGAGGAAGGTGGTGTATCTAATAGGTGCGCCAATTGACGTTAATTACAGAAGAAGCACCGGCTAACTCCGTGCCAGCAGCCGCGGTAATACGGAGGGTGCGAGCGTTAATCGGAATGACTGGGCGTAAAGGGCATGTAGGCGGATGATTAAGTTAGGTGTGAAAGCCCTGGGCTTAACCTAGGAATTGCACTTAAAACTGGTCATCTGGAGTATTGTAGAGGAAGGTAGAATTCCACGTGTAGCGGTGAAATGCGTAGAGATGTGGAGGAATACCGGTGGCGAAGGCGGCCTTCTGGACAGATACTGACGCTGAGATGCGAAAGCGTGGGGAGCAAACAGGATTAGATACCCTGGTAGTCCACGCTGTAAACGATGTCGATTTGGAGTTTGTTGCCTAGAGTGATGGGCTCCGAAGCTAACGCGATAAATCGACCGCCTGGGGAGTACGGCCGCAAGGTTAAAACTCAA
>NZ_LZGL01000014.1 GCF_001690685.1 Gilliamella sp. wkB112 | reverse complement strand
ATTATGTATAAAACAATTTTTATTGAAAAAGGTCAAGGTGGCTGGGGTACGGGTTTTAGATTAACACCGACAACAGAAAGACATAAAGTTCTGTCAGTGACAGGTGGAGGGATCCATCCGGTAGCCAGTAAAATAGCTGAATTGTCTGGAGGTGAAGCGGTAGATGGATTTAAAAATGCCATTCCAGAAAATGAAATTATGTGTGCTATTATCGATTGTGGTGGTACAGCTAGAATTGGTGTTTATCCAATGAAAAAAATTCCGACTATTGATGTTATTCCGTCAGCACCAAGTGGACCATTAGCAAAACATATTACAGAAGATATATTTGTTTCTGGTGTAAAACCGGAAAATATTACACTTATTGAAGATAATAATGAACAATCAGCAACATATTCGCAAAGTGACGAACAACCGACACAGGCGGTTGAAGATCCACTTTTGGATCGTCAAAAATTCAAAGAAAAATATGCGCAAATAAAGGAAGAACATAAAGCAAATCAAAAAGAAGGATTTTTAATTAAATTATCCCGAGGCATAGGTAAGGCGATGGGGATTTTTTATCAAGCGGGCCGAGATTCAACCGATATGTTGATAAAAAATATAATTCCATTTATGGCCTTTATTAGTATGTTAATAGGTATTATTAACTATACAGGGATAGGAAATATTATCGCGACAACATTATCCCCTTTAGCCGGTTCATTATGGGGAATGATGATAATAGCCTTTATTTGTAGCTTACCATTTTTATCACCGATATTAGGTCCGGGAGCAGTTATTGCCCAAGTAATAGGCGTATTGATTGGTTCTCAAATTGCGATAGGGGCGATTCCGGTAGCTTATGCATTACCGGCTTTATTTGCGATAAATGCTCAAGCAGGGTGTGATTTTATACCGGTAGGTTTATCTTTGGGTGAGGCCAAACCAAAAACCGTGCAGTATGGAGTTCCGGCGGTATTATATAGTCGCATGATAACAGGGATATTAGCCGTTATTATTGCCTGGTTATTTAGTTTTGGAATGTATTAGTTAATCAAAGGAGTAGTCGAATATGGCTAAAAGTATAATTACTGAAATTGGTTCAATTGTTCCAGAATTCAAGGAGGAAAAAGTTATTATTTTATTTGGACCGATGGCAACTCCGGATTTACGTGACATTTGTGTTATTCATGAATTTAGCCACAAACCTAATCAAACATTAAAGGTAGGCAAACAATTTAAGTTAGGTAATCACAAATACACTATTAAACAAGTTGGTTCTGAGGCAAATAAAAACTTTGAAGAGCTTGGACATATTTCCATCTATTTCAAAGAAAATGATGGTGGTCTATTACCCGGAGCAATAGAAGTCGAGCCATCAGAGTTTCCTGATCTTAATGTTGGTGATAATATTTGTTTTGAAATTTAAAAATCATTATTCCCTAAGATTTTAGGGAATAATTGTCATAATTACTGAATTATTTATGTAGTAAATAAAATTATAATATTTTATTTTTATGGAGATTATTACACTAATTGCTAAATAACAAACTCGTTATATTATTGAATAATATGTGTTATTATAATCTCTTTAAAATAAATGTTATTTAGGATGAAAGTATGAGCCAATTAGATGAATTTAAAAAATTAACAGTTGTGGTGGCTGATACTGGTGATATCGATTCAATAAAACAATTCTCACCAGAAGATGCAACCACAAATCCTTCGCTTGTTTTGAAAGCAGCACAACTTCCTCAATATCGACATTTGATTGATTCTGCGGTTGCAACCGCGAAAAAATTAGGCGGTAGTAAAGAACAACAGCTAGTAAATGCGTGTGATCAAGTAGCGGTGAATATCGGTGCAGAAATTTTAAAAACAGTACCGGGAAGAATCTCAACCGAAGTTGATGCTCGTTTATCTTTTGATAAACAAGGTTGTATTGAAAAAGCACGTCGAATTATCGAACTTTATAAAGAAAAAGGTATTGATAAATCAAGAATTCTAATCAAAATAGCTTCTACCTGGGAAGGCATAAAAGCGGCTGAAGTGTTGGAGAAAGAGGGGATTAATTGTAATTTAACATTATTATTCTCATTCGCACAAGCACGAGCCTGTGCTGAGGTAAATGCGTTTTTAATTTCTCCATTCGTTGGTCGTATTTATGATTGGTATAATAATAAAAAGCCAATCGATCCATATGTTGCCGATCAAGACCCAGGTGTAGTTTCAGTACGAAATATTTACAATTATTATAAACAACATGGTTATAAAACAATTGTTATGGGAGCAAGCTTCCGTAAGGTTGATCAGATATTGGCATTAGCGGGATGTGATAGATTGACTATTTCTCCTAATTTGTTATCTGAGATGCAACAATCAAATGCATCAGTAGTAGCGAAACTAAATCCAAATCAAACAGTGGAGCCTCGCCCCGCGTTGATGACAGAAGCTGAATTTAGATGGCAACATAATAGTGATGCCATGGCAGTAGAAAAACTAGCCGAAGGTATCCGCGCATTTGCCGTAGATCAAGGCAAATTAGAAGATATGATTAGCGCATTATTATAATGATAATAAAAAAGGGGAGCATGCTCCCCTTTTATTTATCTTTACTAAATTCACATACAAAATCGGTATGTTATTTACCTTTTGTAGATACACAAGTTTTAATTCAAAAATATTTCTGGAGATAACAATATGAATGCAGCAACACTATCTCATCGCGAACTTGCGAATGCGATAAGGGTATTAAGCATGGATGGCGTGCAAAAAGCTAAATCAGGCCATCCGGGGGCTCCTATGGGGATGGCTGACATGGCCGAAGCACTATGGCGTGGATTTTTAAAACATAATCCGCTTAACCCACTTTGGGCAAACCGTGATCGTTTTATATTATCAAATGGTCATGCCTCAATGTTGATATATAGTTTATTACATATGACTGGTTATAATGTGACTATTGATGATTTAAAAAATTTTCGTCAATTACACTCTAAAACCGCTGGTCACCCAGAATATGGCCATGTGCCAGGTGTTGAAACCACTACAGGCCCATTAGGGCAAGGTTTAGCTAATGCAGTGGGTATGGCAATTGCTGAAAAAACTTTAGCTGCACAATTTAATAAACCAGGGCATGAAATTGTTGATCATCATACTTATGTATTTATGGGCGATGGTTGTATGATGGAAGGTATTTCCCACGAGGTTTGTTCTTTAGCAGGAACCCTTAAATTAGGTAAATTGATTGCTTTTTATGATGATAATGGTATATCAATCGATGGTGAAGTTGACGGCTGGTTTACTGATGATACAGCTAAACGTTTTGAAGCTTATGGCTGGCACGTTATTCGAAGTATTGATGGCCATGACGCCGAAGCTCTTTCTCATGCAGTTGAACAAGCACAGGCGGTGACTGATAGACCATCACTATTAATGTGCAAAACTGTTATTGGTTTTGGTTCACCAAATAAAGCAGGTAGTCATGAAAGCCATGGTGCACCATTAGGTGATGCAGAAATTACTGCTACTCGTGAAGCTCTTGGTTGGAAATATCCAACTTTTGAAGTGCCTAAAGATTATTATGATGCGTGGGATGCTAAAGCAAAAGGTAAACAACTAGAAGACGAATGGAATACTCGCTTTGCTGCATATGCTCAAGCTTATCCAGAGCTAGCCAAAGAATTTAAACGACGAATTAATGGTGATTTACCTAATAGTTGGCACACAACAGCAACAGAGTTTGTGGCTAAACTACAAGCCAATCCGGCAACTATTGCTACTCGTAAAGCATCACAAAATGCAATTGAAGCCTTTGCACCAGTATTACCTGAATTTTTGGGTGGTTCAGCCGACTTGGCTCCGAGTAATTTAACTATGTGGTCAGGTTCTAAAGAAATATTGGCTAATCCAGATGGTAATTATATCCATTATGGGGTGCGTGAATTTGGTATGTCAGCAATTATGAATGGTATTACTTTACATGGTGGTTTTATTCCTTATGGCGCAACCTTTTTAATGTTTATGGAATATGCTCGTAATGCTATTCGTATGGCTGCATTAATGAAAATCCGTTCACTATTTGTGTACACTCATGACTCTATCGGAGTGGGGGAAGATGGTCCAACTCATCAACCAGTAGAACAAATAGCAAGCCTACGAGTTACCCCAAATGTTAGTACTTGGCGCCCATGTGACCAAGTAGAATCTGCTATTGCATGGCAATATGCAGTAGAACGCAAAGATGGCCCAACAGCATTAATTTTTACAAGACAAAATCTTAAGCAACAAGAACGTAGCAAAGAACAATTAGCTAATGTTTATCGTGGTGGTTATATTTTGAATGATTGCACTGGCACACCAGAACTCATTTTAATTGCGACCGGTTCTGAAGTTCAGCTAGCTGTAGATGCGTATGATCAACTTACACAGGCTGGCCGAAAAGTACGTGTTGTTTCAATGCCGTCAACGGACGCATTTGATAAACAGGATGTTACTTATAAAGAATCAGTGTTACCATCTTCAGTAACTGCTCGTATTGCAATTGAAGCAGGTATCAGCGATTACTGGTTTAAATATGTTGGTTTAAATGGTAAAGTTATTGGCATGACAACTTTTGGACAATCAGGACCAGCAGATCAACTATTTAAGGAATTTGGTTTTACTGTCGAAAATGTACTAGCACAAGCAAATATCTTATTAAAATAATAAGTTTTTTATATTTTAAAACTCCGGTGATAGCTTCAGCGGAGTTTTCTATTTTATATTCAAGTAAAAATCTTCAAATAACCTTCTAATATTCATACTATATAGTTACTTATAACGTCAATCTTATCAGATTATTGAGCAAATGAAGTTTGCTTTTTAGCAAATTCAAATTTTTGCTCCCATCTCAGCACAATCAATTTACCACACATTGGACCTAAAAGCATTATAGCTTTTGAACAAGCTATCATAAACTTTTTGATAGCAAATATATGGAGGATTTAACATGTATTTAGATGAACGCAGTACAATATTATTAAAAGAGATTTTGTGTCATCTCAATATAACTAGCCTGGTTCTGCAAGAAAGGTTTAATTTAACACGAAGACAAATATAAACAACATGGTTATAAAACAATTGTTATGGAAGCCACCTTTCGTAAGGCTGATCAGATATTGGCATTAACGGGATGTGATAGATTGACTATTTATCCTAATTTGTTATCTGAGATGCAACAATTAAATGCATCAGTAGTAGTGAAACTAAATCCAAATCCAAATCCAAATCCAAATCAAACAGTGGAGCCTCGCCCCGCGTTGATGACAGAAGCTGAATTTAGATGACAACATAATAGTGATGCCATGGCAGTAGAAAAATTAGCCGAAGGTATCCGCGCATTTGCTGTAGATCAAGGTAAATTCGAAGATATGATTGGTGCTTTTTGAAAATAGCATAGTAAAAGGGAGGTAAACTTCCTTTTACTATTTATAAATCAATTATCTAAACAGTGGCAACCTGAAAAATATTGTCTGATTGGTATTAAAAATATCTGCTTATCAAAAATATCATTCTAGTAATGCTTCTGCTATTTCGTTATCTATAATTAAATGATCAATGACTTTTTTATGAATAAGCGGCTTAATGCTGTTTACTTTTTCTTTTCCGGTTGCTAGTACGATTACATCGGGTATATTGATTAAATCAGTCAAACTTATACCGATCATTTTCTCTGAAATATTCGTATCAACGGCATTAGCATTTTTATCAAAAAATGTAGCACCAATATCCCCGATAGCTTGACTTTTTTCTAATTCAATTACATCACTTTCATGTATGTAGCCAAATTGTCTATAACTAGATGATAAGACAGGATTACCAACTCCCATAATTGCCATATCCACATTTTTCCCCATATTGAGTATAGTTCTTACTAATTCAGTATCTTCCAAGATTTTTTTGATTTTGACTGTGTCAGCAATAGCAGGGGAATAGAAATAATTTACATTACAACCATATTTTTGGGCTAAAATAAAAGCCAAATGATTTGAGTGATATTGAAACTCCGACATTCCCATTCCTCCAATCAATGGTACTATTGAGAGATCGCTAAAATTACGATAGTTAGCCTGTTGAACATATTCGTAAATTGTGGTTCCCCATCCTATTCCTAAATTGTTGATTTTGGATAACCGCCTTTCAATAAATTCGACACAACATGCGCCAACCGCAATTTTAGCATTTTTGTGGCTACTACTATTAGGCGCGATTATTACTGTTTTGAGGTCGTATTTTTTTTCTAATGCTTCTTGTCTTTGTTGTATATTGTATTCGGTATGCTGAATGGTAATTCTTACAATACCTTTATCCTTTGCTTCTTGCAATAATGTAGCTACAGTTGGTCTTGATACACCCAAAATTTTAGCAATTTCAGTTTGAGTTACTTCCTCTTTATAAAAAAGCATTGCTGCTTTTACCAATAAATCGGTTCGTTTGGTCATTTTTGCTCCTTATAGCAAATATCAAGAAAATGGTTAGTTAAATTTAATTTATTTTATCACAAATTAATTTTTCATTTGAAATGTTACTTTTCAATAGAAAAAAGTTGACAAGATTTTTTTTTGTTATTAGTATTTTTACTAAAGTAAACTATGTTATCAAATGTAAAAAGGAGGGGTTATGTTAGTTAACTCGAAACAGTTATTAGATATTGCTAAAAAAAGAAAATTTGCTATTCCGGCACCAGATTTTATTGATTTAGATTCAGCAAGAGTATTTGTTGATGTGGCTCAAGAAAATAATGTACCAATTATTTTGTCTTTTGCTCAATCGCATTCGCAAATGATTTCACTTGAAGAAGCAGCTTTAATTGGGAAGTTTCTAGCTGAAAAATGTTCTGTTCCCATTGGTTTACATTTGGATCATGGTGAGGATTTTGATTTTATAAAAAGAGCAATTGAACTAGGATTTACTTCTGTAATGATCGATGCATCAATGAAATCCTTCGAAGAAAATATAGCAATTACCAAAAAAGTTGTTTCTTTTGCTCATAGCAATGGTGTTTCGGTAGAAGCTGAGTTAGGGCATGTTGGTGCTGGTGAAAATTATGAAAACCATGATTCATGTGATTCAATTTATACTAGTCCTTCAGATGTGGTTGAATTTGTTAGCCAAACTAATATTGACTCACTAGCTATTTCGATTGGTACTGCACACGGTGTATATAAAGCAACACCTAAAATTAATTTTGATCGTTTGCATGAAATTGATCAATTAACCACAATTCCTCTTGTTCTACATGGTGGTTCTTCTTCAGGGGATCAAAATCTTGAAAAATGTGCATTGAACGGAATTGCTAAAATTAATATTTTTACTGACATTATTAATAATGCGTTTGATGAAATTCAAAAAACAAAACCAATTAATTATTTTGAATTAAAGAAATCCGCCAATATTGGTATGCAAAAAATGTTAGATCATTATGTCAAATTATTTCATACCCAACCGATTGATATTTAAAGGTAAACAATATGACTAAACATATAGTTACAAAACCATTTTTTGTCGTGAATCCTAAGTCTTATCTTTGTGGTGAGAAATTGCTTGAACTTGCAATATTAGCGGATGAATTATCTTGTAAACACAATATTACTATTTTTGTAACGGCTCCATATAGTGATTTAGCTAGTATTGCTAAGCAAACATCTCATATTATCGTGACTGCTCAACATTTAGACGGTATTTCCTATGGTCGTGGTATGGGAGCTGTTCTACCTGAATCATTAAAAAATGTTGGAGTAAAAGCAACATTTCTAAATCATGCAGAAAAACCATTAACACTATCAGCCTTAACAAAGGCTATAAATAAAGCGAATGAATTAGGCATATTAACCATCGTTTGTGCTGATAGTTTATCTGAAGCAAAAGCTATTTCTGTATTACGCCCTGATATTGTTTTATGTGAACCGACTGAATTAATCGGTACCGGTAAAACAAGTGATGAAGATTATATACAACAAACAAATGAAATTATCAAATCTATGGATGCCAATATATTAGTTATGCAAGCCGCTGGAATTAGTTCACCAGAAGACGTCTATCGAACAATTCTTTTAGGTGCTGATGGAACAGGTTGTACAAGTGGTATTGTTTGTGCTCCAAATCCATCACAAATGTTAAAACAAATGATTGAATCACTGGTAGAAGCATTTACAAAAAGGAGAATGTAGTATGGTTATTAAACATGAACAACTGATTTTGGAATCTAATGGAGTACGTGTTTCTTATCATAATATTACTAATAATATTAAAGATATTATTGAAAAGTCAAATATCAAAGATGGTATGTGCGTGGTTGCAAGTTCACATACTACATGTTCAGTTTTATTTGAAGAATATGTGCATGATTATGATTGGAATGGAGATGAATTTTTACAAGTAGATTTAAATCGTATTTTAAATAAATTAATACCAAGACAATTAACAGAATCGGATTATCTTTATCCTGGACCTAAACATGTTCAATTCTTAGAAGAACTTGCGGCTGTTGATCCAACTTATCCCGCTGATCCGGCTACAATTCTTAATGCGGATGCACATATTCGCGCTTCAATTTTTGGTTCAAGTGAAACTTTTATTATCAAAAATGGTCAACTCCAAATAGGTTCTGTTGGATATATTTATTTTATTGACTGGGATCAAAATCGTAAGCGTAAAAGAAAATGTAATATTTTACTTATGGGGGAATAAAAACAGATAAATCTAATGTTAGTTAATACTCTAACTATTGAGGATTACTTATGTTCTGAATTGTTAATCAAAAATTCTATTTATACTTATTTTGCTTCTAGTTTCTGACTGTAAAAATAGGATACAGAACATAATCCTATAAATATCGATACTTTCGCACCCATTAATTTGAATTTTTGGGCGCAAAATTTCAGGTGGATTGAGCGAAGGTAATCTCTATTCACCATATTTTCAGTATGATAGCAAGGAGTTTGTAATGGAATATGTAGAATGGTTTGGAACGCATTTTATCGGTTTATTTCAGGCCGGTGGGCAAGCATTTTTAGGTCTTATTACGGGGATTCTTCCTTTGTTAATCGTCTTATTAACATTTACCTATTCTGTCATAGCCTTTATTGGTGAACAGAGGGTAACAAGAGCAATTCAGTTTTCAGCTAGAAATATAATTTTACGATACAGTCTTATGCCGATGTTATCAGTTTTAATGTTAACTAACCCAATGGCATATACGTTCGGGCGTTTTGTAAAAGAAGAACAAAAACCTGCATTTTATGATTCCGCAGTTTCATTTGTTCACCCAGTAACAGGTTTATTTCCTTATGCAAATGCCGGTGAGTTATTTGTATTTTTAGGTATAGCAAATGGTGTAATGGAAGCTGGGTTTAATATTTCAAGCCTTTCCGTTCGGTATTTCTTAACTGGTATTGTGGTTATTTTAATGCGTGGCATTATTACTGAAATGATCACTAACTTTTTAATGCGTAAAGAGAATCTGTAGGAGCCACATTATGTATAAAACAATTTTTATTGAAAAAGGTCAAGGTGGCTGGGGTACGGGTTTTAGATTAACACCGACAACAGAAAGACATAAAGTTCTGTCAGTGACAGGTGGAGGGATCCATCCGGTAGCCAGTAAAATAGCTGAATTGTCTGGAGGTGAAGCGGTAGATGGATTTAAAAATGCCATTCCAGAAAATGAAATTATGTGTGCTATTATCGATTGTGGTGGTACAGCTAGAATTGGTGTTTATCCAATGAAAAAAATTCCGACTATTGATGTTATTCCGTCAGCACCAAGTGGACCATTAGCAAAACATATTACAGAAGATATATTTGTTTCTGGTGTAAAACCGGAAAATATTACACTTATTGAAGATAATAATGAACAATCAGCAACATATTCGCAAAGTGACGAACAACCGACACAGGCGGTTGAAGATCCACTTTTGGATCGTCAAAAATTCAAAGAAAAATATGCGCAAATAAAGGAAGAACATAAAGCAAATCAAAAAGAAGGATTTTTAATTAAATTATCCCGAGGCATAGGTAAGGCGATGGGGATTTTTTATCAAGCGGGCCGAGATTCAACCGATATGTTGATAAAAAATATAATTCCATTTATGGCCTTTATTAGTATGTTAATAGGTATTATTAACTATACAGGGATAGGAAATATTATCGCGACAACATTATCCCCTTTAGCCGGTTCATTATGGGGAATGATGATAATAGCCTTTATTTGTAGCTTACCATTTTTATCACCGATATTAGGTCCGGGAGCAGTTATTGCCCAAGTAATAGGCGTATTGATTGGTTCTCAAATTGCGATAGGGGCGATTCCGGTAGCTTATGCATTACCGGCTTTATTTGCGATAAATGCTCAAGCAGGGTGTGATTTTATACCGGTAGGTTTATCTTTGGGTGAGGCCAAACCAAAAACCGTGCAGTATGGAGTTCCGGCGGTATTATATAGTCGCATGATAACAGGGATATTAGCCGTTATTATTGCCTGGTTATTTAGTTTTGGAATGTATTAGTTAATCAAAGGAGTAGTCGAATATGGCTAAAAGTATAATTACTGAAATTGGTTCAATTGTTCCAGAATTC
>NZ_LZGL01000013.1 GCF_001690685.1 Gilliamella sp. wkB112 | reverse complement strand
ACAGAACCTAAAGCTAAAGCAATACTGACAGGGCCTACTATCGCTAAAATCCCCATTTTTGTAATAATACCTGTAACTAATACACCAACACCTAATCCTACAAAAAGCAATCTTATTAGCCAGAATAAACTTTTAGGATAAGCGCGCCAAAGATACAGCTCCCCCCCACTCTGAGTAAACCGGTATACCATCCAACATTTACGCCTTACCTCTCCAAATAATAGCAGTGCCCCAATCCCCATAACAACTAAAGGCATACAAGGTGTTCCCCAATCCTCATAACCTACAATTAAAATAGCTAAAAAAACTACCATACAAATAGCCATTACAAAAATTATAAAATACCCAAATTTTTGCCATTGATGGGCGATGGTTTTAATTTGCCAACTTAAAATAACTGGTTTATCTGAATGCCATTCCATTGTTTGGGTATAGTCTAGATATTTAGCCATAGTTCCTTAACTAAACTACCTCAGGTAAAGTAATTTTTTTATGTTCTAGTGTTACACCTTTTTGTAAAGAGCTTTCTACTAATTGGATTACTTGACTAGTTAGTTCTGGAGTAGGAAATATATAAAAATCCCACTCTCTAATAATATTATCTATGCGAGCATCTGTATAACCTTGAGCCATAAACTCATTTCTCTCTTGCATAGTAAAAGGAGGATAAACATAATGTAAAGTAAACACATTACGTTTTTGATCATAAGTTGCTTGTGTAATCTTTGACCATTCAATACTCCAAGTGGTAAAAGCTTTCATTTCTTCTTCATATTTTTTAGTAATAGCTACAGAACCTAAAGCTAAAGCAATACTGACAGGGCCTACTATCGCTAAAATCCCCATTTTTGTAATAATACCTGTAACTAATACACCAACACCTAATCCTACAAAAAGCAATCTTATTAGCCAGAATAAACTTTTAGGATAAGCGCGCCAAAGATACAGCTCCCCCCCACTCTGAGTAAACCGGTATACCATCCAACATTTACGCCTTACCTCTCCAAATAATAGCAGTGCCCCAATCCCCATAACAACTAAAGGCATACAAGGTGTTCCCCAATCCTCATAACCTACAATTAAAATAGCTAAAAAAACTACCATACAAATAGCCATTACAAAAATTATAAAATACCCAAATTTTTGCCATTGATGGGCGATGGTTTTAATTTGCCAACTTAAAATAACTGGTTTATCTGAATGCCATTCCATTGTTTGGGTATAGTCTAGATATTTAGCCATAGTTCCTTAACTAAACTACCTCAGGTAAAGTAATTTTTTTATGTTCTAGTGTTACACCTTTTTGTAAAGAGCTTTCTACTAATTGGATTACTTGACTAGTTAGTTCTGGAGTAGGAAATATATAAAAATCCCACTCTCTAATAATATTATCTATGCGAGCATCTGTATAACCTTGAGCCATAAACTCATTTCTCTCTTGCATAGTAAAAGGAGGATAAACATAATGTAAAGTAAACACATTACGTTTTTGATCATAAGTTGCTTGTGTAATCTTTGACCATTCAATACTCCAAGTGGTAAAAGCTTTCATTTCTTCTTCATATTTTTTAGTAATAGCTACAGAACCTAAAGCTAAAGCAATACTGACAGGGCCTGCTATCGCTAAAATCCCCATTTTTGTAATAATACCTGTAACTAATACACCAACACCTAATCCTACAAAAAGCAATCTTATTAGCCAGAATAAACTTTTAGGATAAGCGTGCCAAAGATACAGCTCCCCCCCACTCTGAGTAAACCGGTATACCATCCAACATTTACGCCTTACTTCTCCAAATAAAAATAAAGCGGGGATAATAATAAAGGCAGAAGACCAGACAGCTATAATTAAAGCAGTTATAGGCTCTGTAATGAGATAAGCAATAACACTGGATAAAAGCCCTAAACAACCTAAAGTCAATAACACTATTAAAAAATACCCAAACTTCTGCCATTGATGAGCGATGGTCTTAATTTGCCAACTTAAAATAGTAGGCTCATCAAAATGCCACTCCATCATCTGAGTATAGTCTGGGTATTTGGCCATAAATTAAACTTCTTCCTTTGGGTCTAATAAGGTCATAGTAGTACATTTCTTCTGGTTAGAAGTATCTATTAATAATTCATTACGTGTTGGTTTGGTGGTATCTACATTATTATAGGTTAACTGCCCCATTGATACTACAGGAAAATCAAGATTACTTATTTTAAAGCGATAACCTTTTCCATCTACCCTTGGGCTTAGTATATCATCTGGGTAATGGATAACTAGTTCAGCATTATGAATAGCATCGATCCATGGTGCATCATCGTACATAAAATCAGTTTCCCAAACAATAGGTTGTTCTTCTACTCTTTCAGCTCCCTATTTAATAGCAGGTTTCTCTGCCTGTTGCGCCTGATCAGTATTATTAAGTTGACTTACCGCTTCATTAAGTTCTTGATTAAAGCTAGTATAACTACGGCTATAACCTTCTTCTAAGGTGGATTGATAGGCATAACCATATATATCGCTTTCACCACTGCCTAATACTTTATCATCTCGCCAAAAGGCTAGCGGGAATTTATCTTCTATAAAGAGTATTTCTAACCCAATGGTTTTATTCATTAACTGGGGTGGTAACACAATTTGTATTTGACGAGAAGCAATACGCCCTGTGTAATCATCAACTTGTGGTATTGAATAATACGGTAGGTTGTAATAGTAGCTCTTGTAAAGAACTTTGAGCTTTTTTTGTGGTTAGTATAGATGATTTATTTGAAAACCAAGGTATATTTTCTATTTTAAAAAATATTTGCCACTCTGTCACTTGCTCTTGCAAATCAGCAATTGGCTTAGCTATTCGCCATTGCTGTATAGCTCCAATAACATCTACCTGTGCATTAATTTGGCGCATTACTCTGTCAATTAGTGCATAGGTGTTTGTCATAGGTCATTCCTTTTAATCAGCCCGTATAACTTGGCTATTATGGACGTAACCATTGATATCTGTTTGCTCACCTGCGTTAAGAACATTGATGTAGTACCAATTACCCTCTATTCTTACTTTATTTACTAAAGTGTCATTAGTTAGTTTCTGAATTACTATTGATTTACCATTAGCTTCTTTTCTTAGGTTGGTGTAACCTTCTTTTGAATGAATCATGTAAATATCCTCAAAAATATAACTATTACAACCTCGTCTTTCTTGAATAACTGGTTCTATATCTGCCACTGTCTTAATCGACACTATGTTGGCATAATAATATCTGTAATCGCAGTCATCATTTGCCTTAAAGTTATCAATAATGATTGTCATCGGTTGTTGTAATATACCTTCTTGATTCTTCCAAAATGTAGCTGGTATATCTTTAAAATTTGCTTCTACTATTTTTTTATTACTCTCTAAAGATTTTTCTGAATTAAGTAAAACCATTTGATTGCTATTTCTGTATTGATCATTAATAGTGGGTAATAATGTAGCTTGTTTTTCTGTAGGTAAAAACTGTAGATAGATTTTTTTATTGGGTTTATCTCCGGGAAGATCTTTACCCCAACGAGCTTTTAGTAAGCCTGTGAGTTGCATTTGACCTTGAAACTTATAAGTACCATCGTTTTCGCCAAGGTATTTAATAGTGCTATTTTGCGGGATAATCACATTATGTGTTGGTTGGTCTGCAAAACTGACCATCGAAGAAGTAATCAATACAACAAGTACTAATGTACGTAACATGAGGTATTTCCTTAAAGATCGCTAGTAATAATAATTTTTATTTTATCAATATCAACTTTATTTAGATAGTTTTTAAACTCTGTTAATTAAGCTTGGTTAGCACCTACAAAGTCTGTTGACTTTATTGTACTCGTTAGTAAACAACCATCTGTATGCGCTAGAGTATTACCACCATGAATTAGGATATAACGAGTATAAGGAACTTAGCTATTATACAAATTCGGTGATTTACCAAATTTAGGACTATTATGCCATCTAACTTTGTAAATACCTTGTGGAAATCTGGCCCTTTTCTGGAGTTGTTTGACGAGTTCAGCGGAGATTTTCCATAAATTATTCTCTAAGTAGAAATGTTCTGGTTTGGCGAGTCTGAGTTCACCCGTTCTAACCCTTGTCAGGAATAGGAGCTTGATACCCAGCTTGGTTTGGAGTGAACCTTGATATTGTTCTAGTGTTACTAAGAATTCGGGTAACTATTGTATGGTGAGGTAGGGATTATGTAGGGTTGGTTTTAGGGTAAGGCTAGAATGTCCATATCAGCCGCAGGATTGGTTTCAATAATACCTTCGGCAATGGCATGACGAAAAATCTCATTGAGCCAACAGCGGCATTTTTCTGCAATGGATAAAGTCCTTCGCCTTTTGATATGACGCAATACCTTTAATACATCGGCTTTGGTGATTTCATTTAAGGGAATACGACCTAAGCAAGTAAGAGGTCTATTCGCATATAGTGTTCTATCTGGATATGGGTGCTTTGCCGTTTGTGTTGGATATCCAGCCCAAGCTTTCTGAATTTAAAGAGTTTCCAGCGGGCACTAAACTGTTCAAAGGTTTCTATTTTGACCTTTACTTCAACAATCTCACCCCTGTTACTTGTTTCAATGGCATGAGATAAATGAGGAGAAAAGCCATTTTTAACCCAAAAACGGGCATCTTCGCATTTTTGACGGGCTTCTTTGAGACAGATATCGAGGTATTGACCTAATGAAACACGATTACGTTTACCCTCAAAGGTATAACGATAATGCCACGCTTTGTTACCTGTAGGGGAGATATATAATGATAGACCTTGAATATCTTTAAGGGTATAGAGTTTTGCTTGAGGTTTGCTGTTTCGCACAACTGCATCAGTAAGTGCCATAAAAGTTCTCCTATGAAGAATTTAAGGAGATTTCTGTTATGGGAATGCAAAATCAAATGTCAGTCAAAAATGCGAATGTACCACTTATGGATTTCAATGTATCTTTGAATGTACCATTTTTGTGTAGCAGTGGGTAAACGGCAATACACCTCTACGCACAATCAACACACAAAATGTTTTGATTTAGAAAGAGTTTTGACTGCTTGGTGAACATCAGTGACGCTCCATGAAAGAATGTCTGGAGCGGGAAACGAGGTTCGAACTCGCGACCTCAACCTTGGCAAGGTTGCGCTCTACCAACTGAGCTATTCCCGCATCTTTGAAGGCATCAAAGGAAGTGCTGAGCATTATACAAAAATATTTGTATCTGGCAACTGTTTTTGCCCTTTATTTTTTATTTTTCCAACTGAGTGATTCAAAAACACCAAATAAAAACAAACGCAATACTTTAAATTTATCTTGTTCTTTCTCTTGGTTGGTCATGGTTGAATGTAAAATCCATGCTTGCAAGCCATGCATAACAACAAAAGCAATTAGACCAATATTGGCAACAATATTAGCAGGCCTTGGATAAGGGTGAATCAGGTTAAAGACCAAAAACAACCAAATAAAGGAATATAGAATTTTACCAATTAATACAAACATTAAATACTTTCTCTTATAAAAAGATGGCTATGCACTTGTCCGGCGGTTTTTTCTCGATGTAAGCGCCAGTTAGTAGGAATATATGCCATCACATTATGCTCAATTTCGGTTTCAATATAAATATAAGCAGACGGCTTAAGCCAGTTATGCTCTTCCAGTTGATTAACCGTCTGTGCAACCAAAGAATGATGAAATGGCGGATCTATAAACACAATATCAAATTGTGTTAATGCTGCTTTGCTAAGCCAAATCAAGGTGTCAGTTTGAAAAATACTAATCACATTACTCGCCAACAGTTGTTTATTTTTAGCAAGTTGTTGAGCTACTTGTTTGTCCTTTTCAAGTAAAGTTACACTTGTTGCACCTCGTGATGCAGCTTCAAAGCCTAAAGAACCACTACCTGAAAAACAATCTAAACAAATACTATTGTGTAATACTGGCATTAACCAATTAAATAAAGTTTCTTTAACTCTATCCGTTGTTGGCCGTAAACCAGGCTTGTCGAGTACCGACAATTTACGACCACGCCATTTACCACCAATTATTCTAATTGCACCACTCATCATCAATCCAAATTAAAATAATTCTGAAGTATTACCTTCGGAATCCGTTACTTTAGTCCCGATTTCTTGTGTTGCATATTGAGTCGGTTCTGAACCTTTAATAAAGTACTCCGACATAGTTTGCGAACCAGGTTGTGGTAACAAACCAGTTTTTTGATCAATGGTTACGGTAACAACATTTTCTGGTTGTGGATCTTCTTTTTCAGGCACATCTTTTAGCGCTACCTTCATATAATCGACCCAAACTGGATTGGCAGTGTTAGCACCAGCTTCAGCGCGAAAAGTTCGCCCTAACTCACGACGGTGATCATCAAATCCCATCCAAACTGTGGTTACTATATTGCCACCAAATCCTGAAAACCAAACGTCTTTGGAAGCGTTGGTGGTTCCGGTTTTACCACCAACATCTTTTCGACCTAAAGCCTTAACCCGCCAAGCGGTACCTTGCCAACCCGAACCTCCAAAAACGGTAGTTCGCAAACCATCTTTCATAATATATGCTATACCACTGTTTAACGTGTGTGGCGCATATTTTGGAGTTGAATCATTAGTTTTATCATCATTTATATTAGGTAAAATTAAATGATCATCTGCTTTTAAATTTGCCTGTTCCGGTTCTTCATTACCAGATTGATTGGCCTCATCCTCAACATTATTCAACGCTACAGGTGTGGCTTCATCTGTATCAATATCTTCGGAACAAGTATGACAAGCGATAACTGGTTGATGCTGATAAATAATTCCGTTTGCATTATTATACTCAATCCTTTCAATTAGATAAGGCGTAATCAAGTAACCGCCATTAACAATCACAGAGTAAGCTCTAGCAACTTGTAAGGGGGTAAATGATGCCGAACCTAAGGCTAATGATTCATTATGTGAAATATTTTCCTTAGGGAAGCCAAAACGCTCCAAGTAAGTTGCAACCCAATCAATACCTACTGCTCGTAGCGCTCTGACCATCATTACATTTTTAGACATACCTAAACCAATTCTCATTCGTAACGGCCCGGCATAATTAGGTGGTGAATTTTTAGGGCTCCAAGTTTCACTACCACTGGTCCGTACAATAGGAGCATCATTAAGCAAGGTGGCCATAGTTAGGCCTTTTTCTAATGTAGAAGTGTAAATAAACGGCTTAATATTGGAACCTAACTGACGCAATGCTTGAGTAGCCCGATTAAATTTACTTAAGTTAAAATCATAACCGCCAACAATAGCTTTAATTGCACCATTGTCAGAATCAAGTGAAACCAATGCAGCATTTACGGCAGGGATCTGTGCTAGCTCCCAATTATCACCAGATTTTTTAACCCAAATAAGTTGCCCTACTTTTATGGTATCAGTTACTTTTTTAGGGAATGCACCCTGTTGAGTATCACTAATAAATGGACGCGCCCATTTCATGGCTTGAAAATAAATGGCAACATTACTTTTATCTGATAAAACCGCTACAGCTTCTTTATCGCTGGCTTTAGTCACCACAGCCGGGCACATACCACTGTAACAAATATACTTATCTAATGTTTGTTGAATTTGTTCTTCATTCCAAGGCGACTCATTGTTTTTCCATAAAACTTTTTCGGCACCACGGTAACCATGGCGAATATCATAATCAATTATATTTTTTTGCACAGCATCAGTCGCCGCAACCTGATCTTGCTTAGAAATGGTTGTATATACTTTATAACCATCCGTATAAGCATTTTCACCAAATTTATCATACATAAATTGGCGTGCCATTTCCGCTACATACGGTGCCGAAAATTCAATTTGTGGTGAATGATAGCTTGCATTTAATGGTCTGTTTATTGCTTCATCATACTGGGCCTGAGTAATATAAGATTGATCTAACATACGACTCAACACCCAATTACGCCTCGTTAATGCCTTATCTGGGTGAGCAATAGGGTTAAAAGCAGAAGGAGCATTAGGTAATCCGGCAAGCAAAGCCGCTTCATCCACCGTCAATTGCTCGGGTGTTTTACCAAAAAAAGTATATGAAGCTGCAGCCACACCATATGCCCTAGATCCAAAGTTGATCATATTTAGATATAAGGCCATAATTTCCTCTTTAGATAACTCTTTTTCCATACGAATGGCCAAAATCATCTCTTTAACTTTACGGGAAATACTTTTTTCTGGAGTTAAAAAGAAATTTTTAGCTACTTGCTGAGTAATGGTACTACCACCTTGTGAAAAACCTTTTTGTTTCAATCCAACATACATAGCTCGAACAATACCAATTGGATCGATACCATAATGTTCAAAAAACCTTGCATCTTCAGTAGCAATGATGGCATTCACCATTAATGGTGGAATTTCATCATATTTTAAAGGTGTGCGTCGGCGCTCACCAAAAATCGCAATCAACTCACCATCTTTACTCAGTACTTGTAATGGTGTTTGTAAGCGCACTTCTTTTAAAGTTGCCACATTAGGTAAGTCTTTTGAATAATAAGCATAACCAGCAATACCTATGGCTAAACCACAAAGTAAACAACCAATTAAAATTTTTAGAAGAATCTTTAATACTCTAATTAATATCACAAATCATTCCTATCTAATTTCTTGAAGGCAAAAAGCAAGGGCAACAGAAAATTTCTGTCCCCCCCCTTCCTTTAAGTGTTTTAACATATATTTATATCATAATGAATAATAAGCCAATTAATTATAATTAAGAAAACACTTAACTATTCATCTGCAAAACCAGTGTTAGTCAAATGTGCGTATTATCTCCCATCTTTGTCATTATTTTAAGTAATTTTTAACAAAATCATGAGATAATTCAGTTTTACTCAATCTGAGCTGTAATTATGTGGAGTACCAAACTCACAGTTTCATACCTACTATTAGTCATTTCGGGTATTTTTTATTTAACCTTAATTATCATAAGTCTAGCACTATTGGCTGACACCTGTTTAAACGCTTTTACAATGGTAATTATATTGATATTGGCAATAGAATGGTGGCGTAGCTTTCACTATTTACATACTATCAAAGGAGAATTGGCACTATTTCATTATATTCACCAAATTTATTGGCATAAACAGCGCTGGCATATTATGCGTAAACCTTTATTATTTCGTTTTTTAATTATTATAAATTTAAAATCTCGCCACAATGGCAACCGACAAACATTGTTACTAATGATTGATAGTATTCAGCCTAACGACTGGCGTACATTGAACTATTATTTAAGGCAAATTGAATTAAATTGACTAAAACATATAGCAGACCTGAAACTTCTTGGCATGGCAGTAACAAGACTAATGTGATTTTTGAATCCAATATTGATAAGGTTTGCCATCAACTTTTGATGCCACTAATTTATGATCCATATGACGACAAAAACTAGGAATATCCCTTACGGTAGCATAATCATCAGCTATGATATAAAGTACTTGCCCTACAGTAAGCTCTCTTATGGTTTTACGGACTAACATAATTGGTTCCGGACAACGTAGTCCAAGGGTATTTAGTTGTTTATCAGCTGTAATATTCATATCCAACAAACTTATGAATTAAAAAATAACTTCTGCAAATAATGGGGCACAGCATCATCAACATTTGAACCAATTACCTCATTATTAGGTAAGCGAGCAAGCAAATCTAGACTTGAATTTTGCATTAAACAACCTTTACCAGCCATACTTAGCATTTCTAAATCATTCATACCATCACCAAAAGCGATAGCATCTTGTAAATCAAGTCCCAATCTTTCGACAATTTTTTTCAAAGCACTGCCTTTTGAAACATTTTCAGCCATAACTTCAAGGCAATTAAGGGTTGAAAATGCCACACTGATTTTATTACCAAATTGTTGTTGCAAACGATTTTTTAACTTAACTAAATGTGGATGCAGCGCAAGATCGGTAGTGGTAAAAAATATTTTAGCAATATTATCTGTTTCAATATTAAACGGATCAAATAACTGATATGAAAAATTAGTATGTTTATGAAATGCAAGAGAAAAGCTATCTTCTCTATTAACCAACCAGTCATCACCACGGTAAAGGTGAGTATAAACCAATGGATCATCAATACACATATGTGCGATTTCAACCACTAATGAAGGATCAATACTTTGGCTAAAAATTAATTCGCCAGCACTATCATGAACTCTAGCACCATTTGAAGTTATCATAAAAGCATCAATTTCCATATTTTCTCGCATTTGGGCCACATCAATATGGTGTCTTCCCGTTGCAAAAGCAAACTGAATACCTTTTCGTCGTAATGCTTGTAGAACTTGTTTGGTAAAAGATGATAGTTTATGGTCTGCATTTAATAAAGTACCATCTAAATCTGAAGCTACAACTCGAAACATAATTTTCTCTATTTTTAATTAGTTATAATAACAACAACTTACTTGAAATTTGGCGATCTAATTTAGGTGTCAAACCCAAGGCTAAATCAAGATGCAATATGATACAACTCCATTGCTATTTACTCAACTAGTTGTGGTGTAATAAAAATCACTAATTCGCGTTTTTGCAATCTTTTACTAGAATTTTTAAACAGATTACCAATAATTGGTACTTCGCTCATTCCTGGAACATTACTATTGCCTTTGCTCTTAATTTGTTGAAAAATACCACCAAGTACCACTGTTTCACCACTTTTAACTTGTACTTGCGTTTTTATTTCCTGAGTATCAATGGCTAATGCTTCGCCACCATCACTCCGCTTTATAGAACGCCCGGTTGTATTTTGGGTGATATATAGATCTAAAATCATCTGCTTATCACTTAGTATTTTTGGGGTAACTTCTAATCCTAAAACAGCTTGTTTAAACTCAATAGATGTGGCTCCATTGCTACCGCTAGAAACTTCATAAGGGATTTCAGTCCCTTGCTTTATGGATGCCATATTTTGATTAGCGGTTAATAAGTTTGGACTGGCGATTATTTCGAGTTGATTTTCTGATTCTAATGCTGATAACTCTAAATTTAATAAACTTGTCGACAACTTAGCTAAATTAAAACCAACCGTAGTAGTAGGATTAGGCACACCTAAACCAACATCAAATTTATCCAATAGTTGTGAAGAATGCCCGGAATACCCCCATTTAATGCCAAGCTCTGACATACTTTCATCACTCATAGTCACAATATGAGCGGATATATGTACTTGTGGCATTGGTTTATCCATTACTTTAACTAGCTTTTTAATACCATCAAACTGTTGGGTTAAATCAGTGATAATAAGTGAATTAGTTCGTTTATCTATAACTGCCTTACCTCGTTCTGACAGCAATCCTTGCTGTTGAATTGTTTCCTGTAATGTAGTTAAATCAATATTATTAACTGTTAATAATAAAGAATCTAGAGGCTGTTTCTGTTCCTGCTCTTTTTTCACCAACAGCTGTTTTTGATAGGCAATTTCAGGATCGATAGCTTTCGAAATGAATAAAATATTATCTTCGATTTCAGCTTGTAAATTAGCCGAATTCAAAATGATATTAAGAGCTTTATGCCACTCAACTTGTTGTAGTTTAATTGTCTGTTTAATGGATAAATCATCAGTTATGATTAAATTCATCTGCTTACTATCCGCTAAAGCTTGTAAAATAATAGCTATATCCGTTTGATAGAATTCAATTGAGATCAATTGTTTGGGTTCACTAGTATCAAGGGATTTTTTGTGGGTTGCTAAACTAATACTGATATTGCCATAGAGACTCCCCAAAAGCAGTATCACTAAAAATTTATTCACCATAGTTGTCGTAAATTTTTGCAATCTATTTCGCATGTTAGGTCCTAATAAAGGAAAATATTACTTATTTAATTGCATAGTCCATAGCACCACATCATGACAATAATCCGCCAAATTGGCTTGCCATACAATTTTGTCAGTAACTAAAGTTTGAATTTGCCAGGGAAATAAAATATTAGGAATAACTCTAGCAGTTATTGCTAACCACTGATTATCTGAAAATAACCATAGCTGCTCATAACTAGCATCACTATTTTTTATCAATCCTTTGAACTGCCAAACTTGTATTTGTTTCAATAGATTAGTTGCTTGTTCATCGCATGAGATTTGATAAGATTGCATAAATGGGTCTCGAGCTAAAGCAACCCTGATATTAATGCATAACTCACTAAAAATTAACAGCACTACCATTGCCAATTGCGGTTTCACTTAACCTCCCTTTTTAAACAATAAAGTAAAAGCTATTTGTAACTCAGACTCATGTTTACTGATCATTAGATGCTGGAAATCGAGATAATAATAATCATCATTAAACGAGGTCATCAAAGCCATAAAATCGGCAAACTCACCATTAAGCTCAATGTCCCAATTGACGGTATCATCAATTTCAATGTACTTAAAAGTACGTAAAATCAAGTGATGTTGTGCTAAAGCTTGCGCCAACTCTTTTTCAGAAATCGTACTTAATAAATGGTTTTTACTCGACTTATAGCGATTTATTTTTGCTTGTAATTGGTCAATTTTAGTCAGATTTTCATCATATTGTTGTATTTGCTGATCTGCTTGTTGTTTAATATCTTCAATAACCAGCAAATAACCGACGCCAAATAAAAATAAAAAAAACAAAAAACAGCAGGAATATTGCTGCCATAAAGGACGATAAAAAAATTCACTATTCATTGAGTTTAATTTCCATTTCTAATAACAACTGTTTAGCATTAGTAGCAACAGAATTAACTTGGCTACGGTTAATATTACTGTTTTGTGATAATTGCTCATTAAAATTAGTAATCTCTATATAACTAAAACTTTTGCCAGTTAAGGTTATAGTATGTAAAGCATAGGTAAATGACTGCAGCCAAATGGCATCGGGTAATTGTTCAGAAATTAATTGTAACGATTGTTGAATTTGTTTTTGACTTGTTGATGGATTGGGTAAATAGTTTGACAACTCTTGCTCTAGTTTTTGCTGTAAATTCTGTTGCGAATTTACTTGTGAAGAATAATAATCTAACTTATTTTGTGCATGGATCCACCAATAACAAAACAAACAACAAAGAATACCAATAAAACTGACAATAATTATAGTCAACTGTAATTGTTGTTTTTTTTGCTGTTGTTGCCGCCAAGGTAAAAAATTAACTTTACCTGAGCCAACATCCCCACCGATAAAAGTAATCACCACATTATATTTTGCAAATATATTAAGCCAATTATTAATATATTGATGATCACATGCTGCGACCATAATCTGTTTTGGTTGTTCTAAGCAATTTACATAATCGAAATACACATTTTTCACGGATAATTGAAATAATTTATAAATTGAAGCTTCAACAAATAAAATCACTTCATGCGATTTCAATTCTTCATCTGGTAAATCTAATGATTGGATTTGCAAATAGCTTGAATCTAAATGTAATTCAAACTGGGCGTGCCGAGGAATATTCTGTAGTAAATCATTTATCCATAAGTCGATGTCAGTCATATTTTGATAATCATATTCAATCCAAACTGATTGATTAGTAGTGGATCTTTTCTGTATCGATTTAATTACTTTATAACGCAAAATTGCTGGTGCAATATAAATTATGACTAGAGTTTTATTCATTAACTTCATGAGTGATTAAATTATTAAACAAAAAATATCTATCAAGTTTAATGACTATTGAATAAATAAAAATCAGAAAAAAAACGTTTTGCGTAATAGCATCCAAAAAATGTTTAAAATTACACCGAACAAGGTTAATTTCACAGAAATTGTAAAAAAAAGGTTGACTGAAATAAGGCGTGCCTTATAATGCACATCCACACGGTAAGGGTGATTAGCTCAGTTGGGAGAGCACCTCCCTTACAAGGAGGGGGTCACTGGTTCGAACCCGGTATCACCCACCAATCTTTACCGTGACGTTTCTGAAATGAAACATTTGGGGTGATTAGCTCAGTTGGGAGAGCACCTCCCTTACAAGGAGGGGGTCACTGGTTCGAACCCGGTATCACCCACCAATTTTAGTTGTTTTCTATATGGGTTGTTAGCTCAGTCGGTAGAGCAGCGGACTTTTAATCCGTTTGTCGAGCGTTCGAATCGCTCACGACCCACCACTTTTTCTACCAAGTTTTAATCAATTAAATTTATTTAATCTTTACTTATAAACCTAATTATACATGGATAAGGCATAATACATACCAAGTAATTGCTCTTGACGTTTATCTATCCCGAAAAAAACTAATCCAGCCTTTATACGAATCAAGATAACGAATTTTGCTACGCTTAACTTATATCATTATGATAATATTGATATTCTTAACTTAAGAATAACAACAACTATATCTAGTATAAGTAAATAACACAAAAAGTTAATTAATTCATCTATACAAAATAACTAAATAGATGCAATATTAGGAATATAATAAAATAACAAGGAATATAATGAAAAAGTTACTTACTACAATTACGCTATGTTTTTGTTTTAACTTTCCAGTCTTGGCTGAAGAAGCAGCTACTTCATCAGTATTTGATCAAACTTATCAAGATGCCATTGAACAAAACACCGCCATTGCTCAACATAAATTAGGCATAGCCTATAATGAAGGTCAAGGTGTAAAACAAAATTATGAGCAGGCGAAAGAATGGTTTGAAAAAGCAGCTAAACAAGGACTAGTGGAAGCTCAATACAATTTAGCCATGCTGTATGATTATGGTCATGGTGTTGAACAAAGCTTTGTTAATGCAGCACGTTGGTATGAAAAAGCTGCTAAGCAAGATTATGCACCGGCTCAATATAAACTAGGCTCAATGTATTACGAAGGTCATGGCGTTAAACAAAATTTTTCCGATGCCAAAAAATGGTTTAAAAAAGCAGCTGAGCATGGAGAAGTAAATGCCTTATATAATTTAGGACTAATGAGTGAACTAGGGCAAGGTAGCAAAAAAAATTACCGCAATGCTTTTGAATATTATCTGCAAGCAGCCAATAACAATGTTGTCGCTGCTCAGTTTAGACTAGCTTTTTTATATCAAAATGGCAAAGGCACAACCCAAGATTTAGCTCAAGCTGCAGTCTGGTATGAAAAAGCAGCATTGCAAGATTTTACTAATGCTCAATATAATTTAGCGATAATGTTTGCTAATGGTAGTGGTGTGAATCAAGATTTAGATCAAGCCAAAACTTGGTTTGAAAAAGCAGCAGGTCGGGGATCAGCTGCCGCTCAGTATGATCTTGGTATGATGTATTATGAAGGCAATGCCATAGAAAAAAGTGATGATAAGGCCAAAGAATACTTCAAATCAGCTTGTGATAAAAATATGCGTCAAGCCTGTGAAGCTTACAAAAAGATTGATTAAATTAAAAACCGTCTAACAGTAACATCAACCAATAGGTTGATGTTAACTATCCCTATACTACAAATGCAACTAATCGGTAAGCAATGTAAAACATAACTAAACCAACTAAACCGTCTAAAATAACCCACATCCTTTTTTGTTTAAATAATGGTGTGAATAACCTCGCCCCATAACCAATGCCGAAAAACCAAATAAATGAAACACAAATAGCACCAATCAAAAAAGCTAATTTTTGTTGATTAGTTAAGGTACCAGCAATACCTCCAACAATAACTACGGTATCCAAATATACATGCGGATTGAGCAAAGTAACTGCCAAAGTTGAAAAAATCACATTGAGCAAGCGCTTATTTTGAGGATCTTGGGAGTCAACTTGCAAACTACTGGTTCCTTGAATAGCACTCTTAAAAGCACCGATTCCATACCATATTAAAAATAATGCCCCTAATATTGCTAATATATTAGTAATTAAAGGATTATTACTTATAAAGGTACCAATACCTAATACCCCAATGGTCATCAAAATGAAATCACAAATAAAACAGATAGCTGATACAAAAAAGATGTGATTTTTTAACAATCCTTGTTTCAACACAAATAGATTTTGTGCTCCAATGGCAATTATTAAACTTCCTGAAATCATTGCCCCACTAATTATTTCTGCAAACATATTAGGCTAGTTCGTAATGTAAAAAATTCGCCATAATATAAAATATTTTAATTACGGTGTCACGTATATCAGTTTTTTTTCATTAAAACATAAACTTAAATGTAAAAGGCTTAAAAAATTCACCTAATTGAAAATTACTATTAATTCGTAGCTTAATTAATTTTTCAGTTGTACAATCAATGTAACTTTTCTTAAAAGTCTAACTTAGTCGATGTTCCTTGAACTTTTGCTTTTGATTTGTGTAGGTGTAGGTGCTGGTCTTTTAGCCGGTATGTTTGGTATTGGTGGTGGTGCTTTAATTGTCCCTGCTTTGATATTTACATTAGATCATTTTTATCCCGGCGGTCATTGGACCAATCATATTGCCGTTGCTTCATCCTTGGCTACAATCATTGGTACCAGCCTATCATCAAGTTGGATGCAAAATAAAAATCATAATATAGAATGGTCGATCTTAAAAAAAATGGTGTTAGGGTGCATTATCGGTACTATTGGTGGTGCCTACATTACCCCATATATTCCGGGAGTATGGTTAAAATGGATTTTTATTGTGTTTCTTATTTATACTGGTTGCAAATTTATTTTCAAAACCGACAAAGTCTCCAAAGAACAACCATCTATTCCTTCTTCATTAAACAACAGTATTTATGTTTTAGTTGGAGCTCTAATTGGTTTTTTTGCTGTATTAGTTGGCGTTGGCGGTGGTGTTTTAGTCGTGCCTTTTTTAAAAAAATGTGGAATTAACATGCGCAAAGCGATTGGTACCTCAGCGGCCTTCACCTTACCTGTAGCGATTGGTGGCACAATAGGCTATATCATTGCGGGTTGGAATATTAAAGATTTGCCTGAATATAGTCTTGGTTTTGTTTATTTGCCAGCAATATTTACCATCATGTTAGCAAGCATGCCAATGGCTAAAGTGGGCGTTCAGATCGCACAAAAATTATCAATAAATAAATTAATTAAATTTTTCGGCGTCTTTTTATTATTTATTGCATTAAAACTAATAATTTCTTAGTCACAAGCAGTATCACGATTCACTCAGCAGGACAGTATTATTTACCACTTGCTAAATCACAAAGGTCACAACCTGTGCGACCTTTAATGATTCTTTACTATGTAGTTATTTAACTAATCATTATCTAGCATCTTTTACTGCCAATCCCAACTGCCAAACCGCCATAGCATAATGAGTACTATGATTATAGCGCGTGATCACATAAAAGTTTGGTAATCCATACCAAAACTGATAACGATCGCCCATATCTAATCGCAATAAGCTTACTTCATGATAACCATCTAAAGAACTTTGTGGTTTTAACCCAGCTTTAGCTAAAGTTTCGACCGAATATTTAGTACTAAAGCCATTATCTAATGCAGACGCTTGACCATCAGCCATAACGGCAACTTTTTTGTCACGTTGCCAACCATGAGCTTTAAAGTAGTTAGCTACGCTGCCAATTGCATCCACGGGGTCCCATAAGTCCACATGACCATCATGATTAAAATCAACTGCATAATTTCTGAATGCGGATGGCATAAATTGTCCATAGCCCATAGCACCGGCAAAAGATCCTGATAAATCAAAAGGATCCACCCCTTCATCACGAGCCATAACTAAAAAGTCCTCTAGCTCATTCGAAAAATATTCTGATCGTCTTGGGTAATAAAAGGCCAATGTTGATAACGCATCAATAATTTTAGTTTTCCCCATGACACGCCCCCAGCCGGTTTCAACACCAATAATTCCGACGATGATTTCTGGCGGTACACCATATTCTTTATAGGCCCGTTGTAATTCACTTTGATATTTATTCCAGAAATCAACACCTTTTGGCAGATTACTTGGAGTAATAAATTTATTTTTATAACGGATCCAAGCACCATTTGGTACAGTAGATGTGCCGGTTTTAGGTGCTTGTTTATCCATCAAATTAATTACCCAATCAAGTTTGTTGGTTTGTGCCAGCACTTCACGTAATTGAGGACGATTAAAGCCATGTTTACTAACCATTCTATCAATGAATTTTTCTTTATCTACCGCCAATGGAACTTTACTAGCTTCAGTTTGATCATGATCATGTTCAAGATAAACACCACCTTTAACATTGGTGTGCCCTCGATGCTTTTCCATAGGTGTATATGAAGGACGCTCACTACTACAGGCCGTCAATAACACTATCACACTAATAAAAATAACAATACGCTGCATAAAAAAATATCCATATTATAGTTAATTAAAAAATAAACAGTTTATTAAAAATTGCAGATTATTTGACAATATTAGGACATTCTTGCCCTTCGGCTATTTGCTTAATATTAGTCAAAGTCGTTTCTGAAATATTTAATAAAGCTTCTTGGGTTAAAAAGGCTTGATGGCCTGTAAAAATCACATTATGACATGACGATAAACGACGAAAAACATCATCTAAAATCACATCATTGGATTTATCTTCAAAAAATAAGTCACGTTCGTTTTCGTAAACATCCATACCTAACGAACCGATTTTAGTCTGTTTTAATGCCTCAATGGCTGCAGTGGCATCAAGCAAAGCTCCGCGACTAGTATTAATAATCATCACGCCATTTTTCATTTTGCCAAATGAATCTTTATTAAGTAGGTGATAATTTTCTGGAGTCATTGGGCAATGCAGAGTAATCACATCTGATTTAGCGTAAAGCTCATCCAGTTCCACATATCGGCCACCTAGTTCAACCACAGTATCATTTGGATAAGGATCATAAGCTAAAATATGCATACCAAAACCTTTAAGAATACGAATCACCGCTTGACCTATTTTCCCTGTACCAATCACCCCAGCAGTACGATTATGCATATTAAATCCGGTCAAACCATCAAGTGAAAAGTTAGCATCGCGGGTACGTTGATAAGCCTTATGTGTACGACGGTTTAAAGTCATCATTAATGCTACTGCATGTTCAGCAACAGCCTCGGGTGAATAAGCGGGTACACGCACCACAGCTATGCCTAATTTTTTAGCCTCAGTCAAATCAACATTATCAAAGCCGGCACAGCGTAAAGCTAAAATTTTGACACCACAATTAGCTAAAATTTTTAAGACTTTTTTATCGACTTCATCATTTACAAACACGCAAACGGCGTCAAACCCTTGTGCAGTTACGGCTGTTTTATGACTGAGTTTATGTTCATAATATTCCATATCGAAACCAAATTTTTTATTGGCGATTTCTAGATGTTCTTTATCGTAATGTTTACTACTAAATACAGCAACTTTCATAGAACTCTTCATTCTGCAACACCCCTTTTGCTTATTTATTAATAGCTAATTAATTTCAACTAAACTTTATTACTTGTTAATATTATTAAAAATTTTTGACATGAACTAACATCTATTATCAATAGATAAATCATTGATGTTTTTTACTAAAAGGTATACTGGTTTTAACGATTATTTTTTTTCTGGTATGCTATGATAGCACTTTGCTAAAAAACTGACCAATATTGTTAAATAATGAATAAAAAATTAATTCTTTCTTTTTTTAATAGAAAAATGTTGTTATGTGTCTATACCGGATTTTGTTCAGGATTACCATTTTTCTTTATTATTCAATTAATTCCTGCATGGTTAAAGGTCGGTGGCGTAGATATAAAAACTATTGGCGCCTTCACATTAACTCAAGTCCCCTACTTATTTAAATTTCTTTGGTCACCTTTATTAGATCGCATATCGCCTTTATCATTAGGATACCGCAAAGGTTGGCTACTTTTAACCCAACTTGGGCTGTTAATTATTATGCCCATGTATGGTTTTCTAACCCCCAGCAACAATATTACGTTGATTGTATTTTTTAGTTTGTTAACTGCTTTTATTTCAGCTACCCAAGATATTGCTATCGATGCCTATCGAAGAGAAATTTTGAGCGATGATGAACTAGGTAGTGGAAATAGTATACATATTAATATCTATCGTATAGCCGGATTTATACCCGGAGGGTTATCACTTATTCTAGCTGACTATTTGTCTTGGATAGAAGTATTTGCTTTCACCGCAGCATTTATCATCCCAATGCTAATTATTACAATAATGTTACAAGAACCAAACCACAACAATGTGATTCAAACTAAAAAATCAGTTTTTAAGCAAGCTATTAACGAGTTCATTAGTCGATTAACGCTAACTAATGCATTATTTATCTTAGCTTTTGTTGCTCTGTATAAACTTGGAGATAGCCTGGCCACCTCACTAGCAACGCCTTTTTATTTAGATATGAATTATGAAATGAGGCATATTGGCACTGTAGCCAAAAATGCTGTAGTCTGGCCTAGTTTATTAGGAGCACTACTCGGAGGAGTTATCATTTCTAAATACGGATTAAACCGTTCATTATGGATCTCCGGTTTTGTACAAATGTTTTCTATTTTAGGTTTCGTGTTTCTATCTTACGAAGGGCCTTTCCCTTCTATTAGTTATATCCAATTAATTATACTCGCCACAGTAATCAGTTGTGAATCCATTGGTGTTGGGATGGGAGCTACTGCTTTGGTTACCTATATTTCAAAAAACACTAGCCCATTATTTACTGCAACTCAATTTGCTTTATTGACTGGTTTTTCAGCTATTCCAAGGACACTTATTAATTCCATGTCAGGAATTCTCACTGCCTATTTAGGTTGGACAAATTTCTTTTGGTTATGTTTTATTTTAGCTATTCCTGGTATGTTATTACTCGTTAAAGTAGCGCCATGGAGTACAAAATCTTAGGAGAAAATATGGATAAATTAGCCCAAGCATTCGATTTTCGGCATGCATGTAAAAAATTTGACGACACTCAAAAAATTAATCAACAAGATATTGAATATATATTAGAAGCTGGTCGACTATCACCATCTTCTTTTGGTATGGAACCTTGGCATTTTATTGTGGTTAATAATAATGAGCTAAAAAAACAGTTACGTACTGCTTGCTATAATCAAGAACAAGTAACTAGCTGTTCACATTTTGTGATAGTCCTTTATCGTAAAGCCAATAATTTTACTTTACAAAGTGACTATTTACGCCGCACTATTGCGCGCACTTTACCCGATGCTACAGATCAAACTGCTATTGATATTGCCTGCCAAGCATTTATTAATTTTTATCAACAAGGTTTAGCTGAGGGACTAAGTATCAACCATTGGTCAGAAATGCAAGGTTATATTGCCAGTGCCAATATGATGACAGCCGCAGCTTACCGAGGAATTGATTCTTGTACAATTGGTGGGTTTGAACACAGCAAACTCATTCAGATATTAGAAAATAATATAGCATCATTTAGTAAGGAAACATTTGGGGTAGGACTTTGCTTGGCTTTTGGCTATCGAGTTAATGAACCTGGTTCGCATACCCGTTGGCCACTAACAGATGTTACCACTTATTTAACTGAATCTAATTAAACAATAATATTCCGTCACCCATGGGTGACGGAATATATTGATAAAAAAGGATTTCCCTTTACTTAATCAATTGATATAACGTTTCAGCATCTATTGAAGCTGAATTCATAATAAACGCAATACCAGAAAGCACATTGCCAATTTGGGGATCATTTACATTCTGTTGTACAGAATTTAAAATCTCTTGCGCCCAATTAATTTTTCGAAGTACTTCCTCTACTTTTTCTTTTGAAGGATTGTTCATCTTATCTCTCTATTGTTAGGATGTCGCATAAACGATAATCTAAACACCATTACCTGCTAAAAAAATAATTCTTCAGCAATTCAAAAAAATGTATTTTATAGATTTACCAACAAAAATAAAACATAAAATAGGTAAAAAAGCACAAATAGATTTAAAAAAATTGAAAATAAAAAGATAAACAACAAAAACCTTATAAAAAATTATTATCGTACTTACCTATTACTACAATAATCAATTCTTTTGCACGATTAAGATCGATAATGTTAGACTTAAGTAAAATAAAATTAGCAATTTTGATTAATATTGATTTAAAAATTGTTTTTCGGCAACAAGTTATCGAGTTATAAAAAATTACTCGATAGCTAGCAGTCTGTAAAAACAAACAAGGATTTAATTATGAAAAGCAAACATGCACGTTTAATGATACTCGGTTCTGGTCCGGCCGGTTATACCGCAGCCGTTTATGCAGCACGAGCTAACCTTTCACCAGTACTTATTACCGGTTTGCAGGAAGGTGGGCAACTTACCACTACCACAGATCTAGAAAATTGGCCAGCGGGTGCGCCGGACTTAACTGGTCCCGAACTGATGATCAAAATGAAAGAGCATGCTGAAAGATTTAATACTGAAATTATTTTAGATCAAATTGATCGTGTTGATTTCAACCAAAAACCATTTAAGCTCTATGGCAGTGAAACTGAATATAGTTGCGATGCCTTAATCATTGCTACTGGCGCTTCGGCTCAATATCTGGGTTTACCTTCGGAACAAGCATTCAAAAGTAAAGGAGTTTCGGCGTGTGCTACTTGTGATGGATTTTTTTACCGTAACCAAAAAGTAGCCGTTGTTGGTGGTGGTAATACTGCGGTTGAAGAAACGCTTTATTTAGCCAATATTGCTAGTGAAGTGCATCTAATCCATCGCCGCGATGGCTTTAGGGCAGAAAAAATACTAATGGATCGATTAGCAGAAAAAGTCGCGCAAGGTAAAGTGATTCTGCACACCCACCGCATCGTTGACGAAGTACTAGGTGACAACATGGGCGTTACCGGCGTTCGACTACGCAGTACTCAAGATCCAAATATCACCGAAGAAATTGGTGTGTTAGGCGTATTTATTGCTATTGGTCATAAACCTAACACAGCTATTTTTGATGGCCAACTAGAATTAAATAGTGGTTATATCAAAGTACAATCTGGCACTCAAGGTAATGCTACCCAAACCAGTATTGAAGGTATTTTTGCTGCAGGAGATGTTATGGATCATGTTTATCGACAGGCAATTACCTCTGCAGGTACCGGCTGTATGGCGGCATTGGATGCTGAACATTATTTGGACAATCTAAAATAAGTAGCCAATATATCCATGTCATTAGATAAAAATCGGCAAACCTATTTACTTGGTTGGTTAAAGCAATACGCAAAATTATATAAAACTGATTTGCGGATTTCTACTTTAACAGGCTTTGCCTTGACCATTTTAGTAATCTTACAAGCTGCATTATTGGCTATAATTTTGCAAGAATTAATCATTGAACAGCAAAATTTTACTGATGTTGTTGCTTACTTCTTAGGATTAATTGCGGTATTAATAGCTCGGGCTGGCTTAATTTACATACGTGAAAAAATTAACTTTGCTATGGGTAATAAAGTCCGTCAGCAAATTCGTCATCAATTAATTAATCAATTGGAATTCTTGGGGCCGTCGGCTTTAAATCAAAGCACGATCGGTGCATGGAGCACCTTGCTAATTGAGCAAGTTGATAATTTACAAAATTTTTATGCTCACTATCTACCACAAATGCGCTTGGCTAGTATGGTGCCGATTTTAATCTGTATAGCGATTTTACCATTTAACTGGACCGCTGCATTAATTTTGCTCTGCACTGCTCCGCTAATTCCTATTTTTATGATTTTAGTCGGTATGGGGGCGGCTGATATTAATCGTCGTCATTTTAAAGCACTGGCTTATTTAAGTGGTCATTTTTTGGACCGCTTAAAAGGACTCAATACCATCCGCTTATTTGATCAAGGTGAACAACAAGCACAAGAAATCCAACAAGCATCAGAAGATTTTCGTATTAAAACCATGCAAGTCTTACGAATGGCATTTTTGTCTTCGGCGGTATTGGAATTTTTTACTTCAATTTCCATCGCCGTGGTTGCGGTGTACTTTGGATTCTCATATTTAGGTGAATTTCATTTTGGATCTTATAACGGCATAGTTACCCTTTTTGCTGGTTTTTTTGCCTTAATATTAGCACCAGAATTTTTTCAACCATTACGTGATTTAGGCACCTACTACCACGCTAAAGCCGAAGCCATTGCCGCCGCCGATAACATTGAAGCTTTTTTAAATAAACAATCACCATTCCCGAAGATAGAACAAGCTAGTACTGGTTGCCAACTTAGCACTCCTTTACAAACTATTGAGGCTCAAGATTTAATGGTGTTGTCGATTGAACAACAACCTATAGTCGGTCCTTTATCTTTTACTTTAGAAGCCCCGTTCCAATTAGCACTTATTGGTACTAGTGGTGAAGGTAAAACCTCATTAATGAATGTGTTACTAGGTTTTTTACCCTATCAAGGATCACTCAAAATCAATGGTGTTGAATTTAATCAATTAGATCTTACTTATTGGCAACAACAAATCAGTTGGATTGGACAAACACCATATCTTATTAACAGTTCAATTCGGGAAAATATATTATTAGGTAAGCCTAATGCCACTAATGACGAACTTTGGTCGGTGATAGCTAAAGCACAATTAACCGAAGTAATTGCTAAATTACCGCAAGGTCTTGATACTCAAGTAGGTGAAGATGCCGTACGATTATCTGTTGGGCAAGCACAACGCGTAGCTTTAGCTCGGGCCATGTTAAAATCTTGCCAATTATTAATTCTTGATGAACCAACTGCCAGCTTAGATAAACAAACCATCGAAAATATTGAGCAATATCATATTGCCGAAAATAGCATTACTATCACGCATCAAGTTGATAATATGCAGCAATTTGATCAAGTGTGGCAACTGGCTAAAGGTAAACTACATCGTAACGTCAAGGAGGTTTCATGCTAACAATATTGCGACCTTATATTGCGCTGTATAAGCACTATTTTTGGCAGATTGTACTTGGTTTATCTTTATCGATGCTTACCCTTTTTGCCAGTTTATTTCTATTATCATTATCTGGTTGGTTCTTGGCTTCTACTGCTTTTGTTGGCGTGGCTGGATTATTTACATTTAATTACATGTTACCCGCGGCTGGCGTTCGTGGTGCCGCGATTACTCGCACCGCAGCACGTTATTTAGAACGATTAGTCGATCACGATGCCACTTTTAAAATTCTTGCTTACTTGAGAACTTTAGCATTTAGAAAAATTTTGCCACTTAGTGCCAAGCAATTGTCTCAATATCAACGCGCCGATCTACTTAACCGCTTTATTGTTGATATTGATGCTTTAGATCACCTGTATTTAAAGCTATTTTCACCAATTGTGACAGCATTAATCATAATCATGCTGCTATTTATCGGTTTAAGTAATATTAATTTACCTGTAGCTTTAATTATCACCATTGTGCTCACCATTAGTTTACTAGCGGTACCGATTATTTTTTATCAAACCGGCAAACAGTTAGGTATTACGTTGGCTCAACAACAAAGTGAATATCGTCTGCAATTAATCAACTATCTTCAAGGTCAGGCCGAACTAACTTTGTTTACCGCACAATCACGTTATCGCAGCAAATTGGATGAACTTGAAAGTAAGTGGTTACATAATCAACAACGACAATCAACATTAATAGCGTTATCGAGTGCATTAGTGGTTTTAATTGTTGGCTTTTTAACATTATTGGTTTTGTGGTTGATTACCCAGTATACCTTATCACCTATAGTGGCGTTATTTGTGTTTGTTTGCTTGGCTAGCGCTGAAATTTTAGCCCCTTTGCCTGGCGCGTTTATTTTTTTAGGACAAGTGTTAACTTCGGCAACACGAATCACGACTATCTTCAATCAAAAACCGGATATAAAATTTGTGGCTCAAGGCCCAACTATTGATTTAAGCTCAGCTAAATTGCAATTTGAACAAGTTAATTTCAGTTACCCTAATCAACCATTCGCCATAATTACCGATTTTTCGTTAACCATTGCTTCTGGTGAACATCTTGGCATAATTGGTAAAACTGGTTGTGGCAAATCGACTTTATTAAGCTTGATTAATCGTGCTTGGGAACCCAATTCCGGCAATATTTATCTTAATGATACCCCAATAAATCAACTTGACGAAGCAACCTTACGCCAAGCCATCGCTGTAGTACCACAAATTATCACCATATTTAGTGCTAGTTTACGACAAAATTTACACATCGGTAATCAACAAGCTAGCGACCAGCAATTAATCGACGTTTTACATCAAGTAGAATTGGACAAATTATTAACTACACCTGAAGGATTGGATTTACCTCTCGGTCAAGGTGGACGCCAACTCTCTGGAGGCGAAATTCGTCGCATTGGTATTGCCAGAGCTTTACTACATAACTCACCATTAATACTTATGGATGAACCAACCGAAAGCCTTGATCAGCAAACTGAACAACAAATCATCCAATTGATTAAACAATCTTGTACCGGAAAAACACTGCTTATGGTTACTCACCGTTTAACTAATAATCCATTGTTTGATCGAATTATTTCGTTATAACTGTGACTTTATTTATACTTAAACGTATAGCACTCCTGAAACATCTTTATGATTAATTACCGGTCTACGGTTAGCATAGTCGAGATTTTGGAAACATGTTATACTAGTGCTTTATTATTAGTGATAGAGAGATTATTTTGCAGCAGTCGTTACAAGATTTTATTTGCGATAAAATTGATGATTTAAAAGGTACAGATATTGTCACTCTTGATGTTCGGGGCAAATCCAGTATTACCGATTATATGATAATTTGCACTGGCACATCTAATCGCCATGTATCCTCAATTGCCAGCCACTTATTGGATGAAGCTAAAAAACAAGGGCACTTAGTATTAGGCAGTGAAGGGCAAAATGATGCTGATTGGGTCGTGGTTGATATGGATTCAGTTATTGTACACATCATGCAAGCAGAAAGCCGTCAACTTTACGAACTTGAAAAACTGTGGAGTTAATTAAGTGAAGATACAGCTTATCGCTGTTGGCACCAAAATGCCAAACTGGGTAACCACCGCTTTTGACGATTACCGCATGCGTTTCCCTAAAGATATGCCGTTAGAGTTAACTGAAATCCCCGCGGGTAAACGCACGAAAAATGCAGATATCCCACGAATTCTAGATAAAGAAGGCGAATTAATGCTAGCAGCTTGCGGTAAAAGCAACTGCATAGTCACCCTGGATATTCCCGGCAAGCCCTATACTACCCATGATTTAGCTGAACAACTCGAACGCTGGAAGACCGATGGTCGTGATGTAAGTTTGTTGATTGGAGGTCCGGAAGGACTTGCCCCCACTTGTAAAGCTAGCGCCGAGCAAAGTTGGTCGCTTTCACCATTAACTTTGCCCCACCCTTTAGTACGGATTATTGTTGCGGAAAGCCTGTACCGAGCATGGAGCTTAACCACCAATCATCCTTATCATCGTGAATAAATAGCGAGTCACCTACCATGAGCGAAATTATTTTAGATTTACAAATAGCTACCAGCGACCATGAAAACCTACCAACTGAACCACAAATTATGCAGTGGTTGGAGGTGATTTTGCCACAATTTATGGATAAAGCTGAAATCACTATCCGCATTGTCGATGCCGCTGAAAGTCAACAATTAAATAATACCTATCGACATAAAGACAAACCTACCAATGTGCTATCGTTTCCTTTTGAATCACCGATTGAAATCGAAGTACCATTGTTAGGAGATCTAATTATTTGTAAGCAAATCGTTGAAGCCGAAGCCAAAGAGCAGCAGAAACCATTAACTTCACATTGGGCACATATGATCGTTCACGGTTGTTTGCATCTACTCGGATACGATCATATTCTTGACGAAGAAGCGGAAGAAATGGAAAATATCGAAATAGACATTATGCAGCAATTAGGATTTGCAGATCCTTATCAAGCGATTGACTAACAAAAGTATCGATTACATTATTTATGCTTGTGGTAAGATTAACCATAAAAAATAATGGAAGAGTTATAAAGAAGTATAAATAAATTAACAACAAGAAAGGATGAGAGCAAATGAGTGATGATAATCACCGGAGACCCAAAAAAGGCTTCGCATTATGGTTAGAGCAATTATTTAATTCGGAACCCAAAGACAAAGAAGAATTGATCGAAGTTATCCGTGAAGCGGAAGAAAATGACTTAATTGATCCTGATACTCTAAACATGATTGAAGGTGTAATGGAAATCGCGGAGCAACGTGTTCGTGATATTATGATCCCTCGTTCTCAAATTGTTACCATCAAAGATAATTACACTCTCGATGAATGTTTAGATATTATTTCTGAACATGGTCATTCCCGTTACCCCGTCATTAGTGAAAATCGCGACCACATTGAAGGTATCTTGTTAGCTAAAGATCTACTTATTTTTATTCGCCAAGGAATGGATAATTTTGATCTCAAAAAAATCTTACGCCCAACCGTAGTCGTGCCTGAAAGTAAACGTGTCGATCACATGTTAAAAGAATTCCGTTTACAACGTTATCACATGGCAATTGCTATTGACGAATTTGGTGGAGTATCTGGTTTAGTTACCATTGAAGATATTTTAGAACTTATTGTTGGTGATATAGAAGATGAATATGACGAAGTTGAAGATCGCGATATTCGCCGATTGTCGCAAACCGTTTATTCAGTCCGTGCACTAACCCCCGTCGAAGACTTTAATGAAATTTTTGGTACTAACTTTAGTGATGATGAGATGGATACCATTGGTGGACTGGTGATGCAACACTTTGGCCGTTTACCAGTACGAGGGGAAAGCATCACCATTGATGGTTATACTTTTAAAGTAATTATTGCCGATCGCCGACGAATCATTCAACTACATGTAACTATTCCTGAAGGGGCAAGCGTACCTAATTTAGAGTTAGCTGATAATGTTTAAAAATGTAATATTAAGTTTAATCGCTGGTGGCATTGCTGTTTTTTGTTATGCTCCATTTCATATTTGGCCGTTGTCATTTATCTCATTTGCCGCGCTACAATGGCTAATTGCGGATAAATCAAAAAAACAAGCCTTGTTTATAGGCCTTAGTTGGGGAATTGGTTACTTTGCCACAGGTATCCATTGGGTTTATATCAGCATTAAACAATATGGTGAACTACCTACCGCTGTTGCCATAATAATTTTAGGCTTATTAGTTGTTTATATGGCATTATACCCAATGCTATTTAGCTTTTTACTTAGACTAATCGATCGCTTTGCACCCAAATTTTCCTTTAAGCAGTTAGTACTGGCGGCACCAATTGTCTGGCAATTAACCGAGTTTTTACGCGGTTACATTCTAACTGGCTTTGCTTGGTTACAATTAGGCTATAGTCAACTCGATAGCTCATTATGCGCTTATTTTCCAATTGTAGGCATTGATGGGGTCAATTTACTCACTACCATTGTTTGTGGATTAGCCGTTTACAGCCTATACCATCTAAAACAAACAACCCCAAGGAAGCACATTTTTGGTGCTATTATTGCACTATTTCTGATCGTAATTGCACCATTTTCATTCAAAAATATTAATTGGACCACAGTTGATACTCAACGCTCAGCTAATTTTTCCTTAATTCAAGGAAATATCAGCCAATCATTACGTTGGAATAGTGAACAATTAAATAATACGCTAAATACTTATGCTCAACTTACCGAAGGCAACTTTAGTAAGGATAAAATTATCATCTGGTCTGAAGCCAGCATTACCGATCAAGAAATAAATCAACAACCTTTTTTACAGTATTTAGATAATGAAGCGCGAGCTAATGATAGCCAAATTGCCGTAGGGATTATTGACTATCGTCCAGCTGAGAATTTTTTAACAAATGGCAGCGTATACAATACACTGTTAGTATTAGGCGAAGAAACGCCTTATCAATACCCAACCAAGAATCGTTATCAAAAACATCATTTAGTTCCATTTGGGGAATTCACGCCATTAGAATCGGTGCTTGAACCAATTGCGGCACTTCTTGATATCCCTATGTCGTCAATGAAAGCTGGCGATGAAAAACAGCCACCACTAACTATTAAGGGATTTAAATTCACTACCGCTATTTGTTATGAAGTGATTTTATCGAATTTAGTATGGAATAACTTCACCCCTGATACTGATTTTTTACTCACCGTATCCAATGATGCTTGGTTTGGTGACAGTATTGGTCCTTGGCAACACTTACAAATGGCTCAAGCTAGAGCGATAGAATTTGGTCGTCCTTTGATCCGTAGTACCAATAATGGCATTACTGCTATCATTGATCATCATGGCAATATTATTCAACAACTTCCACAATTTCAAACTGCAGTGTTAACGAAAACACTTTCCCCAACAACAGGTTTGACGCCTTATGCTAAATGGGGCAATATCCCTTATTTCGTGCTACTACTATTACTGTTTGTTCTGCTTTGCTTTAAAAAAACTAAATAATCAATGATACTGGCATAATTATTGCTTAAATATATTTAGTTACCAACTAAATGGGTGTCTCCAATCTTATGCTAAACCATATGATATCATGGATTCACTAGACTCTAATGATATATAAATAAACAGTAAAAAGTACTTTTATGCAGAAAAATAAGTTATAATATACCCCCTTTGTAAAAATATTAAATAAATTTAATATGATACAAATTAAACAGTAGGAGATCAGTATGAACAAAAAGACAAAATTAACCAAATTAGTATTATCATTTGCAATGTTAGGCCTAATGACTGGTTCAGCGGTTGCAGAAGAACTAAGTGGTACATTAGCCAAAATCAAAGAAAGTGGTGTAATTGTTGTTGGTCATCGTGAATCTTCTATTCCATTTTCTTATTATGGTGATAATCAAGAAGTAATTGGTTACTCACAAGATTATTCTAATTTAATTGTTGATGCCGTTAAAAAAGAATTAAATTTACCTAATCTTAAAGTAAAATATTTACCAGTTACCTCAAAAACTCGTATTCAATTATTGAATAACTATACCTATGATTTCGAATGTGGTTCTACTACTAATAATTTAGAACGCCAAAAAACAGTTGGTTTTTCTGATAGTATTTTCATTGTTGGTACGCGCTTTTTAGTTAAAGCGGACAGCAATATCAATAGTATTGAAGATCTTAAAGGGAAAAATGTAGTAACAACAGCAGGAACTACTTCTGAAATTCGTTTAAATCAAATCAATAGTAAAGAAAATCTAGGTATCCGTATTATTACTCCTAAAGATCATGGTGATGCGTTTAATGCTTTAGAAACTGGCCGTGCGGTTGCGTTTTTAATGGATGATGCTTTACTTGCAGGTGAACGTTCGCGCGCAATTGATCCGGCAGCTTGGAAAATTGTTGGTGAACCTCTTTCTTACGAAGCTTATGGCTGTATGGTAAGAAAAGATGATGTTCAATTTAAACAATTAATGGACAAAACTATTGCCGAGGCTCAAAAATCAGGAAAAGCATTGCAATCATATAACAAATGGTTTACTCAACCAGTACCACCAAAAGGTGCAAATATGGCACTAGAAATTTCGCCTAAGATGGTTGAGCTTTTTGCAAGTCCTAATGATAAAGCATTAGATTAATACTTTTTCTTATCTTTCTAATCTTATGTGCTAAGTATTTTGTAGTATTTAGTACATAATCTAATTTAATAAAATAAAAATATATTATGAGTTTTAATTGGACATTATTTTTTGATTCTACCCCCTACGGTGATGGAATTTACCTAAACTGGTTATTAGACGGTGTTTTGGTAACAGCTTCTTTGGCGGTTACAGCATGGATCATCGCCTTTATACTAGGATCACTAGTAGGGATTTGCAGAACTTTAGACAGCAAGTTGTTACAAAACTTTGCCGCTAGCTATATTCAGCTATTTAGGAATATTCCTTTATTAGTGCAAATGTTTTTGTGGTACATGTTGTTACCGGAATTATTAACTGGCAGCTTAAAAACCTGGTTTATATCCGGATTATCACCTAACGTAAGTTCGTTCATCACAGCGGCACTTGCTTTAGGGTTATTTACCTCTGCACGTATTGCTGAACAAGTTAGAACCGGTATCCAAACACTACCAAAAGGGCAAAAATATGCAGGAGTGGCTCTTGGTTTAACCAATCGGCAAACTTACCAATACATATTATTGCCTAACGCTTACAGGCGTATAATTCCACCATTGACGTCAGAAATGACCAATATTATTAAAAACTCATCGGTGGCTTCCACCATTGGTTTAATCGATTTAATTGGGCAAATTGATCGTATTAATGAATCTACAAATAGTATTGTGGAAATTTTATGTGGAGTTACTATCGCATTTATGCTAATTAACTATGCGGTGTTATTTATTATGCGTGTGGTCGAAAAACATACTCGCTTACCTAATATGAGTCATGGAGGATAAAATGCAGTTAATTGATTGGATTGCAAATATACCTTCATTGGTATCAGAAAATTATCATTTATTATTAAGCGGATTATGGCTAACCACAAAAATCACCTTAAATGCTGTAATTTTTGGGATTATTTGGGGTACAGTACTGGCATTAATGCGCTTATCAAATAATAAACTTCTTAATGTTTTTGCTAAATGTTATGTTAACTTGTTCCGTTCCATTCCATTATTACTGGTATTGTTATGGTTCTATTTGGCATTACCGCAAGTTATTAAGTATTTATTTAATCTTCCCCCTTATGCCGATGTGCGTATAGTTTCGGCGATGATTGCGTTTGCGCTGTTTGAAGCGGCCTATTACTCAGAAATCATCCGCGCTGGTATTAATGCTGTGGCCAAAGGTCAATACCATGCTGCTTATGCATTAGGCATGACCAAAAGCCAAACTATGCGCTTAATTATTTTACCGCAAGCATTTAGATCAATGGTGCCATTATTATTAACTCAGGGTATCATCCTATTCCAGGATACCTCGTTAGTATATGTAATGAGCTTAATCGACCTATTTGGTGCCAGTGTCACTCAAATTGGGAATGTACAAGGCGGCACGGTTAAATATTCAATGATTATTTTTGCAGCAGCAAGTTATTTTATAATTTGTTTTACTGCTTCACGTTTAGTTAATTATTTCAAGAAAGGGATAAATAGATGATCTCCTTAGAAAATGTATCAAAATGGTATGGACAATTTCAAGTATTAAAAAACTGCTCAACAAGAGTTGGTAAGGGTGAGGTTGTAGTAGTTTGTGGACCTTCAGGTTCGGGAAAATCGACACTAATCAAAACTGTTAATGGTTTGGAGCCAGTTCAAAAAGGAAAAATTACTATTGATGGCACCGAAATAACTAGCAAAGCAACTAATTTAGCCAAATTACGTTCCAAAGTAGGCATGGTTTTCCAACATTTTGAATTGTTTCCACATTTAACTATTTTAAAAAACCTAACTTTGGCGCAAATCAAAGTATTAGGGCGCTCTGACGACGAAGCTCGTGAAAAAGCGCTTAATCTACTAGAACGAGTAGGATTATTGGCTCATGCCGACAAATATCCTGCCCAGCTTTCTGGTGGTCAACAACAACGTGTGGCTATTGCACGAGCACTATGTATGGATCCGATTGTCATGTTATTTGATGAACCAACCTCTGCGCTGGATCCGGAAATGGTTAATGAAGTATTAGATGTTATGGTAGAACTGGCTTATGAAGGCATGACCATGATGGTAGTGACTCACGAAATGGGCTTTGCACGCAAAGTGGCACATCGAGTGATCTTTATGGATGCAGGTGAAATTATTGAGGATACATCAAAAGAACAATTCTTCACTAACCCACAATCAGATCGTGCTAAAGACTTCTTAGCGAAGATTATTCACTAATATCAAACAATAAGTTGAAATTACAGGGCTATATAGCCCTGTTTTAGATCCCCTTAATAACATCTTATAAACTTCAACAACATTACTAACTAACCCACCAACTAAATTAATTATGTTGCAATAAATTAACTAATCCACTATGGCGCTCTGTTTGTGATTTAATTGCTTGGGATAAAACGAACTCAGTTGCATAAATTGAGACACTTTTTTTAGCTCGAGTGATGGCAGTATAAAGTAAAGAACGATTTAATAACGGCGAATAATCGCTAGGTAAAATAATATTAACATAATCAAACTCAGAACCTTGTGATTTGTGGATGGTCATAGCATAAGCGGTTTCATGTTCAGGTAATCTAAATGGTGAAAACCCCTTAATCGAACTATCAGCAAATGGGAAATAAACCCGTAGTTTTGAACTATCATGTTCAGCCGCTAGGGTGATCCCTATATCACCATTATATAGACCCAGAGCTGTACTATTACGTAAAATCATAATTGGCCTGCCAATATACCAAGCCTCTTGGTTCTTAAGACGAATCAATTTATGTTTAGCTAATAACGCTTCAATTTGTTGATTTAAACCTTCAACGCCAAACCTGCCATCGCGTACAGCACACAATAAACGGTATTGAGCAAAAGCAGTTAAAATCGTCCCTATATCAGCCGTGTGCTGTTGTTTTATGATAGTTAAATAGTGCTTATAGTGATCGACACATTGTTCCAATACCTCTTGATAAGTCTGCTGTGTTACTAATGGATGGAATTGAACATCAGTAAGAGTTGTATCAGTAAGTAGCTTATTGACTGTCGAATAATGCCCTTCTTTAACCGCATTAGCTAATAAGCCAATACCAGATGATTCGTTAAAACGATAACTTTTTTGTAGTAAACAAATACTATCAGTAATAGTTACAACTTGTAGCTGTACCGGAATTTGACAACCAGTTAAGTAGCTTAATTCATCAGCCCTACTTTTACTATAACCACTGGCAATAAAAGCACATAAATCACCAAATACAGCGCCGGCTTCAACTGATGAAAGTTGATCTTTATCGCCTAACAAAATTAGTCTCGCTGATGGAGGTAAAGCCTCAATAACTCGAGCCATCATATTTAAATCAACCATGGAAGCTTCATCAATCACTAACACATCCACATGCAACTGATTATTTTTATTATAACTGAAAGCACGGTTATCAGCTTTTGCTCCCAATAATCGGTGTAAAGTAACGGCTTCGGCTTTAATGTTTAGTGGTGCTAACCCTAGCTGTTCAATCGCTCGGCTTAAGGACTCTGTTAACCTAGAAGCAGCTTTGCCGGTTGGAGCAGCCGTTACAATTCTCGCCTTAGGACTAGTTAAACGGATTCCAGCTAAAATCTTTGCAACGGTGGTGGTTTTCCCGGTACCGGGGCCACCGGAAATAATGGCAACTTTTCGTGTCAAAGCAACCGCCACGGCTACCTTTTGCCAATCAATATCATTGTCATTATTAGTAAACAGTTGCTCGAGGATCTGTTTTAGATCAGCTTGCTCAACTGTAGGCTCATCCAACATTGTGTGATTAAAATAGTTGGCAACTTTCTGTTCATCTAACCACATCCGCTGAAAATACAGCTTATCTTGGGTAAAAATCAGTGGCGCTAATTCACTGCCATCACTCACCACTTGCTGATTTTTAGCTTGTGCTAACGCAATTAACCAATCATTTTCAGTTGGTGACAATAAATCTAAGTAAACTGAAGATTCAATATTAGTTGGATTTAAGCGAGTAAGATCCAAACACACATGCCCTTCTCTAACTTCCATACTCAACGATAACACTATAAAGCCAAATCGTTTAGCGATGATCACATCGGTAAACTTTGCCTTATTAGTTAAAAAGTTGGCTAAATGAATATCTAGCAAACTTACTTGACTATCTTTTTTAAACTGATTTAGCCATTCGGATAACATGCGATTTTCTTTCTATTAATTGTGTCTATAAACCAATAACTTCGTCAACTTTGTCTTTAGGATAAGACACCTTAAAACTGAGATTAAGATTTTTAGCTTCACTCGGCTGTAATGCCAGCGTCCAGATTAATAATCCAGTTTCTTTATTTAAATCAGCCCCATCATATTTAGTATCTTCAAGAGTTATCGCTTTATTTAAAATCACCGGTAACTGATCATAAATAGCAATGTCGATTGGCAACTGTTTAGTATTTTTAACATCGATGGTATAAGCATATTTTTGTGAAATATCATTACCAAGGAATGAAGGCTTGGAGGTTTCTTTGATATTACGTTTACGCGAGATTAAAATATTTTTGTCTCGACCTAATGATAGTTTCAGCGTATCTTGCACATCCTTAGTGGTTATAAAACTTTCACCTATATAATTACCATTAAAAAATACCGTTGCTTTACCGGGTAACAAGTTAAGTTTATCCCAATCAGCAATTTGTGCTTGCAAGTACACATTGCTATCGAGTTTAGGAGTTGAAATATAACGGTATTTAGCCTCAACCGGTTTTTCTTGTAGGATTAATACATTATCTTTACTACCAGATTTAATAGTAAAAGGTAACTTAACATCAAAATGAGTATCAATACCACTATTATTGATCAACACATTATTTTTTGGTAATTGAGGAATTATTGTAATTGCCGATTGTCCCAATTTTGCATCAGCAAAATCTTCACTACTCATACCAACATCAAACATTTGGCCTTGTTTATTTTTTTGAGGTGCAAAACGATATTTTTCGGCATTATACAAATCAATATGCCATGGAGCCGTAAAGATAGGTGCGGTAATGCCTTCACTTGGATTAGCGGTAGACAAACTAAAATCAACATTTTGCCAATCGATGCCACTTTGTTGGTAAACATTAGCTTTATAAGCTAATTGCACTGGTGAATTAATATCAGCTACCCGCACATCATAAACTGGTTGCCAACCAGCTTCAGTGATCACATAAGAAACCATTACAGGTACTGTCACATCTTTATCGGCAAGCACTTTTACTGCAATAGCATTATTCAAACTATGTGTTGCCGCCTGTTGCTGATCTATTTTTTGTTGGCAATCATTAAGCTTCTTTTTTAGGCTATCTAACTCTTTTTGCAACGCATATTGTTCATTCAAAGCGTTAACTAAATTAGTTTTAGTAAACTCTACAACATCTTGCATATCTGTGGTTTTAATTAAGCCGTCTAAACGATTGCCTTGCAACATAGCCACTGTTTCCGAAGCTACTTGATATTGAATATTAGTTGTGGCGTACTTTTCTTGTATTTGTTTTAATTGCGTTAATAACGGCTGAAGATCACTATTGTCAGGCTTATCTGCTTCAGTATTATTCTGCAAACTTGTTGATAAAATCTTCACATTGCTATCAGCCCCAAAGCCGACAGCAATAGAATTCGGATTAACATTATCAGCAATACCCGTTAATACAATTTCACTCTCTCCTTTGGTCAAAGTAACCTTGGCTTGTCCTTGTAATTCAGCCCCATTTAAAAACAAAGTCACTTTATTCAAAGTGACATTATTATTGGCTAAAGCCGAGCTCGAAATAAAGGCGATTAATAGTGCTAATTTTTGCATTTTCATTGTTTTATCCTTTTATTAGTATAACTATGACTCCAACCATAAGCATAAAATATTTACTCAGTTCAAGCGAACTAAGTCACCTCTAATCACTTATGTAAAAAGTCCATGTTGATTTTCATTATATTAAATAGTCTCAATAAAAACACATTAATTTTGGTTTAATATATTCAGTGTTATTTAAAGTTATATAGTCTCAGTTAAGGACTGGAAACACCACAATAAGTATAAGTAATTGTAGCGGGTTAAATAACTTAAAGTTATTTAAGGCGTAGGCTGAATGATAAAATCCAAATGCCAAATCATTTAGTCTAAACTAATGATTTGACCATCTGGATAATATGCAGAGTTTTAGGTTAAAGTTTTACCTATAAACCTATTATGTAATTCTCTTCATCTTTAGGATAAGTTAACTTAAAACGCAAATTAAGATTTTTGACTTCACTTGGTTGTAGTGACAGTTTCCAGGTTAATAATCCTGTTTCTTTATTGAAATCGGCGCCATCATATTTAGCATCTTCAAGGGTTATAGCTTTATTGTGGATCACTGGTAACTGATCATAAATAACAAGATCTATTGGTAATGATTTGCTATTTTTAACATCAATGGTATAAGCATATTTTTGTGAAATATCATCGCCAAAGAAGGTAGGTTTTGAAGTCTCATTAAGGTTACGTTTACGAGTAATAAAAATATTTTTATCTCGCCCTAATGATAGATTAAGAGTATCTTTTACACCGTTAGTAGTAATATAACTTTCACCAATATAATTACCATTAAAAAATACCGTTGATTTACCTGGTAATAAACTCAGTTTATCCCAATCAGTAATTTGCGCTTGTAAATACACATTACTATCCAGTTTTGGAGTAGAAATATAATGGTATTTAGCTTCAACTTGTTGGTCTTGTAGGATTAATACATTGTCTTGAGTATGAGTCTTGATGGTATAAGGCAACTTAACCTCAAATCGAGTATCAATACCGCTAGCATTAATCCATGTATTACTAGCCGGGTTTACCGATTTAGATATTTTAGCACTTATGCCATCATAGTCTTTTTCACTCTTAGAAAAAAAGAAACTACTTTTCCCACTGGTGTACATATCAATATGCCATGGTGATAATATTGGTGCAGTAATACCTTCACTTGGATTGGCTGTAGACAAACTAAAATTAACATTTTGCCAATCTATGCCACTTTTCTGATAAACATTAGCTTTATAAGTTAATTGTAGCGGCGAATTAATATCAGTCACGCGCACATCATAACTCGGTTGCCAACCAGCATCCGTGATCACATAAGAAACCACTACAGGCAAGGTTATGTCGTTATCGGCATACACTTTTACTGTAATTGCATTATTTAAACTATGAGTAGCAGTTTGTTGCTGATCTATTTTTTGCTGGCAATCATCGATTTGCTGTTTTAAGTTATCTAACTCAGTTTGTAATGTATATTGCTCATTTAACGCGCTAACTAAATTGGTTTTAATGAAATTTACAGCATTTTGCATATCTGTAGTTTTAATTAAGCCTTCTAATCGATTGCCTTGCAACAGTACCACTGTTTCCGAAGCAGCTTGATATTGAATATTAATGGAGGTGTACTTTTGTTGTAATTGTTTAAGTTGGGTTAATAACGGCTGCAGATCACTATTTTCGGGCTTATTTGCTTCAGTATCATTTTGCAAACTAGTCGATAAAATCTTTACGTTATTATCAGTCCCAAAGCCGACTGTAATAGAATCAGGGTTTACACCATTAGCTATACCCGTTAATACAATTTCACTTTCACCCTTGGCAAGCGTAACCTCGGCTTGCCCTTGTAATTCCGCACCTTTTAAAAACAAAGTCACTTTGTCTAAGGTGACATTATTATTGGCAAAGGCAGAACCCGAAACAAGGGCAACTAAAAGCGCTAACTTTTGAAGTTTCATTGTTTATCCTTTTATTAATCTAATTTTAATTCCAATCATATCCATAAAATAACACTCAGCGCACCTTAATCAAGTGGACTTATCAATCCTGATGTTAAGGGCTCATGTTAGTTTTAATTTACATTATATTAAATAGTTTAACTAGTAACACATTAATTTACGTTTAATATATTGAACAGAAATTAAATATAATATATATTAAGTTAAATATATGAAACAAAAAACTAAGGAGTCACTATGAATAGCTTTAGTTATTTAAAAAAAACAATTAAACGCAAAAACTTATCCTTACAAACCGTTGCCGATGCTTGCCAAATGACTAAAGGTTATTTAAGTCAATTGATTAACGATAAAATAAAAAATCCAAGTGCCCAGAAATTACAATCATTACATCAATATTTACAAATTGAAGCAGTGGATCATAGTAAAAAAATAGGTGTAATTTTTGGTAAATTCTATCCTTTACATACCGGGCATATCTACCTAATTCAACGTGCTATTAGTCAAGTTGATGAACTATTCATAATTCTATGTTCTGACACTAAGCGCGATATGCAATTATTTGAACAAAGCGCCATGTCACGGCAACCAACTATTAATGATCGCATTCGTTGGTTATTACAGACGTTTAAATATCAAAAAAATATTCATATCGAATTATTGGAAGAGGATGGTATTCCTGCCTACCCTAATGGTTGGCAAGAATGGAGTGAACGAGTAAAAAAACTATTTCAACATAAAGGTATCCAACCTAATTGGATTTATTCTAGCGAACCTCAAGACGTGAACATGTATAAAGATTTATTCGCTCTAGAAACAGTTTTAATCGATCCGAGTCGGCAATTTATGCCAGTGAGTGGTAGCCAAATCCGTAAAGCCCCGCTTAAAAACTGGCAATATATTCCTACTGAAGTCAGACCGTTTTTTGTACGTACTGTGGCTATTTTGGGTGGAGAGTCTAGTGGTAAATCGACCTTAGTCAATAAATTGGCTAATGTATTCAATACCACCAGTGCTTGGGAATATGGTCGTGATTATGTATTTTCCCATCTTGGCGGTGATGAACGTGCATTACAATTTGCTGATTACGATAAAATCGCCTTAGGGCACGCGCAATATATCGATTTTGCGATCAAACATGCCAATAAGGTTTCCTTTATTGACACCGACTTTGTAACTACCCAAGCATTTTGTAAAAAATATGAAGGCAAAGAACACCCATTTTTACAAGCAATGATTAATAACTATCGCTTTGATCTGGTGATTTTACTTGGCAATAACACTCCATGGGTAGCCGATGGTTTACGCCATTTAGGTAATCCAAAGCAACGTAAAGACTTTCAACAATTACTTATTTCACTATTGCAAAAAAATAATATTAACTACATTCAAATCGATTCGCCAGATTATGAACAACGTTATTTACGTTGTATCGATTTGGTTAACCAACTTATTAATCATGAGGAATAGTAGCTATGGATAAACTAATCGCAGGTATCATCCTAATCGGTCGTAACAAATTTTATCCACTGTTTTGTATTGTCTGCGTTACTTTAGCCTTTTTGTACACGGATCCGTTTACTGCGTTGAATCTGCGCTACGCGGTGTCCTATTTTGGGGCATTTTGTGGTTTGCTTTGTGTGATTCTACTAGCTAAGCGCAAAAATAGCGGTAACCTACTAGGCATGGTTGCTGTAACCGGAGAATGTATTGCCAATTTTTTAGGTGGCAATATTGGTGCCAGCCTACCCACTTTCTACTATTTTTGTTCCCACATTTATGGGATCATCACCTGGCATCAAAACCAAGATGATAATAAAAGTGTCAAAGTTCGCGCCCTGAATGAACAGGCATTTTTATACACTATAGTCTTCCTAATCTGCGCAGTATTTTTTAATATTTATCTAACCAATGCCATTGGCGTTGACAATACTATTTATCAACTAATTGCTAACTGCTTTATTTTTGGCTTAGGTGTGGTGGCGCAACTATTATTAATGCTACGGTACTCATTTAATTGGTATTTGTGGGTGATTTTAAACGTGCTGGTTATTGGACTAAATATTTATACCGATAACCTTATTATTGCAACGCAATACCTAATCTACCTGTTTAATGCTATTTATGGGATCTGTGAATGGAAACAATCAGAAGGTAAATCATAAATCATTATTCTGTTGGAAAGATGTTTCAGGAGTGGTATATGTTTAAGTATAAAATAGTCAATAAATAATTATTAGCTATTTTTATAATCTATATTTACCGACATAAATCAACAATAGTGTGGCTAGCTAAATTGACGGCTAGCCACACTAGTATCATACTACTCAATATCACCTTTAACTAATGGCACAAATTTAACTTCTTCCATTTCTTGCGTGATAAAGTGATCACCATCACGTTCTATTAATTGTAAAACTTGAGTATTTTCGCCAACCGGAATCACTAAGCGACCTTTATCAGCCAATTGTTCAAGTAAACTCTGTGGTACTTCTGACGCAGCCGCCGTTACAATAATGCCATCAAATGGTGCCCTTTCCGGCCAACCTAACCATCCATTACCATGACGAGTTGCAATATTATGCAGATCAAGTTGCTTCAAACGTCGTTTAGTATTCCACTGTAAACTCTTGATCCTTTCTACCGAACAAACATAATTAACTAACTTAGCCAAAATCGCGGTTTGATAGCCAGATCCAGTACCGATTTCCAACACTTTAGAATCAGGCTCTAAATGCAATAATTCGGTCATTCTAGCCACCATGTAAGGTTGCGAAATAGTTTGCCCACTACCAATCGGCAACGAACGATTATTATAAGCTTGATGAGAAAGTGCTTCGTCAATAAAAAGTTCACGCGGGATTGAAGCAATCGCCGTTAACACCCGTTCATCTTTGATTCCTTGCTGGCGCAATAATGTAATTAAAGACTGCATTTTTGGAGTTAGCATTTCCCTTACTCATTCCCTATTATCAATTCACGTATTACACTAGTAGCATAACTGCCTGCTGGTAAATAAAAGCTAATATCAATACTACTATCATCCAACCACTGCCAAATTAGCTGCTGAGGGCGTAATAACAATGATCGTCTGGTAGTTGCCAACCGTTCTTGCTTAAACAACGCATTAAATTCAGACCAATTGTGTAAACACTTTTGTTCAAACCCAAGAGCCGCAGCTTCAGTACCAAGTGGCGAATCACCAACCATTGGCGCGGTAATATTAAGTTCACCTTGCTGTAATCGCTGTTGTAACTCATCAAGTTCAGTTATTGGCGCTACAAACCAACTCCCTCGCTGCACTAATTGCAAAATATCACCGACTAGCACTTGTTGGTGTAGATTTTGTTCAATGCGTTTGCTTACTATATCATTAAAAATGGCACTGCGAGCAGCCGATAAATAAAAGCTACGTTTATGCCTATCTTTAACTTTAATCTCACCATTAGCCCATTTTAAAGCTTGGGTAAGATTATTGCCGTCACGACCAAACCGTTGTTCACCAAAATAATTGGGTACACCATGTTGACCAATTAGCGTTAGTTTAGCATCAAGCTCGGTTTTCGCGGATAATTCTCTGAGAATTATATTAAAATAGTTACCTTTTAAGGCGCCAATTTTCAATTTTTTATTATGTCGAGTCACCTGCAATATTTGGCAACCATTTACATGAAATTCGGCAAAGTCAGGTGTAGCTTGACCGGGCATATGTAAACTAAACCATTGTTGTGTCACCGCCTGGCGGTCCTTTAAGCCGGCATAACTAACCAACCGCGGCGAAATCCCAACATATTTAGCCAACTGCTCCGCCACATAAACGGTATTACAGTCACACTTTTGTATATAGACAAAAATATGCTCACCGTCACCAGTCAACTCAAAACCTAGATCTTCTTTAACCACAAAATCGGTATATTGCTGTTTATATTGCCCGATGGTGGCTGGCTTTCCATATAAATAATTTACATTTGCTAACACTGCTTTGCCTATCGTTTATATTTAGTTAGATTTTAATATATCGGTTAACCTTTACGTGTTAACAACACTACTGCTTCACAAGCGATCCCTTCTTTGCGTCCAGTAAAACCTAATTGCTCAGTGGTAGTCGCTTTTATACTAATTTTATCAAAATGAACATTAAGATCTTCTGCTATATTAACCCGCATTTGATCAACATGGGGGCGCATCTTTGGCTCTTGTGCAATAATCGTAGCATCCAGATTAGCCAACTCATAACCTTTGGCTAGAATAATGCTGTAGGCTTGCTTTAACAACAGCCGACTATCAATACCTTTATATTTAGGATCAGTATCCGGGAATAGCTTACCAATGTCCCCCAATGCTAATGCCCCGATCAATGCATCGGTAATCGCATGCAGCACTACATCACCATCAGAGTGAGCAATCAACCCATATTGATAAGGAATTTTTACCCCACCAAGAGTGATTGGACCTACATTACCAAATTTATGTACATCAAATCCATGCCCTATTCTCATAACTGCTTACCTATCAGAACTATGCTTGGTTAAATAATATGTAGCTAACGCAACATCTTCGGGACGAGTAATTTTTATATTGTCTCGTCGACATTCAACTAATAAAGGATGTCCGCCACAATACTCAATTGCTGACGCTTCATCAGTAATAGCGACATGATTTTGTAATGCTTGCCGTAAACATGATTTTAACTCAGCTACATTAAATAATTGCGGAGTTGCTGCAGCCCATAAATAACTACGATCGACTGATTTTTCAATAACGCTATCAACTGGGTACGCACGTTTTATGGTATCACTAATACGAGTAGCCAAAATACCTCCGCGTTGCGAATTGACAACAGTTTCAATTAAACGACTAATATCATCCATTGCCACACAAGGTCTAGCGGCATCATGGACTAAAGCCCAATCATTAGCATCAAGCAACATTAATCCGGCTAGTACCGAATCAGCTCTAGTTTCGCCCCCATAAGTAACCTTAATTTTAGGATGGCTAGCAATGGCAAGTTTATTAAACATGTCATCATTCGAGTTAATAACTACCATTACTGTATCGATTTTAGGGTGCGTTACTAATTTAGCTAATGTATGCTCTATAATCGTCATTGAGCCAATTTTAATATATTGCTTAGGAATATGATTATTCATACGAAAGCCAACCCCTGCAGCTGGCACTATTGCACTAATTTTACGAGTAATATTCACGTGATGCCTTATTGTTTTTGTGAATTAGAATCAATAATTATTCGATAAAAATATTCGTTAGGTTTAACCATACCTAAATGGCTTCGGGCGCGTTCCTCTATTGCTTCTGAACCTCGTTGTAAGTCATTAATTTCAGCAAACATCTGTTCATTTCGGGCTTTTAATTTATCATTTTCAGCATGTAGTTCGACTAACGTTTGCACGTTATCTTGGTAGTCATAGACATTATTTTTGCCATACCATAAAGAGTATTGTAAAAAACCGAGTATTGCCAGTAGTAATAAAGGTAGCTTCCATCTGATCATGAATTAATATCTTCTTTATCTATATACATTTAACCGGCTTTGGCAAACCGGCAAGTTTAGTTGCTTGCTTAGCCGGACCTTCGGGAAACAATCGGTATAAATAACGGCTATTGCCTTTTTCCGCACCAAACTTATTTGCCATCGCCTTCACTAATGCCCGAATGGCTGGTGAGGTTTTATATTGCAAATAGAAATCACGCACCAACAAAATCACTTCCCAATGAGCATCGGTTAAGGCAATCGACTCAGTTAATGCCAGTTCGGGCACCAACTCCATCGACCAGTCCTGCCAGTTTTTTAAATAACCATTATCATCAGTTGCTATCTGTGCTAACATTTTGCTTAATACCTAATTTCAGTTGTAGCGTATTATACTCAATTAAATCAATTGCAACACTAGTTTTAAGGTTAAAAGTCAGCAAATACCGCTAACTACGACAGGAATTGATGAAATTTAAAGCAAACTCACTTTTTTTTCAAATTAGCTATTTACAAAAGGGCGTCACTACTTTAATATTCTGCGGCATTGCGGAAGTGTGGCTGAGCGGTTGAAAGCACCGGTCTTGAAAACCGGCGAGGGGCGACCCTCCCAGAGTTCGAATCTCTGCGCTTCCGCCATCTTTTCAAGCAATATCAAACAATTTCCCCTCTACAGAAAAATTACCCAAAAAGAATAAAGAAAACGTGGTTTATTTTTTAATCTATGTTTTTACAAGTTAAAAATCTCCTTAGTGAATATTAGTGAGGTAAAATATGACAGAAGAAAACCCAACTAAAGATTTAAAAGACATTCCCGATAAAGTTGCAAATCAAGTTATTAAGGAAGTTGCCATGCCTGTCGTTAAACCTTCTGTCGATAATTTAAGTCAAAGTTTAGAAATAGTAACTGGAACAATATTAACTGTTTTAAAACCACTCAAAGTATTTATTAATGGATATGCTGCAATAGAAAAACTTATAGAAAATAAGTTAGCTAAAAAATTAGAAGGTGTACCATTAGAAGATGTTGTACCACCTAAAGCATCTATTGCTGTACCAACTATTGAAGCATTAAGATATACAGCAGACGAAGAAGAACTGCATGAGCTTTTTCTTAATCTATTAGCATCATCAATGAATAAAAATGAATCATCCTCCGCATTACCTTGCTTCGTTGAAATCATTAAGCAATTGACCTCTGATGAAGCAAAAATTATGGCTTTTCTCAAAACAGAAAAATCAATCCCTTTTATAATAGTTCGAGCACATGAAAATGAAAGTTCTACCTTTGGAATGAATATATTATCCAAATATACATGTATTGGTAAAAAAATAAATTGTAGTGATTTAAAAATCGTAAATAGCTATCTTGATAACCTTGACAGATTAGGTCTTATTGAAATAGATGATCAACGTAACTATAAAGATAAAAATGAATATAATGACTTAAAAAATGATAACTATATTAAACAAATAGAAGAGATAATAAGACAAGGTGAAAATTGTAACTTTCCAAAAATAGAAGAAGGCATCATTAATTTAACCGATTTGGGAAAACTATTCACTGAAATATGTATAGGTGACCAACCAATTATAGTCAGACCAAAGAAACCTGAATAGTCTTACAAAAGTAATCTTATTCAACCTTAGCTGTAATAACAGCTTAAAAGCGACTCTTCTCGACAGTATTATGCATTGAATTCAATGTCAAGAGGTCGAAAAATAAAATACCCATCGGTTTTTAACTGTAAATGTTACACACTATCATTTTATTTTCCTTAATTTGTGAAAATTAAATCTAAAATAGCAAAATTCGCATTAAAAAACAAACATCTAATGTTATTTACAACTTATTGATTCATAGAAATTATTTTCTTTAATTATACTAACTAGGATTTTTTTGCATAATAAATCAGCACATCTTCTGATTTCAATTTATTAGCAATTTAGAATTAACAAGCTATTTTCTATTATTTATTACTTCCTTCATCTAACCTTTAAATTTTTAAATAAATTTCTCACGATATACGGATGCATAATAGAAACAGGCAACATATATAGTTTTCCAATAACATTATGATTTTTGACTGAAGTAATTAAATATAATTTATTTTGAAAATCGTTAGCATGAACCAGTCGGATATGTACACAAACATCGAGATGTGAATCCCTTACAACCAATGTTAGTGTTTGTTTGTCTTTCTCAGTTATTGTAAAAAAATGGGCTGTGCTACCTACATTTGGTTCATCGTCACCTAATTTATCAAATCCTTTAATCGACTCAATACCAACTATTTTCCCTAAAAAATCCCTAAGACTAAACAACAGCCTTAGCCATATAGGTTGATGGTATGTCATCATTTTATAAGCATCATACGACGAAATATTTTTAGGAATATTCACACTTTGATAGCTTAAATAATCAACATTATCCGCTACCAGGGTTATGTGGTTTAATAAAGCTTTGAGTGTATTAAGCGTATCCTTTTGCTTGGTATTCATAGGTTAATTTTATTAGTTTTTCATATTGCATATTGTAATGGTCAGCAAACATGCGGAATAATAAGTTAATAGATTATTAATAATAACACTATTATCATCAAACTAAGATGAGTTGTTTTATATATTCATGGTATTAGGATTATTTTTGATATTTAATATCTTTTTTATCCTCCATAATGCAACTTCAATGAATAGAAAGTTGTCGATAACTTTACCCTAATGTCATTACAATCCCTGCAATTAATTCTGAAAAAATAATATTAACAGGTAACCTCAAGTGACTAATTTTTAATAAATGCATTACGGAGTAATAAGCATGTTCATTAATTTTTGTAACGTTTCATAATCGTCAGCCTTAAGACCCTGAGGGGAAACGTTATCCAACACTTGTGGAGTTTTCTTTACCGAAGGATTGACGTAAGCATAAACCTTATTACCATCGGTAAAAAAGTAATAGTAATCCACAACAACTGAATCTCCCATGCGACTATCGCATGGTTTGATAACATTGACAATTGATCCTAAAAAAATAGGTGTATTTAGGAATATATCACTACTAAGTTCGTCAGCACCAATAAAAATTCTTTGTTTTTGGATTTCAATATAATCCTCAGTAGTTTTAAGTTTAATCTTTTTTTCTTGAGGTTGCAGCTGATGTTCATGATAAAGGTATTCCAATACATTGTCAGAAAATACCACCGTAACAGGTCGATGCAGTTCCTCAGGATTCTTAACCACCACCAGATCAAGTGGCTGGCGTTCTTGAATAAGATCCCAATTATCAGCATAAACTTTATCATGATAAACATACACATCTTTGTACTTATTCAGGTAGGTTGCTTGTACAGGCGTGAAAAAAGAATCCTCCCCTTGAGGCACAGTACGGTGTGCATAAAGCCAGAGCAGTCCATCTTTGGTATCAATCGAATCCCCTGAGTAACTAGGGTGAATCTCAGCATTAGTGAAGCCATCACGCTTACCTTGCAGATTAAACTGTTTGGTAATGTCTTGGTATATAAATCGTATATTAATCAGGTAAAATGTATCATCATCATATAAATAGTGATGTTGCTGATAAAAATCCAGTGACTGAACGAAATGTGTTTGTGAAGGTGAGAGATGCGGTATTTCTTTAAGTTTATTTTCGCCTTCATAATAAATATACACCGCATGATCATCTTTTAATAATATTTCACCACGGTTGAAGTTGGCGATTATTTCCAGATTGCCTTTAAGTTCAGGTATTTTGTGTTTAATGCTTTGCCCATTATATGCTAAAACAACATAATACCAGTCACCGGAAACTAGATAAAACTGGTTAGAGACTATTTTGTTAACTTCGTCCTCACGAAACAGTGGGTTAACACCATACTCTTTAACTGTATATAAAGATTTAGGTACAAGATAGTACATAGCATCTGTCAGGAAAAGTATATATTTGCCATCATCAGAAATAACCCGAAAATCTTGACCGTTAACACCTTTTAAGAGCTCTTTATCCTGAGATACATAACTGACTTTATTGCTATCTTTAATTGTTTCCTGCAAAAACATACCGCCGTTTTCAACCACTAAGTTGTAATAACCTTCGACGGTATAGCTATAGCAGTGACTTGCTTGTGCCAAGCAGGCGAATATCAAACAGGTGATAGCTAATAGGATCTGTTGTATAAGATGTTTCATTGTTGATGAGCTTTAGAAAATATTAACACTTAACCATTTTAGCAGAATAATTTAGAAATATAGAGGGCTATTTGTATCGCTTTTTTAAACAGAGTAAGATTATATTTTGGTTTGTTTAGCAAATTGCTTTTAATAAATATATCCAAGTAGTTTCAACTCTAGTACATTGAAAAATATGATTCTAGTTATTTTTCTTAACCTATTTTATACTTAAACGCATAGTTATTTGGAAACATCTTGACATAAATATCAACAACAGTGCAAATTTACTGATTGTGATATTTTTTATTCATCAAGATTCTGACGTGACGGTTAGGAGTGATCACTTTACCATCAACCAAAACTTGAAAACGATTGAGCATGCGTTCAGTATTGGCATAATCATCCTCACCTAAGCCACTCATTATTGGCAATGGAAAAACAATTGTTTCGGTAATATCATGATCGGTCAAATTTTTAAAACTTATCTACATTTTTAATAAACCTTATGAAATGAATAATCAAGTATTACTTCGAGTTAACTTGACACTGTAAAATTTCGATATAATCTTTATAAGATAAAAATATAGTTAGGTGTATTAAATCAATGAATGAAGATTTTAAAGATTGTAATGTTGGACTAAAAATAAAAGAAATTAGAAAACAGCAAAATAAAACATTACAACAATTATCACTGATAAGTGGTTTATCCAGTGGATATTTAAGTAACCTAGAGAGAAATGTAATAAGCCCAACTATATCTCAACTACAAAAAGTGTGCTTTGCCTTAAATGTAAATATTACTGATGTTTTGACTGTTCATAAAACTGCTATAAGTCCTGTAACCAAAATGGAAGAAAGAAAAGTTTTTTTCTCAGAAAAAGGCAAAGTTAAATACGAGATATTAAACAGTGAAGAAAATGAGATAGAAGGTATTTGTATTACAGTAGAAAAAGGCATTAATTATGAACGAACTTCTTGGGGACATGATTATGATGAAATTGCTATTATTATCCAAGGAAGTTTATGTATAGAAATGTTAGATCAAGAATTTATTGTTAATGCTGGTGATACTATTTATATAAAGAAAAATACTTTACATACATTTAAAAACATTGGTGATTCTACTTGCGTAAGCTATTGGTTCTATAAGAAAAAATAATTTTCACTAGATTCCTACCCCATTTTTTACACTTTAAAATTAAAGTTTCATATTCTTTTTATTCAATTTTACCCTTTTATTTTTTAATAATAATCGGGTGCATCTTTTCATTTTTCCTCCTCCAAAAACTATATAAACTTGATCTAATTCACAAATATGAATTATTTTATCACAAAAATGAAAAAAACAATGGCTAAAAAATAGGTTTATGCTAGCTTATATTCACAATCATGAAAAATATTTTTATTTTTTTTATTATTGTGACGGATGACAATTTAAAAAACTATAACTCTCATGAGGAAAATATATGAATAAATCATTTTTAAGTCAGGTGTATATTTTTATTGCATCAAGTTTAGGTTACTTAATAGGTGGTGGTTTTATGAGTGGACAAGAAACTATACAGTTTTTTGTTCCCTTTGGTTTTAATGCTATCGGAGTTGGTTTAATTTTTAGTCTGGTAATTATATTCGTAAATATTGGTTTTATTTATGCTGGGAAATATGGTGGTTGCAGTAAAGGTACAGAAGTGTTCGCCTTTTTTTGTGGCCCGCTTATTGGTAAAGTAATTGAGTGGTTTTCACTTCTATTTTGTTTCACTATGTTTATTGCAGAGATCGCAGCAGGAGGTTCAATCTTATTTGAACAATATGGGCTACCACTCATTATTGGCGCAATTATTACTGCAATTATTACTGCCGGAACAGTTACTATTGGTTTAAATTCTATTCTTAAATCATTAGGTATTATTATGCCATTTTTAACCGCCTTCGTTATTATTGTCAGTATCGCCACTTTAATAATCAATGGTAATAATATAGATACTAATACTGCTCGCATTACAACAAACGAATTTGAATTATTAAAAGTTGCACCTAATTGGTTTTTATCAGGTATATCACTAGTTGGTTTAATGGTGTTATTTTTAGCCGCTTTTTCAGCAGATTTAGCAACAAAATATAACTTTAAACCGTTAGTTATTGGTCAAAGTATTGGTTTAATTATTTACGCTTTACTTGATATTATCGGTTCTTTTGCAATCACATCAAATATTGATCAAGTAGCTAATAAACAAATTATCAATTTATTCTTAGCAAAAGAAATTTGGGCTCCACTAGGAATTGCCTTTGGTGCATTAATCTTTTTTGCCATCTACACTATTTCAACACCATTACTTCATGTTATAGCAATTAAATTTTCTGAAGAAGGAACCAAAAAACATAAATTAATTGTATGGGGTGTTTCTCTGGTTGCGTTAATTGGTGCTATTGCTATGCCGTTTGATGTCATTATTAATGCCGTCTATATCATGAGTGGATATGTTGGATCACTTATTGTTGTTCTAATGGTTGTAAAATTTATCCGCATCTATTTAACCAAAAAACATTAATATAAATAATAAGAGGTTATATGATAGTTCATAGTATTTTTAATGATGTATTAGGACCGATTATGTGCGGTCCTTCTAGCTCCCATTCTGCTGGGTGTGCAAGAATTGGTTTGCAAACTCGATTATTATTTGGAAGAGAAATTAATAAAGCAAATATCATTTTTGATGAAAATGGTTCTTACCCTGAAACATATATTGGTCAGGGTTCAAATTTTGGTTTTACAGGGGGATTACTTGGATTTAAAACAAATAATATTCAAGTCAAAGATGCGGTAGAAATAGCTAGAAAGTTAGGTAAAGAAATATGGTTTTCTAAACAAAAACTATCTTCTAGGCACCCCAATGAAGCCTTAATTAATGTCTATAATGAAAACAATGAAATCGAGTTGTCTGTTTTAACTTTTTCAACTGGTGGGGGAATGTTTGAAATTGTTGAATTAAATGGTTGGCCTGTTTTTATTGATGGTTCTCAAGAACAAATTTTTATTTGTTGTTTAACAAAAAATACTGTCCAAATTTCTGAAATGCTGGAATCACTTAATGTTTCAATAAAGAAATCAGAAAAAAATAACATGACATTATATTCAGTATCTGGATTTGATGAAAAAACCAAAAACCTACTTTTAACTCTCGATAAACAATTAAATATATTATGGATAAAGTATGCCCCAGTTATTATGCCTGTTGAAATGCAACAAAATCCTTCTGCTCTTTTCTTTAATGCTGAAGGCGCTTCAAAATATTCAAAAAATACAGGAAAAGCAACATGGGAAATCGCTCAAGACTATGAAGTTTCGATTAGCAGAGCATCTAAAGAAGTAATATGGCAATTGGCAGAACAAACCTATGATATCATGAAACAATCAACTATTCCGCCAGATCCAACGACAACTCCTTTATATGGCTTTTTACCTTATAAAGCTAAAGAAATGATGCGGATGATTAATAATACCAATTCAATACCTTCTGGTGTGTTAAATGACGCCGCTTTAGCAGCAATTGCAGTTATGGAAAACAGCTGTGCTCATAATATTGTCGTTGCTGCACCTACTGCAGGTTCAAGTGGCGTTATACCAGCAAGTATAATAATTATTGGTGAAAAATTAAGTTTGCCAAAAGATGATATCATCAAAGGATTACTGGTAAGTGGATTAATCGGATCTTTTATTTCAAATAATGCTTCTTTTGGGGCAGAAGTAGCCGCATGCCAAGCAGAAAATGGATCAGCAAGTGCAATGGCTGCCGGAGGGATTGTTCAATTATTAGGAGGTAATATTGAACAAGCATTCCAAGCTGCATCTATGGCGTTACAAAATATGTTGGGACTAATTTGTGATCCTGTAGGGGGACTAACGGAAATTCCGTGTATTAGTCGTAATGTAAGTTCAGTAACTAATGCTGTTCTAGCAGCAAATATGGTAATGTGGGGATTTAATCCAATTATTCCATTAGATGAAACTATTCATTCAATGTACGATATTGGTCAAAAACTACCTGCTGCTTTTCGTTGCACATGTCAGGGAGGATTATGTACAACAAAAACAGGGCAACACCTTACAGAAAAACTATTGATTAAACGAGAAAAATTATAAAACTAACACAAAAAGTAATAACTCTATCATTAAATTAGATCTTCTTATTGTTAGAGTAATAATTAACATTTAATGGTGAGACTATTTATTAATTTAATAAATTCTGACCATTATTTTTATTCTTAATATTTAGTAAACTTTATATGGTTTAACAATGTTTAGAGTGAATTATCTAATAACTTAAAATTACTGATATAATTAAGTTATTATCAACAATCGTCACTTATTATTTTCCCTTATTTAAAGCAAAGAAAGTAATTGGGTTCCTTAATGGCAAATAAAAATAAAGCAACTTTAATTGGCCTAATAGCTATTCTATTGTGGAGTTCACTAGTAGGTACAATCAAAATAGTTAGTGAAAACTTCGGTGCTATTGCAGGAACAGCATTAATTTACAGTATTGCAACAATATTACTTTTTTTTATTATAGGTGCACCAAAACTAAGAGATTTTTCTCGAAGATATTTAATATGGGGAAGTTTACTGTTTGTATCATATGAACTATGTTTTTCACTCTCTATTAGTTTTTCACATAATGGACAGCAGGCAATTGAAGTTAGTATGCTTAATTATTTATGGCCAACTTTAACCATTATCTCGACCATATTATTCAATAATCAGAAAACCAATCTACTCATTATTCCTGGTGGTATTCTCCCACTAATTGGTATTAGTTGGGTATTAAGTGGAGAGCAAGAGATAAATATATGGTTAATGATTGAAAATGTTAAAGATAATCCGTTAAGTTACAGCCTTGCTTTGATAGGAGCCTTTATCTGGTCAGCTTACTGCATAGTCACAATTAAATGTGCTAAAGGGAAAAATGGAGTAACACTATTTTTCTTTTTAACCGCGTTGGTTCTCTGGATTAAATATTGTTTATCTGATGAAAATACCATAATATTCAGTTATTCAGCTATTATCTTTCTTTTGTTAGCAGCCATTTCAATTGGCTTTGGTTATGCTTCATGGAATTATGGTGTTTTACATGGTAATGTGACTATTCTTGCAGGGGCGTCATATTTTATTCCGATTATTTCAGCAGCATTATCAGCTTTTCTATTACATACTTCTTTGTCATTGTTATTTTGGCAAGGAACGGGAATGGTTTGTATAGGTGCAATATTATGTTGGTTATCCACACGTAACTCTATAAAATTTGTTCAAAAAACCAAAGTAATTAATAAACAAAATAATAGTTCAAGCAAATAAGTCTGATAATAATTAAATTTTAGTTTAAGTGTCAATTTCAGCTTTACAACGAATACCATCAATTAAATTATAAAATTAAAATTAAAATTAAAATTAAAATTAAAATTAAAATCAATTTATTAACTAATTTTACGATAATCAGCACCTGCAAATTAAAGACAGTGAACTGTATAAGGCATCTATGATTTGAGTTAGGTAAAGGCATGTTTTGCCAATAAAATGCTATGGGCAAACAGAATGTATAATATCATCATTTAACATTTCGCCAGCTGAGCACGCGTAAAATAAATCTTTATAAATAACTTATCTTTTTTATTGTCACCATTATTGTAGTTAAAATTCGCAATAATATTTGCATTCAAGGCAAAGTAAATAAGAATGAGCCTTATCAGTATTTTGTGATTGCTGTATATACTGAGCAAAAACTTATCAGGGTTACTGATAAGTTGCATTTAACGTATTGTTTAAATTAACTAGCGAATATGATTTATTTAAATCAATTCAGAATGTTATAACTATATATTGATACTTATATCACTTTTATGAGAAGTTTTAGCTTCAGCAATCGCCTTATCAGGATTTTCTGCCTCAACAGTATGAATAAGTTGATAACCTCTTTGAGTTAGATTTGTTTCTCTTATCTTATTCCCTTTTTGACCCAAAATAATAGAAATAACTAAAGTGATTAAATTAAATAATAATTCTGAAGCTACTGCTGCTTGGATTTGGCTTTCTGAGTAATAGCCCGTGTTTGAAATAGGATCAAATGTCATAGAAATAAAAAATAGAAGCACCGCGATTCCGCAAAGTATACCAACAAGACCCCACAATCTTTTTATAATTGCCCATATGATCCCAAAAAAGAAAGCCGGCCAAGACCAACCTAGTTTAACTGCTTCTATTCTACCATCTGGATGTTGGAAAACTTTATAACTGTTCATATCATTAAATAATTATATCGAAGAAATTAATCAATATTATATATTAAATATATAAAGATATGTGTATTCTTATAAATCTTTTATTATAATTTAGTTATTTCAGCAGCATTATCAGTTTTTTACTACAAAGATTAACACCTGCAAATTAAAGCTAGTGAATGGTAAACGGCATCTTTGATTTGACTTGTGTAAAGCCCAGCCATACCTTCTATCGCAGTATTAGTAAAAATGACAACCGCTAAATCTTGTTGTGGATCGTAAAACCAATCATGACCATATACTCCACCCCACTCTATCGTGCCTTTACCTTGTGGAGTTTTAGCTAAACTTGGATTATCAAGTACTGCTCCACCATAACCAAATCCCCAACCTGGGCCTTGAATAGCATAGTCACTACTAACATAGCATTTAGTCATTTTATCCATTAATTTTTGTTGGCTTATTGGATTATTTTTTGCTGTTAATGCTAATAAAAATTGCATAAATTCAGGCGCATTGCCAACCATTCCGGCACCACCTGATTGGTAAGCATGTTTATTGAATATACGTTTAGGATCATAAGATAAAATGCCGTTATTCCATGACTCGTCTAAATGCATAAAATATGGGCTTGGCATTGGTAACGGTTGCGGTGTGGCATCATAATAATGGGTTACTAACTGGCTACTTTCAGATACAGCAAAACCAGTTTGCGGCATGTTTAATGGTTCAGTGATTAGTGTTTTAATTACCGTTGCTAATGATTTTTTTGTTGCAGCTGCTAATACTGCACCTAATACATCGAGGGCTAATGAATAGCACCAATTAGTACCCGGTTGGTAAATAAGTGTAGCTTGAGATAAGCGCTTTAGATTCTCGTCCACGCTGATGGCAATTTGATCAAAACCATCTGAAATCTGCAAAGAATTATAATTACCTTTACCATTAGGTTCGTCAAACCGATATTTTAATCCAGCACTATGAGTCAGTAAATGATGTAAAGTGATAACTGGTTGTTCACCGCTAGCAAGCTTGGGAGTAAAGCTAGGAAGATAAGCGGTAACAGGTGATTGTAAATCAAGTACCCCTTGTTCGACTAAACATAATGCCGCTGCTGTCACTATTGGTTTAGTAACCGATGATAATAAAAATAGCGAGTCGGTATGCATGGGTATTTGCTGTTCACGATTAGCATAACCGCTCGCTTGTTGATAAACTATTTCTCCATTTTTAGCCACCATAACAACCGAACCAACAATCCGTTTGTTTTCTATAGCATCGTGATTAACTTGATTAATAGCTGTCGCCATCGCAGTAGCCAAATGGTGAGTATTCATAATACATCCTTATATCTTATTGTTGCTTAAAAACTGTTATTACTTTTTATAAATAATTTTACTCAATAATAACCTAATTTGATTAATCAACAAAATTAGGCTTTATCTGAAAATAGTTAATTAGAAAATTTTTAAGGTTTTATTGCTTTATGAGCATAAAAAGTGTTTTAAAAAACGAGATAAACACTGAAAGTATTAATACAATACTCTTGAATCGTATCATGCTGCTGTTGAGTATGTGAAGTTGAAGATTGATAGTTTTTATTATTAATTTATAAGATATGTTAAACTAATATTATGAATTAATTGGATTGGTTTTATGAAATACATACATATAATTAAGTTTTTATTAACGCATGATTTGACATTTCTTAAAGAGTGTTGGAAAGCTGAAATAACTAATGGCAAAAAAATAACATTTTATAGAATATTAAAATCATATATAAAAACCAGAGATCCAAGAAAAATTTATCTTTTCTGGTGGCGATTAGCCAATCAAATGTATTTGCACGGCAATTCTAATCAGAAACGAGTGGCTAAACGAATTCAAAAAAAATTAGTAATCAAGTTTGGCATTGAAATTATGCTAGGCTCTAAAATTGGGAAAAATTTAAAACTTGGTCATCCATATTGTATTACTATTAATGAAAATGTAACAATTGGCGAAAATTTAATTATTCATCAGAATGTTACAATAGGTTGTAGTCATGAACCAATGCATATAATTATCGGAGATAATGTTTGTATTGGTGCTAATTCACTGATAATAGGCGGAGAAATAACCATAGGAAACAATGTAAAAATCGGAGCAATGTCTTTTGTAAATAAAGACGTTCCAGATAATTGCACTGTTTATACACAAAAAACAAATACAATTATCCAGAACAATTGATTGTTACTCCGGTTTTGCTGGCCAGTCAATATTTGGCGCAGTATTAACATCTATCTGATTTAATTCAAAACGATATTTTTTCCATTTTTTCAACATTTCTATTTGTTGTTCTGCAGCTATCTCAGCATCAACAGCATCCTGCAAGTTGCTAATTGCGCCATTTGCTTCATTGAGTAATTGTGATTGTTGTGATTGTGCTGTAGCTACATCATGCTGATGTTGTTTTTCTTTATTAAGCACCCATTTTTTACCGTTCCACGAATCAAAATTAGAATTAGGCTTTAATAAAGTAAACCCATTGGGAATATCGCCGATGCTAGTTACAGTTGATTCTGCGCCAGTTTCTGTTGTTACGATTGTAAAGATGATTCGTCCCTGATTTTTACGTCGCTTGATATCAGTAGCGAATGATGGTGTTTTTATAAAAATGGCGGATTAAACAAAGTCGGTATTTTTGAATCGTATCAATACGCGGTGGAGTATGTGAAGTTGAAAATTGATAGTGTGTAGAATTTATATGGTATGTTAAAATAACGTAAAATGGATTAATGGATTTCGGCATGGGATTTAGACATTGGATTTACAAAAAAACAGGCTTAAAACTGCGTAATAATTTAGATTATAGTGTACGAAAATCGCAATCGATATCAAGTTTAGCAAAGGTTTGTGCTGACGTGAATATTGATATATGATTGCACAGTTGATGACCATTCATACATTATTAGTGGATTAGTTAAGAATACAAAAATTGGTAAATATTGTTCAATTGCTACAAATGTCACTATCGGCGCGGATAGACATCCCACCGACTGGCTTTCAACACATCCTTTTCAATATAATGATACTGATAATTTTAAACCTTTAAAAATCACGACTATCGGTAATGATGTCTGGATAGGAGCTAATGTAGTTATTATCACTGGAGTAAGTATCGGAGATGGAGCAATCATTGGTGCTTCATCTGTTGTAACTAGAGATATCCCTCCGTATGCTATAGTTGCAGGTATTCCAGCAAAAATTATACGCTATAGATTTAATGAGAATATCATAAATAAGTTGTTGAAGTTAAAATGGTGGGATTCGGAATACCATTTCCATCATAAAAATGAGATTGATTTTAGTAATATTGAAAAAGCAGTTGAACAAATTGAAATGTTAAAAAATAAAGATAAAGTGGCGTAATTGCCACTTTTTTATGGCTTGTCTGGAAATACTGCATTAATATCGGATGTATCAATACGAGTTAATAAAATTCGATATTTTTTCCATTGTTTTAGTTGTGCTTCTTCATTATCTTCTTGCATCTCTAAATCAATAGTATCCTGAAGTACTGCTATTTTCTCGTTAGCTTCGTTTATTAATGAGTTTTTCATAGCTTGATTTTGCACAATAGTAGCTTCATTCTCTGCATCTTTATCTAGCACCCATTTATTTGTTTTTTCGTTCCATTTGTGAAACGCAGATGGTGGAGATTCAGAATAAGTTAAATCATCAAATATAACACATCCCGTGTTTATTGCGTTATATAACTCATTGTGCTGATCTTCTGTAATTTCGGCTGAATCATTGGGAATTGATGTGTTAATTTCGTCAATGTAAAATGACCTTGTTTTTTTATTATAATAATGTTTCATATTAAAATCCTATTGCAATATAAAAAATTCCGGTTTGACTATATGAGCCTTTGTGGGTTCGCCCCCAACATCTAAATTGTGTCGTTGACAACGGCCAACAACCTGTTGAATTTGCACCGCTCCCTTCATCGCTAGACACGATTGACAAGCAAACGCGAGGAAATGCAGTGTAAAATGATTTATCTTCACCATTAACATTACCGTCAACAACATTATTTCCGTATAGTACACGACCCCATTGAATAATTAATCCGTTTGGCATTTTTAAAAATCCAGCATTTTCGTTTGAAGATGATGAAAACATATTCACTATAAAGTCACTTAATCCTTTAACATTATTGGCGGGAATATCACCGATAACCAATGAGCCATTCGAATCAAATGCCCATTTTATTTGACCGTCGGCGCCGACAAAACCGCAATAACCATCATCGCGGGTAAAAATATATTGTTTTCTGTCACCGCTGTACATTCTAGTTTCACGCTCATAACAATGATATTTAACTGAGATAGACTGTAATAAATCATTAACTCGTTTTAATACCAATGGCGTTACGGCTTCCGTTTCTGATTCGCTGTCAGTTGCTGAACTGAGTTGAACAATGCCTTTTTGAGTTGTGCTAGCACTTAGTATTTCTGCCTGTGTTTTTTTCCATGTAGTTGTATTAGTCGATGGTTTAGCATTATCATTTTCAGCTATAGCGGTATACAACACACCGTTGTATTTAATAATTGCGTTTACAGGGTAAGTAACTAACTCACTCCATTCTGGCACGCCTTGCTGGAGCAAATAAAGCATATTTTTATCTATACGATTAAAAGCGCCATTCATCCACTCCATTGGCGGTTTTGAAGCTGTTTGTTCAATAGTAATTCCCCATCCTCTGTTAATGTCTGGAAAGTCCGTGTTTTCACCTTTTTTTGCGGAATCAGCAAAAATTAGATAATCTGGTTGTTTTTGTATTTTCATTGAATAGTTCCTATTTCTTTAAGTCGGACAAATTTACCTAAGCTAAATCCGTATGATTGATTATCATGATAGAACCCGAAAGGCTCATCATTGATCAAGACAGCATGTTGATACATCACCCCAACAGGACGGGCTAAAATATCCATTTTGCTAATTGCATATAGTGTTAATGAGTTAAGTTGCTCACTATTAACTAGTATGTTCATAGTCATATTTTGTGAATCAGTTACATTACTGTGCTTACCAATAACAAATTTGATTGATTTAACAATGTTTGATATCTCGCCAGTTTGATAATTTTTGGTGATGCGTGCTTTGATAAAAAAACGAAAGTCATTATCATTTAACACTACTGATGATGTCAGTGCATCACCATACCGATAAAACTCACCAACATTGAATGAAAGCGACGTATTATCTTCTAACCAGCCAAAATACTCTTTTGCAATAGCCGTTGGTAAAACTCGAAATACACCAACATGGCGACCCACTAAATTCAGCGCATACCCAGTAGCTTCTTCAATATTAAGAATATCTGCCACTTGAATAACGCTTTTAAATGTTTGGTCAGTTTCTTTATAGATTGCTCGAATGGTACCGAGTGCTTTTGGTTTGTTACGATATTGCCAGATGAGGAATTTTTCTCTATCCATCTATAAGCACCTCGACATTATTAATCTGTGCATATGCTCTATAATCGATGTTTGCAATATTAGCTCCATTGACCGTGAGTTCTTTAATATAGAACCCATCAACTAGATTGATACTTGAGATGATGCGTGATGAATAAACATTCTCGCCGATGTCAAAATCAAGATTTTTTAAATTAGTTTTGATTTGTTCTGTGTTGATATCATTAAATGATTGGTAACGACCAATTGTCATTGATACCTTAATATCAATTTTTTGTGGTCTATCAAAATAAGCTTTTCTCGGTATATCATCTAATAAATAAGAGGATTCAATTTGACCATATAACCCACAACCGCCAATTTTCTTTTTAGTGATAACTTCAGCTATTTTTTCATCAGCACCGCCAAGAATCACGGCATTAAGTGAATGAGGTGGAACTCCTTTTTCATCTGTTTTATTTGTGTAATTTTCATATACTATGCATTTAGTTACACCTGTTATATTCATTAACGCAGACTGCATACCTTGGCGATCATCGTAGTTATTAATTGCGTGAGATAACATGAAACGCTTCAATAATTGCACATCAGTTTCCTCGTCAATACCGCCATAACTTTTCGTGTTCGCGGTGACTTTATCTACACCAATAATTATGGTACTCGGTGCAAACTCCTCTAATGCGTTAACGGAATAATTGCCCAGTTCTAATGACCTGAATTTAACACGTGCGCTGCCTAAATCATTTAATGTTATTTGCTCAATAGATACCCATTTATTTTTGTTTTTATCGATGTAAATAGAATTATTTGGTATCGTTGTTTTTGGTGAGCCAGTAAAAATAACTTCATCAATATAAGAATAGGATGCTGTAATCCTGGTTAGTCCTGCGTACATTGCTCGTTGTTCTAACCAATGTCCGGTCGCTTGGTATGGATCTAACATTTGTACAATAAATGCAACCGCTTGATGTATATTCGCTAATTCTTGCGAAAATAATCCTAGTAACTGTCCATCTGGTGTATCGCTATCAAGATTAACATCATCACCATATATTGATTTAAATGCACTAACTAATCGATTTTGAATAGTATATAAGTCATCAATTTCGATCCCCTTATCTGTTATCTTTAACATTGAATGATGCCTCGTTGGTTTTGTTAAATTTATCGGTATAAGTTATTTGGATTAGAAATTCACGGGTATCGGTATCTAATAAGATATCGAAACTATCAATATTGATGACACCAGCTACTTTGAAAATTTCAGTTCTTACATCGATTTCTAATTGTTTGGTGTTAGGTTTTTTAGTGAGATAATCAAACCAAGCTATGCCATCATCACGATTTAAGAACCAGTCTCTTTTTAACGCTAATAATTTAGTTTTCACACATTGCGCTATTGCTTCCGAGCCATCCAGATAGTTACCTAAACCGTACCCAAACATCCAATCGTGGTTATTATCAAGCTGTCTTACTATCATTTTGGTATTCCTGTTGTACTATTACCACTTTGTACCCCAATATGGGTATGTGTATTTAAATCGATACCTTTATTGGTTTTAACGTCTTTCGCTGTGATGGTACCTGTACTTGTGGCATCTCCTTCAGTTTGACTGTAACTACCAACTTGTTCGGTATTTCCTTGATGTTCTATATTGCCTTTTATATAAATTGTACCGTTCGCAAGCCTTATATGCGTTGAACCATCGTCAGTTTGCAATGAAATACCATCATAATAAAAATTAGGTATTTTATTGGGCACGCTATTACAACCGACAATAAAAAAGCCATCGCTTAAGTCGTTAATTCGATTATCAAGAGGTTTTGAAGCGTTACCTGTTGCAAACCAACCATCAATACAGCGGCTAGAAAATACAACAAGTCCTTCATCACCTGCTTTGATTGGCACTGTAATACAAAACCCACCAGCATGTGGAAATTGAGCTGGCACATCAACTAATAGAGGGATTGAAATTTCCTCACCATTGGATAGTACTTTGTTAACCATGGGCTTGCATTGAACAGTGTGCCCATCAAATGAAATAACTTTTGCTGGTAAAGCGGTATAAATATTCGATTGCGCACGCTTAATTTGACTTTCAATTGCTTGAAATAGTGAATCTGTCATATTTTCTCCGAGCAATAAAAAACCCGCCGAAGCGGGTCGTGATCTACATTAAATCGGTCATAAATTTAATTAAAAATGTCTATTAAACTTTACCAAAATTTCCACCAATACAAACTAATTTGCTATTCCAGTTAGTACCATACAGATCTCCATTATGCTCTATCGTTTTTATTTTATAGTCGCCATTATACTCGGTTTGCACCGACTCGACGCGAACAAGCGAACCGATTCTGTAATGAGGATTACATAAAGTTGTAATTTCTAACCCTTCATTAGTTTTTTGAGGGCAGCCTATCATGCCAGTAGTTCTTGATATAACCCAACCTTCGTTATTGGCAAGTGCTTTATCTTTAGGGATAACAACAAGCTGATCGTCTTGTATTGACCAGTCAGCATTATTGTTAATGGCGATTTTGTGCATGGCTTCGCGAGTGTCACACATCATTACTTTACCTCGTGGAAAAACCTTATCATTTGGTAAATTTATAGCACCTTTTTGGACACCAAAACTACTCACCACTTCATTTAAAAAATCACTATCTTTCTGCCCTTTTTGCAAGGTTTTAACAATTGTTTTTTCGGTGTATGCTCGATGTCCATCACTGCAACGCAGTGTAGTAATCATGTCTTGTTCAGCAATTTTATTTTCAATCGTTAGAATATCGCCACAGAATATCAATCTTAGTACATCTTCTTTATAACAAACCGATAATTCAAGAAAATTATATTGTTTACTCGTAATGAGATTGCGATTTGAATCATTAAGATTATAAATTGATATTTCAGCAGTGTTTGGTTCAGAAGTGAGTGTTTTTTTAATTGAGAAAGTTACTCTAAGATTATTAATAACAATGCTTTCTTTACGATTACCAATTTTAAGTTCTAAAACCCTGCCGAATTGCCGCACGATATTCTTCCTTAGTCATTATTAACAGTTGCATGCGATTATTTAAATCATCTTTAGATATAGCATTAATACCCAATCCTGATTTATCATTTAATTCCATCACAAATGGCAAATTAAACTCAATCAAAGATGGACTACCGACAGATAACCCTTTATTTTTCGTTATATACTCATCATTATCAATATCAAACAAGTCGAATTGATAACCGGTTAATATTGCGTTATATCTCAGCGTTAAACGCAAATTTCTATCATAGAGTGTAAAGGATTGCTCTAATACTTCATCTGTTGTTGTTTGTATTATAAACATATCAACCTCTTGTTTTGCTTAACACAAATTCTTATTTAGTTTTCTTTCGGTTGAGTTTTACCAAGATTTCTCGTTTTCGGTTTTGGTACATTTAAACCACTTGCAGTCTGCGTATCAACAATAAAAATTTCACGGAATGTTAACGTAAATTCACCTACAGTATTCTGATTTTGAGTAAGACCGACTGACGTTATAACCATATTTTTATATTGCCGCGTATTAGTTTGCAATGTTACTGGTTCACCGCTACGCTGTATTGCCAATAGTTTTTCGTAAGCATCGGCGATACGGTCAGAAGAAAGGCAGTTCAATAATGGAGATTGGTAATCAGGTAAAAAGTCAGCAATAACTTGGTTAGTTGCTTTTGCGCCAGTTCGAAAATATGATGCAAAGCGATTGACCATATTTTCTGCCTGAGCTGTTACTTTTTTTATTGGCATAGGTAACGGATAATTTGAAAAATTAAAGCCTAATATACTATCAAATGAAAAATTATTAGTTTCGTAACCAACTACTAGACCCGTTACATTAATCTCCTTAGGATCTAATACTACATGGTCAGCAATATTAGCCCCTTTTTCAATTGGATTTTCGGTTACTCGCAACTTCGATGCGTGCTGTTCATTTGTGTTAATATCAAAACTAAAAGTAAAATTCTGACTGACGATTAGACCTGTACTATTTGATGATTTATTTAATATAGACTGAAACATTAGTTAGACCCCATTTTAGTATTTGTATTATCTGCTATCCGTCGGGCCTCATACTGTGCAATATAATTTAGATTATCAAAACCTTGTTGTGGTGTTGTGACATTCATTGTGTTATATATTGTTACAGCATTATTATTGTTAACTTTATTATTTAATGGACTAATACCGCTTGCTTTTGCAACACCTGTGTCTAATTTAGCTGATACTTGTGCTTTTGTGATCTTTGTCGCTGTTGTTGTTATCTCTATCTCATTATCATCAAGCGATAAATCATCATCTTCTTTATCATCTCCACCTAGTCCAAAAAAAGATGCAACGCCCTTAATTTTATTTTTAACCACATCAACAAATCCAAAAAATTTGTCTTTAATCCAGGTTATACCTTCACTAAATGGGGTAGTTATAAAATCAAGCACATTAGAAAAAATACTGCCAAATTGTTCCGTGAATGACGATACAACACCTATCCCTGAATCAAATAGTCCTGAGACAAAATTCCAAGCAGCTTCAAATGGTGCAGTGATAAAACCAAGCATACTAGAGAAAATACCGCCTAATAGTTCCGTGAATGACGATACAACCTCTATCCCTGAATCAAATAGTCCTTTTACAAAATTCCACGCAGCTTTAAACGGCCATGTAATAAAATCCCAGATTGCCCAAAGTGTTTTACCCAGTTTATCTGTCGTTGAGGTGGTGTCATCTTCCCAGATATCAAATAAATCATTAACAAATTTCCAAGCTGCTTTGAATGGAGTGGTGATGAATCCCCATATAGCTTTGAATATTTCACCAATCGCGTTAACGACATCACCTGCATCGATACCAAGCCAGTCCATTATCGCGCATATAGCTTGATACGCCATGCGGAACGGAAATGTAAGCACATCAACAATGAAACCAAAAATCTTACCAATTCTATCAACCGTTTTCATTGCGTCTTTCTCAGACATACCAAAAAACATTAATATATTTTTTAGAAGATTGGCCAGTAACGATTTAATTCCTCGTATTAATGATTTAACACCATTTACTAACGAATTAAATAATTTTTTAGATATTGATTTTACTTTTTGAGTATCACCAGACCAAAATGCTTGTATTAGCTCCCAAAACGATTTGATAAAGCTCCACGCGGCTTTTGCACCATCAATGAATGGTTGCCAGTATTCACCGAAAAGACTTTTACCACCCTTCATATAGACCATAAGATCATCAATCAGAAGCATTAAGACAGTCAGTAATCCAATTACAATACCAATCGGACTGAATAGCAATGCTTGGTTAAATTTTGCCCAAATCACAGCAAGCGCTATAATGGCATTTTCCCAGCCTATTGTATTGCTAATAATTTTATCAATGAATTCTCCAAAATTAATAATAATATGAATTGCCTTACTAACCCATGTAATAACTGTGGTAATTCCTTTACTGATGAGTTCTTTATTAACTATTAACCAATTGCGAAAACTTATGATAAGGTCAGTCACAGCTGGAGCAAGATTTAATGCAATTTTTGTTTTAATACTATCAATTGCATTTCCTGTTTTTTCCATTTCCTTTTTATATAACTTACCTTGATCGATTTCAGTTTTAGATATTTCAAATAATACATCTTCATTATTTGCTAACTCTTGAGCTTTATCGATCGCATTATCAAATGCATTTACAATCGTCTTACCATAAGATTTTCCTGCAGCAGCAATACTAAACAACATTTTTTTTAACGTTACAAGTTTAGATTGAACTTGTACGGCTGAATTGCCAGTCTTATCTGTTGATTTGCTAGTTTCACTAAAGACACTATTTAAATCATTTTGGATTTCCTTTGTGATTTTCGAAAGTTTGCCTGCACCAGATTGTAATTTGTCTGTTATTTGGGCTATATTACTGACTTGAGAAGTATCAATGCCTATTTTGTTTAAATAATTTCCCGAACCCACTTTAGTTCTCCTTTGGTTTTTCGGCCAATTTAACCTCAGCTATTACATTATGCATTTCGATAACATCATCAAGTGAATAGACGGTCCTGAGTTCGTGGAGTGTGGCATATTTATTTACGATCACACCCCACACAAACCAATCTACATCGCTTTCTCCGCTACTGTCTCCAAGCTGAGCATATTTAGATTGGACGCTATTCCATTTGGTAAAAAACCCAAAAAATGGAACTTTAATCCCTCAATAATGATTTGATAATAATGACTACGATGAGTATTAAAAAATTTACCGGCTTCATCAGGTTTTTGGAACAATACTTTATTACCATTCTCATCTATGGCGGTAACATAATCTAAAATGAATTTTTCTATTTCTGCAAACTGCTCTGAGCCAATATTAGAAGCCAGTTGACCAATATCAAAACCTGATTTATTGTCATCTAATGAAAAACAGCCCTTTAAAAGAGCTGTTAATTTTTTAAGATATTTATTTGATTTGAAGAAATCTGCTGCAGTAAATGTATAAACTATATCATCAATATTAAAATCTTTACTTTCCATTATAAACCACCTTTAATACTAAACTCTGCTTTGGTTGCCTTGAATGTCCATGTTACACCATTGTGAGATGTACCACGTGCATACGTTGGCGGTGTAGTAAACCAGCATCCTGTAAGTAAAAACTCATCACCATTACGTAAATCTTTATAGGTGATTAACTTACCAGTGGCGGTAGTTGGATTGTTAACCTGAGCATTGCGTAGTTGATTTAATTTTTCGTTAGTTCCGGTATGTTGGAGGGTTTTAATAGTTATTGTTGCACCCCGATTACAAGCATGTACAAAGACCCCTTTTCCATTAATACCATAAGTAATATCACCATCATCACCAATTGGTGCAATGCTGATTGAATCTTGAGCATTTTCATACCCTGTAATTTCTGTGCCGTCGATGGTTAGTACGGCATCTTCTAGTGAAAATGATTTAGACATATAAAAAATCCTTATCGATTGAATTGAACAATAATATCGACGCTATGACCAGCACCGGCTAATTTGAGTGCGCAGTTAATTGGCATCATTTTACGTGCCTCTCTATCTGCTGTATCTTGCCTATCGAATGAATCAGAATAGAAGTAGTAACCGTTGATTTGATCACCATAAGATAATTCACCGATATTACCCAACGTCCATTTGCCCAGGCCTAAAAAACCATTATTAATAAATTGTTCTCCAATTACCTTAATTGAACTGATTAAAATTTCCTGACCTCGGTCGGTTTGTGGGATTTTAGTCGGTTGTCCTTGTAGGGTATTAAAAGCCTGTACTTGTACTGCGTTGATAAATGCGTCTAATCCTGTAGTTTCATCTATAAACGTACCACCAATCATCACCCCTTCTGCAAGCATATTAGTACCAGCATAATCAGTATAATAATTGATGCCTAAGCGACGGCATTTGGTTGCTTCATTAACCGTGATTCGATCATCTGAAGTGACACTTACTTCTTGTTTAAATTTAACTGTTTTAACGGTATTTACACCTGTCCAAACAGTTGTTAGAGCAATACCCATTAGTTCAGCTGCAGCATGAGTATTCCCTTTGTTGTTATACTGAACCATTAAACGGCCACTGTTACGTTTTGCTAACGTTTTTAATACGTTTCCATCGGTATATTCAATATTAGCTGTTCTGGTTTCGGTATAACCAAGCACTTTAGCATTTTCAATACCTTGCGCCACCACCCAATCATGAGCTTCGACTAATTCATCATCATTAATCGTATTAGCAAAATAAACACCATACCAATTTTGATATTGATTTTGTAACTTACTTAAGGCTTCTGCTGGTGTTTCTTTTATATGATTTATTGAATCTTCACCACTAATTAACACTCCTTTACCGTCAATTAAATTGGTCATGTTGCCAATATAGGTACCATCCAGTTCTTCATTAAAAACGTAACCAAAATTAGCACCTTTACCCTCAATTTTAGAAGATAAAATAAATCGATTACCAATAGAATCATAAACAAACTTAACATCAGCATTAGTTAACTTGTCATTTATAATCGTTGCTACATCATTCATGCTCGATACGCTTGAAAAGTTCAGTTCTTTAACATCAATTTTGGCATCACCGAAATAAAATGAGAAACAACCATCAGTAATATTTTTAAATTGAATATATGACACAGCAAGCGTTGAACCGTTAACTTTTGAACTAATTGCAGATGTTGTTAATCCATTTTGGATGTATTTTGCAATAATTGCTGTTTTGGGTTTTGGTCGAGCTGAAAATAATGCTGATGTAGCTCGGTAAACATCAGAATTAGTGCCAAATTGTGATGCCACACTGTCAACATCTGATACTACAATGTAGCGAGTATCGGCATTAGCAAATGCATCGCACATTTCATTCGTAAAAATGGCAACTACGCTTAAATCGCGTTTTTGTGCCCCTTTGGGGGTTTGTTGTAAAGTAACGTCTACAACTTGACTTAATGGTAAACTCATTTAATAACCTCTAATTTAAATTTTACGTTATCACCTCGCGGAATGCTGGTTTTAACGATGGGATTGATTGAAAAAATAAGATCGACCTGTGCATGTTGCATAATTTCAACTTCACTGGTCATAGGTAAACTACGGATTTCAGAACATCGAAGATACCCCATGCTTAATTGCTTTAATCGTTGCCATACAGGCGTTAATTTCATAGATTCAGTCAATTTGCATAGCATTTCGTAAGAATCGTTGCCATAAGCATCAACAGTGATAGTGATCTCTTTTAAAACTGATACAATTTCTTCTTCATCTTCTCCGTTATAACGAATTTCTGCGCCAATATCAGTTTCGTTGGTATCAGATACTGTTATATAGTTATCGATATTAGAAACATCTTGTGTGTTCCTAACATCAAATATGACTGTTTCAGGTAGCATTAAAATATTTGCAATTATGCGTCTGACTTCAGTCATATCGAATCGTGAAACACTAATAATAGTCATCATTACTCCGTGTTATATTTTTTAAAAATTTTATGTCGTTATGTTTTTAAAGTATGCCGATAGACTAGTCTAGTAAGGAATTTTGGTGTGCCATTATGACTATTAACAACTTCATATAGATTGTTAACTAATATAGTTATCAAAACTTTTACGTACTTTTGCTAGACGATTTATTACCCCAAAAAAGCAAGTCAAGTTCATTGTAGATAGAAAAAAGTTATTACTGATGGTAACTAAGATAAGAGCATTTTTTAGGTAACAATAAAGTGATTAGCAACACTATGAATTGATTGAACAATAAATTTGAAGTAAGCCCAATCATCGATAAAAAAATTGTTATACTATTTTGGCAATTCATTCGTGCTGTAAAAGTAAATTAATTATCACTATTATTCCCCCCCTTTACACATAAACTTAGTTTTGTTTTTAGGCGCAATTTCTTGACAATAATATTGTTGCCAACCGTCAATTATTGCTTTGTTGTAGTTAATTGCGTTGGCGAGATTGTAATAATCTTGTCTAGAAGTTTTTGCAAGTCGTAAGGCTCGGTAAGCAATATCGCTGGTGGCGGTACTATCTCTCTCGATATTTTCGACTTTGACGCGCAACTCGACAAGACCATTATCAATATCATTACGCAAATTATCTGTACTAACTTGACCATTTTTTATCGTCTCGATGATATTTAATTCCAGTTGTTTAACTATATTATTGCTCTGTTTGTATTGCTCAAATTCTGTTTCTAATTTATTAGCTGTAGCTATGGCAAATTGTTTACCTTGCCAACTATGATAAGCAAAATAAATAGCACAACAGGCCACTAAAATACAAAATATTGGGGATACTTTATAAATACATTTCAATTTATCCATCATACTAATCCATTCAAGTAAATGGTTTTACCGCCTTGTTTCACTGCAGTTAAAACTTGTTGGCGATTGTAAGTTGGACTAAAACCAATATGTACCCATTGGTTATGTTCCTGAATGAGTTTATCGAATTGAACACCTGCATCGATTAATCTTTGGCAAATCTGTTTAGGTGAACCAAATGATGAATGGAAATCAACGGCTAATCCTTTAGTATGGGCGCTAGTAGATACGCCTCCAACACGTGCATTTAAAGCAGGACAACGATAACCTGATGTAATAATTATTGGTTGTCCTAAAGCTTTTCTAACAAATTCCAATTTTATTGCAGTCAATTGGATATTAGGCATTAAATCTGTAGGTACGGAATTATTAATTTTTAACCGACTCGCAGTTGTTGAGTGAGTGAATTCTTCTAATTTGAAATGTTCTGTTAATTTCATTGTTCATCTCCTTTGGCTTTTTTTATTAATCGTTCTTCCAGTGCTTTAATCAATGTGGCACCTGACCATCCAGCCAAACCAGCAATACCACCGGCAAACTCAAAAGCCCAGTTGAAATAACTCGCCGCTAATACCACTAACGCTCCTGCAAATGTAGAAATGAATATTTGAGCAACCAAAGTTCCAACTCGGAATTTGTCACCGTTTAGAACGTGATAACAATAACTAGCCAATGAACCAAGCGATGTTAAAATGAACAAATAAATGATAACAATCCAGTTGACATTATCAGGATCTTTAATTGGCATACGTTTTATCTTCATGATGTGCCTCCGAATGAGGCTGTTGATATAAAGAAAGAGATGCAGTACTTAAAATTGTCAATTATGACGGTCAAACTCAGTAATTTGAAGTAACTCAATATTGGCTATGTCATAAATTTTGGATATAAAAAAACCGCAATTAAGCGGTTTAATTTTAAAGTTACTGATATTAAAAGTATATTTTATTACTGCATCGTTTTATTTATTTAACTACCATTATTAACCTAAATTTTTAAGTTTAGACTAAATAGATACTTAAACATAACAAAAAAGCCCAACTAAACAGTTGGGCTTTTATTTAAATGCATAAAAATACATTATAGGGCTATTATATATGCGAATTTGCGCAAAGTCAACCTTTTTATCACGAAATTTCATGATGCTTTTTATAAAATTCAAAAATATACCCTCTTATAAAGCTTTCAGCTTCATTTAACAAACTAATAATGTCATGCGGGCGTCTTCCAATAACTTTTGCTTGAGCATTACATGATATGCCTCTTAAATAATAAGCTGTTAGAACAATCCAATGTGAGTAATTATCCTCTTTTAACCTTAAAACAGCATTGTCCACCTCTTCAGCTTCTATTTCAGTTAAATATTGACGACTATCTACATCAGGTGGAGCACCTTCAAATCCTGATGACTTTGATGGATATTCAGTTCCGATTCGTTTAAGAACTCGGGTATTTTTCCATGCATTTAAAATATCTTTTGTATCTCTCATCTCATCTCTCCATTTAATTCTTTAATCTATTGCTATTAATTAATTGTCTTAGTTTGCTTAAATATCTTATTCGTTTGCATTAAGGTTATATTGATTTCAAATCATGTTATTTTTATTGAATATAATTAGAAAAAAGGAACTATTTATAGAAGCCTTCATAGCTATTAATAATATATGTTATTAATGATAACCAAAGTTATTTAATAAATCAATAACTTTTATTATTTGATAAGCGATAACTTGAGTTATACAATGAGTAATTCATTAACTATGAGATAAAAATATGACTACATTTACTGATAGAATAAATTTGGCATTAAAAAACTCTGGCATGTCTCAACATCAATTAGCTGAAAAAGTTAAAATTAGCCAACCAGCTATTCAAAAGTTGCTTTCAGGCAAATCTGGTACATCAAGGAAAATTGTTGAAATTGCTAATGCATTAAATGTAGATCTTCTATGGTTAACTAAAGGTACTCCAACGACTAAAACAAATCGCAACCAATCAAATGCAACAATGCTTGGAGCTATTGATGAGTGGGATAGTAAAACTCCTTTAGCAGATGACGAGGTAGAAGTCCCATTTTACAAAGATGTACGATTATCAGCTGGTGATGGTTTTGCTGATGATATTGAAGATTATAATGGCTATAAATTACGCCTTTCTAGATCCACTATGCGTAAATATGGAATTGATAAAGACTGTGCGGTTTGTTTAACTGTCTATGGCGATAGTATGGAACCAGTTTTCAGAGATGGTTCTACTGTAGGTATTGACCAAGCAGATACACTCATACGCGATGGAAAAATATACGCAATCAATCATGACGGATTACTAAGAATAAAAATTCTTGAACGACTACCTGGGAATCAAGTTAAGATCAGAAGTTATAATCCCGGATATGAGGATGAAATAGTGTCGCAAGATGAAATCACTGTTCTGGGACGAGTTTGGTGGCAATCTTCTATACTTGATTAGTAAATAATTATACTCCAATCCAATAATTTGAATGAATTTTAAACACAAATAAGCATTCAAAAACCTATTTAAAAAATCAACATTTAAGCCTCAAAAGAGGCTTTATCCTCCTATAGAAATACTATATTTATTCTAACTATCCAAATAACTAACTTAATATCAAATACATCGATAACTTAAATATTAGCCTTAATAACTTTAATTATTGACAATAACGATAACTTATATTATCATTGTTTTATCAAAACCAATCAACTTAACAATAAAATTAAACAATACTACGAGTTATTTAATTAGTTAAGAAGATTCAAGTAGCTAGCAGAGGCATATGAACATACTGCGGTTTTGATTAATTATACATAATTAAATTATATATATTACATCATGCATTGACTGATCAGTTACCGCTTTTCTTTTACCGTCAAGATTAAGTTTTAGGAATATGAATATGACGAATAAAGACTTTATAAATGTAAAAAAAAAGGACAGATTCGATAAAGATTATAAATTAACACCAAGTGAAAAAATCCTCGCTTTTATTTCTTACTCTATATTAATTATAGAAATTCTATTTGGATTATTTTACTGGATGCTACTTATTGCCACGAGGTAAGTTATGAAAATGACATATGGCCAATTTATAAAAAATGCAGACGATGACCAAAAAAAGCAAATTGAAATAGAAAATATTCAATTTATATTATTGAATGAATTATCATTTATGGATTATGAAGCCAATGAATACATTAAAGATTCACTTTATAATATCGCCGAAAAATTAGTAAATGATAAAGCAAGAAAAAGAGGTTTTAATAATATGATGTCCCTTGAACAATATTGTATCGCATATAATAAATGCCTTTAGGTACTCATAATTATTAAAAAATGACCAATTATTATTTATTTTTGGTTGTTTATAAATTTGCGTTTTTTGTTATATAAAAAAGTTATCATTGCACATTCCTAAAAAATAAAAAACCCTAGATAAACTAGGGTTTGGTTTGATTTTAAGTATCTTTAAAAAGTTATTAGCTTTTATATTTAAGCTAGGTTATTTATTTTTAGCTTTATACTCATCATAGTATTCTTGAGCAAGTTTACGTAATGATAAACCGATAGCTGCATATTGGTATTCATTTAAATTAGTTAATGATGCCCTTGCAGAAGGGTGTTGCACTGCAAAGCCTTTACCTGGTAATAAAACCACTCCAGTTTCATCAGCAATTCTGAATAACAATTCAGTTGGATTTTTATTTTTTAAGATCCATTTAGCAAATTTATCGTCATACCATTCTTTAAGGCTTTATTACCTTACGTGCAAAAAATGCATTAAAAAAAGCAATAATAATAGAACCCAACACAACTTCAAAATACCCCAAATGTTGAGCTAAAAAATAACTTAATGATATAGCAGGGAACCCACAAATAAATCCGACTGAAGTTTGAGCATTATAAACTGTTGAAGTTGCTTGAGTACCTTCAGAGTTATCCATAATAATGGCGGAAATTGGAATAGAAAGAAACGGTAGGCTCATAAAATAGAGGAAAAAAGCAAAATAAACACTGAAAATATTAATAAAACCCAAAGATAGCGGAATAAATGACAATAAACAGCATGCATGAACGACTAGGGCAGAAATTAAGCTTTGCCTTCTGGTTAGTCGTTTGATTATTTTCGAAACAAAAAATACTGCAACTAAACTAACAATTGAACCAAAAACCTTAAGTAAAATTGCAATATCCGGTAATGACCAACCATTGTCAACAAGTAATGGGGACATCAAATTATAAGCAGGCAACAAACTAAAAGGAATAATCATCAGTAACATTAACCAACTGATCTTTCCTTTCCATACTAACAATAGATTTTTCCAATAATACTTATTAGCTGTTTCCGTAATATAATTAATTCGTCGATATTGATATTCTTTAAAAAAACATAATTGAGATAATGTAAAAAGTAAAGTTATTATAATTAGTAGCAAACACCCCATCCAACCTATATAAGGATAAAGCAACAATACTCCACCACCACCAAGAATATTGCCTAACATAGCACCACTCATTTTCACACTTGAAATAAAATAACGCTGATCTTCGCTAAACATTTGGCAAGTTAATCCTGATAGAGCAAGATCTTGAGTTGCGGTCATTATTGAAAAGATAAAAATAAGGGATAAAACTAATCCATATTGTTTAATAGGATCGAGAAAGGCTATAACTAACAAACATAATAACATTAAAACTATTGCTATCTGCAACCAATTACGATAATGATATAAGCGAGTCTTCAAATATTTATCAATAAATGGAGCCCATAAAACTTTAATACCAATCGGCATCATCATTAGAGGTATAAGACTAAGCTGATCTAATGCCATACCGTTTTGTCGTAAAATTATTGCCAAGGCAATAGTTAAAAAACCAATACCAATGTATTGTGTAATATAAAGACTTACAAATAAAAACCACACGTTCTTAGAAAGATTAATATTTTTATTTTCAAGCATTTAGATTTTTACCTTTTTTAACTTATATTTGTTTACTAGTTAAAATACACTAAGTAATTAGATTAGATTAAATTATTGATTGTTGAATATCCCAAAACTTTTGGTAAATACCATTTTGATTTAATAGTTGTTGATGGTTACCACTTTCAGCAACCTCACCATGATTTATCACATAAATTTGTTTAGCACCAATAATCGTGGATAATCTATGTGCTATAACCAGTACAGTTTTGCCTTGGACTAAACAATTTATCGCTTTTTGTACTGCTAACTCATTTTGAATATCTAGCGCAGCAGTAGGTTCATCTAAAATTAAAATTGGAGCATCTTTAAGAATGGCTCGCGCGATAGAGATACGTTGTTTTTCACCACCAGACAAACTTTTACCAATTTCTGAAAGCTGTGTGTGGTAACCATCTTTTAAATTTTCGATAAACTCATGACATCTAGCTTGTTTACACACTGCAATCACTTCTTCGTCAGTGGCAGATATTTTTGCCATTCTAATATTATTAATAATGGTGTCCTGAAAAAGATAGACATCTTGAAAGACTACTGATACTAAACTCATTAATTGTTTTTGCGACATATTACGAATATCAACACCACCAATTTTGATTGTTCCGGATGACACATCTGAAAAGCGTAAAATGAGTCTAGTAATAGTTGTTTTACCACAACCACTACTACCAACTAACGCTGTTAATGATTTTTCAGGAATAGTTAAAGAAATATTATTAAGGACGGAACTATGTTGGTTAGGATAAGTGAAATTAACATTCTCGAATTCAATATCATAATGCTGTGGCATTATTGTTGCTTCTTTTTCGGGTAATGAAGGCGCATTTAAAATTTCTTGTAATTTTTCATAGCCAATCACCAACGTTTCAAGCATAGATGACATTTGTATAAAAGTATTCAATATATCGGTTGAACGGGCTATAACTAATAATACGCATGCTAACAACATATAATTGATAACAGCAACATTGACTAAATAAGCCCCTAAAATAATTATTAATAGTAAACTCACTTGTATAGTAATAGTAATAATTAAATTAGGTTTTTCACCCTTTTTAGTACCGATACGTAATATATTGGCGACATCCTGTGCCACTTCAATAAATTGAATAATTTTTTGTTGAGTTTGACCGGTTGATTTTAAAACTTCTAATCCTTGCACAAATTCAACTGCCTCGCCTTTAAGTTTGGCATTTGCCTGCGCTAATATACTAAAACCACGACGATAAGCTTTACGGCGCCAAAAATACAGTGGAATAGCAATTGGAAAAACTACGATCATCATTAACGATAATTGCCAATTATAAAACAATAACATAATAGAAGCTGAAAACGGAATAGTTATTCCCGTAAGGATAATGTTAATCAACATAAACGCATAAACAGCAGCTTCGTTAACACTTTGCATTAATACATAATTAATTTCACCTGAACGGTATTGATTTAAATAATCTAAGGAAATATGCCGCAATTTATTGCCTAATTTTTCTCTTAGTTCAGTAACAGCTAAATTAGAATATCCATCAGCATCATATTTTTCAGAATTTACACGAAAAATAAAACTAATAATTAAAAGGCAAATAACCATCATTAGATAAATCATGACACTATGATTATTATGAGTATCTAAAGCGATAAAGAGTGGATAAAGTGTAACTAACGAGATGCCAAATAAACATGAAGACAAAATAGAATAGATTAAACTACGAATAAAAATAGATCTTTGTTTACCTGATGCGTTCAATAAGCTCGTATACGTAGTTAATAATGATTTTACTCGACTGGTTTGTATATGACTATATTGTTTCATCGGTAACCTCATTATTTACAGAGTTAACGGCAATAGTCCAATTTCGGGCCTGTTGATATTCTTGCCATAAAGCCTGATATTTATCCGAACTTTTGATTAAATCATCATGATGACCTTGAGCAATTATTTTCCCTTGTTCTAAAAAAATGATTTGATCCGCTTTAATCGCACTAGACAAACGATGAGTGATCATAATAACGGTTTTATGTTGTTCGATTAAACGCGTGAAAGCTTTTAATAATAAGACTTCATTTATAGCATCTGAAAAAGCTGTCGGTTCATCTAAAATAATAATAGGACGATTTTGTAAAAAGGTTCTAGCGATTGCGATTCTTTGTTTTTGTCCACCAGATAACAATTGTCCCCGTTCTCCAGCCAGAGTCTGATATTGTTGAGGTAAACTCATGATAAAATTATGAATCTCAGCTTTTTGGGCGGCCTCAATTACTTGTTGATCGGTAATATTATCCAGTCCATAACGGATATTGTCTGCAATTGAACATGAAAATAGAAAATTGTCCTGAGGAACCAACGAAATTTTAGATATAAGCTGATTATATTCAATTTGTTTTATATCAATACCACCTAATGTGATGCTCCCTTGCTCCACATCTAAAAACCGCGGAATAAGATTGGCTAAAGTCGTTTTACCCGAACCTGAGTTACCAATAAACACAGTAAAACTATTTTCTATTATGCGCAGATTAATATCTGATAAAACTTGTTGGTTGTTCTGATATGAGAAATACACATTTTTAAATAGGATCTCATTATTACTAGGCGTGTTATAAGTATCAGTCCGAGTTAAAAAAGGTAAACTTTCAACTTCAAATATCCTATCAATAGCCGCTTTTGATTTTTCCAAAATTTGAAATAAGCCCATTACCGGATATATACTTTCGGCTATACCAGCAGTCAATAACAAGAAACTAAATATAGTGGTAAAAGATACCTGTTCAGACATATAAGCAAAACTTAATCCAATAATCAATATACAATTTACCAACATAGGGGAAAATAAGCTTCGAGCAATTTTGGATGAGTAACGACTAGAATAGAGCCAATCAAAAACCAATTGACTGTAATTTGTTAATGCTGTTCTATATTGACTATATGCCCCTTCCCCTGCATCAAATGTTCTTACTGCATTCATACCTTGTATGTATTCAATGATTCGGCTATTAATCTCCACCGTTGCCTCATTATATTGTTGCTTTAACAGATGCCCTTTTCGTAAAAGGTAAGACAATATTACAAAAGAAACTAACGTTATAAACAATACTAGACAGGCAAATAACCAGTTAAATATGAATAATACGAGTAAAGTAAATATAGGTGTAACAATAGCCTCAGCTTTCAATGGGGGGGCATCAGCAACAAAAGCATGTAGTTCTTTAATATCGTCGATCAATACTTTGATTAGATTACCTGACCCTATATTTCTAGCTGTTTCTAATGGTAATTGATTAATTTTTTCTACTAATCTTTTCCTTAATATTTCTTCTAATTCAAAAGCTGCATAATGTGATTTATCATGAGCATAAACTCTAAGAACATAAAAAATAATACTAATTATCAACAAACAGATTAAAGGTAAGATTGGAAAATGGGAACTATCATTTTTAAGTGCATACATTACCCAAATTAAAATAAGCCAAACACTTAATTTCAGGATTTGTGCAAAAGCAGCAACCACAATTGATTGATTGATCTTTTTTTTAACCGGTAAAAAAATATCTGAATAAACCATTAATGCTCATACCTATTTTTAATTTAAAAATCTGCTTTGGTTATCCAAAGCAGATTTATTCTTAACTAATTATTTAGTAATTTATTTGAGCTGAAACACCAATTAAACGCGGTTGTTGATAAGTCGTGTACTTATCTGAAGAAGACATGGTATTGATTTTATCCCGTGAATTGAAAATATTATCAGCATATAACATTATTCGACCTTGTTTGAAATTATAGGCTAAATATGCATTAGTCTGTGAGTAACTATTAATTTTAGAAGCTCTATTGTTTGATGCATCAGAATAATAACTATCAGTGAAATTAGTATTGACGCCAGTTTCAAAGCCAAATGGGAACGTATAATAGCCTCCAAGATTTATAGTATAACCAGGAGAACGAGTTAATTTATTATCATTATAACTTTTATTTTCACTGTATTTTTTAATTTTAGTTTTAAGTAAACCAATACCTGAAACCAAATTTAAACTTTGAGTAGCTTGCCATTCAACATTAAATTCAGCTCCATAGGTTATCGCTTTATTAGCATTGGCTATAGTAGGACTAATTGGATTACTAAAATATTCAATCTGCATATCTTTATAATCATTGTAAAATATATTTGTATTAATTTTTAAGCGTTTATCTTCAGATATCCAACGGTGATATAGCTCATAGTTCCAAACATACTCGGTACCATAACTATAGGTGGTAAAAGGATAGCGAAATGAAATTCCTGCTCCTCCTGGATTATAACCACGAGCAATTTTAGCCCCTATCCGTTGATCATCACTAATTAGATAGGCAACATCAACTTTTGGCAAAAATGCATTGGTTTTTTTACCATAATCTAAAGTAAATAAGCTACCACCTTTGCGAGTATGATTTTCTTGTTCATAACGAGCGGATAAATTAACCTCAATAATATCTACTGGATTAAAGGTAAACTCACCTAAAATAGCTTTAGTTTTAGTTTTATCATGATAATTATTGCGTACACCTAATAAAATACTATCGTCTTGCGGTGAATTGAAATATAACAGTCCAAGTAAACCTTTATAATTACCATCATTAAATTTTAACGTAGGTGCAACTTGCCATCTATGCCCTTCAACTCTTGATGGCGCATCGGCAGGAATAGATAATCGATCATGAATAAAATTAGAATAAATTAACTTATTTTCAAATTCCCAAGAATCATTAAATTGATATCCAGTATCTAATATTGTTGATGCTGAACGAACTTTAAATACAGGACGATAACTATCATGAGTAGTAGTTGGCTTAAATTCACCTTGTGGATTACGCGAATCAACGTGTGAAAAAGTTAAACGACTATAAAAATCGGGAATTGCCGAAGGCAACCAAAGTAACTTAGCTTTAGTTGTAGTTGTTTTAAATTTACGTGAATCACCAGCTGGATGGAAATTAGCTAAATGCTCATAAGATTGTCGACCTTGTTGATCCACACTTAAACGAAATAGTAGCTGTTCATTAACTAATGGTCCTGAAATCATACCCGCTAATTGACGACGATGTTGGTTACCAAAATCGCTCTTAGCTGCCGCCTCAAATTGATTGATTGGGTCAAAACTTTGCATAACAATGGCACCAGCAATAGCATTACGCCCTTGCGCATAACTTTGAGGGCCTCTAAATACTTCTACTTGTTTAATGTCCCACAACGATCTAACACCATAAGCCAATTCATTATAATTAGAAGTATCTCCATCAACTTGGACATTAAGCCGTGGACGAGCTCCAGCTAAAAAGGCTGTTGCCCCATGAGCAGATGAACCTTCTATACCTCGAATTGTAGGTAATTCATTACCTAAACCTGTTTCTAAAATATTAGGTGTATACTTAAGTACAGAGGTTAATGTTTGAAGATCTGGACGCCTTTCTATGTCTTTATTTGTCGTTACACTTAAGCTAGAACTCGTTTGTAATTCACTACGTGCTACGCCTTCCCCTGTAACAATAATTTTCTCTACATCATCTTCATTTTTTTCTTTTTTATAATCATCTGCTGCTATAACAACAGAACTATAGCAACTGATTAAGCAAAAACTTAGTAAACAAAATTTTGATTTTATTGTTTGCATCAAAAAAACCTTAACTGATAATGATTTTCATTAACAATGAAATTAGCATTTAAAAAATTTGCTGTCAAATAAATGTTTATTTAATATGATTAAATATTTAACAATTTGATTAATATTAAATAATTAAAAAATAGTGAACATGTATGAGTTCGTAGTTAAATGAGATCTATTTTACTGCGATACCATATGAATTTATTGTAAAAATAACTAAATTATCTATATTGTAGGATATCAAATAGTAATAAGTTTATCCTAGATAATCATAAAATATTAATCACAAAAAAACCCTAGATAAACTAGGGTTTGATTTTAAGTATCTTTGAAAAGATATTAGTTTTTATATTTAAGCTAGGTTATTTATTTTTAGCTTTATATTCATCATAGTATTCTTGAGCAAGTTTACGTAATGATAAACCGATAGCTGCATATTGGTATTCATTTAAATTAGCTAATGATGCCCTTGCAGAAGGGTGTTGCACTGCAAAGCCTTTACCTGGTAATAAAACCACTCCAGTTTCATCAGCAATTCTGAATAACAATTCAGTTGGATTTTTATTTTTTAAGATCCATTTAGCAAATTTATCGTCATACAATTCACGACAAATACTTTCAAGGTCGATCAAGGTGTAATAATCAACACTATTTTCATCCGATTTATGTTGTAAACCTAAATGTTGATACAGTGATGCTGCTCGGCGACGGATTAGATTCTTCAATGTTGCTTTATAGCTTTGATCGCTATCCATCATTTCGCATAAGGCAAATAACACCATTTGTACTTGTTGTGGAGTAGAAAGACCAGAAGTATGATTTAATGCCACAGCTCGGCTATCAGCTACCAAACGATCAATAAATTTCAAATTTTGAGGGTCGGTAACAATCGAACTATAACGTTTGTTTAAAACATCTTTGTTTTTCTTCGGTAAGGCTTTAATAGTTTTATCCACAATATTATCACGGGTCATGGCAATTACACCTAAACGCCAGCCTGTTGCACCAAAATATTTAGAGAATGAGTACACTAATATTGTATTTTTTGGACAGATGGCAAATAGTGATTGGAAATCATCAGCGAAAGTACCATATACATCATCAGTTAAGATGATTAAATCAGGGCGTTTTTTAACGATATCGGCAATAATTTGTAAACTTTTATTATCTATTTTTACTGAAGGTGGATTAGATGGATTGACCAAATAAAACGCTTTTATTGATGGATCTTCTAATTTACGTAATTCTGATTCCGGATATTGCCAATTAAGTTTAGGATCTGAATTAACTAATACTTCCACCAATTGATAATCATTTAATTCAGGGATTTCAAGATAAGGAGTAAAAATAGGTGCACCAATAGCAATTTTGTCGCCTTTTTCGATTAAACCATTTTCTTTCATCGAATTAAATATATAAGCCATTGCCGCAGTACCACCTTCAACGGCGAAAAGATCAATTTCGTCACGATGAAGATATTGAGCGCCCATTTGTTCTAGAACATAGGCTTTAACGACTTCTTCACTAAAACGTAACATTCTATCCGGCACTGGATAATTACAACCTAAAATACCTTCTACCATTTCTTGAAGAAAAGCATTTTCGTCTAATCCAAGTTGATCGCGAATATAAGAAAAGGCTTTACCCAAAAAGGCAACGCCTGGAGTTTCATAATTAAGACGAACAAAATGTTCAAAGCGCCCAGTTAAACCATCCTTAATCGGCATGCCACCTACACCTTCATTCAAGTAAGAATAAGACATTTCCGATTCTTGAAGTGCAAATACCCCAAGTTGGAAAAAGGCTTGACGCGGCCAAGTTGCTAGAAAATTTGGGTTACCACGACCAGCATTTAACATTACCCGATCAGTATGGCTTTGTGCTAGTTTAATTAAGTTATCTTTTAATTCAAAAGGACTTAAATTAGCATATTGAGCATAATCTGTTTTATTTTTCATAATCTGGATCCTTAATTTGACATATCAATTAAACAAAAGCCACAACCAATGGGCCTAACAAAGTTAGGAAAACATTAGCTAAAGCATAAGTAATAGCAAAAGAGTTAGTAGGAGTAGAATTACCCGCTTTGTTAAGTACTTCACCAAATGCCGGATTGGCACTGCGTGCACCTGATAGCGCACCCGCAAACACTGCCGCATTTTTATAACCAAGTACGTATTTACCAAAATAAATAGCTAGTATCATTGGTAATAAAGTCACCACAATTCCGATAAGGAAAAGGGATAAACCTTGTTCACGAATAGTATTAATCGCCTGAAGTCCAGAGCTTAGACCAACAACGGCAACAAAACCTGCCAGACCAAAGTCTTTTAATAATTGCAGTGCACCAGTTGGAATATTACCAACAGTTTGATGAAGGGAACGGTACCAACCAAAGATTAAGCCAGAAAGCAATGCGCCACCACCAGCACCAAGGGTGATTGGAATACCACTGACTCGAATCACAATTAAACCAATAATTAGCCCAACCACTAATCCTAAACCATGGAAGATCCAGTCAGTTTTTTCACTTTTAGTAATTGGCGCACCAATTCTATCAATGACACGTTTCAAATCACTATCGGCACCATAAACAGTAATAATATCGCCTAGTTGTAGATGAACATCGTCATTTAGATTAAGCGGTTGACCATCGCGATGAATAGCAATAAGGTAAATACCATGTTTTAATTTCATTACCTCATCGGATGCCAGTACTTGTTTTAAACTTTCACCTACATAACGGGTATTACGCATCTCAACATCTTGAGTGTTCATAATAATATCCATGCCCGAAGCTGAGTTAACTTCTGAACCAAAAAACTCATGAGCTTTAATCATGGCATTACGATGTCCTACCACTAAAATAATATCTTTGGCTTTTAATGCAGTATCAGGAGCTGCTTCAATAATTTTATTACCACGTTTAATTCGTTCAACGCTGATACCTTTTAATTTTTGTTCAACCTGAGCAACAGTTTGCGCAATATTATTAGTTATACGATAAAGGCGCCCACTAATATCAGACAAAGCTAAATTTTGATTATTACCTAACAGCAAAGAACCATTAAGTTGCTCAGCCTGGGCTTTCATGGCGTCATCGCGGATATCCCGACCCATTATTTTTGGTAGAATATTCACGCACACAATAATTGCGCCTAGAGAACCGAATATATAAGTAACCGCATAACCTATAGTAACATTGCTTTGTAACTTACTTAGCTCTTCCGCACTTAAACCTAGTTGCGATAAAGCATCAGAAGCTGTACCCATAATGGCAGATTGAGTTAAACCACCAGCAGCTAAACCAGCGGCAAGCCCCTTGTCTAAATGGAAGATTTTAGCTAACACAACCACTGTAACCAAACCGGCAACAGCAATGAATAATGCTAAAAAGATTTCTCGCAAAGTTTTAACACCGAGGGAACGGAAAAACTGCGGTCCACTTTCAAAACCAACAGCATAAATAAATAATGCAAATAACACGGCCTTAACGCCGGCATCGACTGTAACGCCAAAAACACTCAACGCTACCGCAACCAACAATGAACCAGCAACCCCACCAAGTTGGAATTTACCAATTCGAATACCACCAATTAAATACCCTAAACTTAACGATAAAAACAAAAGAATTTCAGGTGAATGTTTAAGTCCATCTAAAATCCAATTTAAAAGCCATTGAAGCATAATAATAGTCCTCAAGCATGAAAAAAAAAGAAATAAGAAAGAAATGTAGGGAATTGGAGCCATATTCAGTAAATTTTGAATACAGTTATATATTAAACTGCTTATTAAATAATAGATAGTTAGTTTTAACGATTAATAATATAGTTAGAAGGTTTTTTATTAATGTGTATTTTGTTGAATAAGAAATTTAGACTAATTATAAAAAATAATTATTAACAGAGAATTACTAAAGTAAAGCATAAATCCTAATGCTAGTTCATTAATAGGCTCAATAAAAATTGAGCTTATTAATTAAATTGCATGTATAACTTTATTTAGCATTAAAAATGTTCTGTTTGATTTTTACATCTAGATTATTTATCCAACGGTTATAATTTCGATGTACATTGCCATTTTTGCTTTTTAAATTATCGCTTACAGATACATAATTTATTGAATAACTTGTTGCTGAATAAGGAATGTTTACAACAGCTTCAAACTTACGATTAAACAAATGACCTCGAATAGTATTTTGGTCAATAGATTCCATTTTCCATGTACCAAAAGTAGATTCACCTTTAGTTGCCGATGCTAAAATAGCTTTTTTTACTTGCTCTTTGGTTAGGCCTTCTACAGGTGTAGTAATATTGTGGGGTGCCTGATATTTACTAGAACATCCAAATAAAAATGTAATGAACATCATAGTTAAAAGAATTTTAATAAATTTCATTGTATTACTCCTTAGATAGTTATCATTTAATTATTTTATTACTCAACGTTTTTTACATATTAACAGGGTATGCCCAAAACCTAAACCATCAATATCCTGCTCAACATGAAAACCAGCTGCACTCAAGCATTTATAAAACACTTTTGAATGATAGAAACGACTATTACCATTAGCTAAACAAGTAAAATATAATGAAGAAGCATTTAAACTTAATGCCCCAGCTGAAAATGCCTGTCTATCCCAAAATAGGTCCATAATACAAACAGTTGCATTATCTTGCATACTGTGATGAATTAACTTCAAAATATCAACAATCTGATCTTCACTAAAACAATCTAAAAACTGACTCATCCACCATACATCTGCTTCACTAGGTAATTGTTGTTCTTTTAATAAATCTACTGCAAACCCGTTAATACGATCCATGAACCCTGCTTGTTTTACATTTTCTTGTGCTACAGCAAGCTGCTCTGGTAAATCCAATATTGTGATTTTTACTTCTGCATTTTGTTGGGCACAATATAGTGCCCATAAACCTGTATTACCACCAACATCATAAATGTGTATAGGAGCAAGTTTATTTACATAAGGGTAGGCAGCTGGAAATGAATGATTAGAGTAAAAATGATCAAATTCGAACCAACTCTTTTTGGCCTGTTCAGGTAATAAGTTTAGTGCCGGGTAGATTGTTTGCCACTCACCAAAAACTTTTAATCCCGCTGGGTACCCTTTTTCGAGGGCTTCTGACAAATAAAACATACTTTGATAACAAATATCTTGAGTAAAATTCATATTAACTTGGGTCATTTTATCATGTAATAAGTAGTGCCCTATTTTACTTAAAATATAACTTTCATTTCGTTGGTAAACCACATGCATGCTCAACCCGACATCCAATAAAAGTTGAATTGCATAAGAAGAAAGCGAAACTTCTTTGGTTATATTATCAATATTAGTTCCTTGTGTACCAGCACGATCTAAACAGGCTAAAATTCCATTTTTTTTCATACACACAACGGCTTGAAACAAAATTGGGTAAAATGCAATCTTTTGCGCTTCGGTAATTGCATCTAAAGCAGAATGGATGTTTTGATCATAACCATACTTAATATTTTCCTGACTGGTCAATTTAATTCCTTTTTATGTTGTTTTCATAAAGTTTAAAAGCTTATACTTAATATTTTCTGGAAATCAAGTTACTAACGATATACTATAAACGATTATCGTTTAACAAATCAGTGCATAAATAATATAGTTATTTAAAAATATAATCAAAATGAATTTTTCTTTTTCTATTGACAGTTGGTTTGCATTATCATCAGGATTATCCAATAGAATTGATTGGAGCTTATGGTCAAAGCATTCAAATCATGACTGGAGTTTGCCTTTACCTAAATCAAAAAAAATACCTATGATGCAAGCAAGAAGAATGAGTGAACCATCTCGCTTAGCTGTCGAAGTTGGCTTAGAACTTATTGAAAATGAAGATATTAATTTAGCAATTTTTACTAGCCGTCATGGAGAATTGGAAAGAACTTGCCGAATTTTATCTATGCTTAATCAAAATACTGCAATATCACCCACTGATTTTGCTTTATCTGTGCATAATACTGCAGCAGGGGCATTAACTATAATAGCCAAACGAACCATTCCAATAACATCACTTTCAGCTAATATTGATAGTTTTCATCAAGGTTTACTTGAAGCATTACCATTAATTTATGCACAAGATAAAAAAGTGTTATTGATTGATTTTGATGGCAAGATCCCTGATATTTATCAAACACTAATAAAACCAACTATTCCTGCTTACGCAGTCGGCTATATACTAAGCCAAGGTAATCAATTTAGTTGCCAAAACATAGAAAAGACATCAACTTTTTATCTAGCTGAACACCCGCAATCCCTTGCTTTTTTACATGCTTATTTAAATAAAAAACAGAAATTTACTATAAAAGGTAATACTCAAGATTGGCAATGGACACAAAACATATAATACATAAAATTGCAAGTAAATTAAATCAGTGGTGGCGACTATTGGCAACTGCATTTGGATTTATATTATTCGGATTTTATGGGTTAGTTGTATTATCAATAATATGGTTTAGTTTATTGCGATTATTTATTTGGAATAAGGATAAAAGATGCATGATTGCCCAATGCACAATCAGTTTGAGTTTTAAAATTTTCCTATGGATTGTTAAAACATTGGGTATAATTAATTATAAATTCGAGGGCATAGAAAAACTTAAACAGGATAAAAATTGCCTTGTTGTGGCCAATCACCCATCTTTATTAGATGTTGTACTTTTAGTATCGGTAATGCCTCATTGTAATTGTTTAGTTAAGGGTGCTTTATTAAATAATATTTTTATTAGTCGCATTATAAAAACTGCTGGTTATATTTTAAATGGTGAAACTAATAAAATTTTGTCTAATTGCCAAGAAATATTATTGAATGGAGGCCGAATATTGATATTCCCAGAAGGTACGCGAAGTGTACCCAATCAACCAATAAAATTACAAAGAGGTGCAGCTAATATTGCACTACGTTGCCAAGCAGATATTCGCATTATCCATATTGATTGTGATCCTTTTTGGCTGATAAAAGGACAAAGATGGTATCAAGTCCCAGTCAAAAAAACCGTGTTTAATATTACAGTGGGGGAAAAAATCACAATTCATGAATTTTTAAATAACAACACAACTATAGCAGCGAGGAAATTGACCAGACATCTAACATCAGTACTAACACAAAAATATTAAAAAATAAGTAAAAGGAAAACTAATGGAAAAATTACACAATGAAATTAAAACTCTCATTATTCATGTTCTTAACTTAGAAGACATAACTCCTAATGAAATTGAAACCGAGGCACCATTATTTGGTGATGGTCTTGGCTTAGATTCAATAGATGCATTAGAACTTGGTCTTGCGATAAAAAACCAATATAGTATTGTTTTATCAGCTGAAAGTGACGAAACTAAAAAAGCATTCTATTCGGTTAAAACATTAGCTAATTTTATTTCTTCACAACAATAAGGAGTCCTATAGCATGGATAAGCAACAAATTTTTGAACAAATTCAATCTGCACTTGTCCAACTTTTTGAGTTATCACCAGAAGAAATCAAACCTGAGTCAAGGCTATTTGAAGAATTGGATCTTGATAGTATAGATGCTGTTGACTTAGTTGTTCATCTACAAAAAAAGATAGGCAAAAAAGTCGATCCCGAAACATTTAAATCGGTAAGAACTGTACAAGACGTAGTTGAAGCAGTAAATAATTTAATGAATGATAAATAATAAACATGAATAAATATAGAGTAATAATAAAATGCATTACTAATATTTTATTAGTATGTTATCCATTTATTATCTATTTATCTCTACATTATCAATGTATTAATCTAGCAATTTTATGTTTACTAATGTTTTTTATATTACGCATCTTTACCTTGCCCAATATATTCTCTTATATCCAATGGCTAGCAAAGATTACTGCGTGTGTAGGTTTATTCTTAGCAATTCTTAGTTGGGTATTTACTAAGTATCAGCTACTACTTTATTATCCGGTTGCTGTTAATGTGCTATTTTTTGCAGTTTTTTGCTACTCTTTAACACAACCACAAACAATAATAGAAAAATTCGCAAGAATACGTCATTCGGAGTTATCACGAAAAGCGATACAATATACTCGTAAAGTAACATTATGTTGGTGTGTATTTTTTGTATTAAATGGCAGCATAGCACTTTTAACCTGCCTATTGGATAATATCTCTTACTGGACAATTTATAATGGCCTGATTAGCTATATTCTCATTGCAATACTAATGGGGGGAGAATGGCTTATTCGTCAAAAACACCAAAATTAGCCTATTTATCTGAACAGCTATTACGACCTGAACATGAAATAATTGCTTTTAGACATCACCAACCATTATTAGTTGGAGATCTCAAACAGCAAGTGTTATTAATCTGTCATTCACTAGTTCATTGCCCGCAAAAATATTGGGCGTTATCCATGCAAGATAGCTTTAATTTTGTGGCAGGATTATTAGCATTACTTTATTTAGGTAAACATCCCCGCTTGCTCGATCCATGCCATCAAGAAATGCAACATTTTTACGAAGCGATATTGACCGATGATAAAACAATTTATCAAAACCAATATGATAACCAACAAATTATCGATATTAATTCACTAAATTCCAACAATCTAACCTATGATTATAATCTTTTGGATAATGGCTTTATCCAAAAAACCTTCACGTTGTTTACCTCCGGTTCAACAGGATTACCCAAACCAATTGAAAAATCAGTTTCTCAGTTGGAACAAGAAAGTTTAGTTCTTCTATCTTACTGGGGAGAATTGTCTAGCGATCTATTTGTGGCGGCTGTTTCGCATGAACACATGTATGGTTTAACCTTTAAAATTATGTTAGCACTAAGTTGTAAAATACCATTTGTTTGTGAAAAAATTATTTATCAAGAACAATTTACGGCCTATAAACATAAAAAATTAATCTACATTACCACGCCTTCAATTATTAAAAATTTAGATGATAAATTGCCTGCAATAAAATGTGATAAAGTGATTTCGTCGGGTGGAAAATTAACTTATGCCGAAGCACAACTTTGTCAACATAACTTCACAGTATTACCAAATGAGATATATGGTTCAAGTGAAACTGGTATTATAGCTATTCGCCAACAAAAACAGCCTGATATGCCTTGGCAGTTATTTGCGCCAATGCATATTAAAATGGAAGAAAGCCAACCTGCACTATTTTTTTCACCATTACTTGATAAACCTCAACCATTGGATGATAAAATAAGATTAGTGAATAGCAGATCTTTTTATTTAGATGGTCGCCTCGACAAAATCATCAAAATATCGGAAAAACGAGTTTCATTGACTTATATAGAAAATAAATTCAATCAACTTAATCAAGTCGAACAAGCATATGTTATCCCATTAGAACATAATAATCGAACTATTCTTGGTATAATAATTAAACTCAATCATTCTGGGCAACAACAATTACAACATGAAGGAACGTTCAAATTATCACAATATTTTCGACAATCCTTAAAAGATACATTATCATTAAGCGAAATGCCTAAAAAATGGCGATTTATTAATGATTTTCCTAAAAATACTCAAGGCAAATGTACTTATATTGAATTAAAAAAATTATTTGAGGTTACCAAAATGAGTAAAATACTTCCTGAAGAAATAACCTTAAATATCAATCAACATCAAGCTGATATTGAGCTGAATATACCACCTGATCTATTTTGGTTTAAAGGCCATTTTGTTTCACAACCACTATTACCAGGAGTGGCTCAACTCAATTGGGTAATTTATTATGCCCAAAAATTTTTTAACGCGAATTTAGCCTTATCATCGGTGGAAGTAATCAAATTTCAATGCCCTATATTGCCTGAAGATCACTTATTGTTACACATAGAATGGAACACTCAGACACAAAAATTGTTATTTTCTTATACTTTTATTACCCCAGAAAATATCAATAAAGTGGCCAGTTCAGGAAAACTTACATTATGCCAGTAACAACCTATATAACGGAAACAACATCAATTAATTACTGCTTTGTTATTCCATGTTATAATCATAGTGAAGCATTAGCTGGCGTTCTTAATAGTATTGAAACTTATCAATTACACTGTTTTTTAATTGATGATGGCAGTACCAGTGATTCGGCAAAACAACTGCAACAAATCTCTCAACAATTACCATGGGTGACCTTAATTCGTTTACCAACCAATCAAGGTAAAGGTGGTGCCGTGATGACTGGAATTAAATATGCCTATCAACAAGGATATTCACACGCAATTCAACTTGATGCTGACGGTCAACACAATTGCCAAGATATTATGCAACTGATCGCACAATCCAAATTATTTCCTAGTGCATTAATATCTGGTCGTCCTATTTACGATGATTCTGTACCTAAACATAGATTAATAGCTAGATATATAACCCATTTTTGGGTATGGATCGAAACTCTATCTTTTGCAATTAAAGATAGTATGTGTGGATTGCGTATTTATCCATTGCCATCAACTTATAAGCTAATTAATCAACATCAAATAGGTAAACGGATGGATTTTGATACAGATATAATGGTCAGATTATATTGGCAAGGTTCTTCGGTTATTTTTATACCTACTAAGGTAATTTACCCAAAAGGTGGCATTTCTCACTTCAAAGCATTCCAAGATAATTTACTTATTTCTTGGATGCATACCAGACTATTCTTTGGTATGTTGCCACGATCAATTTCTTTAATAAAACGAAATCTTAATAAAAAAAAACAGCAAACCCATTGGTCTCAAACTCAAGAAAGGAAAGGATTGTTAGGCATTAAATTTATCCTCATGCTTTACCGTTTATTAGGTCGAAAAGTGGCGCAACTGATCATGTTTCCAGTTATAAGCTATTTTTGGTTAACCGGTAAAAAGCAACGGCAAGCATCAAAAGATTACTTACAAACAATCAAACAATATTACCACCACATTCCATTAGTTGATAAAAAACAACTTACTACATTTCATCATTTTCAACGCTTTGGCGAATCATTACTCGATAAACTTGCCAGTTGGCAAGGTGACATTAAAATAGATGATTTGTATTATCCTAATAAACAAAAATGTTTAAACATTATCGCTGAAAAGCAGGGCATTATTTTACTCTGTTCACACCTTGGCGACATAGAAATGTGCCGAGCAATTGCAAAATTATCCCATCAAGTAACAATTAACGCCCTAGTATTTACTCATCATGCCGCCCGTTTTAATCAAGTCTTGAAAGAAGTTAATTCAGATTCTGCCATTAATTTAATTCAGGTCGACACCTTAGGGCCTGATACAGCAATTTTATTAAAACAAAAAATCGACGCTGGTGAATGGATAGCGATTGTTGGCGATAGAACATCAAGTAATGCTCATCAAAGAATGCAAGAAAACTCCGTTGTTTGGACTGATTTTTTAGGTAAACCCGCCCCGTTCCCTAAAGGGCCATTTATCTTATCTGCTACATTAAAATGTCCTGTTTATTTAGTTTGGGGATTAAAACCTAATGGACGTTTTCAATTCTATTTTGAACATTTTTCCGATAGACTAAATTTAACCAGAGCCAATCGCCAACGTGAACTGGAATTAATAATACAAAGTTATGCTAAGCGTTTAGAGCACTATTGTTTAATATCGCCTCTTGATTGGTTTAATTTCTATGATTTTTGGCAATTTAGTCAACCTAAATCCAATAACCTAACGCTAAAGAAAAATGGACATGAATTGTAATACTAAATGCTGTGCGACAATCGAATATACCACCTCATTTCATGATACTGATGCAATGGGTGTTGTGTGGCATGGCAATTATTTAAAATTTTTTGAAAAAGCACGAGAAGCTTTATTTCAAAAATACCATTATGGTTACCGCGACATGATCGAGTCTGGTTATCTTTGGCCTGTTGTTGATGCAAGAATAAAATACTCAGCCTCAACAATTGCTGAACAAACATTACAAATAACTGCAGAATTAGCAGAATATGAACACCGCATAAAAATTAATTATAAAATAATTGACGTAAAAACCGGGAAAAAAACAACTTCTGGTTATACCATTCAAGTGGCTGTATCGGCCATTAATCAGGAAATGAGTTTTGTTACTCCCAAAATATTATTAGAAAGGTTTGGATTAGTAGAATGAAACAATATTTAGCTGCTTCTATTAGCATTTTAGGGTTGTTTTTAACAACTTGCTGTCAAGCAATTACGCTAGCAGATTTACAACAACAATTTAGTAAGAATGAAATTGTACGGGCGGATTTTAGTCAGGATCGCTATATTAATGGTTTACCCGATTCATTGCATTCAACTGGTAAAATGATCCTATCGCAAAAATTAGGATTATGGTGGCAACAATTAACTCCTTTTGAAATGATATTAAAAATGAATCAACAACGAATGGAACAAAACATTGCTGATCAAAAGCCACAGATCATTACGGCAGAAACTCAACCACAATTATTTCAGTTTAATCATTTATTAACGGCAATATTTACCGCAGATAGAAAATTGTTAGAAGATAATTTTGACGTCACACTAAGTGAACAAAACAGACAATGGACTTTACTGCTAAAACCTAAATTAGCGCCATTAAGTAAAATTTTTCAACAGATAACATTAAGTGGCGAAGTCTATCTACAAAAAATTATCATTGATGATATGCAAAATGATAAAACGGTTATTTCATTTTCTAATCATCGCACAACACCATTAAATAAAAATGAACAACTATTATTTAAATAAGTTTGTAACACTAAAAACTGCCGCCATTTTATGGCTGATGATGGTTATTACCCTGCTATTGGCAACAGGTTATCTGGTTTCTAATAGCAAATTAAATAGCAGTATATTATCTTTATTACCTAAAGAACAAACCAACAAGGTACCATCTGAACTTATTAATAGTTTTCAAGATAGACTCGATAAACAATTAGTTTGGTTAATTAAACCAGCCGATCCTAATAATACCGAACCGGTAATGTGGTGGTACCAAAATTTACAACAACAAACATTTATTCATCAAACAAACGGCTTATTTGACGAAAATTTTCAAAAAAGTTGGGGGCAATTTGCTTATCAACATCGTTTTCAATTAATAGATGACCAAACGATCGCACGGCTTAAATCAAATCAACATTTTTCTTGGATCCTAAGTCAACTATACTCGCCTTTTAGTGGGGTTAGTGCTAGTGAACTAACCAATGACCCTTTACTTCTAATACGTTCATCACAATTAAACCAGTTAGCCAATACCGGCAACTTAATGGTTAAAAATAATTGGCTTACTAGCAAGGATGAACAAGGTGCTGTCTGGTACATGATTTATGCTGAACTGAATGGCTCTTCATTTAATATGAACCAATCACACCAAATCGTGATACAGCTAAATCAACTCACCGATCAATTAAAAACAAAATGGCCAGAAACAAAAATATTAAAGCGTGGGGTTTTATTTTATAGCGATTATGCTAGTCAACAAGCTCAAAGTGATATTTCAACTATTGGCAGTATATCAATTATCGGCATCGTCATTTTAATTATTACTATTTTTCGTTCAGTTAGACCGATCTTACTTTCCTTATTATCAATTTTCATTGGTATTGTTTGTGGATTAGTTGCTGTATTAACTATATTTGGTGAAATTCATGTAATTACTTTAGTAATGAGTACCAGCATCATTGGTATCGCTATTGATTATTCACTTCACTATCTTACTGAACGATTATTGCACGGCAATCAGGAATCACCTTATCTAAGTTTAAAAAAATTAATAGCAACATTAGCCATTGCCTTAAGTACCAGTTTTATTGCTTATTTAATTTTATTAATTGCCCCTTTCCCTGGGTTAAAACAACTGTCAATATTTGCTATGTTTGGCTTAATTGGCGCATTTATGACTGTGATTTGTTGGTATCCATTTTTAGTCAAAAAGTTGCCTGTACGGGAAAATATAGGTCAACACTTATTAAGTTTTTGGCTTAATCTCTGGCAAAAAAGAGTAATGCAACTCTTTATGATAATATTAGCTTTAATTTTTATTGGTTATGGTTTAAATCAACTTAACGTAGATGATGATATTGGCAAGTTACAAGCTTTACCTGCTGAACTACAACATCAAGAACAGCAAATAATTAATATCACTCACCAATCTTCAGACCAAAAATGGTTTATAGTATTTGGCGATACCCCTGAACAAACATTGCAAAGATTGGAACAATTTTTACCAAAATTAGAACAAGCAAAACAAAATGGAGCCTTTAAGCAATATCAAGCAATTAACTTGCCATCGATGGCTAAACAACAACAAAATATAGTTACATTAGAGCAATACGCACCTGAGATCATATCCTCGCTTAAGCAAATCAACCTACAGGTCGAATTACCTCATTTCAACCCAGTTAATACCACTTTTATTACGCCAGAGTTATGGCAACAAAGCACAATCAGCCATGGTCGAAATTTACTGTGGTTGTCATTAAAAGATGGTAAAAGTGCTACCTTGATACCAGTAAGTGGTATTCATCAATTAAATCAAGTTAGACAATTATCTCAAATAGATAACGGTGTTTATTGGTTAGATCGTCGTTCCGACTTCAATACTATGTTCACCAACTACCGCATTCATATAGCACAACTAATTACCGTTACCGTAGCAATTATTTGTTTGAGTTTTATCATCTACAATCGTAAGCATGGGTTAATTGCTGCGTTAAAAAGTACCTTACCAACACTTTTATCGATTGGTATGGCATTATCGATACATGGAATTACAAATCAATCACTCAATTTATTTTCAATGTTGGCACTCATCCTTGTCATTGGTATCGGTATCGATTATAGTCTGTTCTTAAGTAATTATAAAAGCCAAACCAAAAGTGCATTATTAGCTGTCACCATGGCAGCTTTAACTACGCTATTATCTTTTGGACTTCTGATAATTAGCCATACAAATGCTATTAGAGGATTTGGTTTAGTGCTAACTAGTGGAATTTTCGCTGCATTTTTATTTGCACCATTAGCTGTACCCCAAAACCAATATTTAAAAAATAAATAATCCAAAACTAGGTGATTCAGGATGAAAAAATATTTAATTTTAACAATACTTATGTTAGGAATGCTTATTTCTGCTTGCACAACTAAACCCCACGCAGAGGCATGGCTAACTAAGGAAACAAGAGTCAATCTTCCAATACCTAATTTACAGCAAGATTATCACGACCAACAACTACTAAAGTTCAAATATAAAAACCAAGCAAATTCACTTATTACTTTAGTTGATCTCAACCAAAATCAACTTAAAGTTATTGGATTGACAGCGTTAGGAATTCGATTATTCGAAATTGAATATGACGGTCGAAATATTAAAACGAAACAAAATATATTCGTTAAAGAATTGCCAGCACCTCAGCAAGTTTTATCTGATATTATGTTAAGCATTTTACCTACTCAACAATGGCAAGTAGTTTTACCGGAAGGCTGGCAACTTATTGATAACCAACTACATAGAAAATTACTTAATGATAAACAAGAAACTATTATCGACATAACCTATAAAGAAAAACCATCCCTGCAAATAAGAAAACCTATTCAAATTGTACATAATATATTTGGCTATCAAATTGACATTCAAAGTATGGAAGCGCAGTAAATGATCTATATAGCTGCACTAGGTGCAATTAATGCATTAGGCAATACCTTGATTGAAATTAAGCAAAATCTAGCTAACAATTATCGAGCTAGCCATTGCTTAGTTCAACGACAAGAATGGTTATTAGATGGTCAACCAACATGGTTAGGAAAAGTCTCAGATGATTTGCCCAACATTCCTAAACCTTTATCACTATACTCAACACGCAATAACCGACTTTTGTATGCAACGTATCTGCAAATTCAACATGAAATAGAACAAATTATTAGTCAATATGGGCGTAAAAGAGTAGCAATTATTATGGGGACCAGTACTTCCGGTATTCATGAAGGTGATCTCGCCGTTAATCACTACTTACAAACTCAAAACTTTCCTTCAAGCTATAGTTATAATCAACAAGAATTGGGTGATCCATCTTGCTTTTTGACCGCGTTACTTGGTTTAAAAGGTCCTAGTTATACTATTTCGACAGCTTGCACCTCAAGCGCCAAAGCCATTATAAGTGGAAAAAGGCTAATCGAATCAGGTCTGGTCGATGCAGCAATTGTTGGTGGTTCCGACAGTTTAAGTAGAATGCCAATTAATGGTTTTAATGCGCTTGAATCTCTGTCTGCAAACCCATGTATGCCATTTGCAGAAAAACGTAATGGCATAAATATTGGTGAAGCAAGTGCTTTATTTTTACTAACCAAACATGAAACCAGTGACATAGCAATTTTAGGAATCGGCGAATCATCTGATGCCTATCATATCTCATCGCCGCATCCGGACGGTTTAGGTGCGCAACAGGCTATGCAAATAGCACTTGATGAAGCTAAGTTAAATTCCAATCAGATTGGCTATATCAACTTACATGGCACCGCAACTATATTAAATGATTTGGCTGAAAGTAAAGCGGTATATCGCTTATTTAACCAATCATTACCGCCATGTAGTTCAACCAAACACCTTACTGGACACACATTAGGGAGTGCCGCCGCTACCGAATTAGCAATTAGTTATTTATTACTCACTAACAAAATATACTTACCACAACAAAATTTTTCAATATCAGCATTTGATCCAAATCTTGATAAGATCAATATTGTTACGCGAGATATGATCTTGGAATATCCGGTTATAATGTCAAACTCTTTTGCATTTGGTGGTAACAATGCATCGCTTATTATTGGGAGAGTATAATGCAATATTACCCAGCAACTGATTATTTACCGCATGAAGCGCCAATGGTAATGATTGACAAAGTTCATTTAGTTGATGAAGAACATTGCATTTGTGGTGTGCAAGTCAACCAAGATGGAATCTTAGCACCTTTTTTAAATAACGATAAAGCATTACCTAATTTTTATACCATTGAATTAATGGCGCAAACTATTGGTATTTGGAATGGTTACCATGGCATGAGCAAGCATAAAAAACCACAACTAGGAATGTTATTAGGAGGAAGATCAATAAAAACTACTTTAACCGCCTTCCCTCACCTAAGCCAGTTAATAATACAGGCTAATTTAGTTCTTTCTGATGCCAAACTAGCTAATTTTGATTGCCAAATAAATATCGACCAACAATGTGTAGCATCAGGTAAACTTAATGTTTATGAACCTGATCATATGGAATTACAATATCTTGTTGGTGAAAAGCGATTAGGAGTATAAGTTTAATGAAACGAACGGTTCTTGTGACAGGTGCAAGTAAAGGAATTGGCCAAGCGATAGCCCAAAAATTATCTCAAGATGGTTTTAATATTGTTATACATTACCACAACGATAAACAAGGCGCGGTTGATACCCAACAAAGTATTGAACAATCTGGTTGCGAAGCTCGGTTACTACAGTTTGATGTAAGTGATCGATTACAATGCCAACAGGTGATTGAAGCAGATATTGAGCAGCATGGTGCGTATTATGGCATCGTTAATAACGCGGGTATAATTCGCGATGGCGCCTTTCCAGCCTTAACCGAAAATGATTGGGATGCTGTTATTCATACTGATCTCGATAGTTTCTATAATGTATTACATCCTTGTATTATGCCAATGATAGGATTACGTTCTGGTGGAAGGATTATTGTTATTTCTTCTGTCTCAGGGATAGTCGGTAATCGTGGGCAGGTTAATTATAGCGCAGCTAAAGCCGGTTTAATTGGAGCAAGTAAAGCCTTAGCGCTTGAACTTGCTAAACGCAAAATTACGGTTAACTGTATTGCACCAGGTTTAATTGATACCGGTATTTTAGCTATGGAACCTATTGCACTACAAGAAGCTATGAAAATGATCCCTTTAAAACGAATGGGACAAGTTGAAGAAGTAGCAGGACTTGCTAGTTACCTTATGTCAGACCTTGCTGGATATGTAACCCGGCAAGTAGTATCAATCAATGGGGGGATGGTATGACAAAACGAGTAGTTATCACCGGAATGGGTGGAGTCACTGCATTTGGTTATGATTGGTTTACTATCCAAGCTAGATTAAAAAAATTAGAAAATGCGGTTAGATATATGCCCGAATGGGAAATCTATGATGGTTTACATACTAAATTAGGTGCACCTATTGATCAATTTGAATTACCTGAACATTACACCAGGAAAAAAATTCGCTCAATGGGGCGAGTATCCTTGTTATCAACCAAAGCAACCGAAATAGCGTTAGAGAAAGCGGGATTACTCAATGATCCAATTATTACTAATGGTGAAACTGGAATAGCATTTGGTTCATCAACCGGTAGTACACAACCCGTAGCTTCATTTGCCACCATGTTAAATGAAAAACACACTAACAATATTACCGCAACCACTTATATCCAAATGATGCCACATACTACAGCAGTTAATACCGGACTTTTTTTTGGCTTAAAAGGGCGTTTAATTACCACGTCTAGTGCTTGTACCTCAGGCAGTCAGGCGATTGGCTATGCATATGAAGCAATAAAATTTGGGATGCAAACGGTTATGGTGGCTGGCGGTGCTGAAGAGCTGTGTCCATCTGAAGCCGCGGTATTTGATACCTTATTTGCCACAAGTCAAAAAAATGATACACCAAAATTATCGCCAAAACCTTATGATCGCGACAGGGACGGACTGGTAATAGGTGAAGGGGCTGGTGCATTAATATTAGAAGAATACGAACATGCTAAAGCTCGAGGCGCTAAAATCTATGGTGAGATTATCGGCTTTGTCACCAATTGTGATGCAAGTCATATTACCCAACCTCGGCAAGAAACAATACAATACTGCATGCAACAATCATTAAAACAAGCGGGTCTAGATCCGAGTGCAATTGGTTATATTAGTGCTCACGGCACTGCCACAGCACGAGGGGATATTGCTGAAAGTAATGCCGTTGCTAATATATATGGCAATAAAACGCCTATATCATCATTAAAAAGTTATTTTGGTCATACACTTGGTGCCTGTGGTGCACTCGAGGCTTGGTTATCGATTGAAATGATGCATACTGGTTGGTTCCATCCAACCATCAATCTTAATAATGTTGATCCTCAATGTGGTGATCTGGATTATATTGTTGGTTCTGGTCGTGATTTAGACATTGAATACCTACAAACCAATAACTTCGCTTTTGGTGGTATTAATACCTCAATTATCATCAAACGATTATAAATAATAGGATTATTAATGATAATTATAGGTAGTCCAAATGGCTACCTATACATGGCTAGGGTTACAATAAATAACGTAATTTAAAATTATTGTCTAATAAGAGCCCGTTACAGCCCTTTTTCATGTCTCAGAAAAAGTCGTTCCAGACCTTTAACTACATTTTTAGATAGCTTTTCTGATAATTTTTGTTTGCGCTGGTATTTTACCGATATAATTTTATGTGATTCTAAATGAGATAAAATAAAATCATCACTGGTGCTAATTTCGTCAACTAAGCCTTTATCTTTGGCTTGGCTGGCAAACCAATGTTCACCTGTTGCCACTTGTTCTATGTCCACATTTGGTCGATACTCTTTAACAAAGTCTTTAAACAATAAATGAGTTTCTTCAAGTTCTTGTTTGAATTTTTGCCGACCTTCGTCAGTATTTTCACCAAACATAGTCAGCGTACGTTTGTAGGCACCGGCAGTTTGTAACTCAATATCCACATCATGTTTTTTAAGTAAACGATTAAAGTTAGGAATTTGCGCTACCACACCAATAGAACCGACAATGGCAAATGGTGCTGCCACAATTTTGTTCGCTGTACAAGCCATCATATAGCCACCACTGGCAGCCACTTTATCCACTACCGCCGTAAAAGGAATATTACGGGTTCTAAAGCGTAATAATTGTGAAGCAGCCAGTCCATAACCATGAACTACACCACCCGGGCTTTCTAGTTTAACCACTACTTCATCTTCGGGTTTGATAATAGCCAGCACGGCAGTGATTTCTTGACGTAATTCTTCAACTTCATGTGCATCCATACTGCCGTTGAAAGACAATACAAATAATTTAGCTTTTGCTTTATCAGGTGTTTCCTCTGCTACTGGAGTTGCTGGTTCTGCCGTATTAGATTGCTCAACAGATTGTTGATTATTTTTTTCTACTTTCTTTTTCTGCTTAGCAACTATTTTTGCTTGTTTCTTTTCCAGTTTTTTTTGTTTTTTAAGATCTTTAGTAAACAACTTTGCTTCAAGCTCATCCATACTCGACATCAGCATATCATCTTTGATTTGCTCATATTCTTTACTTACATCTTTGACGGATAAATGCCCAGCAGCAGTAGCTAGTTTCCGTCGTTGACTTAAAATAAAAACAAGTACAGCCAAAATAGCAATTACTACGGTGGCGGTTTCTGCTAAAAACAGCGAATATTCTGAAAACCAATGCATTTAATTATTATCCTTTTGATTGAATGATGGTTCTATTATAGCAATATAATCAATGATTGTGCCTAAATTTAATAAACACGCATTTGCTGCTTTATTCGGCTATTTAAATTATTTATACTGACAGTCTGATTATTATTAGACGAGAACTAAAATGCCTTTACGCCCAATTACCGAAATCGCTGCCCAATGTAATATTCCAGAAGCCTTTGTTTTACCTTATGGTAAACATGTTGCCAAAATCGATTTATCTATTATTCAAGCAAATAAAAATCAACCTCAAGGTAAGCTGGTATTAGTTACTGCAATCACCCCTACCCCACTAGGTGAAGGCAAAACAGTTAACACCATTGGCCTTAGTGAAGGATTAAATTACCTCGGCAAAAAGGCGATTGCCTGTATTCGGCAACCAAGTTTAGGGCCTGTTTTTGGGGTGAAAGGCGGTGCCGCAGGCGGTGGTCAAGCCGAAGTATTACCAATGGAAACCTTAAATTTACATTTAACTGGTGATATTCATGCCATTACCGCTGCCCATGATTTAGCTTCAGCAGCACTTGATGCCAGACTTTATCATGAAGATCGCCTTGGTGATGAATTTACTGCGCAAACCGGTCTACCTCGTTTAAATATCGACCAAAATCGTATTGTTTGGAAGCGGGTTATCGATCATAACGATCGGGCTTTACGCCATATTACTGTTGGTGTGGGTGGTGGTGTTAATGGTATTGAACGCCGTGATGGCTTTGAAATCACAGCAGCCTCAGAATTAATGGCGATTTTAGCTTTAGCTTCAGATCTACATGATATGCGGGCGCGTATTGGCCGCATTATTTTAGCTTACAATACCCAAGGTGAAGCCATTACTGCTGAACAACTTGAAGTTGCTGGTGCCATGACGGTACTATTGAAAAATGCCATTAATCCCAACTTGATGCAAACAGTTGAAAATACTCCAGTATTAATTCATGCTGGTCCCTTTGCTAATATTGCCCATGGTAACTCGTCAGTAATTGCCGATCGCATTGCTATGCAAGTTGCCGATTATGTGATCACCGAAGCCGGTTTTGGTTCGGACATGGGCATGGAAAAATTCTTTAATATCAAATATCGTCAAGCTGGTATTAAAGCTTCGTGTATTGTATTAGTCGCGACGGTACGTAGTTTAAAATCCAACAGTGGCAAATACAACATCAAACCAGGACAAGCCATTCCTAAAGAAGTTTCCGAATCAAATGTTGAATTGTTGGAACTAGGTGCCGCAAATTTAGCTTGGCACATCAATAATGCTAAGAGTTATGGTCTACAAGTGATTGTTGCCATTAACCGCTTTCCGCATGATAGTGAAGAAGAGTTGGCCTTTTTACAACAATATGCCATTGAACATGGTGCCTATGCTTGTGAAGTGAGTGAGGCCTTTACTCAAGGAGGTAAAGGAACGGAGAAACTAGCACAACATGTAATTAAAGCTTGTGATATGCCAAGTGAGATTAAATTACCTTATCCGGACAATATGCCTTTAATCGATAAAATTCAAACTATGGTAAAAAAATATGGCGCCAATAAAGCCAATTTATCCGATCAAGCTTTAAAAAATATTCAGGAGATTGAAGCATTAAAACTTGATCACTTACCGCTTTGTATTGCTAAAACGCCAATGTCAATCAGCGCTGATGCTAATTTAAAAAATGTACCAACTGATTTTGATGTTGATATTAGTCATTTAGCTATTTCGGCTGGTGCTGGCTTTATTCGGGTTTATGCCGGTAATGTTATGACCATGCCTGGGCTGGGTACTAATCCAGCTTATCGTCATATCGATATTGACAAAGATGGTAATATTGTAGGTTTAAGTTAATGCAACCCGTTATCATGCAAAACCAACAAGTCTACAAAGCCTTTATTGATGAAGAAAATTGTATTGGCTGTGGCAAATGCATTCGCGTTTGCCCAACTGATGCTATCGTTGGGAGCAAACAAGTATTACACACTATTTTGCCCCAATTTTGTACCTCATGTAGTAACTGTATTAATACCTGCCCAACCGATTGTATTACTCTAAGTACGCTAGGTACCGCATTAACAGTACAAGAAGAATTACAATTAACTGAGCAAAAACAGCAACGCTTAACTCAAAATCAACTGGTGCCGCCAACTATCTTATTCCAGCGGACAATGCCGGTTAACACCAATACTAACAAGCAAACAGATCGTAAACAGTCAGTTGCTGATGCCATTGCCAGAGTAAGAGCTAAGAAAAACCTTACTGTTGCTTCACTAGCACCCAATGATATGGTAAATAGCCATGCTAACACCCCCAAAGATCGCAAACAATTTGTTGCCGATGCTATTGCCAGAGTAAAAGCCAAAAAAAACCTCGCTAATTAGCGAGGCTTTTCATTTTAAAGTAGCTGTTATCGTTAATAAAACACCATGAATTAGTCTTTATTATTACTTCTAAAGGCACGTTTACGATCATTCTCCGTTAAATGACGTTTACGTAAACGAATAGACAATGGTGTAACTTCTACTAATTCATCATCATCAATAAACTCTAATGCTTGTTCTAATGACATTTTGACCGGTGGTGAAAGGGTAGTTGCTTCATCAGTACCTGACGCTCGCATGTTAGTTAATTTTTTACCAGTTAAACAGTTAACGGTTAAATCATTGGAACGTGTATGAATACCAATAATTTGACCTTCATAAACCTCTGCACCATGACCAATAAATAACTTACCACGATCTTGCAAGCTGTATAAAGCATAAGCTAATGCTTTACCAGTACCGTTAGAAATCATCACCCCATTATTGCGTTGGCCAATTTCACCCGGACGCACATCATCATAATGACTAAAGGTTGAATAAAGTAAACCAGTACCCGAGGTCATAGTCATAAACTCAGTTCTAAAACCTATCAGTCCACGACTTGGAATAACATAATCTAAACGTACTCGACCTTTACCATCAGGTAGCATATTGGTTAAATCACCTTTACGTAAACCTAGCGCTTCCATCACTGAACCTTGATGTTGTTCTTCAATATCGAGAGTTACTTGTTCAAATGGTTCTTGTTTTTTACCATCAATTTCGCGATAAATAACTTTAGGACGAGAAACACCTAACTCATAACCTTCACGGCGCATATTTTCGATTAATACTGATAAATGTAATTCACCACGACCAGACACTTTAAAGGCATCAGGATCCGGGGTTTCTTCAACTCGCAACGCCACATTATGTACCAGTTCTTTATTTAAACGTTCTAAAATTTGGCGCGAAGTTACAAATTTACCTTCTTTACCGGCAAAAGGAGAGTTGTTAACATTAAAGAACATAGTCACTGTTGGTTCGTCTACACTTAATGCAGGTAAGGCTTCCACTGCACTATTATCACAAATCGTATCCGAAATACCGAGTTCTCCAAGACCGGTTAATGCAATAATGTCACCAGCTTCAGCAACTTCGGCTTCATAGCGCTGTAGGCCTAAATGACCTAATACTTGCCCTACTTTACCGGTACGTTTGTTACCTTCACTATCAACAATCGTAACTTGTTGATTTGGTTTAACACGACCACGTTTAATGCGACCAATACCAATTACGCCAACATAATTATTATAATCAAGCTGGGAAATTTGCATTTGGAATGGACCATCTAAATCCACTTTTGGTGGCTCAACGTATTTGACAATCGCTTCAAATAATGGGGTCATGTCTGGTGCCATAACTTCATGATCCAGCCCCGCAATACCCATTAACGCAGAAGCATAAACAATAGGGAAGTCTAATTGTTCATCGGTGGCACCTAAATTAACAAACAGATCAAATACCTGATCAACTACCCAATCTGGGCGTGCACCTGGACGGTCAACTTTATTAATAACCACAATTGGTTTTAAGCCATAAGCAAAGGCTTTTTGGGTAACAAAACGTGTTTGTGGCATTGGTCCATCCATGGCATCAACCAGTAATAATACAGAATCGACCATCGACATAACTCGTTCAACTTCGCCACCAAAGTCAGCATGCCCCGGAGTATCAACAATATTAATTCGATAGTCATTCCAGTTAATTGCTGTGTTTTTAGCTAAAATAGTAATACCGCGTTCTTTTTCAAGCGCGTTAGAGTCCATTATTCGTTCATTTTCCTCACCACGCAAATTATCAAGCGTGCCGGATTGTTTCAATAATTTATCAACCAAAGTGGTTTTACCATGGTCAACATGCGCAATAATGGCTATATTTCTTAAATTTTCAATCACAATTAAAATTCCAATTAGGATACAGATTCTTTAGGCGCGATATTGTACACCTTTTTAGTTGAAATGTTGATCTATATCACAAAGTTTCTTTAAAAGAGCTTTAGTGCCTTGCTAAAAGCAAAAATTATAAATCTTTTTGTAGAAATGTTTCAGGAGAGCCATACGTTTTAGTATAAAATTCAATGGCAAATTCATCAACTTTAGACCAATTCGTATATTCAATCACGGGTTTGGTCACATCCGTATCACCTTTACCTAACCACATAATAAAGCGGATCATATTGCGATCAAACCAATTATACTGTGGATAATAAAGTGCACCAGCAAAAACCGCTTTTAATTTTGGGTGCCAAGCTATTTTCGCTAGGAATTTCTTAGTATATAAATTGGTTTCAGGGGTATTTTTATTTGGTTTTCTGGCGACCACATTCACCCCAAAAAAGGCAGATGGCATACTATTCAATTTTTGATAATTATCATCAATAAATCTCTTCATCACCTTACTGTAAAATCCATAACGGATAGAACAGCCTAGCAATGCGGCATGATATTTTGTCAAATCAATGTGGGAATTAGGCTGTAATTCAATTAAATCACAATCTAATTTACCATCTAAATGTTGTTTTATGCGTTGCATGATCTTAAGCGTCTGCTTTTCATGTGTGGTATATAATAATAAAACTTTCATATCAGTGCTCATGGTATTGATTCCTTATTAGTAATAATACTCAGTCTTGACCAAGATTACTTTTTTTATGAGAAAAATTAATAAATTGGGGATGATTTAACTAGCAACTTTTATTATAGTAGTAGGCTAATTAAATTAGCATGGAACTGATTATGGCAATTTCACCCCCAAAACTTAGTGCAATTATTTTGGCGGCAGGAAAAGGCACACGGATGTATTCCAACCTCCCTAAAGTTTTACACAAAATCGGCGCTAAACCGATGTTACAACATGTTATCGATACAGTTCAACAACTTAATACTAATCATATCAATATAGTTTACGGACATGGTAAACAACAACTAGAACAGGCTTTAAAAGATCAACCTGTGCAACTGGTTTATCAGGCTGAACAACTCGGTACCGGACATGCGGTGCAGCAGGCTATTCCTTATATTGAAGATGATGAGGATATCTTAATCTTATATGCCGACACTCCGCTTATTTCAGTACAGACTTTACAAAATCTGATTGCCAATAAACCCAAACAGGGCATTGCTTTATTGACTGTATTACTTGACGATCCAGCTGGATACGGTCGCATAGAGCGTAAAAATGGTAAAGTTGTTGCCATTGTTGAACAAAAAGATGCTACACCTGAACAACAAAAAATTAACGAAATCAACACCGGAATTATGTTGGTCACTGGCAAATTACTCAAAATTTGGCTGGCGCGCCTAACCAATAATAATGCTCAACAAGAATACTATTTAACCGATATTATCGCCTTTGCCCACCAAGATGGTTACGAGATTTTAACTACGCATCCAGTACAATCCTTTGAAGTAGAAGGCGTAAATAATCGCGTGCAATTAGCTGCTTTAGAACGCCAGTATCAACAACAGCAAACACATAACCTGCTATTAGCTGGCGTTACCTTACTAGATCCGAACCGCTTCGATTTACGCGGTACCCTCACCCATGGTCAAGATGTAACTATAGATTGCAATGTAATTATCGAAGGAGCTGTCCAACTCGGTAATAACGTGTTTATTGGTGCCGGATGCATCCTCAAAAATTGTCGCATTGATGATAATTCAGCGATTAGCCCTTATAGCATTATTGAAGATTCAATATTAGCTAACAATTGTACCGTCGGTCCTTTTGCTAGATTACGTCCAGGTAACCAACTTGATGAACAAGCCCATGTAGGTAACTTTGTTGAACTCAAAAAGGCGCATTTAGGTAAAGGCACCAAAGCTGGGCACTTGACTTATCTTGGTGATAGTGAGATTGGTAGTAATGTTAACATTGGTGCCGGCACGATTACCTGTAATTATGATGGTGCCAATAAATTTAGAACTATTATTGAAGATGATGTGTTTGTCGGTTCGGATACGCAGCTAATTGCACCTGTAACCATTGGTAAAGGTGCCACTATTGCTGCCGGTACCACAGTAACAAGTAATGTTAATGATAATGAATTAGTCTTAAGTCGTGTTAGACAACAGCAGTTACCCGGTTGGAAACGTCCAACAAAAACTAAATAACGAGGAATAAATTATGTGTGGAATTGTTGGCGCTATCGCCAAACGTGACGTCGCAGAAATTCTGTTAGAAGGGTTAAAACGCTTAGAATACCGAGGATATGATTCCGCCGGATTAGCGATTATTTCACCACAAGGAGAATTACAACGCATCCGCCGAGTAGGTAAAGTACAAGCACTCAAAGACGCAGTAGAACAACACCCACTTAAAGGATCAACAGGGATTGCCCACACCCGTTGGGCCACACACGGCGAACCGTCCGAGCATAATGCCCACCCACATGTTTCCGATTTTATTGCGGTTGTTCATAATGGTATTATTGAAAACTTTGAACCGTTACGCGAAAGTCTAATTGCCAAAGGTTACCAATTCCGTTCTGAAACCGACACCGAAGTCATTGCCCATCTAGTTCATGACATTATTGCCACCGACGACTGTAACTTATTTGATGCAGTGCAAAAAGCCATTCCACAATTACGAGGCGCTTATGGCACAGTAATTATGGACATCCGCAATCCCGATATTCTGGTTGCAGCTCGCTCAGGTAGCCCATTAGTCATTGGTTGTGGCGTTGGCGAAAATTTTATTGCCTCTGATCAACTAGCCTTATTGCCAGTAACCCGCCAGTTTATCTTTTTAGAAGAAGGTGATATTGCACTAATCAGTCACCGTACCATCTCGATCATCGACAAAAACTTTACTGAAGTCACGCGTCCATGTGTAGAATCCGACGCCAAATATGATGCAGGTAGTAAAGGTGGTTATAGCCATTACATGCAAAAAGAGATTTACGAACAACCCAATGCGATAAAAAATACTCTTGAAGGCCGAATGGCACATGGTAAGGTTGATTTAACGGAACTTGGTGATCAAGCGGAAACTATTCTTAAACAAGTTGAGCATGTACAAATTGTGGCTTGTGGTACCGCTTATAATGCTGGAATGGTAGCCCGTTATTGGTTTGAAGCACTAGCAGGCATTCCTTGCGATGTCGAAATTGCCTCCGAATTCCGTTACCGCAAACCCGCTCGCCGTAAAAATAGCTTATTTATTACCTTATCGCAATCGGGTGAAACTGCTGACACGCTTGCAGCTTTGCGTTTAGCTAAAGAAAACAATTATTTAAGCACGTTGGCAGTGTGTAATGTGGCAGCTTCAACCTTGGTGCGCGAAGCTGATTTAGTGTTATTAACCAAAGCTGGCGTTGAAATTGGTGTAGCCTCGACCAAAGCCTTTACTACCCAATTAACGGTATTATTATTGTTAGTTGCCAAATTAGGTCGACTAAATGATATGGCAGAAAGTACTGAACTAGCGATTGTCCATGCCTTACAAACTCTGCCTAATCGTATTGAACAAGTGTTAATGGCTGACCCTCAAATTAAACAACTAGCGGGGCAATTCGTTGACAAACATCATGCTTTATTCTTAGGCCGTGGTGATGAATACCCGATTGCAATGGAAGCCTCGTTAAAACTAAAAGAAATATCCTATATTCATGCCGAAGCTTATGCTGCAGGGGAATTAAAACATGGACCATTAGCATTAATTGATGCCGATATGCCAGTAATCATCATGGCACCAACCAACGAATTATTAGAAAAATTAAAATCTAATATCGAAGAAGTGCGTGCTCGTGGTGGACAACTATATGTATTTGCGCAGCAAGATGCTGGTTTTGTTAGTGACGACACTATGGAAGTAATTAACTTGCCACATATTGAAGAACTAACTGCGCCAATTTATTACACTGTACCAACCCAATTATTAGCTTATCATGTTGCGTTAATTAAAGGCACCGATGTAGATCAGCCACGCAACTTGGCAAAATCTGTTACAGTGGAGTAAATTTAGAGACATAATAGTGAATAAAGAATATTGTTGTGAATTAATCTAATCAAAAAAAGGCATCAATTAAGATGCCTTCTCATTTAACTAAAGTTATTCAGACTTAAACCTTATTGAGTTTCATCTTTCTTTTTATAATCTTGATAAACAAAAATTATATTATTTTTTAAAAGAACATCAATTGAAATACTTGATAATCGGAACGTATGGTTTCCTGTTTGAAGCAAATATTGGCTAAGAAGAATAGGATTATTATCAATATATACTCCATTTGCATAAATATTACGCTCTTTACCTAGGTCATTATTAAGATTTATTTTTATATCAAAGTCTAACTTTTCTGATGATTTTTTCATATTATTAATTTTGCCACTCAACTCTTTTGACACAAATACAACCATTCCATCCCCCCAATTACCATTAGTGATCTGAATATCACCAGAAGGCTGTTTACCACCAACAACAACCGGAATTTTAAATAATGCTTTAGAATCCATCATTTCTTCGTAACACTCGACATACTCTGCATTAGGGAATATTTGTGTAATTTTTTGTTTTGCTTCAGTTAAAGAAGAAGATTCTTGCCTAGAATCTTGATAACTACCGCAAGCAGTGACTTCGATAGTAAGGTTTGATTTAATTGTTTTGGGTGTTTCGCTACTGAGATCACTCAAATTCACACTTGGTGATAATTCTACTTTACAAGCAGATAACAAAACACAGCAAGACAATAATACTAATAGTTTTTTCATCATTTCTCCCTCATGATTATTGCTTTATTGATTCAATACCAAATATTGATTCTTTTACAATAAATGAATAAATGGGTATTAACAACGTGTTTTTGACCGATATTTCAAATGGCTTACTGTAAAAAGTGTAATCGGTAATATTTGTTTTTTTATTAATGACAATATTATATTTTAACTCGCATGCTAATATTCTAATTCACGAGTAAGTGTACTTCTTTTTATATTATCATCCGTCATACAATAACCACTCGTCCAATCACCATACTCATTATGATTTGAATAAATACATTTAAAATCACTAGGCTTTAAGTTTTCTGCTTTCCTATCTGATTGCATGGTATTTAAGTCTGGTTTTGAGGAATTACTTATTTTAGATTTATCATCTGTAATAACAGACGTCTTTGTTATGCTTTCTAATACTTCACCATATTGATTATAAGAAATGTTACCTTGATATGAAATAGATACTAGTTGTTCATTATTTTCATCTAAAATGGCCGTAATATAATTATGACTATCTAACTCAATCGTCGCATCTATATTTGAGCAATGAATTGTTTTCTTAAGATAGTCAATACTCATATTTTGTAATTCATCATTAATAAATACTTTTTCAATTAAACCATCTGAATTTGATTCAATCATTATATGAATTATTTTATTAGTATCTAATAAATTCATTATGATTTTTTGTTTTATAATTGGTTTTTTATTAGGAATTAACATTGGGTATAACATCCAATTATATGTATTTGTAATTAATGAGGGTTGTTTAACCTTAATTTCAGCATGAAGACTGAAAGAAATAGATACTAATAAAATAAATATTAATTTTTTCACTTTTTATCTTTATTTCCAGTATTTAATTTTTTTATGGTATCACCTAAATCAATATTACCATCTTTAACAAAGGAATTTATAGGAATTTCTTTGGTAATTCATTACAGACTCTAGCTCATATCTCTCCAACAGTCGTTCGTTACCGACATAGTTCAACCTCATTAAATGTGAAGACTTAATGTCTGTTACATGGCAAATCAAATGATATAGATAGCTTTATTATGTTTGGAGACATTCTTATGCTACTTCTGTTCGTATTTTATTACAAACATTGGTCGAAGTTTTATCGATAAAAATAAATTTAGAGACGTAATAGTGAATAAAGAATATTGTTGTGAATTAATCTAATCAAAAAAGGCATCAATTAAGATGCCTTCTCATTTAACTAAAGTTATTCAGACTTAAACCTTATTGAGTTTCATCTTTCTTTTTATAATCTTGATAAACAAAAATTATATTATTTTTTAAAAGAGCATCAACGGAAACATTTGATAATCGGAATATATGATTTCCTGTTTGAAGCAAATATTGGCTAAGAAGAATAGGATCATTATCAATATATACTCCATTTGCAGAAATATTACGCTCTTTACCTAAATCATTATTAAGATTTATTTTTATATCAAAGTCTAACTTCCCTGATGGCGATTTTTTCATATTATTCATTTTGCCACTCAATTCTTTTGACACAAGCACAATCATTCCATCGCCCCAATCACCATTAGTGATCTGAATATCACCAGAAGGCTGTTTACCACCAACAACAACCGGTATTTTAAACGATGCTTTAGAATCCATCCTTTCTTTATAACACTCGACATACTCCGCATTAGGGAATATTTGTGTAATTTTTTGTTTTGCTTCAATTAAAGAAGAAGATTCTTGTCTAGAATCTTTATAATTACTACAAGCAGCAACTTCGATGGTAAGATCAGATTTAATTGTTTTGGGTGTTTCGCTACTGAGATCACTCAAATTCACACTTGGTGATAACTCTACTTTACAAGCAGATAACAAAACACAACAAGACAATAATACTAATATTTTTTTCATTATTTCCCTCTCATGATTATTGTTTTAATGGTTCAATACTAAATATTGAGTCTTTTACAATAAATGAATAAATAGGTATTAGCAATGTGTTTTTAACAGGTATTTTAAACAACTTATTGAGAATAATTTAATCGGCAGGATTTGTTTTTATTGGTAACAATGTAGATAAGTAATCGCATAACCTACTTTGTTATTGTAGAGAATTGTCGACTTTGATCTGATACTAGTCAATTATATTTGTAGATCATGCTATTAATACTTTAGCTGGCGATAAAATTTCGATTTGGTTATGCCCTCGCCTGAAACACAATATCCGCTAGTCCAATCACCATATTGGTTATGTTCTGAATAGAAGCATTTAACATCATTAGCGGCTAATTTAGCTAATTCACCAGCAACTAATTGGGTTCAGGGCAAGAATCGGTAGCATCATGATTAGATGCCATGACACTTTCGATCAACCAACCTGATTTATTATAAAAAAACTGTGCTAACCAGCAGGAACCTTCACTTGCTTGACTACGAGAAACCAACTTATTATTAACATAATTAAACGACGTAATTATTGATTCTAAAGTGGTATTATCAGTTTTATTAATCAGCTGACCAAATTTGTCATAATTAAATTCTACAATACTTTGTCTGTTGTTGTCGATCATTGTAGTAATGTTGTCATGCTTATCTAAATTTAAAGAGAAATTTTGATTTTGATAATCTATTGATTTAGATGAATAATCGACATTCACATTATCTATTTCATCTGCAGCAATAACTTTTGTAATTAAACCTTGTTGATTAGCTTCGATAACAGTTTTTATTGATGTATCATTAGTAGGAATATAAGATATAAAAACTTGTTTTACAATCACTTTATCATTTGGAATAAATTCAGGATACGACAATGCATTATAACTATTACGCACTTGTGTATGATTATTTGCTTGGGTATCACAACCAAAAAGTAACCAGATACAATTACAACAAATGAATACCAGTTTTTTCATTTTTATTCCTATATATTGATTGATCCAAACATATGTATCAGAAATCTGATAATGAAAATATTCTTTAAAAAAATTCAGTTCATTTTCACCCTATTAAAAATTTAGAGTTAAGTATACATTGAAGCATATTTTAAGGAGAAATATTTATAACCCCAAAAAAATGTGATCTATATCACATAAACAAAAAATACCCATCTTTATATAATGTGATATACATCACATTTATTGATTATTCTTAATGAATCTCTCCGGCTATTGCTTCTACAATAGCGTCATCAAAATTAAATCAATCAATAAGGAATGGTTAACAATATGACAACATCAAATATAAAACTAAAAGTCCAAAATTTTGGACGATTCCTTAGCAATATGGTTATGCCGAATATCGGTGCATTTATTGCTTGGGGATTTATTACAGCTATCTTTTTATATAACGCTAAAGACCCAACTGCTGGAGGTTGGTTCCCCAATGAAAAAATTTCGACATCATTTATTAGTCCGATGATCACTTACTTGTTGCCATTATTAATAGGTTATACAGGTGGTAAACTAATATATGGTGAGCGAGGTGGTGTGGTTGGTGCTGTAACAACTATTGGTGTTGTAGTTGGTTCTTCTATTCCAATGTTCCTAGGTGCGATGATTGCGGGACCTTTAGGGGGATGGGTCATCAAGCAATTTGATAAATTAGTTGATGGTAAAATCAAAAGCGGGTTTGAGATGTTAGTAAATAACTTCTCGGCAGGTATTATCGGCATGATTTTAGCCCTGATATCATATGCAGCTATCGGCCCGTTTGTTGAAGTTGCTTCTAACGCATTAGCTGTTGGCGTTAAATTCATGGTAAATAATAATCTACTTCCACTTACCTCAATTATTGTTGAACCGGCTAAAATCTTATTCTTAAATAATGCCATTAATCACGGTGTTTTTACTCCACTTGGTATAACTGAATCAGTTGAAACAGGTAAATCAATATTCTTCTTAATTGAAGCAAATCCAGGACCTGGTTTAGGTCTATTATTGGCTTATATGTTCTTTGGAAAAGGCGATGCTAAAGGTTCTGCAAGTGGGGCTGCGATTATTCACTTCTTCGGCGGTATTCACGAAATTTACTTCCCTTATGTGCTTATGAATCCTCGTTTGATTATTGCTGTTATCTTAGGTGGTATGACAGGAGTATTCACTTTAACAATGTTCAGTGCTGGATTAACTGCTCCAGCTTCACCGGGTTCAATATTTGCAGTAATGAGCATGGCCAAAGGATCTTATTTAGGAGTAACTTTATCGGTAATTGCAGCAACAATAGTATCATTTATTGTCTCAGTAATCTTACTTAAAACAACTAAAACAACAAGTAAAAGCTTCGAAGATGCAAAATCTGATGTATCAGCGATGAAAAGTGAAGCAAAAGGTGTTACCAATGGGGCTTTCGATCCTGCTAAAGTGAAAAAAATTATTGTTGCTTGTGATGCTGGTATGGGTTCGAGTGCAATGGGTGCCGGTGTTTTACGCAAAAAAGTACAAGATGCTAATTTAGATATTACTGTAACTAATTTGGCTATTAATAATCTTCCATCTGATGCCGATATTGTTATTACCCATAAAGATTTGACCGAAAGAGCTAAACAGTTTGCCCCTAATGCTCATCATATTTCCTTAACTAACTTCTTAGATAGTGAATTATATAGTCAATTAGTGTCAGAATTGGTAACAGCTCGCGGAGAGTCAAGACAAACTACTCAAGTAGCAAGTCAAAGCACTACTGAAAATCAACCTTTATTTAAATTGACTGAAAAAAATATCTTTCTAGGATTATCAGCCCAAAATAAAGAAGAAGCTATTCGTTTTGCTGGGCAAAAATTAGTTGATAATGGTTATGTTGAACCTACTTATATTGATGCCATGCTTGCACGTGAAGCGCTTACTTCAACTTATTTAGGTGAATCAATTGCTGTACCGCATGGTACAATTGAGGCCAAAGATAGTGTTATTAATACTGGCATAGTCTTTTGCCAATATCCATCTGGTGTACAATTTGGTGAAGATGCTGGTGATAAAGCCAAAATTGTTATTGGTATTGCCGCTCGTAATAATGAACATCTTGATGTCATCGCTAAATTAACTAATGCACTTGATAATCCAGATGTTATTACCAAACTTGCCAGTACTAAAAGTATTGAAGAAGTTTTAACAATACTTAGCTAAAATCAATCTAGTATTTCCCGCTATATGCGGGAAATCTGTTTCAATATTTAAAATTATAGTTAAATTTAAGGGCTATTATTATGCAAGCATTACACTTTGGCGCTGGTAATATTGGGCGCGGTTTTATTGGCAAATTACTATCCGATGCAAATGTACATGTTACTTTTGCTGATGTTAATCAACAAATCATTGACGAAATTGCCAAACGTCATGAGTACCCGGTTAATGTAGTAGGGGAACAATCAACAACCGAAATCGTTAAAAATGTAGATGCAATTAATAGTACATCCAACCAAGTTAGCGACTATATTGCAAAAGTTGATTTAGTTACTACTGCTGTTGGTCCACAAGTTTTAGCTCGAATAGCGGCAAGTGTCGCTCAAGGTATTATCGCTCGCCACCAACAAGGCAATAATAAACCGCTTAATATTATTGCTTGCGAAAATATGGTTAGAGGTACTAGCCAATTTAAACAAGAGATCTTCAAAGCATTACCTGAATCGTTACATCAATGGGTCAATACTCATATCGGTTTTGTTGATTCAGCGGTTGATCGCATTGTTCCTCCCGCTACATCAACAACAGGTGATATTTTAGAAGTAACCGTTGAAACATTTTCAGAATGGATTGTCGATAAAACTCAATTTATTGGTGAAATTCCTCAAATTAAAGGCATGGAACCAGTTGATAACCTAATGGCTTTTGTTGAACGTAAATTATTTACTTTAAATACCGGCCATGCGATTACTGCTTATTTAGGTTTTTATAATAATATTGGCACAATTCGCGAGGCAATATTAAATGAACGAATCCGTTCCATAGTCCAAGGCGCTATGGAAGAAAGTGGTCAAGTATTGATAAAACGTTATAATTTTGATACAGCTAAACACCAAGCTTATATCGAAAAAATCTTATCTCGTTTTGAAAACCCGCATTTACATGATGATACCGCACGCGTTGGCCGCCAACCAATTCGCAAATTAGGTGCTGGTGACCGATTGGTCAAACCTTTATTAGGTACATTCGAATATCATGTTAACAATAACAATTTATTAATAGGTATTGCTGCTGCACTTAATTATCGCAATCAGGATGACGAACAAGCAGTAGAACTTGCAAAACTGATAGCTGATAAAGGCGTAGTGCAGGCTTTTTGTCAAATATCAGGTATCGATAGTAATAACCCTATTGTTAAGCAGATTGAACAAATTTATACTGCAATGCAAAATCATCAATTTGTATAGTAATAGATGACTGAATCGATATTACAAGAAGATACTATTTTAGAAAAACTCAATCAGCAAGTTGATATTCATAACTTGCTGATTGAGGCAATTAAGCTTATTAATGAAAGTGTTAATAATTTAATTCTTAAGGTTTTTCGCAAAGAAAGGCATGCTATTAAATTTGTTATCCCCTCTCTTATCGGTAAAAATGGTCCACTTAATGACACTTCGGTTTGTTTAAAACTGCTTTACGCACTTGGTATTATTACTCGCGAAGAATACGAAGATGTAGAATTACTAATTGCGATTTTAGATGAATTAGATCACGATGATAAAAAATACACTTATCTTGATGATGAAATTTTAGGGCCAATTAGCCTACTACATGATATGGTATTGCCCCCAAATTGGGCTTTGCAATCAGATAGTAGCAAAGATGTGGGTATTGTGGATACGTTAAAATCATCCATATATCAAAATCGTTACCAACAAATGATACGTTCAGCACTGATTATTGCCATTACTGATCTTACTTTGCGCATTGTTAATAAGCAGAAAATTAACTATTTTCCATAATAATTATGGATGGGTTAATATCGCTAAATTATCCTCACTTCGATATTGCATGTCGGCTTAAATTTATACTCAAACGTATAGCACTCCTGAAACATTTTTACAAACCTGTTATTATTATTTAAGCAATATAACTGATAAATTTCGCCTTAATTTCCCACTATTGGAATTAATCGCTATAATGCAGGCAATTTTATTGTAAAGTGGATTATTCATGAAAACGTTATTTGCCAGTACCTCTCGTGGACTTGAGGAGTTACTTAAAAAAGAGTTAGAGGAAATAGGTGCAGTCAATGGTAAAATTGTTCAAGGTGGAGTTTATTTTGATGCTGACGAAACCACATTATACCAATCATTATTATGGTCGCGTTTAGCTTCACGCATTTTATTGCCAATAGTTGAATTTGACATCTATAGTGATTTAGATCTTTATTCGTGTGCTTTTAACGTCAAATGGTCGGATATTTTTGCTGTCGATAATTCCTTTGTCATTAACTTTGTTGGCGTCAATGATTTTATTCGCAATAGCCAATATGGCGCACTTAAAATTAAAGATGCCATTGTGGATCACTTTTCACGCACAGTTAATCAACGCCCAAATGTGGCTAAACAAGATCCTGATATCCGTATTCATGCTTATTTAAATAAAAATCATGTAACACTTTCATTAGATTTAAGTGGTGATAGTCTGCACCAACGAGGTTATCGTCAACAAACGGGGGCCGCGCCATTAAAAGAAAATCTTGCGTCGGCAATTATTATGCGTTCAGGTTGGCAAGTTACAGAGCCGCTGCTTGATCCTATGTGTGGTTCTGGTACTTTGCTGATTGAAGCCGCGATGATTGCTTGCAAAATTCCACCGGGATTACAACGTAAGCAGTGGGGATTTTTTGCGTGGAAAGGCTTTAACCCTTCCCTTTGGAATGAATTACTGTTTGAAGCCAAACATAATGTGGTTAAATCTGATGCCCCATTTATCGGTTATGACAATAATGTACAGGTACTTGAGCGTGCCAAACAAAATGCTACTCAAGCTGGCGTGGGTGATTTAATCACTTTTAAGCTGCAAGATGTGACCCAATTAACTAATCCATTACCCATTGAAACGTCAGGAATAATTATCAGTAATCCGCCTTATGGTGAACGATTAGAAAGTGAACCGGCACTTATTGCACTGCATACAGCACTTGGCCAACAAATTAAACATAACTTTGCCGGTTGGCGCTTATCACTGTTTAGCGGTGCGCCACAATTGTTAGATTGTTTACAAATGCGTGCAGAACGACAATTTAAGGCCAAAAATGGACCTTTAGATTGTGTGCAAAAAAATTATGTGATTGCCAAACGCGATACTAATCAGCAAATAGTAACGCCAAGCCTACCGGCGGCTGATTTTGCTAACCGATTACGCAAAAATAAGCAAAAATATGAAAAATGGGCTAACCAAGAACAGTTAGAATGTTATCGGCTTTATGATGCTGATCTACCTGAATACAATGTGGCAATCGATCGTTATAAAGATAAAGTGGTGGTGCAAGAATATGTTGCGCCTAAAAATATCGATCCCCAAAAAACCCGTCAACGATTATTCGATATAATCAATGCCACTATGTCAGTATTAGCACTCACTGCCGATCAGTTAATTCTAAAAACCCGCGAAAAGCAGAAAGGTAAACAACAATATCAAAAACTGGCACAAAAACAGGATTACTTTTTAGTCCACGAATATACCATTAACCAGCGTAAAACGCAGTTCTGGGTTAATGTGACTGATTATCTTGATACTGGCTTATTTTTAGATCATCGTCTAGCGCGTAAAATGATTGGTGAAATGAGTGCCGGAAAAGACTTTTTAAATCTGTTTGCCTATACCGGTAGTGCGACTGTTTATGCTGGCCTTGGCGGAGCAAAATCAACCACGACCGTCGATATGTCACGAACATACTTAGAATGGGCCGATCGCAATTTAAAACAAAATGGTTTAACTGGCAACAAACACCGTTTGATTCAAGCTGATTGCTTACTCTATCTGGCTCAAAGTGATGTACAATTCGATTTAATCTTTATCGATCCGCCGACATTTTCCAATTCCAAACGGATGCAAGACACCTTTGACGTACAGCGCGATCATTTAAAATTAATGGCTGATTTAAAACGGTTATTAAGACCGAATGGCGTTATTGTGTTTTCCAACAATAAACGTGGTTTTAAAATGGATGACACTGGCATGCACAATCTTGGGTTGTCATATCAAGATATCACCAGCAAAACCCTGTCCCTTGATTTTAAACGTAACAAGCAAATTCACTGCTGTTTTATCATCAAACATTTATAAAACTCGAAATCAGCATAGAAATACCGCCTATACAGCGGTGAACTTAAACAGCCTGATACCGAAAAAGATGCTATGTTTCTAAACCGCCTATACGGCGGTGAACTTCGATATAGTGAATCTAAATCAAGCTGCTGTTTTCTAAACCGCCTATACGGCGGTGAACACATTAAACGAATTTAAGAAAATTTTGACTGATTTCTAAACCGCCTATACGGCGGTGAACATAATGCGAATCGGCTAACCTCTGAAAAAGGATTTCTAAACCGCCTATACGGCGGTGAACCTAGATTCGTATATACTATAAACGTTGTTTGGCAAAAGGCAAACAGAGATTTTTGATTGGCAAACCCTTTTTTTAACACTATCAATAATTAATTGATTTTATTAGACTTTAAAACCAAGCATAAAAAAGGGTTAAGATGACCGTGTTTGGTTTACAACAAATCACGGTCTTGGCATTGGAATCTAGCGTACGACTAAAACTGAGGTTTTAGCACCACGCACTACTCCTGCAGCATTTGAGCCTAAAAGATGGGTTGAAATATTCGGACGACGCGAACCGATAATAATGAGATCTGGTTCAATCTCGTTGGCTATAGTAAGAATTTCATCGCGTGGATTACCAAAGGCAATAGCAAAGGATAATTTTTCACGCGGTAAGTTAACTGAATCAACGAGTTTATGTAGCCATTGTTCAGTTTGTACCGTAGCTTGATCTTTAAATTCATCAAATCCAAATGAATAAGCATTAACAATGGCAGAAGCAACTGGTAACGTATGGAAAAAAACCACTTCTGCATTCGACAATTTGGCCAGACATTCTAAGTGGGGAATAACTTTTTTAGTTAACTCTTCTTCTAAAATATCGACAGGAACTAAAATCTTCTTATACATAATGACCCCCTAGTTAAATTGAAACCCTACCTTTTGGATAAACCAAAAAAGCAATAACTATTACTATCATACGGATTTTTGTGCAATTATCTAATGCTTTTTCTATATAAATAAATTAAACCACTGCTTTTGCTGATAAAAGTTACAATATAGGAATTATTGCAACATAAGATCCTTTTGATTATCATTGGATTATCAATCCTTATCGTTTTCTGAGCTAAAATTGCAAGTTAGCATGGAGCCAAAAGATGCAAAAAATCGTTTATCGTAGTGATCATAAACCTAGTTTAAGCCAAGCCATCAGTTTGTATAGCAACTGTAGTTTAGGCGCACGCCGTCCGATTACTGACAGCAAACGTTTTCAAGCTATGTTAGATAATGCTAACTTAATGATTACCGCTTGGGATGATCAGCAACTTATTGGCATTGCCCGTTGTTTGACTGACTTTGTGTATATCACTTATTTAGCTGATTTGGCGGTGGATGAGCGTTACCAACATCAAGGTATTGGTAAACAGTTAATTAGAGAGATTCAAAAACACACCGCAAGCAATTGTAAAATAACCTTATTAGCTGCACCGCAAGCGGTCGATTATTACCCACTTCTTGGTTTTCAAGCACATCCTTCTGCTTGGACTTTAAATGAGTTATTACAATGAAAATTATTTTAGCTTCAACATCACTATCACGTAAAAAAATACTGCACAAATTAGCCATTCCATTCGAATGCGTTGCTCCCGTTTGTGATGAAACCCCTTTATCTGGTGAAAGTGCCGAACAATTGGTGCTACGTCTATCTAAAATAAAAGCACAATCATTAGTTGAATGTTACCCAAATAGTTTGATTATTGGCTCAGATCAAGTGGGCGTGTTGGACGATAAAATCGTAGGTAAACCGCATACTGTTGCCAATGCTCGCAAACAGTTACAAAACAGTAGTGGTAAGGCTTTTTATTTCTATACTGGCATGACGGTAATTAATACCAATACAACACAATCCGTTACTCTGTGTGAACCCTTTAAAGTAACCTTTCGGCAGCTAACCGATGCTGAAATTGATGCTTACATCGCGAAAGAACAGCCCTTACAGTGTGCCGGTAGTTTTAAATGTGATGAGTTAGGTATTACTTTATTTGACAAACTAGAAGGCGATGACATTAACTCACTGGTGGGTTTGCCATTGCTAAAACTGAATAAAATCATGATACAAATGGGCTGTAATCCTCTACTGATGTAGATAGTGGCACGTTCTGCTTAAGTTAACAGTTTGCCTGCTGACATTTTCAGCACTTTTTGGCTATAACTAGCAACATCGTTGTCATGCGTTACAATCAGTAAGGCAGTGCCTTGCTGGTTGATCTCGGTTAACAGTTGCATAATTTCTGCTGAACTTTCATCATCGAGATCGCTAGTTGGTTCATCAGCAATAATAAGTTGCGGTTTACAAATGAGCGCCCGTAAAATGGCAACACGGCGCATTTCACCACCTGACATATTAGCTGGGAAAGCCTCTTGCAAATAACTTATGTTGGCTTTTTCTAATAAACTTTGGGCATAACTCAAGCAAGTTTGCGGTTCACGTTTAGTCAAATAAAAGGGTAAGCGAATATTATCAATAGCATTTAAGTTAGGTAATAAACTGCTGCCTTGTGGAATATAACCAATATGTTGATTACGAAATGCCGAAACTTGTTGATCATTAAGTTCAAACAAGTTGGTATCATTAATAATAATTTTACCTTGGGTTGGTGTAAGCAATCCGGCAATCATATTAAGTAAGGTGGTTTTACCACTGCCTGACTTACCCATTATGCAAACAAAATCATCACTTGCCAGGGTAAAACTAACATTATTGACCGCAGCAAAAGTTTGTTGACCTCGAGTATAGTCTTTGCGTAAATTTTTTATGTCCAGTAACATTATTCACCTTCTCTAAGTGTGCTATAAGTATCAAATTTGGTCATCGATAGCGCCGAATAGATACTTGAAAGTGGGCCAATAACTAGAGTAAGTACAAAGACCACAACCGCATAAAATATAGCATCAAATAATGAAATATTGACGCACGGTAAGCCAATTGATTGGCAAATTAGCAAACTAAAGGCATACAGCAAGATTGCCGCAATTAAGATCCCAGCTATACCACCTAAGGCGCTAATAATCAGTGATTCACGCAATAACATTTTAACTAAAGTAAGTCGTGAGGCACCAAGTATGCGTAGTAAGCTAATTTCGCGTTTGCGTTCATTAAGCATGGAAGAGAAAATAATAAAGATCACAATAATGGCCAACACCCAAAAAATGGCCGACAAGCTATAGACAATGGTTGAAAAACTATTTAACCATTTAGAGATATTGCTTATCATGCCTTTAGTCATAACAAAGTCTATATTATAGTCCATAGCATATTTAGGCATTATTTGATTAACAATATCTTTAGGTTGATAGTCAGTATTTACTTTAATAAACACCGAAGAAACATAATTGGCGAAGTGATCAACATCACCTTCAACCAATTTAGCCTCTTGCATTAAGGTTCTTGCCGCTTGTAAGGTCATAAAAACAGAGGTATCGAAACCCATTCCGGTGCTATCCATTTTAGCGGCAATTTTAAATGAATGGTTGAAGAACTTAATTTCATCACCCACTTGCGATGAGATTTTAGCACCTACTACCACTTCATTATCGGTAAGTGGCGTTGACAGTTGCGATTGTAACCATGGCTTAATCACAAAATCGCTGTGCTGATCAAAGCCAATTAATTGAACTTTAGTACTGCAACAGCCAGCATTTAATGAAGCAATAAATAGTTGCGGAGAAATAGCATCAATGCCTTGAATATCTTTGATTTTATCAATTAAGTCAACTTTAAGGTAAAAACTACTTGGCTCTCCACGCAATAATGCAACTTCGAGATTTTTTTCATAACCGTGGGGAACAATAAGAATATCAGCACCCAAACGATCTGCCATGCCGGAAATCCCTAAACTCAAATTCTTCATCAATACGCTACCACCAAATAAGGTGGCCGAAAATAGCATGATGATAATAATCAAACAACAACTACGGAATGGGCGACGCTGCACATTTCGCCAAGCTAAGTTTGCAATAGTGATAGTTTTTTCCTGCATTTTTAAACCTTGTTACCTACTATCTAAAATTAAGTTTTTTAGAGGCTTTGTTCAAATAAAGGGTATTAATAATTGCCACCACCAATAATAAAGCCGATAACAAAATTAATGCTGGTTTAGTACCCATATTACATAGCATCATAGCTCCCGGGCAAACACCAATTAAAATAGTTGGAATGGCTGTGGTAAAAAATGAAATACAAGCAAGCGCCATGCTTAATCCCATGCGTACAAACACCGTACGTGAAAATAATATCAATAACCCAATAGCTATCACTACAATACCAATACCGACTTCGGCTCTGGCTGTCCAAAAACATTTCATAATGGTACCAGAGGGACTATGTGCCATTTCATGATTCATCATATTGTTGGCCATATCAGTCGGCATAGAAGCAACTTCTGGCGGTGGGCAGACTGGCACTATATACAAAGGCACTAAAATCAGTAACGCCCCGATAATAATAAAAAGTAATGATGAAATTAGACGATTTTTCATAAATTTAAAGCCCTCGTATTGGTTAATTGGTTATAAATTGAGCTACTTTACCATGTTCTAAGACGACGGTATTTTGGGCATGCCTAGAAACTTCTGGTGAGTGAGTCACCACAATAATAGTACTACCTTCTTCATGAAGTTGATGCAATAAATTCATGACCATTTCTTCATTAGTTTCATCTAAATTACCGGTTGGCTCATCCGCGAGGATTAACTTAGGATAATTTATCAGAGCTCTGGCAATACATACACGTTGCTGTTCACCACCAGAAAGCTGGCGCGGTAAATGTTTGGCTCGCGCAGCTAAACCAACTCGCTCCAATGCTTGCATCGCCTCTTTTTCATCCACCATACTGTGATAGTATTGCGCGACCATTACGTTTTCTAAAGCTGTTAAATAAGAAACCAGATGAAACTGTTGGAAAATTAAGCCAATTTTATCGCGACGGATTTCTGTTAGTTCTGATAAAGAAAGTTGGGTGATATCTTGCCCATCAAGGATGACCGATCCTAATGATGGTTTATCCATACAACCAATGATATTCATTAAGGTACTTTTACCACTTCCCGATGGTCCCATAATGGACAACCATTTACCTTCTTCAACAGTTAAATTCACTTCAGAAAGTGCATGCAGAGAACCATAAATTTTAGAGACATTTTTTACTTCAAGTATATTCATTTGTCATATCCTATTCACCGCGCAAGACTAACGCTGGTTCTACTTCAACCGCCCGTTTGACTGGAATTAAACAAGCAATAACTGTTACTATAGCTGAAACAACAATCGTAATTGGGATTAAATAAAATTCAATACTAATTGAACGGCCAAAAACATTGGTACTAATCACTTGCGCAAATACTATTCCACAAAAAGCACCAACAGTCCCACCAATAATGCCTAACACTAATCCTTCAGCTAAAAACTCTTTAGCAATACTTTTATTATTTGCGCCGATAGCTTTTTTAAGACCAATTTCTTTACGACGTTCCATAACTACCGTCATCATGGTAGTAGCGACACAAATCATTGTTAACACTAGTACCACCAAAGTAACTAAATAGAGCAGTGATGATAGCTTGCCTAATACCGATGTTTCAGATTGGGTAACCCATTTAATCAAATGCGGTTCAATAGTGGTCAATTGGTTACTGATTGTGTCAATATATTGTTTTAATTCTGCTTCTGAGGCTGTAATACTCACTTCCACTACTTCGGCTTGATCCTTTTCTTCCAGTAATTGTTCTAAATCATGCAGGTTAATAAAAATAAAGTTATCTTCTGCACGACCGGTTTTGACAATCCCAGTGATGGTCATCTCTTCTTCAAAGCGTGAATCTTGTTTAGATTTACCTGAAATGGTCACTTTACTACCAATATTTAACATCGCAAAACTAGCAATATCAGTACCGATCATAATTTCATGAGGATTTTGTGGCAGTGAACCATCAATTTGCCAGAATGGACTGGTTTTAATTACCTGATTAAAATCGGTACCCACAATGGTGTATGGGTGCTGATTACTACGAATAGTATCATAACGAAATGGTGTAACCCCTAACACTTTATCGCGCGGTAATAGACTAACCGCCTTTTGTACTTCTGCCATATCCATAGTTGGTTGATTATTAGTTGGCATAAATAACAGATTGGCGCCGTAAGAACGGAATTCCTGCCCCATTTGCCGCGGAATATCATAACAAAGCGTAACCATACCAAGTAATACTGTGGCACCAATGGCTACACCAAGTAAGGCTACAGCGATACGCGAACGCCGGCGGATCAGTGAACTAAGTACCGTTTTAATAATAAATCGTTGATTTTTATTTATGATCATATTTGCCTTCCCTGTTAGCGACCATGCAACACTTCAGTAGGGCGTAAAAACATCATCATCCGTAGTGCTGGCAAACTTCCTAACAGCGTAATTGTAACTACCATAATAATTACCAATGGAATAATTACCATTTTGGGTTGGATAAATGAACCAAATACTGTATGCCCAATAATCTGAGCAAAACCCAAACCAAGGAAATAACCAAAAATTCCTCCCACAAAGGCGATCACTAATATTTCAGTTAATATTAATAATGCGACGGAGGTATTGGTTGCCCCTAACGCTTTTAATAAACCAATTTCGGTACTACGTTCAATAACATTAGCGGTAACTAAATTCGAAATGGCCAACGCCGAACAGATTAGCGAAAGAATAGTTAATAACAACATTAACAATTGCGTTTTTTGTAAGATAGAACCCTCTGATTCAGCCACTTGCATAATCGCTTTTACATGTACATCTGGCATAAGTTCTTCTAACTGATAAGCAATCGAACTAATGTAAGCAGTACAATACCATGTGTCCCACTCGGTTCTGGATAAACTATTTGGATCTTGAGCCGCTTTACGCGCTAAGTCATTTTCAGGCGTGGTTAAGGCACTGACTTCAACCCTTTCCACCAACCCTGGTTTATCTGCTAATTGCTGTGCTACTGGCAAAGCAACAAATAATTGTAAGTCTTCAGCGCCACCACTATGAAAAATATTATTTACCTTTAAGGTGATAGGACTATGAGTTTGTGGTGAAGTTAAGGTAATACTGTCGCCCAACTGTAAATGCCACTGTTTAGCAACTGTCTCACCGACCATTACACCTTGTAAATTGTCATCGGTCATGGTATTGCCCTCAATGGTCCACCATGACTTCATCGCCAACATACCGGTATCCACTTCATCACCAGTTGGAATGTTTAAATGTTTATTAAACCAAGTACCTACTACCGTAATTGGTTTGTCATTAAAAGTGGCTTGAGTAGTAAGATAAGGCGCAAAATCCACAATATTGTATGCCCAGAATATCATCTTAATTTTGACCAGATCATCTTCTTTAATAAACTGCATCGCTTGTTGTTTGTCATTATTATCCAGCTGATACATTTCATTTACCAAAGCAGTACCTTTGGGCACAATGTTTAAATTCGCCCCGTAGGCTTTTAACTCTTGATTAACCTTGTCACCTACATCAAACATGACATTTAACATGGCTGTAGCTAATGACACCCCTAACGCGACCGTAACAGCAATTAAAAATAGCTTCTTTTTTTGCCGTATTAACACGCTTAGTAACATTCTACGAAACATAATATCTCACTTTGATTACATGATTATTTGAAACGATTTTTTTCAGCTTCAAGATGAGCAGGCCTGATCACCATATTGCCGTCAATAATTTCAAATTTAAGCGGTACCGGATTGCAACCACCAGGAAAGCCGATAGTGGCAATATTCATCACGACATCACACAAAATACAAACTACTTGATTACCCCGTTGATAATAACCTGTAGCACCACAGATATCGCAAGCATCAAGACCAACACCATAAGCATTTTCGCTCTTTTTAATAATAATAAACCGAACTACTGTGCCATCTGATGCTTCAAAGCCATAACGGTGTAAATTACCATCATTAATCTTCTCTAACGGGATCACAATTAAGCCATCAGCATTGGGCGTAATCGGTTCTGCAGGAGTAAGCTCCACTCCTTTTTCAAATATATAGCGTGCGCGCGTTACCGTATAAGCAGTAATTGCCACACCAGCTAAAACCATTAATGATGCCCTTCTATCACTACGTAATTGTGCTTTCATTTTACGGATTTGGGCAGGATTACTACCGACTAATGAGGTAGTTTTCGATTTAATATATAAGACTATTGCCAAAAACAGCACAATCACCATAAAAATAAAGATGAAGAAGTTAACATGCCCAAGCACAAAAATAACTAAATCCATCATCCACGCTTGTGGTGAAATAAATCGCCTGACAATTAAAATCTGCAGAATATTAATGGCATTTTCAATAGTGAAAATAGCCAATGAAAGTGTAGCGATACAACAAACAAACTTATCGGATAAGCGCGCACAGATCCAATAAATAAACAGACCGATCAATAAGATGACCACTAATGCAAATAAATAACCCACCCATTTAAACAGGAAGTCATTATTAAAAATTGAGTCCATACCCACCGCAAATTCGAATGGATACAGCATTAAATTCGGTAAACACTGAGCAACTACCAAGCCAAAACTGACGGTAGCCAATAAAATAAACACTGCCTTCCAAAAGGTATTAGGAAAAGTTTTTAGCATCCAAATGCTAATTAATAAAGGAATGGCAATAATTGTCCAAGGGATGATCACTCCAAGGTCATAAAATTCACGCACCGCAAAACCAGTATTGCGTTTTAAAATTGCATAAACTAGTGCTGCTATAAAGCCTAATATCAAACCCGTTAGTGCTATTTTTTTGTTATTCGATGCACTTAACTTGCTAATTACTGCACCTAATAATGCAACAATAATAATAGGTATAAAAGTATTGTCAGTAATTTTGATAAGATATTGAAGCATAATGATTGACCAGTTGTTGCAATATATTATTGGCGAGTTAATCCTCGCCAATATTTATAATTTAAGATTTTAAATCTTATGATTACCAAGCACGTGGAACATAATTAAAGTCCCAAGAAACAGTAATTGGTTTAGTCCAGAAACGACCTTCTACGCCTGTTTCTTTATCAACATGCAATAAATAGCCTTGTTTTTCTGGGTTTTCAATGGTAAAGGTAACTTTATATTTACCGGCACCATCAAGCTTAATATTGTTACCATAGTGAGGACCATCAGATGCATTCATTGGCATGAAGTTACCTTCGATGGCTTTCTTACTACCTTCTTTTAGAATATGATATTTAACTGTTAAATAAGGTACGAACTCACCAACACCATAACCTAAATTATTGCCGTCAGCAGCTGAAATATCTGCTTCAATATGCATATCTGATTTTGATGCAGGTAAACCGCCCATGCCAGCTGGTTCCATATCAACAGGTTGGAAGTAAACCGCACCAATGTGTAATGGACCTACAGTTACTTCATCACCAATCGGGAATTCTTCAAAACCTTTTTCTTCCCCAGGTGCCGGAGCAGGAGCAGCATAAGCAAATGAAGATAATGCTAATATTGATGAAATCCCTGCTGTTAATACTAATTTTTTCATTGAAAACTCCTTTACTTTTTTAGTTAACTATTTAAGACTTTTTTATAATTACTACTTTTTTACTAGTAAATTAGTTTTTAGATGTTAACTGTAAAAAATCAGGCAACATCTTAACTAAATTTAAACTATTTTTTAACTACTTTTTTTACCATGTTTTACTTTTAAATACACCACCGAAATTACCACAATTAGCACCATAAACAATTGCGGAATTAAAGTTTCAACTGTTGGGTAAATACCTAAAATATCAACTGAATGTACAAAATCAACTGGGGTAACCGGAATAATATCTGCTTCTTGTAACTCTTTAACACCACCACCAGCAAAGGCAATCGCCATAATATACATTAATGCACTGGTACCAATAAAGAATGGTTTAATTGGTAATTTCATAGTACCAAAACGGATCAGAATAAAAATTATCGCCAATACCACACAGCCTATACCTAAGCCATACCACACCATATCCATATGCTCTTTAGCCTCAGCCAGCATTGCTTGATAGAATAAGATGGTTTCAGCACCTTCACGGAACACGGCTAAAAAGGCAGCAAAACCTAAAGCAAAACTACTTCCTGATGACACTGCGCTTTGCACTTTGCCTTCGACATAGTTTTTCCATGCCTCAGCCTCGGCTTTGGAAAACATCCAGTTACTAACAAAAAACAGTACCACAGTGGCAAGCAACATTGCCCCACCTTCCAACATTTCTTGATTAGCGCCACTGATATCGAAAAGAGTATGTAGTGCAATCGCCATTAAAACACTAGCAAATATTGCCACTAAGGAACTCAAATAAACCATTTTTACCATTGGCATATTGCCTGAACGCACTAAGTATGCCGAAATTGCCGCAATAACTAAAATAGCTTCTAAACCTTCCCGGAAAATAATGATGAATGAAGCTAATAACACACTCCAACCACTTTCCTTTTTACCATCTAATTCGTTAGCATCTTCATGCAGCATTTTTAAAATAGTATCGATTTCAGCACGAACTACTTTATTTGGTGCGCCTTGAGTCATTAGGCGTTTTATTTTGGCAAATTGGTATTCGGTATCTGTACCACGTTTACCCGAAATATAGGACATTACTGCCCGTTCAACACCATGTTTTTCATAAAAACCAAAATAAGCATAATTAACTTTTTCTTTTGCTTTATCACTGTCTTTCATGAAGTAGATATCATAGGATTCATTTAAGATCGCATCCATTTCATCAATTACTGAATTCCAGCTGTCGTATTTTTTTGTCTCTGCATAGCTAGATGAGGTAAATGCCATTAAACTGGCAATTAACAAAAATGCTATAGTTAAAAATCGTTTCACAACTTTACCTCTCACTTACCTAGTAAAATTAAGCCAATTGGCTGACTGTTTTCAGGTAATTTCAGCTCTTGGGCGATTATTTCAGGTTTAATTGAATGGATATACCTAACACTTAATTTTGAAGCTGCGGCAACCAGATAAATATTTTGACTCATGGCACCAACTGCTATTTGGCTAAAATTATTCGCTTGATCTGGAGGAAGATCGGCTAATGCCTTAGTATCGGGAACAAAGATTAATGAATAAGCAGCGCGTTTAGTAAACGCCTGCATAGCAATATCACCACGAATATCTTTATCGCTGATTTCACGTAAATAATGGCCTTCCCATTCATAAATATAGACACCCTTTTCACCAGCCACATAAATACGGACATAAGGTGACCTGCCGTTAGCCATTGGAATAGTCCAACCCGTTTTACCGCGATTTAGTCCACTAGCAGCCCATAGTACATTGGAAAGCTCATCATCAGAAATTTTACCAACAGGAAAGCCTCCACCAGGTGTGGATGCGCGTTTTTTCAAACTTTCGAATAAACTCATTCCATCTTTAGTTTGCGGTGTCGGTAACGAAATATCGGCATAACAAAAAGAAATTGCAAAAAGTGAAACAAAACAAATAACAACTAATTTCCGTATAATGCACAGCATAGTTTACCTCTGACATTTTTGTAAGAATGAGCTTATCTTATTGCTAATGATCGCAATTATCAATATCAAATAATAATAATTATCATTTGTTGCGCAATAAGGAAGCAGAGCTATTTCTATTCCTCAGAAATTTAATCAATATAAATAGTTTGTTAGCTAATAAATCAATGTTAACTTTTTTTAGATGATGGACATAATTAATTTTTAATGGTTATAATCTATCCAAATTTACCCGAAACAATATTTTCACATGATGAATATTATTCGACTGACTGTTTTGTTAATTATTTTTCCTTTTTCACTCTTTGCTTCTGCATCTTATGTGGATAGTTGTCTATTAACAGGAACGTTATTAGAGGATCCTGTTATCATGATTAAATCAATGAATCGTGTCGATAATAATGGGGAGATTATGGCTAATTCAGCATATGAAGTGAGTGATTTTGAATTGAAAATTTGGATTACTGACACAAAAATAGCAGGACGAGCAGACAGTGGTTGTCAATTGCCCGACAATAAACCATATGAGCTATTAATTACCTTAGCCAACGCTTATGACTTAACTGAAGCGAAAAAAGGTGACCAGATTAAATTATTACATATTATTAAAAATACCAGCCATACGCCAACCACTGAAAAATATATTTTACAAAAATAGGCTTCCTGTAAAATGCGTTGCTTGAAGCAAATCAACACCCTGGCGTACAATACCCTAAATTCTTTTACTGGTTTATTATGCAACTTCATTTAGTCGTCAATACTTTTGGTGCAGATCTACAACGCCGTTATGGCGAAAAAATTTATAAACTGACCTTACATGGTGGTTTTAGTTGCCCCAATCGTGATGGCACCATTGGTGTGGGTGGTTGCACATTTTGTAATGTTGCGTCTATTATAGATGAGTCCATACAAGTTAAATCGATTGCAGATCAGCTGACTTCGCAATCCCAGCAAATGAAAAAATCTAAACGTTATCTTGCCTACTTTCAAGCTTATACCAGTACCTATGCCGAAGTTGAAATCCTTAAAAATATGTATGAAGAGGCATTAAACAGTGCCGATATAGTCGGACTATGTGTTGGCACGCGTCCGGATTGTGTACCCAATGAAGCCCTTGATCTATTAGCATCTTATCAAGAAAAAGGGTATGAAGTGTGGCTAGAACTCGGTTTACAAACTGCACTTGATAAAACATTGCATGCGATTAACCGCGGACACACCTTTATTGATTATCAGCAAACGGTACAAAAAGCTCGTCAGCTGGGGATTAAAGTTTGCACACATTTAATTATTGGTCTGCCGAAAGAATCCAAGCAAGATAATCTGTTTACATTAGAACAAGTATTAAATTGTGGTGTGGATGGTTTAAAACTGCATCCGTTGCATATTGTCGAAGGTAGCATTATGGCCAAAGCGTGGCGTGCTGGCCGTCTTGATGTATTGTCATTAGATGAGTATGTGGATATTGCGGGTGATATTATTCGCCAAACCCCCGCCAATATTTTATATCATCGCATTTCGGCCAATGCCAGAAAACCGACCTTATTAGCGCCTGATTGGTGTGAAAACCATTGGCAATCCATGAATGCAGTCGATCACAACTTACGCCAATTTGGTGTACAAGGTAGCGCCATCGGCGATAATTATTGTTTTAAAGCATAGGAGAATTTAATGGATAATATTCAGATAGTTAAACACGCACTAAGTGATTTACTGACATCGGATCTTGATATTAATGAATTAATCGTAAAATATTTTTCAACTGATTATCAACAAACCGTAGATGGTAAAACCCTAGGCTTTAATGAGTTTGTTGCTCATATGCAATTATTACGTAGTGTGGTCAAACAATTTGCTGTCACCATAGATGCAATAAGTCAATCAGGGGATCAGGTTCACAGCCATCATTTTGTTAAAGTCACAAAAACAGACAATAGTGTCAGCGAATTTGAGGTTTTTGCTTTATTTAAAATCGCTAATCAAAAAATCGTCACTTGCAATGAGTTAACGCGCCAATTACAGGGTAATAGTGAAGACAAAGATCTTGGCGCCAGACATTGATTATGGCCAAATATAATTAAGGTTATAAACAATTATCTTAATAATTATAGACAATTTATTAATTACCAATAATTAAAACAGCATTATAACGGCATAGACTCCGCAACAGTTTTTACACCATTGCTGTTATCTGATCTACAAACATTTATTGATGGTGAGCGTTCACTTGGTTCACTCCTAAAATCAAACTTTGCGCAACAATAACGACTAAGTATATAATATCCCTTTATTACTTGAGGCAATCTGCATGCAACTGGCTTTTTGTATTTATAAATATTTTCCTTTTGGTGGTTTGCAACGCGATTTTTTGCAAATTGCTAATGCTTGCCATGCTCATGGTCATAAGATTCGCGTTTATGTGATGAATTGGCAAGGCACCAAGCCTTCGCAAATGGATATTATTTTAGTGCCGAAAAAAGGACTATCTAATCATAGTCGAAATGAATTCTATTACCATTGGGTTAAAGCTCACTTACAAGCTAATCCGGTTGACTGCGTAGTGGGTTTTAACAAAATGCCAGAATTGGATGTGTATTTTGCTGGTGATACTTGTTTTGCCGAAAAAGTCTCACATAAGAGTTTTTTATATAAATTAACCAAACGTTGCAAGCACTATTTAGCCTTTGAAGATGCGGTATTTAATCCACAACATCACACGCAAATTATGGTATTAACTAAGCAACAAATTTCTGATTTTGAACACTTTTATCACACTCCAAAAAATCGATTTAATCTATTGCCACCAGGTATTGCAATGGATCGCAAATTTAATCCGGAATCATTAATTAAACGCCAACAATTCAGGCAAGCGAATCAAATCAAAGCGGACGCTTTTGTTATGCTGCAAATCGGTTCCGACTTTAAACGTAAAGGGGTTGATCGCTCATTAACTGCCATTGCCGCTTTACCAAGCGAATTAAAGCAGAAAGTCATTTATCTGGTCGTGGGGCAAGATAAACCCGAAACTTATCAAAAACTAGCTAAACAGCTCGGCATTGCTCATCAAGTGCGTTTTTATTCTGGTCGCAATGATATCCCTGATTTTTTATTTGCTGCTGATTTATTATTACATCCCGCCCGACAAGAAGCTGCAGGCATGGTATTAATTGAAGGATTAGTAGCGGGAGTACCGGTGATTGTGTCGGGAATTTCCGGATATGCTTATCATATTGATGATGCTAAAGCGGGTATAGTATTAACTGAACCTTATTCGCAATCAGAGTTAAATCAAGTACTACAAAATGCTATGACCAATAGCGAACAGTATCAAATTTGGCATGAAAATGCCATTCACTATGGCAATAGTGCCGATTTATACCATTTAGCTGATCGTGCAGCTGACATTATTTTAGGTTGTCGTCCTTATGAATGAAATAGAACTTAAATCACCTTTTGACCAACTATGGCAAAATAAAGATCCTTTTTCTGAGGTTGAACTAATATCCGGTGACGTCTATCGTGAGGTAAAACAGCGCAAAACCTTAAATTTCCACCTTGAAGGCGAATCTTATTTTATTAAGATCCATCGCGGCACTACCATCAAAGAGATCGTTAAAAATCTGATTTCATTGCGCCTGCCGGTGTTAGATGCGAAACAAGAGTGGCAAGCGATTCATCGCCTAGAACAAGCTGGTATTAATACTATGGATGGGCGCGCATTCGGTCGTAAAGGGTTGAATCCACTGACTCGACATTCCTTTATTATTACCAAAGATCTAAATCCGACTATTAGTTTAGAAGATTTTACTAAACCATGGTTAACCAATCCTCCTAGTTATCACCTGAAACGTTCACTGATTGTCTATCTTGCTAAAATGACCGCTAACATGCATGGCGCTGGAGTAAACCACCGTGATTGTTATCTGTGTCACTTCTTATTGGATATTCCTCTGTTTGAAAACAAGCAACAGATAAAACTATCAGTTATTGATTTACATCGCGCGCAAACGCGTGCTAAAGTGCCAACACGTTGGCGTGATAAAGACTTAATTGGTCTGTATTTTTCATCAACTAAAATAGGATTAACTAATCGCGATATTTGGTTATTCTTAAAAAACTATTTCAATAAGCCATTAAAAGACATTTTGCGTGACGAACATAAATTAATCAGCAGCACGCAACAAAAAGCGGAGCGAATTGCGCAACGGACTCAAAAGTATCAGCTTTAACCATAAGGAAATGCCATGTTTATTGAACAAATAGAGATTATAGGCTTTAGAGGTATAAACCAATTATCATTACAACTTAATGCTAAAGCTAGTGTACTTATTGGTGAAAATCGTTGGGGGCGTTCAAGTTTAATCAGTGCCTTAAAACTGTTATCGCTGGATAATAAATTTTATCAATTTGTTGAAACCGATTTTTATCATGACCAGTTCCAAAATTATGGCAATAAAATCAGCATTAAAATCACTTATTGTGAAGCTAACCCCAATGAGCTCAGTAACCAAGCGTATCAACCATTATTAGCCGTAGCTTATCCGCTTGGAGCTGATAAATTACGCCGAATTAGTTATCAAATTACCGCTGCAAACCAGAATGGCAATATCATTACTCAGCATCAGTTAGTCGATGATCTTGGTAACGCTTGTGCCATTGAAAATCATAAATTGTTAATTGCCAATTTAATCAACCTAAATCCGGTAATGACACTTAAAAATTCGATTAATCCTGAAAATACACCCAACACCAATCAACCCTTATCCGAATACTATATCGAGCAGCTTTCCAATCAATTAAAAGAAAATTCAGCTCAGTTAAGCCAAAATGAACTGCACCGCGGATTGCAAGCAGCTCAAGCATTGTTAGAATATTACTTTGTTGATCATGAACACCGCTTTCACTACAAACAAATTGCCAAAAAAAATAGTCCTCGAAGTGAAGATTGGGATTCCTTAGAAAGGATTAATAATGTACTCGATAAACTCGATAATGATTATTTACGCACTGCTTTATTAGGTATTTTTGGCTCGATTGTTAGTGCCAAAGGTGATAATCCATTATCACAGAGTTCAGTGCCAATTTTAATTTTAGAAGAACCCGAAAGCCAGCTTCATCCGATTATCTTATCGGTCGGTTTTCGTTTGCTTAAACATTTTCCAACCCAAAAAATTATTACTTCAAATTCGAGTGATCTCGTCTCACTATTCCCATTAGACAGTATTTATCGTTTAATTCGATTGCAGGATCAAATCGTGGCCAAATATATTGCCCCGCACTCACTCAGTACTGGTGATAGCCGACGCATTTTGTTCCATGTACTTTATCGCCGACCACTGGCGCTGTTTGCCCGTTGTTGGCTATTGGTTGAAGGGGAAACGGAAGTATGGCTACTGCGCGAACTGGCTGAGCAAAGTGGTTACCACTTAAGTTCTGAAGGCATACAACTACTGGAGTTTGCCCAATGTGGTTTAAAACCGCTGATAAAATATGCCAATAAGATGGGGATTCATTGGTATGTGATTACCGATGGTGATATGGCTGGCAAAAAATATGCCGAAACCGTGCAAGCACTTTGCCCTGAAAATAATAATCCTGATAATTACTTAACCGTGTTACCAGCTCGTGACATTGAAAACTTTTTGTTTAAACATGGATTCAGCCATGTATATAAATTAGTGGCTTATAATACTGTGCAGCATATTGATATGTCAGTACCTAAAATTATTCAAAAAGCTATTCACAAAAGCTCAAAACCAGATTTGGCGATTGCGGTATGTGACGATGCTAAATCACGAGGCATAAACGCGATTCCGCGTTTACTAACAGACACTTTTGCCAAAATTGTTAAAATCTCCAAAGATTTGTATTAATGAAAGCGTGTTCATGAGTGATCGTAAAGCAATTAAATTAATAAAAAAATCAAACAACCACCTTTTGGTGGTTTTTTGATTGTCCAAATTAGCTAAATAACATACTATTACTTAAAATCATATATCAAAGGATATAGCATGAAGAAGATAGCATTAATTGGTTTAGTTAGCCTTGCTTTATATGGCTGTGGTAATGATAAAGTGACAAAAGAGTATCTCGTAGGTGATTGGGAGTGTAAGGGTATTCGTTTCAAATCAATTATGGAAGATGGTAAATTTTCTGATTATATGGATGATGGTAATATTGATTATAAATGGTCACTAAAATTAGTTAATAATCAATTGAATATGTTTAATACAAAATCTAACAAATGGGAAGATATAAATAAATTTATCGATACATATACAGGTGAAGTAGTTTTTGAAGATCTGGATGGAGCTAAAATGCAATTTAAGGGAACTGTAGAGAAGATTTCAGAGGATGAATTTAATATGGAATATGAAATGATCGTAAACCAAAATGATATCAAACATAATTATTTAGATATGAAGGTAAAAGCGAAAAAAACTTGCACTCGTATAAACTAGCTGTTGCCTGATTTATATACTAAAGTATAGGAATTTTTATAAAATCACCTTTTGGTGGTTTTTTATTGCTTCCCTTTAATTAATTTCTTACTATTACCTAAAAGCATATAAAAAGGAAATGGCATGAAAAAGGTTTTATTTTGTATATTGATGGTACCGTTTTTCGTTTTTGCTGATTATAAACTAAAAACCAAAGATAAATCAGCTGAAATAAAGATTAATGCAGCTGTAATGGCTACCACTTATTGCCATGAACGTCATACTTTGGGGAGATTTTTATTTGAGTTGAATAAAAAAGGAGATCCGAAAAATTTTATACCCAAAATTAGGGAGCAATTGGGTGATGAATTAACTGATTCTATTCTAAATTATGCGAAAAATGAAAAAAAACCTGTGAAACAAAATCAATTTTTAAATGAACGCTACGCGGAATGTGTAGATCAAACGATAGCTACAGTTACAAGCGAACTACAAAAATCAGAAAATTAAATTGTATATAGGATTAGTTGTATGTGAAAATTTTATTTTTTGAATTAATGGGGGCTTTAACTGGCTCTGGTGACGACAAAGGGTGTTTTATGGATGAAATTAATATGCATGAAGGATTAGATTATAAGATAAAGGAAGGGATACCAACAATCGGTAATATGCCAACGCAAAAAGTTGTTTCTATTAATGTCGTTGGAGATCCAAATACAGAAACTAGCAAACTTATGAAGCCGTTATATACAGCCGCATATGGAGTGAGGAAAATATACAAAGCAAACGGGAGTGTTTTTAAAGTAGATAAACTAAGAGGTCGTTGGCCACAGATTAACATGACAAAAAATAAAAGTGATTGGATCGGGACTTATGCACTACCGTTACCAAATGATGTTGCTAAGCTACCTGATAGCGATCAAGATATAAATAATTTAAGACTAGAAGAATGGGAATATGGAAAAGTTGCCTATATTCTGCATGTTGGATCTTATACAAATGAAGACAAAACAATAAAAATTTTATTGGACTATATCACTTCAAATGGAATGAAAATAATTAAAAATAGTCACGAGGAAATATATTTATCAGATCCGACAAAAACTGATAAAGACAAATTAAAGACAATTATTTTGTACCGTATTGACCCAGTGTAAATTTCATATTGGCTATTTATTTTTTATTGCATCACATAACAACCCGCCTAAGCGGGTTTTTTAGTACTCTTAAAAAATAATCACATGATATTAATAAAAACAATATGGGTATCCGCCGAATAATATCGGCGGCAATTGATGAAGATAACTATTTGGTGATTCGTTTATATTTAGCGCGTTTTGGCTCTAAGGCTTCGGCACCAAGCGTACGTTTTTTCCATTCTTCATATTCGGTGAAATTACCTTCAAAGAATTCAACATGCCCTTCATCTTGGTAATCTAAAATATGAGTCGCTATACGGTCAAGGAACCAGCGGTCATGTGAAATCACTAACGCACAGCCCGGAAACTCTAACAAGGCGTTTTCTAGTGCACGTAAGGTTTCAACATCTAAATCATTAGTTGGTTCGTCGAGTAACAATACGTTGCCACCAACTTGTAATAATTTAGCTAAATGCACCCGTCCACGTTCACCGCCAGACAGTTCACCCACACGTTTTTGTTGATCGACACCTTTAAAGTTAAAGCGTCCAACATAAGCTCGGCTTGGGATTTCAAAATTACCGATACGCATAATATCTTGACCATTGGAGATTTCGTCCCAAACAGTCTTGCTATCATCCATACTGTCACGGAACTGATCAACTGACGCTAATTGTACGGTATCACCTAAAATAATCGTGCCTGAATCGGGTTGCTCTTTACCGGATAACATTCTAAATAAGGTCGATTTACCGGCACCATTGGGACCAATAATCCCAACAATTGCGCCTTTGGGAATACTAAACGAAAGATTGTCAATCAGTACTCGGTCACCATAGGATTTAGTGAGGTTACTCACTTCAATCACTTTATCACCCAAACGTTGCCCTGGTGGAATAAACAGTTCGTTAGTTTCATTACGTTTTTGGTAATCGTTGCTATTTAACTCTTCAAAACGCGCTAAACGAGCTTTGCTCTTCGCTTGGCGACCTTTCGGATTTTGACGCACCCATTCGAGTTCTTTTTCAATCGATTTACGCCGTGCAGATTCGGTTGCCGCTTCTTGTGCTAAACGCTGATCTTTTTGCTCTAACCAAGATGAATAGTTACCTTCCCAAGGAATACCTTCACCACGGTCAAGTTCTAAAATCCAACCCGCGACATTATCTAAAAAGTAACGGTCATGGGTTACGGCGACAACGGTGCCTTCATAATCATGTAAAAAACGTTCCAACCATGCTACCGATTCTGCATCTAAATGGTTAGTCGGTTCATCGATCAATAACATATCTGGTTTTTCAAGCAATAATTGACAAATTGCTACACGACGGCGTTCACCACCAGAGAGTGTTTCAATTTTGGCATCCCAATCTGGTAAACGTAATGCATCCGCGGCCCGTTCCAGTTGATTGTCTAAGTTATGGGCATCTTGCGCTTGAATAATGGCTTCAAGTTCAGCTTGCTCTTTGGCTAACTTATCAAAATCAGCATCAGGATCGGCATAAGCAGCATAAACCTCATCTAAACGCGCAAGTGCTTGTTTTGCACCACCTACCGCTTGTTCAACCGCTTCACGCACAGTCTGTTTAGGATCAAGTTTAGGTTCTTGAGGTAAATAACCAATTTTAATATCAGGCTGTGGTCGAGCTTCACCTTCAATCTCAGTGTCCACACCTGCCATTATGCGTAATAAAGTGGATTTACCTGCACCATTTAAACCCAGCACCCCAATCTTGGCACCGGGGAAAAAACTCAAAGAAATATCTTTTAAAATATAGCGTTTAGGAGGAACAATCTTCCCAACTCTATTCATGGTATAAACATATTGCGCCATAAAAACCTTACTCGTTTTTTTGTTAACCAATAGCAAATCAGTAATGATTTGCTATATTTATTGATGGGCTATATTGTAGCGATTCTGAGAGATGGGTCTAGGGTTATTTGAAATAATATCACGATAATGTGATAACTAAGGGTTGCTTTAAAGAATAAATATGCGGATCATGCAGATTTGCCATATAAACTTATACAAAGTCAAAATCATTTAACCCATAAAGTAACAGTTTTATAAAGTGTGAAGATTAAGGTTAGCAACTAAACTTCTGAATATAACCTGAATGTTAAAACTATACTTAAAAAGGTTAATTGCTAACTATGGTTCGGTAATATTATAAAAAAGTAAAAATCTGTTCTTTAGGAAGGCGTGATTTTGGTCGGTGCGCATTACCATCATTTTCTGCTCGATAACCTAATGTCGCTACCACGATACTTTTTAGCCCCTTTTGTTTAAGACCTAAAATCTCATCCATTTTCGCTGAGTCATAACCTTCAACCGCAGTAGAATCAACACCAATTGCCGCAGCGGCAAACAATAATTGCCCTAATGCTATGTAGGCTTGTTTACTTTCCCAACAAAGTTGCGCTTCAGGCGTTGAACTATTGAGCTTGACAAAATAACGTCTACCTTCATCTTGGGCTTTTTTAAGATCTACCGAAGGTAAGCGACCATCTTTATCTTCCTGATTAAGGAGATTAACTAAATGGGCATCATCTAAAGAGGTTTTAACACAAAAGACGATAGTATGGGAAGAATCCGCAACTCGTGGGTGATTAAACTCAGCAATTGCCGGTAAGATCTTATTTTTGGCTGTTTCATTATCAATCACAAAAAAATGCCAAGGCTGTGAATTAACTGATGAGGGACTATTTCTTAACACGGTTAACAGTTGTTCGATTTTATCAGCTGGAATTTTTTTAGTTTTATCATAATGCTTGGTGGTATAACGTTGCTGTGAAATTTCGACAATATTCATGATTATGTCTCCGTTAATAGTAGATGTTCATTATAATTCGAAAAATGCATCACTCAACTTATTATTACAATAAGAAGCAATAATTAATATTTTAATAACATCTTAAAATAAGATTAACTCTATAAATACATTCAATTAAATATTACACAACAATACTTAGCTTTTAACTAAAATTGTTATCTATTAAAAAATTATTTGGTTAATTTTTAAAAATGTGACCGGTATCAAATAATTTAAAATTAAATTAATCAATAATAAGCACCTAAATTAAAGGTAATATTATTTTGAAAAGTTACTGGTAACAATGGGGTTGTATAACTATGGGAAAATTAAAAACAGCACTTGTAGGTTGTGGCAAAGTAGGACATTTTCATGCTAAGGCCTTTGTGAATTTAGCACAATCAAAATTCACGGCAGTATGTGATTATAACTTAGAACGAGCGCAAGATTTTGCAAAACAATATGGCGTTAAAGCTTACGATAATGTTGAACAAATGGTCGCGAACGAAGGGATTGAGATGTTAAGTGTTTGTACTCCTCACCCAATTCATGCATCCGTTGCAATAGCTGCCTCAAAAATGGGATGTCATGTGCTTATTGAAAAACCTTTAGCTTCTAACTTGGCTGATTGTAGGTCAATTTTAGCAGCTGCCAAAGAAGGAAATGCCAAAATAGGAACTGTTTGTCAACGTCGTTTTTATAGACCCTGCTTACGAATTAAAAAAGCAATTGATGAAGGTAAAATTGGACGTCCTATCATCGGAACAGTGACAATGCTTGGGTGGAGAGATAAAGCCTATTATGAAAGTGACCCTTGGCGTGGAACTTGGCAAGGTGAAGGTGGAGGCGTTTTAGTTAATCAAGCTCCACATCAACTCGATCTACTGTTGTGGTATATGGGTGAAGTTGAAGAAGTTTATGGGGTATGGCGTAATTTAAATCATCCTTATATTGAAGTTGAAGATACTGCTGTAGCTATTATCAAATTTAAAAATGGTGGTATTGGTAATGTATTAGTTAGTAATTCACAAAATCCAGCCTTATTTGGTAAGGTGCATGTTCATGGTGATAACGGTGCTTCTGTAGGTGTACAAACTGATGGTGGAGCAATGTTTATTGCCGGAGTTTCATCTATTACTGAACCACCATACAATGATTTATGGACCGTAACTGGAGAACAAGAACAGCTAGATATCTGGAAAAAAGAAGATTGTGATTTTTTTAACAGTGTTGATTCTATGTATTATTACCACCAATTACAAATTGAAGATTTTTTGAATTCAGTTATTCATAATACCCCTCCCCTCATCGATGGGAATGCCGGATTAAAAACAGTTGAACTTATTGAGGCAATTTATCGAAGTACTCATGACAATAAAGTTATCAAATTTCCATTAGATTAGGAGTTTATTGTGCAAATTGGATATAACCAAGCAAATGGAATGAATTGTTCGACTCTAGCCAATGATTTAATCCTATGCGAAAAATATGGTTTTGATTTTATTGAATTAAGATTAGATATGTTACATGATTATCTACAAGATCATAGCATTAATGAGTTAAAACAGTTTTTCCAACAAAGCAAAATTAAACCTCATGCATTAAATGCACTCTATACTATTGCTAATCTTTTTGATGGTAGCAATAGTGTTCAAGAACAGGAATTAATCAAAGAATTTCTTTGGGGGTGTGAGGTAGCCAAAGCAATTGGTTCAGAATATTTTATTATCGTCCCTCCTTTACAACGAAATCCTGATGGAGGTCCTTTTATAGGTTCTTGGCAAGATAATTTCAAAAATTGTGTAAGGATCTTAACTCATTTGTCTGACTTGGCTATGCCTCATGGTATTAAACTGTGTTTTGAATTAGTAGGATTTGACCGTAGTTCAGTTAGAACCGTTGAACAAGCATGGAATATTGTTAAAACAGTAAATAGGGATAATGTGGGCTTAGTTTTTGACTCATTTAACCTATATTTATATCACCGTTTAAATGACTTTTCAGTCATGCAACAAGTGCCAGTCAATAAAGTCTTCGCTGTACATATTAATAATGGTGACGACGCTCCGGATGAACAATTATCTCAATCTTTAAGACGCTTTTGTGACATGGGGGTAGTTAATCTAGGTAATTTCTTAACTACTTTAAAAGAAATGGGATATAACGGCATAGTTTCGATTGAAACTTTCAGACCTGAATATTGGGAAAAATCCCCTGAATGGGTTATTTCTCAAGCATATAAAACAACTAAACAAATTATGACTCAATATGAGTGTTTACCTGACAAGCATTAAATAAACTTAAACAAGGAAAAAAAATGAAAGCAACAAAATCTCGATATTTTGTATTAGTGTTGTTGTTTATTGTGACAGCAATTAACTACATGGATAGAGCAAATTTATCAGTAGCAGGCACTAGTATCCAAAGTGAATTTTCATTATCACCATCACAATTAGGGCTATTATTTTCAATGTTTACTTGGGCTTATGTTATAAGTCAGATACCTGTAGGTTATGTTCTTGATCGCATCGGAGTTCGTAAACTATATGGGTACGCTATTGTATTATGGAGTATTTTCACCCTATTAATGGGATTAGCCTCACATCATTTATTTACCACAGCCATAGCTTCATTTGTATTTTTATTGTTATGTCGTGCATTGATAGGTGTAGCTGAAGCACCTTCTTTTCCAGCTAATACTAAAATTATTTCTACATGGTTCCCTAGCCAAGAACGTGCAAGTGCTACCGCACTCTATGCTTGTGCTCAATATATTGGGCTTGCTGGTTTAACCCCTGTTCTTGCTTTTGTAGTTGCTAATTACGGTTGGGAAATGTCATTTTATGTATGTGGTATCGTTGGTATTATTTTTGGTATTTACTGGTTAATACGTTACAGAGACCCATTAGACAGTTCAAAAACCAATCAACTTGAAATTGAATACATCAAACAAGGTGGTGGACTTGGTCAAGGCAAAAAACAACAAGAAAAAGTTGAATGGAAAGAAATTAGCTATGTATTAAAACAACGTAATTTTTTAGGATTGTGTATTGCACAATTCGCATTAAATTCAACACTTTATTTCTTTTTAACTTGGTTTATTGTTTATTTAGAAAAAGGATTGCATTTATCTATTTCTAAAGCTGGTATTGGTGCAATGTTCCCTTATATTATGGCAATGATTGGACTTTTATGTAGTGGTTTTGTCAGTGATGCATTAATGAAAAAAGGTAAAAGTAGAACTTTTGCTCGTAAATTACCATCAATTTTAGGTCTTGGTTTTGCCGGAATTATGTGTTTAGCGAACTTCTTTGAAGATTATCCTGCGATTGCAATAGGGATACTATCTATCGCTTTCTTTGCTAATGCATTTGCTAATATTGGTTGGGTATTATTAAGCGATATTGTACCAGCAAAAGTTATGGGAACAGTTGGTGGATTTTTCAATATTGCTGGAAATTGTGCTGGTATTGTAACACCTATAATCATGGGTATTATTTTACAATATACCAATAGTTTCGCGTATGCCATGTGCTACATTTCAGCCATTTCGTTGATTGGAGCACTTTCACATATCTTTATTATTAAAAAATTAGAAACCATTAAACTTCCAGAAACAAATTAAATAACAATGAACTAATTTTTTAATAATTATTTAATGGAGATGGAGAGTTATTGATAATTTATGGTGATTTTATTCTCTTAGTGATTAGAGGGGATAAATCATCATAATAAACTTACTTCCCTCCATTGAAACTGGTTTAATAATTACCTTCTTGAATGATATTGGATTAATCAGTATTTATTCTTTAAATAATCATTGACACAACTAATATCATTTGGTAAAAATATCATCAAATTGTTTTATAATTATTCGAATCCGAGAATTTCATGTTGATTAAATTATTTACTCTCCGCCTCAGTCTTCTCCTCGCATCTTTTTGCGCGGATAGCTTGTATGTGGAGTAAAGTGATAATTTATAAAACAACTCGACAAATTAACAAGAACCCGCGCTAAAGTGCGGGTTTTTTGTTTTTGCTACATGAAATACCGTGAAAGCGCCAATATAAAAAGGAATAACAATGAGCGATCAAGTCATAATTTTTGACACCACGTTACGTGATGGCGAACAGGCATTGCAGGCAAGTTTGAGTGTCAAAGAAAAGTTACAAATAGCTTTAGCATTAGAAAGAATGCGCGTTGATGTTATGGAAGTCGGTTTTCCAATTTCTTCTCCGGGTGATTTTGAGTCAGTACAAACCATTGCCAAAACCGTAAAAGATAGTCGGGTTTGTGCGCTGTCCCGTTGTATCGATAAAGATATTGATGTTGCCGCTGAAGCATTAAAGGTTGCCGATCAATTCCGTATCCATACTTTTATGGCCACTTCTAATTTACATGTTAAAGATAAATTGAAAATGACATTTGAGGATGTGGTTGAGAGAGCAATTCATTGTGTTAAACGGGCGCGTAATTATACCGATGATGTTGAATTCTCTTGCGAAGATGCTGGTCGTACTCCAATCGATCATTTATGTCAAATAGTAGAAGCGGCAATCAAAGCTGGCGCTACCACAATCAATATTCCTGATACTGTCGGTTATACTGTTCCTTATCAATTTGGTGGTATTATCCGTACTTTATTTGAACGAGTGCCAAATATTGATAAAGCCATTATTTCGGTGCATTGTCATGATGACTTAGGAATGTCAGTAGCAAATTCAATTAGTGCCATCCAAGAAGGCGCAAGACAAGTTGAAGGCGCAATGAACGGATTGGGTGAACGCGCAGGCAATACTGCTTTAGAAGAAGTGATCATGGCCATCAAAGTCCGCCAAAATATTTTAAATGTCCACACCAATATTAATCATCAAGAAATTTACCGTACCAGCCAAATTGTTAGCCAAATTACCAATATGCCAATTCCAGCTAATAAAGCGGTTATTGGTAGTAATGCCTTTGCTCACTCATCGGGTATTCACCAAGATGGAGTATTAAAAAACCGCGAAACATACGAAATCATGACGCCAGAATCAATTGGCTTAAATCAAATTCAATTAAATTTAACTTCACGTTCTGGGCGAGCGGCGGTTAAACATCGTTTAGAAGAGTTAGGTTATCATGACAACGATTATAATTTAGATCAAGTGTATGAAGCATTTTTAGAATTAGCTGATAAAAAAGGGCAAGTGTTTGATTATGATTTAGAAGCGCTAATTTTTATCAATCAATTAAAAGATGAAAAAGATCACTATGTTTTAGATTATTTTAATGTGCAGTCGGGATCTACTGTGGTATCAACCGCCTCAGTGAGCTTATTAATTGGCGATCAAAAGTTCTCGGATGCCGCAACCGGCAACGGACCAGTTGATGCGGTTTATCAAGCCATAAATCGTATTACTGGTGAGCCAATCGCCATTGTAAAATATCAATTAGCGGCTAAAGGACAAGGTGAAAATGCTTTAGGACAAGTGGATATTGTTGCTGAATATAAAGGCCGTAAATTCCATGGTGTTGGCTTAGCCACAGATATTGTCCACTCATCGGCTCTAGCTTTGATTAATGTCTTAAATAATGTGTATAGAGCGAATTTGGTCTCTCAAGAAAAGCAAAAATTACATCATGAATAATAGTGTTGCATTAATTTAATAATACAATACTTAAAATAATTAAATTGTTAAGGAATGAATATGTCACAAAATTATCATATTGCAGTACTTCCCGGTGATGGCATCGGTCCTGAGGTGATGAAACAAGCCTATAAAGTACTGGAAGTTATCCGCCAAAAATATAATCTTGCTATCACCACCAGTGAATATGATGTCGGTGGGGCTGCTATAGATATTCATGGTTGCCCATTACCCAAAGAAACATTGGAAGGTTGTGAGAAAGCCGATGCTATTTTATTTGGTTCGGTCGGTGGCCCTAAATGGACTAATTTACCACCCGATCAACAACCAGAACGCGGTGCATTATTACCATTACGCAAACACTTTAAATTGTTTGCTAATATGCGCCCTGCCCGCTTATATCAAGGTTTAGAAGATCTGTGCCCATTACGTGCAGATATTGCCGCACGCGGATTTGACATTTTGTGTATGCGTGAATTAACCGGCGGCATTTATTTTGGTTTACCTAAAGGTCGTGAAGGTAGTGGTGCTCAAGAACGTGCTTTTGATACTGAAGTGTATTACCGTTTTGAAATCGAACGTATTGCCAAAATGGGATTTGAAGCCGCGCGTTTACGTCGCAAAAAAGTCACCTCAATTGATAAAGCTAACGTGTTACAAACTTCAATATTATGGCGTGAAGTAGTAACAGAAGTAGCAAAAAACTATCCAGATGTTACTCTTGAGCATATGTATATTGATAATGCCACCATGCAGTTAGTTAAAGATCCTTCGCAATTCGACGTTGTTTTATGTTCTAATCTATTTGGTGATATCCTATCTGATGAGTGTGCCATGATTACCGGTTCAATGGGCATGTTGCCATCGGCTAGTTTAAATGAGCAAGGGTTTGGTTTATATGAACCAGCTGGTGGTAGTGCGCCTGATATTGCCGGTAAAAATATAGCTAACCCTGCCGCACAGATTTTGTCATTAGCATTATTAGTGCGTTATAGTCTAAAGCGCGATGATATTGCCTCTGCAATTGAAACAGCGGTAAATAAAGCATTAGAAAAGGGTTATCGTACTATCGATCTTGCCCAAAATGGAAAATCAATTTCAACTGATGAAATGGGTGATATTATTTGTAAATTAATTTAGTAGTGTTGATAGTCTTGACCATTTAGTAAAAAAATAGAAAGGAACCTGCAATGTCAAAAACACTGTATCAAAAATTATATGATGCGCATGTCGTTTATGAAGCACCTAACGAAACGCCCATTTTATATATTGATCGCCATTTAGTTCATGAAGTGACGTCGCCACAAGCTTTTGATGGTTTGCGAGCCATGAATCGCCGAGTGCGTCAACCCAATAAAACATTTGCAACCATGGATCATAATACTTCAACTAAAAGTAATGATTTAAGCGCTTGTAGCGAAATGGCACGTATTCAATTAACTGAACTAGCTAAAAACGCGAAAGAATTTGGGGTGTCATTATATGGTTTACAAAGCCCATTACGAGGTATTGTTCATGTGGTTGGGCCAGAGCAAGGCATGACTTTACCAGGCATGACCATTGTCTGCGGTGATTCACATACCGCTACCCATGGTGCTTTTGGTGCTTTAGCGTTTGGTATCGGTACTTCTGAAGTTGAACATGTACTTGCGACCCAAACTTTGAAACAAGGCCGTGCCAAAACTATGAAAATTGAAGTCATAGGAGAAGTAGCAGACGGCATTACTGCTAAAGATATTATTTTGGCCATTATTGGCAAAACGACCAGTGCTGGTGGTACTGGATATGTGGTTGAATTTTGTGGTGAGGCAATTCGTTCATTATCAATGGAAGGCCGAATGACCCTATGCAATATGGCAATCGAAATGGGAGCTAAAGCGGGTATCATTGCACCTGACGAAGTCACCTTCGAATATTTAAAAGATCGTCAATTTTCACCAAAAGGTAAAGATTTTGAAGATGCAGTAGCCTACTGGAAGACTTTGAAAACTGATGAAGGAGCCCATTTTGATGCAGTAGTTACTTTGCAAGGTAAAGATATTGCCCCACAAGTAACTTGGGGTACCAATCCAGGGCAAGTAACTGCAATTGATTCTGCTGTACCAAATCCTAATGATTTTACTGATATAATTCAACAACATTCTGCCGAACGTGCATTAACTTATATGGGGTTGAGTGCTGGTACCAAAATGACTGATATTAAAATCAATAAGGTATTTATAGGTTCTTGTACTAACTCAAGAATTGAAGATTTACGTGCTGCGGCTAGAGTAGCTAAAGGGCGTAAAGTAGCCGAAGGTGTACAAGCTTTAGTTGTTCCTGGATCAGGGCCAGTAAGATTACAAGCTGAAGCGGAAGGTTTAGATAAAATTTTTACTGATGCAGGTTTTGAATGGCGATTGCCGGGCTGCTCTATGTGTTTGGCTATGAATGATGATAAATTGGCACCAGGCGATCGCTGTGCATCAACTAGTAACCGAAATTTTGAAGGTCGGCAAGGTCGTGATGCCAGAACCCATTTAGTGAGTCCTGCCATGGCTGCCGCGGCGGCTATTACTGGTCATTTTACTGATATTCGCAAACCATTTTAAGGAGACAAGTCATGGCTAAATTTACAAAACACACCGGATTAGTCGTTCCTTTAGATGCGGCTAATGTTGATACCGATGCCATTATTCCTAAACAATTTTTGCAAAAAGTCACACGGACTGGTTTTGGTAAGCATGCGTTTCATGAATGGCGTTTTCTGGATGATGCAGGTGAAAAACCTAATCCTGAATTTGTGCTAAATAAACCTCGTTATAAAGGGGCTAGCATTTTATTAGCGCGTGAAAATTTTGGTTGTGGTTCATCACGTGAACATGCACCTTGGGCTTTAACTGATTATGGTTTTAAAACCATTATTGGTTCCAGCTTCGCCGATATTTTTTATAATAATTCTTTCAATAATCAATTGTTATTAGTTAACTTATCGGAAGAAGATGTGGATGAGCTTTTTAAGATAGTTGAAGCTAATGAAGGCATCGAATTTACTATTGATCTGGAAAATGAAGTCGTTATTGCCGGAGATAAGCAATATTCATTTAAAATTGATTCGTTCAAACGTCATTGTTTATTGAATGGTTTAGATAATATTGGGTTAACCTTACAGCATGAAGATGCCATTAGTGCTTTTGAACAGAAAATTCCCAAGTTTTTAGCTTAATTTTAATTTAGGGTGCTTAACTGCACCCAACCACAGGATATATGAATGACCTCACATCACGATAATGTTAAACAGCAATTTGGTGAACAAGCTAATGCTTATTTAACCAGTAAAGTCCACGCGCAAGGCCCCGATCTGGAATATTTATCCAAGTTACTAGCCGATTATCCTAATGCTGAGTTATTGGATATGGGGTGTGGTGCTGGACACGTTAGTTTTATTGCTGCTAACTATGTTAAAAGTGTCACTGCCTATGACCTTGCTGATGAAATGTTGTCAGTTGTTGCCAAAACAGCTCAAGAACGCGGATTACTAAATATAAACACTAAGCAAGGTTATGCTGAACAGCAGCCTTTTGCTGATAATCAATTTGATATTGTTGCTAGCCGTTATTCTGCTCATCATTGGCATGATGTTGGGCAAAGTTTACGCGAACTACATCGAGTCTGCAAAACAAACGGCAAATTAATTATTATGGATGTGGTTTCACCGGGGCATCCCGTTTTAGATATTTGGTTACAAACTGTTGAAGCATTAAGAGATACTTCACATGTGCGTGATTATACTCCGGGAGAATGGTTGACCTTTTTAAGCGAAGCGGGTTTTACTATCGATAATCTGGAACGTCACCGATTAACTCTCTCTTTCGATACCTGGGTTAAACGCATGCGAACACCAGATGTTTTAGTCGAAGCAATTAAGGCGTATCAACTAACAGCCGCAAAAGATACTAAAACCTATTTTGAATTACAGCCAGATGGTTCTTTTACCACTGATATGATGATTATTGAAACACGGAAAGTAGTCTAATCATATTGATGATATTGCAACTCAATAAGACTCTCTTATTGCTACAGTTGTTTTCGTTGGTTAGACGGTGGTATGGCTAATGCTTCCCGGTATTTAGCAACGGTTCTACGAGCAATTATAATACCTTGATCTTCAAGCATTGATACAAGTTTACTATCGCTTAATGGTTTTTTGCTATCTTCAGCTGCAATGTATTTTTTAATCAAAGCACGAATAGCAGTAGATGAGGCTTCACCACCAGAATCAGTATTAACATGGCTGGAAAAGAAGAATTTTAATTCAAATATGCCACTAGGGCATTGTAAATATTTTTGCGTAGTTACTCGGGAAATGGTTGATTCATGCATTTCAATTGCACTAGCCACATCAGACAAGATCATGGGTTTCATCTGTTCAGTGCCATATTCAAAAAAGTCTTGTTGATGTTCAACAATAAATTGGCTTACCTTAAGTAAGGTTTCATTACGATTTTCAATACTTCTAATAAACCAATTTGCATCCTGCAAATGTGAACGAATATATTGGCTATCACTTTCATTAGCTAACTTTTCCATAGCGGCATATTGCTGATTAATGCGTAAGTTGGGCACGGTATCACTATTTAATTCAACCACCCATTTACCCTCTTTTTTTTTCACTAATACATCAGGAATAACATAATCGGGAGGTGTGGTATTGACTGAATCACCCGGGTAAGGCTGCAAATTTTGGATAAAATCAATCGACTCCTTAAGCTGTTCGTCATTGGTATTTAATAATTTTTTTAATGTTCTGTAATCACGATTAGCTAATAAGTCTAAGTAGTTATCAATAATTTGTTTAACTAATGCGGGAGGATTTAAATGCTGAATCTGAATAGATAAACACTCTTGTAAGGTTCTGGCACCAACACCAATTGGATCAAAATGCCAAATCCGTTTTAAAACGGTTTCAACTTCCTCTAATTCAATTTCATCATTACCTTGCTCTTCAAGTATTTCTTCAGTAGAAACCGTCAAATAACCTCGTTCATCGATTGCTTGGATAATCGATATTGCAATAGCTCTATCAGTATCACTAAATGGAGTTAAATCAAGTTGCCATTTTAAATAATCAAATAAGGTTTCGTGAGTTTCACCTTGATAAATAGGTAATTCATCATTGCGATAATCCGAATTAGTCCCTGACGGCGTACCGGCGGTGTAAATATCATCTAATGAAGCATCTAATGGAATATCATCCGGGATTTCTTGGCTATCGAGAGCTTCACGTGTATCCACATTTTCATTTTCTTCAATTTGCTCAATATTAATTTCATCATATTGTTCAGCAACTTCAAGTAATGGATTGTCTTCGAGTGCAGTTTGAATTTCTTGTTGCAATTCCATCGTTGACAACTGTAACAATCGAATCGCCTGCTGTAATTGCGGCGTCATCGATAGTTGTTGAGAAACATTCAGTTGTAAACTTGGTTTTATCATAGTCTGAATTCATTACCTAGGTATACGCGTTTTACATATTCATTACTTAAGATACTATTTGGCGTACCTTCCGCAATCAAGTGACCTTTATTAACAATATAAGCTCGTTCACAAACGTCCAATGTTTCCCGCACATTATGGTCAGTAATTAATACGCCTAATCCACGATCACGCAGATGTTTAATAATATTTTTAATATCAATAACGGAAATCGGGTCAACACCAGCAAACGGTTCATCCAGTAAAATAAATTTAGGATTAGCCGCTAATGCGCGAGCAATTTCAACTCTACGCCTTTCACCACCAGATAAAGACTGACCAATATTGTCACGGATGTGGGTAATGTGGAACTCTTCAAGTAACTCTTCAGCACGATCGAGCTTCTCATTTTTATCAATATCATTGCGTGTTTCAAGGATGGCCATAATATTATCAATGACTGAGAGTTTCCTGAAAATAGAAGCTTCTTGGGGTAAATACCCAATGCCTTTTTTAGCCCGCTCATGTAATGGTAAAATACTAATATCATGATCATCCAGATATATTTTACCTGCATTTAGGGTAACAATCCCCACAACCATATAAAAAGTTGTAGTTTTACCGGCACCATTAGGCCCTAATAAACCAACAATTTCACCAGAATTGACAGTTAAACTAACATCTTCAACCACTCGGCGTTTTTTATATACTTTGGCTAAATTTTCCGCTTTTAAAATTGACATATTATTTGTTCATCTCTTTAACTTGACTTGGGATGATGGTACTTTTTACTCGTCCATTTTTGCCTGGTTGTGCAACAATTTGTTGTTTATTGACATCATAGGTTATTTGTTCACTACTAATGTGGTTATCTTGCTGAAATAACTCTGCTTTCCCAAGTAAAATAACATTATTTTGTTTCACATTATAAATAACTTGTAGTGAATGGCCGGTAACAACTTTGTTTTTTTCTGGTAATATTTGTTTAAAATTAACCGGTTTGCCATAGGCGGTAATTTTTTGTTTAGCCGTATCTTGAATTTCTGTAATTACTACTTTATCCGCATTAATAGTTAATCCTTCTTGCACTATATGCACATTACCTGTAAAAGTAATAATATTTTTATCAATATCAATTTGTTGATTATCTGCATCAACAGTAATAGGTTTATCATTAACTAATGTATTAGATGATTTTACTTGTTCAGCTGCCGGTTCAGTTATAGGTTCATCTGCAGCACAAACAAACGATATAGATAACAATAAAATTAGTGGGGAAAAAACCTGCTTAAGTAAACTCATGTTTTATTTAGCCTCTGTATTATAATATGTTTTGATATTTTCAAGTATATTAGCAGTTTTTGCCCGCATATCACTCGCTAAACCCACTCCCGTTGAATAAAAGCCTGTACCTTTAATCATGACTGGATCTTTTGAGGTTACGTACTGCGTAGTTAAATCCACTACGGCATTATCTGTCTTAACTTGTTGCAATTGGGCATTAGGCGTCAAATTGTCTAGTTGCACATCTTGATAAAGGTAGATAATTTTATTATCAGTTAATGTCGCTCTTTTTGCTTGAATATGCCATGTAGCTGCATTTTCTTTATCATAAAAGGTAAAGTTAGGTAAATCAAATTCTGTATTATTAGAATCATCAAAATGTCTAACATTGTTTGATTCAATTTTATATAACATTTCACCTGATAAATCATAGACATCAGTTATCATATCATCACTTTGATAAACTGGACTATCAGATAAATTTGCAGTAGGTTGCATTGTAGGATCATTATCAGCTTGCCGATAGCTATAATAAGCTGCAATCGCAACGACGAGAAGTAAGATACAGATTAAATTTTTTTTATTCATAGCATAAGTTAATCATACCAGCACAGTAAAGTAAGTTAAATAAGGTAAAACGTTAACAGAGACAGCCCAATATCACATAATATTTTACTGTATTTTTTATAAAATTAATATCTGACATTGAAAGAAGTTAAATCCATTTGTACAGATGACTGATCAATATTGATATTACTTATACGTGCCGAAACAGGTCCTCCTTGCTCTAGCCATTGGATCAATTTGGATATTTGTACATTATCACCTTGAGCTACTACTTCGACATCACCATTATCTAAATTTTTAACATATCCGACTAAACCAAGCTTTTGAGCTTGCTGATGAGTAAAAAAACGAAATCCTACGCCTTGAACTCGCCCACTAACACGAATTTTAATTTGTTTTATCATACCGTAATCCAACTCTTATCTATTTTTAGGTATCTATCATAAAATGATATAGTTGTTGATATTTTAGATAGACCAATAAATAATATTTATGCTAATTTTAACTCGATTTTATAATTTATTTGAATTAATGAATTAAATATTAGTTAATATCTATGGAAAAAGTATGTTATTAAAATATAAAAAAAGTTTATTACTTCTTTTAGTTTTATTTGTGGGTGGTTGTTTTTCCTTTTATCAACTTGCTTATCCCAATCTTTTTGTTGATAAAAATAAAATAGGTAAAGTTATTGATCAATTTAATGGCGTTAATGTGTACTATAATGGCAGTACGGGTAATGTTAGTGGCCGCAATATCACCCCTGATGGCTATAATTTAGGCCAAAAATATCAATGCGTTGAATTTGTAAAGCGTTATTATTATGAGCGTTTTAATCATAAAATGCCTGATAGTTATGGGCATGCAAAAGATTTTTTTGATGCATCCATTGCCGATGGACAAATCAATCCCAAACGTAATTTGCTACAATTTACCAATGGTTCGTCAACCAAACCCCAAGTTGAAGATATTATTGTGCTTGGTTGGTCTAGATATGGTCACGTAGCCATTATCAGTAAAGTTAGTGATAACGAAATTGAAATCGTTCAACAAAATCCCGGCGCTAATGTAAATAGTCGAGCAACCTACTCGCTAAGTTTTAACAATGGTTTATGGAAAATTGACAACTATCGTGTTTTAGGCTATTTACGTAAAATTTGATTATATACAATCTAATCAACAAACCACTCTGTTTTTTGTTGTGAAACGATCTTTATCGTGTCCAGTATCGTCGATAAATGTTCATGTTGAGCTTTTGCTGCTAGTTCTGGATCATGATTTTTGAGGGCAATAAAAATATTTTCATGTTGTTTGACTAATTCATCCGGTGGCGAAATATGTTCTAACGAAAGGAATCTTACTCGATCCATCATTGCTTTAATATTTTCAACAGTTTCCCATGCCATTTGGCAATCAATCACATTTATTAAAATCTGATGAAATTCATCATCTTTTTCAAGAAAAAGTTGAAAATCCTTACGTTTGTTTGCTTCTTTTTGTTCATCAAGATTTTTTTGTAATAATAAGATATCCGATTGTTTAATTTCAATGGCTACTCGCTTTATAATGGCGCATTCAACAGCTTCGCGAATAAACTGGCCATCTATAACTTTTTTTACCGAAATTTTAGTTACAAATGTACCTCTTTGAGGAAGAATTTGCACTAATCCGGCTTCTGCTAGCTTAATAAAAGCTTCCCGAACAGGTTGCCTTGATACGCTAAATTGACCAGAAATTTCTTTTTCAGATAATAAAATACCAGGCAATATCTGACAGGTAATAATTGCTTTTCTTAATGTTCGATAGATTTGTTGATTAACGGGTTCAGAAATATTTAATTCAATAGATTTAAACATATACCATTCTTTTGTAACAAATTAAATTAAAGAGAATAGTAGGTGATTTTTAAAGATAAGAAAAGTTATTTTAGTAAATAATCATAAATTTAAAAATAACTTTTATACTAAATAAAATAACTTTAATAGAAGTGTAATAGCGAGTTATGCTATTACACTTTATTTTTATTAATTATGTTAGTTTTGTTAGAAATTATTTGCTAATTGTTGCACCGTTTGTTTTGCTCCTAAATCTCTCAGGGAGAAGTATGCTTTGGTAACTTTATCAATAAAACACTGATTATTTGCTAAATCATCACCAAAAACATGAGTTAATGAGAGTAAAGCTAGAACTCGTTCTTCATTATCTGAACTAGTCGTAACAAGTTGTTTTAATTTTTCTACTGATGGATCACTAACCTCAATAGCATTGCCTGCATCATCTGTTCCACTAACATAACGTATCCAACCTGCCACACCTAACGCTAAACAATCAAATGGCGTGTTATTAGCTAGATGAAAACGAATAGAATCAAGCATTCTCTGGGGTAGTTTTAGGGTGCCATCCATGGCAATTTGCCAGGTTCGATGTTTTAAACCTGTATTCCGATAACGATCAAGCAATGAATCTGCATAGGCTTGTAAATTAACCCCTTCAACTCGTAAGGTCGTTGCTTGTTCTTGTAGCATTAAATGCCTTGCAGCCTTAATATAATTAGGATCTTGCATACACTCATCAATATGCAAATACCCTGCTAAATAACCTAAATAAGCCAAAAATGAGTGACTACCATTTAACATACGTAATTTCATCTCTTCATAAGGCAATACATCATTAACCAATTCTGCACCAGCTTTTTGCCAATCAGGACGACCAGCAACAAAGTTATCCTCAATAACCCATTGTCTAAATGGTTCACCAGCCACACCAGCTGGGTCTTCAATGCCGCCTAATTGCTTTTGAATTTTCTCCATTGTCTCAGACGTAACAGCTGGTACAATTCGATCAACCATCGTGGATGGGAATGTAACATTGTTATCTATCCAATCCGCTAAATTTGGGTCACGTTGTTTAGCTAATGCTAACACAACATTACGCGTCACATGTCCGTTTTCCGGCATATTATCACACGACATCACTGTAAAAGGTTTTAACCCTTTTTCTTTACGTAGGCGCAGCGCTTCAACAATGACACCCGGTACCGATTTTGGTTTAGTTGGATTGTTAATATCATACTGAATAAGTTTATTATTAGTGTCAATTGAAGCGGTCGATGGCAAATAACAATAACCCTTTTCCGTCACTGTAATCGACACGATCGCAATTTCAGGACGCGTCATTATGGCTAATATTTTGTCAATACCGTCAATATCAGCATGTAATGCTTCTTTGGCAACACCAACAACTCTAGTACTCCAGTTATCATAAGCCATTTCACAGACACTAAATAAAAAATTTTGCTGTTTTAGAGCCTCAATTTGCTTTTCACCACCGATTAAATTAACTTCACAATAGCCCCAGTCACTATTATGTTCAGCTGTTAAAATATCAGTAAAAACAGCCTGATGCGCACGATGAAAGGCACCAAAACCGAGGTGAACAATTTTGGTTTTAAGGTTGCTTCGATCATAGGTTGGTACAACTACCTTTTTAGGTAGTTGTGATAAAGTTTTATTTGATAGTTTCATAATATTATTACTTACTAATCCATTGTTGATATTCTTTCTTAATTTTATTTGGTGCTGTTTCAGGTAACAATGCAATACCAATAATAGATAAAATACCTAAAACTCCAACATAAAGGGCTAAACCAGTATAATGTCCATTATACATTTGCAATATTTTTACCGCACAAAGTCCTAAAATTCCACTACCTATCAAAGATCCAACCTGCCAAATTAATGCTATACCGCTACAACGAATCGCGGTTGGAAATAACTCAGGGAAAAATGAAGCTTGAGGGGCATAACACATTGCATGCCCAAAAGGTAACACCACAATCATGGCGATTTGAATTAATAGATAATTTTGGGTATTTATCATAAGGAAGAACGGAACAATGAAAATCACTTGAATAAGTGCGCCTATAATATAAACCCTTTTTCTTCCCCATTTATCTGATAATGCTCCCATAAGAGGAATTGCAAAAATCTCAAGAACCACCGCAACGATTATTGCATCAAGTACATAATTTTTATTTAAATTATTTACATTAACATAAGCTAGAACAATAACGGTGAACATGGCAAATGAACAAGCTTCAATAAGTTTTGCCCCAACGCCTTTGATTACAATACCTGGATAATTTTTCATGACATCCTTCAAAGGCATTGAAGATTCAATCGCTTTAGTCTGCCTAATTTCTTCAAATACCGGTGATTCATCAATGCGCAAACGAATAAAAAGACCAATTATGACTAAAAGCAAACTCAATAAAAATGGTATTCTCCAACCAAAATTTAGCATTTGTTCGCTAGAAAGTATTGAAGTTAATAAAGCAAATAGAGCCGAAGGCAACAAGAAACCTAATGGTGCACCAATTTGAACCCAACTTGAAAAAAATCCACGTTTTTTAGGTGGCGAATATTCGGCTGTCATAAGTACAGCACCTGCTTGCTCTCCACCGACACCAAAACCTTGTAATACACGAATTAAAATAAGAATTAATGGGGCCCACCATCCAATAGATTCATATGTCGGTAATAAACCTATTGCAAATGTGCCTAATCCAACAATTAAAATTGTAATAACCAGTGCTTTTTTTCGTCCTACTTTATCTCCCATATGACCAAAGACAATACCACCAATTGGTCTCGCAAAAAATCCAACTGCGTAAGTGGCAAAAGCGGCAAGGGTACTAATAAAAGGATCATCACTAGGAAAGAACAATTGACCAAAAAATAATACGGCTGCAGTACCATACGCAAAAAAATCATAATATTCCGCAGCAGTACCAATTGATGAAGCAACAGCTACGCGTTTTATTACCTGACGCTTTTCTTTTTCTTGAATAACTTCTGACGTTAACATATACATTCCTTTAATTAATTTATTTTATATAAAATTTACCAATTCCATAATGTGCCGTCTTCTAGACGGGCAATCGGTAAGTAAGCTGGGTTGTATGGGTATTTTTCAGCTAGTTTTTCGTCAAAATCGATACCTAATCCAGGTTTATCACTTGGATGCATATAACCATCTTCGAAAGTCCAATTTGGTGAAAAGACTTCTAACATTTGTTCTGAATAGCCCATAAACTCTTGGACGCCAAAATTAGGTACCCACATGTCAAAATGTAGTGCTGCGGCATGACAAATTGGTGATAAATCCGATGGTCCATGCGAACCAGTTCTTACTTGATAAAGTGCTGCAAAATCGGCAATACGACGCATATGCGTAATGCCACCAGCATGAGTAATAGTAGTTCTAATATAATCAATAAGTTGTTCTTGGATAAGTTGCTTACAGTCCCAAATACTATTGAATACTTCACCAACAGCAATTGGAGTAACAGTATGTTGACGAATAAGACGGAAACACTCTTGGTTTTCAGCTGGAGTCGGATCTTCCATCCAAAATAGGCGATAATCTTCAATACTTTTGCCAAACCGTGCTGCTTCTATTGGTGTTAAACGGTGATGCATGTCGTGAAGTAAATGTTCATTAAAACCAAATTTATTACGCACTGCTTCAAATAATTTTGGGGTAAAATCAAGATATTTTTCAGTTGCCCAGAATTGTTCTTCAGGATAATTACCACGCGTTGCTGGTTCATAAGCCAAATTTTTACCTTTGCTTTGACCATAGGTGGTCTTCATCCCCGGAATACCACATTGCACGCGAATAGCTTTAAACCCCATTTCCTTATGTTTGGCATAATCGTCTAAAGCTTCATCAATGCTTGCGCCTGTGGTATGGCAATACACCATAACACCTGTTCGTGATGCACCACCTAATAACTGATATAGTGGCATATTGGCAAGTTTGCCTTTAATATCCCAAAGTGCCATATCAATTGCTGAAATTGCTGACATAGTTATGGGACCACGACGCCAATAAGCACCTTTATAAAAATATTGGAAAATATCTTCGATTTGTTGAGGATCGCGACCTATGAGTTGTGGACAAAGATGATCTTTAAGGTAAGATGCCACTGATAATTCGCGGCCATTAAGTGTAGCGTCTCCAACACCATAAACACCCTCATTAGTAGTAATTTTTAACGTGACAAAATTTCTTCCCGGACTACATACAAAAACTTCTGCTTTTACAATTTTCATTTAATACCTCTTATTATTATTTTGGAGTGGCATAAACATAAAATATTAAATACTACCATACAAGTATAGTTGTATATTTTTGTGATAGTCATCACAGAAAGAAATTAATTTTGTAAAGATGTTTCAGGAGAAGCTAACGTTTAAGTAAAAATATAATAAATAATTTAATTAATTCGGATTTTTCTTTTAAAAAAAACAATTTATATAATAGAATTTGATGGCTTCAATTTCGGTTGGGCTTGCAGCTGTGATTAATTACCGCCTTAAAATTCATAATGGATAATATCTTGATATTACTAATTGATAATTATGATTCTTTTACTTTTAATATTTATGACTATCTTCGTCGAGCTAACGCTAATGTCATGGTCATCAAAAATGACGAAATGACAATTGATGAACTCAAACAGTTAGCTTTCTCTAAAATCATAATTTCTCCAGGACCTGGAACACCAGACAGTGCGGGTATATCACTTGCTGTTATTGCAAAATTTGCCAATAGCTGCTCAATACTTGGTATTTGTTTAGGTCATCAAGTAATCGCGCAATATTATGGATATAAGGTAGCTAAAGCACCCATGCCAATGCATGGTAAAATTGACGCAATTGTGCATGATAATAAAGGATTATTTACTGGTATTAAAAATCCCCTTAATGTCGTACGTTATCACTCTTTAGTTGCCTATGATGATTTTTCGGTAAATACCTCACCAATGGTTATTACGGCAAAAAATAAACAAGGATTGATTATGGGATTACGTCATAAAACATTACCTATTGAGTCAGTGCAATTTCATCCTGAAGCAATTAAAACGGAATGTGGATTACAAATCATTAGTAATTTTGTTTATGGATACCGTTAATATGAAAATTTACCTTGATTTTGAAGGTCAACATAAATATTTTTCTAATCCAATTAAAGTATTTAAAACCAATGACGTTAATTCGCTTAAACAACAGTTAGATGAGATCGAAACGTTCATCAAACAAGGTTATTATGCAGTTGGCTACCTTGCTTATGAAAGCGCAATGGGATTAAATAAGTCAAACCAAACTAAAAATGTCGACCATGATGATCACAAATTACCATTGTTATTATTTGGTATTTTTCAAAATTATTTAACCGTTAAACCTGCACCAATAATTAATTACACCCCACCGTCATTTGACTTAACTAGCGATACCTCTGTTGATGAGTATAATCATAAAATCGCCTATCTTCGCTCGCAAATTGAATCAGGCAATACTTACCAAACTAATTATACCATTCGCTTCACCGCTCCTTTTGATAGCAATCCTTTTGATTATTATAGGTTTTTACAACAAAATAATCAGGCCGATTACTGTGCTTATCTACACTTTGATGATTATTATATTTTATCTATTTCCCCTGAACTTTTTTTTAAATTAAATGGCGAGATAATCACGACAAAACCGATGAAAGGGACAACAGCACGAGGTTTGAATAATCAACAAGATAAACAGCAACTCGAGCTTTTATTCTCTGAGAAAAATCAAGCTGAAAATATGATGATTGTAGATTTGCTTCGTAACGATTTAAGTCAGATATCAAAATCAGGTACAATTAGTGTGCCACAGCTTTTTACTGCTGAAAAATATCCTACCGTTTGGCAACTAACTTCCACAATACAAGGTCAACTTAAACCAAACTTAAGTTTATATCAAATTTTCCAAGCCTTATTTCCTTGTGGTTCGATAACTGGAGCCCCGAAAACCAGTACCATGCAAATTATTGCGGCAACAGAAAACACACCGCGTGGCGTTTATTGTGGAACAATTGGTTATATTGAACCGTTTATGCACAAAGTGATATTCAATATTCCGATTCGTACATTAACCATTCATAATCAACAGATGAGTTATGGGGTTGGCGGTGGAATAACTTGGGATTCGACATCTGAAAATGAATATAGCGAAATTATGGCTAAAACGGCTATTTTACATCGGACTTATTCAATACCAGATAATCTGATTGAATCAATTTTGCTAGAAGAAGGACAACTATTTTTACTTGAGGAACATTTAGCTAGATTACAAGATTCGGCTCAATTTTTCGATTTTCAATGTAATATTGCCACTATTAAATTACAACTTATAAAGTCTATTAATTCTTATCACAAAGGAAGTTATAAAGTTAGAATTTTACTAAAAAAAGACGGTTATTACGACATTAGCTATGAGACATTAACTAGTCCTATGAACATTACTCAAATCGCTTTTGCGCCACAATGTGTAAATAATCATGATGTATTTTTGTATCATAAAACTTCAAATCGCCAACACTTCCCCCTATTAACTGCTGGTAAAGAATATATTAACTTCAATCAAAACAATGAAATAACCGAATTTGTCAATGGTAATATTGCTTTGCTAATTGATCATCAATGGGTTACACCAGCGATCACCTCTGGTTTACTAGCCGGAACGATGCGTCAGTTTTATTTAGATCATCATCAATTACAAGTAAGAAAGATACGCAAAGACGAAGTATTGCTTGCTGAAAAAATAGCTTTTATCAATAGTGTACGCAAATGGGTTGAAATTGATAATAACGTTTTTAGCCTCTTTAAACAGAGGCTAACCGAATAATTTTCATGCATTCCGTCTATAGTATAGACGGAATAGTTATATGATTAATGTTTTATTGAGTTAGCAAAATCTTGTTCTTCATCTTGCCAACCTTTTGATAAGGCTTTAACTAATGCATCATATCCATTATCAGTTAATGGCACCTGTCGTGCAAACGCTTTTGTTTTAATATTGTTTTTACTATCGGTTACCACCCAACGCCCTTCTATAATAGCGTCACCAGTATAACTACCATGGAAGCCATCAATAAATAGTTTGACAGTCAAACTTGGGGTTGTAATTTGGTTACTTGATACCAAATAATTCGGTAAAAGTGCGGTTAAATCTTGTTCCAGTCGATCTTTAAGTTGCTGCGAAAGTGAGGCAACCCATAAATTATTAGTTGCCGTTGCATATTTAATATTTTCAGTTTGCAAAACAATGCCTGATTTATTTAAAAAACTAGCTACATCAATTGATTCTATCCACATAAACTGATTGGTACTTCTCATGGTTTGCGATACCTGATTCTGATTGGATAGATTATTAGCTAACTGATAATAACTTTTATTTACTTTATTTGATGAACATCCTATTAATAAAGTAAATAATGTAACGCACAATACTATTTGAAATTTTGGTATTATTTTAATCATTCTTTATTTACCTTTTGCTTTAGGTTCAGGATCTTTTTTTATCGGTGCAGAAAATATTAATGCATTACTTTTATCATTTAGAGTATTAAGTAAAGGTGTAAGCTCATCCATCATTTGTTGAACTTTTTGTAAACTTTCTTTCATTTGATTATTCAAATCCGAGCCTGGTTGGAATCCTTTCATAGTTTCATTTAAAGTACGTAGTGACTTTTGTAAATCCTTTGGCATAGTTTGCATTTCTTTACTTGCTATAATCTTATTCAAAGAATTCATTAATTTTTCACTTGAAGCTAGTGATTTATTCAATTGCCCCATAGTATTATTAAGAGGTAAGTTATTGAAGTTATCAAGTAATTGCAAAATCTTAGCTTGTATTTGTGCAAATCCTGTGGATGCTGTTTCTATAGTGTCATAACCATATTGTTTAGCGTGTGACGGATCATATTTACCTTTAAACTCCGGATAAAAATCTAAATCAACATAAAGCGCTCCGGTAAACATATTAGAGGTTTTTAATGAAGCTCTTAAGCCATTTTTTTGTTCTTGCATAATTAAAGTTGCAATATCAACTTTTTCATCAACTAATTCTGATAATCTGTCAGGTTCAATCCTAATTAAAACTGGAACTTTCTGATTCAAAATAGATGTTTTTTCTAACATTTCCGCAGTATAGAATGGAACTTTACTCACTGTTCCAAGCCTTATGCCATGATATTCAACTGGAGTACCTTCAGCCAATCCGGATATAGAATCAGATAAAAAAATTAAAAATTCTTTATAATCAGTATATTGTGAATCTTGAATAGACTTTTTATCTTCATACAATTTATATACTGCATATTGCTCAGCTGGTGCACCTAATTTCGATCCTTCAGGTAAATCAAAACTAATACCTCCAGATAGTAATACATCTAAAGAAGGTACATCTAGACTCGCTCCGCGTGAAGATAAAGTTAAATTTATGCCACCTTCTTTCCAAAAACGAACATTTTGAGTGACTAAAGCATCAAATGGTTGGGTAATAAAAATTTGGTATTTCATTTGACGTGAATCAACATCAAATTCAGATTTTTCAACATTACCAACTCGATAACCATGATACATGACTGTTGCTCCTCTTGGAACAACACCACTTTGATCACTTTCTAAATTTAACCTAATGCCTTTAATACTAGGATCAGATATAGGTGGAGTATCAGACAATATAAAAGGATTATTTTTGAAATTATGGTTATCGCTACCTGAGGCTAACTCGATGTATACACCTGATAAAATAGTACCTAATCCAGTCACACCATCACGGCCTATTTCTGGTTTTACTACCCAAAAAATTGAATCATTACGAAGTAAGGGCTCCATATCATTATAAATACGCCCTTTAATTACGACTTGTTTATAATCACTAGATAGAGTAACTTCATCCACAATACCAACATCAACACTACGATTTTTTATTACTGTTTTACCTGCAACAATACCGTTAGCATCCTTTGCTAATAAGGTAAAAGGCATTCCCCTATCAGCAAAGTGAGAATAAATAATCCAAAGTCCAACTATTGCTGTGACGATTGGTATAATCCAGATTGCTGAAATGGCTCTTATTTTAATCATTTTTGCGATTTTACTTGATGTTACCATACTATCCCTATTAGTTTATTTTCTAATTTTGGGTTTATCCCAAATTAAGCGTGGATCAAATTTTTGTGATGCAATCATAGTAACAATAACAACAGTGGCAAAAAATACGACCCCAATATCAGGGTAAACCCCCATCATTTGTTGATTTCTTACTAAAGAACAAACGACTGAAACCACAAAAATATCAATCATTGACCATTTACCGATAAATTCAACTACAATATATAGTTTTTTCATTCTTAAACAATTATGTGTATTTTTACGTCTTGCTGCTAACGCAAAATAACAAAGCCAACTTAAGGAAATTATTTTTAAAATAGGAATAACAACACTTGCCGAAAAAATTACCAATGCAACGGGTATATCCCCAGACTGCCACATATAAATAACACCATCCATAATTGTTGAAGTTGAGGGTGAACCAAACACAACTGTTATCATGATTCCAAATACATTAGCTGGAATATAGATAATTAATGACGTCACTAGTAAAGCAATAGTCCATTGTATTTGACTTCTCTGCCTCATTTCACTTTTTTGTTTACACCTAGGACACTTTACATAATCAGCAGGTAAAATTGCATGGCAACATTCACATAGTTTCAAATTTTGACATATACCAGTTCTGCCTGCCACTAAGCTATTTCCAGAAAAATTATTTTTATGAATTTCATTCCAGATGGCTTCGGGTGAAAAAATAATTAAAGCTTTAATATAAAAAAATACAAATAAGCAAAATGCCCAAAAGGTACTAGTAATGCCGATATTGCCATAGCTCATTAATTTCACAAAACTAACCAAAATACCAGTCAAAAATATTTCTGGCATACACCAGTGTTGAAATCGTTCATAAACAATTAGCAGATCGCGTTTACGATACTTAGATAAAGATAATTTAGAACAAAGAATAACTATTATTGATAAATTAAATATTGGGAAAAATAATACAAATAAAATAAATAAGGCAGAAATGTAACTATATTTATCGTAAAACAAAATTTCTGGAATATCTAATATACTTACTCCATTAAAATTACCGACTAACCTGATATCAATAAAAATAAATTTACAAGCTACAATAATCATTATTAATGAGCAAATTGCATAAATAAATGCTTTGGGTTTCATATCAATGTTATTTTTTCCAAGCGCAGTATTACAACGTGGACAAACAGCTTTATGCCCTAAGTCAATATTGGTTAACTCTACAACTAAATCACATTGCGAACATAATACATAATGGTTTTTATTGATGTTCATTATTTTCCTTGATGCAAAACTTATTTTAGTTATAAAAAGTTTTAGTTTAGTCTAATGTATCAATAGCTTTTTATAGTTAAAAATCTTGCTGTTTATCATAACAAATGGCATTTTTTTAGGAAAGTATTACCTAGCTAATACCATGGTATTTTACCCTTATCAAAATGGAATAATACCTTACTTTAATTGCTGTGCTAATATTGACAAGCTAGCCATATAGCTTATATAAATATTATAATTAATCAATTGGTTAATATTGATTATGGTTTTAGTAAAAAAATAATTCATACTAATTTAACCTTGAATTTTAATGTTTAGCCACTATTTAACAGTTTGATTTATTGTGCTAATCAATGAAATAGATGGTATAAATTAATTAAAAATTACGAATCACTTCCCATAATTCTCAGAATTATCAACCAATATAAAAAAAACTTGATACTGTATAACAATACAGTATAATGTACAGCTATTATCCTAACACATTGGAATTTTATTATATGAACGAAAACAAACAACGTGCACTTTCGGCCGCATTGAGCCAGATTGAAAAACAATTTGGTAAAGGTTCAATTATGCGTTTAGGTGATACCCAAACGCTTGATGTTGATGCAGTTTCTACAGGTTCTTTGGGGTTAGATATTGCATTGGGTATCGGTGGCTTACCAATGGGCCGAATTGTTGAAATTTTCGGACCTGAATCATCCGGTAAAACTACACTAACTCTATCAGTTATTGCCCAAGCACAAAAAGAAGGGAAAACTTGTGCATTTATTGATGCTGAACATGCATTAGATCCTATTTATGCGGCTAAGTTAGGCGTAAAAGTTGATGACTTATTGGTTTCGCAACCTGATACCGGTGAACAAGCGCTAGAAATTTGTGATGCTTTAGTTCGCTCTGGAGCTGTTGATGTGATTATTGTCGATTCCGTTGCAGCACTAACACCAAAAGCCGAGATAGAAGGCGAAATGGGTGATTCTCATATGGGACTACAAGCCCGACTAATGTCACAAGCTTTACGTAAACTTACTGCTAATATTAAAAATGCTAACTGTTTAGTTGTCTTTATCAACCAAATTCGTATGAAGATAGGGGTAATGTTTGGTAATCCGGAAACTACAACTGGTGGTAATGCTCTTAAATTCTATGCCTCAGTGCGTTTAGACATCCGTAGAACAGGTGCCGTAAAAGAAGGTGAAGATGTTATTGGTAGTGATACTCGGGTGAAAGTAGTTAAAAATAAAGTTGCAGCACCATTCAGACAAGCTGAATTTCAAATTCTTTATGGTTGCGGTATCTCAAAAGAAGGCGAATTGATTGATTTAGGTGTTAAACACAAATTAGTCGATAAAGCCGGAGCTTGGTATAGCTATAATGGCGAAAAAGTTGGTCAAGGTAAAGCCAACGCGATTAAATATTTACAAGAACACTCTGAAGTAGCTAAAGAACTTGAAACAAAATTACGTGATTTACTATTAAATAGTCCAGCTGTTTTTACTGCTGATGAGGAAGATACATCATCAGAATCGGACGAAAATGATAGTTTTTAAGTATGGATGAAACACTTAACCAAGTTATCCTAAATAAAGCTGTGCAACTACTTGCACAGCGTGATCATTCATCGTATGAATTAACTCAAAAAATAACTTTATTTTTCAGCAAAAAAATAAAGTGTTCTGAAGATGAATATCCTGATCAATTAAACCAACTTAAACTCAAAATACATCAAGTCATCGAGTATTGTATAAGTAAAAATTGGGTAAATGATGCCGAATTTATTGAAAAATATATTATCATGCGCGCCAATAAAGGTTATGGTAAATATAAAATCTCTGCAGAATTAAAAAAACGAGGTTTAGCAAACAATTTAACTCATACATTATTACAACAGTCGAGTATAAATTGGTCAAATATAGCTTCTAGGCAATTAATAAAAAAATTTAAACAATTTGATCCTAAAAATAAACAACAACAGTTAAAAGGAATGCAATTTTTAATTACTAGAGGTTATACACAAGATGATATAAAAACTGTCTACTATTTATTGACTTAACTCTATATACTATTTAGAATACGGACAATATAAAACTATATCCTTTTACGAATAAAGCTCACTAATTCATTTTATTTTTTCCTTTATTCACTTGTAATACTAGCTTGATTCACTGCCGTATAAGATAATATTTACTTTTCAACTTAAGTTGTAACAGGTATATTACTATGTTTAAAAATTTATCATTTTATTTGGAAGCATAAATGAAAAGCACTGCAGAAATTCGTCAAAACTTTCTTGACTTTTTCCATAGCAAAGGACACGAAATTGTTGCGAGTAGTTCTCTCGTTCCACATAACGATCCAACGCTATTATTTACTAATGCGGGAATGAATCAGTTTAAAGATGTATTTCTTGGTATTGATAAACGCTCTTATACTAGGGCTACAACTTCACAACGTTGTGTCCGCGCAGGTGGTAAACATAATGATCTAGATAATGTTGGCTACACGGCTCGACATCATACTTTTTTTGAAATGCTAGGCAATTTTAGTTTTGGTGATTACTTTAAACATGATGCGATTCATTTTGCTTGGGAATTACTTACAAGTAAACAATGGTTTAATCTCCCAAAAGATAAACTTACGGTAACTGTATATGAATCCGATGACGAAGCATATACTATTTGGGAAAAAGAAATTGGTATTCCAAAAGAACGTATAGTACGCATTGGCGATAATAAAGGAGCGCCATACGCATCGGATAATTTTTGGCAAATGGGTGATACCGGACCGTGTGGCCCTTGTACAGAAATTTTCTATGACCATGGCGATCATATTTGGGGTGGACCTCCAGGTAGTGCTGAAGAAGATGGCGATCGATTTATAGAAATTTGGAACATCGTGTTTATGCAATTTAATCGTCATCCAGATGGTACTATGGAGCCATTACCTAAACCATCGGTTGATACCGGCATGGGACTTGAACGAATTGCTGCAGTGCTACAACATGTTAATTCTAATTATGAAATAGATTTATTTAAGAAGTTAATAAAAGATGCTGCAGATATTATTAATACTAACGATTTAGAAAGTAAATCATTACGAGTGATTGCTGATCATATTCGTTCTTGTGCATTTTTAATTTCTGATGGCGTATTACCTTCCAACGAAGGTCGGGGTTACGTACTACGCCGTATTATCAGAAGAGCAGTACGTCATGGGCATATGCTTGGTGCTAAAGGTATCTTTTTTTACAAGCTGGTTAAACCATTAATTGAGGTAATGGATAGCGCAGCAATTGAATTAAATAATAACCGTAAGTTGGTTGAAGACACTCTTAAAATTGAAGAAGAACAATTTTTAAAAACGTTAGAACGTGGGTTATCTTTATTAGATCAAGAACTAACTAAGCTAACAGGTAAAGTTTTACCTGGTGATGTAGCGTTTAAACTATACGATACTTATGGATTCCCTCTAGACTTAACTGCTGATGTATGCCGTGAAAAAAATATTATTATTGATGAAGCTGGCTTTGACAAATGCATGGAGGAACAACGCAAACGTGCACGTGAATCCAGTTCATTTAACGTCGATTATAGTAATGTTATCAAATTAGATGATAAAACCGAATTCTTAGGTTATCAAACAACAGAATTATCAGCTAAAGTAATAGCAATATTTAAAAATGGTCAAAAAATTGATAATATTCATGCTGGTGACAACGCTATTATTATTTTAGATAAAACGCCATTTTATGGTGAATCAGGTGGACAAGTTGGTGACACAGGTCTATTAACAGCAGCAGATTTTGAGTTTGATGTTACGGATAGCAAAAAATATGGCAAAAGCATTGGTCACTTAGGACAGATAATTAAAGGGTCTTTAAAAGTTGGTGATATTGTAACCGCTGCAATTAATGTCGAGTTACGCGAACGCATTCGCCGTAATCATTCGGCAACGCACTTATTACAAGCTGCTTTACAGCACATTTTAGGTAATCATGTTCATCAAAAAGGTTCATTGGTAAATGAAAGCTATCTTCGTTTTGACTTTTCACATACTCAAGCTATTACACCAGAACAGATTATAGAAATAGAAAATCTTGTTAACCAACAAATACGTCGTAATCTTGCTGTTGACATTGAACTTATGCCAATAGATGAAGCTAAAAACAAAGGAGCAATGGCGTTATTTGGCGAGAAATATGAAGATATTGTTCGTGTACTAACTATGGGCGATTTTTCAATCGAATTGTGTGGTGGTACCCATGTAGATAGAACTGGCGATATCGGTTTATTCAAAATCACTTCTGAATCAAGTATTGCTTCAGGAATACGTCGTATCGAGGCTACAACTGGACAAAATGCAATGGAATATATTCATCATGAGTCCAATTTATTAAATCAAGTAGAAACATTGATTAAAAGTGATAAAACAACAGTACTAGCTCGTATTGAGCAACTACTTGAACAAACTAAATTGTTAGAAAAAACAATCGAGCAATTAAAAGCACAACAAGCTAGTCAACAAAGTGCACAGTTGCTCAATCAATGCGAAAAAATTAATAATAATAATATACTAATTGCTAAACTTGATAACGTCGAAGCTAAATTATTACGAACGATGATTGATGATCTTAAAAATCAATTAAAAACTGGCGTCATTATTTTAGCTGCTGTCAATGATGGCAAAATCAATTTAGCAGCTGGTGTAACAAATGATTTAATTCATCTTGTTAAAGCTGGCGAATTAGTTTCTCAATTAGCGTTAAAAATAGGTGGTAAAGGCGGTGGGCGGCCTGATTTTGCCCAAGCAGGTGGAATGGATCTTTCGGCGTTACCAGAAGCGTTATCTTCTGTGAAAAAGGAAATCAGTAATAAATTACAAGCAAGTTAGCCAGATATGCTTATTTATCTTATAAGCGTACTCTGTAAAATTCCGTCTTTCTATCTTGTTGATGGGGGGCTGACGAAGCTATATCTTAAAATTGTTTGGATATATAAATAACTGAGAGTAGGAGATCTAATGTTAATTTTAACTAGGAGAGTAGGTGAAACACTTATTATTGGTGACGATGTTGTTATTACCATTTTAGGCGTGAAAGGTAATCAAGTCAGAATTGGTATTAATGCACCTAAGGAAGTTTCTATTCATAGGGAAGAGATTTACAACAAAATTCATCAATCACAAGATAAAATTGATGATATGTCTGAGCCTAAAGAGTAATATTGGGCATGAAATAAACAACTAGCACACGTAAGCAAAAAAATGTTTGACTTATTTTTTGTAAAACGTAATATGTGCGCCACACATTATGATTTTGTTGTTCAGATAAGATCATAATTTTTTGGTGAGATGGCCGAGAGGCTGAAGGCGCTCCCCTGCTAAGGGAGTATGCGGTCAAAAGCTGCATCGAGGGTTCGAATCCCTCTCTCACCGCCATTTTATTAATTATCTTGCATCCGTAGCTCAGCTGGATAGAGTACCCGGCTACGAACCGGGCGGTCAGGGGTTCGAATCCCTTCGGATGCACCACTTTTTAATAATATCAGTACGCATCCGTAGCTCAGCTGGATAGAGTACCCGGCTACGAACCGGGCGGTCAGGGGTTCGAATCCCTTCGGATGCACCATTTTTGATAATACCAATACTCGCATCCGTAGCTCAGCTGGATAGAGCACTCGGCTTCGAACCGAGCGGTCAGGGGTTCGAATCCCTTCGGGTGCGCCATTTTGGTTGAATACCAATATAATTCTAGTATACTAAGACAACTCATTTATACATTATCGATCTACTTTTATTTGTACACTTTGTTATTAATGGTAATACGCACAAACTACAAACTAAGTAGATAGATATTTATTTAATTAATGGACTTTTTTATGTTAGACCCTAATTTACTTAGAAATGAACTAGATCTTGTTGCTAAAAAGTTAGCTCGCCGTGGATTTAAATTAGACATTGACACTATTCGTCAATTGGAAGAAAAACGTAAAGTATTACAAGTTGAGACCGAAAATTTACAAGCTGAACGTAATGCTCGTTCTAAAGCTATTGGTGAAGCAAAAGCGCGTGGTGAAGATATTTCCAGTGTCCGTGAAGAAGTTAATAAACTTGGTGAAAAACTTAATAATGCTAAAACAGAACTTGATACTTTATTAAATCAAATTAAAGGAATTGTATCTAACATTCCAAATATTCCAGATGATTCCGTGCCTGATGGTAAAGATGAACATGATAATGTTGAAATATCTCGCTTTGGTACACCAAGAACTTTTGATTTCCCAATTCATGATCATGTAGCATTAGGTGAACATCTTGATGGCCTTGATTTTGCTGCTGGAGTAAAATTAGCTGGTGCCAGATTTGTAGTAATGAAATCTCAAATAGCTCGCTTACATCGTGCCATTACCCAATTTATGTTAGATTTACATACTGAACAACATGGTTATGCTGAAATATATGTGCCTTATTTGGTTAACCATGCCACTCTTTTCGGTACTGGTCAATTACCAAAATTTGCTAGTGACCTATTTCATACTAAACCACTGGATGAAGAAGCTGAAACCAGTAACTATGCACTTATCCCAACAGCTGAAGTACCAGTTACTAATTTAGTAAGAGATGAAATTCTAGATGAAAGTGTTTTACCTTTAAAAATGACAGCTCATACTCCATGTTTTCGTTCTGAAGCGGGTGCTTATGGTAAGGATACTCGTGGCTTAATTCGTATGCATCAGTTTGATAAAGTAGAACTAGTGCAAATAGTTAAACCAGAAGAATCTATGCAAGCATTAGAAGAGTTAACTGCTCATGCAGAGAAAGTATTACAATTACTAGAATTACCTTATCGTAAAATCGTTTTATGTACTGGTGATATGGGATTTGGTTCTCGCAAAACTTATGATCTAGAGGTCTGGATTCCGGCACAAAATACTTATCGAGAAATATCGTCTTGCTCTAATATGTGGGATTTCCAAGCGCGCAGAATGCAGGCTCGTTATCGAAGCAAAGTAGATAACAAAACATATTTAGTACATACATTAAATGGCTCAGGTTTAGCTGTAGGGCGTACCTTAGTTGCAATAATGGAAAATTATCAACAAGCGGATGGACGAATTAAAGTACCATCAGTGTTAGTACCTTATATGAATGGACTAGAATTTATTGGATAAGAATAATTATATCATCCAAATGATAGCGCTATAAATTAGCGCTATTTTTTTATTATTGATAAAGGTGGAATTTATGATTAAAGGGGTGATACTTTCGGTATTAGCATCATGCCTTTTTGGCCTATTATATTATTATCCTATTTTATTGCAGCCACTATCTGTAGTGGACATCTTTTGTTGGCGTTTATTAACTTCTTTTCCCGCCATAGTAATCCTTATTTTAATTGCAAAAAAATGGTCAGCTATCCACTCATTATTTATTCGTATTAAACGACAGCCGTTATTAATACTGGGTCTTTTATTTTCTTCAGTATTGCTAACAATTCAAATGATGATTTTTATTTGGGCACCATTAAATGGACATGGTTTATCAGCCTCACTAGGGTATTTTCTATTGCCATTATCCATGGTACTTTTTGGACAGTTATTCTATAAGGAAAAATTAAGTTCGTTACAAAAAATTGCTGTTGGACTGGCTGTGCTAGGCGTAACAATGGAAATCTACACCACAGGTGCATTTTCATGGGAAACAGCTGTTATAGCTCTCGGTTACCCTATTTATTTTATAACGCGACGTAAATTACAAATAGAAGGCATAGCTGGTACATTTTCAGATTTCTTTTTTATTTTTCTTGGTTGTTTTATTTACTTCTTATTTCATTATGATTTACATAAAGTAATCAATGATCTTAGCCTTTTTCATATTTTTATCCCAATGCTTGGTGTGATTACTGCTATTGCTTTTGCGATGTATTTTGTAGCCAGACGATTACTACCAATGGGATTATTTGGTTTGCTGGGATATGTGGAGCCCGTATTACTGACTATTGTTTCGGTATTATTTCTACACGAATCAGTTTCATCAAAACATATCATTTCTTACGGACTTATTTGGCTAGCTGTATGTGTACTTGCTTTAGAAGGTGGTGTTTTTGTTTTACGTGCACTAAAACGTAAAAGAATGAGATAAATGAAAAATAAAAAGCATAGATATATGTAAGCCTTTTATGAATTTATTCTATTTACTAAAAGTCACATATTGACCATAGCTTTCAATAATAGATTGTATTCTATCTAATGTTTCTCTAGGTGGAGCTTCGACCCCTTCCAACTTATATTTATCACCTAAGGTTTCCCATTTATAGGCACCTAATTTATGGTAAGGTAATAGCTCAACTCTTTCTATATTTTTCATCCCTTGAATAAACTTACCAAGTAGATGTGCTGAATTATCATCGTCCGTCCAACCGGGAACTACAACATAACGAATCCAAGTTCTTTTATTAATTCTTTGTAGATATTTAGCAAATTCAAGTACCCGCTTATTAGGAACTCCAACAAGTTTTTGATGAATTTCATCATTTACTTGTTTTAAGTCTAACATAACTAGATCTGTCATATCCATCAATTCATCCACTATGTGGTCAAGTTGCCTAGCATAACCATTAGTATCTAAACAGGTACTAATACCTTCCTGATGACATGCTTTAAACCATTCAGTAACAAATTCAGCTTGTAAAGTTGCTTCCCCTCCAGAGGCGGTTACTCCTCCCCCATTTGGCATAATGAAGCTTTTATATGAAACAATTTCTTGCATAAGTTCATCAACGGTTACTTCTTTACCTGCTTTTAAGTCCCAAGTATCACGATTATGACAATATAAACAACGCATTAAACAACCTTGAAAAAATACAATAAAACGAATTCCGGGACCATCAACGGTGCCAAATGATTCAAAAGAATGAATGCGCCCTTTAATAGGTTGTTTTGTATTTGCTACTGTTGGAGTTCCTTGAACTTGAGCTGTTGTCATAATAATATTTTGTTGTTCCATACACATTCTCTAATAATTGCTCGTGCAGTTTATCTTACTATTTTAACTCAGATAATATTTAGCTTACACCAATTGCTTTAATAAGAAATACACTTAGTTTTAGTTTAATTATACCGAATAAATACCAATAATATTAGATGAATATCATCAAAAATTATGTCTAAATCATAGCTAATATTAGTTAAATTTTACCTAATAAAAAAATAGCGCCCGTTAAGGACGCTATTTTATATTTTTCAATGAAGTAAATTTACATTGATTGAGTGAAAGTACGTGTAATTACATCTTTTTGTTGTTCTTTAGTTAATGAATTGAAACGCACTGCATATCCAGAAACACGAATAGTTAATTGAGGATATTTTTCAGGATGATCCATTGCATCTAATAATGTTTCACGGTTTAGTACGTTAACATTTAGATGTTGACCGCCTTCTACAGTTGCTTCATGGTGGAAATAACCATCCATTAAACCAGCAAGATTACGTTTACGAGCACCATCATCTTTACCTAACGCATTTGGTACGATTGAGAAAGTATATGAAATACCGTCTTTAGCATAAGCAAATGGTAATTTAGCAACTGAAGTTAATGAAGCAACGGCACCTTTTTGGTCACGACCATGCATTGGGTTAGCTCCAGGTCCAAATGGCGCACCGGCACGACGTCCATCCGGAGTATTACCAGTTTTCTTACCATATACAACATTTGAAGTAATAGTTAATACTGATTGGGTAGGAATTGCATTACGATAAGTTTTAAGTTTTTGAATTTTCTTCATGAAACGTTCAACTAAATCAACAGCAATATCATCTACACGTGGATCATTATTACCAAATTGTGGATACTCACCTTCAATTTCAAAGTCAGTAGCTAAACCATCTTCATCACGAATAGTTTTCACTTTCGCATATTTGATAGCAGATAAAGAGTCAGCCGCAACAGAAAGACCAGCAATACCACATGCCATTGTACGAATAATATCACGATCATGAAGTGCCATTAATGATGCTTCATAGCTATATTTATCGTGCATATAGTGGATAGCATTTAATGCTGTTACATATTGTTTTGCTAACCAATCCATAAAGTGATCTAAACGAGCGAATACTTTGTCGAAATCAAGATATTCATCAGTAATTGGATCTTCTTTAGGACCAACTTGCATTTTAAGTTTTTCATCTACACCACCATTGATTGCATATAGAAGAGTTTTAGCAAGGTTAGCACGAGCACCAAAGAACTGCATTTGTTTACCAACAATCATTGGGCTTACACAACAAGCAATTGCGTAGTCATCACTATTGAAGTCAGGACGCATTAAATCATCATTTTCATATTGTAAAGATGAGGTATCAATAGATACTTTTGATGCGAACTCTTTAAAGCCACTTGGTAATTGTTCAGACCAAAGAATTGTCATATTTGGTTCTGGTGATGGACCCATTGTGTATAAAGTATTTAAGAAACGGAATGAAGTCTTAGTAACTAATGTACGTCCGTCAACGCCCATACCAGCAATTGATTCTGTAGCCCAAATTGGGTCACCTGAGAATAACTCATCATATTCAGGAGTACGTAAGAAACGCACCATACGTAATTTCATTACAAAATGGTCAATAATTTCTTGAGCATCTTGTTCAGTGATTAAACCAGCAGCTAGATCACGTTGGAAGTAAATATCAAAGAAAGTTGAAGTACGACCTAATGACATTGCCGCACCATTTTGTGATTTAACAGCAGCTAAGTAACCAAAGTATGTCCATTGAACAGCTTCTTGTGCTGTTTTAGCTGGTTCAGAAATATCACAGCCATATTTTGCAGCCATTTCTTTGATTTGACCAAGTGCACGATGTTGTTCTGCAATTTCTTCTCGACGTTGCATAGTCATCGCTAAATCAACACCATTTTCAAAATCAGCTTGTAGTGAATTGAATTGTGCGAATTTATCTTTCATTAAATAGTCGATACCATAAAGCGCAACACGACGATAATCGCCAATAATACGACCACGACCATAAGCATCTGGAAGACCTGTGATAACACCAGATTTACGGCAACGAAGAATATCCGGAGTATAGATATCAAAAACACCTTGGTTATGGGTTTTACGATAATCAGTGAAGATTTTTTTAACTAATGGATCAAGTGTTCTGTTGTATGCTTTACAAGAGTTCTCGATCATTTTGATACCACCAAACGGGATAATAGCACGTTTTAATGGTTTTTCAGTTTGTAAACCAACAATCTTTTCTAAATCTTTTTCAATATAACCGGCATCATGAGCAGTGATAGTCGAAATAACACTGGTATCAAAATCTACAGGGGCGTGGGTAGCATTTTCAATTTTGATGCCTTCCATTACTTTTGCCCATAATTTAGTTGTAGCTTCTGTTGCACCAGCTAAAAAAGACTCATCACCCTCATAAGGTGTATAGTTTTTTTGAATGAAATCGCGAACATTGACATTATTTTGCCAATCACCATCTTTAAAGCCTTTCCAAGCAACTGCTTGTACTTCGTTTAAATTACTCATATTTTTTTACCTCAGGTTTTCAAAAATATATCTACCCTTCTTTAAATAAGGACAAATATCATAAAATCAATGGGGCTTGCGTAAATACAAAGCCCAATAAGGCAGTGCTACAGCTAAGCCACCTAGAATATTACCTATTGTTACGGGAATTAAATTATTAAATATAAAATGCTCTATCGTTAGAGCCTGAAATTGATCAGGTGAAACACCAACCGAGAGCCAAAATTCAGGTGACGCAAAATTATTTATTACTATACCCATTGGAATCATAAACATATTGGCAATACTATGTTCAAAACCACTAGCAACAAACATTGCAACAGGTAGAACCATGACCAGCATTTTATCCAATAAGCTACGCCCAGCATAACTCAACCAAGCAGCTAAACAAACCATTAAATTAGCCAGTAAACCAAGAAACACCGCTTCGATAAATGTATGGTGTAATTTATGATCAGCAGTTTGTAACACATTCAAACCCCATAATCCATTGGCTACCATATACTGACCAGAAAACCAAATAATTGTTACGAATAGTATAGCACCAATAAAGTTACCAATATATACTAAAATCCAATTACGAAACATTCTTAACCAGCTAACTTTGTGAGTCATTTTTGGTAAAATTGTTAAAACTGTAGAAGTGAATAAATCGGAACCACAACAAACCACCAGCATTAGCCCTAGGGAGAAACAAATTCCACCAACAAATTTTGCTAATCCAAACGCAACCGTAGCTGTGCCAGTTGTTACAGTAATATAAAACACAAAAGCGATAGAGATATAAACTCCGGCGAGTATAGCAGAAAGGATGGTACTACATGGATGTTTATTTACTTTGTAATTGCCGAGTTCTTCAGCAATTTGTGTCATTTGTGCAGGAGAAAATGAATCTACAATTTTATCGGTACTCAAAACTACATCCTCAAAAAAACTAGGGTTTTATGAGACAGATAGTATACTCAAAATTTGAAGTAGATCACCTTTTTTTTATTAAAAACTTTTAAAATTACGAAAAGTGATTACTTATTAGTAAAATAGTTCTATATTAACACCGTTAGTGATCATGCTTACATCACGTGATTAAGCTGCAAATGACTAATATCTAGATAGACTCTTATTTGTTATCTAATACTTTACTAACTTTAACCAAATAATTACGTGATTCTTGTGATACATGCGAAGTAACTAATTTACGATAGACTTGCTGCGGTGTCATAGAATTAATTATATTAATTGCTTCGTTGCGATCATTCGAAAAAGTCCTCAGAACACTACCTGCCCCACCATTATATGAAGTAATCATGGCGTATCTTAACGAAATTGGATTATTAATTCCGGCTAAATATTTAGTTTTTAATAATGACAAATAAGCAGTCCCCATATCCACATTATTACGAGGGTCGAGTAGGAATTGCCTACTAGGTTCTCCTGATTTACCTCGTAGTTTAAAAATATCACGCCCAGCTGTATGTTGTTGAACTTGCATTAATCCAAGGGCATCAGTACGACTCACAGCATACGGGTTAAATGCTGATTCAACTTCCATAATTGCCAAAATTAAGCGTTCATCAATAAAATAACGATTGGAAGCTGCAGTAACTAGTGGTAAAAATTTTCGAGCTCGTTGATTAATATGATTTGGGACAAGTTTAATTTCAACATAAGTAATACGATGGGAACCAGATGAGCGAGTTTTAATATTATTGGCAAGAACATAATCAGCAAAACTATTAGCCCTACCACTCCAGCGAATAGGTTGCCTCTCTTGATCTAGCACCTGATTATATAAAAAAGGTTCTTCGGATAAATTCTGGCCTATTTTGTCATGTTTTCGAATGATATCTACAGGTTCAGGCATTAATAACGTAGCAACTATAGCATCTTTTAAATTTTCTATTGGGGTATCAGACAAAGTTTCAACAGTAATTATTCCCGATACAAAATTGATATGTACTCGTGTTTGTAAATTATCTTCATATTGAACATAATCTTTCGGACCGGCGATAAGCACTTCTTTAGGTCCCCAGATTTTCTCAATATTATTAGCGTATTGGCCAATTAATATATTAAATGCATTGGTATCTTTTACATACCAATCATCGTTATCAAGAGATTTTTTGCTAGGACAACCAGTTAATATGCTAACTGCTATCAGTAGTGTAATAATTTTTTTATTATTCTTCATTTTGGATCTCTAACTTTCTGGTTTATATCCACCAATAACAATATCTTCACCCTCAAATAGAAATTTTACCATTTCGGTTTCAATTTTTTTACGATGTTCCGGGTTCATCATATTGAATTTATTTTCATTAATTAGCATAGTTTGTTTTTTCATCCATTCTTGCCAAGCAGGTTTGGAAATTTCATTAAAAATACGTTTGCCAAGTTCTCCAGGATAAAGCTGAAAGTCAAGACCGTCCGCCTCTTTTTTTAAATAATGGCAATAAATAATTCGACTCATATTTATCCTTTAATAGATTTAATAAATGATTAACTGCTTATTATACATCAAAATAATTAAAGAAAATAAAAAAATTATCGCTCATTTAAATTGAATATTAATTCATTTATAATGAATAATTATTTACTTTACTCTAGCAGTAATTAGCATAAAATAGATTAGAAATAATTACTATAAGGATCTGCAAATGAAATCACAAATTACGCGTGCGCTATTTGATAAAGTCATTTTACCTATTTATGCACCTGCCAATTTTATTCCTGTTAAAGGGAAAGGTAGCCGTGTTTGGGATCAAAATGGTGAAGAATATATCGACTTTGCTGGGGGTATTGCTGTAAATGCATTAGGTCATTGTCATCCTAAATTAATCCAAGCGTTGCAGGAACAAAGTGAAAAATTATGGCATGTAAGTAATGTTTTTACTAATGAGCCAGCATTACAACTAGCGCAAAAATTAATTGAGCATACCTTCGCCGACCGTGTCTTTTTTGCTAACTCAGGAGCCGAGGCCAACGAAGCCGCATTGAAGTTAGCACGTCACTATGCTATTGAAAAATATAGTCCTTATAAAACTAAAATTATTGCTTTTTATCAAGCTTTCCATGGACGTACTTTTTTTACTGTTTCAGTAGGCGGTCAAGCTAAATATTCTGATGGTTTTGGTCCTAAACCAGCCGACATTATTCATGTCCCTTTTAATGATCTAAATGCGCTTAAAGCAGTTATGGATGACCACACTTGTGCCGTTATACTTGAACCTGTACAAGGTGAAGGAGGATTAACATCAGCAACACCAGAGTTTTTACAAGGGGTACGCGAACTTTGTAATGACTATAATTCACTACTTATTTTCGACGAAGTCCAATGTGGAATGGGACGAACAGGTAGTTTATATACCTATCAACAATATAATGTAATTCCGGACATTTTAACATCAGCCAAAGCTCTGGGCGGTGGATTTCCAATCAGTGCAATGTTAACCACTGAAGAAATTGCTTTGGTTATGCATCCTGGCGTTCATGGTACAACTTATGGAGGTAACCCACTTGCTTGTGCCGTAGGTTGTGCTGCTTTTGATATTATTAACACTCCTGAGGTAATAGAAGGTATACAACAACGCCGTGCTATATTTATTGAACAACTTGAAAATATCAATGATAAATTTAAAGTGTTCCGAGAATATCGTGGTAAGGGGTTATTGCTTGGTGCCGAATTACAGCCTCAATTTCATAATAAAGCCCGTGATTTTTTAAATGTTGCTACTGATTTTAAAGTAATGATTTTAAATGCGGGGCCTAATGTACTACGCTTTACTCCTTCACTAATTATAACTGAAGATGAAATCAATGAAGGAATGATACGATTTACAAAAGCGGTGGAAAAAGTTGTCAATTCTTAAGTTTTTCTATACAGTAACGGCATTTTAACCGATTAAGTGCCGTTACTGCACTTAAAGGATAGCTATTTATGAATGATATTAGTCCTTTAAACTATGCCAAAACGCATTTTATTTTAAGTGCTCCTGATATTTCTCACCTCCCTGTTGACACAGGTGTTGAGGTTGCCTTTGCTGGGCGTTCTAACGCCGGCAAATCTAGTGCTCTTAATACTTTAACTAATCAAAAAAGTTTGGCCAGAACCAGTAAAACCCCTGGGCGAACCCAATTGATTAATCTTTTTGAAATCGAAGATAACTGCCGTTTAGTCGATTTACCCGGCTATGGTTATGCCCAAGTACCAGAAGCAATCAAACTTAAATGGCAAAAATCTTTAGGTGAATACTTACAAAAACGCGAAAGTCTTAAAGGATTGATTGTATTAATGGATATTAGACATCCCTTAAAAGATTTAGATCAACAAATGATTGAATGGGCAGTGTCTGTCAACATCCCGGTAATGTTATTACTTACTAAGGCCGACAAACTAGCATCGGGTGCACAAAAAAAACAAGTTAACATGGTAAAAGAAGCTATTTTACCTTTTCAAGGTGATATTACTGTTGCCCCATTTTCTTCACCAAAGCGAATCGGTCTTGAGCCATTAAAACAAAAATTAAATGAATGGTTTAATCTCCAATAATTTTTTTATTTTTGCTAACTAGCTTATATGCGTTAAATTGATATTTATTATTGGATGATAAATGATTGCTTTATCATAACTTAATATATAAACAAATTAGGTAAACATCTTATGCATAATTCAGCATTTGCATTCCATACTTTATCACCAGATCTTATTATTGACAGTCTAGCCTCAATTGGTCTTAATGTAGATTCTGGCTTAACTGTACTGAATAGTTATGAAAATCGTGTTTACCAATTTTTAGATGACGAACGTAAACGTTATGTTGTTAAATTTTACCGACCTCATCGTTGGAGTCGGGAACAAATTCTTGAAGAACATCAATTTGCTACCCAACTATTGGATGCCGAAATTCCTGTCATAGCACCACTAACCTTTAATAGTAGCACTCTACATAAGTACCAAGATTATCTATTTACAATTTACCCAAGCGTTGGGGGTCGGCAATACGAAATAGATAACCTTGAACAAATGGAATCGGTGGCTATGCAACTAGGTCGTATTCACCAAATTGGTGCTCAACAATCCTTCACCTACCGACCAACTATTGGACTTGATGAATATCTTTACCAACCACAAGAAACTTTATTTACTTGTAAATTTATTCCTAAAAAGGTTCAACCTGAACTTAAAACAACATTGAGTGCATTAATAACCACCGTGCAGCAACATTGGCATAATGACTGGCAAGCAATTCGTTTACATGGTGATTTTCATGCCGGTAATATTTTATGGCGAGATGAGGCTATGATTGTCGACTTTGATGATGCTCGCAATGGTCCAGCAATTCAGGACTTATGGCTACTTTTATATGGTGAACGCCAAGAACAACAGTTACAATTGAATATATTAATTGAAATATATCAAGAATTTTATGAATTCGATGTTAACCAACTAAAACTCATTGAACCTCTAAGAGCAATGAGGATGGTTCATCATCTAGCATGGATTATTCAACGCTGGCAAGATCCAGCCTTTCCTATTGCATTCCCTTGGTTAACTGATTTGGATTTTTGGCATCAACAATTAGCAACATTTAAAAAACAAATTCAAGCTATAAAAGCCCACCAGTGCAGTTAATGTCAGGAATGTGAAATAGAAATATCTAAGTAATCACTATTACTAATAGCTATTGTTTTTAAAAGAAACATTATCTATATTAAATTAATCTAATAATTTCAATAAAATAGGAAGTTCAGGATTTTGTGCAATCAGTTTTTCTTTTTGTTGTTTGCTAAGTTGCTTGATTTTGTATTCAAGTTTAAGTGCGGTCGAGCGATCACCCACCATAATTTGATAAACCACTGTCAGATCGCTATGGCCTTTTAAATGTTTAGCACCTTTATTATTCTGATGTTGATACAAACGCCTCGCTACATCAGTTGTAATACCAGTATATAGAGACTGTTTAGCCGTTCTAATAATATATAGAAACCATATTGATGTATTAGTTATCATAAACTCAACATATCAAAAGATATTAATTACTTATAAAAAATAAGGGAACAGAAATATATTTGTGTTTTGTAATCAAAGTTAACTCAAAGTATATCTAGAAAAATCATCTAAAAATAACAAAAAATTATTTTAAATGATCTTTTTGGTTCAATAATTCGAGTGTAAATTGACCATTTGAATTTAAATTATACTGTTTATAATTAATAATGCTGATACTTGTATTTTCTAATTTATTTGTGTTTTGAAGATGATCCTGCCATTTACCTCCAGAGAGAACATAAATAAGTTGTCTTAAAACTGAACCATGAGAAACAATTAATATATTACCTTCATTATGTTTTGTGATAATTTCATTGATTGCTTTTTTAGAACGATTAAATACATTTTCAAAACTTTCACCATGATTGTTGGCTGTAGAATAGAGTTCAGCGTTATTTTCCAAATAAACAAAATTAAGGTCGGTATAATAATCAGGTACGAATTTCCCTTCCCATTCTCCAAAGTGGATTTCTTTTAAGTCTTCATTAAGAAATAATGGAATATTCCTATTTCCAATAATATATTTAGCGGTATCAACCGCTCTTTTTTGAGGACTAGTATATGCTATATCAAAGTTAATTTTATTTAATGCTTTTCCTGCTAATTTAGCTTGGTTAATTCCTTGTGAGGTTAAAGGAGAATCAGATGAACCTTGAAATAGTTGCAATTTATTCCACTCTGTTTCACCATGTCGAATAAAATAAAAGTTAATATTTTTCTGCATAAATTAAGAACCTTTAGATATTTCATAACCAAAATATTTTTTTATATAATGTGATTTTGTAACATAAATAAAAAAAGAAAAATAAATCAAAAAATATGCGATATTTATTTTTGTACCCATCCCATTAGAAGATAAATAAATAATTTCCGCAATAGTCGTTATTAAACAAAGGATAAAATAATAAGACAAATAAATAGGGGTTTTTACATTCCTAGTAATAACAAAATAAATAAGCATTATAATAAATAACAATATTACACAGTATAAAAGTACTGAAAAAAAATCAATTTTGTATTGAGTAAAATTTAGAAATAAAGTGTAATTAATAGTCAAGAAATTAAAACCTAACACTAGTAAAATCAGTATAATCGGTAGTTTTTTCATCGAGCTAACCTTACTTTAAATTCCACTCAGTACCACATTAAACAAGACATTAAATCTATTTAGTATGTATCTTATTAAGATTCATGATTTAATAATAACCTTTAATACTGATTCTTTAGGATTTGTTGATAAATTAATAGCTTCACTTAATTTATCTAATGGAAAAACATGGGTAATCATTTCTTTAGTATTCAATTTTCTCTTTTCAAGTAAATCTAACGCTTCAGGAAACTCGTAAGGCGTAACAGAATAAGTACCAACTATAGTAATTTCATCTTTAAAAAAGCGACTAGCGTCAATTTCAACCAATTTATTATTATCAAATCCAGAAAATACTATTATTTTTCCAGCTCTCCTTACCAAATTCACAGCATCTGATAATAAAGAAGATACTCCCGCTGCAATAATAATTACATCAACACCTTGGTTATTTGTTATTCTCTTTATTTCATCAGCTAAATTCTTTTCTAAAATATTAATAGCATAATCACAACCTACTTTCAGTGCTTTTTGTAATTTGTGCTCTGAAATGTCACTAATAATAACTTTATTCGCCCCTTTAATTTTTGCTAGTTGTGCGTGCAATATACCTATAGTCCCAGCCCCCATGATTAATACACTATCATTAGCTCTAATATCAGCTTGTTTTAGCCCATGTAAACAACAAGCAATGGGTTCAATTAATGTGGCTTCTTCGTCAGATATATTATCAGACACTTTATGAGTTAAATGCTTTAAATGTAGCTCTGGAATACGTATAAACTCAGCAAATCCACCTGGATCTATGTTATTTGTCCTAAATTGTTCACAAATGGTATAATGACCTTTATTACAATAATGACAGGTAAAACAAGGGACATGTATTGCTGTAATAACTCTATCACCTAAATTAAATTTATTAACATTTTTCCCTTTTTTTATAATTTCTCCAACTACTTCATGACCCAATACTGTTGGTTTTTGTACCGAATCACCACGTATTTTTTGAATATCTGTACCACATAAACCACAAGCAAGCATTTTAATCAGCACTTCATTATCAGAAATTTCTGGAATGGGTAAATCTTCAGTTCTTAGGTCATTTTGTTTATAACAAACTGTTGCTTTCATTTTATTTATCCTTCTTATTATTGAATTCTAAATTCGTTTTTAAATCAAAAAATGGTTTGTAATATTGTTTAAAAATCTCATCATAATATTTTGTCAATTTTTGATTAGGTATATAAGTTGCTATTTGCATATCAGTTAAACAATCCGCTGATTTATCTAAATAATTGTTTTTATATCCTGCTAACACCACAGCCCCTTTACAAACGGCTTCTTGAATATTACAAGATAATATCTTCCTACCTAGAATATCTGCTTTTAGTTGTAACCACAGTGGGTTCTTTGCTGCGGCTCCGATAACCTTTATGATGCTATGATGTGTTAAAGTTAATTTTTCAATCGTTTCTAACGTATTTTTTAATTCAAAACATAATCCTTGAAAGATACTTAGCAAAATATCTTGTAGAGAACTATTTTCACCAAAACCATACCATAATCCTTTAGCAACAATATTCCTTTTAGGAGGACCACTACCACGTAAATGAGGAATGAACACATTTAAATTGTTTTTTATATAATCAATATTAGTCAATTTGGGAATTAATGATTCAATTAATAAATTAAAGTTTTCATCATTTACAGAAAATTTATTTTTAAACCATTCTATACAATAACCTGCAGATGGAAGCGAAGCATAAATTGTGTATAAATCATCAATGACATAACGACCATTAGATAAATTATTTTCTAAAAAAACTTTACTAAAATTTGCTTTTTTCTGTAATAAAAGAAGGCCTTCAGTTGTCCCTGTAGAATTAAGAATTTCTCCCTCCTGCAATTCTGCTGCAATGGAACCACACATATGATCATGCCCACCTATTGATACATAAATAGGATCCATAATATTTAATTTTTCAGCTAAATATGGTTTTATTTTTTCAAAATTTTTTCCTGATTCGACAAAATTAGCAAACAAATGACTAAGTGCAAATGTAGATTTAATCGCTTTAGACCAACAATTATTTTTTAAATCTAAAGCTAATGTTCTTGAAGCTAATGATAGCTCAGCTTTGCTTTTGTTGGTTAGTTTATAGGCTATATATTCAGCCAGACATAGCCACTTTACTTTTTGTAATTCAATATGACAATTGTCCCTTATCCATAAGATTTTTGTCAGACTATAATTACTATGAATGGGTATACCTGTAATAGAATATAACTCTTCATCTGTAAACTTCTTATTAATTTCATTCAAAGTAATTTTAGTCCTTGTATCGTACCATGTAATCGCAGGACCGACTGTATTCCCTTTTTCATCAATTAAGACGCCAGATTCTCCAACGCTAGCTATAACAATATTCTTTACTTTTTGAGGTTCAGCTAGAGATGTTATTGTCTTAATAATTCCGTGTTCTAATTGATTATATAAATCTATAACATCAAAATCATAACCATATTCAGAAGTGATTTTCGGAGTAACAAACGAATAACTGTCAACTAATAGTAATGATGGCAATTCAAAAACACACAATTTACAATTTGTTGTTCCGATATCAATCCCAATCGAATACATATTAATCTCCTTATTTACCATTTATTTATATCTTTCGATTAACAAAAATAGTATATACCCAAAATTAAATTAATATTATTCAATTACTTATATAAACAAAAGGGTCGTTCTATCCCTATTCCGATAATTACAATTATCAGTTAATTTATTTATAGGTTATTAATAGATTAAGTAATATTGAGTATATGTTTTTTTACTTTTTAAGTAAGATCCCACGTCTTCTTAGTATGTCGATATAATAGGAAACAAGTAACAAAAATAATTGGAATTAAAGCTAAGGCAATATAATTCCCTTCGAAAACTTTTACAGCCCAGAATCTATATGGATTACCACCATCTAAAAGACTTGAGAATTCACCATCAGTTTTTACCGGGAAATTAATACTTCTGGCAATATTTGTAATAATAGGAGCTACTGCAGATGCTACATAAAGATTAGCAATTAAGCATGGTATACCTATTATAAAAGATCTAACTATATTTCCTCTACAAGCTAACACAACCATAGAAATAGGAACCCAAATATTAGTCAAATCTCCTAATGGCAATAATCTATTTCCTGGTAAAAGAATTGATAACACCAGACCTACAGGAATAAGTAATAGTGCCGTAGATAATACGGAAGGATGTCCTACTGCAACAGCAATATCTAAACCAATATATAAGTTCTTTCTATTAGGAAATTTTTTACTTAAAAATTGTTTCACTGCATCTGATAAAGGTAATAAGCCTTCCATTAACAATTTAACCATTCTTGGCATAATTAACATTACTGCACCCAAGTTAATTGCTAAGTTAAGAATACCTTTTATATCATAGCCAGCAGCGATACCAATTGCTGCACCGATAACAAATCCAATCATCATTGGTTCACCAAATATACCAAATCTTTTCTGAATTGTTTCTGGATCAGCATGTAGCTTTTGTAAGCCTGGTATTTTATTTAATATAATATTGCCTAATACTCCTATTGGGAAAAATATAACTGAGGATAATGTTGGTAATGAAATTCCTGGAAGTTCAAAATATTTTTGAATCATAGGTGCACACCAATCGGCAAGTATAAATGTTATTACGGCAGTAACACCTGCAATAATTAACCCATACATAAAATTTCCTGTGCTGCTATAAACCAAAGCTCCTACAAAAGTAAAATGCCAGAAATTCCAAAGATCAATATCTACTGTTTTGGTCCAATTAACTGTTAACATAATAATGTTAATGATAATAGTCATTGGAATAACGAATGGAGCAATTGGAGATGCCCAAGCAATTGCAGCTAATGGAGGCCATCCAAGATCAATAACGGGTAAGTGAATTCCAGCGTGTTCAACTAAATCTGTAGTTGCACTTCCTAAACTAGTACCTAGTAAATCAAAAATAACAAATATACCTACAAATCCCATACCTATAGTTAATGATGAACGCAAAGCCCTACCAATTTTAACACCTAAACAAATTGCCATTATAAATATAACGACAGGTAACATAACAGTAGGACCAAAACCTAATATATATTGTACAACTTCAAGCAATTTATCGGCCATAATCAATTCCCTTTTAGAATATTAACAATTTGAGCTAAGACTTCTTCTTCGCCAATTGTTGTTATTAATGGTACACCATTAATAATAGGTGTTTTTTCTAGCTTATAACTTACTTTAGAAGTAACAATAACTAAATCAGCCATACCATCTTGAGATTGCACTGTTGCAACATCTGATTGAATATTATCAACTTCAATACCATGTGCTGCACAGTAATTTTTAACTTTTTCTGTTGCAATAGTTGAGGTTGCAATACCACTGGTACATGCAAAAATGATTCTTTTTTTCATGATATTTCTCCTTATTTTAAAATATCTTTTAAAATATTTTTGATTTCAACTTTGCTATTACTTTCAACTATTTTTTGTAAAATTTGGTCATTTCCAAATGATGATGCTAATTTCATTAAAAAGTTCAAATGAGTGTCTGATTGTTTAAGTAATAGTCCAAAAACGATTTGAACAAGAACATTTTCATCATTTTCCGCATTTTTGAATAAAATTCCTTTCTTACTAGTGATCAAAAACATTCCATTTTTTTTTACAAATTCAGAGTCAACATGTGGCATAGCTACATTTATTGTTTTTAACTTAAATCCTGTAGGATGGTTATTTTCTCTATAAATAACTTTTTCCAAATATTGTCCTGTAACATAACCATTTTTTAATAATTCATTACTGACAAATTGAAACATTTCATCTCGATCATAGAAACTTTGATTTAAAAATATTATGTTGTCATCCAAATGTTCTAATTCCATAATTACCACCTATTCCTTATTTAACGATGGATATTTAGTAAATTCATAGATAAAATCTTATTATAGACAACCTGTTGAACATCTCCTTTTGCCTTAAGCAAAACTTTAATTAGATTGTATTCACTATTATTAGCTTCATACTGTTTGCCAATTGAACGAATATAAGCTCTTCTTAAGTCGCCACCTATATTAAGTTTGACAACGTTATACTGACTAATTTTTTGCAAAGTTTTATCATCAATACCTGAACCACCATGAATAACTAATGAAACTGGAGAAATTTCAGATAATTTTCCTAATAAGTCAAAATCAATCTTAGGTTGTTGTTCAAAACCATGGACATTACCAACAGAAATAGCTAATGTTGCACACCCCGTTCTTTTGACAAATTCAAGTACTTGATTTGGATCAGTTTTGCGATCAGCCTCATTAACTTCATCATCTTCTTTACCAGTGATCGCACCTAATTCAGCTTCTACAGGAATATTATATCCTCCACAAAAATCAACCACTTCTTTAGTCAATTGAATATTTTCTTCAAAAGGTAAATGTGAGCCATCAATCATAATTGAAGTGAAACCAGCTTCTACGGCTTGTTTAACATCTTCAAATGTTTTCCCATGATCCAAGTGTAAACAAAAAGGTGTTTTCATAGCACTAGCTCGATTGCGAACCATATCGACAATATATTTGTAACCTGATAATACAATATTAGTTGGAGCAATCTGAATCATACTAGGGATATTGCTCTCCTCAATTGCATCTAAAATCGCTAGAGTTGTTTCTAAGTTTGTTGTATTAAATGCGCCGGCTAATGTCTTTTTCTTTTTTGCTTCGCGTAATAAAGTATACCCATTGACTAGTGCCATAAATAACCCCTATGTTCGTCTAAGTGTTGTTCCTAAATAGTTTACATTTGACTTTAACCATACATTACCAAACTCAATTGGAGAACCATCGTCAAGGTAAACTAATTGTTCTAAATGCAGAACGGGTGATATATCACTAATATTTAATATATCTGCTCGTTCTTTTCCGACCACTCGAGCCGAATATCGGCATTCTGAATGATCAATCTTTTTATTAGTAATTCTCTCTAATTCATTGAATAAACTATATTTATTAAAATCAATATATTGTATTTCTGGACACAACTCTAAATTAATCCTATTTTCAATAAACATAATTCTTTCGCTATTAACACTACGTACACGTTCCATATAAAAAATATTTGTATTGACCGGAACCTGTAATTTATTACTAATATATTCGTTTGCTTTTTCTACCCTTTTGGTAATTAGCTCCGTGGTAAACGAAACATGCTGCATTTCTAGTGATTCAGCAAATGACTGCAAACCATACCCTAACTGATAAGATATATTTTCAGATTTAACATAAGTACCTTTACCTTGAATCTGTTCTAATACAGATTCATTAATAAGTAATTCAACAGCTTTTCTAACAGTACCTCTGCTTACAGAAAGTATATTCATAATTTCATTTTCCGAAGGAATTCGATCTCCAGCTTTCAAATCTTTACGGTAAATTTGATTTCTTATCCATTCTTTTACCTGTACATACAGTGGGGTGCTAGAAAATTTATTTATATTCATTTGTTACCTCAAATATAAGTTAGGTTAACTATACATCTATAGACGATTATGTACAACTATAGACAACTATATTTTAATTAAAATGTGAGTAATATCACATTTTAATTTTATCTAATATTCTCTCAACCAGTAACTACATTAAATATTAAAGTTGATTCAAAAATTGAATTCATTGAATGATGCTTTTAAATTGTTGAATAAACTAAATAATTTTGCAAACAAAATATTAGGATTTTTACAAGTTTTTTTAACTAAATCTATTGTCAACGAATCAAAATTAATAATTCGGTAATGTATTAAAATAGAATTTTAATATTTATAAACATATTTTCTTTCAATGAAACGTCTATAAAGACTAATAATCTATTATTAGAACTAGATGGTAGGTAACTTTATAAAAATAAAAGCTATATTGAATAGGAATTAAAAAATCAACTTTTTATAGTTAAGCTGTATGGTTTACATTTTACAATAAGTGCTAACACTACTGTTCCGTTTACTTTGCAAGAGATAATGTTTAAGATAGATTAATTTTTTTTAAGGTATTTTGAGGTTATTAGTTTTGAATAATTTTGCAAAAATTATTGAAATGCAACGAGGCGATATTAAATTTGCTTACGTTCAAAATGATGAAATAAATTATCTTGGTCTGTTTGATCAATTTTTGGCTGAAGAAGGTCATCACGAAATACTAGATCCAAGTGATAAGATTGAAAGGTATACTTATTTGATCAATCACAATAACACCAAATTTATTTTTAAAATTGATGGTGGCGTTGAACACCGTTTAGAACGAAAAATTATTGCTAAAATTACTGGTGATTTTTATTTTAATTTAATTTATAAATTAGCCAAAATGTCACTGGACAAATGTGATGTTGCTTATGAACTTTATTTGGTTGCCTTTGATCAAAAAACCAAACGCCACTACATGATTTTTAACTTTATTGAAGGCCGTTCATTGAAATGGGAAGAAATGAAAACTTATGGCAATCAAATAAAAAATTGTGTTGAAAAACTTCATAGTTACAATTTAGTATCTAATGATATTCATGGTGGTAATTTTATTTTAACTCCTGATGGCAAAATCAAAGCAATTGATTTGACTAATTCTGGTTTTATTTGGCTCACCAAAGCTAACGATGCAATTGAGTTACGCGATCGGTTTAATATCAAAATTAAAGTTCCTTTTTTAGCTATGGCTTTTAAAGAATTTGCCCATGGATTTAAACGATTATCGCGTAAACTGCGTGGCAAAGAAGACTAGAATTCTAAAAAGATGAGGAATTAATTCCTCATCCTAATAATCCCGTTAATTAATAATAGTAACCCCATACCTTATTTAAGGTATAATAACTTTTCTAAGCTAATTAAATTTTCAGTTATCCCTTCCAAATACTAGCAAATCATTTAGTAAACAGATAGAATTAATTATATAAACCTAAAAAGGATGTGGTATGAGAAAGTTTATTGGGCTTGCTTTAGCATTTACAGTACTAACTGGTTGTGTATCTCAAAAAATGGCATCAATTTACCAGATGAAAAATATTGAAATAACTCAAAATTCATCAGGTACTGATATTATAAATAAATATAGTATTTCTCGTGCAATCACTACTCTACACTCTTCGTTATCACTTTGTATTGCCCAAGAACTTGACAACAGCCCGGTCGTACTTACTAGCGAAAATTATTTTGGGTCACGTTGGTGGTCCTACTATAGTATGCCTAGCCAACAAGCGATTACCGTGAATGGTGGTGAAACAATTAAATTAGTAGAAGGTAATAATGTAGTTGCTAATGCGGTAACGGACTATCAAAATTATTCGAAATATTTTATTAGTTATACTTTAACAGCAACGCGTAATCAAAATGATATTCGTTATTTATTTAGTAATATCAAACAAGCGCAGCAATATACCGGATCAGTGGTCAATGATGGTTTTGAAAACGTAAAAACCCTTCAAAGTGCTCATCCAGACTTAGTTATTGATACACTAAACAAAGAAGTTGATAAAATTCAAGCTTGTTTATTGCGATAAGAAATGGTTAAAAAGGTATAGCCACATATTGTAAAGATCTTTCAGGTCAGCTATATGTTTCAGTATATTATTTAAGAAAATAAACTAGTCATTATTTGATATTGACTAGTTTTATTTCAATAAATATGAAGTAACTATAACTTTTAAAAAACAACTTTTAAGCAATATTCTATAGTCAAATCTTAATCTGTTTCAAAAAATACAGCTAAATCAGGATATAACATATCATTATTAATGATATAACTACCATGATCATGGCCTGCAATAATGTAACTGGAACACAACAATATTTTATCTATAATATCGACAGCTTTACGATAATGAAACTGGTGATGATCATGTTATAGAGACACAAAAGTGATTAATAAATTAATTAATTGATCCAAAGTTTCAGCTTAAATTTAATCAAATTAAGGGTTCAATTCCAGCTTTTATTAATGAAACGTTGACTAATTTGATGTCTGTGCCATAAAATCATATTGAGCGTTTAAAACAGCGCATTCATTTAACCTTTTACGTCCAAGTATGGCGCATTTAATGGGGTTAACGTACCGGCTTTTAGAACTATTAATAACTTCTTTACTCATTCAAAATAGACACCAGAACAAGCTATCAAAGAGTTAAATATGAAATTATTAGTAGTTAAAAATTAGGTAATTTGATCGATAAATTCGCATAAATTAAACAAAGTAAAGTCCAATAATTAATTGGAATAAAGAAACGACAAATTGGGGGTTGTTGTTGTAAAAATAATGAAACTTTATTATTCTTTTTTATATCCCTTCACCCCCTTCTTGTCGTTGAGTATCGGCATTTTTTTTATGTTTAAAACTTAAAATGCCTTGTTTTCCCCATCCCAAAGCGACAGTAGCAAGTTCTGTTATCGTTTTATACTCATCTTTTTCCATCAGAACTTGCGTCAACATTTGTAAATTTGTACCGACAATTACCTCGCACCCTTTTCGCTGCATAGCTAATTCAACACTAGAACGAAATGGTGAACCACCTAATAAGTCGGTTAGGAATAAGATCTCACTCTCTTTTGGTAATTGATTAATCGCATGCTGTAATTGTTCACTAAGCTCATCAGTGCTCATTTCTTGAGTAAAATCGACAGTTTTGAAATTTTCCTGTGGACCAACAATCAGCTCGGCGGCACTGTATAAACCGAAAGCAAATTGACCATGCCCCGTCAAAATAATACTAATCATATTTCACTCCTTTGCTGACTATCCCGCCACTAATATGGCGGGCGTCACTGACAACTATAAAATACCTAACCAGGATAAAAAGATGGTTAAACCAAAGGTTGCTAAAATAAGCGTAACCGGATTCACTTTACGCATACGTAAAAAGTAGAACATCACTAAAGTATATGTTAATGGTAATAAATTAGGGAAGATTTTATCAAAAAATGCTTCCTGAAAGGACATAGTGTGTCCTTCAGTAATTGCAACTTGAGCAATCACATCCAAATGAACATAGGAAGCGATCAATCCACCCACTACTGTAATACCTAAAATAGTCGCTGAACGAGAGATGACCCCCGAACTACTGCGTATTTTATCAATGGCTTTAACCCCTAAGTTATAACCTAAATGGGTCCAGACAATACGTAGAAAGAAAATACCTAAATAGATAAGAAAAAATAAAATAGGTCCTAATAAACTACCTTGACTAGCCAATGAGGCGCACACACCGGCAACAATCGGCAGTAATGTAAACCAGAATATCGCATCGCCAATCCCTGCAAGTGGGCCAAATAACGCAACTTTAAGCCCTTTAATCAGATCTCGATTCTCTTTTCTCTCTTCCAGTGAAATCAATAATCCCATTAAGAAACCAACTGTGTTAGTATTGGTATTCATAAATTCCAGATTATCTTTTAACGCTGCCGATAACGCGGGTTTATCCTTACCATAAATCTTTTTTAACAAAGATGCTTGTGCTAAAGCAAAACCGATTGCCTGCATACGTTCATAGTTGAAGCCAGCTTGTAGTATGTTGGCTCTGAACCCTAACTTTGTAATATCACCTTTAGTAAGTTTTTTATCATCATTAGATTCCATCTTGAGTATCCTCCAGAGCAGGTGTCGATGTTGCTTTTCGTTGAGAGTTGAAATACTCGTAGATTGCAAATGCAGCCCCAATTAAAGCAACTGGTAACAAGTTTTGCATTGGAATAAAGGTTACGAATAAGAATCCCACAATAAAAAAAGGCACAAATTGTACTTTTAACATTACTTTTAACAATAGACCAAAACCAACTGCTGGCAATACTCCACCGGCAACTTCAAAACCATGAGTTAACCATTCTGGCATTGATGATACAAGAGTTTGCATCAAACCTTGAGCTAAATAAGCACATAAGAAGGTCACCAGTCCATAAGTAACAGCAACGATACCAGTTAATAAACAGCACAACCTAGTAAGTCCACCTATATTGGTTTCTTCTGCATAGCGGTCAGCTTTTTGCATAAAGAACGAGAACATAGAGTAGTAAAAAAGAATAATATATTGCATCAAAAAACTAAATGGTAAACCAAGACCAATAGCAGTTTTGGCATCAACACCTGTTGAGTGGGCGATTACAGTAGTCATAATCCCTGCCATAACCGGATTAGGTGGCTGGGTACCACCAATTGGAGTAAGCCCAGTAAATGCTAATTCGGTCAATGCGCCAGTAATTAAACCTGTTTGCACATCACCTAAAATAATACCGGTCAAGGTACAAACGATAAGTGGTCTAAAAATATAGAGGGTCTCTAACCAAAAATCGATACCGACTACCAAAGCCATAATCGATAACATTATGCCTTGTATCAACGTGATATCATTCATATAACAACCTCGCTGTTACTGATTTTTTAATAAACTCTCAAGGCTATCTTTTCTATCGCCCGGAGTATCTTGTACAAATATATCATTTACTTTTATCATAATGGCTTTAAAGTCGGTGACATCTTTATCATCAACATAAACTTTTTTAGTTAATGCTTTTTTACCTTCTGAAAAATGCATATTACCAACGTTAATACTGTGAATCGGTACACCACCTTCGACTAAGGTTCTGGCATCTTTTGGCGTTTTACACACAATAAAGATTTTTTGCGACGGTGAAGCTTTGGCAATAATGTCGATAGTTTTTTGTAAGGTAAAAAAACGAATTCCTACCCCAACAGATTCAGCAGTCATTGACATGAGTTCTTGTTGTAATTTATCTTCTGCTGCGACATTATCTGCAACAACTAATAAATTAGCACCCAATGCACTTGTCCAAGCCATCGCAACTTGCCCATGAACCAGACGGTTATCAATTCGCAGTAAAAGAATATTGGGATCTGCCATATGTAATCTCCTCTTTAGCTACTTCAAGTAGATATATATACTTCCATCATTGAAGTTGCTGTTTTTTAGAACAGTATTGCCTGTAGGTTGGTTTTAAAGGCATTCCGCGGCCCTGCGTCATAGTCGGATGCTGCCCAGCTAAAAGAATAAACTTATCAACACCACATTCACTAAAACAATTTCAATGTTAATGAGTATAGGTTAAATAATTTGTAAAGCTTAAGGATAGCATTGTGAATTAGTTTAAATAATTTGTAAAGCTTAAGGATAGCATTGTGAATTAGTTTAAATAATTTGTAAAGATTAAAGGTAACATTGTGAAATATATTTCTTAACGATTTATAAAATTTGAATTGGAATGTATTAATTTTGTAATATATTCATTCCACTTGAAGATATAATTTTAGTTAAAGTATAAATTTGACATCAGTTATAAGAGGTTTACAGTCTTAGCCTCCATTTTTTATAAGGAAACTTTACGCCTTTAAGAATAACTCGGTTTTTAAATATAGTTATTGATACATATATCTCGATTATCGTCGGTCACAGGCCTACTAATAAAACATTTCGACGTTGAATCAAAGGGGCTATTTTCTAGCCAGTTCAGTAAAAAATTATGCTGCTGTAAAGAAAGTATAAATTTAAGTTTATGTCGTCTCGCATAAAAATCATGTTGTTCGAAACTAATCTTTTGAAAACCATACCAATTAGGAAAATCCATAATATTCTAATTACCTTGTAAAATATAGCCAAACTCTATGATTATACTGCATTTAAAGAAAGTAAACCCTCTTCTATTCTAGTTTTGCTTCCAATCAATCACTCAAACGAAGCCAATGCAAGCTTCGGTGTTTTATCACAACTAACATTCCCTTTGGCTGAAGCTGGATATTATGTTTTCCCTGTTAATCTAGCCAATGAAGTTTTTAAACAAAATGGCTTAACAGTGGCTAATGATATTCATTCTGTAAATTTAGCTAAATTAAGAGAAACCTTTAATACTGATGCAGTCTTGTATATAAATATCAAAGATTATGGTACTAATTATCAATTAGTTCAAAGTGATACCCGAGTAACATTAGAAGCTAAATTAGTTGATGCTCGTACAGTTAAACTACTTTGGACTGGCACCGCCACTGCTTCTAGCCTCGAAACCCAACAAACAAGTGGCAATTTGTTTTCAATGTTAATTTCTGCTGCTATTACTCAAATTAGTGATTCCATTAGGGATCGTAGTGTTGCAATTTCAGCTTTATCAGCAACAAGACTATTTACTCCTAATCCATTAAAATCTAATGGTATTCTATATGGTCCTTATGCCCAAAAAAGTAGTTCTAATTAAATCGATATTTATTTGAAATATAATAGATAACTGATAAATAATAAAACTAAGGCGGTAAATATTACCGCCTTAGTTTCTATTCATATTATTATAAATTTTACACATTGTTAATTTATATACATACATGCTTTTTTAGCTAAAAAGTATTTTCTTATCAAGAATAACTCAACATATATTAGAACTAAATAAAAATCATAGTAGTTAAATATTATTTTTCCATTGTTATCTCATCTAATGACAAACTAAAACTAGGTACAAATACATCTAAAAAATAATCCATTTCGGAACTAGCTCTCTCTGATAATGTTTTTTTTAAACGTTGTTCTGCTAATTTGAATTCTTTGTTACCAGCACTTAATTCTTCAATAGTTTTTAGGTAAGCACATAATGCATCAGCTTGTTTAACAATATTTTTTTCATCTTCAGTATAAAAATCATCATCAATTAATGTTCTAAAGTCATCTTGTAATTCTTTAGGTAACATATTAATAAGCTTATTTTGAGCGATCTTTTCTATCTTTTTATATTCAGAAGTTATTTGTGGATTATAATATTTAGTTGGTGTCGGTAAATCGCCAGTCAATACTTCTGATGCATCATGGTACATTGCCAATAGAGCTATCCGTTCAGGATTAACTTTACCATTAAAACGTTTATTTTTTATAATTGCTAAAGCATGTGCTACAAAAGCCACTTGTAAGCTATGTTCTGATACATTCTCAATTATAACATTACGCATTAAAGGCCAACGGTTAATTAACTTCAGGCGTGATAAATGAGCAAAAAAATGACTTTTATTCATATATAACTCTCTACGATTATAAAAATAAAAAAACGCTTCCATTGTTAATGGAAGCGTTTATAAATAAATTTTCTTTAATAAAAAAATTTACGCTAATACAAGCTGCTGAGTGCTTAAAGCAACAGGAACCGTTTGTTCTTCTGTAAACGTTACAAATTCCCAAGCATCTTGTTTTGCTAATAATGCCTGTAATAACTGATTATTAAGTGCATGACCTGACTTATAACAAACCACTTCACCAATCATATTATGGCCACTCATGTATAAATCACCAATAGTATCAAGCATTTTATGACGTACAAATTCATCTTCAAAACGCAAACCATCTTCATTCAATACTTTATAATCATCCACTACAATAGCACAATCTAAACTACCACCTAAACATAATCCTTTTGACTGTAAAGCTTCAATGTCACGCATAAAGCCAAAAGTTCTTGCTCGGCTGATCTGACGAATAAAAGATTCTGATGAAAAATCAAGTTGATAACGTTGCGAACTATTATCAATAGCAGGATGTTGGAAATCTATAGTGAAATCTAGTCTAAAACCGCTATATGGTCTAACTTCTGCCCATTTATCACCGTTTTCAACACGCACAGTTTCTTTGATTCGAATGAATTTTTTTAATGCATTTTGTTCAGTAATACCTGCATCAAGTAGTAAATAAACAAAAGGGCTTGCACTACCATCCATAATCGGGATTTCTGGTGCATTAACTTCAATAATAATATTATCAATACCTAATCCAGCTAATGCAGAATTAATATGTTCAACAGTTGAAATGCGAACATTATCCTCATTAACTAAACAAGTACAAAGCATAGTATCACGTACTGATTTTGCATCGACAGGGAAATCAACACAAGGTTCTAAATCGGTACGACGATATATAACACCTGTATTTTCAGGTGCAGGACGCAACGTTAAAGTAACCTTTTTGCCGGTATGCAAACCAACACCAGTTGCTTGTATTGTCTTTTTCAATGTTCTTTGTTTCACTTTGCACCTACTTTTCTATTTGTTTCTACTGTTATATGACAATAAAAATTCAAATAAGTTCAATCTTAGTTCGCCTGTTTACGGATAAAAGCAGGAATATCTAAAATTTTATTTTCCTCAAGAGGAGATATAACTTGTTCATTCACTACTTTAGCCAATTTTTCTTCTTGTTGTCCTATCGGATTACTTTGACTAAATAATGAATTTTGAGGAACAGATTTAGTAATTTTAGCCTCAGGGCGTTTTTCCATTCCAATACCTGTTGCAACTACTGTAACTCGAATTTCATCTGACATGTCAGGATCAAAAGTAGTACCAACAACAACAGTTGCATTATCAGAAGCAAAAGCTCGAACAGTACTACCTACAGTTTCGAACTCTTCTAAACCAAGATCTAAACCTGCGGTTACATTAACTAAGACTCCACGAGCACCTGATAAATCAATATCTTCTAGCAATGGACTTGAAATTGCCATTTCAGCTGCTTCTTCTGCTCGATTATCTCCACTAGCACGACCTGAACCCATCATAGCATATCCCATTTCCGACATCACTGTTCTTACATCAGCGAAGTCCACATTAATATGCCCTGGTTTGGTAATTAATTCGGCAATGCCTTGCACGGCACCTTTTAAAACTCCATTGGCTGCTGCAAAAGCATCTAATAATTTAACACCTCGACCCAACACTTTTAATAATTTATCATTTGGGATTGTGATAAGTGAGTCAACATGCTTGGCTAATTCAGCAATACCTTGCTCAGCAAAAGCCATACGCTTCTTACCTTCAAAACCGAACGGTTTAGTTACTACCGCTACAGTCAAAATTCCTAATTCTTTAGCTATTTCCGCAACAACTGGAGCCGCACCAGTACCTGTACCACCACCCATTCCTGCCGCGATAAACACCATGTCAGCGCCTTCAATCGCGCTACGAATAACTTCGCGATCTTCTTCAGCTGAATTCCTACCCACTTCTGGATTAGCACCAGCACCAAGTCCTTTTGTAACATTAGTACCGATTTGGATAGTTTGACCAACCTTAATTCTTTTTAAAGCTTGTGCATCTGTATTTGCCGCAAAAAACTCTACTCCTTCGATGTGTTCAGCAATCATATGCTCAACCGCATTACCACCGCCACCACCGACACCAATAACTTTAATGACTGCTGCTGGTTCATCATCTGCAACCATAGGCTCAAACATAACTTATCTCCAAATTTACGATCTTAGGACATTGTACAGATAACCGTCGACAATGTCCACGAAGTTCTTGAAATATATTAGCTAAAATTCTTTTTTAAACCACCCTGTCAAACGTTTAGCTATCCCTTTTAATGATGACTTATTGCTATCTTTAGCATCATCATTCAATAAACTTTGTTTTCCGTAATGCAATAAACCTACCGCCGTTGAACAATAAGGTTTCTGCACATAATCAGTTAATCCTGAAATATTCAATGGTTGCCCAACACGCACTTGATTCTGAAAGACTTTTTCTGCACACTCTACCATGCCTTTAATTTGCGCCGCACCACCGGTTAACACAATACCTGCTGCTAATTGGTATTTGACATTTTGTTTTTTTAGTTCATCTTGCAAAGTTAACAATTCTTTTTGCACTAATGACAATAACTCTGAATAACGAGGTTCAATTACATCAGCAAGCGTTTGCCTTTGTAAAGATCGTGATGGCCGACCACCAACGCTTGGCACATCAATCACTTCATCCTTACCAATTAACGATCCTACTGCACAGCCATAGCGAATTTTTATATTTTCAGCATCCATTGGTGGTGCACCAAATGCATAAGCGATATCACTGGTTACCACATTACCGGCATAGGGAATCACCACTGAATGGCGTAAAGCTCCACCAGTATAAACAGTAACATCCATTGTACCACCACCCATATCGATTACACACACACCAAGCTCTTTTTCATCATCAGTTAACACGGCATCGCTAGAAGCCAGGCCAGAAAAAATGAGTTGATCCACTTTTAAGCCACAACGTTCAACTGCCTTTACAATATTTCTAGCCATATCATTGTGGCAGGTAACTAAATGAACTTTAGCTTTCATTCTAACGCCAGAAAGACCTATTGGATTTTTAATACCTTCTTGCAAATCAATAGAATACTCTTGTGCTATCACATGTAATATGCGGTGTTCATCTAGAATTCTAACTGATTTGGCGGTATGTACAACATTCTCAACATCTTCTGCTGTAACTTCTTCTTCAGAAATTGGCACCATACCTATTTCATTTTGACAACGAATATGTTTTCCAGAAAGACTTAAATAAACAGAAGAAATTTGACAATCGGCCATTAATTCAGCTTGATCAATCGCACGTTGGATAGATTTAACTACTGACTCAAGATCATTAACACCACCTTTATCTACACCTTTGGATGGGCAGTGACCTACTCCAATGATATTAACAATACCATCCGGCAAAACTTCACCAACCAGTGCAAGTACTTTTGATGTACCGACTTCTAGACCAACAACCAATTTTTTCTCTGTTGCTTTCATACTTCAGCCTTTATTCTTTCCTTACTGCATTATTTTTTCTCTTTGTACTGAAATACCATTTTCATAACGTAAATCAGCTACCACTATTCTTTCATTTGCTGGCATTCTTAATTGAATTTCAGGAAATAATTTAATAAATTGTTGATATCGTTGCTCAATATCCTCAGTTCCTAACATTAACTTTATTTCTTGATTTTCAAGACAAAATCCAGCAATACATTGTTTTACCATTAATTGCCAAGCATTACGTTCATCAGTCTGTGCAGCTTTAATCTGTAGTGCTAATTGACTATTAGCGAGTTTTTTAGAAAGATCATTTAATTTATGATACGTTTCTAATACAGTTTTTGCTTTACCTTCTGGCCCATAAAGCCTTGGTAATTGTATTTCAGCAATACGATCTAGTGGGATACTGAACACATTGCCATACATATCAAGCAAAAATAGATCATTCCAATAAAAAGCAGGTTTATATTCTTCAATATAAACAATCAATCTATCTGGCCACTGTTTACGTACACTAGCCTGCTTTACCCATGGAAATCTTAAAACTTCTTGCTGTATATCATCAACATCTTGCCCTATATAAGTATTAGGTAATCCCAACCCTAAAATTGCATTACGTATATCATCTTCGGTTGTAAATGTGTGTTCACCATTTAAAATTAATTGTGATAATACCATTTGTTCTGGATTATCCATCCAATTTTTTACACTTTTAACAACCCAAATACTAATTAAAGTTATCGCAATAAAGAACAAAAATCCTATTAATTGTTCTTTACTACGAAAGAAAAGCAGCCGTCTTCTGTTTTTATCTTCTCGCCTTTGTGCTGCTTGTCTAACTTGTCTCATATAAATAGAGCCATTTATACTGTTGCCAAATTTAAAATGCGACTAACAAGATCACTAAATGACCACCCATATTGTTTCGCCGCCATTGGTACCAAACTATGATCTGTCATACCTGGTGCTGTATTAACTTCAAGTAAATATGGTTCTTGATTAGCATCAAACATAATATCTACTCGCCCCCAACCTCTACAACCGACAGCTTTATACGCATCTAAAGCTAATTTACGAATTTGTTGTTCTTTATCATCAGGTAAACCACTTGGACAAAAATATTGAGTTGAATCTGACAAGTATTTAGCATCATAATCATAAAAATTAGCAGCTGGTTTAATAAAAATTGATGGTAAAACTTGTTCACCAACAATAGCTACCGTAAATTCCGGACCAGCTAAAAAGGATTCAACCATTACATTATTATCATATTTAAAAGCAAGCTCAATAGCGGCATGTAGTTCATCTGCTTTATTAACTCGCGTCATACCAACACTTGAACCTTCATGGCTAGGTTTAACAAATAATGGTAATCCTAATTGGTTGATGATTGAATCAACATTGAAAGGTTGATTTTTATCTACCATAATAAAATCAGCTATAGGTAAACCAAGAGCCTTCCAAATTAACTTAGTTTTTAGTTTATCCATAGTCAGTGCTGATGATAAAACATCACTACCAGTATAAGGAATATTTTGATAAGTTAAAATTGCTTGCACAGTTCCATCCTCACCACCTCTACCATGCAAAATTACAAAAGCCTTTGTGAAACCTTCTTTTTTTAAATTTGTTATTGGATGATCTTTAGTATCAATAAGATGTGCATCTACACCATTTGCTAATAATCCTGTCAATACCGCTTTACCCGATTTAAGCGACACTTCTCGCTCAGCTGAAGTACCGCCATACAAAATAGCAACTTTATCCTTCATTATAGTTCCTCTTTTGAAAACAAATGAGCATTAGCTAACTGACGAGCTATACGGCTAACACTACCAGCACCTTGAGTCAACAATAAATCATTACCGTGCAAAATCTCTTTCATGATTTCAGGTAATTGTTCCAAGTCCGAAATATAAATTGGATCCACTTTACCTCGATTACGAATAGACCGACATAAAGAACGACTATCAGCACCAGCAATTGGTTGTTCGCCAGCGGAATAGACATCTAACATTACTAATGCATCAACTTGTGACAGCACTTGCGCAAAATCATCAAATAAATCTCGCGTTCTGGTATATCTATGTGGTTGAAAAAGCATAACTAAACGCCTTTCAGGCCAGCCATTTTTTGCTGCCTGAATTGTAGCATTAACTTCACTAGGATGATGGCCATAATCATCAACCATCATAATATCGCCACCATTAAAATGAGGGAAAAATCCTATTAAGTCAAAGCGGCGACTAGTGCCCGCAAATTTAGCCAAAGCATTAATAATTGACTCATCATCAATACCATCTTCAGTGGCAGCAATAATTGCTGCAGCAGAATTTAAAGCATTATGTTTACCGGGCGCATTTAATTCTATCTTTAAATCATTATGGTTTGGCCGTGAAACAGTATAGTAGCTGATACCACGTTCTTGACGATAATTTTTAATAATGACGTCCGCTTCTTCACTGAAACCATAAGTAATCACTTTTCGCCCAACAATTGGTAATAACTCACGATTAATTGGATCGTCATAACACATAACAGCTAAGCCATAAAAAGGTAAATTACGTAAAAAAGAAATAAATGTTTGTTTAAGGTTTTCTACATTACCTTGATAAGTATCCATATGGTCAGGTTCGATATTAGTTACAATAGAAACCATCGGTTGTAAGTGAAGAAATGATGCATCACTTTCATCCGCTTCCGCGATAAAATATCGACTAGTTCCTAATTGCGCATGAGTACCTGCAGCCTTAACTAAACCACCATTAACAAAAGTTGGATCAAGTTTAGCTTCAGCATAAATAGCTGTGACCATAGCGGTTGTTGTGGTTTTACCATGTGTCCCTGCAATAGCAATACCATAGCGAAAACGCATCAATTCAGCTAACATTTCCGCGCGTTGAATTACTGGGATACGTGCCTCTCGAGCTGCAACTACTTCTATATTATCTTGAGAAATAGCAGAAGAAATAACTACGACACTTGAATTGTATATATTTTCAGCCGAGTGACCAATTACAATTTTTGCTCCTAAGGTTTCTAAATGCTGAGTAACTGCATTCTCAGCAATATCTGAACCACTTATTTCATAACCTTCATTAGCTAGAACTTCGGCAATTCCCCCCATTCCCGCACCACCAATACCAACAAAATGGATATGTTTAACACGTTTCATTTCGGGAATAATTGCTCTTATTTTAGCTAATTCCTTTGTATTCACTATCTAACCTCTACTTTATTTCTGTTATTGTTTTAGAGTTTTTTGTTTTATTAGTTATTTAATAAAATTTATATCACTTTGTTATGTTTTATAATTTACCAAAACATATAGTTAACCTGAAACATCTTGACAAGATTATTACACAAAGTCATATCAAAAACTAACTATTTTATCACTGAATTCAGTATTTCTGCTACCCTTTCAGTTGAATTATTAATCGATAAACTTTTAGCTTTTGCTGCCATTATTGCTAATTGTTCTCTATCTAAGTTTATTAGTAGATTTTCCAGTGATTCAACATTAAAATCAGGTTGTTCTATAATTCTAGCTGCTCCAACATCAGCTAATGATTTCGCATTCCAAAATTGTTGGCGATCTTTATGCATGAATGGAACAAAAATAGCTCCAATGCCAACTATTTCTATCTCGCTAACTGTTAGTGCTCCACTACGACAAATGACTATATCTGCCCAACTATATGCTTCGGCTACATCTGAAATAAATTCCGTTACCTTATTATTGACCATATCGCAATTTTTATAAGATTCCAAAACCGAAGTTAACATTCCTTTACCTGTTTGATGCCATACAGCATACTTATTGCCTAATTTAGTTATCACTTGAGGTACAATGTCATTAATAATCTTTGCACCTTGGCTACCACCCATGACTAAAATTCTTATTGGTCCTTGTCGATCTTTAAACCGTTGCTCTGGTTCAGCAACAGTCAAAAGATCCTCACGGACGGGATTACCCACCACTTCAGCATTAGGAAATGCAGATGGAAATGCTTGTAAAACTTTAGTAGCAATCTTTGCTATATATTTATTAGTTAACCCCGCAACTCCATTTTGTTCATGTAAAACGATTGGAATGCCAAGTGTTTTAGCTGCAATTCCACCTGGGCCTGAAACATATCCTCCCATGCCTAAAACAACATCAGGACGATAAGATTTTAATATTTTTCTTGCTTGAAAAACTGCTTTTAAAATTTTATACGGCGCTTTTAACAACGCAATCTTACCTTTACCTCGTAAACCAGATATTTCAATAAAATCAATATCAATACCATTATCAGGGACTAAATGTGCTTCCATCCTATCGGCTGTGCCAAGCCATCTGACTTGCCAACCTTGTTTCATTAAATAATGTGCAACAGCAATACCCGGAAAAACATGGCCACCAGTACCACCCGCCATCACTAATAATTTTTTCATTATTTTATTAACCTTATTCTTGCTTGTGCTTGTTTTTGTCTAAATTCAAAATCTATTCTAAGTAAAATGGCAACTGCAACACTCATTACAATTAAACTTGAACCACCATAACTAATGAATGGTAATGTTAAACCTTTGGTTGGTAGCATCCCAGAAGTTACACCAACATTAACAAAGGTTTGAAATCCGAACCAAATACCAATTTGACATGCTAAATAACCAGAAAATTGTAAACCTTCATTTAAGGCTCGATAACCGATTGCCAACGCTTTAAAAGTTAAGAAAAATAGTAGAGCTAATAAAGCAAGAATTCCAATATATCCATATTCCTCAGAAATTATCGAAAATATAAAATCGGTGTGACATTCTGGTAAATAACCTAACTTCAGGATCGAATTTCCCATGCCTTGACCTGATACCCCACCACTGCCTATAGCCATCAATGAAGCAACTAACTGATATCCAGACCCTGTCGCATCTTGCCATGGATCAAGAAATGTCAACAATCTAGTTAAACGATAAGATTCATATAAAATTAGCGTAATTACGGCTGCAAAACCAGCTAACAAAATAGCTACAAATTGCCATAATTTAGCACCAGCAATAAATAAAATACCAATAGTTACCATAAACAGAACAATAACTGTACCTAAATCTGGTTGTAAGAGTAATAAAATAGAAAGAATAGCCATAACTACCATTGGCTTAAAAAATCCCCAAAAACCACTTTTGACTTCTTCTGATTTCCGAGCTAAGTAACCGGCTAAAAATAAAAATAAGGCTAATTTTGATAATTCTGCAGGTTGGAAGTTAAATACTCCTAACGGAATCCAACGTGCAGCTCCATTAATTGAGGAACCTATACCTAATACGGCAACTAACATAATAATAGCGATTATTAACAGCACGGTTGCAAACTGTTGCCAACGTTCAATTGGAATATAAAGAGTAATAAACATTAAAAACAAGGAAATACCAATTTGAATCAATTCACGTTGAGTATAGAAAAAAGGGTTACTTTCGCTAAACGACATTGACGCTGAGGTCACCATTATTAGACCAAATATCATTAATCCTAATACTGTCCAAAGCAATTGATTATCAAATGGAATATGTGGATTAACTTGTTTTTTTAGTAAAAAGAGTGTCATAGTTCACTCCTTGAAGTAAATTGTTTAGCAAGCTTCGCAAATTGATTTCCTCGCTCAACATAATTCTTAAACTGATCCAAACTTGCACAAGCCGGTGAAAGTAATACTATATCTTCAGTAACGACTTTATTTGCAATAATTTCGATGGCTTCAGCAAGTGTTTCAGTAATAGTTGTAATGTTAGGTGCTAATTTAGCAAGAAGTATGCGATCTCTACCAAAACAAAAAATTTCAAGTTTTCTATTTTTTAGATAAGGAATTAATGGTGAAAAATCTGCTGATTTGCCATCGCCTCCAAGCAATAGAAATAACTTACCATTACAAACTATACTATTTAAGGCTGCTTCTGTACTACCGACATTAGTTGCCTTAGAATCATTAATCCATTTCACACCATTTTTTTCTAATACTAATTCAAAACGATGCGGCAATCCTTGAAATGTAGCAATAGTTGCTAAACTCGACTCTCTAGGAATCATTAACTTATCAGCAATTGCTAAGGCAGCTAATGCATTAAGATAATTATGACAACCAATTAGTTTTAATGTTTTAGTGGCTAATACTGGTTGTTCTTGAGCAACCAAATAATCATAATGAGTATCTAAATGATAATCACCTTTTTGTAAACCAAATGAAGTTATATTTTTATGATTATCTGTAGGGATAGTTAATTTATCATCATGATTAATAATACAATATTTTGCATTAATGTAGATACGTTGTTTAGCTTGTACATATTGCATTAAACCCTGTGGATATCGATCCATATGATCTTCTGAGATGTTCAAAATTGTCGCTACTGTTGCGTTTAAACTATACGTTGTTTCTAGTTGAAAACTGGACAGTTCCAGAACGTAGACATCACATTCTTGAGTTAATAACTTTAAAGCTGGCTGCCCAATATTGCCGCCAACAGCAACGTTAATATCTGCAGATTTAATTATTTCACCAACTAAAGAAGTTACAGTAGTTTTACCATTTGCGCCAGTAATAGCAACAATTTTTTTATTACCTTGCAGATTAACTTCACGACAAAAAAGTTCTACATCACCAACAATTTCTATACCTTTTTCTGCGGCTTTTTGTAACTCTGGTGTAGATAATGCAATACCAGGGCTGACCACAATTAAATCGGCTTCAAGTAACCAATCAGTATTTAATCCACCTAAATGATAAACAATACGTTTATCTAGAAGTTCTAATCCAGATGGTGATGATCTAGTATCTATTACTTTAGGAATCACTTCTTGAGCAAGAAAATAATCGATACAGGAAAGTCCTGTAATACCTAATCCAATAATAACGATATTTTTGCCCTGATAATTAATCATGATTTAACCCTGATCTATTTTTAATCAACGTAATTTTAATGTTAACAAACCAATTAGTACCAACATCAGCGATATAATCCAAAAGCGAACAATAACGCGTGGCTCAGGCCAACCTTTTAATTCATAATGATGGTGAATTGGGGCCATACGGAAAATTCGTTTACCCCTTAATTTAAACGATCCTACTTGCAAAATAACCGACATGGTTTCGATTACAAATATGCCGCCCATTATCAATAATAAAAATTCTTGCCTTAATAAAACTGAAATAATCCCTAATACGCCACCTAAAGCGAGGGAACCGACATCCCCCATAAACACCATAGCTGGGTATGTGTTAAACCAAAGGAAACCTAATCCCGCACCGATGATCGCCGTACAGACAATCATTAGTTCACCGCTAAACTTAATATAAGGAATATGTAAATAAGCAGCAAAATTGACATTCCCTGTGGCCCAAGAAACTAAAGCAAAACCAGCGGCTACAAAAACAGTAGGCATAATCGCTAAACCATCAAGCCCATCAGTTAAATTTACGGCATTACCGGCGCCAACAATGACAAAATAAGTTAATAAAATAAATCCTAATCCTAATTGAGGCATAACATCTTTAAAAAATGGTACTACTAATACTGTTACTGAACTGTCTTTACCATAAATATAAAGACCAAATGCTACAATTAGGGCAATGACTGATTGCCAGAAATACTTCCATCTTGCAATAAGGCCTGCTGTATTTTTACGTATAACTTTCAGGTAATCATCGGCAAATCCGACAATACCATATCCAATTAGTACAAATAATGTTGTCCAGACATAAGGATTACGCAGATCTGCCCATAAAAATACTGATAACGAAATTGATACCAATATCAAGGTACCACCCATAGTAGGTGTTCCTTTTTTGCTCAGATGGGATTCAGGCCCATCATTACGTACAACTTGACCTATTTGTAGTTTTTGCAACCAATCAATAACTTTTTGTCCCATTAATAATGAAATAGCTAACGAGGTTAATAAACCTAAAATTGCTCTTACTGTTAAATAAGAGATAACATTAAAAATGCTAAAATATTTAACTAAATATTCTGAAATCCACACCAACATAATTTTAATCCTGAGTAACTTTAAGTTGTTTAATTTTAATTTCTTCTATGATTTCTTCCATTTTTGCACTACGTGAACCTTTAACTAACATAGTCAAGACTGGATACTGATGTAAAAGTGTTAACAGGTAAGTTACAGCATCTTGCTTATTACCAAAATGATGACCTACGCCACTAGATTGACTGATAAATTGACTTAACTTGCCTACACTTACTACACAATCAAGTTTTTGTTGTCGAGCTAGTTCACCTATTTGCTGATGATACTTTTCTGCTTCAGTACCTAATTCAGCCATATCACCCACAACTAGAACTCTATAACCTGAGTGTTGTGCTAAAACTTTTATTGCCGCAGACATTGAACCAACATTAGCATTATATGAATCATCCCAAATTAATTGAGTTGCATTTAATCTAATTGGGTAAAGCCGACCTTTTACAGATTTTAAGGTTGCTAACCCATGTTTAATTTGATTTAAGTCCGCACCAACAGACATAGCTAATGCTGAAGCAGCTATCGCATTAGCAACGTTGTGTTGACCAACTAAAGGTAATGTAATTTCACATTCACCTTGACGTGTATGTAATATAAAATTGCTAGACTCACCTATTTGAATATTAGAAGCATAAAAATCTGCTGTTTTTTTATCTAATGAAAAAGTCCAAACTTTTTTATCGGTTACATTAATAAACCACTGTTCCGAGTAACTATCTAAATTTATAATCGCGATACCATCTTTTGGTACTCCTTGAAAAATTTCACCTTTTGCTGTTGCTACCCCAGCTAGTGAACCAAAACCTTCAATATGAGCTTCAGCAATATTGTTAATTAATGCACTTTGTGGTTTAACAATATTAGTTGTATAGGCGATTTCACCAATATGATTAGCACCTAATTCAATGACTGCAAACTGATCCTGCGGCGTTAAACGCAATAATGTGAGAGGCACACCAATATCATTATTAAAATTACCTTGTGTGTATAATGTTTGCCCACAATTCTGTAAAATTGCAGCCGTCATTTCTTTGACCGAAGTTTTACCAGAAGAACCTGTAAGGGCGACAACTTTAGCTAAACTTTGCTGCCGAATATAAGCAGCAATTTTCCCTAATGCTTGGCGAGTATCTGCCACTACAATTTGTGGTATTAAACTGTCTAGTTTGTGGTTAACAATAACTGCTACAGCACCACTTTTGATAGCTTGTTCGGCAAACTCATGACCATCGAAATTATCACCAACAATCGAAATAAACAGCGATTGTTTAGTAATTTTGCGCGAATCAATATCAATTGAATTAACCATTAAAACTTCATCGTTAATATGATAAGGTTCACCATTTATTAATGTTATAATTTTTTTAATAACTAATGGAATCATAATGGATTCTCTACTCCTAAAAGCTGTTTAACAGTTTCTTGATCAGAATAATGATGTTTAGTTTTACCAATAATTTGATAATCTTCATGACCTTTGCCCGCAATGAGAATTACATCATTTACTTCTGCTTGTGAAAATGTTTGAGTAATGGCTTGAACTCGATCAGTAATAACCTGCACTTTTTTACTATTTAATAAACCTTGTTCAATGTCATGAATAATTGTCATTTCATTTTCAGTACGTGGATTATCATTAGTAAGTATAATTTTATCGGCAAATTGATCTGCTATTTCACCCATTAATGGTCTTTTACCAGAATCTCTATCACCTCCACAACCAAAAATCACCCATAACGTCCCTTTACAGTGGATGCGACTTGCCTGTATTGCTTTTTGCAATGCATCAGGTGTATGTGCATAATCAACAATAACGGTTGGGGAGTCTTTGGCATGTAATACTTCCATTCGTCCACAGATAGGTTTTAGGAAAGATGCCATATTGATTACAGCAAAAAAAGGAAAATCAAGAGTCAACAGTGTAGCAACTGATAGCAATAAGTTTGAAACATTAAATTCACCTAGTAATCGGCTATTAATAACGGCATTTCCCCAACTTGACTCCATATGAATTTTGGCTCCTTTATCATGATATTCAATCATTGATACACCAACATACGGTTTATTTAATGTTTTTAAATGACGCAACGATTTTGGTTGGCATGACACAGCTGTTACATGGTCAAGTTTTTCAATCCAACGTTTACCATAACTATCATCATAATTAATTATGCTTTTACCTGAATCTTCAACTTGCTTCTCTTTTTTATCTTGACTGAATAATGCCCATTTTGCCTTAGCATATTTACCCATGGTTTTGTGGTAATCAAGGTGATCTCGACTCAAATTAGTAAATACTGTTGCGACACAACTCAATCCTTTAACGCGATTCATTGTTAATCCATGTGAAGAAAGCTCCATGGCAACAACTTTAACTTGTTCTTTTACAAAATCAGCTAATAATGTTTGAATATCTATTGGTGAAGCAGTGGTATTTATTGATGGCTGTAAATGGTTATAAATACCATTACCTATCGTTCCTAAAATGGCACTTTTTTCATTCAATAATGTTGTACATTGCGCTATAAGTTGGGTTACAGTGGTTTTACCATTTGTGCCCGTTACCCCAATAACCGATAATTTCTTCGAAGGGAAACCATAAAATTCACTAGCAATAACAGATAATTGTTTCGTTAAGTTAAAAACTTTTACTTGTGGTATGAGCTTTTTATTTTGTTTTATATAATTAATTTTTAAGTTATCTGATTTTCTAGGGGTTTCGATTAAAATCACTACAGCACCAGAATTAATAGCTTGGGGAATAAAAGTCTGACCATCAACTGTAATACCCTTAATCGCAACAAACACATCATTTTTAGCTACCATACGACTATCAATGCGTAGATGATTAAGAGAGATATCTTTGATCACTTGATCATCACTCCCGCCCAATAAACGAAATAATGTTTTAAATGTAGATGTTGCCATCATTTACCACCTATTAATAAATAATCATTTGTCCATCAACTTGACGATCTGGTTTTACATTCATAGTTCTAAGCACTCCACCCATGATGCGACTAAATACAGGAGCAGAAACCGAACCGCCATAGTATTGACCCGCTTTAGGATTATCGATAACAACAACTAGTGAATATTTAGGTGCTGTTGCTGGCGCAATCCCTGCGGTATAAGCCAAATATTGATTAACATATCGACCTCCAGCTAATTTTTTTGCAGTACCAGTCTTAACACCCACACTATAACCAGGAACCGATGCTTTTGTACCACCGCCAGTAACAGCGACTGCTTCCATCAATTGGACAACAGTTTTAGCTATCTTTTCTTGAACTACTCTTTCGCCTTTAACCGGTTCAGTTACTTTTACAATTGAAACTGGTCGATAAATACCATAGCTACCTATAGTTGCATATGCTCTTGCTAGCTGTAGAGGAGTTACACTTAGTCCATAACCAAAAGCAAAAGTAGCTCTTTCAATATCAGCCCACTTTCTAGTTCTATCTGCGGCAATTGAACCACTTACCTCTCCACCTAAACCAAGACCTGTTGGTTGTCCTAATCCAAATCTACTATAAAATTCGACAACATCACCTGATTCCATTTGTAAAGCTAATTTGCTTACACCAACATTACTTGATTTTTCTAAAATACCAGCTAAATTCAACGCTTTTTGATATGATACATCTTTAATTTCGTAACGATTTACATAAAATGGTCTGGTATCTATAATCGTGTTTAAATTGGCAATTTTCTTTTCCAATGCAGCCATTACCACTAGAGGTTTAACAGTGGAACCAGGCTCAAAAGCGTCAGTTACTGCGCGATTTCTTAATAAATTATAGTCAAGTGTAGAACGGTTATTTGGGTTATAAGAAGGACTAGTTGCCATCGCTAAAATTTCACCGGTATGTACATCAATTAATACCGCTGTTCCACTATCAGCTTTATTAAACTCCACTGCTTGACTTAATTCACTGTATACCAGTGATTGTAAACGTTCATCAATACTCAAAGTTAAATCCGAGGCAGCCTCACTTTCTGTTCGTTCTATTTCCTCAATAACACGACCAACTCGGTCTCGTCTTACAACTCTCTGTCCTGACTCGCCAATTAACCATTTATTAAAGCTTTTTTCGATTCCCTCAGAACCTTTTTCAATGCCATTTTCATCAATATCTGTTAATCCAATTAACTGAGCTATATTTTCAGCTGCTGGATAATAGCGCTTTGAAGTTTTAGCAAATGAAATTCCAGGTAACTTTAACTTTTTTAAGTAATCCGATATTGTTGGTGTGATTTGCCTAGATAAATAAACAAAACGCATTGATGGGTTACTTAATTTTTGTTCAAGCGTGGACATTGGTATGTTTAATGTATTTGCTAATCCTTGCCATCTAACATCATTTACTTTTACACCGCCTTTTTGAACTACAATTTTGGGATCAGCCCAAACATCATACATTGGCACACTAACAGCTAATGCCCGACCATTACGATCAGTTATCATAGCTCTGGGTGCATCCATATCTTGGTAACGAAGAGATCGTTTATTACCTTCGGCAATTAATTTATCTGGTTCAATTATTTGTAAGACTGCCATTTTGACTATTAAACAAATAATCGCAAAAATAATAAAACCATACACCACATAAAATCTATTAGGTGTGAAAAATTGTTTTTTATTATTCGGCTTATTTACTTTAATTGTTTTAACTGCCCTAATAGCCTTTTTATTTTTCTTATTGTTATTAATTGGCTTCATTATTTACTCTTTATTACAATAACGGTTTCATTCTGTGGAGTAACAGAAGTCATTCCTAATTGATTTTTGGCTTTATCTTCAACCCGTTTCGGATCGGCAAGTACATTTTCTTCAATTACTAAATTACGCCATTCACTTTCTAACACATCTTGTTCGAGTAATAATTGCTCTCGTTCGAACAACTGTTTACGAACTTGTTGAGTCGTTATTAATACCGCGCCGGCTGAAATAATAATTAAAATTAGCAGGAATAAAGAAAATTTTTGACGTCCAAATAAATCACTAATAATTAATCCAAATAAACTTTTACTTGGTTTTTTTTGATTGTCTATATCACTATCAATATTATTATGGTAGTTATCATTATTTGGGTTACTGTTCATTTTTCCTTTCTGCTACTCTTAATATTGCACTTCTAGATCTCGGGTTATCATCGATTTCAACAGCACTTGGTTTAATCTTACCAAGTGATTTTAGCTTAGGTCCACCATATCGTTTTAATTGTTCCTCAGTTAGCGGTAAGCCTGCAGGAAGTTGAGGTCCTTTACTCTGTTTATTGATAAACTGTTTAACGATTCTATCTTCCAAAGAATGAAAACTGATTATCGCAAGACGACCATTGTCAGCGAGTATTGATAAACTACTTTTTAATGCTTGCTCAACTTCCTCTAATTCACTATTAATATAAATACGAATTGCCTGAAAACTTCGTGTTGCTGGATGTTTATTTTTGTCTTTTTTAGGTATTGCTTTTTCAATTAAACTAGCTAATTCCAAAGTACGTGTTATTGGTGAAATTTTATTTTGTTCAACTATTGCATGAGCAATGCGTTTTGCAAATTTTTCTTCACCAAATGTTTTGAGTACCCATGCTATATCATCAACTCCACTATCCAATAACCACTTGCTTGCTGGTATACCTTTAAGATTATTCATACGCATATCAAGTGGCCCATCACGCATAAACGAAAACCCCCTTTCAGGATCGTCTAATTGTGGCGATGACACTCCTAAATCCAACAAAAAACCATCAACTTTTCCCAATAATTGCAAATTATCAATATATTGGTATACATTTGAAAATTCACCTAAAATAAAAGTAAACCTAGGATCTTTGATTGACAAAGCTGCTTGCTGAGCGCGGTCATCGCGATCAATTGCAATTAATCGTCCTTTTTTTCCTAGTTGTTCAAGAATTAACTTAGAATGTCCACCTCTACCAAAGGTACCATCAACATAAATACCATCTTTTTTTATATTCAATGATGTAACAGCTTCATTTAATAAAACTGTTTTATGTTGATACCCCATCAATCTTTTACTTCTCCTAAATAGTTAAACTTTTTAAATTATCAGATAAATTTTCGATATCTGTCGGTAATGCAGCGATATCATCATTAATTTGTTGATACCAGATCGCTTCATCCCAAATTTCAAATTTATTAGATTGACCAACAAACATAATACATTTTTCTAATTTTGCATAAGTCCGTAATGTTGGTGGTAATAATATTCGTCCGGAATTATCCATTGGACACTCCGTTGCATAGCCCAATAATAATCTTTTAATTCTACGTTCAGCTTCAACAATTGTAGATAATGTAGAAAGTTGTTGTTCAATATTTTTCCATTCAGACATGGAATAAAGTGTTAAACATTCATGATATAAACCTATCGTACAAACCATACCTTCAGACAAAGATTCTCGGTAACGAGTAGGAATAGCCATTCGCCCTTTACTATCTAAATTGACTATAATTGCACCACTAAACATAAAAACACCATTATGTATAAATTTTATTATTTTTTAATTAATAAAAATCAATAAATTAAAAAAAGCAGATATTTTCACCACTTATTCCCACTTTTTACCACAAAAGTAAAAAAAATAATAGGTTTTTGATTAATTTATTTATAAAATATTAAAGTTATACTATGAGCTACTTTTGGAAGGCGGAAATTATAATAATTAAAAATTTATTGGATTAGAAAATAAGCATGAAGGCAAATTGAGAATTATAATTGAAAATAAGATAGTTAAGAAAGTTGTAGTGTTTATCAAAAAAATTTTGCTGGCACATGCCAGCAAAATCCAATACAAATATTAATCAACAGACCAAAATCCTATCACATTAACTTTATCTTGGTGTATGATGGCACGAATTGGCATTTCATTAACATTATTACCTTTTTCTGCTTGCTCTAACACATCCATTTTAGTTTGTCCCATTAAATGTAAATAGATATTTTTACTGTCTAAAATGGTTGGTAATGTTAATGTAATACGATCAAGTGGAGCAGTTAATGGCTTCATTCCAATAACTTTTCGTCCAGAATTCATATCCAAACCTGCCATCAAATTAGCTGCACCGGGAAAAAGTGATGCGGTATGCCCATCATCACCCATTCCTAAAATGAGTACATCGAGTGGTAGTGGAATTTTGGTGGCTAATATTTTATCAGTGATTTCGGCACCATCAAACGGATTATCACAACTATTTTTTAGACCAACAAAATTTGCAAATTTCGCCTTATTTTGTAATAAATAAGTCATAACAAGTTTTTCATTACTAGCATCATTTGTATCATCAACCCACCTATCATCTACTAAGGTCACATAAATGTTATTCCACTCTATATCTTGTTGGCTAAGAAGTATAAATAAAGGAATCGGTGTTTTACCACCAGAAACAGCTATAGAGGCATGCCCTTTTTGACTAATTGCATGTTTTAGATCTCGAACTATATTTGCAACTAAATCTTCTATCAATAATTGACTATTTGTAAATTTCTTTAATGTAAACATGTTTAGACTCCTCATTATTCAAATTCGTGCCACGAATACCCATCTTTAGTTATTAAAGCTACTGAAGCGACTGGCCCCCAAGTACCGGCTTGATAAGTTTTGGCTGGTTCATTATCTGCATCCCATGCATGAATAATTGAATCAACCCACTGCCATGCAGCTTCAACTTCGTCACGATGCACAAATAATGCTTGGCGCCCACGCATTACCTCAAGTAATAAACGTTCATATGCATCTGCACTATGTTGATGAAAAGTTTCACTATAGCTTAAATCAAGCTTAGTTGTTTGTAAGTTATGAGTACTATCTAATCCTGGTACTTTATTTAAAATTTCGATATCCATACCATCTTCTGGTTGTAAACGAATAGTTAATTTATTCTGTGGTAATTGCGGATAAGAGTCATTAAATAGATTAAGTGGTAATGATTTAAAATAAACCACCACTTCTGAGCATTTAGCTGGTAACCGTTTTCCTGTGCGTAAGTAAAATGGTACACCAGCCCAACGCCAATTATCAATATCAACTCTAATTGCAACAAAAGTTTCCGTATTACTTTCTTTGTTTGAACCGTCTTCTTCTAAATAACCGGGAACATTAATACCATTAACAAAACCAGCAGTATATTGGCCACGAACAACTTTCTCCCGAACATTACTTTTATCAATTGGTCTAAGCGCATTAAGTACTGCTATCTTTTCATTACGTAGACTATCATCTTCAAGATTAGCGGGAGGAGACATAGCAATCATAGTCAAAATTTGTAACAAGTGATTTTGTACCATATCTCGCATTTGTCCAGCTTTATCAAAATATCCCCAACGACCTTCAATACCAACTTGTTCTGCCACGGTAATTTCAACATGATCAATAGAATTACGATCCCAAAATGATGCAAAAAACGTGTTGGCAAAACGTAATGCTAATAAGTTTAAAACTGATTCCTTACCTAAATAATGATCAATCCGATAAACCTGAGACTCATCAAAAAATTTAGCAACTGAATTGTTAATTTCACGCGATGATTGTAAATCTGTACCAAGTGGTTTTTCCATAACTATGCGATTTTTTGCTTGATTTAATCCTGCTTCGGCTAAGCCTTGACAAATAGTACCAAAAGCTCCTGGATGCATAGCAAAATAGAAAATTGCGGGATAATTTTTATCAAGCTTTTGCTTTAAACCTTCAAAAGCAGATGTTTCATTGACATCTAATTTGTGAAAATTAAGTCGTTGACTAAATTTTTTCCAAATTTCATTATCTAATGGTTCCGACATAAATGTAACAAGTGCATCTTTTGCTATTTCAGCATAAGCAGCATGATCCCAATCAGCACGACCTACACCTAAAATTTTTGTTTTATCAGGTAATTTCCCACATTTTTCTAATTGATATAAAGATGGTAATAATTTACGTCTAGTCAAATCCCCTTTGGCCCCAAATATAACTAAATCACAAGCTAGAATATCAGGCATTCTTTTCTCCCAAAATGGTATTAAATAATATTTATTATGTTAGATCGTAAGAGTAGATCCAGTTAATTATATAAATCATAATAATAGGCATCAGCCTTAATTTATAATTACTTTCAAGTAGAAAAACAAAAGGTCACCTATTTAGGTGACCTTTTTAACTAGTATATTCATTGGAAATGACTCCAATGAAATAAAAAATTAAACGCGAATAAAGTCCATATGAACTAATTTTGGTTTAAATGGATGGCGTTGTACTGCTTGTACTTTGACTTTAACCGCTTTACCGTCAATTTCAACAGTTAACACCTCAGAGTAAAACTCCGGTTTTTCTTGCATATTAAAAATTTGATTGTGATCAAAGATCACTGAGATTGCAGGTTCATTTCCACCATAAATAATGGCTGGGAATTGACCAGCGTTACGCAGGCGGCGGCTCGCACCCTTACCATGCTCTTTTCTAACTTCTGCTTTTAATGTAAACATGTTTATTTCTCTTAGTTTTTTTAATAAAAACCAATTACAGGCGACCCAGTAGTTGGCTATCAAATTGGTGCTTTAAAAAAGCGTGAGCGATTATAAAGCCATCTCTTTGTAAACGCAATCAAATAATCAGTTTCTATTAATATATAAACTAAATACATAGCTATATTGTAGCTAATATTAAATAATTTCGATTTTAAATCCAAACGTTGTTGGATTGGTTGGCGACAATTTTAATATTTTATTAATACAACTAGTTTCAACACAAACCATGGATTTATATTCTTCATCAGCAAAATCTACCATCGACTTAGCCTTCTCTATCCATGGATTCCAAGTGACTACATCACTTGCATTAGTATTTGTTAGTTGGATTGTTCGATGACCATCAGTAATAGTAATTATATGATTGGCATTAGTATAGATACGATCAACTTCTTGATTAAAAATCAGTTCTCCTACAACTGAAGGTTTATTTTCAACAACCAAACGTTCTTGATATGTTTCACCAAGACCTTTTACGACAACATTATTAATATTATTAATCCCGAAATAAGAATGTAATGCACTGGTTGCCTCAAAATCACCTCTACAACTTAATGTTACTTGGCAAATTTTTCCAATATGAATTGTAAGACAAACATTAAATGGTTTTGTGAAAAATGAGTCCGTTTGTTGATTATTAGTTAATGATAAAACTAAATCAACGCCATTGTCGTCTTCTTTACATGATTCTAATGTCCACTCGACAAGACGAGCAAAACCATGCATAGGATCGCCTAATTTACCAAACCAAGGCCAACATACGGGTACACCACCACGAATTGCCTTCCCTTTTTTGAAAAAAGTATTTTTACTTAACCAAATAACAGGCGTTGATTCTGTCACTGGTTGCCAAAATAAAAGATGAGCGCCTTGAAGTGCTACTGCTGCCGAACAGGTTTTGTGAGTAACGGTTAAGATCGGCAATTCACCAAATTGAGCTTGTTTAACTGATGGACTTAATGATTTTCCTGACGCACTACTCTCTAATATTTCTTTTACTATACTCATACCTTTTCCTCACTAATAAATTTCAAAAAATTATAAAATAATAGATTTAATATTGAGCTGATTTTACTCTCTTTATATTAATTGTAACAATGGTAATGCGTGTAAAAGAGATTTTTTTTATTAATTAAGATAAAATAGTAAGTTATCTTTAATAGCGAATCAATTAATCCGCTCTCTTAGCAAAAGTTTCAGGAAAGGCACATGTTTCAGTATAAAATCCCAGTAAGTTTGTATATTCATATGCCTTGGTGTGTACAAAAATGTCCTTATTGTGATTTTAATTCACACACTGTAAAACAAACGCCAGACTATGATAACTATATCAATCATTTAATCAAAGACTTACAAAATGATTCTATATTTTGCCTTGACCGCTCGATACACTCTATTTTTATTGGGGGCGGCACTCCTAGTCTTTTTTCTGCTGAACATATTGATCATTTATTATCTAGTATTAACAATATTATATCGATTGAAAAAAATGCTGAAATCACAATTGAAGCGAATCCAAATTCAGTTGATGCTGAAAGATTTAATGGATATCAACAAGCAGGTATTAATCGAATATCTTTGGGAGTACAAAGTTTTCAAGCAAATAAACTCTTGAGTTTAGGAAGAATTCATAATCCGCAAGAAGCTATCGATGCGGCCGTAATTGCACATAATTTAAACTTGCGAAGTTTTAATTTAGATTTGATGCATGGTTTACCAAATCAGGGTTTAAATGATGCTTTGTATGATTTAAAGCAAGCAATCACTATTAATCCGCCACATTTGTCTTGGTATCAATTAACCATTGAACCGAATACTTTATTTGGTTCTAAACCTCCTGTTCTACCAGATGATGATAAACTCTGGGACATTTACCAACAAGGACATCAACTATTAACTAATAATGGTTATCAGCAATACGAAACGTCTGCTTATGCCAAATCTAATTATCAATGCCAACATAATTTAAATTATTGGCGATTTGGTGATTATTTAGGGATAGGCTGTGGTGCTCATGGCAAACTAACACAACCTGATGGAAAAATTATACGTACGGTTAAAACTCGTCACCCTAAAGGATATTTAGATGGCCGTTATTTGGATAATTCTTTTATTGTGACCAGCAATGAGCTTGCATTTGAATTTTTCATGAACCGTTTTAGATTATTTGAACCTTGCCCCAAACTTGAATTTGAAGAAAGAACGTTTTTACCTTTACAAACCATCAATAAGCAAATAGATCAAGCCATGGAAAAAAATTATATAACTGAAGATTTGCATAATTGGCAAATAACAGAACATGGAAAACTATTTCTAAATTCTTTGTTAGAAATTTTCTTATAATATAACATATTGATTAAATTAAAGTTTTATTTAATCGGGTTATCCTTTACGATTGTTTAACATATTAGATACAAACTATTTAAGCAATTATTGGTATACCCTTACATACATAAATTACAAAATAGAGCATACTATATTTCACAATGTATTTATTTCATTGTTTTCCTATTCCTTATGCTTTCCCAATAACACTGTTATTGGGATTTTTTTATATACATTTTTTAAATGTGACAGGCGGATCGTGAGAGGACTTTTTCTAACTCAATTAACGTAGAGGCCCCTTCCATTGAACCTTTCTTTGATACAGCTAGAGCACCACTAGCATTAGCATATATTAATGCATCCTTAACTGGATAACCCGCTAACATTAAACTCACAAATGTTGCATCAAAACAATCCCCAGCACCTGTAGGATCTACAGAGTGCATTTTTAATCCATCAACATGTATCATTGTAAATTTATTTTGTTCATTAAGTCCATAATAGCTAGCACCATTGGCACCTTTTTTTACTACAATATGCTTGATACCTTTTTTTAATAAGGTTTGCATTGTTTGCTGTTCACTTTCACCTATGCTATGAGCAAAATAACTTACTTCATTCTCACTTGGTAAAAAAATATCAGTATACTCCATGATATAATCAAACGATTGTTCCATCTCTTGAATATCAAACATTTCTTTACGTAAATTAGGATCGAAAGAGATTGTTCCTCCTTTACTTTTAATAATATCTAATGCTTTACGCATTGCATCAATTGCACGAAATGAATAAAGTGATGAACCCATGACGTGTAAGTGGTTACAATCTTGTAATAAATTTTCATTAATATGATTAAATGATAATAAACCACAAGCACTATTTGGAATATTAAAAATGAAATCTCTCTCACTACTATTTTTATAAGAAACAAAAGCACTACCTGTGTTAGCCTTACTATGTGAAGTTATACCATCGATTATAACTCCATCTTTCTTAAGTCGATTAATGCACATCCGCCCAAATAGATCTTTGCCAACACAACTAAAAAAAATGACTGAAAAACCCAATTTCGCCACTTGATCGGCAAAAACGGCTGGAGATCCTCCAGGAAAAGGACCGATAAATTTTCCGGTTTGATCAAATCGCTGATTTTGTTCTTTAGCTAAAAATTCAACAATTAACTCACCGATAGCACAAATCTTGAAAGTCATATTATATCTCCAATCCATTGTGATAAGTGACACAGTATCTATTTATATCAGATTGCAGAAAATTAGAGTCTAATAATTGTTGATGATATTCAGTAACTGCTGGTCTTGACAATATTACAACATCTACATTCTTTAGTTTGCCAATGCTATGATTATCATTAAATATATTTCTTTGAGGTAAAACTCCAATTATATGTTTAGCATTTTTTAAAACATGTTGATAGGTTTTTTGTTGTTCAATATTATCAATTGTTAGTTGGTTATCATTATTAATTGCAGCCAATTCAACTATAAAATGAGATATGGTAAATTGATTCGAAATAAAATTAATAACCTTGTGATTTTGTAAAACATTACCTTCAAGTAATACACCACCAATAAGGATTACTTCCGCATCCGAAAATTCTTTAACCAACTGAGCATTATAAATATCATTCATGATCAATCTTAATGATTTTTTATTATGCAGAAATGGAATAAGTTTGCGGATCAAATTGCCATGGCTTAAAAAAATTGTATCACCATCATTAATATAATTAAGACAATTTACTACTAAACCAATATCATGACTATCACTAAAACTACTTGTATAATTTGGAGAGATTATTGTGGTACTACTTTTAGTTGAACCTTCAGGAGCAATATAAATAGCCCCACCAAAAGAACGTTTTAAATAACCTTGTTGCTCTAAATATGTTAAATCTTGACGAATAGTTACATTGGAAACTCGAAGCTTTTCAGATAATTCATCTACTTTTACTTCTCCATGTTTGCGTACCAATTCCGCAATGTCTAATCGACGCTTTAACAGTGCTGAAGACACTCTAGCCAATTTTTATTTCCTATATAATTAGATAAATATTAACAATGGTAATAATTTAACATCCATGCCATTACCATAATATCACCACTCAGATTTAACCTTATGAATAGTAAAAATACTTATCAGACATCCTAATATATCAGATACACAGTTAACCTTTAAAACAAAACTTTAGCAAATAAATTTATTTTTTAGGAAAAATAAAGTCAATAATTGTGATCTATGTCACGTTATTGACAGTAACATATCTTTCGTTTTGAAAGAATAATTTATCAAAATTACTTTCAAGTAAAAAATTGTTATCACAGAAAATTCATTACTAGCAATATTCAAATTTAAATAGCCAAACACTATCAGATTTATTTCACCATATTGATAATATTTTTATTGAAAAATAGTTTATGACTTATTTTGCAAAATTATCTTTTTAAAATAACTCGCAGATCTTCACCAATCATTTTAGTCGATTCAAATCTAAAATGTGGTGCTAATGAGAGTGCATGTAAGTTAGGAAGTACACACATATCTAATGCATTATGCCCAAGTAGTTTAGGTGCATAATAAATAACTAATTCATCGATTAAATCTTGTGCAATTAATACCCCTGCAAACTGAGAACCCGCCTCAACCCAAACAGAATTCATTTGCTTTTTAGCCAATATTTTTAACAAATTAGTTAGGTCAATATTATTGTTGGTTGATGATTCAACTATTAAACTGGTATTTGGTAAATTAATTGGAGTATTTTGCTTTCTTACAACCCATGTTTCGCCTGTTTGTTTAAAAATATTTTCATCGCCAGTTAATTGATGTTTACTATCAATAATCACTCTAATTGGTTGCCTAATCTTTTCCGTAGGATAGATTTTCTGTGTGTCATCGGGTAATTGGTGACGTCTAACTGTTAAACTTGCATTATCTGTTTGTACTGTTTTACGGGTACTTAATATACAACTGGCTTGAGCACGAAACTGTTGTACATCTTCTCTGGCTTTGCTAGAAGTAATCCATTTACTTTCGCCTGATGCCATCGCAATTTTGCCATCAAGTGAAGTTGCCAATTTAAGTTGCACATATGGTAAACCAGTACGCATTCGTTTCAAAAAACCTTTATTGAGTGATTCAGCCTGATCTTTTAAAATTCCAACACAAACCTCTACGCCAGCATCACTTAATCGTTTAATCCCATTGCCAGCTACTTGCGGATTGGGATCTTGCATAGCAATAACAACACGTTTAATACCTGATTTAATTAGAGCATCTACACAAGGTGGTGTTCGACCAAAATGACTACAAGGTTCTAAAGTCACATAAGCAGTACTGCCGATTGCATTATTACCAGCCATTTTCAATGCATAAACTTCTGCATGTGGTTCCCCAGCTTTTTGATGATAGCCTTCACCAATAATTCTATTATCTTTAACAATTACACAACCAACATTAGGATTTGGTGTTGTTGTAAAACGACCCAGCTTAGCGAGCTCAATAGCTTGCTGCATATAAAATTGGTCTTTATCACTTATCATAAATATATAATTGATTATTTTTGTTGTAACTTAGCAATTTCATTACTAAATTGTTCAATATCGTCAAAACTAAAATACACTGAAGCGAAACGAATATAGGCAACTTTATCAAGACTTTTAAGTTCTTCTATTACATAATCACCGATTAATTTAGTTGGGACTTCTCGTTCACCAGTGGCTCTAAGTTTTGATTTTATGCGAGTGATAGAATCTTCAATAGCGTCAAAACTGACAGGACGTTTTTCTAATGCTCGCTGCATACCACTACGCAGTTTATCTTCATTAAATGGTTCACGCACTTTATTACTTTTAATAACATTTGGCATAATTAATTCTGCAACTTCAAAAGTAGTAAAACGTTCACTACATTCAACACATTGACGTCTACGACGAACTTGGAATCCTTCCCCTACAAGACGAGAATCAATGACTTTAGTATCATCAGCATTACAAAATGGACAGTGCATAAGGATATCCCTATAATGATATAATTTATATTACAATAGCCGAAATTATTGATTTAAACAATATCTTACTATAAGCAATATTTATTTTTATGTTCATCCATATATAAAAAAATGGACATAGATATGTAATAAAATATTTATCATCAATTGCAAAATTTAAAAGGAATTTAAAGGATGCTCAAAAAGTTTATATTATTAACCACATTATTACCTTTTATTACCGTTGCTCAAGAAGTTCCCAAATATGTACAAAAAGCAGAAAATTTTTTAGTTGATTTTTATGCCAAACGCGATCTTGGGGAAACGGAAGAACACATAGCTAAATGTGGACATTTCCAATATGAGGGAATGTGGATAATTGGTTGTTATTCACCAGCAGAGGCAAAAGCAAAAAAATTTACTGAGCCGAAATTCTTTTCCATACAAAATAATAATGATGTATATGGTTTTTCAATGTCTTATTTAAACTATCGGAGTAAAGTCGTTAGCTTTGTCATAGACAATGTAAAAATTGATGACGCAGAAGATTCTGTCGATATAGGGAAATTAACCGATAAATTAGATAATTTAAATCTATTTAGTTCTCACTAATTTAAATATTTCGTCGTCAAAATTGACGACGAAAAAATATTTACCAATCTAAATTAATTAAGAAATTCCTCAACTTGGCGAAGTTATCAGGCATATAATGTGAGAGTAATGTCATATCTTTTCTCTCTGCCAATGCTGTTGGTAGCGAAATTGATTTGCCTAAAATATCTTCTACAACTTCCTTAAATTTTGCTGGATGAGCAGTTCCTAAAAATAGACCGTATTCGCCTTCTTGTAGCTGATCTCGTAAAGCTCGGTAAGCAATAGCACCATGTGGTTCAGATAAATATCCCTTTTGATCAAGTTCTCGTACAGATTGTTTAGATACCTCATCCGATACTGCCGCATATCCTAATGATTTCAATGCCCAACCTTCTCTTTTATAGATTTCTTCAATACGAGGCCAGTTATTCGGCTGACTTACATCCATTGCATTAGATAGAGTGGCTACAGTGGCATGAGGTTCCCACTTACCTGTTTCTAAATATCGAGGGACTGTATCATTTGCATTAGTTGCAGCAATAAAGCGCTTAATAGGTAAACCCATAGTTTTAGCCAGTAAACCAGCCGTAAGATCACCAAAATTACCACTTGGAACAGAAATAACTAATTGTTCACGCTGTTTAGGTGTTAACTGAGCAAAAGCTTCAAAGTAATAACATATTTGCGCAAGCAAACGGCTAATATTAATCGAATTTGCTGAATTTAAACCAATTGTTGTTTTTAACTCCTCATCATCAAAAGCTTTTTTGACCAATGATTGGCAAGCATCAAAGTCACTTTGAATGGCAATAGTGTGGATATTGTCACCAAGTGTACAAAATAGCTTTTCTTGTAAAGGACTAATTTTTCCTTCGGGATATAAAATGACTACCCGAATATTAGGCAAATGATAAAATGCATGTGCAACGGCGGCACCTGTATCACCTGATGTAGCAGTAAGAATAGTGATTTTTTTATCCGCCGCTACTTGCACTAAAGCTTGTGCCATAAATCGTCCACCAAAATCTTTAAACGCAAGTGTAGGGCCATGAAACAACTCAAGTGAACCAATATCCGATGCTACTGATTTAACTGGTGCCGGAAATTGAAAAGCATTTTGAACCAACCGAAACATATCTTCTGCACTTATTTCATCACCAACAAAAGCCGATAAAATTTTGGCACTTCTGGTTATAAAATCTAGTTTTAATAGTGATTGTATTTCATCAGCAGCAAATTTAGGTAAATCTTGTGGAAAAAATAAACCCTGTCCTTTTCCAAGTCCTTGCTGTACAGCTTGAGCAAAATTAACCTGCTCTGAATGATCTTTCAAATTGTACAATTTCATAATATATTCCAATAATCTTTAGGTATAAACTGCTTACAGTTGTTATTAAAAGTTGAAATTAATCCAACATTCCCATATATCAAATTAAACTCAAATAACTCTTGCTCCTTGAGTATCTATTTTACAAATATGAGTAAAACCATCTTCATTTTGTAAATAATAACTTTTGAGCAGTGCTTCAATTTGTTGTGCTGTTTCTAATTTATCTGCAATTACAAACATTGTTGGTCCAGATCCTGAAATCCCCGAAGCCAAAGCGCCAAGTTGTTTCACTCGCTTTTGAGTTTCATCAAAATTAGGTAATAATTGTTTACGATAAGGTTCTGCAATATTATCGCACAGCATAGTTGCTGCTAATTTTGGTTGTTTGGTATAACAAGCATGAAGAAAACCACCCACATATCGACCATGCGCAACACAATCTGCTTTTTGGTATTGAGCTGGTAAAATAGCTCGTGCTTCTGCAGTTGAAACTTTAATACCAGGGTAAGCCATTACCCAATACCAATCTTCAAAATGAGGTATTGATTGACTAATTACGCCCATTTCATCAAGAATTAATTGCATCCCCCCTAAATAACAAGGCGCAACATTATCATAATGAACACTACCAGAAATACGGCCTTCAAGCTCTCCCATCATGGAAAGCATTTGAAACTCATTGAACGGTCTATCAAAAAACTCATTTAAAGCTACAAATGCACCAACCACAGAACAAGCACTTGAACCTAAACCAGAACCAATTGGCATATTTTTTTCAAGTGTGATATTTACCGGAAGTGTTTTACCTATTGCTTGGCAAAAACGCTGCCAACATTGATAAACAATATTGTATTTAGGATCGCGAGGTAATTTTTTTACAAATTGACCTTTGCTAGTAAGATTAAATTTTGCAGATGATTCCACCGTAATACAATCACCTAACATCACACCGCTAATCGGATGAATGGCTGCACCTAAAATATCAAAACCGACACTTATATTAGCCATTGAAGCTGGTGCATAAACAGTTAAAGATTTTTGATTCATTTAACCCCCAATCTTACCTGAAGTAGTACGTAAAATATCAGCAAAAACACCAGCTGCTGTCACTTCATTACCTGCACCATAGCCTCGTAAAACCAAAGGGATCGGTTGATAATAACGGGTATAAAAAGCTAAAGCATTTTCACCATTTTTAACTTTATAAAGCGGATCTTCGCTGTCAACCATTTCAATTTTTACACTACATTGATTATTTTCAATACTACCAACATACCGTAACACTTTACCTGATTTTGCAGCTTGTTCTGATTTCGCTTTGAAAGCACTATCTAATTGTGGCAATTTAGCCATGAATTCCTCAACACTACCTTGTGAGTATTGTGCCGGTAATACTGACTCTATTTTTATTTGATCAAGTTCTAATTGTAATCCAGCTTCACGAGCTAAAATCAACAGTTTTCTAGCTACATCTGTACCTGATAAATCATCACGAGGATCTGGCTCAGTAAAACCTTTTTCTTTCGCAAGTTTAGTCGCTTCTGATAATGACATGCCTTCATCAAGCTTGCCAAAAATAAAAGAAAGAGAACCAGATAAAATTCCTGAGAACTTAATAAGTTCGTCACCAGCATTAAGTAAATTTTGCAGATTTTCGATAACTGGAAGACCGGCACCAACATTAGTATCATATTGGAACTTACGCTTACTTTTTGCTGCTTCCTGACGTAAACGTAAATAATATGCCATAGAACTGGTATTCGCTTTCTTATTTGGTGTAACTACATGGAACCCATTAGCTAAAAAATCAGCATATTTATCAGAAACTTCGCTACTAGATGTACAATCAACTAAAATTGGATTAAGAAGTCGATTATTTTTAGCAAATTCAATAATAGCATCTAGTGAATAAGGCGTTTCACTTTGTTTAATTTGTTCACGCCAATGAGATAAATCGATACCATCTCGATTGATAACACTGTGTTTAGAGTTAAATAAGCCACAAACATGTAAATCAATCTGTTTGTTTTTAAGCCATTTTTGTTGACGTTCTATTTGGTCAATAAGTGCTCCCCCCACACCCCCGACACCAATAACAAAAACATCTAACATCTTATCTGTTCCGAATAACATTTGGTGAGCGACACGCACTCCCATTACTGCAACATCATTATCAACTACTACCGATATGGAACGTTCTGACGAACCTTGGGCAATAGCAACAATATTAATATTAGCTCTTGCAAGTGCAGTAAAGAAATTAGCCGATAAACCACGTAAAGTACGCATACCGTCACCAACTACAGAAATAATAGCTAATTTTTCAATTACTTCAATTGGTTCAAGTAATCCATCTTTTAATTCTAAATAAAATTCATCACTTAATGCTTCTTCTGCGCGGTACAGCTCTGTTTGCGGCACACAGAAACTTATACTATATTCAGATGATGATTGAGTAATAAGTACTACCGAAATACCAGCATAAGACATGGCTGAAAAAACACGTGCCGACATACCCACCATGCCTTTCAAACCAGGGCCAGACACATTAATCATTGCCATATTATTTAAATTAGTTATACCTTTTACAGGGGTAGTTGAATCAATAACATTGGCGCCGATTAATGTTCCTGGTGCATCCGGATTATTAGTATTTTTGATTAAGCAAGGAATTTGAAACTGTGCAATAGGTAAAATAGTTCGAGGATGAAGGACTTTAGCACCAAAATAAGATAATTCCATAGCTTCTTGATACGACATAGTTTTAAGCAATTTAGCATCAGGAACAATACGTGGATCACAAGTATATACTCCATCAACATCAGTCCATATTTCACAACAATTAGCTCGAAGACAGGCTGCTAAAACGGATGCTGAATAGTCAGATCCATTACGTCCTAACACCACTAGTTCCCCTTTTTCATTGCCTGCCGTAAAACCAGGCATTAAGACAATATCTTCAGATGGAATATGCATTTCATCAATACGATGAGTTGATTCGGCAATATTTACTGTTGATTCTAAATAATCACCATGAGCAAGTAACATAGCTACAGGATTTATAACTGTAACAGTATGTTTTTTCGCCTTTAGTAATTCATTCATAATAGCAATATTTAGTTTTTCACCGCGACAGATAATTGAAGCATTAATACTATCTGGACATTGCCCTAGCAAACGGATTCCTTCGAGTAATTTCTTTACATGATTTAACTCTTTTAAAGCAAAACGCTTCATCTGATCGTAAGCAAAATTTGGTTGCGCTTTGGAAATCCCTTCTAACAAATCTGCAAATATTTTTTCAGCATCATAAATATTGCTTTGAATATCTTGCCCAGCAACAGTTTTTTCGACCATGGCAACTAAATGATTGGTAATTTTTGCTGGAGCAGATAAAACAGCAGCAGTTTGCTCTTGTTTTGCATTATTTTCAATAATCTCTGCAACACGCAAAAAACGTTCTGCGTTGGCAACAGATGTTCCTCCAAATTTTAAAACTTTCATATCACACCTTTTGTTATTATCTTAATTAATGCCATTAGTCTTTTTAGTGACCTTCACCCAAACTTTATCAATAATTATTGAATTAGAAATTATATGCTTTTAATCTTTATAAGTTATTAATACCCTTTACTGATTGTTATTTTTAAACATATCCATTTCAAATAAAAAACCCGCCTTTGGTGGCGGGTTTTTTATATTTTAGGAAAATATCAACCCGCCCTACATTGAATAATAGTGCCAGTGGTAATAATAATGCCCATAATAAACATAATTAATTTCATCATTGTTCCTAAATTTACTTATACACTTCTAAACAAAACAGCCCAACATTTTCATGTTAGGCTGCAATTTTAAAAAACTTTTTTACTATTTTCGTATTCGTTGACTACTTTATTCAATGCTTGATAGATGCTTTCCGCATCTTGTTTCTTTAATGCTTCATCAAGAACATTGAGATAAGATAACATTAATTTTTGGTTATCTTCGGCAAATTGCGGTGATATTTCTTGATCTTCATATAACATGACATAGGTGCGTGCAAAACCAAAGATCAAAAAATACACAGCAGCATTTTTAGGATCATTTTGTATTAATGTGCGCATTGCTTTACGCAATTTTACATAACTATCAGTACCAGGCAAGCTAGATGCAAAGGTTTTAGTTACTTCAGAAAATGTCATTGCAATAAACCTCAATCCAAAATCACAAACAAGAAGGATAGCAATCCATCACTTTAAGTGCAAGTGTATTTTTGTTTAGCAAACATAATTTTTTATGTTCAAAATAATTATATCGGCATCGCTAATGCAATACCGATATAATATTCCACATTCTTAATTAGTTTCCTTATAAACAGCAAGTCCAGCTGGAACTTGCGCAACAGGCATTATTTCTAATGAATTAACATTGAAATGGGTAGGGGTATTAACTAGCCATGAAACTGTATTAGCTATATCTTCAGGAGTTATATATTCAACACCCTTATATACATCTGCTGCTTTTTCAGCATTACCATGAAAGCGGACATTCGAAAATTCTGTACCACCACATAAACCCGGTTCAATATTTGTTACTCTTATTTTTTTTCCAAGTAAATCCGTACGCAAATTAGCACTAAATTGCTTTACAAATGCTTTAGAGGCTCCATATACATTACCTCCTTTATAAGCATAAGTCCCTGCAACAGAACCAAGATTAATAATATAACCAAAATTTCGCTCAACCATACTAGGTAAAATTTGGTGAGTTAAATGTATTAAGCCAATAATATTGGTTTCTATCATAGTTTGCCAATCATTATAATTAGCTTGATAAGCAGGTTCTTGACCAAGAGCTAATCCTGCATTATTCACTAAAATATCAATTGGTTGAAAATCTTTAGGTAGCTGTAATAAGATTGATTCAACAGCATCTTTTTTTGTGACATCTAATTGCATTGGGAAAAAATTGTTACCAAGTTCCTCTGCTAATTGTTGTAACTTGTCTAGCCGGCGACCTCCACCAATGACCTTATAGCCATCTGCAATGAGTTTACGACAAATAGCTCGACCAAAACCAGATGAAGCACCTGTAACTAAAGCAATATTCATAATAAAACTCCTTATATTCTGAATTATGGTTTTAGTATATTTTTACGGTACTTGGAAGTGTAAGGAAAAGAGCATTTATAAAAACATACTTAAACGTATAGCTGACCTGAAACATCTTTACAGATGTAATAGATAAAAATATAAAAACCCGCTAATTAAGCGGGTTGATGATTAAACTTTCATTTGGCAGCTTCTTCTACTGGTTCTTCGTCTTTTAATGGCACAATTAGTGTATCAATATGAGTATTATTAATAAGTTGACGAGCAGAAGACATTAGTTTACTCCAGAAATCTTGATGGTGACCACAAACCACCAAATCAGCGCCATATTCTTGTATAGCTTCGATTAAAACCTGTCCAAATTCACCATTACCAGAAAGAGTATGAGCAATAGGATAACCAGCATCATCTGCAAGTTTATTTAATGCAATATGTGCATCTTCGGTAATTCTATCTTTCATATCATTCATATTAATATCAACCAAACCGGTATAAAGATCAGAATAATTAATACCAACGTGAATCAATGATATTTGAGCATTATATGGTCTTGCCATAGAAACTGCTTTTTCGACAAGAACTTCACTTTCAGGTGATAAATCAACTGCGACTAATATATGTTTATAAGCCATGATACTTTTCTCCTTCCTCTTTAGACGTCCCGGTTAAGTTTAAATTTAATACTATATTTTTACTACTAAATTAGTTTTTGAGCAAGCCAAAAAAGTGACGCAGATAACAAAATTGAAATAGGAAGTGTTAAAACCCATGTCAACGCAATATTTTTTATAGTTTTACTCTGGACTCCCCCACCATCAACAATCATTGTTCCAGCAACCGAGGATGAGAGTACCTGTGTAGTTGATACAGGCATTCCAGTAAAGCTAGCAATACCAATTGATAACGCAGTGGTAATTTGGGCGGAAACACCTTGAGCATAAGTCATGCCTTTTTTACCTATTTTTTCACCAATAGTGATAGCAACACGACGCCAACCGATCATAGTACCAACAGCCAAAGCAGAAGCAACCGCGATAATAATCCAAATCGGTGCATATTCAACCGTTTTTAGAAGATCATTATTTAGTGACTTTAGATATTGCTTATCTTGCGATGCAACATTAGGTTGTTTAGCAACATGAGCAACGGTATCAGATAAACAAAGTAAAATACGCCTTGCTTGTGAACGCTGATCAACAGTTAGTGATTCATAATCTTTGATTTTATTAAACAAGCTATTCGCTATACTTAACGTGATAAAGGAGCGCGAATAATCACAATGATATTTATTTAAATCCCCCACAGGAGTTGTTGTATCTACGGTTGTTTGTTTACCAATAACCGTATCAAGTTCATCATTATGAACAGTAAAATACTCTTCAATATTATGAATCGCATTGCGCGTATTAGTAATTTCATAAGTTGATGCACTCATATTCACAATAAAGCCTGCGGGTGCAATGCCCATTAATACTAGCATTAACAAGCCAATACCTTTTTGACCATCATTAGCACCATGTGAAAAACTGACACCTGCTGCTGAGATAATTAACATTATACGTATCCAAAATGGAGGTTTTTTCTTACCATATAATTTCTCTCGTTGCTCTGGTGTCATAAAAATACGTTCTCTTTTCTTACTACTTTTTTTACTTTGGCCTTTTCGTGTCCAATATTTTCGTAGTAAAAAAATCATCAAGCCTGCAATTACCAATCCAACAATAGGTGAAATTATTAATGACAAGAAAATCTGAATCATTTTAGAAATATTAAGAGCATCAATAATTGATGTATCCATAATAAATGCATTAGCTAGTGCCACACCAATAATTGAGCCAATCAACGTATGCGAGCTAGATGCGGGGATCCCTATATACCAAGTACCTAAATTCCAAATTATGGCTGCTAATAAGATTGAAAAAACCATCGCTAGCCCATGCATTGAACTTACATTAAGGAGTAAATCCGTTGGTAAAAGATGCACAATCGCATAAGCAACGCTTAGTCCACCAAGCAATACACCTAGAAAGTAAAACATCCCCGCCATAAAAACAGCAAGTTGTTCTTTTAATGCTCTAGTATAAATAACAGTTGCTACCGCATTAGCCGTATCATGAAAACCATTAATAGCTTCATAAAATAGGACAAAAAGCAAAGCAAGAATTAATAATACGATAGTTGAAAATTCTAAATCAGCAAATAGATGAAACATAATATATCTTTCTGTTGTTAATAGCGGCTCTATTATCCTTGAGAATAGATTAATGAGCAAAACAATTTTTACATTTTTCGTTTAGCATAATGAGACGCTAATACGGCACAAATCATTAATTGGATTTGATGGAAAATCATTAAAGGCAAAATCATTATTCCTATGATGGAAATGGGGAAGATCACGCTAGCCATTGGAATACCACTAGCCAGACTTTTTTTGGAACCACAAAAAACAATTGTTATTTCATCTTCTTTATTAAATCCAAGTAATCTTGAACTATAAGTCGTAATAACTAATACCACAGTTAATAATAAAATTGAAAACAAGATAATTTCTAAAAGAGAGAGGAAGCTAATTTGTGCCCAAATACCATTGGCTACAGCATCACTAAAAGCGACATAAACTACTAGTAAAATTGAGATACGGTCAGTTTTTGAGATTAGACTTTTATACTTATCAACCCATTTACCAATGAAACGTCTCGATAAATGACCAATAATAAAAGGTAACATCAGTTTAAACATTATAGAAGTTATTGCATCTAGCATATTCATTGAACCCGCAGCTTGTGTATGCATTAAAATTCCAACTAAAAGCGGAGTAATAAAAACTCCCAATAAAGTTGATGCGGATGCACTACAAATAGCAGCTGCAACATTACCTTTAGCTATAGAAGTAAACGCAATAGCCGATTGTACTGTCGCCGGTAAAACACATAAATAGATAAATCCTAAATATAGATTTTGTGATAAAAAAGTAGGTACAAATACATGCATTGCCAACCCTAGAATTGGGAAGATAACAAAAGTGGTACAAAATATTATCAAGTGTAATCGCCAATTTTTAATACCAACGATAATCGCTTGTAACGAGAGTTTAGCGCCATGCATAAAAAATAATAAACCAATAGCAAAAGTAGTTAAGTAATCAAAAACCACTTTGGTCTGACCTTTACATGGAAATAAACTTGCTGTAATAACAACACCAATTAAAATTAATAAAAATGTATCGATCTTAATACGTTGCAATATATTCATCGGCATCAGCGTAATTGATTAAAAAAATCGCCACAAATGTGGCGATATAATTAATGAGTGATAGTTTATTCTAAAAAGCTACGAAGTACATCTGATCGACTTGGATGTCGTAATTTGCGTAGTGCTTTAGCTTCGATCTGACGTATACGTTCACGAGTTACATCGAATTGTTTACCAACTTCCTCAAGAGTATGATCAGTATTCATATCTATACCAAAACGCATACGTAAAACTTTTGCTTCACGAGGGGTTAACCCTGATAAAATATCACGGGTTGCACTACGTAAGCTTTCGGAGGTTGCCGCATCTAACGGTTGTTCTAATGCGGTATCTTCAATAAAATCACCTAAATGTGAATCTTCATCATCACCTACAGGCGTTTCCATTGATATTGGTTCTTTGGCAATTTTTAATACCTTACGGATTTTATCTTCTGGCATCTGCATGCGTTCTGATAATTCTTCCGGAGTTGGTTCACGACCAATTTCTTGTAACATTTGACGCGAAATGCGGTTTAATTTATTGATAGTTTCAATCATATGTACCGGTATACGAATAGTTCTTGCTTGGTCAGCAATCGAACGGGTAATGGCTTGTCTAATCCACCAAGTAGCATATGTTGAAAATTTATAACCACGACGATATTCAAATTTATCCACCGCCTTCATCAAACCAATATTACCTTCTTGGATAAGGTCTAAGAACTGCAATCCACGGTTAGTATATTTTTTAGCAATAGAGATAACCAAACGTAAATTAGCCTCAACCATCTCTTTTTTGGCTCGACGTGCTTTTGCTTCACCAATAGACATTCTTCTATTAATATCTTTGATTTGCTCGATAGAAAGGCTAGTTTCTGTTTCGATTTGTTGTAAAAGATCAATCTGAGCCATTATAGGTTCTTCAAATTCTTTTAAATTAGCAGCAAATGCACCCTTTGCAGTTAAGGCTTTTTTATACCAGTTCATATTAGTTTCATTACCGGTAAAATACGCCATAAATTGTTTTTTCGGCATTTTGCATCGTTCGACACAGATCTTCATAATTACACGTTCATGTGATCGCACGCGATCCATCATGCTTCTCATATTATTAACAAGAATATCGAACTGTTTACCCACTAAACGGAATTGTTTAAAAATTTCAGACAGATTTTCTATTTCTTTTTGTGCTTTTTTATGTGCACGCCCGTGTTTTTTAATTGCCTCAGAGGTTTTATCATGTTGTTCTTTTAATTCAGCAAATTTAGCTTTTGCCACTTCTGGATCAATAGAGACATCATCATCAGATGAAGAATCGCCTTCTTCATCTTCATCTTCATCTTCATCTTCGCCATCATCCAGATCAATTTCTTCTTCACTATCTTCTAAGTCTTCAGGTAGATCTTCTGTTGATTCTTCGGCATTTGGATCTACAAATCCGGTAATCAAATCAGATAAGCGAACTTCGCCTGTTTCAATTAAATTATACTGTTCTAACAGATAAGTAATTGCTTCAGGATATTCTGATACTGAAGTTTGCACCTGATTAATACCATCTTCAATACGTTTAGCTATATCAATTTCGCCTTCACGCGTCAGTAACTCTACTGCACCCATTTCACGCATATACATACGCACTGGGTCAGTTGTTCTGCCTATTTCTGATTCCACATTAGATAGTACTAAAGCCGTTGCAGCTTCAACGGCTTCTTCATCAGGGACATTATCTGAAAGTAATAATTCATCAGAATCAGGAGCTTCTTCAAGAACCTGAATCCCCATATCATTGATCATTTGGATAATATCTTCAATTTGATCTGAATCAATAATCTCTTCAGGCAAATGATCATTGACATCAGCATAAGTCAAGTATCCTAACTCCTTACCTCGAATGATTAGGAGTTTTAGCTGTGATTGAGAATTTTGCTCCATAAAAGGTATCCACGCTTTGTTATTAGGTCATGTATATTATATATGTAGTGTATGACATTTTTATTTGCACTGCATATACTCTGTATATTTAGTCTTTTTTCGATAAAACAAGTATTAACGTCGCTAATTCTTTTTTCTCTCCAGTACTTAAGCCTGAGACTCTCTCTTTGGCGATCAACTCATCTTGTCTTTGGGCAAGTATATTATCATATAACTCTTTCAAAGTATGACTAAAAATTGTTGCTATTTCATCTTCTTGGTAATGAAACTCCCAAGTTGATAACCGGTTTAATTGTTTATAAAATGGTCGGTCAATGCATTCCGTTAATAATTGTGCTGTATTTATATTTGGATAACGTTGGCATAATTCAAGTAGTTCTATAAAAATTTCGATGCCTGCAAGTTTGACTTGGCGAATAGTATTAAGATCTGATACTTTTTTGGCTAGATCGGGATATTGAACTAATAAGCCGATTAAAATACGCATCGTAGTTAACTTCATTTGTGGCACTGGGGTGGGTTCAGAAGGTTTTTTATCATTATTAACACGAATCGTATTAATTAGCTGTTCAAGCTGGGATACATCAAGTAATCCTAAATAATTACCTAACTGCTGTAATAAGTTCAATCTAAACGCTTTAGCTTTAACCTGATCTAGCAATGGTAAAGCGAGAGAACTTAATTTAGCTTTTCCTTCAGCGGTTTTTAAGTCTACTTGTTTCAAGAGCTCGTCGAATAAAAACTTAGATAAATTTGGCGCTGATTTTAAATAATCTTCGAAACCATTTTTACCAATTTTTCGTACTAAACTGTCAGGATCTTCATTTTGTGGTAAAAATGCAAAGGTAATATCTTTACCATCAATCAAGCATGGTAATAAAACATTCAAAGCGCGCCAAGCTGCATTGCGCCCAGCATTATCACCATCATAACAAAAAACAACAGAATCGGTCGCACGAAACAATAACTTAATATGTTCCTCTGATGTTGACGTCCCTAGAGCAGCAACCGCATAATTAATGCCGAATTGAGCAAGAGAAACAACATCCATATAACCTTCAACTACAATCAATTGCTGTGGATTACGATTTATTTCCAGCGCTTCATAAAGTCCATATAACTGAAAACCTTTATGAAAAATAGGAGTTTCAGGAGAATTTATATATTTTGCGGAGTCATTAATAATAGTTCGGCCACCAAATGCAATGACATTACCTTGCCGATCACGAATAGGAAACATGATACGCCCACGAAAGCGATCGTACTGATTACCACTATCATTTTTTACCAACATTCCAGCTTGGTTATACAGTGTTGCTTCTGCTTTAGACTTAACAACATTTTGCGAAGTTAATCGCCATTCATTAGGCGCAAAACCAATCTTATATCGAGCAATAATCTCGGCATTAAGTCCACGTTGTTCCAAATATTGATTAGCATCTTTTGAAGTTGGTAAGGTTAATTGTTGTTGGTAAAAATTAGTTATTTTTGCCATCAATGTATAGAGATCACGCCTAACATTACGTGATTCTATTTGTTTAGATTGGTCTGAAGGATTGTTATTATTATCAGTATAAGGAACACGAATCCCTTGCATACTAGCTAATTCTTCAATTGCTTCGGGAAAGGATAATCTTTCATATTGCATCAAAAAATTAACAACAGAACCAGAGGCGCCACATCCAAAGCAATAATAAATCTGTTTTTTTTCGTTAAGCGAAAAGGATGCGGTTTTTTCATCATGAAAAGGACAACAACCAAAATAATTATTTCCTTTTTTCTTCATTTTCACGCGTTTGCTGATCACATCTAGAATATTAGTGCGAGCCATCAAATCTAAAATAAAATCGCGAGGAATAAGACCTTTCATGATAAATAATCAACCAATTTTGGTATTGTCAGAAAGACAACAAGCCGTAGCTACATGTACGGCTTGTTTGAACTGTTCATATCAAAAATAACAAATTGATTTTAATATCAATTTAAATTTTTAGTATAAATATTAGTATAGACGAGTGCGACGAGCGTTTTCTCTTTCTAATTTTTTAGCATGACGTTTAACTGCTGCTGCTTTTGCACGTTTACGAATGGTTGTTGGTTTTTCGTAAAATTCACGATTACGGACTTCAGCTAAAACTCCTGCTTTTTCGCAAGAACGTTTAAAACGACGTAATGCTACATCAAAAGGTTCATTTTCACGTACTTTAATTACTGGCATGTGCCTCTCACCTCAAATTTGTTTAATATCACAAGGAACTAAAAATTAGTGCCGAATTTTACCTCTAATTAACATAGGTTGTAAAGTAAAATATCTAATTATTGCTTAAGAACAAATTAATTTGCTTCTCATCTGCCAGAGTCAGATAATAACGCTATTCTTATTAAGAATAAGTAGGAGTTTTAATGTCACCTTTTATTACTGGGCAATATCCAGAGCGTAGATTGCGCCGCAACCGTGCACACGACTTTAGTCGTCGTTTAATCGCTGAAAATAGCTTAACAGTCAATGATCTTATTTATCCTGTTTTCATTGTTGAAGGTAAAAACATTGCCCAACCTGTTGCATCGATGCCTAAAGTCAACCGGATGAGCATAGATGTATTATTAAAAGAAGCGGAGCAAGTGGTCAAATTAGGGATCCCTGTTTTATCATTATTCCCTGCTATTGACGCTTCAAAAAAGTCTTTACTAGCAGAAGAAGCCTATAATGAAAACGGCCTAGTTCCCAGAGCTATCACGGCGTTAAAAAAAGAGTTTCCGGAGTTGGGAATATTAACTGATGTGGCTCTCGATCCTTATACAACACACGGACAAGATGGTATCATCGATAATAAGGGATATGTACAAAATGATATAACAGTTGAAGCTTTAGCCAAACAGGCATTAGTACAAGCACAGGCTGGTGCTGATATTATTGCTCCAAGCGATATGATGGATGGACGTATTGGTGTAATCCGTGACGAACTCGAAGAACAAGGCTTTGTTAATACTCAAATCATGGCTTATTCGGCAAAATACGCATCCTGCTTTTATGGTCCATTCCGTGATGCCGTTGGTTCAGCAAAAAATATTAAAGGTGGTAATAAAAAAACCTACCAACTTGATCCTGCTAACAGTAACGAAGCCTTACACGAAATTTATCAAGATCTCAGTGAAGGGGCTGATATGGTCATGGTAAAACCAGGTATGCCTTATCTCGATATTGTCCATCGAGTAAAAGAAACTTTCGCTGTACCAACTTTTGTTTATCAAGTTTCTGGGGAGTATGCTATGTTAACCGCGGCTATTGAAAATGGTTGGTTGGATAAAAAAAATGCAATTATGGAATCTCTACTTTGCTTTAAACGAGCTGGTGCCGATGGCATATTAACCTATTTTGCTAAACAAGTAGCTGAATGGTTAAAAAACTAATAAATCTTATTATAATACTTAATAGAATCGACTTATCTAGATAAAGAAGTCGATTTTATTAACTTAGTAATTCATCCGAAAGTAACTCATTCTCCAGCAATCACTTAAAAACATAAGCTATTTTTTAATAATATTAAAATTAAAAGATAATTAGCCACTAAATCTTAAATAATTTTTTTAGTTTCAGCATATGTAAAAAAGTTTCAGGAGCACTATATGTTTACGTAAAAATCTGTTACTATTTGTTAGTAATAGTAATATTGGAGTAACACATGATTTACGAACTCGTTCCAACTGAGTTACATGATGAATTTAGGGCCTTTCATCATGATTTGGAAAATATAACATTACAACATATTGAAGGTTGTCCATTTTGTGGTGAAAATAGCTTTTATTTGATCCGTTCTAAACCAACAAATACTTATCGTTGTAAAGCATGTAACAAATATTTCACTGCTGCCACTAATACACCTTTTAATCGTTTAACTCCATTTAACTGGCTAGAAATCATTTTCGTTCATCGAATCAAGAATAAAAGTTATCAATTTATTGCCGAAAAAAAGCTGGGTACTTCGCTCGAGAAAGTAATGCGTAGAGACCATGCTATAATAGATTTTTTGCAACAGCATTATTCGTCTTTACATAAGTGGTATACCAATCAAAAACAAGCCACATTAACACCTACTTTGTCAGAACAACATAAAATTATTAATACCAAAATAATGACATTATTAAATGAGCAAACTCCAGTTTGTATATACTGTGCATCGACCAATACCACAAAAGTTGGCACCAGAACTTGTTACCGTTGCAAACATTGTCGACGGAGTTTTAACCTTTTAAGTGATACCCCTCTCAATAGGTTACCTCGCCCTGAATTATGGAGAGAATTTATTGATTTGTTAGTTGCCGGGAAAAATAATATACAAATTCAGAAAAAACTTCATCTTAATAGTAATACTGTTAGTCGCTGGCGTTCAGCTTGGTGTGAAATGATGAAAAGATGGGATTGTGAAGCACTTGCTACTTGGTGTAGTCGTCATTAACATATTTTTAATATTTATAAAATAAGTAACTTAACTTTATAATATTATTAGCAATAATATAATTTTATTATTAAACAATATAACATTAATAGAAGCCAAAATTATGAAAAAATATATTTCTTTATTATCTGTAGGTGTCGTTAGTGCCACCTTATTGCTTGTTGGTTGTGATGATAAAAAAACAACTACTGCTGAGAACAGCGCTAATGCGAATCAAGATTCTAAATCTGAGACAGCCAAAGCTTCAACAAACTTAACAGTTGGAGTAATCAATAGCTATCTTTTCCATACAGAACCTGAATTATTACCTAATAGTAAATTAATTAAACAGCAACATATTCAAGGTTCTTCTGACAAGGTCATTAATTATAATACCCAAGGTTATGTTGCTAATTATGACCTTGAGGGTTTACATGCTGAAATTAATTATGATACCGCTAAGTATATTTATGGTATGAAAGAAACCCGAAATGATTATGATATTACTTTTGATGCCACTAAAAATATTGTCGGTATGAAAAACAGCAATGGTGATATTGTAGCTAGCTCAGAATTTGATGAACAAGGCCGCCTAGCTGAAATGACATTATCTCATTTTGCTGATAATAATGTTATCTTCCATAATCAAATCATTTACGATCAAGATCAGGTGGATCAGATCTTATCTAACGCTTATGTGCCTGTAGATGAAAAGACTAAATTTCCAATTTTAGTTCAAGAAAAAAATATCATTTACAACAGCAACAAACAACTGGAAAAAACAATTACCACAACTTTTAAACTTACATCAAATGGTGAAATTATTATTAATAATAAAAATGAAAAAGAAGTAGAATCAAGCGAAACTTGTACATATTCAGATTACAATGAAAATAATGATTGGACCAAAGCTGTTTGTGTAACTACTGGGGATGAATCAAAAACGGTAAATCTTACTAGGACAATTCAATATGAATAGGCTTTATGCCTATTCATATTAAGTTGATAATTAACTTAATCATCACCATATTCATCATATTCACGACAAAGAACAATAGTGTCTTCGATTAAGCGCCTCGCAACTGTTCCATACTCAGGAATTTTTGGTAACTCTGTGTAATGGTACCAATTTGCTTCAACTAACTCATTTTTATCTACTGTAATATCACCACTTTCATAATCAGCTAAATAAGCCATCATTAATGAGTTAGGAAAAGGCCAAGGTTGAGAGGCAACATAACGAATGTTTTTTATTTTAATTTTTGATTCTTCAAAAACTTCTCGCTCAACAGCCATTTCCATGGTTTCACCAATTTCAGTAAAACCAGCTAAAACCGTATATAAATTATCTTGGTTATGCCGAACATGTTTTGCTAGCAAGATTTTATTTTTATGCCTAATAGCAACAATAATCGATGGTGATATTTGTGGATAGTAGCGTTGATGACAGTTGTCACACATACAACACCACTCAGTTTTGCTGATATACATTTCGTGACCACAGTAACCACAATACTTATGAGAACGATAAAACTCAGCTAATTGTACTGCTCGTCCAGCCATATTAAATAAAGATAAATCATCACCATTCAATAATGGGCGGATGGAACTCATAGAGTTAGGCATTTCTTGGCAAATCAACCAAGCCGATTGCCCATTCCATTCTCCAATAAATTGTGCTAATTGGTTACTAAAACCAAACTCACTAGCTAAACCTAAGGGAACCTGACCATCAGGTAACCATAGACGCCCATTTTTACTGACAAACCAATAACCGCGTTCGTTTCCAGTTAAATAAAATTGTTGTTGTATATTCATAAAGATGTACCAAAACCAAGACTAAAAAAGAGGATTTTACTCCTCTTTTTTAAAGTTATATTATTTCTTTTTCTTCTCATGTAGCCCTTTCTTCTCAAGCTCCCAATAAATAATACGTTGTTGAGCAATTGTGAACAAGTTACTTACAATATAATATAAAACTAAACCTGACGGGAACCACAAAAAGAACACTGTAAAAATCAATGGCATATATGTCATTAATTTTTGTTGTAATGGATCAGTAACTGGTGTTGGTGACATCTTCTGAATTAAGAACATGGTACCGCCCATCAATAAAGGTAAAATATAGTATGGATCTTGTGCCGATAAATCATATATCCAAAGTGCAAATGGCGCATGGCGAAGTTCAACCGTATTACCTAGCATATAAAATAAGGATAAAAAGATTGGCATCTGTATAATTAGAGGGAAACAGCCACCAAGTGGGTTGACTTTCTCTTGCTTATAAAGAGCCATTGTTTCCATACTCATTTTTTGTCTATCATCACCATAACGCTCTTTTAGTGCTTGTAAACGCGGTTGTAATAACTTCATTCGTGCCATTGAACGATACTGTGCACGCGTTAATGGGAATAAAATACCTCGAACAATAAAAGTGATAACAATGATAGAAAAACCCCAGTTACCGATAAAACTATGGATAAACTTCAGTAAATAAAACAGCGGTTGTGATAAAAACCATAACCAACCATAGTCGACAATTAAATCAAGATGATTAGCTGTTTCTTGTAACTGATTTTGAATCTCTGGTCCAAGCCATAATTTAGCACTAATTACTTGTTTACTACCAGCTTGGACAACGGTTGATTCACCTTTAAAACCAATAGTAGCTTGCGAATTTTTAGCGGTTGCACGGGAATAAAGGATATTACTTTGATCTTGTGTTGGTACCCATGCTGATGCAAAGTAATGCTGTAGCATAGCAATCCAACCAGTTTGTGTTTCCACCGATAAAGTTTTATCTTTTATGTCATCAAAACTATATTTGCTATAGTTTGTACTAGAACTAGAATAAGCTGTGCCACGGAAAGCGCTAAGCCCTAATCCGCCGCCGCCTTCAGTTACTGCATCATGAGGTAATTCAATAGTTTGTTTTAATTGACCATACATTGACACTTCAACTGGTGCTGGACTTTGGTTATCAACATCATATTGCACGTCAATGGCATATTTGCCACGATGTAATATGTAATATTTAGTATAAGTCACCCCATTAACTTGATAAGTTAATGGTACACGTAATTCATCTTCACCATCTGCTAAAACATATTCTGTTTGTGATGTTTGATACACAGGTCGTTTGGTACCTTGAGTAGCATTATCTGGTCCATCTTTACCAGTTAAACCACTCTCGGCAATATATACAAAATCCGGACGAGAAGTTAATAACTGAAATGGAGTACCTGAATGTAGTGTTTGCTCATATTTTAATAACTGAGCTGACTGTACATCTCCACCATAAGTGTTTATTGAAAGCGATAGTACATCTGATTTAACAGAAATGGTTTTACCGAGAGATAAACCATCGGTTGAGTCATCTTCACTAACTTGTTGTGTTAATTGATTGGTTGTTGCAGGCTTAGGTTCATGATCTTTTTGCCACGTTGTCCAAATCAAAAAAGTTAAAAAAAGTAAAGCAATAACTAAAATATTACGTTGGGATGCCATTAGTGTTTTTCTCTATTGTTTTTAATTCTTGGAGGAACAAAATCTTCTCCTCCTTCATGTAAAGGGTGACATTTTAATACACGTTTGACCGTTAGCCAACCTCCTTTTATTAATCCAAAGCGTCTTAATGCAATTATGGCATATTGTGAACATGTTGGTGTAAAACGACACTTAGGACCAAGCAATGGACTAATAATACGCTGATATATACGGATTAACAAGATAAAAAAGTTAACTATCAATAACTTGCATGCAAAAACATGCTGTTTGATTATTAAGATAATCTTATTTAAACCATTTGTTTGGTGATGATTCGTTGACATAATTGGTCTAGTGTATCAACTAATTGTTGATTAGTTAATCCAATAACAGGTTGTTTAGCCATCAAAATAAAATCAAGATTAGGTAATTGATGTTGATAATGACGAAAATACTCTTTAGTAAGCCGTTTGATGCGATTACGTTCATGAGCTCGTTTCACCTGCTTTTTCGCAATTGCAAAACCTAAACGTGGATGAGCTAGAGTATTTTTTCGCGTGACTAATGTGAGGAAAGGAGAACCGGCGCGAATAGATTCTTGAAATACGTAACTAAAATCAAAGGGAGTTAACAAGCGCAACTCCCGAGGAAAAGTGAGTTTAACCACCCAACTTTAAATCAGCTAGCAACAGTTAAACGAGCACGGCCTTTGGCACGACGGCGAGCAAGAACTTGACGACCATTTTTAGTAGCCATACGAGCGCGAAAACCGTGAGTTCTATTACGTTTTAATACTGATGGTTGAAATGTGCGTTTCATGACGATTTATATCCAAATCTAATTTATCAACAGGTTGCAGAGTGTAAACTCCACAGCATTAATTAAGGAGGTCGGAATTATAGAAGTTATTTTATTTTTCGTCAATGAGATTTTCACAGATAAATTGTAGGGGAATATCATCGTCCTTAATAAAACATCACTAAATAATAAACACTCTTATTCATCATTAAATGTAAGTACGCGTTTACTTTTTTCTCCCCCTATTTCTCGCGCCAATTTAGGTACTAAATAACCAGATACTTGTTCAGCAAGCGCTTTCATCAATTGTTTTGCAATTTTATCTTCCACCAAAAAATGGGCTGCCCCTTGTACTTTATCTAATAAATGAATGTAGTAAGGTAAAATACCTGTATTGAAAAGTTTATTACTTAAATCTGCTAAAACTTTTGCATTATCATTCACATTTTTTAATAATACACTTTGATTAAGCATGGTCACACCATGTCGTTTTAATTGATCTATAGCATCACTGACACCATCATCAATCTCATTTGGATGATTAATGTGAGTAACTACTATGATTTGTAAACGGCTTTGAAAAAATAACTTACAAAGTGCTGTCGTTATTCTTGTTGGGATAACTATAGCTAAACGTGTATGGATGCGTAATCGTTTAATATGAGGGATCTTTTCTAACTCATTAACCAAAAAAGCTATTTCATGATCTTTGGCCATTAAAGGATCACCGCCAGAAAGAATAATCTCATCTAATTCAGAATGATTGGTAATATAGTCAATTGCATTTTTTAGATTTTTCTTATTACTTTGATTATCTTGATAAGGAAAATGTCGCCGAAAACAATAACGACAATTAACAGCACACGCAGTTTTAGTTATTAACAAGGCTCGATTATTATATTTGTGAAGTAATCCGGGAATAGTATTTTCTTGTTCTTGTAACGGATCATCACTATATCCAGCAACATTTTTCATTTCATTAGCATCACAAAGTACCTGTAACAATAATGGATCATGCTTATCTCCTTTTTTCATTCGGTTAATGAAAGATACAGGTACACGTAGCGGAAACTGTTTCTTTGCTTGTTGCATCGGTAATGAAATAGTTTCATTATCAAGATTTAACCAACGATAAAGTTCTTTAATATCAGTAACGACATTAGCAAGATCAAAAACCCACTCATCTTTATTTGGTAGTTCAATTTTTTGCTGTATAATATGGCTCATTTTTTTGAAATTCAGAATAATAGTTGGAGCTTCTATGGCATCTTATAGTACGAACGAGTTTAAAGCTGGTCTAAAAATAATGCAAGATGGTGAACCATGTGTAATTGTTGAAAACGAGTTTTATAAACCAGGGAAAGGGCAAGCAATTAACCGTGTAAAAATTAAAAAATTACTTTCCGGGAAGACTGTTGATAAAACATTTAAATCTGGTGAATCAGTTGAAGGTGCCGATGTTGTAGATATGAATTTAGCTTATCTATACACTGATGGTGAGTTTTGGCACTTCATGAATAATGAAACCTTTGAACAGTTATCTGCTGATGCTAAAGCGGTTGGTGATAATGCAAAATGGTTAGTTGAGCAAGCTGAATGCATTTTAACATTGTGGAATGGACAACCTATTGCGGTAACTCCACCAAACTTTGTTGAACTCGAAGTTATTGAAACAGATCCTGGCTTAAAAGGTGATACCGCCGGAACCGGAGGTAAACCAGCAACATTATCAACAGGTGCAGTTGTACGTGTACCATTATTTGTGCAAATTGGTGAAGTACTTAAGGTAGACACTCGTTCTGGTGAATATGTTTCACGAGTAAAATAAAACCATAATTTTCACTGAAAATTTATAATCATATGAAATACAAAAGCAGATGAGTTGCATTAACAACACACTGCTTTTGTATTAATATTATTTTACTACATTTATTGTTCAAGCAGTTTTATTTTAATCAATCTTATGAGATTCAATTCGCACCCTGATAACCAAGTTGTCGCCAAGATTCATAGACAACTACTGCAACAGAGTTAGATAAATTCATACTTCTGCTATTAGCCCGCATTGGAATCCGAATCTTTTTGTCTTGAGGTAACCTATCTAATATCGCTGCAGGTAATCCCCTAGTTTCTGGCCCAAACATTAAAAAATCATTGGTTTGATAATGAACTTCACTATGAGGTTTCTGCCCTTTTGTAGTTAAAGCATAAACTTGATTTTCTAAATTAAGTTGATTGTCAGCTAAAAATTGTTCAAGATTTTTGTAACGTTTTACATCAACAAATTCCTGATAATCTAACCCTGCTCTTCTCAACTTTTTATCATCCCAAAAAAAGCCCATTGGTTCAATAATGTGTAAATTAAAACCGGTATTAGCACATAGGCGAATAATATTACCGGTATTAGCTGGTATTTCAGGTTCAAATAAAACAATATTTAACACGATATTTGACACAATTCGTTCTCTTCTATTATTAATGTTTATGAAGGGGTAACACTATTACAATTCTAAGCCCGCCTAAATGGCTTTTTTCGGCTCTAACGATACCATTATCGCGAGTGATGGAATTAGATACGATGGCAAGGCCTAAACCTGTTCCCCCTGATTCACGATCACGAGCTTCACTGGTACGATAAAAAGGTCTAAAAATTTGTTCCAATTCTTCACTTTTAACACCAGGTCCATCATCATCTATAGTAATAGATAGCCTATGTTGATTGATAGAAAAATTGATCACAATTTCTTTATGTGAATAACGAAAGGCATTGCGAATTACGTTCTCAAGGGCACTACATAAAGCATTGGGGTAACATAAGATTATGCTTTTTGTTGGAGTTTGTTCAATTGAAAAGCTTTTACCAATCTGTTCGGCTTCAAAAGCAGCATTATCAAGAACAGGTTTGAATAAGATATCAATTTGTTTTAGTTCTCGAATTTCTTTATAATCATATTGTTGTCTTGCTAAAGATAATAAATCTCCAATCATTGAATCAAGTTTTAATGCTTCACTATTAATACGTATAACTTCTTTACTTTCACCTTGTTTGCGGCGCAATAATGAGGTTGCTAGTTGTAACCGCGTTAATGGCGTTCTCAGTTCATGAGAAATATCTGAAAATAACTGCTGTTGTAATTCTTGCATTCTATTTAATTCACGCAACATATGGTTAAAACTGGCACCAGTAGCTTTATATTCAGAAGAACCAATTTTTTCAAGTTCTGGCCATTCTTGTAGATTTCCTTTAGCGACTTGATCGGCTACCTTTTTTAACCGCCGAGCAGGTTTTGCAATGCTCCATGACAACCATAAAAGAAAAGGCGAACTTGCTAGCATGGTTAAACTTAATAATAAAAAAGGGTGATCAAAAATTAAATTAACAAATTGTGATTGAATATCAGACGCTGGTTGTAAAATATATAATTGGTAATTTTCTTCATTATAATGAATTAAAAAAGGTCCAATAATTTCCTGAGAATCATAGATTTTTTTTGCAGGATCATCAATGTTATGAGATTTTTCATTAAAATTTTTAACAAGATCTATATGATTACTATCCGCAGTAATAATCTGTTGGTTTGGAGTAATAATAAATAAAAACTGCCCTGGTTTTTGGTAATTATCCATCACCACAATAAAACGCATCCACCAACGAAAACTATTCTTAGGTATATTAATCAGGTCTTTTTCAATTTGGTTAGCAAGTATAATACCTGTTTCTTTCTCTTTATTAGCTAAATAAGTTAGATTACGAGAGTCAAAATTAGGCAATAACATAATAAGCATCAAGAAAAAAGCAATAGTTATAAAAAATATTGTGAAAATTCTGATTGTAAGACGATCAAAAATCCACATATCACTTTCCCTTAGTTAATAAAAATCTTGGTTTTGTTCAACATCGTCATTATGATCCACAATAAACAGATAGCCTTTAGAACGTAATGTCTTAATCCAAGGTAATCCATCTCGACGTAAAGGCAGTTTTTTGCGTAAATTTGATACATGAACATCAATTGAACGAATTAGAGGGGTAAATTCTTTACCTAAAACAATTTCACATAATGTATCTCGAGAAATAATTTTACCCGCATTGTCTAGTAAAGTAAGTAAAACTTGAAATTCTGTACCAGTTAATTCAATACACCTTTCATCAAAGTAAACTGATTGCTTAATTCGATTAACAGTTAATTTATCAATAGTGTATTGAACTGGTTTATCTATACTGCCATTTTCTTTATTATCCCAATGAGTTCTACGTAATAAGGCATTAATTCGTGCAACAAGTTCACGATCATTAAATGGCTTTAAGATGTAATCATCAGCACCGAGTTCAAAACCAATGATTTTATCAGATACATTATCTTTAGCGGTTAGAAAAATGACTGGTACAGTAAATTTAGCTCTAAGTTCAGATAACATAGTAAGCCCATTCATTTCGGGCATCATAATATCTAATAGAATAAGATCAATAGTACTGTCAAACTTTTTTAGAGCTTGTACTCCATTATTAGCAGTTTCTACTGCAAATCCTTCTAATTCTAATATTTCACTCAATAAAGAGGTGATTTCTGGGTCATCATCAACTATAAGTAATTTGTTCATTACAAACCTCTTCGACTTATTAATTTATCAGTATTTATAATTATCCAATTACAAATAAAGACTTAACTTATTAAGTTATAATAATATATAAAAAAAGTACTAGCTACATAATAAATTCATGAACGAGAAGCTAATCTTTAAATACTTTAACGTTATAAAATCCTTGTTCAATCAGGTAAAGCGCTTGTAATTTACTCATTACGCCTCGGTGACAATAAAGTAAATATTGTTTGGATTGATCTAAATCACCAAATTGAGTTGTTAATTTATAAAATGGAATTAGCTTAATTTCAACATCATTTAATTTGAGAGGCTGAGCTTCTTGCTCTTCCGGAGAACGAATATCTATGATGATCTGATCTGGTTTAAGTGTTGTTACAGTTTCGACTTCGGAAATAGTTGTATTCGTTTGTTTAGCTATTTCTCGAATATCAATATTTTCTGCTTTAGCAACTGCGTTATCTAATATTGAAAAATCAAAATTAAGCTCTTCTATTTCTATTTTTTCTTTAACCGCTTTTACTGTAGGATTTTTAGAGATCACACCACAAAACTCAGGCATGGTTTTAGCTATATCCTCAGTACCAATCTGGCGAGCAAGGTTAATAATAGTTTCTTTATCATGTGTGATAAGCGGCCGTAAAATTAATGTATCACTAACATTATCAATTAACCTTAAATTAGTTAAAGTTTGACTGGATACTTGTCCTAAGGCCTCTCCGGTAACTAAAGCTTCAATTTTATAACGCTCAGCTATTTTTGACGCAGCTCGGATCATCATTCTTTTCAAAATGACACCCATTTGACCGTCATCAACCTTTTCAAGGATCTCGCCCACTACATCAGAAAAATCAATAGCAATAAAACGTACTTTATGTGAACTACCATAGCGTTCCCATAAATAATGAGCCATTTGTTTTACACCTATTTCGTGAGTTTTACCACCAAGATTAAAAAAACAATAATGAACTCGTGACCCACGTCTAATTAGCATATAGCTCGAAACACCCGAGTCAAATCCACCTGAAATAAGTGAAATAACATCTTCTTGAGTACCTGTTGGGAAGCCGCCTATTCCTGCATGACGCCCTTTTATCAATAGCAACTTGTCTTTATCAATTTCTAAGTGGACGGTGAAATCAGGGTGAGTTAATTTAACTGTTGCTGAAGCAACATGCTGATTTAACCCTCCCCCCACATAACGTTCAACATCAATTGAAGTAAAATCGTGTTTCCCTCTACGTTTAACGCGGACGCAAAAAGTTTTGTTTTCAATTAATGGCGCATAGTAATCTAATGCTTGTGTATAAATATCATGCAAATCAATAAAAGTTAACTCATCAACGACTAAAATATGATGAATACCAGGAATACGGGTTAGTAGTTCTAAAATTTGAGTTTCACTATTTTCAATTTTTGGACGTACTTCAATAAAATCCCAATGACGAACAACAGCAACTTCATCGATATGATGTTTTAAAATATTCCGAATATTGCTAGTTAATATTTTGATAAAACGTAAACGAACAGAATCACTTTTGATGGTAATTTCAGGAAAGAGCTTAACAATAAATTTCATAGATCTAAATGTTTTATACTAAAAATGGCAACATTATACTAATTTTTCGGTAAAAACGCACAATTGATTAGGAGAAATACAGAAAATCCGAAAATCTACTTGCTTGTTGGACGCTCTTTCGCTAATATTTCGCAACAATAAATTCTGTTGTATAACATATAAAATTGACAGGTTGAAATGTACGAACTTTTAATTGTAGGTTACTTAGTTATCGCTCTTGTGATAATTGTTTTAGTATTAATTCAGCGCGGAAAAGGTGCTGATATGGGATCATCGTTCGGTGCTGGTGCATCAGCGACTTTATTTGGTTCATCAGGCAGTGGCAACTTTTTAACTCGCACTACGACCATCTTAGGTATATTATTTTTTGTCTTAAGTATTGTTTTATCAAATTTAGGCAGTCATAGCCATAAAACATCAAGTGGTGAATTTAATAATATTGAAGAAGGTGCACCTGTAACTACTCAGCAAGATACCAATCAAGCTGAACCTGCAACAGCTCCAGTTACACAACCGAATACCACAAATCCAACATCTGATATTCCGGAATAAAAACGGCGCCGTGGTGGTGAAATTGGTAGACACGCTATCTTGAGGGGGTAGTGCTTCAGGGCATGCGGGTTCAAGTCCCGCCCACGGCACCAAATCAATAATCAGTAACATTCTTTAAAACTCTTTAAAGCACATCAAAACTAGTATAAATAAGGCTTAAAGCCTATTTTGCTATTTCGTAAGCATCAGTAAGATACGTTTACAACCACATTTTTTAGATATACGATTAGGTATACATTTCGAATATATCTATTTACCATATACTTAAAAAAGCAATAATTATGGCTAAACTTCCCCCTTTTACAGATACGCAAATTAAAGCTAGTAAGCTTCATTATAAATGACTACTCAATATTTGACGGTGGAGATACGTATTTGTTGATTAGATCTAATGGGGCTGAGAATTGATTCTGTCCGAAATACAAGACTTAATAATCCATTGTCCTTGATTGGCTTTAGTGCATCATTAAATTACGCAATAAATGAAAACAAATAGATAATTAATTTTATTTTGCTTACTATACAGTTAATTATATAAAAATATGATGGTTGTATATTTTATATGGTAAAGGATAAGGATGAAAATAATATATAAAGTTATTTTAATAGGTATGTTTGTTATAACTTTAGTTGGATGTGATAACAAAGTTGAATTTAATAGAGTTGAAACTCTAAATAATAGCTCACCAGAGTATGCACCTTATTCTAGGTATATCAAAAAACAAATTTTAATATTAAAAGTCGATGATAAATTAGAAAGAACCATTACGGATAAATATGACAAACAAGGTAGATGTATATTAACTTATGCTGTTAGTGATATAAAAATTTTTAATGATCGAAGTAAAAAAAACTATCAAAATAAAACTTTTAATTACTATTCGAGTTTATTTAGAACGAATGCTAGTGGTCATGTTGTTTTTGATTCAATGGGTAAAGAAATCGCATATATTGGTGTAGCTACTGAAGATGGAAAATCTGAACAACTTCCTTATAATAGTTTTAATTTTTATGACAATGATAAATTGGTTTCTAATGAGACTCAATTAGGAAATTTTTTAATAAAGGGTAAAGCTAATTGGAAAAATGATTTAATTACCTATAAGACATTTTCTTATTTTAGAAAATATGGTGCTGAATTATTTTCTATAGAGCTAGGATACGGTTATGATAAGCTAAATCGAATATCAACGTTAACGACTTGGGCTAAATTTCCAGATCGCACAATTAAATCAAAAACAACCTTTACTAATTATAATCAATTCGGTGACTGGACAAAAGGATTTGTTGACCACTCAGAATCAGGTCAAAAGTCTCCAACTATAATCACTCGAGAAATAGAATACTGGTAAATGTTGTTTACTTTATAGAGATCATCTATATAGGAGAAATAAAATGAACAATCGCATTGAGTTACTTCAAGCCGATATTACTAAAATCCCTGTAGATGTTATTGTCAATGCAGCCAATACTTCTTTACTTGGCGGTGGTGGCGTTGATGGTGCAATACACCGTGCTGGGGGTAAAACTATTCTTGAAGAGTGTATAAAAATTAGAGCTAAACAAGGTGGTTGTAAAGTAGGTGAAGCCGTTATCACAACTGCAGGTAACCTTCCGGCTAAATATGTAATACATACAGTTGGTCCTCGCTGGAATAATGGTAACAATGATGAAGAAGAATTATTAAAACGGGCGTATATAAGCTGTTTCAAACTGGCTTCTCAATATGATATTGCCAGTATATCATATTCCTAATATCAGTACTGGTATTTACCGTTTCCCTAAACAGAAAGCGCCACAACTAGCCTTAAAAACAATAGAGGCATGTTTAGTACGGTTTTCAACAATTTTGAAAGTGAACATTGTCTGTTTTGACATTGAAAACTATCAAATTTACCAATCAATGATTTAGAATCCATATTTAGTGCCAATAATAACGAAACATATATTAACTACCATGTGACAAATTAATAAAGTTAATAAACTGTTTTTAATGGGAATTCTGATTTGATATTAGATTGTATGAATTAAAAATATATGCTACTGTGTAAAACTATATTAAGGAATTGACTGTTAAGTTCTTAACAGAATCAAATATATCCAGTGTATGAATGCCTTAAACACCTCTAAAATTAGTTAATTATAGATTAATTAGCTGTGATAGTGTTGGTGGATTAATTTGAGCATCGTACATTTTAATAATAAGTATTCGATTATTAATAAGGTTATAAATTTATGTTACTCACTGCAATTATCGTTATTATTTTAGCTTGGTTATTCTTTGCATATAACAAACTTAGACGTCTAGCTGAGAATGTAAAACAAAAACAAGCTAATATCTATGCCACTATAAAGAAAAAATATGATATTGCCCAAAGACTTTCCGATATAGCACTTAGCTACGGTGATCATGAAAAACTAACCCACCTTACAATTACTGAGAGTGATAGTATTACACAAGCTAATACAGCTGCATCACAAGCTTCACATGTAATTGGCAATGTTCAAATGTTAGCAAATCGTTATCCAGATTTAAAAGCTAATACAACTTACCAACAATTGATGGTTCAACTTGATGAAATTGAAAATACAGTATTAACCAGAAGAGAAGCTTATAACGCAGCAGTTCAAACATATAATGCTACACGTGGAAGTATTCCACATTTATTCTACGCTAACAAGTTAGGATTTGTTGAGGCTAATTATTTTGAAGTTGATGAAACAGGAATGGATCAACTTAGCTCATTTAAAACTGACGATGGCAAAATATTAAGAGATACAATGGGAAGAATGGCTTCGGTAGCTACAGAAAGCGTAAAAAAAATTAAAGATAAAACTAGCAAAAGTTTAGAAGAAGACCAACAAAATCTTAATCAAGAATAGTTATCTTGTTAACATTGAATACTTTACTATTTGTACTTCTAGTAAGGTATTTTTTATATTTAAGCAAAATTAATTTTAGTGTTAATCCAGCATTATTAAGTTGATCTATTACTATTACTTTTACTCTTTCTATATCTGATTGTTGATATACTCGATAACCATTTAGACTCCGAGCAAAATCTAATAACTGTTCTTGTTCATAATAACGTAACATTTAGGACTAATTTCACTTTGTTTTGCTAACACGCTTATTTTTATAACCATTTTCTTTATTGACTTTAACACTACTGTCATACTTTATCATTATTGCAATCAATTATAAACTAAAGAGAATGTCATGATTAAATTAACAGTGATAGTTAAACGTCTGCCCCAAATTACCTATGAACAATTTGATCATTATTAGAATGAATACCATGCACCACTAGTTGCATCTTTACAAAATATATTAAATATTATTAAATTATGTACAAACCGTCCCAAATTATTACCCTCGTTTGGATAAAACTATTCAAACAAGTCGTCAAGCACAAGGTTTTTATTTTAATGGTATGGCTGAAATATGGTGGCAAGACCTAGAAAGTATGCAAAAAAATCACCAATCGCTAGAAGCGATAAAAGCATTAAATTAGAATGATATTTTTTTATCTTTTTTTAACTAATTCTTAATTGATGTTAGTACTTTATATTTCAATATTAGTATTAACATAAAAACTAAATATTTCCCCTTCCCTTTTCCTTTCAGAACACGCTTTAAAAAGATATGCAAATACTTCTGGATTTTTATTTAAGCGACTTGTATTCATTATTTATTTTCATTTATTAAAAAAATGATTTAAACTAGCCATAAATGAAATTAAATAAAAATATATGAATACAAATAAAAGGAGAAGTTTATGAAAACACATTTAACCTCTAAAGCATTAGCAAATATGATTGATCATACATTATTAAAAGCAGATGCAATTAATGAACAATTTAAAAAACTTTGTGATGAAGCTAATTCTTACGGTTTTAAAATGATTGCGATTAATTCATCGCCAGTGAAATTATGTGCTGAATATTTAAAAGACTCCCCTGTCCATGTTGGCGCTGCTATAGGTTTTCCTTTAGGTCAAACATCAATCAAAGTGAAAGCATTTGAAACTCAAGATGCAATTATTAATGGAGCGGATGAGATTGATTACGTCATTAATATTGGAGAGTTAAAAAATGGTAATTTGCAATATATAGAACAAGAAATGGTCGAAATTGTCGATGTTTGTCGAAAATCAAACGTCATATGCAAAGTCATTTTAGAGAATTGCTATCTTAATGATGAACAGAAAATAAATGTGTGCAAAATAGCAAAAAAAATAAGACCAGATTTTGTAAAAACTTCAACAGGATTCGGTACAAGTGGAGCGACGATTTCTGATATTAAATTAATGAAATCAATTGTCGGCAATGATGTAAAAGTTAAGGCCGCAGGAGGAATACGCTCATTGGAAACAGCAATTAAAATGATTGAGGCTGGAGCCGAACGTCTAGGTACTAGTTCTGGTATTGCTATCATAAACGAGTTTAATCAATAAAGAGGTTCAAGATGGATTTAATCAATAAAGATCTTGTCATACTCGATATGAAAGCAAATGAAAAAAATTTAGCTATAAAAGAACTTGCTGATTTATTACGAGACCGTGTATCAAATCAGCAGATATATTTACAAGCTGTAATGAAGCGTGAAGAGGAGTTTACAACAGGTATTGGTATGGGAATAGCCATCCCTCATGGACGCTCTAATAGTGTTAAAAAAAGTAGCTTATGTTTTGGTCGTAGTAAAAAAGGGATTAATTATAACTCAACTGATGGTCAACCTGTTCATTTGTTATTTTTGATTGCTGTTCCAGAATCATCTCATGATGAACATTTAAAAATACTAAGTCAACTTTCTCGCAAATTAATGCATGAAAATATTCGACAAGCACTTTTACAAGCAAAGACCGTTGATGAGGTTCTAACAATTATAGAGAGGGAATAGATTATGAAAATTATTGCGATAACATCATGTTCAACTGGAATTGCTCATACCTATATGGCTGCTGAGAAATTAATCATTGCGGCAGAAGAAAAAAAATATCAAATAAAAGTTGAAACTCAAGGTTCAATTGGTGCGGAAAATGTTCTAACTAAAGATGATATTGATAAAGCAGATTTTGTCATTATTGCGGCTAGTACTTCAGTAAATAAAGACCGATTTATTGGCAAAAGATTAATATCGGTTGATGTTAATGAAGCTATTCAAAATCCTGACGCATTAATCGAAAAAGCAATTAAAGCTCCTATATACCAAGCCAAACTATCAAATATTGAAATTTCAAATGACACAAATTCCCCAACTAAACCAACGAGCAAAAAAACTTTACAAGGTATTTATGCTCATCTTATGACAGGGGTATCGTATATGATTCCATTTGTTGTCGCTGGTGGGTTGTGTATAGCCATTTCATTTGCATTAGGAGGTATAAATGCAGAAGGTGAACTTGCCTCTTCAGTTATGTCATTTGGTCAAATTACCATGGGATTAATGTGGCCAATATTAGGAGGGTATGTAGCATTTTCTATAGCAGATAGACCAGGGCTTGTTCCTGGAATGCTTGCTGGCATGATGGCTTCTACCATGAATGCAGGTTTTTTGGGAGCGCTAGCTGGTGGATTTTTAGCTGGTTATACAATACTTTTACTGAAAAGAACTATTAAGCTACCAACAGTTTTTGCAGGTCTATTACCAATCCTCATTTTACCAATTATATCTGTTTTAGTTGTTGGGTTATTATTTAAATTTGTTATTGGAGTCCCTGTAACATGGATCAATGATTCATTAACTGCTTGGCTAAATGGTCTTTCAGGTGTTAATTCAATTATTCTTGGACTAATTTTGGGGGCTATGATGGCAATCGATCTTGCCGGACCTATTGGAAAAGCATCTTACTTTTTTGGTGTTGCCTCTTTAACCAGTCTAGGGGGAGCCAGTACTGTAATGGCTGCAGTAATGGTATCTGGAATGGTACCTCCATTAGCGATGGCATTATCTTCAACAGTGCTTAGAAAAGATCTTTATAGTAAAGATGAAGTTGAAGCTGGTAAATCAGCCTGGGTGCTTGGACTTTCATTTATCTCTGAAGGAGCTATTCCATTCGCAGTAGCTGATCCAGTAAGAGTCCTCGCTTCAGTTACGATTGGTGCAGCCATCGCGGGTGGTTTATCCATGTTCTTTAATTGTGCAATCGCAGTACCACACGGCGGTTTCTTTGTGTTCCTGATACCAGGGGCGGTAATAAATGTACTTCAATATATTTTTGCATTAGCAATCGGGACATTAGTCAGTGGAACATTGATTTCATTTTTAAAAATAAAAAGAGGGTAATATGTTAAATATTTGTTTAATAGGAGTGGGACGAGCTGGCATGATTCATGCTAGAAATTTTACTTCACATGTAAATGGAGCAAAATTATTAGCAATATGTGATCCTTCGGATGATAACCTTGCTGCAGCAAAACAAGAATTAAATGTTAAATATGTTTATAAAGATTATAGAGAAGCCCTAGATAATAAAGAGATTGACGCTGTTGTTATTGTTACTCCAACTATTTTTCACAAAGATATTGCAATAGCCGCGGCCAATGCTAAAAAGCATATTCTATGTGAAAAACCTTTAGCAATGAATGTACAAGAGTGTGATGAAATAATAGAAGCAGCCAACATTAATAATATAAAACTTCAAGTTGGGTTCATGAGAAGATTCGATGAAAGTTTCCAAGAAGCAAAAAATCGTGTTGATGATGGTGAAATAGGTGAAGTCGTAATGGTTAAATCACTGACTCATGGACCTAGTCATCCTAAACCATGGATGTTTGATATTAAAAAAAGTAATGGTCCTATCGGTGAAGTAAATAGTCACGACTTAGATACTGTCCGTTGGTTTCTTGAAAGTGAAGTAGTTTCAATGTATGCCATTGGAGGTAATTATCGCTCGCCTGAAGTTAAAGATAAATACCCCGATTATTATGATACGGTTAGTATGAATCTATCATTTGCTAACGGCAAAATCGCTGCTATTGCAGGAGCTCAATATGTTCAATATGGCTATGATGCTAGAGTAGAAATACTAGGTACACATGGAAATATCATGATTGGTCAACAACATAAACAAGCATTAATTGTAGCAGGTAAACATGGAAAAATTGAACGCCCAGCAATGAATAGTTGGACCTATCTATTTAGGCAGGCTTATGTCAATGAAGCACAAAGTTTTGTTAATTGTGTTGTTAATAATTTACCAATTTTAGTGACTGGGTATGATGGTAAAAAAGCTGTAGAGTTAGTCAACATGGGTGTTAAATCATATCTTTCAAAACAAATTGTTTATTTAAAGTGAGGAATTTATGAAAAGTATTATGTTATTTGGTAAAAAAGATATTCGGTTTATTAACACTGAAATACCTAGCATCAATGATAGAGAAGTTTTAATTAAAGTAAAGGCGGCTTCTTTATGTGGAAGTGATGTTCGTATGTATAATAATGGTTATAACAATGTAAATGAAAGCAATCCATTAATCATGGGGCATGAAGTTGCCGGTATTATCGAAGATGTAGGCATAAAAGTAAGTGGATATAAAAAAGGTATGAGAGTTGCTGTTGCACCAAATATGGGGTGTGGTACTTGTAAACAATGTACATCAGGTCATACTCACTTATGTTATGACTACCAAGCTTTTGGTATTAATATTCCTGGTGCTTTTGCTGAATATTTAGTGATACCTGAAAAAGCAGTACAACAAGGTAATATTTCTATATTAGATGATAATATTTCATATGAAGAAGCTGCATTAATAGAACCTTTGAGCTGTGTTTTCAATGGACAAGAAATTATCAATATCCAATTAGGTGACGTTGTTCTAATTGTTGGTTCTGGTCCAATTGGGATTATGCATGCAATGCTTGCTAATATTAGTGGTGCGGCAAAGGTGATAATGACCGATCTACAAGAGGCTCGTCTTGATACTGCTAAAGAAATTTTACCATGGTTAATAAAAGCACCAACTACTAACTTACTTGAAATAATAAATAAAGAAAGTGATGGATTAGGTATTGATGTTGCAATAATTGCCGCACCTTCACCAAAAGCTCAAGAAGAATCATTTAATTATATGGCTATGAATGGTCGAGTTTGTTTTTTTGGTGGCATTCCGAAAGGAAAGGAAATTGTGCCATTGAATACTAATGTTATTCATTATAAACAGTTACAAATTGTTGGCAGTACTCGAGCAAGCATAAACCAATATAGAACATGTTTAAAACTAGTTGAGAATGGTAGAATCCCTCTCAATAAATTAATTTCTCAAAAGTATGCTATTGAGGACTTTACTGTAGCATTAGATGCTGCAGCTAATGCGCAAGGCTTAAAACATATTATAATGTTTGACTAAGTTAATTAAATGAATGAAAAAAGAGGGGTAGTATTTACCTCTTTTTTATTATTAAGTTGGAATATTTTATAAATTTGTTATAGTTCATTCTTTATATTAGGAGGATATTTTGTCAAATTTATATGCAGAAGAGCGCCTTGAAAAGATTGTAACACTAGTTGAATCTCAACAAAGAGTTTCAGTTCCCGAACTTGAAAGGTATTTTAAAGTTTCAGGAGCAACAATAAGGGCAGATCTCCGTAAATTAGAGAATGAAAATAGAATTTTGCGTACTCATGGTGGAGCAATTCCATATCAGAAGAAAATTTTTGAAGATTTGCCTGCTTCGCGTAAAAATGAAGCTTCAAAAGTAAAAATTGCTAAAAAAGCCATAGAATATATAGAAAACAAAGATACTATTTTACTAGATACTGGCACTACTTGTTGGGCGTTAGCACAAGAGATATCATCACGAGGTTTTACAGATCTTACTGTTGTTACGCATGATTTAAAGATTGCAATGATTTTGGAAATTGTACCTCATATAGAAGTTATTCTTATTGGTGGAAAAATTCGTAAAAATTTTTCTTATACACATGGCAGTCAAGTAATTCAATCAATATCAGATTATTCTGTAGATAAAGGTTTTATTGCAACCTCAGCATTCTCTATAGAGAATGGTTTTTCAACACCTAATATTGAAACTGCAGCAATTAAAAAATCAATGATATTAGCGTCTAAAGAAGTTTTTATGTTAACTGATAGTTCTAAATATGGACTTGATAGCTTTAAAAAATTTGCCTCTTTTAAAGACATAGAATGCCTTATTATTAATCAGGGAATTCCTGAACCAGTAATTACTAAACTTAAAAGTAAGGGATTAACAATCATTATTGTATAACTAGTTTACATTAATAAATAATTTGCTAATTGTGTAAAAGTAAAAAATTAACTTATCATTTTTTCTACTAAATAATTCCAGTTTTGGTAAATTTTATCTATAGCAGATAATAAATCACACTCATTGCCTGCTATTAAATGGCAATTGTTAATTGTAACTAACTTAGTGAAATGGTCAGAACTTAATATAATTAGAGAAATTTTAATAACAAATTATAAAATATCCCTAGAGCGCAGATAGAAACTTACTATTACTTGCTCTCCTGATTGAAAGATTCAAGAGATCGTTAGAAGTAAAATAATAATTTTCTTTAATCGTATGGACTAATATTAATACTATGAAATTCTTTTTAGTTAAGCATTATTTCGATAGCCACTAACGTTCGTTCCGACATTACTAGGTAAAGTAGAAAAATTAAAAAGTGCAATTAGTGGTAATGTACAAATAAAAATGAAGCATAATTGAAAATCTTCTCTTATTAAGTTAATTCCATCATTTGCGTGAAGTAAACTAGCTAAATAAAGAAACAATGCAGCAAACACAATCGCCAAAACATTACTAATTTGTTGGAATTCACTATCGACAACATTGGCACTAGCCATATCTTGACTCTTTATTTCAGCAAATGTCATTGTATTTAGAGCTGTAAACTGTAAAGAACGAGCTGCCCCAGAAAACAATAATACACATATAATCCAGATTAAAGAATCATCAGGAGAAAAAGAAGCATACAACAAAAAACTTAATACAATACATGCTCCATTTATAAGCAAAACTTTTTTAAAACCAAAACAATGTATGATTTTTGTTGTTAAAGTTTTCATCAATATATTACCTGTAAATAACACTAATAATAATGAACCAGCCTTAATAGCACTCCAATTGAATGAAATTTGAAACATTAAAGGTAATAAAAATGGTGCACTATTTAAGGTTATACGAAATAATGAACCACTAATTGTTGCTGATCTAAATGTTCTTTTTGTTAAAACGATTAAATTGAATAAAGGATATTTAGTATGCTTAAGATGATAAACAGACAAAATAAGAAATGTCATTCCTGCCAAAATAATTAATAAATTTAAACCTAATTCGGCATTAGGTTTGGAAACAGACTCTAAACCATAAACAAACAGTAATAAACCTATTCCTAAACTAAAAAAACCTAACCAATCAAACGGCTGTTCGTCAATAAGCTCTCTCGGAATCAATTTTAAAGCAAAAAAGAAAGCCATTACTCCTAACGGTATATTTAATAAAAAGATCCAAGGCCAAGATAAATATTGTGAAATAATACCACCAATCAAAGGACCTACTACAGGAGCAATTAGTCCCGGCCAAACTAATATTGAAATAATATTTATTAAATTATTTTTTTCTGTACTTTTTAATACTACTGTTCTCCCAACTGGTACCATCATTGAAGCCGAAAAACCTTGTAATAAACGCGCACAGACAAAATGTATTAATGTATTAGATAATGCACATAATAATGAAGCCAAACTAAAAAAGAGTATAGCACAAGTAAAAACACGTCTTGCAGTAAAACGTTGAATCATCCAACCACTAGCGGGTAAGCTGACGACTAACGCTAATATATAAGCGCTTACACCAATGGATAGATCTTGAGGTTGCACAGAAAAACTTTCTGCAATTACAGGTAAAGAAGTAGTTATTACTGTAGCATCTAAGTTTTCCATAAACGATGTTGCAGCAATTAAAATAGCTATTTTTCCAATATTATAACTATTGGAACATGATATGTAATGTTGCATCGTGATGATAACCTTTACCAATTCTTTTAAATTTATAGTAATAATTAAGTTAATTTTAAGATAATATAATGGCAATATTTTGAATAAATGTTAACTCAATTTTAATGAAATAAAATAGATTTTAAAAGTAATATAATAATTAAATAGATTATTTAATTGATTTTTTGTAAAATTTTAAATTATTTTAATGAATTGTTTTGAGCTATTTTTGATATGTTTTAACAAATACAGTAGGCGTGCTATTATTTTACTTATTTTTAGGATATTAATTAATGTCAGTCTATTAAATAGATTTGAGTATTTATTCTACTTTTGATTAAATCAAAATATGTTAGAAGCTAATAGATTTTCATTAGAATTACAAAAATTTTGGGGAGTGTTCCCAATAAGGTTAAATTAATATGAAAGAAAAAAGAATAAATTTAATTGATTATTATATTCAATCGGTGGGTGTATGCTCTATGGAAGAGTTATGTAATCATTTTAATATCTCAATTAGTACTTTAAGACGAGATATAAATACTTTGCTTATTCAAAATAGAGTACAAAAAATTTATGGTGGAGTAACTTCATTAACACAAAACCAACAAGTAATTCCATTTGAAAATCGAGATATTATAAATAAAAAAGAAAAATCATCGATAGCGGAAAAAGCTGCAGAATTTATTAACTCCAATGAGCTAATTTTCATAGACTCTGGAACCACAGTTAGAGAACTTCTTAAATTTTTACCTAAGGGAGTTACTAAATTAACAGTTCTTACAAATAATTTAGATATTATTAATTATATAGCTGATTACAGATCGGATATTAATTTAATTACGTTAGGTAACTTTTATAAAAGTTCCACTAGATCTTTTGTTGGTAATGATACGGTACATCTTATTGATAAATATAATATTAATAAAGCATTTATGGCTGCCACAGCTGTTTCTATTGAAAATGGGCTTACCAATTCAGATGTTCAAGAATTCGAAATTAAGAAAAAAATCATTGCAAGAGCAAATAGTGCGTACTTATTAGTTGATATTTCAAAGTTTGATAGTTCAACATTATTAACATATGCTCAACTTTCAGATATTAAAGGCATCATTACTTCCGAGCGCCCTCCTGAAAACTATGTTTCTTTCTGTAAACAAAATGGAGTTCAATTAATTTATTAACATAATCACGCTATTTAATCTTCTAGATTGAACTTAGAGACTATTTATTAATTGATAAATTTATGGTAATTAATTCACGAGAGGTAAACTTATTTATATAAAAAATATATTTGCTTTAATAATAAATAAGTTAGGTCTAATGAGACTATTTATGTAATTTTTGATTATTAGCACTATCTAGAGCTAGAGTAATAATCAATGACTGGATTAAACTCATTGAGGCAATTTGCGAACGGAATCCATTTAATTGAGCTTCTCTAACTATAAAATTAACATCACTGAAAGCGACTAATGGACTAACCTGACTATCCGTAATTGTAAGAAGTTTTGCCCCTAGTTTTGTCCCTTCATTAATGATATCTAGTACTTCTGATGCGTATGGGGCATAACTTATAGTGATAATCGTATCTTTATTTGTACACATGTTTAATTGCTCTATATACATTCCACCAAGACCATCCAAGAGATTAGCTTTTATCCCTAAATGACGCAATGCATAAACCACGTAAACAGCCAAACTAAATGAACGACGCACTCCAATAACATAAATATTTTCTGCTTGCTTTATTAAATTTATTGCATTATCTAATTGCTCATTTGTAACGTACGACTGTAATTGATTTAATGCTTGGCTATTAACAATAGAAGATATTTTTAAAATATCGTTGGGGTTTTCTAAAATGTCATCACTTGAGGAGCGGAGTAAACGAGCACGTTCAGTATAATTAGCAGTATTTTCCATATAATATTGGCGAAATATTTGCTTTATTTCGTTAAAACCATTAAAGCCAAATTCATTTGCAAAACGAATAAGCGTCGAGGGCGGTATGTTTAATTTTTCAGCAATTGAAGATGCTGTATCGATTGCAACATTATTACTATTATCAAGCAAATATCTAGCAACTTGTTTGAGACGTTTACTTAGTTTATCGTAACGAGCAAGAATAGTATCTTTTAATTCAGTTAATTGTTTTTTAGGGTCATTATTTTTCATGATTAAACAGTCTCAAAAATTTAAGATTATTATTCTAATCCAAAATATATATTCTATTCTATATTTATAATGTAATGACATAAAAAAATATACTTTATATTCTTAAATTTTTGTTAAAATTATTCATTTTTTAATATTTCATTCCGAGCAATGTATTGAATAATATACTGCATCAAACTATGGTTTGATTTTAGTAGTATTACATTTTTTTATAATGGCATTGCAGAGTCTTCCAACAAATGCCATCTAAACTAAATATTAACTTCTGAATTTAACAAAACAATTCAATTTATTGATAAACAGCCCGGTATAATTCAACAAGTTCCACTAATGATGCTTGACGAGGATTGTTTGCAGGAGAACCTGAATCAATAGCTTGTTTTGCCATGATAGGTAATAAAGCTTCATATTCTATCTGATTTACACCAAACTCCTTAAGTGTTGGCACATTTAAATCTTGATTCAATACTTTAAGTTCTTTAACTAAGTTTTGGCATGCTATTTCGTCGGAATCCTCTTCAGTTGCCACACCAATCGTCCTAGCACAAATTGCATAACGCTGTTTTGCTTCAGGAAAACTATATTCAGTAATTGTTGGTAACAACATAGCATTAGACAATCCATGTGGAACATGAAAATGAGCGCCAATAGGTCGACTCATCCCGTGAACTAAAGCAACTGAAGCATTAGTAAAAGCAATTCCTGCAAGATGAGAACCAAGCATCATTGCCTCTCGCGCAGCTATATTTTTAGGATTGTTATATACAATACGTAGATTTCTAGCTACCAATTTCATAGCAGCTAAAGCTTGTATATCAGTAAATGGATTAGCCTTTCGACTAACATAAGCTTCGATTGCATGCGTCAAAGCATCTAAACCACTATCCGCTGTTGCTCTTTGAGGAACTGTGATGGTTAATTCATAATCCACCAATGCAGCTACCGGTACAAAACCGTTTCCCATACACAACATTTTTTCATTATTCTTTTGATCTGTTATAACTGTTGCTTGTGTAGCTTCAGAACCTGTCCCTGCAGTTGTCGGAATAGCAATAAGTGGTAACCCAGAAAATTTCACAATAAATGGAAATTTATAATCACCAATATTACCTCCATATTTTGCAACAAAAGAAATTGCTTTAGCACTATCGATAACACTTCCACCACCAATTGCAATAATGGAATCAAATTTGTGTTCTTGAGCTTGTTTAATACCTGCAGTAATAGATGCGGCCGTTGGTTCTGGTATAGTATCAGAATAAATACCATAGGTAATGTTTTTTTCTTGCAGGATTTTTTCTAACCGAGAAACATATCCTAATTGCACCATAATTTTATCAGTAACAATCAATGGATGTGAAACTTTTAATGTTTTAAGCACCTCAATTAATTGGTTTACAGAACCTTTTCCTAAATGAACAATTCTAGGAAGGATAATATTGTAACTCATAATAACTCCTTTAAAAAATTAAATTTATAAACCGATATAAACGCCTAATAGCAATATTAGGGTCGCTAAAAAAGGAAATACTACTGAAATAACAAAAATTTGTTTATAACTTTCCCTGTGAGTGAGACCACATATTCCTAGTAAAGTAATAATTAAACCCGAATGAGGTAAAGTACCTAAAATATTTGCACCAAAAATAATTACTCGATGCATATTGTCTTTTGACAAATCATATAGTTGTGCAATTTGGATAAATTCCGTACTAAATACTTGCATTACAATGCCTGTACCACCTGAAGCAGAACCTACCATTCCTGCTATCATCGCTGCAATAAAAGTCATTAAAATTAATTTAGGTCCTGCTAAAGCCAGCAAAGTTAATTTGATAGTAGCAAAGGCGCTAAGCTGTTTGATAACACCACCATATCCAACTTGGATCGCAGTATTAAAAATAGGTAATAAAGAGTCAGAAGCACCTTTCGAAAGATCTTTTAATGGTTGAGATAAATAATGTCTTAACAATAACAACATGATCACAATAGTAATTGATAGAGAAATTGTGATAGGCCAAATTCCCTGAACTCCACCAAATGGAGCAAAGTAGTTTTTTACCTGTGGCTGTTCAAACATAATAGTAAAGATGTAGTTTAGTATTATTACTAATAAAATTGGAGTCAGGGCCAATAACGTTGAAGGAGTCTTTTTTCCGGATAAATTTTCTGTATCGTTTATTGTTTGCGTTAATGCTTCCCCACAAAATTTATGAGACTTTTTGACTTGATATCCCATATAGATAATAGAGATAATAATCCAGAAAAATGTAGCAATCGTGCCAGTAATGAACCCCGAATAAATTGTAGTATCAAAAAAAGGAATAGGAATAGTATTTATAAATTGAGCTGCACCTGGTGCTGAATAAGCAGGCATAGCACCAGCTAAAATTGTTGCCGGAATTAACCTACGAGGCATATTATTTGCTAAGAATATATTTTCAGCAATCGGTAATACAGCGAAAACAACTACAAAAACAGATACCCCACCATACACAAGTAAAAAGGAAGCTATAACAACTGCCATACATGCATGCTTTGCACCAATAAATTTCAAGATCCATAACGCAATTATTTTAGCACTTCCACTGTTACTCATTAGTAAACCAAATATTGCTCCGACCAAAAACACTGGAAAATAATCACGAATAAATCCAGCAGTTGCGGTCATTAAAGGGCCTGTCCATGCCATAAGTATTGGCATATCATTACTAAACAAAACCGCTAACATAGCCATTAATGGCGAAACAATCAAAATTGAAACACCTCTATAGACCAAAATAATAAGCAAAACTAATGATAAAAAAATACCAAAAAAATCCATAATAATGTTTCCCTATTAAAGCGATGTACATTGCAATTAAATGAAATATTAATTTCATTTAATATTATTATGAATAATAAATTTCATCAACAGTTATGTTTAATATTTTAATATAAATTTAAAAAACACTAAATTTCAATAAATTAATTAAATAACATTACATCATCAAACTAAGATGATATTTAGCTTAAATAATAAATAGAAATATATATTTCTATTTATTAAATAGTTGACATTTAAATTTCATAAAACTATTTACTATAAGTCCTACTAAAACTGTTCAATTTTAATATCAATAGTTTTTTATATTAAAAATGTGAACTTTAACTTTTTAGTGCCTTCAATTTAGCCATATAAAACCAAAATATGTCCAAATATATCGCGCGATTTATCTATTTATTTTTTAGTATAAAGGTCAAGAAAACATTAGAGTTGTGAGAATAACGATAGTTAGTTATCTGCTTATTAAATAAGACTTATTTGATAGGAATTTATCTGACTATGTAATCGATAATATCTAATGAAAAGAGGTATAAATAGTATGGAAAATTATGTTTCAAAAAATCCAGCTTCAGGCCCAAATAGCCCTACCAAAATGGAACCCTTTGTTAAAATTGTTGCAGTAATTGCAACATTAGGAGGGCTATTATTTGGTTACGATACAGGTGTGATTGCCGGAGCATTATTATTTATCAATGTTGAATTAGGATTAACTCCTTTTACAACTGGGTTAGTAACTAGTTCTCTACTCTTTGGTGCAGCTATAGGTGCAATGTGTTCTGGTCGCTTATCAGATAGATTAGGTCGTCGAACCGTCATTCTTTATTTATCTGTTCTGTTCTTTATTGGTGCAATTGGTTGTGCACTCGCTCCTAATTTAGAAGTTATGCTTTTATCAAGAATTACACTAGGTTTAGGTGTTGGAGGGGCCGCAGCAGTAGTTCCTGTTTATATAGCTGAAATTGCACCTGCTAATCGACGTGGTCAATTGGTGACTATGCAAGAATTAATGATAGTTACAGGCCAATTACTTGCTTATATCTCTAACTATATGTTTGATACTTTTTATGGAGGGGAAACAACATGGCGGTATATGTTAGCCATTGCATGTATTCCAGCCGTTTTATTATTTATTGGTATGTATTGGATGCCAGACACTCCTCGTTGGTATGCAATGTGGGGGAAATTAGCAAATGCACGTAGTGTTTTAGAAAAAACACGTTCTAAAGATGACGTTGTTTGGGAAATGTTAGAAATTGAAGAAACACTAGAATCCGAAAAAAATCAAAAAGGTACTTTCAAAGATTTAGCAACGCCATGGATACTGAAAATATTTTTACTAGGAATCGGAATTGCAATGATTCAACAACTAACAGGGATCAATGCCATTATGTATTATGCTCCAATGACTTTAACTTCAAGTGGAATGAGCACTAATGCCGCATTATTTTGTACTATTGCTAATGGAGTTATTTCAGTTGTTATGACATTAGTTGGAATATGGCTATTAGGATTTATTGGCCGCCGCTCATTAGTATTAGTTGGTCAAATTGGTTGTACATGTTGCTTATTTTTCATCACGGGTATTTGTTTCTTTTTACCTGAATTAACCATTACTGGCGAACCAAACTTAATACGTAGTTACCTGGTTTTATTAGGGATGTTGATGTTTTTATGTTTTCAGCAAGGAGCACTATCTCCAGTAACATGGTTATTACTATCTGAAATATTCCCTATGCGTATTCGTGGATTATGTATGGGAGCTTCAGTTTTTGGTTTATGGTGCACTAACTTCATCATAGCTTTAGTGTTTCCTACATTACTAAGTTCGTTAGGATTAGCTGGTGCATTTTTATGTTTTGCTTTAATTGGCATTTTAGGTGCAATTTTTGTTATCAAATTTATTCCTGAAACAAAAGGACGAAGTTTGGAACAAATTGAACAGTATTTTAGAGAAAAATTTAGTAAAAACTAAAATGAATTTAATAATTTTAATCAATTGTGTTTGTATTTAATAAAATTTGATATTGAAAGAATATTAACTAAGGAGAAAATCATGAAAATTGATAAAAATCGATTTTGCATAAACCGCAAAATTGCGCCAGGACTAAGTATTGAAGACTTTTTCAAAGTTGTTCAAAAATGTGGACTAAATAAAGTTGAAATACGTAATGATATGCCAAGTGGCAAGATTTTAGATGATTTAACAGTAGATCAGTTTAATGCATTAACTAAAAAATATGGTTTAGAAGTCGTAACTATTAACGCACTTTATCCATTTAATTTACCTTCAGCTAGAGCGGATTTAACCAAAAAAGCAGAAGAGATGTTAGATATCGCCAAAAAAGTAAACTGTAAAGCCATCATTATGTGCCCATATAACGAAACAGATACGCGTTCTTTTGGTGAACGTGAAGTTGATACCGCAAACTCTATTAAATACTTTACTGAATTATTTGCTAAATATGGCATTCAAGGTTTAGTTGAACCGCTAGGATTCCCTATTAGTTCACTACGTTCTTATAACTTAGCGAGTAAATTAATTGATACCGTTAAATCACCATTCAAGCTTGTTTTAGATACTTTCCATCACCATTTAGCGTGCTTGCCTGTTGAACCATTTGATTTGACTGTTGATGTCAATAAAATAGGTTTAGTTCACTTATCCGCAGTAGAAGATACTCGTCCTGTTGAGCAGTTAACTGATGAAGAACGTTTAATGATGTCACCAAAAGATGTACTAAAATCAAAAGAGCAAGTCGTTCAGCTTGAAAAATTAGGCTATAAAGGTATTTATGCCTTTGAACCATTCTCTTCCACATTAGATAGCTGGACGGCCTCAGATGTTGAGAAGGCTATCAATGATAGTATCAATTCTATTTTAAATTAATTATTTTTCAGCAGTTATAGGAGAAAGAACATGGTATTAAAATTTGGAGTAATTGGAACTGGCGCCATTGGACAAGAACATATAGAACGCTTGAGTAAAAAACTAATCGGTAGTCAGGTTGTAGCTGTAAATGATATTAATGAAGCTAGCGCTAAAGAAGCAGTAAAAAAAATGGGTATCAATGCGCATTTTTATAAAAATGCTCATGATCTAATCAATGCAGATGAAGTTGATGCAATTGTTGTAACTTCTTGGGGCCCTACTCACGAGGAATTTGTATTGGCAGCGATAGCTGTAGGTAAACCAGTATTTTGCGAAAAACCTTTAGCTGTAACAGCAGATGGCTGCAAAAAAATTGTTGATGCTGAAATTAAGCATGGTAAACGTTTAGTTCAAGTTGGATTTATGCGCCCGTTTGATAGCACCTATCGCCAATTAAAAGCCGCACTTGACAGCGGTGAAATAGGTCAACCACTACTTTTGAATTGTAAACATTTCAACCCTATAGTTGGTGATAGTTATACAACCGATATGGCAATTGTAGATACCTTAATTCATGAATTAGATGTTCTTCGTTGGTTATTGGATGATGACTATAAATCAGCACGGGTTATCTATCCAAGAAAAACTTCTAAAGCCAGTGGTCATTTGATGGATCCTCAAATGGTAATTTTAGAAACAACAAAAGGCATTGTTATTAATACCGAAATTTTTGTTAATTGTATGTATGGCTACGATATACAGTGTGAAGTAATTGGTGAAAATGGTATTGCATCATTACCAGAACCTACACAAGTAGTATTTAGAAAAGATGGTAATTTGCAAAGGGCTATTTTGGTTGATTGGAAAAAACGTTTTATTGATGCTTATGATGTTGAGTTACAAGCATTTATTAATAATGTGACATCTGGTCAATTTACACAAGGCGCATCTGCATGGGATGGTTACTCTGCAGCTGTTGCTGCAGATGCTTGTGTAAAAGCACAGCAAACAGGTAATCAAGAACATATTTCTATGCCAGCAACACCAAGCTTCTATAGAAAAAAATAAAAGCAAATTATTAAATTCAGAACTTACTAATCTCGGTTCTGAATTTAATAAACATAACCTCTTTATAAATGAGAATACTAATACAAAGAGTTATCAATAAATAAAGTTGTTGGAGAATCTGAAAATGAATAAAAATAAAATAAAATTAGGAATAGCACCTATAGGATGGACAAATGATGATATGCCAGAATTAGGCAAAGAAAATACATTTGAACAATGCATCAGTGAAATGGCATTAGCAGGTTTTACCGGTAGTGAAGTTGGAGGTAAATATCCAAGAGATACCAAAATATTAAAACATAAACTTCAAGCAAGAGGTATTCAAATTTGTAATGCATGGACAAGTACATTTTTTGGGGATGGGAAAAAGGATCAAACTATAAAAGAATTTATTAACCAAATGAATTTTTTACATGAAATGGGAGCTAAAGTCATTGGTTGTTCGGAACAAAGTGGTAGTATCCAAGGGTTAAAAAAACCTATTTTTGGTAAAGATAAAAGAATTTTTTCCGACAAAGAATGGAATTTGCTTGCTGATGGTTACAATGAAATAGCTGGATTAGCAGCAGAAAAAGGAATGAAAGTTTGTTTACATCATCATATGGGAACAGCAATTCAAACAACAGATGAAATTGATCGTTATATGGAGGAAGTTAATGATGATGTTTATCTTTTATTTGATACAGGCCATGCTTATTATTCTGAAGGATCACAAAAAGCAATGCTATCTATTTTAGAAAAATATATAACACGTATTGTACATGTACATTTAAAAGATGTTCGAGACTCTATTGTTGAAGAAGTTAAAGCTAAAGGTCTAAGTTTTTTAGACGGTGTTAGAAAAGGGGCTTTTACTGTTCCTGGTGATGGCGTTATTGATTTCAAACCAGTCTTTGCTATTTTGGATCAAGCCGGTTATCAAGGGTGGATGGTAGTAGAAGCAGAGCAAGATCCCTCAATTGCTAATCCTTTTGATTATGCAGTTAAAGGGCGTAAATATATTAAGGAGAATACAGGAATTTAATTTAATAAAACGCAGCTCTAATTTTCTTAACTAAGAATATTCTTCTTTACCTAAGAAGAATATTCCACTCATAATAACTGACAATACAATTTTAATTTTACAACTAAAAAATATGAAATATAGCGTTTATCACAATATTGAAAAAATAATTTTTTTATTTGATCTAGTACACAGAAATGAATTTCTTTATTTTACAATAAGAAGACAAGAATATATAAATTTATAAAATACATAACAATTAATTATATTGTTAAATGGTTTTGAATTTTTTGCTCTCTTCATTTCAATTTAATTTATTATAATTTGGAGTGCTTTGTTTTATGGAATTACTCACCATTAAACAATTTTTTAATCATGAAACAGATCTTCTAGCTTTTACCTATACTGATCCTGAAACAAAAGATAGAGAACATAATCATCAGTTTAATGAATTAGTTATTGTAGATCAAGGTTATGGTGTTCATGTTCTAAATGGGGAACTTTATTTTATACAAGAAGGAGATATTTTTTTTATTCTTAAAGATGACCGGCATTTTTATAATGAACTTGGTACATTAAAATTAATGAATATTTTGATTAACCCTAATGAATCTTTTAATTATCTAAAAAATCTAGATTTAATCTTGCATCAATTTTTGGTAAATAAAAGTTCTCCATTTATTTGGTTAATAACAGAAGATAAAGAGAAATGTATAAATTTAGCTAAAAAAATACATCAAATCTATATGTCAAACACAGTATCAAGTGATTCACCTTATTTGTTACAAATTGAAGCTTTTTTTATTCAAATTATTAGTATCATGATTACTAGTCAAAAACGATATCCAAAAAATAGTACACAATATAAGATCCGAAGTTTATTAAGATATTTACAACAAAATTATTGCGAACATATTGACTGGAAAAAATTATCTGAACAATTTTACATGTCGAGTAAAACAATTAATCGACAAATAAAAAAATTAACTGGATTATCATCGGTTAATTATCTAAACCGTCTAAGAGTGTTAGCAGGAAGAGATAAATTAAAACAATCAGATGATTCGATTACAGAAATATCTTTATCTTGTGGTTTTTTAAATAGTGATTACTTTGCTAAATGTTATCGAAAAAATTTTGGCATATCACCATCAGATGAAAGAAAAATTAGAGAAAATATTAAGCTTTAATATAATAAGTTCTTTTCTAAAATTTTAGATAATATGTTAAGTGTGATTTTCGATTAAACTTAAGGAATTGATAATGAATTTATAATCAACTAGTTTAAATTATATTTTTTATTTTAATAATTAAAAATTTCAAGTTTATTTATGTTTAGTAAGCATGGTTCAATAATTTGTTAATATCTAAATTATTGAACCAAAAAAGTTGTTACAATTTATTACTTATAATCTACCCAAATTGCCCCTTTATCAGCTGAAGATACACAGTTTTCAATCCATTTGACGCCTTCAACACCAGCATGAAGATCAGGATACCAAAATGTAGATAAAAATTTATCATCTTTTCTATCTGTAGCATCCATTGCAACAGCAAAACGCCAGTAAAGATTGGACCACGATTCAAATAAACCTTCAGGATGCCCCCCCCCAATACGATCATCTTCCAATGCTCTAGGTGACAAATATCCCATACCTCGTTCAAGGATTTGAGCTGGTTGTCCTTGAATCTCATATTTCATTTGATTTGGTCGTTCATCCCACCACTCAAGACTAGCTTTAGAACCAATAATACGTATGATTTGTCCATGCATACAACCAGCATTAACTGCCGAACACCACATATGCCCCATTGCACCATTATCGTATTCCATTAAAACGTAAGCATTATCTTCTAATGGGGCACGGCTTTTTACAAAGCTTTGGCGTGAACATAAAAGTTTTTTAATACGTAGTCCTGGTAACATGGTTTCTGCTAAAAAAAGTGGATGAGTAGCAAGGTCACCAAGCACATAACTTGGCCCTACAATTTTAGGGTCAACACGCCAGCGAGTACTTTCATTCTGTAATTCAACAGCTTCCGAATGAAAACCATGAGAAAATTGCATATGAACCATACGAATCTCACCTAGTTCCCCTCTAGCAATCATATCTCTTGCTTGATGAATTAACTGATGACCTGAATATCCATATGCTACACCTACAATCTTGTTATATTTTTTCGATAATTCCACTAATATATTTGCTTCACTAGTTGTGAAACACAATGGTTTTTCACATACAACATGAAGACCTGCTTCTAATGCAGCTTTACAAATTTCAAAATGAGTACCATTAGGTGTTACAACTGATACCGCTTCAATACCATCACTTCGCTTCGCTTCCTCTAAAAACATTGTTTTATAATCAGGATAACAGCGATCTTCTGCAACCAAAAGTTGTGTGCCAAAATTTTTACCTCTTTGGGCATCTATATCAAATGCACCCGCCACTAACTGAAAACTATTATCTCTTAATGCTGCACTTCGATGAATATAACCAATTTGACTAGTACTGCCTCCACCCACCATTCCCCAACGAATGGTTCGATTAATTTTACGTGTACCATTAATCATTTTTTACTCCCTATAAGATGCTAATTTATTAGAAACCAACTGAATGTAAGAATTTCAAACTATTGGTTACATCAGTTAAACTGCCTTCAACATTACGAGGATCTCGTTCTTGTTCTATTGTTATCCAACCTTGATATTTAATATTATCTAAAAATTGTTTAACTTTAGGATAATCTATAGCTCCAGTACCAATCGGACACATAACACCTTCAGCACAAGCTTTGAAAAAATCAATTTTCTTAGGAATTACACGATCAAAAACTTCTTTATTCACATCTTTAAAATGAAGATAATCTAAACGATCTTGATATTCATTAAGTGATAAAATTGGATCCATACCTGAATAATATAAATGCCCAGTATCCAAACAAAATCCAGCAATATCGTAAGAAATATCGTTCGCAATCATTTTAATTTCATCAGAAAACTCAATACAACCACCTGCATGAGGATGAATAACAGGACGAACGCCGTATTCTTCCCAAGCAAGTTTACTAACATATTTGATATTCTTGATCATTCTCGCCCAATCTTCTTTTGATAAGCGAGGAGATTCTTTTACTTGACCTGCCATTTTTGCTCGTTCAGGATTGCCAAAATCAATAACAACAAGATAAGGAGGTTGGTACTCCATTCCTGCCACTTTTTCAGCGGTTGGAATTTTTGATATTAGTGAACAAATATTTTTTGTTAATTCAAGAATATTAGGAAAATAGGACTCAGTAACTAAATCATCAAAAATAGTACCCGCAACAATAGAAAGTCCATGTTCATTTAATGCATCACTTAATAAAACTGGATCTGTTGGTAGATAACTATAAGGACCTAGTTCAATACTTTTATACCCCGCTAATTGAGCTTCTTTTAATACACGTTTCCAAGGTGGTAGATAAGGATTTTTAGGATCATCAACACCCCAACTACACGGTGCATTTGCTATTTTGTAGCTCATATTTTTACTCCTTCTATTAACAATAAATTAATTACCTTTTGAATTATTCTTAAAATAATATCTTTGATTTTATTAAGTAAAATACCTTTGGTTACTGGTATATATTTTGGGGTAAAATGAAAGCTATCGCGAAAAACAATACAAAAATTCATTGTTGCGATCATCATTCAACCACCCATAATTTATTATAAATATTTCACCAATCTGTGGTCATACAACTTATCCTCAACTTGTTTCAAAATAAAACAAGAAAATAAAACATAAGAATTCAACAAGTTATATATCAACCAATAATACTTTTAGAGACTATCCAATCTGTTTTCAACAGAAATATAAAATTCCAATAAAGGGACAATTGATTTTGAAATTGTTGTTATTATTCTCGAAAAGTTAATTTATTAATTGCGAAATTTTGTTATTTTTAGGAGGGAAAAAGGTGTTTTTTTGTGACAAGGTTCTCTTTTATCTAAAGGAAAATTAAAAATCTTGCTTTTTAACAATAAAAACAAAATCAGAATATACTCAAAACATATCCATTTAGTTTTGATATTTTAAAAATAAATATCATATAAATAATACTATAAATAGCCATTGTGAGGATATGGCTAAACTAATTTATTATAATGTAGTCGTTTCTTTCTTTATCTAACATCAAACAACGGTATTTATGAGGAGTCATTCCAACTATTTTGACAAAAGTTTGTTGAAAATTGCTCATATTATTATATCCAACTATATAAGCAATATCAGTGACTCGATATTGCGAATTGATCAATAGTGTTTGTGCTTCACCAATGCGACGCCGGATTAAATATTGAACTGGTGAATATCCAGAAAATGTTTTAAATATATGAGATAAATAGAACTTATTAACATTAAGAGCATGAGCAATATTTTCAAGTTTTATATCTTTATTGTAGTTTTCATCTAAATAATTTTGAATTCTTGTTCCCAAAACATGATTAATTGTATGATTAGTTCGATTAAAATTATTCTGAGATAAATTATAAATTAATAGAATCAGTGCTTTTGTCAAATAATCAATGAGTTCACTATTTTTTGAATTAATTTTAACTTGACGAAGGATTAATTCAAACATAGTTTCTATATCTATAGCGTAATCACCACTTTTAATTAAGATATCTTGGCCAGCCGCAACAAGATGATTTGCAGGAAGTTTATTTATTTTCACACCAGAAATAGAACAACTATAAATTATAATATCATGGTTTGAAATATTATTTACATGGCATTCATCATGTAGTACACCACTATTATATACAAGGATATCACCTTTGCCGGTGGTATATTTTTCACCTTCAACCAAATAACTGCCATTACCTTTTTGCACAAATAAGATTTCCATCCTATCATCATGTTTATGCATCATTCTGGGGAATTTGGCAATATTATGATTCTGGTAACAAATACTTAATAACCTTGGCGCTGAATCATTACTAAAAATAGATTCGAATTTACATTTTTTTGCGTTGAGTGTAATCATACTTACCTTTACATAAATTCTGATTTAATTAGTTATCTATATTTAGTGTAATTATACAATAATATATAATTTCAATTATATTATAAAGATATATATTAATAGCATATAAATAAAGTAACTTATTAATATAATTATTGTTTTAAAAAATAAACAATAGTTATTGCATGTAAACATTTTAATTTATTTAATCTATTCAATATACTTCACTATCTACATAAAGAATACTCACTAATTAATAAATTCAAACATTCCTATTATTAATATTCTAATTGTTAATAAAATTATGAATAATTATTTTAATCAGAAATATATTATATATAAATCTATTCATTAATTAAAAAAACCTTAGAAAATCCAATAAAAGCTAGTCGGTATAACAATATAATTTAAAATAATTTTTTAAAATTAAATCTTCCTTACCAAGAATATATTAGACTAACTATTAGTTATAAGATAAATATTTATCACAATATACTCAAAAGTTTGTCATATATTATTTTTTATGTTATCTTTTATTCATCATTTTTTATAACTTAATTTATTGATTAATAGAATGAGGTGAATATTTTATGGAAAAGCAATTTGATTTGATTACAGTAGGCCGAGCTTGCATTGATTTAAATGCCGTTGAGTATAATAGACCAATGGAAGAAACAATGACATTTGCTAAATATGTTGGTGGTTCTCCAGTAAATATTGCAATTGGTACTTCAAAACTAGGAATGAAAGTAGGATTTATTGGTAAAGTTTCAAATGATCAGCATGGACGCTTTATTAAAAAATATATGGCTGATGTTGGAATTAATACCGAACATACTATTTTTGATCAGGAAGGGCATACCTCTGGTATGGTTTTTACTGAAATAAAAAGCCCTGAAGAATGTAGTATTTTAATGTATCGCGAGAATGTTGCTGATTTATACCTTCGTCCAGAAGAAATCCAAGAGGAATATATCAAAAAAACCAAAAAGATCCTCATTTCTGGAACTGCATTATCAGGAAGCCCTTCCCGAGAAGCAGTATTTCAAGTAGTGAAATATGCTCGTAAACATAATATTGAAATTCTATTTGAACTTGATTACCGCTATCCTACATGGAAATCAGATGCAGAAACATCTGTATATTACTCATTAATGGCCGAAATGTCAGATGTAGTAATTGGTACACGTGACGAGTTTGATAAATTAGAAAATAAAAAAGGTGAAAATAAAGATACTGTTGCTTATTTATTTCAACATCAACCAAAATTAATTGTTATTAAACATGGAGTAAAAGGCTCTTATGCCTATACCAAAGATGGTCAAGTAATTCAAGGTAAAGCTTACAAGAGTAATGTTTTAAAAACATTTGGTGCGGGGGATTCTTATGCTTCAGCATTTTTATATGCCCTAAATTCAGGAAGAAACATCGAAACTGCACTTAAATTTGGTGCTGCTGCTGCTGCTATCGTAGTTAGCAAACATAGTTCCTCTGAAGCAATGCCTAATGTTGCGGCTATTGAAGCTTTAATTAAGGAACAAGATAAGTAGTCATATATTTATAAATAAAATTTATTATGTAGTACTACTTATTTTTAATTAACCAAAACACTTAAGCGCGGTAAAGGAGTCATTATGGCTTTTGTATCAATGACAAATATGTTAACGCAAGCAAAACATGATCACTATGCTGTTGCACAATTTAATATTAATGGATTATTGTGGATTCAAGCAATTTTAGAAACTGCTGAACAACAAAAAACCCCTATTATTGTAGCAGTCTCAGACAGAATGGTTGAGTATCTCGGTGGTTTTGAGTGTATATATCAAATGGTGTTAACTACTCAAAAAAAATTAAAAATAACTGTGCCTGTAGCCTTGCATTTAGATCATGGTGCAACTGTTGAGCATTGTTTACAAGCAATTGATGCTGGATTTAGTTCAGTAATGTTTGATGGTTCCCATAGTCCTATAATTGAGAATATCAAAAATACAAAAGTTGTTTGTGACTATGCTAAAAATAAAGGTGTTTCGGTTGAAGCTGAAGTTGGCACTGTTGGTGGTAATGAAGATGGTCTGATTGGTGGCATCAATTATGCTGATTTTGATGAATGTATAAAGCTTGTTGAAGAAACTAAAGTTAACGCTTTAGCTGCTGCATTAGGCTCTGTTCACGGAAAATATAGCGGTAGTGGACCAAAACTAGGATTTAAGGAAATGGAAAGGCTTAACAACCATTTAACGATTCCTTTAGTTTTACATGGAGCATCCGGAATACCTGTTGAACAGTTAAAAAAATGCATTCAATTAGGTCATGCTAAGATTAATTTTAATACAGAACTTGTAACAACTTGGGCTGATTCCGTACGAAAAACAATACAAGAAAACCCACAAGTTTGTGAACCAAGATTAATTATGCTACCAGCGAAACAAGCTTTAATAGAAAAAATGACTAATATTATTCAGATAATTGGCTCAGCTAACAGAATTTAAATAAATTAGTCATCTTAAAATTTAAACGATTTATTGTAATTGATAAAATAAAGGGAGGAAGATTATATGTCATCATCTATTTTATCTAAAAAAAGTACTCCTGACTCTTTAGGACGCATTCAACACATTACCCCTGAAAATGCAGGGTGGAAATATATTGGATTTGATGTATATCTACTAAAATCAGGACAAACTGTTTCCTTCTCTACTCAAGATCGAGAATACTGCTTAGTGTTAGTTTCTGGGTTGGCATCTGTTAAAACAACCAAAGAAAATTATTTGAAAATTGGTAAACGCATGTCACCATTCGAACGCATTCCCCCTTATTCTGTATATGTACCTCATCATGATGAGATAAAGGTAACGGCAGAAACAGATATTGAATTAGCTGTATGTAGTGCCCCTGGTTTTGGTGAATTACCCGCTAGACTTATCTCTCCTGAAGATGTAGATACGGAACATAGAGGAAAAGGAAGAAATCAACGTTATGTTCAGAATATTCTTCCAGACTATAAACAAGCAGATAGTTTATTGGTTGTAGAAGTATATACCGATGAAGGTAATACTAGTTCTTACCCAAGTCACAAACATGATCGTAATGCGTTTCCTGATGAAACATTATTGGAAGAAACTTACTATCATCGATTTGATCCACAACAAGGTTTTTGCATGCAAAGAGTCTATACAGATGATCGTAGTCTAGATGAATGTGTTGCAGCTTATGATAAAGATGTAGTTAAAGTTCCCAAAGGATATCACCCTGTGGCAACGATTGCTGGTTATAACAACTATTATCTTAATGTCATGGCTGGTCCATTACGTCAATGGCGATTTACTTGGGAAAAGGATCATAATTGGATAAATAGTGATGCTTATCCAATAAAAAAATAAATGAATTTACTATGGACTATCACAAAGTGAATAACAATTGTGTAAGGAAATAAATTTATGTATCAGCAAGATGTTGTAATTACTGATCCAAATGGTATTCATACCCGACCGGCTGGATTATTTGTACGAGAGGCATTGACGTTTGAATCTTATATTACCGTTACATCACAAGGGAAATGTGCGAATGCTAAAAAGTTCTTTGGCTTACAGACATTAGACTTAAGCTGCGGATGTACCTTAACAATTAAAGCAGAAGGAACTGATGAACAAAAAGCTGTTGAGCATTTGGTTAATTTTATTAAAAAATTATAAATTACTTTTTAAGCATAGTTACTGTTGATTAATAACCAATATGTATAATTTATTTAAAATACAATGAGTTAAAACAACAGGCTTTTTTAGATTTTGATGATTTAAATTAAGATAGAGAGATTTTATTATGAAAAAAATAAAACTTACGGTTGCCCAAGCTTTAATTAAGTTTCTGGATAACCAATATGTGGAAGTAGATGGACAAGAAATCAAATTTGTTGAAGGTATTTTTGGGATTTTTGGGCATGGTAATGTTCTAGGTCTTGGACAAGCATTAGAACAAGATAGTGGTCAATTGATCGTACGTCAAGGTCGTAATGAGCAAGGTATGGCTCATGCTGCGATTGGATTTGCGAAACAAAAATTACGTCAACAAATTTATGCGTGTACATCTTCAGTAGGGCCTGGTGCTGCAAATATGATTACTGCAGCCGCAACAGCAACTGCAAATAGAATTCCATTATTGTTATTGCCTGGTGACGTTTTTGCAACACGTCAACCAGATCCTGTTTTACAGCAGATTGAACAACCAACTGATTTAAGTTTAAGTACTAACGACGCATTTAAAGTTGTCAGTAAATATTGGGATAGAGTTTCACGACCAGAACAACTTATGAGTGCGTGTGTCAATGCAATGCGAGTATTAACTGATCCAGCAGAGACTGGTGCGGTAACTATTGCATTACCACAAGATGTTCAAGGCGAATCATTTGAATATCCTGACTACTTCTTCCAAAAACGAGTTTACCGTATTGAACGTACAGCCCCTACTCCATTAATGATTAAAGATGCTCTAAAATTATTATCAGGTAAACGTAAACCATTGATTATTTGTGGTGGAGGTGTTAAATATTCTAGTGCCGCCAATATTTTATGTAAATTTGCTGAAAAGTTTGGTATCCCATTTGGTGAAACTCAAGCTGGTAAAGGTGCTATTGTTTCCTCTCACAGCCTAAACGTTGGTGGTATTGGCGAAACAGGATGCTTGGCAGCAAATACATTAGCAAAAGAAGCTGACCTCATCATTGGTGTTGGAACACGTTATACAGATTTTACAACAGCATCTAAATGGATTTTCAAAAATCCAGACGTTAACTACCTAAATATTAATGTCTCGCGTTTTGATGCTTTAAAACTTGACGGTGTTGATATTGTTGCAGACGCTAAAACTGCATTAGAAGCTTTATTCAATGCATTATCTGATAGTAATTATCAAGCTGATTGGAACGGTAAAATAGAACAAGCCCGAGCTGATTATACAAAAGAAGTTGAACGTGTTTATTCTGTTGAATACAACGAAAAAGATTTTGTTCCTGAAATTGCCGATCATATCGATAGGAAAGCGGTATTTTCTGAGTTTATCAAATTGACTGGTTCTTGCTTAACTCAAAGCCGAGCGCTTGGCATTATCAATAATACATTAAAAGATACTGACATCATTGTAGGCGCTTCTGGCAGTTTACCTGGTGATTTACAGCGTGTATGGCAATGTAAAGGCACCCATACTTATCATCTTGAATATGGTTATTCTTGCATGGGATATGAAGTTAATGCTTCATTGGGTGTAAAAATTGCCGAGCCTGAAAAAGAAGTTTATACCTTAGTTGGTGATGGTGCTTATATGATGCTGCATTCTGAATTAGTTACTTCTATTCAAGAAGGCAAAAAAATCAATGTACTGTTATTTGATAACATGACTAACGGATGTATCAATAATCTCGAATTAGAGCATGGCATGGATAGTTTTGGAACCGAATTTCGTTTTAGAAATAAAAAGACGAATAAACTTGACGGTGGCTTTGTGCCAGTAGATTTTGCAATGAACGCTGCATCTTATGGTTGTAAAACCTATACAGTTACCAATGCGGATGAACTAAAAGCTGCACTAATCGATGCACAAAAACAAAAAGTATCAACGTTAATTGATATTAAAGTCTTACCAAAAACCATGATTCATAAATATTTTAGTTGGTGGCGAGTTGGTGTTGCTCAAGTATCAACTAGTGAGCGTATAAATGAAGTTGCTCGTTGTTTAAATGAAAATATTGAAAAAGCTCGTCAATATTGATCAATAATTTTTAAAATGAATATTTTGATGTTAGGTTTTATTTAATCGTTTTTAGTAAATTTGATGATGCAATCATACAAAAACTATAAACTTTAAATGTTAAAAAGGATTATTATATGAAAATAGCATTTGATGTTGATGTCCTTGCTAAGCAAATGTCAATTAGTGATATGGTTTACAAAGTGGCTGACTGGGGATTTAAATATATTGAACAATCTCCACACCCACGCATAAACCCTTTTTACAACCATCCCCTCTTTTCTAGAGAGTGCCAAAAAGAGTATCAAACAGCACTAAACCGAACTGGAGTTGAACTTTCTTCTTTAATTGTTGTTTATCGTTGGAGCGGTCCTACTGAAGTCCAACGTCAACATGCTGTAGCTAATTGGAAAAGAATTATTGAAATTGCAGCCGGACTTGGTGTACAAGTTATTAATACAGAATTATCAGGAGATCCGAATCAACCCGAAATTTGTAATGGAATGTGGTTCAAATCTATGGAAGAATTATTACCTATCTTTGAAAAAGAAGGTATTCGTTGTGAAATTCAAAGTCATCCTTATGATTTCTGCGAATTGAATGATGAAACCGTTGATTTTGTTAAATCATTCCGAAGTGATAATCTCACTTATGTTTACTCAACTCCACACGGATTCTATTATGACCGTGGAAAAGGAGATGTAAGGCACATGCTTGAATATGCGGGCGATTCTTTATCTCATGTATTATTTGCTGATACCTATAATCATATGAAAGACTGCCGTTATATTGTCAATCCACCTACACTCAATCGTATGGGATGTTGTGATACGACTATACATCAACATCTTGCGATGGGAGAAGGTGAAGTTGATTTTGATGGTATCTTTGAAACGCTTCGCAAAATGGATTTTGCAAATCGCACATATAAAGTTGGTGGTGAATCAATTGCTTGTGTTTCTTATTTTGGTTTCCCAGAGAAAATGGATGTGCAAGCTCCTGCCGCTCGAGAAAGGATCGAAAAAGAGTTATTAGGTAAATAACATATAGTTTATTTATATATAAAAATTTCGAATCTATAAGTTATTTTGGAGTTACAGAAATTATCTTCTGTAACTCTTTTTTATATATAACTATCTACCGCTTTCTTCTAAAACAAGAATATGAAAAATACAAACAATCCATATCAAAATAGCAAAAATTCTAAACAAGAAAAATTCACAGAAAATAATATGTAGTCAAAATGAAAACATTATTAACTACTTTTAAAGATAAATTATTAATATATTGCCACTAGGTATTTGATATTTTTTTAAAATAATTAAATTAAGTTCTTTGTTTATTTCACATACACTATTATAACAAATGCTCTAAATTTAATATTATTAATGTTAAGATTAGCAATGAATTCATAAATATATATTAATTACTTTAATACGAATATTTTTTATAGATTAATAAAACGGATTTTAATATTTATCATAGTGACAATTATTGTATTCCATTTTCACTATGACTTATAAGAAGTGTTATTGTTTCAACTAAACGGTTAAAATCAACGAGGCAAACATATAGATCCATTCAATTGATTTTATCTGCCTCGTTCAATTTTATAATTCACTTTTTAGAATAATTATTTAGTACCATTTTTATAAAATTTGTCTAATACTTTTTGTTCAATATCTTCTAAAGCTATGCCTTTTGTCTCCGGTATAAAACGCCAAGCGAAATAGAGAGAAATAATTGCAAAGCAAGCAAAAATGATTATCGGAAAGCCGCCGTGAAATTTCTCAACAAGAAATTCATTCTTATTAAGAATTGGAAATAGTAAAGCAATAACAAAATTTGTAGCCCACATCATACTAATTGAAACCCCTGTACCAAATGTTCTAAGTTGGTTAGGGAATATTTCACTAATAAGTGTCCACACAACTTGTCCCCAAGACGCACCAAATGTGTACATAAATACAAATAAACCTAATACAGCCCAGATTCCAGGAAAATTATAATAAAAAGCGATAAATGTATAAGACATACTAAAAAATGCACAAATGGAACCCAACATCACGAGTTTTAGTCTTCCCATTTTATCAGTAATATACATTCCCGTAATAACCCCTAAAAATTGAGCTAATGCAAGAAAACTAGATTTAAACATTGCTTCATCAATATTAGCAGAAATATTCAATAATAAAGAAGGACCAAAGTATTGGATGACGTTTATTCCTGTACTCATACTACAAACTGCAAGTGCACAACCCAAAAATAAAAATATCATCGTTTTCTTATTCCAAGTTATTTTTGAAGTTGAATGCTGATTTATTTCTATAAATGAATTTTTTATCTCTTCCATAGTTTGTTGGGCATGTTGTAGATTTGATATTTTGGTTAAAGTTTTTAAAGCCTGTTGCTCAAAACCTTTCATAATATTCCACCGTGGTGATTCAGGAATAAACCAAATTAATACAATAAAAAATAGGCATGGAATAATAGCAACACCTAGAATATAACGCCATCCCAATAACTCCATCCATTCAGGCGATGCCCCTTTAGCTATATAATAATTGACAAATTGAACAATTACTTGCCCACCAACACAACAAAACATATTAAGAGCTCCAACTCGCCCTCTATACATAGATGGAGCCATTTCAGCCAGATAAGTTGGCGTAATTACTGATGCTAATCCAATACAAAATCCACCTAACATTCTAAATAATACAAACATAGTAAAACTAGTTGCATATGCTGTACCTAGCACAGATAGTACAAATAAAATTGCTGTAATAATTAACGATTTCTTTCGTCCAAGCTTGTCACATAACCCACCAGCAGTAAAACATCCAATAATACATCCAATAATAACATTAGAAACAGCCCAACCTGTTTCTGCTGGTGATAATTCATAATGTCGACTTAATGGTTCGATAGCTCCAGATATAACAGACGTATCATATCCGAGTAAAAATCCCCCTAATGCCGCAACACTACAACACAACATTACATATGTCATGTTATATTTAATTTTATTCATATTCATAATAATCCACCTCTATTTTAGTTTTGCTGTTTGATCTTGGTTAAATATTTATTTAAAACTACTTATATTATTATTGAATTTTTTTTCTAAAAAATATAATGGCGGAATTTTTATTTTTTAAGTTGTTCACAATTTAAATTAAAAAAACAAAAAAAATATGATTTAGTTCACAACTATTTAAGGTTTATATTGTTTATGAATGTATTGTTTAGGTTAAATTAATTTTAATTAATTGAATATTAATAATGTTTTAAATATAAATAGACATAAATTATACTTAGAATATTCATTCTTCATTAGGTAATGAACATCCTCCATAATTGTTAAACCTAACAACAATAACTGTGTCTATCTCTATTATTAAGATATATATGATTATTATCAGCTATAAAAATAATTTAGAGTAAATGAAATTTAATTAATATAAGTATTTTTCATTATCTAAATAGCACAAAATCAGACTTTTCGTTAGTGTTTAAATATAAAAAACAGAAAAAACAAATATATAACTTTAAAATGAAAACCCAAAAAAGTATTACTTTTTTTATAAATATATTTTAGATTAATAGTCAGTTATATAACTAGTTAAGGTTTAAATATGTTGATTAATATCAAATATGATAATCCGCCAGATACAATTTTCATAAGTAAACCTAAGTTACTTTTTGTAAGTAGGGTTCATGGTGAAAATGGTGCAATACCAAGAGTAATTCATAGTCATAGTGATCGACTTGAAGTTATGTTTATCTATAAAGGTAGTGGCAACTATAACATTGGTGGTGAATTTTATAGCGTAAAAGAAGGCGATGTTCTAATCTTTAATGCCGGTATTATTCATGATGAGCAACCTTTACCTAGCAAAGAATTAGTCATTTATTGTTGTGGTATAAGTAATTTAAGAATCAAACAATTACCAGTTAATAGTATTATTTCTAAAAACCAACAACCTGTGATTAATATGAATAATATAATTGAACAAATGAAAAACTACTTTGAAACTTTTCTATTCCATTCCACCCAATCAAATCCTATTCATAATGAAATTATTTTTTATTCTACATTAAGTTTTCTCTTAACTATTCATACTAGTTTTAATGAACGAGAAAAGCATGTAAATCATAAAAAAATAACTTTAGGACTGAGAATTAAAGAATTTTTAGATAAATATTACCTTGAACAAATTGATATTGAATCGATTAGTGAAGCGTTAAATGTTAACCGTTATTACCTTTCACATACTTTTAAAGCTTTTTCTGGTTACTCTCCTAAGCAATATATTATTCGCCGTCGTTTAGGTGAGGCTCAATCACTTTTACTGCATTCAAATTATAGTGTAGCTCAAATTGCAAATAAAGTTGGCTACAGTAACGTAAGTAATTTCCACAATATTTTTGAAAAAGTTATTGGAATGTCTCCAGTTAAATATAAAAATTTATGGCTAGATAAAACATAAAACTTATAGCAACAAATTTAATTTAAAAATATGCATGTAAGGAGAATAACATGGTAATAAAAATTGGTGTAATAGGTGTCGGCATGATAGGTCAAGATCATATTCGTCGATGCACTCAAGTACTAAATGGTTGCGAAATTGTCGCAGCATCAGATATTAATTTAGAACATGTTCAAAGCGTTCTAAAAAAATATAATATTAAAGGCAAAGCTTATACCAATGGTCATGATGTCATTTCATCACCAGATGTAGATGCTATTTTAGTCACTTCATCAGGACCTACCCACGAAGAATATGTCTTAGCCGCAATTAATGCAGGTAAACCCGTATTTTGTGAGAAACCGCTAGCAGTCACCGCTGAAGGATGTGAGCATATAGTAAAAGCTGAAATGAAAGCGGGTAAACGGCTAGTTCAAGTTGGTTTTATGCGCTCGTTTGATGCTTGTTATCGTAAACTTAAACAAACATTAACGGAAGGTAATTTAGGAGAACCATTAATTGTAAAATGTGTTCATCATAACTTAACAGTTGGTGATAGTTACACAACCGATATGGGTGTAACTGATAGTATGGTTCATGAGTTTGATATTTTACGTTGGTTACTTGATGATGATTATCAATCAATTCAAGTTGTATCACCTCGAAGAACAAAACATGCTCTCAAAGGTGTCCAAGATCCACAAATGGTTTTATTAAAAACCCAAAAAGGCATTCTTATTAGCATCGATCTCTTTGTTAATTGTCAATACGGATATGATATTCGTTGTGATGTTGTTTGTGAGGAAGGTATCGCTTATATGCCATCACCATTACAAGTTAAGACTCGGACAAAAGGTCAATTTGGTGAACATGTAAATTCTGATTGGCGCGAACGTTTTATTGTTGCTTATGACATTGAATTACAATCTTTTATTGATAATGCTAAAAATAATATTGTTGCTGGTCCTTCTGCTTGGGATGGTTTTGTTGCGTCTAAAACAGCAGCAGCAGGTATGCTCGCATTAAAAAGTGGTCAAATTACACCCGTTGATTTACCTAAATGTCCGGCATTTTATAGAAAATAAAAGTTGATATTAATTTAGAGGATACAATGATGAAATTAGCATTATGTACAGATGTATTAGCCACTCTTCCATACCCTGAAATGTTGGATAAAGTAAAAGCATACGGCATTAACGCAGTTGAAATGACTGCTGGAGGTTGGGCTACTTGCCCACATGTTAAAACCGCTGAGTTATTAGCTGATGATAAAAAATTAGCTTCATTTAAAGCCGAATTAACTAAACGTGGAATGGAAATTGCTGCGCTTAACTGTTCCGGTAACCCTTTAGCTCCAGGTGAAATGGGAGAAAAACATACACATACAGCTTACCAAACCGTTGAGTTAGCCGGTAAATTAGGCGTAAAAAAAATAGTAATGATGAGTGGATTACCTGGGGGGGGGCCTGATGATAAAATCCCTAACTGGATCACTTCTACTATATCTTGGCCTGATTATATGCCAGGTGCTATTGACTATCAGTGGAATAAAGTTGCTATTCCATGGTGGAAGCAATTTGCAAAACATGCAAAAAAACATGGCGTAGAAAAAATTGCACTAGAAGAATTTCCATGTCAACTTGTTTATAATCCTTCGACATTGCTACGTTTACGTGATGCAGTAGGTGAGATTATTGGAATGAACCTGGACCCTTCTCACTTAATTGCAATGGGAGCAGATCCAATTGCCGGTGCTCGTAAATTAGAAGGTGCGGTTTACCATGTTCATGGTAAAGATGCTCGCATTGAACGAGGATTAGCCGATATAGATGGTCTAATGGAATATAAACCTGTTACAGACACCAAAAACAGAACTTGGAACTATGTTGCTGTTGGTTGTGGTAAAGATCTACAATGGTGGAAAGAGTTCTTTTCAGTATTGAGCATGACTGGTTATGATGGTTATGTTTCTTTAGAAATGGAAGATTTGACTATGAGTGTAGAAGCAGGTTTGCGTACATCTATTGATGCATTAGAAGCGACCCTTAGTAAATAA
>NZ_LZGL01000012.1 GCF_001690685.1 Gilliamella sp. wkB112 | reverse complement strand
GCCCATGGCTAGATCACCGGGTTTCGGGTCTATACCCTGCAACTCTTCGCACAGTTAATACTCGGTTTCCCTTCGGCTCCCCTTTTCGGTTAACCTTGCTACAGAATATAAGTCGCTGACCCATTATACAAAAGGTACGCAGTCACATATACCTAACGATATACGCTCCCACTGATTGTACGTACACGGTTTCAGGGTCTATTTCACTCCCCTCCCGGGGTTCTTTTCGCCTTTCCCTCACGGTACTGGTTCACTATCGGTCATTTAGGAGTATTTAGCCTTGGAGGATGGTCCCCCCATATTCAGACAGGATATCACGTGTCCCGCCCTACTCTTCAAGCTTCCACATAACGAATCTTCATGTACGGGACTTTCACCCTCTGTCGTGCGACTTTCCAGACGCTTCCACTAACTCGTTATGCTACCCGCTTTGGGCTCCTCCCCTTTCGCTCGCCGCTACTCGGGGAATCTCGGTTGATTTCTTTTCCTCGGGGTACTTAGATGTTTCAGTTCTCCCGGTTCGCCTCACTTGACTATGGATTCATCAAGCAATAATGTAGTTACCTACATTGGGTTTCCCCATTCGGACATCGACGGTTATAGCGCCTTTTATCAGCTCACCGTCGCTTTTCGCAGATTAACACGTCCTTCTTCGCCTCTAAATGCCTAGGCATCCACCGTGTACGCTTAATTTCTTAACCTTACAACTCACAGTTGTCTTGGTTTTCATTACGCTTTTTTCTCTTTCTTGCTTCAAACCACCATACTTTCATATGCCAGTTCGCCGCAAAAACGAGAACTCGTTTCTTTCAGCTTGTTCCTAATTGTTAAAGAGCTTTATCTTTCTATTTACTCATTCAAAAGTAAATACAAAGAT
>NZ_LZGL01000011.1 GCF_001690685.1 Gilliamella sp. wkB112 | reverse complement strand
TGTTTAATAAAAACACAGCACTGTGCAAACACGAAAGTGGACGTATACGGTGTGACGCCTGCCCGGTGCTGGAAGGTTAATTGATGGGGTTAGGCGTAAGCAGAAGCTCCTGATCGAAGCCCCAGTAAACGGCGGCCGTAACTATAACGGTCCTAAGGTAGCGAAATTCCTTGTCGGGTAAGTTCCGACCTGCACGAATGGCGTAATGATGGCCAGGCTGTCTCCACCCGAGACTCAGTGAAATTGAAATTGCCGTGAAGATGCGGTGTACCCGTGGCAAGACGGAAAGACCCCGTGAACCTTTACTATAGCTTGACAGTGAACA
>NZ_LZGL01000010.1 GCF_001690685.1 Gilliamella sp. wkB112 | reverse complement strand
TCTTTGCTTTAGCTGCTTGTATAGCATCAAATATAACAGAAGCTGAATCAGCATTAGTATGCTGCGCTATTACCGGAATGTGATTCCGTTCACCCCAAACTTGTAATTGTTCAACCGCCGCTGCACGAAAAGTATCTCCGGCGGCAAGCATTACTGATTTACCTTGTTGCTGAAATTGACGAGCCAATTTACCTATTGTAGTTGTTTTACCAACACCATTAACTCCAACCATTAATATTACAAATGGTTGATGAGTTTCTACATTAAGTGGCTTATCTACATCAGTTAAAATAGTATTCATTTCTTGTTTTAAAAGATCATGTAATGCATCTGCATCTTTTAATTCTTTTCTACTGGCTTGTTGAGTCAACGTTTGGATAATTTTTTGGGTTGTATCAAATCCAACATCAGCAATTAGCAATTGTTCTTCAAGCTCTTCAAATAATGCATCATCAATCTTTTTCCCTCTAAATAAGCTAAGAAAACCAGATCCAATATTTTGCTTGGTTTTAAAAAGACCTTTTTTTAAACGAGTGAAGAATCCTTCTTTTTTTTGTTCAGTCATAAATACCTTATCCGATGATCATATCTATTAATCATTTTATCTTATTTTAATATAAAGCCCAACGCATTCAGTGAGACTGCTTAATATTATTTAAACACTATCGATTAAAGATCATTTATTGTGATAGTTTTCCATTCACCTTGCTGTAAATGGTGATCAAATAAATTATATCTTCCGATTTGAACTCTAATTAAACGTAAACAAGGAAAACCTACAGTAGCACACATCCTTCTTACTTGACGATTTTTTCCTTCGGTTATTGTAAGGCTAATCCATGAAGTGGGAATAGTTTTACGATCTCTGATTGGGGGATTTCTTGGCCATAAATCAAGTGGCTCATCAATTATTTTTACAATCGCTGGTGCTGTATGAAATTCCTTCAACTGAACACCATTAATCAATCTATCCAGTGCCTGTTTATCAATTAGACCTTCTACTTGAGCCCAATAGGTTTTTGGTAACTTAAATTTTGGAGAACTAATTTTAGCCTGTAATTTACCATCATTAGTTAACAATAATAGTCCTTCACTATCGGTATCCAATCTTCCAGCAGGATAAAATTTAGGTAACTCAATAAAATTTTTTAATGTCTGATATTTTTCATGTTCAGAAAATTGGCTAATAACATTAAACGGTTTATTAAATGCAACTAATGAGCTCATCGATTATTTACATAATTTAAAATTAAAAAGCAGAAACAAAAAAGCCCAGCATCACTGCTGGGCTCTCGCTTATTTATTAGTCTGGCGGCACCCTACTCTCACATGGGTAATACCCACACTACCATCGGCACTACGGCGTTTCACTTCTGAGTTCGGCATGGGGTCAGGTGGGACCACCGCGCTATTACCGCCAGACATATTCTGTATACTCTCATTTCTTTGTTAATGTGTCATACCTTTCTTCTTCATAACACACCAACCCAATCCGGAACAAACTGCTTTTCTTCTACTTAGCGCCCAAAACAACTCCGAGTTGTAAGGTTAAGACTCTCGGTTCATTAGTATCAGTTAGCTCAATGTATCACTACACTTACACACCTGACCTATCTACGTCTTAGTCTCAAACGGACCTTACAGATTCTCATCTGGGAAAACTCATCTCAAGGCTAGTTTCGTGCTTAGATGCTTTCAGCACTTATCTATCCCGCACGTAGCTACCGGGCAATGCAATTGGCATCACAACCCGTACACCAGCGGTGCGTTCACTTCGGTCCTCTCGTACTAGAAGCAAACCCTCTCAATTTTCCTACGCCCATGGCAGATAGGGACCGAACTGTCTCACGACGTTCTAAACCCAGCTCGCGTACCACTTTAAACGGCGAACAGCCGTACCCTTGGGACCTACTTCAGCCCCAGGATGTGATGAGCCGACATCGAGGTGCCAAACACCGCCGTCGATATGAACTCTTGGGCGGT
>NZ_LZGL01000009.1 GCF_001690685.1 Gilliamella sp. wkB112 | reverse complement strand
GCACTGCTATTATTTGGAGAGGTAAGGCGTAAATGTTGGATGGTATACCGGTTTACTCAGAGTGGGGGGGAGCTGTATCTTTGGCGCGCTTATCCTAAAAGTTTATTCTGGCTAATAAGATTGCTTTTTGTAGGATTAGGTGTTGGTGTATTAGTTACAGGTATTATTACAAAAATGGGGATTTTAGCGATAGTAGGCCCTGTCAGTATTGCTTTAGCTTTAGGTTCTGTAGCTATTACTAAAAAATATGAAGAAGAAATGAAAGCTTTTACCACTTGGAGTATTGAATGGTCAAAGATTACACAAGCAACTTATGATCAAAAACGTAATGTGTTTACTTTACATTATGTTTATCCTCCTTTTACTATGCAAGAGAGAAATGAGTTTATGGCTCAAGGTTATACAGATGCTCGCATAGATAATATTATTAGAGAGTGGGATTTTTATATATTTCCTACTCCAGAACTAACTAGTCAAGTAATCCAATTAGTAGAAAGCTCTTTACAAAAAGGTGTAACACTAGAACATAAAAAAATTACTTTACCTGAGGTAGTTTAGTTAAGGAACTATGGCTAAATATCTAGACTATACCCAAACAATGGAATGGCATTCAGATAAACCAGTTATTTTAAGTTGGCAAATTAAAACCATCGCCCATCAATGGCAAAAATTTGGGTATTTTATAATTTTTGTAATGGCTATTTGTATGGTAGTTTTTTTAGCTATTTTAATTGTAGGTTATGAGGATTGGGGAACACCTTGTATGCCTTTAGTTGTTATGGGGATTGGGGCACTGCTATTATTTGGAGAGGTAAGGCGTAAATGTTGGATGGTATACCGGTTTACTCAGAGTGGGGGGGAGCTGTATCTTTGGCGCGCTTATCCTAAAAGTTTATTCTGGCTAATAAGATTGCTTTTTGTAGGATTAGGTGTTGGTGTATTAGTTACAGGTATTATTACAAAAATGGGGATTTTAGCGATAGTAGGCCCTGTCAGTATTGCTTTAGCTTTAGGTTCTGTAGCTATTACTAAAAAATATGAAGAAGAAATGAAAGCTTTTACCACTTGGAGTATTGAATGGTCAAAGATTACACAAGCAACTTATGATCAAAAACGTAATGTGTTTACTTTACATTATGTTTATCCTCCTTTTACTATGCAAGAGAGAAATGAGTTTATGGCTCAAGGTTATACAGATGTTCGCATAGATAATATTATTAGAGAGTGGGATTTTTATATATTTCCTACTCCAGAACTAACTAGTCAAGTAATCCAATTAGTAGAAAGCTCTTTACAAAAAGGTGTAACACTAAAACATAAAAAAATTACTTTACCTGAGGTAGTTTAGTTAATGATTATAGATATAGACTAAAACGATCCCTATGAATCACACATTTTAATCTTCTATTTTATAGATAACTGCCATTTCGGTAGAAATGGCTTCTCTTAATTTTATTACCCTTATACCTTTTTCTTTTGTACTTTTTAGTTGATTTGTATTGATTAACCGCTCTATCACCTATTAAAATAGGTATCTAGCGTGAAGTGGTACATTAAAAGGTACATTCTTATTTAAACATGTTTAACAATACTAGAGATTTCAAAGGGATACAAAGTTAATAAAAAAGATGTTTTCCGCTCCAGATATTAATCTACAGACGTCCAGTAACATCTGAATATTCTAGATAATAAAAGCGTTACGTCTCTCATCTTTCCAAGCAAAACCATTGAAATGTACTCAAATGTATGTCACTTAAGTACATCATTTTTAAGTTAAGTACTTAGGTGCTCATTATTTAATTTAGTCTGATTCTACTTCGTTTTGTCGTAGGTCGACCTCTTGATGTTTTCTATTTTTTTATTTTTTTTTGTTTTGTTTTTTCCGTTTTCATCTCTTATCAAGAGGATATGGGTATGAGTCGTTTAACGGTTTTAGGGATTCGCCGTGCGAAAGCGAAGTCGTCGGTGAATACGCTGTCTGATGGGCGTGGCTTGAGTTTACGAATTGAACCATCTGGGGTTAAGTTGTGGCATTTTCGGTTTTATTGGCAGAATAAGCAGCAACGCAGTCGTTCAGTCGGTTATCGGGTTATGAGGAGGGATCGCCGAATTGTATTGGGGATTAGGCTGTTGTTATTGACGGCAGTTCGTCCGGGTGAGTTGCGTTATGCCGAGCCTGATCATTTTGATTTGGTTAAGGGGGGGAATGTACCGTCTGAGCAGGTGAAGCAGTTGCAACGATTGGCTTTGTCATTACCGAAAGGGGCTGTACCACCGTTTGTGGTACCATTGCCAAGACAGGCGATTGAAATTGTTGAGGAGCTTCTACGGTTACGTTTTCATGGACAGAAGTATTTGTTGCCACATCGCAGTGAACCGCAGCTGTGTATCAGTGAGAATTCATTGAATCAGTGTTTACGGCGTTTGGGATTTAAGGATAGGTTGACAACCCATGGGATTAGAGCAACGATTTCAACGTCCTTAAATGAACTGGGGTATCCTAGGGAGTGGATTGAGGAGCGGTTGTGTAAACCAAAAATGGATTCAAGGAATTTAAGTTAGTTTAGGTATTATTTTAAGACGATAATTCAATAATGGCGCTTAATAAATAAGCGTCATTAAATTTGAGCTACTACGGCTAATAAAAAATAATTCAATACTTTATCATCAAAATAATATTTTTGAAAAAGGTACTAATATATCTGTATTCATAAGAACTCTAAAGTTATACGGTCAACTAATAATGATACAAACTTTCCATTTAGATAAGCATAATCAGTTAAAAAAATATCATCTTGGAATTTAATACTTTTTACTTCTAGAGTATCTTCATTAATTCTTCCATAAAGATAATACTTAAAGCCATTTCCTATGTGGATTATATTACTTTCTTCACTATTTTCTTCTTTGATATTCCACTCATCAAGGATTGTAAATCCAATATCAGCAGGATACTCTTTATTTATTTCTATTTTATACGGACAAATATTGGCAAAACAGATGATATTAAAACCATCAACTTTAATAACAACTTCCTCTTCTATAATATCACTTAGCTCGCAAACTAAAATATTATTCATCTATCTTATTCCACCACATTTATTGTTTTATCTATAGGCCCTTTACCATTCAACATTCTCCAGAAGGATTTTCCACTTACAACATGAATTGTTGTAATATAACCTTGGTTATTTGTACCAACAAATCCAAACTTTGACTCTCCTTTTGATGAATTAGTGAAATAGCTTACATAACCAGTTCTCATCTCACCTTTATAATCATATTGTACTTTATATCCTGATCTTATTATATAATTACCAATATTTAAGTATTCATTAACATTTTCAGCTTTAAATTCACCTCCATGCTTTATAAAATGTTGCTCTAACTTTTCTAGTGATGCGAAATTATATTGTCTTATAGGTCTAACAAAAGTACCTGTAGGAAGAGGCCCTACGGCAACAAGGTGATACAAGCCGATTAATATTTCATGCACAAGTAAAAAAGTTTAACAAAGATGAAATTGAGGCTGTACGCAAAGTTATCAAGCAATATCACTCATACAACATTGAATATGCATTCTTAAAAATTTCAGAAGAGCATGAGATAAATATGTTCGATTTTTCAACAAGTAAAGAAAAAAAAGGTCGATTGACACCTAATCGAGAAACAATATTTAGACTATCTAACTATGAAATGCTAACCTATTCAATAGGTCATAGAGAGTTGAGACAAGTCACAGATGGACATCCTCGCGAATTAATTATAAGTGTTCACAAAGACTCAACTTTTAAAGACATTAAATACCTAAGCTCTCAACTTTACTGCTTTGCTGCTTTGCTTCTCACTCTTGGCATAGCTACTTCCCTAATCCATTACCAGTTACAATCACTTATTCGGATTTAATAGCCAGAAATCTTGGATGGTTAAACCAACTCCCAGACTGGAATGACTCAATTATGATTGGAAAAATAGGACAGTCTCAATAGTTTTTATAAAAAGTGACAACATCTATCAACTACGCGATTATCTTTTTGCTAAAGTAGCTGAGTCTGCATACAACGACCAATTTAAATCATCCTTATTATTATCTTTTAGATCATAAAGGACTTGTAAACTAGCAGAATATGATTCAACGTTTTCATCACTCATATACCATATACCTAAATCCTCTCTAAATCTTTGGTATTTAGTATCTGAATCAATTCTTGTAATCAATTTATCAGCACTATCTATACCTATAATAGTCATATAAAAAGCACATAACCTATTTTTTTTATCAAAATCATATCTTACGCTTTCTATTTGTAAATTATGGGTATCTATTCCCATTACACTTTGAGGTAGTTCTTTGCTTAAATAAGAACTATATTCTGTATTAAAATCAGCTTCTTCAAGTGGAATAATCTTGCTAATACGATTATAGGTATCATTTGGTTGAATATTAAGATCCTTTGTTTTACTACAGTTTATAATAAACAAAACTATCAATATAATAATTAAGTACTTTTTCATCAATCATTTCCTAATTATAATTATAGCAATTAGTTGCCCTATCTCCATTTGCATATATTGAATTAGAACTAAAGGATGAAATAATTTATTGAATTTAGCATTTATAAAAATTGCAAACAAGATTTTTTATGAATGATCTTTATTTGATAAACTTACATTGCTTCCATTGATAATCTAATCAGTAAGTAAAATATTTTAAGACATATTAATAGATTTTTACATTGTTAACCTAACTATCCAGTTTATCAGAAGGATATAACAAAGTTTAAAACAACCGTAAATATTATGATTTATAACATACCAGTATTATACTACTTAAAATTGGTATAGAGAGATAATACAAAGCAATGTACAAATTAATCAATAAATTTAACACAACTATATTCTTAGTCATTTTAGTGTTCATCTATTTTTTTTCATCAATAGCTAATGCAGAGTCTACTAAGGATAATAGTATGAATAATAAATTTGATATTATAGAGTTTAATCAACACAAAGATAGATTTAATAATTGGGAGTTTTTTCTTTCAGATGGTTCAAAGGTAAGAAGATTTAAAGCAGCTGATTATTACTTAGAACATATCAAACTATCTGATTCGCCCTATATAAAAATTAGTGCTTATAACAAAAATGGCGTTTTATTGCAAAAAGGTACTAAATTTTATGATATTAAATTAGATATGGAGGATTATGACTTACAAGGAAATATGCTAAAAAAGACTACTTATGATGCTCCTTATAAATTGACTATAGAAGAACTTAGAAAAATAATACAAGATAACTTTAATATAGATATTATGAATACCAAGCAGGTTTTTGCGCTTAATAGATTTGAAGATAAAAAAGTAACAAACCTACCCTATTATTTAGTAAGGTATATTGATCAACAAGAGAATCAAAAATTCCATTATATATTAGTTAATGGTAATACAGGGGAAATAGTACATACGATAGATGGTTATTTTATGAGTGAAGAGAATAAAGATATTTGGCAAGAATACCTTAAAACACGGAAAACTAAATGAGCATCGTAACTCTTAAATGAATTATATACTTTTATAATTAACATTAAAATTAATTTTTATTATAGCTAAATTGCGTAATCAATATAGTAGCGATTTATCCTCATCGCGTATTAAGCTATTTTTCGCCTATAAAACACTATTCTTCCACTAAAATTAAATTAGCAACCCATAATCTAAAAAGCTTAATCGATTCATGATTTATGTAAAATCATTTATTAATTGAATCCTTTATCCTAAAAAAAGTACAATAAAAATCTTATAGAAAAATTTATAAGCGAGTTTGACAGTTCGCATTAAGAACATCATTACTTTTACTAGTGGTGATGATTTAGTTTTAAACAGAACTAGTTTTTCTTGGTTAGTAAAAGCAACTAACGATCAATATTTTGTATAGAGGACAGGACTTGATGAGAACAGCTAAAACATACGCTATCATGTTATACCTATTTATTATTATGACGGCTTGCCATGCGGATAGCCCCCAAGAAAATATTATAAAGGTTAAGCAAAGTAGTCTTGAAAATTTTATCTATCTACAAGGTGGTACTTTTACGATGGGTGACTTTGGTGTTGAGAAAAATGGCAGACACCTGCGGCTTAGTTTGAAAAACAATACTCAACCTCATCAAGTCACATTAACCAGCTTCTCACTGGCTCGTTATAAAGTCACCTGGTTTGACTATGATACTTACTTGCTAATAACAGGCAAACCTATACAGCAAATGGTCAATTATGGCGATCCAATGGAAGTGCAATATTGGGATGGTAAAAGACAGCCTTACCAACAAACTAAAGACGGAAATGAACAGTGGTCGGCTAACCCTTACTATGAGAAAAACCCAGCTTCAGTTCAGTGGCAGGATGCCAAAGATTATTGTCAATGGTTAGGGCAACAACTTAATCTACCTATAGACCTGCCTACCGAAGCTCAGTGGGAATATGCGGCCCGTAGCGGAGGCTATAAGGTACTTTATGCCAATGCGCAAGGAGATATTCATAATCCGCCGACAGAGAGAAATTTCAGTGATGATCCTGAAGTTATTTCCTATGCTACTCGTTTTGTCCCTGTGGGCACTTTATCAACGCCTAATGCTGCAGGATTTTATGATATGGACAATAACGGTTGGGAATGGGTGCATGACTGGTATAGTCAAACCTATAGTTCAGATGCTCAAAATATTACTAACCCTCAAGGGCCAGAAAGCGGTTCATTAACATTTAAATCATCCCGAGTTTGGGGCGCTACCTTTGATAGAGCAGCAATGTATCCTCATGCATTTATCACATTTCGTTGCGCCGTGAATAGTGAAAAACCCGTACAATAAGTTATGATGTATAGGATATTGACGGCTATCATTTTGCTTGTGCAACTTGGTAGTTGTAAAAAGTTAATAAAAATGTTGAAACAGTTAAGAAAAATACCTTGAATTAGCATGTTTATCTATTCAGAGAGAAAAATTGGATACCAGATTTTTTTTCATAAATTCACCTAATATATAAACTATATATTTTATACAGCTTAACGTATACTTAATTTAACCAAGCCATATCTGTAAAAGAAATTATAGTAAATGAAATATTATATAGTTTGTTTGTTAACCGCCTTATTTATACCTATGGATATTTGTTGGGCCAATGATATTCTTGATATAAAAAACATAGAAGTTGATTGCAAAAAAAATAATAAAGCTGCATGTAAAAAAGTGGGTGACTATTATTTAAATAATAAAATTAAAGCCTATGCTCCAAGTAAAGCCCATGAATATTATGATAAAGCTTGTAATGCTTTTGATGCAGAATCTTGTAATATAATGGGATCATTATATATGAAAGGCTACACTGTAGCTAAAGATGCTCAAAAAGCGAAAGCATATTTTTTAAAAGCCTGTAGTTTGAAATCAGGAGCTATCTGTACTCCCCTCGGTGTAATATATGCTAATGGTGTCGCTGTTTCAAAAAACGAAGACATTGCAATGGGTTATTTTAGTTTTGATTGTAGTAATGGTTATATGGAAGGTTGTTACAATAAAGGTCTAATATATCAACGTAAAAAACAAATGGAGCTAGCAATAACTTACCATAACCAAGCTTGCGATGCTTTATATACACCAGCTTGTAATGAATTAATTCGTATTTATCATAACTATTATAAGAATTATGATATGGCCTTTCTTTTTGCTCAAAAATCTTGTGATGCCAATGATGCTGATGGTTGTTTTAGATTAGGTTATTATTATTACTGGGTAAAAAATGATCACAAAAAGTCTTCGGAAGCTTATGCCAAAGCGTGCAAAAGTGGAATTACTGAAGCATGTAAGAGATCTGGAATACAATAATATTAATGGTAGCTATCACTATCTAATAGGAAATCCTCCTTTTGATAGACTATGGTACTTTATTATAGAGTTTTTTCGGTTGATTTTATGTGTCAGTGTAGTGTAATAATTTATATATACTTTATGTCAGGACAACTATAATAGTTTGGTAACAAGAATACCTTAAGTCACTTATAACTAAATAAGTACTAATATATTAGGGTAAATTAAATAATGTTTTATATATTAATCGGCTTTATAAAGATATAAACTACTTGTTTATGATTATAATTGTATTTCTTCATCAAATTATTAATATTAGATATAATTTTCCATTTTTCGATTAATAGGTAAATATGCCAGTTCTTTCCCTGTTTGGTTAGTGTCTTAATTTATATTAAGTTACCTATCCCCTTGATATTTATTAGTATGGATCTAAAATTATTTTGGTTTTCAGATACTGATGATTCGTAAATTACAAGCAAAAAACTAGTTTTTAAAATATAAGTAAGTTAAAAAATAGGTATTTTATTATGAATAATAAACAATTAGTTATTAACTTCTATGAGGATATTTTTGTCGAAGGCAATCTAGCTAAAATTTCCGATTATGTTGCTGATGATTATATTCAACATAATCCACGAGTAACAACAGGTAGAATTGGTTTTATCAAATTTATTGAAGAATTTATAAAACTGAAACCTAAAATAGAATTTATTAATGTGAGTTGTGAAAATAATTTTGTTTATGTATTTTTTAAATGCACACTAGCTAATGGCATTATCAATAAAGTATGTGATATCTATCGTGTTGAAAACTCTAAGTTAGTTGAACATTGGGATGTTATTGAGCATAATGTTGGAAAGATTGAAGCCGTGCATAATAATGGTATTTTTTAGTTATTAAGGGCAAATGTTTAGTTTATATGAGCTTGTTTATATAGTTAAAATAATTTGCTGTTTATAAGTGAGTTTTTGTTTATTACTAGCTTACATAATAAATTTATATTGATTTTATGTGGCTTGTTAATAATTAAGTTTAGATAATCGTTATCAAGTATGTATTTTTTTGATCATAACAGTTATTTAGCTAGGCTGTACCTATTTATTCTTTCACGATCAATGTATCCCAAATTGGATCACTATCATGTTTAGCCTTTTTTGAGGTTGATTTCAACCAAGGAGTTTTTTAATTCTGATTTTGGTATTGTTAAGAATATAATTGCATTTACTAGTATGACTATTTATTATTTATAATTCAATTTAACTTTATATTACCTGCAATAACAGGATCAGAAATAACATGCTTGCTAGTCAAAATACTTTAGCTAACAATCTTTCTAAAAAAGGTCTTGAAACTAGAACGGCACTAATTCGTAGTGGCGTGGAGTTGATGACAACTTATGGTTATATTTCCTGCAATATTGAAAGTATTTTGCAAAAAGTTGATGTGCCTAAAGGATCTTTTTATTATTACTTTAAAAGTAAAGAAGATTTTGGGCGAGCAATTATTGCTAATTATGATAGTTTTTTTGCCTATAAATTAGATAAGCATTTGACTAATGAGTCAATTACTTCGCCATTATCAAGAATTTCAGCTTTTTATGAAGATGCCAAACAGGGTATGGCAAAATATGCTTTTAATCGTGGTTGTTTAATTGGCGAGTTAATCCAAGAAGAATCGTTATTACCCGATGGCTATAATAAAATATTAGAGCAAATTTTAACTAGCTGGCAAACTAAAATAGAACAGTGTTTATTGCAGGCACAGCAATTGGGGGAAATTGCTGTAGATATTAATTGTAATGAGTTGGCACAATTTTTTTGGATTGGTTGGGAGGGAGCGGTCACCCGAAGTAAATTAATCAAAAATTCTGAACCTCTAGATATTTTTATGCAGTTTTTCTTAAATAAAATCATTAAATAATCTTTTAAGATTTAATTTTTCTTTTCTAATGAGCGTAATTATTAATTAGTCTATTTTTATATATTGCAATTTACTAGACGATCGGTCTATAATTTTTTAGACCAATCGTCTATAAACAATTAATAAATAATTTTTGCACTCATCATTATTTATTAACTTAATAAGTAGCATTTAGGTTACGGCAAGTAATAAGGAGTTTTCATGTCATTCAATGCGATTTTGTTAGCAAAAGACGCCAATACTGGTTTTTCAGCTTCATTAAATAAAATTAATAAACAGCAACTATTAGCTCAAGAAGGTGATACCTTAATTGAGGTTCAGTATTCAAGTATTAACTATAAAGATGCATTAGCGTTAACCAATAAAAGTCCAATAGTCAGGCAATGGCCAATGGTGCCTGGAATTGATGGAGTTGGTAAGGTAGTGGAGTGTGCTAGCGGTCGTTATCAACAAGGTGATATGGTTATTTTAAATGGTTGGGGTTGTGGTGAAACTCATTGGGGATGTTTAGCGCAATATACTTATTTAAAATCTGATTGGCTGATCCCTTTACCTAATAATCTTACACCTTACCAAGCTATGGTTATTGGTACGGCTGGATATACGGCCGCATTATGTGTAAAGCGTATTGTTGATTTTGGGGTTAAACCTGAGCCGGGCAAGATATTAGTTACAGGTGCTAGTGGTGGAGTAGGCTCAATTGCGATCGCTTTGCTAGCGAAACTTGGTTATCAGGTTACAGCATCAACCAGTAAAATAAATGATAGCGATTATTTAACCGGATTAGGAGCTGTTAATATTATTGATAGTCAAACATTAAAACTAGCAGGTAAACCACTGCAAAAAGAACTATGGTCAGCAGTTGTGGATGTAGTGGGTTCACATACTTTAGCTAATGTGTGTGCCCAAACTCAATATGGTGGAATAGTTGCCTGTTGTGGGCTGGCACAAGGTATGGATTTTCCAGCTACGGTGGCTCCGTTTATTTTGCGTGGAATAACTTTGGCTGGTGTTGATAGTGTTATGGCTAGTTACGATAAGCGTATAGCAGCATGGGACTTATTGTCCCAGCATTTAGATGGTGAAATATTAGCTCATATTGGCAATACTATCACTTTAACTGAGTGTGTTGATTCCGCTAATAAAATGATAGCCGGACAAATAAAAGGTCGTTTTGTGGTAGATGTGAATCAATAAATTAAATTTAGACTAGCCCATAAAATAGGCTAGTCTGTTTGCGCTTAATCGTAACCAAATTGATGGTAATAAATTATCTGACTAAAGAATTATATTTTTCAATTACGCTATTAAGCTCAATCTCATTAAGATGATCGATTTGATTATTTATATTTTTTTCATGAATATCACGTAATACCACTTTAGCTTGCACTAAAAAACCTGAAAGGGCATCTCTGTATCGATAAAAATCATCAATATTTTTAATCCCTTCTTTTTTAAGATCATCTTTAGTTATCTTGCTAGATTTTAATTCATTAGCTATTGCTTCTAAAGCGGTTAGTTTTTGCTCTGGGATTGATTTATCAAAATTAGCAAAGCCATCTTTAGATTTATCGTTGATTATACTTACAAATTCTTCAGATAAATCTAAAGCCTCATAAATATTAAAGATAATTAGCAAACCTTCTTTTTTAAGTTGTATTTTTTGAGCTTGATGTAACTCATTGTATAAATTATTGTAGGCGATAAATGCACTATCTTTGGCTTGTAAATAGTTTTTATAAGCAGTTAAAAGTCTATTATTAAGTTCTTCTGATTTAGCAAAATCATCTAACTTGTATTCTTTGTCAACTTTATAATAGTTATAGAAATCTATATATACTTTTCCTAATTCAATAAACTGGTCACCATATACTTTACCAGTTGCATCTAGAGCTGGTAATTCAGGGGAATAAGCGACTAGTTTAGTGATTAAATTACTATACTTTTCCAAGTAATCTAATCTTGGTATACCATGAATCATTAAGAATGTTATATCTATTTCACCTTTCGCTTTACGAAGGTTATTTAAAATTAAGTGACCATCTTTATCCGTATATTTTTCGAAATATTGCTCTATTGCTTCAATCATATGAGTTGTAGCAAGTCGATTTTCTAATACTAATCCAGGTGTGGTATATTGTAATTCGAGAACATCAAGCCATAAATTTGCTTTTTTGGCTTTTAAACCTAATAATTCTGATTGATTTACATCCGATTGTTTTGCCTGTGTGGGTTCAGATACGGTCGATTCGACTTTGTTTTCACTGGATTTTTCATTACAACCTAGGATTAATAAACTAGTAATTAAAATGGCAAGAAATTTTTTTCGATTCATCTTTATTTCCTTATATTTTGATTCTATCAACTTTGGCTAAAGTGATTTATACAACATAAAAAATTTAAATTCGTTAAAATAATATCTTATATGTTAAATACGTTCATTAATAATTTAGTATTATATTTATATATTAACTATTATTACAATGAGTCATTTTACTACTAATATCACTAAAATAAGTAAGTAATTTTTATTAAAGATCGTAAAGTAATATTTATAACAACAACTAACTTATAATTATTATGAAAATAAACAAAACTTGTATTACTCCTAAAAAAAGCATAAATTCTAGAGTGAATTATGATGATGTAGCAGTTTTAACTTTTACCGTTTTTAAATTTTCAATCATGCATGATTAATTTATAGAGGAAATGTTATATGCCTTATCAAACACGTAATGATTTACCGGATTCAGTTCGCCATGTTTTACCTGAACATGCCCAAGACATTTTTAAAGAAGCATTCAATAGTGCGATAAAAGAGTATCAAGATCCTAAAAAACGACGAGACAACAGTAATCCAGAGCAAATTGCTTTTCGTGTTGCTTGGTCAGCGGTTGAAAAGCTTTATCATAAAGATGAAAACGGCAAATGGGTTGCAAAATAGTAACTTGAACAATGTATACTTTGTTTTAACATTCTCATAATACTGTATGATTGATGCTCAATAAAAACGAGTATAATCAAAGCCAACATATATGGTTGGCTTATTATTTTTTAAATGGAGACATTAAAATGTTTATTTTTTCTCTTACCTACCTTAAACCGATTAATGAAGTAGAAAAATACTTACCGCAACATATCGATTATTTAGAACATCATTATCAATCAGGGCATTTTATTGCTTCCGGTCGCAAAGTACCTCGTGTCGGAGGTATCATTCTTTGTCGTGTTGAAAGTCGTGAAAAAGCAATAGCTATAATGCAAAAAGATCCGTTTTATATTCATCAAATTGCCGAGTACGACATAATTGAATTTGTACCAACTAAATATGCCAACGGATTTGAAGCATTTATTTAATACTTACCAATTGAATATTCAAGCTTAAATATTCAATTTAGTGATATCTTCAAAATTTCATAAATATGAAAGGAATTTGCTCGACTAATTGATCGTCATAATCCGCACGCAGATTTAATCAATATCTAAAATTGCAAATTTTTATGAATCCTTTTGCCACTATTCATCCTCTATATAATCAAATAAATGTTATTTAAAAGTCTTAGGAAATGATACTTTTAGCATAACAAAATTAAAAATTTCACAATAATTAAATTATATGAACCCAAAAAACGAAAAACTCATTCAAGCGGCTTGTATGGGCAATAAACAAGCTTTAGAACAACTACTTATCCTTTGCCAACCTGATATTAAAAGGTTTGCTAGGCGAACTTGTTCTTCAGCTGAAGATGTTGAAGATGCTGTGCAAATCGCTCTTTGGCAAATGTATAGAAAAATTGGCACATTGAAAACAATAGCGACTTTCGCCAGCTGGTTATTTCGAATTATTGAAAGGGAGTGTTATCGATTATTTAGAGCTAGACAATCAAAAAGTATTAATAGTGAATTTAATCTAGAAAACATTGCTATGCAAAATACAGATTTGAGTCTGCATATTGATTTAACCAATGCTATTGGTTCGTTACCATTCATTTATCGTCAAGTATTAATTTTGCGCGATATTGAAGAATATAGTGCACCCGAAGTTGCTGAAAAATTGGGTATCACTATTGAGGCAGTAAAAAGCAGATTGCATCGAGCAAGAATGATTATAAAACAAAAGTTGGATTCAAAAACCTATCTAAATTAATAGATTTAAAAAAGGAGAGTTTATGTATTGTCGTAATTTTGTAAGTTTGCATTTAATAAGAGGCGTGTGTGCTTTGATGCTAGTTTTAGCACTATTTTTATTTCAGCTTCCTTTATTTGCTAAGCTTGTGTTGTATTTTTATTGCGTGGTTGTCCGGTATGTTGGTTGAGCGGATTAATTTATAAATTAAAAAATAACAAGGCGTAACAATATGAGTTATTACCAATCATCTAATGATTTTAAATATGTCACTACTTTATTGAAATATGCACCTAAAGAAACTCAAGCTTTTATTGATTTTGATCATAGATCGGTTAAGCGGACTGAAGGACATATTCCGGTCAAAATAAGAGAACTTATTGCATTAGCAGTTGCACTTACGACACAATGTGCGTATTGCATTGAAGTTCATAGTAAGAACGCTAAGCGCGTAGGTGCAAGCAAAGAAGAGTTAGCAGAGTTAATTTCTATTGCTGCTGCGGTAAGAGCCGGCGCGACAATGGGACATGGCTTTTTAGCTATGCGATTGTTTGATGAAATGACTTCTTAATATATCCATCGCTATCTTTTACTATAATTTGATGATTTTTCTAAATCATTCCTAATTATGTTTAGGGTATTCAAACTATACATTTTTATTTTCCTCTTATAGTTAATGAGTTGTGGAAATTAATGACGTTAGTATTATTAACAATTTTTACATTATTAATTTATTTATCTTTTACTAAATTTAATGGCAATAAACTTTAATAAAGACGAATAAAGGAAAATAGATAACCAAGTTCAAAATGATAGTTAGTAAGATTGAATATTTATGGCAGTTCTTTTCGGATAAATTGAATTGATGTTTTACTCTATAATTTAATTAATAAAAAACCCGTCAACATGAACGGGTTTTTTGTAATTGTGTGTTTATTATTCTGGAATAATATCAACAATAACTTTTGCAAAAGCTTCACTGTGTACTTGGAATAATACTTCGTGTTCGCCAGTTGTACGTAATACACCATTTGGTAAACGAACTTCGCTTTTAGATACTTGAACACCGTGAGCTTTAACGGCATCAGCAATGTCACGAGTACCAATTGAACCAAACAATCTACCTTCGTCACCAGCTTTAGAAGTAATAGTTACTTTACCAAGCGCATTAATTTCAGCAACGCGTTCTTCAGCGGCTTTTAATGTCTCAGCAAGTTTAGCTTCTAATTCAGCACGACGAGCTTCAAAGAATTCAACATTCTTTTTAGTAGCAGGTACTGCTTTACCTTGTGGGATCAAAAAGTTACGCGCATAACCCGCTTTAACATTAACTTGATCACCTAAGCTGCCTAAATTAGCAACTTTATCGAGTAGAATAATTTGCATTATATGTTCCCTCTGTTGCTAATTACTGATGGTTGTCAGTATATGGTAATAATGCCAAATAACGAGCGCGTTTGATTGCACGAGCTAGTTGACGTTGATATTTTGCACAAGTACCAGTAATACGGCTTGGTACGATTTTACCACTTTCAGTGATATAACTTTTTAATAAAGAAACATCTTTATAATCAATTTCTTTAACACCTTCTGCTGTAAAACGGCAGAATTTGCGACGACGGAAATAACGTGCCATTTGGCTATTCTCCTAATAGTTTAATTTGGTCAGCATGTAACACAAGTTGGCTTGTTTGATTACGTCTAGTATGGGTACTAATAAAACCACTAACTAAAACTTTGCTGCCTTTTTTTATACTGTAACTTAACTCTTTTTGTCCACTAACAATCACCGGCATTATGCACCATGCTTGTCTTGTGAGTTCGGCCTCAATTTGTTCAGAAATATGTTCTAAATAAAATTGACAGTGAGAAATCCCACTAGGACTAACTTTTCGTATCGGGGTTTTAGATACTACACCCGACAATACTAAACGATTATTCGTCGGAATCATCGTCCAAGTTTACTTCGTTAAAATCTTCTTCAGGATTGCGACGTTCATCCTTCGCTTTTAACATAGGTGAAGTTTCAGTTACAGCATGTTTAGTGCGCATAATTAAACTGCGAATCACTGCATCATTGAAACGGAAGTTATCTTCAAGTTCATTAACAGCTTCTTGAGTCGCTTCAACATTCATTAACACATAATGTGCTTTGTGCAGTTTTTCGATAGGATAGGCTAATTGACGACGCCCCCAATCTTCTAAACGATGGATTTTGCCACCATCAGTTGTTAGTGTACCAGTATAACGCTCAATCATACCAGGTACTTGTTCACTCTGATCTGGGTGAACCATAAATACTATTTCGTAATGACGCATTATCGCTCCCTACGGATTAATCAGCTTTCTGTCGGGGGCAACCGCAACCCATTGAAAGCAAGGAACATGAAAAATAGGCGGTTGAAAATCGACGGGGCATTATATACCAACTCGCTATTATTGACAAATGATTATATTTAGTTTGTATAGCAATCATAAAGTGATTTTTATACTAAAATGTCATGCTCTCCTGAAACATCTTTACAAAATTGATTTCATCTGTAAAATGTAACGAAATCTATACATTTTTATTTTAAAAATATGCTATGCTTGCAGTAACATGATTTTTTCATAAGAAAATAGAATAATGAAGGAGAAATTTAATGGCAGAGGAAACTATTTTTAGTAAAATTATTCGACATGAAATTCCCGCTGATATTGTTTACCAAGATGATACGGTTACTGCATTTCGTGACATCTCTCCCCAAGCACCAACTCATATTTTAATTATTCCTAATAAATTAATTCCAACCCTTAACGATGTGACAGTTCAAGATGAAGCCATGCTTGGTCACATGATAACTGTGGCAGCGAAAATCGCACAACTAGAAGGTATTGATACTAATGGCTATCGCTTAATTATGAATTGCAATAAAGATGCCGGACAAGAAGTCTTCCATATTCATATGCATTTATTGGGTGGCAAAAATTTAGGTCGATTATTAGGTTAATCAATCATGAAACAGCAAAAAAGAATATTAATTACTATAGCGATGATTTTTTTATTAGCAGGTTGTCAATTGTTTCCTAAACCTGAAAATAAACAAGTTAACCAGCCAGTTGATGTAATTAAACCACCTGATGAGGTAGTTGAAACACCACCAGAAATAATCAAAAAAACTGATTGGAATTCAATCCTATCACCGTTTGTAAATAAATTGTTGCAGTCATCTTCAACTTATGATGACAACAAGGTTATTTTGATAAGTGATATTCAAAATCGTAGTGGTGACTATATTGTAACTAGTCAGGTTGATGAAGTATTACATCAATTAATGGCTCAACAAAAAATCTTTTCCGTGGCAGATAGACAATCAATAAATCAAGCTAAGCAAGCGTTAGGTATTTCCCCTGATGATAAGTTAGTGTCACGCAGCAAAATGATTGGTATCGCTAAATCGATGAATGCAGGTTATGTGTTGTTTACCACTATTTATAAACTACCAAGTGATAATAATGAAGCTAATTTGGCGATGGAGCTACTTTCTACTCAATCAGGTGAAATTTTACAACGAGTTACCTCAAAAGAGTTAATCAAAGCATCTAATACGAATGCGGATAATGTTAAAGAGGTTACTGAATAATGGGGCCATTATTGATTGATGTTGAAGGTACATCCTTAACTAAGGATGATAGAAAACTATTGCAAAATCCATTAGTTGCTGGTGTCATTTTATTTAGTCGTAATTTCGAAGATCAAAGCCAATTAAGTGAACTAATTAAAGAAATTCGATCTGTATCAACTGAACGATTATTGATTTCAGTGGATCATGAAGGTGGTCGAGTACAGCGTTTTAAGCAAGGGTTTACTGTTATTCCACCCGCACAATCATTTGCAGTACTAAATGAACTTGAACAAGCCAAAGCGTTGGCTTTTGATGCCGGTTGGTTATTGGCGATAGAACTTATTGCTTTTGATATCGATCTTAGTTATGCCCCTGTGTTAGATTTAGGGCATGAATGTTTAGCAATTGGTACGCGCTCTTTTCATGAAAATGCTGATATTGCTTTACAAGTAGCTACCTCAATGATTGATGGTATGCATGCTGCAGGAATGAAAACTACTGGTAAACACTTTCCTGGTCATGGACATGTTATTGCTGATTCTCACAAAGAAACACCGATTGATCATCGTGATAAATCGCTAATTGAGCAAGATATGCAAATTTTTACCAATCTAATTACAGCTAAAAAACTCGATGCCATAATGCCGGCTCATGTTATTTATCCAGCTTTTGATGATAAACCAGCTAGTGCTTCCCAATATTGGCTTAAAACTATATTGCGTCAGCAGCTACAGTTTGATGGCATTATATTTTCTGATGATTTATCCATGGAAGGCGCAGCCGTATTAGGTGATCATGCCCAACGAGCACAGGCAGCATTAGCTGCAGGTTGCGATTTGCTGTTAGCTTGTAACAATAGGCAAGGTACTTTAGCTATATTAGAACAGTTAGCTGTTTTAGCTAAACAGCAGTCATTAGTATCTAATAAAGCTAAACAATTACTTAGCAATAAACAGATCACTTATGCCGAATTAACTAAAAATCATGATTGGCGGCTCCGTCATGATAATTTAACCAAACTAAATGAAAAGTGGATTAAATATGCAAGCAGCAATCTTTGAAATTAATCTTAACAAACAACTGGTTGCATATAATGACACCGCTAGAAAGTTGTTCTCTTCTGATTTGTTAAAATTAAATCATATTTTTGATTATTATCATATTTTTAATTTAGATGCTAATAATGGTTTTGCAAAACAAGATGATACGATTATTGTATTAAATGCTCAGTATTTTTTATTACAGCAAATTATAGAATCATCAAAAACAATTTTTATTTTGCAACCCATTGAATACCTAAAAAAACGCTTGTCAAAAATCAATGTGGTCGGTAGTCATGCATTTGATATTTTTGCCACTCAAAGTCAAGCGATGCAAAAATTAATCGCTCAAGCCAAAGCGTTTTCAATACAAAGAGAACCGTTATTGATTTCCGGTGAAACTGGAACAGGTAAGGATTTACTTGCCAATGCTTGCCATCAATACAGTCCACGAGGTGATCAAACCTTTTTAGGTTTAAATTGTGCCGCTATGCCGGATGATGTTGTTGAAAGTGAATTGTATGGACATGCTGCTGGTGCTTACCCCGGAGCTGTTGAGAGTAAAAAAGGTTTTTTTGAGCAGGCCAATGGTGGTTCGGTTTTGCTCGATGGTATTGATGAAATGTCTTTCCAAATGCAAACGAAGCTACTCAGATTTATAAATGATGGTTATTTTCGCCGTGTGGGTGATGATGATGAAGTTTATGTTGATGTACGAATTATTTGTGCGACTAAAGTCGATTTAGCACTACTGGTTGAACAAGGTAATTTCAGGAAAGATCTATATTATCGCCTTAATGTATTATCACTTAATTTACCTTCTTTGCAAGAACGTAAAGATGATATTGCTCCTCTCACTAATATGTTTGTAAATGAATTTGCTAACAAACAAGGAATTACACCACCAACAATTGACAATGCGGTGGTTGATTACTTATCACGTTACTCATGGCCAGGCAATGTAAGGCAACTAAAAAATGTACTCTATTCTGCATTGGCACAATTGACAACCAACGCTTTAACCGTAAAAGATCTTGTATTACCAATGCCGGCTACATCAAAATTATCATGGGTAGAAAATATCGAAAATAAAACTCTCGATGAAATGACCAAACAATTCGAAAAAGAGATCTTATTACGCTTATATGACAAATACCCAAGCTCAAGAAAACTAGCTAAAAGACTCGGAGTCTCGCATACTGCCATTGCTAATAAGCTAAGAGATTATGGGATAGGGCGGTAGTTTTGTTGGATAGAGTTATGAAGATTTTAGTAACTGGAGGAGCTGGTTTTATTGGTTCAGCTGTTGTTCGTTATTTGATTAATTTTACACATAATCATGTAATTAATATTGATAAGTTAACTTATGCGGCAAATTTACAATCACTCCAAATGGTATCGAATAATGAAAGATATTATTTTGAACAAATTGATATTTGTAACCGAGAAGCATTAAATCGTATTTTTAGACAATATCAACCTGATGCAGTGTTACATTTAGCGGCAGAAAGTCATGTAGATAAATCAATTAATAATTCGGTAAGTTTTATTGAAACTAATATTATAGGAACATTCACTCTCCTTGAAGCGAGCAGGTTTTATTGGAATTCTTTATCTAAAAAGTTAAAAGAGAGTTTTCGTTTCATTCATGTTTCTACGGACGAAGTTTATGGTGATTTAAAAAATACAGAATTATCATTTACTGAATTAACACCGTATGTGCCCAACAATCCTTATTCCGCTTCTAAAGCATCAAGTGATCATTTAGTTAGTGCATGGTATCAAACTTATGGTTTGCCAACTATTATAACCCACAGTACTAATAATTATGGACCATTTCAGCATACAGAAAAATTAATTCCATTAGTTATATATAATGCAATTAATGGTAAGCCATTGCCCATTTATGGTGATGGTTCACAAATTCGCGATTGGCTTTATGTTGAAGATCATGTTAAGGCTTTATATCAAGTGCTAAAAAAAGGTAAAATTGGTGAAACGTATAATATTGGTAGTAATAATGAATATAAAAATATTGATTTAGTATACGCAATATGTGAAATTCTAGATGAATTAGTTCCTAATCATCCAATAGGTGTTAAGCAATACAAAGATCTTATTCAGTTTGTAGCAGACCGTTTAGGACATGATTATCGATATGCCATTGATTCCTCTAAAATTGAAAAAGAATTAGGCTGGAAGCCACAAGAAAATTTTATTAGTGGACTAAGAAAAACTATTGAATGGTATTTAAATAATATTAAAAATAAGGAATAATTTTTATGATACCAGATGTATCAATTGTAGTTCCTGTATATAACGTGGAAAGGTATTTACGTCAATGTTTAGATAGTATTATCAACCAATCATTAACTAATATTGAAATTATTTGTGTAAATGATGGTTCAACTGATAGTTCATTATCTATTTTACAAGAATATGCTAGCAAAGATTCAAGAATATATGTTATAGATAAACCTAATAGAGGTTATGGTCATTCAATGAATATTGGATTTCAACAATGTACAGGGCGATATATCGGCATTGTTGAATCAGATGATTTTGCTAAACCTGAAATGTTTGAAACACTTTTTAAAGTAGCTTTAGAAAATGAGTTAGACATTGTTAGGTGCCATTTTTATACTTTTAAACAAAGAAATGGTGTAATAAAAAAAATTGATTCTTATCAAATGAAAAGCGGTACCTTAATTAATCCAAAAAATGATTTATCACCTTTTTTTCAATGGCCAGCCGTGTGGGCTAATATATATAAAAGAACATTTATTGAAGAAAATAAATTGAGCTTTTTAGAAACTCCTGGCGCATCATATCAAGATACAGCTTTTAGTTTTAAAGTGTATGCTTGTGCAACAAGATTAATGCTTATTGATAATGCATTAATTTATTATCGAATACATGAGCAATCTTCAATAAAAAGTAAAGATAAAGTATATTGCATATGTAATGAATTTAATGAAATTATTAGATACGCTAAAGATAAACTTATATATGAAAAGCTAAAATACTTAATTAGTTATTTGCAATATAAAAGTTATAAATGGAATTATAATAGATTAGAAATGCCTTATCGCTATTCATTTCTTTTGTTTTGGTCAAAAGAAATAGGTAAAAACCGCGAAATATGCTCTAAAAAGAATCCTTTTTTTACTTTTAAAGATTTAAAAAAAATATTAATTATTAAAGTGATTCCATTCATTTATAAGTACAGGAAACGGTTATAATATAGTTAATTTTAATTAGTTGAAAAATAAGTATTTTTTGAATTGATATTTGAGTTGTGTATTATATAATTCTTCCAGAAGCTTTATTAAGCGTTTCAAATTTTCACAGGACTATTTTATACTGTTTTTTGTAAAGGATACAAGTTAGATCGGATAAAAGACGATAATTCAATAGAGTTTGTATTTAGCACTCATCGCGCATTAGTTAGTATATTAGAAGTTATTACTGATGAAGCAGTGAAACATAATATTTATGAATTTTTATCGAACGGAAATATTATTCACCGTTTGCTGTCAATAATGATTTAATTTTCACTAAAGTTTGTACTTTTCAACAAACAAAGGGTCTAGCTTATAAATTTAAACATGGAAAAGCAGACCCTAACAGCCAAAATTAATAAACAATAAGCAAAAAATTATTATGAATAGATAATGTGGATGATAATATAGTCGATTAATTTAATATAGTAAATATAGTATTTAATCATAAAATATAATTTGTTATTATCTATTATCTTTAAACTTAAAAAAATTATCGTTATAATAAAAAAGTTTATTTTATGTGAGAAATGTGTAAAATTCACAAACTATTTACTCTTAATTTACTTATTGCAAATAAAATGATTTCAAACAACTTAATATGTATTCAAAATATTCTTTTCCCTCATAAAACATTTGGTTCTTGTGGATTTAAATATATGGGGTCTAACTTAGCAAGCCATTCAGAAGATGAAATTGTGATCTTTTCTGGAGGGGGAATATACTTTGATTCTTATTATAATGCATTATCATTGCCTGTTTGGAAAGAACAATGTGGTCTCAATAGAATTGTTTTTTGTGCTAAAGGAAAAGGTAAAGCTGTAGTTAAATTATTTGTAGCTACAATTGGAATTGATTATGAGTTAGCCACGAAAACGGTTGAATTCACTGAAAATGAAAAAATAATTTTTGAATATGAATTATCCAAAATAGAGCATAATGGATTATTATATATTACTATTTCGCCAATGGAAGATAAGGTATTTTTTACAGGCGGTGGATGGTATACTCCAGATAAACCCAAACGAGAGGTTGTTCTTGGAATTAGTGTAACTCATTTCAATCGTAAAGAATATGTTTTACCAGCTATTCAAAGAGTAAAAAAAAATATATTGGATAATCCAGAATTTAAAAATAAAATTCTTTTCACTGTTGTTGATAATTCCAAAAATATTACTAACGAAGAGGCAAGCGGAGTAAACATAATCCCTAATGAAAACACTGGCGGTTCAGGTGGTTTTATGCGTGGTTTACTTCATTATGAAAATGATACTAATGCCACCCATGTTTTATTCATGGATGATGATGCATCTTGTGAAACAGAAAGTATAACTAGAGCTTATTGGATTTTATCGTATGCATTAAAAGATAATTCAGTAGTCAGTGGTTCCTTGTTTATGGATGATCGACCAGATTTCCTTATTGAAAAAGGAGCTCAGTTTGATGCAATATGTAAGCCTAACTGGCATAATTACAATATGGCAGATCGTCATAGTATGTTAGTATCAGAATTGGGATATCATCCTCAAGCAAATTATGGTGCGTGGTGGTTTTTTGCATTCCCAATTAATTATGTGAAAAATTATACTTTCCCATTTTTTGTTAGAGGAGATGATATATTTTTTGGCATTTCTAATAATTTTAATTACATATCTCCTATTGGGATCGCTTGTTATGGCGAGAGTTTTTCTACCAAATCGTCTCCTTTAAACCTATATTTGGATACGAGAAATCATATTATTAATTCATTTTATTTGGGAATTCCAGTTAAAAAAATATTGAAAACTTATAAACTTTTTTACTTAGATGCATTGTATTCTCATAAATATGAAACGGTATTAGCTATTAGATTAGCGCTTCAACATGTTTTAGGTAATATTGATTTCTGGTTTAATAATTATGATCTGGCTGATGTTAGAAAAGAAATTAATAGTTTTGTTAAGGTAGAAAGATTTCATGATGTTAACTTGGATGAATTAAAACCTATTTTTTCTTATAAAAGAAGAAAGAAAATAATAAAGAAAATATCCTTTAATGGTCTTTTATTACCAATGAAAAATAAAATTGCTTATCAGGATTTTAATTATTGCGCTAACTATGACCATATTTTTAGATATAAAAGTATTCTTTATTATAAACCTAATAATAAGGAAGGTTTTGTTGTACAAGTTTCACGTATTAAATTCTTTAAATTATTGTTTGGTCTTTATATAGATATGTATAAGATGAGATCAAACTATCAGTCTAATGTGATAAAGTATAAAAATAACATAGGAAAGCTTACTTCAAAAGAATTCTGGACCAAAGTTTTAAAGCTTTAAATATTAATTAGAAATAAAATTATAAACCTGCCATTAAAAATGGCAGGGCATTTTTCACGCCAACTTATTGGTAAAATTTAATGCTTTTTCAATTACATGATGCATATCATAATATTTATATTCAGCTAATCTACCGCCAAAATATATCTGTTTTTCATTATCTGCGATTTTCTTATATTTCTCATATAATTTAGCATTTTTATCATCATTGATTGGGTAATAAGCTTCATCTCCGATCTTCCAATCTTTGGGATATTCTTTAGTTATAATAGTATGCTTTGTATCAACATAATCAAAATGTTTATGTTCTATAATACGAGTATAAGGAATATCAAATTCTGTATAGTTGACTACAGCATTCCCTTGAAAATTAGGTTCATTAATTGTCTCATTCTCAAAATGTAAAGACCTATATTCCAAGGTTCCATATTTATAATCATAAAATTGATCTATCGGACCTGTATATATGATTTTATTAGCTATGTTTAGATAAGTTTGTCTATCATCAAAAAAATTAGTATTTAATCTTATCTCAACACTATCCAGCATTTTTTCAATTACCTGAGTATATCCACCTATAGGAATGCCTTGATATTTATCATTAAAATAATTATTATCAAAAGTAAATCTAACCGGTAATCTATTAATAATAAATGGTGGAAGATCAGTTGCCTTTCTTCCCCATTGTTTTTCAGTATACCCTTTGATTAATATTTCATAAATATCTTTACCAATTAGAGATATGGCTTGTTCTTCAAGATTTTTAGGATTTTCAATGTGATATAGTTTTTTTTGTTCTTCAATTTTTGCTTGAGCTTCTTTTGGGGTTTTTACTCCCCACAATTGATAAAAAGTATTCATATTGAATGGTAAGTTATATAATTTACCTTTATAATTCGCTATAGGTGAGTTAGTAAAACGATTAAATTCTGCAAAGTTATTTATGTAATCCCATACTTTTTTATTATTAGTATGGAATATATGAGCACCATATTTATGAACATTTATACCATTGCTATCTTCAGTATATATGTTACCAGCAAGATGATCTCGTTTTTCAATCACTAGTATTTTAAATCCTTTTTTCTTAAGTTCATATGCACATATAGAACCGAATAAGCCACTACCAACAATTAAATAGTCATACTTCATAGTTTTCTCTTTCCACTAATCTGAATAAAATGTTATAGTTAGTTAACATATAGTATATTTTTAACATAAAAATGCAAATAGTTAATTGATAAATTTTAGTTTATATATATTTATATGTTTTATTAAATATTTTTGTGATCTAATATTTTAAAATGAGATTCTTGATGAAGAACAATATGCCAGCAGTTTCAATAATTATACCTATTTATAATTCTAGCCAATTTATAATAAAGACATTAATTTCTTTAGAAGCTCAATCTTATAATAATTATGAAATTATTTTAATAAATGATGGTTCAACTGATGGCTCTTTGAATATTCTAATGGATTATAAAAAAAACAAAAATAATATAATTTTGCATAGTCAAAAAAATAGTGGAGTTTCAGTGGCTCGAAATAAAGGGATTGAACTGGCAAATGGTGATTTTATTGCATTTCTTGACAGTGATGATACTTATTCACCAACATTTTTAGAAAAAATGTTGGCTAAACAAAAAGAAAATGATGCAAATATAGTTTATTGTGGATTTAATCGAATAGATATATCAGGTAAATTGTCACCAATCTATAATTCTTTTATGGAAGGTAATATTTTGAATCCTTATTTACAGAGAAATGGATATTTCCATTTCTCTGGCATGTTGATACGTAAAAAAATCTTAACAGACAATCTTATTTATTTTGAGCTAGGTTGTAATATCTCAGAAGATCTATTGTTTACGGTTAAACTTCTTAGTAATTTTGATTGTTATTGTGTTAAAGAATATTTATTTAATTATGTTCAACGGACTGGATCTGTAATGTCGTCTTTATGGTATGAAGATAAGTGGCTTGCCGATATTCAAGGTCGTCAGAAAATTTTATTATATCTACTTAATAATTATGATAAAGATGATAAGCAAGAAATAATAAAGTTAGCTTCTGCCTTTATTTTTCAAAGAGAAATTTCTTATTTGATCGATTGTATAAAAAAAATGAACTATAAGAAAATAAAATACTATTTAAAACAAACTGATTTTTTAGATAAAGAAATTTTATTTAATGAACATAAGCTGAATAATAAAGATAAAAATAAATTTAAGGTAATACAGAAAAATAATAGAGTGATTTGGTTTTTTTATACTCTTTATTATCGTTTTTTTCGGTTAAATGTTAAATTTTTCAAATAGTTAATTCTATGTGTGAAATATTTTAAAAAATAAAAAATACTAGAAAAAAACTTTTTTTGATGTAATTTATGTTTAGCACAGTACCGCATTTGAGTTGAAGTTCTTGCTGATAATAAAGGAGTATCTTGAAATGGAGAATTTGACTTTGCATCAAGGAAATATTGAGAACATTTATAATCTTTAGCCCATTTATGCCAAGGTTTAGTTGGCCCTATATAATGAATTAGTATAGTTTCATCAGTAATCGGGCAATAAAAGTTAGATTTTGATTTATATTTTAATTCATAGTTGATATTAACTTGCTGATTGTATCTTTTATCCAGATATTTAACTTCTTCAAGTAAAATTAAGTTTAATACATCCTGATCTAAATGAGTAAATTTTTTTGATAGGTTTTCATCGGCAAGTAATTTTAATGATTTACCATTTACGTTAAAACTTTCCCATTTTTTAAGATTAATTAGTAAAAAACCAGCATTGAAATAAGCACTTAATAATTTATTTTCATTAAGTCGTATAGCACATTTTTTCCACCATATAGAATCCTTATCCTCAACGGCATAAATTATATTCTTATCAAATGGTAACACAAATAATTCATGTAAAGACCCTTTGCATATAATATCAGCATCAAGATAAAGAATTTTATCTAATTGGTTATAGAAGTAATCAGCTATGATAAATCGAAAATAGGTTGCAATAGTCCAGTTTCTAGTTGTAGGTAAATTAGATAGATTATTATCATCTATGAAATAAATAATTATACAAGTTTTATACTTATTAGTAAGTTGTTCTACTTTATGTTGAAAATCGTCATTTATATGATTGGTAAATATATGGAACCTAAAATCATCATTAGGGTTGTTTAATAAGATAGAAGTAATGGAGATAACACAACCTAAAAAAAAATTCCGATCAATACCATAGGCAATATTTAATTGATCAACATTATTATAGCTTTTAGCTCCAAATGTTATTTTTTTTTTTATAATAGTGTTTGCATTCAAATGCATTACTTGTTTCCTATTATCTCTTTGAACAACGATTAATATGGACTAATAACTTGTTAGTAAGTTTGATTAAAATAACGCAAGTAACAAGAACGTTACTACATAATTTTAACTATTATATAGATAAAACACTTAGTTTTCTAGTTGAAAAGGAATTGTAATAAAATTTAAATTTATAGATTATGTATAGTATAATTCTTAACATAATTAACTTTCTTTATTTATTATGTCAAATAAATATAGCTCATTAAATACTATTAAACAATTGTGGCCATTTATTTATCCACATAAAAAAGCTTTAGTTGTGGCAGTTTTTGCTCTGTTACTAAATGCCGCAACTGATGCAACATTAATTTCATTAACCAAACCTCTATTAGATAATGGGTTAATGGATAAGAATTATGAGTTGCTAATTATTTTTTCAATAGGCATTATTGGTTTAATTGCATTGCGTGGACTATCAAATTATTGTTCCACTTATTGTCTTTCATGGTTATCAGGTAAAGTAATAGCTAAATTTCGACAGCTAATTTTTGACCATTTAGTTAAAAGTCCTATTAATTATCTAGATAAAAATCCAATAGGAGAACTAGTTACTGTAATTACCTATAATACCCAGTTATTATCGAAAGCTTCTTCTGATGCACTGATTATTTTAGTTAGAGAAATTGCTTATGCTATTGGTTTATGTATAGTGATGTTTTACGGAAATTGGAAACTAGCTTTAGTTTTAATTTTTGTAGTCCCAATTGTCATTCTTATTGCACAATTCATTGCAAAAAAATTTCGTAATACCCTTTTCTCAATGCAAAAAAATATAGGAACCATTACAACAGCAACTGATGAAATGCTTAAGGGACATAAAGAAATTTTAATTTTTAATGCCCAGAAGTACGAAAAGAATAATTTTTATTCAATTAATAAAATTTTCAGACGAAGTATTTTAAAAATAGTGCTGGTTTCCGGTTTATCGACACCGATAATTCAATTAGTTGCAACTTTGGCCTTAGGTATAATTTTGTTTTTGGTAGCAAACCAAGCTTTAGATATCACACCGGGTTCATTTACCGTCGTTTTTTCAGCTATGGTTGCGGTAATGCGTCCTCTGAGAGAGTTAACCAGTGTTCATCTAGAATTGCAAAAAGGTTCCGTAGCTTGTGAGTCCCTTTTTGGACTCCTAAACTCACCTCTTGAAGAGGACAATGGAAAGATAAGTTTGGACAAAGCTGAAGGTAGTATTGAATTTCGTCATGTAACTTATACCTATCCAACAAGAACATCACCATCTTTAAATAAAATAAGCTTTAAAATTAAACAAGGTGAAACAGTGGCTTTAGTTGGCCGATCTGGGGCAGGTAAGTCAACAATTGTAAGTTTGATTCCAAGATTTTATGATATCGAACAAGGAGAAATATTATTAGATGGTATAAATATTAAAAACTATACTCTCAAGTCATTGCGTAATCAAATAGGATTAGTTTCGCAAAAAGTGCATTTATTTAATGGTACGATAGCTGATAATATAATTTATGGTGCGAAAAATATGTATAATCAGCAAGATATTATAAAAGCAGCAACACAAGCTAATGCAATGGAATTTATTGATAAATTAGAATATGGTTTAAATACTCAGGTCGGTGACAATGGAATTTTGTTATCTGGTGGACAAAGGCAGAGGATTGCAATCGCAAGAGTTTTGTTGCGTAATAATCCAATTTTAATATTTGATGAAGCAACCTCGGCATTAGATAATGAATCTGAAAGATTAGTACAGCAAGCAATAGAAAACTTACAAAAAAATCGAACTTCTATTATTATTGCACATCGCTTATCTACAATTGAAAATGCTGATCGTATTCTAGTCATTGATGATGGCAAAGTTGTTGAAGAAGGTGATCATAAAACTTTGTTATTAAAAAAAGGCATATATACTCATATGCATCAATTACAATTTAACTCTTAATATATAATGAATTATGAATAAAAAAGATATTCAATCTATGACTAATGATATTGATCGCGATTCATCAACATGGAGTACTTTTTCCAAGCTATTACCTTATATTGCGCAACATAAATTTATTCTTTTTATATCAGTTATTTTACTTATCATCAGTGCTTTCGCTGATACCTCTCTAATCGCATTGCTTCAACCTTTACTTGATAGAGGATTTGTTGAGAATGATCAGTATTTCTTATTTATGGCTCCTTTTTATATTTTTGGATTAGTACTGTTGCGAGGTGTTACTAATTATGGATATTCGTTCTTTTTATCTTTAGTTTCTACTAAAATTGTTTTAAAAATTCGTCAAAGACTTTTTAATCACTTTGTCGACGCACCTGTTAGTTATTTTGACCAAAATTCTACTGGTAGATTATTATCTCGAATTACTTATGATACAGACCAAGTTGCCTCGTCTGCATCGGATGCATTAATTACCATAGTTCGTGAGTCAGCTTTTATTTGTGGGTTATTTTATACCATGTTTACTAATAGTTGGCAGTTGTCTTTATCCTTGCTCATAATTACACCAATTGTAATTGGCTTAATTACTTTTATTTCTATAAAGTTTCGGAAATTAGCCAAAAATATGCAAAATTCTATGGGTAGTGTCACTATGTCTGTTGAACAGATGTTAAAAGGTCATCGAGAAATAATTCTTTTTGGTGCCCAAGATGAAGAATCCAAAAAATTTGATAAAGTGAATAATAAATTTCGTCGTGATGGGATGCGATTAGTTTCAATTTCAGCATTATCAACTCCTATTGTTCAACTTATAATCTCATTTGCTATTGCTTTTGTATTGTTAACGGCAAGTAATCCAGACTTAAATATTACTCCAGGACAATTTACCGTTGTTTTCTCCTCCCTAGTTGCGTTAATGCAACCAATCAAAAGTTTAACAAGTGTAAACGCTGATTTTCAAAAGGGTATGGCTGCTTGCCAAACATTATTTGCTATTTTTGAACAACCAATTGAGGCGGATAAAGGTAAAGTAAATATTGATCGTGTTAACGGTAAAATTGACTTTAAACATGTTACTTTTACTTATGAGACTAGACAAGAACCAGCATTGCAAGATATTAGCTTTTCCGTAGAATCAGGAAAAACTGTTGCTTTAGTGGGGCGTTCTGGCTCGGGTAAAACGACTATAGCCAATTTGTTACCTCGATTTTATGATATTACTCAAGGTGAAATTTTAATCGATAACTATAATATAAAAGATTTAACTTTACATTGTTTACGTAACCAAATTGGTCTAGTATCGCAAAATGTACATTTGTTTAATGATACTATTGCTAATAATATAGCTTATGGGAATATTGGGGAATATTCTCAAAAACAAATAGATAAAGCAGCTAAAGAAGCCAACGCGTATGATTTTATAATGAAAATGGAAAAAGGTTTCGATACAGTAGTTGGTGAAAGTGGCATATTATTATCTGGCGGTCAACGTCAACGCATAGCCATAGCTAGAGCGTTATTACGAGATACTCCTATCTTAATCCTTGATGAAGCGACTTCTGCATTAGATACTGAATCGGAGAAAGCAATACAAAAAGCTTTAGATGAATTACAAAAAGGTAGAACAGCAATAGTCATTGCGCATAGATTATCAACTATTGAAAATGCGGATAAGATATTAGTCATAGATAATGGTCATATTGTTGAACAAGGTAATCATCAAGAATTACTTTTAAAAGATGGTTTATATGCAAAATTATATCAAGGGAAATTAAATAGTTAAAATGAAAATATTATGATTATTAGCTAGTTATTAGCAATATATAAAAAGCAGAATGGTTATTAAACCATATTTTTATCTAATTATAATAGTCTAATAAAAAGTTATATTTGAATTTTTGTTATTAATTCACTTGCAAAGTGACCAAATTATTTTTTCAGATATAATTTATATTTTAAATATACCAGATAATAATAAAAAGCTGCTTTATACTTATGCAATCGAGCTAAATATTTTGCATAATTTCTTATTGATGAGCTGTTATCGCTTAAAGGCTGTGGATCATTTTTCCAAGGTGAATCTTTGAAATATTGTTTAAAGATTTTAGAACGATATACTTTATACCAAGGTTTATTTTGCGATATATAGTGCAATATTACAGTATATGATTTAATGCTTTTTTCCTGATGGGCATCAGTAGATATTTTTATTTTAGTATTATATTTTATAGGTAGTGGATAAGTTTTGTGTTCAAATAAAATATTGAGCACATCCTGATCTGCATATTTATAAATATTACCATTATTTATTAGATTAAATGCTTGTTCTGAAATATGAAATTCATTCCATTTTTTTGTATTAATTAATAAAACTCCCGCATTGAAATATTGAGATGAATCTATATTATACATCGTTCTAATTTCGTTTTGCATATCTTTAGTATCAGGTATAACGCCAGCAATATAGTTATCAATGTTATACTCAGCTAATGCTGCTAAAGACTGTAAGCATATTACATCACTATCGAGGTAAATTAATTTATCTGTTATTGATGCTAGTATTTCTGGTATTATAAAACGAATACATGTTGATACTGTTGTTATATGTAATACTAATGTTTTGGGGTTAATTACGAAATCATTATTTATATAATAAAGTGTAATAGTAACATTTTTAGTCGTTACTAATTTTTTGAATTTTTCAATATTCGAATCTGATACTTGATCAATAAATAAATGAAAATGTAAATTGTAATTAAAGGTATTTTGTATAACTGATAACATAGCAATACCTGCTGGCATTGCATAATTATTATCAAAACCTAACGCAATATGTAGAATAGATTTATGTTCACTAGATGCTTTAACAATGGTGTTTTTTGTTTTAATGAAATTTTGAGAATTAAACATAAAGTAAATGAATATAAAAAACTATATTATACACTGAAAAGTTTATATTTATAAAATTAAAAGCATATTAATAAAATAAATTATTTTTTTTAAAAAATATATCTAGCAAAGAATCATCTATTATAGTTTTATAATGATAGGTCAATTTATGTATAGAAGAATTTTCTTTTATTTGCTCTAGTTTCTTTGAGTTAAATGAACTATTAAAAAATAATTGCATTTGATGTGTTGCCTCTTCATTGATATTGACTGTAGAATTCCATTCATTTGCCAGTTTAGTATGTTGATCAACCAAACATTTAAATATAAAATAAATAAGGAAATAATCAACAATACTATTTTCGTTTTTCCAGTATTTAAAAAGTGCATTTCTTACACTACACATCAGGTTATTATTAGGTTGAGAGTGTAAAAACCAACTAGCTGAAGTTAGATAATCATGGCAATCAAACCAAGTGCTTTTTGGGGTAATGTGGAACGCGAAAAATTGAGAGTTTATGATAGAAGTCGGAATAAAATTGCTCAAAAGAACTGTTGCATCTATCCATGTCCCACCATATTTTGCTAATAAACATACCCTGATAATATCAGATAAATGTGCTGGTGTGATGATCCCTTTGTTATATTTTTCTAAGACATAATCTGGTAATTCAATAAATTGATGGATATCTTGCTCCGTTAACCTTATTATTTTGCGACCATTGGCATACTTATCAATACTTTTGAAACATAGTTTAACAATATCGGGCGCTAAATCCTGACCTTGAAACCAAATTTGCCAGATTGGTAATTTTTCTGGATCAATATGTGTAGATATATTGCTTGTTACAACAGAATCATCACAATATTTTTTGACATAATTATAAAACGCTTTTTGTCTCCGGTATGGCATATTAAAAACGTTCAGTTTTAAATAATTTTTTATTTTTTTCCGCAAAGGGGTGATAAAAATAGGGAAGGTTATTATTTTTATCATTTGTTTATAAATTTTGTATGATAACATAATGTTCCATTTGATTTTTTTATTGTAATTTAGTATACATGCAATCTAAATAATCTAACAATAGATTTATATTTATATTATTTTATTTTTACATAAAAAATATTTTCTTTACAATTTAAATAAAATTACCACAAAGATACGTTATATGTTTGATTCGAAAAATTATATAAGTAGAATGGAAATTCTGTCAAAAGATGCTGCGGAATCATCTGAATTAGTGCATATAGCGCTAGCTTTTGATGATAATTATGCAATGCCTGCAGGAGTTACTATTTCTTCATTAATTTATCATAATTCTGATATTTGTTTATGTTTTCATCTTTTTGTTGATAAGTTATCTGAAAATAACTTAGCAAAGATAAAAGAGTTAGCAAATGATATAGTTTCTGTAAATTTATATTACATAAATGATAATTTCCAAATCAATTGTGATACGCTGGTGTTAGGCTATTTGTCAGCAATGTCATGTGTTCGGTTTATTATACCCGATATATTAAAGAATAAGACGGATAAACTATTGTATATAGATAGTGATATCTTATGTCTAAATCCTATTAATTCATTATATGATACTGAGCTTGGAGATAATATTGCAGGTGTTATTCCAGATGATGATGGAATGCAAAGTTTAATAAAAGATCTTTATACAATTAATTATAAAAATTATTTTAATGCTGGAGTATTACTTATAAATGTTAAAAAATGGGTTAAGAACAATATTACCGAACTTTGTATGAACACAATAAATAATGGAAAAGTTTATCGTTTTGCAGATCAAGATGTTTTAAATATTTTACTAGAAAATAATACACGTTTGTTACCGATTAAATATAATACCAAAATCCATATTACAACTTCTTGTAAAGAAGAAAAAGAAATAGCCCCTTATACTGTGTTGTTACATTATGTTACTGGACATAAACCTTGGTATCAAACATTTGATTCTCACTTGTTCAAAAAATATTTATCATTATCACCATGGAAGAATTCAAATCAACCTATTACCTTAAAAAGATCATGGCTTCGTCATTATGCTAAATATTGTTTGAAAAGAGGTAAAGTAGGAACGGCTTTAAAATTTTATTATTTATATATACGAAATTCTAATTAAGTATAAATTAAATTTAGAATAAGATTATTCTAACAATGGACAAGTTACAATTATAGGTTTTTGACTTACAAACAAGATCAAAAATAAAGCTGAGCTATAAATTTACTAACTTTAGAAGTTTAATATTAATGAACTTATATTAGTTATCATTAAAATTTATGTATGTTAGCTAATATGTTCACTTCGAACCTATTTATTATCTTTTTAATTTTTTAGTCAAATAAATAATATAGTTTCTAGCTGCATTAATAATTTTACCTTTTTGAAAATAGCTTTTTGCATAGATCCGATAGTCACTTATACGCATTTTAGTTTTATAACTAGCCAGAGGTGTTGTTGCCCACGGAGTAAAATGTTTATAGAAACAATAAATATCTTGAGCCAATCCTTTATGTTCTTGATACCATATTTTTCTTGCACCAGTAAAATGAATAATATATGGCAAAATTGTTTTATTGTAGAAAAAGTTCTGCTTTTGTTTGTCATCCATCCAAGTGAATAGATAATTCCATTTATTATCAATAAACGAGACTTTATTCTGTAGAATGATATTTAGTGCATCTTGATCTGGATATATCAACTTTTCTGAATATTGCGAATTCAATAATATTTGATTGACTTTATTTTCAGTATCAAAACTCATCCAATTGTTGATATTTATGTATAAAAAACCTGAATTAAAATAATTTTGTGTGGTTAATTCGAGTCTCTCCTGATTTTTTAATATATTATTATTATTTAAAGAGTCGGGAGATACCGCACAAATAACAGAATTTATATTTACATTCAAAATTGGTGAAATGTCAGCAAAACATAGCATATCGGCGTCTAGATAAATAAAATTGTCTATTTTTTGGTACAATAATCGAGGTACAGATAAGCGGATATACATGGATCGATTAATATGTTTTATTTTATTATTTTGAGTATCTTCATATTTATTTAGTTCTTCTGGTGGAATTGAATAAATAGTTATAGATGAACTTATTTTCTGTAATTTTTGTTGTTCTTCAAAAGAAACATCATATAAAAAAACATGAAAATGAATATTATTATGCATGTTATTTAAAATAATAGAGATAATAGATACACCTACATGTTCCAAATAATTGGAATCAGTACAATATGCTATGTTAATAATATTCTTGTTCATCATTAATGCTCTTAAAGATCTATCCTTAATATTTAGTCATTTGCTAGTAGATATGTCAACTTAAAATTGTTTATTAGTTCTTTGTTTAATTTTATATATGTTACAATATATCTAGATTTCAAACCATTATTAAACATTTTATATGCAAGAAAATATTTTTATAAGTCAAATATCAACAATATTTGAGAATTCAGTTACATCGCAATCAACTTTGCATATTGCTTTGTGTTTTGATGATAATTATGCAATGCCAGCTGGTATTGCTATATCTTCTGTAATTATCAATAATCCAGATAAAAATCTAGTTTTCCATTTATTTGCTAATAAAGTTTCAAATGCGAAAATTGAGCGTTTTAATGAATTAAATAAAAATAATATAACAATTATTTGTTATGAGATTAGTGAAGATTTTTCGATTAATCCTGACACTCTAGTTTTACATGTTTCAGCATCTACTTGTTTACGGTTTATTGTTCCACAACTTTTAAATAAAGTTACTTCACGGGTTTTATATTTAGATTGTGATGTTTTATGTACTAATAATCTTAATGGGTTAATTAAGATTAATTTAGATAATAAATATTCAGCAGTGGTTCCAGATGTTGACAAGACACAAGAAAAACAATGTGCTGCATGTGGTATACCTTATGGTGAATATTTTAATGCAGGTATGATATATATTAACACAGATATGTGGGTTAAAAACAATCTGACCGATAAAGCATTCGCTATGATTAATAGTGGTGAAGTATATAAATTTGCAGATCAAGATGTTCTTAATATTTTAATGCAAGGTAAAACAGTATTTTTACCTAGATGTTTTAATAATCTTACCTCGCTTACTGTTGCTGGTAATGAGGATCTTCGGATTGATCAAGATGCAGTAATTATCCATTATGTCACAGGTAATAAACCATGGTATAAGTTATATCTAACTCCAACTTACCGGCAATACATAGCTTCTTCACCATGGGCAAATGATAAATTATTATTAGCTAACGAAAATGCACCTTCTACGACAAGGCGATATGCAAAACTATTAGTAAGCCAGCACAAATATGTTTCTGCATTTAAATATTATTTGCTTTATTTAAAACATAAATTATTTAAAAAGCGTTAAGGAATATATTTTGATTGATGTTGATAAATTTATTAATAAAAGAAATAAACTATTGAACTATGATTTTGTAAATAGTAAACAAGTTTTACATATTTTATTTTGTTTTGATAATAATTATGCCTTACCGGCCGGAGTAGATATAATTTCTATTATTGAAAATAATAAAAATCATCAAATCCATTTTCATTTATTTACACATAATATTTCTGAAGAGAATAGACAAAAGTTTACTTTAATTTCAGCTGAGAACATAGCAATAACAGAATATATTATTAATGATAAATTTCAAGTTGATCATAAAAATACCGAACAATTTCCAATAGCAGCTTGTGTAAGATTGATAGCTCCAATTGTTTTAAAAAATATTACGGAAAGATTGCTATATATCGATAGTGATACACTTTGCCTCAAACATTTAGACAATCTTCTTGACATTCCATTAGATAATATTGTAGTTGCTGCAGTGGCTGATGAGCCTTATATGCAGGAGTCTCAATGTAGTAAATATGGTATAGTCAAAGGAACCTATTTTAATTCTGGAGTTATGTTAATTAATATCAACCTTTGGTGTCAAATAGATGTTACCTCAAAAACTTTGCAATTACTTAATAGTGGAGAGAAGTTTAATTATCCAGATCAAGATGTATTAAATATTGTTGTGGGTAACCAAAGAAAAATATTAGATAGAAAGTATAATAATTTATTAGGGTTATCACTTTATGGAAATGAAGACTCTAATTTACCTGAGGATACTATATTGATCCACTACATCACTAAAAATAAACCATGGCATCAACCTTATAAATCAAAGTTATATGATTTTTATTTAGCTAAATCTTCATGGAAAAATGATATTTTACCTTTATATAATAATAAAAAAACTTCATCAATTCGCGCTTATTCAAAATTAATGTTTAAAGAAAAAAAATACTTATCAGCAGTAATACAATACATGATTTATTTAAAAACTAAATTTATCAAATAAGAATTGTTAAAGTGATTTTAGGTAATACTAAGTGGATCTTTAATTAACTATAAATTAATTATTTTTTCTATATTTATACTCAGAAATCACTATAACTACATTAAGAAATGTGAATTACATAATTTGTGAGTTGTTCAATTCTGGTGTAAGATGCTATCCCCATTCAATATACAGGATTTATGTATTTATAATGCTGTATAATGTCGTAATTAGATTTTCTATTTTTAATCGATTTTGCTAACTTATTCTTGGTTAACTAGGTACTTTTTAAGTGATTGATGATTTTGCTGACAATGGTTTACTGGCTCAAACGATCGATGGATTTGTGGCTAGAGAACCACAACGGAACATGGCAAGTAAAGTTTCTGAGTCAATAAAAAAACAACAATCACTAGTTGTTGAAGCCGGAACAGGTACGGGTAAAACGTTTGCATATTTAGTACCTGCATTACGTAGTGATAAAAAAGTTATTATTTCAACTGGTTCTAAAAATCTTCAAGAACAACTCTTTAGTAAAGATCTACCAATTATAAAAAAAGCACTAAATTACACTGGCAAAGTTTCTCTGCTTAAAGGGCGTGCTAACTACCTATGTTTAGAAAGATTACATCATCAATATGCTGCCGCAGGTGATCTTGATAAAGATTTACGAGTCGATTTAGTTCGAGTTAAAAGCTGGTCAATCAAAACTAAGGATGGTGATATTAGCAAATGTACTACTGTAACTGAAGATAATACAATTTGGCCAATATTAACTAGCACCAACGATAATTGTCTCGGTAGTGAGTGTAAACATTATAATGATTGTTATGTAGTTAAAGCCCGTAAACGCGCATTAAATGCTGATATTGTGGTGGTAAATCATCATTTGTTTTTAGCTGATGTGGTAGTTAAAGATACCGGGTTTGGTGAGCTAATTCCTAAAGCAGAAGTGATGATTTTTGATGAAGCACACCAACTTCCGGATTTAGCTTGTCATTATTTCGGTCAACAGTTAACTAGTCGCCAACTATTTGACCTAGCTAAAGAAATTAATCTCAGTTACCGTACTGAGGTTAAAGACATGTCACAGTTACAACAATGTGCAGATAAATTGCAAAAATGTACTCAAGATTTAAGACTTGCAATTAATCAACAAAATGCCAAAGGGAATTTACGTAATTTATTTAAGCAACCGACAGTAAAACAAGAGCTATCTTTCCTTTTTGATGCTTTAAATTTTTGTCAGGAAGTTTTATTACTGGCGGTAGGTCGTTCAACAACATTAGATAATTGTTTTGAAAGAGTTAATCAATATAACTTATTGCTGAAAAGATTGACTGACACTCAAGTTCCTGGTTTTAGCTATTGGTATGAAAGCTCTTATAATTATTTTGTTTTTGCACTAACACCTTTATCAGTGGCTGAAAAATTTACTGAGTTATTAAATGAACGTAAAGGTAGTTGGATCTTTACTTCCGCTACGTTATCAGTCGATAATCAGCTTGATTATTTTACTAAACGTTTGGGACTAACTAACGCAGAATCGCTTATATTAGAAAGCCCATTTGATTACGTGCATCAAACCATCATGTGTGTTCCGCGTTATATTCCTTCCCCTAATGAACAAGGTAATGCCGAAAAACTGGTTAATATTTTGTTACCTGTTATCGAAGCTAATAATGGGCGTTGTTTCTTTTTATGTACTTCGTATGCCATGATGAATGCTTTGGCAAAACAATTTCGAGAAGTGACTAAATTATTAGTTTTAGTGCAGGGTGAAACTAGTAAAGTTAAATTATTAGAACAATTCATTCACAATGGTAATGCTTTATTAATTGCTACCAGTAGTTTTTGGGAAGGGATTGATGTCAGAGGGGATACCTTATCATGTGTTATTATAGATAAATTACCATTTACTTCGCCTGATGATCCTTTAATTAAAGCTCGTATGGAAGATTGTCAAATGCAAGGTGGAGATCCATTTAATGAGGTACAATTACCCGAGGCTGTTATTACCTTAAAGCAAGGTGTTGGAAGATTAATCCGTCACCATAATGATCGTGGTGCAGTTATTATTTGTGATAATCGTTTAGTTATGAGATCTTATGGGGCAACATTTATTAATAGCTTACCGCCTTCACCAAGAACGCGAGATATAAATAACGTAATTAATTTTTTATTAACTAAAAAATAATCTACATAAGTTAAACATTTCTGGAAAAACGATGAGTACTATTTTAGCCATTGATACCTCGACTGAAGCTTGTTCAGTCGCTTTATTATATCGTAATGAGATCACTCATGATTTTATTATATCCGTTCGTGATCATACGCAACAGATTTTACCAATGATTGACAAAATATTGAGACAATCAAATTGTGCTCTTTCCCAAGTTGATGCAATTGCCTTTGGGCAAGGCCCAGGTAGCTTCACAGGCGTTCGGATTGGTATTGGTGTTGCTCAAGGCTTAGCCTTAGGAGTTGATAAACCGATGATAGGCGTATCAACATTAATGACCTTGGCTCAAGGAGTTTACCGTACTCAACAGGCAAATAGTGTAGTAGCTGCAATTGATGCCAGAATGAATGAAGTTTATCTTGGTCAATATCAGTTGGTTAACAATCAATGGCAGGCGGTCATTCCAGAATGTGTCATTGCTCCCGAAAGGATAGTGGAACAAGTTAAACAAGTTTCCATAAATTACTATAGTGCAGGAACTGGTTGGCAAACTTATCCCAATATGCTTACAAATATCCAGCAAAGTGATATTTTATTACCTCAAGCACAAGATCTTGTCATGATTGCAAATCATAAATGGCAAAATAATCAAATAATCTCTGTCGAAGATGTAGAACCAACTTATTTGCGTAATGAAGTAACTTGGAAAAAACTACCCGGTCGGTAACTAACCATATATTCGTATAAAAAATATGCCACTGTGTGGTGGCATATTTAAGGTATACAACTAAATTAGTAATTAGGCCTAGTCTTTATAAAGGCCTAAATGTTCCTTGGCATAGGCTTCAAAGTCAGTACATCCGCCAATTGGTTTTTCGTCAATGAAAATTTGTGGCACAGTTTCTACAGTTTTCCCCACACTTTTGGATAGATCCTCTTTAGTAATACCTTCGGCATTAATATCTACATAACGATAGGAAAAATCATCACGTTCTTGGGATAATTTTTCGGCTAATTCTTTTGCTCGGGCACAATAAGGACAGCCAGATCGCCCAAAAATTACAGTATACATTCATCACCTCTAATTGTTTATTTAATAAATATAATTACTATACTTAACTTTTATAGAAAAAAAAGCAGATATTCATATTTGGTTAAATAGATTATATCTATCGATCATACTATTATAAAGCCAGAAAACGATTATAATTAGTAACTCTGATTTAACTGTAAATTTTTTAAACATTATTGATTAGTAAAATCAAATTAAGGTGTTAACTTAAAATATAATGAATACTAAAACATTAAATGAAAGTTATATTATTTTTTATTGGTGAGTAGTTCTAATCTCATTGGTGAACCGCTAGGATGTAGTTATGTTAAAAAAACTGTTATTTATTTCATTATTAGTGCCTATGTCACTACTTGCTGCACACAAGGAATGTAAAGTTAACCCAAGTTATGACATTGTCATAAATAAAGTAAATGTCCATATTTTTAATAAAACAACTGATTTGATAATCACCCCGAAGGGTGAGGTAGTATTGAATAATAAATCTATGAACCTAGATCCGAAATTAATAAAGGAAACCAAACAATTTCAACAAGACTTGCGTCAACAATTACCACAGTTAGAACAACAAGCTTTTACCCTTTTGAGTGAGGTAAAACAAACGTTTGATCAGGCGATAAAAACCAAATTAGGTGATGACAATGAATTGCATAGTCAATTGAATAAATTATATAAAAGACTGGTTAAATTGTTACGCCGGTCAATCTTAACTGATAATGGTGAAACCCGATTCTATTACCAGAATTATAATAATATCAGACAAGAAGGTGAGGATATTGGACAACATATTTTTTATAACGTGGTTGGCAGCAGTATTTTACAATTCGATTTATTAAAAAATTATAGTGCCATTAAACAAATTTCTAAAAATGAATGGAAGACTCAAAAACCAAAATTAAAAGCTTTTGATGCTCATATTTGTACCGTTATTACTAATATAGACGAACAATATCAACAAATCTTAGCTGAACTGCAGTAATCAATTTACTTGTGAATAGACATTAATAAAATCTTTTGCGAGAATAGCTCATTAATTTAATGAGGATTGGCAAGCTGATGACAGCAAAAATAATTGATGGAAAAGCATTAGCACAACAAGTGCGAAATGAAATTGCTACTAAAGTAAAACAACGAATTGTAGCGGGATTAACTGTTCCAGGTCTAGCAGTAATACAAGTTGGCTCAGATCCAGCTTCAAAAATTTATGTTAAAAATAAACAAAAAGCCTGTGATGATGTTGGATTCACCTCATTTGCTTATGACTTTCCTACTGCTACGACTCAAGAATTATTAGCACTTATTGACGAATTAAATCAACGCGATGATGTTCATGGCATCTTAGTTCAACTACCTTTGCCGGATAATATTGATAAAACCAAAGTGTTGGAACGAATTGAACCTTGTAAAGATGTAGATGGTTTTCATCCTTATAATATTGGTCATTTATTACAACGTGATCCTATCTTACGACCTTGTACTCCATATGGGGTCATAAAAATGTTGCAGTCAACTGGAGTAAAACTTTCTGGGTTAAATGCCACCGTAGTGGGTGCGTCCAGTATTGTTGGTCGTCCTATGGCTCTTGAACTATTGTTATTGGGTTGTACAACAACTATAACTCATAGTCGCACCGTTGATTTAGCTAAACATGTTAGTAATGCCGATATTGTAGTTGCGGGTGTAGGTATCCCTAATTATGTAAAAGGTGAATGGATAAAACCTGGTTCAATAGTCATTGATGTTGGTATTAATCGCCTGCCTGATGGTAAACTTGCTGGTGATGTTGAATTTGCTGCTGCATCCCAAAAAGCTGGATGGATAACTCCTGTTCCTGGTGGAGTTGGGCCAATGACTGTTGCCATGCTAATGAGTAATACTCTTGAAGCGTGTGAAAAGTTTAGTAAGTGAGAGATCTCTATTTAAACTCACGATTTACGTTTTAAAGAATTATTTTGAATAGAAATTAAAATAAGGAACATTTTATGATTATATTTCACACTACATTTGGTGACATTAAAATCAAAACATTTGACGATCAAGCTCCTGAAACGGTTAAAAATTTTGTTAATTATTGTAAAGAAGGTTTTTACAACAACACCATTTTTCATCGTGTAATCAATAATTTCATGATTCAAGGTGGTGGTTTTGAACCTGATATGAAACAGAAAAAGACTAAAGCGCCAATTAAAAATGAAGCAGCTAATGGACTCAAAAATAATCGTGGTACTTTAGCTATGGCACGCACTTCAGATCCGCATTCGGCTACTGCTCAATTTTTTATTAATGTGGTTGATAACGATTATTTAAACTATCGTTCAGCTGATGTTAATGGTTATGGTTATTGTGTTTTTGCTGAAGTAGTTGATGGACTTGAAGTTATTGATAAAATCAAAGCGGTAAAAACAGGTCGTAATGGTATGCATTCCGACGTTCCGGTTGAAGATGTTTTAATTTCGAGTGTTACGGTTGAATAATCCAACTCGTTATTTTATTGCCGATATCCATTTAACCGATGATGAGCCCGAAATTACTGCGGGCTTATTATCTTTTTTGGATACTTTACCTGATAATTGTGAACTCTATATTTTAGGTGATCTGTTTGATTATTGGGTTGGTGATGATGTCAATTCTATCTTGCATAAACAAATAGCTAGTGCATTACAGTCTTTATCTAATCGGCATATTAAAAAATATTTTGTTTGTGGCAATCGTGATTTTTTATTAGGTAAACAATATGCCAAATCTTGTGATATGACATTATTAACCGATATTAATTGCTTAGTGAAGTCAGAAAACAGTATTATTTTTCTACATGGAGATTTGCTTTGTACCGATGATCCACACTATCAAAGATTTCGTAAAATCATGCATTGTAGTTGGTTACAAAAACTATTTTTATGCATGCCTTTGTTTATTCGATTAAAAATAGCAATAAAATTGCGCCAAAAAAGTAGTCAACATAATAGAGTGAAATCGGAAACTATTATGGATGTTAATCAACAAACTGTCGTGAAAATGATGATTAAATATCATGCTGATATCATGATTCATGGTCATACCCATAAACCAGCAACTCATGTTTTTTTAATCAATGAGAAGCCGGTAAAAAGAATTGTGCTTGGTGCATGGCATGATGGGGTTTCATATATTAAGCAAGAAAGTAACAGTGACAATATTCAACTTTATAACCATTGTTTTAAATAATCACTTTGTAAAATAATTTCGGTTTTGCCATAATCATATAGTTTGCCTTGATCTAAAATTGCTACTTCATCCGCAATACGTTTTACTTCATTGATATTATGAGTAACATAAATAATTGGTATTTTTAATTCATTGACTAAACTATCAATGTAGGATAAAAGTTCTTTTTTCCGTGGCATATCTAAAGCTGATAACGGCTCATCCATTAATAATAATTTGGGATTAGTTAATAATGCCCGTCCAATTGCTACACGTTGTTTTTCACCACCGGAAAGCATAGCGGGATAACGATTTAATAATGGACGAATATTGAGAACATCGACAATTTCATTAAATCTTTCTGGTAATTTATGGTTAGTACCATAAGTCAGATTTTTAATAACTTTATAATGTGGAAACAACAAAGCATCTTGAAAAACGGTACCAATATGTCGTTTTTCCGGAGAAATAAAAATATTCTGCTCAGTATCAACTAGAGTAACTTCATTAAGGATGATACTACCGATATCTGGTTTGATTAAACCATTTATAAGGTTAATTAGCGTTGATTTACCTGAACCTGAAACACCTAAAATAGCGGTGATACCTTGACATTCTATGTCTTGGTTAAATACAAATGAAAATGAAGCCAAATGTTTTTTAATATGTAGTTTGAGCATATATTTTATCCAGCTAGTTTTCGTTTATGCCATCGATTCAACATTTCAGACAAGAACAATGCAACTAAAGATAAAATAATTGAAATAATACACAAACGCATTGCCGATTGTTCTCCATCTGGTATTTGTAACAATGTATACATTGCCAGAGGTAGTGTACGAGTTTCTCCTTGGATATTCGAAACAAAAGTAATGGTAGCTCCAAATTCACCTAAACAACGAGCAAATCCTAGAACAATTCCCATCAAAATACCCGGAAATGCTAATGGTAAAGTTATTGTGATAAATACTCGGAATTTATGTGCACCAAGGGTACGTGCAACATTTTCAAGACGGGTGTCAATTGACTCAATGGCCAAACGGATCGACCGTACCATTAATGGAAAGGCCACTACAGCCGAAGCTAGTGCTGCCCCTTGCCAATTAAAGCTAAAACTAATATTAAAATAGTGATTCAACCACTCACCCAAAATGCCTCGTTTACCCATGGTTAATAGTAATAAATAACCTAATACTACTGGAGGTAATACCAATGGAAGATGCACAAAACTATCAAATAAAGATTTACCAAGAAATTGACAACGAGCTAAAATCCATGCGGTTAAAATTCCAACAGGCAGACTAAATATAATTGCTACTCCAGCGATTTTTAAGCTAAGTAGCAATGTTTGCCATTCAAAATCTGTTAGTAGCATATTATTTAATATATTACTTAGTTACAAATCCGTATTTTTCAAAAATAGTTTTAGCCTGTGGTGTTTTAAGATATTGATAAAAATTTTTAGCTTCTGGTTTCAATAAAGTAATTGGATACTCAATTGGCTTAAAGGTATCAGCTGGGAAAGTACCAATAATTTTTACCTTATCACTAACTTTCGCATCAGTACTATAAACAATGCCTAATATCGCTTCGTTACGTTCCACTAACATTAAAGCGTCACGGACATTACTTGTTGGTGCAAATTGTGGTGATAATTTATCATATGCTCCTAAATTAGTTAATGATTCTTTAGCATAAAGTCCCGCAGGTACATGTTCTGGATCACCAACGGCGATTCGCTCACCTTTAGGTAAAATAGTCGCCCAATTAGTGCTAGTATTAATTTCAACCTTATCTAATTTAGATTGTTTGGGTGCAATTAGTACTAAAGTATTTTTTAGTAGATCTTCTTTATCTTTAGCTAACTTATGGTCGATTAGATAAGTCATCCATTTTTGATCTGCAGACATAAAAATATCAGCAGGAGCTCCTTGCTCAATCTGTTTAGCTAAAACTGACGAAGAGGCAAATGAAAACACAATATCTGCATCTTTATGTTCTGCTTTATAAGCTACACTAATATCTTGCATGGCATTAGTTAATGATGCAGCTGCAAATACTGTAACCTTTTCTAAAGCAGATGCAGAATATGAGTTTGCTAAAGCTAAGATAGCCAGCAATAATCCAATCAATTTTTTCATTTAGTTCCTCACTCACAAAATTAATAAGTTAGTTATTTGTATGATGATTAATAGGCGGTTCATCAATTGCTTATTGATATCATCAATATCAGCAATGACTAATATTAACAACCAAACATTCGTTATATAAAATAATATATATCGATGCTATCAAAATTGATCTATAAAGTACAACTAAACTTAAAATCAGTGACAAATTTTGATGAAAGGATAAAAAAAGTCTACAATGAACTAATGATAAAGCCGTCTAAATTTTAGCTTAAAATGGTATCTCACTAATGTTTTCTCCGGAAATTTTACTAACACTAAAATTAAATCATCAACTTTTTACGGATCCTAGACGTATCGCTTTACTAAAAGCAATTGAACAAACAGGATCGTTAACTCAAGCGGCAAAATTAATTAATATTAGTTACAAAACTGCCTGGGATGCGATTAAGGAAATTAATCAACTGGCACCCAAGCCATTTTTGAATACTATCACTGGTGGTAAAAACGGTGGCGGGACCAAACTCAGTGCTTATGCAGTGCGGTTTATTCAGCTTTATGATCTATTAACACAAATACAGCATAATGCCTTTAAAATATTGAGTGATGACCAAGTCCCGCTTGATGATATTTTACAAACCACCGCTAAATTATCCTTGCAAACCAGTGCGCGAAATCAATTATATGGTACTGTACAGCAAATTCTCACTAACGGTATAGCTGGTTTTATTACTGTTAAATTAAGTGATGAGCAAACAGAATTAAAAGTGTATATTACCCAACATAGCGTTGAGCGCTTGCAATTAAGTGCTGAAAAAACAGTATTACTGTTGATTAAAGCACCGCTGATTAACATAACTGATAGTGGTGAAAATAGTTTACTGGTGACAGTTGATAAAATAACTTGTGATGGTCAGTGGAGCGAAATTGTTTTGACCTTAGCCTCTGGCATAACACTATATGCTAGTCAACCTACAGACATAGTTAAACAATTAGGCTTAACAGAAGGTCAGCAAACTAGATTGTCTATTCACCCGGAACATATAATTGTGGCTACATTGGTCTAGCACAACGAGGATCGACATGTTAACAATAACAAATGCGCGCTACAAAATTAGTGATTATAAGGTTTTTCTAATTAAATCATTAACTATCAAACCTGTAAGTAGTGTTGCTTTTGTTGGGCGCAATGGTAGTGGTAAATCAATTTTAGTCAATATATTAGCAGGTGAACAGACCTTATTATCCGGAAATGTCATTAATGAATTTAAATCAATCGCTCACATTTCGTTTGAACAACTACAAAAAATTATTGATGATGAATGGCAACGTAATAACACAGACATGCTTAGTGAAGGGGAAACTGATACCGGATTAACTACTGCGCAAATTATTCAAGAATATACAATTGATGAAGCACGTTGTCGGCAATTAGCCATACAGTTTGGTATTGAGCATTTATTATCTCGACGTTTTAAATATCTCTCAACTGGAGAAACTCGAAAGACATTACTTTGTCGCGTCTTAATAAATCAACCTGATTTACTAATATTAGATGAACCCTTTGATGGTTTAGATGTTGCATCTCGTGAAAATTTAGCGGCAAAACTTGGCGAATTGTCCCAGCAAGGCGTGACAATTGTACTGGTCTTGAATCGTTTTAATGAAATTCCATCTTTTGTTGAAACTATTGGTGTACTTGCTGATTGCCAACTATTGAAAATTGGTAGTAGAGTAACCATATTAGAAGACGCTACAGTTAAACAACTGGCAGAGATGGAAACAATGCAAAATGTTTTATTACCTGAAGCAGATGAACCACCAGTTAAGTTAGATAATGACATAGATAGAGTTGTTTTAAACAATGGTTATGTTAAATATGCGGATAAAATCATAATTAATGGTTTAACTTGGCAAGTCAAAGCTAAACAAAATTGGCAAATTGTTGGACCAAATGGCGCGGGTAAATCTACTTTATTAAGTCTGATTACTGGCGATCATCCGCAGGGTTATAGTAATGATCTAACCTTGTTTGGTTGCAAACGAGGTTCTGGAGAAACTATTTGGGACATTAAGCGACATATTGGTTATGTCAGTAGTAGTTTACATTTAGATTACCGAGTCAGTGTCAGTGTTAAAAATGTATTACTCTCAGGATATTTTGATTCAATAGGTGTTTATCAAGCAACGAGTGATAAACAAAATAAATTAGTTGATCAATGGTTACAATTACTTGGTTTACAAAAGCAATCAAATGATCCTTTTCAATCGCTTTCTTGGGGGCAACAACGCTTGGTGTTGATCGCAAGAGCTTTAGTAAAACATCCAACATTACTGATTTTGGATGAACCATTGCAAGGACTAGATCAGCTAAATCGTGAATTAGTTAAACGTTGGATAGATCGGTTAATTAATAACGGCTATAGCCAACTACTGTTTGTATCTCATCATGCAGAAGATGCACCAAAATGCATCACTCATCGATTAACTTTTGAGCCTGATTTAGATCATAACTATCAATATAAGTTAGAGCGAGTTAATTAGATTGTTAGCTATCAGCTATTAATAGCTATTTAAAAATAGAAACAATCAATGAAAATAAATTATTTTTTTCATGAAAATTTAGCTTGACCATTGAAAAAGAGAGATGGCAACTATACTTATAGAGTTATCCCCGATGCCTGTGGATAACTCTGTGGATTGTTCATTGAAAAAAGCTATAATTACAGTTGCTATCAGGTTTTAACTTGATTTGGTTATAACTTAAGCATGAATTGCTATTATGTTTTATATCAATAAGTTATCATAAATCAAGGTGTAATTTTAATGCCATAATTATAAGTTTTTATGTTAATAGAACAAAAAATATAAGATTTTTAAAGGTCAAGTCTTTTTGGGGATAATTTTTATTAATAGGTAAAATATTAGGTTGCGATGTAATGAAAAAATTTAAATTGTGTTCCGATTTTAAACCTGCTGGTGATCAACCAGAAGCAATTAAAAGGATCAACCAAAATCTTGAAGATGGAATAGCCCATCAAACGCTATTGGGTGTAACCGGATCGGGTAAAACCTTTACTATGGCTAACGTAATTGCTAAACATAATCGCCCAACAATTATTCTCGCGCCAAATAAAACATTGGCGGCACAATTATATGGTGAAATGAAAGCTTTTTTCCCGGAAAATGCGGTGGAGTATTTTGTTTCTTATTATGATTACTACCAGCCGGAATCTTACGTGCCTTCAACAGACACATTTATTGAAAAAGATGCATCTATCAATGAACATATTGAACAAATGCGCTTATCAGCTACTAAATCGTTATTAGAGCGCCGTGACGTAGTTATAGTTGCTTCGGTTTCCGCCATTTATGGTTTAGGTGCACCAGAGACTTATATGTCAATGATTTTGCATTTAACTAAAGGTACTATCACAGATCAACGCTCAATTTTAGCACGTTTGGCTGAAATGCAATACACTCGTAATGAGATTGGCTTTAGTCGTGGTACATTTCGGGTACGTGGTGATGTAATCGATATTTTTCCCGCTGATTCTGACGAATTAGCTGTACGAGTTGAATTGTTTGACGATGAAGTCGAGCGGATAGTGCTGTTTGATCCATTAACTGGGAGTAGCGTTAACGAAGTTTCACGTATCACTATTTACCCCAAAACCCACTATGTAACCCCAAGAAACATTATGGAAAATGCGATTGCGCAAATAAAGCAAGAGCTTAAAGAACGTCAAAAAGTATTACTAGACAATAATCGTCTACTTGAAGAACAACGGCTAACTCAGCGTACCTTGTTCGATATTGAGATGATGACAGAATTAGGTTATTGTTCAGGTATTGAAAATTATTCGCGTTTTTTGGCTCAACGTAATCCGGGTGAACCTCCGGCAACTCTGTTTGATTACTTGCCAGCTGATGGTTTATTGTTTATTGACGAATCACATGTAGCCATTCCTCAAATTGGAGCGATGTATAATGGTGACCGATCTCGTAAACTAAATTTAGTTGAATATGGATTCCGTTTGCCATCGGCATTAGATAATCGTCCATTAAAATTTACTGAATTTGAAAATATTATGCCGCAAACAATCTATGTGTCGGCAACCCCAGCTAAATATGAGATTGAAAAATCAGGTGGTGAAATCATTGAACAAGTAGTTCGACCAACAGGTTTATTAGATCCAATTTTAGAAGTGCGTCCGGTTGCTTCACAAGTCGATGATCTGTTGTCGGAAATTAAAATTCGTATTGAAAATGACGAGCGAGTACTGGTAACCACACTAACTAAACGTATGTCAGAAAACTTAACTGATTACTTGTCAGAACATAATATTAATGTTAAATATTTACACTCGGATATCAATACGGTAGAACGTATGGAAATTATTCGTGATTTACGACTAGGTAAAGTTGATGTGCTAGTTGGCATTAACCTATTGCGTGAAGGATTAGATATTCCGGAAGTCTCGTTGATAGCGATTTTAGATGCTGATCGTGAAGGCTTTTTACGTTCGGAAAGCTCATTGATTCAAACCGTTGGCCGAGCGGCCCGTAATGTAAATGGTAAAGCTATTCTATATGCGGATAAAATTACTCCGGCAATGCAAAAAACTATTGATGAAACTGCTCGTCGTCGTAAAAAACAACAAGATTTTAATACTGCTCATGGTATTACACCTAAATCAGTGCGCAAAGAGATTAAAGACATTTTAGATGCGGGATTAAGTACTAAAAAAGCTACCGCTAAAGTTCAAGCCTTCGAACCTGGTAAGCCATATCATTATGTGTCAGTAAAAGAGGTACAAGCAAGAGTCAAAGAACTTGAAGCCATGATGTATGAAGCAGCACAAAATCTTGAATTTGAAAAAGCTGGAGTGCTACGTGATGAGATAAAAAAACTACGTGCAGATTTTATTAAAGTATCTTAAAAGGAAACAAGATGACAATAACGCGAATCGATCCCGATGATCGCTGGTCTGAAGCAGTGATCCACAATAATGTAATTTACTATACCAGCGTGCCAACTAATCTGGTTGATGATGCTTATCAGCAAACTCAAAGTGCTTTAGCCGAAATTGATAAAATTTTGGCTCGCGCTAATAGTGATAAAACACGAATTTTAGATGTTACGCTATTTTTAGTGAATAAAAGTGATTTTGCTGCGATGAATAAAGCATGGGATGAGTGGGTTGCTAAAGGCAAGGCTCCAGTACGTTGTACGGTGCAAGCTGGACTAATGAAACCGGAATATTTGGTGGAAATTAAAATAGTTGCTGCGGTAAAACCTTAAATTATTCTATTTATCGATTTATGACCTATCTTCCTCATTTATAATGAGGAGGAAGCTCTCGAGTTTATTGGTATTAGTGAATGTTTATGCCATCCTTTAATTTAATATTCGGTTTTAGTTAGCCAATTAATTAGTAATCAAGCTACTAACTATCCCCATCCATTAAAATTTAGTGTATACTTCTTCCATATCATTTTTGTAAATATTGATAGCAATCTTATGCATAATCAACCTAAAATTGCCATTGTAATGGGCTCAAAAAGTGATTGGGCAACCATGCAGCATGCTGCTGATGTGCTTGATACATTAACTATTCCTTATCACGTAGAAATTGTCTCGGCTCACCGTACTCCAGATAAACTATTTCGCTTTGCTGAAGACGCTAAATCGAAAGGTTTTGATGTCATTATAGCTGGGGCTGGTGGTGCTGCTCATTTGCCGGGGATGTTAGCAGCGAAAACATTACTGCCAGTGTTAGGCGTGCCTGTACAAACTGCAGCCTTAAATGGTGTAGATAGCCTTTATTCGATTGTGCAGATGCCGAAAGGTATTCCAGTAGGTACCTTAGCAATTGGTAAAGCAGGAGCGGCAAATGCAGCCTTACTGGCGGCACAAATATTAGCACTACACGATAATGCCATTTATCAACGTTTATCGCTCTGGCGACTTAGTCAGACTGATGAAGTATTAAATAATCCAGATCCAAGAGTAGAAGCTTAATATGATAACGCCAACTGTTTGTGTACTCGGTAATGGTCAGCTAGGGCGAATGTTAAGGCAAGCTGGCGAACTACTAGGTATTGATGTTTATCCGGTAGGCTCAGATGTTGATCCTAATAGCATTCCTTATCAGAATTCAGTGATTACCGCCGAGATTGAACGTTGGCCTGATACTCCATTTACTCAACAACTCGCTAAACACTCACATTTTATTAACCGCGATATTTTTCCGATTATTGCAGATCGTTTGACTCAAAAACAATTACTCGATGAGCTTGGCTTGGCTACGGCTAAGTGGTTGCCACTTAATCATCAACAGGATTGGACTCAATTATTTGAAAAGTTAGGTGATTTATTAATTGTTAAGCGTCGCACCGGTGGTTATGATGGGCGAGGGCAATGGCGCATTGAGATCAATAATGAAATCAATGTACCGGATGATGTCTATCAGCATGCTATTGTGGAACAAGCCATTGCTTTTGATAAAGAAATGTCTTTAGTTGGGGCACGAAATACCAAAGGTCAGACGGTTTTTTACCCACTCACCAATAATTTACATCAAGATGGCATTCTTAAAATGAGTGTTGCCTTACCTAATGAAAATCCGCGGTTACAGCAACAAGCCGAGCAAATGCTCTCAGCTATCATGCATAAGCTTAATTATGTAGGTGTTATGGCAATGGAATGCTTTGTAATCGGCGATAAACTTTTAATAAATGAATTGGCACCACGGGTGCATAATAGTGGTCATTGGACTCAAAATGGCGCCTCCATTAGCCAATTTGAACTTCATTTGCGTGCTATTCTAGACCTACCATTACCTAAACCAGATGTATTTGCACCTTCAGTAATGGTCAATTTAATCGGTACCGATTTAAATCAACATTGGTTAGCAATTGATTTAGTTCATCTACATTGGTATGCCAAAGAAGTCCGTATCGGGCGTAAAGTAGGGCATTTAAATCTAACTCATAATCAACCTGAAAAATTACGAACCTCATTAGATGCGTTAAGACCGTTATTGCCAACTGATTATCAATTCGCTATTGCATGGGCAAAGCAAAAGTTGTAACAACTTAGTCAATCAACGCTTTTATACATCAAGGATTGAGTCATGATAAACTTTAGCAACAAAATTAATTATCAACGTTATGCAAGTAAGCAACGCGAAGCATTATCAGACGAATATTCAATAGTCCGTTGTTTTGAAAGCGATCGTGGTCGTATTATTAATTCAGCCGCCATTAGGCGATTACAACAAAAAACGCAAGTTTTTCCTTTAGAACGTAATTCAGTCGTTAGGACTCGCCTTACACATTCAATGGAAGTGCAACAAGTCGGGCGTTATATCGTCAAAGAGATTGTTAATCGTTTAGGTAAATCTGGGCAGTTAAAAACCTATGGATTAGATAAATCAATTATGGCGATTGAAAGTCTGGTAGAAATGGCGTGTTTAATGCATGATATTGGCAATCCGCCTTTTGGTCATTTTGGTGAAGCAGCAATTAATAAATGGTTTGTTAAACGCTTAGGAATTGGTAAATCTACTAACTACCTATCTATTGAATTACAAGCAAATGATAGTGATAAATTGCAAGACTTGAAATTGAAGATTCGCCAAGATTTATGTAATTTTGAAGGTAATGCCCAAGCAATTCGACTAGTACATACTATTTTACGGCTTAACTTAACTTATTCACAAATCGCTGCCATCTTTAAATATTCCAAACCAGCCTATTGGTCACAGCCTATACCAAGTGAGTTTGACTATTTAATGAAAAAGCCAGGTTATTATTTATCTGAAGAACCATTTGTTAAAGAATTATCTAAACAACTTGATATCCAACCTTTTCATCGTTATCCATTAACATATATTATGGAGGCGGCGGATGATATTTCTTATTGTATTGCCGATCTTGAAGATGCTGTTGAAAAGAAAATTCTTACAATAAAACAGCTTTATAGTTACTTGAAAAATGCTTGGGGACCGGTTAAAGCAGGTGATTTATTTGATGAAGTCGTCAATCGCCCTTACGATAATCTGATACAAAATGAGTTTGATCCAATTGGTGTTGATCAGTTCTTCATGTATTTACGCGTAAACACTATTGGTAAACTGGTTCCGCATGCGGCCGAACGTTTTATTGAAAATATCGAAGCTATTTATCATGGTTACTTTAATCATGCTTTACTTGAAGATCATGATGCTGAATATAAATTACTTAATATTTTTAAAGCGGTTGGCTTTGAACATATTTTTAATCATGAATCGGTTGAAAATATTGAACTACAGGGTTATCGCATTATTAGTGGCTTACTTGATATTTATAGCCCACTGTTAGATATGCCAACTGATGATTTTATAAAATTAGTTAAAACCGGTAATCATAAACATTATCCAATTGAAACTCGCTTATATCATAAACTATCAGCTAAACATTGTGATGCTTATCAAAAAGCAGTAACTAAACTCAAAACCACAGAAGCAAGTTTTGCTTGTATGGAGCTTTATTATCGTTGTCGATTATTACAAGACTATATTAGTGGCATGACCGATCATTTTGCTTATGATGAATATCGTAAATTGATGGTAACGGTTTAATCGATATTATTTGCTAAAATTACTAGCACTAAAAATAAGCATCCGCACCAACGAAGTGCGCAAAAAACACATTTATACTTAAACGTACGGCACTCCTGAAACATCTTTACAAAAAATTTTATTTATTAAAAACAACTAACTTTAGTTAAATAGTTAGTAACATGCAAGCAACTTAAATGATAATAAGTCCTAAGTAATAATTGGTTTATCTCTAACTATATCAATAGTTTTAATTTCATTTAATCTTAAATATGTCCTACCTAAAAACTTCTCTAACGACTATCTAAATAACTATTTTAAAAATGTGGCATATGCTTTGCATTAATAACAATGTTTTGCATTCATAAATGAGGAATTATTGATGAAATTAGTCACAGTAGTTATCAAACCATTTAAATTAGAAGAAGTTAGAGAAGCATTATCCAATATTGGGATTACCGGGTTAACTGTTGCCGAAGTCAAAGGTTTTGGTCGGCAAAAAGGTCATGCCGAGTTATACCGTGGCGCTGAATATAATGTCAACTTCCTGCCAAAAGTAAAAATTGATTTAGCCATTAGTGACGATCTAGTGGATGAAGTCATCAGTACTATCACTAAGGCCGCCTATACCGGCAAAATTGGTGATGGCAAAATTTTTGTGACTGCATTAGAACATGTAGTGCGTATTCGCACTGGTGAAACCGATGATTCAGCATTATAACCATTGTTAAGGATATAATTATGTTTAAAAAATTTACTTTATCTGTGTTGTTTTTACTTGCAAGCCCTGCGTTTGCTGATGAAGTTGCAGTAGCTGATAAAGCAGATAATGGCTTTATGATGATTTGCACTGCACTAGTATTATTCATGTCCGTACCAGGAATAGCACTTTTTTATGGTGGCTTATTACGAGCTAAAAACGTGCTGTCAATGTTATCACAAGTACTGGTAAGCTTTTCTCTTATCGCTGTATTATGGATTGTGTATGGTTATTCCCTTGCATTTGGTGAAGGCAACTGGTTTTTGGGTAATTTTAACCACCTGTTATTGATTGGTATTGGTGTTACTGATGTGTCCGGCATGATTTATGAATTGATATGGATCGCTTTTCAAGGATCTTTTGCTTGCATTACCTGTTGTTTAATCCCTGGTGCTTTTGCTGAAAGAATTCGCTTTTCAGCTGTGTTAATTTTCATGGTGATCTGGTTTACTTTCTCTTACATTCCTATGGCACATATGGTTTGGGGCGGCGGCATTTTAGGTGATGAAGGCTCATTAGATTTTGCTGGTGGTACAGTGGTACATATAAATGCCGCTGTAGCTGGTTTGATGGGTGCATATCTACTGAAAAACCGTATTGGTTTTAACCGTGAACCACTAAAACCTTTCAACTTACCTTTAGTCTATCTTGGTGCGGCGATCCTATATATAGGTTGGTTTGGCTTTAATGCCGGTTCTTCAACCCATGCCGATGAAATAGCTGGTCTAGCATTTATTAATACTGTTGCGGCAACTGCTGCTGCAGTATTATCTTGGTCATTAGCTGAATGGGTATTACGAGGGAAACCATCATGTTTAGGTGCCGCCTCTGGTGTTATTGCCGGATTAGTTGGTGTTACTCCAGCAGCAGGTTTTGTGGGGGTAGGGGGCGCATTGTTAATTGGACTTATCTGTGGTTTTGCCGGAGTTTGGGGGGTGTCTTCACTTAAACGAATCTTAAAAGTTGATGATACCTGCGATGTATTTGGTGTGCATGGAGTATGTGGTATTGTTGGTTGTCTACTCACCGGCGTATTCACATCAGATGTTTTAGGTGGCGTTGGCTACCAAGAAGGCATCACCATGGCAACTCAAGTTGGTATTCAAGCTATGAGTGTAGTTACCTGTATTATTTGGACGTCAGTAGTTGCATTTATTGCCTATAAGATTGCTGATCTGTGTGTTGGTTTACGAGTTTGTGAAGAACACGAACGCGAAGGCTTGGATATTAACTACCATGGTGAAAGTGCATTTAATAATTAGCGGTATTTAATAATTTACTTCAATAAAAACAGGGCATATTGCCCTGTTAAAAAATAGTTATTAGTTGATGATTACCTAATTTTGCTCAACCTTAACTAACTGTCCCAAAGCATAATTGAATTATCTGCAGTGAGGACTAATGGTGGTGCAAAGAGATAATCTTTAATTTTTTTAGGTAACAAACAACAATCATGCAAATCAAATTTTAGTTTAGGGTAAAGTTCAATGATCTCTTTTAAACGATTGGCTAATAATTTTTTTATTTTATTAGATTCTTCGTCTAGAGCAATTTCATCCTTCAACATTCCTATTTGTTTAGCATGGTGCTCTGATTCAAAGATTTCATTAAAAATAAAACGAAATTCACGATTATCATTAGTTTCGTTTGTGTACTCTTTTTCCGTATACGTTGCATGATGGAGTTTATGTTTTTTAATTCGTAAGGCAAAAACTTCATCAGCTTGGATTGGATTATTTGAATTTGCATCCCATTGGTTTAATGTTTTTTGGGAAAGTAGTGATTTATTGCCGGGAATCAAGGTAAATAAAGGTTTTTTATATGTCGCCATTCTATAACTTCCTTTTTATTTTCAGGATAATAAGATAACAATATGTCTGACAATGAAAAAAAACGGTTACTACTATTTGTTAAGATATTTTAGGTATTGCGTGAAATTCACAATAAAAAACTAGATTGTAAACTGAGAACTCAATTTTATATTTAACTTAAAATGCCATATTAAATTGTTTCTCATTAATTAATTGATAAAAAAAAACTTAATTTTGATAAATCTATATATTACGATCAGATAATCTTTCCATTGCTTGACCAACAAATCCAGAAGGTCTCCCCACAGCTAAACTATCTGCGGCAGTAATATTATCAATACAATCTAGAAGTTATTATAATGGGGGCGTTCTATCAATATTCAATACCAAAGATTTTTTATTAACAGCTATACTAAAAATAGTTAAACAGTAAATAAACTTAAACTTGTACATGTTATTTATTGGTTGAACTTATTGAGTTATTGTTGTCGTTATTGGTAATTCTATTTAAAAAGGAGCGATTAATAATCGCTCCTAAAACTGATAAAATTAATGTTTTTTGCGGATATGTTTTAAATTAGGTAATACCATTGCGGACAAAATCAGAAACACTCCTATCCATTGATTAAAGCAAACTGATTCTTGTAAATACCAATATGAGCAAGTGACCGCAACTGGAAGTTCCGCAGTTGATAAAATGGCACTTAACGAAATTCCAATCTTGGGCATACCGACTGCAAATAAAAATGGTGGTAAAACGGTACCCAGTAATGCTAATAATAAACCTAATTGGTAAATCAGATCATTAAAACTCAATTTAAACAAAAATAGAGGTGGAAATATCGCAAAAGTGACAATACATGCACCGGTAATCATTAAAGCACTCTTTTCCAATTTAGGTAAATGATTACCAATATTACTGCTGGTGCTGATAAATAATGAATACATTAATGCTGCTAACAATCCAAATAAACAACCGGTTAAATTTAAATGAATGCTTTGATTAGTAATGCCAGCTGCCAAGCAACTACCTACAATAATTACAATTACTGCCAATAGTCGCATGCTTGTTGGTTTATTTTTAAATACTATAAAATCAATCATTACACTCATCCATAAGTATTGCATTAATAAAATAATAGCAATAGAAGCCGGCACTAATTGGACACATTGGTAATAGCATATTCCTACCAATCCTGGAAAAATCCCGGTAGCGACAACTTTCCATCTTGGTGTGAATGGTTGATTGTTGTGATGAGTATTGGCTTTCTTTTTGGAATTCCTAAAGGTAGTAAAAATAATATGAAGTCCCCATAAAATTAACATGCCAAACAAACATTGCACCCCAGTGACTTCACCTAAGGTATAACCGGCATGATAAGCGGTTTTAACAATAGAGGATAACACTCCGAAGCTGCAAGCCCCTAAAAAAACTAACAAACCACCTATAAACTGCTGTTTCATATTTAAATCTCATTATTTTTTATATCGGTTGCATCGTTTTTGACGATGACAGGACAGACAAAAGTAACAGGAGGTGATCCTGTTACTTGGTTTCGATTTTTTATTGCTTAGTTAATTAAATTATTGATTGGTTACTGAATCTTTTTTATGATCATAATTAAAGGTAAAGTAGAAAATGATGCAGAGTAATAACGCATAAGACGCAAAAATTAGCCAAATAGTTTGCCAATCTTTGATACCATCATGAGTACACATATCAACAACTAAACCACTTAGAATCGAACCAATATAAGCACCGATGCCGTTTACCATAGTCATATAGAGACCTTGAGCACTAGCTCGAATTGTTGAATTGACTTCTTTTTCAATAAAAATAGAACCAGAAATATTAAAAAAGTCAAAGGCGCACCCATAAACAATCATGGATAACATCAATAGAACAAAGCCGAACGGTGATGGGTCGCCAAAGGCAAATAAGCCAAAGCGTAATGTCCAAGCGATCATGCTGATGATCATAACTTTTTTAATACCCAATTTCTTAAGGAAAAATGGAATGGTTAAAATAAAGCCCACTTCAGCCATTTGTGAAACGGATAATAAAATTGCCGCATGACTCACAACTAAGCTATCTTTATATTGTGGGTAATTAGCAAAATCATGTAAAAAAGCACCGCCAAAAACATTAGTAATTTGTAATATAGCGCCTAGTAACATGGCAAACAGGAAAAATACTGCCATAATAGGCTTTTTAAATAACACAAACGCATCTAATCCTAAACGTGAAAACCACGATTGGTTTTGTTGTTTAATAATAGGAATATTAGGTAATGTAGCTGTGTACAGAACTAATAAAACTGATGCTGCTGATGCTACATAAAGTTGCATATTACTTAATTCATATCCAAGCAAGCTAATTGTCCACATTGCTACGATAAAACCTATGGTTCCAAATACTCGCACTTTAGGAAATACCGTAACAGTATCTAAATTACCTTTATCCAAACAATAATAACTAATTGAATTAGACAAAGAGATGGTTGGCATAAACGCAAATGCATTACACGCCATAATCCAAAACATAGCTGTTGAATCATTAATTGGTGCTGCATAAAACAGAGCAATTGCACCGACCAAATGGCAAAGCATATACAAATATTTACCCGGTATAAATTTATCCGCAATAATTCCAAGAATGGCTGGCATAATTAGAGCAGCAAGGCCTTTAGAACTAAAAACAAAGCCAACTTCAACCCCTGAAAAATGCAGGGTGTTATTCATGTAAGCGCCAAATGTTGTTAACCAACTTCCCCAAATAAAATATTGGAGAAACATCATGATTTTTAATCTATTTTTTATGTCCATTGTTTATGCCTAGTATCATAAAGTGAATTGTAACCAATATCTTTAACCTTATAAAAGGCTCAGTTAGAAACGAGTTATAGTTTGAGTTATCAATTGTAAAAAGGTTGATTTAACCCGTTCGGCTGTTTCAATTACTTCTTCATGGCCTAAAGGTTGATCTAAAATGCCACAAGCCATATTAGTTAAGCAGGATATTCCAATAGTTTTGATGCCAGAATGGTGCGCAATAATCGCTTCAGGTACCGTTGACATGCCAACCGCATCTGCACCTAACACTCGAATCATTCTAACTTCAGCAGGAGTTTCATAAGTTGGGCCGGTCCACCATGCATAAACACCGTGACGAAGTGTAATATTCAGTTCTTTGGCTACATCAACTACTGTTGCGCGTAGTTGTTTGTTATACACTTCACTAACATCTAAAAATCTAACCCCTAATTCATCATTATTTGGCCCCATTAACGGATTATTAGCTGTGAGATTAATATGATCGGTGATCAGCATTAAATCACCTGGTTGAAAGCTGGTATTCACCGCACCACAAGCATTGGTAATAATCAGTTTTTCAACACCAAGCATTTTCATTACCCGCACAGGGAAAGTAACCTGATCTAAAGTAAAGCCTTCGTAGTAATGGAATCGACCCTTCATAGCTACAACTGTCTTATCGCCACTTTTACCAATTACTAATTCATTAGCATGGCCTACTGCGGCAGATTTAGCAAAATGAGGAATAGTATGGTAAGGAATATGAACCGCATCAGTAAGAGTATCGGCAAAAGGTCCTAACCCTGAACCAAGAATAATACCTATGGTAGGTTTTTTATCGGTTTGTTGCTGAATATAATTAACGGCTTGTTGAATATCTGCTGTTTGATGCATGACGGTATCCCTTAGAATTTTGTAGTTACTAATCAATAAAACTTTTCATCAATGAAAAAAATAATATATAAGAAAATCAAAGCATTTCTTATATAGCAAGGCGTATATTATGATGAACTTCTCACAATAAAGAAAGGTACATGTGCAATTATGTTGCTATAAAATGATTGGTTTAAATTTTTTAATTATATAAATCAATATGTTGTTTAAATTAAATAATGCGAGATTCACCCGAATAAATTACACCTTTATCTCCGCGAAAAAATCCCACTAAAGTTAAATTACATTGTTTAGCCATATCAACTGCCATCGATGTTGCTGCTGAAACAGCAAGTAAAATTTCAATGCCACAGACAGCGGTTTTTTGCACCATTTCATAGCTAGCTCGGCTAGAAACCAATATTAATCCTTTGTTATCATTACTGAGATTTTGTAATTGTTTAGCTCGGAAACCGAGTAATTTATCTAAGGCAACATGGCGGCCAATATCTTCAAAACCAGCAATAAAATTACCTTGTACGTCAAGCCACACTGCGGCATGAGTACAACCAGTTTGGCTACCAACTATTTGCACTTGTTTTAAATTTGCAAGCACATTACTAAAATTAGTTAACTTAATACTGCTAGTAAGTGGTAATGAAGGGATGATTTGACAGACTTGATCAATCTGTTCGGTACCACAAATTCCACAGCCGGTTCTGCCGCTTAAATTGCGACGTTTGGTTTTTAATTCAAGGAATCGTCTGGATGATAATTCTATATGAACTTCAATTCCTTTCGAGTTTTCTATAATATCAATGCCGTAAATTTCACTAACTGACTCAATAATTTTTTCAGTTAATGAAAAACCAATAGCAAAATAGTCAAGGTCTTTAGGGGTAGCCATCATCACTACATGTGAAATACCGTTGTAAACTAATGCCACCGGTTTTTCTATAGCCAACACATCTTGTTCCGTGTGTTGTAATTGACTGTGGTTAAATTTATTTACTGCAATAGTTTCGATTCCAATGGTCATGTTTATCTCTTGGAGATTAGCTCAATAATAAGTAAATTTAATAAAAGTTGATAGCGTCTATTAGTAAACAATTAAAAACAAATTAACCAATTATTAATAATCGTTAAATATATTTAAAAGATGCTACTGCTAAATGGCAAACTTAAAACTATAATTGATTATTATGGTAAAATGGCAAAATATAATCAATTTATAATTTACGAAGCAAAGGTATGTCATTACAGCAAATTACCCACGTAATAATGCAATTTATTCAAAATAATCAAATGTGGGCTTTACCAATTATTTTTTTATTAGCCTTTGGTGAATCATTAGCTATTATTTCGCTGTTAGTGCCGGCAACTGCTATTTTATTAGGTGCTGGTGCTTTAATTGGTGCAGGGGCGATTTCATTTGTACCTGTGTTAATTGCAGCTTCATTAGGGGCGATTATTGGTGATTCGGTTTCTTATTGGTTAGGTAAACATTATCATCAAGTTGTCATTACCTCTTGGCCTCTCAATCGACACCCTAAATTAGTTTTTCGTGCCGAGCAATTTTTCCATCGTTATGGGACCTTTGGCGTTTTTATTGGTAGATTTTTTGGACCTTTACGGGCAATTGTGCCGTTAATTGCTGGTACGATGCAAATGCCAACCAGTAAATTTAATCTAGCTAATATTAGCTCTGCACCAGTTTGGGCTTTTGTATTACTTGCTCCTGGTGCCTATGGCGTCCCTTGGCTTGAAACTTTATTCGGTTAAATCGAACCAGCGGTATAACCATGTCATTCATATTTACGGCTAAGTGCTTCCAAATTGGTTTGCAAAGGTAGAAATAGTAGTTGCAAACCATGTTTACGGTAAGCTTCAATGATTAACTTTTGAATTTCACTACATAGCTATATAAAGTTATATCCTTTCGGCTAATTTTCGACCAACTCGAGTTGTATTGCCAATTTTCAAGTCGCTACTAAATTCAATTGTATTAGAAGCGAATAAAGTAATTACGGTTGAACCTAATTTAAAGCAACCCATATCTTGGCCTTTGGTTAATTTCACTTCACCAGCATAGGTCCAACGTTTCATGATACCATCACGCGGTGGAGTGATTACTCCTTCCCATTGAACTTCAATACTACCAACAATGGTTGCTCCCACTAAAATTTGAGCCATTGGACCAAATTCAGTTTCAAATAAGCAAATTACTCGCTCATTACGAGCAAAAATATTAGGAATACCTTGAGTTGTAGCTTGGCTTACTGAAAATAAAGATCCTGGCACATAAATCATTTCCCGCAATATACCATCGCATGGCATATGAAAACGATGATAATTTTTAGGTGATAAGTAAGTGGTTGCATATGAACCATTAGTAAAAAACTTAATCATGTCAGGATGGCAAGCAAGTAAAGACTCTAAAGAATAAAAATGCCCCTTAGCCTGTAATAATTGATTAGCTTGAATAGAACCGAATTGACTTAGCACTCCATCAGCAGGCATTACCACCACATTAGCAGTGTCATCTATTGGACGAGTTCCATCTTTTAATTCTCGGGCAAAAAAATCATTAAAGGTTTGGTAATCTTTGGCGTTGCTTAATTTTGCTTCATCTAAGTTAATTTTATATAGTTTGCTAAAACCGATGATCAACCAAGTAGTTACTTTACCCAATCGTTTTTTAGCTAACCAACCAAAAATACTGGTTAATAACTGCTTAGGTAAAAGATACTGAATGATTGCTTTAAATTGGTTTAACATAAATTGCTCTCTATAATTGCTGGAAACTCGCCATTATAACAAGAATTATTAGTAATGTGTAAAGTCGCTTTAATTGCTAATTTGTGGCATAGATCACACTCACTTTTAAAATTTTGCCAATAAGATTAAAACAATGGCAAACATTCAAATGTTGCTAAGTTCAATCCTATCTAGACTGTAACCATCAAAACAATAATCAGGATAGTTAGAATGGTAGATAGATATATAGCAGCTATAGATTTAGGGGCTTCAAGTGGTAGGGTAATGTTAGCTCGTTATCAATCACAAACCCAACATCTAACTCTGGAAGAGATTCATCGCTTTAGTAATGGATTTAAACCGATAGCTCAAAAATTTTGTTGGGATCTTGTTTATTTAGAACAGGAAATCCTAACCGGACTTAACAAAATTAGCGAACAAAATATCAAGCTCGATAGTATTGGTATTGATACTTGGGGCGTTGATTATGTTTTGCTAGATAAAAATGGTGCTGTAGTTGGTCCTACTTATGCTTACCGCGATCACCGCACTGATAACTTAATGACAAAAGTTCAATCAGAATTTGGTACAGAAAATATTTATCAAAAAACCGGTATTCAATTTCTGACTTTCAATACCTTGTATCAACTTAAAGCCATGATGCAAGAACAACCTGATTGGCTAGAACAAGTTACCGATTTAGTGATGATCCCCGATTATCTTATTTATAGACTAACAGGTAAACTTAATCGCGAATATACCAATGCTACTACTACTCAATTAGTTAATGTGGCTACCAATGATTGGGATAATGATTTACTGAATTATCTAGGCGTACCTCGCCAGTGGTTTGGCAACATCCAAGCACCCGGTAATACAGTAGGTTATTGGCACAATGCTCGTGGTGATGCTATCCCCGTTATTGCAATAGCAAGTCATGATACTGCGAGTGCTGTTATTGCCGCACCACTTAAAAATAAAAGTTGTGCTTACTTATGTTCTGGAACTTGGTCGTTGATGGGAATTGAATCCAAAACCCCAGTCACTGGCTCTGAAGCTCTAAAAGCTAATATCACTAATGAAGGTGGTGTTAATGGTTATTATAGAGTATTGAAAAACATAATGGGTTTATGGTTGTTTCAAAGAGTATGTGCTGAACACAACGTATCAGACATTACCTCTCTAATTGAACAAGCCAGACAACAACAACCATTTATATACGTAGTCAATCCTAATGATGCCAGATTTTTAAATCCAGAATCAATGACTGAAGCAATCAAACAAGTGTCATTGGAAACTAATCATCAAGCGCCACAAACCTTACCACAACTGGTACGCTGTATCTTTGATAGTTTAGCTATGCTTTATAAAACAGTGATAGATGAATTATCAACCTTAACAAAACAGCCAATAGAAACCTTACATATTGTTGGTGGAGGTTGTCAAAATGCCTTTTTGAACCAATTATGTGCTGATTTATGCAAAATTGATGTAACTGCTGGCCCAATTGAATCTTCAGCGCTAGGCAATATAGGGTATCAACTAATCTCATTAGGCGATGTTCCTAATGTCCCCCGCTTGCGTGAAATTATTGCGCAAAATTTTGACACTAAATATTACCGTCCAATGACTAATTACGATCTGGGTAAATGATTAATTAATTGAAAAAATTCATATATTTTATTAAGGAGTATCCGATGAGTGGAATTGATAATGCCTACCAAATTGCTAAAGCAAGATTTGCTGAAATTGGTGTAGATACAGATGCAGCCATTACTGCGATGGCTAAATTACCTATCTCAGTTCATTGCTGGCAAGGTGATGATGTAGCAGGTTTTGAAAAACAAGCAGGTGATTTAACTGGTGGAATACAAGCAACTGGTAACTATCCAGGTAAAGCGCGTACTGCTGATGAACTTAGATCTGACTTAGATACTGCATTTAAACTTATACCTGGTCCTAAACGCCTTAATTTACATGCATGTTATTTAGAATCAGAGCAAAATGTCGACCGTAATGAAGTGAAACCTGAACATTTTACTAATTGGGTAAATTGGGCAAAACAGCAAAAAATCGGATTAGATTTTAATCCAACTTATTTTTCTCATCCTTTGAGCAATGATGGTACGTTAACACATACTAACAAAGAAATACGTCAATTTTGGATCGAACATGGTAAAGCTTGCCGTAAAGTGTCCGAATATTTTGGTAAAGAGTTAGGTACACCATCAGTAATGAATATTTGGTTACCGGATGGCATGAAGGACATTACCATCGATAAATTTGGCCCAAGGCAACGTTTATTAGAATCTTTGGATGAAGTTATTAGTGAAAAAATCGATCCAAAATATCATATCGATGCAGTAGAAAGTAAATTATTTGGTATCGGTTTAGAATCATACACTGCCGGTTCGAATGAATTTTATCTTGCTTATGCTACTTCACGCAAAACTGCTCTTTGTTTAGATGCTGGCCATTTCCATCCAACTGAAGTTATCTCCGACAAAATTTCAGCAGTTATGCCATTTGTTGAACATTTGTTATTACATGTTAGCCGCCCGGTACGTTGGGATAGTGACCATGTGGTACTGTTTGATGATGAAACCCAAAACATTGCTAGTGAAATCATCCGTAACAATTTATTTGATCGCGTGCATATTGGTTTAGATTTCTTTGATGCTTCAATCAACCGTATTGCGGCTTGGGTTATTGGTACTCGCAATATGAAAAAATGTTTATTAAAAGCGCTATTAGAACCTACTGATAAACTTAAAAAAATGGAACACGATCGTGATTTCACTTCCCGCTTAGCATTATTAGAAGAGCAAAAATCATTACCATGGCAAGCCGTTTGGGACAAATATTGTCAACTCAACGATGTTCCAGTTGGTAGTGCTTGGTTAGATGTAGTTAGTCAATACGAAAAAACAGTATTAAGTCAACGTTAATAAGGTGAGGACTATGCAACAGATTCTATCTTCATGGTTTGTACAAGGTATGATTAAAGCCACATATGATATGTGGTTAAAAGGCTGGGATGAACGTAATGGTGGTAATGTTAGCTTACGTTTGCTCGATAGTGATGTGGCTTCGTTTACAAATGATTTTTATACAAATCCTCGACACGAATCATTAACTCAAGATGTAAGCAAACTTGCTAATCAATACTTTATTGTTACAGGTTCAGGCAAATTTTTCCGTAATGTCATATTAGACCCAGCCGATACTTTAGCTGTGGTTAAGATTGATGAACAAGGAAAAGGTTATTACATAATGTGGGGGTTAATTAATGGTGGTTTACCAACCTCTGAATTAGCAGCACATTTGCAATCACATATTGTCCGTATGGAAAACAGTCAGGGTAAAGACCGTGTCATTATGCATTGCCATGCCACTAACTTAATAGCCTTAACTTATGTGTTAGAGCTTGAAAGCACAGTCATAACCAGACTGTTATGGGAAATGAGTACCGAGTGTTTGGTAGTCTTTCCTGATGGAGTCGGTGTGGTGCCGTGGATGGTTCCTGGTAAAGATGAAATTGGTTATGCCACAGCTAAACAGATGGCAGCACATACTTTAGTGTTATGGGCATTTCATGGCGTGTTTGGTACCGGACCAACTTTAGATGAAGCCTTTGGTTTAATTGATACCGCTGAAAAATCAGCAGAAATATTAGTTAAAGTGTTATCCATGGGGGGCAAACGCCAAACAATATCTACGGAGCAATTTAAACACTTGGCTGAACGTTTTGGCGTTAATCCGATGGCAGATGCGTTAAAAGTATAACCAGTGGATTAACAAACCAAATTTAAAGTTATAAAAAAATATAAGGGCAAATATATGGGTAGTTCAATTATATTAGGTATTTTTTGGCACTTTGTTGGTGCCACTTCGGCAGCATGCTTTTATGCTCCTTTGAAAAAGGTGCAAAATTGGTCATGGGAAACCATGTGGTCAGTAGCAGGTATTTTTTCATGGATTATTTTACCATGGTCAATTAGCTATTTTTTACTGCCTGACTTCTGGGCATATTATGGTTCATTTGGATCTGATGTGCTGATACCGGTATTCCTATTTGGTGCCATGTGGGGTGTTGGTAATGTTGGTTATGGTTTAACCATGCGTTATTTAGGTATGTCAATGGGGATTGGTATAGCTATTGGTATCACCTTAATTGTAGGTACTTTAATGACTCCAATTCTACAAGGTAAATTTGGTGAATTAATAGCTTCTACTGGCGGCAAAATGACTATTTTAGGCGTTATTGTTGCTGTGGTGGGTGTGGCAATTGTTTCTTATGCTGGGCTATTAAAAGAAAAAACACTGGGTGTTCAAGTTGAGGATTTTAACCTTAAAAAAGGATTATTGTTAGCAATTATGTGTGGGATCTTCTCAGCGGGTATGTCATTTGCTATGAGCTATGCAGTACCAATGCACACTAAAGCTGCGGAATTAGGAGTTGATCATCTTTATGTTGCATTACCTAGTTACGTGGTAATTATGGGGGGAGGTGCCATTATTAACCTTGGTTTTTGTATCATTAGATTATGTGCTAAAAAAGATCTTTCTTTTAAACGCGATATGTCAGTGGCTAAATCTCTACTTATTAGTAATGCACTATTTGCCATCCTTGGTGGTGCGATGTGGTATTTCCAATTCTTCTTTTATGCTTGGGGGCACGCCAACATCCCAACCGAATATGGCTTCATGAGTTGGATGTTACACATGAGCTTCTATGTATTATGTGGTGGTATTGTTGGTCTAGTATTAAAAGAATGGCTTGGCACTGGTAAAAAACCGGTACGTATACTTTGCATCGGTTGTTTAGTGATTATTGTGGCCGCCAATATTGTTGGGCTAGGTATGGCTAACTAATTAAAAGGAATAATATATGACTTTTCGTATGATCTTAAATGAAACTTCTTATTTTGGGGCGGGTTCTATCAGCCACATTGTAGATGAAGTTAAAAAGCGTGGTTTCAAAAAAGCATTAGTAGTAACCGATAAAGATTTAATTAAGTTTAAAGTAGCAACTAAGGTTACCAATATATTAGATCAAAATGGCTTAAAATATCAGATTTTTGATGAAGTCATGCCTAATCCAACAATTGGAATAGTAAAAAAGGGTGTTGAAATCTTTAAACAATCTGGAGCTGATTATCTAATTGCTATTGGTGGGGGGTCCCCGCAAGATACCGCCAAAGCAATAGGTATTATAATTAATAATCCAGAATTTGCAGATGTACGTAGCTTAGAAGGTGTTGCACCAACTAAAAAACCGGCAGTACCAACTATCGCTATCCCTACTACAGCAGGTACAGCAGCCGAAGTAACAATCAACTATGTGATCACCGACGAAGAAAAGAAACGTAAATTTGTATGTGTAGATCCACATGATATTCCAGCGGTTGCTATTGTTGATTCCGACATGATGGCAAGTATGCCAGCTAGCTTAAAAGCCGCAACCGGGGTAGATGCGCTAACTCATGCTATTGAAGGTTATATTACTAAAGGCGCTTGGGAATTGTCAGATATGTTCCACCTCAAAGCCATCGAAGTGATTTCACGTTCGTTACGTGATTCAGTTAAAGGTATTGCCAAAGGTGGTGAGGATATGGCATTAGGACAATATATTGCTGGTATGGGATTCTCTAATGTTGGTTTAGGTTTAGTTCATGGTATGGCACATCCACTGGGTGCTTTTTATGGTACTCCGCATGGTGTGGCTAATGCAGTCTTATTGCCTCATATTATGGCTTATAATGCTGAATTTACGGCAGATAAATATCGTAATATTGCCAAAGCCATGGGTGTGCAAGGAACCGAAACCTTGAGTATCCAAGAAGCTCGAAAGGCGGCAGTTGATGCAGTTAAACAGCTTAATAAAGATGTGGGTATTCCGGCAACATTAAAAGAGATTGGCGTTAAACAAGAAGATATCTCGGCACTAGCTCAAGCTGCTTTTGATGATGTTTGTACTGGCGGCAATCCTCGCGACACCAAGGTCAAAGAAATTGAGGAATTGTATCGTTCAGTGTATTGATTAATTACTTGAAATATATACCAAAGGAATGGGGTTATCTAGCAATATTTCCCATTCCTTCTAAGGTATAAACAGCCAATATAAAAAGGGGAATAAAGATGTTAAGAAAAGCATCCATAATGCAAGTTAACCCAGACAAGCATGCCGAATATAAAAAACGCCATGACGAAATTTTTCCAGAATTAGTTGAAGAATTAAAAGCACATGGTGCACACAATTATTCAATTTTCTTAGATAGCAAACGTAATTTATTATTTGCATATGTGGAGATTGAATCCGAAGAGCGTTGGGATGCGGTAGCTAAAACTGCAGCTTGCCAAAAATGGTGGGCATTTATGCGAGATATTATGCCAAGCAATGCTGATAACAGTCCTATAAGTGAAGAACTCGTACCAGTTTTCTACCTTAAATAAAAAAATTACTCTCTTTAAGCATATATAAGAGAGTAATCAACGTATTTTGGTATTATGAAATTTGGCACGATATTGCGAAGGCGTTTGATCTGTTTCTTTTTTAAATACTGCTGAAAAATAATTACTATCATCATAACCACATTCAGCCGAAATAACACTTATAGCTGTAGATGTATTGCGTAGTAATGACATAGCTTTACATAAACGTAGTTTGTGTAAATAACCGTTGATTGTCATTCCTGTTTGCTGCTTAAATAATCGGCTAAGTGAACGGCTGGCAATATTATAATTTTTACAAAACATCTCAAAATTAAACGGGCTAGCAATACTATTATGTAATACGGTAAACAATATATCTAACTGGTGGGTTGCTGTTGGAGCAATGTCATTAGGTTGTTGTTTAATTCTATCGAGTAAAATAACAAATTGTAAAAATAAAGCTTCGGACAAATGTACAGAAGCTAAATTATTTTTTTTTGATTCAATAGATAATTGTTCAATTAAAGGTGATAACTGTTTTAAATATGACGGATGAATGCGCCACACTCGCTCAGTATGTTTAGCCGTAGTTTTTGGTAAATACTGTTCAATAATAGTCGATAAAAATAAGGTTCCCCTTATATATAATATATTGTCAAGCTTAAGGCTATTTACTGATTCGTAACCATGAATATCATCATGATTAATATATAAAATATCGCCGCTAGTTATGGGATAAATATAGTCATTCCAAATATGTACTCCATTACCGGAAGAAACCACAACCAACTCATCAAAATCGTGGTCATGTAACGGAAAAGGATCTTGATGTTCTCTTTTTTCAACAGTAACGGTATTCAAATCAGAAATAAAATAATCCTGCTTATATAAATGTAAATATTTATGCATAACCGATCCCTGTTAGTATAACCAAAAAATTAATGATACCGTTTATCTGGGTTATTACGTAATGTTTGTGGCGTAAGATTAAATTCTTGCTTAAAACACGTTGCAAAATAAGCACTATCATTAAAACCACTCTCTTGAGCAATAGCTGTCACTGATTTATTGGTATAAATTAATTGTGAATAAGCATTGGCTAACCGCAGTTTTATCAAATATTTCTGGGGAGAAATGCCTATCTCATTTTTTACATGCCGATGGAATGAACGTAAGGATAACGAAAATTGTTGGGTAACACGGCTCCAATCAATATCCTCTTTAAAATGAACTTGTACCCAGCGTAACAATTGCCTAACACGATTATCGTTTGAGCCTGTTCCAGTTTCAACATATTGATTTTGTTTAAATAAAATCAGTAATTGTAAAAATAAACTTTCCTGATAAGCCGTAGATTCTTTTCCATTATGATTTAATTGTGTCAAAATGGTTTGAATATTGTGATCACATTTTTTATCAAAAAAGTAATGAGCTTGAAAAGGATCTTGTTGGGGGAGCAAATCGCCAATTCCATTGATGAAATTAAATCTATCAGGATCTCTAAATAAAATATTGACCAAATGTAAATTATCCACATTTTCGTATAAATGGCAGTCTGATGCATGAATGTAAAACATCATACCTGGGTATAAATCAAATAAATGACCGTTTAAAATATGCTTACCATGCCCACCAGTTACTATTACAATTTCATTAAAGTTATGCGTATGCTCAGGATAAACCGGTTGAGGGTTTCTTGGTTCAATAGTGATATTTTGCTCATTACAAGCAAAAAAGTCCTTATCAAAAAGCATCTGTACCATGAAATAATCCTCGCTTCAATGATAATGAGAATATTCTATTTAGGAAATAATAATCTGACCATCAAGATTCGGACATAGGAAATATATTTTTGGCTGTAATTTATAGGAAATTGTGACTTTTTTGTAAAAGTGTGCGAGAACTCACATTTTTGCAAAACCAGACAATAACAAGAAAAAGTAAAACGATGACAAAAGTATGTTGAGACAAGAAAACGGAACAGTTTGACAATAGATCATAAGTAATACTAATGCTAGAAAAAATGTTTACAATGATAGAGTTAAGTAAGAAATTATAAATATTAAAATTAAATAGTTGGAACATGAAATAAGTATTTAAAAAAAATAGATGACATTACAAAGGGAAAATTAGTTATGACTCTTGATATATATAAGATTGAAATTATATTTAATTTAATTATTAATAAATTGAAAAGTGACGGCATCCATAAAATATCTTTTGATTATGATTTTTTATTAAATTCAATTAATAAAGATATTATTATAAATGGAGATTTGAGAAAATTATCTCATCTTTTAAGATATATAGCAGATAAGTTAGATTTATGAAATTAGATCTTCATCTTAGATTTTATATATTTGCTAATTAAAATTGATAGTTAATTCTGATACTTAGTAATTCATAATCACAGATTAAGTTCCATTACCAACTGTTGGTTGTGGCGTACGTTTCTTACAACTGACTGATTTTTAATTAGGATCTAAACAGAAAATATTTTGCTACTTTATAATCCTCCCATATCTATAAACCCTTTACAGACTGAAAACTATTGTAAAGAAGTTTCAGATCAGCTATATGTTTTAGTCCATTTTTATTTGGTTAGTAATACTTAACTAGTCGGTAATATAGAAAATTATAATGAAAGGTGTATGTGAAAAGTTAAAAGCACATTCATCCAACATAAGAATGTGCCTTTGATTAGCTATGGTCACCATTATAATGGAATAGCTTATATTAGTAGTAATTTAGAAAGAGTAGCGATAACCACCATTAACTTGTAATAAATCAAATTTATTCCCTGGTGAGCTTTCTAAATCAAAATAAATAGTGTGTTGGTGATTGATGTTCGCACTTACACCCACGCCATTATTCCACCAGTTACCTTTAAATGAGTGGCTCTCTTTACTATTGTTTAATTTATAATAAGTGTCACCATCAAATTCCCTTACAATCCCAGTTTTAGCATACAGGTTGATGTTATTATTTTCGTTACGAATTTCATAACCAAATAAAGCTGACGCCCGGCCAATAAGTGAATTATAGTCGCCTAATTTGACACGCAAACCGTTAGTGGCATTCACCGTGGTACCATTTTGGTGGCTATATGATAATTGTGTTTGTGGTTCAATATAAAACTCATTGAAATTAAATTTCTTACCTAATTCCATGGATAGGCCTAAACCATTGGTATGCCCGGTACCTTGAACCCGATTATTGGCAGTGTCTTTGACTTTAAAATGATTGCGTTGACGAGCATATTTACCCACAGCATCAATATACAATCCATTATTGTCTAAGTAAGAGGTGTAAAGACCAGTATTAAATGAACGTAATGAACCATCGCCTTTGCGGTAATCGGGGTCGCCATAAGTTTGCCCAACAAAAGCCCCAACGACAAAAGGAGAATTGTCAGATAACTGTTTATCGGCACCGAATTGGAAACCATGGTAACTCATATCGAATTTACTCAATTTGCCACCGGCAAACGAATCCAATTTACCGGAAAAACCACGCAACCACACATCCCCAAATTCACCACTATTACGCATATCACCTAAACGTTTTAATAGTGTTTGTGTTTCCACATAACTCATTAAGTAATTAGCATTAAGGAACCCGGTGCTAGCCATGGCAGATGAAGTTATGGGGTGACCAGTCAAGACAAAATTATTTCCTTCTTTATTCAAATCATATTGATAACCACCTAATTCTACAGCGTGATTAGTTTTGAAATTGGCGCTATTAGTTGCATTATTATCGATTTCGACTAAGGTTAATATTTCTTTACCGGTGGTATTAGAAGCCCCATTATTAGTCAGATTTATTGTATGGGTTCCTTCTGCTGAATTTGTCACAATAATTTTATCGCTTTGTTTATTAACAATGTCGGTACGTAGATCGAAATTAGAACTACCTTTTAAATTCTCAATAACTAGTTGTCCGAAATTATTAGTATTATTAGCATAGGTATTATTAAGGTTATCGTTAATAAATCTTATATTTCCTTGTCCTGATAACTGAGTAATATAAGAATTGTTACTAGTAATATCCCAAGACGCATTTTTAGCAAGATCCATTATGAGGGTACCAGCATCATCCTCTGGGTAATCAGGGTCTGCATTACTATGTATAGATCCTGTTATTTTTGAGCCAGATTGCAAATGTAATTCAATTACTCCGCCATCATATGCTTCTATATCGCCATTAATTATTGATTTATTATTAATTTTTAGAATTGCTGTATCGAATACAAAAATATCACCATTAATTAATGATTCACCATTTAAAGTTAATATGCCATCATCTATATTAATAGCTTCTGAGTCTTCCTTATCATCAACATTTATAGTAGTTTTTCCATTTACCGTTATCGAACTATTAATTGCTCCCATATCGATACCTATAGCATAACCATCAAGCAAATTAATATTAAGATCGCCATTAAAAATAGTGTTTGATGAGCCTGTTATCGCCCATGCTCTAATGCCTTTATTAAAATCATTATTGTGGCTTTCATTAGGCTCATTGATGGTGACATTTTTTGTAAAAGTAGTATTACTGTTTTCTTGAATTTCAATGCCTGAATATTTTATTCCATTAACTTCATACCAATTATGAGTAACAGGAATATTTATTTCTTCAGTGTAGGTATGATTGCCATTTAATTCTAATGCCATAGCCGTGAATGGTGTAGCAAAAGCTAGGCCAACGATTATTTTGTTTTTCATTTTTCCCTTTCCTTTTATTAGATTCACAAAGAGTTTAGCAGAAAAATTGTGTTGAACAAAAAGCAATCCAATAGCGGGGTAATACTAAACAGACAAAAATAACTATAATAAACATGATTATTCTTAATTATTTCTTAATGTTAAGTATAAAGTGTTATAACTAATGCTATAAATAATAATGATAATCATTTAAAAATTATCGGTTATGCTAATGTTATATAGACACTGTTTCGATTCAGCAATTTATAATATATGGTGACCGAGATATAAAAGATTTAACGGAAGATGAAAAATAAAACCTCAGTGTGCTAACACAACTAGCTGCTGGCCTTACCACAGCAGCCTTAGTTGGTGATGTTCAAGATATAAACACCGTAATGGCAGGCGGTAAGAATGCGCTTGAGAATAATATCTTTACATATGCAGGCGATAACAGTGAAAGTATTCAATTCCAAACAGGAGTAGTACAGGTTTTAGAAACAGAGAGTCAGATATATTATGAATGCAAGGGTGATGCTGACTGCATAGCTAAAAAAGAATTAGAAGCAGGATTAATTAGTCGAGATAGATTATCTGATGAAGTTAAAAAGAAATTAAGGTCTCTAGCATATAACATTCCTTTTGCTGGTTTGGTTTATGGTGTGAGCGACAGTATTAAGGAAGGTGATATTACTCCTACATTAGAAGCAACTCTTGCACAAGCTAGATTAAGTTGGCTTTTATATTTAAGTGGACAGCTAGAAAAACCATTAACTATAGATAAAATGATAGAAACATCAACAGAGGGCAGGAAAACAAGTGGCAGAACAACTCAATATGAAAGATCTGGTGGAATGTCTCAAGCTAATTTAGACTTTGATAGTTTAAAGCCTACAAATATTATAGATTTGGATTATGGACGAGTTGGTACATTGGCTGATGGTAGACAAGTTATTGTAAGAACCAAAAGTAAAGATGGGCGACCAACAACAGAAATTCAAAAAAATCAGAGTCAGGTAAAGTTACTTCTGCAACTAAATTCCGTTATGATAAATGGGCGTATAAATATGGAAGAAATATACCATAAGAAAAGTATCAATTATGTATTTGGAAGAGAGTTATTTGTGGATAAAATTGAATATAATGATCATGAACTGAAAATTTTTTTAGATAATGAAAATATAAAACTACAATTATTTTTTACATATATATTTTCTTTTAAAATAATTGATGAAGGATGTTTTATAAAAACATTAAATGAACAAAATTTAACCATAGGTTTGTATTATAGTTGTAAATCAAATTATTTATCTTGGTTTCATGAACAAAGTTCAAATATTTATTTAGATGATCCCCAGTTAAAACATTATGTATTAGCCACTCAGAATGAAATTATTGAAATAATCACGCAATGGGAGCCTGATTTAAAGATACTATAAATATTGGGTAGTAAAGGATTTGAAAAATTTAAATCCTATGTGGGAGTTCATGCGAGTATTGCTAAGCAAAATGGTGCTTCTTTTGAAGTGCATTCTAACACACCTATCACTCAGCATGTTAAAGATTGGTTAACATCGAAGAACATACCATTTAAGGAGTATTAATATGGGAATGCAAGTCAGCATAGATATAAATTTTGCAAAAGAATATTCTCCTAAAGAGATATTAAAGTGCCTAATAAATAATGGCTGGAATATTTATTATCAAAATATAGTTACTTATCTATCATCAAAAGATATTGATGATTATGACTGGCTGAATATGGACATGAATCTGTTCAATTTAGATGAGTTTATAAACTCTCATAATATTATGAATAAAATCGGTATAGAGATGGTTTATGATAATGAATCAGGGGGTAATTTATTAATTTACCCTAACTATTTATCTATGTCATTGTCAATAAATCGTCAGTATTTATCTGGGAAAGATATTCCAGATTTTAATTGGTATCTAGATAGAATGAGTGGTTTTTTAAGAAATATAAAACTATCTAGCATACAGTGTGAAACCATCTACTAATGAATAATCCCCACATAGTTGTGGGGAAATTTATTATTTATTTTTAAACTTGCAAATCAATCTCTATCAGCAACTTGCCCTGTTCAATCTTAATGATAACTGGTCCCCCCACATAAAACCCTATCTGCTCCAACCACCAGCCTTTAATAATCAGTTGCGGTCTGAGGTTGGTTTTTTGTTTTGTGGTACTATAATTTATAGCGTAAAATACTTTATGAAGCCTTTTATTAACTAGATTTACACTTAGATGTTCAATGTAGGAAGTTATTTATACTTAAACGCATGTTGCACCTGAAACATCTTTACAAAAATAAAACTTAAAGCCATACAAAAAATACTAGGTTATTAATCACAAATACCGGGATTAATATGCCGATTGACCACTGCATATAACCAAAAAAGCTAGGCATTTTTATCTTATGCTGATCAGCGATACTCTTAACCATAAAGTTTGGAGCGTTGCCAATGTAACTCAGTGCCCCCATAAATACCGAACCCATAGAAATAGCCAGTAAAGTCTTTTCCATGATTGTCATTAAAGTAGAAGCGTCGCCAGCGGCTAAGTTAAAAAACACCAAATAGGTTGGTGCATTGTCTAAAAATCCTGAAAGCAAACCGGATAACCAAAAATACATGCTATTAATTGTTTGCCCGTGATCATCGGTAACTAATGTGACCACAGGTGCTAAAGCACCATCAGTACCGGCACGCAAAATAGCTAGTACTGGTACAATAGTAATAAAAATACCTATAAATAATTTTGCCACTTCAATAATGGGTTGCCAGTTGAATTCATTGCCGGCTCGTACTTGTTTAGGGGTAATTAGAATAGAAACTATCGTAATGACAATAAATACACCGTTACGCGCTAAATTAGGAAAACTAATATGTGAACCGAGGATGCTAATACTAATTGGTGATTGCCAAATGCCTGAACCTAACACACTAATAATAATGGCAATTAATAACCAAATGTTGTAATAACCATAAATTTTAATCATTTTTGTATTTTTTATTGATGGGGCTGTGGTTAACTCACCATATTGTTGACGGTAATAATAGCAATCAAGGCAATAAAATACCCCTAATAGCAACAAGGTGGTTAATAAAACCGGCGCTAACATATGTTTAATGGTCCAGAAAAAATCCACACCTTTTAAAAAACCAATAAATAAAGGCGGATCACCTAAAGGGGTTAATCCCCCACCAATATTAGCTACTAAAAAGATAAAAAAGATAATAATGTGTACACGCTGTTGCCGTTCCCGATTAGCTCGAATTAAAGGCCGGATCATGAGCATTGCAGCTCCAGTAGTGCCCATAATTGAAGCCAGCAAAGTACCAATTGCCAACAAGCCAACATTGAGTTTTGGTGTGCTGATCACATCACTTTTAATTAAAATGCCGCCGGAAGTGGTGAACAGAGCCAGCAATAGTAAAATAAAAGGAATGTATTCTTCTAAAATAGCGTGAGTGGTGAAGTGAATAGTGGTTTGCCAACCAAATGATACCAGCATAGATACTAATAACATTAATGTCCACAATATGATAATTTTGCCATAGTGGTAGTGCCAAAGTCGTGGTAACCATAGTGGTAATAATGCAATAGATAGCAAAGTCCCCACAAAAGGTAACGTCCACAACAACGAAAGATCATCACCACTAAAATCGCGGGCCAACAAGTCAAATGGTAATAACAATAAAGCTAACAACGAAATGAGTGATAATGTAAAGCGATTGTTCATAGTGCTATCTAGCTGATAAAAGATGCAAAATTATAGCAAATCCTAAAATAGATGGCTAATTCTGTTAGCATAGATTCAATGTAGTTGATTAAGTTAAAGTTATAACTAATAAATATAATACTATTGATTCAATTCTGGGATTGTTACTTCGCATATTGATTGTAATGCCTTTATAATAAATCTAAATGTTACTTTTGGATAAATTATGCAACAGCAGTCAAATTCAGTTATTAAATCCCATTTACATCCACGTAATAAACATCGCAACGGTTATCATTTTGCCGAACTGATACAAACCTTACCTGAGTTGTCACCACTAGTGAAACAAAATCAGTATGGCAATAGGTCAATTGATTTTGCTGATCCAATCGCTGTTAAACTGCTCAATAAAGCTTTGTTATTACACTATTATCAACTTAGTTATTGGGATATTCCCAATGATTATTTGTGTCCTCCTATTCCCGGGCGCGCGGATTATATTCACTATTTAGCTGACTTATTGGCACAAGATAATCAAAACCAAATTCCTACTGGCAAGCAAGTTAAAGTTTTAGATATAGGTGTGGGGGCTAATGTAATCTATCCAATTATAGGCTGTGCTGAGTATGGTTGGTCATTTGTAGGCAGTGATGTTAATCCTAAAGCGATTAAAGTGGCTAGATTAATTACTCAAGCTAATAGTTTATTGAAAGGATCTTTACAGTGCCGATTGCAGCCTGCTAGTTCGGCTATTTTTCGGAATATTATCAAACCACGTGAGTTTTATTTGCTAACATTATGTAATCCGCCATTTCATGCCTCAGCGCAAGAAGCTTTAGCCAGTACGCATAGAAAATTAAAAAATTTGGGTAAATTCAATCATCCCAACCAAAAAGCTATACTCAACTTTGGCGGTCAACAAGCTGAGTTATGGTGTCAGGGTGGTGAAAGTGCTTTTATTTCGAATATGCTTACCGAAAGTGTTACTTACAAACGGCAGTGTTTGTGGTTTACTTCGTTAGTTTCAAAAAAAGAATCACTAGCTGTAATTAAACAGCAATTAAAGCAAATATCTGCAGTGGAGAGCAGTATTATCCCGATGGCTCAAGGGCAAAAGAAAAGCCGTTTAGTAGCATGGACTTTTTTCAAGTCAGATGAGCGCCAGCATATCTGTAAAGATGTTTCAGGAGAGCTATACGTTTAAGTATATGAAAGATTAATTATTATCAAAGGATTTTCCATTAATATTAATAGTAAAAATCTATGTTGATTTTTTATCGATAAATATCAATAAACTAATTGTTTTTAGTTGGTTGTTTTTAATAAATCAATCCTATAGACACAGGCATTTCCTAAAAATTGGATAGCATATTGTATATGTTTTGATTAAGATGTATTGATTATTAAATAGTCAAAATCAATCCGATTTGGTCTTTTTATATAAATAAGGAACTTAATATGAGTACCAACACACCAGTAGTTCTTATCGAAAAACTTAAAGCGATTGTAGGTGATAAATATACATTAACAAAACCGTCCCAAACGCTGCTTTATCGTAAAGGCGTTCGTTTTGGTGAGGGGGATGCATTAGCGGTCGTTTTACCAGGCACATTAGTTGAGCAATGGCAAGTTTTAAAAGCATGCGTTGAAGCAGATGTAATTGTGATAACTCAGTCTTCTAATACTGGACTTACTGGTGGTTCAACGCCTGATGGTAATGACTATGATCGTCCTATTGTGATTGTTAGTACTCGCCGTTTAGATGGAGTGCAAGTGATTGAAAATGGTGAACAGGTTGTTTGCTTACCAGGTAGTACTTTATTCCGATTAGAAAAGGAATTAAAAAAATATCAACGTGGTCCACATTCGGTGATCGGTTCGTCGTGTATTGGGGCATCGGTCATGGGTGGTATTTGTAATAATTCAGGTGGCGCTTTAATTCAGCATGGTCCGGCTTATACTCAAATGGCAGTTTTTGCACAGTTGGATGAAAATGGAGAGTTACATTTAGTTAATCACTTAGGGATAGAGCTTGGTGAAGATCCTGAAACTATTTTAAATAATTTACAAAATCATACTTATACTGACCAAGATATTAAACGCGATGCTGGGTTAGGACATGATCATAATTATCGTGATCATGTACGAAAAATTGACGCCGATACTCCGGCTCGCTTTAATGCTGATCCTGAATTGCATTACGAAGCTTCAGGTAGTGCGGGTAGGTTAATGGTATTTGCAGTACGTTTGGATACCTTCCCACTTGAAGGTGATACTGCGGTATTCTATATAGGTACCAATGATACTAATGAACTGGACGATATTCGTCGCCACATTTTAGGTAAGTTTGATAATCTGCCTGTTTCTGGCGAATATATCCATCGTGATGCCTTTGATATTGCGGCAGTTTATGGTAAGCACTTGTTTTTAGCCATTCAAAAATTAGGCACTGATACTATTCCTCGCTTATATGCTTTTAAAAACTGGATCGATCGCATTGCTAGCAAAATTCCATTTTTCCCAAATAATTTTACTGATCGCTTTGCTGTCACGGTATGTAAAATTTTGCCTCATCATTTACCTAAGTCAATTCGTGATTATCGCGATCGTTACCAACATCATTTGATTTTGAAAATGGCAGATAATGGCATAGCCGAAGCCGCTGCTTTTTTACAAGAATATTTTCAAAATAGGAATGGTAGCTATTTTTGTTGCAATCCGAAAGAAGCTGAAGCTGCTATGTTACACCGCTTTGCCACTGCTGGTGCAGCCACTGTTTACCGTAGTGTGCATAGTAAAACGGTAGAAGATTTAGTTGCCTTAGATATTGCGTTAAGGCGTAATGATAAACAATGGTTTGAAACCTTACCGGAGAGTATTAGCCAGCATTTTATTCATAAATTGTATTATGGTCATTTTTTCTGTTCGGTATTTCATCAGGATTATATTGCTAAAAAAGGCACCGATTGTGCCAAAGTTGAAGAAGAAATGTTAAAAATTTTGGACCAACGTGGGGCACAGTATCCAGCGGAGCATAATGTTGGGCATTTGTACCATGCCAATGACGACTTGAAAAACTTTTATCATCAACTTGATCCAACTAATAGTTTTAATCCGGGTATTGGTAAAACATCTAAGAAAAAGTTTTGGCAATAATGGTATGGCGTTATTTGGGCCACTTTGTAATTTGATCCTATTAGGTGGCTTAGGATTAAGTATCACATGGATAACTAATGTTAATTTTTGTAAAGATGTTTCAGGAGTGCTATACGTTTTAGTATAAAAGTTGAATGTAAGTGGTATTATCCGCGCTGGTTGTTGCGGGATAATATCACATCAAATCATTATAGTAATTTTTTAAGTTGATATAGCATGTCTAAAGCTTGTTTGGCTGTTAGTGAATCTGGATCTATCTGCCTTAAAGCTTGTTCTACCTCGGAAGGTTCAGGTTCAGTAACAAATGACAGCTGAGAAGTATCAACATGACTATTAGAAGATTGTTTAGATATAACCTCTAACTCTTTGAGTTTTTGTTTAGCTCGTTTCAAAATCGATTTAGGCACCCCGGCAAGTCCGGCAACAGCAATACCATAACTTTTACTAGCAGCACCTTCGGCCACTTCATGAATAAATGCTACAGTATTATTATGCTCAATAGCATCAAAGTGGATATTGTAGACACCTTGCATATGTTCCGGTAGTTGGGTAAGTTCAAAGTAGTGAGTGGCAAAAAGTGTCATCGCTTTGATTTCATTAGCTAAGTTTTCAGCACAAGCCCAAGCGAGTGACAGTCCATCATAGGTGGATGTTCCTCGCCCAACTTCATCCATTAACACTAAACTTTGTGCGGTAGCGTTGTGCATAATATTGGCGGTTTCTGTCATTTCGACCATAAAGGTGGAACGGCCAGAAGCTAAATCATCAGAAGCACCTATGCGAGTAAAAATGCGATCGACGGGACCAATAACGGCTTTAGTTGCTGGCACAAAACTACCAATATAAGCCAGTAACACAATTAAGGCTGTTTGGCGCATATAAGTGCTTTTACCCCCCATATTAGGACCAGTAATAATGAGCATACGTCGTTCAGGAGATAAGCGTAACGAATTAGCAATAAAAGGCGTCGTTAATACTTGTTCAATAACTATGTGACGGCCACCGTGAATTTCAATACCTGTTTTGGTAGTTAAAGTTGGGCGTTGGTAGTTTAGCGTTAAAGCTCGTTCAGCCAAATTAGTTAGTACATCCAATTCAGCTATTGCCTCAGCACTCGCTTGCATGGCTGCAAGATCTGGTAATAACTGATCAAATAATTGCTCATAAAGTTGTTTTTCTAAGGCTAAGGCTCGGCTTTTTGCAGTCAGTACTTTATCTTCATATTCTTTTAATTCAGGAATAATATAGCGTTCAACATTTTTAAGTGTTTGCCGACGGCTATAATGGATTGGTGCTAAGTGACTTTGACCACGGCTGATTTGAATATAGTAACCGTGCACCGCATTAAATCCGACTTTCAGGGTGTCAATACCTAGGGTTTCACGCTCTCGAATTTCTAATTGTTCAAGATAATTGGTAGCCCCATCAGCCAAGCTACGTAGTTCGTCTAATTCGGCATTATAGCTTGTGGCAATTACTCCTCCATCGCGGATAATAACCGGTGGTGCTTCGACGATAGCACTATTTAGTAGCTCAGCAATATGATCGAATTGATTAATTTTAGAGCTTAAACTCGTTAGGTAAGGTGTAGTAAAATTAGTTAATAATTGTTGCAGTTGCGGTAATAAATTATAGGCATCACGCATACGAGCAAAATCACGTGGGCGAGCACTATGTAATGCTAATCTAGCTAAAATGCGTTCTAGATCGCCAATCTGCTTTAATAATGGCTGAATTTCGGTAATATAGTGTTGTAATTCACCAATAGAATCTTGACGATTTTGTAAGGTAGTCAGATTACGGATTGGTGAATGTAGCCAACGTTTTAACATGCGACTACCCATTGGGGTCTGAGTTTTATCTATTATTTCTGCTACGGTATTTTGCGTACTACCTGATAAGTTTTCAGTGATCTCTAAATTGCGACGAGTAGCAGCATCGAGTACTACAAAGTCATAAGATGATTCTTTAATAATCGTGCGAATATGGGGTAGAGCAGTGCGTTGGGTATCTTTGACATATTGTAATAAACAACCAGCAGCGCAAAGCGCGTAGCTGCAATCTTCTACGCCAAACCCTACTAAGTCATTGGTACCAAATTGTAAATTGAGTTGTTGTTTGGCGGTTTCTAAATCAAAGTCCCAAAAAGGACGGCGGCGTAATCCTTGCCGATTTTCAATCAAGTGTATAGTTTGAAAGTCTTCAGGGTAAAGCAATTCAACTGGATTGGTTCGTTGTAATTCTGCTTGAATTGCCTCAATAGTATCACACTCAAAAACAAAAAATCGCCCGGAACTAATATCTAGAGTCGCATAGCCATAGTGATTTTTAGCCTGCCAAATGGCTGCTAATAAATTGTCCTTCCGATCTTCTAATAATAGTTCGTCACTGACTGTACCAGGTGTAACTATACGGACTATTTTGCGTTCTACAGGGCCTTTGCTAGTAGCTGGATCGCCAATTTGTTCACAAATCGCGACGGATTCGCCTAGTGAAATTAATTTGGCTAAATAGGTTTCGACTGCATGATAAGGCACACCAGCCATAGGAATCGGCTCACCATTGGAAGATCCACGTTTTGTCAATGAAATGTCCAATAGCTGAGAACCACGTTTAGCATCATCATAAAACATCTCATAAAAATCACCCATCCGATAAAATAACAAAATATCAGGATTTTCCGCTTTGAGTTTTAGATATTGACGCATCATTGGTGTGTGGTCTTCAAAATTGTCTATATTAATCATGGCATTGTTTCTTATCGGTTTATCACATTCAATTGGTTATGTTGTTATGATTACAAACTGTAATTATACAATTTTTATTGTTTGGTATCATTATACATGAAACTTTGCAAGAGAATGTCATTATCCTAACATGATGCCATGAATGGCATAACAAAATGAAAATCTTAATTTTTTATATCCCAATTAAATAATTTATAGCTTTGATGTAACGAGCCCAAATATGTGCTTATATAGCAGCATATTTGGGGTTATTTACGTTTATATTATGGCAGGATGGCAAACGATCTCACAGGAAAGCCAGAAGCTTGGTTTGGTTTGGCAACGATATTAAAAATAACCGCGCCTTTAGTCGGCAGTTTATCTAAGTTAGTCATTAATTCAACTTGGTAAGTATCTTGCTCTAATACATAATACTCACCTTTTAAAGCCTGATTTTTACGGAATTCTTTAGCTGAATCAGTATCAAATGTTTCATGGCCAATAGCTTTTATTTTACGTTCTTCGAACAAAAATTGTAGCGCGTCAATTCCCCAACCTGGAATCTGATTATTACCATCAACATCTTTATTTTCCATCGCACTTTGCGAAGGCCAACGCTTGCTCCAATCTGTTCGTAAAGCGACAAAAGATCCTGCTTCAATTTGCCCATGTTCTTGTTCAAATGTGATGACATCCTCTTTAGAAAATGAGAAGTTAGGATCGCGTTGTGCACGCTGAGATTGGTCAATCACAATTAGCGGTAACACTAACTCGTGAAGCTCTAGTTCGTGTAGATAACGGGTATTAGGTACAAAATGGATAGGCGCATCAATATGAGTACCATACTGGCCAGCAAAACAAAATTCTTGTGCAAGAAAGCCATCAGTATGACTAAATAATGTTTTTATTTGGGCTCTTTCAAACATAAAAAAATGGGGGGAGTTATGATCAAAAGTGTGGGTTAAATCAATCCACTTTTTTGATTTTAATACATTTAGGGCTTGTAATACGTCGTTAGTCAAAATTATTCCTTACATTTAATTAGTTAGTTTTAGGTATATAGTAAAAGTGTTGAATTTATTAAGCCAATAATTTTAATTTATATTGTTATAACTATTTTTTCTAAAACAAAATAAACTAATTATAATTGTGGTTTCTTGTTAATAGATTTGATAATCTGAGTAGTATAAACTCATACTTAAAATTCATACAGTTTCCCGCTAAAATTTTAATCGGCATTGAATTAATGATTTTCGACATTATTTATATTAAAAATTCATTATTGTTGTATTAGTAAGATTAATTTTGAGTTTAATTTATTATTGTATAATTATTCGAATATTCTTGAATAAAACGCAAAAATTTGGTAGTTTACATCAAATTATTTTTATCATTTAACATAAAAAAGAAGGTAATTGTTATGACAATCAAAGTAGGTATTAATGGTTTTGGACGTATTGGTCGTATTGTTTTCCGTGCAGCACAAAAACGTTCGGACATTGAAATCGTTGCTATCAATGATTTATTAGACGTTGAATATATGGCTTATATGCTTAAATATGATTCAACTCATGGTCGTTTTGATGGTACAGTTGAAGTTAAAGATGGCAAACTAATCGTTAATGGTAAAACAATCCGTGTTACAGCTGAAAGAGATCCAGCAAACTTAAAATGGAACGAAGTAGGTGTTGATGTTGTTGCTGAAGCAACTGGTTTATTTTTAACTGATGAAACAGCACGTAAACATATCCAAGCTGGTGCTAAGAAAGTTGTTTTAACTGGTCCTTCAAAAGATGCGACTCCAATGTTTGTTATTGGTGTTAATGATAAAACTTATGCTGGTCAAGATATCGTGTCTAATGCATCATGTACAACTAACTGTTTAGCGCCATTAGCAAAAGTAATCAATGATAATTTTGGTATTGTTGAAGCATTAATGACAACTGTTCATGCTACTACTGCAACTCAAAAAACTGTTGATGGCCCATCTCACAAAGATTGGCGTGGTGGTCGTGGTGCAGCTCAAAACATCATCCCATCTTCAACTGGTGCAGCTAAAGCTGTAGGTAAAGTTATCCCTGAATTAAACGGTAAATTAACTGGTATGGCTTTCCGTGTTCCAACTCCAGATGTTTCTGTTGTTGACTTAACGGCACGTTTAGCAAAACCAGCTAAATACGAAGATATTTGTAAAGTAATTAAAGCTGCAGCTGAAGGCCCAATGAAAGGCGTATTAGGCTATACTGAAGATGATGTTGTATCTACTGATTTCCTAGGTGAAGTTTGCACTTCAGTATTTGATGCCAAAGCTGGTATTCAATTAAGCGACAATTTTGTTAAACTTGTTTCATGGTATGATAATGAAGTAGGTTATTCAAATAAAGTTTTAGATTTAATCGCAGTTGTATCTAAAAAATAATCTGCATTAATTAATACTTAACTAAAAAGCGGTCTTACGACCGTTTTTTTATGAGCAAAAAAAACGCCCCTTAAAAAGAGCGTTTTTAAATTATATAAATTAAGTAATTATCAATTAGATAACTACAACTTCGGCCGCTGCTGGTCCACGAGGGCTATCTTGGATAGAAAACTCGACTTGTTGCCCTTCAGCTAAAGTTTTAAATCCGTCTCCGGAAATAGCTGAAAAATGTACAAACACATCTTTGCTTCCATCGCTTGGTGTAATAAAACCAAAACCTTTACTCTCATTAAACCATTTTACTTGGCCAGTTTTTTTATTCATTTACTAAACATCCTAACAATAATTAATATTTTGCCTGTTCGGCGTGAGTAGACTCTATAATTCAATATATTTTTTATAAGCACATAAACTAAAAATGTAATTAAAAACTACACTATAAAGTTAACCGTTTTTATAAAAATATACGTCGTTAAAAGCCTGTTACTATTACCGCATAAATCATAATCGAAAGCAAGCTATTAATGACAATTTTTTTAACTTAGGCTACAGTTTTTTATAAATTTTTGGATATTGCTTTGTAATTTGATATAAAGCAAGTTATTCCAACTTAACCACATTAAATTAATTTCGAAAGTGAAGATAAAGAGCCATAAATTGGTATATTATGACTCTTTATTTTATCGTTACTTAGGGGTTTTAGAGCAGTAATTAACGTATTGGTAATTTTATTTATTTCCAGCTCTTGCAAAGGATTCCATAATTTCTTTACGAGCTGCATCTACATTTTCCCAACCATCAACTTTAACCCATTTACCTTTTTCAAGTGCTTTATATTGTTCAAAAAAGTGTTTGATTTGTGATTTTAGTAGTTCAGGTAAATCGTTTATATCTTTAATGTGATCATATTCTTTAGAAAGTTTGGTATGTGGCACTGCAACTAATTTAGCATCAACACCTGATTCATCAGTCATTTTTAATACTCCAACCGGACGACAACGAATTACTGAACCTGGTTGTAAAGGGTAAGGGGTTGGTACTAATACATCAACTGGATCGCCATCAAGGGATAAGGTATGATTGATATAACCGTAATTACATGGGTAAAACATTGCTGTAGCCATAAAGCGATCAACAAATACCGCACCGGTTTCTTTATCTACTTCATATTTAATTGGATCGGCATTAGCTGGAATTTCGATCACAACATAAATATCATCTGGTAATTCTTTACCGGCAGGTACATTTAATAGTCCCATTTTTATATCCTCTATCTTGGTTAATAATATTAATTGATTAATGATAAGCAATAGCCGCTAATATTATAAAGATTATTCGGCATCACTCAATTGTTTTAAATATTGAAAAATCTGCCGGGCAGTCTTCGGAGTTTTATTGGAGTCTAACTCCTTTTTTGCTAGGCGAGCTAAGGTGCGCAACTGTTGTCGATCGGCATTTGGGAATATTTCAATAATAGTTTCAGCATTGCCAGTTTCAATTAATTCATCGCGCAGTTTCTCTAGCTTATGAAACATAGCCACTTGCTGATTATGACGATTTTTAAGCTTATCAAGAGTTTGAGTAATCGGTTCTATATCACGACTACGAAGTAATTTCCCAATATACTGGATTTGTCTGCGGTAGCCTTCTTTCTTTATTTTTTGTGCTAATTCAATAGCATAAAGTAAATCTTCATCAAGCGGGATTTTGACGATTTCATTTTTACTTAGATTAACTAATTCAATACCTAATTTTTTTAGGGCTTCGGCATCTCGTTTAATTTCACTTTTACTAACGTAAATAATTTCATCATCAATATTATTGGTGTTGGTATTTGGTTCTATAAAAATTTCATTATGGTTATTCATATGATTTCTTTTGTTAACTAAAATGTAAATCTAGCTTATTATAGCGTATCACTAGCAGATTTGTAGAAAATAATAAAATGACTATTGCGCAAATAAAAAAAGAAGCTTCACAGCAACAAGAAAATTTATCTACCATTGTGGCAAATGCTATTAAGCAAGCAAAACGCCGAGTTGATTCAGTTCAAGTATCCATTAACCAATCAACTGGTATCAGTGTTAGTACTCGCTTGGGTGAAACTGAAAATGTTGAATTTAATAGCGATGGGGCCTTAGCTATTACTGTGTATCAAAATCAACGTAAAGGTAGTGCTTCTACTAATGATTTGTCACCGTCAGCTATTTCACAGACTATTGATATGGCAATTAATATTATGCAATATACGTCACCAGATCCTTATTCAGGCTTGGGTGATGCAAATTTAATGGCATTTAATCCACCAGATTTGGATTTGTTTTATCCAAGTGATTTAAATGTGGATGAGGCTATTGAACAAGCGAAACAAGCGGAGCAAATAGCTTTAGCCCAACCTAAAATTAATAGTAGTGATGGTGGCTATTTCAGTAGCCGCTATGGTATTTATGTATATGGCAATAGTTTAGGTATGTTGCAAGGTTATTGTGCAAGTTCTCATTCTCTTTCTTGTTCCGTTATCGCAGAACAAGATGGACAAATGGAACGTAATTATGCTTATACGTCGTCCCGAGATATTAGCCAATTATCCAGCCCAACTTGGGTTGGTAAACAGGCCGCAGAGAGAACCGTTGCACATTTAGGTGCTAAACAAATAGCTACTATGCAAATGCCAGTGCTTTTTTGTGCTGATGTTGCAGTAGGATTAATGGGACATTTAATTAGCGCGATTAGTGGCGGATCTATTTACCGTAAATCTTCATTTTTATTAGATAGTGTTGGTCAATCTATTTTCCCCTCCTGGCTGACTATTTACGAAGATCCACATATTTTAAAAGGTATCGGATCGTCCCCTTTTGATAGTGAAGGGACACAAACTATCAAACGTAATATTGTTGAACAGGGAGTATTGCAAACTTATTTATTGGGTAATTATTCCGCAAGAAAACTTGGATTAACAACGACAGGCCATGCTGGTGGTATTTATAATTGGTTGATTTCTGCCAGTCAAATTGATGCCGGTTTTGATGCTATGTTAAAAAAATTACATAAAGGTTTAGTCATTACTTCATTAATGGGGCAGGGCGTAAATACTGTCACCGGCGATTATTCTCGTGGTGCTAGCGGTTTTTGGGTTGAAAATGGTGAAATTCAATACCCAGTTAATGAAATTACGGTTGCAGGTAATTTGAAAAATATGTATAAAAATATTGTGGCGATCGGTAATGATGTTGAAACTAGAGGTAATATCCAGTGTGGTTCAATTCTCATTGAGAATATGAGTATAGCAGGGAAGTCATTATTATAATGGGTAAATTTAAAAACAGTAGACTGTTTCAAAAAATAACTGCTTGGATGCCAGGTCTAAGTACTTTATTAAGTTATAAACGTGAATATTTAAGTTTTGATATTAAAGCAGGATTATCAGTGGCAGCTGTTTCTTTACCTGTATCTATTGCTTATGCAGAATTAACTGGAGTTGGTGCTATTGCTGGCTTGTATTCTACCATTTTACCACTGATAGTATATGCCCTTATGGGATCCTCTCGGCAACTTATTGTTGGTCCTGACACCGCTACTTGTGCGGTAGTGGCCGCTGTGGTGTTACCTTTGGCGGCAAATGATCCTATTTTACGCTGGCAATTGGTAGTGTTGTTGACCATTATGATAGGTATTTGGTGTATTATTGCAGGGAAACTTCATCTTGGTGCTTTAGCTGATTTACTTAGCCAGCCGATTTTGATTGGTTTATTAAATGGTATTTCAATAACTATTATGGTTGATCAGTTAGCAAAAACATTAGGTTTTAGCTACGACTATTCCTATTTGATAGAGCGGGTTGTTTATTTGCCGTTTAAAATACCACAAATTCATATTGGTACCGCATTGGTATCATTTATTACTTTATGTATTTTAGTCGCTTTAAAAAGGCTTAAACCACGCTATCCAGCTCCGCTTTTTGCCGTAATAATTTTGACATTTTTTTCTTGGTTAATTGACTTTGAACAATACAATATCCATATTATTGGTCAAGTCAGTAGCGATTTTATTCCTGCTGAGTCTTGGCTTAATTTTGATAAAGGATTAATGCGTGATTTGGTGGTACCATCACTGAACATAGCGATTATTTGCTTTGTTAGTATGATGATAACTGTACGTAGTTTTGCTAGTAAAAATAATTATGAAACTAATGCTGATGTTGAGTTTAAAGCACTTGGTATGGCAAATATTGCTGCTGGATTATCTCAAGGCTTTGTAGTTAGTGGTACCTCTTCACGAACGGCTGTTAATGACGCCAACGGAGGTAAAACTCAGTTAGTTTCTATTATTGCCGCTATATTAATTGGCTTAGTTGTGTTATTTTTTCTAGCTCCTTTGCAATATATTCCCACTAGTGTTTTGGGTGTGATTTTAATTTATTCTTCTTTATCATTAATTAACTTCCAAACTATATGGCGTTTTTTTAAATTTGATCGAGATGCATTTTACCTTAGTGTATCAACCTTAGTTGCAGTACTGATTATTGGTATTATTCCAGGAATGGCATTGGCAGTATTGTTAGGCTTATTCCTATTTTTGCGTCGCGTATTTAGGCCAAAAGATCAACTTCTGGGAATTGATGCAAGTGGTCGAATACATTCACTAAGTCAAGATGTGCAACCAATAAAAAATACCTTAATTTATCGCTTTAATTCGCCACTTACTTATTTCAATATCGCTTATTTTAAACGTAGAATTGTTAGTTATATTGACGAAGCTGATGAGCCGATTAATTATGTAATTGTTGATGCTATACCGTGTTTTACTTATAAAGATGTAAGCGTATTATCAGGCATTGAAGAACTGGTTAAATCATTAAAAGCCCGAGATGTAGTTTTAATTTTGTCTGGACGGAGAAAAACACTAAAAAATTGGTTTAAGCAAATGAACATTAAATTAGATCAAGAGTTTATTGAATTTGCTTACGATCTCTATTTCGCAGTCAGATTAGTGCAAAGTAAAGAACACATGGAAAATAAAGAAGACGATATAGTTAATTAAAATTGTTTTTAATAATTATTTTATAAATAACCTAAGGCGTGATATGACATGTAACAATATTAAGATTGAAATGCTAAGCACTGGTGACGAAGTTCTCTATGGTCAAATTGTAGACACTAATGCGGCATGGTTATCTGAGTTTCTTTTTCAAGAAGGTTTCTTAATCACATCTCGGTTTACCACGGGTGATAATCTTCAACAATTGATTGCAACTTTACAAGAACGCAGTTTAGTTAATGATATATTAATTGTTAATGGAGGTTTAGGACCGACAAGTGATGATTTATGTGCCCAAGCAGCAGCATTGGCTAATAATGAAATTCTGGTATTAAATCAACAATGGTTACTGGAGATGGAACGTTATTTTTCTAGTCGCGGCCTAACTATGCCAGCTAGTAACCAAAAGCAAGCTATGTTACCACAAAGCGCAACAGTAATTAATAATCCAATTGGTACAGCCTGTGGGTTTAAGATGCAACTTAATGATTGTATGTTGTTTTTTACACCTGGAGTACCTTCTGAATTCAAAGAAATGATCAGAACATCGATTATGTCAGAAATTAAGTTGCGTTTTCCTAAAGTTGAAAAGTCATTATGTTATCGGTTAACTACTATGGGTCGCACTGAAAGCGACTTAGCCACAGAAATAGAAGCTAAACTTGATATTCCAGAAGATATAGTAATTGGTTATCGTGCAGCAATGCCTATTATTGAATTGAAATTAACTGCTCCGCAGCATAAAAAAAATGCTATGGATAAACTTTGGTTAGAACTTAGGGAATTAGTAAAAGATAATTTACTTTATGAAGGGGGTATTACTTATCATAACGAAAATGGTTTAGCTAAGGTAGTTTCCGGGCTATTAAACGAAAAAAATTTAACTATGACTGTTATAGAACAGCAATCAGCGGGGATGATTAGTTATCAACTGTTCGAATGTGATGCACCGGTGGTTAAATCTGAAGTAGTCCCGTTATTAACAACCGAGCCTAAAGACTATTTGTTAAATGCATTAACTAAAACAAAAGCGGATATTGCTTTAGGATTAGTTAACTTTAAAGAAAAAAATAGCCAATTTATGTTAATTATTGCAACGATGAAACAAGTGTTAGAGTTCAATCTTAAGTATATTGGGCGTAAACAAAATCGCCAAACGGAGCAGCGAATTCTAGCAACAATTGCGTTGGATGCATTACGCCGTTATTTATTGGATCGGTCTATTATTGGACCTAATGTTTGGTTAGAAGTTTTAGAATAATTGAAATAGTAACCAATTATAAGAGTACTGTTTATTTTAGCTTTCTTTTTTAGTATAAATATAAACAGATAGCTGTAGACAATTCCCTACAAAATTAAGTAGAATAGCAGATCTTGTAAAATATTCAATTAAGTAAAAATTAGGGGTAAAAATGGCTCGCGTAACCGTTCAAGACGCAGTAGAAAAAATTGGTAATCGTTTTGATCTTGTATTAGTAGCAGCAAGACGTGCTCGTCAATTGCAAGTTGAAAATAAATCACCTTTACTTCCTGAAGAAAATGATAAAGAAACCGTTGTTGCTTTGCGCGAAATTGAAGATGGTTTAGTAAATAAACAAATTCTTGATACTGCTGATTTCCAAGCTCGTCAAGATGAGGAAGCAGAAGTACGTTCAAATCTGCACGAATCGATTCTTCTCGAAAATACACCTTCATACGAATAAGCTTAACGAGAATTGCCTATGCAATATTTTGATAGCTTAAAAAAGGTTGTTGCATCTTATCTTCCGGTTAAACAAGTTGAACTTATCCAAGATGCTTACCTTTTTGCTCAAAAGGCACATGAAGGGCAATTCCGTTGCAGTGGGGAACCATATGTAACTCATCCTATCGCAGTTGCCACTATTTTGGCTAATATGCGACTAGATTATGAAACAATTATTGCGGCTCTTTTACATGATACTATTGAAGATACCGCGATCACTTTTCAAGACATCACCGATACTTTTGGTAAACATGTCGCAATTTTAGTTGAAGGTGTATCTAAACTAGATAAATTAAAGTTTCGTAATCGACAAGAGGCTCAAGCTGAAAATTTTCGGAAAATGGTACTAGCCATGACCGAAGACGTGCGTGTTATTCTTATTAAACTTGCCGATCGCACTCATAATATGCGCACGCTTGGGGCTCTTAGGCCAGATAAGCGACGGCGTATTGCTAAAGAAACTCTCGAGATTTATGCTCCACTGGCTCATCGTTTAGGTATTCACCATATTAAAACAGAGCTTGAAATTTTAGGCTTTACTGCAATGTACCCTAATCGAGCTAAGGTGATCGAGAAAGTAATCGAAGCTGCTCGTGGTACTAGAAAAGAATTAATTCAACGAATTTTATCTGAAATTCGCGAACGTCTAACAGAAGCTAAAATTGATGCTGAAGTTGAAGGAATTGAAAAAAATATCTATGTAATTTATCAAAAAATGCAATTGCGTGAACAACACTTTCACTCAATTATGGATATTTATATTTTTCGAATTGTGGTTAAAGATGTGGATACATGTTACCGCGTGCTTGGTTTGGTACATAATTTGTATAAACCACGTTTGAATCGTTTTAAAGATTATATTGCGATCCCTAAAGCGAATGGTTACCAATCTTTGCATTCATCATTAATTGGTCCACATGGTACTCCAGTTGAAGTTCAAATCCGTACTGAGGACATGGAACAGATGGCAGAGATGGGTGTGGCTGCTCATTGGGTATATAATGAAAGCGATGAGTTAAGCCATACTACTGCGCAAATTAAAGCACAACGTTGGATGCAAAGTCTATTAGAACTGCAACAAAGTGTGGGTAACTCTTTTGAATTTATTGAAAATGTTAAATCAGATTTATTTCCTAAAGAGATTTATGTATTCACACCCAAAGGTCGCATTGTTCAATTACCTGAAGGTGCAACCGCAGTTGATTTAGCTTATGCCGTGCATTCAGATATTGGTTACCAATGTATTGGTGCGATTGTTGATCGTAAACCTTATCCAATATCACAACCGTTAAATAATGGTCAAACCGTTGAAATAATAACTTCACCAGAAGGTAGGCCTAACGCCAATTGGCTAAATTTTGTGGTAAGTGCTAAAGCTAGAGCACGTATTCGCCAAGCACTTAAAACACTTAAACGTGAAGATGCTATTGAGTTAGGCCGGCGGTTATTAAATATGTCCCTAGCCAAAACGGGTGGTATTGAAGCACTTTCACCAGAGAAAATAGCCAGAATTGTTGAATTATCCAAACAATCGTCTTTTAATGATGTATTAGCAGAAATTGGTTTAGGCAATATTATGAGCCATTTTATTGCTAAGGGTTTAGAGCATAAAGAGTTATTATCTAATCAATCAGAACCGAATAAAACCTTAGTAATAACTGGTAGTGAGGGAGTATTAGTTACATTTGCGAAATGTTGCCATCCAATTCCCAATGATCCAATCGTTGGTCATGTCAGCACTGAAAAGGGCTTAACAGTGCATCATGAATCGTGTAGAAATATTTCCGGTTATCAAAATAATCCTGAAAAATATATTTCATTAAAATGGGCCTCCAATATCAATCAACGTTTTGTTGCCGAAATTTGGGTTGATATTTTAAGTAATCAAGGGTCATTAGCGCATCTTCTTTCGATTATTAATGAAGAAAATACTCACTTGCAATGGCTGAATACCGAAGAAAAAGATCGACAGATTTACACTATTATTCTACAAATTGAAGTAAAAAATACTCAGCAACTTAATGAATTAATGCGTAAAATGTCACTACAACCAGATGTTGTTAGTGTGATTCGTAATATTAATTAATTATTATGTCCAGTAGACTTTTTAGCCAAACTCCGTTAATACAATTAACCGGCCTTGGCCCTACACTTGAAAATAAATTCCATTCATTAGGAATTTATACAGTCAAAGATCTGTTACTGCATTTTCCTCTACGTTATGAAGATCGCACTAAATCTTCTGCTATAACTGATGTTTCACCTGGTGCATTTACTACTATTGATGGCTGCATTATTAAAAGTGAAATAACTTTTGGTAGAAGAAAAATGTTAGTTTGCCATATTCAAGATGATACAGGGATCGCTATTTTAAGATTTTTACATTTCAATGTGGGGATGAAAAATATTCTAATAATGGGTAAATGGATTAGCGCTTATGGAGAAGTAAAACAGGGTAAAATTTATCCTGAGATTATTCATCCGCAATTTAAAATTAGAACTAATCGTGACGATAAATTCGTTAGTTGTGATGAAGAAACTGAAAAATATACTCCCATATATTCTGCAACTTATGGGTTATCTCAAAATGTGATTCGGAAAGCAATTCATTCAGCGTTATTATTACTGCAACGTAACCCACCATCCGAAGTTTTACCACAACAGATAGCTGATTATCATTTAGATGCTTTACAAGCACTGCAGATCATTCATAATCCACCAATCGATACTGATATTAATTTATTATCTTCAGGTGAACATCCGGCAATTAAACGATTCATCTTTGAAGAATTGTTAGCTTATCATCTAAGCATGTTAATGATAAAAATAGATAATCAACAGCAACAAGCACACATTTTTCATCCTAATCAAAAAGTTATCCCCCCCTTTTTAGCTACGTTACCCTTCAAGCTTACTAATGCTCAACAACGGGTAATTAAAGATATTTATCAAGATATGGCAAAACCTGTCCCAATGATGCGGCTAATTCAAGGGGATGTGGGTTCAGGTAAGACTCTAGTTGCTGCATTAGCAGCTTTAAATGCCATTGAAAATGGTAGCCAAGTAGTGTTAATGGCACCTACAGAAATTTTAGCTGAGCAACATTATAACAATTTTAAACAGTGGTTTGAGCCTTTTAATATAACGGTTGATTGGTTAGCCGGGCGTTTAACAACAAAAAATAAATTACAACGTTATGAACGGGTCAAAAATGGTGCAATAACAATGCTTATTGGAACCCATGCAGTATTTGTTGATAAAGTTGAATTTGCCTCTTTAGGACTAGTCATTATAGATGAACAACATCGTTTCGGAGTTAATCAACGATTAAGCTTATGGGAAAAAGGTATTAAAAATCAAATTTTTCCTCATCAATTAATTATGACAGCAACGCCAATACCACGAACTTTAGCTATGACGGTTTATGCCGATTTAGATGTATCAATTATCGATGAATTACCACCAGGTAGAACCCCTATAACTACCGTGGTGATTCCTAACACTCGACGAGATGAGATTATTGAACGTGTTAATCAGGCTTGCCTAGAACATCGTCAAGTTTATTGGGTATGTACTTTAGTTGAAGAATCAGAAACGCTAGATGCTCAAGCGGCAGAAATGCTAGTTACCGAGTTATGTGAGAGGCTACCACACCTAAAAATAGCTATGCTACATGGTAAAATGAAGTCAGATCAAAAACAAACAGTAATGCAAGATTTTAAACAAGGCAATATTCAACTTCTAGTTGCCACAACGGTAATTGAAGTAGGTGTCGATGTCCCTAATGCCAGTTTAATGATTATTGAAAATGCTGAACGTTTAGGGCTAGCACAATTACATCAATTACGTGGACGTGTAGGTCGAGGCACCGCTGCTTCACATTGTGTACTGATGTATCAACCACCATTAAGTAAAATAGCACAAGCACGTATGCAAGTGATGCGTGACAGTAATGATGGTTTCGTTATTGCACAAAAAGATTTAGAAATTCGTGGAAGTGGTGAAATTTTAGGTACTCGACAGATGGGTATAGCTAATTTTAAAGTTGTTGATTTAATCCGAGATCAACATTTGATTAGTGAAGTACAAAAAGTTTCTTATTATATACAACAAAGCTACCCTGACAGTGCTAAACAATTAATTGAGTGCTGGCTTCCTGATCGACAAAAATATATAAACGCTTAGATAATTATTTTTTCGATTGATTGTTAATATTTAAAATTTACTAAGTATAAATATCTCTTTAATGATTTGTTCTTTGCACGAGTTTGGCTATCGTGTAATATAGTAACTATCGTCTAAAACAATAACATAATTGTGAATATTGTATGAAATCCTCTATTAAATTACTCTCGGTATTTTTAGTTATATTGACTTTAGCTGGTTGTGGATTAAAAGGCCCACTTTATCACCCTGCCGAAAAAACTTATGTCCCAGTTCATGTTGATTTATTGAATCAAACTGCTTAACGGAGATATTATGGATTTTTTACATTATCAAAAAGGTCATTTATTTGCCAATAAAATTGCTATATCTGAACTCGCTAAACAATATGGAACACCGCTTTATGTTTATTCAGCGGATTATATAACTAAACAGTATCTTGAATACGCACGAGCATTAGTAAATCGGAAATATCTAGTTTGTTATGCTGTTAAAGCAAATAGTAATTTGGCAATATTAAGTTTACTAGCCAAATTAGGTGCTGGGTTTGATATTGTTTCTCAGGGGGAGCTAGAACGAGTTTTAAAAGCAGGTGCTAATCCTAACAAAATTGTATTTTCTGGTGTAGCTAAGTCGGTTGTTGAGATTGAACGAGCTCTAAAAGTGGGTATTAAATGTTTCAATGTTGAATCTGAAGCTGAATTATACCGTATTAATGAAGTAGCTAAACAGATTGGTAAAATAGCAACAATTTCTTTACGTATTAATCCAGATGTTGATGCTAAAACTCATCCGTATATTTCAACAGGATTGCGCGAAAATAAATTTGGTATTAGTTATAAATTAGCTTTGGATGTTTACCGTCAAGCGGTGTCGTTGACGAATATTAAAATAGTTGGCATTGATTGCCACATCGGTTCTCAGTTAACGGAATTATCACCTTTTCTTGACGCAGCAGATCGCATACTCACCTTGGTTGCTAAACTTAAGTCTGAAAATATTCATATTGAACATATTGATTTTGGTGGTGGTTTAGGTGTTTGTTATGCAGACGAACAACCGCCAATGGCCTCATCTTTGATGAAAGAATTAAACAAAAAATTAGTAAATTATCCAGATATTGAACTTTTATGTGAACCAGGAAGATCAATTGTTGCTAATGCAGGTTTGTTAATTACTAAAGTTGAATATACAAAACATCAAGATGGTAATCATTTTGCTATAATTGATGCTGGTATGAATGATTTGATTCGCCCGGCACTTTATCAAGCATGGATGAATGTTTTACCCGAAAAAGAATCGCAAAATACAGATGAAAAGTATAGTTATAATGTGGTCGGTCCTATTTGTGAATCAAGCGATGTACTTGCTTATCAACGGCAACTTTCGGTTAAGCAAGATGATTTGCTAGTGATATGTAGTGCAGGTGCTTATGGATTTAGCATGGCTTCCAATTATAATAGTCATCCACGTCCCGCCGAAGTTATGTTGTTAAATGATATGCAGCATCAAGTCATTCGTCAACGAGAATCATTAGAAGATTTATGGCGTGGTGAGATAGTTTTATAACATAATATAAACATTGTATGGTGTTGTGATAGAAGGTAATTTACGATGAACTTTTCAAAAATGCATGGATTAGGAAATGATTTTATGGTCATTGATGCGGTTACGCAAAATGTTCATCTCTCAACCGAAATGATAAAGCGTCTTGCCGATAGATATACAGGAGTTGGCTTCGATCAGCTACTGATAGTGGAACCTCCATATTCTCCTGATTCTGATTTCCATTATCGAATTTTTAATGCTGATGGTAGTGAAGTGCAACAATGCGGTAATGGAGCTCGCTGTTTTGCTAGGTTTGTGCGATTAAAAGGACTAACTAAAAAACGCACGTTAAAAGTGAGTACAATGAAAGGTAATATTGTATTAACTGTAAATAATGATGAAACGGTTAGAGTCAATATGGGGCAACCTATATTCGAACCTAATAGAGTACCTTTTAAAGCCATTAAAGAAGAAAAAACTTATATTATTCGCGCCCAAGAACATACTGTACTATGTGGTGTTGCTTCAATGGGTAATCCCCATTGTGTCCTCCAAGTCGATAATATATTGACAGCTGAAGTTACTACCTTAGGACCTTTATTAGAATCACATGAACGCTTTCCTGAAAAAGCTAATATAGGCTTTATGCATATTATCGATCGCGATAATATCAATTTACGCGTTTTTGAGCGTGGTGTAGGCGAAACTCAAGCTTGTGGAACTGGTGCTTGTGCAGCCGTTGCTGTTGGTATCAATCAAGGTCTACTTAATAATGCTGTAAATGTTAATTTACCTGGGGGTAAACTATTTATTGAATGGCAAGGTAATAATCAACCACTTTATATGACAGGGCCTGCAACACATGTGTTTGATGGATATATTGCAATTTGATTTTATGTTTAATCTAATTAGTTACTTACTATTTTAATAAATGAAGCATAAAATAATAGAACAATAATATTTAAAACAGTTTTTAATTCTGTTTGGAATATTGTGATATAAGTTACAGAAGAGATTAATTATGGTAGAGAAAACTACACGTACATCGAAAGCAAAAAATCCAAGACGTAGTGTTTCAATTAAGAGATTAGACGATGAAATAGTCGGGAAATATTTACTTGATCATCCTGATTTTTTTATTCGCAATGCAAGCCTTATAGAAAATATCAGAGTACCCCACCCGATTAGAGATAGTATTTCATTACCCGAATGGCAAATGGCCAGACAACGCAATAAAATTAATCAATTAGAATCTGAAATTACTTTATTGATGGAACATGCTAGTTCAAATGAATTACTATTTAATCAATTCATGGCATTGCAAAGTCAATTAATTAAAGCCGATAATTTAGATGATTTAGCTGAACTATTGAATGTTTGGGCTAAATCACTAGGCTTAAGTGGTGCGTATTTATACCTTTTTGAAGATAAATGGTTACTTAATGCGCCATCGAATTATTATCATTATGCCCTTAATTCTTCACGATTTGATTTTATTCGTGTACGCCATTTACAGTATAGTTATCAATACCTAGGTACCTTAAATACTACAGAATTGGATTTTTTGTTACCGAAACATGGTTATGTAGGTTCAGTTGCTTTATCTCTACTGGGGCAGTTTGGTGATTTAGGTGTTCTGCTATTTACTAGTTCTGATCCACAACATTATCAAGCTGGGCAAGGGACATTATTACTAGAAAAAATTAGTGAAATATTACCGATTTTGATTGCTAAGTGGGTAATGCGTAAAAAGGTAGGGTGTGAGTAATGGAACAATCTCATGATCGGGATGATTGTTTATTAACTCAACCTGTGGAACATTTTTTAAATTATCTAAAATCAGAAAAACAACTTAGTTTAAACACCCAAATTAATTATCGACGCCAATTGTATGCATTAATTGCCCTTGCTAAAGAGGTAGAGATTTCTTGTTGGCATGATTTAGATTCGTCGGCGGTTAGATTATTAATTAGTCGGAGTAAACGCAATGGTTTACAAGCTAGGAGTCTAGCTTTAAGATTGTCTGCTTTACGTAGTTTTTGTGATTGGATGGTCAAAAATGAGCAACTACCCGCTAACCCGGCGCGTGGTGTTTTAAATCCTAAACAAGGGCAGCATCTACCCAAAAATATAGATGTAGATCAGATTAATCAATTACTTAATATTGAATATAATGATCCTTTATCTGTACGTGACAGGACTATGCTTGAAGTTATGTATGGGTCAGGGCTACGCCTTTCGGAATTAGTTAATCTGAACTGTCGAGAGTTAAACTTGATTGATGGCGAAATTCGCGTAATGGGAAAAGGCAATAAAGAACGTAAATTGCCATTAGGTCGAGAAGCAATTAAATGGATTAATCATTGGTTATCAATGCGAGATTTTTTGGTACCACAAGATGATGCACTGTTTATATCCAAGTTAGGGAAACGAATATCTCCCCGTAATGTAGAAAAAAGATTTGCGCAGTGGGGGGTTAAACAAGGTTTAAGTGTGCATGTACATCCACATAAATTACGCCATTCATTTGCAACCCATATGCTGGAATCAAGTAGTGATTTAAGAGCAGTACAAGAATTATTAGGGCATGCCGATTTATCCACTACACAAGTTTATACTCATTTAGATTTTTCCCACTTATCTGAAGTTTATGATTCTGCACATCCAAGAGCTAAAAGAGGAAAGTAGTAATGCATTTCTATCGTTCAATTGACAGTATTAAAGCTATCACCTTTGATCTTGACGATACTTTATATAATAACAGTATGATTGTTGAACGAGCTGAAGATGAACTCATAAAACAACTACAGCAATATATACAATTAAAAGATATAACATTAACTAGCTTTCATGCTGAAAAAAAAGCTTTACTTACTATTAATCCTGAAATTTATCATGATGTTATTGTCTGGCGAAATGAAACAATAAAATCCCTATTAATCAAGGCTAAAATTCCAGCAGAACAAATTCCTAATATTCTTGATGAGTCTCTGGCAACTTTTAACTTTTGGCGACATAAAATGCAAGTACCACAAGCAACCCATACTTTGTTAAGAAAGTTAGCTGCTAAATATCCTTTGGCGGTTATTACTAATGGCAATGTGGAGATTGCTAAAATTGGTTTACATGATTATTTTCAATTTTCTTTACGTGGTGGTGAGAATGGTCGTTCAAAACCTTTTCCAGAAATCTTTGCATTAGCTGCACAAAAATTAGCAATACCATCCCGACAAATATTGCATGTTGGCGATAATTTATTTACTGATGTTGATGGAGCGATTAATAGCGGTTTTTTATCTTGTTGGCTTAATATTTTCGAACAAGATATTTTCTATCTTTCTGATGCAAGGTGTTTACCTCATATTGAAATAAGTCAATTGTCAGAATTAGATAATCTGTTATAATTCATGTTACATGTATAAATAGACAGTATTTTAAATTATCTATATTTGTATTAAGTAAATAACCTATCTTTATGTCCCATTGAAAATAATTAACTGAGCAACATTATAAAATATACTGAAAATATAAATAATAACGAAAACAACACCAATTAATGGTATTGAATTTGGATGACTGTAAACGAAATAAAAATGAATAAATTATTATTAACTGACTTAAATACTGAACAACAAAATGCTGTCACCACCGATAGCCAATATACTATTGTTCTTGCTGGTGCTGGTAGTGGGAAAACTAGGGTATTAGTACACCGTATAGCATGGCTATGCCTTGAAAAAAATTATTCCCCAAATTCTATTTTTGCAGTGACCTTCACTAATAAAGCCGCTGCAGAAATGCAAGAACGTATTCGAGCATTGGTTGGAGAAGGGTATTATACTAGTATGTGGATTGGAACATTTCATGGCCTAACTCACCGTTTATTACGAATGTTTTCAGAACAAGCTAATTTGCCAGCTAATTTCCAACTTATTGATACTGAAGATCAAAACCGTTTAGTAAAGCGAATTTTTCGCGAATTGAAGATCGATGAAAAGCAGTGGTCATCTAAAGAGTGCGTTGCTTTTATTTCAACACAGAAAGAAAAGGGTTTACGGGCTGATGCTATTGTTGCCGAAGATCCAAAACAAGTGATGTGGCAAAATATTTATCGAGATTATCAGGCAATTTGTGACCGAGTCGGTTACGTGGACTTTTCTGAATTAATACTCCGTACCTATGAACTTTTATGTCGTAATCAGGATGTTTTGCATTATTGTCAACAACGGTTTGCTAATATTTTAATTGATGAATTTCAAGATACTAATCAAATTCAATATCGTTTAGTACAAAAATTAGCTGGAACTACTGCTAATGTCATGATTGTAGGGGATGATGATCAATCTATTTATAGTTGGCGTGGTGCTAATGCTGATAATTTACAATTATTTATTAATGATTATCCAGAAACTGAAATTATTCGCCTGGAGCAAAACTATCGGTCAACAAGCACTATTTTAGATGCAGCCAATAAATTAATTGCCAATAATTTGAATCGTTTGGGAAAAAATTTATGGACCGATAGCGGAATTGGAGAAAAAATATCCCTGTATATCGGTTTTAATGATATTGATGAAGCCCGTTTTGTTGTTGGAGAGATTAAAAAACGACATATTGAAGGTCAACCTTATTCCAGTTGTGCGATCTTATATCGTAATAATGTTCAGTCACGTATTTTTGAAGATACATTATTACAAGCAGGATTACCTTATCAAATTTATGGTTCTATTCGTTTTTATGAACGGCAAGAGGTTAAATTAGCCTTGGCTTATTTACGTTTGTTACATGATCATAATAATGATATGGCTTTTGAGACTACCGTTAATACACCAACACGCGGTATTGGTAACGTAACTCTCGATAAAGTTAAACTTACGGCCAAACAAAATAATATTTCTTTGTGGGATGCCAGTTTAATGCTAATTCAGACTAATGGATTGACTGAAAGACAACGTTCGGGAATTAGTCGCTTCTTAGAATTAATGGAATCAATTTATGATGAAGTAGGATTATTACCATTTTATAAACAGCTTGAGGCGATTATAAAACTATCCGGTGTACTACAAATGTATGAACAAGAGCCTGGGATTAAAGGTCAATCAAGGCTAGAAAATCTCGAAGAATTAGTTTCAGCTGCCGAACAATTTTATGGTGCTAATGAAAATACCGTAATTGAAGATGGTGAAAGCGGTGAGACATTAACCGTATTGGAGTCTTTTTTAGCACATACCTCCTTAGAAAGTCGCGATGTGATTAAAGAGCAAGACTCAGTACAATTAATGACTTTACATTCAGCCAAAGGATTAGAGTTTGACAATGTGTTTATAGTTGGGCTTGAAGAAGGTATTTTCCCTGCACAACGTTCTATGCAAGAAGTAGATAAAATGGAAGAAGAAAGACGTTTAGCATATGTTGGTATTACGCGTGCTCGTAAACACCTTACGTTAACGTTATGTGAATTAAGAAGACTTTATGGACGAGATGAGCGCAATTTACCATCTCGTTTTTTGGCTGAATTACCTATTGAGAATCTAAATGAAATTAGTTATCGCGGAATGATTTCTGTTCCTGAAACAAGACATAAGCAATTAAATGAAAATGAGCAATTCATTAATAATCGTAAAAATTCTTATCAAAAAAAGGTACGTGAAAATGATGGTTATATTTTAGGTCGTAAAGTTAAACATCAACGTTTTGGTGAAGGGACGATAATTAATCTTGATGGTGAAGGTGATCACCGTCGTATACAAATTGCGTTTGTTAATGAAGGTATAAAATGGTTGGTGATTAAACTCGCTAATCTAACTTTAATTTAATGATATCAGTTTAAATGTGTAGCAAGCTATAATTTAACCTATTTCTTAGTAATGTTTGTGGTTATAAAGGTTAAGAGTTAGCTTGATCAGCAACTGCTTCGGCAAAAATTTTGTCAAATGAATCATTAGTGCGATTACATATCCATTGATTATTTACGTAATCAAAATGGTAGCCTTGCTTACGTGTAGCTAACCAAACTTGCAACAGCGGTTCTTGGGTATTGACAATAATTTTGCTGTTATTAGGGAAAGAAATAGTAATGACATTTCCATGGGTTTCATAGTCAATATCACAACCTTGTTCATCAGCATAGTTGTCTAAAAATAATTCAATATTATTAAATAGTTGGTCAGTAAGAGCATGGAATTCAGTGATATTCATAACTATATAATCTATTTAATAAAAACAATACGTAAATATTAGCACAACGCGTTAAATTGTACCATACTTACGCAGACAAGAATGAGCCAAAATTTAATCATTTTGGCTGTTCAACAAGTGGAAGAGAACAAGCAATGATGAGTAATTGATGATCATCGCTATGGCGATTATCTGCTATCCAACGATTCGGAGTATTATTAGTATCAATTAAATCGCCCTCAGCAAAATATTTTTCATATATACTGAAAGGTCCTTTAGCAATTTCTTTTTTATCACAATTAATATATTGCTGGATCTCCATGGATTTATATTTTATTTTTTCCCCTTTTGTCTTTTCAAATACTAATTCTGGTGAAAAATTAATAATTTCATTAAAAACGCGAATTCTTTTATTATAAGGGTGTAAAGTAACTGATTGTCTATCAATTAATGAATAACTAACTATATTATCTTCTTTAGTTTTTTTAATTGGAATAAATTGTTCGCCAACTCTAGAATCTTGTAAATCCTCGTTGGTGCTAATAGCTGCTGAGCCATTGCTAGTCGCGGTAATAGATTTAGTATCATTACTTAATACGTTAAAAGAGAGAAAAATTAATAAAAGCCATATTTTTTTCATTTAGATATTTTCTCCCTTTTGTTTATCATTTTCCTTTACTTTAATACTGGTATCTGGTTGCGATTGATGATTCTGTTGTTGCAACTCTTTTTCTTTCTGTTTTTTTAATTTATAAGCTTTTATCATTTCTTTTTGTTTTGCTTCTATGCTTTCATATGCAGGTTTGATATCCGGTCTAATTGTATACAAAATGTCTTTGGTCAAATCTCCTTGAATAGAACAAAGAAGTTGAATTTGGTTATTGGATATTGGTTCTAAATAAAGAGACTTTTCAATAGTTCCTTGCCTTGGAACAACACCATCAATTGAATAAGGGTTATTTTCCCAGTTAATTGATTTATTTTTACGGTCATAAATTTGTGCATTAGCCGAATATGAATTTGAAGAGTATTTCGACCAATTGATGTTATTTAAAGAACTTTGTACTTTGTCTATATCATTATTGATAATGAATCCCCAATAAAAATATTGACCTAAAAATGGGGTCTCAACAAAAATATTTTTGTAACCAGTTATTGATAATCCCTTGTAATAAAATGGTTTTTTAAATATAACACTGTTTTTATCATTCTTTTGAATATTTTCTACAGGAATATAAGCAACATTATCGGTAGTCGCTAACTCAAAAAATTGTTCAAACGAGGTTTTATTTTTTGCTAATTCTTTAAAGAACTGAGCATCACATTTAAGGAAAGTGTCAATAAGATTATCTGTATTGGTTTGCGTATTATTATTTTGCGCAAATACCATGCAGGAAACGAATAATGAACTCGTCAACACTGATATTTTTTTTAAAAGCATGTAAGATTCCAATGATGTTTTATTTTTATCCAATATATTGTAGTGTAAAGGAATGTAAATATTAATGTCAATCTTCAACGAAAACTATTAAATCACCATTTTTAAAAAAAATTTCTACTTGATCTGCCACGGCTTTATTACGCACGCTGGTTAACCCGCCAAATATTAATGTTTGCTCTGTTAAAGGGTATTCAAAACCAGTAATAGTCAAGCCAGTTACCTTTGGCATTGGTAAAAGCGAAATAATGCGTTGTTTTACATGGTTAATTACTTCATGGCAATTAGCGTAAAAAAAGTGGCAATAATTATCATAAAAAATAATTTTATATTGGTGATAGTAATGTTTAGCTACCGAAAGATTACCCAAAAAATGGTCGCTAGCATGCCCAGTTGCGCCGTAAATGGAAAATTCAGTTATTCCTTTAGATGCTAAGAATAGTAGTGCTTTTTCAAAATCAGTTTTACTTTGATCTGGGGTATGAATAATCTGAATTTGTTCATTAATGGGTTGATCTTTATCCCAACTATCTAAATCACCAATAATAAAATTCGGTATAATGGCAGTGTTAGCTAAATAGTTATGATAAGCACCATCAGTACACGCGATATATTTATAGCTTTCTAAATTAGTTGGATAACATTGTGGTGGTTCGCCATTTACAAAAAGCAGTGCTTTATTAATCATGGTTGTTTCCTTGTTATAATTTTAAAGCATAAGCCATGATGATGGCATTTTCGTAATTACCATCTGCGGTTGGATAATAATTTTTGCGAATAGTAATCTCATTAAAACCCAAAGAATGATATAACTGAATCGCAACTTGATTCGATTCACGCACTTCTAACCAAAGTGTAGATGGTGAGTTGGGTGGATTAATTGTCAGTAATCTAGAAATTAATTCATTAAGGAGATCCTTTGCTAGTCCTTGCTGTCTAAATTTTGGGTGAATAGCAATATTAAATAGGTTGGCCTCATCGGCAACTTGTTGGCAAATGCAAAAACCGACCATTTGCTCATCGATACTTATTTTGAGATTTAAATAGCGGTCACCTTGGTTTGAATAGAATATCTGTTTTGACCACGGAACTAAATGGCAAAGTAATTCTAACTGATATGCATCAGCTAAATCATGTTCGTTCAGGATGGAAATAGTTTTCATATTGACATAACTGTTGCCAAAGTTGGCGTTTTTGTTGTGGTGCACTAGCTAGTAGATCTAAGCTAATGGTTTGAATAGTAAGTTGATTTAACCATGCGTCATCTGGTTTAACATCAATAAACCAAACTACGGTTTGGATCTCGTTTGTTGGCATAATAAGTTGTGATGGTGTCAATACAATTACTTGATCTTCGTTCAATTGGATCGCTTTTAAAATATCAAAATAGATTTTTTGTGTAGGCGGTTGGTTAGTCACAACAATTAAACGAATATCATTGCCTATCTGTGTTGCAATTTCACCTTTTAAAACGGCCGGATTGCGTAAAATATATTGGGTTATATTAAACTGTTTTAAATACCAATCTTGTACGTTCATTATTGGATAGCTTTTTTATTAGGGATTAAGTTGGGTTAATTGTATAATTATAGGCTAAATTTATAAAGGTTTTTTGATTGAGGTAATATGGCAGCGTCCGCTTATACTCCTGCAAGTCAAGTACTTGAACGTCATCAGGATTTTTTTAGTGATAAAAATGTAATTATCGCGGGTGATATTCAAGATAGTTATCCGGTAATTATCCCAGCAAAGCATGTAAAAATTCATTGTAGTCAATTTCACACTTATTTACGTTTACATAATAGTTCATATGGGCGAGAAACTATTTTTTCATTACAACCGCACGGTGAATTTTATACAGGTATGAATACATTAATTTACTACTGGCCCAAAACCAAGAGTGAAGCACAATTTCAATTGTCCTATTTATTACATAATATGCCTAAAGACAGTAATATTTTTATTGTTGGTGAAAATCGTACCGGAGTTAAAAGTGTTGAAGCATTGTTAACGGATTTTGGCACTATTCAAAAAATAGATAGTGCCAGGCGTTGTGGTTTATACCATTTTCATGCTGATAGCCGTTTAGCATTTGATTTATCTGAGTGGTGGTTAAGTTATCAATTAACTATCGAAAAACAAGAAATTACCATAACAAGTTTACCGGGAGTATTTAGTCAAAAAGGGTTAGATGCCGGCAGTGAATTGCTATTAAATGCACTACTGGAACATGTGGATATTATTAAAGGTTCTGTTTTAGATGTTGGTTGTGGTTCAGGTATTTTGGCGACGGTAATTGGCAAATTATATCCCGATATTGAGTTAACTTTATCTGACGTTAATTGTGTCGCAATTGAATCAAGTAAGGCTACGTTGGCTAGTAACCAGATTAAAGCGCAAGTGGTGGCTAGTGATGTCTTTTCACATTTGCCAGATAAATATCATTTAATAATTTCTAATCCACCGTTTCATGATGGCAAAGAAACCAGTTATATTGCAGTTAATTCATTGATTAAGGAAGCGAAAACACATTTAAAGCTCAATGGTCATTTATGTATTGTGGCAAATTCATTTTTACCTTATCAAACCTTACTGGATGAAACTTTTAGTAAAGTAGAAGTGATTGCACAAACCACCAAGTTTAAAGTTTATTTAGCTAGTCACTAAACTCAGATATTGCAATATAACAATAGCTACTGTTTTTGAATTAAGTTACGGATGCTTGCCGTAACTTAAAACCTATCACTAGTCAACGAACAACATTTCTTAATCTGGTATGTTAACCAAAAGGTTACTGTATTAAATCACTCGAGAAAATTGTTGTTGGCGGGCTATTCTGCGCATATAGATATCAAAACACATACAAATATTACGAATCAATAAATGCCCTTTTGGTGGTACTTCAATACCATTGGGAGTAAGCATGACTAAACCATCTTGTTGCAGAGGAGCCAATAGTTTTAGATCTTCATCAAAATAATCATCGAATTGAATATTATATTGTTGCTCAATCTGTTTTTTATCTAAATAAAAATGGCAGATAAGTTGTTTAATTACACTACGACGAATTATGTCATCCCGATTTAAATTAAATCCTTTCCATAGACCATTACCGATTCGTTCTACTTGAGTTTGATAGCTGTTTAAATCTTTTTGGTTTTGGGCATAACTATCACCTAGCATACTAATTGCTGACACTCCAAGTCCGAGTAAATTAGCATCGCCATGCGTGGTATAGCCTTGAAAGTTACGATGTAATTTGTTTTGTTGTTGTGCAATGGCTAATTCATCGGTAGGTTTAGCAAAATGATCCATACCAATAAATTGATAACCGGATTGAGTTAGTTTCTCAATGCTAGTTTGTAAAATCTGTAACTTTTGATTGGCATTGGGTAAGTCATTATCTTTGATTTTACGTTGCGCAGCAAAACGATTCGGTAAATGAGCATAATTGAATACACTTAAACGATCGGGTGAAATATCAATCACCTTATTTAGGGTTTCGGTAAAACTTGTCACCGTTTGTTTAGGTAAACCATAAATTAAATCAAGACTGATTGATTGAAAATTATTTTTGCGCGCCTGTTCGATTAGAGAACGCACAAGATTTTCATCTTGTTCTCGATTAATTAAATTTTGAATCTCATGATTAAAGTCTTGAATCCCCATACTTAAGCGGTTAAAACCAACATTGGCTAAATGATCAATTGTTTGGGGGGTGATTTCCCGAGGATCTATTTCTATGGATAACTCGGCATTATCAGCAAAATTAAAATGTTGCTTAAGTGAGGTGATAAGGCGACTAATTTCGTCATTAGTTAAAAATGTAGGTGTACCACCACCCCAGTGCATTTGGGTTATTGTACGATTAGTAAATAATTTAGCTCGCTGTGCAATTTCAATATCAAGAATATCGAGATATTTGGTTACTTTATGGGTCTGACGAGTAACCAATTTGTTACAACCACAAAAATAACAAAGTTTATGACAAAAAGGAATATGGATATAAAGAGCTAATGGGCGTTCAGGATAGCGTTGCGCAGCAGATAAAAAGTCCTGTTCATGAAACTCTTCGTTAAATTCCAGTGCCGTTGGGTAAGAGGTATATCTAGGACCCGAATAATTATATTTTTCGATTAATGCTTGATCCCAAAATATCGCTTTTGTTTGACTATTATTTATATTCAACCCTTTGTTTGACATCGCTTTTCCCATAACTTTTTGAAACGTTTTTTGCTGGTAATCTTATTTGGGTTTTCATTTTAATACGGTTTGTTTTTTTTAAAATTAACAAAGTGCAAACAAATAACCCACAGTATAAACCAAGCATGATAAATATTGGCATTGGCTATGTTCTCTTTTTATGTACTATAACTTGTGCGGATAAACTATAATTAGTTACGTTTTAGTAATCTAACTATATCTTCCGCTTTTTCATCTTCATCAAAATCAGCATCAGTATAACCTAGCTCTTGCATTAGCTCATCAATACGCTTTAGTTTACTATCTAGATAGGCTTGTTGATCTTTAGTTAGCTTACTATTTTGTTCAACAAAATCGAGTAATTGCTCTAATTGAGGATCGTTTTCTAGTTGTTCAAGTTCTTGTTCTGGCGATAAAGCGGGTTTGCTCACCTTTGTTACTGTTGCTACTTTAGTAATATTAATGACGTCATTTGTTACTAATGAAATCGGCTTTTTACTGCCTAAGCGGGGATCTCTTCCAGCTTTGGTCGTTTTTTTATTTTGGCTACCATCAGCATTGTTAAAACGTGAACCACTGGGCAATCCTTTATGTTTACGCTTTTTTTTAAGCTCTCGGGATTCTTCGTTGATCTCTTGACGACTTTTCTTGGTTTTGGGTTTAGCTTTAGCTTTAGTTTTTAACATATAAACTTATTTCAATATTTGTATGGCAAATTAATGGTGGGTATTTTAGCAGTAAGTTATTAAGATAGCTATGATTAACACTTGTCGCTAATTTATGATTGTAAAAAAACAAATTTATGTATAATCTGAGCCATATAAATTCAAACAATTAGTAATTCAAGAAAATATATTATGAAAAATCATTTGAGCCCGTATATGCAATTTAACCGTCAAGAATGGGCGAGTTTGCGTAATGCGGTACCAATGACTTTAACCCCAGAAGAGTTAAGTTCATTACAAGGAATTAACGAAGATCTTTCCATGGATGAGGTTAGTCAGATTTATTTACCTTTGTCGCGATTGCTTAATTATTATATTAGTAATAGCTTAACCAGACAGGTAGTATTATCTAAATTTCTAGGTAAAAGCCAAAAAATACCTTATGTGATAGGGATTGCCGGTAGTGTTGCCGTGGGTAAAAGTACTACTGCCCGCGTACTACAAGCATTATTAACGCGCTGGCCGGAACACCGTAAAGTAGCGTTAGTAACTACCGACGGTTTTTTGTATCCAAATAAATGCCTTGAAGAACGTGGCATTATGAACAAAAAAGGTTTTCCGCAATCTTATGACATAAAAAAATTAATTAACTTTGTTGCCGATGTTAAATCGGGGCAAGCGGAAGTAAAAGCGCCAGTTTATTCTCATTTAGTTTATGATATTGTTGACGATGAGGAAATTACTGTTGATTGCCCGGATATTTTGATTCTCGAAGGCTTAAATGTATTACAAGGAACATTAAATTATCCGCAAGCAAGTAATCGCGTATTTGTGTCTGATTATGTGGATTTTTCGATTTATGTTGATGCTGATTTACCATTATTGCATAGCTGGTATGTTAATCGTTTTCTAAAATTTAGAGCCGGGGCTTTTAATGATCCAAACTCTTATTTTAATCACTATTCACAGTTACCAGAAGCAGAAGTAATCAAGATTGCTAATCGCGTGTGGCAAGAAATTAATGAATTGAATTTGATCGAAAATATTTTGCCAACCCGGGAAAGAGCAAGCTTAATTTTAACCAAAGGTGAAGATCACAAAGTAGATAGTATTCAATTAAGAAAATAAATTTAACTTAACAGGAATTGCTATGAAAACTACATCTAAATTAATCAGTAAATTATCAATTTTAGTATTAGTGAGTCTATTTTCATTGGCTAGCTATGCGGCAAATCAAGATGAAGATGAACAGTTAACCTGTGGTGGTAAAAAACAAGCTATTGAAGCACAGATCAATTTGGCTAAAAAAAATAACAATATTTACCGCCTACAAGGGTTAGAGACAGCCTTGAATGAAGTTAATACTCATTGTACCATCGCTAAGCTAGAGGATGAGTATAAAAAAGAAGTTAGTGAAAAAACTGCTAAAGTGGCAGAAAGGCAGCAAGAACTTGCCGAAGCTCAAGCCAAAGGCAATCAACAAAAAATTGCCGATAAACAAGCAAAACTAAAGGATGCCGAATCAGAGTTAGCTACAGCTAACGCTAAATTGGCCAAATTTTACCGACTCATTACCGTTCAATAAAAAATTTATACTCAAATGTATAGTAGATTGGAAACATCTTTACAAACTGTGCCATTAATAGTTACCATTACTGTTCTGGTTATTCAGGACTAAAGTTAGCTATGCAATAGAACAATCTTAGTCACACTAGACTTTTTTATCCAAAAAGAGTATGGTGTGCGCCTTGTTACGTGGTTCGTGAACCTCCCACGTTAAAAAACTAAGGAATTAATAATGAGTAACATCACTTTATTAGGCGATCAGTCTGTTCGCTATCCGTCGACGTATGCACCCGAAATACTCGAAACATTTAATAATAAACATCCTGACAACGACTATTTTGTTAAATTCAATTGTCCTGAATTTACTAGCCTTTGTCCTATCACCGGGCAACCGGACTTTGCCACTATTTATATATCCTATGTGCCAAATATCAAAATGGTAGAAAGCAAGTCGCTAAAACTTTACCTTTTTAGTTTCCGTAATCATGGTGATTATCACGAAGATTGCATTAATATTATTATGAAAGATCTGATTAAATTAATGGATCCGAAATACATTGAAGTCTGGGGTAAATTTACGCCGCGCGGTGGTATCTCTATCGATCCTTATGCTAATTATGGTCAAGCTGGCACTTGCTGGCAGCAAATTGCGGTTAATCGTTTAGCCAATCACGATCTTTATCCAGAAAAAGTGGATAATCGTTAATCTATTAATTTTAACTGGAACGGTAAAATGCAACAGCGTAAAGCACTGGTGATCTTTTCAGGTGGGCAAGACTCAACCACTTGTTTGCTGCAAGCGATAGCTGATTATGGTCAGCAAAATGTTGAAACTATTAGTTTTCATTATGGTCAACGGCATGTGATTGAGCTTGAAAAGGCCAAATGGATTGCGGCTGATCTAGGTGTTAAGCAAACTATAATTGATACATCCGTCATTAAACAAACCACCAATAATGCCCTGATTGACAGTTCGCAATCAATTCAGGAATCCCAAGATGGAAACTATCCCAATACCTTTGTTGATGGTCGTAACATGCTATTTTTACTTTTAGCGGGGTGTTATGCCAAACAGCAAGGTATTAGTGACATTATTATTGGCGTTTGTGAAACCGATTTTAGTGGTTATCCGGATTGTCGGGATGTGTTTGTCAAATCGATGAATGTCACTATGAATCTGGCTATGGATTATACTTTTAATATCATCACTCCCTTGATGTATCTGACCAAAGCGCAAACTTGGGCATTAACTGATGATTTAGGTTACCTTGATTATGTGCGAACGCATACTCATACCTGTTATTACGGCGTAGAAGGTGGTTGTGGTACATGTCCAAGTTGTCTATTGCGTGATAAAGGTTTGCAAGAATATTTGCATTCCATTAAATAAATTCTGTTAATTTTTTCAAACTGGGTTCTCTCACCCCATTAAAAAAGGAAATTATATGTACGTTAATGATCATGCTGGGTTAATCCCACATAAGTTTACCCGTGAACAACGGCACAAAGCACTTTATTGGTTAGCTTTTTTCCATATTTTAGTGATAGCTTCTAGCAATTATTTAGTGCAAATCCCTTTTGATATTTTTGGTTTTCACACCACTTGGGGGGCTTTTACTTTCCCATTTATCTTTTTAACCACTGATTTAACCATTCGGGTGTTTGGTGCCAGTTTGGCCAGAAAGATCATATTTGTGGTAATGATGCCAGCGTTACTATTTTCCTATGTGATTTCAGTGTTGTTTTTTGAAACCCATTGGCTTGGCTTTGCTGCACTGACCGAATTTAATAACTTTGTCTTTCGTATTGCCTTAGCCAGTTTTTCCGCTTATTTAGTTGGGCAATTAATGGATATTACGGTATTTAACTATTTAAGACAAAATAAAAAATGGTGGGTGGCGCCATCAGCATCAGCAGTTTTTGGAAATGGTATTGATACTATCGTCTTTTTTGCTATCGCTTTTTATAACAGTAGTGACGAGTTTATGGCAACTAATTGGCCTGAAATAGCACTTATAGACTATAGTTTTAAAATTTTAATTTGTGGATTATTCTTTTTACCATTGTACGGTGTGATTTTAAATTTATTACTAAAAAAATTAGTAGCACTACCACAATACACTAACCAAAGCCAATCGGTGACCGAATAAATCCATCAAAAAGCAATTAAAGTTCATTTAGCATTGATAAATGGGCTTTAATTTAGCACTAAAATTTATACTAACTTTAAATATTTTGGCTAGTTAATAAAAAGTATTTACTAATCTAGTCTAGATAAAATTTGTATAAACATTTTTGCCAAACTTGATTCCTAAGTGCATAATATATCAACGCTAAATATCACTATAGTGATAATCTATTTTGATAAAAAAATCAAAATTCTGTTTAATAGGAATAGGGTGAAAATAATGAGGTTGGTTAAGCAGTTAGCTGTATTAAGTATGCTGTTAGCATTAATCGGTTGTGATAATAAAGATAAAAAAACTTCGGTATCCGCACCGACTGAAATACAACCAACATCTGAACTTACAGATAGTAACACAAATGTTGAGCAGCTTAATCTCAATATCCAACCACAAAACACCTTCACGCCAACACCCGAATTGATTGAGGAATACCGTAATAAACAACTTACGGTTATTGACAGCTCAGAAGCTATCCTTGATGGTTCTAGTACATTGGTTATTACATTTTCGGTTCCTATTAATCCTAAACTAAACTTTTCAAACTTACTTCGTTTAGTTGATCGTGATAAAGGTAATGTTGATGGCTCATGGGAACTTTCTGATAATGGTTTGGAATTAAGGCACCGCTATTTGGAACCTAATCGTAAATTAACCTTAACTATCGATAAAATGTTAGCCGCGATAAATAACAGTCACTTGAAAGAAGTTTATCAAGTTGACATTACTACTCAAGATCGTAAACCAATGGTAGGCTTTGCAAGTAATGGTTTTTTACTTCCAAGTAAATCTATGACAGGTTTACCGGTTACTACTCTTAATGTAAATAAAGTCGATGTTAACTTTTTCAAAATTAAACCAGAAAAATTATCCGATTTTATGTCTGATTATGGATTGATTAATCGCTTTACTAATTGGAATTCTAAAAAAATAAATAATTATGCTGAGTTGGTGTTTTCGTCTCGTTTCGATCTCAACCCTAAACGTAATGCTCAAGAAACCGTATTAATTAATTTATCCACCATCTCGGAACTTCAACCAACAGGTGTATATATTGCCGTGATGAATCAAGCAGGTAGTTATAACTATTCTAATCCAGCTACTTTATTTTCAATTAGTAATATTGGAATTTCCGTTCATGCTTATGGAAAAGGGAAATTAGCCGTTATTACCCATGCGTTAGATAATGGACAAGCGCTTGCTAATATTAATTTAACGGTGCAATGCGGCAAAAATATACAAGACAGTAATAAAAATTGTACCAATATTAATACTCAAACCGATAAGCAAGGTTACGCCGAGATCACCTTGCCGGCAGGAAAAGATTATTCACTGCTTACGGCTAGTGACGGGCAACAAAATTCATTGGTAAATTTGGATCGCAACGCTCTTGATTTGAGTGAATTTAACTTGACAGGGAGTGCTTTTTATCAAAAACAATTATTTGCCTTTGGTGCACGCGATTTATATCGTCCTCAAGAAACCATCGAATATAATGCCTTATTACGTGATGCTGATGGTAAACCATTGCCGGAACAGCCTATTATTGTTGATGTTATTTCACCTGCAGGACGAGTTGTAGACAATTTCACGGTAAAAACTCAACCGGATTCTAAAGGGTTATATCAATGGCATTTTGTTATACCAAATGATGCAGCTACTGGCAAATGGAGTTTTCGTTTTAATCTAGGTGACGATGATTATCGTTATGCTTATTTTCAAGTCGAAGAATTTTTACCTGAACGTATGGCTATGGAAATAAATGCGCCTTCTACTAAACCTTTGGTAACAGATCAAGCTATTGATTTTAATATTAAAGGTTGGTATTTGTATGGCGCACCTGCTTCAGGTAATGATTTAACTGGTAACCTTTATTTGAAAAAAGTTGATTCGCATTCTGAATTACCAGAATACAAAATTGGTGCAATTACTGATAGTGGTGTTGATCGACAGCTTGATGGTATAGATCAGTTGCTGGATAATAATGGTATTACTCAAGTTAACGTTGATAGTGATAATTGGACCGATCTCCGTTCACCAATTAATCTAGTATTGCAAGCTAGTTTACTCGATTCTGGTGGTCGCCCGGTTACTCGTTATGCCAGCCAAACCATTTGGCCAGCAAACAAAATGCCTGCAGTACGAGCACTATTTTCCGAGCAAGCTTATTATGATTGGTCAACAGATCGTTATGAAAAGCGCCCAACAGTTGACAAAAATGCTATTGCTGATTTTGAAGTAGCATACATTAATACTGATGGGCAAAAACTAGCAACTAATGATTTAAAAGCACGTATTATTCGCGAACGCCGTGATTATTATTGGACTTGGTCTGATAATGAAGGTTGGAAGCAAAATTATAATGCAAGTGAATTTACTCTTCATGAAGAGAAATTATCAATTCCGGAAAATGGCACCACTAAAGTAAGTTATCGACCTGATAATTATGGTCCGTATCGGCTTGAAGTGGTGGATATTAAAAATAACATTATCAGTAGTATGCGTTTTTGGAGTGGTTACAATTGGTCCGATAATACCAATGGTACTAATGCCGTGCGCCCTGATCAGGTTAAGTTAAGTATTGATAAAGCGTTATATACTGTGGGTGACACTGCCAAAGTTCATGTACAAGCACCAGTTGCTGGTTCAGGTTATATTGCGCTTGAAACTAATGATGGCATGTTATGGAAACAAGATATTAGTGTCGATGAAAAGGGATTGGATGTGGAAATACCAATTCAAGATTGGGGGCGTCATGATATTTATATTAGTTCTATGATTATTCGACCATCAATCAATGCTTCCGTGCAAACAATTAAACGAGCAATCGGTTTGCTTTATTTACCACTTGATACTTCATCACGACAATTAAATATTGCCATTGAAGCACCACCAAAAATTGAACCTGAAAAAACAATTCCAATAAAAGTTAAAATGGATAAATCATTAATCCAAAAGGATCAGAAGGTAACAGTATTACTATCGGCAGTTGATTCAGGCGTATTAAATATAACTAATTTTGTTACTCCTGATCCTTATAGCGCCTTTCTTGGACGTAAGCGCTATGATGTCGATTTATATGATGTATATGGCAAACTTATTGAAGGCTCTGGACGCAATGTTAATATGAGTTTTGGTGGGGATGGATTGCTTAGTCAAAGTCAAACAGCTTTAGGTGGTAAAAAACCATTAACTGAAGTTAATATTGTTGCTCAACAACTTAAAACTATTCAATTAAATGAAGATGGTGAAGGTATTATTGATCTTACATTACCTAATTTTAATGGTGAATTACGTTTGATGGCACAAGCTTGGGATGATAAGCGTTTCGGTAAAACAGAGCAAAAAATGACTGTTGCCGCACCAGTGGTTACAGAACTATCAATACCACGATTTTTATCTGGTGGTGATCAAGCGATATTGGCATTAGATTTGAATAATTTGACAGAAAAACCGCAAACCTTGCAAATTGATGTTGCAACTACGGGTTTGATTCATCAATCTATATCCAAATCAAATACAATTACAATTAATAGTAAACAACGACAAATTATACCCGTGCCAGTTACTGCTGATTATGGTTATGGAGAGGGAACGTTAACCGTTAATATAAAGGGTATTGTGTTGGATGATGGTTCTGATTATCAAATTAAACGTTCATGGCAAGTAGGTGTCAGACCAGCCTATGCAAGTACTACTAAAAATTATGCAGTAGCCATTAATGGTAGTCAAAGTTGGACATTCCCAGCTTCTGATATGGTTAATTTAATTGATAATACTATTGAAGGAAAATTAGTTATATCTAATCAACCACCGCTTAACATTGCACAATATATTAAAAGTTTATTTGCTTATCCTTATGGTTGTTTAGAACAAACTATCAGTGGATTGTATCCATCTTTATATGTTAATCAAGAACAACTTACGGCTTTAGGGATCAAAACTGAATCAGACGATAAACGTCGAGAAAAAGTGCAAATAGGCATTTCACGTATTTTATCTATGCAACGTAATAATGGTGGGTTCGGTTTATGGAGTAATGAAAGTGATGAAGATCATTGGCTTTCTGTGCATGCTACCAATTTCTTACTACAAGCAAAAGAGCGAGGTTATCATGTTAACGATACTGCGCTCAATGCTGCTATGACTCGCATAAGCCAATATACTTATGATATTAATGCCTTTAATAATTTACCAAGTTATTATGATGATTCGGTGGCTAGTGACTATGCTCAATTTGCCACTAAAGCTTATGCATTAATGGTATTGGCTCAGCAAAATAAAATTACCTCGGCTATGCGTAATGAAATTAATCGTATGTCACAGCAACTTGATAATAATGCTGCGTTAGCCTTATCACCATTGCCAATTGTTCAATTGGCTTTATCCGCGAAGATTACCGGTTTTGAAAATATTTATAACAATTTGATGACTAAAGCTTTAACCACAAATTACCATAATCATAATGCTTGGTTAGGTGATTATGGTAGTGAAATTCGTGATAAAGCTTTAGTTTTATCACTATTGATTGATAATGATTTAAGCGTTGATCAACAAGCGAGTTATTTGTTTAATTTATCCGATTTATTAAATGATAAACGTTATTTTTCAACTCAAGAACTCAATGCTTTATTTATGGCAGGGTGGTCATTAGAACAACACAAAAATGCGCAAGAATTTAAAGTTAAAATTAATCATGAAGAACAAAATGTAACTAAGGCCCTGTCTCGTTCATTAACTTTTGCTGATCTGACTAAAGGATTAACAATTACTAATGAAAATAATGCTGAACCTTTGTATATTAAATTTACGCTTTCTGGTTATGGTAAAAAAGCGCCAGTACCGACTGCTAATGATAATATTTTAACTATTAATCGTAATTATTATGATTTACAAGGTAATGCAATTAAACCTGATCAATTGACAGTAGGTGATTTGCTGGTGATTGTATTAGATGTAACTGCGCGTGAAAGTATTCATGATGCCCTAATTGTTGATTTTTTACCTGCAGGATTAGAGCTTGAAAATCAAAATCTAATGAATAGTAGTGTTAATTTACTCGCGATTCCAGAATTAGCAAATTTACTCAAAGATGAAGATAGTAATGATGTTAAGTATCAAGAATATCGTGATGATAGGTATGTCGCAGCAGTTGATATTCACGATTATGTTGACACTAATAAATATCGTAAACGGGTGGCATATCTAGTGCGTGCGGTCACTGCCGGTAATTATATGATTCCTTATCCTTATGTTGAGTCGATGTACCGTCCGGAACGATTCGCAATAGGTAAGTCGCTTGATTTAATGTCAATTGTTGAACGTAATGCTTCCCAACAGTAACTTAAATTAAAGCTTAAACTATTTATTGAGTTAAATTTTATCATCAGTATATTACCGCCGACCGAAGTCGCCGGTAATATAACACTAAAACGTTATGTGGACCTGAAACATCTTGGCAAGAATAAAACAGCGCTTAGTTAAAATATTTATTTGTTTATTGGTTTTTATGGTCACTCTCTTAGTTAGTTTCTTCGTGGCTGATTATTTATATCCACTTACAATTTATCAAAATAAAACCACACAAACTATAGTTGCTCAAGATGAAACCCCACTGTGGCGTTTTGCAGATGATAATGGCATTTGGCGTTATTCGGTCAATTTAGATGAAGTTCCGGATTACTATCTTGATGTATTACTCAATTATGAGGATCGCCACTTTTATGAACATATCGGGATTAATCCTGTATCCTTACTGCGTGCAGCTTGGCAAAATTTAACCAATAATAAGATTGTATCTGGAGGGAGTACAATTTCGATGCAGGTCGCCCGATTGCTCGATCCTCACGACCGTTCGATGACTGGAAAATTGAAACAAATATTCCGAACCTTACAGTTAGAACTGCATTATAGTAAACCAGAAATCTTAACTTTATATATTAATCATGCCCCTTATGGTGGCACCATTGAAGGTATTGGTGCGGCAAGTTGGTCATATTTTGGTAAGCAACCTAAAGCCTTGACTCGTAGTGAAGCTGTTTTATTGGCAGTTTTACCGCAAGCACCTAGCCGTTTGCGACCAGATAGGTACCCAGATAGAGCCAAACAGGCACGAGATAAAGTATTAGATCGTTTAGCTGATAATCATGTCTGGACTCCCGAAATTATTAATCAAGTTCGTCAAGATGAAGTGTGGGTTTATCCGCGTAAGGCTCCGCAATTAGCTCCGTTATTAGCACTGAGATTAAGCCATCAATATCCTGATAAGGATATTATTCATTCCACTATTGATTTTTCTCTGCAAGGTATTCTTGAAGATGTGGCAATTAATCGTAAAAAACAACTGCCACCCAAAACATCATTAGCAATTTTAGTAGTTGATCATACAGATATGTCAGTAAAAGCTTATGTGGGTTCAGCTGATTTTAATGACAGTGAACGCTTTGGACAAGTTGACATGATTAGTGCATTACGTTCACCTGGGTCAACGTTAAAACCATTTATATATGCAATGGCTATTGATGAAGGTATGATTCATTCAGAATCATTATTACAGGACGTTCCTAGAATTAATTCAGATTATCGCCCAACTAATTTTGATGACGATTATTATGGTCCGGTTAGTGCTACTGAAGCATTAAGAAATTCATTAAATTTACCGGCAGTACAAGTAATGGAATTATACGGACCTAGACGGTTTGCCAGTAAATTAGCTAGTGTAGGTTTACCATTGGTATCAGCTGGCAATGATCCCAATATTTCCTATATTTTAGGTGGCGCATCACTGCGAATGGATAATTTAGTTAGTGGTTATAGTGCCTTTGTTCGTCATGGTCAGGTTAGTCCCCTACGGTTTACACCAAATGAGCCTTTAATGGAAAAATCACTAATTGCCGATGGTAGCGCGTGGATAACTAAACAAATGTTATCTAATAATAATCAATTAGCTTATAAAACTGGTACTAGTTATGGGTATCGTGATGCTTGGGCCATAGGTATTAATCCGCGATATTTAATTGGAATTTGGGTTGGGCGCCCAGATGCAACGCCAGTGGTTGGTCAATATGGCGCAGTAACTGCGGTGCCAATATTGCAACAAATAAATGCTATATTATTGAACAAGGAGCAACGCTTAAATCGATCGTTGCCAGTTATGCATAAACCAGATTCTGTCACGGAAGCAAAAATCTGTTGGCCATCAGGACAGGTATTAACTACCAACGATCCAAATTGTCATCGTCAAAAAAATGCATGGATATTTAATAATATGATTCCACCAACGCTCGATACTTTAAATGTACTCAATAATAATATCTATCGTTCAGGCTGGATAAATATTTGGGTTAACCAACAAGGTGAAAGAGTGGCTGCCGATTGTAAAGATGCTCAAAAGAAAGCTATTGCTCTTTGGCCAATGGCTTTAGAAAATTGGTTATTACCTAAAGAGCGTCGTCAATCGTTATTACCTCCCGTTAACAAAAATTGCCCGGTTTTTGGTAATGATATATTTTTACCGCTGGTGCTCACCGGATTACAAGATAATCAATTGATTAAGCGCTTACCAGGTCAACAGACGGTTACTATTGATTTAATTCCTCAAGGAGGAATAGGGCAAAAATGGTGGTTTTTAGATGGTGAACTTATTGCACAATCTAAGAATAATGATAAAGTTGCTTTAACAATAGTAAAAAAAGGACTACAACATTTATTATTATTAGACGAAAGTGGTCAAATTTGTCGTATAAAATTTACTTTAGATTAATAAGGATAACGTATATGGCTATAGAACGTACACTGTCTATCATCAAACCCAATGCGGTTAAAAAACACTTAATTGGTGCAATTGAAACACGCATAACTCAGGCTAAATTTGAAATCGTTGCATTAAAAATGTTAAAACTAAGCAAAACGCAAGCTGAAGGTTTCTATGCCGAACATCAAGGTAAACCATTTTTTGATAATTTAGTTAAGTTTATGATGTCCGGCCCAATTGTTGTTCAGGTTCTACAAGCAGAACATGCTATTAGTCGTTATCGTGACTTAATGGGGGCAACTGATCCGGCAAAAGCCTTAACAGGTACATTACGAGCTGATTTCGCTGATAGCGTAAAAGAAAACGCTGTGCATGGTTCGGATTCTGTAGAATCTGCTGCGCGGGAAATAGCCTACTTCTTTGTTGATAGTGAAATTATTAGTTAACAGTAATTGATTAACTTGATTGGTCCAGAGTGGATATAGTCGGGTAACTTACGTTAAATGTAACAAATTTATAGTAAAAATCTTACCCAATAAATGCTTGTACTTATTTTAAACTTAATTTATTAATTTATTTTATTTATTATGAAATAGTTTTTTATATATTGTTAAGTTATAAGCATGTAATTATTTATTATTTAGGTAACTGATCCTTTATTGATAGACTTTTGATGTACAAAACAAAAGTCTTTAATGGAGGAATAAAATGAAATTTTTAGTTAAACCACTAGCCATAGTTGCATTGATTGGATCATTATTCACTGTGAATTATGCACATGCTGATCGGCTTGATGATATTGAAAAACGCGGGCAAATCAAAATAGCAGTGTTTGATAGCAATCCTCCTTTTGGTTATGTCGATGAAAAAACCAATAAAATAGTTGGACTTGATGTTGATTATGCAAATGCAATAGCCAAAGCCCTAAATGTAAAAGTTGAACTTGTTCCGACAAATCCAGCCAATCGTATTCCTCTATTAACCTCTCAAAAAGCGGATTTGATTGTAGCTAATTTTACTGTTACTGAAGAACGTGCCAAAACAGTAGATTTTAGTCTGCCATATTTTGCTACAGGGCAAAAATTTATAGCACGCAAAGGCGTATTAAAAACTACTGATGATTTGAAAAATATTCGTATTGGTGCTGATAAAGGAACGGTAATGGAAATCACTTTACGTGAAAAATATCCGTCAGCTAAAGTGATTTCGTATGATGACACTCCATTTGCTTTTGCAGCATTACGTAATGGTGTAGTACAAGCTATTACTCAAGATGATGCTAAGTTAATTGGTTTGCTCGCCAATGTGCCAGAACAGCAACGTGCTGATTTTGAGATTTCTCCATTTAGTATTACTAAAGAATATCAAGCCATAGGACTTCCTAAAGGTGAAACTCGACTAAAAGAAAAATTAAATCAGATCTTATTAAAACTTGAAGCAGATGGTGAAGCAGTAACTATCTATAATCGTTGGTTTGGTCCTGGCACTGCATCAGCAATGCCACGTGGCGATTTCAAAATAGGACAAGGCCAGTAATCTTATGTTTGAGCAATTACTTGAACCACGATATTTATGGTGGTTGTGGGATGGCTTTTTAGTTACTTTGGCTATTTCCTCATTAACCATTATTTTGTCAACATTGCTGGGATTTCTACTGGTTATTGCTCGACAAAGTCAGATTAGAATTATGCAACTGGCAGTAGTTGGTTATAATTCTATTTTTCGATATTCACCATTGTTACCACAACTATTTTTTTGGTATTTTGGGGTTGGTAATTTATTACCAGTAGCATTTAAATTATGGTTATTCGACGAACCCCAAATCCAGTTGCTTTTTGTTCCGCTGAAAATGCCATCATTTGAATTTATTATTGGTTTAGTTGGCTTAACTTTTTACTCCAGTGCTTTTATTGCTGAAGAGTTGCGAGCTGGGATTTTAGGTGTGAGTATAGGACAACTTCAGGCTTCATTGGCATTAGGATTAACTCGTTGGCAAAGCATGCGTTTAGTTATTTTACCACAGAGTTTACGTATTGCGTTTTCCCCATTAATTGGTCAATACATGAATATCATTAAAAATTCATCGCTTACAATGGCTATTGGTGTTTTAGAACTTTCTTATGTTTCTCGACAAGTTGAAACCGAATCATTAAAAACTTTTCAAGATTTTGCGATCGCAACTTTATTGTATATTTTGGCAATTATAATTGTGGGTGCGTTGGGCAATATTTATCAAACTAAGCGATTACAGTTACATAAAGGGCTATAAATTATGGAATTCAAAGGGCTGGAAGTAATTTGGAATAACTTAGGGTATTTGATGTGGGGCAATTTCCCAGGCGGTATCTTTTTAACCTTATTGATGAGTTTCGCCGCGATTATATTTTCTTCCTTGTTAGGAATTATTGCAGGAGTAGCGTTAACCGTTGTAAAAGGTTTTTCTCGTCATCTGTTAATTGGGGTTCTGGGTTTTTTGAGAGCAATTCCAGTTATTATGTTGATCTTTTGGACTTATTTTTTACTTCCTGTAATGTTCAATATTGATATACCTGCCATTGCAACTGTTATTTTTGCATTATCTTTTATTGGCGCAGCTTATATTGGTCATTCAGTTCATGCAGGAATGATAGCCATTGCTAAAGAACAATGGCAAGCCGCATTTTCATTAGGTTTGACTAAACAACAAGTAATAATGTTTATTATTTTACCTCAAGCCTTAACAATAATGTTACCTTCCTTTATTAATCAATGGATTTCACTAATTAAAGATACTTCGTTAGCTTATATTGTAGGCGTTGCAGAATTTACTTTTGTTGCTACGCAGTTGAATAATCGTAGTATGGTATATCCAACAGAGATATTTTTATTTGTAATTATTGTTTATTTCATTATTTGTTGGACATTCAATTTTGCTGTTTCCTATTTTACTGAAAATCGATGATCTACTAATTTCTAAGATATAAGTCATTACGTTTTTAGTTGTAATTGCAAATAGGAAATAAATTATAATCTAGTTAATCATTTAAAATATTAATCCCACTCTGCATTAATCTTTATTATTAATATAAAACTATCAATAAATTTAACATAGTAACTTAAAATGAATTAAACTTATTTGTAATTCAAAATTATTTCATTAGAGTGTGAACTCTATTTTAATTATCATTTTTCTTATTTTATTAAGATTTATAATATATTGATTATATAAAATAATTTATATTAAGGTTCTCTTAAGCTTAATTAGTTAAATTGACTAATCATATAGTTAATTTTAGATAGATGTTTTATGTGACACAATATGAACACTAAACTTTTTTTACTAATTAATGCTTCAGATCAAGCATCAAAACTGTTTATTTATTTGGCTATTTTTTGTGCTAATTATTTAGCTTATTTGCCAATAATAGTTATGGGGATCTATTGGTTTTATAAACCAACTTATCGCTTATTAATTCTGAAAATGGTAATTACATTAGGATTGGCATTATTAGTTACTTTTGTTATTCGTCATTTATTTTATTCTCCACGTCCTTTTGTGGTAAATGTGGGTACTAATTATTTATTCCATGACAAAACCAGTTCTTTTCCAAGTCAGCATGCAGTGTTTGTATGGGCAATATGTTGTGTTATTGGTTTAAATTATACAAACAGATTCAAAAAACTTTTGTTTTTGTTTATTGTTGTGGCAATTTTAGTCAGTTGGAGCAGAGTATATCTAGGTATTCATTGGCCATTAGATATTCTTGGTGGTTTTATTGTTAGTATTATATCAGCATTGTTGATACAAAAGCTTTGGCCTACAATTCATAAATTTCTGATTAGTATTTTTATACCATAAAAACAATTTAATTATTAAATAATATCAATATGTTATTGATAATCCAAATAACTGTAATTTCATGTTCCATAACTTGTTTTGACTATAGATGTAAGTTGGAAATATAAGTTTTTATGAAAAAGATAATTCGAAAAATAACCAACTGTCCAATATCAATCAATTTGCTGATTATATTAATGGCGTTTTATCAAGCCACTATTCTAAACATGAGTTATTACAAGCAAGTATTAGCTAAATTGCCGCTAGATTCTTTGGCTAATATTAGTTTCTTTTTATCGATGCCTCTAGTTGTTTTTTGTGTGAACTTCATTGTATTAAGTCTATTAATAAATAAGTGGTTAGTTAAGATAGTAGCGAGTGCGCTGATATTAATTAGTTCTATTTGTTCCTATTTTATGTTTAAGTTTGGAGTAATGATCGATAGAAGTATGTTGCAAAATATCCTTGAAACTAATTCTGCTGAATCTTCCTCGTTGATTACATTTGAATTGTTTAATTACATATTGTTGTTAGGTATTTTACCAGCGGTATTAATTATTTTAGTTAAAATAAAAACGGTAAAAATTGACTTATATTTTATATTCAAACAAGTCATTATTGTTTTAATTACATTTTTGCTAGTAGGACTGATTGTTCTGGTTTTTTATGAAAGCTACGCTACTTTTATGAGAAATAATAATAAAATTATTAAATATTTATTACCTTCAAATTACATCAGTGCCATATATAAACAATATCAATTTGAAAAATATAAAAACCAACCATTTTTAACCATTGGTAATGATGCTTATCGATCAAATACTGATCTTCATAGTATTAACAATAAAACTGTGGTAGTACTTATAGTTGGTGAAACTGCACGTAGTCAAAATTTTGCACTAAATGGGTACTCTAAAGATACGAATCCATTTTTAACTAAGCGTAATGATATTATTTCTTTCAAAAACGTTTCATCATGTGGGACTTATACGGCCTTCTCTATCCCATGTATGTTTTCTAACATGACACGAAAGAATTATGATGAAAGTTTAGCTCCGCGCCAAGAAAATGTCCTTGATATTTTAAATAAAGTAAAAATTAATGTCGATTGGTTAGATAATAATACGGGCTGTAAAGGTGTTTGTGCACGAGTTCAAAATAACAACATAACTAAAAAATATTTAGCCAGTAACAGTCAATTGTGTCAAGATGGAATTTGTTATGATGAGGTATTAATTAATGAGTTAGCGAATAAATTAAATGATATTGATGAAGACTCTTTGATTATATTGCATATGTTAGGTAGCCATGGTCCAAATTACTATCAGCGTTATCCGGCTAGATTTAAACAATTTATTCCTACATGTGATACTAATCAGATCAATAATTGCGATTTAGTAAGTTTAGTTAATACTTATGATAATACCATTGTTTACACCGATTTTATTATCAATCAAACTATTGAACTTTTACAGAAAAAACAATTTAATTCCATGGTTATTTATTTGTCTGATCATGGTGAGTCTTTAGGGGAAAATGGTCTTTATTTACATAGTTTTCCTTATTCAATAGCACCAGAACAACAAACTCTAGTTCCATTTATTATGTGGATTTCGAATCCATATGCAAACTTAAATAATATAAATATTCAATGTGTTAAGCAGCATTCAAAGCAAGTTCTTTTCTCGCATGATAACTTGTTTCATACACTATTAAGCATTTTTGATGTTCAAACTAAAGAGTATAATAGTTCATTGGATATCTTAAATGATTGTAAAATCACTCGCTGAGAGGATGGAAAGATCATGAAAATATTAATTGTTGAAGATGATAGTCTATTACAAAAAGGGCTTTATGATGGTATCACTGCAAATGGCTACGTTTGTGAAGTGGCATCAAATGGTAAACAAGCTGAACAATATCTACAATTTGGACAATTTAGCTTAATTATTTTAGATTTAGGCTTACCCGATTGTGATGGTTTAGAATTACTGGCGCGTTGGCGTAAAAGTCATGTCGAAACACCAGTTTTAATTCTCACTGCACGGGATACGATTGAAGATAGAGTAGAAGGTTTAGATCTTGGGGCTGATGATTATTTAATTAAACCATTTGCTTTATCCGAATTGTTAGCTAGAATCCGAGCGTTAATCCGCCGTAATCAAGGTACTGCCGATAATGTGGTTAGTAGTGGTCCAATTACTATCGATATTAAACAACAAAAAGTAACTCTCAATAATCATGAAGTCATATTGACACCGAAAGAATTTATTGTGTTAACTCGCTTAATGTTAAAAGCAGGTGAAAAAGTCCATCGAGATTTATTACAAAATGATCTATATGATTGGCAGAGTGATCCAAGTTCCAATGTGCTTGAAGTTTATATTCATGGACTACGTAATAAATTAGGAAAAAATTTAATTCGTACAGTACGTGGCTATGGGTATCAGCTTAATGCTTAAGTTGTTGATGTATTTTAACCTGAACTAGATAATTACGTTATGATTGCAAACTCATTAAAAAACATTCGACAAAGTATTCGTTGGAATCTATTTTTTACTTTAGGTTCTATTATGCTTATTTGTCAAATTATTACCGTATTTTGGTTATGGCATGAAAGTAAAGAGCAAATTGATGCTCTGGTTAATCTCACACTAAGTCAACATAAGATAGAAGAGGTGGTCGAAGAAGAAGAACTCGAAGCTATCTTTGCTTTATTTTGCTCAGCTTTTTCGATGATGACAGCTACGTTATTTCTAGCCTATCAAGCTATTAAGCGAATTACTAAACCACTTGAAGTTCTTGAACAAGACTTGAATAAACGTACTGAAGATAATCTAAAACCCATCAAGCCAATTAGTAATATGAGGGAAATCACATCTATTACTAATGTGTTAAATAATTTATTTGTAAGGCTAAGTAGTACTTTATCCCAAGAGCGTTTGTTTACCGCGGATGTGGCTCATGAAATGAGAACACCATTAGCTGGTATTCGTTTACATTTAGAATTATTAGAAACTAAAAATCATATTGATTGTAAAGAATTAATTGATCGCATCGATCGGTTAGTTAATACCGTTGAACAGTTATTAATGCTTGCACGAGCTAGCCAAAAATTCACTGTGGGGCAATATCAGAAAATTAATTTCTATCAAAATATTATGATCCCTTTAGCTGATGAATTAACAGAATTATCATCGCAAAAAAATCAACTAATTGAATGGAATATGGCTAAAGAGGACATTGTTTTTAATGGTGATCAAACATTAATTAGATTATTAGTACGTAATTTGGTCGAAAATGCTTATCGGTATAGCCCTGAAGGAACTACGATTATGATTAGTTGTTATAAGGATAATAAAGATACCATTATTGCGATTGAAGATGAAGGTGATGGCATTGATGAATCGAAGAGTGACAAATTAACCCAAGCCTTTTTCCGTATGGATCGTAAGCATAACGGTATAGGACTGGGTTTGAGTATTGTCAATCGTATTGCTAAATTACATCATGGACTGTTTACTCTAAAAAATAGGCAAGATAATAAAGGAGCAATCGCTCAATTAAGACTTACTGATTCACCTCGTTAACTAAACGGCTTATAAAAGAGTTATTTTGATTTTCTCTAATCAGTGATTTTAAAAAGCGTAGCCAAGTACGTTCAATTTTTGCAGTAGCAAAGAATTTGACATAATTAGCAATAGGAATGAAAGTTGAATTACCAATATTATCTATAATAATTAGGCGGTTCTTTTCAGGAGTTAAATGCTGAAATAAAATATTTTTACTTTTTATCGTCATAGTAATGATGCGATCTTCTAATAATGAAGCTTTTAACCGTTTTAAAGAAACTACTAACGCAGCATAGTATTGTTCAGTCAGTTGTTGATCGGCTAAATATTTTTCGAGTGAGGTAGACGTATTACCATTATAATCACGAATTAACTCAAAAACTTGACCTTCACCATAATTAGTCGTTACCGGGCCATAATACCTAGCCAGTACATTCCAACTAATATTACGTTTAATTAAGTGATTATAATAAGCAATTTCTCGATTGGTTTCTTCTTCGGCACCTTCATTATAATTAACTTTAATACATTTATTGATATCGTCCGGGTGATGATAACATTTTCGGTGTAAGCCTTTGCTGATATAATCTTTATCAGTAAGTTGGATTATATTATTCATGTTAATTTTATTGGTAATTGAAACTTAGTTTAAGAGTTTATCAGCAAGTGTTTTATCTCGCCACGATTTTTTATTTTAACTTGTAGCACTTTTATTATATTTCTGTATAATATTGCAACCCACGTTACAACAGTGTTTTTCCCAACACTGTTTTCGATTGTCAGGATTAATTTAATCACTCGAAGGGGTGAGTTATTTTAATATTAGCAATCAAAAAGTGTAAATAAATCAAATGATTTATTAACGTGAGATTAATTAAATTTTGGATAATTACGAATGAGTACTTTTTCAGCTAAACCAGAAACAGTTAAACGCGACTGGTATGTTGTAGATGCAGCAGGTAAAACGTTAGGTCGTTTAGCTACTGAAATCGCAAGCCGTTTGCGTGGTAAACACAAAGCAGAATATACACCACATGTTGATACAGGTGACTATATTATTGTTATCAATGCAGAGAAAGTTGCTGTAACAGGCAAAAAACGCACTGATAAAATCTATTATCGTCATACTGGTTACATCGGTGGACTAAAAGAAGCGACTTTTAAGGAAATGATTGAACGTCATCCTGAACAAGTTATCGAGATTGCTGTAAAAGGCATGTTACCGAAAGGCCCTCTTGGTCGTGCAATGTACCGTAAACTAAAAGTTTATGCTGGTAGTGAGCACAATCATGCGGCACAACAACCGCAAGTATTAGATATTTAAGGGGATAGAAGATGGCTGATAATCAATATTACGGTACAGGTCGCCGCAAAAGTTCTGCTGCTCGTGTCTTTATTAAACCAGGTAGTGGCAATATCGTTATTAACAAACGTTCATTAGAGCAATATTTTGGTCGTGATACCGCTCGTATGGTTGTAATGCAACCGTTAGAGTTAGTTGAAATGACTGATAAACTTGATCTATACATCACAGTGAAAGGCGGTGGTATTTCAGGTCAAGCGGGTGCGATTCGTCACGGTATTACTCGTGCGTTAATGGAATATGATGAAACCTTACGTTCTGCATTACGTCAAGCAGGCTTTGTTACTCGTGATGCACGTCAAGTTGAACGTAAAAAAGTGGGTCTACGCAAAGCACGTCGTCGTCCACAATTCAGCAAACGTTAATTGCGCAATGTTACAATAACGTTACCAAAAAATTACAAATTTGTTTCAAAACCCAGCATTGGCTGGGTTTTTTTTTCAAAAAAACAAGTAATACAACCAATTGATCTTAACATAATAGATAATTCTAAAAATATTCCTAATATAATTAATAATAATTGTAATTTGTTAAATGATTATTGTATGTAATTTAACCTATTAGTTGTAACCCAAATGAAGGTTTGTACCGGAATATTTTGTTAAAATACGGTTATTAACATAAAGATATTAAGAAAAATCAATTTTTTTAACAATTTTGTTATCCAATTTGTTAGAATAGGAGATCTATTAACTTATTTTTTAATTTTGCTTATTTGGAGTGAACATGGTTGTTGCTGTTAATAAACGTTCTGTAATGACATTATTTTGTGATACAACAGATATTTACGGCCATCAGATTCGTTTTGTGTTGGCAGAGAAAGGGGTAACTGCTGAGATTGAGTTGGTAACGGCAGATAATCTACCGCAGGAATTATTGGATCTTAATCCTTATGGTTCGATCCCCACCTTAATCGATCGTGACCTTACATTATATGAACCGCACATTGCGTTAGAATACCTCGATGAACGTTTCCCTCATCCACCATTAATGCCTGTTTATCCAATTGTTAGGGCTAATTCTCGTTTGACCATGTATCGAATGAAGAAAGAATGGTACAGTGCTTATGAAACGATTATTGCTGATCCAGACAGTAATGCAGCCAAAGAAGCTCGTAAAAATCTACTCGATGATTTAGTATCTATTTCAATCATGTTTAAAGAGAAAGATTATTTTATGAGTGATGATTTTACATTATGTGATTGTTATTTTGCTCCTTTGCTTTGGCGTTTACCTCTGCTTGATATCTATTTACCTAAAGTAGCTGAAAAAAACTATCTTGGGTATATGGCGCGTATTTTTGAACGCCCAGCATTTATTAGTTCTTTGACAGAAGATGAGAAAAAAATAAGAGTTTAAATCTCTTATCTTTATCAAATTGATAATATTAATTAAGCAAGGTTATATATGGAGCCTAACCAAATGACGCCTAGACGCCCTTATTTATTTAAGGCTTTTTATGACTGGATTTTAGATAATGATCTAACACCCTACATTGTGGTTAATACTACGGTGTATGGTGTATTAGTTCCACAAGAGTTTGTGCAAAATAATCAAATTGTATTAAATATCGCACCACAATCGGTAGGTCAATATTCTGCTAGTAATCAACAAATTGAATTTAATGCTAGATTTTCTGGAGTACCACAACATATAGTTGTCCCCATGGCTGCAATTGAAGCAATTTATGCACGTGAAAATAATATGGGGATTGGTTTTGAAGATGAACCACAATATAAGGAAGCATGCGAACCAACAGAGCCAAAATCAGTAACAACTGAATCAAAGCCTAACAATCCTTTCCGTGTTGTAAAATAATCTTACCTTTACAATAAAGAGTAATCATTACTATTAATTACTCTTTGACTACGTTATAAATAGTATTTTGTTAACTTTAAAGTGAACAAGAATAAATCTTACAATTATTAAAGTTGACCATAACAGTAATAGTTAAAATTTATCAAGTTGAGTGTAAAAAACATTGTTATTTTATTTTACATTATAAATAATGATAATCATTTCTATTTATTAGTGGTCATTTTATGAAGTCACATAATAAAACAGCGGTTTCTCGATTGTGGGAATTAGCATTTACCCATAAAGTTTTAATAATTTTTGCTTGTTTCTTTGCAATCATAAGTGCTATTACAACTTTTTTACCATTTATTGCTGTTTATTTTATTGTGTATGAATTGATTATAAGCATCGGCAATAATACGCCTTTGAATATTGAATTAGTGATTAATTATGGTTGGTTGGCCTTTATCGCTGCGGCTTCGGCAATGTTATTTGATTTCATTGCGTTATGTTTTTCCCATATTGCGGCATTTAAAACTCTTTATCGTCTTAAATATAATTTTGTGCGTTATGTTTCGCATTTACCTCTAGGTTTTCATAATAACCACGCGACAGGAGAATTACGTAAAATCGTTGATGAGGATATTGAAAAAATAGAAAAATTTATTGCTCACCAGCTACCCGACATTGTTGGATCCTTTGTAGCGCCCATAACTATTTTTGTTATTTTAGCTGTTTTTGATTGGCGATTAGGTTTAGCAACATTAGTTCCAGTTATTTTGGCTTATGTGGTCTTAATTAGTGGTTACCGTCGCAAAGAAATAAAAACCAATATGCAAGAATATCAAAAACGATTAGTGGATATGAGTAATGCTTCTGTCGAATATATTCGCGGTATCACTGTAGTGAAAGCTTTTAATCAGACTTTTTTTTCATTTAAACGCTTTTATGATGCCATTAAAGCCTATCAGGTATATTGCCTGAAATTTACTTATTGCTTTAAAAATCATATGGCATGTTTTTTATTGATACTAAATAATATTTATTTATTTATTGTTCTGGTAATTATTCTACTATCAGGTAACGTCGAAAATTATGCTAATTTTGTGTTGGCAGCAATTTTTTATCTAATTTTTTCTGTGGCGTTGCCGGTTCCTTTTTTGAAATTAATGTATGTAACTAGGGGGCTGCAACAAACTGCCGAAAGCGTTAAAAATATGGATAAAGTATTAAATACCCCATGTCTAGTGGAACCGAAAACAGGTTTAATGACCGACAATTATGATATTTGTTTTGATGACGTAAGTTTTTCTTATCAGACAACATCAATAACTACCGCCGAACCAATTATTCGGCACGATCAAAGCAACATCGATAGCAATAGCTTCCAAGAAAAAAATGCCATTAACCATATTTCATTTACAGCTAAACAAAACACTATTACGGCATTAGTTGGTTTATCCGGTAGTGGCAAAAGTACTGTATCACTACTTATCCCACGCTTTTTCGATCCTAACCATGGAAAAATTACTATTGGTGGCGTAGATATAAGGCAAATGAATAGTGATTATTTGCTGTCTTTAGTTAGCTTTGTTTTTCAAGATGTATTTATGTTTAAACAATCTATTTTAGATAATATTAAAATTGGTAAAGCCGATGCAACACTTGATGAGGTAATTACTGCCGCTAAAGCTGCACAATGCCATGATTTTATTGAAGCACTACCTAATGGCTATGATTCGATTATTGGTTCACAAGGTTTACACTTATCCGGTGGCGAAATGCAACGTTTAGCCATTGCTCGCGCGATATTAAAAAATTCGCCAATATTGGTCCTCGACGAGGCAACTTCATTTGCTGATCCAGAAAATGAATATCAAATCCAATTGGCATTAAAAGCCTTAATCAAAAATAAAACCGTCATTATGATTGCCCATAGGTTATCAACCATAAAAGATGCCGGACAAATTATTGTATTAGATAAGGGAGTGAGTGTAGAACAAGGCGAACACCAACAACTTATTAACAATAACGGATATTATTATCGAATGTGGCAATATTATCAGCAAACATTAGATTGGCAAATGAATCAATCTAATATTGCTCAGACAAATGAGACTAATGACATTATTCATCAAGGCGAGGTGTCTCATGTTTAAACGTTTACTTATGCTTTCCGAAACTGGTAGTAAAAACCTAAATCAGGCAATTATTGCCTGCATTATTTCTAATCTTACATTAATGTTGCCTTTTGTGATTTTAATACAAGTTATTGTCATACTTATCACCCCACTAACAAGTGATTTAGCCTTAAATCGAGGTTATTTATGGGCAATGGCTGGATTGGGATTACTGGCAGCTTGGATCTTCTTATTTTGCTATAAAAGAGAATATAAAAAAACGTATGAAAGTGCTTATAGTGAAGCGGCTAATATTCGCATTGATGTTGCTGAACGTATTCGTAAATTACCTCTGAGTTTTTTTAATCGCAAAGATTTATCTGAATTGACTGCGAATATAATGGGTGATTGCACCACCATTGAAAACATGATGAGTCATGTAGTACCTCAAATAATCGGTTATTCTTGTAGTAGCATAATTACATGTGCATTAATGGCAATTTTTGATTGGCGAATGGCTTGTGCTATCTTTTGTACTCTTCCTTTATCGTTGTTAATTGTTATTGTCGGCAAAAAGATAGAGAACCATTGGGCAGAAAAACACGTGCAAGCCAAATTAGCCGTTTCAGATCAAGTTCAAGAATACTTGGATGGTATAAAAATCGTCAAAGCATTCGGGCTTAGTGGTGAAAAATTCAAAGCCCTAGATAAATCACTAAAAAATATGATGTGGGCAGCCATTAAATTTGAAGGCATTGGAGGTATATTTGTCACGCTTTCAGTAATGGTTTTACAAGTTGGTTTAGGTATAGTGGTATTAGTTGGTGCTAAATTAATGATTGATGGAAGCTTAGACCCAATTGCATTTTTAGCCTTTGTAATTGTTAGTTCACGCATTTATGGACCGCTGATTTCGGTATTAACATTATTACCTGAATTATTTTATATGCTTGTTTCTATACAGCGAATGAAAAATCTAAAAACAGAACCTATTATGGAAGGGCGTGATGATATTGTATTTGATGATTTGACTATAAATATCGATCATATTAATTTCTCCTATAATCAAACCCCGGTAATAATGGATTTAAGTTGTGTTATTCCTCCTAATAAAATGACTGCGCTTGTTGGTCCTTCCGGTAGTGGTAAAAGTACCTTATTGCAATTGATTGCACGATTTTGGGATGTGAATAGTGGAAAAATTACTATTGGTAATAATAACATTAAACAAATTGATCCTGAAACATTAATGCGCTCCATGGCATTTGTTTTCCAAAATGTGATATTGTTCGATGATACGATTCTTAATAATATTCGTATTGGTCGTTATGATGCCACAGATGAAGAAGTTAAGCATGCAGCACAAAAAGCCCGTTGTGATGAGTTGATCGCACGTTTACCTGATGGTTGGAATACTTTAATTGGTGAAAATGGTAGTAAACTTTCTGGTGGCGAAAGGCAACGAATTTCCATTGCTCGAGCATTATTAAAAAATGCTCCAATTGTCTTACTAGATGAAGCAACTGCTTCACTCGATCCTGAAAATGAAGTATATATCCAACAAGCAATAGCTGAATTAGTCAAAGATCGCACAGTTATCGTGATAGCTCACCGATTAAAAACTATTATTGCAGCAGATCAAATTATTGTATTAGATAATGGAACTATTGTTGAACAAGGTAATTATCAGAAGCTAATGGCTAATAATGGTTTGTTTGCTAAGCTTTATTCTCTACAAAAACAGAGTTTTTCAGTTATTGATTGATTAAGTGTATTTCTGCTATTAATCAGTATATGATATAGCAAATTAATTGATAAAAAACAGATTAATGAGTAACGAAATCGAATTAAAGTTTGAAATAAGACCACAAGATATTGGTGAGTTAAAAATTTTTCTAAATCAATGGGCTAGTTGCGACGAAATTGAATTTTCAACGCTATCCACCAATAAACGAGTTTGTAAACACTTAAAGCTTACCAATACTTACTATGATACCACTGACTATTTTTTGCGTAATCATGGTTGTGGTTTAAGAGTAAGAGGTAGTGAAGATGATGGAGGTATGCATTTTGAGTTGACGCTAAAGAAAGATGGTAAAGCAATTGCAGGCTTGCATGAGCGGGCTGAGTTTAATGTGGTTGTAACAAGCTCTATACCTGATTTAAACGTTTTACCACCTCAAGCATTGCCGGAAAATTGTGATGTAGAGCAGTTACAACAAGATCTCAAACCATTATTTACCACTAATTTTAAACGCCAAACTTGGTTAGTTGCGTTTGCTAATAGTGAAATAGAAGTAGCATTAGATCAAGGTGAAATCGAATCAAACCATCAATCTAAACCTATTTTAGAAGTTGAGTTAGAAATTAAACAAGGCAATAAACAAGATCTGCTTAATTTTGCTATTGAATTAAGTCGTTTTCATTTACATCTATTTTCACAAAGCAAAGCCTCAAGAGGCTATCGTCTATTACAAAATTATCCTTTAACAATATGTAGTTTTGATTCTATAATCAGTCAAGATCTATCCCAATTATTAAAGTTTTGGCAACAAAATGAAGAATATGCATTAGAAACAAATGACTTAGTTTTTTATCAACAGATATTGAACCAAATAAATCAGATTTTAATGGCTAAAAATGTTGCCATAGAGCCTGATCTCAACCAATGGCAAACAGCTTTATTGTCAATTAACGCAGTAGTAGATTTTGCCTACAGTGAAATTAATACTAGATTAAAGTTAATGCTGATTTCACAATTGGCATAAAAATAATCTTATTATCAGTGATCGAAAATTAGGTTTTAAAAACTCTATATGAAAAATAAATGTCATTTATAATGAATAATACTATTTTGATGATTTTTATTTAATGAAAATGATTTCTAAGTGAGTTTGTGTATGTCTGGAACCAAACAACCCTTTAATCGTCTGCTGGAACTGCAAAAACAAAAAGTGATTGTGCAATTATCTCAATGTGATTCAACTTATGTGCAAGCGTATCTAGATATCTTAATCCAAAGTGATTTTTTGGTGGATACATTTAATCGTTTCCCAATATGGCTTTGCGACATAATACAAAACCTTCCACAGGCAGATGAACGTCATTATTATCAAACATGGTTAAATCAACAACTCACATCAGTTACTGATGAAATTACTTTAATGAAAGTGTTAAGGCAATTCCGACGTTGGTCGCTTACTCGTCTGGAGTGGTCACAATTAACCCAAACCAGTACTGATGAACAAATATTAATGCAACTAAGTGAGCTAGCAGAAGTGATTATTGTTACCACTCGTGATTGGCTATATAACTTGAGTTGCCAAGAATGGGGTACTCCTTGTGATGCTCATGGTAAAGCACAACCACTACTAATCTTAGGTATGGGGAAATTAGGGGGTGGGGAACTCAATTTTTCCTCTGACATTGATCTAATTTTTACTTATCCCGAACATGGGCAAACTAAAGGTGGTAGGCGAGAACTCGATAATGCGGTATTTTTTACAAGGTTAGGGCAAAGAGTAATTAAAGTTTTAGATCAGATCACTGAAGATGGTTTTGTTTACCGCGTTGATATGCGATTACGTCCACTAGGGGAAGGAGGACCTTTGGTATTAAGTTTTTCGGCAATGGAAGATTACTACCAAGAGCAGGGGCGCGATTGGGAACGGTATGCGATGGTTAAAGCTAAAGTGCTTGGTTGTCAGCAAAATGAATATACTCAAGAGCTTTATCAATTATTAAAACCGTTCATTTATCGCCGCTATATTGATTTTAGTGTGTTGCAATCATTGCGAAATATGAAAAGTATGATTGAACGTGAAGTGCGTCGCCGTGGATTAAAAAATAATATAAAACTTGGTGCAGGTGGTATTCGTGAAATTGAATTTATAGTACAGGTTTTTCAGCTTATTCGTGGAGGGCGAGTAGTTGGTTTACAAACACGTTCATTATTATCGGCATTGAATGTCATTGAACAAGAAACACTACTAAACTCTAATGATGTACACTCATTGCGTGACAATTATCTCTTTTTGCGACGTTGCGAAAATTTACTACAAGCTATTGATGATCAACAAACACAAACTTTACCCGAAAACGAGCTAGATCAGATTCGTTTATCTAATGGTATGGGCTTTGATAATTGGTTTGATTTTGAAAATCAATTATTACAACGAATGCAAGTGAATCGTCTAATATTTAACGAACTTATTGGTGAAGATGAATCAGATTCATCAGCAAATCAAAATCAATACGACGATAAATTTGCCGATCTTTGGGTACCAGATCTGCAAGTAAGCGATGTTAAAACAGTATTAACTACTTATTCTGATGGCGATGCCGAGCAGTTATGTCAAATGTTAGTACAATTCCGTAACGATATTAGTAAACGTACAATTGGCGTTCGTGGTCGGGAAATTCTCGATCAATTAATGCCGCGATTGTTAGAAGTTACCAGTGAAGAACAACAAGCAGTAACCGTGCTATCACGCATATTACCTTTAATTATCAATATTGTTAGCCGGACTACTTATTTAGAATTATTACTTGAATATCCAACTGCATTAAAGCAATTAATACGCTTGTGTAGCGCATCCCCGATGATTAGTGAGCAACTGACCCATTATCCAATTTTACTTGATGAGTTAATAGATATTAATTCGCTATATCAAACGGTTCCTCCTGATGCATATAAAAGCGAGCTTTATCAATATTTATTACGTATCCAAATTGATGATGAAGAACAACAACTTGAAGCCTTACGTCAGTTTAAACAAATGCAATTATTGCATATAGCCGCAGCCGATGTTGGACATGTACTTACCACTATGAAGGTTAGTGATCATCTAACTTTTGTGGCTGAAACTCTATTGGACTTTGTGGTACAAATGGCTTGGAACCAAATGGTTGAGCGTTATGGCCGCCCAGAACATTTAGCTGACGGGCACAAAGGTTTAGTCGTGGTCGCTTATGGTAAATTAGGTGGGTGGGAACTAGGTTATGGTTCAGATTTAGATTTAGTGTTTTTACATGATTGCCCTGCCAATAGTGTAACCAACGGTAATAAGCAGATCGATAGTCGTCAATTTTATTTGCGCTTAGTGCAACGTATTACCCATCTATTTAATGTACGTACTAGTTTTGGTGTGCTTTATGAAATTGACTTAAGATTACGTCCACAAGGAGATGCTGGTTTGCTTGCATGTAGCCTAGATGCCTTTGATGACTATCAGATGAATGAAGCATGGACTTGGGAACATCAGGCTTTAGTTCGTGCACGGGCAATTTATGGTGAAGTTGAATTAATCAATCGTTTTAATCAAATCCGTCATAATGTGCTTTGTAAGGTACGTGATGAAAATACTCTTAAATCTGAAGTAAGGGAAATGCGTGAAAAAATGCGAGCTCATTTAGGAACAACAGCAGCTAACTTATTTAATCTAAAAATCGATGCCGGTGGTATAGGTGATATTGAGTTTTTATCTCAATATTTAGTGCTTAACTATGCTCATAAACACCCGAAGCTGACTACTTGGAGTGATAATGTACGGATTTTAGAGTTAGCGGCCAACTATGCAATTATGCCATCTGTAGAAGCAGAACAATTAACGAAAGCCTATATAGACATGCGCAATGAAATTCATCGATTGTCCTTACAATTATTACCAAGCACTATTGATGACACAAAGTTTAATCAAGAAAAACAAATTGTTAATCAAAGCTGGTCTAGGTGGTTGAAGTAAATTAGTTTAAAGATTATCATCAACATATTAGTTAACTTATTATACTTAAACATATAGCAGACCTGAAACATCTTGCCAGTAACTTTGTTTAAGTCAATATGTTAGATTAACTCAAACAATTTTTTTCTATACTAGCATGAGCAATAACTAAGTAACTTTAAGTTGGTAGTTTATAGTTGATTGCATATACTTAATTATGCACATAGAATAATGAAATTAGTCTTTTTATTTTATGTTAATTGGGAGTGACAACCAAATGCCTACGATCAAAGATATCGCGAAAATGGCGGGAGTATCACATGGCACCGTTTCAAATGTACTTAATGGTCGTGGCAATGTTAGTGTTCAAAAAATTAAATTAGTTAAAGACGCTGCCAAACATCTTGGATATCAACTTAATTTGCAGGCTAAGATTTTAAAACAGGGTTCAGCCAAAACAATTTCAGTTATTCTACCTAATATCACATCAGGACAATATTCAAATCTGTATGATGGTTTATTTAGTTTTTTGAATACAAAAGGCTACGAATTAACACTTTATTTAACTTATGATGCGAAAGAAGTTGAATTACAATTTATTCAAAAAATCGCAGTTAAACGGGATTGGGCTGTTATTGTAGTTAGTTGTTTAGATAATGCCAATAGTTATTATCAAACAATTAATATAGCAAAAGAAAATATAATTTTTGTTTACCGAAAACCAAAAAATGCAAAACAATTCATCACACTGGATTATGAAAAAGCCGGGCAAGATATAGCAAAGGAGATGATGGCACAAAATTATAAATATATTGGTTTATTTAGTAATTCTAATCAACATACTCATTCACATTCCTTTAAAAAAGGTTTTAAAAACTTATTAAACAAATATCATTATTCAATAGATTTACAATGTATTGAATCTACACCATCAGAAAGTTCATATAGTTTGGCATATAGTTTTTTTTCTCAGCAACAAAAAAACTTTGAAGCAATTATCACCATGGACATTGAACGTGCACATTATGTACGTAATGCCAATTTTTTTGGTAGTTTAGAACCATGCCCTCCTATTTACACACTTGCAAATAATTACTTTACTTTTGAAAATGACTTTTATCAATATCATATGAATTATGGCATCTTAAGCCAGCAAATCGTCAATTTAATAGAGGGTAAAAAAACAGTAAAATTGGAAAATAAAGGTTTTTCATTATTACCTAATTTTCTTAGTAAAAAGGTGGAAAAAACAACAGAAGTTCTGAATTTTTTAATCTTACCAAGTCCATCTACTGAAGCAATTAAAAAGCTGCTACCTCATTTTAAAAAAACGAGCGGTATTGATGTTAATTTAATTATTAAACCTTTTGATGAAATTTATAGTTTACTCGATCATCTGGAACAACATAAAGAAATCGATATTATTCGAATCGATATGGCTGGGTTACCATGGTTTGCAGCAAAAAAACTTAAGCCTTTGATTGAGTTAAATATGAACTTAAAGTCATTATTTGCCCCGTATATGCCTGAAATTGTCGATCGCTTTGGTTACATTAATGATATTGCTTATGCCATCCCTTTTGATCCAAGTATACAAATGCTTTTTTATCGAAAAGATTTATTTAATAACCCATTGATAAAAAGGGCTTATTTTGAAAAATATAGGCAACATCTAGAGGTGCCTAAAGATTTTATCCAGTTTGATCAAATTGCTGCTTTTTTTAATCGACAACAAAATCTGGAATCTCCGGTTGAATTTGGTAGTTGTGTCACGATTGGTAATGCTGAAATTATCGCTTCGGAGTTTTTATTACGTTATTATGCTCAAGGCGGAAAATTAATTAATAATAATCAATTAAATTTAAATAAATCCATTGCATTATCGACATTATCTCAATTTAAATGCTTTATACAAGCACAACAAAAAATTAATGCTACTTGGTGGCAAGAATCTGTAAATCAATTTGAGCAAGGTCGCTTAGCAATGTTAATTGTCTATATGAATTTATTTACTTATGTCGATCATAAAAATATTTTACCATTAGTTGGCTATGCCGCAGTTCCCGGAAATAAGACCTTATTTGGTGGAGGTTCGTTAGGTATGTCAAAATATAGCAATAAAAATGTTGCCGTAAAATCTTTTTTTGATTGGCTATATTCAAAAGAAATTAGTGAACAGATGGCTCTTTTGGGGGGCGCAACAGCACGAGATACTATTTTTCAAAATCATCGAATTATCAATTATTATCCATGGTTGCAGGTGGCTAAGCAACATTTTATACATGGTGTGCGAGAAAACCAATTAGACACTAACCAGCCTATAGATCTACGCTATATTGAAAAAACGATTGGACAATATTTATTAAAATGGATGAACAAACAATACAGCTCGGAACGAATTATTGATGAAATTAACCAAGAATTAACTCAAAATAAAACGCTAATAGTTGCAAAAAACTATTAGCGTATTTTTAATAAATAAAAATTTATTATTATTAATCTTAAATTTTCGCTTTTCGTTCCATAATGATATCTTTATCTTTAAAGAAAATCCAAAAACCAATAGCGACTACAGCTGCAACCACAGCTGGATAGATCCAAAATTCTTGCCATTGAGATGCTGCTTCTGGCAAGGTTTTTTCTGTAACAACACGGTTATTGATAAAACCACAAACCGAAGCCGCCATAAATACGCCAAAGCCATTAGAAACTATGAATCGCAAACCTTGGGCTTGTGCTTTAATCTCTGGCCCAGCTTTTTTATCGACATAAATGTCACCTGCAGTAAAGAAAAAGTCCCAACAAATACCTTGTAATAGTAAGGTCCCAAGGATATAGAACATATAATTCTCTGACACAGCAGCTTGTGACAACATTAAGCTACGAATTACCCAACAAATTGCACCAAATAAAATAATTTTTTTGAAGCCGAAACGAGCAAGTAAGAAGGACAATAAGAACATAAAAATTACTTCTGTTGCGATAGCAATTTGCATCATTGACGCAGGTTCTAATCCTAATACGGGTAAATAAACTGGAATGTATGCACTATAAGCTGTTTTAGTTATCATTAAGATAAAGGTAGACAACATAAAAATAGTGAAATATTTATTTTTAAAGAGTGATAGTGCATCTAAACACATTGCATCACGAATTGAGAATTTTTTGCCTTTTGCTGCTGGTGGTGTATTGGGTAATGTAAAGCAATAAAGACCATAGACAACTGATGCACCAGAGGCAAGTAGGAATGAGTTAATTGAGCTAGAAAATCCTGTATAACCAAGGATTAGACCAACAACCATGAACCCGATAGTACCAAAAACTCGAATGATAGGGAACCAACGGACACCATCAATATGTCTAAAACTGACGCTATTAGCTAAGGCTGTTGTCGGATAAAATAGTAATCCCACAATAAAGATCATAATTAAGAAACCAGCAATATTACCACCTTCAACAAAATTAGGTAATGTAAATAAAACAATTGCATTGAGTATATGCAAAATACCCATAACTTTTTGTGAGGCAATAAATCTATCGGCTATCATACCAATAAAAAGAGGAGAAATAATTGTTGCTAATCCCAGAACAGAATAAGTAGAACCAACAATTTCTTTTAATCCATAAGAGGCAAGCACTGCGCCAATAACCATATTCCATGCACCTTGCACAAAATATTGTAAAAACATCATAACCAGTAAACGTGGTATTTTTAACATAGATAACTCCATTATTAAATAATTTTAATTAATCCGTCATAAGCGACTTCAATATTATGTGGTTTAAATATTTCAAATAACTCATCGTACATAAAGCCACTACTATGTGAATGGTGAGAGGTAATAAGCTGAGTAGTATTATGAAAAATACCTTCATCTAGCATTCTTTTTTGTGTGGCTATAACAGTTTCAATACTCATATGATTATTTGTGCGATCATTTTGTTTGTAACCATAAGTACATTCAAAAACAGCTAGATCAATTTGTTTGCGACTATTTTTTAACCATTGCCATGTTAGTTCCGGAAAGTAACCTGAGTCATGTCCATATAGAATTGTTTTCCCTTCTTTTTCGATTAAATAGATATAACAAAACTCCCATTTAGCATGATTAGAAAGTAATGGGGTAATGGTATAACCAGCTGAGGTAACAATAGTTTGATAAGGGACGATTAAATTGATTACGAAACGTTCAGGACTATAACCAGGTAGAACATTTAAACAACCATTCACGGCGATGTCATTTCCGTAAATATAAAGTGGATGGGTAATGTTAAATCCATAATCTACCATTCTACTGAATAGATCACCAACATTAAAATGATCTGGATGGGTATGAGTAAAAAGCAAATCTTTAATTTTGGTAACATCAATATTTTCTTTCATAACTTGATAGCTAAATTCTGGTGCAATATCAATTTGCATAATATCGTCAATCACAACTGAGCTACGTGTTCGAATATTTCTACCTTTTTGCATACGTGTTTTTTCACAAATATCACATTTACAAAAAGGATTTGGAATACCTTCTGATGCTGCGGTACCTAGAAAATGTAATTTCACATTATTCTCCTATTTTTAGCGTTGGTTTTTTTATCACTTATATAAAACAGTGACTAAAAATTGAAACGTTCCAATTTTATTTTACTACCCAAAAATACACAATAAAAATGAGGTTTTTTTTGTTAATACGTGAACAAGATCAAAAAATTATGTTTGAATTGATGGGGAGGTTAAACATTAATCGATAGAATATATATAAGTAGAATAACGCTTCCGCTGCGAAATTCAACGGAAGCTTTTTGTCTGATATTTATTTGGCTTCTTTCCAAAGAATCATATTTTGATCTTCTAATTCAGATGAATCAAAACCGCCTATTGGTGTAAATTGTTCATAATCAAATGCTGTATCACCGCCATCAGCATCAAGCTCTCCTTTTTTGATATCTTTAAAATCATATAGTTTGGTATCGCAAAGGTGAGATAAAGTAATGTTTTGTGTTGCTCTAAACATAGTTTCAATACGCCCTGGGAATTTTTTATCCCAACTAGTTAACATCTCTTTAATCACTTGCCGTTGCAAGTTTGGTTGTGAACCGCACAAGTTGCAAGGGATTATGGGGAATTGTTTAAATTCGGCATATTTAGTTATGTCTCTTTCTTTGCAGTATGCGAGTGGACGGATAATGATATGTTCGCCGGAATCATTCATCAGTTTAGGTGGCATGGCTTTGAGTTTGCCACCATAGAACATATTTAAGAACAATGTTTCTAAAATATCATCACGGTGATGTCCTAGCGCAATTTTTGTGGCACCTAGTTCAGTAGCAGTGCGGTATAAAATCCCACGACGCAAGCGAGAACAAAGTGAACAAGTCGTTTTTCCTTCCGGAATCTTCTCTTTAACGATACCATAGGTGTTTTCTTGCACAATTTTATAGTCAATGCCAAGCGAGTTTAAATACTCTGGTAGCACATGTTCTGGGAAGCCCGGTTGTTTTTGATCTAAATTAACCGCAATAAGCTCAAAATTAACTGGTGCACTCATTTTTAAGTTCATCAGAATATCAAGCAAGGTATAACTGTCTTTTCCGCCAGACAAACACACCATAATGCGATCGCCATCTTCAATCATATTGAAATCAGCAATTGCTTCGCCAGTTAGGCGACGCAAACGTTTATGTAATTTATTTTGATTATAACTATTCATTAGTAATTAATTGGTTACTCAGCACGGCTCATGTAACGGCGTTCAGCGATGTGGATTTTAACTTTTTCGTTGTTATCAATATATTCAGGAACTTGAATTACTAAGCCGGTTGTTAATGTCGCTGGTTTTGTACGAGCACTTGCGGAAGCGCCTTTAATACTCGGTGACGTTTCTACAATTTCAAGATCTACAGTTTGTGGAAGTTCTAAAGCAATGACTTCACCATCAGCCATTAAAACTTGAATACCATCCATTCCCCCTTCAGGAATAAATAGCAGTTCATCGGCAATTTGTTCTTTTTTGAAGATAAAAGGTGTGTAATCTTCATTATCCATAAATACATATTCATCACCATCAATATAGGAAAAGCTGACTGGACGACGGAACAGCTCAATAGTTTCAATAATATCATCACCTTTAAACCGTTCTTCAACTTTACCGCCGGTTTTAACGTCAGTAAAACGCATTTTGTAAAGGGTACTGGCGCCGCGAGCACTTGGACTTTGGACATCAATATCTTTAACTAACAATAATTTGCCATTATAGGTGACAGCATCGCCACGTTTGATTTCATTTGCTTTAGCCATAATATTCTTTCTTCGTGATTATTAATATATAGAGTTAAAAATTAACTCGCTATTTTACAGCTAACTTGCTATTGTCACCACTAATTTATCGATAACTATTAAAATTTAAGGAAAATATATGGCAAAACAGTTTTCATGCCGAGCCAATTGTGGTGCCTGCTGTATTGCTCCTTCGATTTCTTCGGCAATCCCTAATATGCCTAATGGTAAACCAGCTGGAGTTGCTTGCGTACATTTAAATTCCGATTTTCAATGCCAACTATTTGGGCAATCATCCCGACCACTAGTTTGTGGACGGTTACAGCCTTGTCATGAGATGTGTGGTGATGACCGTCAACAGGCTTTAGATTATTTAACTCAATTAGAACAGCTAACTAGCTCATAAGTATTGCTTATATTTAACAAACTCGTTGTATTATTAAAATTATTTATCTCGTGCAGTTTTTTTTTTGATACACTTCAACGCATTTCATCATTCAATGATAAATATCAATAATAATAAAGGTAATTTTTAGTCATTTATTGTTATGACAAAATGTGGAGTAGGTGACTGCTAGGTACTCCATTTAACTTACTCTGTTTCAAAAGAAGAATATAGTTATGAAGAATAAATTAAAACGCGATTTAAAAGCACGCCATTTAACCATGATTGCTATTGGTGGTTCAATTGGTACCGGCCTATTTGTAGCATCAGGAGCAACTGTTGCTCAGGCTGGTCCAGGTGGTGCATTACTTTCATATGCCATCATTGGTATTATGGTCTACTTTCTAATGACCAGCTTAGGAGAACTTGCGGCTTATTTACCTGTTTCTGGTACTTTTGCAACTTATGGTGCCCGTTATGTCGATGAAGCATTCGGTTTTGCTATTGGTTGGAACTATTGGTATAACTGGGCAATTACAGTTGCTGTGGATTTGGTGGCTGCACAATTAGTGATCTCATATTGGTTTGATGCAGGCAACTATAGTTGGCTATGGAGCTTGTTGTTCTTAACCATCATCTTTGGCTTAAACTATATTTCTGTTAAAGGTTTTGGTGAAGCTGAATTCTGGTTTTCATTAATTAAGGTTGTGACTGTGGTTATCTTTATCGTGGTTGGATTGTTAATGATAATTGGCATTTTGCGTGGCGGTGAGAGTGCCGGTTGGCAAAATTGGCAAATCGGTGAAGCGCCATTTGCTGGAGGGTTTGCTTCAATGATTGGGGTAGCCATGGTGGTCGGTTTTTCTTTTCAAGGTACAGAGTTAATTGGTATTGCTGCTGGCGAATCCAAAGATCCGGAAAAAAATATTCCCAAAGCGATGCGACAAGTATTTTGGCGGATTTTGCTGTTTTATATTTTTGCTATCTTAGTTATTAGTTTAATTATTCCCTATACTGATCCGAATTTATTACGTAATGATGAGAGCGATATTAGTGTTAGTCCATTCACTTTAGTTTTTCAGCATGCAGGACTTTTATCAGCGGCGGCAATTATGAATGCGGTTATTTTGACCTCGGTTCTATCAGCAGGTAACTCTGGATTATATGCGTCTACCCGTATGTTATATGCGTTAGCCAAAGAAGGTAAAGCACCTCAAATTTTTGCCAAATTATCTTCATCTGGAGTACCTAGGGTTGCTCTTTTGGCCACAACCTTTGTGGCAATGCTTTGCTTTTTAACCTCGATGTTTAAAGATCAGCAAGTTTATTTATGGCTACTTAATATGTCAGGCATGACAGGCTTTATTGCTTGGCTAGGTATTGCCATCAGTCACTATCGTTTTAGAAAAGGTTATATTGCTCAAGGTCATGATCTTAGTCAGTTACCATATCGTTCAAGTTGTTTTCCATTTGGACCTATTTTTGCCTTTGTTTTATGCTTAACCATTACACTAGGACAAAATTACGAAGCATTTTTACAAGATACAATAGATTGGAATGGTGTAATAGCTACTTATATTGGTTTACCATTATTTTTAACAATTTATTTTGTTTATAAAATAGTGAAAAAGACAAAATGGGTTAAGTACGAACAAATGGATTTTTCTAGAATCAAATAATACATTTAAATTCTATTATTATTCTCACTTTCACCGTCGACTAATATCGACGGTGTTTTATTTAGCAAGAGAGAAATAAACACAGATGGTTAGTAATTATAAAAACCATTAAGTTTGATAACGATATTGTTAGCGACTACGGAAGATGATACGAGCTTTAGATAAATCATAAGGAGTCATTTCTACAGTGACTTTATCGCCAGTTAGGATACGAATATAGTTTTTACGCATCTTGCCAGAAATATGTGCTGTAACGACATGACCATTTTCAAGTTCCACACGAAACATCGTGTTAGGAAGTGTATCAAGTATTGTACCTTGCATTTCAATGTTATCTTCTTTTGCCATTGGGGCCTCTTAATAATAAATACAAATTAATTATACTCAAATCATCCATTGTATTCTCGATGTTATATTTACGAGAATTTATACTTATACAATCTTGGTAACTAATCATGTTAGTTTTTTACCATCTGATTTACTGATATTGAGTATAAACACAGAACAGCTGAATTTAGAATAACTAGCTAGAAAGGCCAACGGCAATATCCAGTAGCAATATCTAACTACAGCGGCGAAATAATGCCGAAAAAAGTTGCAGATGTAAAGCCCTTTCTACATTTTCTTTGCACTATAAAGACCTTGTTCATGAATATACTGCCAAACTTTAGGTGGTAATAAATTAATACAACTCTTTTTATTATTGATATTTTTTCTGATTTCTGTTGCCGAAATGTCTTCTAAGGGAGTATGGGCAAAATAAATATAGCCATTGGGCGCATTATGTAAATCTTGAATATTGGTAGTTTGGTGCTTATTAATCCAGGATTGTAGCTTAGTATTATCGGTTTTCTCAGCATAACCAGGACGTCGGCAAATCAGTAGATGACAATAATCTAAAAGTGTTTGCCAATGATTCCAAGTGGGTAAGCTAAGTAATGAATCTTGCCCCATAATAAAAGCTAATCCGTCAGCGGCTCCATTTTCAATACGCCATTGTTGTAATGTATTAATTGTGTATGAAGGTCGCATTGTGGTATCAGATAAAATCTCACGCGTATCGATAGAAAATACGGGAGGCATATCCTCAATGGCTAATTCCAACATAGTTAAACGTTGTGTCGTCGTCGCTTCTGGTTGCGGTTTATGTGGAGGAATATGGTTAGGTAATAAGCTAATTTGGTTCAGTCCTACTTCTTCTGTTAATGCAATAGCAGGAAGAAGGTGTCCATAGTGAATCGGATCGAATGTACCACCAAATAACGCTGTTAACATTGATTTAATCCCATAAATTGCATAGTGAGAGATGAAAGCGCCTCCCAAATACGTAATTGACTATCATGCTTCAAACTAATTTCAATATCAGTTAGTTTAGCTAATGTACTATATAAATCATTAATAGCCAAACGATTAAGATAATTAGTGTAAATAGTTCGCTTGTTTTGCCAAATTTTGTATTCATCAAAAACTTGTTTTAATGCTTTTTGCTGTGATGATTTTTTTAGATTGATTAATAAGATTAGTTCACGTTGTACTATACGTAATAAAATTAATGGCTCAAATTCATTTATTTTTAATTGCTGTAAAATGTGTATCGCCCGTTTAGTTTTGTGGGCAACCATAGCATCTATCCAATGATAAGGTGTAAATACAGCAGAATCATTGATATTACTTTCAACTTGGTCATAAGTAATTTTATGATTGGGATAAAGTAAATTTAATTGCTCAATAATTTGGGTTAAAGCTAGTAAATTCCCTTCATAATAGTAGCAGAGTAATTCGATTGCTTGCGGTTCGATGGTGATTTGTTTTTGTTGTAAGTAATTTTTAATCCATAAAGGTAATTGTAGAATGTCTGGGGTATTACAATTAACAACTACCAATTTTTCTGCCAACTTTTTATACCAAACGGTATTTTCTTGGGCTTTAGTAATTTTACTTAAGTGAATAATCAACGCAATTTCGACTGTCAATATTTCACTTAACGTATTAAGTTTACTAATGATGTTAGTATTTAAGTTACCTTCACCAAAATCAAGAAATATAAGGGTTTTACTTGAAAATAGGTTCATTGACTGGCAGCAATCATATATGGCCACCCAATCAGTTTGATTATCGATAGTAAAATTGAATTGATCACTAAATCCAGCTTGATTAAATGCCCTTTGCAACTGGATATAAGTATTGTGTTGTAAATAAGGATCACTGCCCAATATTAAATAGTAAGGTGATCCTAATTGGTTGTTAATTTGATCGGCATTGATCTTAATCATAACAATTTTATTTTACTGCATTAACAGATTTTAATTTACGGATTATTTGTTTGGCTGCTTGTTTATACATTTCATCCTCAATCAACTTTTCTTCAGCTGTTTTTGCTAAAGCAGCTGACGGGTTGTCGAAAAAGCTACGGAATATACGCACATTAATTGGGTAAATTTGCTGATCAGGAAGCACCATTTGGGCTTGAACTGTTAACACTATTTGATATTCTGCTGCTTTACCATCTTGATAAAGAGAGATGGTATCACGAGAAAGACCTTCACTTACTATCCTTAATGATGGGTATTTATCTGAAGCACCATTATCAACTAATATCACTTTATTATCGGTTAATAATTCTTTGATATTGCGCGACAAGCGGCCATAAGGGTCTGAACTTACATAAGACATTGTCATAAATTGTGCCGGTACTTCTGGTTCATGTTGTAGATGAAAGCCACAGCCAGTTAATGATATTGCCAATAACATAAGTAGTGCTAAATATTTTTTCATGTACATAATCACCTAATTTTTAGTTATCCAAAAATATTAGCTAACAACCAAATTCAATAATTTCCCAGGTACATAAATGACTTTGCGAATGGTTACATCACTTAGGTATTTTTGGATATTATTTTCTTGTTTGGCTTGGTTGACTACAAAATCCTGATCTGCATTAGCAGGTACGGTAAACTTACCACGGACTTTACCATTAATTTGTACCACAATCAGTTTTTCATCTTCAACCATTGCTGATTCATCGGCAATTGGCCAAGTGGTATTATCAATCGACTCATTATGACCTAAAGCTTGCCACATAATAAAACAAGCATGAGGCATCATTGGGTAAAGTAATCGAACTATCGCATTTAAAGCTTCATCCATCAAGGCACGATCTTGCTCGGTTTGTTGTGGTGCTTTTTGTAAGCGATTCATAAATTCCATTACGGCGGCAATAGCTGTATTAAAGGTTTGGCGGCGACCAATATCATCGCTAACTTTAGCAATAGTTTTATGTAGCTCTCGGCGAAGGGATTTTTGCTCATTATCTAATTGCGATACATCTAGTGCCATCACTTTGCCTTTTTGACTGTGTTCATAGACTAAACGCCAAACACGTTTAATAAAGCGGTTAGCTCCTTCAACACCTGATTCTTGCCATTCAAGTGTCATATCAGCAGGTGAGGCAAACATCATAAATAAGCGAACAGTATCGGCACCGTATTTTTCCACCATTTCTTGTGGGTCAATACCATTATTTTTCGATTTTGACATTTTAGTCATACCGGCATGAACCAACTCGTTGCCTTTATTATCAACGGCTTTAGCAATACGGCCTTTTTCATCGCGCTCGATAGTAACCTCGGTTGGTGATACCCAAATACGCTCATTGGTTGGGCTGGTATAATAAAATGCATCAGCTAATACCATACCTTGGCACAATAAACGTTTAGCGGGCTCATCTGAACTCACTAGACCAAAGTCACGCATTAATTTATGGAAGAATCTAAAATAAAGTAAATGCATAATCGCATGTTCAATACCACCTACATACTGATCAACAGGTAGCCAATAATTAGCCGCTTTCTCATCTAACATACCTTTATTATAGTGTGGGCATGTATAACGGGCATAATACCAAGATGATTCCATAAATGTATCAAAGGTGTCGGTCTCCCGTAGTGCAGGTTGACCGTTAACGGTGGTTTTAGCCCAATTAGGATCGGCTTTAATTGGACTGGTGATGCCGTTCATTTCCACATTTTCTGGTAAAATTACTGGTATTTGATCTTCTGGTGTCGGAACAGTGGTACCATCTTCTAAGGTCACCATAGGAATTGGAGCTCCCCAATAGCGTTGGCGCGATACTCCCCAATCACGCAAACGATAATTCACTTTGCGCTTACCTATTCCAAGAGCAATTAATTTATCGGCAATAGCATTGAAAGCTTGCTCAAAGTTAAGACCATCAAATTCACCAGAATTGAACAATTTTCCATGTTCAGTATAAGCTTGTTCAGTTAAATCTGGGGCTTCATCTTGTTGATTTAAGATAACTGGTTTGACTGGTAGATTATATTTGTTTGCAAATTCATAATCACGTTCATCATGACCAGGCACAGCCATAACTGCACCGGTGCCATATTCAATTAACACAAAATTGGCGACCCAAACCGGAACTTTATTCCCAGTAAGAGGATGAATCGCGCAAAATCCAGTGGCAATACCTTTCTTTTCCATGGTTGCCATATCAGCTTCGGCCGTTTTAGTATTTTTACATTCGGCTATAAATTCAGCTATTTTAGGATTAGTTTTAGCGGCTAATTGTGCTAAAGGGTGTTCCGCAGCAACAGAGACAAAGCTCACTCCCATTAAGGTGTCAGGACGAGTAGTATAAACTCTTAATTTATCAGCGTAGTTTTCAACGGTAAAATCAAACTCCACACCTTCTGAACGACCAATCCAATTACGTTGCATGGTTTTAACTTGTTCTGGCCAGCTTTCAAGAGTATCTAAATCATTAAGTAACTCTTCGGCATATTCAGTGATTTTTATAAACCATTGGGGGATTTCTTTACGTTCAACTGGTGTATTACAGCGCCAACAACAACCTTCAACCACTTGTTCATTGGCAAGCACAGTTTGATCATTGGGGCACCAATTTACCGCAGAAGTTTTTTTGTAAACTAAGCCTTTTTCGTATAGTTTAGTGAAGAACCACTGTTCCCATTTATAATATTCTGGACGGCAGGTAGTAACTTCACGATCCCAATCATAACCAAAGCCTAAAAGTTGCAATTGCTTTTTCATGTAAGCAATATTTTCATAGGTCCATTTAGCTGGTGCAGTATTATTTTTTACTGCCGCGCCTTCAGCAGGTAATCCAAAAGCATCCCATCCAATTGGTTGCAATACATTTTTGCCATTTAAGCGTTGATAACGCGAAATGGTATCGCCGATAGTATAGTTACGAACATGCCCAAGGTGCAACCGACCAGAAGGATAAGGTAGCATGGATAAACAGTAATATTTGGGTTTGGCAGGATCTTCGGTAACATGAAATGTTTTATTTTCAAGCCAAGTTTTTTGCACTTTGGCTTCGATTTCATCGGGGCGATATTGTTCTTGCATGATGAATTAATGTCCTATCTATTATTGCTAATAAAAATAATTTGCTAATTGTATTGGTTATTGATTCTTTTTACAAACGTTATGTGAATAGAGGTTCGGATTTATTGGCAATAACATTTAATTTAAAGTGAAAAATTGTTAAACAAGACGGTAATTAAAGAGAGGAAAATACGAAACAGAACCAAAATTAATAGCGGGATAATCCCGCTATATTAAATAGTTAATTACCATTAAATACACTGGTAACGCGGGATAAGAAAGATCTTTGTTCTTCTTTAGGCATATTTTCAAGATTGGCCTGAATAAGTTGATCTACTTTTTGGGTTTCGTCGGCTAAACCTAACTCGTTATAGGCATTACGCATTAGTAATAGAGCTTCTTTGGTTGAGTCGGTATCCGGGAATAAAGTTAACATTTGGGTAACTCTATTAATGACGGCAACATAAGCACCACGTTTAGTATAATATTGAACTACTTTTAATTGATAACGGGATAGTCGATTTTTTAAGAATACTAGGCGTTTCTCTGCATCAGCTGCATAGTTACTAGTTGGGAAGCTGGATACCAAATAGGTAAAATCTTTAAAAGCAGCCGTTGCATAATCGGTATCACGATCTGAACGGTCAACGTTAAACCAACCTTGAATCATGTTATTATCTTGCGCCATATTAGTTAAACCGCGAATATAAATGACCCAATCAATATTAGGATGAGTTGGATTCAATTTTAAAAAACGGTCAATAGATGCAATTGCTAGAGGTAAATCACCAGATTTGTAGTAAGCATAAATTAAATCAAGTTGTACTTGTTGGGAATAGGGACCAAACGGGAAGTTTTTGTCCATAGTCTCTAAAACAGTGATACTGGATTTTAAATTACCACTTTCAAGCTCTTGTTGAGCTTTGGTATGAAGTTCCAATTCTGATACATTTTCAACATCAGGCTTTGAGGAAGTACAGCCAATTAGCGCGCCAGTTATAGCAATAGCTAATAAATAGTGTAAACGTAATTTCATTAAGTTTTTAATCCAAAATTTAAATAAACATTAAAGGCCATGATTAGTATATAATACTCTAAAACATAACAGCTTAAAATAGATAAATTACATATGCTCGAGTTAAAGTTAGCAACTGAAATAGAACAAAACCAGTTAGGAATGCGGTTAGATCAAGCATTATCAGAACTTTTCCCAGATTATTCTCGGTCACGAATTAAAGAGTGGATTATTAACGATAAAGTATTGGTTAATGGCATTGTCATCAACAAACCCAAAGAAAAAGTATTGGGCGGTGAAAAAATAACCATTAATGCTGAAATTGAAGAAGAAACCTATCATCAACCTGAAGATATTAAACTTAATATTGTCTATGAAGATGATGATATATTAGTGCTTAATAAACCTCGAGATTTAGTTGTACACCCGGGGGCCGGTAATCCTAATGGTACCGTATTAAATGCGTTATTACATTATTATCCCGACATTGCGCATGTGCCCCGTGCCGGGATTGTACATCGATTAGATAAAGACACTACGGGTTTAATGGTGGTTGCCAAAACTATTACCGCCCAAACTCATTTAGTTGAATCACTACAATTGAGAGAAATTACTCGTGAATACGAAGCAGTAGCCATGGGCATTATTACTGCTGGTGGCACAGTGGATCAACCGATAACCCGGCACCCAACCAAACGTACTCATATGGCAGTATTTCCAACCGGTAAACCGGCGGTAACACATTACCGAGTAATGGAAAAATATCGGCTACATACCCGGCTACGTTTACGCTTAGAAACCGGACGAACACACCAAATCCGTGTACATATGGCTCACATTGCTCACCCTTTAGTTGGTGATCCATTATATGGAGGACGCCCTAAACCACCAAAAGGTGCTAGTGAATCCTTTATGAAAACTTTACGTGATTTTGATAGGCAAGCGTTACATGCAACAATGTTACGCTTATTCCATCCTGTAACTGGTGAACAAATGGAATGGCATGCACCGATTCCTGACGATATGCAAAAGCTAATTCAAGCACTGCAACAAGATACTGAGTTACATAAAGATGAATTAGATTGGTAACTACAATGATTAGATCCATTTATCCTTATTGGTCGGCACCTAAAAATATTCGTGCTTTCACTACAACCAGAGCCGGCGGTGTAAGTAGAGCACCCTTTAGTAGTTTAAATTTGGGCGATAAAACAGGGGATAATTACGTCGATGTTGCCGAAAATCGGTGTCGCATAATTCAAGCTGAACAAATTCCAAGCGAACCATATTGGCTTACTCAAACCCATAGTACCATTGTTCTCGATATTTCAGCAATCGCACTCCAAGCGCCTATTGGCAAAATAAATACCAAAACAAGCATTGAGGCCGATGCTTCATATACTCACAAAGCAAAACAAGTTAGTGTGGTATTAACTGCTGATTGTATGCCAGTGTTATTTTGTTCATCTCACGGTGATGAAGTCGCTGCTGCTCATGCTGGTTGGCGTGGTTTATGTAATGGTATATTAGAAAATACCGTGAGTAAATTTAGTTGTTCACCATCTAAGATCATTGCCTGGATGGGGCCAGCAATTAGTGCTAGAAAGTTTGAAGTAGGTATTGAAGTCAAAAAACAATTTGAAGCTGTTGCTAAACAAGCTAGCAGTGCATTTACATTAATCAACGAAACTGAACAAAAATATTTAGCCGATTTGTATCTAATTGCTAAACAACGGTTAACAGCAGCAGGTGTCACACAAATTTTTGGTGGCGATTATTGTACTTATACCGAACAAGATAACTTTTACTCCTACCGCCGTGAACATAAAACCGGCAGAATGGCTTCGATGATTTGGTTTGAATAAGTCGTAAAGAAGTTTCAGGAGTGCTATATGTTTAAATATAAAATTATTACCTTTAGATGTGCTAAATGTACCTTTTAACTAATTTAGTTATACAAATTTAATCAATTGAATCTAGTTATTAATAATCCCAATTACTCTATCTAGCTTTTCAAGATGTCATTTCATGATTTTTAATCTGCAAATAGTAAATTAATTAAATTGATAATGATTATCATTTAAATTGATTTGCTTTTGCGTTACTATGGCAGTAGTTTGGTTATCAAATTGATGTAATAATCTGATGAAACGTGAAAATGGCATTGGTTACCTTAGTATAGTTAGTATTTTGTTGCTAACGCTGATTCCATTTGTGTCCAGAATAACCGCACCGGCAAATACTCTGCAGCCATCTTCATCACATTGCCACCAAGCAACTTCGGTTACTCCAAAAGAATCAGATTTAACTCACCATGCAACACAAAATGTAAAACATACAGCTAATCCAGATAGTTGGACCAGTATGTGTGATTATTGCGATTTGTTTATGCATGTACCAGTATTAATTTATGTTAATGCACCGATTATAAAAGTTTTTGTATCAATCTCTGTTATTAAAAATTCTACACCAGAGTTTGTTAAAGCTTATCATTATAATAGTCACCTCATTCGAGCCCCTCCTTTGTTTAAAATTCCAATAATTTATCGTGATAACTCAATAAGTAGGTTCATGTTTAAGTTGTGAAATTGCGGTATTTAATCTTAATAGCAGTAAATAGATAACCATAAAGTTTTTTGGTTGTAGTGCTATATGCAATTAATGACCAGCGATTTTATGCAGTGGTTATTTACTGTTAATAAATTCAGGCTAATTGTATGTAAAAACAATAGGAGTCGGTATGACTACTGATAAAAAAAATTACAAATTAATTTATTTGAGTGGGCTAATTGCGTTAATTTTAAGTGACTTAGCCTATGCTGAAGCTGAAGTAAATCCCAAAATAGATAAAACTTCACAAGATACAATGATTGTCACCATGGTGGAACAATCCGCACCACTTACGGTAATAACAGATCCTAAAAAACCAAGGCAACCCGTACCGGCGAGTGATGGAGCTGATTATTTAAAGACTATTTCAGGATTTTCACTGGTGCGCAAAGGTGGTTCTAATGGAGACCCTGTCTTCCGAGGTATGTTTGGTTCCAGGCTTAATATCTTGACTAATGGTGGTACAATTTTGGGTGGTTGTGGCGGTAGAATGGATACGCCAACCTCTTATATTTCACCTGAAACTTATGACAGAATAACTGTAATAAAAGGCCCTGAAACGGTAGTTTGGGGACCAATGGGATCGGCTGCCACCGTCCTATTTGAACGAGATATTTTGCACTTTTCAAAAGCCGATGGTTTTATGCGTGGGGATTTATTAGCTGGCACTGATAGTCGCTTCGATCAGAGCTTTGATGGTGCATTCGGTAATGAAGATGGTTACATTAGATTGATTGGTAATCATGCCAAAGCTAATGATTATCATGATGGTAACAATGACCGGGTGCATTCAAAATGGAGTCGTTGGAATAGTGATATTGCTTTAGGTTTTACTCCCAATAAAGACACCGCATTAGAACTCACCGCTGGTAAAGGTAATGGTAAAGCCAGTTATGCTGATCGGGGTATGGATGGTTCGCGCTTTTTACGTGAATCTTTAGGTATGCGCTTTGAACAAGCAAATATTACTGAACTATTAACTAAGCTTGAAGGTCAGCTTTACTACAATTATATTGATCACATGATGGATAATTACCATTTGCGCCCTGTTAGTATGCATAAAATGGAATCTAATCCTTCTAGAAAAACCGTTGGCGGAAGGATTAATACTACTTGGCAATCAAGTGATATTTTCAAATTACAATTAGGAATAGATGGTCGTCAAGATACGCACAAAAGCAAAACTCGTCGAAATATGTTAACCACTCATAATTGGCAGAAAGATTCTAAGATCACTAATTATGGGTTATTTAGTGAGTTAAACCTTTATTTATCTGATGTGGATACCATCATTTCAGGTATGCGATTTGATCGTTATAGTGCCGATGCTACGCAATTAAATCAGAGTCGACATAAAGTGTTACCGGGTGGTTTTATGCGTTATGAACATGATCTTACTGATTATGCGGCAACTGTATATACTGGGCTAGGTTATACTAGTCGCTTCCCGGATTATTGGGAATTATTTAGTGCTAGTAATAAAGTGCAGATGTTTAAAAAACTTAACCCAGAAAAAACAACGCAACTTGATGCCGGAATAATTTATAAAACTGACGCATTAAATATACAATTGTCGAGTTATGTCGGTTGGGTGAATGACTACATTCTTTATACTACTCTCGGCAAATCCAACAATGTAAATAATGTTGATGCAAGAACATTGGGTAGTGAATTGAATGTTAATTATCACATTACCTCCAATGTTATGACGGATATGGCGCTTAATTATTCTTGGGCTAAAAACCGTGATAATCATAAACCACTACCACAAATTCCACCGTTAGAATTGAAATTGGGCTTACATTACCACACCGATGATTGGTCTATTGGTGGTTTGTGGAGATTGGTTAATTCTCAACATCGCATTGCTAAAGATCAAGGTAATGTTATTGGTAAAGATTTTGCTAGTAGTAAGGGATTCGGCATTTTTTCACTTAATGGCGAATATAGTATTACCAAGCAATTTCGGTTATCAGCGGGCGTTGATAATTTATTCAATAAATACTATGTTGAACACCTGAATCGTGGTGGTGTAGCAACTTTTGGTTATTCAGCAAATCAGCAAATTGCGGAGCCAGGGCGAGTAGTTTGGGCAAAGTTACATTATGCTTTTTAACTGAAAACTAACTTGAATCCGTTGGCTTTGCCAACGGAATTTTAATCCTCAAAAAAATTTGTTGATAATCTCTTGAAATTTATTCATTCACACTCATTTAGTAACCATGCAAATGGCTTAAGTGTTTTGACGCATTATAGCCAAATTTATTGCTAAGGAGATATTAATATGAGGTTAGACCGACTAACAAATAAATTTCAACAAGCTTTGGCTGATGCACAGTCCATGGCTCTTGGCAAAGATAATCAATATATAGAACCTGAACATGTGCTTGCAGCTATGTTAGCGCAAGATGCCAGTAGCATTAAACCGCTACTTACCAGTTCTGGAGCTAATTTGCCTTTATTACAACAAGAATTAACACAGGCAATTAACAAGATCCCACAAGTACAAGGAATTGGTGGTGAAGTTATTCCTTCACAACAATTTGTTCGTATTATGAATTTGTGTGACAAACTAGCACAAAAAAATAATGATAGTTATATTTCGTCTGAGTTATTTATTTTAGCGGCGCTTGAAGAAAAGGGTACTCTAAGTGAAATTTTGAAAAAAGCGGGGGTAACTTCAGCTCGTTTTACCCAAGCTATTAATCAAGTAAGGGGGAGTGATAACGTGAACGATGCCAATGCAGAAGATCAACGAGATGCATTAAAAAAATATACTATTGATTTAACCGAACGTGCCGAACAAGGTAAGTTAGATCCTGTTATTGGTCGTGATGAAGAAATCCGCCGTACTGTACAAGTGTTACAACGCCGTACTAAAAATAATCCAGTACTTATTGGTGAACCAGGTGTTGGTAAAACAGCTATAGTTGAAGGCTTAGCCCAACGAATAGTTAATGGCGAAGTACCAGAAGGATTACGTAATAAACGTGTTTTGTCATTAGATATGGGAGCTTTAATTGCAGGGGCAAAATATCGTGGAGAATTTGAAGAACGCTTAAAAGCAGTTTTGAAAGATTTGGCTAAAGAAGAAGGTCGAATTATTCTATTTATTGATGAAATTCACACCATGGTTGGTGCAGGTAAAAGCGATGGCGCCATGGATGCAGGTAATATGTTAAAACCAGCATTAGCTCGAGGTGAATTACACTGTGTTGGGGCAACTACCCTTGATGAATACCGTCAATATATCGAAAAAGACGCGGCCTTAGAACGTCGATTCCAAAAAGTTTATGTTGCTGAACCAACAGTTGAAGACACTATTGCTATTTTACGTGGACTTAAAGAACGTTATGAAATCCACCACCATGTCCAAATTACTGATCCGGCAATAGTTGCCGCTGCAACATTATCGCATCGTTACATTTCCGATCGTATGTTACCTGATAAGGCGATCGATTTAATTGATGAAGCAGCTTCAAGTATTCGTATGCAGATGGATTCCAAACCAGAATCTTTGGATCGCTTAGAACGTCGTATCATCCAATTAAAATTGGAACAACAAGCGTTAAAGAAAGAGTCTGATGATGCCAGTAAAAAACGTTTAGAAATGCTAAATAATGAACTTGATGAAAAAGAAAAAGAATTTGCATCTCTTAACGAAGAGTGGAAATCAGAGAAAGCGGCAGTTTCTGGAACTCAACATATTAAAGCGGATTTAGATAAAGCGCGCATTGAAATCGAGCAAGCTCGTCGTGCTGGTGATTTAAATAAGATGTCTGAATTGCAATATGGACGTATCCCGGAATTAGAAAAACAGTTAGCTCAAGCTACCCAGCTTGAAGGTAAAACCATGAAGTTACTGCGTAATAAAGTAACTGATGAAGAGATCGCCGAAGTCCTTTCTAAAGCGACAGGTATTCCTGTTTCGAAAATGCTAGAAGGGGAAAAAGAAAAATTATTACATATGGAAGAATCTTTACATCAACGCGTTATTGGGCAAGATGAAGCCGTGGTTGCGGTAGCAAATGCTATTCGTCGTAGCCGTGCGGGACTATCAGATCCAAACAAACCAATTGGATCATTTCTATTTTTAGGTCCAACAGGGGTTGGTAAAACCGAATTGTGTAAATCGCTAGCTAATTTTATGTTTGATAGTGAAGATGCCATGGTTCGTATTGATATGTCAGAATTTATGGAAAAACATTCAGTGGCTCGTTTAATTGGTGCACCTCCGGGATATGTTGGTTATGAAGAAGGCGGTTATTTAACTGAAGCAGTAAGACGTCGTCCATATTCTGTAGTACTTCTTGATGAAGTTGAAAAAGCGCATCCGGATGTATTTAATATACTGTTACAAGTGCTCGATGATGGGCGTTTAACTGATGGTCAAGGTCGCACTGTTGATTTCAGAAATACAGTTATTATCATGACTTCAAACTTGGGTTCAGACTTAATTCAAGGTAAAGTTGATTTAACTTATAATGAAATGAAATCATTAGTTATGACTGTGGTTACTCAACATTTTAGACCTGAATTTATCAACCGAATTGATGAAACTGTAGTGTTCCATCCATTAGGTAGAGACAATATTAAAGCAATTGCCAAAATTCAGTTACAACGTGTTGAAAAACGACTAGCTGAACATGGTTATACTGTATCGATTTCGGATGCTGCTCTTGGACATCTTGCTGAAGTTGGCTTTGATCCAATTTATGGTGCAAGACCTCTAAAAAGAGCAATACAACATGAAGTCGAAAATCCTTTAGCACAACAAATTTTATCTGGATCATTAATACCAGGTAAACCAATTGAGCTAGAGTTACAAGATAATCAGATTGTTGCTAAACAGTAAGATTAATATTGGTTTCACCACCGATAAATAACCAAACTTAATTAAAGAAAAGGAAAGCCTGAAAATTTTATGTTTTCAGGCTTTTTTATATTTACATTAAAAATTTAGATGCATTGATAACTTGTTCATATATTGTTTAGGTATTAATCTCATTTATTTTAATATTGCATAATGTATCATAAACTAGCATAATATTGCATATGAATTTATTTTTATTTTTTAAGGAATAACATAATGATTAAATTGATTATTACTGATTTAGATGGTTCTTTTTTAAACAATAAGGGTGATTATGATCGGCAATTATTCGATCAAGTTTATGATCTTATGGCAGCACAAGGTGTGAATTTTGCAGCTTGTACAGGTAAACAATGTGACCGAGTTGAAGAACTATTTGGAAAATATAGTGAAAAAATCTGGATAGTTGGTGACAGTGCAACTACTATTAAATTTAATAGTGAATTTATTTATCGATCTTTTATTAAAAATGAATTGGGTCGAGAAATTATACAAACATTGGAACAAGTAAGTTCTGACCATGTTATTATTGCTTGTACTACTATGGGAGCAGTAATTAGAGCCGACTTACCAGCTAGGCTCAAAGCAAAAGTCAGAGGATCTTATACTACTATTATTGAAGTTAATGATTTTAATATCATAACTGACGATTTTATTAAGATAACGGTATACGATGAAACAGGCCAGTGTTCCACCACGCGATCTTATTTAACCGATTATGAAAAAGATGTTTATATGGTAGTTTCCGAGGCTTCATGGATAGATATCACTGATTTTGATGTCAATAAAGGTAATACTATTAAAAAATTACAAGAGCTACTTAAGGTCACTCCTCATGAAACTATGGCATTTGGGGATGGTTATAATGATATTGAATTACTTGAACAAGCTGAATATAGTTTTGCTATGCGCAATGCCTTTGACGAAACCAAAGCAGTAGCTAAATTTATTACCGGTTATAATGATGATAATGCGGTACTAAATACCATTCGCCAATTATTAGTATTGCAAGCTAAATCATGAAGGTATCAAACAACCTCAATATGCATATTTAGATTCTCAAAGCCTTGAATATTCGATTCACGACTGACGACTACAATATCTATTTCTTCACAAGTCGCCACTTTATAGCGTGCAACTTGTGACATTTTATCTGCAATTACGGCGGCTATAACCTCGTTGCTTTGAGCTATGACCTCTTTTTTAAAGCAAGCGTCTTCATAATAAACAGCACTTAAACCAGCTTGTGGATCAAGTCCACAAACACCGATAAATGTTTGATCGAACACCATATTACGTATTTGATTAACGGTATCGGTGCTCATAGTGCTACCAGTTAATGGATTAACTTTGCCTCCTAATAAAATTAGTTCGCCATGCGTACGGCTACTGAGTAATGAAGCAATTTGTGGTGAGTTAGTGACAATCGTTAGTTCCATTTCGTTAGGAATATAACTTGCCATGGTTAAATAAGTTGAGCCAGCATCTATAAAGATACAAGAATTTGCTTTTATTAATTGAGCACACTTTTTGCCAACAGTAGTTTTTTCGGCAACAGATTGTGTCATTCTAGTTTCAAAGGTTGCAGATTGTTTTAATTGACTAACAGCTCCACCATAAACGCGCTTGCAAATTCCTTCACGTGCTAATTTTTGTAAATCCCGTCGAATAGTATGTTCAGAAACATTTAATAAACTTACTAAATCAGCACTCACCACACGCCCTTTTTCGGCAAGTATTTGCTGAATAAACGCTTGTCGTTGTTCGGGGAAAGCATCAAAATCTACCATGTGATCTCCATAATAATTAGCAATTATTAATAATGATTGTAATAATTTTGTAAGCATAATACCTTTATCAAAACCAAATATCAAAAATGCTAATCGTATAGGCCTTTAAGCTTTGGTTATCTACAATAATCGAGAAAAAACTCCTTTAAATTTTTATACTATTTATCAATTTATTTACCAGTTATTATAAGTTTTTATATGTTATAAATATTTGATTAGCACTTTATGTATATTAATTAATTAATAGCCCGCACTTTTTGTATACTAATCAATCAAATCGCGTGTTATTTTTAAGTTGTATTAGTTGTATTAGTTGTATTAGTTGTATTAGTTGTATTAGTTGTATTAGTTGTATTTAAAATTTTTAGAATAGTAACTCGCATTTAGAAATAGAATAAAAAATCTTGCCAGTGAAGTTTGATTTATTTCATTATAATAAGGACTTTATATGCAATATTCTTTCACTCAAGAAATCAGAAATCTTATCAATGGCCAATGCCGAGATCCATTTTCTATTCTAGGTATGCATGAGTGCAGTTTCGGCTTAGAAGTTAGAGTTTTTATTCCTAATGCAAAACGTATTATTTTATTAAATAAATATCCTTCCAAACCACTCCTAGAATTATCACCAATTACTAATAATGGATTTTTTATTGGTGTATTACCAGATACAAATGAAAAATTTGCTTACCAATTAGATATTTATTGGGAAAATTATCATGAAGTTCGCGATGATCCATATAGTTTTTGGTTTTGGTTACAAGAGCTAGACGTTTGGTTATTAAAGCAAGGTAAACACTTACGTGCTTATGAAAAGTTAGGCGCTCATCCGCTTAAAATCGGTGATACTGAAGGAGTAATTTTTGCGGTTTGGGCTCCGAACGCTAAAAGGGTGTCCGTAGTAGGTGATTTTAATTTTTGGGATGGCAGGCAACATCCAATGCGATTGCGCCAAGAAACAGGTGTTTGGGAACTGTTCATTCCACAAGTTAAAGTTAAACAACTTTATAAATATGAACTTATTACTAGTCAGAATAAAATTGTTTTAAAAGCAGATCCATACGCTTTTGGTACGGAAATTCGTCCTAATACTGCTTCAAGAGTTGAAGCCTTTCCTAAACCTACTGAATGTGATGCTACTTTTAAAATCGGTAATAGTTTTAATAAACCGATCTCGATTTATGAAGTGCACTTAGGTTCATGGAAACGCCACCAAGATAATTCGTGGCTATCTTATCGTGAACTTGCTGATGAGTTATTACCATATGTAAAAGATATGGGCTTTACTCACCTTGAATTATTACCGATTATGGAGCATCCATTTGATGGTTCTTGGGGGTATCAACCAATAGGTTTATTTTCGCCGACAAGTCGCTTTGGTTCACCTGATGATTTTGCCTATTTTTTACAGACTGCTCACGATCAAGGTATCCATATTATATTGGATTGGGTGCCAGGACATTTTCCGGAAGATGAACACGGTTTACGTCAGTTTGATGGTACAACATTGTATGAGTATCCAAACCCAAAAGAAGGCATGCATTTAGACTGGAATACACTTGTTTACAACTATAGTCGTTTTGAAGTAAGGAACTATTTAATTAGCAATGCCTTGTATTGGTTGGATGTTTATGGGATCGATGGTTTCCGGTTTGATGCGGTTGCTTCAATGATTTATCGCGATTACAGTCGTAAAAGTGGTGATTGGATCCCCAACAAATATGGTGGACGGGAAAACTTAGAAGCAATTTCATTTTTACAAGAAGTTAATCATGATATTGGTCAATATTATCCAGGCTGTATTACTATTGCTGAAGAATCCACAGATTATCCTAGTGTCACTAAACCTCCAGAAAATAATGGTTTGGGTTTCCACTATAAATGGAATATGGGCTGGATGCATGACACTTTGAATTATTTGAAACTAGATCCTATTTATCGTAAGTATCATCATAATTTAATTACTTTTGGCTTAACTTATGCTTATAGCGAAAACTTTGTTTTACCGCTATCGCATGATGAAGTGGTGTATGGTAAGTGTTCTATTTTGAATAAAATGTTTGGAGACACTTGGCAAAAGTTTGCTAATTTGCGGGCTTATTATGCTTTTATGTGGGCTTATCCAGGCAAAAAATTGCTGTTTATGGGTAGTGAATTTGGTCAATGGAATGAATGGAATCATGATGGGCAGTTGGATTGGTATTTAGTAACTGAAGCAAAAAATAATTTACATCAGGGTGTTTCGCAACTGATAAAAGACTTAAATCTCATCTATCGTCAAAACCCTATGCTATACGAACTTGATTACCAACCAGCAGGATTTAACTGGTTAGTCGTTGATGATAATCAAAATTCAATCTTTGTGTTTGAACGAATAGATAATCAAGGTAACAGAATAATTGTCATTAGTAATTTTACTCCGGTTGTTCATTATAACTATCAATTTGGAGTATCTGAAACTGGTAAATATCAAGAAATTTTAAATACTGATTCAATCTATTATGGAAGTAGTAATGTAGGTAATTTGGGTTCTATTCCCAGCCAAAAAATTGCCAGTCACGGCAAACCATATTCACTTATTGTAACCGTACCACCGTTAGCTACCTTATATTTAGTGAGGGCTTAATATGGATTATTTACCAATGGGTAGTAGCTATCAGGCTAAAACTAATCAAGTAAGTTTTACTTTATTTTCCGCATCAGCAACTAAAGTAGAACTTTGTTTATTGGTAAATGGTACCATCCAAGTTTTTCCTGTTAATGAAAAAAATGGCGATGTATGGTTTACATCTGTTACTAATATAACCGCAGTAGGGACTCTTTATTGTTATCGAATTGATGGTAATGAAGTGTTATTACTTGATCCTTATGCTAAAGCGGTAGAGGTCATTAATGGCCAATTATGGGGTGTTGTTATTGTTGATGATTATGATTGGCATGATGATCATAATCCAAATATTCCTTGGTCAAGAACGATTATTTATGAAGCACATGTTAAGGGATTAACTAAATTACATCCTAATATTCCGCAGCAATTACGTGGGACTTATGCTGGATTATCGCATCCGGTAATGATTGATTATTTAACGCAATTAGGGATCACCAGTATTGAATTAATGCCAGTTCAATTTCATCTGGATGAACCAAGATTACAGCAATTAAAACTTCATAATTATTGGGGATACAATGTTATTGCACCTTTTGCCATTGAGTCAAAATATTGGTCTAAAAGACCTAATACCGCACCATTATCAGAGTTCCAAGATATGGTTAAAGCTCTTCATAAAGTTGGCATTGAGGTCATTTTAGATGTTGTTTTTAACCATACCGCTGAACTTGATGCATTAGGGCCAACATTCAATTTTAAAAGCATGGATCCGCAAAACTATTATTGGCATGATGACCAAGGGAATTTAATTAATTGGACAGGTTGCGGTAACTCCTTAAAATTCATGCATCCTAAAGTGATTCAATGGGTGATGGACTGTCTTCGTTATTGGGTTTTAACATGTCATATTGATGGGTTTAGATTCGATTTAGGCACAATCCTTGGCCGCACACCTGAATTTAATTCTGTTTCTTCTTTATTAATTGCAATTCAACAAGATCCAGTTCTACAAAAGATAAAACTAATTGCAGAACCATGGGACATTGGTAGTGATGGTTATCAACTGGGTAATTTTCCTTATCCATTTGCTGAGTGGAATGATCAGTATCGAGATACGATGCGTCGTTTTTGGCTCCATCAGGATATCTGTTTAGGCGATTTTGCCCAACGCTTTGCTGCATCTAGTTGGTTGTTTAATAAACAAGGGCGTACACCAGCCAGTTCCATTAATTACATTACTTGCCATGACGGGTTTACGTTAAATGATTTAGTAAGTTTTAATAAAAAACATAATCAGGCAAATGGTGAAAATAACTGTGACGGTAATAACCAAAATTGGAGTAATAACTTAGGAGTAGAAGGTGATACAACCAATGCTGATGTTTTACACAAACGGTTAACCATGCAAAAAAGTTTACTAGCGACACTACTTTTATCTCAGGGAACACCAATGTTGCTGGCAGGTGATGAATGGGGTAATAGCCAACAAGGCAATAATAATGGTTATTGCCAAGATAATGAATTGACATGGTTAAATTGGTCAGAACTAAAAGATAACAACCAAGAATTACTTAATTATGTTAAAAGAGTAATCCAAATAAGGAAACAAATTCTTGCTCTAAATCATAATTATTGGTGGCAAGATAATACTCAATGTCTAACTAAATATGATGTACGTTGGTTAAATCAGCAAGGTAATTTAATGTCTGTTGCTGACTGGCAGGAAAATGTACCCAAACTATTACAAATCCAACTATCAAATAATTGGCTTATCGTTATTAATCCTTCTGATGTACAACAAAATTTCTGTACCCCAAACAAAATTAAAACAGGTATTTTAGGAAAAGTTGAACAACAGCAAGGTATTAATAACTGGGAAATCGATGCTCACACCATTTCAATATTATTTTTGCAGGAATAGGAGATAAATATGGATAATAAATTAGATCAAGACCTGATGTTAGCAAAAGAGTTGCCAACTCAATCGATAGCCCTTATTTTGGCTGGAGGACGAGGTTCACGATTAAAAGATCTTACCTCCAAACGAGCAAAACCTGCTGTGCATTTTGGTGGCAAATTTAGAATTATTGATTTTCCTTTATCCAATTGTATTAATTCGGGTATTCGTCGCATCGGTGTGTTAACGCAATATCAGTCTCATTCACTCATTCAGCACATTCAAAGAGGTTGGTCATTTTTTAATGAAGAAATGAATGAATTCATTGATCTGTTACCTGCGCAACAGCAAGTTGAAAATAGCAATTGGTATGTTAGTACTGGTGATGCGGTTTATCAAAATTTAGATATTATTCTCCGTTATCGGGCTAATTTTATTGTTATTTTAGCTGGTGATCATATTTATAAAATGGATTATTCCAAAATGTTACTTGATCATGTTAAAAAGGCGGCTAAATGTTCAGTGGGTTGTATTAAAGTACCATTAAAAGATGCCAAGGGTTTAGGTGTGATGACCATTGATCAATCTGAAAAAATAATTGAATTCAATGAAAAGCCTGAAAATCCGACTTCATTGCCTGATGATTCTAACCATTGTTTAGCTAGTATGGGAATTTATATTTTTAATACCGACTATTTAGTTGAAATGTTAGAAGAAGATCATGATGATCCTATTTCAACCCATGATTTTGGTCATGATATTATTCCTAAAGGCGTCAAACAGGGTGTAGTTTATGCTCATCCATTCAATCGTTCATGTGTAACTTCTGATCATTCCGCACCACCATATTGGCGTGATGTGGGAACTGTTGATGCATATTGGCGGGCAAATTTAGATTTAGCATCGGTTATGCCAGAACTGGATATCTATGATCCATATTGGCCGATTCGTACTTATGTTGATCCATTACCTCCGGCTAAATTTGTGCAAAATCTAGATGGTGGGCAAGGGATGACTATGAACTCGCTGATAGGCGCAGGCTCAATTATTTCTGGTTCTATGATTGTTAATTCAATTATTTTTTCAAAAGTTCGTATAGATTCATTTTGTACTATTGATTCCTCTATTATTTCACCTGATTGCATTATTAAACTACGTTGCCGTTTGCGAAGATGTATTATTGATCGAGCCTGCTATATTCCTGAGGGTATGATTATTGGTGAAAACCCAGAGGAAGATGCAAAACGATTTTATCGTAGTGAATCAGGGATTACCCTAGTGACACGTGAAATGTTGCGGAAATTAGGTATTGCACAACCATAAGGAAATGAGTATGAAAATATTACATGTTTGTGCTGAATTCTATCCTTTAATAAAAACGGGTGGACTAGCTGATGTAACAGGTGCTTTACCTAAAGTATTAAATAAATTAGGTGAACAATGTCGTATTTTAATACCGGGTTTTCCTACCATCAAATCCGGAGTTAGTAATGCACAAGTAGTTAAAACAGTAGATACTTTTGCCGGGCAAGCAACAGTTCTATTCGGTTATTACAATAATATCGGGATTTATATTATTGATGCCCCAAATTTATATGCTAGAGAAGGTAGTCCATATCATGATATGTATCAAAATGCTTACGCTGACAATTATCTTCGCTTTGCATTATTGGGGTGGATTGCCAGTGAACTTGCTTGTGGTTTAGATTATTATTGGCAGCCAGACATTGTTCACTCACATGATTGGCATGCTGGTTTAAGTTGTGTTTATTTAAACTTAAAACAACCTTATCATCATGCTAAGAGCATATTTACTATCCATAATTTAGCCTACTATGGTAATTTCGAACATTACCATTTACAGCAAATCCAAATTCCACAGTCTTATTTTGATGTTAATGGTCTTGAATATTATGGTCAAATTTCTTATCTGAAAGCCGGTCTGTATTACTCCGATCATCTTACAACTGTTAGTCCGACTTATGCCAAAGAAATCACCACAGCTGAATTTGGTAATGGATTTGAAGGATTATTGCTAACTCGATCTGAACAACAACGATTAAGCGGAATTTTAAATGGTATTGATGACGATGTTTGGAACTCAACTAAAGATACCTTAATTGCATCAAGATATAACAAACGTAATTTAAGAAATAAACAAACAGATAAGTATTTTTTACAGACCGAATTTGGTTTAGACACCAATAATAAACAACCTTTATTTTGTGTTATTAGTCGATTAACAAAACAAAAAGGTTTGGATTTAGTTTTGTCTTTATTACCGGAAATTCTTGAAAGAGGAGGGCAATTTATTTTATTAGGTAGTGGTGATAATGATTTATATCAATCTTTTTCTAAACTAGTAAATAATCCTCAATACCAAAATAATATTGCTATCTATTATGGTTATAACGAAGAACTTTCACATCGAATTATTGCTGGTGCGGACATATTAATGGTACCCAGCCGTTTTGAACCATGTGGATTAACACAATTATATGCACTTAAATATGGCACATTACCTTTAGTTCATCGAACTGGTGGGCTTGCTGATACGGTAATTGATAGCACTAATGAAAATTTAGATAACAAAACTGCAACAGGTTTTTCATATATTGATAGTAATCAAGATGGGCTGCGTTATGCCGTTAATCGTGCTTTTGAATTATGGCAAACACAACAAACTTGGAGAATATTGCAGCAAAGAGCAATGAGCCAAAGCTTTAGTTGGCAAGATTCAGCTAAGCAATATCAACAACTTTATAATGCTGTATAGCACGAATTATTTGGAGGATATTATTAAATGACATTAGTTTCTAATTTAGATTATGATTCACCTGTTGTAACAGTTGAAAAAATCAAACAGTCAATAATTTATAAATTACTTTTTTCTATTGGTCGGGATCCAGCTATAGCTGATAAGCATGATTGGTTAAATGCAGTTATTTTGACGGTTAGAGATAGGATGGTAGAAGACTGGCTACGTACAGTAAGAGCTCAGTTATCACAAGATAGTAAACAGGTTTATTACCTTTCAATGGAGTTTCTTATTGGGCGTACGTTATCTAATTCCATGATTTCCACAGGTATTTATTCTGAAGTTAAAGAGGCGCTAAATGAATTAGGACTTGATTTAGAAGATCTTTGTTCATTTGAAGATGATCCGGGGTTGGGTAATGGTGGATTAGGGCGTTTAGCTGCTTGCTTTTTAGATTCATTAGCAACATTAAGTTACCCAGGATGGGGTTATGGGTTACGTTATGAATACGGAATGTTTAAACAAACTATTGTCGATAATCAGCAGATTGAAGTTCCTGATAATTGGTTAAAACATGCTGATGCATGGGAATTTTATCGTCATAGTATTGAATATAAAGTTGAATTTGGTGGGCGAGTTCAACAAGAAGGTGATATTACTCGTTGGTTAGATACTGAAAAAGTATTAGCATATGCTTATGACCAAATCATTCCTGGTTATGGCAATGATGTAACGAATACGTTGCGGTTATGGTCAGCTAAAGCTATCGATGAACTAGATCTTACCAAGTTTAATCAAGGTGATTATTTTGCTGCGGTCCAAGATAAATCTCTTTCTGAAAATGTGTCACTGGTTCTTTATCCTGATGACTCAACAATGCATGGTAAAGCACTACGTTTATCTCAGGAATATTTTCTAGTTTCAGCAACTATCCAGGATATTATTTCTCGGCATTACCGAGTAAACGGCACTGTAGATAATTTAGTTGAAAAAGTCGCTATTCATTTAAATGATACCCATCCAGTATTAGCAATACCCGAATTTATTCGAATATTAACGGATCATTATGATTACTCTTTCGATAAATCTTGGCAAATGGCTAAGAAAATCTTTTCTTACACTAATCACACTCTTATGTCTGAAGCTCTGGAAACTTGGACAGTTGATATGATGAGTAAGGTATTGCCATACCATTTACAAATTATTTTTAAAATTAATTATGCATTTTTGGAAGAAGTCAAAAAACTGCAACCCAATGATAATGAGTTATTGTCTCGAGTATCAATTATTGATGAAAATAATGGCCGACGGGTACGAATGGCGTGGTTGGCGGTTATTGCTAGTCATAAAGTTAATGGGGTGTCGCAACTACACTCTGATTTAATGGTTAAATCATTGTTTGCTGATTTCGCCAAGCTATATCCCGAAAAATTCTGTAATAAAACCAATGGTATTACTCCAAGGCGTTGGGTTGGTGTGGCTAATCCTAGCTTAGCTAATTTATTAGATAAATATTTGAGTAAACACTGGCGCACTAATTTGAACTTACTTAGTGAATTAAATGATAAAATTGATTACCCTATCTTTTTAAAAGAATTACAAGATGTTAAAAAAGCGAATAAAGAAAGATTAACTAAATTTATTGCTGATAAACTTGATATTGTTGTTCATCCAGAAGCATTATTTGATATGCAAATAAAACGTATACATGAGTATAAACGTCAAAGTTTAAATTTATTACATACTATTGTTCGATATAATGAAATTCTGGCAAACCCTGACGCAGACTGGGTACCAAGAGTGGTTTTTTTCGCGGGTAAAGCTGCAAGTGCTTACAAATTGGCTAAACAGACTATCCAATTAATTAATGAAGTGGCAACCTTTATTAATAACGATAAAAGGATTAATGGAAAACTCAAAGTAATATTTGTACCAAATTATAGTGTTAGCCTTGCAGAAATCATGATACCAGCGGCTGATCTATCTGAACAAATTTCATTGGCTGGCTTTGAAGCATCTGGAACTAGCAATATGAAATTTGCCCTTAATGGTTCATTAATTATTGGAACACTTGATGGTGCAAATGTTGAAATCAAAGAAAGTGTTGGTGATGATAATATATTTATCTTTGGTCATAATGCTAAAGAGGTTGAAGAACTCCGTCCAATATATAATCCACGAAATTACTATGAAAATGATCAACGCATTAATCAAGCATTGACGCAAATAGCAACTGGATATTTTAGTCCTTTAAATCCAGAACGTTATCGAGGATTATTTGATGCAATTGCTAATTTTGGTGACCATTACCAGAATCTGGCAGACTTTGAATCTTATTATCAGGTACAAAAAAAGGTTGATGAAGTGTACCGAGATCCTAATCAGTGGTTCCGCAAAACTGCATTTAATATTGCCAATATGGGAAAATTTTCATCTGATAGAACTATTCAAGAATATGCTGATGAAATTTGGGGTATAAAGCCAATTAAACTCTAAATTTAAATATCGATTTTACTAGTTGTTTGTAGTTGAAGTTAATTTAGAATTGCAGATTTGATTCTGCAATTCTTATAATATTCTATATTTTTATAATTATTTTTTATTATCAAATTTATTCAGAACAGCGTATATTATACATCCAATCTACTCAGAGACTTAATTATGAAAAAACTATTAAAATCATTATTTGTTATTAATTTATTATGGTTACCTTTCGTTGGACAAGCCCAATTACCTGAATCGATAAAGATAGGTTCTGATACTTCTTATGCTCCATTTGATTATATTGATGCTAATGGTCAAATTACCGGATTTAATATTGAGCTAACTCAGGCGCTTTGTGACAAAATTAATATTAAATGTAATTTTGCTACAACTGATTTTAATGCCTTAGTTCCTTCCCTGTTATCACGTAAAATTGATATGATTTCTTCATCATTTTCTATTACTGAAAAACGTGAAAAGCAAATTGCATTTTCTGATCCTACTTTTGCGGTAAATTCGCGACTAGTAGCTAAAAATGATGCCAATTTATTGCCAACAGTGGAATCATTGAAAGGAAAACGTGTTGGTGTTGAACAAGGTACTACCCAAGAATATTTTGTTAATGAAGTTTGGCGACCAAATGGTGTTATTATTGTACCTTATCAAAATCAATTACAAGTTTTTTCTGATTTAATTGCTGGGCGTTTAGATGCAGTTTTACAGGATGAAGTAACCGCTAGTGAGTCTTTTCTAAAACAACCGCAAGGTAAAGATTTTGCTTTTGCTGGAGCAGCTTTAACTGATAAAAAATATTTTGGTGTTGGCACTGGGCTAGGATTTCGTAAAGGTGACAATGAACTTCGTGAAGCCTTTAATAAAGCGTTAGCAGAAATATTAGCCGATGGTACTTACAAAAAGATCAACGACAAATATTTTGAATTTAATATCTATAATAGTAATGAATAATCAATGCAAGGTTATATTCCATTAATTTGTCATGGTGCATTAATTACTATCAGCTTGGCAATTGCCTCATTAGTATTGGCAATGATACTAGGTATAATTTGTGCCATTGGTAAATTGTCTAACTTTAAACCTACTGCGCTACTTTGTCAGGCTTATACGTCACTAATTCGTGGTGTGCCTGACTTAGTGTTAATGCTATTAATTTTTTATGGTTTACAATTGCTACTTAATAGTATTACTGATTTTTTTAGTATTGGTTTTATTGAAATCAATCCATTAATAGCGGGCATTATTACTTTAGGTTTTATTTATGGTGCTTATTTTACAGAAACTTTTCGTGGGGCTTATTTAGCAGTACCAAAAACGACATTAGAGGCAGCTTTTGCTCTTGGTTTAAGTAAAGCACAAGTTTTTCGTTATGTTATGTTCCCATTGATGATGCGATTTGCACTTCCAGGCATTACTAATAATTGGTTAGTGGTATTAAAAGCTACCGCTTTAGTATCATTATTAGGTTTATCAGATTTGGTTAGAGCTACCAAAATAGTTGGGGAAGCAACCTACGCTCCACTTTTTTTTGCATTAATTGCTGGTGCGTTCTATCTGTTTTTTACTACGATTTCGAATATTGTTTTATTATGGTTCGAGAAACATTACTCGATCGGTATTACTAAAGCAAAACTATAAGAAAGATAATTGCAATGATAGAAATACTTCAAGAATATTGGCAAGCTTTGCTATGGACTGATGGTTATAATATTACCGGAGTAGCTATTACACTTTGGATTTTGATATTGTGTGTAACAATTGGTGGAGCTTTATCTTTGTTATTAGCCATTGGGCGTAATTCACAAAATAGATTTATTAAATTTCCAATTTGGCTGTATACTTATGTTTTCCGTGGTACCCCCCTATATGTACAACTGTTAATTATCTATACTGGTATTTATACTTTAAGTGTAGTAAAAGAAAACTATATTTTAGACGAATTTTTTCGTAATGGTTTAAATTGTACAATACTAGCTTTTACCTTAAATACTTGTGCCTACACTACAGAATTTTTTGCCGGTGCGATTCGTAATGTGCCAAATGGTGAAATTGAAGCTGCAACTGCCTTAGGTTTTAACCGTTTTCAATTATATCGACATATTATTTTACCAAGAGCTTTTCGTATAGCCTTGCCGGCCTATAGTAATGAAGTTATTTTTATGTTGCATTCAACAGCATTAGCGTTTACAGCAACTGTGCCTGACTTAATGAAAATTGCACAAGATATCTATGCTGAAACTTACCAACCTTTTCATGCTTTTGGTATTGCTGCAGTCATTTATTTGTGTGTAAGTTTTATATTGATTTGGGGGTTCAAAAAATTGGAAAATTATTTTTTAGCTTATGTGCGAGTTGCAAATGTGAAGAACAACTAGTAAAGAATGAGAATAATCTAGAATACCAAACTAAATAGATCAGGGAATTAAAAAAATCTAATTACCTGATCTAGATTGCGAAATTAATTATTCTGGTAAAAGCTCATCACCGTCATTATCGTTATTATTGTCATCGTGTTGATTATCAGAATCATGATCTTTAGAACCAGGTAAGGCTCTTGTTCTATCAATTGGTACATAACTACCACTGCGAGTTTCAATTTGGCATTCACTTAAATAGATAGAATACTTAGTATTAGAGTGCATGCTTACCCCACGGAAATAACAGTGAGTAGCATTGTATAGATCGTTACGACAAAGAATGGCAATCAATATCCATACAATCACAATAGCTAAAGCAACCCATTTTAAATATTTCCAAATAAACGACCAGAATCTTTCTCCACGGAAACGGCAATAAGCAAAAATAAGTAAGAGGACGGCAATAAAGCCTAAAAATTCGAATAACCAGAATAGCCACATATTATTTTCTCCTAGCTAATAATTATTGGTTATTTTATACTAACTTTTAAATTACATCCATGCCCCATTACGAATAATACCAACAGCAATACCTTCGATAGCAAAACTTTGTTGTTCTAGATCAACTTTGATTGGGGAAAACTCTTCATTCTCAGCTAATAAATGTACATGCTTACCTTTTTGAGATAACCTTTTCACAGTTACTTCGTCATCAATTCGAGCTACTACAACTTGCCCATTTTTGACATCTTGAGTTTTATGTACAGCCAACAAATCTCCATCTAAAATACCAATATCTTTCATTGACATCCCTTTAACTCTTAATAGAAAGTCTGCATGGGGTCTAAACAGTGAAGGATCTACTTGATAGTAGCTTTCAATATGTTCTTGAGCCAGAATAGGGGAACCAGCAGCAACTTGCCCAATGAGTGGAATACCTTCATAATCATTTTGATCATTAGTATTTTCAAGCAATAGACGAAGCCCTCTTGAAGAACCAGCAATCATTTCAATTGCACCTTTTTTAGCTAATGCTTTTAAATGTTCTTCAGCCGCATTAGCAGAACGGAATCCTAATTTTTTTGCTATTTCAGCTCGAGTAGGGGGCATCCCTGTTGTTTGAATATTATCTTTTATTAGATCATAAATCTGTTGTTGGCGTTCAGTTAAAGGTCTCATAATTGCTGTCCTGTGTTTATATACAGATACATGTGATTATATACAGCTAATTTTATAAAACCAACTGTTTTGTTGATTTATTTTCAAAGTTAAGTCCCAATAAGCTTAGATAAGCACCATATATATCTAATATTATTCAAATAATAAAATATCAAAAAATCACTTTAGGCTTATTGTTTTTTTATCTATTCTTTATGATAAATAACAAAATACATCATATTTTTATTAGGTTACAAAAAGGGTAATTTAATATTAATTAATTTGTATTAATTTTATGCTATTGAGCTTAAATAGTGAGTTTTTTAGTGGCTTAATAACCTGATTTCAAGATATATAATCATATATAATAGTATGATATACTATTAAAGAAGTTAGATCTGATTGGAAATTTTCTCATGCCATATGTTGTCGCACTTAGCGGTGGAATTGCCAGTGGTAAAAGTACTATCGCGAACCTTTTTGCGAAGTTAGGTGTGCCAATTATTGATGCAGATGTTATTGCCCGTCAAGTAGTACAATCAGGTACGCCTGCGTTTAATCTAATCATTAAACATTTTAGCCAAGAAATTTTATTACCTAATGGTGAACTAGATCGTTCACAATTACGCGAGATTATTTTTAATAATGATCATGAAAGGTTATGGTTAAATAGCTTATTACATCCTATTATTCAACAAGAAACACAACATCAAATAGCAATGCAACAGGCTACTGATTATGTAATTTGGGTGGTACCTTTATTGATAGAAAATAATTTACATCACCTTGCAGATCGAGTATTAATGATTGATTCACCAGTAGAGTTACAGTTAAAACGTCTAATTCAAAGGGACAATATTGATAAAACATTAGCCCTAAAGATGATACAGTCACAAATATCTTCTTCAAAACGGCTCTTACATGCTGATGATATTATCAACAATAATGGGGATTTGAAATCATTAGCTGAACAAGTAAATAAGTTACATCACCAGTATATTAATAATAACAAACATAAGAATGGATTAGTATGAGTAAGATTGTTTTTGAACATCCTCTAAATGAAAAGACACGTACTTGGTTACGTATCGAATTTTTATTGAAGCAATTAAAAATGCATTGTCACTTTAATCAAAATAATGCCTTATTGTTTTTTCATGCATTGTCTGAATTATTAGAAATTATTGAACGTAATGATGTTAAAGGTGATTTGGTCAAAGAACTTGAATCACAAAAACAAAAACTTCTATCGTGGATGAATATTGATGGTGTAGATCAAGAGTTATTAAATAATCTAATTAACGAACTTGATTCATTTATCACAAAATACAATTCCACTTTAAGACTTGGACAATGTTTAAAGGATGATCGTTTTATTACTGCAATTCGACAACGGCTGATGATTCCTGGTGGTTGTTGTAGTTTTGATTTGCCTTCATTTCATTTATGGCTTAAGCAATCACAAGAAAAAAGAGATCAACAAGTACAAAATTGGTTACAACATTTATCCTTACTTGATGAATCATTAACGGCATGTTTGCAATTAATCAGGCAGTTAGGTGAATTTAAAGCTTTTATCTATACAAATAATTTTTTTCAAGAAACTAATGGTGACGTTAATCTTATCCGTATTCGGGTACCGTTAGACAAAAACGTGTATCCGCAAGTATCCGGGCATATGTCCCGTTATAGTATCCGTTTTTTACCACTTGACACCAGTGATAATATTAATCTTGATTCCATTGAATTTGAATTAGCATGTTGTTAATAAAGTAGGAGCAATAAAAAAGGGTAATCATGAATAAACATACTATTACAATGGTTAAATGTCCAACTTGTCAAACTGAGATTGAATGGTCAGAAAAAAGCCCATACCGTCCGTTTTGCAGTAAACGCTGTCAACTTATTGATTTAGGTGATTGGGCGAGTGAAGAACATCGTATACCAGACAAAGATATAAGCGAACAAGACCTTTGGAGTGAAGATGAGCTTATAGACTTAGCAGGTAGACATTAATGAAAGTATTAGGCATTGAAACATCTTGTGATGAAACTGGTATTGCTATATATGATGACCAAAATGGCTTAATAGCTAACCAGCTATACTCACAAATTAAATTACATGCTGATTATGGTGGTGTAGTTCCGGAATTGGCTTCACGCGATCATATTCGTAAAACAGTACCATTAATTCAAGCCGCATTAAAAGAAGCGCATTTGACTTCTACAGATATTGACGGTGTAGCTTATACGGCTGGTCCGGGATTAATTGGAGCATTAATGGTAGGTGCTTCAGTTGGACGTTCACTTGCTTATGCTTGGAATGTGCCAGCAATAGCTGTACATCACATGGAAGGTCATTTATTGGCTCCAATGTTGGAGGATAATCCACCTGAATTTCCCTTTGTTGCCCTACTTGTTTCTGGTGGGCATACACAGCTAATTAGTGTCACAGGAATTGGTCAATATCAATTAATTGGTGAATCAATTGATGATGCGGCAGGTGAAGCTTTTGATAAAACAGCTAAATTACTTGGACTTGATTATCCTGGTGGAGCGAAACTTTCTAAATTAGCTCAGCAAGGTAATGCTTCGCGGTTCCATTTCCCTCGACCTATGACCGATCGTCCAGGATTAGATTTTAGCTTTTCCGGACTTAAAACCGCGGCGGCTAACATAATCCATCAAAATACATCAAATAACGGTATTGATCCCCAAACTAAAGCCGACATAGCTAGAGCGTTTGAAGATGCACTAGTTGATACTTTAGTAATTAAATCGCGCCGAGCACTTGAACAAACCAGATTTAAACGCTTAGTTATTGCAGGTGGTGTTAGTGCCAATATAACATTGCGTAATCAATTAGCTGAATTAATGAAACAGCGAAAAGGGCAGGTTTATTACCCGAGATTAGAATTTTGTACTGATAATGGGGCTATGATTGCTTATGCAGGAATGATCCATCTAAAAAAGCAAACATCAACAGAATTGGCTATCAATGTTAAGCCAAGATGGTCTCTGAATGAATTAACTTACAGTTAAAGTAAACCAGAAAATACGGAATAATTTTAAAAGTGGGAGTAAATTCCCACTTAATTGTTTTAGCTATCAATATTAATTAAACAACAAATAATGAGTTATTATTGATTATCAGTGTTATTATTAATTGCTTCTTTTGTATCTGTTGATTCTGATGCTAATTTTTCAATATTACGATTGATATTAAATAAGACGCAAATGATTTCAAATACAATACGGGTTGAAACGAGTCCACCAATGATGGTAAATATTCCGCCAAAGAAAGCAATCATACCCATAGAGGCGTTATATTTGAACAATGTCAAGCTACTCAAGATAATGGATAACCCGCTAACTATAATTACAGCTATAGCAACCCAAAAAATAATAGTGATAAATACAGGTGTTAATAATTTGTTAAAAAAGAAAAAGTCCTTAAATGAAATATCTTTTAAGTTAATATTGTTTTTCATTTTACATTCCTATTAATAAATTTTAAGGTTATTTAATTGTTTTTAAAACAAAAGTGAATACATTCAAAAACGAATAACTTCACGGTTAAAAGACGCTACATAATATACAATTTTTTTGAGATTTGATATGAAAACATATATTCTTGGCAAAGATGCCGCACTTGAAGATTCAATAAATTACTTTCAATTCCAGTTAGCCAAGTATAAATTAGACGTAAAAGAAGCATCATGGTTAAATCCAGTGCCTAATGTATGGTCGGTACATATTCAAAATACTATCTGTCCACTTTGTTTTGCCAATGGTAAAGGTGCCAGTAAAAAGGCTGCTTTAGCATCAGCTCTAGGCGAATATTTTGAACGATTATCTACTAATTATTTCTTTGCCGATTTTTATTTAGGTAAGGATGTTGCTAATGCTAATTTTGTTCATTACCCTACAGAAAAATGGTTTGCTATTCCGAAAGATAACTCAATACCTAAAGGATTACTGTCTAAAAAATTACTAAAATTTTATGACTCAAATAAAGAATTATGTGCAACTGATTTAATTGATCTGCAATCAAGTAATAATGAACGGGGAATTTGTGCATTACCCTTCGTACAACAATCTGATCAAAAAACCATTTATATTCCAGTTAATTTGATTGCTAATCTGTACGCCTCAAATGGTATGTCGGCAGGTAATACAAGTAATGAGGCACGAGTACAAGCATTGTCAGAAATCTTTGAGCGTTACACCAAAAATAAAATAATTGCTGAAGCAATTAGTTTACCGACCATTCCGCCCAATGTTCTTAATCGCTATCCGGCTGTACGGTCTGCTATTAAAGCACTTGAAAGTGAAGGATTCCCGATTTATTGTTTTGATGCTTCTTTGGGGGGGCAATTCCCTGTTATTTGTGTGGTTTTATTCAACCCACAAAATGGTACAAGCTATGCATCATTTGGCGCACACCCTAATTTTGGAGTAGCTCTTGAACGAACGGTTACCGAATTATTACAAGGTCGAAGTTTGAAAGATCTTGATGTATTTTCACCACCAAGTTTTGATAATGATGATGTTGCTGATCTCAGTAATTTAGAAACACATTTTATTGATTCAAGTGGTTTAATTTCATGGGATCTATTTAGCGAAAAGAACGATTATGACTTTGTTGATTGGGATTTTTCGGGTACAACTGAACAAGAATTTGCTAACTTAATGGCGATATTCGCGCACAACAAAACTGAAGTATTAATTATGGATTATGAACACTTAGGTGTTTATGCTTGTCGAATTTTAGCAGTAGGCATGTCTGAAATCTATCTGCCAGAAGATCTATTAATTGCCAATAACAACATGGCAATACATTTACGTGAACTTATATTATCGCTGCCATATAAAAAACGTTCCGCTAAACAGTATTTAAGCATAATTGAACAGTTAGATGATGATGGTTTGGATGACTTTGCACGCGTTCGTGAACTACTCGGTATAGCAACTGGCAAAGATAATGCGTGGTTAACATTACGTATTGGTGAATTAAAAGCCATGCTAGCGCTTGCAGGGAAAGATTTAAAACAAGCAAAATTGTGGATCGATTGGACGGTTGAAATGAATGAATCCATTTTTACACCAGAACGTAATCATGCATATCGTTGTTTACAAACGTTAGTTAATTTTATTATTGAACGTGGTAGTAAACAATTTACCAATTACCAAGACGCATTTAACAAAATGTATGGAACTGCATGTGTTAATGAAATGTGGCAGTATGCAACAGCACAAAAACAGTTTTTAGGGTTGGATGATTTAACTGCAAAAGGTAACAGCAACAATAACAATCTTGAACAATTTAGGATGCACCAAAAATTGTTAGCGGTATATCACAAACTGCATAGTACGATGTGATTTATTATTTGAAAATACTTGCTATCTATTTTGTTTGAAGAGATTTTTATTTTATATTTAGTTAAATATTGTATGCTTTTTAAATTATTATAGTATTTTATGTATAGATAATTAATTATTTATTAGAATGAAACGTATGGGCAAAAAAGAAAAAAAATGGATTACAGCTCAAGATGTTGCTCAAGCAGCAGGAGTTTCGAGAGCCGTAGTCTCACGTGCATTCACTTCAGGTTCATCTGTCTCTGAAGAAAAAAGAAAAAAAGTGATGATTGCAGCTAAAGAACTAGGTTATCAAGTTAATATCATTGCTAGAACAATGAATACAGGTAGAAGTAATTTTGTTGGTATTGTAACTTCGGGATTTGAAAATGCTTTTCGCAGTAAATTATTGGTTCCAATTGTTCATCAATTAGCGTTAAAAGGCTTTATTGCAATCTTAGTTAATGCAGATGATCCTAAACAGTTAGATCTATCGTTGCGAGAATTGCTTAGTTATCATATTGCAGGGATTATTATGACATCAGGAACACCACCTCTTTATTTAGCTGAAGAATATGTTAAAAAAGAAATACCTGTTGCTCTTATTAACCGTTGTGCTGATCTAAAAAATGCAGATCAAATTATTTGTGATAATTACCAAGGAGCTAAATTAGCAGTAGAACATTTACTTTCTTCAGGAGGAACTTCGTTTGGATTTATTGGTCAAAGTATAAAAAATTCTAGTACCAAGCAAAGGTATGATGCTTTTCAAGAAATATTGTCACAGCACCGATTGTCGGCTCAAGTAATTTTTTGCTTAAAAGATGATTATCAATCAGGATGGGATGGCATAGCAGAATTATTGAAACAACAACCTTTATTAAATTCACTTTTTTGCGCAACAGATATATTAGCAATGGGGGCTCTTGATTATTTGAAAATTCATAATCTGGATAAACAAGTAAAAGTTATTGGATTTGATAATATTCCTGCAACTGCTTATGCGGCTTATCAGTTAACGACTATTGAGCAAAATACTGAATTACTTGCCTTTCACGCGGTAGAACTATTGCTAAAAAGAATGAAGAACTATCATCGAACAAAAGAAAATCGTATTGTTCCTGTTAATTTAGTTATTAGAAAATCAGCTTAATTCCTTTATTTTGATGTCAATCACAAAAATGTTTTTATTTGTATTGTAATATTGGTCACGTGATCATTTTTAGTATAGTTTTTATGCCAGTTTTTATCATTTAAATAAGGATATTTATAGGTTTTTAATTATTTTTGATCACGCGTTCAATTATTTTATTTTTAAAATAATTGTTTTATCTTAATGATTAATTAGTAGAAATTGCCTTTAAGGGATTTCTACATATGATCCACGACTGTAAAGGAAAAATAATGAGTATTCTCCAAAGCGTTGTAGATTTTTATAAAATTAAATCTATTAAAGTTAAAGATGTTCCAATAGCTTTACAAAGAAAACAATGGTTAAAGGAGTTTTTAAAACCTTATTTAGTTCTATGTATTGTCTATTCTGGAATGTATTTATTAAGGTATAATTTTAAAGCAGCTCAACCATTGTTAAAAGACTATGGATTTACGACGACTGATCTTGGTAATATTGGGGTCGGATTTTCAATTGCTTATGGGCTTGGTCGAGTTATTTTAGGTTATTTTATTGATGGAAAAAACACCAAAAAAGTATTATCTTCATTATTGCTTTGTTCGTGTTTTGCATCATTATGTATTGGTCTTTTTTTAGCGGCTGAAAGTCATGTAATTGGTTTTTTAATTTTATTTTGGTCAATTAATGGATTATGTCAATCTCCAGGCGGTCCATGTTCAAACTCAACAATGAATAGATGGACACCAAGAAGATTGAGGGGGCGATTTATTGGTTGGTGGAATGTATCTCATAACATTGGGGGTGCTTTATCTGGAATTTTAGCATTGTGGGGGGCAAATTACTTTTTTGATGGTAATGTTGCTGGAATGTTTATATTTCCAGTGATAATCGCTGTAATCATAGGAGTATGGGGATTATTTTTTGGGAAAGATGATCCTTCAGAGTTGGGTTGGAATAAACCCGAAGAAATATTTGATGAACCGATTGCAGCAAAGGATGTAGAATCCTTAAACATGACCAAAAAGCAGATTTTAGTAAAATATGTATTAAAAAACCCAGCTGTATGGTTTTTATGCTTAGCAAATCTTTTTGTTTATATGATTCGAATTGGTGTTGATAATTGGGCTCCTTTGTACACTTTTCAAGCGATGAATTTTACAGCCGCCCAAGCTGCTTGGACTCTAACATTTTTGGAAATGGGTGGTTTTTTAGGTTCAATGTCATGGGGGTATATTTCAGATAAATTAAATGGGCGACGAGCATTAGTTGCTTGTATTTGTGCATTATTAGTTATTTTACCTTTATTAGCTTATAATTTTTCGACCATACCTGCAGTTGTTTATGGCGCATTATTTTTTGAAGGATTTTTTATTTTTGGTCCTGTTACATTGATCGGTATTTCAATTATTGGTTTTGCTCCTAAAGATGCTACTGTTGTTATTAATGCGATTCCTGGAACATTTGGCTATATCTTCGGTGATTCTATGGCGAAGATTCTGATTTCAAGAATAGCCGATCCAAGTAAAGACGGACTTACATTTTTTGGTATTAATTTACATGGCTGGTCTGCTTCATTCAATGTTTTATATATTTCAGCGGTTTTATCAGTTATTTTTCTTGCAATAGTAGCAGTGTTGGAGGAAAAAAATATTCGTAAAGATAGAGAACTGACTATGCAATTAAAAGCTAAGGATAAATAAAATGGATTCAATTAGATTGGAATGGCTTAATTATGGTAAAGATTGGGTTCTTAATGCAGGTGAAATTATAAAAATTCGCTTGAGTGAAAAAATTACAATCAATACTAAAAGTCATATTAATGATTTAGTAACAAATATTGATCGAGAGATTGAAGATTTTTTCAAACAGAAAGTTAGTCTTATTAAAGATCATCGTCTTCTTGGAGAAGAAGGTGATTTTGTTAATGATTCTGATGGTTATATTTGGATACTTGATCCTATTGATGGCACTACAAATTTAGTTACTACAGGAAGAGATTTTGTAATAAGTTTAGCTTTATACCACAATGGACAACCTTTGTTTGGTATTGTGTATGATGTAATGCGAGATGAACTTTATCATGCAATTACTGGTGAAGGTGCGTATATTAAGGACAAAAAAATTCCTCAAGTTAATTCTGATTTATTGTTGGATGATCAAGTTATTATATGTGATATTAAAGAAATTATTTCGTATCCAAGGGTGGTTGATTTAATTCAACAGTCACGAGGACATCGTCGTTATGGATCGGCGGCATTGGAAATAGTGCATATTGCTGTCGGGCGAGCCGGAGCATTCATCCATATGATGGTTCACCCGTGGGATATTGCTGCTGCTAAAATTATTGCCGAAGAATGTGGACTGAAATATACACGTACAGATGGTACGTCAGTCAATGTCTTTGAAAAAGGGTCATCACTTGTAGCTCCAGAAAAATTACATCAACAAATTGTAACAATATGTTTTAGTTAATAATAATATTGAAAGGATGGTCTAGTTAGTAGACCATCCTGCGTTATATCCTGTTATTAAAAACTAATTTTTTCTAGCAAAATTAGCTGCTTGTTTAATTAATTCATCATCAGGTCTTATACCCGTATATAAAACAAATTGTTCAACAGCTTGTAATACCGCTACATCGGCACCAGAAATAACTGTTTTACTTAAATCTCTAGCATACTGAATCATTGGTGTTTCAATTGGCATGGCTACCACATCAAAAACAATATTGGCTTGTTTTATCATTGCTTCAGGAAAGGCTAATTCTTGAACTTCATTTCCACCAAGCATACCAATAGGAGTAACATTAATAATTAATTGCGCTTGGTCTGGCTCAATATCTTTTTCATCTTTTACCCATTTATAGTTATAGCGTTTAGCTAAAGCTTCCCCTTTTTGTTGATTACGAGCGGCTACAATACCATTTTTAAATCCAGCATCATAAAAAGCACCAATAACTGCATTTGCCATACCACCACTACCTTTTAATACAAAAGTAGTATTGGTATTTATTTTATTGGACCCAATCAGTTTAGCTACAGCAATATAATCAGTATTGTAGGCTTTTAAATAGTGATTAGTATTAACGATAGTATTAACAGAATGAATAGATTTAACTGATGAGTCTAACTCATCAATAAATTCAATACAGGCTTCTTTATAAGGCATAGAAATGGCACAACCACGAATAGCTAAAGCTTTAATACCATAAATAGCATCTTTCAAATTATTGGTTGTAAACGCTTTATAGATATAATTAAGATTTAGCTTTTCATACAAATAATTATGAAAGCGGGTACCAAAATTACTTGGGCGCGCGGATAGTGACATACAAACAGTGGTATCTTTATTAATAGTTCTTGCCATCGGTGTTATTCCTTGTGAAGATAGTCATATGTGTTTTATTTTAGCATTTTCTAACTTGACGTGTTGTTATTATGGTTGCAAATAATATTGGTCCCCAAATAGAACAAGAAAAGGCTACCGTGCGAGCAATGATCTATTTATATTGCCATAAAAATCATCACCCCTTTAATAACCAATTGTGTGATGAATGTAGTGATTTATTACAATACGCCATGCAGCGATTGACTATGTGCCGTTTTGGTGAGGAAAAAACTACGTGTGAACGCTGCCCTAAACACTGTTATCGCAAGGATTATAAGCAACAAATAAAACAAGTAATGCGTTTTTCGGGACCAAGAATGATAATTTATCATCCGGTTATGGTGCTTAAGCATATTTATAAGAATATTATACGTAAGTAGAAAATTATATTGCGGAGGTACCTGAATGGAGCTTTATTGTAACTTACAATCAGTTAATAATATTGTAAATTACAATAAAGTTAATAATAAGGCTATCGTACTAAACCTCTAGAACTTCATACTTGCACTAACTATGGCATGGAACTTCGCTGACGGAATAGTTTCATAAGCAGTGGTGTAATCTTTATTAAGTATATTATTTAGGTCAAGCCCAATTTTATACTGACGTTGCGGCCCAAATGAAGTGGAAGTAGATAAATTCAGTGTTGACCACCCGCTGTAATGATATGCCGAACCATCACTTTTTTTGGTTGCTTTGGTGGCAACCCGCATAAATAGATCGGAATCAATGTCTATTTTGTCAAAATAGGCCGTATGCCTTACACCAACATTCCCTGCAAAACGAGGATTACCTGTGTCATAAGTGTTATATTCATTAGTCTTAATCTGACGACGTAGGTAATTACCTTTAACGTAAGGTGTTACTGGTAAGTCTAAGTATTCCGCCATAAATTCTAAACCATAGGTGTTAGCTTTATTAGCATTATGATAATAACTAAAATTCCGACCGGAAGCTCCATCACAAACAGCTGAACCATTACAACTTGTATCAGTAATATAGTTTTTAGCTGCAGAATAATAAATAGCAGTATCAACTAACCATTTATTATTGTTATAACGTAATCCAATTTCGTAGTTATTCGATTTTTCAGCTTTGAGTTTGGAGTTCCCATAAAGTGTCTGATTTGCAGCTGAGGTTACAGCATAAAGATGAGCAAGAGTAGGGTACACATATCCTTGCGCAAATGAAGCTCTAAGTTGAGTATTCTTAATTCCGGAATAAGTTAGACCAGAAGAAACCACGAAATTATTATCACTATCTTTCTTTTTACCGTCAATTTTGTATGTTGAAGTCGGTCGTCCTATAACAGGTTTTTTATTGATTAATGTTGAACCATTTTTTAGTTTGGATTGTATCCAATATTGCCGAATACCTAGATTCCAAGCAATATCATCTGTAATAGCCCAATCGTTTTGCCCAAATAATGAAATACTTGATTGTTGCCATTTATTGGACAAATATTTATTTTGGGTATAACTAGCAACCGGCATAGGCATTTTTGAGACTACTCTATTATGCGAATCTTGGTCAACATTATCTTGTTGGTATTGAATCCCGGTAATTAATTTCATATTTTTAGCAGGTTCGAAATCTGATTGGAATGTCATGCCATAGGTTTTTTGTTCATCATCAGTAGCTGTTTTAGTATCAACATTCATTCTAGGATTTGGTGATACTTCAATATGATTTCTAAATTTACGATTCAACTTTTGGGCGTAAGCATCATAATGTAGCTTTTTCAAAAAAACTCCATCAGCATCATAATCATAGAATAAACCTACTTTTTCACGTTGTAACTTTGGTATTTTAACATAAAAATCTTTGATTTCAGGTGAATTAGGATCTTTTTCATTATAGGTTTTAGTATCAAGCTTATAACGATCTAAAGATAATCCAATTTTATGTTTATCAAGATTAAAACCAAACCATGAACTCACACTATTGTTATCAAAATCTGTATCGTGAAGTTTTCCTCGATAAGCTTTACGATCCTTATTTTCAGCGTAGGTACCACTTATACGATAATCAAAGATATCATTGATAGTACCATTTACTGTACCCATTTCAGTAAAACCATCAGTTGAACCATTATAAATGACTTTAGTATCTCCATTTAAAGGTGAACCATCTTTACTACCTTTACGGGTAATAAAATTCACTACACCACCAATGGCTTGAGAACCATAAAGTACAGAATGAGGCCCTTTGATTACTTCAATACGTTCAACAGATTCCATATCAATCAAAACACCAGCACTAGAACCATGTCCTGAACGGTGATAGGTTACTTCCTGTCCATCAATTAACATTAAAATACGTGAAGGTGCTTCACCACGGATCATAATTTGTTTTCGGCCAGCGAGAGAGTTATCTGTGATTTCTACACCGGGAATATCACGTAAACTTTCAACAATAGAATCACCGTTTTGTTTTTCAATTTCATCTCGATTAACAACATTGACCGACACAGAACTATCCCAGACCGTTTTTTCATTACGATCCGCGGTAACTACAATCGTATCATGATAATTGCTTTTTCTTTCGTCAGCAAAAGCATTAGCCATAAAAAATAGGTTAAAAAAAGTAATGCATAAAGTTGGTGTAATATAATTTTTAGTAATCATCAATTTCATTGTCGATATTATCCTTCCCTAGTTTAGTATCTATAATTTTTAGCTACACATTGAATGATAATTATTATAGTTTTAAAAACGAAATAATAACCATTATCGTTTGAGGTGTAAATAAAATAAGCTAATAAGTTGGTATAAATAATAATTATTAATTTTTTCAATTAGTTATCTTAAACCATTTTTATAGTATGGATAGTTACATTTAAGTGAGTTAGATTCAGGAAAAATTGAACAGCTAATACAAAGAAATATTTGTTATTATTGGTAACAAAAATTACAATAGTCATTTAATAAAAAATTAGAGTCCAAGAAAATGTCTATAGCTGTGGTAGAAATTGAACGTAAAGCAATTCTACATAATATTGAATATTTAAGAAAAATAGCTCCCAATAGTTCGCTTATTGCGATTATCAAAGCTAATGCCTATTCGCATGGTATCAAAGGTATAGCTCAGTTACTGCATGCTAAAGTCGATTGTTTTGGCGTGGCACGTCTTTCAGAGGCAATGCTATTGCGTCAAAGTGCTATTAATACACCAATTGTATTATTAGAAGGTTTTTACCCTCATGATAATATTGATGATTTGATTGATTTTAATATACAAACTGTCATTCACTGCCAATGGCAAATTGAGGCTTTAGAAAAAGTAACCTTTGATAATCAAATTACTACCTGGTTTAAGGTTGATACTGGCATGCATCGCTTAGGTTTTAATGTGCATGAAGCTAAAAACGCATTTAATCGGTTAGTTAATTGCTTTTCAGTTCGTAAACCGATTAATATTATCAGTCATTTTAGTTCAGCAGATGAAGCTACTTCTAATAAAACATTAAAACAAATTGAGTTATTCGATAAGTTTATAGATTCTATCGATGATAAATCATTGATAGGTAAAATTTCTATTGCCGCTTCAGGCGGTACATTAGCTTGGCCTATGTCACATCGTAATGCTATCCGCCCCGGCATTGCAATTTATGGAGTTTCACCTTTTGATCAACCGGTTGCAGAATTAAGACCGGCAATGACGTTTAAATCAGAATTAATAGTAGTCCGTGATCATAAACAAGGTGAATCAGTAGGTTATGGGCAAACATGGACCAGTCCTAAGGATACTAAGCTAGGTGTAGTTGCAATGGGTTATGGTGATGGTTATCCTAGAAGTATTCCTGAAAATACTCCAGTTTTGATAAATGGTCGGCGAGTACCAATTGTGGGTCGAGTTTCTATGGATATGATAGTGATTGATTTAGGCAAAGATAGTATTGATAAACCAGGTGATGAAGTTATATTCTGGGGGAAAGACCTCACTGTTGAAGAGATCGCTAAGCACACAGGAATTAGTGCTTACGAGTTGTTAACGCGCTTAACGGAACGCGCAAAAATCCATTATATAGATTAAATAGTTATGATTAAAAAATTATTTTTATATGCTTTATTGCCGATTGCTATAGTGGTCGGAGGTTCTCTAGGTATCAGTTATTATTTTCTGCATCAATTTTCTAAACAACCAATCCATGTGTCGGATGATAATCAGATGTTTATCTTAAAAAAAGGCACCTCACTGAATCAGTTAGTTGTACAAATTAAGCAAAATAATTTAATGGAAAAAGCTTATTTACTTCCTTATTTATATAGGTTAGATCCGTCATTAAGTTCCATTAAAGCTGGTACTTATCAATTACAACCCCACATGACCGTTGAAGACTTTCTACAATTGTTAGTCTCCGGTAAAGAAAGTAGTTTTTCAATTCAATTTGTTGAAGGTAAACGAGCTAAAGATTGGTTAGAAGTTCTTAAAAATACCCCTTATGTTCAGCAAACATTACAAGGTAAATCAAATGAAGAAATAGCTAAATTAATAGGAATTGAAGGATCGATTGAAGGTTGGTTATCACCAAACACTTACCTTTATACTGCCGATACCTCCGATATAAATATCTTAAAACGCGCTCACCGTACCATGCAGAGTAATCTACAAAAAGTTTGGGATAATCGTGACAAAGATCTTCCTTATAAAACACCATATGAATTGTTAATTATTGCTTCGATTATTGAAAAAGAGACCGGACTAAGTTCTGAAAGATCTAGCGTGGCTTCAGTTTTTGTTAATCGTTTAAAAGCTAAAATCAAATTACAAACTGATCCAACTATTATTTATGGTTTAGGTGATAATTATACAGGCACTATCAGGCGCACAGATTTAACTGATACCGAAAATCCATATAATACTTATGTTATTGATGGACTACCACCAACACCGATAGCCATGCCAAGTTTAGCTTCATTAGAAGCAGCTGCTCATCCGGCTAAAACTAATTATCTATTTTTTGTTGCTAATGGTACAGGTGGGCATACGTTTTCAACCAATTATAGTAATCATCAACAAGCTGTTAATGAATATCGCAAAAATTCTAAATAAAAAATCATACAGTGAATAGATAAATTGCCGCGCGGCTGAACGCGGTAATTTTTTGTGCACTTAAAGTTAAATTAACCAATGTTATTGAACTGTTTTTTAAATTTCTATAAAGAGTTTATGCACATTGCTTTGCCTATTTGGGTTTAACATACTGAATATGTATTTAGGTGCTTTCAATACTGGCTCAAGATGGTTTATTGTTAATTTATCACCGACACCAATTATCATATATAAATATTTGTTAACTCATGAACTAATTTATTTATATAGAATGACGAAAAGATTAATGGAAGTGTTAGTTATAACAAGGATTGAACAAGATTTTATGGTTCTTTGATATAACTATATTAAGGGAGTTTTTATTTTCAATTGCAGTGGTTCATGTGTTATCGAGAGTTTAATTTGCTATCAGGTTAGAACTAACAATTTTTTTCAACTAGAAAACCCATAAAGATACGAGATTGGTTATAATAAATGAAGCTATTTTTCTACAATCATAAAAAAATATAAAGAAATAGCAAGAAAGCCAACTAATCCATTAGAATGGCCTTCCCGCTAAAATTGTTATAATGGTATAGTTTTTAGTCATTTTTTATTACTAAATATTCAAACTCAGACTTATTATAAATAAATTTATCAATATTTAAACACTTAAAAAATAATGATATTTAAAATTTAAGAAATAATTTAATTGATAATCATTTCGATATGTTTATTTTTATCAAAAATATCTAATAATTTTGATTTCTATCAAATTTAACGCATATGATTCATTTGCACAATAAATAACCTTAGTATTAAGTTTTTATATTTAAACACATAGCTGACCTGAAACCTCTTTACAACATGGTTTATTGACTTTAATCATTAATTGCGGATAAATCATCCAATTGTTTAATTAATTGTAACAATCGATCAATTTCATAGTGTTGTTCTTTGAAAGCCTCTTCAAAATAAGGATGCAAAGCAAACCCTTGAGGTAAATTAGCACTAGCATCAATTAATGCTCGCATTCGGGGAATAAAGATCCATTGTAGCCATTCATTAGCTTCCATGGTATCAATAGCAAAGGGTTCTTTACTTAAGAAGGCATCGGCATGAGGTGGCGTCATTTGCCATAACTTGATTCTTTGCATTTCATCTTCGATTTGCTTAAGTTGTAAAAAAATTAAATTAGTTTGTTTTTTTTGGTTAATTAATTGGTTATAGTACTGCCAATCAAAGCAAGGGCCAGGATCTGTTTTGCGTTGAGGTGCAATATCACTATGGCCAGTAATATTAACAATAGGATAATACTGTTGTAGTAACAAGGTTATGGTTGCTAATTGTTGATATTGTAATTCGGTAAAATCTTCGGTATCACATCCTTCTAACTCTATACCAATGGAAAAATCATTACAATTTTCTTGACCATTAAATTGAGACTTACCTGCATGCCAAGCACGCTTATCAAAAGGCACAAATTGAATTATTTCACCATCACGACGAATGAAAAGATGGCTTGATACTTGTAGTTGGTAAATGGTAGCAAAATAAGGGTCAGCGTTTGGATCAAGTTTACCAGTAAATAATTGTTCCACATAAGGTCCACCATATTGATTCGGCGGTAAACTAATGTTGTGGATCACTAGTAACGAAATAGGTTGATCTTGAGGGCGTTCATTATAAAAAGGTGAAATAACCTGTTTTACGTTTTGTAACCAACCATTAATAATTTTAAATGACATGCTAACTCCGACTCATTTTAGCAATTTATTTGCTTAATCTATGTATATCTGCGACATATTGCACAATTATGTACAAACTTTAGTGAGATAGCCAAAAACTTTTATAACCCACTTTCCAGTTTTTCCAATGCTAACATTATTCCATTTTTTGCTTTTGCTATAAAGCTACTTGTGTTGCTTTAGTTAACCTAATTTATCGAGAAAATATATGACTACACAATCTGGATTTACTTTATTTGAACTTATGATAGCTATTATCGTGATCGCCATTTTGACAGCTATTGGTTTACCTGCCTATCAAGGATATGTAAAAAAAGCTGCTATGACCGATATGTTACAAACTATGACGTCTTATAAAACCGCTATTGAAATTTGTGCAATTGAACAAGGTGTGCTTACCAATTGCAATAACGGCAGTTATGGTATACCTACATCTAAATCAACTAACTATGTTACTTCAGTTACAGTAACCAGTGGTGTAATTACTTTAGTTGGTCGTAATGCCTTAGTAGGATTAACCACGACTTTAACACCAACAGTAAATGCGACTGATGGTAATTTAGATTGGAGTCGTACTTGTGTAACATCTCCTGTTGATGCAAGTTTAACTAGTGTTTGTGAAGATATTTTTAAATTCTAATTAAATAATATTGAAATAACAAAGGTTGATATATGCAAGAAGATCAACTCGTTGATAGTATTGATAAGATATTGCTTGATGCATTAGTAAAACGTGCCTCAGATATTCACTTTGAACCTTATCAACACAGTTACCGCATTCGTATGCGTATCGATGGAGTTTTACAAGACATGTTGGCACCACCACTTACATTAGCCAAACAAATTGCAGCTCGTTTAAAAATTATGGCAAAGCTAAATATTGCCGAACAACGATTACCACAAGATGGTCAATTAATCATTGATCATTATGCAATGCGTATCGCTACATTACCAGTGCTCAATGGTGAAAAAATTGTGTTGAGAGTTATGGATAGTTATCAAAACAAACTTACCATTGAAGATTTAGGATTAACCGAGCAACATTTGGCTATTTTCTATAAAATCCTAAATAATCCACAGGGTTTGATTTTGGTGACCGGACCAACAGGGAGTGGTAAAACGATTACCTTGTATAGTGGATTAAAAATACTAAATCAAACTGAACGCAATATTTGTAGTGTGGAAGATCCAATTGAAATTCCTTTAGAAGGTATTAACCAAACTCCAGTTAACCTAAAAGCTGGCTTAACCTTTGCTGTAATATTGCGAGCCTTTTTAAGGCAAGATCCGGATATAATGATGATAGGTGAGATTCGTGACAAAGAAACTGCTGAAATCGCTATTCAAGCAGCACAAACTGGTCATTTAGTTTTATCTACTTTACATACTAACTCAAGTATTGAAGCAATCACACGATTAAATCAGATGGGGATTGAAAATTATTTATTGGCCTCAAGTTTAAAATTAGTAATCGCTCAACGGTTAGTACGTAAACTATGTTCACACTGTAAAGCTGTAGCGAGTGAACTCATAATGCTTGATCAACAATTGGTACCACATTTCATTGCTATGGGCTGTAACCATTGTATTGGTGGTTATCAAGGTAGAGTTGGTTTATATGAATTTTTAGTTATCACACCTGCAATTCAGCAGCAAATAACTAATCATCAAATAATTACTCCGATCAATATGATTACATTACAAAATACTGGCAGAAATTTAGTCAAACAAGGTATTACTTCGTTTGCTGAATTACAGAGGGTATTAGGTGATTTATTATGAAAAGGCTTTATTATTGGTATGATGCCAATTTTACTCAACATAAAATAATAGCAACCTCACCACAAGATGCTAAAAGGCAAATATTATTACAAGGTAATATTGCAATTAGGATCAAGTCAGGCAAGCGCATTAGTGCCCACAGTTTTAATCGTTCTGAATTATTAATTGTTACCCGGCAATTAGCTACCATGTTAAAGGCTGGATTGTCGATAGTTGATAGTTTACATCTAGTTGCTGACGAACATCCGCAACCACACTGGCAATATTTACTAGTGGAAATTGAACGCCAAATCAGTACTGGAGAACCTTTGTCGCAAGTGCTATTGCAACACCAAACAATCTTCCCAATGCTTTATTGTGAAATTATTGCTACCGGGGAATTAACAGGTCTGCTTGATGAAAGTTTTGAGCAATTAGCTATCCAGTTGGAAAAATCAATCCAACTATATAAACGTATCAAAAAGGCTCTACGTTATCCAGTTTTTTTATTATCAGTTTCTATTATTGTGATGTTGGTGATGTTATTATTTGTATTACCAAAATTTTCGGATATATATCGAGATTTTGATGCCCAATTACCTATTTTTACTCAATACTTGATGGATTTTTCAGATTATTTGCAAAGAAATTGGTTAATCTTATTAGTAATTAGTTTGTTGGGATATTTAATTTATCAGCGGTATTTAAAATTACGTTACCGGGCTAAAATTGATTATTGGTTAATAAAACTCCCTCTGTTTGGTAAAATTATTCAAACCAATTGTTTGGCCCAGATTTTCCAAACTCTGTCCATTACCCAACAAGCAGGTATTCCTTTACTTACTGGTTTAATTGCAGCTGCAAATACTGCCTACAATAGTCATTATCAAACTAAAATTAACCAGATGATCAGCAAAATCGAACATGGGCATAGTTTTAGTTATGTTTTGAATCGACAAATATTTTTCCCTGCTTTATGTAGCCAATTGATTAGATCCGGTGAAGAATCAGGAACATTAGATTTGATGTTATCTAGATTGGCTAATTATTATCAAGAAAAAAACCAAGGGTTAACCGATAATTTATCGCAAGCTTTTGAACCAATTTTAATGCTGATTTTAACATTAATTATTGGAGGACTAATTTTGGCGATGTATTTACCAATTTTACAACTTGGCGATGTGATCCATTAATGATAATTGTAATTGCTAGTTTAGGATTTTGTCTTGGTAGCTTTATCAACGTTGCTTACTACCGATTTTCACCCTCACAAACATTTCTACAGTATATGTTGGCTATTACGATTGAATGTTCTTCTTGTCCCCATTGTCGAACTAAGTTAGCTCCATGGCAGTTAATTCCTGTTATTTCTTGGTTGATTCTAAATTGGCATTGTTATTACTGTCATGCTCGCATTGCTTATCAATACTTCATTTTAGAATTATCGATGGGTATATTATTTACGTTAATTTTTGTAGATAAAGGTATTAATAATCAAAGTATAATCTTAATGACTTTTGCTGGTTATTTTATATTGTTAGCATTAATTGATTTTAATTATTATTTGTTACCTGATTTTTTTACCCAACCATTAATGTGGCTAGGGTTGATATGTGCCTATTTTGAAGTATCAGGTATTACTATAAAGTCGGCATTAACCAGTATTTTGTTGGGATACCTATTACTAAAAATTCCGGCATCACTATTTTATTTAATTACTAAAAAAAATGGCTTAGGAATGGGAGATATAAAATTATTAGCTGCATTTGGAGCTTGGCTACCTTATGAAAGGTTACCATTATTATTGGTATTTGCATCATTAATCGGCATATTCAATTACTGGTATTTGAACTATGTGTTAAAACGACAATCATTAACCATTATTCCTTTTGGACCTTGTTTACTGATTTCAGGCTATGTAATTTATTATTTTACTTACTAGCCTGAGATAAGTAATGTTGTTTATTAACAAAGACATGAGTACTCACTGTAAAGCTAATTAATTTTTATAAAATTCTTCATATAACCAAAATCACTAATATTTGTAAAAATAGTTATTATTATCTAAACAAAAATAAAGGTATAGTTACTATAAATATATATAGTTATTGACTCAAAGTTAAGTATTAAACTAAGGATTTAATAATGAAAACTACTATTACCTCACTTAAAAACGAAATGATAGCTTGGCGTCATCATATTCATGCACATCCGGAAACAGCCTTTGAAGAAAAAAATACAACTAAATTTATTATTGAAAAACTACAATCATTTGGTATTACCGAATTGTATACTGAATTTGCGCCGACTGGTGTGGTTGGTATTATAAAAGGGAATAAAGATGGGCGTTGGATTGCATTACGCGCGGATATTGATGCGTTAGATATTTTTGAAGAAAATAAAATGGATTACCGGTCTACGATTGCAGGTAAAATGCATGCTTGTGGTCATGATGGTCATACGGCTATGCTACTAGGCACTGCTAAATATCTAGCCGAACATCGCGATTTTGCCGGTACTGTAGTCGTTATTTTTCAGCCAGCTGAAGAAAACGAAGGTGGTGGACGTGTTATGGTGGACAATGGTTTATTTGACCGTTTCCCCATTGAAGCTGTTTATGGATTGCATAACCAACCGAATATGAAACTTAATCATTTTTATATCACTCATGGTCCTATCATGGCATCGTATGATGTATTTGATATCAAAATTACTGGAGTTGGTGCACATGCAGCCGCTCCTCATTTAGGTAAAGACACTATTTTAACTGCTATACAAGTGGTTAATGCTTTGCAAAGCATAGTTAGCCGAAATGCAGATCCATTAAGTTCATTAGTGGTAAGTGTTACCCAAATCCATAGTGGTGACACATGGAATGTATTACCACAACAAGCTGTTATTCGTGGTACAGTAAGGGCTTTGAATCCACGAATTCAAGATATGGCAGAAAAAAGAATCAAGCAGATTGCGACTGGTATTGCCACCACATATGATGCCAAAGCAGAAGTTGATTACCAACGCCGTTATCCCGCTACAGTAAATTATGCTGAACAGGCAGATATTGCCATTAAAGCTGCACAAAATGTTGTCGGTAAAGACAAATTAATCATCGATCCATTACCATCAATGGGGGCAGAAGATTTTGCCTTTATGCTACAAAAAATACCTGGTGTTTATGTGTGGTTGGGGGCAGGTGAAGGTGCTAATTTACATAACCCCGCCTATAATTTTAATGATGAAGTATTAACTACAGGCGTGGAATATTATGTAGCTTTAGTCAACCAAGAACTAGGAAAGTAGATGTTAAAAAATAATTGGTGCTATAAACATCGTTGCATAAATTGCTGTTGATTCTCAATTTCCAAAAAATATTGGTCAGTAATCAACAGCATTAAATCAAATTGGATTAATTTTATGAAAGGATAATTTGCTTGTAGTTTGTCCTTTAATTCTGAAAACAGTTTGTACATCGATGCCATTATTGAGTACAACTTGTACATAAATGTCATGGTCATTGTTAAGTTTTAAAGCCGCTAAAATTTGTCCGCTTTCGCGCCAGTTACCATCAATTTGGTATTCAAGGCTATCACCAATTACAGGCAATGTTTCGCTTTTACCGGATAGTAGGTATAGTCCTCGCTTATTAGCTCCACGGAATTGTGCTCTCGCCACCAATTCTTGTCCACAGTAACAACCTTTATCAAAGCTAATCGCATCAAAAAATTGTAAGTTACACGCTTGAGGTAGTAAACTTTCCATATTTTCAGTATCTATAATGGCATAACCAGCTTCCAAATCTAATTGTAACCAATCACTACATGGCAGTAAATCATCACTTAATGGCTGTGGAGTAACCACAATGATTCTTTCTTCTGGTAATGGTAATTTGATATAAGTAATGTTATTTTGAGTGAAACAATTTTTATCGGCCATTTGAGTACTAATCTCGTTAGGCATGGTTGTACCAGTTAAGCCGAACATATTGAATTCTGTATCCATTTCAATAGTAACTTTAGAAAAAATAGCATATTTCTTTAATTCAGCAATTTGTTTTTCGGCAACACTTTTACGAACAATGTAGTAAATATCTTGTCCCCGTTGAAATAATAATAAATTACTCCACATTTTACCTTTAGCATCACAATGAGCAGCAAATAATGCCGATTGTTCGGTAAGATTATTAATGTTATTGGTAACTTGACCTTGCAAATATTGTCGATTATCTTTACCAGATATTTTAACTAACTGCCAATCAGCAAGTGAAATTGGTTTAGAAGTGAGTCTGCTCATCATAACTCCTGTTTCAAAATATTATTATCCTAGTTTCATAGATAAGATCAATTAAATCTTATTGAGTGTATATAAAATTTTTAAAAATAACAATAAAATAGAAAAATAATATCATTCAATATAACCGCATGATTTTTAATAATATTTTGTTTGTTTTAAAATTTGTATTTTATTTTTAAAATTATTTATAAACTTGAAAACGAGTTTATTAGTTAGTTTATTGACTTAATTAATTTTTAACTATAAGTTAATACAAAATAAACTTAAAAATTACATATCAATAACATTGGAGGTAACAACCATGGCGAAACTGTCAGGAGCGGAAATGGTCATTCAATCTTTGATTGACCAAGGAGTAAAACAGATATTTGGTTATCCGGGCGGTAGTGTTCTTGATATTTATGATGCGATTCATACCCTTGGTGGTATTGAACATATTCTTGTTCGCCATGAGCAAGCAGCAGTCCATATGGCTGATGGTTATGCCAGAGCTACCGGGGATGTCGGCGTTGTATTAGTAACTTCTGGTCCGGGTGCTACTAATACCATAACCGGGATTGCCACAGCTTATATGGACTCAGTACCGTTAGTAGTGCTATCCGGACAAGTTGCCAGTAATTTAATTGGTAATGATGCTTTCCAAGAGTGTGACATGAGTGGTATTTCACGGCCAATAGTTAAACATAGTTTTTTAGTCAAAGACAGCAAAGATATCCCTGAAATTATTAAGAAAGCCTTTTATATCGCCTCGACAGGTAGACCGGGGCCTGTAGTTATTGATTTACCTAAAGATATAGTTAATCCAGCGAATAAATATAATTATCACTATCCTAAATCAGTATCAATGCGTTCTTATAATCCAACTATCCAAGGGCATAAAGGCCAAATAAAAAAAGCTTTAACTACATTACTGGCAGCTAAAAGACCAGTACTTTATGTTGGTGGTGGGGTAATAATTGCAGAAGCTGATAAAGCAATTAAGCAATTAGTAGAAAAACTAAATTTACCAGTAGTGTCCACATTAATGGGAATTAGTGCCTTTCCTGGTACTAATAAACATTATTTAGGAATGATCGGGATGCATGGTGTATATGAAGCCAATATGTCAATGCATAATGCCGATGTGATATTTGCTATAGGTGCGCGTTTTGATGATAGAACCACTAACAATGTCGAAAAATATTGCCCAAAAGCTAAGATAATTCATGTTGATATCGATCCTACTTCTATTTCTAAAACTATTCCTGCGGCCATTCCTGTTGTAGGTGATGCTAAAGTTGTGGTTGAAACTATGTTATCTCAACTCGATGAATTAAATATAGAACGCGATTTGGATGCCTTAGTTGATTGGTGGAAACAAATTGAACATTGGCGTGCGCGCCATTGTCTAGCTTATAGCCATAGTGGGGATTACATAAAACCGCAAGAAGCGATTGAAGTATTATATAAATTAACCGAAGGTGATGCATATGTGACAACTGATGTTGGTCAACACCAAATGTTTACCGCGCTTTATTACCCATTCGATAAACCGCGTCACTTTATTACTTCCGGTGGCTTAGGCACTATGGGATTTGGTTTTCCAGCTGCCTTAGGCGTTAAACTTGCTTTTCCTAAACAACGTGTAGTTTGTGTTACCGGTGATGGTAGTATTCAGATGAATATTCAAGAATTGTCAACCGCGTTACAATATGGCTTATCAATATTAATTTTAAATCTGAACAATCGTTTTTTAGGCATGGTTAAACAATGGCAAGACATGATTTATGCAGGTAGGCATTCTTCGTCTTATATGGAATCATTGCCAGATTTTGCCAAGATTGCTGAAGCCTACGGGCACATAGGTATGGTTATTACCAAACGCGAAGAACTAGAAACTAAACTCAAACAAGCATTATCGATTAAAGATCGTCTGGTTTTTGTGGATGTGATGACCGATGCAACAGAGCATGTTTATCCAATGCAGATTCGTGGTGGCTCAATGAGCGAAATGTGGCTTAGTAAAACGGAGAGAACCTAATGCGATATATATTATCAATTTTAACTGAAAATGAACCAGGGGCTTTATCTCGAATTATTGGCTTATTTTCACAACGTGGTTTTAATATTGAAACGATAACTACTGCACAAACTGAAGATCCAACCATGCACCGCATGACTATTCAAACAACAGGTGATGAACATGTTCTGGAACAAATTCAAAAACAATTGCATAAATTAGTGAATGTGTATCGAGTTCATGATTTGACTGAAGGTCCCCATGTAGAACGTGAAATAATGTTAGTTAAAGTGGCCGCTAAAGGTTCTGATGCTCGAGATGAAGTAAAACGATGTGCAGATATTTTTAGAGGATCAATTGTGGATGTTACTGCTACTCAATATATGGTGCAGTTAGCAGGGACCAGTGAAAAACTCGATTCATTTTTATCCTCAATCCGTGAAACTTGTGACATTATCGAAATTGTTCGCTCAGGGATTATTGGTTTATCGCGTAGCGAAAAAACAGTTAAATAGCTGTAGTTAAAAATGGAATAATTAAAAAGGTGCTGGTTGCGCCTTTTTAATTAACGCAGCAGGGTAATAATTAAAGGAAAATATTTATTACAATTTAATCAGGGTATGGCATGTATAACTAAAACTATAATATACATCTTATATTATTATCTTAACTGACAAATGATGAATTAAATAAACCAGTTTAGTTTGAAGTCAAAAGCAAACTAATATCAACTTGCCTATTCAACTAAAACATTGGTTAAAATTAATTATTCAATTGAGAGCTAAGCGGGTTTCTGTTATACTACTGTCCCGTCTGATTCTTCAAATATTGTGTTGATTTTATGATTAAAGAACGGCGCAATGTTATTCTAATAAATTAATAAATGGTCTGGTATTAATGGTCACGAATTATATTTTTGTTACAGGCGGTGTCGTTTCTTCTTTAGGTAAAGGCATTGCCGCAGCATCACTAGCTGCAATTTTGGAAGCCCGCAATTTAAAAGTCACCATGCTAAAACTTGATCCCTATATTAATGTCGATCCGGGTACTATGAGTCCGATTCAACATGGTGAAGTTTTTGTAACTGAGGATGGTGCAGAAACCGACCTTGATTTAGGTCATTATGAACGTTTTATTCGAACTAAAATGTCTCGAAAAAACAACTTTACTACTGGACGTATTTATTCTGATGTTCTACGTAAAGAACGCCGTGGGGACTATTTAGGGGCAACAGTACAAGTTATTCCTCATATCACTAATGCAATTAAGTCTCGGGTAATCGATGGTGCTAAAGGTTTTGATGTTGCCATTATTGAGGTTGGTGGTACTGTAGGTGATATTGAGTCACTCCCATTTTTGGAAGCTATTCGCCAGTTAGCGGTGGATGTTGGTCGTGAACATACCTTGTTCATGCATTTAACCTTAGTGCCTTACTTGGCATCATCAGGTGAAGTTAAAACTAAACCTACGCAACATTCGGTTAAAGAGTTACTATCAATTGGTATTCAACCGGATGTGTTAATTTGTCGTTCCGATCGTAATATTCCAGCTAATGAAAGAGCTAAAATTGCTTTATTCTGTAATGTACCGGAACGTGCAGTTATTTCTTTAAAAGATGTCGATTCAATTTATAAAATTCCGGCACTATTAAAATCACAAAATCTGGATACTTTTGTCTGCAATCGCTTCCACCTAGAATGTAACGAAGCTGATTTATCCGAGTGGGAACAAGTTATTTATGAAGAAGCTAATCCTGTTGGTGAAGTGACAATTGGAATGGTAGGTAAATATATTGCTTTACCGGATGCCTATAAATCAGTTAATGAAGCCTTAAAACATGGCGGTTTAAAAAATCGCTTAACAGTGCATATTAAATATATTGATTCTGAAGATCTTGAATCACGGGGTACAGAATTACTGCAAGGCTTAGATGCAATTTTAATTCCAGGTGGATTTGGTTATCGTGGTGTTGAAGGCAAGATTATGGCGGCTCAGTATGCGCGGGAAAAGAAAATTCCTTATTTAGGTATTTGTCTTGGTTTACAAGTAGCTATGATTGAGTATGCCCGCAACGTTGCTGGTATTAAAGATGCTAACTCAACCGAATTCGTTAAAGATTGTGCCAGTCCGGTGATTGCTTTAATCACTGAATGGAGTGATGAGTCTGGACAGGTAGTTCAGCGTAATGAAAATAGTGATCTAGGTGGTACCATGCGCTTAGGTTCGCAAATTTGTCATTTAGAACCGAATTCTAAAGTAATTGATATGTATAAAAAAGAGTCAATTACTGAGCGCCACCGCCATCGTTACGAAGTCAACAATAACTTATTACCAGAAATTGTTAAGGCGGGATTAAAAGTGACCGGGCTTTCAACCGACAGGAAATTGGTCGAAATTATAGAAAATCCAGAACATCCTTGGTTTGTTGCTTGTCAATTCCACCCGGAATTTACTTCGACGCCACGCGATGGGCACCCATTATTTAGTAGTTTTGTTAAAGCTGCCAAGGATTATCAACAACAGCAGCAAAAATAGTTTAATTTTGTATTATCTGTCATATAGAGGAAAATAACATGGCGAAAATCGTTAAAGTACATGGTCGTGAAGTAATCGACTCTCGTGGTAACCCAACTGTTGAAGCCGAAGTTCATTTGGAAGGTGGCTTTGTTGGTTTAGCAATCGTACCATCAGGTGCATCAACAGGTTCACGTGAAGCATTAGAACTTCGTGATGGTGACAAATCTCGCTTTTTAGGTAAAGGTGTATTAAAAGCAGTTGAAAATGTTAATGGACCAATTGCTAAAGCAGTTATTGGTAAAGATGCTTTAGATCAAGCTACAATTGACCAAATTATGCTTGATTTAGACGGTACTGACTTTAAGTCTAACTTAGGTGCAAACTCAATTCTTGCTGTATCTCTAGCTAATGCTAAAGCAGCAGCTGCCGCTAAAGGCGTGCCACTTTATCAACATATCGCAGATCTAAATGGTACTCCTGGTCAATATTCTATGCCATTACCAATGATGAACATCATCAATGGTGGTGAACATGCTGATAACAATATTGACTTGCAAGAGTTTATGATTCAACCGGTTGGTGCTAAAACAGTACGTGAAGCAATCCGTATTGGCTCTGAAGTATTCCACAACTTAGCTAAAGTATTACATGCTAAAGGCATGAACACTGCAGTTGGTGATGAAGGTGGTTTTGCGCCTAACTTAGGTTCAAATGCAGAAGCTTTAGCATGCATTAAAGAAGCAGTAGAAAAAGCCGGTTATGTATTAGGTAAAGACATTACTTTAGCAATGGACTGTGCCGCTTCTGAATTCTATAACAAAGAAACTGGTAAATACGTGTTAAAAGGTGAAGGCAATAAAGAATTCACTGCTCAAGAATTTACTCATTACTTAGAAGGTTTAACTGAACAATATCCAATCGTATCTATCGAAGATGGTTTAGATGAAAGTGATTGGGAAGGTTGGGCATACCAAACTAAAGCATTAGGTCACAAAATCCAATTAGTGGGTGATGATCTATTTGTTACTAATACCAAAATCTTCAAACAAGGTATTGAAAAAGGTATTGCTAACTCAATCTTAGTTAAAGTTAACCAAATCGGTACCTTAACTGAATCTATCGCTGCGGTTAAAATGGCAAAAGATGCAGGTTATACTGCAGTTATTTCTCACCGTTCTGGTGAAACTGAAGATTCAACTATTGCTGATTTAGCTGTTGGTTTAGCTGCAGGTCAAATCAAAACTGGTTCTATGAGCCGTTCTGACCGTATTGCTAAATACAACCAATTAATCCGTATTGAAGAAGCTTTAGGTTCAAAAGCACCATTTAACGGTTTAAAAGAAGTTAAAGGCCAATAATTATTTACTAATAAAATAATTATTTGATTGATAAAAAGCGGTGAATAGTTTCACCGTTTTTTATTTTCACTATATTCAATATAGACTTATATCAGGAAGGTTGCACTGATTTATATTGTGTTGTACTCTTAATGCCAATTTTTGTGACCTAACTTTAATATGCAGCTAATGTTTATTAATTAAGTCATCCTATAAAATAACATAAACTAACTCGATTTGATTTTATCTGCTTATGAATAATATTACCAAAATGTCCCAGCCAAAAAGTAAATGGCAATTATTTAACTGGCTTTGTACAGGTAAACTACCGTTAAACGAACTATGGATCAAACCTAGTTATCGGTATAAATTTTTTTTTAGAACTCTATTTTTGAGTCCAATTACTCTTAAATTGCTTGATAAATTAAGACAATATCCTTTGCTTGGCTACTATCTTTCGTGTCAAACTAATTTGCCGTGTAAATTGCAAAGGCCTTATTTATCATCTTGTCTAAACCAACAAGAACGTTTGCAAGCTCTAGCTTACCATTATGATTTTTTATCTCAGCATCCAGACAGTATGTCCCAAGCATTTTATAATCAAGATGTTCCTTTTGTTTTGGCTAATGTAGCTGTTAAAAATGATGCTAACATTCAAATTGCAGTGCAAGCACGCAATAAATTTGCCAGAGAAGGTGAAATCAGTCTCTATTTTTATGATAACGACGGCATTGATTTAGCCACATTAACTTTTACTATCACATATTATCAACAACAACCGACTTTATTTATTGGTGGGTTACAAGGCACGGGGCATCAAGATGCTCGAACTCGAGTACAAAAAGCAACTAAAGATTGCTATGGACTTTTCCCTAAACGGGTAGCATTAGAAGCTGCATTAACTATTGCACAGTATTTTAAATTATCGCAAATTGCAGCTGTAGGTAACAAAACTCATGTTTATAACAACTGGCGTTATAATAGCCGCCAAGAAAGAATCCTGTCTGATTATGATGATTTTTGGTTAACGATTGATGGTAAACAAGATGCTGAAGGCTTATTTATATTACCTAATGCCATACATCGTAAATCAATAGAAGAAATTGCCAGTAAAAAACGTTCAGAATATCGTAATCGCTATGCTTTACTAGATCAATTAGCAAGCAACATTGAAAAACAATTAGCATTATTAAAAAATTAATATTAAAGAACGTTATATTTTAGTATTTAGCTATTATTCGTTTATTCATGCACTTTTTAAAATACTGTAAATAACACTCAAAGTTGAATAAATAGATTTTGTCTGAAATTTATCCTAAAAATAAGTATGATATAAAAAATTATAAAGGGAATAAAATATGTATTTTGGTATTCTAATTGCACTTGTTCCATTATCTTTAGGTTACTTAATTAAACTCAAAGATAAAAAAAAGATAGCAAGAATTAACCAAATCCTTAGTTGGATGGTCTATTTTATTCTCTTTATCATGGGGACGGAGCTGGCTCATCTAGATAATCTTAGCACCAACTTGCAAACTATATTATTTTATACAATGATCGTGTTTATATGCACTTTCGGCGGTAATTTTATATTCTTAATACTGTTTGATCTGTTTTTACCTTGGAAAACCACTCATAACAATCAAACCTTCGAGTCACGCTTTAAAATGATCTTAGAATCATTGCGAGTCTGTATTGCCTTAATTATAGGATTTATTGTGGGGCTTATACCTCTATTTATATGGCAATATACTGAAAATATTATCCAAGTTGTCTTAGTTTTTTTATTATTATTGATTGGAATACAACTGCGTGGTAATAACATTTCACTTAAACAAATTCTACTCAACAAAGTTGGTATAGCTACCACCATCATTGTTACTTTTAGTACTTTTCTGGGGGGCATTATTGCCGCTTTAATATTAGAGCAACCTATACGGGTAGGGTTGGGAATGTCATCAGGATTTGGGTGGTATTCGTTATCGGGAATCTTAATGACTGAAGCACATGGCCCTATTATTGGTAGCGCCACATTTCTAAATGATATTTTACGCGAATTATTAGCCATAATCTTAATACCTAGCTTAATCAAACGTTATAAGCTTACGGCACTAGGCTTATGTGGTGCCACTTCGATGGATTTTACCTTGCCAATGTTACAAAAAGGTGCTGGTATAACTATCGTGCCATCAGCAATTGTCCAAGGCTTTTTACTAACAATATTAATGCCAATCGTCATGACTTTGTTTAATTATGGAATGCAATAAATTTTATAAAGATTAAAAAAGTAAGTTTACTATTTTAATTAATTAGAAATTGCATCTAATAATACTAATAAGCAATAATAATGTTATGTTTTTTGATAACCTCTAAAAAATTAAAGTAATGCAATTTTATAAAACAATATAAATCAATCGGTTGCAAAATAAATAAAAAATATTTACGATACAGATCACATAATTAACTATTAATCCTTTTGGTAATATCTATTATCTATATACTAAGCTTAGTAAGAAATTTATTCTTTTTACTAGGAATACATTTATGACAATAGTAGTTAATTTAAATATTCATTATAAGTGGTTTAATCTCGACACCATTCTTGTTAATCATCGTCCTCACTAATTAGATTTTCTTTTTCTATTCATTATTTTAATTCTCTACTTGAGAATTACTATTTTATTTAAAAATCAATTTTTTATACTTAATTTTTTTAAGAGGTGCCTTATTATGCATAAATTTAAACATTTACCTGAACCTTTTCGTATTCGTGTTATTGAACCGGTCAAAAGAACGACAAGGGAACACCGTGAAACGGCTATTCTTAACGCAGGGATGAATCCTTTTCTTCTCGATAGTGAAGATGTGTTTATTGATCTTTTGACTGACAGTGGAACTGGTGCTATTACACAAAATATGCAAGCTGCAATGTTCAGAGGCGATGAAGCTTACAGTGGTAGTCGAAGTTATTATAAATTGGCGGATGCTGTAAAAAATATTTTTGGATATCAATATACTATTCCCACTCACCAAGGACGAGGTGCTGAACAGATATATATTCCAGTTTTAATAAGGAAAAGAGAAAAAGATAAAGGACTTAAAAAAGATAAAATGGTTGTTTTTTCCAATTACTTTTTTGATACAACACAAGGACATAGTCAAGTTAATGGGTGTACTGTTAATAATGTGTATACTAAAGAAGCTTTTGATACAGGTATTAATAGTGATTTTAAAGGTAACTTTGATATCGAAAAACTTGAACAAGGTATAAAAGATGTTGGACCTGAAAATGTACCTTATATTGTATCAACGATTACCTGTAACTCTGCAGGTGGTCAACCAGTATCTTTAAATAATTTAAAAGAAGTTTATAAAATTGCACAAAAATACGATATACCGGTTGTTATGGATTCAGCAAGATTTGCTGAAAATGCATATTTTATACAACAAAGGGAGAAAGAATATAAAGATTGGACAATAGAACAAATTACTTTTGAATCGTATAAATATGCAGACATACTAGCGATGTCAGCTAAAAAAGATGCCATGGTACCAATGGGTGGTCTTTTATGTTTTAAAAATGATGATTATTTTGATGTCTATACTGACTGTCGAACTCTTTGCGTATTACAAGAAGGTTTTCCAACTTATGGGGGACTTGAGGGTGGTGCAATGGAAAGACTTGCCGTAGGTCTTTATGATGGAATGAATCAAGATTGGCTTAGCTATCGTATTACTCAAATTGAGTATCTAGTTAGTGGACTTGAATCTGTAGGTGTTGTATGTCAGCAAGCTGGTGGTCATGCTGCTTTTGTTGATGCAGGAAAATTATTACCTCATATTCCTGCTGAACAATTTCCAGCTCAGGCATTAGCTTGTGAATTATATAAAGTTGGTGGTATTCGTGCTGTTGAAATTGGATCTTTCCTATTAGGAAGAGATCCTAAAACAGGTAAACAACTAAAATCTCCAGCTGAACTGCTAAGATTAACTATATCTAGAGCAACATATACTCAAACTCATATGGATTTCATCATAGAAGCATTTGAAGAAGTTAAAAAGAATGCGAGTAAAATCAGAGGATTAACGTTTACTTATGAACCTGCTGTATTACGTCACTTTACAGCAAAATTGAAAGAAGTTTAATTAATTTGATAAGGATAGTTATCAATGATGACTGTCCTTATTTTTTATTATAAATATTAACTATTCTTAGTAGGTAACGTGATGAAAAAGGAATTAAATCCCTCCGTTTTTTGGGGTATTATGGTTATTGCTGGAACGGTTATTGGTGGTGGAATGTTTGCTCTTCCTGTTGAATTATCTGGAACCTGGTTTTTTTGGGGAGCATTTATACTGATAATAACATGTTTTTTTATGATTCATTCTGGTTTATTTTTATTGGAGGCTAATTTAAATTATCCCGTAGGTTCAAATTTTAATACCATTACTAAAGATTTACTTGGTAAGAAATGGAATTTTATTAATAGTTTTGCAGTTGCTTTTGTTTTATATATTTTAATATACGCTTATATCTCTGCTAACTCAGCTATATTCGGAGAAACGCTATCAAAAAAAGGAGATATTTTAATTGATCATAGAATTCGTGGTATATTAATTACAATTTTTGTCGCTGGCATTTTATGGTTTAGTTCAAAGTTAGCCAATAGAATTACCTCTTTATTCCTATCTGTAAAAATAATAGCTTTTGTTATTGTCTTTGGTTCTTTATTTTTCCAAGTAGAATATTCCATATTAGCTGATATTAATAATGTATCAGAAAATGATAATTCTCATTTTATATATTTATTTATGGCAATACCTGTATGTTTAGCTTCATTTGGGTTTCATGGAAACATAGCAAGCCTGATAATATTTTATGGTAAAAAGAAAAGAACTTTAATTATAAGTATAGTCTTAGGTGCATTATTTGCTTTAGGCGTATATTTATTTTGGCTATATTGCACCATGGGTAATATTCCTCGTGATGATTTTAAAGCCATTATTGAGTCAGGTGGGAATGTTGATTCTTTAGTTAATGCATTTATTAGTGGTAACTCAAGCAGAATTATTGAGTTTTTGTTACTTTTATTTTCTAATTTAGCTGTTGCAAGTTCTTTTTTTGGTGTTTCACTTGGTTTATTTGACTTCTTAGCTGATATGTTTAAGTTTGACAATTCTAGTATTGGTAGGCTTAAAACAGTCTCTTTAACATTTTTACCACCATTATTACTGTATCTTTTTTTCCCAAATGGTTTTATTTATGGAATCGGAGCCGCCGGATTATGTGCAACAATATGGACATTAATTACACCATCAGTTATTGTGATTAAATCTAGAGCTAAATTCAAAAATCAACAATTTACGGTATGGGGTGGAAAAGTTCTTCCTATTTTAGTTTTTATATTTGCTCTTGTAGTTATTTTTTGTTGGTTTGGAAATACATTCGAATTCATACCTAAGTTTAAATAAGAAAGCAGAAGCGCTGCTGTGTTCTTCGCAGGCTTCGCACTCCTCATTTATCATCAAAAAAACACAAAACAACAACATGATATCTATATATTTTTTGATTTATACAATAGATTAAGTGTTGCTTGAACAGTTTATAAATACCTAAGTTTACCAAAATGACTCAATACTATAAGCAGTTTAGAAATATTGTAATTTTGTTTCTAGTTCGTGCGATTTGTTCAATGCCGCATAGGCAGTTTAGAAAAGTTACTAGGGCCAACATCATTGCATCACGCACTTCAATGCCGCATAGGCAGTTTAGAAAAACGAGGTCAATAAGCTAGGGCTTTTATTTAAAGCCCTGGTTTTTATTCTGATTTAATTAGGTGGCGCTATTAGCCATTGAAAATTTGTTCGTTTTTAGCTAAATGGGCAATAACAATAGCTAATAGCGTTGCTGCAATCGTTAGGTAGCGAAGGTTTTCAATACCAAAGGATTCCGCTATTGTTAAAGAATATGCGGCAAAAATTGATGAAAATAGCGTTACAATACAAACCAGTAACGAAAATGTACTACCACCATTATTTTGTTTACAGTGGGCCATTGATAATGTGAATACAAAACACATGGTGGCCCCAAATGACATAAGTTGCACTATACAACTAATTAATCGCCAAATATCGTTAAGGCCTAAGCACCATAATGCCAGCAAGGTGGCGGTTACTTGCAAGATAACTACTATAAATAGGGCTGCAAACAAGCTTTTTCTCTTCACCATATAGCCACAGCATAAGGCAGCAATAATACCAAAAATTGGCCCAATAATATTGGTTGATAAACCAATTTCTTGCAAACCCCAACCATTACGCATTAATCCGGGCATTAAGAATGCAAAGCTCACCATCATGGCGCAGTTAAGTAGAATATTGATCAGCAGAACGTAAAGAATCTTCTTTTGTTTTAAGGAGCTAAACATATAACCAAAACGAGCGGTATTATTATTTTGATATCCTTGTGGTTCATAAAAACGCATAATTTGAAATAGTGGTATCATCACCAATAGCGCCAAAATAACAAAAGTAAAACGCCAACCAATGTAAGGGTAAAGTATCAAAATAATGCCACCGCCTATCATTTGTCCAATTAGTCCTCCAGCTGATTGAATGCCATTACCAGTGCCCCGGTTGTTGCTATTAAGTAAATTAACGGCAATAGCATCGGAAGCTATGTCTTGTGATGATGATAAAAAACAAACAGCTATCATAATGATTAATAAGACGTTAGATTGCTGTTCAATGCCAGGAATAGCACAAATAGCGATTAAGATCACTAACGATGATTGCAACAGTATTATCCATCTGCGGTAGTGACCATTTAATTTATTTCCGGGAGAATAACGATCGATGAGTGGTGCCCATAAAAATTTTAATGACCAAATGATTCCTAATAAATAAGCATAGGCAAGATCACCCAGTTTGCCGCCTTCCATCATGATAATGGCTGGTAAAGCACCGGTAAAAAAGGCAACCGGCAAATATTGGCTTATATACAGACCAAATAATAATGAATAAGTGGATTTAGTACTTTGTTTGTTAGCATTCATGATAGTAAAACTCCAAGTTTGCTCTTTGCCATTCTTAGGCTAATTAAATTATTAATATATTGATTTATTGTGGTTTAATTTTATGATCAATACTAAAAGTATAGAAAACACAAATGACTAAGATACCGGATAACATAAGATATAGTTGATTATGTAAATACGGGTATAAGCCCGATCCAATCAATGGTCCGGCAATAAAGCCTAATGACATTGCCGCCTGCAAAATTGCAGTAACTTGTCCTTGAATATTGGATCCACAGCGTTGTGATGCATAACTAATAATACCAGGATAAATAAAACCATTTGCAACACCAAAAAATACAAAGGCAACCAATATTAGGTAAATATTGGCTGATATAAATAGTAAAGTTAACGATAGCAATAATGCCACAACGCCCAAATAAATCATGGTGTTACTTATTGGCTTCCAACGCTGGATGATAACCCCTTGGCTAATAACTGCGCTTATGGCACTTAGGGTAAATGCAATACTTACCCATTTGGCGGTTTCAATAGTTGTTATTTGTTGACTATCTTGTATAAAAAAAGCGATAGTTTGTTGGGTGGACGAAAACAAAATAAAGGCCACTCCCATAAGCACAACTGACGTTCTAAGTCTGTTATCAAACAAGCTAAGCTTTTCATGTTGTGGTTTGGTTGTTGAATTGGAATGACTGTTTTGCGCTATTGCTTTAATAGCAATGGGTAGTGGCAGCAACATCACAATTGACGATATGATGAGCGGAATTAAAATCCCTAAAGGAATCATCACACTAGCAATTGCAGGGCCTAAAATCATACCTAAACTAAACATCATGCCTACTATAGCCATTTTCGCCGGACGTTCTTCTAATGTGGTGTAATTAATAATATAGGTTTGTGCTGATGGCATAATTGCGGCGGTAAAAATAGCAAATAGGCAACGAGTTAACAATAATAAAATGATAGTAACTAAAACGTGTATGTGCCTCACTAATGCCCACCATAAAATAGCTGCAAATAACAAATTAAACAGGGCATAACCAATAACGCCAGCAATTAAAACTCTTTTACTGCCAGACTGATCGACTTTACGTCCCCAATATGTTGATGATAAAAATGAAATCAGTGCTGCCGAACTTATTATTAAACCTGTTTGTAATTCGGTTATCTTTAGATCGCGCGCTAAAGGTGGAAATATGGCAAACACGATCGATTGCCCGGCACCAACCATTAATATAAAAAAATAAATGCTATTAAAACCTTTTTTTAAGTCAGTCATTTAATTACCTTTTAAGTCTACACAATAACAAACGCATACTAAGCCAACGGGATGGTTGGTTTAGCTGCATTTTTAACAAGGTTCATTCTGATTAAAAATTCGCTTTAAACTGCACACCAAAGGTTCTAGGATCGCCAATTACAGCCATCTTTTCACCATATTCAACATGGCCAGTTTGTCGATATAATTTGTCAAATGCGTTATTGACAAACACATAAGCGCCCCATTTATTTTGTTCATAACCAACCTTAAAATTCGCTAATGTATAACCATTTTGTGCATATTCATTGGTTGAATCGAAGTAAGTTTTAGAGTGATAAGCTAAATCACTATGTAACATAATTTGCCCTGGACCATAGTCAAATCGGTAAGTTGAATAAAGGGTACCATTAACTTTTGAAATAAATGGAATTCGTTTACCATTAGCATTTGAATTATCAACAATACTGTGATAGTCGGAAAACTTAGCATCGGTATAACCAACACCTAGCCCAATATCAAGCCCTGACATAGGGATAAAACTAATTTCAAGTTCGCCACCTTTAGATTTCGATTTTTTGCTATTGACAATATCGGCTGTATCACCAGTATATTCTAGCACTTGTTGATTGCGCCAATCAGTATAGAATAAAGCACTGGATATACTTAGTCTCTCGTCAAAAAATACCCCTTTTAAACCAGTTTCATAGGCCCAAGATTTTTCAGCTTCATATTCGTGTTTACCTTTTTCCGGTGAAATAAACGCCACATTAAAACCACCAGCCTTATAACCTTTGGAAATTGCTGCATAATAGTTAAGTTGATCGGTTAACTTCCATGTTAAATCGACACGAGGGGAAAAGTCATTTTTAGTTAATGAACCACGCGCATTTGGCTTATACATTGGACCACCATTTTCAACATGATATTTACCTGTTTTTCTATCATGGGTGACACGTCCACCTAAACCAATAATTAATGGAGAAGCTACTTTAAAGTCTGCTTTACCATACATAGCATAACTAGTTGTAGTATTATCAGCATAACTGTTCATAGCTGGCATTGGACTAAATTGCGATCCATTTTGGTAATCTTCATCGGCACGATAGAAGAATAAACCAGTCGTCCACATAATGTTTTGGTCTTTATCTTTGTTAGTCAAACGAAATTCTTGCGAAAATTGTTTATGATTGATATTCGACCATTGTGAAAGCGTTGGGAAAGGTTGAAAGTTACCTGTTGCTTTGTCGCCAGTAAATCCGTAATTATTATATGAACTGATTGAATGAAAATCGACATCATAACCAATATAATTTACTTTAAAATCAATACCACGATTATATTTGTCAACAAAGAAAGGTTTAGCTAAATTAAAGTGAGCATCTTTTTTAACATTTTCTTCGGATAAATAGTTAGCGGTGCTGGCATGTTCTTTAGTCCAATGTAAATTGGTCTGCACATCAACATTTTCGTTAACGTATCCTAAAAGTTTTATTCGCGCTGCTTTATCTTGAAAGCCACCAAGATCACTATTTTCACTATTTTTTATATGCCCGGCACGGTTACGTTGTGCCACTGAAACTCTGGAGTACAATTTATCGTTTATAAGAGGCACACTTTGGCCAAGTTTAACTAAATCATAACCTAAATTACCACCACTAACATCAACATCAGTAGTGAAGAACTCATCCGGCTTACGTTCAACATATTTAATGGCACCGCCGAGAGCGTTTCTACCATAAAGGGCGCCTTGTGGACCACGTAATACTTCAACCTGTTCTAAATCGAGTAACATCATACCAAATGATCTTGGCGAACCTTGATATACATCATCAATATAAATTGCTACCGACTGTTCTACATTATGAATACCGGCACCAATGCCCCTAATGGTCGGGAATGCCATAAAACCACCATCACCCGATAACGATACATTGGGTATATATTTCAAAATATCTTTAGATTTATCGACCGCAAAATCACTCAATTTTTTCTCATTAAATACATTAATGCTCATCGGAACATCTTTCGCGGATTGTTCATAACGTTGAGCGGTAACCACCATTACATTATCAACAACATCTTTTTTTTCTTCATCAGTATTGTTTACTTGATTAGTATCAGCAAAGGCACTGGTACTAATTAAAAGAGCAATACTGGTTAATGACTTTATCCTCATTATTTTTAACCTCCTGTTTTTTGAATTCAGAAACAACAATAATAATCATTATCATTATCATTTGAAAGCAAAAAGATTATTTTTTATACGTTTATTGTATAAATATAGTATTGAAGTCATCATTGATAGATGTATATAGAAAAAAAATTGTTAATGATCAGAATAGTGGTAATCCTAGAATCAGTAATATGCTTAATGATTAATATAAGAAAGATTGAGATTGAGAATATAAAATTAATATATAAAGTCAATAAGTTATACTGAGCTTGTATTTCGGCTTAAATAGTATAATATTTGAATATAAATCACTTTCAACATTTTATAAAAAGGTAATGTAATGTTTAAATTTAGAAAATATTTAGTAGGTTTATTTGTGTTTTTTAGTGCATCTTGTTTTTCATTAGAGCATATTGTTACTTTTGTTTGTACAGGTAATACAGGACGAAGCCCCATGGCAGAAGCCTTGGCAAAGGATTATGTTAATAAACATGATCTAAATATTATCGTTCAGTCTAGAGGTGTTAATGTGGATCCGAAGGAAACCACGCCAGAACAAGGTACTGTAACAATTCTAAAACAACGTGGAATTGATATTTCAACACATAAAGCAACACAATTAACCAAGGAAGATATTACTAAATCAGATTATTTATTAACAATGACGCAAAAACATAAGGATAAAATATTAACTCAATATCCAGATGCAAAAAGCAAAGTATTTACATTAGCTGAGTTTTCAACAGGTGATAACGAAGATCTTTCAGATCCATATCAACAACCTCTAGAGGCTTATAAAAAAGTAGAAAGCCAATTAGATAAGTTTTTACCACTAGCATTAAATAAAATAGCAAAACAAAAATAGTGTTAGATAACTTATAATTTAATACGATAATATTAATTATACTGCCATTAATGGCAGTTTTTATTTAGTACAATGATATTGTAAGCTTTTTATATTGCGTTGGTACATTGTATTACAGCGCAGTTCCTTTTGTCGGTATAAAGAATTTGCTGGAATCAATACCTTCAATTTGTAGTAATTTGATTTTTTTGTCAATACCGCCGGCATAACCGGTTAAGTTGCCATTGGCTCCAATAACACGGTGGCAGGGAATGATGATTGAGATTGGATTATGCCCGACAGCACCACCAACAGCTTGGCTAGACATTTTGTGTAGATTATTTTGTAATACGATTTGTTTAGCTATGTTACCATAAGTTATTATTTCACCATAAGGGATTTGGCATAAAATATCCCATACTTTTTGTCTAAAGGGCGAACCGTGTGGCGCTAGTGATAATTGATTAATGGATTGTTTTTTACCTTCAAAATAGTTATCTAACCATTTTTTGTTCCTGTCGTATTATTTTTGAGTTATTCATCTATTATTTAAAATCAAACAGCTAACTTTTTAATAGATTATTCATAATGTTATTAAAACATAGAATTACAATAATTAGTTAATATTTATCTATTAAATGTTAACTTGAAATAATCAAATAATAATTATCAATAAAATTGACAATATTAGGTTGGCATGCTAAAAATACACAAATGATAATGATTTTGATAATCATTATCATTTTATTATTTTAATAATTAGTTTTAATTTATTGAGCAATATGAATTTATATAATGAAAAACAACCTATTTAATAAAGTGTTATTTCATTAAAAACAATGTCCTAGATATGCATAAGAATGTTTTTCATAAGCTGGTAATGGATTAGAATTAGTTACTATATTTCTGTTTTTGTAGATGTCTTATAGAGATTAAGATATCTATATTCGCTATATATCGGAATCTAAAATTCTTCCTTCCTTTTATACCGCTATAAATAAACTAATAACCAGAGTATGAGATTGGTTTTTAGTTATGCATTCTTGTCTGATGTACAAATAACAGTAATAGGTGTATCTGTATATGAAAAATTTGAAAACCAAATTAAGCATACTAAGCTTATGTGTGATTAGTAGTTACAGTGTCAGTAGTGCGGCAAATGAACCTAGCAATAAAGTAAAAACTGAGCCATCAGATGATGTCATCATTGTTGTTGGTGAAAAATTTGACCGTAGTGAAGTAGCAACAGGTTCAAGTGTTAATATTATTACCAAAAAAGAACTTGAACGCCGCCCAGATTTAAATACTTTAACTCAAATTTTCAAAGAAATACCGAATGTTATTGATACAGGTTTAGGCAATGAGTTACCAACAATTCGCGGTATTGAAGGGTCTAATTCACCCGGTACTATGACCTTCCTTACAGGAGCTCGTCCTCGTTTTAATATTTTAGTAGATGGTAGCAGCTCAAACTATAATGAAGTCGCTTTTGGAGCAAAATCGTTATGGGATATGAAACAAATTGAGATATATCGAGGTCCACAAAGCTATGCACAAGGTCGCAATGCGATTGCTGGTGCTGTGATTATGCAAAGTAATGATCCAGTTAATGAATATGAAAGCGCATTTAAATTGGATTATGGTAATCAACACCGTCGCCAATATGCTACTATGCTTTCTGGCCCAGTAATAAACGATGAATTATTATTTCGTTTGAGTGTTGATCGTCAGGAACGCCAATCCTATGAACATCTTGCTCATTATCATCCAGCTGGTAATTCTGGTCGATTTGAAGCCAATACAGTCAGAGCTAAATTAAATTGGTTACCATCATCTCTTCCTGATTTTTATAGTCGCTTTACATTCTCCCATACTGACGCTAACACGCCACAAGGTGAATTTAAACCACGTAATTTAAACGAAACCTATCGAGCAGTATTCCAAGTGCGTTCATCAAACAATATCTGGGATGTTGGTTATCAAATCAATGATTTTATGGAGATTGCAAATAAATTAGTATATGCCAACTATGTTCAAGATCGCTATGCATTACGTTCAGGAGGACCTGCTCGTTTAGAAGGACACCAAATTCAAGTTGAACCAACAATTAAATTTAATACGGATAATTATCGTGGCTTATTAGGACTGTTTTATTTCACATCTCCACAAGATGAAAGTGTTTTTTTAATGCAAAGAAATACTTATCGCGATAAAACCAAAACTAAAGCAGTATATGGTGAAATAACATTTAATCCGCTTGAAGTAATTGAAGTGAATCTGTCTGCCCGTTATGAGCAAGAAAAACATACGCGTAATGGAGGCAAGCTATTTGCTGTAAATTATAAAAGTGATGATAAGGAATTTCTACCTAAGCTGGATATTGCCTATTTATTTGACCAAGCTCAACGTATAGGTTTTAAAATTGCACGAGGTTATAATCCAGGTGGTGCTGGTATTTCATTTATTCCTCCTTTTACTACTTATAAATATGACACTGAATATGTATGGAATTATGAGTTGTATCATCGTTGGATTTCACCCGATAATCGCTTAAAACTTACAACTAATCTTTTTTATAATGATTATAAAAATTTACAGTTACCTTATGTTAACATCTACGGAAGTCCAGTAATTGACAATGCAAATAAAGCAGTTACCTATGGTGCAGAATTCAATATTAACTGGCAGGCTATAGAAGATTTAAATCTTATCGCTGGTGCTGGTGTACTCAAAACTAAAATTAAAGAATATAAGAAAAACCCAAATTATAATAATAATAAACTTAGTCGTTCACCTGCTCTAACTCTTAATTTAGGAACAAACTATCAATTACCATCTGGTTTTGAAATTGGGGCCAATTTGAATTATACCGGCTCTTATTACTCATCAATATCAAATAGTAAAAATTCAAAATCTAATGGATATTCACAAGCAAATGCCTATTTAGCTTATAACTTTAAACATGGTAGTGTGAAACTTTATACAGAAAATGTATTCGATTCTGATAAAAAAATTAAAATTATTGATGGCGGATATACTACTTATCAACAACCTAGATTAGTAGGGCTTTCTACAGAACTGAAATTCTAACCATGCTAATTAATGTGATTAGTATTGGTATTATTTAAGGTTAAAAAATATGAATGACTTGAAAAGTAATAGTGATGTACTTCCTATATCTAATGAACAAAAGAAGAAATTATCAATTTCATTTATTTGTTTACTAATCACTGTCTTTTTAGATCAAATCGGTATGTATCTAATAAGTCCAATTATTCCGTCTTTATTGGAGTCCGTCACTCATATAAATGTAGTTGATAATGCACTTATTGGTGGTTGGCTATTGGCTACTTTCGGGATTATGCAATTTCTTTTTGCACCTATTATGGGTGCTATTTCTGATAAATTTGGTCGTAAACCTATTTTAATTGTTTGCTTTATAGCGTTTACGTTAGATTATTTTTTATATGCAATTAGTCATAATCTCTACCTTCTTTTTTTAGCCAGAATTATTGCTGGAATAGCTGGTTCGTCAATTATTGTGTCTTTAGCGAGCGTAGCAGATATGAGTGATAAACAAAATAAAATGCAAAACTATGGCTTTATTTTTGGAGTGATGGGTTTAGGTCTAGTCGTTGGACCCGCTATTTCGGCGGTTGTAGTTCGGTTCGGTGTTAGAGTCCCATTTTATGTGGCCGCATTTTTAAGTTTATTAGGATTGCTATGTATAATTTTTTTATTTAAAGAAACCTTAGATAAAAGCAATAGAAGGGCGTTTAAACTTGATAATCCATTATCTTCTGTAATGTATTTTCTTAAATATAGAGCCTTACGTTATTTGTTTATTGTACAAATTTTATTTATGTTTGCTACTCAATTTGCTATTGTTTTATGGCCATTCTTTACTAAATATCGTTTTGCTTGGAGTGATAGCCAAATTGCTACATCTTTCGTTATCCTTGGCATCGGTGCAATATTTGCACAAACGATTTTACTTAAACTGGTTCGATATGTAATAAATGATCGTAATGTTCCTGTGCTAGGATTTATTTTATTTGCATTAGGTTTGATTTGTATCTCATTTTCAAATAGTGCGTTAGCATTATATGTAGCGATGATTATTTATAGTTTTTCAAGTATAAGCAACTCCTCTATTGTCAGTATTTTTTCTTCACAAGCATCTGATTCTGAACAAGGATTACTGATGGGAGCATTATCATGCATTACCAGTTTTTGGACTGTTATTGGTCCAGTTTGTGCCACTAATATGTATCATTACACTGTCAGATTGCAATTACCAAGCAGTGATGGATATCCATTTATTTTTTCAGCAATTTTAGTTTTACTGTGTCTTATTCCACTTGTTATAGGGTTAAAATATGCAACTATTAAATATTAATGATTGCTTGTTGTTTTATCTGTCAAATTGTTTGTATCAGTAAAATTTCATAGCATTAACAAAGTGTTATCAATTATAGAAAGGCGCAACAAACCCTATTGCTAAGGTATTTCTATGGGTAGTTTGGTTTTGGATTATAATTATTACTATATGCTTTACTTTAGCCCGTAGATCCCTTTTTAGGGAATACCATGTTGCTGGTATCAATACCTTCAATTTGTAGTAATTTAATTTTTTTATCAATGCCTCCGGCATAACCGGTTAAGTTGCCATTGGCTCCAATAACACGGTGGCAGGGAATGATGATTGAGATTGGATTATGCCCGACAGCACCACCAACAGCTTGGCTAGACATTTTGTGTAGATTATTTTGTAATGCGATTTGTTTAGCTATGTCACCATAAGTTATTACTTCACCATAAGGGATTTGGCATAAAATATCCCATACTTTTTGTCTAAAGGGCGAACCGTGTGGCGCTAGTGATAATTGATTAATGGATTGTTTTTTACCTTCAAAATAGTTATCTAACCATTTTTTCGTGAGATTAAAAATAGCTAAATTAGATCTTTCTACTGCTATATCTATATCACCAAAATGCTTTTGTTCTTCAATCCAAGCACCAACAAGTTTATCGTGTTGACTGACCAATGTTATTTTACCTAATGGTGATAAATAACTTGTTGTATATAACATAATCTTTCCTTAGTGTTTTATTATATGACTATCATAATACTAAATAGTATAGCTAATTCTTATATAACGTGTGATGTTATTACATTTTTTATTTTAGATGGTAAATACTAAATCTATATTTATAATTAACATCCCTATTTTAAAATAAAAAATAATACTGGAGATTAATCAATCTATGGATGCAAGTAATAAACCTACCAACTCGGTATCCAGAGTTGCACTGGCTAGTTTTATTGGTACAGCAATTGAGTTTTATGATTTCTATATTTATGCAACCGCTGCGGCTTTAGTTATTGGTCCAGTCTTTTTTCCTGATAGTTCTCCTTCAGCTCAAGCATTACAATCATTTGCCACTTTTGGTATCGCATTTGTTGCCCGACCAATTGGCGCAATTTTATTTGGACATTTTGGTGATCGGGTAGGGCGTAAATCGACTTTAGTTTTTTCACTTATATTAATGGGAGTAGCTACAGCAGGCATAGGTTTGTTACCAGGACATAGTGTTATTGGTTTCTGGGCGCCGTTATTATTATGTATACTTCGGCTAGCTCAAGGGTTAGGCCTAGGTGGGGAATGGGGTGGAGCTGCTTTACTAGCGACTGAAAACGCGCCGGAAAATAAACGTGCTTTATTTGGTATGTTTCCGCAGTTAGGTCCATCTATCGGATTTTTAATGTCAAATGGTGTGTTTTTAATTGTCACTTTATCCCTTTCTAACGATCAGTTTTTAGATTGGGGCTGGAGGATTCCTTTTATTTTAAGTGCAGTGCTTGTCATTATTGGTTTGTATGTAAGATTGAAGTTAGTTGAAAGCCCAATTTTCAAAAAAGCATTACAGAGCAATAAACAGGTAAAAGTACCTGTATTTAATATGTTTATTCACCATTGGAAAGCATTAACATTAGGATCATTTTCTATGGTTGGATGTTATACATTATTCTATATTACTACTGCATTTTTATTACAATATGGCACTAAATATTTAGGTATTGCTAAAGGAAGTTTTTTAGGTTTTCTATGTATTGCCATTGTTTTCATGGCAGTAGCAACACCAATTTCAGCTTGGTTAAGTGATAAATATGGGCGTAAACCTGTTCTTATAATGGGTTTATTACTAGTTGCAATTTCAGGCATGGTAATGACTCAGTTTATGGCTAGCGATTGTGAGCTATTGGTGCTGACTTATTTATGTTTAGAATTATTTTTGATGGGAATAGTATTTGCGCCTATGGGTGCTTTTTTACCAGAAATATTTCCAACAAATGTACGTTATACTGGATCGTCAGCAGCTTATAGTATTGGTGGTATCCTTGGTGCATCAATTGCGCCAATTATTGCAAATTATTTGGTTTCTCAAGGTAGTTTAGCTTGGGTAGGTTATTATGTTTCAGTAGCTTCATTAGTGAGTGTGATTGCTACTATGTTAATTAAAGAGACTAAAAATAACGATTTTTCTTATTAAATTGGCAGGAAAAATGACTCACAAAAGTGAGTCATTTTTTCATAGCTTATGCAGCGGCGTTTCCCTTATTCAACGTAACTCATGTTTATAAAACATTACTAGTAATTTCAGTAATTAATTTCCTTTCCTTTAGGATCAAGGGTAACAACAACATTATTATTTAGTATGTTATGAACTTTCATTGGTGTTATTTGAAGTTTGGGTATTATGAATCCTAATTAAAATAGAAAGAAGAAAAGTGAAAATTACTAATGGGTATCCCACTTTTAACGAAGTTTTATTGCTATTAATTGGGGAAAACAACAAAAAAACCCGACATTAGGGAAAATATCGGGTTAATGGGTAAATAATTATTCTGCTAATAATTTATTCATAGTTTGTATAAATTTACTTGGATCAGTTAATGATCCTTTTTCGGCAAGTAGTGCCTGATCTAATAACAATTCAATCCAGTCATTAAATGTAGTTTGGTCTTGAGTAGCTGCAATTCGTTTAACCAACCTATGATCTGGGTTAATCTCGAATGTATATTTGATCTCAGGCGCTTTTTGTCCTGCTGCAGCAAATAATTTGGCCATTTGGGTGGTCATTTCATCAGCGGCAGTAGTTACAATTGCCGGGGTATCAGTTAAACGATGAGTTAATTTAACCTCTTTAACCTTGTCACCCAACACAGTTTTAACACGCTCAATAAATGGTTCAAGTTCTTTTTCGACTTGTTTTTGTTCTTCACTTTCTTGATCGGCTAATTTTTCGATAGATTCATCGGATTTACTGATTGATTGGAACTGTTTACCATCGAATTCAGTTAAATTGCTCATCATCCATTCATCAACGCGATCAGAAAGTAACAATACTTCAATACCTTTTTTACGGAATAGTTCTAAGTGTGGACTATTTTTAGCAGCAGCATAGCTATCGGCAGTAATATAATAGATCTTTTCCTGACCTTCCTGCATACGACTAATATAATCTTCTAAGGCAACGGTTTGCGCATCGCTATCGCTATGGGTAGTTGCAAAACGTAATAACTTAGCAATCGCTTCGCGATTAGCAAAGTCTTCACCGGTACCTTCTTTTAAGACTAAACCAAATTCTGTCCAGAACTGTTGATATTGTTCTTTATCGTCTTTAGCTAATTTGTCCAGCATTTGTAACACACGTTTAGTACATGCATTACGTAAGTTTTGGGTGACTTTGTTGTCTTGCAAAATTTCGCGAGAAACATTCAACGGCAAATCGTTAGAATCAATTAAGCCTTTCACAAAGCGTAGATAGTTCGGCATAAATTGTTCGGCATCATCCATAATAAACACACGTTGCACATATAATTTTAACCCATGCTTATTATCGCGGTTCCACAAGTCCCAAGGGGCTTTAGATGGAATATATAGCAAGCTAGTATATTCTTGTTTACCTTCAACACGGTTATGGCTCCAACTTAATGGATCAGCAAAATCGTGGGAAATGTGTTTATAAAACTCTTTATACTCATCATCGCTGATTTCAGCTTTACTTCGGGTCCAAAGTGCTTGGGCTTTGTTGACTTTTTCCCATTTAACTTCTTTGCTTTCTTCATCAGTTTTTTGCACTTCAACTGGCAGTGAAATATGATCAGAATATTTACTAATGATTGAACGCAAACGCCAATCATCAAGAAACTCTTTTTCGTCTTCTTTCAAATGTAGAGTGATTTCGGTACCACGTGTAACTTTGCTATCGTCAGAAATAGTGTATTCACCTTCACCTGCCGATTCCCATTTTACCGCTTCATCTTCGTTAGCGGTAGCGGCACGGGTTCTTACCGTTACTTTATCAGCAACAATAAAAGCAGAATAGAAACCAACACCAAATTGGCCAATTAATTGACTGTCTTTAGCTTGATCACTACCAATTGATTCTAAAAATGCCTTAGTTCCTGATTTAGCAATAGTACCTAGGTTTTCAATCACTTCATCGCGAGTCATACCAATACCATTATCAGCAATGGTCAATGTGCCTGCATCTTTATCGCAAGAAATCCTAACACCAAGTTCGGCGTCGCCAGCATATAAAGCAGGGTTTTCTAGTGCTTTAAAACGTAATTTATCGGCAGCATCTGATGCATTTGAGATTAGCTCTCTTAAAAAGATTTCTTTATTGGAATATAAAGAGTGGATCATTAAATGTAAAATTTGTTTAACTTCGGATTGAAATCCACGAGTTTCAGTTCCTGATTTGCTCATTGATTAGTACCTCAAATATAATTAGCAATTTCAAATTACCATAAAAGCCATTAACAATTGGTTTATGCCACCGTGTCAGCTAATTGCTAGTGCCATTGTGACCAAAACCATTTATACAGTTACATTTTAGGTAATTAAATATTAAAAACTTAATGGTTTGATTTATTGATGTATTGTTATATGGGAATAAAAATAACTATTTCAAGGGAAGTGAATAATTTTCGCAAACTAGTTGATGGTTTTTTAATAAATCATAAATATAAAATAAAAAGCCCTGATAATTATCAAGGCCTTATCTAAATAAATAGTTATTTATTTATTGTATTAATCCGAATACCAAAATGATAACAATGGCAACTGGAATAATAAAACGGGTTAATAGAGTCCAGATTGAAAACCAGAATGGACCTAAATTTAACTCTTTGCGAATAAGATCTTGTTTCATCATCCAAGCGCCAAAAATAACTGTGCCTAGACCAGTAATTGGTAGCATGATTTTACTGGTTAAGTAATCAAGTAAATCAAAAATATTTTTATTAAATAATTTGATGTCAGCCCATTCATTAAAGGCTAGAATACAAGCAATACCTAAAGCCCAAATAAATAAGCTACTCACAGTAGTCGCAGTTTTTCGGCCCATACGAGTTTTTTCTTCTAATAATTCTACGGTTGGTTCTAATAATGAAATTGATGAAGTCAACGCTGCAAAAGTTAAGAAGATGAAAAATAGTACCCCTAAAATAGTGCCACCAGCCATATTACCAAAGGCAATTGGTAAAGTAACAAAAATCAGTCCCGGTCCGGAGCCCGGCTCTAAACCATTAGCAAAAACTAATGGGAAGATTGCTAAGCCAGACAACATAGCAACAATAACATCCATGATTACCACCGTGCGGGCAGTTGACAACAAATTAACATCCTTACCTAAGTAAGAACCATAAGCCATCATAATCCCCATGCCTAGAGACAAGCTGAAGAAAGCATGACCTAGGGCAGCTAACATAGCAGTACCACCAATAGCTGAGAAATCAGGGGTAAATAAAAATCTGAATGCTTGACCAAAAGAAGGACCACTTACATAGGCAGCATAACCGACTAAAATTAATAGTAAAATACCTAAACCTGGCATCATCACTTTACAAGCACGCTCTAAACCGGCACCGACACCCAAAGCTACAATAAATGCGGTAGCAAACATAAACACCGTGTGCCAAGTTAATAGGTGATTAACATTACCAAGGAAATCAGTAAAAATTTGTCCGGTAACTTCGCCGTTCACACCTTCAAAAGTCCCCTGAGCGGCTAAAAAAATGTAATCGGTAGCCCAACCACCAATCACACTATAAAATGACAGGATTAAAAATGATCCCAGGACTCCAATAATTCCAACCCAACGCCATGATTTAGAGTGACCTTCAGCAACTGCAACATCTTCCATGGTATGAATTGGATTTTTTTGACCACGGCGCCCGATTAACCATTCTAAAACTAATATAGGTAGTCCAATCATAAACATAAAGAGTAGATAAGTAAGTACAAATGCGGATCCACCCATTTGTCCTGCCATATATGGAAATTTCCATATGTTACCTAATCCCACAGCCGAGCCTGCAGCCGCAAGCATAAAGCCCATGCGGGAACTCCACTGTGAGTGACTTTTTTTCATCGTACCTGTACTCATTAATTTTGTCCTTGTAAATCTTAACTAATTGTTTTGGATGTCTTATTGATAAAAATGCAAAAAAAGGCTATCGATCATGCCACGAAATGAATACAGAAACAAGAAATCTTTAATGTAAATAATTATATAGATGGTTAAATTTACTGCTTAATTGACAAATTTGTAATTTAAATTCACCAAATTAGTCTAAAATTACGTTCCCGTAAAGATTACTAGAAATACAAAAAATAACTAACTCAAGCGAATTTTTTTTAGTTAATTATTAAAAAAACACTGTCACAAAAATCAATCTATACTTTCAAAGCTAGTAAAGCTGACATAGAATATGCCATATAATCTGCTTAAATTACCACGCTAGGTAAACACAATTTATGTCACAAAACATCGACTTTAATGAAATTAATAAATTTTCACAATTTGCGGCCGAATGGTGGGATCCTAATGGAAAATGCAAACCATTACACATTATCAACCCGTTAAGAGTTGATTATATTCGCCAGCAATGTGGTTCCTTAGTTGATAAACTTGTATTAGATGTTGGTTGTGGGGGTGGCATATTAAGCGAAAGTTTGGCTAAGTTAGGGGCACAAGTTACAGCAATAGATCTTGCCGAAGAATCCTTAGCAGTGGCGAAACACCATGCTGAGCAAAATGGACTTAATATTGATTACCAAAAACAAACGGTTGAAGATCTATCTCAACTAACACCCAATCGATATGATCTAATTACTTGTATGGAATTATTAGAACATGTACCCGATCCCACCTCAATCATCAACGCTTGTGCGAAATTACTTAAACCTAATGGACAGCTATTTTTGTCTACCATTAACCGCAATCACAAAGCCAGATTAATGTTAATTGTAGGCGCCGAATACATTGCCAGACTAGTACCAAAAGGCACTCACGATTTTAATCGTTTTATTCGTCCCTCTGAATTAATGACATGGGTCGAACAATCCGGACTTAAAATTACTGGTGTAATTGGCATGGAATATCATCTATTAAAAAATGAGTTCAAATTAGGTCCCAATATTGATGTTAATTATATCTTATTAGCTCAAAAAAACAGTTAAAAGTCTGAACTATCAGCTTAATCCGGACGACAGTGATGAGTGGTGTAAACAAGATTTTAAAAGTATAACTTTGGCTTAGCGATTACTTTAATTCAATAAATTATCAATTTTATACTAATAAAATTAAATTTCTCTGGTCTTTTTTCCTAAAAGTAGGTAGAATGTTTCGGCAATATTTTATCAACAATTCAACTCAATGGTGAATATTGTCATGTCTCGTATAGTTAAAGAAGCCCTCACATTTGACGATGTGTTACTAGTTCCAGCGCACTCTACCGTATTACCCAACACTGCCGATATTAGTACACAATTAACCCAAACAATCAAATTAAACATTCCTATGCTTTCTGCTGCAATGGATACTGTAACCGAAGCCGAGCTAGCTATTGCTTTAGCGCAAGAAGGTGGTATTGGTTTTATTCATAAAAATATGTCGGTTGAAAACCAAGCTAACCAAGTAAAAAGGGTTAAAAAGCACGAAAGTGGTATTGTTCAAGATCCAGTTACCGTATTGCCAACGGCAACTATTAGCCAAGTAATTGAACTGGCTAAAGAATACGGTTTCGCTGGTTTTCCGGTGGTAACACAATCGCAAGAATTAGTGGGTATTATTACTGCTCGTGACGTGCGTTTTGCGACAGATTTATCTTTACCTGTAACTGCTGTAATGACTCCTAAAGAACGCTTAGTCACCGTCAACGAAGGTGAACAACGTAATATTGTGCTTAAAAAAATGCATGAACATCGAGTCGAAAAAGTGTTAGTGGTTGATTCCAGATTCCACTTAAAAGGTATGATCACCGTTAAAGATTACAATAAAGCCGAACAAAAACCGAATGCTTGTAAAGACGAAAAAGGTCGTTTATTAGTTGGTGCTGCCGTTGGTGCTGGCGCAGGTAATGAAGAACGTATAGCAGCATTGGTTGAAGCCGGGGTCGATGTTTTATTAATCGATTCGTCTCACGGTCATTCCGAAGGCGTGTTGCAACGTATTCGTCAAGCCAGAGCACTGTACCCAAATTTACAAATCATTGGCGGCAATATTGCTACTGCTGAAGGTGCTAAGGCATTGATTGAAGCTGGTGTCAATGCAGTTAAAGTTGGTATTGGTCCGGGTTCTATTTGTACTACTCGCATTGTAACCGGGGTAGGAGTGCCACAAATCAGTGCCATTATGGATGCGGTCGAAATGGCACAACAATATAATATTCCGGTAATTGCCGATGGTGGGATTCGTTTTTCTGGTGACATTGCTAAAGCCATAGCTGCCGGAGCATCTTGTGTGATGGTTGGCTCAATGTTCGCCGGTACCGAAGAAGCACCTGGTGAAATTGAACTATTCCAAGGTCGAGCCTATAAATCATACCGTGGCATGGGTTCACTAGGTGCTATGGCTAAAGGATCTTCCGATCGATATTTCCAAACCGATAATGCTGCCGATAAATTAGTTCCAGAAGGCATAGAAGGGCGCATTGCCTATAAAGGCCTACTAAAAGAAATTGTTCACCAACAAATGGGGGGCTTACGCTCTTGTATGGGGCTTACTGGTTGTGCCACTATTGGCGAATTACGCACCAAATCGCGATTCTACCGCATTACTGGTGCCGGCATGAAAGAAAGCCATGTTCATGATGTACTCATCACTAAAGAACCACCTAACTACCGTGCTGGTTCTTAATTAATTTAATTAAGGATTGGTAAGATTTTAGAGGTTGTGATTTGTTAGCGACGGTAAAGATGTTTGTTGCTAATGTATTTTAAATTAACAACCTTCCACTGTCCGCGTAAACAGGGATTGATGCGAATCCCTGTTTATATTCTTTCTATATTTATGTTTCTGTAAAGATGTTTCCAAAGCACTATACGTTTGCGTATAAAATAACTCAATTTTAAAATGCAACAAATCTTACTAATTGAACAATACTACAGTAATCGTTTAATGATTCTATCCACTTTGATTCTACTCAAACGTTTTATCAATTTATGTACCGGTTTAGGGTAAAATTGGCTAGCTTGAATCTGTTGGAAATGGTTCACCAAAGTGGTTTTTTGGCGAATAGCGTGTAGTTCTTGAGCAAATTTGTCGCTGAGTTGTTGTTGTGGATCGTGCACTAAAATGCCATTTTCTAAGTCTAAACGCCAAGCCCTTGGGTTTAGGTTATTACCAGTAATTAAGACCCATTGATCATCAACCCAAATGCCTTTAAGGTGATAAGTTTGTTCCTGATCTTTCCATAATCTAATAATCAGTTGCTGTTTATCTACATAAGGTTGTAATCTTTCAATAAATTTCCTTAAATTAATTTCATATAAGTAAGGCAAACCACCGGAAATATTAAAAGGTTGATCTTCCGGAATATAAAAATCATTAGCCACTTTATCACCAATTATAATCTCAACTTGACGACCTTTACGCAGTAGACGAATTATGTCGCGCACCAAAATATTTGGTAGATTAAAATAAGGCGTACAAAAAACAATTTTTTGTTGAGTAGAGTTAATCAGATGATGAATAATTTTATTTAAAGGATTATTACGTCCTAAACCTACAATTGGTGCTACCGACAAAGTGTTATTATCAGCAGTACCTCTGTACTGATAACTTGCCTCCATTAAATGTTGGCGTAATGATTTGATTTCAGTCTTAATTTGTTTGCGGGTTTGGTGTTCAGCCACATCTAACCGCTGTAAACCATCATAAGGCAAAAAGTTATTATCAACATAAGCTACCATGCTGTCGGCTAGGGCAGGATTGGTAATAAAGTGATAGCGATCATAACGGTAACTATTAAGTTTATGCAAATAAACATTATTAATGCTAGCACCACTATAAATGACGGTATCGTCAATAATGTAGCCTTTAAGATGCAATACCCCGAGGATTTCACGACGGTTTACTGGCACGCCGTAAATGGGAATATCAATGTCAGGGTGTTGTTGTTTTAATTGATAATAGTAACGCGCATTAGTTTGTGCCTTATCCTCACCAATTCGGCCGCGTTGAGCACGGTGCCAATCAACAAATATTTTAATGTCTAGGTTAGGGCGTTGTTGTTTGATTTGGTAAAGGGTATCGAGCACTTCTTTCCCAGCTTCGTCACGCTCTAAATAAAGAGCAACAATATAAATGCGCCGTTGGGCTTGGCGGAGTTGATCCAGGATAGCCAAACGGTAGCTTTTAGGATCATAGGCAATATGGTATTGATCGGCGTTTTGTTGAATTTTAGTTAATTCATCAAGATGCTTTTGATGATTATATTTTATAAATGGTATTCGCATAATTCATTTAGTCTGTAACTAGCGTAAGTTGTAGAATAACATAATTTACGCCAGAAAATAACAATCCTTTTTGCAAAAATCCGCTTTACTAAGAGCTACCATAAATGATCGCAATAGGCCTAATAGGGCGGCAAGCTATTATTTACTTATTCAAAAGTAACCTGTTTAAGCTTGCTCATTAATCCACTTTTGAAATAATTTATAGGCGAGGGCTAGTACTACAGGCCCAATAAATAACCCCATTAGACCAAAACTTAGTACGCCACCGATCACACCAAAAAGAATAAGTAAGAAAGGTAAATCAGCACCTTTTTTTATTAAATACGCGCGCATTACGCTATCAAGCGTGGTTAATATAATTGCCACTATAATTAAAATAATGCCTGATAAGGTATGCCCATCCCAAAATTGCCAGACAATGCAGCCCAACATAACAATCACCGGCCCAATTTGTGCCACACAGCAGATGAACAAGACTAAAGTTAAAATTCCCGGGAACGGCATTTTAGTTAACACAAAACTAATGCCACCAATTAATGCCAGTGTAATCGCAGTCACGACAACCCCTAAGGCAACAGCTCGGATGGATTGACCGGCTAGGGTAACGGTGTCTGCACCGTATTGTTTAGATAAACGATTGGCAAATAAGTAAACATCGCGGGTAATGCGTTCACCTTTTAAAAACAGTAGCAAACTAAAAACAATCATCACGCCAGCATGGAAGATGAAAATACTAATATTAGTGGCCTGCTCTAATAACCAACCAATCATAGAACCAATATAAGGTTGAATTGTGTCAACTAAGTCCGAACCATCGGTATGAATTAAATCTAACCATTTTTGATGCAGTTCGCTACCAAACATAGGGATGCTATTTAACCAATCCAAGGTCGGCAATTCCCTGTGCGAAAGGGTCCTAGCCCATTCAATTAAATAGTGACCATTTTGAGCAACACTACTAATAATCAGAATAAAAGGTATTACACAGACAAAAGCTAAAATTAATGCCATTACCAACAGTGACAACCAACGCTTGTTAAATAATTTTTGTTGGATCTTGATCATTAATGGCCAAGTAGCAATAACTACCATCACCGCCCAGAAGAATCCAAAGATAAAAACTTCTACCACTCGGTAAGTGATAACAATAAGTAAACCTATTAGTAGTAAATTTAGAATTAATTTTAGTAAATCGTAAGTGTTTTTTTCGGCTGGCATTTTGGTACCACAATAATTAAATTTATTGTTAATATTATACCCATTTATAATTAAAAAGCCTATTATGTTATAGGCATTGTGTTTAATCGTAATGGAGGCAAAAAAATGAAAAAGTTAATGTTATTAGTATTAATGGCAGCGGCATTAACCGCATGTGCTAAATCAACCAACTTACCTCAGACTAACCAAAATGCTAACGACACAGCACCGTACCCTAAAGCAGAAGTAGGTTACACGCGTTATGCTATTCATTTACCAGCGTTAGCTGATGAAGCGAATGCGCGAGTGGAAGTGTTAATTGGTAAAGAGATGAATGTTGATTGTAATAGTCAGCTGTTGGCTGGTGTGGTTAAACAACAAGAGTTAACCGGTTGGGGTTACAACTATTATGTGGTTGAAAGCAACAAAAAAGGTACCATTTCAACATTAATGGCCTGCCCGGAAAATGCCACTAAAACTCAATTTGTTACCATTGGTCATAACTTAGGTTTATTGAATTATAATAGTCAATTGCCAATGGTGTTTTATGTACCCAATGATTTAACCGTTAAATACCGAGTTTGGCAAGCTGATGCCCAAATTTTACAGGCTAATGCCGAATAAAATTAACCAGATTAGTTGCCATTGGTGATTAATTAAGGCTTGAGTGGCTAAAATGTGACCATTCAGGCCTGAAACTTATGATATTTGTTTTTTTATGTGGACATATTAAAAAAAAAAGGTATTTTATCCCACGTAATCCAAGGTCGACTCAATTCGGTCATTAATTTTTTGACGCTTGCTGACCTGATTACCTCGGTTTCGCCAATTGATTTATAACAAATGATTGGTAAAATTTGGGGGTTCATTGTGTCTTTGCAATGGGCTTGTGTCTAACATGTAATATCCCTAACTAGAGGAGAAGTGGTGAGCATGTTTACTCAACGTAAAACTATTCTTTCAATCGTAGCTGGTGTTTCACTAGTACTTTCACAATCTGCAATAGCCAAAGACCGTGTGGTTCATTTTTATAATTGGGCTGGGCAAATTGGTTCGCAAACTATAACTGATTTTGAAAAATCAACCGGTATTAAACTGGTTTATGATGTTTATGATTCAAATGAAGCTCTTGAAGGTAAACTAATGGCTGGTAATTCTGGTTTTGATGTGGTTTCACCATCAGATAGTTTTTTAGCCAGGCAGATTAAAGCAGATATTTATTTACCACTAGATAAAAGTAAGTTACCAAATTGGAAAAATCTTGATCCTAATTTAATGAAATTAATGGCAACTCACGATCCTGACAACAAATATGCCATTCCTTATGTATGGATGACTACAGGAATTGGTTATAACATTGATAAAGTCAAAGAACGTCTAGGTGCAGATGCGCCAGTAAATAGCTGGGATTTAGTATTTAAACCAGAAAATATGGATAAGCTTAAAGATTGCGGTGTAGCATTTTTAGATGCGCCGACCGAAATTTTTGCCAGTGCTTTGCAATATTTAGGTAAAGATCCAAACAGTACTGACGCTAAAGATTATACTGGTGCTGCTTACGAATTGTTAGAAAAGGTTAGACCGGATATCCGTTATTTCCATTCTTCACAATACATCACTGATTTAGCTAATGGTGATATTTGTGTGATCTTAGGTTGGTCAGGGGATATTTTACAATCACGTGATCGTGCTAATGAAGCTAATAATGGCGTACATATCGGTTATCAGATCCCTAAAGAAGGCGCTTTAGTATTTTTCGATACCTTTGCCATTCCTAAGGATTCAGCTAATGTTGATGAAGCACATGAGTTCTTAAATTTTGTTATGAAGCCTGAAATTGCCGCACAAGTAACCAATGATGTTAACTTTGCTAGTGCTAATAAAGAAGCTAATGACAAATTTGTTAAACCAGAAGTGAAAAACGATCCAGCGGTTTACCCAAAACCAGAAGTGATGGAAAAATTATTCACTCTAAAAGTTAAAGAACCAAAACTTGAACGAGTGATTACCCGTACATGGACAAAACTTAAAACTGGTAAATAAGTGATTTAGTAAATTTAGAGTTAATTACTCGTTTAATTATAGACGGAAGGATTGATTTAATCTTTCCGTCTCGTTTTTTTTGGCTTGTTGTTATGAGGAAAAAAGAGTGAACAATAAAACAACAATTCAGGTACAGCCTAAAAAAAAGATGATAACTCCATTACTGGAGATCAAAAACTTAACTAAAGTTTTCAATGACGATTATTATGCCGTTGATGATGTTAATCTCACTATTTATACCGGTGAAATTTTTGCATTATTAGGGGCGTCTGGCAGTGGTAAATCAACACTGTTGCGTATGCTTGCAGGTTTTGAACAACCTACTTCCGGACAGATTATTTTAGATGGTAAAGACTTGTCACAAGTGCCACCTTACAATCGTCCAATTAATATGATGTTTCAATCGTATGCTTTATTTCCTCACATGACGGTTGAGCAAAATATTGCTTTTGGTTTAAAACAAGACAAGTTAAACCGCAACGAAATTAAACAACGCGTAGAAGAAATGTTAGCCTTGGTGCATATGGAACAATTCGGAAAACGCAAACCGCACCAATTGTCTGGTGGTCAAAGGCAACGTGTAGCCTTAGCTAGGAGTTTAGCTAAACGGCCAAAATTATTATTACTTGATGAACCAATGGGCGCACTTGATAAGCAACTTCGCGACCGTATGCAACTAGAAGTAGTGAGCATTTTAGAACAAGTGGGTGCTACTTGCGTAATGGTTACTCATGATCAAGAAGAAGCTATGACTATGGCCGGGCGCATCGCTATCATGAATAAAGGGCAATTTATCCAAATTGGTGAGCCGGAAGAAATTTATGAGCACCCGAATAGCCGTTATAGTGCCGAGTTTATTGGTTCGGTTAATATCTTTGACGGTATTTTGCAAGAAACATTAGAAGATGGCTTGATCATTGGTTGCCCAATGATTAAACATCCATTAAAAGTGGACTATGATTCGCCGGCAGTTGAAGGCGTGCCATTCAAAGTCGCCTTACGCCCGGAAAAAATCAAACTGTGTGACGAAATCCCAGAAGAAGGTTACAACTTTGCGGTGGGCGAAGTTGTGGAAATTGCCTATCTAGGTGATCTATCAATTTATCACGTTAAGTTACATAGTGGGCAAATTATTATTGCGCAATTACAAAACGAGCATCGTTACCGTAAAGGGATGCCGACTTGGGGTGATAGCGTGAATCTGTCTTGGGAAATAGATAGTTGTGTGGTTCTTACTGAATAAACCGAAGAGGATATAGTGATGCGATCCATTTTATTGGGTTTATTTTTAAATGCCTTGGTGTTGCTCAATGTTTATTGGCGTTTTTTAACCACTGGTGCATTTGACAATCTATTTTTAGATGCGTTATTTACTGCCATGACACTGAGTTTTTTGTTGTCATGCTTGGGCGCATATTTAACTTATTACAAGCCATCTAAATTTGCTTATCGGCTAATTATTGCTGGCAGTATATTATTTATCCCAGTTGGCTTGGTGGCCATTTATTACGCCTTTAAACAATTGCGTAAACAACCAAGTAATTCTGATTTAATGACGCTCTATGGGCGATTAATTGTAATAGCCATTCCTTATTTATGGATGTTGTTATTATTCTTATTGCCATTTTTAATTGTGTTTAGAATCAGTTTTTCCGAAATGGTGGCGGCAGTACCACCTTATACTGACTTATTAAGCTATGATGATGGTTTGCTCAATATTGCCTTAAATTTCGGTAACTATGTCAATCTAGTTAGTGACACCATTTATATTGATTCCTATTTACAATCATTAAAAGTGGCGGCCATTTCCACATTATTGTGCATAATGATTGGTTACCCATTGGCGTGGGCGATTTCGCAGTGTAAACCATCTACCCGCAATATTTTATTATTGTTGATTATTTTGCCATCTTGGACTTCATTCCTGATCCGTGTTTATGCATGGATTGGTATATTGAATCCTAATGGTTTATTAAATAATTTTTTAGCATGGTTAGGTTTAATCGATATTGAACATCCACTGATCATCATGAAAACCTATTTAGCAGTTTATATAGGGATTGTGTATTCGTACTTACCTTTTGTGGTATTACCTATTTATACATCACTTAGTAAAGTCGACACCACTTTAATCGAAGCGAGTTTAGATTTAGGTTGTAAACCTATTAAAACCTTCTTCAAAATTATTGTGCCATTAACTAAAAATGGGGTGATTGCAGGTGGTATGCTGGTATTTATTCCGGCGGTAGGTGAGTATGTTATCCCTGAGCTATTAGGACCTTCAGAAGGGATCATGATCGGTACTCAGTTGTGGACAGAATTCTTTAATAACCATGATTGGCCTGCAGCCTCAGCCGTTGCCACCGTGATGTTATTAATCTTAATTGTGCCGATTTACTACTTTAATAAGTTCCAAAATCGACAATTGGGGGGTAAATAAATGAATAATTTATCAATTATTTTACGAACAGCCTTGATCGTCTTTATCTCCTCATTGTTAGGCTCTATGCTATTGACGATTTTGATCTCAGCTTCTGGACTAACATTAATTGGTAGTAGTAGCTTTTACATTAGTTGTTTTATCTTTAGTATTATCGTCACCGCGATTGTCACTTTAGCTTTAATGTGTAATTGTTTAAAAGGGCTAATTTTATTGGTAGTGTTTGCCTTTTTATATGTACCAATGATTATTTTGATTATTTACTCATTTAATAGTTCAAAATTGGTTACCGTATGGGCGGAATTTTCTACCAAATGGTATTTTGAATTGGTTCACAATGAAACGTTACTTAAAGCAGTTGGGCTGAGTTTGTCGATTGCTGCCGGTGCGGCCACATTCTCGTTAATACTAGGTACGCTAGCGTCTTATGCGATTATTCGTTTTAGGCGCTTCCGTGGTTCCAATCTGTTTTCATTTATGACCACTGCACCGTTAGTTATGCCGGATGTAATTACTGGTTTGGCTTTATTACTGTTGTTTGTGGGTATGGGGCAAGTATTAGGATGGCCAAAAGATCGTGGCGCATTAACTATTTGGATGGCGCATGCAACTTTTTGTACCGCGTACGTTACCGTAGTGATTAGTGCCCGCTTGCGCGAATTGGACAAGTCAATTGAAGAAGCTGCTCTCGATTTAGGGGCAAATCCATTAAAAGTCTTTTTCATTATTACATTACCAATGATCGCGCCGGCATTAGTTTCAGGTTGGTTACTGGCGTTTACCCTGTCGTTAGACGATGTGGTCATTGCTAACTTTGTTACTGGACCTGGTGCCATGACCTTACCAAAACTGATATTTTCAAAAGTGCGTTTAGGGGTCGATCCACAAGTAAACGCGCTAGCTACAATCATATTATTAATCGTAGCAATTATTGGCTTTATTTCATGGCTGCTAATGCGCCGTGCCGAACGTCGCCGCTTGCGTGAAATTCGCATGCGTTAATTTTTTTCACTATAAAACCGCCACTTAACTTAGTTTAATGGCGGTTGGCGACGTTAGTGGTGGTGAGTTTTAAATTAGCTATTTTACTACATCCATACAAACAGGGATTAGTGTTAATCCCTGTTTTTCAATTTCCCTACCTTTACCTTTCTGTCAAGATGTTTCCAATGGACTATATGTTTCAGTATAAAAATAAGCTAATTCCGAAAGCTCAAACCTTACAAAGTCACACCCAACAGGAACAATTAAATATTGAAATTTACATTTCTTTACAAATCTCTTAGGTAAAAAAATAGTCAATTTTTTTAAAGTCGTTATAATTAAAAAGCTAAAAAAATGGATTTAGCTTAGTAACTAAGCAAACAAACATAAAAACATGAATTAAAACAGTAAATTAATTGACAGGCAGGATGTTATGAAGTATCATTATAGACACCAGACACCAGACACCAGCGCTGGCAAACCAATGTTTTAACTTTTCTTAATCACGATTTTGTTCAGGGATTTAGTTCAGGTATTGTTTTTACCTTAAGCCGAATAAATAGAAGTGCACGGAACGGTGATCTTTCATTATTACCTGGTTTTTACCAGCAGTTAAGTTGTAGTCTAAAGTCACACTTATCATTAATAGCATATCTAATCTTAAGATTAATCCAGTCTTTAAAACATCTATCTAAATTATCTTTAGCCATAGTACCTATGTTATTATTACCATATTCCGTTAATATTCAGGCTTTATCCGCAAGTACGGCCAATTTTATTAATGGCAGTCAACCTTATTTAACTTTTGATGGTGGGGTTACCAAAGCGACCACTACTGAAGATCTATTAGGTATTACTTTATCCGACGGTACTCGCATCACTCCGGCAACAAATACCTCAAGTAAAGAAAATCCAATAGAATTGCCAAATTTAGATGCAAGCTTCACTGATATTAATATGCTAGTCCCCCCAACTACTGATCATATAGCATTAAGTGAACTAATTGGTGCGCCAAATAACTATTGGGGAGATGATGATGGTGATGGTCAAGGAATAAATGGTATAAAGGTAACTGGTAGTTTAAGTGTTAATATTACTGATAATGATGACCAAACAGTGGGACGAGATATAAAGTTAAATATTTGTAAAGCACCTTATAAAGTGGTTTTAACCGGCACTGATGGTAGTTTAACTACTCAATATGGAACTCCGAATGAGCGTACTTTCAAGAGTAGCAGCGCTACTTACTATATCAACCCCAAAGCATCTCCTGTCATCTGTCATGCCAGACCAATTTTGGAATATGGTGGAGGTTCGTATGCTGGCCCTGCAGACATATGGAGTCCAAATAATGGTTTTCTGATTCAATCGACTTCTCCATCATCTTACGATCTAAACTTTCCAACTACTGGTGCCAATAATTTATATTTTGATTTAATGGTGGGGGGGAGTGGACCATTGACTTGGCCATCAGTTACGTTGGGTGGTATTACTGCTACCATGACACCTAATGCCAGTGGAAATAGTGTCCGCGTTACGCTAACCGGCACCACGGATGCTAATAAACCAGATTTACCGCAAACATTCGAATTAATTGGTTACGATAGTGGTGGTAGAGCTGCGCTAAAATATGGCTTTGTCTTAAAACAGTGGTTCATTGGTGCAGGAAATCGAAACACATCGTACTATACCCTCAATTCTTGGTGCCGAGGGATGGGTTATCGCCTGCCGCTAGTAAAAGAACTCACCAACTCCACAACCAGAGGAGCTCATTATCAGCGTCGTATTGGAGCTGGTTTTTTTACCGAATGGGGAAATATAGAGTTGTATTATGATGCCAACTTTGCTAAACGTCATGGTCAGACTAACTTATACTGGACTAGCGAAACAACTTCAGTTTGGTACTATACTGTCTATGGGGTGGATGGTAGTCTTGACCAATACACTCCATACTTCAACCATACAGCAACATGTGTTTATCCTTAGCATTTAGTCTTTGGTATATGATTTCTAACGCACCAAAAATGTATGAGTTATTATAGTTAAACGGAGGTTGCCCTCACGGGGGCAACTGAGTAAATATGAACAGTTAAGAAGTTGATGCCACAAATAAAATATCCATGTTTTTTTTATGCATTTTGTATTATAGTGACAGATGTCAGTTAACTGACAAAATTCTCAGGGCGGGGTGTAAGTCCCCACCGGTGGTACAGCCCACGAGCGCTTAATATTTTTAGCCTTTATTAGCAATGATATTAAGGTCTAGCAGATTTGGTGAAATTCCAAAGCCGACAGTTACAGTCTGGATGAAAGAGAGTTGCTTATCTTTTCATAATTTGCTGTTAAGCAAAGTCACTATGGTCAAGCACTTGCCCTGATTCTGGTATTTAATTTATTGCTACATAAATAGTATTAACATGGGCTGTATTAACGTGAGCATAATAAGGCTTATCGGCTAGAAACTAATTGCTGATTAAGTCACTGGTTTACTGCGTTATTATTCAGTAATACCAACCATTATTACTATTTAGGTAAATAATAAATATTTTAAATAATAAAGAGATAGGTATTTACCATGAATCAGTTTAATTTACAGGAATTTGGCTCCCCAGTTGAGCGAGTTCAAAAAGCTATTGCTTCAATTAAAGCCGGTCAAGGGGTGTTAGTTTTAGACGATGAAGATCGTGAAAACGAAGGCGATATCATTTGGGCGGCACAAACAATTACTAATGCACAAATGGCAATGACCATTCGCTATGGTAGTGGGATTGTGTGTTTATGTTTACCTTTAAGCCGTTGCCAACAGTTGCAATTACCTATGATGGTTGCCAATAATACCAGCAAAAATAACACCGCATTTACGATTTCGATTGAAGCTGCCGAAGGAGTGACTACCGGAGTTTCGGCCGCTGATCGTGTCACAACCATTAAGGCTGCCGTCGCTGATAATGCTAAAGCAAGTGATTTAAACCATCCAGGTCATGTATTCCCATTAGTTGCTAGAGAAGGTGGCGTTCTGACTCGCCGCGGTCATACAGAGGCTTCGATTGATTTAGTGACTTTAGCAGGTTTAAAACCCGCTGCGGTATTGTGCGAACTAACTAATGATGATGGCACCATGGCTAGAGCACCAGAAGTGGTTAAATTTGCTAAACAACACAAGTTACCGGTAGTCACCATAGAAGACATTGTTGCCTACCGTAAGTCAATGGTAGGTTAAAATAATAACTAACTAACCGCCCCGCTAATTGCCGGGCGGTGATTTTTTTGGTAATGCCTTTCTGATCCCTTCAATAAATAGATCCACAGTGTAGGCAAAAACTTGTCCGGGCTCGACGGCTTGGAAGGCGGGAGCCAGTTTTTTAGTTAGTTCAAATCCTTGATCGGGTAATTTTTTAATGTCTTGGATGTCGGTTTCGTCAGCTGGGCGCAATAGTCCACCAGCTTCTGATGCCGCTAAACCAATTATGCAGGCGTAATAACCTAAACAAAAACTGGTGACTTGATTATCATTGCAACCGGCGTCGGTAAGTGCTTGGCACACATATTCGGCGCGAATGTAGTCGGCTAGCCCGGTGCTCCAAAATTGTTGCATTAATTTAAAGGTGTTGGGGTAGGCAAGGGCGATCTCGCGGTATTGATAAGCTAAATGTTGTAGGCGTTGATCCCATGGTTCTAAGTCACTAATGGTAGTGATCCTGCGGGTTAACTCTTCGGCCATTGCTCGTTCCAAGCCTTTTTTAGATTTAAAATGGTATTGTAGCGACATTGGATCACAGGCAATTTTACTCGCCAATTTACGCAAACTAAAATTAGAATCACCTACAGCTTCCATAAATTCAATGGCAGCATTCACCATTGTTTGCGAAGCTAAGCCTTTAGGTCCGGTAGTTTTAATTTTATTTGGATTCTTCATGGTTAATCTCAAACGCGGAAAAGCGTTGATATTATATCGCTATTATTATTGACCGTGCAAAATAACGTTTAGTTTAAGGTCACGGCTTTACTTAACAGCAATTGTGGGTTGCCATTTATATTTCTTCATTGTAGAATTATTTCTACAGTGAATAAATAATAGCAAATATTCAATATTAATTTAACTTATATTAGATCTTTAGGTGGCAGATTTTTACGTTTGCGAACCATCTGTTGCTGTCAGTACCACTGGTTATTGATAACAGCAAAACCGACCAATAAATAACGAAAACAAGGGTAACGGGGTAGCTATGTTTAGCGTGAATAAAGAGTGGGCTTTTGTGGTATTGACCTGCTTTTTTGAATTATGTTGGATTTTAGGATTTAGCATTGCCACAGAATTATGGCAGTGGCTGATTATCATCACCTTGATTATGATCGATTTTACTTTTTTGACTAATGCATGTAAAACCATTCCCACAGGCACTGTGTATGCAATATTTTCTGGCGTTGGCGCTATTGGAGCTACGGTTATTGATGCATTCCTATTTGGTAAGGATATACAAATGTTACAAATCTTTTTTGTGGCATTAATTATTATTGGGGTAGTGCAACTTAAACGCACCGATAGTTGAGTATTTGATTATATAAGGCGTTAAAGGTAAAGGATAATTTTATGGGATGGCTATTAATTTTTACCGCATCGATATTTGAGGTTATTGGTGCTGTCGGCCTTAAGTTATATGCCCAACAAAAAAATTGGCTCCGTTTAGTGCTATACTGGGGAGGCTTTTTTGTTTCATTTTTGTTGTTTTATTTTTCATTACACTACCTTGAATTGAGTATTATTTACCCGGTTTGGGTAGGGCTTGGTACTTCGGGATCGGTATTAGCCAATATGTTGCTGTTTAATGAACCCAAAAATACTGCACGGCTATTGGGGTTAGCAATTATTATTATTGGGGTTGTGGGCTTACATATGACCATGTAGTTAGTTAGCATGATTCAGTTAGAATAATTATAGATTGTTTTATGATACTAGCTTTAAACCGACCACACCACCAATAATAAACGCTATACAAATAGCTTGCGCCATGCTGAAACTATCATTAAACAAGATTATCCCGCCAATAATCGTACCTACTGCACCAATAGCTGTCCACACTAAATATGCAATTCCAACTGGAAGATTTTTCATGGCTATACTTAGCAGCACTATACTGATAATCATTAAAATTATGGTAATGATTGACGAGGTTAATTTGCTAAAACTATCTGAATATTTGAGACCAATTGCCCAGCCAGTTTCAAACAATCCGGCAATAATAAGAATGAACCAAGCCATAATGTTCCTTTGGGTAATAATTAATTTAATTTAAATAAGGCTAATAGTAACAAAAAATAGCTATTTGGTAATAATATTTACAGAAAAGTGTATTGGGTAGTTGTCTGAGCTGTAATAAGTTACTTTTATGATAAAAAACCGGAGATTAACTCCGGTATACTAGTAAACCAATTTGGGTAAGATTAATTTAGTTATTAAAGTTCTTTAGCATGTTGTTTTAAATAACTTGCTACCCCATTAGGGTTATCTTTCATACCTTGTTTACCTTTAGTCCATTGAGCCGGGCAAACTTCACCGTGTTCTTCATGGAATTGGAAGGCATCAACAATACGTAGCATTTCATCAATATTACGACCAATTGGTAAATCATTGATAGTTTCATGACGTACAATACCTGATTTATCAATAAAGAACGATGCTCGTAATGCTACACCAGCTTCCGGGTGTTCAATTCCGTAAGCTTGCATAATTGCATGTTTAACGTCGGCAACGATTGGGAACTTAACTTCACCAATACCACCTTTGTCTTGAGAGGTGTTACGCCATGCGTTATGAACATATTCAGAGTCCATAGATACACCAATAACTTCAACATTACGTTTTTTGAATTCGTCTAAACGGTGATCAAAAGCAATGATTTCAGATGGGCATACAAAAGTGAAGTCCATAGGCCAAAAGAACACTACTGCGTATTTATCTTTGATATGTTTTGCTAAGTTAAAATTAGTTACAATTTCTCCATTACCTAATACAGCTGCTGATGTAAAATCTGGCGCTTGACGGGTTACCAATGTCATAATCTTTCTCCTTGGGTATTTAAAATGCATAACAATTAATTAATGCATTATAGCAATTAAAGTTGATTGTCCAAGCTGTTATGAACAATCAATTTTATAAGTTTAAACTATTAGGTGAGTGTTTATTATTCGGTTGCAGTTATTAACTTTTTGGGCTTGCCTTTATTTTTGCTATCGCGATGACGAAGTTTAACCTTTTTCTTAGAAGTTTGCTCTTTCTTTTTATCTAACTGTTTTTGCTTAGTTTTTTGTGAGACTTTTTTCTTGGTTGCCGGTTTAGGGGCTTTAGTTTTCGGCCTTAGTTCATCAATAGTTCTCAATTTAATTGGTTCTTGAATGTAGCGTTCGATTTTTTTCAATAATTCATTATCGTGGGCTTCAACCAACATAATGGCAGTGCCTTTTTTACCCGCTCGCGCAGTGCGACCAATGCGATGTAAGTAAACATCAGCCGTTTTGGGCGCATCAAAATTAATCACATGGGTTACATCATCAATATCAATCCCGCGCGCGGCAACATCGGTGGCTACCAATACATTTACGGTATTGTTACTGATGCGTTTGATGGCTTCGTTACGTTTAGCCTGAACCATTTCACCCTCTAAATAACAACTACTAATACCAGCTTGGTGTAACCAAGTGACTAATTCGTGTACTCGTTCACGCTTACGGACAAACACAATCGTTTTTTGCAATTCTGGCTGTTTTAATAAGTGAATCAACAAGGCCAGTTTATGGGTTAAATCATCGGCACGATAATAAAATTGTAAGATTTTTTTACGCTCTTTGCGCGATGGATCGGCATTAATCTCTACCGGTTCATTTAAAATGCGCTCAGCAAAATCATGTAGGCCTTCACCCTCTAATGTTGCCGAAAATAATAGTGTTTGTTTTCGCCAACGGGTTTCTGCGGCAATGGTTTCTACATCTGGCGCAAAGCCCATGTCTAACATGCGATCGGCTTCATCTAAAATCAGCATTTCCACTGCGCGACAGTCGAAGTTTTCTTCTTTAATATATTGCAGTAAGCGACCAGTGGTGGCAATGACGATATCTTGATTTTTACTGAACACTTCAGCATGGTTCATATAAGCGACGCCGCCAGTAATAGTTGCAATACTTAAATTAGTGGTTGTAGTTAACAGTTTAGCTTGTTCAGCAATCTGCATTGCTAGTTCACGGGTCGGGGTTAAAATCAATATTCGTGGTGGCCCGGGTTTACGACGTGGAAAGTCTAATAAATGTTGCACTGCAGGGATTAAAAAAGCTAAAGTCTTACCAGTCCCCGTAGGCGCTGAACCCAGAATATCTTTGCCATCTAATGCTACCGGAATAGTTTGCGCTTGGATTACGGTTGGGGAATTGATATTTTGTTGTTGTAAATTGTGAATTAAAACGTCGTCTAATTCTAATTCGGAAAAAGTCTGTGCGGTCATAAGGTATTTATCGTTAATAATATACTGTCACTAATAATGTGCCCCATTATAACGGCAATCAATAGAACTACAATCAGTTATTGCGCTATGATCGGGTATTTGCTTTGTTGATTTTCAATATTGACTATTTACTGTAAAGATGTTTCAGGAATGCTATACGTTTACGTATATGATTTATCATATTTGTAGGTTTATGTTAAGATTATGGCATCTCAATTTCATTAACTTTCTATTTAATTATTGGCACTATGTAGCTTAATAATTAGTTACTTTTATAGTTATGTTATTAGCCATAATTAGCTGCCAATAATAAACCGGATATTTTTAATAGTAATCAATTAATATGACTGAATGTTTTTCAACTGCAACTTATAATCAACAATTAACCAATAAAATAACTCATCTTACAGATCTGTTATCTGAGTTTTCATTACCAGAATTAACCGTGCATACTTCACCACTTAGCCACTACCGCATGAGGGCTGAGTTTAGGATTTGGCATAATGGTGAAGAGCTTTATCATATTATGTATGATAAAAATACTAAAAAAAGGGTGCGCGTTGATAGTTTCCCTATTGCGTCCCTGCTCATTAATCAAGCTATGCAGGCTATTTTGCCATTGTTACAGCATAATCAAACACTGCGGCATTTGCTGTTCCAAATTGATTACTTTGCCACTTTGAGTGGTCAACTATTAATAACTCTTTTATATCATAAAAAATTAGGTGATGAGTGGTTATTACAAGCTCAACATCTCAAACAACAATTAGCTAATTTGGGGATTAATGCTAACTTAGTTGGCCGCGCTAGCAATCAAAAAATTCCGGTAGATGTGGATTATGTTGATGAAGTATTGCCAGTCCTGGGCAACAACTTTAGTTACCGTCAAGTGGAAAATAGCTTTACCCAGCCCAATGCTGTGGTGAATATTAAAATGTTGGAGTGGGCTATTAGTGTAACTAAGGGATTGAGTGGTGATTTGCTTGAGTTTTATTGTGGTAATGGCAATTTTTCCATAGCATTAGCGCAAAACTTCCGTAAAGTGTTAGCTACTGAAATTGCCAAAGCATCAGTTTATTCTGCCCAACATAATATAGCGGTGAATAACATTAGTAATTTGATTATTGCACGGTTATCTGCTGCTGAGTTTACCTGTGCTCTTAAAAAGGAACGAGAGTTTAAGCGCTTACACGGTATTGATCTTGATACCTACCAGTGTAATACAGTTTTAGTCGACCCACCACGTGGTGGTTTGGATGTGGCTACAATTGATATGCTTAAGGAATATCAAACGATTGTGTACATTTCCTGCAATCCACAAACACTGCAGCAAAATCTACAGCAATTGACGTTAACGCACAATATTAAACATTTGGCGTTATTTGATCAGTTCCCTTATACTCAACATATTGAAACAGGTGTGGTTTTACAAAGGAAGTAACTAATTTGCATATTTAAAATCAAATTTTTTTGGTAAAATAACTTAAGTTTTACTAAAAATTACCGATATATTGTATAGAGATTGGCACTAGCATTGTTTTAATAAAAAAAAACCCTAGATAAACTAGGGCTGCATTAAATTGCAAGGAATGGATGAAAGGAAATAAAACAATGAAACAATACTGTCTAGCCTCATGAATCATTGCGCGGCTAATATAGCAAAACAAAACCAACCATATGGTGACAATATTATTACAAAATAGTCATTAAAATGTCATGATAGCATTTGGATAATTCGTATATGCTAACAGGGTATGTATACAATATAGATAACCTGATAAAACAACGAAGGAAATGTTAAAATGAAGTTATTAGTTGTTGAAGATGAACAGAAAACAGGTGAGTACCTCCGTCAGGGTCTAATTGAATCAGGGTTTATTGTCGATCTGACTAATAATGGTTTGGATGGTTACCATAGAGCAATGACCGAAGATTATGATTTAATTATCCTCGATGTAATGTTACCAGATATTGTAGGTTGGAAGATTGTGGAATCTTTACGCCAAGCTGGCAAAGATACTCAAATTATTTTACTTACGGCAATGGGTCGAGTCGAAGATAAAGTGAAAGGCCTTAACCTTGGTGCCGATGATTATTTAGTTAAACCGTTTTCATTTGCCGAGTTATTGGCTCGTGTTAAATCGTTATTAAGACGAAATGTTCCGCAAGTTAATAATTACCAATTAACCATTGCTGATTTGGTTATGGATTTGCCTAAACGAACAGTTACTCGTTCCGGTACTCGGATTGATTTAACCAATAAAGAATTTTTATTATTAGAATATTTTTTACGTTACCCGGGAGAAGTATTACCCAGATCATTAATTGCTTCCCAAGTTTGGGACATGAATTTTGATAGTGATACCAATGTTATTGATGTTGCTATTAGACGCTTACGCAATAAAATCGATGCCGGATTTGAACCTAAATTAATTCATACGGTTCGAGGAATGGGCTATAAGTTAGATGTTTTAAATGAAACAGAATAATATTATTTCGTTCCGGTTACCAGTTATTATTTGCCTACTAACTTGTGGGCTACTTTATTGTTTCAGTTACTTAATTGAACGTTCATTTGAAAAATTTTCCATTCAACAAAATGTGACTGAATTAAACTCGGTGATAACTTCGATTGAACGTGAACTGTCTTATTATTCACCAGATGATAATCGTGATGAATTTTTTCAGAATTTGCTGTTGATTTTAACTGGTCATCATCACTTGTTTGTCTATATCATTGATGACGGTGGTAAAATTCTTTACCGGACCCGAGGTCCTAATCTCGCTATAGCTCTAACGCCAGCAGATTTGGAACAAATTATTAGTGAACACCGTACCGCAATTTTCAATATGGATAAGTCATCCTACCGTATTGCTGCTTCACGCATGAAGGTGGATGATGGTAAAGAATATACTACTATTGTCGCTGTGGGGCGGGATTTACAAATTGAATTTATTAGTCGCTTACGTTATGGTTTAGGGATACTTATTGGTATTGCTTGTATTTTAGCTTTAATTGCCTCTCTGATTACTATTTATTTTACCCAAAAACCAATCAATCGTTTAATTAAGAAAATTGAACGCATTAGTTTAAAAAGCCTTAATTATCGCATTCCTACTTCATCAGTACCGATTAAGTACGTTAGCTTAGTACAAGCATTTAATGATATGCTTAGTCGAATGGAAGATATGTTTCAGCGTCAACGTGATTTTACTGCAGATATTGCTCATGAAATGCGTACTCCCATTACTAATTTAACCACCCAAACACAGATCGTGTTGAATAATGCTAGAACAACTGAAGAATACCGTGAGATTTTATATTCTAATTTAGAAGAATATGAAAAAATGTCGCAAATGATTGCTGATATGCTGTTTTTAGCACAGGCTGATAATCGACAATTGGTACCTAACTTAATTGATATCGATTTATTGGAAATGATTACTAATCTATGTGATTATTTTGAACCACTTACTGATGAAAAACATATTACTTTTAATATAGAAGGTCAGTGTTCCCATATTCAGGGAGATAAAATTATGTTAGGGCGAGCATTCATTAATATTTTATCCAATGCTGTTCGCTACACGCCGGAAAATGAAACCATTACTATTACTTTAAGTCAAGTAACCGACAAACGAATAAAAGTGATCGTTTCTAATCCGGGCACTAAAATTGATAGTAAACATTTGCCCAATTTGTTTGACCGTTTTTATCGTGTTGATCAATCACGGCATCGCAATAGTCATGAAGGTGGTTCCGGTGCCGGGATTGGTTTAGCGATTGTTAAATCGATTATTGAAACCCATAAAGGCAGTATTTATGTTGAATCAGATAACCAATCCACTCGCTTTGTAATTAATTTACCAACAGCTATTAGCTAATGTCAAAGTCGCTCATTAATAGGTTCGCAGCAGCATAAGCCGCTTTTTGCCTTAATAGTTCGGGTACTTGTTGATCACGCGCGATTTCATCAAGTACTTGCATAACCGCTGCCAATGCATCCTCAACATAGCCCAGTTCATTACTACCAATTTGTACATATTTCTCGCGGATAAGATCACAATATTGATTCATTTAATTGATTCCTTTTCAAAATAGATAAAAATGCGTTTTTAAATCTATAAAAAGTTAGCTAACTTTTTATAGACTTGCTCGGCAGTTATACTATGCATGCTTTTATCTGGCGATATAATGCTATATTGATTGTTACCGTAACCGCCAATTAACTGAGGATCAGTTTCACCAAATAATGTGATATTAGGGCGATCTAATGCCGCAGTTAAATGACTTAAACCCGTATCGACCGAGATCACAGCCTTCGCGCCAGCAATAATTGTTGCTACTTCAGAAAGTGATAGTTTGGGTAATACTTCAACATGATTAAAACCTTGAGCCAAACGTAAAGCTCGCTGTTGTTCGTGTGGTGCACCCCAAGGTAATTTAATTTTAAAACCAGTTGGTGCGATTAATTCTATTAAGTGACGCCAAGCAGCTTCAGTCCAATGTTTTTCATCACGGGTGGTAGCATGTAAAAATACTAGGTACTGTTGGTTATCGCTAGGTAATGTCGTTAAAAAATGACGAGCAATAGCATAATCACCCATAGTACTAGGGCAAGTATAGTTTAAACTCGCAGCAAATAATAAACGCACGCGTTCGATAGCGTGTAATTGTTTAGGTACATGGTGCTTAATATCATAAAACCAGCTAGCAATAGGTTCTTTAATGCTAGCACGATCAAGTCCATGTTTGATACCACGTGCTTTACGCGTAATTAGGAATGCACTTTTAATCAAGCCTTGGGCATCAATAATAGCAGCATATTGTTGCTGCCGAAGCATGTGAATAAACTGTTGACGTTCATGGCGTATTTGTTGACCAAACCAGTTTTTTCGCCATCTGCGGATCGCTACCGGAATAACTTTATCGACGGCAAAATGCCAACTGGGGATTTGAGCAAAATTTTCTTCAACTACCCAATCAAAAGTAATATTAGGCAGGTTGTTAGCCGCATCGGTTAATGCCGGCAGAGTATGCAATACATCGCCCATGGACGAGGTTTTAACTACCAGTACACGCATAATTAATTACTCTTTTCGCAACGAACAATTAATTTCATCAAAGTTTCAAACACATTTTCCGGTTTAATATCAATCAAACTTTGATGGTAACCTTGTTCGGCATCACCTTGGCGCACACGATGGTAACCAGTAATCAAACGCATTACTTCAGCTTTATTGGATAATGGTGGGGTAAACTCAGGGCTACTTGGACCATAAAGTGCAACTAAAGGACGATCCAACGCCGCTGCTACATGCATTAAACCTGAATCGTTGGTGACAATAGCTTTACAAGCGGCAATTAAATTAATAGCTTGTTCAAGCTGAGTTTTACCCGCTAAATTAATACACTCCTCACCATGATTCATTTTAGCAATAATTCTTTCACCAACTTCACGATCGTTAGCCGAACCAAAAATTAAAATTTTGGCATGTTGCTTAACCAACAGATTAGCTAGCGCTGCATAATGGTAATCAGGCCAACGTTTAGCCGGCCCAAATTCGGCACCGGGGCAAAAGCCAATTAATGGCGTGTCTTGGGGAATTTCAAAATTAGCTAAAGTTTGTGTAATTTCATCGGCTTGAACTTCAAGCTTTGGCCACAACAGTGGTTGAGGTAATTCATCGGCAGTATGAATTTCATGCTTAGGATAGGCTAAAGCAACATAACGTTGCACCATTAATGGCAACGCCTTTTTATCAAGTTTGCGCATATCGTTGAGTAAAACATAACGCATTTCACCTTTCCAACCCGTACGTTTAGGAATCCTAGCAAAGAAAGGAATCAGAGCAGATTTAAAGGAATTTGGTAACACTATCGCCTGATCATAATGCTCATCCCGTAAGGATTTGCCCAATTGATGGCGTTTACCTAGTGAAAATTCACCATGACCAAGTGGCATAGCAATTGATTGGTTAACCTCGGGCATTTTATTCAAAAGTGCTCGGCACCAAGAGGGGGCCATGACATCAATTTTATTCTCAGGATTAAGCTGTTTTAAGGTGCGATATAGACTTTGAGACATCATCATATCGCCAACCCATGAAGGACCAATAATGAGAGTTTTCATTTTAGTTACCTTTTATTGCTTGTTTAGCCATTGCATATATTTAGTTGTGCCTTCTGTGACGGTTTGGAATTCAATCGGGCAACCAGTTTGTCTAAATTTGGTTAAATCTGCTTGGGTAAAGCTTTGGTAGCGTCCTTTCAGGTTTTCCGGGAATGGAATATAGTCAATTTCACCTTTGCGATGGTAATTAAGCACAGCATCAGCTACGGTTTGAAATGATTCTGCTCGCCCGGTGCCACAATTGTAAATGCCAGAAATATTGTTTTGCCAGAACCATAAATTAACGCTAACTACGTCATCAACATAAATAAAGTCGCGTTTAAAGTTATCACTGCCTATGAACAATTTAGGTTTTTCACCTTTATTAATTTGTGTATTTAAATGGAAGGCAACACTGGCCATACTGCCTTTGTGTGATTCACGCGGGCCATACACATTAAAGTAGCGGAAACCACAAACTGGAGATTCGGCTTGCGGTAATATGCTTCTGACATATTGATCAAATAGGAATTTTGAATAACCATACACATTTAATGGTTTTTCATAAGTTCGATCTTCAATAAAATTATCACTGCGACCACCATATGTGGCAGCAGAGGAAGCGTATATAAATGGAATATTAAAATCTAAGCAATAATGGAGTAAGTCTTTGGAATAATCATAGTTGTTTTCCATCATGTACTTGCCATCCCATTCAGTTGTAGATGAGCAAGCGCCTTCATGAAAAATAACCTCAATATCTAGATCGTCATTAGCAATAATGGCGGCAATAAATTCGTCTTTATCCATATAATCGGCAATATCTAAATCGACTAAGTTAGCAAATTTGGTACCGTCGGTTAAATCATCTACAACTAAAATATTGGTATAGCCAAGATTATTTAAACCTTTAACAATGTTACTACCAATGAACCCTGCACCACCTGTAACAACGATCATAATCACTTTCCTTTACTGATAAAATTGATGTGCTTATCATACCGATTTATACATAAATTTTCGAGTGATGATTTGCAATTTAGGGCAAAATGGTTATTAGTTAGCTAATTTATATTTTTGGCGGTAACTAATATATATCTGGCTAAACTTAGGTAAGGTTCGCTTTGGCAATATTGCTGCTCAAGTTGTAATAATTGTTCAAAGTTAGTTTGCGCTTTGCTTTTATTGATTAGGTAATCATGAAAAACGCGAATTCCGGTAACATTAGTGATCTTAAAATCAAGGTTAGCTAACCAAGCATAAACTTCTTTGGGTACGCGTGGATGATCCGGTGAGAGGGTCTTTTTTTTGCGTTTAGCCAAGCCGGATTTGATATAACCAAAATTACCTAAAGTAACAGTTTTAAATAATAATGCATCGTAGTTATAAAACATCAGTGATAAGTAACCATTAGGTTTTAGGTGGTGTTTTAGTGATTGTAGTAAAGTGATAGGTTCGGCAACCCATTCGAGTACTGCATGGCAAATAACCAAATCAAATTGCTTATTGATAGCACTATCAAGTTGTTGAATAGCGCCGTGAATAAACTCAATAGAGACCTGTTCCAATTGAGCCTGTGTTTGAGCCAATTTTAGCATTTGTTGTGAAATATCACACAGAGTTACTTGGTGACCTAATTTAGCTAGTTTACAAGCAATTTGTCCTTGACCACCACCAGCATCTAAAATGGTTAACGGTTGCTGTTTTGGATAAGTTGCCAAAATATTTTCTAATTGTTGCCAGACAATGGCAGCACGAATTTGACCTTTAGTGGTGCCATAAATGTTTTGAGCAAACTTATGACTAATATCATCAAAATTGCGATCTTGGTTATGCATGAATTACGATTGTTGATTAAGTTGTTTTACTTCGGCGTTGATTTGTTGGATTTTGTCGGCCATTTGCTGGTAACACTGTTCCATTAGTACTCGAGCATCTTCTTTGCGCAGGTTTTTAGTCTCAATAGGGGTGAGCATTTCGACAATCATATGACCGTTATTTAAACGATTTAATTGGATATTGTTAGTGTCAGACACACAAATAGGCACAATTGGTACACCCGCAGCGATGGCGGCTTTAAAAGCGCCAGTTTTGAATGGGAGTAATCCACGACCACGGCTACGAGTACCTTCCGGGAACATCCATATTGAAATGCCACGGCGTTTAATTTCATTGACTACTTGATTAATGGTATCGTGAGCTTTGGCTTTATTATTACGATCAAGCAAGATGTTACCAGTTAAGTAATAGAGTTGACCGAAAAAGGGGATCCAAGCTAGGCTTTTTTTACCAACTGTAACGGTTTTAGCTTGTACAATTTCGGCTGCAACTACCATATCGTAATTGTTTTGGTGGTTAGCGATAAACACACAACTGCCTAGATTTTCGATATTTGGATATTTACGGGTATCAACTTTAACACCTAATAATGGTGCAAAAAAGAAACTAAATAGATGTGCAAAACGGGCGACATTTTTAGGGTTACGTGGATTAAATAAGCAAAATATTATGCCTAAACAACAAATAATAATCCCTAATATTAAAACGCTAACTAAGCGAAATAGAAAAACCATAATTTACCTCATCAATTATTCTGGCGTATTATATACGGAAACTTAGTTAATATACAGCGCCATCAAAGATCGTTGTTGAAAGGATTTTTATGCCAAAAGCTACCATTTTCTGGGATGAAAACCAGAATCCTATGTCGAGTTATTTTAATGATGTGTATTTTAATACTGACGGGGCGATTGCCGAAACCAACTATGTGTTTATTGAGGGGAATAATTTATATCAACGTTTTCTTCAACATTGCCGTGATGAGTTTATTGTTGGTGAGACAGGTTTTGGTTCCGGGCTTAGTTTTTTACTGTTATGGCATACTTTCTTGCAATTTAGGCAACAGCATCCTGAGCATATTCTCAAGCAACTTAAATTTTTTAGTGTTGAAAAATATCCATTATCTAAGTCAGACATGGTTAAGATCCATGATAGCATTATACCAAATAACCAACCATTAAGTTCTTTAGCCAAACAGTTACAAACTAAGTTAGACCAAGGATCTTGGCAGCAAACAGAGGTTAGCTTGGCTATATTTAATGGTGATGTCAGTTATTTTCCTGATTTTTTAGTCCAACAACAGTTATTGGTAGATGCTTGGTTTTTTGATGGTTTTTCACCGGCTAAAAATCCGGATATGTGGTCTGAATCATTATTTAATGCTTGTTTTCAATTAACGGCTAGTCATGGTAGCTTTGCTACTTTTACTGCAGCAGGTTTTGTGCGCCGTAATTTAATCAATGCTGGATTTGTGGTTAGTAAACGCCAAGGCTTTGGCGTTAAACGGGAAATGCTTATTGGTTATAAAAAATAATTGAGCCGTGTTAATATAATTTACGACACTATTATTAATTGTCACCTATTATTATGCCTAATTAAATTCAAATTGATAAATAAGGTCTACTGCTTGAGCAAGACCGGAAGTAGCCTCTAAGAAAAGGCTTGGCATTAATCGATAGCGTAACGTAAATACAGCAAGTGAATCAAAAATTCCCACTCCATATTTAAGCTGCAAATTAGGTAGAATATAACCACTTACTACAACTTTCGAACTATCGCCAGCACCTTGCGTATCTAAAGTTAGATTTTTGATACCAAAGATATTACCAATATCACCAATATATTTACCAGTTTTCGCCGTACCTATGCCGACTAATAGGGCGGTCATCATGTCATTGTCACTTTGTTCAGAACTATCAAGTCCTTGACCACGAATTAAGTAGGATAATGCTTCTTGTTGTGACATAGCAGGATCAGAAAAAATTTCAACTTTAGGATTATCTGATGTACCAGTGACACGTATCCCAGCGGTGATATTACTATTGTCCATTGAATCAGGGTTACGAATGGCCTCAATGTTTAGTTGGACTTGATCAGTTGGACCTGCAAATTCTAATTCACCTTTGCGAATAATTAGATCTTGTCCATATGCTTGGAATCGCCCTTTCGGAATGAGTATTTGCCCATGTACGCCTAAGCCTTTATTATCTTGCAATACAATTAAATGTCCGGTTAGTGATGCTTTCAAACCAAATGCATCTACTTTGACGTGATCGCCAATATTAATTTCAAGATGGCTATTAATTTTCATGCCTAATTTTGGTGCTGAATTGGCCTTAGATTTTTTATCTAGCATTACCTCATCAGGTGACACATCTACGCTTGATGGTGGTAAGGATTCCACGGTTATTTGACCTTTAGGGATATCTACTTTACCAGATAATGTTAATTCGTCCTGACTGGCTTTAATGGTGATGTTTGGTACGACAGTCATCACTACCATTGGCGGGACGTTGACTTCCATAGCTGCGCCATTGACTGTTAATGAGGCTTGCCATTTATCAAGCGTATGCCAACTCGCATGACCATTAATATTAATGTTACCAGATTGTGTGGTTAAGATCCCTTTTAAGGTTGATGACTTACCATTAAAATTGATATCAATCACGGCTGATTTAAGATCTATTGGTAGTTGACTGGTTTTGATTTCACTGTGCCTTAGATCAATGCCACCAGTTAAATAAGGGTCCACTAAGGTACCTGAAAATTTAATGGTGCCATTTATAGCCCCTTTAGCATAGTCATTGCGATCTAATAATGGATTAATAATGGCTAAAGCTAGCCTATCAATAACTAATTGACCACTCAATTTTTTTTGTTGCATTGGATCGTCAATGGTTAAATTACCGGATATTTTACCCAATTCATTTAAACCAAAGCGCCAATTTAATTTGGCCTGTTGTTGATTAAACTCGGCTTCAATATTAAAGAGGTTGAAAGGAATTGGCAACGATTGGTTAGTTACCATTTGCTGAATATAAACTTTATTGCTGTTGATATTAGCCTTAATAATAGGGATGTTACTGCTGTCGTTAAATTGGATGTTTACTTTGCCATTAATATAACCACTCAATTTGGTTTCACCATCATTCGGAATAGGTAATTTAGCCAAATCTATGTCTTTTAAAGTCACGCTAGTAGCAGAGTTGGCAGTTACGCTTAACTGTTTATCTAAGCATATGCTTGAATTAGCATTTAGCCAACAATGCGCCGCAATTGTTGGTATCTGTTGGTTAATATCATAAGTAAGAGCTACTGATTTGTTTAGTTGCCAATGATTTTTATCACTAAAATTTACCAATGCCCGAGTAATATTGCCAGTCCATTTGGTACGTTCTTTATCAAGATGTCCGGTTAACGTTGTAGTTAATGATGCTGGCACACCATCACTATTTAAAGTTAAAGTATGCTGATTTTCATTACCCGAAAGTTGCAATTCGCTTTTTTTAATCGATAAGCTTGGTAATTCAATATTTTGCCCCGTCAATCTAAGTTGACCACGGACTTGTTTTTGGTATTGTATTTTACTGGTAAGATTAGCTTTAGCTACCGACATGTCGGGCAAACTTAGGTTGTTGACCATGATATTGGTATCAATAGTAGGATCGTTAACCGCACCAGTCATTTTGATGTTACCATTAATACTACCTTGCATATCGTCAACCAGTAATGACAATGAAGCCAAATTTAGTTTGGCATCTAGATTGCCTTTGTTGGTGGTACCATTTAATTTGATTAAATTTTTACCCCAATTGACACTAAAATTATTAGCATCAATATTGGTATTCGAATCAATGCTAAAATCGCCATTAGCAGTAAAATCAGCTTTTTTAATGCTACCTTTTAGGTTTACTTGGGCTAAGTTTAATTGCCAATTGTTGTCAGTTACTGTACCGCTAGTTTGCAATTTACCAGCTAGTTTGATTGGATAGCTTGGTAGTTCTTGGCTGATATCAACATTATTGAGTTTAATATTGGTGTTCCATACTAAATCTGTTTGCCAATTTACATCCCCAGAAATATTGATATCACCTTGTGGTAATTGAACTTTGGCATGATCAAATGTAGCGCCTTGGTTAGTACCATTGCCTAATACATCAAAAACGATATTAGGTAAATTATCACCGTTAAAACTACCTTGACTATTTAATTTATACTGTTGCACACTGCCATCAAGATTTAAATTGAAGTTATCAAGTTGGTATTGAGCTTGTCCTTCAATTGGCCATTGTAGATGTTTGCCATTAAGATTAACCATCACCGGTAGGTATTTTTCGATAAAATTAATGTGACCATCAATTTGTAAGTTATTTAAACCTGTTAGCTTAGTATTGGTATATAATTCGCCCAACAATTTACCCGAAAATTGCCCATCCAATTGGTTGTTTTCGGTCATGACTTTTACTAAAGCAAATACTGGCCAGTTATTACCTAAAGTAATTTCACCAGAAACTGTTGCATGACCTTCGGTATAAGGAGTTTTGGCATCAGTATCCACTTGTTTGACCACAATATGATTATCCACCATGTCAGTTTTTATGGTTACTTGATTAAAGTGATAATCTTCACCACCAATATGTAGTAACCAGTTATCACCAGTTAACGATGTTACATTAATATCCAGTGGAATACTAACTTGGGGTAATGAATCAATTAATGGTTGATTAAATAATTGATTTATTTTTTGGTTGAGTGGAATATTATTATCCGAGTTCTCTGGTACAGGCTGAGTAGGTTTAGGATCGGCAAAAATAGCGTTTAAACCAATAGCTACAGCAGGGTAGACGTAGAGTTTTTCATTTACCCAGTCGGCTTTACCGGTAAAATCTGTCATACCAAATTGCATATCATCAACATTAACTTGAACTTTGGTCAGGTGAGTTTCTTCAAGTTTTATTGGTAGGGGCATGCTGACAACAAAGCGTTGGTGGGATGATGGAGGCTTATCATCTGTGGTTGCCGAAGTGCCTATCTGGTTGGTATTAACGGTAACTTTTACACCATCAGCATCAAAATGTTCTACGCAAACAGTGGTTTTTAATAGACATAATCCAGAAAGTGAAAATGATGCTTCGTCAATTTGGACGTTAACACCAGATAATTCCAGAGAAAATCCTTTAATATGCAAATCATGAAAAGTACCGTCAACTTGGGCGATTTTTAGTTCCGGAAGCCATTTATTTAAGGCTAAGGTGGTAAGTTTTACTCCAAGGCTGGTGTAAATTGTGATACAAATAAAAGCAATTAGAAATACAAAAACAGATAAAATTACTATACTACGCTTTTTCCACTTGCGGATGCGTTTTAATTTTTTTATTTTCTTGGTTCTAATTGGATTATTAGCCATATTATAACTCAGTTCCTAAACCTATATATAAGTGAATAGAGCCAGTATCTTTTCTATTGACTGGAGTTGCCAAATCTAATTTTACCGGACCAATTGGCGATGCCCAACGAACCCCAAAGCCGGAACCGGTATAAAATTTTGCTTTATCAACTTTATCAATTGCTTCACCACTGTCAACAAATAAGGCTCCCCACCAAGCACCAGTAACATTATATTGATATTCTAGTGATCCGGTTATGAGTTTAGAAGCACCTTTTAATTTACCTTTTTTATCTTCAGGTGAAATAGATTGATATTTAAAACCACGAATACTACGATCGCCACCAGCAAAGAACCTGAAAGAAGGCGGTACCCGATCGAAATTACTGGCTTGAATTATGCCGAAGTTACCCCGAGCAATAAAACGATGCGATTGTTTAATTGAGCGAATCCAACTTTGCTGAGTTTGAAATCGTACCAAATTAATGTCTGAACCTACTGAATCACCCGCTAATTCGATTGAATAGCGTTGTGAATCCCCCCACATGGCAAATAATTTACCATCAGTACGGATCCGTGATAGGCTAATTGAAGGATACAGTAACATGGTTTTAAAACTGGAATCACCTTGAGTAAAGTTGTCGCGTAGCATACTCAAACCTAACGCGCTTTGCCAACCTTCGAATTTGTCCCAATTGCGTAATACTCCAAAAGTGTATGACCGGGAATAAGTATCATTATTATCAATCTTTTTATAACCACCTTGGATAGTGTAATAATGTTCAAGTGGCGATCTTTTCAGTGGAATTTTATACGCCATGGTGATCGTTTGTTCAGGAGAAGATAGCGATAGGTTACTTTGAAAACTTTGACCACGACTGTTAATCCATGGTTTACTCCAACCAATTTTACCATGCACTCCATTATCAGTTGAGTAACCTAAGCCTAAATCCATACTATTTTTTTTGCGTGGTGAAGTCGCTACATCGATAGGTAATACTTTATTATTTGATACTTTGCCAAATTCGGGCGCAACTACTACTGAATTAAACCAGTTAGTAGCTGAAAGGCGGCGATTAAACAACGATAATTGTTCTGCAGTATATTCTTCCCCTTCTTTGAAAGGAACAATATTTGCTAAGTAGTCTTTACGAATTTTGACATCGTGGAAATTTACTGCACCAAATTTATAACGTTGCCCGGTATCGAAATCAATGTTCCAATAAGCTTGATGTTCAGAATCAGAAACCGCAAGTTGATGAGTGGGCATATTAGCATCAAAATAACCTTTTTCTAGCGATAAGTTTTGCAGACTCTTTTTGAAAGACTCATAAATACCATGATTTAAAATATCACCAATTTTAGGCAATGATTGTTTTAATAATTCTTTAAAGTCTTTATCATTTTGGCCTTCCCCTTCAATATTAACATTTAATTGCTTAATGGTTATAGGTTCGCCTGGTGATATTTTGACAGCTAATATTTTAGGATCTTTTTCATCATATTCGAAAGTAGGGGAGTAATAACCTAAAGCTCGCATGGCTTTTTGGGCTTCACTTTCAAAATAACGTTTAAAATTAGGTGAATTATTGATACGGTTAGGAGCGATTAGTGAGACCCTGGCATTAACATTTTCGGCTAGTTCACCGGATAGTCCTTTTATTGATAACGACATATCAGCATAACTTGATGCCGTTATCAAGACTAAAAGTAAACATAATGAACAGGAAAATCGTGACACATACACCCCATGTTGTAATATTAAACTTTAAAAGTTAATTTTATTTGATAATTTTATTGAATTTTTTTGACTCATTAATCTAACATAATAATATATTTTATAGTCTATTTAAACGTCGCTTATTTTCAATTTATTTACCTTAATGGATAATCTTGTATCCATTGCTCAATGTTTTTGAGTATAGACGCAAAAACATTTTTAGATAAATCGAAATAAAGTGTCCAATCTTCGATCAAATTGTACGGATCATCTAAAGCAAAATCTGGCTTTAATTCACAATTTAGTGTGATTGATATTCTGACAATTTCATCTTCATTATTATAAGAAATAAAGCTAAGTTCAAGGCAAGGCTCTGTAAAATAGAGTACAGAATGAGAAGGAAGACAGCCTTGTGCTAACGCATTAAACCAGCGGTACATAATATAAAGGTCACTAACTTCTAATGCAGGATCTATTTTTTCAAATATTTTATTATGGTGCTGAACTATAACTTTCAACAAACACCAATTATCCGAGCCATTAGGAAATTCATAATCGACAATATCTAATTGTAAATTAACGGTATTTTCTACATTTTGTAGCGCTATCAATTGAAAACTTCCTCAATCTCTATTTTATAATAGTTATTTTAAAAATGCTGAGTTGATTGATCTATTATTGGTTTATTTTATTCGCAATTAACTGTTTAAGATTCAAGTAACTTAACTTTCCCAATATAAGGCAAATGCCGGTAATGTTGGGCATAATCAATACCATAACCGACTACAAATTCATCCGGAATTGAAAAGCCAATATATTTTACAGGTACTGAAACCTCTCGTCGAGATGGTTTATCAAGTAAGGTACAAATTTCGATACTGCGAGGATGGCGTAGTTTTAAAATGGCCATTACTTTACTTAGGGTATTGCCGGTATCGATAATGTCTTCTACGATTAAGACATCTTTGTCACGGATATCCTCGTCTAAATCTTTTAAAATTTTTACATCGCGATTACTAATAACCGCATTCCCATAACTGGATGCTGTCATAAAATCTACTTCATGACCCACCGAGATAGCACGGCTTAAGTCGGCCATAAAGATAAATGACCCTCTTAATAATCCAACTAAAATAAGCTCATTTTGACTGTGCTGATAATCTTGACTAATTTGTTGACCCAGTTGACTAACACGTTTTTGGATATCGTCCGCTGATATCATTGTAGCTAAAGTATGTTTTTTCATTAAATATGCTCTAATTAACTTTTTAAAATTAAAACAGATTTTAGCAATTTTCCCGGATAAAAAGAATAAGCTAGCTTGTTTTTTATTTAAAATTGATAGCTGTTAATTTTGATTTTTTATATTTAAACGTATAGTTTACCTGAAACATCTTTACAAGATGCTAATCCGTCAGTTTTTTCTGTAAACGCCGTTGTTTAAAAAAATCGCTCAGTAGATTACTGCATTCACCTGCCAACACACCGCCAGTAATTTCGGCGTAGTGATTAATGCCTGGATGAGCAAGAATATCTATAAATGACCCCGCAGCACCGGTTTTATAATCACTTGCACCATAGACTACTCGCTTAATGCGACTGTGAATAATGGCACCGGCACACATAATACACGGCTCGAGAGTTACATAAAGTGTTGTATTAACTAAACGATAATTGTTAATAGTTTGACCAGCCTGCTTTATAGCTATCATTTCAGCATGAGCGGATGGATTATGCTGTAAAATTGCTTGGTTAAACCCTTCACCAATAATTTGTTGGTTGTCATCAATAATTACTGCGCCAACAGGGATTTCCCCTATGGTTTCGGCGCGTTTGGCTAGCATTAATGCATGCTGCATCCAAAATTCATCGGTCATGTTGATAATATTACAAATTGTTTAAATTTAATACATCACGCATGTCATATAAACCAATAGGTTGTTTTGCTAACCATAAGGCTGCACGAACTGCGCCATTAGCAAATGTCATGCGGCTTGATGCTTTATGACTAATTTCGACTCTTTCACCAATATCAGCAAAAATTGCAGTATGCTCACCAACAATATCCCCTGCACGAATAGTAGCAAAGCCTATTGCACCTTGAGGCCTTTCACCAGTATGACCTTCACGGCAATAAACGGCACGGTCTTTAAGATCGCAATTTAAGGCTTTTGCGATGGATTCACCCATGGCTAATGCAGTACCAGATGGAGCATCAACTTTATGACGGTGATGCGCTTCAATAATTTCTATATCGGCATAATCTCCCATAATAGAAGCTGCTTTTTCCAGTAATTTAAGCACTAAATTCACGCCAACACTGAAGTTAGCTGCAAATACAATAGCAATTTTTTTAGCTGCTTCGATAATGGCTTGTTTGCCTGCATCATCAAAACCTGTAGTGCCAATTATCATCATTTTTTTATGCTGTGCACAAAATTTTAGATGGTTGAGTGTGCCTTCAGGGCGAGTAAAATCGATTAAAACATCAAACTGATCTTTTGCTTGTTCAAGATTATCGGTGACTATTATTCCACAATTGCCAACGCCAGCAAGTTCGCCAGCATCGCTACCAATTAGTGATGATCCTTGTCGTTCAAATGCGGCTCCTAAAGTGACACCTTCAATTTGTGATACTGACTGGATCAGTTGCTGCCCCATTTTGCCACCAGCGCCAGCTATAGCAATACGAATCAAGTCTGTTGACATAAATCGTTCCTTAATTTGATTAAATTAGTCATAAACTATTATTATAGCGAAAAATAAAGACCTTATATACAGAATAATTATTAAACTGTTATAGTTATGATCTTTTTATTTTTAAAAGTTGTTTATTGGATGTGGTTATGCGTTGCCCTTGGTATTTTGGTTGGAATATAGTCATAGCAGCTGCATTGTTAACATTACTCTCTAGTGGTTTACGCATGAGTATGGGAACGTTTTTTTTGCCGATTGCTAGCGATCTTCATTTTAGTCGTAGTGTTCTTTCCGGTATTATTGCTATCGGTATGCTTTTTTCCGGTATTGCTATGCCGATTGCTGGTTATTTAGTCGGTAAATATGGTACTCGTATCGTTTTATTATTAGGTGCATTTATCATAGTTATTGCAACTGTTTGGGCATCGATGTTTCGGGATTATTGGAACTTCTTATTTTCTTTTGGTATTGCCTTGTCATTTGGTACTTCTTTTGTCGGTTCTGTCAGTTTCACCCCTATTGTGGCGAGCTGGTTTACTAAAAGAAGGGGATTAGCATTATTTATTTTATCAACAGGTAGTATGGCAGGTATTGCGGTAATGTTGCCTGTGTTTGCTTATTTTATCCCGATCTATGGCTGGCAAACAACCTTAATTGCATTCGCTGTTTTACTTTTGGTTGTTGCTTTGCCGATTGCTTTTTTTATTATGAAAGATAATCCAGCCTTGATAACCAATTCAGGTTTTAATAATCAAGAAGTGTCGCCAACAACCATGGCGCCAGTAATCAACCTTAGTTATGTTTTACAAACACGTCCATTTTGGCTGTTAAGTTTTGGATTGTTTACTTGCGGATTTAGCATGAATTTATTAGGAACGCATGGTGTGCCTATGCTGATAGATCATGGCTTCGATTCAGTAACAAGTTCTTACGGGATTGGTTTAATTGGTTTGGTAGCTATCTTTAGTACTCTGGCATTAGGTTTTCTTTCGGATATTGTTCAACGTAAAAATCTTTTGACATTAATCTATTTGGTTAGAGGATTCGGATTTATTGCATTAGTTTTGGTAGTGACTAAATGGCAATTATTTACTATTACTGTTTTAGGTGGTTTAGTTTGGGCTGGAACTTTGTCATTATCCAGCGCAATCACAGCAGATATCTATGGGGTTAAAATTGTGGGATTACTTTCAGGCTTAACTTACCTTGGTCACCAAATTGGTGCTATGTCAGGATCTTGGTTAGGTGGGTGGTTGTATGATAATTTTCATACTCATTTTATTGCCTTTGGAGCAGCTAGTGTTTTGTTATTTATTGCTGCTAGTATTTCTTTTTTGCTACCGAAAAATCTAAAATCTGGACGCTAATTAGCGTCCATTATACTTATAAAACTTTTAGTAGTTCGACATCAAAAATCAGGGCGCTATATGGTGGAATGGATGCACCTGCTCCTTGGGCACCATATGCAAGTTCTTGCGGAATATATAGTCGCCATTTAGAACCTTCTGGCATAAGTTGCAATGCTTCAACCCATCCTTGAATAACGCCATTAACTGGAAATTCGGCCGGTTCACCACGTTGTACTGAACTATCAAATATTGTGCCATCGATTAATTGACCAGTGTAATGAACTTGAACATGATCAGTGGCTTTAGGTATAGCACCATCACCTGATTTAAGCACTTCATATTGCAAGCCTGATTCTGTAGATTTAATACCATCTTTTTTAAGATTACTAGCTAGAAAATCTTTACCCGCCTGCGCAATTTTTTCTGCTTGTTTAGCTTTTTCTTTAGTTGCTTGTTCGTGGACATGGCGTAACGCATCATGTAATTCTTGTAAAGGCAGAGCTGGTTGATTACCTGCTAATACGTCTGCCATTGCTAACTTTAATGCATCCAATTCTAGATTGTTTAACCCTGATTCTTTTAATTGTTGCCCAATTTGCAATCCAATAGCATAACTTGCTTTTTGATCTATAGTTTCTAATTTCATTTTTTACCTTTGGTTAATTATCAGTAATGTTTTTGATGATCTTGAGTAGTTTGGCGATAGTCGGATAAATGTCAAGTTGTAATTTGAATATATACCTGTTACTTGCTACTTTATTAGATAATTCTGGAAGAATTTGTTAATTTGTCTAGCACTTAGTTAAAATATCAGCGATAATATGACAAATTTTGTTTATAAAAATGGATTAAGTTAAATGCAGTTTCATAAATTTACCTCACTTGCAATTATAACTGGTGTTTTATTGAGTGGTTGTTCAATTGTTGATCGTTGGGTGTATCGACCCGATATCAATCAAGGTAATTATGTAACCACAGAAGCTATTGATATGTTACAAGTCGGTCAAACCAAAGATCAGGTAGTGTTTATCATGGGATCACCTATGTTAACATCGGCTTTTGGTGATAACGTCTGGTACTATGTTTTCCGTCAACAACCACAACATGATGTCGTAAGCCAAAGAACTTTTGCAGTATATTTTAATGAAATGGGAATTGTAACCGATATTAAAGCTAATGCTTTAGAAGGTTCTAAATCTTTAGAAGAAATGAATAAACAAGGTATTTCAGATCCTATTGATGATCTCAAATCAGATGAAAACAATTCAGAAAATCTGCCAGAGCAACCTAGCGAACCAACTGAATAAAAAAGAAAACCTCGTTAACTAACGAGGTTTTTATTTCCAAGTCCCGCATTAAAAATATCATTAATAACCACGATAATAAAATGAAGGTAAAAATGATACAAACAAAATAATGACGAGTAAATAGGTGACAATTAGCGCTATAAATCCGATTAATGTGAACTTCCAGTAGGAACTTAATTGGGTGATGGCATTAACTAAGTCTTCTCCTCTTTTGGCATTGGCTGTTAAGCTAAAAGCACTACCTGATTGAAATAACTTGATACCTGCAATTATCATAGGAATACCTACAATAGCCGTAATTATACCTATACAGGAAATCCCCCCTCCAATTACAAAAAGAACACCATAAATTTGCTGCATTATGGCAATGAACCGCATTCTTTTTTGCAAAAGTTCACTTAATTCAATAGAAATAGTATTGTTATGATCAAAATTGTTTTGGTTGAAATCCATTTTTATTCCTTATATTTTTATTTGTTGCGTAGTCAAAATGAGGCGGATAGAATAGCACTTTTATTATTATTGTCGAGGTGTTTTTGTTGGTTCCATCTAGGTTAAACCGTTTTTCCATAGCCCCTATGCTTGATTGGACTGATAAGCATTGTCGTTATTTTCATCGTATATTAACTAAACAAACTTTACTCTACACAGAAATGGTTACTACCGGAGCGATTTTATTTGGTAAGGGTGATTATTTAGCTTTTAATTCTAAAGAACATCCACTTAGTTTGCAATTAGGTGGTAGTGATCCCACAGCGTTAGCTCAGTGTGCAAAATTGGCGCAAGAACGCGGGTATGACGAAATAAACTTGAACATTGGCTGCCCATCGGATCGGGTACAAAATGGTATGTTTGGTGCCTGTTTAATGGCTAATGCTGAGCTGGTGGCTAAATGTGTAGCTGCCATGCAAGAGCAAGTCGATATTCCGGTTACTGTTAAGACCCGGATTGGTATTGATGACCAAGATAGTTATGCTTTTTTATGCCAATTTATTGAAACACTTATGCCGTTTACTAATACTTTTATTGTGCATGCTCGAAAGGCATGGCTTTCAGGACTTAGTCCCAAAGAAAATCGTGAAGTACCTCCGCTTGACTATGAACGCGTTTATCAACTTAAACAAGATTATCCCCATTTAACCATCGCTATTAATGGTGGTATTAAAACTATTGATGAAATTAAACAACATTTACAGTATGTTGACGGCGTAATGGTAGGGCGTGAAGCTTATCAAAATCCGATGTTACTCACTCAGATTGATTCACAAATTTTTGATTTGGATAGGACCGCGATTGATCCTATCTTAGCCATTAAGGCGCTATACCCTTATATTGAACAGCAATTGACTCATGGCGCGCTACTTAATCACATTATGCGCCATACTTTGGGGATATTTAATGGTCGTAAAGGTGCCAAACAATGGCGCCGTTATTTAAGTGAAAACGCTCATAAACAAGGTGCCGGGATAGAGGTGGTCGAACAAGCTTTGACGTTTATCAGCTAATACCTTTGCATTCGATTACCGATGTTACTATTTAGTTGCCATAATTGCACCTAAGTAGCTAATCGGTATATACTAATCAACAATTTTCCTAATGGCCTTTATTCTGTGCGTCTAAATTCTAGCCAACAACAAGCGGTTGAGTATGTTTCTGGTCCGTGCTTAGTTTTAGCCGGTGCCGGTTCGGGAAAAACTCGGGTAATCATTAATAAAATTGCTTATTTAATAAGAGTAAAAGAGTATTTACCACGGCATATTGTGGCAGTTACTTTTACTAACAAAGCTGCGCGCGAAATGAAAGAACGGATTGCCCAATCACTTACTAAACAAGAAACTAGAGGGCTTAAAATCTCAACTTTCCATACTTTAGGGTTGGATATTGTTCGGCGTGAATATAAACACCTAGGCATTAAAGCTAATTTTTCATTATTTGACGATCATGACCAATTCGCTTTACTAAAAGAGCTTACCCAGCAATGGTTAGATGGTGATAAAGATCTTATCAATCAATTGCGATCCACTATTTCTAACTGGAAGAATGATATTATTGATGCAACCATTGCTATGGCAAGAGCGCAAACCAATAAAGAAAAGTTATTTGCTCATTGTTATCAATTATATGAAAAACAATTAAAAGCCTGTAGTATTTTGGATTTTGATGATCTCATTTTGTTGCCGACGCTGTTATTAAAAACTAACGAAGAAGTACGGGAAAAATGGCAGAATAGGGTGCGTTACTTATTGGTGGATGAATATCAAGACACCAATACCAGTCAATACGAATTTATAAAATTATTAGTGGGTAATAGAGCTAAATTTACTGTCGTTGGTGATGACGATCAGTCCATTTATTCTTGGCGAGGTGCAAGGCCGCAAAATTTGGTACTACTTAAACAAGACTTCCCTAAGTTAGAGGTCATTAAGCTAGAGCAGAATTATCGATCCTCCGGGCGAATTTTAAAAGTCGCCAATATTTTAATTGAAAATAATCCACATATTTTTGCAAAAAAACTTTTTTCCGAATTAGGTTATGGCGAGGAAATAAAAGTAATTACCGCTGATAATGAAGATCATGAAGCCGAAAAAGTTGTCAATGATTTAATTGGTCATCGCTTTGCAAATAATAGCCAGTATGGGCAATATGCCATTTTATATCGAGGCAATCATCAATCGCGTTTAATCGAAAAAATGTTAATGCAGTATCGAATACCGTATCGAATTTCTGGCGGTACCTCATTTTTTTCACGCACCGAAATTAAAGATTTAATGGCTTACTTGCGACTATTAACTAACCCTGATGATGATAATGCGTTTATTCGCATTATAAACACCCCTAAACGTGAAATCGGACCGGTTACCATACAAAAACTCGGTGAATGGGCTAATCAACGCGGTGTTAGCTTATTTCAAGCAAGTCATGATATGGGGTTAACCGAATTGCTCTCGGGCAAGCGGATGGAATCGTTACAGTTATTTATTCATTGGTTTGACTCATTGATTCAACAATCTCATAGTGAACCAATGGCAGCGATCCATGAATTGTTACATGGTATTCATTACGAAAGTTGGATTTATGAAACTTCGCCATCGCCAACTGCCGGGCAAATGCGTATGCGCAATGTTGAGCAGTTAGTCAGCTGGCTTAATGATATGCTACAAGGTGATGAACTTGATGAAGAAATGACCCTAGAACAAGCCGTAGCTAGATTCACCTTGCGCGATATGTTAGAACGCAATGAATCGGAAGAAGAACTCGATCAGGTGCAGTTAATGACACTGCATGCTTCTAAAGGACTTGAATTTCCTTATGTGTATTTAGTCGGTATGTCGGAAGGATTATTACCTCACCAAACTAGTATTGACGAAGATAATATTGAAGAAGAGCGTCGTCTGGCTTATGTTGGCATTACTCGGGCACAACGTGAATTAACATTTTCATTTAGTCGCCAACGTAAACAGTTTGGAGAAACCATTCATGTTGAACCCAGCCGTTTTTTATTAGAACTGCCACAAGACGATTTAACTTGGCAAGATCAACGTAACGAACTATCACCCGAGAAAAAAATGCAACAAGGTCAAAGCCGACTCGCTATGCTCAAAGCGCAAATTGCTAGCGCAAAGTAATTGAATAGTAATTATTACAAATAATCATATAAGGAATTGTGAATTATGAAACTTATAATAGGTCTCATTTTGATTTTTACATGTTGTTTTGCTAGTGCAATAAATCAAAGTTATGAAAATACTCTTACTCAATTTTATGAATTGGCAAAAAAACTTGAGGAGAAAAAGACGTTACCAACACTTGATATGGTAGAAGGTAAAAAAATTCTTAACCAGCTAACCGACCCAATGTTATTGGTGTCATTGTCTAAAAATAAATTAAGTGAAGACATCAACATTATGGAGAATCTTAAAAATGTTTATGCTTACTATTTATCTTTTAATCCTGAAAAAAAAGCACGCTTAAGTTTAATTGATTTGACGCGAAACATAAAACAATTCGAACCCGAAATAATTTTGATAACTAGTTTTAATATAGAATATTTTTCAGCTCTATTGCCAATTATTAATGAGTTTTATGAACAATTACCAGAGGCTGAAAAAACGGATATAAGATTGAGTGGTGCTAAGCAAATGCAATTAGGTATCTTACAATCTTATACAGGTGTGTTGATGTGGGTTTCTACGCCAGATTGCTTATCAGATCATTCTAAACAACAATTAATCTCTACAATTGAAAAAACAACTAAAAATTCCGCACGTTTTTTGTCTGAAAAGAAAAAGAAAGAAATTATTTCATTAGTTGAAATAGTAGTAGCTAAACAACCAAAATATAACTCACAATTTACTAATATTATTAAAATGATAGAAGAAAGCCCTTGTGAATATTTATGTCAAGTAACTTCAGAATAAGTTCAAAAATTGCATTTACAGTGATGAAGTTTAGGTTATCTTAATTTGTAAAAAAGTTTCCAAACAAGCATACGTTTTAGTATAAAAGATTTAATATTAAAAATAGGCTATATTAACACTATAGATAATATATGTTCGGTAAGTGACTCTAAAAAATGTAAATTGATGATATTTTGTTAATCTAACCAGCCAAACCATTAAAAATCATTGACGGATCTAAATAGCTTTATATAATACTCAGCGTCTAGCTTCATTACACATCATTGTCTCCTTAGCTCAGCTGGATAGAGCAACGGCCTTCTAAGCCGTAGGTCACAGGTTCGAATCCTGTAGGGGACGCCATTTAAAACGCATATAATCAATAAGTTATTATCGCCAAGCTTAAGCCTTGATTATCTTTATCTTCATTTTGTGACCAAATTATGACTTATCCATGTTATGGTTAAAGTTTCAGTACGTCAGTTAATAATGCAAACGAACATCGTGTAACCAACTTAATAATCCTTGAACTAAACTTAATATTCTGGGTATTATTCTACGATATATTGTATACTTGGTGTTGAAAAAATAGTATAAAAAGTCAACAAGAGCTTATTGTATATAAAATAAATATTACATGGTTAGCTGATGAAAAAATTGTTTATTATTATATTATTATCTTTTTCTATCCCGTCTTTTGCTGATAAAACTGACGCAAAGGATGAATGGACTCAAAAAACTATTATAGGATTGTGGTCTATGATGGAAGCGTATGATGAAGCTAATGTTCTTGACTTAAAAGATAATGGTAAAGCAACTTTGTACTTGTTTAAATGTGATAATAAAAATAAGACATATACATCTGCTGGAGATGAAAAATATACTTACGAAATAAAAAAAGGTGAGCTTTTATTAAAAGAACTAGGCAAGAGGGATGTTTCTTATAGACTTAACATAAAAAGACCATCCATTGTTACTATGGAATTACAATATAATATGCCTAATAGTGAGCTAGATAAAATTACATTATTTTATATTAAAAATCGCGAAATTAAGCCACTTTGTACATATATTGCAAAAAATATGGTAGAACGCAATAGAACCAAAAACTAATTAACCATAAGGTTATTAATTCATCACTAAAACAATGTTTAAGCCCCACTTAGAGGCTTTTTTGCATTCAAGTTAGAATTAAACAGCTTCAAAAAGTTAAATATTTTTTAACTCATTTAGAAACCTAACCATAAAATTTAAGATCCTTTTCTAAATGATTTTTGTTATCATTAGGCATAATTCCCCTAAAGGTAATAAATATGAAAAAAATATTGTTAATTCTCTTAATTATTCCTTTTTTTATTTTTGCTACAGATAAACAAAATTTATCAGACCAAGAAATTAAAGAAAAAATTATTGGTAAATGGAATATGTATGAGTTTTTTGACCAAGCTAATATTATTACTTTCCATGATAATGGAACGGTTAGCTTCAAAGTTTATATTTGTGATAATAATGCGAAAAAAGCATTATATAATGGTGAATATATTCACCAATATAAAATAGAAAATGGAGCTATATACGTTGGTCAATTATCAATTAAAGATGGATTTGTACAAAAACTAAAAGTAAAGAGCATAGACAGCTCTGCATTAAGACTTATTTATGACATGCCGGGTTATCCTTCTGATAAAGAAGAAGTTAATTACCTGAATACTACCAATAAAGATACTTTGCCTTTTTGTAAATATAATAAAGAAAATCCTTTTAGGATTAAGGTGGATAATCAAAAACTTCAAGCCGATTTGAATTTAGTACAGGATAAAATAATAGAAAGTTTTAAAAAAATGATTCCTAAGGATTTAGATGAATATACTGTTTTACAAGATGTTTATAAAAATAATAATGAATTATTCTTTAAATTAAGTCTTAAAAAAGTTTCAAAAGATGGCTTTAATAATGAAATATTAAGAGCTTTCTTAAAAGTATCAGCAGTAAATAAATACTGCAATATGGACTCAACGCTTAAAATACTCCAACAACTAAAAATGATATTCCCAGATGGGGCATCTTATATATATTCTGTTGAAGATGAAAAGCCTTTTGTGGTTCATGTGGATGATAGTAGTTGTCAAAAATAACAAAATACATTACGAATTAATATTTAATTAGTATTCTGAGTAGAGCCACCTTCGGGTGGTTTTTTATTGCTCCCACCTTTTAAATAACATACCATTAACGAAAATTTTAGGGAGATGGTATGAAAAAGGTTTTATTAATTAGTCTGGTTAGTATCGCTTTAACTGGCTGTGGTGACGATAAAGTTACTAAAGAATACCTTGTCGGTAAATGGGATTGTAGCAACAAAGAATATGAGAGTAAGTACGATTCAAAATTAAAAGCATATACTGATTATTCTTTAAAGAGAAGCGAACAATATAAACACTCCTATAAAATCGTTGATGGTGTTCTAGTGGCACAAATAAATAACGAAGAAGCGGCTAAAACTGATATAGATAAAGTTTATAAACAACCAACCATTGAAGGTAAACGAGGTAATTGTGAATTCATAATAAATCGAAGTCTAATAAAAAATTCGAGTAATAAGTTTACTTGGGAATTGGAGATGTTTTATTCTTGTTCAAATTTAACCAGAGAAATAACAAAAACGAAAAGTAAAAATGAAAGAGTTTGCACGAGAATAGAATAATTACTTATTAGAACAAATAACAGTAATACTCGGCATACATTTGAGATAATAAAAAGGCTCAGTTTTCAACAGTCGAGAAACGATATTTTTAAGCTGATTTGGTAAAAGGTTGGTAACAAAGTTATTCTTTATTTATCGAATATAAACAAACAAATTTATCACGTTGACATAAAAATAGTTTTTATTTATTAACCGTTAAATTGTGTATAATTATCAAAAATTAATTATTGAAGGCAAATTATATATGTATAAAAAATTACTAGCTGTATTGGCCGTTAGTTTTGTATTATTCGGTTGCGGTGAAAATAAAACAAGCCTAACAGGTAAAGCTTGTTTAGGAGATAATAATAGTACGTTAATAGAAAGTTTAGGTAGTAATCAATGTAGCGCAGGCGACACTATAGCGACTAAAAATCCAGCTTATTTTTGTGATTTTTCTTATGCCGTTACTTATAATAATTTTAATTCTGCCATATGTGTATATACAGGAAAAATGGCTCAAGAGAGACTTGCAAAGTAAGCTACCATTGGGATTCTTCTATTAAAGCATGAACAATCAATAACCACTTAATCGTGGTTTTTTTGATTTAATGTATTAAGTGACAGTAATAAACCACTAGAAACCACAATAATACAAGTTAATATGATTTGAAAGCTTATTATAAAGTTAACTAGGCGGGAATGAGTAATTCTGTAATGAAGATCTAGAACATCTAAAATATAAATAATAAAACAAAAACTACCATTAATAAAAGCTAATGTAGATATGATAAGAGTAAAAGCAGAAATTATTTTTATTATAGTATTCATTTTAAAAATCCGGATTTAATTGAGTATTATCTTAATAACTTCTATTCATTAGGTTAGAACTCTGCTGGTCTGCTTTAATGAAAAATTGTTATATTTTATGATACGCTCTCAATTTTGGTTGTTTACATAGAAGCCATTATAAAAGGCTTCTTTTTATTGTAGCCATGTTTTATTATGATCTTCAATTAGTATTTTAATTTAAAGTTAGTATATCAATATAGTTATTTTTGTCTGTAATAAAAGGCGAACTGCATTCTTTTTACTATTAGTTACATGTAACTGATCTTTTATCTAATTAACTCTAGGAAAGCTATCAATATACTTAATTTTGAAATCAGGGAAGGAGTCTACAAATTTTATTTTATAATCTGGAAAACTATCAACGAACTGCCATTTCCCCGCTCTATCAGCAAAAGACTCCACTTTTTGAACATTTAAATCAGCAAACGAATCGACTACTTGAACTTTATAATCAGGAAAAGAATCAACAATTTTAATTTTTCCATATATTTTTGACACATCCACTTTTGCTACAACTATAAATGGAACAAAAATTATCAAAAACATGATTTTTTTCATGATGAACTCACTTAAGTTAACCTAATTTATACTATTGATACCTTAGTTTAGCTATAAAGTAAGGTATCAGCAATCTAAAAAATTGAATCTTTTTTGATTTAAACCACTATCAATGATTTTGAAACAGAAATAAAAAATAATCCAGAAATTATAAAGTAACTCATTGGAGATTTTTGATAACAGGCTGTTGTTGTTAGTTATTAGGGATTAGGGATATGAAATTAGAATTTTAGCACTAGATCAAAGTTAGGTTAAACCTAACTTTGATTGGTAAATATCGTTTTAACTAGATTAAAAGTCGATATCTAGACCTAATTGGAATGTTCTTCCCGGAGCTGTGAACATATTAAGGTATTTATTATCAGAAGTACTATATAATTTATGATTGCTTAGATAATCCCAATATTTTTGGTCAGTAAGATTGTAGATCCCGCCATTTAGTTTTACATTTTTGGTAATATTGATATAACCAGTTAAATCAACAATACCATGACCAGCAATTCTAAAGTAATCATCTTTAGATTCAGCAATTGGTTTACCTTCATTGCTATAAGTTTCGCGAGATGTTGCTTCGGTTTTTTTCCCTTTTTGGAAGGTTGCAGTAATAGCTACACCATAAAACTTATTCGGATCATCCCATGCTAAGCCAATAATGCTTTTCATTGGTGCAATGGAATCCATCTCAATATATTTATCACCTAAATAACTCGATTTTGATTTGCCTTGGTTATAACCAATTGCGAATCGTGCACTTAAACCGTTAACTGATTCAAACCAAGTACCAAGGTTAAATTCACTGCTTAGTTCAGCTCCATAAATATAAGCTTTATCACGATTCTCTGCTTGATAAACAATACGATTACCAATGCCTAAAAAATCTTTTTTATAGCGAGTATAAGCGATGAAGTTTTTATATTTATTATAAAAAGCTGATGATGAAAGTGTCACACCAGATACAGGTTGTCCTTTTAAACCTAATTCAAAGTTATCACTGGTTTCGGTTTTAAGATTTGAATCACCTACTAATAAAGCTATGCTACTATGAGCTAAATAAGAGCCATAAAGTTGGTTCTGGTTTGGCATTTGCGCAGCACGCTTATACTGCAAATAGGCAGTAAAATCAGGGGTAATATCATACATAAATGCCATCGAAGGCAATACTTTAAAATCGCTGTTACTATTGTATTGCTTACCTAATCGATTGCTATTAATATTCGTCACTGACATATTTTCAAGGTTACGTGGTTCTGTATTTTGGTAAACAGCTCTAACACCAGGAACTAAATAAAAATTATTACTATCATTAACATTAAAGCTTATCCGATCTTCGAAGAAGCCACCGATCTGATAACTACGACTATCGGCTTGTGGCTTACTATATGGACCATCGGGAAGAATGATGATATTTTCTGATACAACTGATGTGAAAAATGGTGAGTCATCTTCACTCCATTTACCATTTAAACCTGCACTAATGCGTTGGTTATCGTAACTTTTGATTAAAGTCGTAATAAAGTTATAAGCTTTGGTATTGTAGTTCGTTTGGGTATTAAAATTACCTCTAATTTTGTGACGGAGGTCGGTATTGTCATAGACATTAGTTCGTTGATAATTCAATTGAGTGGTTAAACTGTCAATCCAATTGATATTTGTCGGTTTCCATTGATCTTTAATTGCGAGGTTGAAACGATTGTTTTTGCTTCTTTGTTTATCTAATGATTCAACCTCTTTACCATATTTATCCCAAGTATCATAATGCGAGTTTTTGGTTTTATTATTATAATCAACTGTGGTGTTGAGTAAATGTTCATCCGTCATTTGCCAACCAAAACCAGCTAAGATTGAATTAGAGTGCCAATTTTCCGGATAGCTATTAATCGAATCCCCATGATTGCGAGTTTGTTGCCCATCTCGACGGCTTAAAACCAATATACCGTTTAGATAATCATCACCACCTGCCATGGTTATACCTTGGTGATAACTTCTATCGGCACTGTCATAGTTGTTTTGGAAACCGAAATAACTAGTTTTTCCGGGATAAAGGTAATAACTTGCGGTTTTAGTTTGAAATGATACAGATCCCCCTAAAGCATTGTTAGCGTTACTTACCGAAGTTGCGCCTGATTGAATATCAACTTTATTGTACATATAAGTATCAATATAATCTCGCCCAATACCATAAGATCCAAAACCAGCTCGACCGACACCATTCACTCGACCTTGGGCAATGGGTAACGGCATACCATCAATATCGATTGAAACACGGTTAGCATCTAAGCCACGAATATTATAACCAGTAAATCCACCACGGTCCCAACTACTTTTGCCACTGCCTGAACCTGAGATGCTTCCAGGAGCAGAGATAAGTGGTTGATAACGCATGAGGGTACCAAAATTAGTTCCACCATCACGGCGAATATCTTGTTCCGTGATTTCGGTACTTGTTCCGGCATTTTTTGTTGTTTCATGAGCGGTAACGGTAATAGTATCAATATCTTTTTCACTATTGCTTGGCTTAGTAGCGAGAGCTGGTAATACTAATGTTAAGCCTATTGCTAATGAGCTGGTATTTTTTAAAAATTTAAAATTCAACATTCTAGTCCTTTCATCAATAATGTAATAAATAACAATAGCGCTCATTTATTGCTTCAAATGATAAAAATATTATTAAAAATTATAAAAATACTTGTTCTAAAAACTTATTGAGGGTAGAAACCTTGAAAGAGTATTTTTACTGCTTCATCTACTCTTGGTCCAATGCCAAATAAATAGCTATCATCAATAATGATAATTCGATTATTTTTAAATGCCGCTGTCTCTGAGATACCAGGAATAGTATTAATTTTATCTAAACCACCTAATTCATTGATTGAATGTGTGGTTAAAATAATAGCTTCTGGATTCATAGCAATTAATGATTCTGTTGTGTAAGTTTTAACACTGTTATGGGTAGCAAGATTTTCACCACCAGCAATAGTGATTAATGCGTCTGTAGTCGTATTTTTTCCAGCAATCAAAATGCTTCCCCCCATATTCATGATGCACAACACTTTTGTTTTATGTGGTTGAGTTGCTATTTGAGTTTGGATGTTAGAAAGATTCTTTTTAATTCGATTGATTAGTTCTTGGCCTTTTTCTTGTTTATCCAATTTAACGGCAATCTTATTAATATTTTCATAAAGTAAATCAATTGTTGCAGGTACACGTTTCAACGCTAAAACAGCAACTTTTGCTTGCGTTATTTGCTGAAGAATATTATCGGTTTCAGTATCATTGAAACTAATAACTAGTGAGGGATTAAGAGATAGTATTGACTCAATGTTTAGTAATTTTAAATAACCAATTTGAGGGAGTTGTTTTACTGTTTTAGGAAATTGACTGGTGCTATCAACGCCGACAACCTGATCACCAGAACCAAGAGCAAACACAATTTCAGTAAGAGCGCCGCCGGCGATAACAATTCTCTCATTTGCATAACTGAAATTAATAAAGCTATTAATATTAAAAATGAATATGAATAATACAACATTTCCCATAAATTTCTTTTTCATTTTGTATTTTCTCATTTGAAAATTTAGAAATAGACTAACTAATATATTGAAAATGATAATCATTATCAATATATTAGTAATGATTTATGCGAAGTTTTACAAAAAAAAGGATCTACAAATAAAATAGTTTTTATTATTCAAATAAATAATAAATTTATATTACATAAGAAATAAATAATGGAAAAATTATTAATAAATAAGAATAATTATTATTTAATTCTGCAAGATTGTTTTTATGAATGGGAATTATGAAATCATTTGACGTAAGTTCCTATTAGGCTCTAAATTCAGTTTTATCTTTTGAACTTTATAATCAGGAATAGAATTAATAAATTGAATTTTTTCATATATTTTTGACACAGGGATAAAAAATAATAAAGCTATTATAAAGTAACTTATTGGAGATTTTGTTAACAGGCTGTTGTTGTTAGTTATTAGGGATATGAAATTAGAATTTTAGCACTAGATCAAAGTTAGGTTTAACCTAACTTTGATTGGTAACTATCGTTTTAACTAGATTAAAAGTCGATATCCAGACCTAATTGGAATGTTCTGCCCGGAGCAGTAAACATATCAAGGTATTTGTGATCTGAGGTACGGTATAATTTGTTATTACTTAGGTAATCCCAATATTTTTGGTCGGTAAGATTATAAATACCACCACTTAATTTTATATTTTTAGTAAAGTTGACATAACCGGTTAAATCAACAATACCGTGGCCGGCGATTCTAAAGTATTCATTATCTGAATTAGTAATAGGATTTCCTTTATTGTCATACGATTCACGGTTGGTCGACTCAGCTTTTTTACCTTTTTGGAAGGTTGACATTAATGAAACACCATAGAGTTTATTTGGATCATCCCATGCTAAACCTATAGTTGCTTTCATTGGTGCTACTGAGTCCATTTCGACATATTTATCGCCTAAATAACTTGATTTAGATTTACCTTGGTTATAACCAATTGCGAATCGTGCACTTAAACCGTTAACTGATTCAAACCAAGTGCCAAGATTAAATTCACTGCTTAATTCAGCACCGTAGATATAGGCTTTATCACGATTTTCTGCTTGGAATACAATACGTTTACCAGCACCTACAAAGTTTTTATCATAACGTGTGTAGGCGATGAAGTTTTTATATTTATTATAAAATGCAGCAGAGGATATGGTAATGCCTTGAGTTGGTTGCCCTTTTAAACCTAATTCAAAATTATCACTAGTTTCTGTTTTTAGATTAGAATCACCTACTAATAAATACATAGTACTATGTGCTAAATAAGAACCGTATAACTGATTTTGATTCGGCATTTGGGCACTACGTTTATATTGTAAATAAGCAGTTAAATTAGGTTTTAAGTCATACATTAACGCTAATGAAGGTAATACTTTGAAATCACTATTGCTATTGTACTGTTGACTTAACTGTGAGCTGTTTACTGTTGTGACAGACATATTTTCAAGGTTACGCGGTTTTGTATTTTGATATACCGCTCTTACGCCTGGTACTACATAGTAATTATTGCTATCTTTGATTTTAAAGCTAATTCGATCTTCAAAGAATCCACCTAATTGGTATGTACGGCTATCGGCTTGTGGTTTTGCATAATCGCCATCAGGGAAAATCTGACCATATCTTGGTTTGGCAGAAGTATAAAATGGCGATTCATCTTTACTCCATTTACCATTCAGACCAGCACTAATTCTCTGATTATCCAAGTTTTTCAATAAAGTAGTAATGAAATTATAAGCCTTGGTATTATAGTTAGTTTGAATATTATAATTACCATTAGTTTTTGAATGTAGATCAGTATCATCATATACGTTAGTGCGCTGATAGTTGAACTGTGTAGTTAAGCTATCAATCCAGCTGATATCGGTTGGTTGCCATTTATCTTTAATTGCTAAGTTAAGGCGATTGTTTTTGCTGCGTTGGTGATCTGATGATTCAACCTTTTTCCCATTTTTATCCCATGTATCATAATGCGAATTTTTGGTTTTGCTATTAAAATCAACGTTAGTATTCAGTAAATGATCATTGGTCATTTGCCAACCAAATCCAGCTAATATTGAATTAGAATGCCAATTTTCCGGATAGTTATTAAGCGAATCCCCATGATTGCGAGTTTGTTGCCCATCACGACGACTTAAAACCAATATACCGTTTAGATAATCATCACCTCCTGCCATGGTTATACCTTGGTGATAACTTCTATCAGCACTATCATAGTTATTTTGGAAACCAAAATAACTGGTTTTCCCTGGATAGAGATAATAACTAGCTGTTTTAGTCTGGAATGAAACCGAACCACCTAACGCGTTATTGGCATTACTAACCGAAGTCGCCCCAGATTGAATATCTACTTTATTGTACATATAGGTATCAATATAATCGCGGCCAATACCATATGAACCAAAGCCTGCTCGCCCAACAGAGTTGACTCGACCTTGAGCTATAGGTAAAGGCATCCCATCAATGTCAATTGAGACCCGGTTAGCATCTAAACCACGGATATTATAGCCAGTAAAGCCACTTCTATCCCAACTACTTTTACCACTACCTGAACCAGAAATACTTCCTGACGCCGAAATAAGTGGTTGATAACGCATGAGGGTACCAAAATTAGTTCCACCATCTCGACGGATATCTTGTTCGGAAATTTCGGTATTAGTTCCAGGTTGTTTAATTGCTTCATGAGCTGTAACAGTGATGGTATCAATATTTTTATCATCATCAGTTTTTTCAGTAGCTAAAGCAGGTATCACAAAAGTTAAACCTAAAGCTAAGGTACTTGTTTTCTTTAAATTCTTTAAACTAAACATTTGAATCCTTGTAAACATAAAATTAAACGAATTTCTTAAATTGCTTCTTATTAATTAAAATATAATTACTATTTTTTAAAATTATTGTGGGTAAAAAGCTTGGTAAAGAGTATTTGCTATTTCATCAACTCTTGGTCCAATTCCAAATAGATAACTATCATCAATAGTTACAATCCGGTGATTTTTAAAAGCTGCGGTTTCAGTAATTCCTGGTATCGTATTTAATTTATCCATACCACCCATCTCATTAACCGAATGAGTACTAAGTAAGATAACTTCCGGGTTCATTGCAATAAGTGATTCTGGGGTATAGCTTTTATAACTATTATGAGTAGCAAGATTTTCACCACCGGCAATATTGATTAACGCATCAGCTGTGGTATTTTTACCTGCTACAGCATTAGTCCCACCCATACTCATTAGGAATAATACTTTGGTTTTTTTAGGTTGCTTAGCAATGTTATTTTGGATTTGCGATAAGTTTTGTTGTAAGCGGGTAATTAATTGTTTGCCTTCATTTGGCTTATTCAGTTTAGCTGAAATTTTGTCGATGTTATCATATAGTAACTCAAGTGTACCTGGAACGCGTTGTAAAGCTAAAACATCTACATTAGCTTGTTTTACTTGGCTGATAACATTGTCGGGTTCGGCATCATTTAAAGTAATAAAAAGAGAAGGCTTTAATGATAAAATTCCTTCAATATTTAGAAGTTTCCAATAACCAATTTGCGGTAATTGTTTTACTTTTTCTGGATAATTACTTGTCTTATCAACACCTACAACTTCATCTCCAGCACCAATAGCAAAAATAATTTCAGTTAAAGATCCCCCAGCAACTACTATTCTTTCTTTGGCTACACTGTAATTAATACAACTATTAAAAGTGAAAATTAATAGTAATAAACTGACTTGAGAAATGATTTTTTTCTTCATTGAATATTTCCTGTTTCCATTTACAAAACGGGTGCTACTATATTGAAAATGATAAGCGTTATCAACCATAAATTTATTATGCCATTAAAAATATAAAGACAAAAAATGGTAACAATGAACAATATTTTTAATTAAAGATTGCAATCAAAAAAGAAAATAAAAATAAATATGTTTAATAACATATAGTTAAATATATATGTATAAAAAAACATTGATTAATGATAATAATTATTATTTAATCTCTTAAAATATTAATTTAACTATAGTTGTTTTGAAATTGTTGTCATGAAATCATTAGACGTAAGCCCATATTTTGCTGCAAATTCAGTTTTACCTTTTAAAGATCGTTGGGCTGTGATGCCTTTACAAGCGAGTATGCCAATCAATCCTCAGGAAGTAGATAGAAACTGGCAGATATTACAAAACAGTGAATTAACCGGTAAAAAGAGATTAATATATATACACATTCCTTTTTGTGATATTCATTGCCAATTTTGTGGTTTTTATCAAAATCCGTTCCGAAAATTTGATACTACAATTTATGTTGATTATTTATTGAAAGAAATCTCTTTAGAAATAAATAATCCAGCCATGCAATCGGCACCAATTCATGCTATCTACTTTGGTGGTGGCACACCTTCAGCTCTAGCCGCAGGTCAACTAGGGCGAGTTATAACTTATCTAAAGCAAAAAGCCCCGTTAGCACCGGATTGTGAAATTACGGTGGAAGGCCGTATTTCTGATTTTGATGATGCGCGAGTTGATAGTTATATTGAAGCTGGGGCTAATCGTTTCTCGATTGGTGTGCAAACTTTTAACACTAAAATTAGGCAAAAATTGGGTCGTCAATCGACTGAGCAACAAATTATTCAGAATTTTGAACGCATCGCGTTACGCGATAGCGTGGCCTTAGTATGTGATTTAATGTTTGGTTTGCCCAATCAAAATTATGATAATTGGCAACGGGATTTACAAATTGCGGATGATTTACCGCTCGATGGCGTCGATCTTTATTCTCTTAATCTTTTACCCACCACTCCGTTAGCTAAAGGTGTTGAAAATCATCGAATAACCATACCATCAGTTACGGATAAATGTGATTTTTATCATCAAGGCGCTAAATTTTTAGGTAAACAAGGCTGGATGCATTTAACTAATGCTCATTGGGCAAAAACGACTCGAGAACGTAATTTATATAATTCGTTGATTAAACAAGGCTCGAATTTTTTTGCCTTTGGTTCTTGTGCTGGTGGCCGATTAGGTGGTCAATCATTTATGATGCATCGAGATTTAACTCAATATTATGCAATTCTAGATCAAGGTAAAAAGCCGTTGATGATGTTAACCGGTAAATCCCTATTAGGTGATTGGTTACATCGATTACAAGCAGGGATTGAAAAGGGTAGAGTTGATTTAACTAAACTGACAGAACATAGTGAATTGTTTGATCCACTAATTAAACAATGGCATCAAGTTGGCTTATTGCAAGATCAGGATCGTTGTATGAATTTAACACTATCAGGGCGTTTTTGGTCCAGCAATATTCTGCAAGCTTTGCAACAACTGTTACTGCAACTCAATAATCCTGAGTATATTGAAATGCAAAAACAAATGGCACAAAAAAGACCATCAATGCCACCTAATCATGCTATGCCAGCAGCTCATCCACACAAACAAACCATCAAAACAACGTTACGTAATTAAAGGATATTATTATGGTAGATAAACAAACTTTTAATAAAAAACTAGCCGAATACATGCAAAATAATCCTGAGGAACTATTAGAAAAAATTGCTCAAGATCATCAAGTTACTTTAACTCAAGTTATTCAAGCGTTACCGGAAGCGAAGATTGTCGATGGCAACAATTTTGATACGGTTTGGGGCGAAGTTTCAACATGGGGTGATGTGATGTTTTTGATTCATTCTGGCGATATTATTGCTGAGATCTCAGGTGAATTACCTCCGGGCAAGCATAGTGATAAATATTTTAATTTACGTCACCAAAAAGGATTGAGTGGCCACATTAGGGCAGAACATTGCCAATATATTGCTTTTATTGAACGAACATTTATGAAAATGTCTACCGCATCAATTGTTTTCCTTAATCATGCTGGGCAATCAATGTTTAAAATTTTTGTTGGCCGAGATGAGAAACACCAATTGAAAACAGAGCAGTTAGAAAAATATAGAACATTAGTAAAAAACTTGGCTAAGTAAAAACAATATGAAAACATTATTAATTTTTGGTGTGAGTTCCAAATTAGGGACTGGCTATCAAATTTCTCAATTAGCAATACAATGCCAACCGAAATGGCGTTGTATTGTTTTAGTCCGTGACGCCGATTTTGCTAAACAACTACTGCAACAAGGGATTGAAGCTCATTTTGGTGATGCCAGTGATATTTCAACGGTAACCAAACTATGTCAATTAGCAGGTACTGACGCAACGATTATTTCGACTTTAGGTGGTAATACCGGTAACTATATTGCGCAGCGGATTATAATTGACTGCGCTGAACAAGTTGGTATTAAACAAATGGTATTAGTTACCTCATTGGGTTGTGGTGATTCATGGCCATTTTTATCAACTCGGGCCAAACAAGCATTTGGTCAAGCAGTAAGAGAAAAATCCTTGGCCGAAGTATGGTTACAAACCAGTAACTTAAATTACTTAATTCTAAGACCAGGTGGCCTAGTTGACGGTGATGCCACCGGGAATGGCTGTTGTTATTATCAACAAGAGGTGCATGGTTTTATTCATCGAACTGAACTGGCAAAAGTAATTATTAATAAAATTGATAACCAACAACTTGATAATCGTGTCTACAGTGTTATTGAACCCGATCTGGTAATAAACTATTAGTATATATAATTATATGATTAAATTGAAATTAGTAACGAGGTCTTGGGGTGCGGAAGTATAATCATCGTTCATTGTTGTGGGGATTATTTGCCATTCTTCTAGTGCTAATAATCTATTCGGCTAATTCAGGGGCTCTAAAACTGTCAGTTTCCCATTTACTAAATATGTCATGGGATGATCCCTTGTGGAATATCTGGTTAAATGTACGCTTACCGCGAATTATGTTAGCGGTAATTGTTGGCATGGCACTCGCCACATCCGGTGCAGTAATGCAGGGTTTATTTAGAAATCCATTAGCTGATTCTGGATTACTAGGAATCAGTAGTGGTGCCAGTCTCGTAGTCGGAATAACTATTATATTTCCTGCAATATTTCCTCCAATCGTTATGTTATATGGCAAGATGATTGCGGCTTTTATAGGTAGCCTATTTATTTGTTTATTGATTTATATCTATAGCCTCAATGAGCAATGTAATTTGGCTAAAATGATATTATTAGGCGTAGCAATTAATGCCATTATTGGTGCAATAATGGGTTTTCTGAGTTACATCAGTGATGAATCCCAATTACGTCAATTATCTTTATGGTCAATGGGGCATTTAGGTAAAGGCTCTTGGGAACTAGTATTTGTAGCGATGTCGCTTATTATACCGTCATTAATCTGTGTATTTAAGCTATCTCAGCAACTCAATATTTTACAACTTGGCGATGAAGATGCTCATTATCTTGGTGTTAATGTACAACGTATAAAACGATATTTGTTGTTACTTTCTTCGGTACTTATTGGCACCTCTGTTGCGGTAAGTGGCATTATTGCTTTTGTTGGTTTAGTGGTACCTCATATGATACGGTTACGTATTGGTGCCAATCATAGTTGGTTATTACCCGGTTCGGCGTTGGGTGGTGCTTGTTTATTACTATTAGCTGACACCTTAGCCAGAACCGTAATTGCCCCTACTGAAATTCCTGTAGGACTTTTTACCAGTTTGATTGGTGGTCCTTATTTCCTGTGGCTGATTTTAAGACATAAATAATAGAGGGAATTTGCATATGTTAACCGCTAAACATTTAACTTTTCATTGTGCAACTCGAACTTTAATTGATGATGTGTCTTTAAATATCAATGCTGGTGAAATAGTAGTAATTATTGGGCCTAATGGTGCTGGTAAATCAACTTTATTACGTTTATTAACTGGTTTTCAACTACCATCTTCAGGTGAATGTTATTTACTGAATAAGCCATTGCCTGAATGGTCAACCAAGCAATTAGCAAAAATAAGAACAGTTATGTTGCAACAGAGTCAGTTATCTTTTCCATTCAAAGTTAAAGAAGTTGTTGCTATGGGGCGTTCCCCTTATGGCAAAGCCTATGCTAGCGAATCTGTCAATGAAACAATGAGACAAACTGATTGCTTAAAATTAGCAGATCGCGATTACCGTAGTTTATCTGGTGGTGAACAACAACGAGTACAGTTAGCACGTGTATTAGCACAATTATGGCAACCAGAACCAGCGGAAAAATTACTCTTTCTAGACGAACCTACATCTGCCCTTGATTTATATCATCAGCAACATACGTTGCGATTATTGAAACAATTAGCCAGCCAGCAAAATTTGGCAGTATGTTGCATTTTGCATGATTTAAATTTGGCTGCCTTATATGCTGATAAAATTTTACTGCTCAATCAAGGACGAATCGTTGAGCAAGGTACACCGGCCGAAGTTTTGACAGTAAATAATATCAATCATTGGTATGGTGTTGAATTAGGCGTTTATCAGCATCCTGCAAATACGCAAGTGCCGCAAATTTATTTAAATCCATAATCAAAAAATTAACCAGTATGAGTAACTGCATTTTAAGCTAATTTAGGTATATAATTGTTAAAAATTAATCTGCTGGTGGAGCATTATGGCTGACTTGAATAATGTTGGAGTCGTACCCGTTTCGCGTTTTTTAGCTGCTGAACCTGTTTTTAGTTGTCAATTAGATGGTAAAGGTAAAGCAATTCCATTAACTAATGACAGTGAAGCGACAGTACAACAACCATGTTGGTTACATTTAGATTTTGCTAAACCAGAAACTATCAATTGGATACATTCAACAGATTTAATACCGGAAATTGTTAAGAATGAGCTGATTAAACCTAACCAAATTTCCAAAGAAATTCGCTTTGATTCTGGTATCTTAGTGGTTTTAAAAGGGGTAAACTTCATTCCAAATGAACTACCCGATCCGATTGTCACTTTTCGTTTTTTTATCACTGATAATTTAATTATTTCAACGCGACACCAACAAATTGATGCTATTTTTCAATTAAAAGATAACTTAGAAAAAGGCATTGGACCGGTTGATGTGGCAGATTGGTTGATTCAAGTTTCTGAATTAATCAGCGATCAAGTTAATCAATCATTTGATAGTGTTCACAACAAAATTGTTAAACTTGAAGATTTAGTTTTAAACCAAAGGATATTTTCACACAAAGAAATAGGCCGTGTCCGTAAACAGTTATTTATATTGCGCCGATTATTATCTCCACAACGGGATATCTTTGTTAAAATTTCCACCGAAAGAATCTCTTGGATTGATGACAATGACCGCCAAAGGTTACACGATATCTCCAGTCAGCAGAATCATTATGTATCCGATATCGACAGTTGTTTACTTCGTATTGCTTCACTAATGGAACAAATTAATAGTTTTTTAGCCGAATCAACCAATAAACGCATTTATTTAATGTCACTGTTTACCATTATATTTACTCCGATTACGTTTTTAACTAGTTTGCTGGGAGTGAATTTAGCGGGTATTCCTTATAATGAACAACAATGGTCATTTGTTGGCTTAGTATTGCTTATTATTGTGATTTGTATTGGTTCAGTTATTTGGCTTAAGTATAAAAAATGGTTGTAATGTGGCACATGGTTTTACAGGTAAATGCGACTTAAAAAGTATGCTATTTTATAACGTTGAGATCCGACATATTATCAACCCTTTATTAAACAATAATAATCAAACGCTGTTAGCAACTTTTGGTTAAAAAGGAATTTTCAGTTGTTTGCAAATTTTAATTAGAACTAGACATTTATGCAATCTAAGCAATCTTATCGTTTATTTATAGCCGAAAAACCTAGTTTAGCTAGAGCCATTGCCGATGTATTACCCAAGCCACAGCAAAAGGGTAATGGTTTTATCAAAGCCAGCAATGGAGATGTGGTTAGTTGGTGTATTGGACACTTATTGGAGCAAGCAACGCCGGAAGTTTATGATGCCCGTTATAAAAAGTGGCAGCTTGACGATTTACCCATTGTGCCCGAAAAATGGATCTTGCTGCCAAAAAATAATACTAATAAACAGTTTAATGTCTTGGTGGATTTAATTAAATCAGCCGATCAAATAGTTCATGCCGGAGATCCAGACCGGGAAGGGCAATTACTGGTCGATGAAGTCCTAAATTATTGCCAATTATCATCTGATAAACGTAAATCAATTAAACGTTGCTTAATTAGTGACTTAAATGCTAGTGCCGTGGAAAAATCCATACAGCACCTACGAAGTAATCAAGATTTTGTACCCCTTTCCATTTCTGCATTAGCCAGGGCTAGAGCCGATTGGTTATATGGTATTAATATGAGCCGACTGTGTACTATTGTGGGTCAAAAAAATGGTTATCGAGGGGTTTTATCCATTGGGCGAGTGCAAACACCCATTCTTGGTTTAGTCGTAAGGCGAGATTTAGAAATAGAACAATTTGTGCCCAAACCTTTTTATGAAGTTTATGCAGTTTTAGAAACCAAAAATAACGAAACCTTTAAGGCTAAATGGCAACCTAGTGAAGCGTGTGCACCTTATCAAGATGAAGAAGGCCGGGTATTAGTTAAAGCATTGGCTGAAAATGTGTGTCAACGAATTAAAAACCAAACGGGCATAATAGATAAAGTCAGTAATAAAAAGAAAGAGTTAGCACCACCGTTACCATTTAACTTGTCGGCATTACAAATTGAAATGGCAAAAAAATACAGTTTAAGTGCCCAAGAAGTGCTTGATATCTGCCAGTCATTGTATGAAAAACATAAATTAATCACTTACCCACGATCGGATTGTCGATTTTTACCAGAAGAACATTTAAAACAAATAGTCGGCGTAAAGTCGGCAATTGCCAATAATTGTTGTGAGTTACAACCTGCCATAGATAATGCCGATTTTAGTTTACGTTCTAAAGCTTGGAATGATAAAAAAGTGGAAGCGCATCATGCCATCATTCCAACATTACGCAAAGCGAAGATGGATCATTTGAGTACTAATGAAAAAGTCGTCTATCAAGTTATTGCTACTCAATATTTAGCGCAATTTTACCCAGCTTATAAATATGCGGAATTACAAATCGATGTCAGTATTCAAAATGGTAAATTTATCGCTAAAGCCAACCAAATGTTAAATGAGGGTTGGAAGGTACTGTTTCGAATTAAAAATAACCAAGCCGATGCCGAATCAGATAATAATGACAGTAATGGATTATTGACTAAATTAGTCAAAAAAGGAGAGGCGGTACAGTGTGTTGATGCTGAATTAATTAGTAAAGAGACACAACCACCCAGACCGTTTACCGACGCGACTTTACTTGCGGCTATGACAGGAATTGCTCGCTTTGTTAAAGATCCTGATATAAAGAAAATACTCCGCGAAACCGATGGCTTAGGCACAGAAGCAACGAGGGCTGGCATCATTGAATTATTATTTAAACGGGAGTTTTTACGGCGACAAGGCAAAACTATTCGTTCCACACCGATAGGGCGTAATTTAATCACTTCTTTACCGGATATTATGTCGACGCCAGATATGACAGCACATTGGGAGCTACAACTAGAAGAGATAAGTAAAAAAGAGTTTACTTATCAACAATTTATGCAACAACTAAATATGTCACTTTTGAATTTGGTTAACCAACTAAAACACACGCGCTTAAGTATAAAATCTACCCCGATGTAAAATAAAAAAAGGATGATCGACCTATTTAAATTAAGTTAATCATCCTCACATATACATTATAAAGACTGTTTCTAATAAGCTATAAGATTGTTACTAAGGTTGCTGTTGATCATCAGTAGTAATTGTTGCTTCAATCATATCCGGGCTAATTTCAAGATTTACTTCAAGTATATTAGTAAGTTCCAAATTGGCTCTTGGTAAAAAGTCCTTATCTTTAAGAATTAATCGATAAGTATTAAATCTTTTTAGTGGATTAAAAGCAAATTGCAAGCCAATAATTATCACAATAAAAATAGTTAAAATAGCCACAATAATGCTCACAATCCATGCAGAATGACGGATAGCGCTAATATTAGATAGAATAATAATCAGCGCCACCAAAGCAGTAACACCGGTAGCCATGATCTCTTTAATTAGAAAAGGTTTTTGCGGCATAATTTGCTTTTGATTAATATAAAAATATTGAGTAAGTAAATTTAACTGTTGCAATTCAATAATATTATTAATATCGGCATTAATTAACGATATGGCAATTCTTTCCTTTTCGATATTGCCGGATTTATAAAAGCAAACCTTGTCCCACAATAATTTTTTCTTAATATTATTGAGATAAGTTTTTTGGTATTCGGGTTGTGGGGTTTTTTCTAAAATATCAGTATAGCGAATGATATTATCGAAATAATTGTTTTTAGAACGTTTTTTATATAAAAATCCAATAAAAGAAAGAATAATAATAATAACTAAATTAAACCAATTATCATTTAGTAATTCCATAAGTTCCATTTCAAAAATCCTAACCTTTAAATTTTTCATGATTGTAACTTATATTAGGTAAAACTTGTATTAATTCTATACAAAAAGCTAAATGATAAGGCCGAAAGTGCTTTTTTTAGGCAATCATTTATCTATTTTGGGATTATAGGTTGACTTATTTAGCTCAAAGGCGTATAAATTGCCCGCCTTTGAGCTTTTCTTACTTTTTTAACTATAAAAGGTGGTTAAAAATGAGGGCTAAGAAAAGTTGAAATACAAAGTGTTGAGTTCAAATATATAGGAGACATATGGACGCTCAATCGGGTCACCCCAATAGTTGGGGAGATAAATTCAAACAAATCACAATCGGTTACTGAACCTGTCGAAATACCTATTTTTTCAGTTCACAAACCGAATTTGATAAAAACGGTAATGGTGAACGATATGCAATTTTTTACACGCTATCACACAAATTCTAAACATTATTTTGCACAATCTTTATTGTTTTGTGTTTTATATCTTTCTGAAAAACATTTAGAACCCCCAAGTTGTATCTAAATCTTAAATAATTTTTTAATTGGCTAATTTATATTGAGCTATAGCTTTATCAGCTAGCTTTGCCATGCAATAAATTTTTAGCTTATCACGAATTTTACTTACTTATAATTACTGTGCTAATTATGGGTCAGCAATCTTTTGTCTAAAAAATATATAAGTATAGGTACACAAGATGACCAAAAACGCATCAAAAATTATGACAGAAACTAAATTAGAAATAAAAGCTATTCATGAGGCACAAAATAGCCTTGATAGTATTTTAGCAAAATTTCAATCTAATCTTTCCGGGTTAACTCAGGAAACCGCCAAGTCACATTTAGAAACCTATGGCAAAAATGAAGTCGCTAGGGAAAAGGTACCTTCAGTATTTATGCAATTATTAATGGCATTTAATAATCCATTTATTTTTGTATTATTAGTGCTAGCTATTGTCAGTTTTGTTACTGATTATTGGCTACCATTACAACAAGGTGAAGACACTGATGTTACTAGCATTATCATCATCGTTACTATGGTGGCGCTCAGTGGCTTATTACGTTTTTGGCAAGAATTCAGATCGAATAAAGCGGCCGAAGCATTGAAATCTATGATTCGTACCACCGCAACAGTGTTACGACGAGCTCATGAAGCTAAGAGCCCGGAAAAAATAGAAATTCCGTTAAATGAAATCGTACCCGGGGATATTGTTTTTCTATCCGCTGGGGATATGATCCCTGCCGATATTCGTTTAATTGAATCACGGGATCTATTTGTTAGCCAAGCTGTGTTAACAGGTGAATCTATCCCGGTAGAAAAATATGACACCTTAGGTGCCATTTCGCAAAAAACCACCGACGAAGCCGATGTGTCGGAAATCACTAAAGATAATGTTTTAGATGTTAATAACGTGTGCTTTATGGGGACCAACGTCGTTAGTGGCACCGCCAAAGCCGTTGTAGTAGCTACCGGAGCCGATACTCATTTTGGTACGCTAGCAAAATCTATTGTCGGTTCACGAGCAGAAACTTCATTCGATCGCGGTGTTAACAGTGTCAGCTGGTTGTTAATCCGATTTATGTTAATTATGGTACCAATTGTACTGTTGATTAATGGTTTTTCTAAAGGTGATTGGGGTGAAGCAACATTGTTTGCACTTGCGGTTGCAGTGGGCTTAACCCCTGAAATGTTACCAATGATCGTTAGTGCCAACCTGGCTAAAGGTGCTGTTGGCATGGCTAAACGTAAAGTTGTAGTTAAACGTTTAAATGCCATTCAAAATTTTGGCGCGATGGACATTCTTTGCACCGATAAAACCGGAACCTTAACTCAAGATAAGATCATTTTAGAGCATCATCTGGATATTAATGGCCAAATTGATCCATCGGTTTTAGAACTAGCATGGTTAAATAGCTATTATCAAAGTGGTATGAAAAATCTAATGGATAAAGCGATTATCCGTTTTGCCGAAGAAAAAACTACCATTAAAAAAACAGGTGTTGGGCACTACACTAAAATTGATGAATTACCATTTGATTTTGTGCGTCGACGTTTATCCGTGGTGGTGCAAAATGGCGATGATAATCATTTAATGATCTGTAAAGGTGCCGTTGAAGAAATGCTATCAATTGCTAGCCATGTGTATTTAAATGGTGAGTATTTGCCATTAGATGAACAACGTAAACAAAATCTAATCGCTTTAGCTCACAATTATAATAAAGATGGTTTTAGAGTTTTGGCGGTTGGCATTAAACAAATACCGGCGGCACAAACTAAAACACAATATAGTGTAAAAGATGAAAAAGAACTGGCTATTCGAGGGTTTTTAACTTTCTTAGATCCACCAAAAGAGAGTGCTTATGAGGCCATTTCAGCATTAAATGAACATGGTGTTGGCGTTAAAGTCCTCACCGGAGATAACGAAATCATTACCATTAAAGTTTGTCGTGAAGTTGGATTAGAACCGGGAGTTCCACTGCTAGGTACTGAGATTGAACAAATGGGCGATGTTGAACTTAAAGAGCAAATTGAACAACGTACCATTTTTGCCAAACTCACACCATTACAAAAATCACGCATTATTCGCTTATTACAAGATAATGGTCATACGGTTGGTTTCTTGGGTGACGGCATTAATGATGCTCCGGCACTACGTGATTCTGATGTAGGCATTTCGGTAGATACCGCTACTGATATAGCTAAAGAATCGGCAGATATCATCTTGCTGGAAAAAAGCTTGATGGTATTAGAAGAAGGGGTGATTTGTGGTCGTGAAACCTTTGGTAATATTATGAAATACCTTAATATGACAGCAAGTTCTAATTTTGGTAATATTTTTTCAGTATTGGTTGCCAGTGCATTTCTACCATTTTTACCAATGCTAGCAATTCATTTACTAATACAAAATTTGCTGTATGATATTTCCCAACTCTCATTACCATGGGACAAAATGGATGAAGAGTTTATCCAAAAACCGCGTAAATGGGATGCACCGAATATTGGTCGTTTTATGATTTGGATTGGTCCAACTTCATCTATTTTCGATATTACAACTTATGCATTAATGTGGTTTGTGTTTAGTGCCAATAATATTGAAGCGCAATCATTATTCCATTCTGGTTGGTTTATTGAAGGCTTGTTGTCACAAACATTAGTTGTACATATGCTAAGAACGCAGAAGATTCCATTTATTCAAAGTACGGCTGCATTTCCGGTTATTGTCATGACCATGTTAATAATGGCTGTTGGTATTTACATTCCATTTTCGCCATTAGGTAGCGTAATTGGCTTACAAGCACTGCCGTGGTCATACTTCCCATGGTTGGTAGGAACCTTACTTTGTTATTGCTGTGTTGCTCAATTTATGAAACGTATTTACATAAAACGTTTTGGGCAATGGTTTTAAGCAAACTAATCAATGGTTGAAGCTCAACTATGTTTGCTTATTAAGTCAATAGTAAAGTTCATATTAATAAATATAAATGAGGTGACATCTTGATTTTGGACCAATAATATTATATTTAATACATATTATTTTAGAGTCATATAACTATAACAATAAGGAGAAATAATTATGAAGACTCCACATAAAAATTTAATTATGCTAATCAAAAGCCGTAAACAAAAAAAGGCTCAAGAGCAATTAAATCGATGAAAGTTAATATATTATAAAAATAAATAAACCCCATATTTTGGGGTTTATTTATTTTTAACTCTATATTTATATTAAACTAATTTAACAAGCGTAACTCGATTGAATGACTACAAAGAAGACGCTTTTTTCAAAATTTCATGCATTTCATCTTTTAGTTTAAGTTTTTGTTTTTTCAATGCTTCTATCGACTCCGCGGTATTAACTGCAATTCCCGATTGAATATTTTTGATTTTTTGATCTAATTCATTGTGCTGTTCAAATAACTTTTGGAAACGTAAATCTGTATTTTTTAATTTAGAAATTAATTCTCGATATTCTGGAAACATAGCGACTCCTTTTGTAGTCTAGACAGATAATAAGAATAGAAGTTATTGCTGTTTCAGCTTACAATATTCTCACTTATTTTAATAGTAGTTTTAATAGTAGTTTTAATGAGGATTTGTACCATGAGTGAATCTATCGTTATCGCCAAAAGCAATGGTAAAGACTTAGCCATTTTAGCAAATTTTGCCAATCGTCATGGTTTAATTACCGGTGCCACCGGGACAGGAAAAACTGTTACTTTACAAAAAATAGCTGAAAGTTTTTCCAAAATAGGGGTTCCGGTTTTTTTGGCAGATGTGAAAGGTGATCTTACCGGAATCGGTGAGCCAGGTACGTTATCAGAAAAATTACAAGCTCGTCTTAATAATATAGGTGTAAAGGATTGGCAACCTAATGCATCACCAGTTGAATTGTGGGATGTGTTTGCCGAAAAGGGATTACCAGTGCGGAGTACTGTTTCTGATATTGGCCCAATTTTACTAGCAAGATTACTTAATCTAAATGATACTCAAGCCGGAGTATTACAATTAGTATTCAAAATAGCTGATGACAATAATTTACAACTGCTGGATTTTAAAGATCTACGGGCTCTAGTGCAGTTTGTGGGTGATAATGCAAAAAAATTCACCACCGAATATGGCAATATTTCTTCAGCATCAATCGGTGCAATCCAACGGAGTTTATTAACACTTGATCAACAAGGAGCAGAATATTTTCTAGGCGAACCAATGCTGGATATTCAAGATCTGCTGCGCGTTAATAACAACGGTCAAGGGGTAGTAAATATATTAGCGGCCGACAAATTATATAATAGCCCTAAATTATATTCGGTATTTCTATTATGGTTATTATCAGAACTCTTTGAACATCTTCCGGAAATTGGTGATCCGGATAAACCAAAATTAGTGTTCTTTTTTGATGAAGCACATTTATTGTTTAATGATATTTCACCAGCATTATTGCAAAAAATAGAACAAGTAGTGCGTTTAATTCGTTCTAAAGGTGTGGGCGTTTATTTTGTTACCCAAAACCCTACCGATATCCCTGATACTATTTTAGGGCAGCTTGGTAATCGGGTACAACATGCATTACGTGCATTTACCCCCAAAGATCAAAAAGCCATAAAAGCCGCAGCCCAAACCATGCGCAGCAACCCTAGTTTTGATGCAGAAACCGCAATTATGGAATTGGCAGTAGGCGAAGCCTTAATCTCATTTTTGGATGAAAAAGGGCGACCCAATATGGTTGAAAGGGGTTTTGTAATTGCACCTAATTCGCACATGGGGCCAATGGCGCCTGAAAAACAAAATGCTATTATTAATCAATCCCATTTCTATAATAAATATGCAGATACAGTAGATCGCGAGTCGGCGTACGAAAAACTCAAAGCCGGTTTTTCGCTCGACACAGCTGCTAATTCTACTAGTAATAATCAAAGTGATTCACAAAATGGAAGTTCAGGGGGATGGATGGACGTTCTGAGTTCATTATTCTTTGGTAGTAAAGGCCCTAAAGGGGGGCAGCATGATGGATTGGCACAAAAAGTTGCAAAAAGTGCTACCCGGCAAGTCGTTAATGAACTTGGTAAACGAATTACACGGGGTATTTTAGGTGGATTTAAACGATAAATGACAAAATATCCCCAACTTAATGCCATAACAAATTTATAATCAGTCAGGACTTAACCACGTAAAAATAGCAAAATAGGAGTATTTGCAATGTTTAAATTATTCGTTGAATGGTACAAAAGACGATTTAGTGATCCCCATGTGGTTTCGTTAATGGCAGTGATTATTTTGCTGTTTCTGATAATTTATTTTTTCAATAAAATCCTATTACCCGTTTTAATTGCTATTGTACTGTCTTATTTACTTGATACCCCGGTTAATTTCTTAAATAAAAGGAAAATCCCACGTACTCTGGCGGTTATTTTGGTGTTGCTACTATTTATCTTGGTAGTATTTGCTGGTTTTATGATCTTATTGCCATTGATTTGGCAACAAAGCATCAGTTTGATTACTAATATTCCTAATATGCTAAATTTTGCTAATAAATTTTTGATGTCTTTACCGGAACATTATCCTGAATTAATCGATGTTGGGTTATTTGATTCGATAATTCAAGGTATCACCAATAGAGTGGTACAAACTGGTAATTCTTTATTACAATTTTCTATTGTGTCTTTATTTAGTTTGGTTTCGGTGGTGATCAATGCGGTACTAATCCCAATAATGATGTTTTTCTTACTAAAAGATAAAGCTAAAATATGGGGTTATTGTTCGAAAATTTTGCCAAAAAATCGCACTATTTTAAATAAAGTCGCCGCAGAAATGGATATGCAAATCTCCAATTACATTGTTGGTAATGTATTACACATTATTATTTTAGCTGTGTGTGTTTATATCCCCTTTTGGTATTTTGGTTTAGATTATGGTTTATTGTTAGCGGTGGTCGTAGGATTATCGGTATTAATTCCTTATATAGGTATTATTATTTCTAGTATTCCAGTGGTATTAATAGCGCTATTCCAATGGGGATTAAGTGCTGAGTTTAGTTATTTGATTTTCTTTTATGTGTTAATTCAAGCCTTGGATGGCAATTTACTAGTTCCTTGTCTGTTTTCTGAAAAATTAAATTTACACCCGCTAGTTATTATTTTATCAGTGATTGTCTTTGGTGGTTTATGGGGATTTTGGGGGGTATTTTTCGCGATTCCGTTAGCCACATTAGTGAAAGCCATTATTAATGCATGGCCAAAACCGGAAGAAATTAAAAGCAGCTTAACAAGCAATTAACTGTTAATAAAAAAAGCAGATTAATCATTTAATCTGCTTGTAGGTAAATTAACTGGTATGTTGTTTAAGGTAATCCAACACTACTTCATGATGATTACTTGTTTTAAAATTATCAAAAACTTTTTCTATTTTTCCGTCTTTACCAATTAAAAAACTAATCCGATGAATGCCGTCAAAAGTCTTACCCATAAATTCTTTCTCACCCCAGATGCCAAAAGCTTCTGATACGGTATGGTTTTCATCAGAAAGTAAGGTGAAATTCAATAATTCTTTTTCCATGAAGCGGGAAAGTTTTTCGGGTTTATCTGTGCTAATACCGATAATTACCACTTTATATTTTTTAAATTCGTCAGCACTATCACGCAGGTTACAAGCTTGCATAGTACAACCAGGAGTCATTGCTTTAGGATAAAAATAAATCAAAATACGTTTGCCTTTATAATCTTTCGAACTTATCTGCTCTCCATCTTGATCTGGCAATGAAAATTGAGGTGCTTTATCACCTTCTTTAAGTGGATTAACCATATATTTATTACCTATTTTAATCGTTAAATATTTTCATCTCTATTGATATAAAAGCGTTATATAATTTTTTAGTTTAGTTTACTAAAAAAGCGATTTGTTGCATCAATGGTATGATTGATTTCTTTATCTGTATGCATTATGGACATAAAACTTGCTTCAAATGCTGATGGAGCAAAATAAATGCCTTCTGCCAGCATATGATGATGGAATTTTTTAAATAATTCAATATTACATTTCATTACATCTTGATAACTGGTTACTTCCTCAGCAGAAGTGAAAAATAAACCAAACATTGCACCTGCGTGATTAACGACTAAAGGAATATTATTGCGCTTAGCAACAGTTAACAAACCCTCAGCAAGTTGAGTTGTTTTTTCAACTAGTGTTGGATAAATACCTACATCCATTAGTTTAGTTAAGGTCGCATAGCCAGCAGCCATGGCGACAGGATTACCTGAAAGTGTACCAGCTTGGTAAATAGGGCCTTCTGGGGCTAATTGTGTCATTATTTCAGTTCTGCCACCAAAGGCGCCGACTGGCATACCACCACCGATGATTTTACCTAAACAAGTGAGATCCGGTATAATATTATAATAATCTTGTGCACCACCCAAGGCGACTCTAAATCCAGTCATTACTTCATCTATAATTAATAAGGCTCCATATTCATTACAAAGATCTCTTAAGCCGTGCAAAAACTCTTTTTTAGCTGGCACACAATTCATATTACCGGCTACGGGTTCAACAATTATTGCAGCGATTTCCTTAGGATATTGAGCAAATTGGGCTTTGACTGAATCAAGGTTGTTATAATCACAAACTAAAGTATGTTTGACAAAATCATTAGGCACGCCAGGTGAAGTAGGGTGACCAAACGTTAGAGCTCCTGAACCAGCTTTAACTAACAAGTAATCAGCATGGCCATGATAACAACCTTCAAACTTAATAATCTTGTCACGCCCGGTATAGCCGCGAGCCACGCGAATAGCACTCATGGTTGCCTCAGTGCCTGAATTTACCATACGTAGCATTTCAATAGATGGCATAATTTGCGTTACTAAATTAGCAACTTTAGTTTCGATTTCGGTTGGCGCACCAAAACTAAGTCCATTATGCACCGCATGGATAACGGCATTAATTACGTCAGCATCATTATGTCCTAAAATCATAGGCCCCCATGAACCAACATAATCAATATAAGCTTTTTCATCCACATCATAGATGTAGGCTCCATTGGCACGCTCAATAAATAATGGTGTGCCACCAACACCATTAAATGCTCGAACTGGTGAGTTGACCCCTCCAGGCATAACTGATAACGCTTGTTGATAAAGCTTTTCTGACTTTAATGAATTATTTAACATTACCATTATCTCTATAGAAAATAGAATTGTATTTATTCATAAAATAAAACTAAATTCAAGTTGGTAATTAAAAATTTATGTAATAGAAGTTTTCATTTTGTATTTTATTTTTATCAAGGTATATAATATATAAGAGTTAATATTAGGAGATTAAAATGAGCAATGAATTACCAATTAACTTTACCGATGCTGCAGCTAACAAAGTTAAATCTTTGGTAACCGAAGAAGAAAACCCTAATCTCAAATTACGTGTTTATATTACTGGTGGTGGTTGTAGCGGGTTTCAATATGGTTTTACTTTTGATGAAAAGGTAAATGACGACGATTTAGCTATTGAAAAAAATGGTGTTTCTCTAGTTATCGATCCAATGAGTTTGCAATATTTGGTCGGTGGCACCATTGATTATGTAGAAGGACTACAAGGTTCGCGTTTTATTGTTGATAATCCTAATGCTAAGACAACTTGTGGTTGTGGTTCATCTTTTAGTGTTTAAATTAACTATTTTCCTTTGATCAATCTGTTTAATTATTGTCTATCAAACTTAATTATTAGTTGTAAATCACGATATTTGTTTAATAATGTGACAAACATTGAGCAGTTAAGCAATTATTTTGATTTTTTTATTGACTGAATGCGTAAGATGGGTAAAATGCACTGCATTCAAAGCAATATTATAAATAATATTAGTTTTTGAGCCCGGGTGGTGAAATCGGTAGACACAAGGGATTTAAAATCCCTCGGCCTTTTTGGCCGTGCGAGTTCAAGTCTCGCCCCGGGCACCATTTAAGTAACACTTCTAATGCGGGAATAGCTCAGTTGGTAGAGCGCAACCTTGCCAAGGTTGAGGTCGCGAGTTCGAACCTCGTTTCCCGCTCCAATTTATTAATTTAACTAGTTGATATAATTTAAAATATAGAGTCGGCAATCTAAATTATACCCCTGTTTATGTCCCTATTTTTATTTTCTTATGATTGAAATAAACTAATTATTATCTTTTTAATAGTTAATAAAGTGAAGATTAAAAATATTTTTACGTACAAAAATAACAAAAGGGAAATCTGAAAATTACCTTTTTATATAAATGAATCAATTCAGTTAATTTTACTACTCTCATTTATTATGACCAACTCCTTTTGGGTTTACAGAGCAATCACAGGATATAGAGTCAAGCAATATGATTTTTCCCATACCATTAATTTTATAATTCTTCCAATAGTCAAGTAAAGTACCCTCCTCAATAGAAGAGACTTGCAAAATTGAAACAGTCAAAGATGAGCTGATAAAATAATATTGCCGTTTTGCAACAAACGCTTCAACATCATTTTTCTCTTTATAAATAATTAAGCTATCTATTAGCTTACCATTATTTTCAGTAAACAATGTTAATTCTAAATTGTAACTACCTTCTTTTATTAGTTTTTTTGTTATTTTTATAAAGGTATTAAAATTACCTGATTGATTAATAAGTATCTTTTCACCCTGATTAAGTTTTGAAATGGGATAAACATCACCTAAATTTAAGAATCTATCATAAGGATAACTTATTTTTGATAAGACACAACGCTTGTTATCTTCTCCGGCCTTCTCACTAGATCTATTATACAAGTTACCAATAATACATGATGTATTAACACCTTCAACAAACTCTTTCTTACTAATTAAAGGGTCACCATTATAGTCATCACTTGTATAAGAATCCTTTTTTCCTACAGGTAGCTTTAAATTATCTTTATAAATCCATCCTGTTACATCATCACCATTTTTCTTTTTATAAATAACATTATAAAAATTATTAAATTTTCCTATAACTTCTACTACATCACTCTTTATAATAAATAAATCTTTACTAATTTGACATTTTTCATTAGGAGCAGAATAGAAGTATGACTTTCCTGATTGAGAAACTTGGTAATTTCTGGAGGACGAGTGTAACAACTGAGAAGATAACGCTTTATTATTAATTTCTATACACTCTTGTTGGATAGGAATAACTATCCCCCTTCGACAACTTTCAAATAAATGTGCATATTTTTTATCAATTGATAACTCAACGGGATTATCTGGATCTATGTCTCCGGAAACATTATATAACTTATGAGAATCACATAATATTTTATCCAACCATTACTAGCCATTCTATTTGTATCATAAGAAATCCCTAGCGTCTTTTTATCATAATTTACTTGAGCAAATATTATATTATTCTCATCACTATCAATTAATAAGTTATTTTTTTCTTTAGGGATATTATTAAAAGGAAAATTACTGCTCCGTACTAATTCTGTTAAATAATCGTAACACTCGGGGTTTACTATCTCATTAGCCCAAATAGCTTGGAACACGAAAAGAATAAGGAATAATATCTGTTTTAAGAATCTATTAAATATCATTGTGCTGATGCCTCAAATTCATTTATATATCTGGCTGTAATTCTTCCAAGGTATGTTCTATATGTTTCTTGAGCTGTTGCGTCTGTTGAGTGCCAACGTGCCCAGTTTTCATTATGCTTATTAATGTAAAAAGCTTTATATCCCATTCTGGCTAATACAGATGGTAAAACAACAAATTCTTTTTTTTCTATCTGTAACTTGAGTATTTCCACCTTGACCACTCATCCCTCTATTTTCATAGGCTGACCATGTTCCTGTAGGGCTATAACTAGGATTTTGTGTAAAGAAACAACATTGGTGGTTTCCCTGCATTTATTTTGCTATTAACTTAAGTTATGCAATACGTACTAATCAAGTCTATAAATTTAGATTAATTAATAATTTTTCTTCTGAACCATTTATTACTTCTGATCAGCAGTAATTAATATTAATTCCTTCGGTTCTTCAGCCGAAAATATAGATTTATATTATCCTATTTCTGAGCATAAAGCGTTATTGGTTTATTCTTCTGCGAGTTATACTGAATTATCAGTCATAAAGAATGTTGAGTTTGTAAAAAAATTAAACGTTGAAATCTGCAAGGCAGCTGCTTACAGCATTTACACTTCCTCAAGTGAAATACTAAAAATATATAAACCTTACTTTAACCAGAGAAAATTTAGTTAATATAGTTAACCTGTCGTTTTTAAGCTAAAATTGTGAAAAATTATTTTAAGGATACTTAATAATATTAAACAAAACAAATAGTTGTAAAACAAAATCTATATTTCTACCACCTTGTTTTCTTACTATTTTTAAAATATCGGTTTGATTAAGTTATTCCTTGGAAATTAATTTAAATATATAACAGCTTTAGCTCATAATTTTAAGTTGCTTCTTTAATGACACTATTTTCAGCTAATAATTTTGGAATATCTTATCGGGTATGAACAATATAATATTGGTCATCTGTTGTGCTAATTAGCTCTATATTCTTACTCCTTTTTTCATCTAAACCAGTCATAATAAGATTTGAACTACTAGTTTGATCTCTTTCCTCAACATGAAAACCATAAGGGATCTCTAGCTAACAAATTGCATTTAAAGCAAACTGATATAAATTAATTCCACCCAATAATCCAAATGGATCTTGAGTGGTAAAGTGTCCTATTTATGGATAGTAATACCTGAAGGTATTTATGAATCCCCTCTTTTTCCAAAATAATTTTTTATTCAAATTTTGATGTATCGGTGGCACAAACTCGAAGACGATGACCATCAGGATCATTACCTACAAAGGTATACCCAAATTCGAGCATTTGAGGTTCAAGTTCAATTGTTACACCTAATTTTTTCCATGCGGCATAAATTTCATCGACATCATTTTTGGTTACATCACTAAATGACAATTCAAACCCACCATAATGATTAGGTGCTTTGGGTGTGATTTCAGCTGCTTCTTGTATGCCCAAAACAAAATTGTCATTTAATAAAAACACAGCGAAGCCGGGGTATGTTTCAATGGGAGGTCGCCCCAGTATTTTTGTATAAAAATTTGCACTAACATTGGCATCCATAACATAAATAATGACGCTATTTGGTTTAAACATTTTTGTCTCCTTCATTTTATAAATAATATACACAACGTTTATTGTCTATATTATGATGAAGCATTACTGACAACTGTATGTCATATTTAAAATTCAATGTAATTTATTTTGCAAATATAAAGTATGAAAATTAATCGAATAATTACTATCATCATGATACTGCTTCAAAGAGAAAAAGTAAGCGGTAAAGAATTAGCTGAAAAATTTGATGTATCATTGCGTACAATTTATCGAGACATACAAGTTATTGAGAGTGCTGGTATACCCATTATTACCTATACTGGAAATACTGGAGGAATCAGTATTTTAAAAAATTATAAAATTAGCAAAGGGTTATTTACTAAAGAAGATGTAATCATTTTATTAAAGGGTCTAAATTTGTTAAATTCACCCGTTTTAAAAGAAAATGAAAATTCGATAATACTTGAAAAAATTAAGAGTTTTTTATCAGAACAAGAGCTTGATGAGATAGTAAATAATTTAAATCAACTTTCTATTGATTTATCTTCATGGTTTTCCGCACAAAATATTGATAAAAAAATAACGATTATCAAGCAGGCACTAAAAGAGCAACGAGTTTTATCTTGTGACTATCTGGCAGTTAAAAATAAACAAGCCTCTAGGTTAATTGAGCCATATCAACTTATATTTAAGGAAAAAGAATGGTATTTACACGCTTTTTGTTTGAATAGAAATGATTTTCGTATCTTTAAATTATCAAAAATATCTAATATTAGACAAACTAACACCAAATTTATTAGACAGACAATGCCTGATGCATTTTCTGTATTCAAAAAGGATATGAAAAAAAGAATTTTTAAAATAAAATTATTAATAGATGAGTCTCTTTTAGAACGTATTTTAGATTATTGTGACGAAAAAGATATTAACCAATTGAATGATCAACAATACATTGTCAATTTTGACTTTATTGATGATGATTATGGTTATGGAATTTTATTAAGCTTAGGGCATAAATGTATTTGTTTAGAACCTGAACACGTACGTACAGAAATGATTCAACGCACTGAAAAAATAGCTCACTGTTACAGGAAAATCGACAATTTATTTATGTAAAATTATACATTCAAATAACTTGTAAAGTTATAGTTTGTATTCCATAAAATAATTAGTCCAAAAATAGTTATGATATTTGGTATTAGCAATGGAAAATTATGAGGGACAGAGGTATATGAGGTTTATTAGCTTATTATCAGTATTTGTATTAATAGGTATGGTGCCAATTGCAAAATCAGATATATCTAAAGAAGTTATTTACAAAGAGCATTTTAACGTAGAAAAATTCAATCGACTTCAAAAAAATGGCGTATGGATACAAACGCTCCCAGATGGAACGACCTTACAACAAAGAAAAAATACCCCACAAGGGTTTATTGAAGAAAAAATAACTAAAAACTCTCCTTATATTTATAGAAAAGCATTTGATGCTAATGGTAATTTAATAGGGGTTAGTACCGAATTTTATAGTTTTCCTGTTGGCGTATCAATATTATACGATAGCCAAGGTAAAGTGGTTAGAGAGGATAATCACGATAATGATTTTAACTTTTCAGTTGAAAATCTTGCAGATAAAATGAACAAAGAGTTTGGCATTAATATAATGAATTCAAATAATGTAATAAATATAGTAAGGGGCATAGAGTCAGAGCATATTAAAGGACCAATATATATTATTTATGTTCATATCAAAGATAAACCTAGCTATATTAGAAATTATTTAATTAATGGACGTACTGGAAGTATATTATTTGTACTTGATAATTCAGAGGAAGAACCAAAATCTGTTATTAATGAATATTTGAATACTCGCAAAAATTAAATAAAAATAATTTTAAATTTATATAAATTTTGCTTAAGTGGCATGCAATAATTGTAATTTACTTCTAGAAGGAAGGTCGCGGCTAATTTTGCTTTTGCAACAGCATATAGATTAATGTTTGAATTATTTTTTTATATGATATTTCATCATATTTAACACATAAATTATTATTTTTAGCATAACTGACATATGATAAATCTCTTCGCGTTACTTTAAACTCAGAAGGTCATAGTTTTGCTACTCTTTGTTTTTTTATAAAATTATCATCTATTTCCAAATTGTTCTTCAATTAGTTCACCATGAAAATAATCTATATATTCTAATTTTTTCCCTTAATTATTAGTATTAAAAAAACAAATAGAAAACATTATATAACAGGTATTCACTGATAAAAATTATAGTTATCTAATAAGGGCTATTAGTGACATAATCGCCATTTAAAATGCTTTCTATTTGACTTGTTGATAATACTTTATTCGCATTTCTTTTAAACTGTTTTATCCACATTGGATCATCCCAATAATCTTGGGTAGTACTTTTTAATGCTAGATTTGGTTTAATCGCTTCTATAAATACAAATTTATCAGTAATAATACCTTCTTCAAATGCTGTATTAACTGTTTCCATAAAAGATAAATACTCTTTTATTGGTAAATGTTGCATCATGATGATGGTATACATTTTTTGACTTTGATCGTAATTCGAGTTTTTTATCACTTCTATAGCATCAGACAGGTATTGACTGGGATTTTGATCTATTTGCTGTGCTTGTTGGTTAGTGAAAATATCGTATCTATTTTCTCTATCTGTCCATGAACCTGTTGTAACTAATCCCTTTTTTTTAGCAGCGGCCGCAACATTTTTTTCAGATAATGAATTAATAAAGGTTAGAAAACTTTTATTTTGACTGAGTTGCATTGCCGTTTCTTGTACTAATGTAGGCTTATTTACATAACTCAATAGTAAGTAAGAAATCACTATTGCTAACAATATTGTTGTTGTGAGTAATTTTTTCACTGAGTACTTCCTTTGCTATATTTTACTTAATTTTTGTGATATCTTTCATAATCGCCTGATATAGCCATACTTCAAATTAATTCTGCATTTTATTAGACAATTCTTTTACCATTAGTATTTTATTTAACTAAAATGTGGTTCAAGTATCAGTTGAAAAACACTAAAGGATAGCTAACATATAAATTATAGTTAATAATATTTTTACACTATTATTAAGAAATGACCAAGTTTTTAAGGAGTTGCATATGTGTACAATACCTCCGGTAAATGATTATTATGTTGTTGGTTATCAAGATGAACAACAAGCAGCACAATTCGTTACTATAGTAAGAGCGGAACTTTTACCAAAAGAATTAGAGCACATTATTACCTTATTAAAGCAAGGAAAGGTATTGATAGATCAAAAAAATTATCAGCAGTCGATCAATCTATTTGATCAGGGTATTAAACAATTAGGTGATAGATACATTTCAGATCAATTAGATGATGATACTGAAACTAAATTAACCCTTGCCAATGTTGAACAACAAAGAGGTAACATAGAGCAGGCAGCACATATAAAATACCGTATACTTGACTCTCGTTTACAAGAGTATATTAACTTGCAACGTAGTAAAACTCAAAAAGCAAAGTTTTGAGGTATTATTATGTACAAATATTATGAGCAATATAAAATTCTTGCTATTGCTTTATACGGCACAAACTTTAAACCATTATCAAAATTATCATCTTAAATTGATGTTTTGTGAGTTAATACACTTAATTTATTGTGATATTCTTTACACTTTCCGTTATTTTTCACCTGAAATTTATTGGTTAATGCTAATCTTGTTTCGTATTCAACAATATAAAATAATATCTATCAATTTTAAATTATCAAATGCGATATCTATTATCTATTATACTATGGTATTTATTAATACTTACGTATTCACTATTTAATCTAACATCAATGGTATTGTTACATTTCTGTTTCCAATAAGTGGGTAATTCAGGTCAATCTAATGTGTAAACGATGACTTTTTGCTTAGTATAATATTCTTTAGGTACGAAATCTGATATCTTGCTTACCAGGTAATTTGTTTATATTTTATGATGTAATCTCAACCTTGAACTGTGAAAAATATAAGATTATAAATAGATTACTTTTTATTATTACCATTATTTTAGAGAGGAACCATACTTAATATTTTAATATTATATAACAAGGAGTTAGTTATGGATTTTAACATGATCTTCCCAAATTTATCATTTACTAGTAAAGAATACCGTTTACTATGCTACATGGCTGAGCATATTGATCACTGTTTATCCATTGGTATTCGTCAAACCGCAGAAACATGTTATTCTTCATCTTCTACTCTTATTCGTTTGTCTCATAAATTGGGATTTAGCGGTTTTACAGAGTTATTATATTTTTTAAAATTTAAATTATTGGATGGTTCGAACACAATTCAATCAAATTTAAACATTGAACAGATTGTCCAAGTTATTCCTGATGATGGATTTGCGAAACTCAAAACAATGATTAAGGATAAAAAGATTCTTTTACATGGAAATGGTTTTTCACAATTAGTTGCGCAATATTATTACAATCGCTTGTTAATGTTAGGCAGTAAAACGAGTATTTCATTGTGGACAGACTTTGATATTTTAGCTCAACAAAATCACAATAAACCAGATGTAGTTTGGATTATTTCTAAATCGGGACGTAGCCATTATGTTATAAATTGGTTAGATGTTGCACATAAATATCAAATTCCGATTGTTTCCTTCACTGGAAATACATTAAGCCCTCTTGCACAGCAATCGGAAGTGGTTATTTCGATCAAAGATCATAATCAATATGATGATAATATTTGTTTTTCAACACCATTTTTTGGGTATAGCTTACTAGCATTTGAATATCTGCTTTCTAAACTGTAATTTAGCCATAGTTCACTTGCAAAATGATACTTAATTGTCATTTTTTGCTGCAGTGTAACTTTTATACCATCAATTATGAAAACTTGTTGTTATTTATGGCAAGAAAATGATAAAAATAAACAGCTATGTGTAGCAATTTAATAATGAAAGGAGATAATGTTATGAGTAAAAAGTCTTCTAAGTGGGTTAAATCCCTACAAACTTTTTCAAAAGCAATGATGAGCCCAGTGTTATTTTTACCTGTCATTGGACTTGTACTGGCATTCAGTTCTATTTTAACTAATCCTTCGCTAATTAGTAATAACTCTATAGCTAATATTGGTCAATTAATCGGTGATACCTTTTGGCCACTATTTGGTAATCTAGGGCTTATTTTTGCTGTTGGTCTTGCTTATGGTCTTGCAAAATATAATAAAAGTGAAGCAGCGATGGTTGCTTTAATGAGCTATATTATGTTTTTAGGTGCTAATTCTTCATTCTTATCCTTGATAGATAGTGTTGCAGAACCTATTGAAGGACAACTTGTTGGGACTGGGCAAGCAGTAGTACTTGGTTTTCAGGTTGTTGATATGGGTATATTCCTAGGAATATTACTTGGTGGAATGGTTGCCTATATTCATAATCGCTTTGTTTTAACCGAATTAAAAGGTGTATTGTCTGTTTATGGTGGAGCAAAATTAGTATTGATCATCTTAACTCCGATTATTATTATTTTTGCTATTGTTTGCGCCTATGTTTGGCCACTTGTTGCAAATGGCATTGAATCTTTAACTGGAATAATGAAATCGAGTGGAGCAGGTGGAATTTTTGTTTATGGATTTTTTGAAAAATTCCTGATTCCAACAGGGTTGCATCATTTTGTCTGGTCTCCGTTCCAATTAACTTCAATAGGTGGAACGATTATTGAGAATGGGCAAACAATTTCAGGATCACAACCGATTTTCTTAGCTTACATGCGTAATCCTAATATTTCCGAACTTATGCATGAATCCTTGCGATTTTCACAACAAGGCATGGTAACTATTTTTGGTTTACCTGGCGCCGCATTAGCATTTTATAAGACCGCCAGCCCAGCTAAAAGAAGTCAAGTGAAAGCACTGTTAATTCCTGCAATTACCACTTCAATTCTGGTTGGTATTACCGAACCAATAGAGTTTACATTCCTATTTTTATCACCGTTACTTTGGGTTGTACATGCAGTTTTAACTGCACTGTCGCAAGTTGTTTGCTATTTGCTAGATGTAAGACCATGGGGTGCTAGTGGATTAATTGAATTTATTATTTACAACATTCCATTACCTGCTTCTCTAACCAGATGGCCATTATATGTTGCTATTGGTGTAGTACAATTTTTTGTCTACTTCTTCATTTTCAAATATTTAATTTTAAAATTAAATTTAAAAACACCTGGACGTGAAGACGATCATGAGAATGTGCATCTATACTCTAAAGAAGAGTATAAAAAAGCGCAAAGCACACAAATAGATGATCAGTCCGCTTTAATTGTTGAAGGATTAGGTGGTATTGCAAATATTATTTCTATCAATAACTGTTATACGAGATTACGTGTTGAAGTTTATGACATGGAATTAATTGATGAAACAATATTATCACAAACTGGTTCAAAGGGGATTATCCGTAAGGGTAATGAAGCTCAAGTGGTATATGGCTTAACAGTAGGTTCTATAAAAAGTAAAATCGATAAATTCATTGGTAAGTCAGAATAAGGGGATTAAAATGAAATTAACTGTAATTGGCGGTGGCGGTGTACGCTCCCCATTTTTGGCTAAATCAATTGCTTGTCATGCCGATAAGATTGATTTAACTGAAGTTTGTTTTTTAGATATTGACGAAAACCATCTTAATACTTACGGTAAAATTGCTAAACATGTTTTCAAATTTTTAAAACCAGAAATCAAATTTACACTGACAACAGATAAGTTATCTGCACTGAGCAATGCTGATTATGTGATTACTACAATTCGTGTTGGTGGTGAAAATGGACGGGTTCAAGATGAGCTTATCGCATTAAAACATAAAGTACTTGGACAGGAAACGACAGGGGTTGGTGGCTTTGCTATGGCGTCTCGTTCAATTCCTGCGATTTTAGAATATTGTAAACTTATTGAACAGGTTTCATCTCCTAATGCGATCTTATTCAATTTTACCAATCCATCAGGGCTTGTCACTGAAGCTATTATCAAATCAGGTTTTAATCGCCAAGTGTTTGGTATTTGTGATGCCCCAACTGAATTTATTCGTGAAGTTGCGCGCATGATTGATTGCTCATATGATGAACTTTCTATGGACTGTTATGGGCTAAATCATCTGTCATGGTTCCCAACATTTCAACGCAAAAACCAAGATGTTACTCTGCAAATATTAAGTGATCCAAGGCTTTATGAGCAAACCAGCATGAAATATTTTGAGCCGGAATTGACACGTCTTTTAAATGATCAGTTTTCAAATGAGTATCTATATTTTTATTTTTATAGTGATGTTGCATTACAAGCAATTTTGCTTTCTGAACAAACACGTGGTCAACAGATTAAAGAAATTAATGATCGTATGTTTACCAAATTGAAGCAGATGGACGCTGAAGTTGATATTGATAAAAACATTGATAATGCATTTGCAGTGTTTTATAGCCATTATCTCGAACGTGAAAATTCTTATATGAAAAGTGAATCAGCAAAGGATAAATCTATCCAAAAACCACTGATTTCATTTAAAGAATTTCTAGCTGTACCAGATGATAGTGGTTATGCTGGTGTTGCTGTTGATATTATTCAAGCACTAAAAGGTGAACAAGAAAGAAGGGTGATTGTTTCAGTTAAAAATGAAGGAGCGCTTGATTTCTTATATGATGATGATGTTGTCGAAATTAGTTGTTTGGCCAGTAAAAAAGGTATTAAACCCGTTCATTATAAGGATATACCTGATACACAAAAAAATTTAATCAGTAAAGTGAAAGAATATGAACGTTTAGCTGTTGACGCAATTCTGCATCAAGATAAACAAAAAGCGATTAAAGCTTTGATGGTTCATCCTCTCGTTAATTCTTATTCAATAGCAAAATCATTAATAGAAGATTATGAGTTATTTCCAAATACAAAATAATCGTAAATATTAGTTTTTATAATTTAATTTTATAGATATACAATTATTATTCATCGGTGCTCACTTTCACAAAATGAGTGTCCGATGAGTAAAAAACTTTCCAGATGTTTTTTATTCTGGTCTTTTATTACTATCCAAATTTTCCATGGTTACTTAAATTATCTTCACATATTTGGCTGAAAAGCAAAAAGTTGACACATTGATGCAATTATTCCATAAACAGAATGGTAAGGATCTAATCAACAATATATTTAATTACAACTTAATAAAAGGATTATTTAAAAGTTATTTTTCATTTGATACTCGTTCAATTTGAATATCAGATGTGCAATTTAAATATGACAATTTTTCATCTCTATTTCAATTAACATAATTAATATATGAACAATTTTAATATGCACTTCTTGAATTCTATCAGCATATCCATGATGAGGAATTCTAATTTCTACATCAGCAAGCGGAGCCATTAAACCTCCGTCATTACCTGTTAACGCAATAGTCGTTAATCCAATTTCTTTTGCCGTCTTCATTGCCTGAATAACATTTTTCGAATTTCCTGAGCCTGATAAACAAAGAAGTACATCTCCTTTTTGCCCCACACCTTCAAGATATCTAGAAAAAATATGATCATAACCAAAATCATTAGCTACACAAGAGATATGACTAACATCCGAAATTGCAATAGCTGGATAAGCTGGTCTATTTTGTCTATATCTTCCAGTTAGTTCCTCTGCAAAATGCATAGCATCACAATGAGAACCTCCATTACCACATGATAAAACTTTCTTTTTTGATTTAAATGCATTAGCAATAATTAATGCTGCAGACTCAATTAAATTTAAGTTTGATCCTTCATTCATGAATTTTGTTAATACATCGGCTGATTGTTCCAATTCAGCTTTTATCTTTTCAATATACATAGTCTATTATTTCCTCAATATGATTAATTACCAATAAAAAACTTATAAATAATAAAGTGATTGCCAGCATATTAAATTAACTATGTTGATAATATTATTTATCACTCTAAATTCGCATGATATTGCCAAAGATCATTCATATTTAATCCATCGATGCGGATAATCTTTAATGCAATAATATCGCCTAAAAGCAACAAAGATTGCTCAAATAATGATGTCATCGGTTGTATTGATTGTATTTCATCAGCTAATGAAAGTTTAGTTTTAACTGGTATTCTTACAAATAAATCAACAAGTTCTGTTAATTTACTATGCGGATTAGAACCTATATGAACTATTTTGGCATTGAACTCTTTTGCTTTTTTGGCAATAGCAACAGGAAACAGAGTATTGCCACTTCCAGAACCAATTATGAGGAGATCTTTATTGGTAATTGCTGGTTCAGTTATATCGCCAACTATAACCGAAGTTATACCTAAATGAGCTAACCTTTTTGCTATACTTTTCAAGGATAATAAAACTCGACCAACCCCGACGAAAAATACTTTTTCTGCTCTAAAAATTTCATTTATTAACTGATTAACATCATTTTCATTTATAACTTCTAGTGTTGCTTTTAACTCATTTATTATGTCATTTGTTATTTTTTTATAAGAAATATCATTCATACAACCTCCAATCATTATTAATTTAATTGTGATTTAGAAGTGTTTAAATACTCAGTCATTATTTTCCAAGCCTTTGTTATATCTGAATCATAACCAAAGAATCCAGATGAACCGACAATTAATGATTCTGCACCAGCATTTAATAATTTAGAAAAAGTTTTATGATTGCATCCCCCATCAATTGAGATAATATATTTTAACTTTTTCTCTTCTTTATATTTTTTAAATTCTTTTATTTTTAATAACATGTTTTCAATGAATGGTTGTCCTGCAAACCCGGGATCAACGGTCATGATTGTAACGATATCGGCAAGTTCGATATAATACTGAGCTAATTCGATAGATGAGTTTGGATTAAATACTAACCCACATTTCATACCATTTTTTTTGATTTTATCGATTATTCGAAAAGCTTTGCCATCTAAAGTTTCAACTTGTAAAGAAATAATATCGGCGCCTCTTGCTCCCAATTCATCAATATAATTGATTGGGTCAGTCACCATTAAATGACAATCAATTGGTTTCTTTGCTATTTTTTTTACTTCACTAACAAAAAAAGGACTTAAAGTAATATTTGGAACAAAATGCCCATCCATTATGTCTACATGGTAATAATCGACTTTATCGTCTAAAAAAGTCAATTGTTCTGAAAATTTAGTTAAATCCATACACATTAATGAAGGAGCTATCATTATATTTTTATTAGTCATAAACTAATTACCTCACTTTATGTTAAGCACAAACATGCAGTTAAATCGTATATTCAAAAATCTAAAAAATTAGGTTTAATCCATCCATGCTCCTCCCACTAAATTTATTGATTGCCCTGTAAGATAACTAGACATGTCAGTGGTTAAAAAAATGGCAGTATTTACGATGTCTTGATAAGAACATAACCTTTCCATAGGAATTTCTTTAAGAAAATAATCCATGACTTCATCAGGTTTCAGTCCTCTTTTAATTGCATATTCATCACGTAATCCTTTATCCCATAATGGCGTTTCAACAATACCAGGACAAATAACATTTACTCTAATATTTTTATTAGCAAATTCTTTTGCTATACTCTGACTCAAACCAATAACGCCATACTTACTTGCGCAATATGCTGTTTGTTCAGTACAAGGTTTTTTCCCAGCGACAGAAGAAAAATTTATTATGCTTCCTCCTTTAGGAAGCATATTTTTGATTGCGACTTGGCAACATAAGAAGGTACCTTTAAGATTAACATTAATGGTTTGATCCCATAATGATTCAGAGCAATCCAAAAAAGGAATAATTTTAGAAACACCAGCAGAATTAATCCAAGAGTTAATATTGCCATAAACTTTCATGACTTCATTAACTGCGGCAGTAATTTGTTCTTTATTTGAAACATCTACATTATAATAAGAAGCGGTACCTCCTGATTTCTCAATTTGTGAAACAATTTTTTTGCCATTTTTTTCGTCAACATCGAAAATAGCAACTTTAGCTGCTAAATTTGCAAATTTTATTGCTATAGCAGCACCTATTCCACTACCTCCACCAGTTATGATAGATACTTTATCACTCAATATATTATTCATAATTATTAACCTTTTAATCATTCACGAACAATACTTTGCAAGTAAATTCTTTACCTTCTTTGATAGTGAAAAACATATCTTTCAATTTTTCCAGTGGAACTTTATGAGAAATTAAATCTTTTACTTTTAATCTTTCTTCATATATTGCTCGCGCAGCTTCAACCCATTCATCATGAGGATATTTTTTATACACTGAATTGAATGTACCTTTTATAGTTGCTTCTTTTCGCATAAATTTATCGTACACTTGTCTCGAAATAGTCATATCTCCATGAGGATTACCTAGCATGATTACTTTCCCCATAATTGCACAAGACATCAATGCATTATTAAATCCACTAGAGGAACCAGTACCTTCTATACAAACATTTGCACCTATATCATTTGTTTGATTCATTACCCATTTAATTGGATCTTCTTCTTTAGCGTTACAAACATACTTAAAACCTATAGACTTACAAAAATCTGTTTTTCTTTGATCTATATCTATTAAAAGAACTTTATTCGCACCATATAAATATGCCCATCTAGCAACCATAATTCCTATTGGACCAGCTCCATAAATAACCACATTGTCATTCATATCTAAATGTGCATTTCTTATTGCATGTAAGCTAACAGCAGCCGGTTCGATCATTGCCGAAGCGGTTAAATCAGCGTCATCTTCTAAAAAAATTAAATTAAATTCAGGAACAACTACATATTCAGAGAATGCTCCATCTTGTCTTGAGCCAAAATAACTATAATTTGTGCATCGTGCATAATATTTTTCAGCACAAAAAATACATTTATTACATGGTATTAATGGAAAAACAGCTACTTTTTTGCCAATGATGGACGGTTCTACTTCACCACCTACTTTTTCGATAACACCCGAAAATTCATGCCCAAGAACGAGTGGGTAATGATAAGCCCCGGTAGTAAATGTTCTAGGAATATCTGAACCACAAATACCTGCAGCTTTAATTTTTACTAAAACCTCATGTTGTTTGGGTTGAGGAATAGGGCGTTTTTCATATTCTAATTGCCCAATTCCAGTTAGAGCTAATACATCCATAAAATAATCCTCTCTTATATTTTACTTAATAACATTCAAGATACTTGTGTAAGAGCCTACAATGCCAACAATAAAAATAACTAAAATCATGGTGTTGGGTTTTATTTTTTTGTTAACCATATATAAAACTCCTAACGTTATTAATAATGGGATTAAACATGGAATTAAAGTATTAAGGATGTCTTGAAATGTGATAACAATGTTACCGACTTGGAATTTAAGTGGAGTATAAACTGCGACTCTGGATGCAGCCATCCCTCCAACAACCATTAGCCCAATTAAGCCAAACATATCAGTAAGTTTATCCATCATTCCTTTTTTTAGAATATCGAGAATAAAGGATTTCCCTTTTTTATATCCTATAAAAAACATGTTTAAACTTATGACAATCATTATCGTTTTATAAAAAACTTCGAATAAAATTGGACCTAAAATATTACCTTCGACAGCTAAATTACATGCAACCGCGGCGAGAATAGAATAAACAATCGCTTGAAATGTGTCGCCTATCCCTGCTACAGGACCCATAAGTCCTGAACGAATAGAAGCAATTGATTCCGGTGATACATCTCCATCTTTAGCCCTTGCTTCTTCCATTGCAACAGTTATACCTGTTATTCCTAAACCACAAAAAGAAGGTTCTGTATTAAAGAAAGTTAAATATTTCTTTAATTCTTCACATTGTTTTGTTTTATCATTTGGGTATAGTTTCCTAATAATAGGAACCATAGCATTTGTTTGTCCTAATGCTTGCAATCGCTCATAGTTATAGGCTGTTTCAGAACTATAATTTAGAGCCCATGTTTTTAATAATTCTTTTTTTGTCAAAATAGATTGGTTATTCATAATGTTTTCCTTAAATCTGTCAAAACAATATTTCTAATAAAATGTATTGATTATTAATGTTCTTTTTGGCTTGTAAGCATGTTGCTAATAATCGCAATTATTGCTGCAAAAATAGCTAATCCCATAATATCTATTTTTAAATATGCCACTGCGAAAAAACCTAGAAAGAAATAAGGCATTAGGTGTTTTTTACCTAAAAATGAAACCAACATAGCAATACCTAATGCTGGCATAATGCCACCAACAACTTCAAAAGCAGAGACTAAATGATTTGGTATATGTTCCAAAAATCCTTGCATATATTCAGCACCAAAATAAACTAAAATAAATGCAGGAATACCATTTAGAATCAAGGAAACAAAAAATGATGGAATATAGTTCATCATCCTCATTCCAGTTATATTTCCTTTATTTAAAAATGCTTCAGCTTTATTTACCCATATTGCATTAATACTCATTGATACTTGCCAAGACAAAATACCTAATAATGAAAATGGCACAGCAAATACGACTGCAGTAGAAGGATTTGCTTTACTTAAAATAGTCATAGCAGTTCCAAATACAGAGGCAACAGGTAAATTTCCCGGCATAGTGCCTCCTACTGTCATCCAACCTAAATAGGCTAAATTAATATATGCTGCTGCTTTCATTCCTTCTATCGGTTCTCCTAAGGCCAATGCCACAATAAAACCCGATATAATTGGGTATAGCCAAGTTCTTGTGATTAAGTGACTAAACCACCAACAACTACAAGTAGCAATTAAACAAACTAAGATTGCAGAAAGTAACATAAATCCTCCTGTTAATTATTTAATAATCGATGATAAATCTATTGCTTTATCACTCGGAATTGCTTGAATTTCAATACAAATCCCTAATTCTATTAGTGCTTTAAAAGAGGCTATCTCTTCATCAGACGCTGCTAAATTTCTATAAAAATTTTTACGAATACTGTTTACTCCCATTCCACCTAAAATTATGTTAGTTATAGGCACATTGTTTTGTGCCAACTTTAATAATGGGTTTGGACTTTTAGTTAAAATTAAATATTTTTCATCATCTGCATTAACGGTTAGAAGAGATATCGCAGACGCAATATTAACTACTTTCAATTTGATACCCTTAGGTACTGACATTTCCAAAACTGAAACCATAAAATCATCGTTGACTAAATCATCATCAATTATCAAAATAGTTGTGGTTTCAACATGTTTAACCCATCTTGTCATCACCTGACCGTGTATTAATCGGTCATCAATTCTTATCAAACTTATTTCGCTCATTTGTTTTCCTCACTTTTTAAACAAACTTAATTGAATTTTGTATTTCAGACATTAAACAATCTTTCATTTCATTGATGGTTGAATAAGAATCTCTTTCCAAAGATAAAAATAATAGTATTGGAAGATTCACCCCTGTGATTATGTGAATATTAGAGTTCTTCTTTTTTTGTAAACAGGCTACATTGAAGGGAGTGCCACCTAAAATATCCACACAGATAATAAATTCGACACCTTCATTGTTGATTACAATTTCTTCTAGTTGTTGAGCTATTTTTTCTATCGTATCGCCAGGTTGTACAGAAATACCGTAGGTATCTGATAGTTTTCCGGCAAACATCTCACAAGTTTTAATTAGACCATTAACTAAATCACCATGAGTAATAACAATGACTTTAGTCTTATTCATTTAATTCTCCTTAAGCTAATATTTATAATAAAGTTTACAATATAAATAATAAATGGAAACTTTATTTTTTTGTTTTTGAGACAATTATCACATTTAGCAATCTGGTTTATTATTTATCTATATGAATTAAAACAATAAATTAATTTTAATTAAAAATAGTTGATTAATAGCCTTGATTGTGGAATATGTGAAACCAAGTAAATAGTTTACAATAATTGTATATTTAGTGAAAAATGAAGTGTTTTTTAGAAGATGTGAACATACAAAAAGTATTGTGGTATGATGCATAAAAAATTAAACTTTTTAAATGAGTAATTATTATGATGATTGAAGATGAGTTAAAAAAAATTGCTAAGCTAAAATTATTAGTTAATACATTGAATAGAACAGAAATTGTAATTATTAATTGGTTATTTATTCCTAAAAATTTAACAGAAAATACTTCAATTAAAGAAATTGCTGACACTTTAAATATTTCTAAATCACTAATTGTAAAAATAGCCAAAAAGTTAGGGTGTTCAGGATTTAAAGAATTGAAAAAATTATTACTAAATTATTTTAAAAGTAATGATTACCTTCAATTAAATTTAACAGAAGGAAATTCATTTAATAATATTGTTAAAAACATTGAGGTTAATTTAATCACCTCTATCAAAGAAACAATATCACTGATAAATGAAGAAAAAATATCGCAAGTTGTAAAACTCATTTTAGAAAAAGAAAAAATTTTATTGTTTGGTGTGGGGGGATCTTATCCAATATGTCTTGATTTTAATCATAAATTATTAAGACTAGGAATTTATAGTGAAACATATAATGATTTTCATTTAATGTCAGTAGCATCAACTCATTTATCGTCTAATAGCTTAATTATTGTAATTTCTACTTCGGGAAACTCTTTAGAATTGATTTCTTCCATTGAAATTGCAAAGAAAAACAAATCTACTATTATTGGAATAACCAGTAATATCAATTCAAAACTGCAGAAATTATCTGATCTAGTCCTATATTCGCCAGTATTTAAAGATCCATTACAGGGTCATAACGGTTTAGCCAGAATATGCCAATTATTCATTTTAGATATTATCTATTTAATGCTAGTACAATATAACCCTAGTGTTTTATTAAGGAATTTGAATCATACAATAGAAAGTAACAGTGTTACACATAAACAATATATGAATAAAAATAACATATAGTTATTCTGATATCAGGTATGTATATTTTATGCTAATTGTATTAGTTTAAATTCACTTTAATTTAGCTAGCAAAAATCTTTTCATTTGTGACATTATATATTGTTAATGGAAATCGTTATGGGTTATTAATTATTTTTTTATTCTAAAACTATATATTGTGTTTATTACGGTTAATCCTGTCACAAAGATTGCTAATTTAGTTTTAGATTTACTTGTATTATAATTTTTCTTGTTTTTTAAATGCTTAAACGTATGCCACTACTGAAACATCTTTACACTATCTTGTAGCCTCTAAAACATTGATGCAATTTATTTGCACCATTTTAATACGACGCTGTGCATATTTTTGGTGCAAATACATAAATATTATTGCTTACCAGTAATCCATTAGTGCACTTATTTATTGATTATAATTTTTTTTAATTAGCCTTTTGAGTGAAAAACAGTAATTATATTAAGCCGCAATAATAACGATTTCTTTACACTATGGCATACTAATTGCTTGTATTAAATGAAGTGTAAGTTTAAGTCATTGCACACCGTTAAGGTAGTTTAAAACAGGTGATTGCTGAAGGTAACTATGTGAATGCTGGCTATAAACCAGCAAAAATTGGTTAAATATTGACACGCCATAATTAACCAATGCAATATGTATAAATAGATTTTTAATTTTTTACAAATTTAATCAAATGTTAAGGCATATTAATGTCTTAGCGTACTATTGAAGATATAAGGAAATGTTATGACTCATTCAACCAATCCTCTGATTCGTCTTTATTTTAAAATAGGATTAATACCACAAATTCTGCTTGGTTTAATTTTGGGTATTATCCTTGCTGCGGTCTCTAAGGACACGGCATTAGGCATGTCACTGTTGGGGGAATTATTTATCAATGCACTAAAATCGGTAGCGCCAATACTAGTGTTAATTTTGGTTATTGCATCGATATCTAGTCATCAGCAAGGTAAACGTGCCAATATGAAAGTATTAATATCATTGTACTTTGCTGGAATGATGTTAGCTGCTTTATTAGCAACAATTGCAAGCTTTTTGTTTCCATCACAAATTTCCTTAGGGGAATCTGTTGAACAAATTCAATTAACTCCTCCAAATGGTGTTTCAGAAGTATTAAAAACCTTGTTGGATAAAATGATAGATAATCCTGTTAATGCTTTAGTAAAAGCTAATTATATTGGTTTAATTATCTGGGGTGTTGGTATTGGTTTAGCATTAAGGCATGCCAAAGAATCGACAAAAGTAATGATGAATGATTTATCGTACGCTATTTCTTTCATTGTTAGAATTATTATTCGATTTGCCCCGATAGGCGTCTTTGGATTAGTTTCGTCAACATTGGCAGAGACTGGTTTTGGTGAATTATTTAAATATGCTCATTTATTAGTGGTATTAGTTTCATGTATGCTAATTGTAGCATTGATCATAAATCCATTATTAGCTTACTTAGTGATGCATAAGAATCCTTATCCACTAGTATTTACCTCATTAAAAGATAGTGCAATACCGGCTTTCTTTACTCGTAGTTCAGCAGCTAATATCCCAGTTAATATTGAAATTTGTAAACGTCTAAAAATGGATGAAGATACTTATTCTGTAGCGGTGCCATTAGGAGCAGCAATTAATATGTCTGGTGCAGCAATAACTATCACTGTTTTGACATTAGCTACAGTTAATTCAATGCATATCAATGTCGATATCTATTCTGCTGTATTACTATGTATTGTCACCTCTGTTTGTGCTTGCGGTGCTTCAGGTATTGCCGGCGGATCATTATTACTGATTCCTGTTGCTTGTAGTATGTTTGGTATACCAAATGAAATTTCGGCTAAAGTAATTGGTATTGGTATTGCCATTGGTGTGATTCAAGATTCTGTAGAAACAGCATTGAATTCTTCAAGTGATGTGGTGTTTATTGGTGCTGTTTCTTCGGCAACTAAAAAAAAGCAAAGACAAATAGAACTAAATAAATCATAAAGCTATATTTTTTAAGAGTTAATTAAATTATTAAGCCCACATGTTGGGCTTAAATAAATTTTCAGAATAATATCCAGAGTTTATTATTGATTAATTCAATAATAAACTAACAAAAATCATTGATTTTTCAATAAATTCGATACGAGTTCTAAGGTATCTTGGGCAATTTGTTGGTATTGATTTTGATGGTTCTTATATATGACACTTATATTGATAAAACCTTCAAGAATAATCATCAGATTATTAGTAAGGGCTGAGCGATTAGAATAGTGTTTTAGGCTACGATTTATTAGTTCACGTATAAATTCTTTATGTTCAAAAACAATAGCTTCAATTGATTCTTCATTATGTTTCTCTTCTATTGCACGAGTAAATAAGCAACCATTAAAATCATTTTCAGCAAACCATCGGCAATGCCATTGAAATAATTTGTTAATTGCTTCATATCCGATAGTATCTTCTATCGATTCTTCAAGAGCTTGTTTAAATCTCATGTCTCTTATTTTTAAAACATCGTGAATAAGCTTATCTTTGCTACCAAAATTTTTATATAAAGTTGTTTTTGAACAGCCAGATTGGTCCCTAATTTCGTCAACACCTACATTGCCGAACCCACTTTGGTTAAAAAGTTTTTCAGCAGTTTTGGCTATTATATCGTATGCTTTTTTCATTAATTATCCAAAATAATTGCAAAGTGTACAGATCTGTACTACACTTAAAGGTGTACCGAGCTGTACACTTATTTTAAGCTAATTAGCATTTTAATAATGCTTCATATTTATATAATGATATAGGATAAAAGAATAATGAAATCGTTCATCTTGGGCAAGGAAAAACTTGCTAATAGACCAAAATTTATCGAATTAATCCAAGGATTACTTGGTGGATTTATGGCTATATTAACTTTACTGTTATTAACTAAATTCACTGGTAATTATTTTATAATGGCTCCATTTGGAGCAACTTGTGTTATTTTGTTTGCTGTATCTAAATCGCCTCTGGCTCAACCTCGAAATGTTATTTTTGGACATTTGATATCAGCTTTCATTGGTTTGGCTTTTTTACAGTTATTTGGTCATTCTATTATTATAATTTCACTAGCTGTGGGGTGTGCAATTACCGCAATGCAGTTTTTTAGATGCGTACATCCACCAGCTGGTGCTAATCCTTTGGTTATATTATTAACAGCAGACAAAGTAGATTATGGTTACATTTTCCTTTTATTTCCTGTTTTATCAGGTGCAATCTTATTAGTAATTGATGCTTACATTATTAATAATTTATTTAGTAAAACTAAATGGCCTAATTATTGGTTTGCTATTTTAAAAAATAAAAAAGAGAATTAATGATTTTACCAAATGCGAAATGATGCATATTGATCATATTTGTAATTAAAAATGGTCCTTTTAAAATTATTACCATATATTGTCTGTTACCTAGTTTAAACTTATGAAAAAAGTTAATAATTTATATTTTCTAGCGTATAATAATTAAGCCTTCTTATATATAAATATATCAACAGTGTTTGTTTCGAATAATTAATGGCAAACATTGTCACATTCTCAATTGAATAAAGTTGTGTCCCATGTGTATAAAGATTTTTTAGATGTTTTCTAGTTTTATGATTTTATTGATACTTAGTTTTACTGGTAGTTAAAAATAAAATATTAACTTGGAGGTAATTAATGTATTTGTTACAAATGGCGCCAAAATTTATATTAGCTTTAGTTATTTTACTTATTTATGTGAAATTATCTGGTAAAAGTCAAATTGCACCTATGTCGCAGTTGGACCAAGTAGGTAGTATGGTAATAGGTGCGCTAGTTGGGGGGGCGTTACTTAGTCCTAGCGTATCGGCGTGGGAAGCTGCAGGGCTAGTCGCTATTTGGGCTGGATTATTAATTCTAATTCGTTTCATAAAATCTAAAAATTCCCGGTTAAGGGACGCCATTGACGGTGAACCTATTTTACTGGTTAAAAATGGTAACTTAATTACTGATAATTTTGTTAAAGCTAATTTACCAGTTAGAGATTTTGAAACTTTGGTTAATGTTCAAGGTATTTCTTCGTTTGATCAATTAAAACATGTTTGGTATGAATTAAATGGTTCTTTAACCATTATAAAAAAAGGTGAGAAGGATATTGCGGTGTTGATCATTGAAAATGGCGGTATAAGCCATGATAATATTGAACAAATCCATAAAGATGAAGATTGGGTGCAACAACAAATCCAAAAACAAGGCTATGATGATATAAAAGATATCTTTTGTGCTGAATGGTTTGATAATAAATTTATTATTTACCCTTATGATGCAGTACGTAAGGCAAAAAAAACACAATAATTAAGTCTTGTCCAACTAATTGCATTATGATGGGTAAGTAACCCATCGAATGCAATTAGCGCAATTGACTGTCTTTGCTACCACGGCGATTATATAGAGCGGTGGCATTGGCTAATTGCTTGTCAATCTGTTGTTGACAATGAATGCAATATTGAACGCCAGATAAGGCTAATCTGCGTGCCTCAGGAATTGGATCACCACATTCGCTACAATAACTGGCACTTAATGAATTTTGATTTAGTTGGCGTCTGGCATTGTCAATAGCGTCAGCAATAGTACCATCAATTTGTTGATTAACTGCATCGTCAGATGCCCATCCACTTGCCATAAGAAGTCCTCCGAAACATTAATTTGTTTCCGTGATATGCTACTGTTTTTGAGTTTTTCAATATTTAGTAGCAATTATTTGTTTCAGTGGTTGGTTAATAGTGTTAGTAACAAATGGGTGAGCAAAACGATTTTTTTTTATTAAGATTTAACTGGAGGTTATGATGCCACAATATGAACAAGCAACATTTGCTGGTGGTTGTTTTTGGTGTATGGTAAAACCTTTTGATCGTTATGATGGGGTGATTAGTGTTATTTCCGGTTATACCGGTGGTCATGTGGTTAATCCCACTTATGAGCAAGTTTGTCGTGGTGATACCGGGCATACTGAAGCGGTACAAATTACGTTTGATCCAAATATAATTAGTTATAACACTTTACTTGAGATCTTTTGGCAACAAATCGATCCTACTGATGCTAATGGTCAATTTGCTGATCGTGGTAATTCTTATCGACCAGTGATCTTTTATCATAATGAGTCACAACATAAACAAGCGTTAGCCTCTAAGCAAGCACTACAAACTAGCGGGCGCTTTACGCAACCAATTAATGTAACAATAGAGCCGGCGGTGGCATTTTACCCAGCTGAGGATTATCACCAAGAATATTATAAAAAACAGCCGCAACATTATAATCGTTATTATCAGTTGTCCGGTCGTTCTGGGTTTATTTCCCAACATTGGCAGGATAAAAATAACGCCAAAGGTAAATAATAATGCAAGATTACCCGCAATACAGTACCAAACAAAAATGGCTCCATTGGTCATCAGCAGTGATAACCATAATAATCAGTATGATTATGTTTGTTAAAATCCAAGCAGCATTTATCTTAGGCGGCATGAGTCACGTGTTTTTGTTACATAAATCTTTCGGAGTGGTAATTTTTATGTTAACCGTGTGGCAAATTGTGGTGGTTATTCAAGATAAGGTACCGGACGTATTAGCTAATCAAGCAAAATTACAACGTGCTTTGTCAAAATCAGTTCAAGGTATGCTGTATATTCTGCTTATTATTTTACCCTTATCTGGTTATCTAATGAGTGGTCATTCACTGAACGTTTTTGGCATAATTTCGATTCCGGCTATCGATATGCCTAATGAATTTTATTCCTTCTTTCACGCTTTGCATAAAAGTTGTTCTTACTTATTGGTTTTGTTGCTGATTATGCATATAGCTGGAGCCTTATATCATTACTTTTGCTGTAAAGATAAAGTATTACAATCGATGTTATAAAGTCATTAATTGATGAGTATGAAGTATTATCTATTAACTCTTAAAAATATTAATCGAGCTAGGTGAATTATGAATAATCAAGATAAGCAAAAAGCTATTGCTGCCTTAACCCCCATACAATATCGAGTAACTCAACAAAATGGCACCGAACCACCTTTTGAAAATGAATTTAATGCAAACCATAGAGCCGGGTTATATGTGGACATTGTGTCGGGAGAACCCTTATTTACCTCATTAGATAAATTTGATTCCGGTTGTGGGTGGCCCAGCTTTGCAAAACCAGTAAATCATGAACATATTATCGAAAAACAAGATGATAGCTATGGTATGCGGCGTACTGAAGTACGTTCTGTTAATGCTGATTCCCACTTAGGGCATGTATTTAATGATGGTCCTGAATCATTAGGTGGTTTGCGATATTGTATTAATTCTGCGGCTTTGCGTTTTATACCTAAAGAGCAGTTACAAGCAGCCGGTTATGGTGAATTTTTAAAACTGTTTACCGATGATTAAAATTATCACTTATCCTATCACTTTAACTATAAATGATAGGATAAACAGTTTATTTTATTAATTGGCTTAATTAGTTGCTGATTAGTGATTATTTTAATTTTTGCGTTTGAATAGCGCATAGCTGATTAGTAAGAATACAAAACTGGTTAACAAAGATCCTATGATTGGATAAATACCAATTACAATACTGATTTGCGCAAAGAGATTATCCGCAATATAGAATAGAAAACCGAACGATATCCCAATAACAACCCGTATCCCCATTGATACACTACGTAAAGGGCCAAAAATAAAAGATAATGCCAATAGCATCATTACGGCAACGGAAATTGGTTTAATTAGTTTTTTCCAGAATAGCAGATCATAATATTTAGTATCTTGACCTGAGCTTTCTAAGTATTGGGCATATTGATATAGACCTGAAGCCGAAAGGGAATCAGGATCAAAGGCTACAATGCTTAATTTATCCGGGGTGATATTAGTTTTCCATTGCATAGAAATCATATTACTACCTATAACTTTATTAGGTTGAGTAAAATCATTTTTATCAATTTGGGTTAGGTTCCAAACGCCATCTTGGAACACTCCGTTAGCGGCATGGGTTACTGATAATAACTTATTGTTGTCGACAGAATAGATATTAATATTTGAAATAGAGTTGTCACTATCAACATGGCCAATATAGACATAATCATTACCATCTTTGGTCCATAAACTACCTTGTTCAGCCATTAATGAATTACCGTAGATCTTTTCTGAACGCATATTACGAGCTGTTTGCTCACTAATTGGTGCCACCCATTCGCCAATTGCCATGGTAATAAGAACTAAAGGTAAAGCCGTTTTCATTACTGCTTTAGCAATTTTGTAGCGACTAAATCCAGAGGTTTCCATAACAATGAGTTCACTACTTGACGCTAACATTCCCAGCCCAATTAAAGCGCCTAGTAAAGCCGCCATAGGGAAAAATACTTCTAAGTCTTTAGGAACCATCAATAACGAATAAATACCCACAGAAATAGCATCATAATCAACTTTGATTTTTCTTAATTGATCGATGAAACGAATAATACCCGATAAGCTTATTAACAAAAACAGGCTTAATCCGATAGTATATAAAATAGTTTTTCCAATATAGCGATCTAAAATCGAAAACATCAATTTCTCCTTTACGATGCTGTATATTTTAATCGAAGTTTACGCATGAATAAGTTATCCCAACAATTCAAAATGACGGCAATAACAAAATATGCCAAATTAATCACATAAAACCACAAAGCAGGATCTAAACGTCCCTTACCGGCATTAGCCTTGATAGAACTGGCTAATAAAAAGTAAATAAGGTAAAGCAATAAGGCTGGCATTATTTGTGCTAAACGCCCTTGTCTTGCATTAGAAACACTAAGTGGAATAACCAAGAACGCCATTAAAGGTACTGAAATTATCAATGTTAGGCGCCAATATAACTCCGCTTCCGCTTTTAGTGTCGGGGTGGTTAATAATTCCGACATTCCTAGTTGTTGAGCCTCAACTTTATCTTGATCTTCGGGTGCATTTAAATCTTTTGGTTTAATTACGCCTAAATAATTATGAAAATTGGAGATGCGAAAATCCTTTAATTGAGTATTGCCTTCATAACGATTTGCTTCTTCTAGTGTAATAATCTGATTACCATCATTGTCATTCCCAGTCTTACCTTTGTTAGCAATGATGATTGACGGTCGTTGACCAGGTTTAGGATTGGTTTGTACAATAAACACATTTTCTAAGTTGCTATTACTTACATTACCGATATATATGACAGAATTACCATCTGGTGTTTGCTGAAATTGCCCCGCCAATAATCCGGTTAAACTTGGGTTTATCCTTGCATTTTCGACTAATTGATCTTGTTTAACACTAGACCAAGGGCCAAACCAAAGAGTATTGACTGCAGTTAAACCACAGGTAACGATACATAGGAAAAAAACTACTTGAAAAGTGATGCTTTTTTTTACACCACAGGCATACATCGCCACCATTTCACTGTCGGTATATAGACGGCCAAAAGTTACTAATATACCTAAAAATAGACTTAAAGGTAGAATGAGGTCCACCATATTAGAGATACCTAATACCAATAATGGCATAATTAAGTCACGCGGAATGTTTCCTTCTATAGCACTAGACAAAATCCTAATTAATTTTTGCGAAAAGAAAATTAACAATAAAATAAACAGTATTGCTGTTTGCGCTTTTAATGTTTCTTTAGCTAAATATCGTCGAAGAATCACATTTTACCTATCTATAAGTTTTATAAAATCTGGCTATTATAATCTGATTTAATTGAGTTTAGTTATCTTTTTGTTGCTATCCCTTTATGAAGCTATAGAATAACACTATTCGCGATAAATTTCACAAAAGAGACATGTTATGGAATTTTTATTAAAACACACTGCTACTATTACAAAACAAAAATCTGAATGTTTAGTTATTTCAATTGTTCAGGGTAAAAATCAATCTAATGTAGTTACTGATTTGGATCAAGCTACTGATGGTCTAATTAGCCAATTAATTAAATCAGGGGATGTAAGTGGTGAGTTAGCTAAAACCACAGTTCTATATCCATTGGTTAAAGGCATAAACCAAAAAATATTGTTAGTTGGCTGTGGTAAAGCTAAAGAATTTGATGCTGACAAAGCTAAAAAAGTTATTGCAGCTGTAGTTAAAGAGTTATTAGCAAAAAAAATAAAACATATTACTTGGGATTTGTTAACGGTTAATCCGGCATTAGCTTTAGAATTAGCCAAACAAGTTCCACAAATTGTTGGAGCAATGACTTATAAATTTGATGAATTCAAATCAAAAAAATCACCACTACCAAGTTTGAATAAAGTGACATTATATTGGGCGGATAAAAATACTGTTACTAATGTCTCTAATAATTTGTTACAAGGCGAAATTATTGCTAATGCTGTTACTGCAACTAAGACTTTAGCTAATATGCCATCCAATGTTTGTAATGCTCAATATTTAGCTCAGCAAGGTAAGCAATTAGGTAAATTATATTCCTCATTAAAAGTGACGTGTTTTGGCGAAAAAGATTTAGCCAAATTAAATATGCAGGCTTACTTAGCTGTTGGTCGTGGCTCAGCCAATGAATCAATAATGACGGTGATTGAATATAAAGGTGCTAAGGACAAAAAAGCCCAACCTTATGTGTTAGTGGGTAAAGGGTTAACTTTTGATTCCGGTGGTATTTCAATTAAGCCATCTGCTGGTATGGATGAAATGAAGTATGACATGTGTGGAGCAGCCACGGTTTATGGTGTTATGCAGGCGGTTGCTGAATTAAAATTACCAATTAATGTGGTTGGCGTTATGGCTGGTTGTGAAAATATGGCAGATGGTAATGCTTACCGCCCAGGTGATATATTAACGACTATGTCTGGTACTACGGTTGAAGTTATTAATACTGATGCTGAAGGCCGTTTAGTCTTATGTGATGCATTAACTTACGTTGAGCGTTACAACCCAAAAACAGTTATTGATATCGCGACTTTAACCGGGGCTTGTATTGTAGCTTTAGGCCACCATTATACTGGTGTAATGGGCAACAATGACAAATTAGTGGCGCAGTTAGTAGCATCATCTAATAAAGCAGGGGATAAAGCTTGGGCTTTACCAATTGATGCAGATTTCCAAAAGCAAATCAAATCGACTTGTGCCGATATTGTCAATGCGGGTGGCCGTGATGGCGGCACAATTACCGCAGCTTGTTTCTTGTCACACTTTACCGAAAAATATCAATGGGCACATTTGGATATAGCCGGAACAGCATGGAAATCTGGCGCCAATAAAGGTGCAACTGGACGTCCAGTTGCAATGTTAATTCAATATCTGCTTGATCAATAAGTTGTAGTTAAATTAACTATGAAAAAAGTGATTTTCTATCTGCTAGAAAACCCAACTGAGGCGAGCGATTCTGGGGTATTATTCCATGAAAAACTTGCCTGTGAAAAAATAGTTGCAGCTTGGCAAAACAAATTGCGAGTGTTAGTGGCATGCCAAGATCAGATTCAAGCTGAACGCATTGATGAATACCTTTGGCAACTCGACACTGATCATTTTGTGCCTCATAATTTAGTCGGCGAAGGTTTGAAAGGTGGTTCCCCGGTAGAAATTTGCTGGCCAGAAAAGCATAGCAATGGTTCTCGTCAGCTACTTATTAATTTACAAGAACAGTTCCCTAATTTTTCAAATGTTTATAATGATGTAATTGATTTTGTCCCGATTAATGAACATCTAAAAACCTTAGCCAGAACCAGATATAAATTATATAAAGATGCTGGTTTTAATCTTAAAACTATTCCAATTTTATGTGAATAAATATATATAAAATCAATCTATTGAAAAAAATCCATATGTTGGATTTATGAATTGTAACTCCATTATTTTGAATAAAATGAATTTGATCTTAAAAAGATTGATAAAATAAGGAAATAATATGGCACTTAATTTAACTTTCTGGGGCGAGTTCATTTTATCTTTATTGATATTTTGGTGGCTGTATATTGGAATTCTTGTAATGGGTATTATTGCCTTAATTGGTAGTGATAAATTTGTCAAAGTAATAAGTGTATTGTTAATAATCGCAGTACTAATTAGTAATATGATTTTTTTTATGGTTACTACATCTTAGTTTTTATCTATATCTATATAATTTACATAATTGGTTTTATGATCGGCATAACATTGTTGTTATTAGCTAATGATAATAAATTAATAGAATTGATTGGTATTGTAATCACCATTATTAGTATGGGTTTTGTAATTGTTAATGATTTTTCTGTACTCAATCCAAGTATATCTTTGATAACCATTGGCGTTGTTTTATTGATAGCAAATAAGCAAATTAGAAAAAAATAGCTATTATATTTATATTTTCGCCAATAATTTGTTATTTGGTGGGATTTTTTAGTTTTGTGTTTTTAGCAATAAATTTGCCCCTCAAATAATATAAAAATACTAATCCTGTTAAAATGTTTCAGGAGTGACATATGTTTAAGTATAAGATCTCTGGTGTTTGTCTTGAATAGCAGAGAAGATCGCTATATGATAGCGACGCTATTATCTTTAATTGTTAAAATCAACATGAGCCTTTATGCTAATCAATGCCAAAAATATACTTGATAAATTAAACCCTCATAATAAAGTTAATTATGACTCGGTGTTAAAAGAGGTTATTGCTGATTGGCAATTGACAACAGTTCGTCCTAAGCTATTAATTCATAGTTGTTGTGCTCCATGCAGTACTTATGTGTTGGAGTATTTGGCTCAGTATGCAGATATTACTATTTATTTTGCTAATTCCAACATTCATCCCCGTGTTGAGTATGAATATCGCAGCGTGGTGCAACAAAAATTCATTGCCGATTTTAATGCTAAAACCGGTAATAATGTGCAGTTTTTAGAAGCACCTTACCAACCTGCTGAATTTATTAAACAAGTAGCCCATTTGCGCGATGTTCCGGAAGGTGGCGAGCGTTGTCATATTTGTTATAAAATGCGCTTAGATCTGGCCGCGATTAAGGCGCAAGAACTTGGCTATGATTATTTTGCCAGTGCTTTAACCCTCAGTCCTAAAAAGAACAGCCAAAAAATTAATGAATTGGGTTTTGAAATCCAAGAAATTTTTGCTGTAAATTATTTACCCTCTGATTTTAAAAAAAATAACGGCTATAAACGCTCAATTGAATTATGTAAAGAATACGATGTTTATCGCCAATGTTATTGTGGCTGTATTTTTGCGGCCAAGGCTCAAGGTATTGATATGAAAAATGTCATTGCTATGGCTAAACAAGGATTACAAAATTAAGATTCATTCCATTAAGTTTTGGTAATGACTTTCATTACTCAGTTATCCCTAAACATAAATCCTTATTAAAATTATCCATTAAAACAAATGAATAATTGTAGTAATTATTATTCTGGTTATAAAAAGCAAAAAGTTTTAGCTATAATCAATTTTCTATAATAGAATTATCAGGAAGAGTTATTTCTAAAAATAGATATATAAGCTAGAAATCATTTTTTGAATGTGAGTTTGTTTTATGTCAAAAATATATAGGCTTGGATTGGATGTTGGTTCAACAACGGCAAAATGTGTCGTTTTGGATGTAAATGATAATTTTGTCTATACCAACTATGTTCGTCATAATACCCATATAGTAGCAACTGTACTTAACTTGTTAGATGAAATAAAGCACAAAATTGGTGATGATGCAGTTTTATCAGTTAAAGTAACAGGATCCGCAGGGATGGGGATTTCTGAAAAAGCAGGAATTGCTTTTATTCAGGAAGTTGTTGCCGCCTCAGAAGTCGTCCAACGTAAATACCCTGAAGTTAGGACGCTAATCGATATCGGTGGTGAAGATAGTAAGATGATATTCTTCTTCCCGGATCGACCTCCGGATATTCGGATGAACGGTAGTTGTGCAGGTGGTACTGGTGCCTTTATTGATCAGATGGCAACCTTGCTTAATACTCCTGTTCAAGAATTCGATCTCCTCGCGAAAAAACATGATCAAATTTTCCCTATTGCCTCCCGCTGTGGCGTATTTGCTAAAACAGATGTTCAAAATTTAATTAGCCGTAATGTTTCTAAAGAAAATATAGCTTATTCGGTATTGCATGCAGTATGTATTCAATTAATTAATACTCTAGCGAGGGGTTATGACATTGTACCGAAGGTGATGTTAATTGGTGGACCGTTTTCGTTTATTCCTACTTTAGGTAAAGCAGCTTTAGAAACTTTAAAATTAACTGATGAGCAGATAGTCAAAACAGATCATCCAACGCTATTATCTGCTTGGGGAGCTGCGATCCATCTGTTGGAACGTACGGAATTACCATTGTCTGAGTTGATCCAAAAATTGAATGATTCAAGCAAGGTTAAAGTAAATGAATCATTCAGATTAAAACCACTATTTAATGAAGCACTTTCGTTTGATAACTGGAAGAAGAAGCGTAAATATATTGAGATCCCCAGAGTAGATTTAGCCGATTATCAAAAACAAACTGCTTTTTTAGGTATTGATAGTGGATCAACCACCACTAAAATTACATTGGTTAGTGAGGATGATGAGTTACTTTTTACTTATTATGCTCCGAATAATGGTCAATCTATTACCGCATTGATCACTGGTTTGACTAAATTAAAACAAGAAATCGCGGCATCAGGTAATAACATTGTGATTGCCAGAACTGGAGTGACCGGTTATGGTGAAGAACTGTTAAAAGCTGCTTTTGCTATTGATGATGGTTTGGTTGAAACCATGGCGCATTTTGCTGCGGCCAAACATATTGATCCTGATGTTAGCTTTGTTATGGACATTGGCGGTCAGGATATGAAAGCTATTTTCATTGCTAATGGTGTAGTTAATCATATTGAATTAAATGAAGCTTGCTCTTCGGGATGTGGTTCATTTATTGAAACTTTTGCCAAATCACTTAACTCTAATACTATTGATTTTGCCGATGCAGCCTGTAAGTCCAGCAATCCATGTGATTTAGGTACTCGCTGTACCGTATTTATGAACTCTAAAGTTAAACAAGCATTGCGTGAAAATGCCACCATGGGCGATATCTCGGCAGGCTTGGCCTTTTCGGTGATTAAAAATGCCATTCATAAAGTACTTAAATTGCATGATATGCGTAAGTTAGGCGATCATATTGTGGTACAAGGCGGTACCTTTAAAAACCCGGCTGTTTTTCGAGCTTTAGAACAGCTAACAGGTGCCCAGATTGCAAGTTCTAATATTCCTGAATTAATGGGTGCTTATGGCTCAGCTTTAGTAGCAAAAAATCATTACCAACAACAAAGTACTCCATCACAATTTATTGGTTTGGATAATTTAGATCAAGCCCTAGATAACAAAGCCAAACCGTCACGCTGTAAAGGCTGTGAAAATAATTGCGATATCATGATTTATCGCTTTGCTAATGGTCAACGTTATTATTCGGGTAATAAATGCGAACGCTTTTTAAGTAATAATCAACATAAAGATAATAATTCGTTTAATATGTTTGATTATAAAAATGCTTTGCTATTTGATCGTACTGTTAAATCTAATCCAGATGCGAAAATTCATATTGGCATTCCCCGTGTTTTAGGACAATATGAGAACTTTCCATTTTGGCACACTTTATTAACAGAAAGTGGCATTAATGTTACGTTGTCACCTTATTCAACCCATCGAATTTATGAAAAGGGTGCTGGCACCGTAATGTCAGATAGTATTTGCTTTCCGGCTAAATTGGTACATGGGCACATAATTGAGCTAATAGAACAAAAAGTAGATCGAATTTTTATGCCAATGGTAGTATTTGAGTCAGCCCAATTTGGTAATGCTGTCAATAGCTACAATTGCCCAATTGTCAGTAGCTATTCGGAAGTCATGAATAGTGCCATTAATCCAGAAATAAAATATGGTGTACCACTAGATTATCCGGTGATTAATTTCACCAATATTAAACTACTTAAAAAAGGTTGCTTGGATTATTTACAGTCATTAGGTATAACTAAAAAAGCAGCGACTAAAGCCTTTACCGCCGCTTTAGCCGCTCAAGCCGAATTTAAACAAGCATTATATAATAAAGCTGTTGCAGTCCTCAATAAAGCAAAAGAAACGGGGCGCTACGTGTTTATATTAGCTGGTCGCCCATATCATAGTGACAGTTTAATCAATCATAAAACACCCGAAATATTAAATGCTCTAGGGTGTGATGTGATCACTGAAGATTCGGTTTTAGGATCAATTAATCAATTGTCACCAGAACTGCAAATTTGTTCGCAATGGAGTTATCCGAATCGTTTATATGCTGCCGCTACCTTTGTTGCTGAGCAAGCTAACAATGTGCAATTTGTGCAATTAAATTCATTTGGTTGTGGTCCTGATGCCATTGTTACTGATGAGTGTAAAGCAATATTAGAGTCAAAAGGTAAAACCTGCACCATTATTCGGGTTGATGAAATTACCGCTACTGGGTCAGTAAGGTTACGTTTACGTTCAATTATTGAATCTATTCGCATGAATCGTAATCAACCGTTAAAAATTACTCAACGTAAACAAACAGCTGTTTTTGAGGTAAAAGATAAACAAAGACGGACTATTTTGGCACCGTTTATTTCTGACTTTTATTCACCAATACTATCGCCGATTTTTGCCTTGTCGGGCTATAAACTTGAAACTTTGCCAAAACCTGATAAAAGTTCAGTTGAATGGGGATTAAAATATTGTAATAACGAGATTTGCTATCCTGCTACAATTATTGTTGGTGATATCATTAAAGCATTACGATCGGGTAAATATAATCACGATGAAGTCGCTATTGGCATCACGCAAACTGGAGGTCAATGCCGAGCCAGTAGTTATCTGTCACTGATTAAAAAGGCTATGATTAGTAATGGCTTTGAAGATATACCAATTATTTCACTTAGTACTGGTAATATTAATGAAATTGAGCAACCAGGTTTTAAAATTAATTGGTTAAAAACATTGCCAATTACTTTCTTTGCTATGATGTTTGCAGATGCGTTGTCCAAAATGTATTATGCAGTGGCGCCTAGAGCAAAAGTAAAAAGGCAGGCGGATCAGCTTAAAGAGTACTATACCCGCAAATTACAGCAACTGATTAGTGAACATCAAGGGCAAAGGGCTATTTACAAACTTTTAGCCGAAGCTGTGAATCACTTTAATCAAGTGGAGACTTTAAATAAAGAATGTCCACAAATTGGTATTGTTGGTGAAATTTATGTGAAATATAACAGCTTTGGTAATCAACATAGTATTGAGTGGCTAGTCGATCAGGGTATTGAACCGGTCATTCCGCCAATGATTGAATTTTTTGCTCAATGTTTTGTCAATTATGATAGTAACATTGATAATTATCTGTTGCCTAAAAATTATTTGTCTTTTGTATTACACTTTTTCGAAAAAGTAGCCCAAAGGTACATTAATAAAACTAACCAAATTTTAGCAAAATTCAAATATTATCAACCATTTCATAATATTCGAGATATAGCTGAAAAAGCGGAACAAATTCTGAATTTAGCCAATCAATATGGTGAAGGCTGGTTAATTCCAGCCGGAATTATGACTTTTGCTGAACATGGTATTAATAATGTGATCAGCTTGCAACCATTTGGTTGTATTGCTAATCATGTGGTTTCTAAAGGCGTTGAAAAACGAATGCGTGACATTCATCCCAAACTTAATTTATTGTATTTGGATTTTGATGATGGTGCTGGTGAGGTGAATGTACTCAATCGATTACATTTTATGGTTAGTTCATTAAAATATACACAATTGCAAAGAATTGTATAATGAATGATGATATATTAAAAATTACTGTTTTATCTATTTTAAAATAGATAAATGGTATTAAATGATTAGGATTACTTGTGTTATCTATTTACCAACTTAAACCGAAGTTTCAATCATTACTCCGCCCTTATGCGAAATCTCTCTTTGATGCCAATATAACCGCTAATCAAGTAACATTGACTGCCTGCTTAGGTTCAATTTTAGTTGCGTTGCTTGTTGGTTGTTTAGCGCAATTTCAATGGATATTTATACTGATACCTATATGGATGTTTATCCGCATGGCTCTTAACGCGATTGACGGTATGTTAGCACGAGAATTTAACCAAAAATCCAATTTAGGCGCTTACTTAAATGAAATTTGTGATGTGGTCTCTGACAGCGTTTTGTTATTGGTTTTTGCACAAATAGATTCAGTAAGTAGTTATTTGATAATATTGGTAGTTATCCTTTCATTTTTAACTGAATTTGTAGGTGTTTTAGGTGTCATGATTGGCGCTTCAAGACGTTATGATGGACCAATGGGGAAAAGTGATCGTGCTTTTATCTTTGGTGTAATTAGTTTTGCTATAGCAACTTATTTATTACCTTTGAGTTGGATCAATCTTTTGTTGTGGGTTATTAGTTTGTTATTGATTTACACAATAGTTAATCGCATTAAAAAAGGTTTGCAGGAAGTTACTAAATAGTTAGGAGAATGTATGCGTCAACAGCAAGAAAAAACATTTGTTAGCCATGATGGTTGTAAGTTATTTTATCGCTACTGGCCAGCACAAGATAGTCCAACAAATCACTCTCATGCAATAGTCCTTTTTCACCGAGGGCATGAACACTCCGGACGCGTTGCTCATTTAGCTGATGAACTTGATCTGCCTGATCACCAAATTTTTGCATGGGATGCTAGAGGTAACGGCCAGTCAGAAGGGGAACGTGGTGATGCTGAAAATATTGCAACTTTAGTAAAAGATGCTAACTGTTTTATTGAACATATTACCCGTGAATATTCTATTGCTCAGAAAGATATTGCAGTTATTGCTCAAAGTGTGGGAGCCGTTATTGCTGCTGCTTGGGCGCATGACTATGTACCAAATATACGCGCGTTAGTATTAGGTTCACCAGCTTTTAGTGTTAAACTTTATGTTCCATTAGCCGTTCCGGGATTAAAACTGTTATATAATTTTAAAGGTAATTTTTTTGTTAATAGTTATGTTAAACCTAAATTATTAACTCATGATAAGCAAAGAGCAGAATCTTTTGCGCAAGATCCATTAATTACCAGACGTATTTCGGTACGACTATTGATTGATTTATATACGGTGTCTGATCGCATAATTGAAGATGCCAATGCCATTACAGTGCCAACACAAATGTTGGTTTCCGGTTCTGATTATGTGGTTAGACGCAAACCACAAAAACAGTTTTACCAAAATTTAGGGACTGAGCAAAAAGAGTTTCATATATTACCTGGCTTTTATCATGATACCTTTGGGGAAAAAGATCGTCAGCTTGCTATAGATCGAGCCAGACGATTTATTTTAGGTTGTTTTGCCAACGAACCACAGCCACCATGCTTAATTAATGCAGATAGAGTCGGTTATACAAGATTAGAAGCTGATAATTTAGCCATGCCTGTAACAGGGTTGATTAAGCCTTGGTACTGGAAGTTTATTAAGGCTAATTTAAAATATGCTAGTAAACTTTCTGCCGGGATAAAACTTGGCTTTGATACTGGGTTTGATTCGGGTAGCACGCTTGATTATGTTTATCGTAATCAACCTACAGGCTCATCTAAACTTGGACAGTTTTTCGATTATACTTATTTACAATCTATTGGTTGGCGTGGTATTCGTCAGCGTAAAATTCACCTTGAAGAGTTATTAAAACTGGCTATCAATCAGTTACACCAACATAATCAATCTATAGATATTGTCGATATTGCTGCGGGACATGGTCGCTATATTTTAGAAACCATCAATCAAATCGCCGAAAAACCTAATTCAGTATTACTTAGGGATTACAGCGACATTAATGTACGTGACGGTCAAAAATTAATATCAGAAAAAGGCTTAACTAGTTTAGTTCGTTTTGAAAAAGGCGATGCTTTCAGCCGGCAACAACTTGCAGAATTATCAACTAAACCAACATTAGCTGTGGTTTCTGGTCTATATGAACTCTTTAGCGATAATAAATTGCTCGGTGATTCGTTGGCCGGGCTAGCTGATTCCATACCAGATGGGGGATATTTGATATATACTAATCAGCCTTGGCACCCACAATTAGAATTTATTGCAAGGGCTTTAACCTCACATCGTGATGGTAAACCTTGGATTATGCGCCGACGAACTCAGCTTGAAATGGATCAATTAGTTGCTAATGCTGGTTTCGAGAAGATCACAATGCGTATTGATCAGTGGGGTATATTTACTGTATCTCTGGCTCAACGCATTAAATAACTAATGACTGAAATGTTAAAGTTTAGATTGAATCGACTTATCTTATATAAATTTATTTGGTTGGTTGGTCTATCAGTCTTTTTCTTTGCTAGTTATAATTTTGCTAATTGGCTTAGTTCAACTCGCGATGATGTAGGGTGCTTAGTTTTTGATTGGGAAGTTTCAATTCCACTATTACCTTGGTCTATCGTACCTTATTGGTCGATAGACTTTATGTATGGTCTAGCAATTTTATTAACCAATTCTAGACAATCACTGAAAACACTCTGCTTACGTCTTTTGTCTGCACAAATTATTTGTATTATTTGTTTTTTATCGTTTCCATTAAAATTCAGTTTTGAACGTCCTGCTTTAGATGGATTGTCAGGCTGGTTATTCGATGTTTTAATGGGATTTGATAAACCCTTTAATCAAGCACCTTCATTACATATTACTTTACTGGTTATCTTATGGGCTTTTTATAATAACTACTTAAACTCTTATTGTCGTTATTTATTGCATATTTGGTGTTTGTTAATCGGTGTATCGGTATTAACTACCTGGCAACATCATTTTTTTGATATTCCGACCGGGCTCTGGGTTGGTTGTTTTTGTATTTGGTTATGGCCTGCTAATGATTCATCACCATTAAAAAATTGCCAATTACCTAAACAATATTTATGGAGTTATATCTATTTTGTCTGTTGTTTATTGTCCTTTGGTTTAGCTATTTATATACAAACGTGGGGGTTGTGGTTATTATGGTTATCGGGGGCATTTTTGCTGGTATCAGCTAATTATCTTCTTTTTGGTGCGAAAGGATTTCAAAAACAGACAAATGGACATTTCAATTTAGCAGTGACACTTCTATATTTTCCTTATTTTATTATCATGTGGATAAATTCACGTTTATGGACTTATAAATGCCAAGCCATAAATCATATCTACGAAAATATTTATTTAGGACGGATCCCATCAACTAATGTACTTACGCATAATAAATTTATTACAGTTATTGATCTTTGTGCTGAGTTACCTATTGGCAAGTTTGACGGCAATTATGTGTTAGTACCTATTCTGGACATGACGCCATTAACATCTCATGATTGCTCGAAGGTAGCAACAATTATTGAACATTATCAATCAAAAGGGAAATTATTAGTTGATTGTGCTTTGGGGTATTCTCGAAGTGCGACTGCAATTATTGCTTGGTTATTATGGACAAACCAAGTAAACAATGTTGATGATGCCATAAATATGGTAAAACAAAGTCGTCAACATATTGTTATTTCAGAACAACAACGCCGAATTTTAATAAACTGGTTTTTACAAACCCAAAACCGGAAATAGTTATGTCTAAGACTCAACATAGTGAAATAACTGATAACATAAATAAAACCACATTAATGACCTTTTGTAGTTTACTTGCCATCAGTAAACCAATTGATTGCTTTTCACAGTTGTTGACAGTTTTAGCTTTAGGTATTGCGATAATTTCAAGTTGGTGGACTAATATCTCGCTGTTAACAATTTTTTGTACCGTCATATTTCTAATAGGTTTGATTGGGAAATATTACGCGCTAAGACTTTATCTTGATAAGAAGCTATTTGACTATTTAGCTAACCATTTAGAACAATTGCCTATAACATTACTTGAATTAGATGAAACGCTAGTGAATTTAAATCTTATCAAAGCAGGTTCACGTGAGCAAAGAACATTGGTTGATCGCCAACATGGCACAATGCAATTATTAAAAAGGCAGTTGATAATGTTAATTGTCCAGTTACTATTATTGATAGTAACCTTTATAACTGGAATATTTTTACATTAAACAATCTGTCAGTAATGAATTTATAGGAAATTTTAATGCTTAATTAGCAATAAGGGGAAGGGGATGTCTAGTTACCAACATGATACATTATTGCTTTTTATGGGAATCGGAATTTTTCTGGTGGTCGCTTCAGTTATTGGTTGGGTATTAAAATGTCGTGTTAAAGCACCTAATAGTGTGATAGATAACCTAAATACCCGTATAAATGCCTGGTGGGTTATGGTGGTGATTATAGGTCTTGCATTTTTGTTAGGTAAATTAGCAGTAATTTTTTTGTTTTTTATTGCATCAGGTTTTGCCTTACGCGAATTTCTTATATTAACACCAGTTACACGTTACGATTATTATGCTCTTTTATTCGCTTTTTGTATAGCACTACCGGGTCAGTATATTTTGGTTGCGATATCGTGGTATGGTCTATTTAGTATCTTTATTCCAGTTTATGCTTTTTTGTTGCTCTCTATTTTATCTTCGATCACAGGTTCGACCAATAACTTTTTAGAACGAACGGCAGAAGTTCAATGGGGACTGATGATCACCGTGTACAGTATATCTTGTGTGCCGGCGCTATTGGCATTAAAAATTAACGGCTATTATGACCGCAATTTATTACTGATTGCTTTTTTAATTTTGGTGGTGCAAATTTCTGATGTATTGCAATATGTATTCGGAAAGCTATTTGGTAAACATAAAATTGCGCCTAATTTATCTCCTTCAAAAACGATTGAAGGTTTTTTAGGTGGCGTTTTATCAGCGAGTTTAATTGGCGCCAGTATTTTTTGGATTACGCCATTTAGTTTTATTCAAGCAGGTCTGATTTCTTTGTTGATCACATTATTTGGGTTTATGGGGGGCTTAGTCATGTCTGCCATTAAGCGTGATCGTGGGGTAAAAGATTGGGGCAATTTAATTGGTGGTCATGGAGGAATTCTTGATCGTTTAGATTCAGTTTGTTTCGCAGCACCAATTTTTTTCCATGTAGTACGTTATTTTTGGGCATAAAAGTTGTGTTATTATTTAAATAAAACAACATGAAGCTACAAATAGGCAAAAAAATTATAGCTAAAAAAGAGCAAAAATTAAAAAATTATGATATAAATATTCACGTTTAATTCACTTAAAAATATAAATAAGGATTTTATTATGTTAAAAGAGCAAATGATAGTTAAGAATTCAACTGGACTTCATGCACGCCCGGTAACAACACTGGTTAAATTAGCTGGCCGTTATAAATCAACAATTGAACTTGTTTATAATGAAAAAGTAATTAAATTAAAAAGTATGATGGGATTGCTTGGTGCTGGAGTTAAAGGTGGTTCAACCGTCGAAATTATTTGTGACGGTGAAGATGAAAAAGCCGCCATGGATGAAATCCGTGAACTTTTTGCTACAGGTTTTGGTGAATAATAGTTAAGCTAAGCCTATTAATTATTTCTACAAAATCATCATTTCATCGGTTAAGCTCGGTGAAATGATGCGAATAACATTTCTAAATTCTTCAAAATAGATATTTCGTTAATTTTTTATTTTCTCATACATAATTTTGTTTCTCAGTATCGATCAACATAAAGTCAATACCAATAAGCAGCAAAGTAATAACTAATCCAACCATTATTTACTATCTTGCATTTAAAAACCTAAATTATAAACAATCATTATTCATATCATTCATTAATTTAGTCATTTTTAGTATCCAAAACTATAAGTATATACGAATTGTTAAAAATCATTAGTTAAAGTTAAATCAACTAAACCAAATAATAAAGATTAATAAATTTGTTCGCCAGTAAACTTACGAAAAATTACTATTAATTAATTAAATAAAATAAGTGTAAGTTTATATAAATCAATGTATATTTATGCGAAGCCAAAATTCTTAATACATTGTATTAACGCTAACAATTGTTATTAATAAAGAGGATATATTTATGGAGTTAATTCCTGTTGTACCTGTTGATTTAATCGACGATTCGATGAGTCAAAAATCATCTATCATTAACTTAATGGCAACTAAAAGCGAGCCTTATCTTAGTGATGTAAACAAATTTTTTGCTGATGTAATGACACATGAACAGGAGATGGAAACAGATGTAGTGCCTGATATTGCATTACCTCATGCTAAAAGTAGTGCGGTAAAAACACCATTTATTGCTGTTGCTAAAAACATGAACGGTGTGGTATGGAATAATAGCAATAAAGTTAAACTAATTGTTTTGATCGGTGCGCCAGAACATGCAAATAAAGAACATTTAACCATTATAGCTAAATTAGCATCTAATTTGGCTATGGATGAGTTTGTAGAAGATTTACTTAATAGTGATATTCAATCGGTTGCAAATAAAATAAGAGGATTATATGAATAATAAAAAAATTGTGGCTATCTGTGCTTGTACTGCTGGAATGGCTCATACCTATATTGCGAAACAAAAAATTGAAAATGAGGCTAAAAAACGGGGATGGGAGTGTAAAGTTGAAACTCAGGGTGCTGCAGGTATTGATAATGTATTAACTGAGCAAGATCTTAAAAGTGCCGATGTGATCTTATTGGCAACCGATATTTCGATTGAGAATGCTGAAAGATTAGAACCTTTTAAAAATGTAATTAAAGTGAGTACTGGTGAAGCAGTCAAAAATACCGTCAATATATTTAATGATGCAGATACAATTTCAACTAAAGTAAATAAAGATAGTATTGGCAAGGAGATATTCAGATCGTTAAATACAGGGATTAGTAAATTCTTACCAGTGATTATTGCATCAGGTATACTGTTTTCACTTGTTTTAATGACTGGTAATGTAACCAGCGATACTATTTTACCAAGTAACCAATTTTTTGCAGATTTACAACAAGTAGCACTTTATGGTTTTGCCATGATGGTCCCTGTACTGGCTGCTTATATGGCATATTCAATTGGTGGTAATGCAGCTTTAGCACCTGCATTTATTATGGGGTATGTCGTTAATAATCCTATTGGTGCAAACCAAGTAAGCACTGGATTTATTGGAGCCATGATTTTTGGTGTTTTGATTGGTTACTTTGTTAAATGGTTTAAAACAGTCAAAGTGCATCCAGTTATTGCATCCGTTATGCCGGTGATGATCATTCCAACAGTTACCTTACTAGTGATGGCTCCAATTTATATATATGGTTTATCTTATCCTTTAGATTGGTTTGTTAAAGCAATGGTTGAAACCTTAAAAGGCTTATCTAGTGTTAATGCCGCATTGTTAGGTGTAGGTATTGGGGTATTAGCTGCGCTTGATATGGGTGGACCTTGTAGTAAGGCTGCAACGGCATTTACTTTAGCTGCAATGGCTGAAGGCGTTTATGGTCCTAACGGTGTCTTCCGTATGTGTTGTGCAATTCCGCCATTAGGATTAGCAGTTTCATCATTAATTGTTTCACGTTCTAAATATACTAAAGAAGAGAAAGAATTTGGTATTACAGCTTTCTTCTTATCTCTTGCCGGTATCACTGAAGGTACCATTCCTTTTGCAGCTAAAGATCCTAAACGTGTTATCATTGCTATTGTTATTGGTACTGCGGTTGCAGGTATGTTAGGTATGATTCATGGTATTGATTCGTTAGTCGCTTTTGGAGGACTTGTTGCTCTAGGTGGTGTTACTAAAGGTGCTATGTGGTATGTTATCGATATGTTTATTGGTGCATTCATCATTGCTGCTATTTTACACTTTACCAGAAAGACTGTTGTTGAAGAAGCATCAACCCCTGAGGTTGAATAATAGATACCAACAACATCAACAATTATTGTTGATGTTGTTGGTAATAAATTGAAGTTAGGCTATTTTATTGTGGTCATCATTTCCGATTATCCTTCAACATATTTATATGCTTATCCTGTTATATTTAGAATATTTCTTTTGGGATATCAGTTATTATAAATTTAATGGCTAATAGTTATCACTATTTTTTATTAAGTTAATTATAATAATGCTATAACAAAGAATACTAACCTTAACTATTATTATTCATTATTGTTTAGAATAGAGATCTGATTCCAGCTTGAAACAACATTAAATTTATAAAAAATTTGTAAAATGCAATAATTTTCTTTATTGTGTACGATGATTATGCTACAAATAATTTATTTTAGTTACAGCGTCACATGGTAAATCGATGAAATATCAACAGCTAGAAAATCTTGAAAGTGGTTGGAAGTGGCATTATTTAGTAAAAAGGCATTTAGAGGGTGAGCCGATAACTTGCTATATTGAAAAAAGTGCTGCACAACATGCCGTTAATGAATTATTGTTATTAGAACATAATCCAATTGGCGTCGTTGATTGGATAAAACAACATTTAAATCCCGATTTAGATAATCGCATGAAGCAAACAATTCGGGCTAAACGGAAACGACATTTTAACGCAGAACAACAAAATACACGAAAAAAATCCATTGATTTGGAATTTCTAGTTTGGCAACGCCTAGCTAATTTGGCTAAACGCCGCCGTTCTACGTTATCAAAAACAATTACACAATTAATTGAAGACGCAGAGCAAAAAGAGCAATATGCAACTAAAGTATCGACAATTAAAGATGATTTATTGTCACTGCTTGATGTGAACAATGATAATAAATAAAACAAACAACAGGATAAATAGGTTTAATTATGGGAAAATCCCTTGTTATTGTGGAATCACCAGCCAAAGCAAAAACGATTAATAAATATCTTGGCAAAGATTTCGTGGTTAAATCCAGTGTTGGTCATATTCGTGATCTTCCGGTAAGTGGTAGTAGCCAACGAGCCGAAAAAACAAGCAAAGATAAAACAGAGAAAAAAGTAAAACGTTCAGAAAAACAAATTTTAGTCGATCGTATGAGTGTTGATCCTTACAATGGTTGGCAAGCACATTATCAAATTTTACCAGGCAAAGAACGAGTAGTTTCTGAACTTAAAAAATTAGCTAAAGATGCCGATATGATTTACCTTGCTACCGACTTGGATAGAGAAGGGGAAGCCATTGCGTGGCATCTTAAAGATGTGATTGGTGGGGATGATAGTAAATACCGTCGAGTGGTATTTAACGAAATTACTAAAACGGCGATTAAGAATGCCTTTAATCAGCCATCAATGCTGGATATGGATCGCGTTAATGCACAACAAGCTCGTCGATTTATGGACCGAGTTGTCGGCTTTATGTTATCGCCATTATTATGGAAAAAAGTTGCCCGTGGGTTATCAGCCGGAAGAGTTCAATCGGTAGCTGTACGTTTAGTAGTAGAACGTGAACGCGAAATTCACGCATTTATTCCAGAAGAATATTGGGATCTTTTTGCTGATTTAACCACTACTAACCAAGAGCTGTTAACTTTACAAGTTACTCACTATAAAGACGAAGCTTTTGAACCTAAAGACAAACTTGCTATTGATATTGCTTTATCTGAATTAAATAAGAGTAGTTATCAGGTTACTAATATTGAAGAAAAACCAACTAAAAGTAATCCAACAGCTCCATTTATTACTTCAACTTTACAGCAAGCAGCTAGTACTCGCCTTGGTTTTGGTGTTAAAAAAACTATGATGTTAGCCCAACGACTTTATGAAGCTGGTTATATCACTTATATGCGTACCGACTCTACCAATTTGAGTCAAGATGCCGTGGCCATGGTTCGTAATTATATTGGCAAAAATTTTGGAGATAAATATCTACCAAGTTCACCTAATATATACACTAGTAAAAAAGGTTCCCAAGAAGCACATGAAGCAATTCGTCCATCAGATGTGATGGTATTAGCTGAAAATCTTAGTGATGTTGAAGCTGATGCCAGTAAATTGTACCAACTAATTTGGCGGCAATTTGTGGCTTGTCAAATGACATCTGCTGAATATAATTCTACGACCATAACAGTTAAAGCCGGTGATTTCACCTTAAAGGCGAAAGGTCGTACCTTACGCTTTGATGGCTGGACAAAAGTACAACCGCAACTTAGCAAAAATAATGAAGATAAAATGTTACCTATGGTAGCCGTTAACGATCTTTTAAATTTACATAACTTAAATCCAAATCAACATTTTACTAAACCACCAGCACGTTACAATGAGGCGTCATTAGTTAAAGAACTTGAAAAACGCGAAATTGGGCGCCCATCTACTTATGCAACCATTATTTCCACCATTCAAGATCGTGGTTATGTACGTTTAGAAAATCGACGTTTTTATGCCGAAAAAATTGGTGAAATTGTTACTGACAGATTAAGTGAGAATTTCAACGATCTCATGAGCTATGATTTTACCGCGCGAATGGAAGATGCGCTTGATGAAATCGCCCATAAAAAGCAGGAATGGCGTGAAGTTTTAGATCAATTCTTTAGTGATTTTAGTGAGCACCTTGAGATCGCCGAACAAGATCCTGATAAGGGTGGAATGCAATTAAATCCATTAGTTTTAACGCCTGAAATAAAATGTCCTAATTGTGGTCGTGAAATGGGTATTAAAACCGCTGGTACCGGTGTATTTCTAGCTTGTTCTGGTTATGCTTTAACACCAAAACTACGTTGTAAGCAGACGATAAATTTAATCCCTGAACATGAAACCTTAAATATTTTAGAAGAAGCAGATACTGCAGAAACAGATGCACTTAGGGCTCGTAAGCGTTGTCCAAAATGCCATACTGCAATGGATAGCTATCTACTTGATAATGAACGTAAACTGCATATTTGTGGTAATAACCCAATCTGCGATGGCTTTATTGTTGAAAAAGGTAACTTTAAGGTAAAAAGTTATGAAGGCCCGATTATTGAATGCGAAAAATGTGGTTCAGAAATGCATTTAAAATCAGGGCGCTTTGGTTTATATATGGGCTGCACTAATCCAGATTGTAAAAATACTCGTAAGATCTTAAAAAATGGTGATGTTGCACCACCTAAAGAAGATCCTGTTGATTTACCAGAACTTAAATGTACAAAATCTGATGCCCATTTTGTATTACGTGATGGCGCTTCGGGGATCTTTTTAGCTGCTCATAATTTTCCTAAATCGAGAGAAACCAGAGCACCATTAATTGAAGAATTACAGCGATTTAAAGATCGTCTACCAGAAAAATTCTTATACTTAACTGAAGCACCAAGTGAAGATCCTAACGGTAATCAATCTATTGTTCGTTTCAGCCGTAAAAGTAAACAACAATATGTAACTTCCGAAGTAAATGGTAAATCTACTGGTTGGGTGATGCAATATATTGATGGTAAATGGGTAAATAGCAAAAAATAACTAACAAAGCCTGAAACTTTTGTAAAGATGTTTCAGGTCAGGTATACGTTTTAGTATTAAATAATTTGTCTTTGTTTGTGCTAGAGTGTGAAAGGATTACCTTATTAATTTTCGTTGTTTCGTAACTGAAAAAACGAGGATAGCTAAGGTTAAAGGAGCCTTCATCATGAAATTGCAACAATTACGTTATATTGTCGAGGTTGTTAATAATGATCTTAATGTGTCGTTAACATCCGAAAAACTCTATACTTCACAACCTGGTATTAGCAAACAGATCAAATTACTTGAAGATGAGCTAAACATCCAGATTTTTACCCGTTCAGGCAAACATCTATCTGCAGTAACTCCAGTGGGGCAACAAATCGTTGCTTTAGCTAGGGAAATACTGAATAAATCGCAAGATATAAAGATTATCGCCAAAGAATTTAGTCAACCTAACCAAGGCTTATTGACAATTACTACCACTTATACTCAAGCGCGTTATAGTTTACCTAATGTTATTCAACAGTTTATGAAGCAATATCCAGGTATTACTTTGCATATGGAACAAGGCTCTTCCAATCAATGCATATTACAAGCGCAAACTGGGCAAGCTGATTTTGCTATTGTGACTGAACTTTCAGATTTGAGTGATGATATGATTGCTCTACCTTGTTACCACTGGAACCAAGCGGTAATAGTGATGAAAGAGCATCCTTTAGCTAAAAGTAATTTGATCTCTATTGATGAATTATCAAAATACCCATTAGTAAGTTATGATTTTTCTAATGATGGCTCTGATTTGAATCAAGCTTTTATTAAAGCAAATCAATCACCTAATATTGTATTTAGTACTACTGATGCCGATTTGATTAAAACTTATGTCAAATTGGGGGTAGGTGTGGGGATTGTAGCTAAAATGGCGGTAAATAATAATTATGACGACGATTTAGTTGTGCTCAATGCCGGGCATATTTTCCCGTATAGTACCACTTATGTAGTTTTTGCGCGCGCGTTATTTTTGCGTAGTTATATGTATGATTTCATAAGTCAATTTTCACCACATTTAAATAAGCAAACTATAGAACAACTATTATTATGTGAAAATAATATTGAAGTGCTAGCTAGATTTAACGGGGTTAAGTTACCAATTTGTTAAATAAAAGTGCGAAATCAATCGCACTTTTGGGTATTAATAGTTATTTATGTCTGGCTTTTAAGATACCAATTACATCTTGCAATGACAAATTTTGATCTTGTAGTAATACCAATAAATGGTAAATTAAGTCTGCTGATTCATTTTTCAACTCTTCTTGATCATGAACTGTAGCCGCTAATGCAGTTTCGACACCTTCTTCCCCCACTTTTTGGGCAATTCGTTTAGTGCCATCATGATAAAGTTTGGCTGTATAGGAAGATTTAGGATCTGCACTTTTACGTGATGCAATTACTTGTTCTAATTCGAATAAAAATCCCCATTCAGTTTTAATAGCTGCAAAGCAACTGTTGGTCCCCTTGTGACAAGTTGGCCCAATGGGATCGACTAAAATTAGCAGTGTATCATTATCACAATCTGCATTGATATTGATGACATTCAAAAAATTTCCTGACGTTTCACCTTTGGTCCAAAGCCGTTGTTTGGTACGTGAATAAAAAGTGACTTTACCACTATCTAATGTTTGACATAAAGCATCTTGGTTCATATAGCCTAGCATTAAAACATCACCAGAAACATAATGCTGAATAATAACCGGCATTAAATTATTCACTTTTTGCCAATCAAGTTGTGATAGGTTTAGTGTTGTGACTGAATTTGAATTTAGCATAATCGAATTTCTACTCCATGTTGAGCTAAATATTGTTTAAGTTCACCAATATTGATAATTTGTTTATGAAAGACAGAAGCGGCTAATGCTCCGTCAACGTCTGCTTCATTAAATGCTGATAAAAAATGCTCCATACGCCCAGCGCCACCAGAGGCAATTAATGGTACCTGACATACATTACGTACTGCTTGTAATTGCTTTATATCATAACCATTACGTACACCATCTTGATTCATCATATTAAGGACAATTTCACCAGCGCCCCGTCGTTGTACTTCTTGTACCCAGTCAAGAGTATTCCATTTAGTTGCAATCGTACGTTTTTCATCACCAGTAAATTGATAGACTTGATAATTATTAGTTTCTTGGTCATACCAAGTGTCAATACCTACCACAATGCATTGCACACCATAACATTCAGCTAGTTTGGTAATTAAGTCTGGGTTAGCTAATGCTGGTGAATTAATGGAAATTTTATCCGCACCAAACGAAAGAATTTGCCCCGCATCTTCAATCGTTTTAATTCCTCCGGCAACACAAAAGGGAATATCTATTACTTCCGCCACTTTTGCCACCCAACTTTTATCTACTACTCGACCATCAGATGAAGCGGTAATATCATAAAAAACCAATTCATCCGCTCCTTCTTCAGCATATCTCTGGGCTAAAGGAACAATATCACCAATAATTTCGTGATTGCGAAATTGTACGCCTTTAACAACTTGTCCATTACGAACGTCTAAACATGGAATTATCCTTTTTGCCAACATGAAATTGCCTCCTGAACTGTAAATTTGCCTTCAAGTAATGCTCTTCCTACTATTACTCCGGCAACACCACTATTTTCAAGTGCTTTAACATCCTCTAATTGACCAATTCCTCCAGAAGCTTGAAAGGCAATTTGTGGGTATTTTTTACTGATTTCTTGATAAAGTTGGATGTTTGCGCCACTTAATGTGCCATCTTTGGAAATATCGGTACAAAGCACATGTTTTAAACCAAACGGTAAATAATCGTCGATAACTTGTTCTAATGTCTGTGCGGAATCTTCCTGCCAGCCATGAATAGCGACAAACTTATTGCCTTTGGCATCAATGCGCACATCAAGTGCTAATACTAAGGCTTCGGCGCCATATTTAGTGAACCATTGTTTAACTAATTGTGGTTGCTTAATTGCTGTGGATCCAATTACAACTCTAGCAGCTCCAGCAGCAAGTAATGCTTTGACATCATCTTCACTGCGAATACCGCCACCAATTTGCACCGGAACTTGCACTCCATTGATAAGTGATTTGATTAATGATATTTGCCGTGCTTTAGGATCTTTGGCTCCGGTTAAATCAACAAGATGTAATAGTTTTGCACCTTGTTGTGCATAATTTTGTAGTCGTAATAATGGATCGTTACCATAATCACGTTGTTGCTGATAATCACCCTGATGTAATCGCACTACTGTACCATCAATTAAATCAAGCGCAGGGATAATCATTGGGTAAACCGCCATTATTATATCTCCAAAAAGTTTTTCAATAATTTTGCACCGGTTGTTCCAGAACGTTCGGGATGAAACTGAACGCCGTAATAGTTGTCTTTTTGCACGGCAGCGGTAAAGTTTTCGCCGTAACTGGTTTCTGCGATAGTTGCTGAGCATAGTGGTAATGCGTATCCATGAACGAAGTAAAAATAAGAACCATCAGGAATATCTCTAAAAAGATGATGTCCCGCTTTAGGCGTAACCCGGTTCCATCCCATATGAGGTAATGGTAAACCGCAATCAGGGATCTTACTTACTTTTTCCTGAATAATACCTATGGTATCGACATTACCCTCATCGCTATGCTCCGCTAGTAGTTGCATGCCGAGGCAAATTCCCAAAATAGGTTGAGTGCACACTTTAATCAGTTCAATTAAGTTGCGCTGTTTTAGTTGTTGCATAGCCGCAGAGGCTGAACCGACACCTGGTAAAAATAATTTATCAGAATTCAGTACCACATCAGGATCAAGGCTAATTATTGGTCGGTAGCCTAATCTTTCCACGGCATATTTGACTGATGCCAAATTAGCACAGCCAGTGTCGAGGATGACTATCTTCATCTACAGTACTCCTTTTGAGCTAGGTAACTGATTACTTTCAATTTTAATCGCTTGCTTTAAGGTTCGGGCAAAAGCTTTAAATAGGCTTTCGATTTTATGGTGATCATTGTCTCCTTCAGTGGCAATATGCAGTGTTATTGCCATAGCATAACTGATGGAATAGAAGAAATGTTCAACCATTTGCGTGCTCATGTCGCCCACTTTTGGCGTTGTAAACTGTGCTGAAAATTTGAGGTAAGGGCGACCTGAAATATCCATTGCACATTGGGCTAAACACTCATCCATTGGAATAACTGAGGCATAACGGGTAATGCCACGTTTATCACCAAGGGCTTTTTTCAAGGCTTCCCCTAAAGCAAGTCCGGTATCTTCGATAGTGTGATGATCGTCGATATGTAAGTCGCCTTTAACTTGGATATTGAGCTTTATGCCACCATGAGTAGCTATCTGATCTAACATATGGTCAAAAAAGCCAATACCAGTATTAATTTTGCTACCACCTTGGCGGTCAAGCCAAACTTCGACTAGTATTTTAGTTTCTTTGGTATTGCGTTCAACTTTAGCATAACGATCAGTTGTTGTTAAGCGTTGGGCGATTTCGTTCCAATTTAAACTTTCAGGATCATAATGAAGTCCTTTTATTTGCATATTTTCGGCTAGTTGCATATCAGTGGCTCTATCACCAATAACGTAACTATTATATTTATCCAGTTTACCACTGGTTAAATAAGGTAATACTAATTTGATTTTAGGTTTTCTGCATTCACAATTATCATCCGGAAAGTGTGGGCAAATAAGTACCTGTTCAAATTTAACTCCCTGTGATGCAAATATTTGTATCATCAGATTATGTGGGCCATCAAAATCTGCTTGCGGATAACTATTTGTACCTAGGCCATCTTGATTGGTGACCATTACTAATTTATAGCCAGAAGCTTGCAGTTTTAGTAGTGCAGGAATCACATTAGGTTCAAAAGCAAGTTTATCAAAGCGATCAACCTGGTAATCAATAGGTGGTTCGGTAATTAAAGTCCCATCACGGTCAATAAATAAGTATTTCTGTAACATTATCGCTCCTAGTTAATCGCGCTTAGTGCTGAAATTACAGCTTCACACTCGGCTTGAGTGCCAATGGTTACACGAGTCATATTGTTAATACCGGTTGATTTGCTTTGATCTCGCAAAATAATTCCCTGATTCCATAATCTGTTAAAAACGTCTTTTCCATCTTGAAATTTAACACATAAATAATTAGAAGCGCTAGGATAAACCTGTTCAACAATGGGTAATTGTGCAAGTCCGGCAGCAAATTTCTGTTTTTGATTATTCATATTTAGCACATGCAACTTCATATTGTTAATGCCTTCTTTACTTAATGCTTGCGCGGCAATATCAGCGACAGGTACCGCTAATGGATATGGTGCAATCACTTTTTGTAAGGCATCAATAACCGGTTTATTAGCAATAGTAAAACCACAACGCAAACCCGCTAAAGCGAAGGCTTTAGATAAGGTTCGTAAAATCACTAAATGTGGATAATTTGCTAACCAAGTTACCACACTAGCTTGTGGTGAAAACTCAATATACGCTTCATCAATTACTACCAATGCTCGATCTTTTGCCATAGTCAGTAAGGTTTTAATATCTTCTGGGTTAATTAAATTGCCAGTTGGATTATTTGGTGAACAAACATAAATTAATTTAACTGTATCGAGATTGTTTTTAATTCCCTCAAGATCGAGCTGCCACTGAGCGTTTGTCGGTACAGTTTTAGTTTTGATACCAAGTGTTTCGGCACTAACTTGGTACATGCCATAAGTAGGCGGACAATATAAAATACTATCTTGCTGTGGTTCACAAAAAGCCCGCATTAGTAGTTCAATTGCTTCATCAGCGCCACGACTGACTATCAGTTGTTCTGACTTAACACCGGCATACTGCGCATAACGAGTAATCACTTGTTCTGGTTGTGGTTCAGGGTAACGATTTAAAGTTTGCTGGGTTAATTCAAAATGTGGTGCAATTGGGTATTCATTGGCATTGAGCCATACATCGCCATTACCACCAATACGGCGAGCCGATTGGTAGGGTGTTAACTGTTGTACATTTTTCCTGACTAATTGATTAATATCCATTTTTCCCCCTAATTATGCTTGTTTGGCTTTTAAGACAGCTAAACGAAGTGCAACAGCTTGCTTATGTGCTGTCAGTTGTTCTGCTTGCGCCATCAGTTCAACGGCATTGCCAATGGCTGTTAATCCATCGGGTGATAACTTTTGCACTGTCATGCGTTTTTGGAAGTCAGCCAGTCCAAGACTTGAATAGGTTGCAGTGTATCCATAAGTTGGCAACACATGATTGGTGCCAGAAGCATAATCCCCCGCTGATTCTGGCGACCAATCGCCTAAAAATATTGAACCGGCACTGTTAATTTTATTGACTAATTCATCTGCATTGCGAGTTTGGATAATTAAATGTTCTGGTCCATAACGATTGCTGATATTTACACATTGTTCTAAATCTTGAGTGACAATTAAGCGACTTTGTTGTAGCGCTTTTTGTGCAATATCTCGTCTTGATAATTGTGCTAATTGATTATCAACCTCAACAGCGACGGCTTTAGCCATCTTTTCATCTGGCGTGAGTAAAACAACTTGTGAATCTGGTCCATGTTCTGCCTGAGATAATAAATCAGCGGCTATAAATGCAGGATTAGCCGAACTGTCAGCAATCACCAGCACTTCAGAAGGGCCGGCCGGCATATCAATTGCCGCGCCATCAAGGCGTTGACTAACTTGGCGTTTAGCTTCAGTAACGTAAGCATTACCTGGACCAAAAATCTTATCCACTTTAGGTACTGACTCAGTGCCCAGTGCCATCGCCGCTATAGCTTGAGCACCACCAAGTTGATAAATTTCCGTTACCCCGCAAAGTTCAGCGGCATATAGAATTTCGTCAGCAATTGGTGGGGGTGAACATAAAATGATTTTACGACAACCAGCAATTTTTGCTGGTGTGGCTAGCATTAATACCGTTGAGAATAGTGGGGCAGAACCACCAGGAATATACAGACCGACAGAATCAATGGGTCGGGTCACTAGCTGACATTGTATACCGGGCATTGTTTCCACGGTAATAGTTTGTTTAACTTGCGCTTGATGAAATTTTTCAATATTAGCAACCGCTAATTGCATTGCTTGTTTTAATTTAGCATCAACACGACTTGTGGCTAATTTAATTTCTTGTTGGGTAAGTTTGATTTGTTTGATTTGTACTTTATCAAATTTGTTGCTAAAGGCTTTTAAGGCTTCATCACCATTTTGTTTTACTTGGGCTAAAATATCTGACACCGCTTGACTAATTGAATCTGATGCCGCCACAGCCGGACGAGTTAATAATTTTGCTTGCTGTTGATCATTACATTGTTGCCAATAAGAAAGTTGCATATTATTACTCCATCATTTTTTCGATTGGTAGTACTAAAATTGAGCTAGCGCCCAGTGCTTTTAGTTTTTCCATGGTTTCCCAAAACAGGGATTCACTGCTAACCATATGTAGAGCAACTCTATTTTGTTCACCGGTTAATGGCAAAATGGTTGGGTTTTCAGCGCCGGGTAGTAGTGCCACAACTTCGTCTAATACTGCTGTTGGCGCATGTAACATAATATATTTGGATTCTCGTGCTTGGATAACCCCTTGCATACGCGTCATCACTTTATCAATTAACGCTTGTTTTGCAGGAGCCATTTCACCTTGACGTTGAATTAAACAGGCTTTTGATTTATAAATCACCTCGACCTCTCGCAGACCATTGGCTTCTAAAGTCGCGCCGCTAGACACTAAATCACAAATTACATCAGCCAGCCCGGCTCTTGGCGCTACTTCAACCGAACCGTTAAGTAAACAGGTTTTAAATGTCACATTATATTGAGCTAAATAGCGACGAAGTAGGTGAGGGTAAGTGGTGGCGATACGTAGGTTATTGAGGCATTCAGGACCGGTATACTCAAAATCACGTGGTGCGGCAATGGATAATCGGCAACCGCCAAAGTCTAAACGGCGTAGTTTTTTATATTGAGGATTTTCACCTTCAGTTTGTCTATCAAGGACTTCCTCTTCTAAAACATTTTCACCTACAATACCAATATCAACAACGCCATCAATAACTAAACCAGGAATGTCATCATCACGAACACGTAAAATATCAATAGGCATATTTTCAGCAAAAGCAATTAAACGTTGTTCTTGAAGATTGATTTTAATACCACATTGAGCCAGTAATTTTTTTGACTCATCACTTAAACGACCAGATTTTTGCATAGCAATGCGTAAACGTGAATTATCCAACATATTATTCTCCAACTTATCCAAAAAATGTATAAACCACAAACAAAAAACCCTCGGAAGCTTGACCTTCCGAGGGTTTTCTATTTGCTTTCGCGTTATCACCGGAAGATCAAATGTCTTCCAGCACCAAACGCCCGAAGACTATTCAGGGATGATGATGGTGATGATGTTTAATAACTGAAACGCAAAAACAATTCATAAAATATAAACCATTAATTAAATTAATAAACAAACTAGTGAACAAAATATAACAAAAATTGATTGCTCGCAACTCTTTTTTATTATTCGTTAAAATTTCCCCAAAATATTTGTAATAAAGTTGATTTAAATTATTTAAGAAAGTATTTGTAACTTAAACACAAAATCAAGGTAATAATTAAATAATACCGATTATCACATTAATTAAATAATTGCTTTCAATTGGTGATTAACTTTATATCGACAGTAGGGCTCGATTTTTTCGATGAATATTGATAGATTTTGTGGAGTAAAGCTGCTTTTTATAAAATAGCAACCCTCTCCCGTAATCTTATAAAATTCAAGAATTTCTTGGAAAGATTTAACGATTTTTTCAAATAATTCAAATTGGTTTGAATTCATAAAAATAGTAATAAATTGGGTATATTCTGTTTTTTCCTTAATTGTGAACTTTTCAATAACATTATTTGCTTGCAGTTCATATACTCGCTGTCCAACGGCTTGTCCAGATAAAAATACTTTGTTGCCAATCTCTTTCCATGATTGGCGGCTGTTAATTTTGAGTTGATCTAAAATAGCGCGATCTTTTTTATCCATATTATTTCACCATGAAAGCAAGTAATAAAGATTGCTTTCAATTGACTATGTTAGTGATTGCATGATTATCGCATAATTATAAATAGAAGCCTAACGCAAGGAAAATCAAATGAAACAAGCCCTAATTATTATTGATGTGCAAAACGACTATTTCCCTAATGGAAAATATAGTTTAATTAATAGCGAAGTAGCATTACAAAATACCTTAAAATTGCAACAATATTTTCGTGTAAAACGCTTACCGATTTACTATATTCAACATATCAAATCCGATCCTAATGCAAATTTTTTTGTTAAAGGCAGTCATGGCGCTAAAATTCACCGTAGCTTATTACCTATTTACCCACACGAATATATTATCCCTAAAGCCTTTCCCAATAGTTTTTATCAAACGGATTTACAACCAAAATTACAACAGGAAAACATCGAACAACTGGTCATTTGTGGCATGATGAGTCATATGTGTGTTGATTCAACTTCCCGCATGGCATGTGAACTAAATTATCAACCAATACTAATTCATGACGCCTGTGCAACTCGCGATCTACAGTTTGACGATATAATTATTCCTGCTCAAACAGTACATGACAGTTTTATGTCTGCTCTAATGAATTTCGCAAAAGTTATAAGTTGCCACCTGTTTGTTGGCATTTAGGAGATATAAAGTAAATCTAACTATTGCAATTTGGTTCTTTGTCCTATCAAAAAATATAAGTATATAATAGCTTAGGAAAGGTATTAATAATAAAGTGCCACCTTTCCTTTAATATAAATATTATTTTAAATTATTATATACAATTAAGATTTTACTTAAGTAACTTCTTGATGTTTATGGTGGGAAACACTAAATCTTCCATTTCCTAAGAGCGCTAAACTAACTGATGTTAAAGCCATTAATGCAGAATATTCCCAGCCACCTCCTGTATTGCTGAATGACTATCCATTAGCTGAGTGAATAAAACTAATTACAATCGTTTGTAGAACGGCTAGGAAACTGATAAATCGAGTTAAAATACCTAACAACAATAATGCCCTGATGCTATTCATGTTTTGCTTTTACTGAGTAAAGTTATACAATTAAAAAATATTTTTTTAAGTATTTTAATCATACTAATATGTCGAAAAGTTATGCTTTTATCTTAGCAATTACTGCTTACTTTATCTGGGGATTAAGCCCAATTTATTTTAAAATGATTGAGTCAGTTCCTGCCATTGAAATTATTATTCACCGTATTATTTGGTCTGCAGTCTGTTGTACTTTTTTAGTTTTTTTTATTAAACAGAAACAATGGTGGCAGCCATTATTAAATCACCCTAAATACATCCTAATATTATTTGGTACAGGATTTATGTTATCAATGAACTGGCTTACTTATGTATGGGCTATAAATAACAACTATATGCTCGAGGCAAGTCTTGGCTACTACATTAATCCATTACTATCTGTACTATTAGGAACCTTAGTATTAAAAGAAAAAATGCGTAAATTACAATGGATAGCCATTTCTTTGGCTGTAATAGGTGTGATGATTCAAATTATTCTAATGGGGCAATTACCTTGGATTTCAGTATTTTTAGCTCTTACCTTCGCGTTATATGGACTAATTCGTAAAATAGTACCAATTAATGTTTTACCCGGCATGATGATTGAAACTTGGGCATTGTTACCTGTCACTATAGGTTGGTTGCTATTCCATACTAATTCGATGTCATTGTCACCTAATTTTTGGCATAGCCACATGATATGGTTATGCATGCTAGCAGGACCAATAACTCTTATTCCCCTAATTTTATTTAATCTGGCGGCTAAACATCTACCATATTCTTCAATTGGTTTCTTACAATATTTATCACCGACATTAGTTTTTTTATTAGCAATATTTTATTTTCACGAAAATTTTCATATTGAAAAACTGTTAACTTTCGCATTTATTTGGTTAGCACTAATTCTATTCAGTTTAGATACTTACTTGATCCGTCGTGGCGGTAAATTTGTTGCCCAATAGAATGGATAGTTAATTAGTTAAAAATAAAGATAAAAGTATCTTTGTAAAAAGTAGTTTGCACTTTAGATTATTTTGTAAGTGTAGATTAAATCTACTCCTTTATGGTTCTGCTAATTTATTGTTGTGTGAATTTACTGTAGAATAGAACCATTTTTATCTCTTGAATCAGGATTTATGCTTAAATTATGAAAAACACAACTTATAATCCACAAGAAATTGAACAACCTATTTATCAACATTGGGAAGCAAGTGGCTATTTCAAACCTAACGGCAATAAATTAGCGCCAAGTTTTTGCATTGCTATTCCGCCACCTAATGTTACTGGTAGTTTACATTTGGGGCATGCCTTCCAACAAACTATTATGGATGCGTTGATTCGTTATCATCGTATGCAAGGTGATAATACCTTATGGCAATCAGGAACAGATCATGCAGGTATTGCAACCCAAATGGTGGTGGAGCGTAAAATTGCTGCTGAAGAGAATAAAACACGACATGATTATGGACGTGAATCATTTATAGAAAAGATCTGGCAGTGGAAAGCTGAATCGGGTGGCAGTATTACTCAGCAGATGCGTCGCTTGGGGGATTCTGTTGATTGGGATCGCGAACGTTTTACTATGGATGAAGGTTTGTCTAATGCAGTCAAAGAAGTCTTTGTTAGATTATATCAAGAAGATTTAATTTATCGTGGTAAACGATTAGTAAATTGGGATCCAAAATTGCGTACAGCTATTTCTGATCTAGAAGTTGAAAATCATGAAGTTAATGGTTCAATGTGGTATTTGCGTTATCCTCTTGCTGATGGCGTTAAAACATCAGAAGGTAAGGAGTATCTTGTTGTTGCGACTACACGTCCCGAAACGTTATTTGGAGATACAGGAGTTGCGGTAAACCCTGAAGATCCACGTTATAAAGATCTCATCGGTAAATTTGTCATACTACCTTTTGTTAATCGTCGTATTCCTATTGTTGGTGATGAACATGCCGATATGACAAAAGGGACTGGTTGTGTAAAAATCACACCTGCTCATGATTTTAATGACTATGAAGTAGGGCGACGTCATCAATTACCGATGATTAATATTTTTACTTTCGATGGGGATATTCGTCAACAAGCCGAGGTTTTTGATACTAATGGTGAGCCAAGTGATGTTTATTCATCCGAACTTCCGGCCCAGTTCCAAAAATTAGAACGTTTTGCTGCTCGTAAAGCTGTAGTAGCAGAATGTAAATCTATGGGAATTTTGGAAAAAATTGAACCTCATAATTTAACTATTCCTTACGGTGATCGTGGTGAAGTAGTCATTGAACCAATGCTTACCGATCAATGGTATGTAAGGGCCAAAGTATTAGCTGAACCAGCAATTAATGCGGTGAAAAATGGTGATATTCAATTTGTACCAAAACAATATGAAAATATGTACTTTTCTTGGATGAATGATATTCAAGATTGGTGTATTTCCCGCCAATTATGGTGGGGGCATCGTATTCCTGCCTGGTATGATCCGCAAGGCAATGTTTATGTAGGGCATGATGAAGCAGAAGTTCGTCGTGAAAATAATCTTGCAAGTAACATTGAATTAACTCAAGACGAAGACGTGTTAGATACTTGGTTTTCGTCTGCTCTTTGGACTTTCTCAACACTTGGTTGGCCTGAAAAAACTGATGATTTAGCTACTTTTCATCCAACTAATGTTTTAGTGACTGGGTTTGATATTATCTTCTTCTGGGTAGCCAGAATGATTATGATGACTATGCACTTTATTAAAGATGAGCATGGTAAACCTCAAGTTCCTTTCAAAACTGTTTATGTGACTGGTCTAATTCGTGATGAAGAAGGGCAGAAAATGTCAAAATCTAAAGGTAATGTGCTCGATCCTTTAGATATGATTGATGGTATTTCTTTAGCTGATCTGCTAGAAAAACGTACTGGCAATATGATGCAACCACAACTAGCTGAAAAAATTGCTAAACGCACAAAAAAACAATTTCCTAATGGTATTGAAGAACATGGTACTGATGCATTACGTTTTACTTTAGCTGCTTTGGCTTCAACCGGGCGTGATATTAATTGGGATCTAAAACGTCTAGAAGGTTACCGTAATTTCTGTAATAAACTATGGAATGCTAGTCGTTATGTATTAATGAATACTGAAGAGCATGACTGCGGATTTAATGGCGGTGAGTTTGAGTATTCACTGGCTGATAACTGGATTTTGGCTGAATTTAACCAAACAGTTAAAGCTTATCGAGAGGCCTTTGATACCTACCGTTTCGATTTAGCTGCCAATATTTTATATGAATTTACCTGGAATCAATTTTGTGACTGGTATTTAGAATTTACTAAATCAGTACTTAATAATGGTTCCGCTAATCAACAAAGAGCAGCACGCCACACTTTGATAACTGTTTTAGAAGCTTTATTACGCCTAGCTCACCCAATTATTCCATTCATTACCGAAGCCATTTGGCAAAATATTAAAGGTTTAATGAATATCACTGCAGATACCATTATGCTACAGCCAATGCCTAAATACGATCACCAATATAGTAATGATGAAGCCATGGCTGATGCTAATTGGATTAAAAATGCAGTAATAGCGGTGCGTAATATTCGTGCTGAAATGAATATTGCTCCAAGTAAACCATTACAATTATTGATTCGTAAAGCATCGCCAACTGTACATCGTATTGTAAGTAATAATGTTAATTCCATTGAAGCATTAGGTAAACTATCTGAAGTCGTATTATTGGATGAAGGTGAAACTGGACCATTATCAGTTACTAAGTTAGTTGAAGGTGCCGAGTTGTTAATACCTATGGCTGGATTGATTAATAAAGAAGATGAACTTGTGCGTTTAGCAAAAGAGATAGAACGTATTGATGGTGAAATTGCTCGCATTGATGATAAGCTTTCTAATGCAAGTTTTGTTGAAAAAGCGCCAGCAGCAGTCGTTGCTAAAGAAAAAGAAAAACAACAAGGCTATATTGATGATAAAGCAAAATTACAACAGCAATATTTAGCCATCAAAAATCTGTAACTTGCAAATAAAAAGTCTCTCATTTTTACAACGAGAGACTTTTATCTACATTAAAAATTAGAATTTATAACCGACACTAAGCATGGCAACCCAAGGATCAAGCTCATATTTAGCGGTTACTTTTGTATTTCCCAGATGAGTTTTCGCTTTAGTTTCAATATCAATATAACGTAACTGGGCGTTGACTAACCAGTTATCATTAAATGTATAATCAGTACCGATTTGCGCTGCCCATCCCCATGAACTATCAAGATCTAAGCCATGGAATCCTGCTTTTTTGGCTTCACCACTTAATTTTTCGTCGAAAAAGAAGGTATAGTTAATACCAAGTCCAACATATGGTTGTATTTCATAATTGGAATCAAGAGGGTACCAAACCGCACTTAATGTTGGTGGTAAATGTTTAATTTTACCTAAATGAGCCCCAGCTAATCCAGTTGAATTACCTCCACCTAGTTTTACTTGATGGCTAAAAGGCGTCGCAGCTAATAATTCAACACCAATATTATCAGTTACCATATATTGAAAATTTAAACCAAGCTGGGTATCGTTATCCGCTTTAGCTTTAAGATCACTTTTAGCTCCACCAACTTTTACATGATCACTTTTATCTTTAGGGTGTACATAAACCGGTCCACCACGAACTATTATTTCATTCGCACTATGTGCATAAGCCATTGAACTAGCTAATCCCATTGAGACTAACATAGCTACTGATGATATTTTCATTTTTTGCCTCCTAATTTTAGTTATAATTCACAATTATTGATGGTTAACAGTAATATTTTTAACATTTTATAATGTTAAATTTGATAAATCTGATATTTCTATCAAATTATAAATAAATATATTTCAATTGACAATTTGCATTACAATTTAATTTTATATAGAATGACGTGAAAATTCGGTGGGTTGTTAGCTCAGTCGGTAGAGCAGTTGACTCTTAATCAATTTGTCGCGGGTTCGATCCCCTCACAACCCACCACTCCTTAATTCATCCAAATTCAAAAACGTTCAAAAACCTTTATATAACAAGCTTTCCATCTGATTTACCGTTTAACTAAGTTCAAGAAGATTTAGCGAAAATCAAACTTTTATGTTATATATTATGTTATACGCTCAAATATAACTTAAATTCGTATAACATGGTCAAGATTATAAAACCTCTAAATGATACTCAAATCAAGTCAGCCAAGCCAAGGAAAAAGGATTTTACTTTATCAGATGGCAATGGTTTATATTTATTAGTTAAGTCTAATAGTTCTAAAATTTGGCGATTTAATTATATTAGTTCTTTTGGATCTTGAGCCATTTTTGAAACAGAACATGATAAATAGTAACAGAATGATGAGATAAATGGGATATAACAAAATAAACAGGGAAATATTGAAATTGTTTTTTGAAAAAGTATTACAAAATATGAAATAAAAAAAGCCTAAAAAATTTTGCTCTAAAATTAATTAGGTATTATCAAAATCAAACAACGCAGGTTGTTTTTCTTTTATTATTCGTTTATGAACTCGGTCGATTACTTTTCTGATGCCACGTTCTGTCATATTGTATTTTTGGCTCAGTTCAGCGTAGTTATTGCCTTTAAATGCGTTATAAATTTGTAAGTCGCGCTGGTTTAGTTTGAAGATAAAATCACGTGGAAATGTTAGATTTTGACCGCCAAATAACTCTGAAATTGTATTTGCAATATTATCGCCAAGTTGCGCTGCAATGTCGTCAGATAGACCATAATCCATTGCTTCTCTAGCTACAGATAATGATATGTGTGTTAGTAACTCATGACGTTTGATAGACATTGCAGATTTATTCATTATTATACTCCTGTCCTTTTCTTATACCAATCTAGTGCGCCAGGTATGTTTGTTTCTAATTTATTGAAGTCCGCGCCCGCTTTATACATCTGTTCAAAGTATTCTTCGTTACTACTTCGAATTGGTTTGTTTTCTTCTTTATGCTCAACGTATGCAAATAAATGATTAGTAGAATCATAAACTGACTTCAGATAATTATGATTTTTAAATGGTTTGTATTCACCTAGGGCACGTTTAGCGTGAATGTTATTAACGGTTTCTCTTAATGCATGTGCAAGGTGTCTACTAGGTTGATATAGTTGTAGTACCTCATTAATTAAATTAACTGCCCGTGAGTTACTCAAATTTGATTTTTGAGTACGGAATAAACCAATATAGGCGATCATAGGTTTAGCACAACCATAATTTAAAGTGCTCACCAACATGAGTAGTTCTCTGCCAGAATTATCCTCTACCAATGCTTCTAAATTAATTTCGTTATGACAAATCGGGCAACGTGTTAGCTTCATGTTTATTCCTTAATATACGAGCCTGCCAACGCTTTAGGCTTTCAATGACTTTCATTGCTTGAGCAGTATTCAACCAATCCATTACTTCAACACCAACAATACGCTTTACATATGAATTGATAGCTTTTTCTGAGCGATTTTTGACTACGCCTGCATCAGCTAGTTCTAGCCATAATGAGCGTATTTTTTTATGAACTGGTTCTGTAGCAGTTATCTTCCCTGTTTTTTTTGATGATTTAACTTTAAAGCCTTTTGATTTAAGGTTGTTAAGAATTTTTTCCAGTTCCCAAACTGTCATATCCTTGGTGCTAGTTTTTTTAGTTACATTCAGTAATAGATGACGATATGTATCGTCATCCAGATTAAGTTGCGATTTTGCAATATGAACCAGCTTTATGTATTTAGATTTCATCTATTTATTCCCTATTAATGATGGAGAATAACCTGAACTTGATACACCATGACTCAATTGAGCGGTTTTACCTTGTAAGTAACCAATAAAATGCGAAGAATCCGAACCATTACACTTTTTAGCATCTCTAATCTTAGCTGGTGATAAATCTTTGGTCTTTTTATATTCAGCTAATAGATTTAGTTCCTCATCAGTCATCGCAAAATCTTCAATTAATTGATAAACACCATTAACCCAGCCAACACAAAACGCATCAGCTCGGTTGATTTTAGTGATTTTTTTACAATTACCATTTTGTTGTGATAAGAATTCTTTTCTAGCTTTAACTAATTGAACACTTAAAACGTCAAAGGTATAAGCTGCTAATTGTGGCCGTTCCCTAAGTCCATAAAATGAAACCTTTCGTTTATTGTTTTCCCAAGTAAAGTAAGCTCGCACGCCAAATGCGCTTGAAATAATGCTTACTAATATTGAAAAATATCTTGGTGGTTTTTCTGCATTTGAAGGGGCATGTTTTGACACATGTTCCTCAATTTCAGATAATTCCACATCTTTATTACTAATATTATGTTTTACCATCAATTTGATGGCTTGATTCATTGCAATAGCAGCTTCATTAGGATTTGTTGATTTTGCTAATGCTAAAAGTTTTTTGATTTTTTCAATATACTTTTCATTATTATTTGTCATAAAAACATCTTAAAAACTAACAAAACGCTGTTTTAATGTTTTAATTGATTTTAATTTTACATATTCAGCATAGAGTTCATCATACAGCTTTCCATCAACATAACCTTGACCGTTAACTTCACGCATAAATGAATCTTCATGGCTAATTGAAACATGATAATCGGGCATATAGCGTTTAGGATTAGAAAATTTAGTTTTCATCATCAAATCCAATTTTTCTAATAAATCAAATTTACTAGCAATATCAACCAAAATATCTGTAGCATCATCATTTATTGATGGTAATCTACCTAAATTTTTTATAATGATTCTTTCAATATCATTTCTAATTGATTCATTTAAGTCAGAAAATGCGACAAAAGATAATTGACCTCCTAAAATATTTTGATTTGCATGAAAAGATGGTTCTTTACCATTTTCGAATTCAATTATTAATGTCATTTTACTCATTTGCCAGTTCCTCTAATTCATCAACAATACGATCAGCTTCACATTCAGATAAACCATTTTCTTTACAATGAACTATGAAATTAGCAACCTGGCTTAATACAAATTGATACAAAATACAATAATCTGTTTGTTGCATAGCTATATCCTTTATTAAAAGGTTGAAAACCCATTACATTTTTCAAAAAATTCAATAAACATCAATTTGCCTTTTTCGGGATCACTACTAAACCAAAATTCAGTAGGTTGCCAATTTTTAATTGCTTCAGCACATGCTAACGCTTGTTTTTTAGTTGCGCGAATCGGATCATTTGAAAGCGGCGGATTGTTTAAAATCTCTCTAATTTTTGATGTTTTTAGTAGATGAAACCAAGTACCATTTGCCACACCAAAACAAAAACAGTCTTTACTTTTAGGATTAAATTCAACGCTCATTAGACAACCTCCTGTTCAAACGGTACTATCGCAAAATCTTCAATATCTTTTTTGATAGTTATGCCAGGAACATGAGCAACAACATTAGATTCATTTAAAATGGCTTCTTTGTTGACTTCTTCTTTTGTCCGAATAAAACGTTCTAACCCTAGATTTTTGAGTGACTCAATAACTGCATCAATCCCTCGTATAATGCATGAAGGTGGTCGATTCCGCCACTGCACTTCACCTGTAACTAGATTAGCCGTTTTCACTTTGCCGTTATTTGTTAATTCATCCCTATTTGCTTCGCACCAAATTTGAATACCTTTTTGTATTTGTGTCGATTTTTTTGTTAAATCTTCGATATTAGATGAAAAACTTGCTGTGATATCAGCAATTTTGTCATTCATTTCTGTTTCTAAACGAACTAATTCACGTTGAATATCACCCAAATATTTAATGGCTTCAGATGCTTGTTCTTTAGATTGCACAACATAAATTGAGGCAGTTGCTTTAATACGTGTTTTTGCTTTTATCATCTTGATAACTCCTTAATGAAAACGACTTAAATCAAGTTCTTTCCAAACAACACGGCAACCTTCTAATTCAAACTGTCCAAAGCGATGTACTCCAATATGCATATAATAAACAGCAGATCCATTAGCAATCATCTTTTCACAAATAGGATGATGGGCGATTTCAATTGTTGGTCTGTTTGAATTATCGTGATGATAACCAATGACAGTTAACGCTTTATTATCCAGAGAATGAACAGCTTTACCGATTCGTACTAAACTATTACTAATTAATAAATTATTTTGCATCACATATCCCCCGTTCCTTAATACACTCAGTAATTACTTCACCAGTCACTTTCAGTGCGCCTATGCGTGCTGCTAGATTCAATGCGTTAGAAACTAAGTTATTTACTGCTAATGGGTAACACAATGACCGAACTTGCTTTTCACCTCGTCGAGTTGAAGCGACTCTTAATCGGTTAATGATTTCGTTAAATGCTGATGAATCAAATAATGTTGTATAGTCCATATCAATACGTGCGAATTTATGCTTGATATATTCTTCAGCTTTGAAATCCAATGGTTTTAGATTTACAACTTCACAACGTTGCACAACTTCACGAACTTCGGGGTTGTACTCTGACAATTTGGTTTGTAGTTCAGTTTGCCCAATTAAGATAATTGACAGTAATTTTTTAAACCCTTCTTGCAGCTCATAAAATCGCTTTAAGTGCTTTAACGTTGGGATTGGTAATCCGTGTGCTTCTTCAATAATTAATAGATGTTTCCGGCCTGATAACGCACTGTTTTTGAGTAGTTCGTGCATTTGTCTGGCACGTGCTTCAGCGCTTCGTCTTGGTTTTGTTTGTGGATTGATAGCACTGATGATTGCACTACTAATATCCATACTTTTGAGCGATTTCCCTTTAACTTCATTGTCTTCTAAGCCCAGTACATATGGCTCTATAACAGTAATAGGCTCACGATTAATATTGATCCAATCAATCAAATCATGTCGTAATGTTGATTTACCACTACCTGATTCACCAATAACGGCCAACATGCCCCCATGCTGGGCTGTTTGACGCATTGCCGCACGAACGTAACGGATATCATCAGATAGATAAACATCAGCGTCTTCCGTCATTTCGTCAGTGAACGGGTCACGAGGAATGCGGAAATGTGCACGCGCATCTCGATTTATAGTTTGTTTTCGTAGTAACATATATGCTGACTCCTTTGTTAAATGTTCATTTGAGTCAACTGGCACAGCGTTGTCCGCCAAGATTTCGGCTGTGTCAGTTTCTTCTTTAAAAATATCTAATAGATAATCATTACTTAAACCTAGTTTTATTAATGCTTTTTCAATCTTTTGCTCTAGCTCCTCACGTTGGATTGAACGCGGCCAAATATCACGATTAATAATTAAATTAATAACTGCTTGACTGATGCAATTCCCCTTATATTCAATACATTTAGCTAGCTGGGCTTGCTTAATATTGAATTGCTTCATTACGTTTTTTAATTTCAACATTATTTAACACTCCTAAACCCTGTTGTACCGTCTGCAATGGCTGTAACGGGCGTTGTAAATGTACGAATTAGTGAATCTAACGAATCTTCAGGCACACCATCTTGATAACGTGCAGATAGCCACTTATTTTCATCTATTGTTAATCTACGACCGATTGAACTCGTAATACGCATTAATGCAGCTGTTAGCGTTAATGTCGTTGTAACAGGTTTTAAATGCTCTGGTGTTTCAATTTCATTTCCTTTTTGTTCAAAATAAGCGGGGTGATTAATATCCTCTAAATAACTGAGTGTATTTAACTTGCCACCAAATGGTGTAACTTGCTTTTGCTTCGCTTTTTTGATTTCATCTTCGGCCATGTCAGGGTATGCAGTTTGATCCATCGCTTTTGCTGCTTGTTCAATTTCGGTATCACCTTTGGATTTATATTCCTCGCCAATAACTGGCGCATCTAAACGTTGTCCAAACTGGTCAAAGTTACGGTCAGGTTCAATACGGTAGATTAAAGACTCACCGTCATAACGAGGTACTTCAATTTGAATTGCGCAATCACCGTATACTAATGAACGTACGCTGACTTTATCTTTAACAGTAATACCATCTAAGCCTTTCAAACTATAAACCAGTGAACTGTCAGCTTGTGGATGTTTGAAACTAATAGTTAAATCGGCTTTAACTTGTCGTTCTTGTTCTCGGCTCGCCATAAGTGCTTGGCAAATTTCTAATGACGGCAATATTCGTAATTGTTCTGCTGTAATATGTTGCCAAAGAGATTGACGTGATATAGGTTCAGCAAGTCCAATACGACGTAAACGTGTATCCTGTCCTGGTAGTCTGTTGGCGTTATAGGCTTCAGCCCAATTTAAAGCTGCTTGATTAAGTTCATCAATACTGCTGACAGGTTGAAACTTCAAACGGCTTTCGAACTGTGTTTCGATGATATTATTGGCATTTTCAACTCCACCTTTGGCACGCGCATTACCTGCCTCATGCTCAAGATATTTGACTTCCAGATGATCCAATAGGTTTTTGATTGCTGAAGAAGTATTTGCCGAACCTTTATCCCAGTAAAGCAGTTGTGGTACGCCATGAAATAAACGCCCATCTTGCTTACCCCAAGCAAACATTAAAAATTGGAATAATGAGTGTTGGTTTTCTCCAGCAGCTTCAACATACCAAGGTATAATCATGCCAGATGCACGATCATACAAAGTATAACGCCAGACTTTGTATTTAATTTTTGCGTAGTTTTCTAACTTGTTTTTATAAAAATCACGGTCACGCATAATATGTTGTTTATTTTTCATGTAATAAATCAAACATAGTGACGGATCTATTTCGTGAACGTGGTTCGGATGTAATGCACGTAATGATTGCACCGGGTTCGCAACTTGTTGTGCTTTCACATTTATTTTTCTTTGTCTCATCAAACGGTTTAGAGTTGCATTACTAACATTAATCTCATGCCCGTTTTGCTCTAATATGCCACGAGCCGTAGTGGTAAACATGGTTTGTTTGCCATTATCACGTACTGATTCACGACTCATTGTTGCCAGTGCTAACAATGAATCAGTTGAAACAGACATTTTTCCTTTATCCGTTCTAGCTTTACGTTCGCTTGACCAACCGCAAACTTTTTTTAACTGTCTATAAATTGTTTGTCTTGAATAGCCTAAAAATATTTGTGCTTCATCCAATATCTGACCACGTTGACCGTGACCAACATTATCCAGTTTGATGGCTACATTATTTAGATATTCACGAATATTTGGTGCAATCATATTTTTACCTTACCAAATTAATTATCTATTAAGGTATTACTGAATTCTGATTCGATATCATCACTGAAATTCATCCAGAAATCGTTGTAAATTCGTTTACTCTGGGATAATGTCAGTTTTAATGATTGTTGTAGAATTGTTAGTGTTACTCTTAATTGTTCTGGTAATGAATACGGTTGTTCGGGGTCGTAATCTGGGTCATTTATTATGATCTCTTTTTGTAATTTATCCACCAACTGTACATACTGACGTTGTTGTTCGAGTAATTCATCAATTCGTGATTGAGTTTCGGCAATCTGTTTTTTGAATGGTTCTAAACGCTCATCAAGTGGCACTGTATTCATTTCAAATTGGGCTAATCTGATTGCCAATTCTTCTTTTTCTTTTGCTACATCAGCATTGCGCTTGCTTAATGCTTTATAATCAGCTTGCAAATTATCGTTATCTTTTTTGAGTTGCTCTTTTTCTTTATTATTTTTAGCAATAAACTCTTCTGCTAATTCAACTAATGATTCTTTATCGCCAGATTTGGCCACTTCAATTAATGCGTTTTTTTGGTCTTCGGGTAACTTACGATATTGACGTAGCTCACGGTAGCCAATGCCCATTCTTGACATTGATTCTAGAGCCTCTTCACCAAAGGATTTTAGGTTTGCTATATCTTGATCTGCTTTTTCTCTAGAAAATCCTAATAATGAACAAAATTCATCCCAAGTACCAGATAATTGGTAACCGTTACCAGTTTTTTTCCCGCTTAAGTGTTGATATAATTTGTTTTCTTTAACAAATGCCAATTTTGAAGTGGTAACCGTTACCGAAAATTTACCAAAAGCATCAGCCATTTGCGCCTGACCTAAAAGCTGATTAACTAGATCCCGTTCTGCGTTGTATTGACTTTGAATAGAAGTCATAGCATTCATTGCATCACTAATACCCTGTTCATCAATAACTGGTAGATTAATTGCTTCGTTTTTTGGTTTTGCTGTTCTTGCCATTTTATTTATCCTATCTAGCACCAGCAGTAATTCGCTGATTGATTTCTGTTATTTGGTCTTGCATTTGAGTGATATGAATTGCGTGCGCTTGAGCTATTTGTAACATTTGCACACTATGAGCAAATAAACCATTATCTAATTTAATAACTAACCCTTCTTCAATTAGCGTTTGCAGTGAGCGAGTTACGTTAACTGGTGATTCACCAATCATTTTGGCAATATCGCCATTTGATAATCCAGTTAACGTATAACCTTTAAGTGCTTTCAGTACTTTAAGTGTTCGAGCGCCAGATGATGAAATTTGTGATCTGTTCATGTTTTTCGACCTTTTTCTGCATATGAAAAACTGTTACAATCAATATTAACTAGCTTGTTTTAAGCCAAGTTTTACTGCTATATCATGAGTTTTACCTCGATGAGCACGGCTTAAACCATTAAGAACGTTATAAACAACAACAGGGTGGTAACCATTTTCAATCGCCCAAGATTTGATAGTTTTACCTTTTTGTTGGAATTGTTGTTTAACTTGTTGTGGAGTGAGAACTTTAGACATTTTTTAGCTCCTTTGATATAAGTTATTAATAAGCGATTTATAAATTATGTGTTAAATTATGGTATAAATATTTATACCTGTCAAGATAAAAAGTATGCAAAAAAATATCGGATTAAGACTAAAAGAAGAACGTGAACGTATGGGCCTTAGCCAAGTTGCTATGGGAGAAATTGCTAATGTAAAGAAATTAACTCAACTTAATTATGAAAAAGGTGAGAGATTTCCTGATGCGTTATATTTATCTACGTTAGCTAATTTTGGGTTAGATGTTCAATATGTTGTAACTGGTATTAGAACAACAAGTAATTTATCTGTTGATGAGCAAGATTTAATTGACAAATTTAGAACAGCCCCACTCGCAGTTAAGGCTGCTACATTGGGTGCGCTAATGGCAGGAACTGCACAACAAACTAGCAAAACAAAACAGATTATAAATGGTTCAGTAAATGGGCAAATTTCAGCCGGTAATATTTATAACAATATGGGAGCAAAGAGGAAGGAATAAATGGATCAAAATTTTAATGACAGAGTTGAACAAGTCGCTGGTGAAAATATTATTAATGTCTACGTTAATCTTAAAAATAACAATGTAGATATTAGCGAAATTTCTCAAAAATTAATTTTACAGACAGTTAATTTTGTAAAAAAGCGGAATAAAAAAATCCACAAAAAGCGCTATTTTAACCTTCCATGTTTTGCAATTCTGTTAATCTCCTTGACAATCATATCTGTATCTGTATTGAATTTACATGCGCTAGTATCAAGCAAAACCTCAACCTTTGAACCTCTTTTTTCTGGCAATACTTTATTTATAATTGTTGTAGTATCATTGTTTTTAATCCCTATTTTTACTAAATCATTATATGAGCGAACAAAATATTTACACCCATTATTAGTTGAAAATAATAAAATTATTTATGAATTGGAATTAGAAATTCAAAGAAGAGAGTTATGGGGTGAATAGTGAAAAAAACAATGAAAAAATCATATTCATTATTCATATTAATTATGTTGCTTATGCTGGTTGGATGCGATAGCCATAGTGATTATGAAAAGCAGATTCTTAATTATTTAGAAGTAGATTTGAAAGATTTTGATAGTGCTAAATATAAGTTCGAAAAACCATTAAAAGTAAAAATAAATGGGGATGAAGCGGATGTGATTCTATATTCTGTCAATTCAAAAAATAGTTTTGGTGCTTATACAGGATATAAGGATAGAGTTTTCGCTTTTTTTTATGATAAAGATAAACAATATAAAAATGGCGATATTACTGAAGGTTTGAATGTTGGTTTCTATAAGATTGAATATTTAAATAAATATAGTGATAGGCAGCAAGCCCAAAAATAATTGTAGGCAATAACTAAAAGAAGTTGAAAAGCAGAAAAACTGTGTAAAAAAGTAAGTTATATCGTAATAGAATAATTAACATTAATGACTAAATATAATAAACACCTATAACTATAGTCAACTCTGAATATGAGGAATAAATATGGATAATTTAAAGATACAAAAATTCGCAGAAATTAATTTTTCAGATCCTTTTTTTGATTCGTTAAAACGCGATTATGCTCATGGTTTTGTTGATTGGTGGAATAAAAAAGTCAAAACACAAGATTCTGCATTTGTTTTATATAATGGTAATTCTTCATTAATTGACGGTTTTATGTACTTAAAGTTAGAAAATAAAATTGATGATATAAATCCCCCTTTAATTAATGGGTTATATTTAAAAATAGGTACATTTAAATTTAATCCAGCTGGAACATTACGTGGTCAGCGTTTTATTAAAAAAATATTTGATACTGCTATCGAAAATAATGTTGATGGCATATATGTAACTGTTTTTGAAAAACATGATTATTTAATTCATCTTTTTGAACGGTTCGGTTTTTCTTTATATGGAACCAAAAATAGTAATAACGGTATAGAATTAGTTTTATTAAAAATAAGAACTCATACCTGTAATTTAGAAAAAGACTATCCTTATATTAATATAAAAACTAACAAATATTTATTAGCTATATATCCTCAATTTCACACTCGACTTTTTCCAGACTCAATTTTAAAAACAGAATCAAGTTCAATAATCCATGATGTTTCACACTCAAATAGTATTCACAAAGTGTATATTTCTAAAATACAAAAGCTTGGTAATTTAAAAAAAGGAGATATTATTGTAATTTATAGAACCAGTGAAAAAGATAAGATAGCTTATTATTCATCTGTTATTACTTCAATTTGTGTTGTTGAAGAAGTAAAAACAGTTTCTTCTTTTTCTAATAAAAAAGAGTTTATTGATTATTGTAGTAAATACAGCATATTTACACTAGATGAATTAAATGAGGCATATGATGAAAATTGTTATAAAACTAGATTTCCTTGTTATGTAATAAAGTTTACATATAATATTGCTTTACCTCATCGAATCAATAGAGCTACGCTTATTAACGATGTTGCTTTAGATTCTGAAGATAGATGGAGTTGTTTAAAACTAAGCGATGACCAATTTGATAAAATTTTGAAACTAGGTGAAATTAATGAAAGTCTTATTATCAATTAAACCAGAATTTGTAGAAAAAATATTATCTGGTGAAAAACGATTTGAATTTAGAAAAAATATTTTTAAAAATAGATCTGTTAAGACTGTAGTCATTTATGCAACAAGGCCTATTGGAAAAGTTGTAGGAGAATTTGATATAGATCACGTAATATCCGATGAACCACATTTAATCTGGGAAAAAACAAAAAAATATGCCGGTATAAGCAAAGAATTTTATGATGAATATTTTGAAGAAAAAGCACTAGCTTTTGCTATCGCTGTTGGTAAAGTAACTCAATATGAAGTACCTATGTCTTTAAATTGTTTTGGTAGTAATATTGTAGCACCTCAATCATACCGTTATTTATAATTAAAGATATCAATTGCATTCAGGTGATTAACGAATAATCTGCCCGCGTTCAAATTACATTCTTGACTACTCAGATCATAATAATCTCATAACGTTACTTTAACTTATGAGGTTTTTTATGGCTCACCCAATCAATAAATTATCCCAAGTACGGCTACTTAAATGGTATGTAGTCGCCATTTTTTTATTGTCAATTATTACATTACTCTCACCTCAGCAATTGCCTGTTGTTATGTATAAATTAGCCTTGGTATTGCTTTCTGCGGTTATAGGTTATCACCTTGACCGTGCACTTTTCCCGTACGCATCTCCTGGAGGTTATTTATATAACGATTGGAAAGAGTTTGGGCCTGATTTTTATACTCAGAAATATATTGATGCGTCTGAAAATAATGAAAAACCATCAGCAATGGAAACAAAATATGCAGCGGAATATCCCGTGCTTGATGAGTATAGAACGTTATTTGCTGTTGTTTTAATTCGTCGGGCGTTGATAGTTTCCGCAGTAATTCTTGGTGTAACTTTGGGATTATAGCCATGCGTTACTTAACCTTAATCATTGTGTTTATGCTGTTTAGTTGTCATCTAGCGCCTGCTATAGCGGGTGTTCCAAATGATGCAAGGCAACATCAACGGGAACTAACACGTAATGCACGAGCGATATTTGGTCTGGATGCTCCTGTTTCGTTGTTTGCGGCTCAAATCCATCAGGAATCAAGATGGAAAGTAAATGCAAAATCACCAGTAGGTGCTCAAGGATTAGCTCAATTTATGCCTGCAACTGCGGATTGGATTTCTGGTGCATACCCTAAGACATTGGGTAGCAACGAACCTTATAACCCATCTTGGGCACTGCGTGCCTTAGTTCAATATGATTATTGGTTATATCAACGTGTAAATGAAGCGGCTAGTGATTGTGACCACTGGGGATTTGTTTTATCAGCTTATAACGGTGGTTTGGGTTGGGTTAATCGTGACCGTCAACGAGCCAAACGTGATTATCAGGATGCGACCCATTATTGGGGTGTTGTTGAGAATATTAATGGTGGTCGTAAGAGTATCAATTTTAAAGAAAATCGTGATTATCCAATTCGGATTATCTACCGTTGGCAGCCTGTTTATATCGCTGAAAATTGGGGATTAGGGGTTTGTGATGATTAAAAATATATGCAAATTAATCAAAAGTTTTTTTGTAAATAATAAGACATGTTTTTTAATCGTTGGATTGTTAATTTGTTGTATTGGCATTTCTTATCAATTTGGCGTTAATCACGGTAAAACTATCACTACACAAAAATATGCAACACAACAGGCAAAACAAACGGTTGATACTTTAAATCAATTAATTACCAGCACAAAACAGTTAACTGAAACAGCTATTAATGTGAGTGAAGCGTTGTCACAGCAGATAGCAGAAAGGAAATTATATGATGAACAATCAACCCAAGCATTACAAGAAGCACTTAATAAAACGGCTGATAATCGTAGCCATTGTGTGTTTGATGACAGTGTCTTGCTGTTCATCGACTCAGCCCGAACAAGTGCAGCTAAAGCAACAACCTATGGTATTACCGGCACAACTAATAGTTCCATGCGAACTACCAATAAAACGCCCAAATAATACGGCTGATGGTTTAGCTCAAACACTAAAACTATTATATGACCAGTACGGTCAATGTTCAGGTCGATTTATTGAGTTAGTTAAATATATCAATGAGGTAAACAATGGACAACGCTGATTTAGCAGCAAAAATTGAAACAGACACACGAGAACGGATACTGGCGAAACATCAAGCAAAAATTGGAGTATCAAGCCTGTATTGTCGAATCTGTGAAGATCCTATAGCTGAAGAACGTCGAAAGTTAATTGTTACTGATTTATGTATTGAATGTGCAGCAATGGAAGAAAAAAGGAATAAACGATGAATTTTAACGAACTTACCTTTAACTGGCAATTTCTGCAATGGGTTGTAATGGCAGTGGTTGGCGTTTACTCCTGGTTAATTGGTCGCCAATCGGCTAGCCAAAAAGAGCTACTAGACTTACGTATTCGAGTAACACAAGTTGAAGAGACTGTTAAGTCATTACCAACTCAGCATCAGGTAACCAAATTGATTGAAAAACTAAGTAGCAATGAAGCTACTTTAAATCAGTTATCTGATCGGCTTTCAGGATTATCTCGCCAATTAGATAACATTAACCAATTTTTATTAAAGAACAAGTGAGGGACTATGAGTTACGCCGAATTTTTAAAAGAAGATCAACGATTAGTCATTTTGCGTATCTTGTATGAAATGCCAAGTTATAGCAGTAATTCTAGCATTATCTATAGCGCGTTAGATCACTATGGACACGCTATTAGTCGTGACCAAGTTAAAACACATATGAGTTGGTTATCTCAGCAAGATTTAATTAAAACAGAAACTATTGGGAACGTCATTGTAGGACGTTTAACGGATTTTGGTGCAGATGTGGCAACAGGTAAAGTTGTTGTTTCTGGTGTAAAGCGTCCAAGTGCGGGGGCGTAATTATGGGACGTAAATCAACGATCCACAAACTTGAACCCGAAGTTCGCTCATGCATTGAGAAACTATTACGAGCAGATCAACTGACTCTTGATGAGATGATTGCAGAACTGCAACAAAAATTTCCAAGCGAGGAAACGCCTAGCCGTTCCAGTCTTCACCGCTATCAAAAAGGTTTTAATGAAATGACCAATAGCTTACGTGAAATTGAAACGGCATCTCGTATTTTAGTGGATGAATTGGGTGATAGTGTTGATGATAAATCAGGGGCACTACTAGCCCAAGCAGTGACTACTCTAGCCACACGAGCGGCATTCAAAGCGCATGAATCTGAAGATATTACTATTAAAGAAATCAGCTTTTTAGCTAAAGCCGCTAAAGAGGCCATGCAAGCGCGTCAACTTAGTTTTAAAGAGCGCCAAGAAATTGAAAAAGCGGCACGTGACAAGTTATTGCGTGAGCAAGAATCAAATCTTAATAGCATAGCCAAGGCACAAGGTCTTGATGAAAATTCAATCCAATTCTGGAAAGAAAAAGTATTAGGAATCAAATAATGAAGCAACTTGCATCAACCGTTAGAGTGATTGAATGGGATGAATTACCCGCCCGTGCGCGTGATATTCCTGATAATTTTAATCCGTTATTTGATGGCGTGTTGATGAAACACCAAATTGAAGCGTTAAAAATTCAAGCTGCTATTTTAGCTGTTCCAAAAGGTCGTCGTACAGGTATTACTTTTGCATTCAGTTTTGAAGCGGTACTTGTCGCTGGTGCTCGTAAATCTGCTGGTGGTATGAATGTTTTCTATATTGGCGACACAAAAGAGAAAGGCCTTGAATTTATCGGCTATTGTGCCAAGTTTTCTAAAGTTATTGCCGAGCAACAATCATCATCAGTATCAAGTATTGAAGAGTTTCTATTTGAAGATGTTGATGAAAATAAAAATTCACGTTATATCACGGCGTACCGAATTCGTTTTTCATCAGGCTATCAAATTACGGCATTATCTTCTCGTCCCGCTAATATTCGTGGTTTACAAGGTTTAGTCATTATAGATGAAGCTGCTTTTCACCAAGATGTGCAAGGTGTACTTGATGCCGCAACAGCTTTATTAATCTGGGGTGGTAGAATTATTGTTATTTCATCACATAATGGTAAATCCAATCCATTTAATCAATTTGTTATCGATATCGAAAACGGTATATATGGTGACACCGCACAAGTTTACCGAGTGACATTTGATGATGCAGTTGCTAACGGTTTATATGAGCGTGTTTGTTATATGAAAGGAGAAGAGCCAACCATTGAGTCTAAAAAGAAATGGTATATAACAATTCGTAATTCCTATGGACCTAATAAATCCGCTATGCGTGAAGAATTGGATGCAATACCTCGTGATGGTCAAGGTGTATGTATACCGGGTGTTTGGATTGAACGCGCTATGCGTGAGGAACGTCCAGTATTGCGCTTGATCTGCGGTGATGATTTTGCTGAAAAAGACGAATTAGATCGCATTTCTTGGTGTGATAACTGGATTCAGCAAGATATAGAGCCATTGATAGCAGTCTTAAATCACCAACATGAGCATGTTTTTGGAATGGACTTTGCTAGACATCGCCATTTTTCAGTTATTTGGCCAATGGCTATTGAACAAAATTTAATGCGTAAAGTGCCATTTTCGGTTGAGCTGAATAATGTACCATCCGCTCAACAACAACAGATTTTATTTTTTATTATTAGCAAATTACCGCGCTTAATGGGTGGTGCAATGGATGCTACTGGCCCAGGCATGGTTTTAGCTGAATACACAGCAGATAAATTTGGGCGACCATTTATTGCAGAAATTAATTTAAACCGTCAATGGTATGGCCTCTGGATGCAAAAATTTATCAGCGCATTTGAAGATGGCGCAATAGATATCCCACGAGATTTAAATATTGAGCAAGATTTGCGGGCAGTACGCTCTGTTGACGGTATTCCTATGGTACCAAAACTTGAAAGAAAAGATTTAAAAGATCCTGATCTAGTACGACATGGTGACTCTGCAATTGCTGGTTGTTTAGCTTGGTATGCAACTTTAAATAAAACGGCTCAAATCGAGGGACAATCAACAGGCGAGCGTGATATTTATCATCAGTTATATGGTTATGTGAATGATTCATCATTTGGACAATTTACCGATACTGGCTTTGGCACGGTACGTGGCGGTAACGACTTTGGAGGATTTATTTAATGTTGAACTGGTTTAAAGGTAAAAAGCCAAGCGTTGAAACTGGTCGTGAAGTAGCCGGTACTGGTGAAAATAATGATATTACTAAATTGTATGTAGGAGCACTAGCTCAACCTGACGATAGTGTTCTTCGCAATCGTGGTGGTGGGCGTTTAGATATTTACAAAGAAGTTTTAAATGATGATGAAGTTATATCTGCATTTGGTCAACGCCAAGGCGCTGTAATATCAAAAGAATGGAAAGTTGAACCTGGAGGCGATAAACCAATTGATACCGAAGCAGCTGAAGCTATGAGTGAGTTACTAAAATCGGTTGGATTTGACCGAGTAACTAAGTTAATGCACTACGGTGTTTTTTATGGTTATGCTGTTGCGGAGTTAATTTATGGCATCAAAGATAATCTATACTGGATTGATGATATCAAAGTTCGTGATCGCCGTCGTTTTCGCTTTACTCCAACCGGTGAACTGCGTTTACTGACACAAAATAATATGCATGAGGGTATAGCTTGTGATACGCCATACTTTTGGCATTATGCAACTGGTGCCGATCATGATGATGAACCTTACGGCTTAGGTTTGGCTCACTGGCTTTATTGGCCAAGTTTTTTTAAACGTAATGATATTAAATTCTGGCTTATATTTCTTGAAAAGTTTGGTATGCCAACTGCGGTAGGTAAATATGGCACAGGCTCAACAACCGAACAAAAACGTGATCTATTGTCTCTAACTCGTGCGATCCAAACTGATAGCGGAATTATTATGCCGGAAGGCATGACGCTCGAATTGCTACAGATTGCACGTTCAGGTGCGGGCGATTATAAGGCATTCTATGATTCAATGAACGAAGCTATCCGGCGTGTAACAGTTGGTCAAATCACTTCTTCAGGCGGTGCATCTAGTTCAATCGGTGGTGACGAATCATTGCAAGCGGCTGTGTTGACATCAATTGCTAAATCAGATTCAGATGTAATGTGTGAAAGTTGGAATCGTGGCCCTGGTACATGGTTTACGCAGATGAATTTTCCGGGTGCTGCTGTTCCTCAAGTTTCACGTGTTTTTGAGGAGCCAGCAGATTTAAAATCAATGTCAGAGCGTGACAAAAATATAATTGATTCGACAGGTTATCGCCCAACATTAGCTCATGTACAGGATACATATGGCGGTGAATGGGAAGAAAAACCACAACCAGCAGAGCCTATTAATGCTCAATCATCAAAAAACGTTGATTTTGCCGAACAACAATCGAGTAATTTTGCACCTGTGTTGCAATCAAATCGTTTAAATATGGAAATGCAACCAGTTACCGACCAATGGATTAATCAAATTAAAGAACTAGTTGATAATGTTCAATCATTAGAAGAATTACGTGATAAGTTATTTGAACTGATTCCCGATATGCAATTAGATGAATATGCAAAGGTCATGGCTGAAGCATTAACAGCAGCTAATTTAGCTGGTCGCACAGAACTACTTGAGGATAGCAAAAATGGCTAATGTGGCATATGGCTCGTTGCCATTTAAAGAGCAAGTCGAGTTTTTCCGTCGTAAAGCAAATGTGCCAACCAATAGTTACGCTGATATCTATAACAATGAACACGATTATGCATTTGTAGTTGCTGGAGCCAATCGTAATGCATTACTAAATGATTTTCGTATAGCTATTGATAAAGCAATTACCCAAGGTACTACACTGGAAGAATTTAGAACGGATTTTGCCAAAATTGTCGAAAAACATGGCTGGAGTTATAACGGCGGTTTTAGCTGGCGTACTCGAATTATTTATGAAACTAATTTAAATAGTACTTATCAAGCAGGTAGATTTAGTCAATTAATGCATGGAAATTATGAATATTGGGAATATCTACATAGTGATTATGTTGAACACCCTCGTGAACTTCATCAAAGTTGGGATCATCTGGTATTAGATTTTAATGATCCGTGGTGGAACACTCACTTTCCACCCAATGGCTATGGTTGCGAATGTCGAGTTAGAGGTCGTACATCTGGTGATCTAAAACGAATGGGAAAAAAACAACCTGACAAAGCACCCTCAATAAATTGGGTTGATAGAGTAATTGGGGAAAATAGTGGTAATCCGCGTATTGTAAGAGTGCCAGAAGGTATTGATCCAAGTTTTGAACATATACCCGGACAATCACGACTTGATACATTTGTACCTAACCCACTTGATAGCGATCCAACGCTTAAACGTGGTGTACCATCCATTAAAGCCGTTGATAACTGGCCTACTATTCGTGAAGTTAGTAAAAATAGGATATTAGAAAAAGGGTTAACGGAAGAAGATTATGCAAATATTTTTTTAAACGAGTTTGGTGCAACGTTAACCAATCCAGCTATTTTTAAAGATGTAGCGGGTGAAGCGTTAGTGATCGGTAAACAGCTTTTTACTGTCAATAAAACAGGCGAATTAAAAGTGACTAAACGCGGGCGTGAGCAATTTTTATTATTACTAGCCGATTCATTAAAACTGCCCGATGAAATTTGGACTAGAATGGAGTACTTTGATCATCTACAAAAATCTGTAGTGCGCCGGCGCTACATTTCTCGTTTTATGATTGATGGTGAAATTAAGCCTATGTTGGCAGTATTTGAAGTGGGTGACGATGGTTGGCTTGGTGTAACAACATTTGCGCCCGATACTCCTGACTATCTAGAACAACTGCGTGTTGGTGTTCGAGTCTTTAAACGTAAATAAAATAAAACCCAATCACCGCCACGATTGGGTCGCTGTACGTGGGATTCGAGGCTTTGGCGGAAGCTGCCCGTACATACGATAAAACTAGTATAGGTGAAAAAATGGCTGGCGTAAATATTGAGTTTAATATACAAGATGCATTGGATGCCTTGATTACAATTGAATCACGCCTTGATGATACACCAGGCTTATTTAATCATATAGGTGAAACATTACTTGATATTCATGAAGCACGTTTTAATGCCCAAGAATCACCGGATGGTGTACCATGGCAAGCATTATCTCCATGGTATCAACAATCTAAGCCCAAGCAACAAGATAAAATTTTGACGTTAGATGGCAATCTAAGAAGTACGTTGCATTGGCAGATTGAAGGTAATACATTATTGTTTGGTACCAATCTAGTGTACGGTGCTATCCATCAATTTGGCGGAATTATTAAACCCGTCAGCGCTAATGCATTAAATGTTGGTGGGCGTCCAGTAAAACAAGTGGTAATTCCAGCAAGACCATGGCTAGGTATTAGTGCCCAAGATAAATTGCTTTTAGTCGATATTGTTCGTGAACATCTAGGTTTTGCTTAAAACACAATATAACGCGTTTTAAGCGATTTTATAATGAAATGCTAATAAGTTTATGTATAAATGCTTTAATCAGGTCATAAATGCTTTATAATAAATTTTAGCGCACCTCTTATCTGATATTTTATTTTAATTTCTATTAAATCTCTCTAATAATTATCTGTCCTAGTTCAGATTACCATTCCCTCAAAATAGATCATGATGCTCTATATCAATTTATTGGAGCATTTTTATGACACTGATTCCTGTTTTTAAGCCTGGTACACACACTGCCGTTGATGGTAGAAAGCTCACTTTTACTTTAGAGAACTGTATTGATCTAGCAGAAAGTTATGATCCAAGTTTATCTGAAGCACCAATGGTTATTGGTCATCCTAAATTGACAGCGCCAGCTTATGGTTGGGCTAAATCATTTCAAATCAAAGACGGTTTAGTTTATGCAGAAACAGGACAAGTAAACCCTGAATTCGCGGAAGCATTCAATTCAGGCGCTTATAAAAAACGTTCTTTATCAATCTATTTACCAGACTCACCTGGAAATCCTAAACCTGGTCATTATTATGCTCGTCACATCGGTTTTTTAGGTGCAGCCGCCCCTGCTATCAAAGGATTACCAGATGCTAGTTTTGCTGAGTCTATTGGCGAACTTGGTGCTGCTGAGTTTGCTATGCCGTTTGATGACAGCATTATCGATACCCTCAAATCATTACGTGAATATTTGATTGAAAAAGAAGGTATTGAAAAAGCCGACCAAATTATACCAACTTGGCGGATTGAATCACTACCCGTCCAAGAGGATTTTAAAGTGAATGAGTTAACACAGGAGAGTTCAATGATAAAAACCGATGAAGTGAATTTTGCAGAGCAACAAGCAGCTATTGACGTTAAGAGTGCTGAACTAAACAAACGTGAACGAGCATTGCTAGAAAAAGAACAAACTAACAGACGTATAGAATTTGCATCATTTGCTGATGAATTAGTTAAATCAGGCAAATTATTACCAACCCATAAAACTACAGTCGTTGAAGTATTTATGGCGTTGGGTAGTGAGCCAATTTCGTTCGCTGAAGGTGATGTAACTGTTAACAATTCCCCAGTTGATTTAATCAAAAAAGTGCTTTCTGAGCGCCCTGCATTTATGGATTTTGCTGAAAAGTCGGGCGTAGATAAAGAGCCTAAAAAAGATGACACAAATTCAGACGATCCAAAAGTGATTGCTGAAGCAGCCAAAAAATACCAAAAAGAACAAGCTGATAAAGGGATTACTGTCTCAATCACGCAAGCGGTTTCTCATGTAACAGCAGGTAAAAAATAATGGAACAACTTACCTTTGGTCAAAAAGCAGTTGGTGTACATTTTAATCCATCAAACCAAACAGAAGTTGATATTTATAAACAGCGAATTGCTGATGCTATTGATGAGATGAATGATTTACGAACCAAATCAACATCACAAGAACAAAAAAGGTTATGTTCTGTTGCAATTACTGAACTACAAACTGCACAAATATGGGCAGTTAAAGCGTTTACATGGACTGATTAGTGTCAGTCTTATTTCAATTTTAAACATAGAGGTTACTCAATATGAATATTCCAGGATTAACAATAGCAAAAACGGCTGAAGGTGAAGTCAAACCTCGTGTGTTAGTTTGTCACGGTAGTAAAGATGGACTAGCAAAACAAGCGATTGACGGTACCACATTATTAATCGGTGTATCAACCATTGTTGGCGGTGCCAATGGTGAAGTAATTGATGTGATTCGTAGCGGACTAGCACCCGTTTTTTATAGCGAAGCAATTGTGATTGGAGATCCAATTACTGCAAACACGGATGGTCGAGCTAAAAAAGCGGCTTCAGGTGATTTTATTATTGGTTATGCCGAAGTTGCGGGTGATATTGATGAAATCGGCTCCGTTTGGATTGCTCCAGCAAAACAAGCTTAACCCACTTTATTAAGTCCATAGTCACTTTGATTATGGATAAACAAGTTTTATAGGAGATTTTTAATATGCAACGTCCTTTTCCCGTTGAACCACAGTTAACTGCAATAGCGATAGCTTACCGTAATAATAAGTTGATTGCTGAAGAGGTTTTACCTCGTGTTCCTGTTTCAAGTACATCGTTTAAATGGCTTGAGTATGATTTTTCAGAGCGATTTACTTTGCCTAATACTAAAGTTGGTAGAACATCACAACCGAATCAAGTTGAGTTTGGTGCCAAAGAGAAAGAAAGTTCTGTTGAAGACTATGGCCTTGATAGTCCCGTTCCGCAAGATGATATTGACACAGCAATCACTGGTCATAATCCGCTTGGTCATGCCGTTGAAGCAACGACTGATTTAATTTTATTAGATCGTGAAGTTCGAGCGGCTAATATCCTTTTTAATGGTAAAAATTACAACTATAAAAAGACATTAACTACTGCTGAGCAATGGAGTGATCCAGAAAGTGATCCAGTAGCACAAATTACTGATGCTTTTGATTCAATGATTGTTCGCCCGAATATCGGCACACTTGGCCGTCGCGTTGCAACCATGTTACGTCGACATCCAAAAATTGTGGCGGCTTATCATGGCAACTCAGGTGAAAGTGGTCTTGTCCCTCTTGGTTTTTTAGCTGATTTACTTGAACTTGAAGCCATTTATATTGGTGATGCATTCTTGAATAGTGCTAAACCAGGAAAAGAGCCAACATTGCTTCGTGCTTGGGGGAATAAAGCATCATTCACCGTTCGTAATAAACTTGCCACAACTAAAGGCGGAGTCACATTTGGCTTTACTGCTCAATTTAAAGATCGTGTTTCTGGCTCAATTCCTGATGCAGACATCGGCCTACGTGGTGGTCAACGTGTTCGCGTTGGTGAGTCAGTCAAAGAGCTGGTTGTGGCTAAAGATGCGGGCTATTTGTTTGAAAATGTTATTCCAGCAAACAGTTAATAATGTGAACAACAACCAACGGTAATTTATCGTTGGTTTGGGTAAAGATGATGAATATTCATTACATTACATTGCTAAATTTATCCGAACGTCCAGGACTCGTTGAGCTATCGCAATTAGTTGCTCAAGATGGTGAAATGCCAGTAGATGCTAATTTATTGGAAGTCATTATTAATGGTGGTGATGTTTCAAGTTGGTTGCCTGATGATGTTATTAATGCAAATCGAGCAATCTCACGTATTAATGAATCAATCGCTGATGCTGAAGCTGAGATAAATGGTTTTTTACGTCAACGAGGACACAGATTGCCATTAGTTAAGGTACCACGTCTGCTAGCTGATTGGGCACGCATTATTGTTCGTTACAAATTACATCGCAATCGTGTTTCTGATGAAAAAAGCGATCCAATTGTGCGTGATTACAAACAGGTTCTTGGTTTTTTAAAACTGGTAGCTGACGGTAAATATTCGCTAGGCATTGATGATGCTTTATCTGTCGCAGGTGGCGTTCCTCAGCAAACTGGCCCTGTTCGTATATTTGATATGAACACACTTAGAGATTTTGGACGATGAACAGCGCACCATTTGATGTGTCGGTCATCGCTGACAAACTCAAGGTATTACTGCAAGACAAAACCTTAGTGTTTGTTGGTACCAGTGCTGAATACAGCAAGCTAACGGATTTAACCAGTGCGCCAACGCCAAGTGCTTATGTTCTGCTTGGTAAAGAAATGCCCAATGATAAACCCGTTGGCACAAGGCAATCCGTCAATGTTAATTTTGGTGTTGTGGTTGTTGCACGTGATATTTCAAGTCAAGCAACCAATATTCAAAATGTTAAACAGCTAGCAAACCCCGTTATAGGTGCGGTGCGTGATTTGTTGATTGGTAAAACAGTTCAGTTTATTGATGGAGTTCGTCCAGTCACATGGGTTGGTGGGCAAACGTTAGGTTTTCAAAATGGCGTACTAGTGTGGATTGATTCATTTCAAACTCAACACTTCATTGGTAGCCGATAAAAGTTTAGGAGAAAAATATGTCAGATTTATTAATGAGTCTTCAGGGTACGATTAATCTCGCTACTCGTGATACTGCAAGTTCACCAGCCCGCCCAGGTGCATTTCGGCATGTGGGTACCGCTGACTCTTGCGAGATGGAGTTAAGTGTCGAAACAGTTACGCAAAATGAGTCTTACACTGGGCAACGTCTGCAAGTCGGTGAATTGACGTTAGGTAAAAGTGGGACATTAAATCTTACGTTAAAAGATTGGTCAATTGAAAATATTGCTTTGGCACTTTATGGCGAAGTGATTACAGTCGATTCTGGTATTGCGACAGATGAAAAATTACCGGAAGGTTTAGTGGTTGGTGACCGCATAAAATTAACCCATCCATTTGTTGCAGATGTTGAGTTAAAAACTGTCGATGGGACGATATTAATATCAGGTACCGATTATGAAATTGAATCAACATATGCCGGATTAATCAAATTATTAACCCCACCGGCATTAACTGCGACAGTTGATTATTCATATGCTAAAAAAGAGAGTCTAGGAATATTCACACGCCAACCACCTGAACGTTGGTTTATGTTAGACGGCATTAACACCGATCGCGAAGATGAACACGTTATTGTGGAATTATTCCGAGTTAAATTTAATCCGATTTCGAATTTTTCATTACTACATAATGAAGGTTATGGTGAGTTACCTCTGACGGCTACCGTCTTGGCTGATATGAGTCAAACCAAAGACAGTACGCTAGGTTATTTTGGCTCATATGCTCAAAAAGCTAAATAAATTTATTATGCGGTGAATTTGCACCGCTATTTATTCAACTCTCTAATTTTATTAGCAGGTAAATAACATGGCAGAAAAAGTGACAGCAACAAAAGAAGAATCAAATGATTTAGCAACATTAATGCCAAATCGTGAAATTACACTAGCTGGTGAAACAATTACAGTACGTGAATATTCATTTAAAGATGCATTAACAATCGGTAATGACATTAACCAGTTTGTTGCATTAATTGTGAATGAGATGAACGGTACAAACAAAATCACGATTGAACAAGCGGATGCAATCTTTATTAATAATCTTGAGCTAGTCAATTCACTAATTAGCGTATCAATCAATAAGCCAATTAGCTTTATTGAATCACTTGGTTACGAAGATGGGATCCAATTGTTGGATTGGTGGTGGGTTGTGAATTCTCATTTTTTTATGAACGCGGTAACTCGCAAAATCATTCGGCAAAACGCTGCAAAACAGGTAAATCAGTAAGCTGGAGTGAGGTTTTCACACTATTAATTAAAAACGGACATGATCCACAGCAGTTACCGCATTACACGCAACGCCAATTACTGCTGTATTACGATGAATTAATTAAGTTACAGAATCGAGAACGAGCCAACCGAATTGAAGATATTTGTGTTGGGTTTAATGGCGGTAAACAAGTCAATAAGTTTGTAAAACAGTTACGCGGAGAGCAATAATAATGGCTAATAACGATATGAATATTGCAATGAAGTTCACGGCTGACGTGAATCGTGCAAAAAAAAATATTCATGACGTCGGTGAGGAATTAAAAAGCGTCTATGAAAAACAGACTGACGCAATGAACCGCGGCCAACGTACTATTATTGAATTATTAAAAAAAGAAAAGGCTGAAGAAAAAGCGCAGGAAGCCGCGGCTAAAGCTGCGAAAGAGCATCAAAAAGAAGTTGAAAAACTGCGACAAGGTTTAGATAAATTACTTGCTAGTATCGATCCAGCTACTAAAGGTTTAAGCCGTTTAGATGAATTAGAAAGCAAATTAAGAAAATCAAAAAAAGCGGGCGTGATAGATAACGATACATTTGATGATTATCTCGGGAAAATCAATAATCAACGAGCAGCATTATCAACGGTTGATTCGCTTAATGAAGGCACTAAGAGATTAGATTTAAATACGAAAGGTGCGCGTCGTAGCATTGCCAGTATGATCAGGCAATTGGCCAGTGGTAATTTTGCTTCAGCAGGAAATTCATTATTTAATATTGGCAATATGACTGGAAGGCTACCACCATTATTTAGTGCAGCTACTTTATCTGCTGTTGGTTTTGTTGGTGTGGTATATGGAATCGCTAAGGTTTTATCTAGTATTTCGTCAGAACAAGATCATTTCAATAAATCTCTTATTTCAACAAGCGGTTACGCAGGAACGACAGCAAGTGGTCTGGAACAAATGTCACAGCGTATAGGTAAAATTAATCATAATTACAGTGAAACACGATCTATTATTGCAGAACTTACTGCGACTGGTCAGTTATCTGAAAAAGCAATTGAAAATATTGCTAAAGCGTCAGCTTATATGTCTGCTGTTACAGGTAAATCTGCCGAAGAAACTGTTCAGGAATTTAAAGGTATACAAGATTCTGTTACAAGTTGGTCTACTGAAGCAAATAAACAATATCACTTTTTAGATTTGGCAACTTATCAACACATTGCTGCATTGGAAGAACAAGGAAAAACAGAGGAGGCCATTGCGCTTGCTACAGGAAAATATGCAAACGAAATGGAAGTTAGTGCCAATAAAATGAAAGAACAATTGAATTGGTTAGAATCGGCTTGGCAAAGTTTTAGAAATGGTGTGACTGACCTTGGAAATTCATTAAAAACAGAATTGAAATTAAACTTGGGGTTGTCTACCTTAGATGAAGAGATCACAAAATTAGAACAAGCTAAAAAGCAAGGAATATACACCTTTATTGGTGGTTCAATGGATTGGAATGAATCCTTTGAAAAAGATTTACAACAGAAATATGCAGAAAGAGATAAGTTGCAAAAAGAGGCCGAGTATAAACGTAATGAAAGTGTAATAAATGAAAAAGCGATTATTGCTCAAAAGGAATTACATGAACTTCATAAACAAAATTTAACTGATGCAGAGAAACAAGCAAATGCAGTTGATGATTTACGGAAAAAATATGAAGCTTTGTGGGCTAATGAAAAGGGTCGTAACGATTTGAAAGCACAAGGTGTTACCTCAAAAGACGGTAAATCATTTTCTGGCGGTCAATATGATAAAGATGTTAAAAATATCACTGATAAAGGAATTCAAGAATATAATAAAGGGGTTGAAAAATCACTTAAGTTAACTACAGAGCTACAACGTGTGATGCATGAAATTAATGAAGGACAATATAAAAATGCATCACAAGCAGAAAAAGACAGAGCCATTGAACTTGCAAAACAAGTTGACGCGAAAAACGCAGCAAAACATAACAAAAAAACTGATTTTACATTATCAAATGACAAAACCAATTTATCACTACAGCAACAGTTAAATGAACTATTACTTGGTACAAAGGCAAGTGATGATACCATTGAACAATGGTATAACAATCTATTAGCCCAGTTTAAGAAAACGGGAAATAAAGAAGGTATCGATTTAATCGACCAAATTTTGCCCCTCAAAAAAGCTGAAGCTAATCTGAATGAAATCACAACCAAAATTCAGCAAGCACAATCACGTCAATCAACGAAAGAACAGAGTATTCAAGCACAAGTAACTAGTGGTTTAATTACCCAAGTTGAAGCGCAAAGCCAATTAGTCGATTTACACAAACAGACAGCGCAAGAACTTGCAGAGTATTTACCTACCCTGCAAGCTATGACTGAATTACCAGGACAAGCAGGTGAAAATGCACAGAAAGCACTTGCGACACTTCAGCTACAAATTGCAGAACTAAATAAGACTACTGATGCACTAACAAATGCATTTAAAAGCGGATTGCAAAGCGGTATCCAAGGTAGTCTCGATTCTTTAGCAAAAGGCACATTTGAATTAAAAGATGCCCTACAAAATCTAGCGCAAAGTATTTTATCGTCAATGGCGCAAGTAGCGTCAAAAGGTTTAGCAGATATGGCAATGAATGGACTATCCAATTTAGGTAGTTCGTTATTTGGTGCTGCTACTGATGCCGCAGTTGATAATGCAAGTGCTGCTGCTTCAGCAGGACTAATGGAAACAGCTATTGCAACAAGTAGCGCAACTGGTGCAGGATTAATGGGTGAGTCGATATCGATGTCGGCAGGAATTGGTGCAGAAACGATTTCAGCATCAATGATTACAGCAGGTACAGCAGCAGGTGAAATTATTAGCGCAGCAATGATTACTGCGGCAAGTGCAAATGCAGGTAGTTCTGCTATGGGAGCCGCGGCAGTAGCCGCGGCAACTGGTGGTTATATTACTGGTGCCGGAACATCAACGTCTGACTCGATTCCGGCAAAACTATCTAACGGAGAATATGTTGTTAAAGCGGAATCCGTTAAAAAATATGGGGTTGATTATCTTCATGCAATCAACACGGGACGATTACATCGTTATGCAACTGGTGGTTTAGTTTCAAATGCCAGCAGTCCGAAGGCACAAAATATATCTGATGAAAATTCATCATCTCGCACAACAAATCAAGCTCAATCGGCTCCCGTAATTCAGCAAACACTTGTGCTTGATAGCGGTGAGATGATGAAGTCAGGCATTAGTTCTGTTGATGGCTCAAGAGCATTAATGACGTGGATTCATGCTAACGCACCAACGTTAAAGCAGGTATTATCATGAAAAATATATTTTTATGGCTAGCTGAACCTGATTGGACTAATGGCATAACTGAAGTATTAGAGTGGAAAACCGATATTTTACAATCCTATTCAGGCGCTGAACAACGCATTACAAGGCGATTATCACCACGCCGAACTTTTGAATTTTCAATTCTAATTAATGGTAATGAGCGTTCACGATTTGAAAATAGATTGGCGTTCATGGGTGGTAATTCTTGGTATTTTCCTGTTTATACCGATGTCACCTATCTCGATGATGATGTTAATTCAGGTGCTACAGTTCTCCCGTGTAACACAGTTGGTCGTGATTTTGTAGTTGGCAATAAAGTGTTAATTAAAAGTGAGATTAACATTGTTAATCAAACAGCATTACTAGAAGTCGCAGCTGTAAATGAAAATTCAATCACATTAGTTAATCCAGTTAAAACTCAGTTTTTTGCGGGAGCATATATTTATCCTGTTCGATTAGCTGTATTAACAGATATGCCAGAACTTACACGGCATAATGATGACCTATTAAGTGCGCAAATTCGTTTCCGAATTAGTGAGCATAACGCATTTAGTAACGATATTTCATTTTTGCCAACTTACCGACACTTTCCAGTACTCAATATTCAGCCTGATTGGTCTGAATCTCTCAAATGCCGATATGAGCGTGTTTTATTTGAATTAGACAACGGTTCAGGCATTCCAAAACGATTAGATACAGCAAAATTACCATTTTTTGTAACAGAATTTCGTTGGTTTCTGACTGAACGAAATGAGCAAATACAGTTACGCAAACTATTTTATTATCTGAATGGTTGTCAAAAAAACATTTGGATATCAAGCCAAGCCAGTGATTTTAATGTCATAACTGTTGACGGTCGCGTTCTTGAAGTTGAAAACACTGGATTTAATGAAGTCGGTCTAATGTTTGGTCGAAAAGATATTGTTATCAATTTATGTAATGGTAATGCGCTATATCGTCGAATTGAACTCGTTGCTGTAGTTTCTGATGAAATTGAACGTTTATTACTAAATGAATCAATTAATGTAAATGCTGAAGATATTTTGTCAGTCTCATTTTTAACATTATGCCGTTTAAATAATGATGCTGTCAGCTGGGAACATGTAACAGACGCGGATGGTTTGGCAAATATAACATGCAGTTTTCGAGGAGTTCGTGATGAACTGGAATCAATTTGAGTATTCAACAAACAATGGCAAACCAATAACGTTATATGAGTTTATTCGTAATGAACAAAAATACTATCGCTATACCAATGCTGATAGAGATATTGATTTTAATGGAGTAACGTGGACAAGTGATGCAATCAGCAACACAGGTATTAGTATTGGTACCGGAAATAACCTCGAAATTACATTACCGTCAACATCTGACGTAGTCCGTTTATTTCGTGGCATTCCACCAACAAAACCCGTTGTAATCAAAATGTATCAATTCCACGAAAATGACAATGAATTTAGGGTTATTTGGGTTGGAAAAATTCAAGAAGTCAAACGCGAATCAATTGAAAGAGCAAAACTCATTACTACGAGTGTTGCCAGTTCGTTTGAGCGCAGTGGACTACGGTTGACGTACGGGCGTTCATGTCCCTATGCACTGTATGACCACAATTGCCGGATTCGACAAGAAAACTATAAAGTCGCGGATATCGAAATTATCGCTTTAAATGGAGCAAATATAACCGTCAATCTTTCTAATATAAATGATGGCTATTTTTCTGGTGGATACATGGATTTTCATATTGATGGTATTCAAGAACTACGTGGATTGAAAGCACATGTTAATAACGTGATAGGTATTCTGGGCGGCACTCAAGGTTTGCAAAAGGGAATGAAAATTAATTTGTATCCGGGGTGTGACAAAACAATCAAAACATGTGATGAAAAATTCAAAAATCATTTGAATTATGGTGGTCAACCGCATATTCCGGGCGTTTCACCGTTCACAATCATCAAACTATTTTAGGAGGAATTTTATGTGGTGGGCTGTTGCTAAATTTGTTGCTGTTATTGTTGCCAGTTATGTCATTGCACGAGTTACTGCAAAACAACCGAAAAGCAATCGTCCAACAGCAGCAACCGAAGAAGATTGGAATATGCCTATACCTGATGAAGGTACTCCCCAATGCGTGTTTTTCGGCGACTGCTGGACGGCGGATTGGTTTGTACTGGGGTATGGCAACTATCGTTATAGTGCAATTCGTAAGTAATTGGAGCATTAATTATGAAAATAACAATGGAACATATTCGGGCTGGAGGCGGCTGTGCATGGGGATTACGTGAATTTTTTAAACGTTACAATCTTGATCTCGATGCTTTTATTCATGATGGGTATATTGAAGAAGAAATATTATTAAAAACAGGCGATGCACTAGCGCTACATATTATCAATATTGCAAAAACAGGAATGGTCGCAGATGGGTTCTAAGAAGAAAAAAGTCACTGTAGGATATCGTTACTCGTGGGATTTGTTCTGTAGTTTAGGTCGAGGCCCAATTAATTCTATTGTTGCAATTACTGCTGATAAAAAAATTGTATTGCTATGTACTGAAAATGAAGCAAATTCTTCATGTTCTATTGATATTAACAAGCCTAATTTATTTGGTGGCGAAGACACTGGCGGTGAGGGAGGAATCAAAGGTAGTTTGGAAATATTAATGGGTGAACCAAACCAAGTTCCAACAAATAATCTACGTAGTATTTTAAAAGGATTGATTCCAGGTTTTCGTGGGTTAGTTACAACATTCTATTCGGGATTAATAAGTTGTTATAGTGCATCACCAAAACCATGGTCATATCGAGTTCGTCGAACAACAAAAGGTTGGGATAAAAATAATGTATGGTATCCAGAAAAATGTTTGATTTTACTGCGCGATGATGTATCAGAAATAACGGGAATAGATGCCGAAATCGAAAGCCGATATGGTTCGTTAAATGAACTGCACACAACAATTGGTATTCCAAATAAAAATAAAACTAAAGAAGAAATTAAAAAAGAATTAGAAGAACAAAAACGAAAAGAAGAAGAACGACAACGAAAAATTGCTGAATTACGTGCAGCGCTTAATAATAATATTCGTAATATACATGCGATGAATGCAGCACATATTTTGGTTGAGTGCGCAACCAGCCGCGATTGGGGATTGGGTTTAGGCTGGGATGGAATTGATATTGATAGTTATAAAACAGCTGCAGATAAACTATTTGCGGAAAAATTCGGTTTGTGTTTTCGATATAATCGCCAAGATCAGCTGCAAACGTTTATACAACAAATTTTAGATCATATTGGTGCAGCGCAATATGCAGATTTATCAACCGGAAAATTAAAATTAAAACTGATTCGTAATGATTATGATCCAGATAAGTTACCACTGTTCACATACGATAACGGTATTTTATCAGTGCAAGACGATGATAGTGCGAGTAGCGACGCGTCGTATAATGAAATCGTTGTTACATATCATAATCCGGTTACTCATGAAGATGCCACTGTTCGAGCACAAAATCTAGCATCGATTCAACAAGTCGGTTTGATTAGTAATTCAGTTGAATATAAAGCGGTACCGACACAGGAATTGGCGGCTAGACTAGCTGAACGCGATTTAGAAATGAGTGCGGCGGGTATTAAGCGTTTAATCATTAAATTTGATAGGCGCGGTGGCATATTGGAGCCAGCATCATGTTTTCGCGTATCACTACCCGATCGCGATATTGAAAATATGATATTGCGCGTGGGAAAAATAGAAGAACAAAGTGATGGTTCTTTATTGATTACTGGAGTTCAGGATGTTTTTAGTTTGTCATCAACATCGTACAGTACATCGCACCAAACAAGTGAATGGGTAGAGCCAGATAACTCAATACGAGCTGTTAATGATGTACAGCTGATTGAATTACCGTATGCAGTTCTTGTGTCAACACTGAGTGCTGCGGATCTAAATTATGTAAAACAGTCTTCAGGATATGTTGGTGTTATGGCATCGGCACCGACTCCGGCATCAATTAATTATATTCTGCAATCTTGCGCATCGGGTGCTGAATTTGTCACACAAAACCAAGGCGATTGGACTCCGTCCGCTACACTAATAAATGAGATTGAAAAACTAACAACAAAATTTGAAATTGAGTCTGATTATCGACCAAGTATTGGTGAAGGAATTTTAATTAATGACGAATTCATGCGCATTGATGCAATTGAAAATAAAACAATTAAAGTTGGTCGTGGCTGTTTCGACTCATTGCCAAGTAAACACAAATCCGGCTCTAAAATTCGTTTTTTTATGAATATATTGGATCAAGATGGTATTGAATATATTTCAGGTGAAAAAGTTCATGTCAAATTATTAACACAAACAAATGCGGGGGTATTAAATCAAGATATTGCACCAATCGAAAGTATTGAGATGTCACATAGACAAATACGTCCGTATTTACCCGCAAATATAAAAATAAATGATATATTGTACCCCGATTTGATTGATGAAGCTGATAATTATATCTTTACGTTTTCACATCGTGACAGAGTTCTGCAGGCTGATCAGTTAATTGATTGTTTATCTGGTAATGTCGGTCATGAAGAAGGTACGATATATAGAATAGAAATTTCTGACTATTATACTAAAGAGATTCTGTGGAAAATTAATACAACAGATACCATTATAGTATTACCTTATTCCTCCAATGAGGATCATCTTTATGATGATTTACACATCTTAACTTTATACAGTATCCGAGATGGATATGAGTCATTACATAAATTTATTTCAACACTTCCTGAAGGCCATGTTACCGCGGAGAATCAATAATGTCTAATCAAAGTGAATACTACTACGGACAAGGCAAAGTTTATTTATCACCTTATGGTATAGATAAAAAATGGCGTTGGATTGGTGATGTTTCATCACTAAAATTAAATTTTGAATTTGAAGAACAATATAGTAAACGCAGTATAGGTGGTAGTTTAATTAATGATAAGCGATTTGTAACTTTTATTGGTGGTAATATTACCGCCAATTGGTTTGATCGTTCATCAGATAATTTAGAATTATTACTACGTGGCCAGTCTATTTCGAAATCTCAAGGTTGGGCTGAAGAACAATTTAAAAATATAAAGCAAGGAATGACAATCTGTTTACAACATCAAAATGTTAGAGACATTTTCATCCAAAATCTGAATGAAAATATTGATTATATCGTTGATGGTAAAGAGGGATTAATTTCATTTATTACAAAGCCCAAGTCACAATCATTACTAATTGAATACGATTATTCGGGTTTCAATGGTATTAGTATTTTAAATAATGAACCACATGACTTCTCATTACGTTATGAAGGGAAAAACATTGTAGAAGATAAACCAATCAATATTGAATTGTATAGATTGTCACTAGATCCAATTGAATTTATAAACTTAATTGATGACAAATCAGAATTTTCAAATGTAGAAACAACATTGCAGTTATTACCGGATTTTAAAAAAAATCCAAAGTCAGAATTCGGACTATTTGGCAGAATAATACACTTCAATGATTTCATCGATATTTTATACGACGATGAAATTGCATATGACGAACGATACGAATTTGCATAATTCGCAGATTAAGAGGAAAAATAATGGAAAATTTAGTTGAAGAAGAAAAATGGGATGAAGGAATATATTTAATCCAACGTAAAGATCGTGTTGGTGGTGGCACACGAGGTATAGCTAATAAACCACACATTGGATTAGCAAACAGAACTCAATATTTAAAAAAGAAAGTTGGGGAAATTAATAAAAAAGTTTCTGATATAAATTCTACATTAAATCTAACTCTATCATTCTCAAAAGAGAATCAAGCATTTGATGCAAAACATCAACGTATTGAAAATGTTGAGAATCCCACAAATGAGACTGACGTAACTAATAAAAAATATGTTGATAATTCAGACAATAAGCTACAGAAACAAATAAATGAATTAAAAGAAGCCCAGATTGGTTATGAATCAATAGGTAATTTTAGCGAGGGCTGTATTCTCAATACACGTAATGAAATTATCTATGATAAACAAACAAAAAAATATTATGCTTGGGCAGGCAATCTACCACATCAAGTCCCACAAGAAACTAATGTTATTGATGAAATGAACAATGGTAAACCGTGGCTCGTCATCGAAAATTCGAACGAATTTATAGCTAAAATTGAGAGTATTAAACAAATAGCGCAAAGTGTTGCTACTCAATTTTATGGTTTCAAAAAAGATGGTGCGAAACTGATTTTAGAAACAGTGGGAAATATAGATAACAAAACGCTACACCTTTCGGAATTTCTAGAATGGATAATTGCACCAGGTGGGTGTGAATTTATTGTTAATGATAAAGATTTATTGATGTTTATATAAAAAGAGAGAGGTTAAAAATGGCAACTATTAACTTGGGAAACATTAGATTTAACTGGTGTGGTGAATATACCCGTTCAACTCAATATACAAAAGATGATGTTGTTGGATTCAATGGTTCAAGCTGGATAGCTAGAAAAAATGTAAAAGACATAAATCCCGCAAATAATGAATTTTGGGATTTAATGGTCGCGGGAGCGGAAAAACCATACATTATCGGAGAACAAAAACTAATGGCATTTAGAGCATCCGAACTTCCGTTTGGATGGTATTTTAGAAATGGAGACAACTATGTACTAGATTCACCGCAAGGCCGAGCATTAAATAGTTTATCGGCAAACTACAAAGAAGATTATAAAATCATAATTAAAGTTATTAACAGTCAACAATATATCAATGTACCAACAGCATTTGCGTCCGATGGTCGAGGCTATTTTGAACGAGCTGTTAATGGAACTACTAGACAAGTTGGTAGTGTTGAAGAGGCTGCTATTCCCAATATCGTTGGTGGATTCGGCATGGATGGCATGGCTGGTGCAGATACAGGTGTTTGTTGGGGGAGCCATGGTCCTTTTTATGAAAATGGCACTAATTCATCTATTGCAAAATACATTCCATATGAGTTAGGGGTTAGCACAAAAATGGGGTTCGATTTATCACGAGTAACACGTACTGGACCAGAAAATACAGTGCTGAATCAAGGCGGCACTCCATCTATATATTTAGGCGTTTAAGCACCTAAGTACCCTTGTTGAGTAGGTAAAAACAAAAAGGAAACAACCATGATTAATTATTATTTTAATAATCAATTTGACAAAGAAAACAAGTATAGGCCATATACTTATTCACTTGTAGCTAATGACTACACATTACCGCCAGATAATGCACTACGAATAGCTCCAGAGTTCAAAGATGGTTATATACCGTGCGAGTATAACGGTAAATGGGTTCTAGTCGAAGATAATCGCAATAAAACAGCTTATAATGTAGAAACTCAGGAATCAGTCAAGATTGATTATCTCGGCAAAATAAAAGACGGTTTTACTTTATTAGAGCCGTTCGAGTTTTGTAAGTGGAACGGTGAAAAATGGGTGAAAGATAAAGATGCTGAGAATGAAGCTACTATTGCACAAGCTCAAGCTATTAAAAATTCACTAATAAGTGAAGCTAACAATAAAATAGCAGTGCTTCAAGACACAATTGATTTAGGTATACAAAAAGATGATGAAGAAACCCAATTAAAACAATGGAAAAAATATCGAATTCTGTTAACTAGAATTGATACATCTAATATAAATGTAATTTTTCCAGAAAAACCATAAAATTTGTAATTCATTTTCAAATATAGAAACAAACGGCGTGGTTAATTATCAATTAATTTAAACGATAATTATCGCGCGCCGCATCACATTTTCCCAAACTTATGCACGATATAGCCCAACTTCAAAAACTGTCGAGATATTTATAAGCCGTAAACGAATTAAACACAATGGCGATCAGGCTCTTTCTTGGGCGGTAGGTAATGTAGTGATGGAAACCGATGCGAATGCCAATATTAAGCCCAATAAAAAGAAAGCAGCCAACAAGATTGACCCTGCGGTCGCTTTCCTGATGTCATTCGGCACTTACTTACTTGAGTACGGCGAAGTCGATATCAATCTAACCGATGCACAAAAACAAGCGTTAGACGAGTTTAAGGGTATTGAGTTATGATAATGATATCGTTGCTATTAGCGCCAAAAAAATTATAGATAAAATACTAATAAAAACAACTGCCCTAGTTATTTTATCGTCATCTTCTAGTATTATTTTTTTTATAGTTGGCACCGACCATACACACCATAGAAAAATATTAGTCCCAATGAGAGTAATCGCAGTATCTAAAATTGGTTTTTTATCGTATAAGACTATACTAGCAACAGTAAATAAAATAAAAGGCGTTGCATTGTTTGCACTTTCAACCATTAATTCACAAAATTTAGTTATTCCTATTTTTTTCATTTTATCACCTTTCGATTTATAAAAATTTATTAAATACTACCATGTTATTAATAACATACAACACTATAATAACACAAGGTTAATTTATTGATTATTAATAATTAATTTTGTTAGTGTTGTTAGTGCTGTAAAATCACAAAAATAAACTTTTCCTTTTAATCTTTAAGTTAGTCATTGATGAATATTACTAATAATTTGATAATGATTTTAATATATTAAAACGATTTTATGTTATATTGAATGTTATACAGTAAAAATATAAATTGAATAATGTTTATTTAAATCAATTGGTTAATATAGCAATCAGATCCCCTCACAACCCACCACTTCTTTAACTAAAATCCTTTTCAAATCATTAACAATCCTTAAAGAATAAAGGTAATACTCTAAAAAAGTACTTGAACCAAATTGGGCTAAATTGGATATATTTGTATGCGTTTTTATTATCCAGATTCCGTGGTTTTTCTTGGTGGTTAGTAATAAACAGACGATTCCCCGCGCTCTAAAAATATGCCAACATTACCACCAGAAAATTTACCCGTTATATTAAAAACAATTAATAATTATCCTGCTACACAACAAACAAAAAATCTTGCTTATTTTCAATTAATTACAATGGTAAGACCTAGCCAAGCAGCAACAGCTAGATGGATAGATATTGATTTAAATAATGTGATTTGGACGATGCTAGCTAGTAATATGAAGATGCGACATGAGCATATTGCGCCATTATCAAAATAAGCATTAACAATACTTCAAAAGATGAAAAATATTACATCGCCAAATGTTGAATATTTTTTTATAAATTGAAAATATTTAAATGATAAAACTAAGCACACTCGCACAGAAGCAGTAAATTCAATGCTGAAGCAAACAGGTTTTAAAGATAAATTGGTTGCGTACGGATTAAGAACAATTACCGCTACAATTTAAATGAAAGTTTAAAATTTGATCAAGATTTAATATTACTTACTCATACTAATAAAAATATTATTAGAGCTACTTTTGATAATGCTCAATATATCAGTAAGAGATTTGAATTGGTGAATTGAGGCGTGATATTGTGAAAAAAATCTAGTAATGTTTCTGTATTAGGATATTATATTCTATTAATTATGTAGTTTTTTTGTGGAGTTTTTTTATGACTATTAAAACATTATTTGACTTTACAGGACCACTAGAAACGATTAGCTTTTCAGATCTTGCCGTAGCTCTAGGTTGTGATGAATCAACAATTAAAATATGGCTCAAAGATGAAACTATTAAAATGCCTAAACCGCTCCAAATTGGTGAAAATATGTGGTTTAGTTACGAAGAAGTAAAGAATTGGTTACAGAGCAGACCTAAATTTAATTGTTTTTATGATATTAATCAAGATAAAATTGAGATATTAGATAGTGGAGAATATCCTGTGAACATTGACGGCTTAATGAATGAAAAAATAGCTTTAGAATGTTTACAGCAAGTATTAGCAGATTTTAGGGAAAGACCAGAATTTTTACAGTGCTATTATGCATATATACCCAAATATTTAGCAGATTTACAGCAACATAATAAAGCATCTTCGGATAAAACTGGGATCATAATATCTTGTATTGTTATTGATAGTGAAATTAAGTTAGTTTTAGTTGATCAAAGGCGTATGAGAGTTCTTCTTGAAAATTATGAGATTGAGGAGAACGTAAAAAAAATAAATGAAAACAATCCAATGAAAGAAAATAAAGTAGTCCAAATAGAAAAATATAAATATCTTCTATAAAAGGGATTTAGCTCTCTTTTTTTACAAAGTTTTGAAAGATGAATACAACAACAGAACTTAAAAGATATAATTTGATGTTCGTTTTTTTGTGATGAGTGAGTCCAGTCCAACTTTATTAACCAGTTCTTTATAATGGTAAAAGGTATCTATTTATACCTCGGTCACGTTACAATTTTGGATACATTATTGAACTCACCAGTTAAATTTAATAAGCCTGTTTTATATTAGATGATTTGATTGTTAGTATGAAGCATGAGTGTTGCTTCTTGTTGTTTTAATTATAGATTCTATTCTTAATTATCACTCATCCCTAACAGCCATAAAATCGTTTTCAAACCATTTATCGAAATCTATTTTCGAATCATAAGAAACGCTGCTTGTGATTTCTTTCGGGATTGGTGATGGTTCTAATTCAAATTCTGGTTCTATTCCGTCATTGTAATTCGGACGTTCATCATCTAATAATAACGTACTAATTAGCCACGACATTTCATGATTATTATTATTTGAAATATGGTGTTTAATCAGATTGTTAGTTTCTTTTCCAGCTTTAATAAAAGCTATATCAGCTTCGCCAATTTTTCTATTTTTATCACAGTAAGTAGAATAAGAAAAATTACTCGACCCAAGCATATAAAAACAAATTTCCCCATTTATTTTTATTACAATAATCTTTGCGTGATCTTTCGGTGTTTTAGTCTCACATATGTGGACTTTACAATTTAGTATATTTTTCGCTGTGTATTTAGGAGAAAAACCTGGATATGAATCATATAACGACCAATCTATCTCATTTTCAATTGGGATTCCTGCGGTTATTTCTTTAATATGATTAGAAGCTGTTTCATCTGTTTTATTCCAGCAAGCGCCTTTTATATGAATGTCAATTTTATAGTTTGGATTAGATAATAATAACAATACTGCATTTAGGTATTGAGCCATTAAAGGACTATTTGCCTTCGTTGTTCTAATATGATCTATTAAATATCCAGTATTCATAACGTTCCCAGTTATTACTATACTCTAGAATTGATGAGTACATCTTAATATAATTACTTAATGAACTCAATATTTAACATTTATTTTGCCTAATAACAGTATTTATCCTTGCATCAGGCAATGACCATGTGATTTGTATATTTTGCGCCTGAACATTTTTAATGTAACCAAATTCAAATTTTCTTATAAATAAAGTAATTTTTATAAATTATCATTTGTTAAATATTCAAGATATTCGTTCCATAGATTTTCGGGATTTATATCTCTATAGCCTCTAGATTCTATAATTTGTTTACTTTCAGACTTTGGTAAAGCTATGCATGTTGCATTATCTCTGAGAAGCTCCAATTCAATTAAAGTTAATTGGCGTCCCTTTTTTTCTTGTTCATTTATAATTAAACTGATTAGTGATGGAATAAATAATAACTCTAATTTTTCATCTTTCATTTTTAATTTTCCAAATAATTAATGGTTAATATAAATATACTATAATATTCTTAGCTGTATTGGTTAATAAAAATAACGTTAATTTATAATATTTAATCAGAGGTAATCGATATAGATTTACTTAAGGTTGCTTTTGGGGTAGGTAAAGTTTAAATTATATTTTTAACAATTGTGGATAAAAGATGAATTCCTATTTATTACTTTTTTTTGCTATTATTTGCGAGGTTATTGCAACTTCTTCATTGAAACTTTCAAATGGTTTTACCAATCTAGTGTTTTCCGTCATAACTATTATTGGTTATAGTGCATCATTTTATACACTTTCATTAGCTTTAAAAACTATACCTGTAGGTATTGCTTATGCGATTTGGTCAGGAATTGGAATTATACTAATTAGTCTAATTGCTTGGTTGTTCTTTAAACAAACATTAGATCTAGCCGCGTTAATTGGCATGGGGTTTATTATGTTTGGTGTGGTTATTATTAATTTATTTTCTAAAGTAGCTGGGCACTAATAATTAGTCATTAATAACCAAATCTTCTTTGACAATTGATCTATAAAAAATCATAACTTAAGTATATACTTATTATAGAGTTAATTGTTTCTTACTTGCTATATGCAAAACGAATAACATTATTAGTTAGTCCGTCAATTTGTATGTTAAGGATATTGAAGTATGATTTTAGGTAATATCAATTATTTGGGATTAGTCCCGTATTTACCCACCAAAATAAAGCAATCTATTGAATATGTAAAAAATAACGTAAATAGTAATACCCCTGTTGGTCGGTATGAGATTGATGGTAATAACATATTTTTTATGGTGTCCGACAGCACTTCCCGCCATATCCATGAAGCAAATCCAGAATATCATAACAAATATATAGATGTGCAAATTGTATTAGTCGGTGAGGAGGGTATGGCAATTAGTACCTTACCACCGTATACAAAAGTATTAGATGACAAACTAACTGACAATGATATTGCTTTTGTTGAGACGCCCAAAGAAGAAACTATGTTAGTATTACATGCAAACGATTTTATTGTATTTTTACCTCATGAAGTTCATAAACCACTTTGTGCTGTTGATGATAAAATTGCAACTGTACGCAAAGTTGTGGTAAAAATCGCATTGGATTATTTATAATTAAAGCAAGGATAATAGGTAAAAACATGACGACGAAAATCGCTATAATTGGCGAATGTATGATTGAACTGTCAATTAAACCAGATTCAACTACACGCAGTTTTGGTGGTGATACACTTAATACTTCAGTTTATTTATCTCGTTTATTACGGGATAAAGACTTTTCAATTCATTATGTGACTGGTTTAGGAACAGATCCTTTTAGTCAAGAAATGCTTGATAGTTGGCAAAACGAGCATATTTCAACTGATTTAGTACAAAGAATGTCTGATAAAATGCCAGGACTATATTCTATTGTGACTGATGAACAAGGTGAGCGTTCGTTTTACTATTGGCGTAATGATGCTGCAGCTAAATTTTGGTTAAAAACAGCTGAAACTGATAAAATTGTACAGCAAATTGTACAGTGTGATTATGTTTATCTAAGTGGCATTAGTATTGCAATTCTTGATGCAGAAAGTATCCTTAAATTACTTGATGTACTAAAAGCGGTTAAAACTAATGGTGGTAAAGTTATTTTTGATAATAACTTCCGGCCGCGATTATGGAGTAGCTTAGATTTGGCTCGTAGTGTTTATGCAGATATACTTTCATACACAGATATTGCCTTTTTGACTTTAGATGATGAAGATTTGTTGTGGGGTAAATTACCTTATGAACAGGTGATCGAAAGAACTAAAGGTTTTGGTGTGACGGAAATAGTTATCAAACGTGGTAGCGATAGTTGCATTATTGAATCAGTTGACGGACGTTTTGATGTTCCTGCTAATAAAATAGCTAAAGAACAAATCGTTGATACTACGTCGGCTGGAGATTCGTTTAGTGCTGGTTATTTAGGTGCAAGATTGACTGGCAAAAATCCGTCTCAATCGGCAGAACAAGGTCATATAGTTGCAGGAACAGTTATTCAATACCGTGGGGCAATCATTCCTCTAGCTGCTACACCAAAATTAATTAATTAATTTATTTTAATAGCAACAGTTGATAATGATTGTTGCTATTAATATTCGTAATATCAACAGAATCTTACAATCCTTATCTACAATTGTTTTCGCATTATTAATAGTAAAAACTTAGTCACGTTTATAGTTATTTTATTTTGTAAAGATGTTTCAGGTAAGCTATACGTTTTAGTGTAAAAACAAGGCAAAATATTTTCAAATACATAATAGTGTATTTAGATATTTAATACTGGTATAATATACAGTTAATCTGTCATTTAAATTGTCTAAAAAAATACTTAAGAAGAGATTCATGTCAATTAAAGATATCGATATTCGTGGTGCGAGAACGCACAATTTAAAAAATATAAATGTAATTATTCCTCGAGATAAATTAGTAGTAATTACTGGGCTTTCTGGTTCAGGTAAGTCTTCATTGGCATTTGATACACTATATGCAGAAGGGCAACGACGTTATGTAGAGTCTCTGTCACCTTATGCTCGTCAATTCTTATCCTTGATGGAAAAACCAGATGTTGATCATATTGAAGGGTTATCACCGGCGATATCAATTGAACAAAAATCGACTTCACATAATCCTCGTTCAACAGTGGGAACTATCACTGAAATATATGATTATCTGCGTTTACTTTTTGCTAGAATAGGGGAACCACGTTGCCCAAATCATAATTTACCTTTGGCTGCGCAGACAGTATCACAAATGGTCGATAGCATAATGGCATTACCTAACGAAAACCGTTATATGCTTCTTGCACCAGTGGTAACTGAACGTAAGGGGGAGTTTGTTAAGTTATTTGAACAGCTAGCAGCTAGTGGTTATATTCGCGTAAGAGTTGATGGGGATGTATATGATCTTTCCGATCCCCCTACGCTTGAATTACAAAAAAAACATACTATTGAAGTTGTAGTTGACCGTTTTCGTATTCGTGACGATCTTAAATTACGGTTAGCCGAATCGATAGAAACTGCATTAGCCATAACCAATGGTATTATTAAAGTAGCTAACTTGGATGATCCTAAAGCAGAAGAACAGTTATTTTCGGCTAATTTTGCTTGTCCTATATGTGGCTATAGTATTTCTGAACTTGAACCACGACTATTTTCATTTAATAATCCTGCGGGTGCTTGCCCAGAATGTGATGGTTTAGGTGTGCAACAATATTTTGATCCTAAACGCATAGTGTTAATGCCTGAAGTTTCACTTGCTGCTGGGGCGATTAAGGGTTGGGATCGTCGTAATTTTTATTATTTTCAGATGTTAAAATCACTAGCTGATCATTATAAGTTTGATATTGATCTACCATATGAAAAATTGCCTGAAAAAATAAAAGACATTTTACTAAATGGTTCTGGTAATACTGAAATTGAGTTTGTTTATACAAATGATCGCGGTGATGTAGTGAAACGCAAACACCCATTTGAAGGGATTGTTAATAATTTAACTCGTCGTTACAAAGAAACTGAATCCCAAACAGTTCGTGAAGAGTTAGCTAAATTTATCAGTAATCGTCCTTGTCCAACTTGCAGTGGTTCGAGATTATGTACTACTGCTCGGCATGTGTTTATTAATGATACTAATCTACCAACCATTAGTGATTTAAGTACTCAACAAGCTAAAACTTTTTTTGATAAATTACAACTTACTGGGCAACGAGCACAAATTGCTGAAAAAATCTTAAAAGAAATTAATGATCGATTACAATTTTTAATTAATGTTGGACTAAATTATTTAACCTTATCCCGTTCAGCTGAAACTCTTTCTGGTGGTGAAGCCCAACGTATCCGTTTGGCTAGTCAAATCGGTGCTGGGCTCGTTGGTGTGATGTATGTATTAGATGAACCTTCAATTGGTTTACATCAACGTGATAACAGTCGTTTGATTAATACCTTAACCCATTTGCGTGATTTAGGTAATACAGTCATTGTAGTTGAGCATGATGAAGAAGCTATTCTGGCAGCTGATTATGTCATCGATATTGGACCCGGAGCTGGAGTGCATGGTGGTGAAGTGATTGCTCAAGGTACACCTAAACAGATTATGGATTGTAAACAATCTTTGACTGGCCAATATTTATCTGGTCAACAAAAGATTGATATTCCTAAAAATCGAAATAAAGTTGATAAAAAGCGAATGTTGTCATTAATTGGTGCAACTGGAAATAATCTAAAAGATGTTACATTAAATATTCCTGTAGGTTTATTCACCTGCATTACAGGTGTATCTGGCTCTGGCAAATCGACACTAATTAATGATACTCTTTATCCTTTAGCTCAAAATGAATTAAATGGGGCAGAAAAAACTGAAATTGCGCCATACAAAGCAATTAAGGGACTCAGTTTTTTTGATAAAGTTATTGCTATTGATCAAAGTCCAATAGGCCGCACTCCACGATCTAATCCTGCTACTTATACTGGATTTTTTACATCTATCCGTGAATTATATGCTGGTGTACCTGAATCTAGGGCTCGAGGTTATAATCCAGGTCGCTTTAGTTTTAATGTGAAAGGTGGTCGTTGTGAAGCCTGTCAAGGTGATGGTTTAATTAAAGTCGAAATGCACTTTTTGCCGGATATCTATGTACCTTGTGATCAATGCCATGGGGCTCGTTATAATCGTGAAACTCTGGAAATTAAATACAAAGGGAAATCAATTAACGAAATTCTTAATATGACGGTTGAAGACGGTCGGGAGTTTTTTGATGCGGTACCTATGATTGCACGTAAATTGCAAACACTAATTGATGTAGGCCTTTCTTATATAACCATCGGACAATCGGCAACCACATTATCCGGTGGTGAGGCACAACGGGTTAAACTTGCTAAAGAATTATCTAAACGTGATACAGGCAGTACCTTGTACATTTTAGATGAGCCTACAACAGGTTTACATTTTGCTGATGTTAAACAATTGCTTACACAATTACATTCTCTTCGTGATAAAGGCAATACTATTGTAGTCATTGAGCACAATTTAGATGTAGTAAAAACTGCCGATTGGATTATAGATTTGGGGCCTGAAGGTGGTGATGGCGGTGGTGAAATTATAGCTGAGGGCACTCCTGAAGAACTGATTAAATCGAAAATATCTTATACTGGTCAATATTTAAAACCAATATTAGAAAAACAAAAATAATCATAATGCTAGTTATTTAAGCGATTATTAAAATGAAGAAGTGGCAGTTTAGCTTGGTTTAGGTAATAGTATGATTAATGACTAAAGTTATTTTTTTATGTTAAACTGCGTAGACTGTTATCAATAATAGTTATTAACCGAAAGTAAATTAACTTTATGAAGTGAGGTTATTTTGACATTATACATAGTGATGATGATCATCATCGCCTATCTTTGTGGTTCTCTTTCTGGTGCAATGATTGTTAGTCGTATGATGCATCTATCTAACCCTTCAGAATGTGGCTCACATAATCCCGGTGCCACCAATATGCTACGGATTAATGGTAAATTGCCAGCTGTTATTGTACTAATTTTTGATATGCTTAAAGGTACTATACCCGTTTATATTGCTTATCGCTTAGGCATTGCACCTTTCTTTTTAGGTATTATTGGAATCGCCGCTTGTTTAGGTCACATTTTCCCTTGCTTCTTTCATTTTCGAGGTGGAAAAGGCGTTGCTACTGCCTTAGGTATGATGATGCCGATTGGCCTTGATTTCACAGGTTGCTTTATTGTTACTTGGTTAATTGTATTATTAGTTACTGGTTATTCATCTGTTGCTGCAATTGTTGGTTTCCTCTTGGCACCATTTTATGTATATTTGTTTAAACCAGAACTTACTTTGCCAGTTGCTATGTTGTCATGTTTAATTATCATCCGTCATAGCAGTAATATTATGCGATTGTTCAAAAATGAAGAACCCAAAAGTTTACCTTTAAAAAAGCGTTGAATTTTGAAAACAGTTTGTTATTAATATAATTAATTCATTTATAATCTGAAATTATTTGGTTATATAAAAATTAATATTTCTTGGCTTCTATTCTAAATAAGTATAATTAAATTAAAACAATAGAGTATTTCTTGTTTTATAGAATATTGAAACAAGGTATTATTACAGAATAATAAAATTATAGTGGAAAAAAATCGTTTCATGCAAATCAGCCCATTATTAGAATCACTTATGGAAGCTCTACGCTGTTTACCTGGTGTTGGACCAAAATCGGCTCAACGAATGGCCTTTCAATTATTACAACGTAATCGCCAAGAAGGCATTCAATTAGCACATGTGTTACATGAAGCAATGCTTAATATAGGTCATTGCAAAGAATGTCGCACCTTTACAGAACAAGAAATTTGTAATATCTGTAATAATGTTCGTCGCCAACAAAGTGGTCAATTATGTATAGTTGAAACGCCAGCAGATATTGTTGCTATTGAACAAACTGGGCAGTATAGTGGACGTTATTTCGTATTACTTGGTCATCTTTCACCTTTAGATGGTATTGGTCCAAGTGATATTGGTTTGGATCTGCTTAAACATCGATTATCTTCTGAATCCATTAATGAAGTTATTTTAGCGACTAACCCCACAGTAGAAGGTGATGCCACAGCTAATTATATTGCTCAAATGTGCGCAGAATATAATGTTATAGCTACACGTATAGCACATGGAGTTCCGGTAGGGGGCGAACTGGAAATGGTTGATGGCACTACATTGTCGCACTCATTTGTGGGGCGTCAGAAAATTGAATTTTAGTATCGAGTATTTCTAGAGAAATTTAATGTATTCGATACCAAGTTGTTTTAAATATAAATAAATACGAAGCACGAGGGGTTATATGAAATATAAAGCGGTGGCTTTTGACATGGATGGTACATTACTGGCCAGTAATCGTCTTGTTTTACCGGAAACAATAGATGTAATCGAAAAAATTAGTGCCAAAGGTGTAAAAGTTATTTTAGTATCTGGTCGCCATCATTCGGTAATTTATCCATACTATTATCAGTTGAAACTAGCAACACCAGCAATTTGTTGTAATGGTTCTTATCTTTATGATTTTGAAAAACAAGCTACTCTTGCCGCCAAACCTATGACAAAAGAACAAGCTAAATGCCTATTGAAGCTTGTTAGAGAATATGGTGTGCATAATATGATTTATACTGATAAGTTCATGAACTATGAAGTGCTTGATGATCATCTTGAAGGATTTTTTAAGTGGGTTCACTCGCTACCAAAATTTTTACAACCAGAAGTTAAAAAAGTGGATAACTTTGAAACTGTCATTGATGAGGCAAATGCAATTTTCAAATTTGCAACTAGTAGTCATGATCTACCTGCGTTACGTAAATTTTCTGCAGTTGTCGATGCTGAAAATATGTTTTCGTGTGAATGGTCATGGTCTAACCGAGCTGATATTGCGGTAAAAGGTAATACCAAAGGAAATGGTTTAAAACACTGGGCAGAACATGAACAGATAGAGTTAAGCGAAATAGTTGCTTTTGGCGATAGTTATAACGATATAAGTATGTTAACAATTGCCGGACTTGGAATTGCGATGGGGAATGCAGATGCCGAAGTGAAGGCGCATGCTAATTATGTCATCGGTGATAATAATAGTGCTAGTATTGCTACTGAACTTAAAAAACTCTTTTTATAATTTATTTAAGCAAAATTGTGTTTGAAATTCTTTATCAAGATAATGACTTAATTGCAATGAATAAACCGGCTGGTTGGTTAGTTCATCGCAGTTGGTTAGATAAAAATGAAAGCATAGTTGTTATGCAAACTTTACGAGATCAAATTGGGCAACATGTATTCCCTGTGCATCGTCTCGACCGTCCTACTTCAGGAGTTTTATTATTTGCTCTTTCTAGTGAAATAGCCCGTTTGTTGTCTACTCAATTTGCGTCTAAACAGATTGAAAAAACTTATCATGCAATAGTCCGTGGCTATGTTGATGGCGAAGCGATAATCGATTATCCATTAGTGGAAGAGTTAGATAAAATTGCCGATAAATTTGCTAATAAAAATAAATCTGCTCAAGAAGCGGTATCATTTTATCGGGGATTAAGTAAAATCGAAGTCCCTATCAAAGTAGGTAAATTTGCAACCGCCAGATATAGCCTAGTAGAATTAAAACCTCAAACCGGACGTAAACATCAATTACGTCGCCATATGAAGCATATTTTTCATCCTATTATTGGTGATAGCAAACATGGAGATTTGCATCAGAATCGAGCATTTGCTAAGTATTTTGGTATTAAGCGGCTTATGTTGCATGCAAGTTCCCTTAAAGTTACTCATCCTATTACCAGTAATCCAATAATTATTAATGCTAAGTTAGAACAAAGTTGGCAAGATATTTTAGTAAATTTTAAATAGTAATTTAATAATATTCATAACATAACTTATTTTGACGGCATTAATGGCTTAGATTAAACTTATTTAAAAAATTCTTTTTCAAAATTTTATTATGATCCCTAAACTTTCAATATCACCTCAAATCAATGAGGTTACATTAAATTATCTGAAAATACTGAAAGAATCTGGTTTTACTGGTGACATAGATAGTAGTTATGCTTCTCGGTTAACAATGGCAACCGACAATAGTATTTATCAGCTTTTACCGCAAGCTATCTTATTCCCTCGTTCTACTGATGATGTTAGATTGATCACTCTGGTGGCTCAGAAACATGAATTTCAAACGATAAAATTTACGCCAAGAGGTGGTGGTACTGGAACTAATGGGCAATCACTTAATGACGGAATTATTGTAGATATGTCCCGCCATATGAATAAAATATTAGAGATAAATTTAACGGAAGGTTGGGTTAAAGTCGAAGCTGGTGTGGTTAAAGATCAGCTCAATCAATACTTAAAACCACATGACTATTTTTTTGCGCCGGAATTATCAACTAGTAACCGGGCAACTATTGGTGGAATGATTAATACCGATGCTTCAGGGCAAGGATCAATGGTATATGGTAAGACTTCTAATCATGTTTTAGGGGTAAAGGCTGTTTTAATAAATGGAGACATACTAGAAACAGGGAAAAAAACAGAGCAAGAAGTACAACAATTAGTTATTTCCTCACCGATTTACCACACTGTATATGATTATTGTAAAGAGCATCGGCAGTTAATATTAGATAAATTTCCAAAACTAAATCGTTTTTTAACTGGTTATGATCTTAAACATGTTTTTAATGATAATTTAACTGAGTTTGATTTGACTCGGATTATTACCGGGAGTGAAGGATCATTAGCTTTTGTAACCGAAGCTAAATTGAATATTATTTCATTACCTAAGTATCGTTTACTTATCAATATCAAATATGATTCTTTTCAATCAGCATTAAACAATGCACCATTTTTAGTACAGGCAGATGCTTTATCCGTTGAAACTGTTGATTCGAAAGTATTAGGGTTGGCTAAAGAAGATATTATTTGGCAATCGATTAAAAATTTGATCACTGATGTTGCGGGTTACGATATGCAAGGTATTAATATAGTTGAGTTTGCTGGTGATGACTATGAACTAACAAAAGGTAAAATGGATAAGCTTTGTCATCAACTCGATAATCTTATGGTGAATCATACACTTGGTATAATTGGTTATCAAACCTGCGTTGAACTTGCCGAAATAGAAAAAATCTATGCTATGCGTAAAAAAGCGGTTGGTTTATTAGGTAATGCTAAAGGAGTTCGTAAACCAATTCCTTTTGTTGAAGACACTTGTGTACCACCGCAACATTTATCTGCTTATATTACTGAATTTCGGGCTTTACTGGATAGTCATCATTTAACTTATGGTATGTTTGGACACGTTGATTCCGGTGTTCTTCATGTTCGTCCTGCTTTAGATATGTGTGATCCTGAACAAGAAAAATTGATGAAACAGATCTCTGATCAAGTGGTAGCATTAACTGCTAAATATGGTGGATTATTATGGGGCGAACATGGAAAAGGTTTTCGTAGTGAATATAGCACGGCTTTTTTTGGTGAAGACTTGTATCGTGGGCTTAGAATAATTAAAACAGCATTTGATCCTAAAAATCGTTTAAATCCAGGGAAAATTTGTAATTCATTAAATGTTGAAGAACCAATGTTATCTGTTGATTCAACGACTCGCGGTTTTTATGATCGGCAAATTCCGGTTAGTATAAAAACGGTTTTTCATGGTGCTAGTGAATGCAATGGTAATGGTTTGTGTTTTAATTTTGATGTAAATAGCCCAATGTGTCCTTCGATGAAATTATCCAGAAATCGTGTTTATTCTCCAAAAGGACGTGCCGCATTAGTACGAGAATGGCTTCGTTTAATGAGCCAATCAGGAATGACTTCATCAGAACTTAATACTCTCAATCCCAAAAAACACAGTACATTAGTTGGTTTTGTGAAAAAGATTTATAACTCTTGGCAAGCTAAGCGTGGAAAATATGATTTCTCCCACGAAGTAAAACAATCGATGGATCATTGTTTATCCTGTAAAGCGTGTGCAACTCAATGTCCAATTAAAATTGACGTTCCTGATTTTAAAGCTCGGTTTTTACAACTTTATCATACTCGTTATTTGCGACCAGTACGTGATTATTTGGTAGGGAATATTGAATCTTATCTACCGCTAATGGCTAAAGTTCCACGGTTTTTTAATTTTTTTATGAAAATGTCTATAACTGAATATCTGACTAATAAAATTGTTGGTATGACTAATTTGCCATTACTTTCAACGCCAACACTTAAAAAGCAATTAGTAGGGCATAGCACAGCTAACATAAAACTTAAACAACTACAACAATTATCAAATGTAGAAAAGGCAAATTATATATTAGTAGTACAAGATCCGTTTACCAGTTATTACGATGCCAATGTGGTATTTGATTTTATTTGTTTGGCAGAAAAATTAGGTTTCAAACCTGTCTTGTTACCATTTGTTCCTAATGGTAAGCCTCAACATATAAAAGGATTTTTAAAACAGTTTTCTAAAACAGCACAAACTTCTTCTGATGTTTTAGCACAAATTGCGCAATTAGGTATTCCCATGGTTGGTGTTGATCCGGCTTTAGTGTTGTGTTATCGCGATGAATATAAACTAATATTACAGGAAAAGTTAGGTAATTTTCAGGTTTTACTTTCTCATGAGTGGTTGAATAATGTTGCCGATAAGGTCGTTAATACTTTTCAAGTAAAACAAACTAATGTTGAAAAATGGTATTTACTAGGGCATTGCAGTGAAAGCACGCAATTACCTGCAAGTAATCAACAATGGCAACAAATTTTTAAACAATTTGGTGCGGAACTACACTCCATCAGTGTTGGTTGTTGTGGTATGGCGGGAACATATGGGCATGAAGTTAAAAATCTCCAAGCCTCAAAACAACTTTTCCAATTCTCATGGCAAAAAGCTTTAGCTAAATATCCTAATGAACGTTGTTTAACTACTGGGTATTCCTGTCGCAGTCAAGTAAAACGATTTGACAAACTTACACTAAAACATCCAGTTCAAGCTTTATTAGAATTAATATCAGTTAGTTAATTTTTGTAGTTTTATATAGAATTTATAATTAAAGTTACTCAACTTCAATAAAGGTTTTTGAACTGTTTAATTTAAGGTGATTTTCTAATTCATTTAGAGTATTGCTAATATTTTACCTTTTATATGGATCGATTAAAAATTATTTATATAAAAACTAAATGATTGCTGTAATTATAGTCTATTTAACCTTGACGTCTAAACAAGCCAATGCTACTATTTGCAACCTATTCACATAGTCCACTACGGCGCGTTGGCAGAGTGGCCATGCTGCGGATTGCAAATCCGCCTACCTCGGTTCGACTCCGGGACGCGCCTCCATTCACATAGACGATACAAATAATGAAGCTGATTAGTCATATTTTTGTTATTAATCAGACATACCTATAGCATCATCATTTTTAATAAACCGTTATGTGATAATAATAAACATAAACATCATTAATGATTGAACAAAAAACATATATTTCATATCTGAATGTAGCTAGTTAGATGTTTTTTTACTACAAACCATATGGGTAAATAACAACAGAATAGAGGATAACTTTTATTAACTACTCATAGGATGGTATAGAAGGGTAAAAAAACTATATCACATAAAATATGGATAAATATTATAAAAAATAATATACAAGCAACGATTAATTATAATGTGAGGAAGTTAATTAATTACTTGAATGCTAAAGCCCATTAGAATTAATTAATGTAAGTGTTTTTTTCAAAATCCGAATAAAGCGGTAATCACACCACTTTATCTTTATTTTTTAACATTTCAATTTGTTCAACTGCTTTTTCAATATTACTAAAATCAATCTCATTTTTATGATGGAAATGGTATTCCGAATCCCACCATTTTAACTTCAACAACTTATTTATGATATTCTCATTAAATCTATAGCGTATAATTTTTGCTGGAATACCTGCAACTATAGCATACGGAGGGATATCTCTAGTTACAACAGATGAAGCACCAATAATTGCTCCATCTCCGATACTTACTCCAGTGATAATAACTACATTAGCTCCTATCCAGACATCATTACCGATAGTCGTGATTTTTAAAGGTTTAAAATTATCAGTATCATTATATTGAAAAGGATGTGTTGAAAGCCAGTCGGTGGGATGTCTATCCGCGCCGATAGTGACATTTGTTGCAATTGAACAATATTTACCAATTTTTGTATTCTTAACTAATCCACTAATAATGTATGAATGGTCATCAACTGTGCAATCATTATCAATAACCACCTGTGGACAAACCATTGATTTTGGAGAAATATATGCGGATTGATGATCATTGTCTAAATGATTATCAACAATAATTGTCGCAGGAGGAACGTCATTTATACTTGATGAAGAAGGCGTTTTTTGAATGCTATAACCTAAATTTTTACGTAGTTTTAAGCCCGTTTTTTTATAGATCCAATATCGAATTCCCATGTTTAAATCCATTAAAAAAATATTCCATGTATAAGAGATTATTATAACATATTTTATATATCAACTAAACACTACCGATCTTCGGTTTATAATATTTGATGCATCATTCAAATTATTATAATCAACTATATATAGATACTAGTTGTTTTTTTAATTCACTATTATAAGTGTTTTATCATTTGCATCTAGTAATAAATTGACCAATTGGAAAATTTCAAAAAATAACTTTTAAGAATTATATAAAATAATATGATGACCTTATTATAGTCGATAAAAATTTCATCAAATGTAGTAAACGTATTATATTAAAAAATGTATTTTAAAAATTTCACTTTTTTAAGAAAATAAATTGAAATAAAGCTTGCTGGTAGTGTAAAAATAAAATAAATGAATAAAAGCATGTAGTTTTGTACTTCTAATAATTTAAATTTAGTTAATATACCCATTATTATATAAATCCAACACACATGAATTAGATATACACCAAAAACACAATTACTCAATATTATTATAAATGGTCTTTTTTTATTCAATAAACTAATATTTTTAAGAAAAAGGAAAAATAAACAACTAGAGATAGCTATATATAATGATGTTGAATACCAATGGTTTTCTTCAATAAAGTTGTTTTGATATTTATCTAAATAAATCTCAACTATGATTGTTATGCTTATTAATAAAAAAAGTAGATATTGATTTCCATAATTACGATTTAATCGATTAATTGCTATATATCCAAATAAAAAATAACTTAGATACGGTCCTGTAAAATCGTTACCCATTAAGTTAAAGATAAACATTTCAGGAAATAATGATTTAATAAAAAAATTTCCTTGATTTAATAGAAATCCAATCAGAATTAAGAATACAATACCTTTTGTTGATGTGTTTCTTACTAAATTACTAACAAATGGTGTAACTAAATATAATAATATAATTGGATACATAAACCATAAATGAATAGCAGAGCCATAATTTGTTGGATATATGCCATTATGATATTTAACAGAAGTTTTTATTATTGATGCAAATGAATGATCTGTCGTTATGAATTCACTGATGATATTAGTTAAAACAGCAAATAATATTATTGTTATAACAAAACGAAAAGTTTTCAGGCTGTAAAATTTTCCAATACTATTCGTATAGTCTCTTGATAATAGTAACCCTCCAGAAATCATGAAAAAAAGAGGAACAGCCATTCGATCGACCGAGTAAAAAAAACTTTTTACTAATAAATTATCTAGAGGGATATTTTCATGACAGTGAGTAAAAACAACAAAAAAAATTGCAATAACTCTGATGTGGTCAAGGTAATAAATTCTATTGTCTTCCATAAGAATATTGTATTCTTTTAATTTATAAAATTATTATTCTAATGATAAATATAACCTATTAATAAGTCAATAAAAATTAGAAATTGGAAAATTAAAATGGTTTCTTAAATTATAGTTCTATTATTTTATCGGTTTATTGTTTCAGAATATATTTTGATAAAATATAATAATTTCTATTGATTCAATCTAAATATTTACTAATATTACTTAAGTTATTTATTTAATAACAAAATAGATCTAATAAATATAAAAATAGTGATTTAAATATAAAACTGAGAATTTATGGACATTTACAGTAAAAAGTTACCAAGTATTAAGCAATTACAATATTTTATTGCTGTTTGTGAGGAACATAGTTTTAGGGGAGCAGCTAATAAGTTAAATGTTAGCCAACCGCCACTTTCAATTCAAATCAAGGAATTAGAAGAAAAACTAGAAGTGAGTCTTTTTTTGAGAAATTCCCACCAAGTTGTTTTAACTAAAGAAGGTGAAGAGTTTAAATCAAAGGTTACTCAAATATTAAAAGAACTATGCTCAGTTACTAAATCAATCAAATCAAATAATGGTAATAAGATAACTTTAGGGACGACAAAAACATTAAGTTTTGACTTTATTGATTATTTTAAAGAATTTTTTACAGAGTTTGCAGATGTGATTGAGATCTATAAGCATAATTACACATCGAAAGAGTTGCAATTTGAATTGCAAAAAAGGCATATTGATTTTGCCTTTGTATCTGATTATCAGTCACGAAATGAACATGAAAATTCCTTGTTGATTTATCGAGAGCCTATGATGCTGGTGTTACCTGATAGTCATCGTAGTAGTAAATGCAATCAAATTGATCTCAATGAGATGTTAGATCTACCTCTTTTTTGGTTTAAACAACATTCAAACCCGAGTTTTTATGAACAATGTGAACAAGTTTTTAAAACTCTTAACCGCCCTGTAGCTCGTCGGCCAGAACTTCCTGATAATTTATCTATGTTACTTGAAGTATCATTAGGCAAAGCTATGATGCTTCTACCACAATCTATGGTACAAGCAAAATTAGATGGTGTTGTGTATAAACCATTAATTAATAAACAAAGTGAAAAACTCAAAATCGACATCTATCTTATTTGGCGTCGTGATTTGCATAAAACTCCTTTGAGTGAGGCTATAATTGATTATTTTAAGGGTAAATGTTTTACTTTAGAAAAATAGCTATTGTTTTTAATAAATAATATATTGATTATATAGAAAAAATTTCTTAATTCCTTTCCTTACCTTCTGATATTTATTTCATATCACAAAATAGATATTTCTATAATTTGATATTTAAGCTTAGTGTTATTGCTGAATACAACAATAATTTTGTTGTTTGCTTAATTTAAACCAAAAAAGCCATATCACTCATGTGTCAGTTAATTTATTTTGATTTTTAACAGTTAATAGGATTTATAACTTGTTGTGGAGAAAAAGTATTATGAAAAAATATTGTTTATACGTAATTACATTATTTATTTTTGCTTTATATGGAAAGGGGAGTATGGCAGAGATGAAAACTGTTAGTTCATCGTTTAGTGCACCAACGGGTATTGCCTTTGATAGTTCAGGTGCCATGTATGTGACCAATTGGTCAGGAAATTCGATCACTAAAATTAAGAACAATAACCAGAAGGAAACTATTTATAGCAATATTTCATCACCAGCAGGAATTGTGATTGATAATAAGGATAATATTTATGTTTCTTCATATGGTGATGACTATATTTTAAAAATAGAAACAAATGGTAAAGCCCAAAAAATTTCAGAAGGTTACCATACACCAACAGGCATTGCCTTTTCTAATGATGGACACTTATTGATTACTAATCGCTCTACAGGTGAGATTGTTAGTCTTGATTTAAACAATGGTAATAAACAGATAATCGCCAAGGGATTATCAACACCTGTAGGTGTGACACAACTTCCTGATAATAGTTTAGTGGTCTCACAATATAGTGGTCGTTTAACTTTGATTAAACCAAATGGACAACAAATTGAAATCGGTAAAGATTTTGTTCGCCCAGGCGTTGGTATTGTTACTACATCTCCTGATACTGTTGCAGTAATAGATAATGGGGCTGATATGGTACGTAAAATAAATATCAAAACCAATAAAGTTGAAACTATTGCGACGTCATTATCCGGTGCAGTTGCATTAGCGTTACATAATAATCAATTTTATATTGGAACGTGGGGTGATGGTTCGGTACATATGCTTAATAGTAATTAAATCAAGTAAATTTTAGTACTACCATTAAGTTGATGATAACTTGATTACTGATATTAAACATGGTACAAATTATCATCAATTCAAATCTCTCATCAAGACCTACACAATTAAACTAAATATGAGCTATTTTAATTATCATGCCAAAGCAAAAAAGTTAATCAAAGATGGTTTGCTAGTTAGATATGAATTTGTGGATAAATGGAATGGTATTAAATCAGCATTAGTTTTATATTTTAAAGATACTAAACCAATGCCAATTAGAGAATATCGATGGCAAGAGTATCTATCATTAATTAATAATAAAGAGTAATACTTTTATTTTGAAATCGCTTTAATTTTTTGTAACTATTAATTTCTTTTTAATCTATAAAAAGATATTTTTTAGGGTTACTTAATTAGTCGTTTAAATTTTTCAGTATTAGATTTGTTAAAAGTAATGATTGGTTAAATAGACTAGGATTTATTTATCCAACTGCAAAGCAATGTATAGTAATACACGATCATCAAAATTTGATAGATTTAATCCAGCTAATTTAGAAATTCTATTTAAACGATATTCTAAAGTATTTCGATGTATAAATAGAGAATTTGCAGTATTGTTATTGTGTAAATTATGATTAAACCAAGTTAATAATGTTTTTCGTAAAATACCACTATGATCAGATAATTTTAATTTTTTTAATGGCGATAATAATTCATCAGCTTGCCAATCTCTATTTAAACTCTCTAATAATACCGGAAGAATTAATTCTTGGTAATAATAATTTCGACACTGAGGCATTCGTTGTTTCCCCACAGCCATTACGGTTTTAGCGGTTTGATAAGATCTTGCAATTCTATCTATCCCTTGATAAAAATAGTTACCTAATGATATTTTTACTGCAAATTGGCTTGAGTTTTTAATATGTGTAACTAGTTTTTCTAAATTATCTTTATGCTCCATTAAATCCCAACGGTTAAATTTATTTAGTGCAGGAATTAACATGACAATTTCAGTTAATGATTTTATTGCTACTAGCTTGCTTTTTGTTATGATTTGTAATTCATTTTGTAGATTTTGAAGTTGACTCATTGCCGTCTGTATACCAAGCTGACCGTTGTCTATTTCAATTGTCACTGCCACTCTAGGTAAGGATAAGTCTATATTTAGTTTTCTGCTCCATTCAGATAAATTTGCTACTTTATTATCTGATTGAATAATGGATAAAATAAATTCTTCTTTTAAACGATTATCTTGGGATAATTGCTTTAGTAATTGTGCTTGTTCCATCATCATTTCAGCCGACATGCAAACCAATTTAGCGAACTGAATGATTTTTTGAGGGTCACCAGTAACACCAATCACACCGACAATTTTTTCATTTAGTTTAAGAGGAAAATTAACACCCGGTTTAACACCTTTTAATTTTTTAGCTGTAGGATTATCAATTGTAACTACTCTTTTTTGCGAAATAGCTAACATTGCACCTTCGTGTAATTCGCCAATACGTTCTAGATCTCCGCTACCTATAATTTCCCCGCGACTGTTCATTACATTAACATTGCAGTCGATAATTTTCATTGTCCTTGCGACTATGTATTGAGCTAATTGAGGAGTGATATTGTCAAACTCCATATACATATAACCTCTGTTATATTAATAAAATGAAGAAATACATTAAAATAAACTATATATTTTATTTTTCTTTATAGTCGGGTAATAACATTGTTATTTATGAAAAAGGGAGTAAATTGGCAATCACTTTTATCTCCCTTTTTATTGTTTATAAACAAATAGTTAATTTTGAGCTATTTTAATTAAACGCGCTATATTTTCACTGGTACGCTCAATATTTCTAAAGCCATTAATTAATAAATCTTCAATTTTCTCAGCACTGGGAATAATGCCAAAAATGGCATCTATACCTTCAGGATAAAGCTCTTCAATATTTTTTCCTAATGTTCCCGCAAGAACTATAACTGGAATATTTTGGCTTTTAGCAATTTGCGCAACACCAAACGGTGTTTTTCCAAATTTTGTTTGAAAATCAATTCCACCTTCTCCAGTGAAACAAAAATCCGCTCCTTTTAATTTTTCATATAATCCACTGTAATGAGTAACAATATTGATACCTTTTTCCATAGTACTATTAGTAAATGCCATTAAACCTGCCCCTAAACCACCAGCAGCTCCGGCTCCAGGAATAGAAGCCACATCTTTTCCTAACTGTGCTTTAATAACTGATGCATAATGTTTAAGATTATTATCAAGTTGTTCAACCATTTCAGGCGTAGCTCCTTTTTGTGGACCAAATACGCTTGAAGCACCTTTCTCTCCACATAAAGGATTAGTTACATCACTGGCAACGATAAATTCTACGCTCTTAAGTAAAGGATTAATATTAGTTATATCAATTTTTGCCAATTTACCTAATTCTCCACCACCTTTACCTAATAGATTATTATCTTTATCATAAAATTTAACACCAAGTGCTTGAGCCATACCTGCACCACCATCATTGGTAGCACTACCACCGATACCAAGAATGATTTTTTTTATTCCATGTTTAAGACAAGCAAGAATTAATTCACCAGTGCCATAAGTCGTTGTGATTAAAGGATTACGATTTTCTTTAGCTACCAGCTGAATTCCACTGGCAGAAGCCATTTCTATCACTGCAGTTGTATTATCGCCTAAAATTCCATAATGAGCAGTAACGGTATCGCCTAATGGTCCCGTAACCTGACAAGAATGAAGTGTTCCATTTGTTGCATCTACCAACGATTGAGTTGTTCCTTCACCGCCATCAGCCATCGGCACATGAATAAAATTAGCATCAGTGAATATTTTTTTTATACCTGATTCAATTGCTTTACAAACTTCTTTGGCTGTCATACTTTCTTTAAAAGAATCGGGAGCAAGTACAAAAGTTTTTTGTTTCATAAAATTATTTCCTGATTTAAATGAAAAAGTCATAAATAATAGTAGCGACAAGTGTCATTGTGCCACCAACAAGGGCTTCATATGGAATTAACCTCATACGTTGTTTGATTGACATATTCATACTATTACCAGTGACGTGGAAGTAGTTTCCTTGTGGCAATGAATCAATTACTGTTGCCCCAGTATGCATCATGACTGCTGCACTAATAGCTGGTATCCCCATATCTATAATTGTTGAACCAAATGTGCCAGTTGCCAAAATTACACCCGTTGAAGTAGATGCAGTGGCTGCAGCCATTAAAATACCTGAAATAGGTGATAAATAGTAACCAGATATACCTATTGATTCAATGATAGAAATTACTTGGTTGGCTAGATTAGATGCACCAATTAAACCCGCTATAGCTCCAGCACCGACTAAGATTAATACAGTTGGTGTCATTTTATCAATGCCAGATTTAGTATACATAGCAATTTTGCGATGTTGGCCCATAGCTAACATACCAATCATACCAGCGACTGGTAAAACATATAATGCATCAATTTTTAGGTTCGCTAATACTTCAATATGAAAAATATTACCTATAGGATTTATCATTAATAAAATAATTGCAGTAACAGGAGCAACAATTGATTTACCTAAGGATGGATTATTATTTTGCTCTTCATCATTTTTCTTCAGAGCTAAAACTTCATCGGTAGTGACTTTATCACCTTTATTTTTAATTAATGAAGCTATAACTACTGTTGCTATTAAACCAAAAATTGCAGGTATAAAACCAGCGATCATTACATCACTTAGGCTTAAATCAAATCCATTAGCAGCCGCAATCGTATTGGGATTAGGCGAGATAATATTGCCTGCTTTTCCCCCACCAGACAATGCTAATAATAATGCCAATCGTGATATACCCATTTTATTGCCTACAGATAAAGCGATAGGAGCAACAATTAACACTGCGACAGGAATAAATACTCCTGAAGCTGTAATAAGTCCGGTGGCTAAAGCTAACGCTAATAACGCTTTTTTTTCACCTAATTTTTTGACAACAGCTTGAGCAATAGTTTCGGCTGCTCCTGACTCCATCATTACACCAGCTAAAATCCCCGCAGCTAACACTCGAATTACGGTTCCCATAATACTTTGTGTTCCACTAGTCAAAATTGATACTGTTTGGATCAAATTTGCTCCACCGATAAAAGCACCAATTATTGCTCCAAAAAATAGTGAATAAACTGGATTGATACCTTTTAAAATTAAAAAAATAGCTAAAAATAGCCCAATTAAAGCTCCATACCAACTAATTATTTCAGTCATTAATATTCCCCTTTTTTTTATCTAATATTAGATTTCTAGGATTATTAATTTTATTCTTGTGTTTCTTGTTTGTGTTATGTGATTTTGCCTAAAAAAAGAGGGAATATATTAAATAATATTGGGCATTGTTATGATGTTATGTGAGATTAATCACAATATTGCCAGTCAATTATTCAATAATGCGCTTAACGCTTAACTTATTTTCATAGAAAATAAAATTAAGTAATTAAACTGCATACCATTCACTTAATAAATTTGCCAATGGTGGTCCTAAAGCGTAAAATGCCCATCCTATTTTGCTTAATCTATTACCTAAAAGGTAATACTGACTTGAAATCAGAGGCATTTTTAATGACAATTTTGTATGCAAAACCAGAATTACTTTCTCCTGCTGGTTCTCTTAAGAATATGCGCTATGCTTTTGCTTATGGTGCCGATGCCGTATATGCAGGACAACCGCGTTATAGTTTACGTGTGCGTAATAACGAATTCAATCATGAAAACTTAGCTATTGGTATTAATGAAGCCCATGCGCAAGGCAAAAAATTCTATGTTGTAGTGAACATTGCTCCTCATAATTCTAAATTGAAAACATTTATTCGCGATTTAGAACCTATTGTTAATATGCAACCTGATGCATTCATCATGTCAGATCCTGGTTTGATTATGTTGGTTCGGGAAAATTTTCCTGAAATGGAAATCCATTTGTCAGTGCAATCTAATGCTGTCAATTGGGCAACGGTTGAATTCTGGCATAAAATTGGTTTAACTCGCGTGGTCTTATCCCGTGAATTATCATTGGATGAAATTGCTGAAATTCGCGAAAAAGTACCACATATGGAGTTAGAAGTCTTTATACATGGAGCGCTGTGTATGGCATATTCCGGCCGGTGTCTACTTTCGGGTTATATTAATAAGCGCGATTCGAACCAAGGAACATGTACCAATGCTTGCCGATGGGAATATAAGGTTTCCGAAGGTAAAGAAGATGAAGTAGGGCAAATAGTGCATAAAAGTGAACCAATCCCAGTACAACAAATAGAATCTACTTTAAGTGAAGGTCAACCTACTAACAAGTTATTTATGTTAGAGGAATCTGGTCGTCCTGGCGAATATATGCAAGCCTTTGAAGATGAGCATGGTACTTATATTATGAATTCTAAAGATTTAAGGGCTGTAGAATTAGTTGAGGACTTAACTAAAATCGGAGTACATTCATTAAAAATAGAAGGACGTACCAAATCCTTTTATTATTGTGCTAGAACGGCACAAGTTTACCGCCAAGCTATTGATGCCGCAAGCGAAGGTAAACCTTTTGATCCAAAACTACTAAATGAACTTGAATCATTAGCCCATCGGGGTTATACCGAAGGTTTTTTACGTCGCCATAAGCATGATGAGATGCAAAATTATGTGCATAGTCATTCAGTATCAGATCGCCAACAATTTGTGGGTGAGTTTAGTGGTGAACGTTTAAATGGACTTGCTGAAATTATTGTTAAAAATAAGTTTTCTGTTGGTGATAGTGTGGAAATGATGACCCCAAAGGGGAATACTACTTTTATAATTGAGCGAATGGAAAATAAAAAAGGTCAGCCTGTACCTGCAGGATTAGGAGATGGGCATATCATATATATTCCAATCCCAGAAGAGATCGATTTAAATTATGCTTTACTTATGCGTAATTTCAACTAAATTTTTTTAATTAAATACAGCTGTGTATAACTCACACAGCTATTTCTAAAATGGCTATTGCCGAACTAGATCATCACCAAAACCAATCCATTTATAAGTGGTTAACGCTTCCAGTCCCATTGGTCCTCGGGCATGGAGTTTTTGTGTACTTACCGCAACTTCTGCTCCCAATCCAAACTGACCACCATCAGTAAAGCGAGTTGATGCATTAACATAAACTGCGGCAGAATCGACTAAATTAACGAATTTTTCAGCATTAGCAAGACTGCGAGTTAAAATAGCTTCTGAATGGCCACTACCATATTCGCGGATATGGTCTACAGCCAATTCTAACGAGTTTACAATTACGATATTTAAATCTTTAGAAAGCCATTCTTGGCGAAGTTCAGTATCTTCTATGGGGAAAACATTAGCCACACCTGATTCTAAAATTGCAAATGATTCTTGATCGGCATGTAGAACTACTCCATTATCAGCCATTATTTGACTTAATTTTGGTAAAAATTCGTTAGCAATTTTAGTATGTACTAATAAGGTTTCCACCGTATTACAGGTACTAGGACGTTGAGTTTTAGCATTAATGATAATAGGTAACGCACTATCAAAATCCATACTTTCATCCATAAAAATATGACAAACACCAATGCCACCAGTGATTACTGGAATGGTTGAATATTCTCGACACAATTTGTGTAATGCCGAACCACCTCGAGGAATAATCATATCAACATACTTATCGAGTTTAAGTAACTCATGAATATATTTACGATCCGGATTATCAATAGATTGAATAGCTGTTTTAGGTAAACCTACTTTATCTAAAGCCTGTTGGATAATAGAGATAGTAGCAGTATTAGTATGAATTGTTTCTTTACCGCCTCTTAAAATAGCTGCATTACCTGTTTTTAAACAAAGTGTAGCAATATCAATGGTAACATTTGGGCGAGCTTCATAAATAACACCGATTACACCTAAAGGAACTCTGTTACGTTGTAACTTTAGTCCATTTTCTAAAGTAGAACCATCAATAATTTCACCAATAGGATCGGTTAATGAAATAACTTTACGCACATCATTAGCAATAGCAATTAAACGTTCTTTTGTTAATAACAACCGATCTAAAATAGCAGCACTTAAACCTTGAGACTTAGCTTCTAACATATCTTGTTCATTAGCTTTAAGGATAATAGTACTATGCTTTTCTAATAAATCGGCGATAACTGTTAATACATGATTTTTTGTGGCAGTAGAACACTGTGCCAACTGATACGATGCAAGCTTTGCTGCTTTACCCATTTGTTCTAACATAGTTGCCACCTGTGCTATATTTTGCAAGTTTATTTAATAAGTTGCATTTTTTCTAACAATAAATTTTTATCTGCTGGTAACATTAGATTTAAATCTACATAAAAATCTTTAGTTTCATTATTAACTTTATGTTTAATAATTAATATATCCGGTTTTTCTTCAATAATATCTACAATATTTTTTAATAAAATACATGTCATTTTATTTTTTTGATTGCTATAAATAATAATATAAACAATGAAAAAAAGAGTAAAAAGTATTAGTTTGGCTAAACTAAACCCATTATTACTTATGGTGATATAGGTCTTTCCCAAAACAATGTATTTTTCAGACCAACGTAATAATAAAAAAATGATCATCAAAATAATTGCTGTCCCATATAATAATGGTAATCCATTAGCTAATGCTGTAAAAAAGTAAATCACTAAGAGCAAGATTAAAGATGTAATAAGTATTTTTAAATAACGGCGTTGATAAAAAAACAATTCACTATCTTCTTTTTCCCACTTTTCTGAATAGCTACTTATTTCAATACTCAATTTTAATTCCTTATTATAATTAATTAACAATCATATCGTTACGATGCACTGCCACTGAACCATATTCGTAACCAATAATTTGACTGATCTCCTGTGAATGATGCCCGGCAATTTGTTTTAATGCATCACTATTATAGCGGCTAACACCACGAGCTATCTTTTTACCTGTTTTATTACAAATATCAATGACTTCACCACGAGAAAAGTTTTGTTCCACCTTGATGATGCCTTTAGGTAACAATGAGCTACCATTATTTAAAATAGCATCAACTGCGCCATCATCTAAATACACTTTACCAGCTTTTGGGGCTCCAAATAACCAATGTTTACGGTGCTCTAAAGGGGTTTTTGGTGCTAAAAATCGAGTACCAATAGGCTGATTATCGACAATATCAATAATCACATTGGCTTTATTACCTGCAGCTATAATTACTTCGATACCGGCACTACCTGCTACTTCTGCAGCTTGTAGCTTAGTACTCATACCTCCAGTACCAAGTCCCGAAACACTATCCCCCGCAATACTACGCAAATTATCATCAATATGCTCAACTTCATTAATCAATTTAGCAGTACTGTCAGTTCGCGGATCCGCTGTATATAATCCATCTAAATCAGTTAATAATATTAGTTTATTTGCTTCCGCTAAAATAGCAGCAAGGGCTGATAAATTATCGTTATCACCAACTTTTATTTCGGCAGTTGCTACCGCATCATTTTCATTAATTATTGGTATAATATTATTATCTAACATAGCCTTAAGTGCATCTTGAGCATTTAAGAATCGCTCCCGATCTTCTAAATCGGCCCGAGTTAATAACATTTGTCCTATGTAGATTTTATATATAGAAAATAATTGCTCCCAAAGTTGAATTAATTTGCTTTGCCCAACTGATGCAAGTAATTGTTTAGAAGCAACCGTATTAGGTAGATTTGGAAAATTAAGATATTCACGACCAGCAGCTATAGCGCCGGAAGTGACAATAACAATTTTATGCCCATTTTGATGCAAATAAGCACATTGCCGAATAAGTTCAACTATACGGGCACGATCTAATTGTTTAGTGCCACCAGTTAACACACTGGTACCTAATTTAACAACAACAATTTGTTGTTTGTTATTAGTCATAGCAATCCCCTTATAAATTAGACTATTACAAAATAGATTGCATCCAATTGGCTGATTGTTCTAAAGCATCATGTAAACTTTTTTGTAATGGAGTTTTTGGTACAGTAATTATTTTATTTTGCTTAGCTGATTGAATCAATTTAGCTTCTAAATTATTACTTAACTTATCATCTTCAAAAATTATATTCATGACTGGTACAAGGCAAACATGGGTTAAAATACCTTGTTTTTTTAATGAGAAATAATTCAATTCTGCGGCTAATTGTTGATTAGAGATAGTTGGTAATCCTAAACGACTCGCTAACATATCTTTATAAACATTAGGAAGGTGTTGTTGCAGTTCCTTATCAACAAATATTTGATGAATTAATGGAGTAAAGTTAAATAATCCTTTTATTTTATTGGGCATTAAATGAGCTAAGCGAGTAGCAATATGTGAACCAAATCGGAAGCCTGCTAAAATTACCCGACTATCGTCAATCCATGGAATTGATGATAGTTGTTCTAATACAGCTTGATGAATTTGACTACTATTTTGTGTCAAATCAAGACCACGGCTATGACCAACAGAAGGTAAATCGATGGTTAACATCGCTATCCCTTTGGGAGCTAAAAACTCATTAAAATAACGATAAAAATCAATTTGTAAATTACTCAAACCGTTACACATCAATACTACAGGGCAGGTGGCTTCGGTTTTAGGTAAATGTAATATTGATTTTACGGTTTGATTTTGAACTTTAAATTCAAGTTCTTTGATCGTATATGGAGAATAACTTAGCGCTTTATTATATGCTTGATAAGCACAAGTTTGTGCATACATAGCAAGTTCATCATTTTTAAAATGAGGATAACTGGCAATGCTACAATATTCACTAGCAATTAAATAATAGTTACATAAATTGGCTTTATTGATATCAGTAAGATTAGTTTTATCAATTGCATCAGCTTTGGCTTGCCATGTAGCTGCCTGATTCAAAAACTCATAAATCCAATTTCCTGGTTGATAACCAGCTATCGAATCTAACCACTGGTTATTAACAGGTTTTTTTGTTGAAACAGCAATTTTAGACAATACTTCTTCAATTTCTAGTTTCGGTAATCCACGCCAATACCATAAAATTGGATTAACAATTCGATACCAATGAGAATTACTTTCCCCATCCATAGGACTAATACTGAGACCATCACTATTATCGATACGTTTAATGAGTGTTGAAGTCTCAGGATAATCAAACTGAGGTTTAAATATCTGTTCAGATAGATTCTGAATTGATGTCATAACAACTATAACTTCCTTATTATTTGTGATCGCTAATTGGTTTTACAAACATCACTCCAGTATCCCATGGTTGCTCTATCCATGTATCTTGTGCTATGTCAATGATATAATCATCGACAAGAGCTTTACCTGCAGGTTTGGCAAAAATTGTTACAAAGTGAGCTTTTGGATACATTTCACGAATAGTGTGAGCAGTACCACCAGTATCAACTAAATCGTCAACCACAATAAATCCTTCACCATCACCATTAGCTTGTTTTAAGATCAATTTTTCACGTTGATGATCATGATCATAACTTGAAATACATACTGTATCGACATAACGTATACTTAACTCACGAGCTAAAATAGCAGCAGGAACGAGTCCACCGCGGCTAACAGCAATAATTCCTTTCCATTGATTAGCTGGTAATAAGCGTTCTGAAAGTTGGCGCCCATAGGCTTGCAACATTTCCCATGTAACAGTAAATTTTTTCTTTTCAGCAATAAGCTCTGCTTTGTGTTGTTTTTGGGCTTGAATTTCTTGATCTGATAATGTTTGTTTTATTGACATGTGTGACCTGCAACTTTAATCGAATGGGCTAATAAAATAAATTAATATTAATAGACTAAAAATAGATGTAAAATTGCACCTTATTATAGAGTGATTAGACAAAAAAAACTACCCATTAATTTATTCCGCACTTAATATTGAGGTTGTATTATGCTTTCAACATTGAAACCAAATTTTGTTTGGCAAATCTTTAACGATATTTGTAAAATTCCCCGTCCATCACATCATGAACAAATGATAACTAAATATATTGTCGACTTTGCAAATTCACATAGTATTGATTATAAGATTGATAAAACTGGTAATATTTTATTAACTAAACCTGCCACAAAAGAGATGGAAAACTGCCCATCTATTGCTCTACAAGCTCATATGGATATGGTGCCACAGAAAAATGAAGGCACTGAACATGATTTTCTTACTGATCCTATTCAAGCCTATGTTGATGGTGAATGGGTAAAGGCTAAAGGTACAACTTTAGGGGCAGATAATGGCGTTGGTTTAGCTTCCGCACTCGCTGTATTAGTTGATCCTGCTGTAGAGCATGGTCCCATTGAAGTTTTAGTTACTGTATCTGAAGAAACTGGTATGTTTGGAGCTTTTGGATTACAACCCAACTGGTTAACCAGCCAATATTTAATTAATACTGATTCTGAAGATGAAGGGGAAATTTTTACAGGTTGCGCCGGTGGAGTCGATTTTACGGCAACATTCCCGGTTACTTACGCAGTGATGCCAGAAAAATTTGATTGTTATTTAAAAGTTTCCCTTAAAGGTTTAAAAGGTGGGCATTCTGGTTGTGACATTCATCTTGGTCGAGGTAATGCCATCAAACTAATGGCGCGTTTTTTAGCAGAATATGCTCAAGATATTCCATTTAGACTTGCCGATATTAATGGTGGTTCTTTACGTAATGCCATCCCGAGAGAAGCCTTTGCTGAAATAGCTTTAAGCAAAGATGATCTACCTAAACTAAAATCTATCATTAATCAGTATAAAAATGTTTTAAGTAATGAATTAGGGCATGTAGAACCTAATATCGAAATTACCTTATCGGAAGTAGAAGCCGATAAAGTTAAACGTGTGTTAACAACTGAAAATCAAAATAGAATAATTAATTGGCTACATACTGCTCCTAATGGCGTTGTGCGCATGAGCGGTCAACTAGCTGGAGTGGTTGAAACCTCGCTTAATTTAGGTATTCTAGATATTAAAGATAATCAAATTAGTGCTATTTTCTTAATTCGTTCACAGATCGATAGTGCTAAAGATGCTGTTGTGTCTACACTGATTTCACATAGTCAATTAGCTAATGCTAATTACGAAATAAGTGGTGGTTATTCTGGTTGGGAACCTAATTTAGATTCTAATTTATTGCAACTATCTAAAGAAAAATATTATGAAATATTTTCTGAGTATCCCAAAATTATGGTGATCCATGCTGGACTTGAATGTGGATTATTTAAAAAGGCTTATCCAAATATGGATATGATTTCAATAGGGCCGACTATTGTTTCGCCACATTCACCAGATGAAAAAGTAAATATCCAAAGTGTTTATCGCTATTGGGAACTCCTTATAGCCATACTAAAATCAGCAAAACATTTAAAATAAACTTAATAAATGAATCCTGCTAAATGTGAACAGCAGGATTCACTATATATAGAAAATTTTTTGTTGTGATTATTTATTAAAAAAGCTTTTTAATGAGTGTACTTAATTTCCCACCAATAATATTTATTGAAAATAAATTCAAAAAAAGTGAATAAAAATTCATTTTATGGTTGAGTTAATTTAATAAATAACCTATCATATGTGAATATAGATATATGAGAATATATAGGAATAGTTATGCTAAATGCTATTGTTATTGGAGCGAGTGGTTATGCAGGAGCTAAATTAGCTTATTACTTGCAAAAACATCCACAAATAGAACTCATTGCTTTAACGGTATCGGCAAATAGTAAAGATGCTGGTAAACTAATTTCTAACTATGATTTACACCCACAATTAAAAGGTGTCGTTGATTTACCGCTTATTGCTACCGATGATTATTCAGAGATAATTAAAAATATAGATATTGTATTTTTAGCCACCGAACATGCTGTCAGTCATAATATTGCTCCTTATTTTTTAGAGCATGGCTGTACTGTTTTCGATTTATCAGGCGCATTTCGTGTTAATTCCTCTTCGTTTTATACTCAATATTATGGTTTTACACATCAACATCAGCAATGGTTAGATAAAGCCGTTTATGGTTTAGCTGAATGGAATTATGAGCAAATAAAACAAGCTCAGCTTGTTGCTGTGCCTGGGTGTTATCCAACGGCATCACAATTACCATTGAAACCATTAATAGCTGAAGATTTATTAGATATAACTCAATGTCCGGTTATTAATGCTATAAGTGGTGTAAGTGGTGCCGGGCGCAAAGCTTCGTTTAATAATCTTTTTTGTGAAGTTAGTGTACATGCTTATGGTTTATTTACTCATCGACATCAACCAGAAATTGCCAATCATTTAGGGCAAGAAGTTATTTTTAATCCTCATTTAGGTTGTTTCAAACAAGGCATTCATGCAACGATTACTTGTCGAGTGAAAGAGGGTGTTTCCGCTAATGATATTAGTGCTGCACTAAATAAATATTACCAAGATAAACCGTTAGTCCGAGTTTATGAAAAAGATTGGCCTGCATTAAAATCGGTCATAGGTTTACCTTATTGTGATATTGGCTTCGTACTTAAAGATCGTAATTTAATTCTAATTTCGGTTGAAGATAATTTGCTTAAAGGTGCTGCTGCACAAGCAATACAATGCATGAATATTCGCTTTGGTTATGATGAAACTACAGCATTACTGTAAAACATAGTTTAACGATTCAAATCTGAATTAACTAAAAAATGATGTATTAAAGAATTTAGTTGGAATAAATTCAAATTAATTGATAGGAATTAAAAATGAAACCATTAATTATTAAGCTTGGCGGTGTTTTACTCGATAATAAAGATGCTTTAACTAAGCTATTTGTTGTTATTAATGAATACAAAAAAAATCATCAGCGCCATTTAGTTATTGTTCATGGTGGAGGCAGCATAGTTGATTCATTGATGGATAGATTGTCATTACCGGTGGTTCGGCGTAATGGTTTGCGAGTTACCCCAGCAGATCAAATAGATGTGATAGTAGGTAGCTTAGCTGGCAGTTCTAATACTAAATTATTATCAGAAGCTAAAAAACAAGGTATTGCCGGCGTTGGGCTTTGTTTAGCGGATGGTGATAGTGTAGAAGTTAAACAAATTTCAGAAGAATTAGGTTATGTCGGTGAGGCTAAAGCTGGCGATCCAACATTAATCAACTTATTACTTAACTCAGGTTATTTACCGATTATTAGTTCAATTGGTATTAGTCAAGAAGGGCAAATGATGAATGTTAATGCTGATCATGCTGCGGTCGCTTTAGCAAAAACTTTAAATGCAGATTTAATCTTATTATCAGATGTTGTTGGTGTATTAGATGCCAACAAACAACTAATAGAATCTTTGACTGAATCACAAGCAGATCAACTCATAGCCGAAGGGGTAATTACTGATGGCATGATTGTTAAAGTTAAATCAGCCTTTGAAGCAGCAAAAGCTTTAGGCCGTTCAATAGATATCGCTAGTTGGAAAGAAGATGATAAGCTACTTGAATTATTTGACGGAAAATCGGGAATAACTGGCACAAGAATTATTGCTTAAATGTAATTCCATAAGTATATTAAACCAGTTAATTTAGTTGAAAAAAATCGGTAACATATTTATTTATCGTAAGTAAATTAAAAAAGGGTATAACATGAAAAAGAGTGGAACCAAAAAAGTAGTTTTAGCTTATTCAGGCGGTTTGGATACATCAGCAATCATTCCATGGTTAAAAGAAAATTATGGTGGTTGTGAAGTCTATGCATTAGTGGCAAATGTAGGGCAAGATCCTAAAGAATTAAAAGATGTTGAGAAAAAAGCTAAAGCGTCCGGAGCTGTAGCTTGCAAAGTTGTAGATTTACGTGAAGAGTTTGTTAAAGATTATGTATACCCTGTATTAAAAACTGGTGCTTTGTATGAAGGAACATATTACCTAGGTACTTCGATGGCACGGCCAATTATAGCTAAAGCTCAAGTTGAATATGCTTTAGAAGTTGGTGCTGATACACTATGCCATGGTGCAACTGGTAAAGGTAATGACCAAGTTCGTTTTGAAACCACCTACACAGCGTTAGCACCTCAACTCAAAGTTATTGCGCCTTGGCGTGAATGGAATTTACGTTCACGTGAAGCCTTAATTGATTACTTAAAAGTTCGCAAAATTCCAACTACTGCAACTGTAGAAAAAATTTATAGTCGCGATGAAAATGCATGGCATATTTCTACCGAAGGTGGTGTGCTAGAAAGTACTTGGAACCAAGCTAATGCTGATTGTTGGGCTTGGACTGTTGCGCCAGAAGATGCCCCTAATAAACCAGAACTCGTAACTATTGGTATCGAAAAAGGGGAAGTTGTTTCAGTTAATGGCAAAAAATTATCACCTTATAACTGTGTTGCTACCTTAAACAAAATTGGTGCTAAACATGGTGTTGGTCGAGTTGATATCATTGAAAACCGTCTTGTAGGTATCAAATCACGAGGTTGTTATGAAACTCCTGGTGGCACTATTATAATGACAGCATTACGTGGTTTAGAACAATTAATTTTAGATCGAGATAGTTTTAAATGGCGAGAACAACTTGGTTTAGAAATGGCTTATGTTGTTTATGATGGACGTTGGTTTGCACCTTATCGTCGTTCTTTACAAGCCGCGGCTGACGTATTAGCAGAAGACATGACCGGTGAAGTAGTGGTTAAACTCTACAAAGGTAATGCGACAGCGGTACAGAAAAAATCACCAAATAGTTTATATAGTGAAGAGTTTGCTACTTTTGGTGAAGATGAAGTTTACGACCATAGTCATGCTGGTGGATTTATTCGTCTATTTTCGTTGTCATCACGGATCCGCGCATTGAACGAAGAAAAGCAAAAAAAATCCAGCAAAAAAGTAACAACATCAGCCAAAAAAACAGTTGCTAAAACCAAGACAACAACCAAGAAGAAAAAATAATTTCTAATAGTCATAGAAAGACTAAAGAAGTACCAATATATACAGGTGATGAGCCTGTATATATTTTTTAGTATTATAAATAGCTATTGGGTATGGCTATATGATAAATTTAAAAAAAATGATACAAATAAATCATTGAAGATTAGTTAAATAATATTTGAGGTAATTATGGCATTATGGGGTGGGCGTTTTAGTCAAGCAGCAGATCAGCGGTTCAAACATTTTAATGATTCATTACGCTTTGATTATCGGCTGGCAAAACAAGATATTATTGGTTCTATTGCTTGGTCTAAGGCACTAGTTACCGTTAATGTTTTATCTCACGATGAACAACGAAAATTAGAACAAGCTTTGAATGAATTACTCAATCTAGTTCAACAAAATCCACAGCAAATTTTACAAAGTGATGCGGAAGATATTCATAGTTGGGTTGAGCAAAAACTGATTGAAAAAGTGGGAGATTTAGGTAAAAAATTACATACTGGCCGCAGCCGTAATGATCAATCGACTACCGATCTTAAATTATGGTGTAAAGAAGAAATTAAGCTGTTGATTGATACTATTCATCAGTTACGTCAATCACTGGTTATTACAGCAGAGCAACACCAAGATGCGGTTATGCCGGGATATACCCATTTACAACGAGCACAACCAATTACCTTTGCGCATTGGTGCCTTGCCTATTATGAGATGTTAACGCGTGATACCAATCGTTTACAAGACACATTAAAACGTTTAGATGTCAGCCCGTTAGGTAGTGGTGCTCTAGCTGGTACGGCATACCTGATGGATCGTGAACAGTTAGCCACTTGGCTTGGTTTTGCTTCAGCTACTAATAATAGTTTAGATGCGGTTTCCGATCGAGACCATGTACTTGAGCTCTTAAATAATGCGGCAATCAGCATGACCCATTTATCACGATTTGCCGAAGATTTAATTATTTTTAATAGCGGTGAAGCTAATTTTGTTGAGCTTTCCGATCGTGTTACTTCTGGATCATCATTAATGCCTCAAAAGAAGAATCCCGATGCTTTAGAACTTATTCGTGGAAAAGTAGGGCGAGTGGTTGGTGCATTAACTGGCGCACTTGTCACCTTTAAAGGCTTACCTCTTGCTTATAATAAAGATTTACAAGAAGATAAAGAACACTTATTTGATGCATTGGATACTTGGCATGAATGCTTAGCTATGGCAGCCTTAGTTCTTGAGGATATTAAGATTAATACTGATGCTTGCCAACAAGCAGCCAAACAGGGGTATGCCAATGCGACCGAACTTGCTGATTACCTAGTTGCTAAAGGTATTCCATTTAGAGAAGCACACCATATTGTGGGGGAAGCAGTAGTTGGTGCGATTGCCAAACAAAAAGCTCTAGAAGAGTTAACTTTAGATGAATTAAAAGCTTATAGTCCTGTAATTGAAAATGATGTTTATTCAATTTTATCATTAAATTCATGTTTGGTTAAACGTTCGGCCAAAGGTGGAGTGTCACCTGAGCAAGTTAAATCAGCTATAAAGTTAGCAAAACAGCAGTTATTAATTTAATGCTATCTAATTATGCCGATTCTAGTCGGCATTTTATACTAAAACGTATAGCGCTCCTGAAACATTTTTACAAAAATCTGATTGTATATCTTGTTCGACAATGTAAAAATACATTTCTGTTTTAAATGAAATAAAGTGAATCCAAATGAATAAAAGTTACAACTTTAGTGCTGGTCCTGCAAAGTTACCTGCTGACGTATTAAAACAGGTACAAACCGAATTATTAGATTGGCAAAACACGGGTGCATCCGTTATGGAGTTAAGCCATAGGGGCAAGGATTTTGATGCTTACGCAATTGAAGCAACCAATAATCTTCGCGATATTTTAAATGTGCCCGCTAATTATAAAATTCTATTTTGCCAAGGTGGAGCTAGAGCTCAATTTGCCGCAGTTCCATTAAATATATTAGGCAATAAAACTAGTGCAGACTATATTAATAGTGGTTATTGGAGTTTGTGTGCGGCTAAAGAAGCTGCTAAGTATTGCACTGTAATTCAACAAGATGTGATTATTAAAAAAAATGGTTTGGTAACTGTTAAACCAATGTCTGAATGGCAATTAAATAATGATTCAGCCTATGTTCATTATTGCCCTAATGAAACTATTGATGGAATAGAGATATTTGAACAACCAAATTTTGTTAATAAAACAGTAGTTGCGGATTTATCATCTTGTATTTTATCGCAGCCTATTGATGTTAGTCGTTATGGTATTATTTATGCCGGTGCGCAAAAAAATATTGGTCCATCCGGAATTACCATCGTAATTGTTCGTGATGATCTGATAGGTTATGCGCAACAAATATTACCTTCAGTTTTAGACTATAAGATCCTAATGGATCACGATTCTATGTTTAATACGCCACCTACATTTGCTTGGTATATATCAGGATTAGTATTTAAATGGATTAAAAATTTAGGTGGATTAGAGGCTATGCAACAGCGTAATCAAGCTAAAGCTAAATTGTTGTATGATTTTATCGATCACTCTGATTTTTACCATAATATGGTCGCCAAGGCCAACCGTTCTATTATGAATGTTACTTTCCTTTCACCTAATGAAGATCTGGATAAATTATTTGTTAGTGAGGCAACTAAAGCTAATATTATTGGGATTAAAGGTCACAGAATTGCTGGAGGAATGAGAGCATCAATTTATAATGCCATGGATCTTGATGGAGTGAATTACTTAATTGACTTTATGAAACAATTTGAAAAACAGAATGGTTAATAAGAATAAATAAAAAAAGGGAAATAAAATTCCCTTTTTTTATATAGTTAAAACTTAGTTGCAACGATAAACATCACCAACCATTACCGCATCTGTTGGTGCTACATCTGAAAGGTATTTCATTGATGCATCTTGGGCGTCATAAATAACATTACCACCCATAGCGGCTGCTTTATTCATTAAGTCAGTTGCAGCATCACGGATAAGTTCACTATGAGTTTTTTGACCAGAAAAGAAGGTACCACGACGGCCTTCGGCTTTACCTAAAAGCTGGCAAGTAGCTGCGGGTTTAGTATCAACAAACTGAACTTTACTACCTGCAGCAGTAGGTTGATATTGAGAGCTACTACAAGCGTTTAAGAGTAGCGCAGTTGAAACAGCTACACTTATAAATAATATTTTTTTGATAGACATAATATTTCCTCAACCATAAACAACGAATAATTATTATAACCTAATCTATTGTATCAGGTTAATTCATTAAAAAATATCAGTTATTGTGGCAGATTAAAATCTAATTAATTAGCGTTTAAGAAATAAGCAAATTAATCGAATTTAATAATTAACTATAGCAAAATCTAATTAACTCTATTATAATCACAAGCCTACTAACTCAGTAGCACTCCTCACCGAGGCCCCTTAGCTCAGTTGGTCAGAGCAGTCGACTCATAATCGATTGGTCACTGGTTCAAGTCCAGTAGGGGCCACCATTAAATGTTTTATCACCTTTTATCACTTTTCATTTTAGTAAATAAAATCATTTATTTATATAAAGTAAAGCATGTTTATTGTTCATTTCCATTCGTGTTAATTTGGCTGTTATTACCGATTTTAGTAATATATTTAGTAATACAAATCATAGACAATAAAAAATGTATTACTAAAAATGAGGTGATGCATGGCTAGAGTAGTAAAACCATTAACTGGTAAACAAATTCAGTCATCTAAACCTCAAGTGAAACAATACCAATTGTCTGATGGTAAAGGTCTTTTTTTATTAATAAAGCCAACTGGTGCTAAATTATGGCGTTTGAATGTGATTTGATTTTGTTTTTCTGATATAGCTGTGTAGGTCTTACTATTTTTGATAACTCTTTTTGTTTTTTGTGAAAAATTTAAAATAGGGTAATAAGATTTAGGATATGCCGTCTTTCCGATCTGTCATTATTCAAAAACTCACTCGTAAATAAGTTTGTGAATAATTTATTTGGCTGTATAGTGTGTTTTATTTATGTGCGATAAATTTATATGAATATATTTAAGAGATTAGTTAAAGGAGAACTAAGCCTAGCTGTAACGTTTTGGGGATTTCTTATACTAGGTTGCATATTACCATCTGAAATTATTGCAGAAGTAATTACTCAATATGGAATACAGTCATTAAGAGTGACATTAATTACCGTAGCCATAGTTATTGTGATTAAATTTATAATTTCAGCTATGGTTACATCAGGTATTTTTTTCATTTTAAGGAATAAAAAAATTACTTTTTGGGGTGTTATAGCATTTATTATTTCAATTTTAAATTTCATCTATTCGATCTTTGTGCTTTTGATAAGTATTTATGTACTTAGTTCTGTATTTCTATAACTCTAAAAAAATAATGCTTTATCAAACTCAAGCCCATTCAGTGAATGGGCTTTGATTTGAATATTTGAACATTCCCAAGCAGGTATTTTGAATAAAAATAATTTATACTTTTCACTATGAATATATAATTTATCAGTAAGAAAAATTATTAAATAATAAGATAGGGCACTATTAGATGAATTATCATTTTTTATTGTTTTTTATTTTAGTAAATAAACGTATTAGGTTATAAAATGATTTTGACTTATAGTTAAATATAATTACTAATTAATTGTAATTTTGTATATCTTATACATATGTTATAAAGTGAAACTCAACAAAATCGATCAAGCAATTGCATTTTCTTGAGACAGGGAGAATTCCAATAGGTAGATTTTCATGGAAAATACAAATCCGAATGAAGTGACTAATACTCAAGAAATAACTTGTGTTGCAGATTTTTTGTATGTTTTACAAAATGAAGTCAAGCCAATAAACAAAACAAAAAAAGAAAAACAAATAGAAAGGTTTTATAGAGGGTTAAGTAAAACTGAATATCTTGAGATAGATTATCCCTCAATTTATAGATCTCCTAAAGACAAAGTTTCAGAAATTAAAAAAAATGGTAAACGAATTATTTATGATCCATATATAAAATATGAACACAAAATGTTCTATGACCTTGTATCAAGATTTCCTGAACAATTTAGTTCATGTAAAAATACATTTGAGCATCTTGTAATGATGCAACATTATGAATTCCCAACACGACTTTTAGATGTAACAAGTAATCCATTAGTTGCTTTGTATTTTGCCTGTGTTAACCATTATGGTAACGTTAATAAAGATGAAGACGGGGCTGTTACAATTTACGATATACCGAATAAACAAATAAGAAATTATAACAGTGATACAGTTACTATTTTAAGTAATCTAGCGAGAATAGATGTAACTTATACATATTTTCATAGTTATTATAATCAATTATTAAAAAAAATAAGATCTATAGTGGATTGTGAGCCATCAACATACATAAATTTAGCTAAAGAAATATTTGATGAACTTAGTAAATTAATAGAACTTCATAATTGTGTGGGTAATAAAAAGGGATTTTTGGGAAGAAATCAAAATCGTAGAGTAAATATACTATTAGATAAGATAGTTCAATTCGAAGATAAACTTAATAAACATGAAGAAAATTTCGATAAATTGTTTAATTATGATAATTCTGAAACTTCAAAAACTTCAGAAGAAATTGTTAATTTCTTAAAACAATTTGTAAATTTATGGGAAAAGTGGAGTAGAGAATATTGTTTTAAAGAAGATATAAAATTCAAACATCTTATCCAAGAGGAAAAAGTTTATTTTATTCATGAAAATATAAAACCAGCTGATCTGACTTCTGTATTTTGTGTAAAACCAAAACTAAATAATCCTAGAATCATTAGTCAGAATGGTGCATTTTTGTTGTTTGGATTTGCAGACTCAAAAAAAACTAAGATAGAGCCACCAAAGCAACACTTTCAATTTAAAGCGGCTAAGAAAGGTTCTAGAGGCAAACATAAAATTAATATCATTATAAAAGGTAAATATAAACAAAAAATTGTTAGTGAGCTAAAACAGTTAGGTATTCACAGAGCATCATTATTTCCAGAGATAGATAAAGTCGCACAGATAGTATTAAGTGAATATAAGATAAAAACAAATAGTGATCCGAAAACAAACTAACGGCAAATGACAGTTTGATAAGTATATTGGCGGTTGGCATAGCGTTCGTAAGATTTTTGCGACTAAAGGTAAATAACTCACTTATGAAAATTATAAGGGAGAGAGCAAACAAACATTAAGCCTTGTTTGGGGGTAAAGATTGATAAGCTGCTAACAGCCATGTTATTTTCTAGTGACTGCATTGATAATTCATTAGTTGCTGATTTTATCGCCAAACAGTTGATCATCGCAAAAACGTACTGATGGAGAAATATTCAGGACAGATCGTATTAAACACGTTGTACCACGCACAATGAATCTTGAGCTAACTTATTTTAAAGCTATGTTTAATGAGTTGATTAGGCTAGTGGAGCTGTATATTAATCTAATTGAACGAGTAAGTTCTTTCAAAAAAGACGAGCAGGAAATGATTTATTTGGTTAAAGATCAAATCAAAGGCTTACTCTATTCATGTAAACAGCATACAACAAGATACTTAACGATTAGTGGTAATATTATTTGTACTTATTGCTAAATTGTTCATGAAAACCTCGATTAAAAACAGCCTCATTTATAGAGTAAAGAATATAACATGACTCGTCTTTCCGAGCTGTCATTATTCAAAAACTCACTCGTAAATAAGTTTGTGAATAATGCATTTGGCTGTATAGTGTATTTTATTTATACAAGAAAAATTAATATGGATGTATTTAAAAGGTTAGTTAAAGGAGAATTAAGCCTAGCTGTAACGTTTTGGGGATTTCTTATTCCATGTAGCGTATTACCATTTGTAATTATTTTTAAATTAATTACTACATATTTATTCTCAATGACAACAGGGGTTCTAGTTACCATAATTTTGCTTGCTGTTATTCAATTTATAATTGCATGCATGGTTACATCAGGTATTTTTTTTATATTGCGAAATAAAAAAGTTACTTTTGAGGGTGTTATAGCATTTATTCTTTCAATTTTAAATTTACTCTATTCAATCTGGTTTTTGTTAGAAATTATTTATCTGTTGCATTAATTTTTTCATATTTATGTACTACAAAAAGGCTCATGCTTCATCAAACTCAAGCCCAATCAGTGAATGGGCTTTGATTTGAATATTTGAACATTCCCAAGCAGGTATTTTGAATAAAAATAATTTATGGCTTTTGTTATGAAAATTATAAAAAAACTAGTAAAAGGTGAACTTTGTCTGGCCGTAACATTTTGGGTGTTTGGTGTTTTATTTAGTTTAATTTTAGCTCTTATATTTGTTGTTAGTATCTTTATTGTTAATGTATATACCTCCCACTACCTATTAGGTATACCATAATTGTAAGTTTTTATATCATTGATGAAATGATTACATTTCTAGTGCTTTTCGGTTTATTTAATATACTAAAAAAGGAAAAACTAACTTTTTGGAATGTAATGGCTTTTGTTGTTTGGTTATGCGCAACGGTCTATTCAGTATATGATGATTGCTGCGATATACTACCTTTAGTGATTGCTACACTTTCACCGTAGCCTCTCAACCGTTCACACCTGTATTTCTTAACCTGTAAATACACATTCGGGAAGGGTTTAGGTTTTTTGATATGCTTATGTGAATTTTAGGCATGAAAAACCACCTAATTAGCGGTTGATAATTAAATTATTGAATTATTAATCTGACGAATAACGTAATAGAATAGATAAAAACATCCATGTAAAACTAATAATTTTTGAGGTTTTAGAATATCCTTTCTTTAAGGTAAACCAAGAAAAAATATATGGTAAAAAGATGATTCCGATTATTAACGCAATGCTCGGTGATATAAAGGATTCGTCTGAATCATGTTGTTCTACTTTCTGTGATATTACTTCGTTTTCTTCATCTAAATTTTTAAACTTGTTTATTACTTCTTGTGTAATTTTATTATTATCTCTTATAAGAGTGGTAAAAGGTGTTATCTCTTTAAATATACCTGTTTTACTCATATTGCGGATTAAATCAAATTGTTCAAAGCATTCAACCACATCAATATATTCAATATTATTAAAATTGATTGATTTCCATGCCGATTTATCAATATTCACACTAAGAAGATATTGATTTTCGATGTTGCCGTTTTGAATATTAGGTTTTTGTGAATAAGCAGAAAGAGTGATTTTTTTTATTGTAGGAATTAAACTAAACACATCAGCGATTATTCTAAAAATTATTGAATGAATATGTGTCATATATATTTTTCTTCGCTGTGTATCAGACATTGTTTTTATTGAAATTTTTAAACTATTATCAGATGCAGTATATTTCTTATTAGGTATATCTTCAATTTCAGGTAAATCTATATCAAGAATCAAATTATTTTCATTAATCTCAAAATTAATATTAGTTTCTTTAGGAAATGGAATATTTGATAATAATTCCATTAATTCAGAATTAATAACTTCCTCATTGCCTGATGCTAGTAATTTGTTAATTTTATACTCTTTATCAATCTCATTTTTATCAAATTCAACTTTTTTTTGAGCCCAATAATTTAATTTATCATTATATTCAGATTCTATTGCTTCGTTGATATTCAATCTTTTCTTTTCTATAAATGGAAATATTTTACTTAAAAAACTTTGATTTTTTAGTTGTTCTTTTTTCGGTGGGAGTTCTGGATATTCTTTTTTATTATAAACTCTAATGTCTGAAGGGGGGGACACATCTAAGTGGAGTTTATCGAGTAAATCTAAACCATCATTATAGTTTTTACAAGCTTGTTTAAAAGTAGATATCAATGCTTCTTTATTATTTTTTTTGATATTTGCTATCACTTTTTCAGGTAAAGGTTTACCATCATTTGGATTCAGATATTCTACATTCCCATTATTATCTATTTTAACTTTTATTGTAGTTCCTTTTGAGCTTAAATTTAAGCTTAAGTCTGGTATTATTTTTACCTTTTTCCTAAGTCTAACTACCATAGCTATTACCTTTTCCGTTTAAATATTCTATGTTCAACCATTGTCCCAATAATTCTAGTTTGTTGTTTTAATATACTCATAATTGTGTAGTCTTGATTTAATGGAATAAGCTCAAATTACATTATTTTATGCTCATTATGTTCCAGTTATTTATATACTTCATTAACTTTATTTAACTTATTGAGTTTGAATTTTTTCAAAGGCTCATAATCTGTATGTTTAAAACTAACAATTTTCAATTAGTTTTTTGGGTATAATAACCTTTATTTATTTTATAGTATTAATAAGAAACACTAAAAAAATTATATTATATTTATTGTCACCGTGTTGTTAACTCTAAGTATAATTCCATTAGCTAAAAAATATGAGTTTTCTAAATTTAGTTTATATTTTGTGTTAGCATTATTCTGAATTTTTTAATTATTACCTGTTCTTTCATTATGAGGAAATTCAATTTATATAAAAGTATATAACTATAAAAAACAAGAAGATTAACTAAATATTGTTATGTAGTTAATAATAGCTCGCACCTATCTTTATATAGCTGATAAATATGGCATTACTTTATCAGAATCAGAAAAAAATTAATTAAAGTTTATACTTTTCATAATGAATATATAATTGTTCAGTAAGGAAAATTACTAAATAGTTAGATAGTGGGAAAAGGTGCCACCATTCTACTTTTGTGTGATCATCAATATCATATATTCTAGAAATAAATTAACTGGTTAAAGAAATTAGTGAAAAGAGGTCTTAACTATATGAAGAAACTGATTTTAACATTTTGTTTATTATTTAATTCATGTTTAATACTAGCTTCCAATAGCGAATTAGAAATATTAATAAATAGACACGTACTTACTTATGGTGATTATCTGAAGTTATATAATTCAGGAAATAAAAGTTATCAAAATATAGCAATATCAAATTTAAAAGGGGTTATGGACGGTGTTTCTATGACAGCAGCTAAAGCTGCAGTTAACTATAATACAAAACTTTTTTGTATTCCTGATAATGTAACAATCTCAGATAAGGATGCAATGAAATTAATGGAAAATTATGTATTATCGTTTCCCCAACATTTGCGAGAAAAACGTTTAGATGTCAATTTATCTACAACTTATATTTTTGCATTAGATTTTAGATATCCATGCAATAAATAGAATTATACCTAGAACTAATAATCAATTTAAATAGTATTGATTGTCTCTAATAAATGCAATATATAACGAATAAGCATTATGAGATTAAATCTACAATAAATACAACGCTATATTTGGATTATTCTGAAGTTAATGGCTATATTAATAAAATCTATTTAAGGCCAAAATGTAAAATTACTCATCAGAAATGGATTGAACGTTCAACAGGTAAACTAGAAGGGATTAAAGTTCAAAATTCGACATTGCCATTTCAATAGAGAGTTCGTTTTTTGTTAATCCTTCATCTGCCTTTGTAAGGTGATTTTGGGTATGCATATTTCCGTACTTTTTGAGTTCAGTGTAATAATTGTATTTTTGTCGCAAGTCAGCCAACTATGAGCTTTTTTATTTAAATTAGCTTTAATTTTATCAACCTCAGTTGTTGAAATTTTAATGTACTTTTTATCTGCAATTAAAAGGGTTGAATCATTAGCTAATTTTAAGTTAATAGTGGTAATTCCATTATTAACTGATAATTGGTCACCAGATTTTTCTAAGACAAAAGATTTGCTTTTTTCTTTTATTATATTGTCACTTAAAATATAAGTATTATTTTTTTTAGTTATTTCTATTGCTTCTAAATTATTGGTAGAGTCTAATTTCCAATAACCGATATATTTTTCATGAGATTTAGAGCAAGACACTAAAAAGAATAAAGTAAATACTAGTATCAGTATTAATTTTGTAAAATTAAATTTATTCATCATATTAAATTTCTTTAAGATTTATTAGTATTGTTAACAATAATCATTATAATAGAGTACCATAAATCTCTAAGATGTGAAATTTAGGGAGATGCTAGCAAAATTTATTTGCTACAGTGTATAAATGGGAAAATTGTTTATTAGAGCATACAAATATTTATTTTAATAATTAGTGATCTTAACTAAATAGCATTAGAATGGGAATTAGTTCTTATTTATTATAATAACTATTAGAAATCTCTAGTTTTTTCAAAAAAGTCATATCAATTTTTTAAGTATATTTTATCTCTTTCAAGCAGATTTATTTGTTTGGCGTGTATTATTGATTGGTCTGAATACGTTAATGAATACAACTATACTTAAATTGAAAAGTCCATCTAACTTTTATTAGTTATATAATTAAGGAAATGTATCAAATGAAGTCACGGTTGACCTTATTTTTTATAAAAATATCATTAAATAAATCTAACTATTCAGATTTTAAGAAGAAATGTAAATTAAGTGCCTATCCTTTAGCCTATAAAAAGTTAGATATGCCTTATTCAATGACTGAAAAATTATTTCATAAATATCTCAATGAAAAAATTTCATATAATAAAAAATTATCTATTCTAAATTCACATATTGATTTTATTGATCAGAAAATAAATGCAAATGCAATTGACAAACTTTACTCTCCCGCCCTTCATGGAGTTCTTTTGGCAGAAGGTGAAGGTAAAAATGATACAAAAATATCGTTATATTTAACTTCTGCATTATATCCACGAGAAGGTGATCTAAGAATTATCATGCGTTTTGACGAAAAACTTGTTTTTTCAATTCATTTTACAATCACACTTTCAGGTGAAATTTATATAGCTGGAGTGCAAGGTCATACGAGCAGAGAAATATTGAAAAAATTAACTAAAGATTTATTTGGTTTTAGACCTAAAAATCTTATGGTGGCTTTAATTTTGGATATTGCTAAATTTTTTAAGATCGAAAATATATATGCGGTTAAAAGTAAAGCGCATGTTAAGTTAGGTAAATTTGTATTCGATTACGACGAGCTTTGGCAGGAATTAAATGGTGTATCCTACGATAAAGCATGGTTCAAATTGCCTTGTAATCAAGCACCAAAATCTATTGACGATATTAAAAGTAACAAGCGAAGTGAATTTAAAAAAAGAGAGTTAATTCGCGAAAATATTAGTATTCAATGTCAAAAAAATCTTGCAACAATAGTAAATTATTACTAATAAAGTACGGTATATATAATGGTATTAGCTTAGTTTTTTGTTAAGAGGATAGGGTGTACTAATTTAATTAATGAGTTAAATTTATATTCTCCAGCCCAAAATAATAACTAAAGTCCCTAGTAGAATAGTTATGGCACCGATTAAGTCAAAAGTTGATAGTTTGACATGATCAACTAACTTAAGCCAAATAAGAGATACTACAACATAAATACCACCATAAGTTGCATAAATCCTACCACTAGCTTCTGGGTGTAAAGTAAGTAGCCAAGCAAATAACATAAGGCATAATGCAGCCAGTATCAAAAAACAGTCGCCAACCACTTTTTTAGCCCAGATATACACAAAATAACAACCTGAAATTTCAGCTAAAGCGGTGAGTATAAATAATACGATAATTTTTAGCATAATTAAATTAGATTACCATTATCATTAACATGGTTCAGTTTATCATAACCAATTTTAGATTGGTTTGAACATTTATATGATAAATCTAAAAATAATCTTGCTATTGTGCATTTATTATGAAATTTAAATGATGTAATTAAAGTAATTTTCAGAGTAGATTAGCATCACCCATAAGTATTACTTCTAATTTATTAAGTTTAATATGGGAGTTATTTATCAACCTATGTTAATATCGAATTAGTAAATTAAAAGGAAGATTGATTTATGGCTGCCCCAAAAAATTCTGAATTAGAAATAATTTATTTTCTCTTCAAAGATCGAAATTTACTTTATGCGCACGGTTTTTTTTATGTACTTTTGTTCTTAACTTTAAGAATTAATATGGAATTTATTGGCACTAGCTACTATGGCAAGTATTCTGATAATTTTGATACTTTAATTATTATTTTTATAGTTGCTACATTGTTAGTGCAGGTTATTTTATTTTTGTCGATGCTAATAAAACTGTTCACTAAACCAAATACTCACCAATTAACTTCTTTCCTTGGATTATTTATTGGGATTTTTGTATGCTTTATTTGGTTTGGTATTTTAATTGCTTATTTTCAGATTAATGACAGGAGTTGGGGATTAAATGCGCTTAGTTTTCTGTTATTCTCATTTTTGCCATGTGTTACCGGCATTGGTGGTTATATTTTGTTGATTATTATTAAAGCGATTAGAAGTGGTATTTATTTGTTAATCAATAAGCAAAATAGCGAAGATGCAAAATAGATCTCATGATACGAATATAAAATAACCTGAATTAGATATATAGCTTGAAGTTAAAATTTATCAGTTATTGGTTTAAGTATATTAGTATCATATTAGCTAGATTGTACATCCCACAATTAATGTAGGATGTTAATATTAAATCGCAGTCCAACCGCCATCAATAGTCAATAGTTGCCCGGTAGTGTATGAGGATGCATCTGAGGCAAAATAGATAAGAGCGCCATTTAGTTCTCCTTCTTTCCCTGCACGACCCATTGGGCAGTAAGTATCAATTATCGCCTTGAATTCTTCGTTATTTATAGCGTGTTGCGTCATCTCACTAGGGAAGTATGCCGGGCCAATTGCATTAACAGTGATGCCTTTTTTAGCCCACTCTACAGCTAGAGACTTAGTTAACATATGCACGCTCCCTTTTGACGAGCAGTAGGCCGTTAAAAAAGTCGGCTTCATTGCAACCGTACTATGTATTGAACCAATATTGATGATTTTTCCATAATGCTGTTTTATCATTACTTTACCAACTTCTCGAGCAAAAAAATAGAGACTGTTTAAATTGGTATTAATTACACTAAACCATTGTTCGTCTGTTTGCTCTTCTGCCGGAACGTTTACCGCAATGCCCGCATTATTAACTAAAATATCTATTCTTCCCATAGAATTAACAGTTTGCTCTACAACTGATTTTATCTCATCATTATTATTGACATTACAACGAATAGCCAAACATTTAACACCATATTTTTCTATCTCGTTTTTTAAAGCATTAAGTTTTTCAATTCGGCGAGCAACTATAACAACATTTGCTCCTTGTTTTGCTAGCGCTTTTGTAAATTGCACACCAAGCCCTGATGATGCTCCTGTAACAATTGCTACTTTATCTTTTAAATCAAACAAGTTACTCATTATATTCCCTTAATTAAAATTAAATTATGTTTTTATCCGCACAATCAGAATCCCAGTCAACATAATTTATTTTCAAATTAAACAGACAATGATTGATATTAGAGACTATATAAAAATAAATTAAATCTAAAAAACGTTATTAATCAATAGATTTTATTTCATTTATTAAATTTGAATAAAATTTATCAAAAACAATTTAAAAATAGCTTTTAAATTATGTTGACCATTAAAATGTAACACTTTATAAGTGATGTGTCCTCATTTTAGTTGGTAGTTTTTTTATTTATTATTTCCGTTAGTTTGTAAATTAGCTAAACTTTTTATGGTTTAAATCTTAGATAGTAGATATTGAAATTAAAGATATAACTTTATAAAGTGCTTCTTTTATCTCTAAAATATATATAAAATTATATATAATTAATGGTGATCTATTTTAATGTAATAAAACAGTTTAAAACCAACTTTGATTAACACCTAAATTTCTGAATCTCGTGTTATAAACTAAATTAGATTGTATTAGCAGGTTTTAACAGAATTAAATTAAATGAATTTTTAGTAGTGAAGTAAGGAAAAAATAATGAAAAAAAATGTCAAGTTAGCCGTATTATTTTCTGGAATATTAATATGTTCTACTGCTTATAGTGCTGAACCTCCATCAGTTGATAAAATTTCTAAAGCATTAGTTGATAGCGCTAAAAAGTCATTATTAGGAGAAAAGGGCAAGTTTCCTTTAAAACTTGATGGTGGTATGGAAATCATTAATATTACATCTACAAGTAATAATGTTGTTTTTGAATATACCGTACCGACAGATAGCCAAAGTGTACCTACAGAAAATCTTACCGAAAATATTAAAGTTGGATTAAATAACCTATTTTGTGGTAAACAAGATATGGTTAATGTTTTACGTGCCTACGATATCCGCTTTTTATTCCGCTTCCTATATACCGATAATCGTAATGTGCCGGCCACTTTGTCGATTGATGAAATTTGTGAACAATAATATCAATTAACCAGTAGTAAAGAATAAATCCTCCCTAGAAAATAACTCAAATATGGTCACTAAGTTCATTGGAATTTAGTGACTAACTATGAGTTTATTAGTCTGTATATTTTTCTGGCTAGTTACACTAGGTAAATATAGCTCTTTCATTAAATTATAAAAAATAAAAAAACGGACTATAAGCCCGTTTTTATATATTAAATGTCAAAAATAATTATTGGGGTTGTGGCTCAATAACCATTTTTTTACCACCTAATGAAACAGCGTGAATATCTCGGTCATACATAGCTTCACCAAAAGCTGGTGGAACTGTATAGGTACCAACATTAGTAGCTTTAATTTGATAGGTAAATTTTTGGATTTGGTTATTTTCGGTTGAACCATAAATGATCACGCGATCTTCTCGTACATCAGTATAATCAGGATACCAAGTGTTTTCATCTGTTTGAACGGCTATTGATGAAACCCATCCGGAATATTCCTCTTCATAATAATCATCATCTTCATCGTAACCTTCATTATCTTCATCACCTTGTATATATTCATCCTCAGTGTCATCTACTTGAGTAATTGGTTGTTGAACAACTTCAAAGCCACCAGGCAACAAATCAACAATAGCGAGGTTAGTTGCACCTTCATCAGCTATAGCTCGAACTTGTACTGTGACATTAATTTTATCCCCCAATTTAACATGATCGACTGGTTTACCATTCATATCAGTAAATTCACGATAAATCTCTAATCCTTGTTTAATAGGTTTTTCTGGTGGTTTACTATCAAAACCTTGCTCTGACAACATGTACCAAGCAGGTAAATTAGTGTGATTAATAAAGTTTACAGTTGAATCTTGTGAACTAAATTGACCTTTAGCTAGAATACCTCTCAATTTAGCGATAACTTTTTGTGATTCGTTATCTTTAGTTGTTGCGCTAATTTGTAATGAATCATCAGTTAAATTAGCGTCATTGATACTACTAGAATAACTATCTAAAGCTAAAATAGTCATTGCAGCAGATTGGGTGGTGTATTTTTGTTTATTCAACATAATAACCATATTTTCTAGAGCCTGAGCCGGAATATTTTGAGCTTTATCAGGGAAATGTTTGCTAAGTAAATAAATTTTACCAGCATTAATTACTAAAGGATCGTAATAGTTGTTAGTCCACCAAGCTTTATCATAAGCTTTACTCAGTTGTTGCCACACAGGTGTTAATAACTTATTCGCTTCTTTATCCATCTTCAACATTTTATAAGATGCGGATAAATACATAGCCGTGATGTCTGTTTTCCAATCAGTACGGTTAGTATTGTTAAGTGCATCTATTGTGGAAGCTAAATAGCTGGTAGTTACTTGATTTTGACGTGTTAATAAATAAATTGCATAAGCCCGTAATCTAAGTCCATATAGATCAGAACGATCGGATTGCGCAATAGTTTTTAAATATTTATTAGCATTATCTAACATCTTCTGTGGAATAACTTGCCCTGATTCTTTTGCTTCTAGCATAAAGTTTACTGCATACAAGGTAATAAAAGGATCAACGCTGTAGGTAGAGTACCATAAACCAATTGCACCTTCACTGTTTTGGCGTGATTGCAGAATTTGGTAAAGATCTGATAATGAGGTTGAACCTTGTTTAGATGCTAAATTAAATTCACTATATTTATTGGCAAATAATATTGGCATTGCACGACTTACAATCTGTTCAGAACAGTAATGCGGGTAATCTTGCAAATAAGTATTTAACCCTTTGCTAAGTACAAATGGTGAATAAGAAACAGCAGCATCCCGTTTACTATAGTTAGCATACATAGTTCTAAAGTCAGATAAAGTTTGCTCATGACCATCCATTCTGCCCATCTTAGTTTGTAAACGGTATTCGGTGATAGGGCGTACTGAAGTGCTAATATTGCGAATTACCGTAATATCACCATAACTAGCAGTGAAATGAAGATCGGCATTACCCACTTTTTCAGTTGCTTTAAAGTTGAATTTTAAAACCCCATCTTTGGCATTAGCTAATTCAATAGTTTTTTGATTTTCGCCAATAATTGTTAACTGTGGTGTTGTCGAAACATTCACTTTAATTGGCACTGGTTGGTTACCAATATTTTCGATTAAATTAGTCACATTAAGTGAAACTTCAAATTCATCATTTGGTGCTGCAAAATAAGGGACATTAGGATGTAACACAATATCATTGTGAACAGTAGTTGTCATTTGAGTATGTCCCATGGTTTCATTACCTACGGATATAGCCATGATTCGAATTTTGCCGTTAAAATAATCTGGTACTTTATACTCAACTGTTTTATCACCATCAACATCCATGATACCTGACCAATAAACAACAGGATCATCGACTTTTCGTTTGAATGGATTTAAATGACCAGATAATGCATCATCATTATCACCATCGCCGCCAGGGGCAGAAAGCGAAAGCAAGTGACGATATTCCGGCAATATTAGATCGAGAATTTGTGAGGTTCTTACCGATAGTGCTTTTTTGCGTATAAAGCTAGTTAAAGGATCTTTTAATTTATAATTTGAAACTTGTAAAATACCTTCATCAACGGCAAAAACAACCGCTTTTTGTGGTGTATTGGTATGTAAGGTTATCGGTAAGGTTTCGCCTGGCTTAATTAAAGATGGGGCTTGCAATACAATTTTATCATTAAATTGTTCATTAGAAATTTTAAATGGTATTACGCCATAACTTAACGGACTCATAAAAATTTCATCTGAATTTGGGTCACGTATAAATTGGACATTAATATAACCATTACCACTAATATCTTCTGGTAAAGTTATTTTTTGCACTGAGCTAGTAGTTGTGGTATGGAACCATTTCCAAGCATAGACTTTATCACGTTCAATGGTGATAATGCCACTGCCTACATAAGGGGCGTTTATAGCTACTTCAATCTCATCACCTGGACTATATTGAGTATCCTTAATTTTTAAAGCAAGTTCTGCATTGCGATCTAAATCCCGAGTAATATTAGCCGTACCAACGATTGAATATTTACCTTGGTACAGTAATTGATCATCTTTATTTTTAATTTGGACAATATAATTACCTGGATTTTCACTATTTAACTGGTAAGTAGTTTTCCCTTTATTGATAGCAAATGGTTGTTCTGATAGTAATACTTCTTTACGGCGAGATTCATATTTATAAACTCCCGACGGCTGTTTTACTAACACTGAAACAAATTTTTCTTCCAGATTAAGAATTTTTAAATCGTTTAGATCTATTTTTTCTAAGGATGGATTGATGGCAATAAAATCTAAATTACGCACAGAATTACGATTAATATAATTTAGATTGCCGTCTGCTTTAGCACCAATTAGATAATCATTAGGTGACACGAAGGTAGTAGCCGTAGCGGCAACACTACGACCACTATCAGGTTCAAACACTTCAGTTAGCATTTTAAGTGTATAATTACCCTCAAAACTTTCCATATTGTCATGTAAATTAATATTTACTATGCCGTTGTCATCAGTGTCTTCTTCATCTAATTCAACTTTGAAGCTATTACGCTCACCTGTTATATATTGATAAAAATAGTAATCTTCATATTTTTTGAAATAAGGAAGCGATGGTTCTAAAATCAACGTGTTAGTAACACGACGATGAGCTGCATCGGTACCAATAAGATTTTTAGCTTTAATTTCAGCCGTTATCTGATCTGGTTTTAACCAACCATCTTTAATCTCAGGAAGTAATTTCAAAGAGACAGTGGTTTTGTCTGGTTCAAACTCACGGACAACAACCGAACTAGTACCTAATAAAGTTCGTGATTCTTCGTTATCGTCATCTTTTAAGTATAGATTGATATACCAATCACCAGTAGGCGAGGTGTAATTGGTTTTATAACTTAGTTCATTAAAGCCAAATTTATCTAACACCACGGGTTTTTTCATGACTAAATTTGATTTAGGATCATATATTTCAGCCTCCAATGTAATACCGGCTAAGGAATGTGCCCAATTTTGAGCTCTTACAATAGTCCCTATATGGAAGGTATCTCCAGGGCGATATATGCCACGATCTGAGAAAATATGAGAACGTAGTTCTCCTCCCTCAACAGTTTCACGAATACCACCAATGTCAAAACGAGATAAATTTAAATTCCTGTCATAACTCTGAATTGGTAAAAATGAGGAATCATTATCTTTCTCAACCACATATACTAGTGGTTTAATGCCTTGGTAATATTCAGATAATGGAGCGAAGTGAACATGACCAGTGCTATCGGTATTTTTACTGGTAATGGCAATACCATTCATGCCTAATATGGAAACTTTAGCATCACTAATCGGATGCCCAGTACTAATTGATTGTATAAATAAATCATTTGATTGATCGAGAGATTTTTTAGCAATAATCCCTAAATCAGTAACCACAATAAAGCGTGAACCCATGAATTCTAGATCACTACTATTTACATCTTGTCCATATAATCTTAATAAGAACACACCACGGTTTTTATTACCATTAGTATTAGCTTTTAAATAACGAGTGAGATCAATGCTAGTATAGTTAATATCTTCATATGGACCTTTGAATTCTTTAGTGTAATTATATTTTTCAACAAAATGATCGTTATCAAGTTCACCAAAATTCATATATTGAAATTCGTCACTTTCATTAAATGAAACTAAGTGTTGTAGCTGAGACGGAATTACCCGATCAATTTCTAATTTCATTTTCTTGATATTTCGTGAAACAATCGGTAATTTTTTCTCTCCTGATAAAGATAGTAATGAACCGTTAGCAGCGAAATCTAAATAAGTAGGGTAACTTGGCACTTCTAAAACATTTTGATAATTATCAGCTAAGAAATAACCATTTTGTGAAGTTAAAGGTTGATTCACTTCTACGTATAATTGCGAATTTTGCTCAGCTTTAAATTCAAAGCTAACTTGAGTTTGATAAGCAAGTTCCGTATCAATTGGTTTAAGCGCAATTGATTTAGAGTTTGCTAGTACTTGTGGGGTAACGTCAAATTTAGTTTTATAGCTACGCGTTAATTGATCATAGTATTCAATTTTATAACCATTCTCTGTTCTTTTTGGTAATTGCCAAACTTTAATCGACTTGGTTAGATCTTCAGATTTAATTGGATGTGATAATGATAAAATTAATACCTGCTGTATTTTATTGTTACTTTTATCAACCAGAGTTAATTCAGAGTTAATGACATTTAAATTGTATTTATCAGGCACCGAAACAGCATTACCTATAATTACACTACTTGGATGCCCCCCAGCCGTTGATGCGACACCTTTATCAATTGTCATGTATAAATAACCCGGTTTTTCTAACAGTGGAATAGGGCTACTTTTTACGTATGCAACAGTATCATTTTTATCATAGGTAATTGTAAAATCTACATTACTAATAAATTTATCAGTATCAGTATTTTTATCTTTGTTTTTATTTTTATTAGCTACACTTTCATACAGCGCTAATTTTATATTTTGCTCAAAACTTTTTTTATCAACGGGATTAGTAAAAGTAATGGTATTGATTACATTTCTTACATTAGCTTCAGTTGGATCTGAGTATAGTTCGCCATAATTTTTGAAACGATAATTAAAGTCAGGAGTAGTAAATGAAAAAGTACTGGATGGTGTTGTTAAAAAGTTATTGTTTGCAAATAATTTTGAATCATCTAAGGTTAGTTTATATTCAACACCTAGAGGCCAATTGTTATTTGCCGGGGTAAATTGTATAGTACTGCCATTAAGCCATATCCATTTACCTTCAATAGGTGGCGTAATGGTTATCCCTTCGGTAATTTCTTTATGTATTAATTCCAAAGGAGCAGGTGAACGAGTATCGCCAGCAAAATCAATTGACAAAATATCGTTAGTTTTTTCAGGTGCATTAAATTTAGAATAATAGGACTTGGATATTACAGGAGCAACTTCAACAGGTTTTGGACGATTTAAATACCAATGGTAAATGTAATTAGTGGTAAAAAAGCTAACAACGCCTATAATAATCAATGAGCCAATAAGAGTTTTACCTTTATTTAGTATTGAACCCAAGGAATAATAATATGTTTTTACTTTGGGTAACCAAGTTGGGGAAGACCATTTGATATTACCAATTATTGGACTAAATAACCAAAGAATCCCTTTTATTAAAGCATATAGAAAAATAATAAAATAACTTATTATTTCCCATGCTTTTTGCAAAATAAAAAATGGTAGTTGCAAAATAAATTTAAGTAATTCCATTATTAATTCCTATTCCTCATTACTGACTATTAATTCAGAAAATATATTTAAAATTAAATATTGTTATTTTTATACTGAAACGTATACCATACCTGAAACATCTTTTCAGAGTTTAAGTGAAAATAGTTGGTGATATAGTTACCTAAGATCATATAATAGCCACGCATAAAATACTATATTAAAAATAGTTTATTTAATTGAATTGATAATTTGTTGTTGTGTTTTTTTAGTTAACTTAGCAAAAACCAGATTATAAGATTGATTTAAAAGATCAATAACCATAGTTTGATCTATAGGATTTGGCGTATCAAGGATGATAGAGATCCAATGTATTTTGTTAGCATAATAACCTTCAGTAATATTATCATACATTTCGATCATTAAGCGGTTATTAGCCGGATCACCTTTTAAGGTAATGATATCTTGGTTATGATTATTTTTACTTGCATAAGCGAACATTTTATCTGCTATTAAAAATTGAAAAGCTTGCCATTCTGGTTTATAGACTATTTGAGTACCTTTTAGTTTTAACGCAGCACGTTCTATCCATTGATATTTTGCTAACATATTTATTCCCTTAGAGTATTATTACCATTAGATCGAAATATTATATATTAGGCATCGCATTTTGTAATTTTAATGTTCAGTTTGAGGCTAATATTTGGTCTTAAAAAAGACCAAATATTATTATTTAGTGGCGGTAAAAACAGCACGTATTGGGGCCGGGTAACCTTCAACTGTTTTGGTTAGATCATTTGGATCTAAGAAATCAGCCAAAGATTCTGATGTCATCCACTCGGTTTTACGTTGTTCATTTAAGCTTGTTTGTGAAATATCAACCACTTTAACCTCAGAAAATCCACATTTATGTAACCAGTTAATCATGGTTGGTACTGACGGAATGAAATAGACATTACGCATTTGCGCATAACGTTCACCCGGCATTAAAGCTTGATGTTCATCACCATCAATAACTAATGTTTCTAATACTAATTGGCCATCATTAACCAGTTGATCCTTTAATTGCAACAAATGATCGAGTGGCGAGCGCCGATGGTATAACACACCCATTGAAAACACTATATCAAAAGCGTTGAGCTTAGGTAATTTTTCAATGCCAAGCGGTAGCAAATGGGCTCGTTTATCATTACCAAGTAATTTACGAATAGCTTCAAATTGGCATAAGTAAAGTGCCATGGGATCGATCCCCACAGCTAGTTTAGCACCAGCGCCTATCATCCGCCAAAGATGGTAACCACTATTACAACCCACATCTAAAACCATTTTGCCTTCTAAACTTTCAATGTGGTTAATTAGTCGTTCCCATTTCCAATCGGAACGCCATTCCGTATCAATATGTACACCATATAAATGAAAAGGGCCTTTGCGCCATGGGTGTAGATTTTTTAATAATTGGGTAATTCGCTGTTGTTCACCAGTAGACAATGTTTGTGTAGTTGTTGCGGTAACACTATGTAATAAGTCTAATTGATTTGGTGTAATTACTGGCAAATGTTTAATACTATTTAACCATTGATTAACACGGCTATTTAGATTTTGCTTTTGCCAATTTGCGAGTTGGGCCGGTAATACTTCTAGCCAAGTACTCAGTTTATTTTTTGCGATAATCTGGTAAAAATCACCAAAATCAAACATGGGTTAATCCTTATTGTAGATATTAATTTACTATTTAATGGCAATGATGGAACCAAAATTGAAACATTGAAACCAAGTGTCCATATGTTTAAAACCAGCATTTGCTAAGCGTTGTTTATGGGTTTCGATAGTATCAGTTAACATAACGTTTTCTAGCATGTTACGTTTTTGACTGATTTCAAGTTCGCTATAACCATTAGCACGTTTGAAATCATGATGCATATTAAAGAGTAATTCATTGATGATGGTATTACTAAAACTAAACTTTTCTGATAATACTAATATACCGTTAGGATTCAAGGCTTGATAAATATTTTTTAATACTTGCTGGCGATTTTCGGTAGTTAAAAATTGTAACGTGAAATTAAGTACCACCATTGAGGCATTATACATTGGTATATTGCAGATATCTTCACAGATTACCTTAACCGGTGTAGTTGCTTTGTAAGCATCGATATGTTTTTGACAGCGATTAACCATGGGTAAGGAATTATCCACCGCTATGATCTGACAGTTATCTTGAGTAATATTACGACGAATTGATAGTGTAGCAGCGCCTAATGAGCAACCTAAGTCATAAATCATCGAATTAGGCTGGACAAATCTTTCGGCTAACATACCAATCATCGAAATAATATTAGAATAACCAGGAACTGAACGCTGAACCATATCAGGAAAAACTTCGGCTACTTTTTCATCAAAAGTCCAATCGCCTAATTTATCGATAGGAGTAGAGAATAGTTGGTCTTTTTTAATATCCATAAAAGTTATTGGTACTAATAGAAAATAATTCTGCTATGATACCATTTTTTATGGTTAATTTATCGGATAATTATGAGTTTTGTTGCTATTATTGCCATTATTGTTAGTCTTTTAATCACCATCTATTTAGGAAAACGCTGGCAATTTTGGTTCAATTTTGAATTAACTGGTTATTACCAAATAGCTTATTGGGTAGTTATGATTGTGGCAGGATTATCCTTTATTCTGTCAAAAATTTTTAATGGTATTTCAACGTATTGGTTACCTCTACTTGGTAATGTTATTTTTGGTTTAATTATATGTGCAATTTTTATCACATTAATCTTTGATACAATTAGGCGATTGAGTAAAGGGCGGTTTAGTACAAATTTACTTAACAAGATTATCTATATTGTATGTGTAGTTGGTCTATTTATTTTTGGTCATGAAATGGCCATCAATCCTAAAATTGTTCACTATCAAGTTAAAATAGATAAACCAGCTAATGTTGACCATTTACGGTTGGTGCAATTAACAGATATCCATGTTAATGAACTTACTACCCATAAATCTATTCAACAAATGATTGATAAAGTTAATCAATTGGATGCGGATTTTATTGTGATCACGGGTGATACTCTAGATCAACGTTTAAAACCATTCACTGATTTAGGTTTTGATAAACAATTTAAACAACTGCACGCAAAACATGGTACCTATATTGTTTTTGGGAATCATGAGTATTTAGGTACCACTCAAGCAAATAATCGTGAAGACGATATTATTAAAGCTTTTCAACAAGCTAATATGAAAGTTTTAAAAGATGATATTGTTTATTTGGATGATGTTGGTATCACCTTAATTGGTCGTGACGATTTGTCATCTTCTCGTTATGATGTAACGCGGGCTTCACTGGCAGATCTGACTATGTTTGCTGATACTACTACACCAATAATTTTATTAGATCATCAACCCAAAGATCTGGAAGAACCAGCTAACTTGGGTGTTGATTTAATGATTTCCGGACATACCCATAGAGGACAAGTTTTCCCGATTAATTTAGTCGTTGCTGCAATGTATAAAAATTCTTATGGAATGTATCAAAACCTAGAGCAGCATTTTACTAGTATTGTAAGTAGTGGTTATGGGCTATGGGGACCACCAATTCGCCTAATGACTCGTTCAGAAATTGTTGTTATTGATATTTCTTTTAATAACCAACAAGAATTAACAAATTCACCACAATAAGGAATCGTTTTGCCGTATCAGTTTATTATTAGCAATGAACAATTAACAACTTATTGTTTGCAAATAGCAAATAGTACAGCTATTGCGTTAGATACAGAGTTTGTGCGCACGCGAACCTTTTATCCTCACTTAGGATTACTTCAAGTATTTGATGGTAATTTTGCTGCATTAATTGATCCCTTAGCCATTACGAATTGGCAAGATTTTATTGCTATATTAAATAACCCCAAAATTGAAAAATATTTGCATTCGTGTAGTGAAGATATTGAAGTTTTGCAACATCAGTTTAATTGTATTCCCACCCCAATTATTGATAGCCAAATTCTAGCTTCGTTTTTAGATAATCCCATAAGTAGTGGTTATGCTAGTTTGGTTAAAAAATATTTAAATGTGGATCTTGATAAGAGCGAAACTCGAACTGATTGGTTAAAAAGACCATTAACGGAAAAACAATGTGAATACGCAATTAATGACGTGTTATATCTATTGCCATTAATGGAAAAATTAAAGTCACAATTGACGACTAATCGTTGGTTAGAGGCCGCTTACAAGGAATGCCAGTCAGTGATTGAGCGTAAAGCGATAATTACTGTTCCCGAGGATGCATATTTAACCATCAAAAATAATTGGCAGTTAAAAGGTAAAAGTCTTGGAGCATTAAAGAAGTTGGCTCATTGGCGCTATGACATAGCAAAGACTCAAGATATTGCATTAAATTTTGTGATACATGAGGAAGTATTATGGAAGATAGCCCGTTATTTTCCAACTTCATTAGCTGAATTAGAAAAATTAGGTATGAAAGGTAAAGAAATCCGCTTATATGGTCAAAAAGTTTTGGCTATGTTAAACGAGCCATTGCCAATTGTTCCAGCTATTAAGCGCGTCAATACTTATCCAAATTATAAACAAATATGTGAACAACTTAAGCAAGCCACTCAAACCATTGCGGAGCAAACAGGACTTAATTCTGATCTACTACTATCACGTAAATTAATTAATAACTATGTTAAATGGCTAAATGAACCGAAAGGGAATACCCCCGAAATTATGAGTGATTGGCGCAAACCATTATTCGCCAAGTACGTTTAGTGATCGTTGTCATTGATTAGTTATGTGCACTAAATAAGATATAAAAAATATTTAGTGCTAAGTTTTTTATTAAAATCAATAACTCAATATAGTAAAACTAAATCGCAACTTATTTTGCTAGTTCACTTAGCATTGATTCAACTATTAATGAAGATTGCTTGGCCGCTAGTTTTAAAAATGATTGGAAGTCGACCGCTGATTCATTATCACCATTATCAGAAATAGCTCTTACTACAACAAATGGTACTTTAAATAACCAGCAGACATGGCCAATTGCAGCAGCTTCCATTTCTACCGCAATAGCATTAGGGAAGGTTTGCTTAATATTAGCTAGCGTTTGTTTACCATTAATAAATGCATCACCACTACCAATAGCACCTTCTACCGCATTTACACCATGTTTTTCAATACAATATTTGGCTAATGATTTATAATGTTGATCGGCGGCAAAAGTAACCGGACAGCCTGACATTTGTCCTGGCTGATAACCAAAGGCAGTTAAGTCAACATCATGATAAAAAACATCATTGGAAACAATAATATCACCAATATTAAGTTTGGTAGATAAGCCACCAGCAGAGCCCGTATTAATAACTGCATCAACCTTATAGTTATTTAATAATAGGGTTGTTCCTGAAGCAGCAGCTACTTTACCTATACCGGATTGTAGTAACACAACATCGCAACCGGTAATTTGGCCAAGATGAAAATCACAACCTAAATAACGTTCAATCTGGTAATTGGTGATTTTATTTTTTAATATAGCAACTTCTTCTTCCATTGCTGCAATAATGGCGATTTTCATAGAATCCTCATGCTGTCTAACTAACTTCAATTTAGATGTGCTATCATAATTGCTATACTTAAACTTGACAATATATGAATCTAACGGAGCTATACCTTTGCGCACAATATTCATTACCGGTTGTTCTAGCGGAATAGGACTTATTTCAGCGATGGCCTTAAAAAAACGTGGCTATAGAGTTATAGCTTCTTGTCGTAGAGAGGTGGACCAAAAAAAATTAAATGAACAAGGTTTTGAAACTGTATTACTTGATCTAGATAGTCCTGATTCGGTTAATCAAGCTGCTCAAGAAGTTTTAACTTTAACTCAGGGTAAATTATATGCATTATTTAATAATGCTGGGTTTGGTGTCTATGGTCGACTAACAACTATTAGCCGTGAACAGTTAGAATCACAGTTTTCAACTAATTTTTTTGGTATTCATCAATTAACCCAACTATTACTTCCAGCCATGCTGGAACAAAATGAAGGACGGATTATTCAAACTAGCTCAATTGTGGGTATTGTTGCTACTCCAGGGCGTGGCGCATATTCTGCTAGCAAATATGCGTTAGAAGCTTGGTCTGATGTGCTAAGATTAGAGTTAGCTAAGACCAATATTAAAGTCTGTTTAATTGAACCTGGTCCATTGAAAACCTATTTTTCTAATAATGTTAATCAGACCGAAAAACAGAATCTTGTCAAAAATCCACCTATTGCTAAACGTTTTACTTTACCTCCAGAAGCAGTGTTACCAGTATTAATTCATGCATTAGAGCATACATCACCCAAAATACGTTACAGGGTAACAAAAATAACTAAAATTGCCAATATAGCTAAACGTTTGCTTCCGGATAGATTAATGGATAAAATTTTAGTAAATAAATAATCAATTGAAATTTTTCTAGGACATTATATGCAAAGCCAATTTATTTTTGATGTTAATGAACAAAATATTCAAGAGATCTTAGAAGGATCTACTAAACAACCTGTACTATTTTATTTTTGGTCGGCACGAAGTCCAAACCATGAAGTAATGACGCAAACGCTAACCAAACTAGCCAATGAACACCATGGGCAATTTGTTTTGGCCAGTGTTAATTGCGATGAACAGCAAATGCTAGCGGCTCAATTTGGGTTAAGAGCAATTCCAACTGTTTATTTATTCCAAAATGGGCAACCAGTTGATGGTTTTCAGGGACCGCAACCAGAAGAAACAATTAAAGAATTTTTAGCTAAATTTTTACCTAATGAAGATGAGCTTAAACTAATTGAAGCGCAAAAATTATTTACTGAAGCCAATTATGAACAAGCATTACCAATGTTAAAGCATTGTTGGAAAACTTTGACTGACCATTTAGGTAAACCTAGATCAGATATTGGATTAATGTTAGTGAAGACTCAAGTAGAATTAAAACAACTTAATGAAGCGAAAGAAGTGTTAGCAACTATCCCTTTGCAAGATCAGGATTCGACTTATCATGGTTTACAGGCTGAAATTGAATTACTTGAGCAAGCTGCCAATTCACCTGAATTACAGCTTTTACAAGCAGAGCTAGCAAAACAACCGGATAATATTGAATTAATGATCCAACTATCGTCACAACTTATGCAAGTAGGGCGGCATGAAGAAGCACTTGAACTCTTATTGCAACCTTTAACTAAAGATCTTAATGCTGGCGATGGACAAGTGAAGAAAGCCTTACTTGATTTGTTAGCTGCATTGGGTACTAGTAATCCATTAGCTGCTAATTATCGTCGTAAACTGTATACTTTGTTATATTAAAACTGATGAAGTTTAAGTTAGAGCGAATTTTAAATATATCCTTATAGGATTATTGTTTGTGTTTAGCATAAATGCCAATTTGGCTGTTTTATGTGCGCCTTATATACGTTCATTAAAAAAGGATATACATAGGAGCAAAGTTGATCAATTAAATAAAGAAATAGCAAAAAACAATTCAAATTTGAGAATTATAGATAGACATCTATAAAAATAGGATTCAATAAAACTATATTTTATTGAATCCCGTTCTTTAGTGTTCAATAGTGCGAGGAAAATCTTCGTTACTGCGCAATGTCAATACTTCAACACCATTATCAGTAACTAAAAGTGTATGTTCATATTGTGCTGATAGACCATGATCTTTAGTTTTAACTGTCCAACCATCTTTCATCGTCCGCGTGCGCCAATCACCAGTATTGATCATCGGCTCAATAGTAAATGTCATCCCCGGTTTTAAAATAACTCCACCATCGTCAGCATCATAATGTAGTACTTGTGGTTCATCGTGATAGACCTCCCCAATACCATGGCCACAATACTCTCGCACAGAGGAAAAACCAAATTTACTAACATAGTTTTGGATGGTTTTACCAATTTCTTTTAAACGAATGCCCGGTTTAATAATTTTGATTGCTTCATACAGGCTTGCTTGTGTTACCTCACATAATTTTGCCCCAGTAACCGTAGGTTTACCTGCTATATACATTTTAGAGGTATCTCCATGATAACCATCTTTAATTACCGTTACATCAATATTTAAAATATCCCCATCTTTTAATTTCTTTTCGAAATTGGGGATACCATGACAGACCACATCATTAATTGAAATACAGCTAGTATGTTGATAACCACTGTAGCCAATATTGGCTGGTATGGCTTTTTGAACATTAACAATATGGTCATAACAGATTTTATCTAACTCACCAGTACTAATTCCTGGTTTGACATAGGGTTCAACTATTTCTAGTACTTCAGCTGCGAGCTTGCCCGCAATTCGCATTTTTTCAATTTCAGCAGTAGTTTTTAACTTAATAGACATTAGATTGTTCCTGTAATGGTAATCATAATATCCTATCATATACCGCTATTTCGTCAAATCATAGCAAGATATAGCGCTATTGGTTTGATTGGTTTAAATTAGTGTTGTAAAAATGTTTCAGGAGAGCTATACGTCTAAGTATAAAATATAAAACTAATGCTTATTAAAATAGTTTAAGTATATAATACTCAATCATATAAAAAGGCTTTATTACTATGCAATGTCGTTATTACCAGCAACAAAAATGTTTATCATGTAACTGGATCAATTATCCCTATCAAACACAACTTGAAAAAAAACAGCAACAATTATTACAGCAATTAGCGGATTTTAATCCTCAACAGATTGCAGATCCTTTTGCTAGCGATGAGTCAGCGTTTCGTAATAAAGCTAAAATGGCGGTACTTGGTACGGTTGAAAAGCCGATATTGGGCATACAAACCGGTAATGAAATAATGGACTTGTGTGATTGTCCGCTTTATTCAAATAGTATGCAAAACGTTCTGAAAATTGTACGCACTTATATCCGCAAACAAGGTTTAGTCCCATACAATATTAATAAACGCAAAGGTGAATTAAAGTTTGTTATTGTTACCGAAACTACTAATCAAGAAACAAAGCAATTTATGTTGAGATTGGTAATGAAATCTCACAAATTAATAGCAAGAATTAAAAACTCGCTTAAACAACTTCAAGATAAAATCCAAAATTTAGTTGTTGTGTCGATTAATATTCAACCTAGCCATGCTGCTATTTTAGAAGGTGATGAAGAAATTGTATTAACAACTACGCAGTTCTTACCGGTCTCATTAAATCGGATTCCACTTTATATAAAACCTAAAAGTTTTTTTCAAACTAATACCAGAGTAGCTGAAAATCTCTATAAAACGGCAAGTGACTGGGTCACGGATTTCCCTATTAAATCTATTTGGGATTTGTTTTGTGGCGTAGGTGGTTTTGGTTTACATTGTATTAATCAGTTGCCAAATCGTAATATTGAATTAACAGGTATTGAGATTAGTGTGGATGCAATTGAGTGCGCATCTAGATCGGCAAAACAACTTGGTTTTAAGCATTTATCCTTTAAATCCTTAGATGCTACTAAATATGCTATTGCACAGCATGCAATTCCTGATTTAGTGTTACTTAATCCCCCCAGACGGGGAGCAGGGGCAGCTTTGATGCAATATTTAGAACAAGTAAAACCGACTTTTATTTTATATTCCAGCTGTAATTTACACTCATTAGTTGATGATTTAAGAATGTTACCAGATTATCAACTTGTTAAAGCTCAGTTATTTGACATGTTCCCACATACTGCTCATATGGAAGTACTAGTGTTATTGACAAAAAAGCAACCTACGGTTAACACAATATCTGTGTTTAATGATTTAGTATTTTAATCGATAGTTTTACATGATTTATTCACTTATTACATAGTGAACTGTATATAAAATTACCTATAGTTAGTATTAAAATATGTTAATATAAAACAACAAAAAAATTCTATGTAGGAAACGTAACATTATGATTCCTGATGTTTCAAAAGCACTCAATTGGTTAGAAAAACACTATACTATTTTACAAGGTATCCAACGTGGAATTGAACGTGAAACTTTACGTATCTTACCCGATGGTTCGTTGTCGAAGACACCTTTTCCTCAAAAAATAGGCGCTGCTTTAACTCATCCTTGGATCACCACTGATTTTGCTGAGTCATTATTAGAATTTATTACACCAGTAAATACTAATATAGATTATATGCTAATCTTTTTACGTGACTTACATCGTTATGCCAATACTAATATTGGTGACGAAATGATGTGGCCATTGAGTATGCCGTGTTTTGTCGCAAATGAAGACGATATCATTTTAGCTCAATATGGCACTTCAAATGAGGGGCGGTTTAAAACTGTCTATCGTGAAGGTCTTAAAAACCGTTATGGAGCTATGATGCAAACCATCTCAGGCGTGCATTATAATTTTTCATTACCGATGGCATTTTGGCAAGCTAGGGATGGAGTTAAAAATACCGAAGAAGGTAAAGCAGTTATTTCGGAAGGTTACTTTACCTTAATTCGCAATTATTATCGATTTGGCTGGGTTATTCCTTTTTTGTTCGGTGCTTCACCATCGATGTGTTCTTCATTTATTCAAGATCCTCAAAAAGCTAAGGCTTTTATCGAACAAACCAATGGTAATTGCTATTTACCTTATGCTACATCATTAAGATTAAGCGATATTGGTTATACTAATAATGCTCAAAAACAATTAGGTATCACTTTTAATCATTTAGATTCTTATGTTGCAGGGTTAAAACGAGCTACACACACTAAATCATGTGAATTTGGTCGTTTAGGAATCAAAGTGGATGGTAAATATCGCCAGTTAAATGATAATGTTTTACAAATTGAAAATGAATTTTATGCACCTATTCGTCCTAAGCGAGTACCACGAGCAGGTGAATCACCGTCAGATGCACTGTTACGTGGGGGCATTGAATATATAGAAGTTCGTTCTTTAGACGTAAATCCTTTTTCACCAGTGGGTATTACCGAAGAGCAAATTCGTTTTATTGATTTATTTTTGATTTGGTGTGCCTTGGCTCCAGCTCCAGAAATGAGTAGTGATGAACTCGAGTGCGCAAAACGTAACTGGAATCGAGTAGTTATAGAAGGGAGAAAACCTGGACTTAAAATAGGTTTTGGCTGTGACAATTATTATGAACCGTTAGCTAAAGTGGGACATGATTTGTTTAAAGATCTGTTACGAGTAGCCGATGTTTTAGATCATCAAGATGATAAGCAAAATTATCGCAAAGTTTGTGAGCGACTGGATTTAATGTTTGATCAACCTGAATTAACTTTATCTGCCAGAACATTGCAATCTATTAGCGATTTAGGTACTGCTGACTTTGGTTTGGCACTAGCTAATCAATATAAAAAACAACTTATGTCAGAACCTTTAGAATTATTAACTGATAGTGATTTCATTCATCAACGTGATCTATCCCTTGAAAAACAAAAAAAGAAAGAGAAAAGTGATACTATGTCATTTGATCAATATCTACAGCAACAAAATGAACGCTAAAAATGTTTAAACAACGTGACTATACATTACGTTATAAGGCTAATAGTGATGTTGAGTTGATATTGCCTAATCATGAAATAATTGTTAATAGTTATCTGATTAATGATGAATCTTTTTCTGTGCTCGTTTGGAATATATTTAAACAAAAACGGGCAGATTGTATGCATATTCTCGATATGTATGCTCAGCAAGCTAAATTAATCTTGCTACAAGAAGCGCAAACAACACCCTTGTTACTTAATTTTATTTCACAACATAATAAGATAGCAGATCATGTACCAGCTTATTCTTTTAATGCTATTTATGCAGGAGTCATGACTATTGCTGATTCTTTACCAACAACAATTTTATCATTCAAAGAGCGAGAACCTTTAATTCGTGTACCTAAGTCGGCATTAATTACCATTTATCCTATTAAAAATTCTAATCAAAAATTATTAGTCGCTAATATTCATGCGGTTAATTTTAGTATCGGGGTTAAAATATATCGGCAACAAATGCATATGTTATTAACTCGTATTAGAGAACATAATGGTCCGGTAATATTAGCTGGGGATTTTAATGCTTGGAGTCGGCAACGATTGAGTTTATTGTATCACTTGGTAAGAACTATTGGATTAAAGCCTGTAAATTTTGAAATTGATATGCGTAAAACGTTTATGGGTAGACCGTTAGATTTTGTATTTTATAGGGGATTACAATTGAATGCCGCGCAAATAATTAGTACGTTGGCATCCGATCATAATCCTTTATTAGTAGATTTTAGATTGGATTTGCATTCACAAGATTAATTGTTAATACATCACCTTCTTTAATTCTAGGCGTTTTCATTTTATTCCATTCCAATATATCAGTAATTTTTACTCGATAATTTTGGGCAATGGAATAAAGATTATCACCAGCTTTAACTAAATAAGTTATTTGCTTTTTACTACCATTTTTGTCCAGAATAGAACTCATACTGCTATTGCTAATTTTGCTATATTCAATTGTAGTTGATTTAACTTCAAATGGCATATTCGTATGCGGAACATCCTGTAATAACTCAGTAATTTCATTAGTAACTAGATTTTCAGCTTGCAGTTTTTGGAATAAATTTTCTGCATAAACATAAGGTACCAGTAAATGGAACGGGCCATTTACCGTTTGCTGAGTATAGCCGGCATTAAAAGACATCAAGTCATTAATTGGCATGCCAGTATATTGAGCAATTTTAGCTAATGATACATTTTTAGAAATATCAATTCTGACTAGTGAATTTTCGTAATTACAATCTGGCAGTTTAATGCCATATTTTTTGTTGTTCTTAACGATATCAATAATGGCTAAAATTTTTGGTACATAATGCATGGTTTCACTTGGTAAATCTAGTGACCAATAGTTAACGGGTAGTCCTTTAGTCTGATTTTTTTCTATAGCGCGTCTTATTCGTCCTTCTCCTGCATTATAAGCCGCCAATGTTAACAGCCAATCACCATTGAAGCGGTTGTTTAAATTTTGTAAAAGTGACATAGCAGAAGTAGTAGATGCAATCAGATCACGACGACCATCAAATGAAATGCTCTTTTTTAAACCATATTCTTTAGCTGTAACTGGTACAAATTGCCATAACCCGGCAGCTTGTGCTGGTGAAGTAGCCAATGGATCATATGCGCTTTCAATTAATGGAATTAGCGCTAATTCAACTGGTAGATTGTTTTTTCTGAGTTGGCTAATAATGTAATAAACATAAGGTTCAGAACGTAACGCAATGGTTTCAAAACCTTGTGGGTTGCGTAATAAACGTTCTCTTTCAGCTTTAACGCGACTATTCTCCGGTACGCTAACATTAATCTGATTTAGCATATACTGCCAAGGATTTTGAGTAATTGAAGCGTAATTAACACTACCACTTTTAATACTACTAGTAACTATTGATTTTGAGTTATGCGTTTTATAGACACTATTATATCGGGATCCGTGATTTTGACATGCACTTAAAAACAAACATAACACTGTGAATATTAATAACTTTTTCATTAGTTCATAAAATTAAATAAGAATTTAAGTGGGGTATTATACCTAAAAAATATCTTTTTGGCTTCTAAAAAAAACAAACAAATCTAATTCATTGTTAATATTGAATTTATTTTGCAGTTTTTTATTATCACAGCGTAAAAATAAATTTATTTGTAGTTCTTTTGCTAAAATTGAGGGTAAAGTTATTGTTTTATTGGTAATTAAATTTAAATATTCTGCAATTTTGAGATCTTCAGGAAGTAGAGTTTGCGCAAATTTGAGGTTGGCTTTTGTAAATTCATGACCAGCACACACTAAGGTATTATCCGATAATTGTTTGAATTTATTGAGTGAGTTTAACATTTGTTGAGGTGTGCCTTCAAAAATTCGCCCACATCCGGCAGAAAACAAAGTATCACCACAAAATAAGTAAGGTGCACTATAATAGGCTAGATGACCTAAAGTATGGCCAGGAACCGGCATAATACTAAATTGAAAATCAGCAATGGATAGGTGATGTTGACTATTACTAATATACTGAATTGGTAATGGAATTTCACTTGGTCCAAAAACTTCTATATTCGGATAGTTTTGTTGTAAATCTAACACTCCACCAATATGATCCATATGATGATGAGTGAGTAAAATAGCAATAGGTGTGATTTTATACTGCCTAATATAATTTATTACTGGACTGGATTCTCCAGGATCTATGATAATGGCTTGTTGATCTGAATTTTCTAATAGCCAAATATAATTATCTTGTAAAGCTGGAATTACGTGTAGTTTATGCATAACTTTACTCATTATAGGTTATGTATTTAACAATTCAACGATGTTAAATCTTGTTGATTAATTTTATTCAGTTATCAGCCTAAATATTATAGTAATTTATTATCTGATTGTTCAAAAACTACATCTACTAATGTTGGGGATTCAGCTTGCTCTTTGGCAAGGAGATCACAACGTTCATTTTCTATATGACCAGCATGACCTTTAACCCATATCCAATTAATTTGATGAGATTGTACTAGTTGGTCTAACTTGCACCATAAATCAACATTTTTTACAGGTTTTCTGTTGGCTGTTTTCCAGCCATTTCTTTTCCAACCATGGATCCAATTCGAAATACCATTACGCAGATACTGACTATCTGAATACAAATCAATTTGACAAGGTTGTGTTAGTTGTTCTAAGGCAACAATAGCTGCTAGCAATTCCATTCGGTTATTAGTGGTTTTATAATAACCTTGAGCTAATACTTTTTCAGTTTGTTTGAATTTTAAAATAACAGCGTAACCACCAGGACCAGGATTACCAAGACAAGAACCATCAGTGTAGATTTCTATTTTTTTTAGCATTTTTAATTATCTTTTAACTTAATTGAGTCAAACTGCCATTTGAGGATCTCATATTAACAATAAATAAAATAGTCATTGACTAAAATTATCGTAAATTATCCAATATCTTCATTTATTGAGGTATCAACATTATATAATTTTGATGGTAGACTATAACATACCGTTAAGTAGTTTTCCCTCAATTGTTAATAAAAAATGAATCAAGTGATAAATAATTCAGCACGCCAAATTGTTTTAGATACTGAAACCACAGGTATGAACCAGGAAGGTAATAATCATTATCAAGGGCATAAGATTATTGAAATCGGTGCAGTCGAAGTTATTAACCGTCGTTTGACAGGCAATCATTTCCACGTATACATTAATCCCGAACGTATAATCGATGAAGAGGCTTTTAGAGTACATGGCATAAGTGATGAATTTGTTAAAGATAAACCAATATTTAAAAATATTGCTCATGATTTTATAAAATTCATCGATGGTGCAGAGTTAATTATCCATAATGCACCATTTGATGTTGGCTTTATGGACTATGAGTTTCAGCTTTGTGGACTGGATTTTAAAACCGCAGATCATTGTCTAGTCACTGATACATTGGCAATGGCAAGACGTTTATTCCCAGGTAAACGTAATAATTTGGATGTTTTATGTGAACGCTATCAAATCGATAATTCGCACCGAACACTACATGGAGCTTTATTGGATGCTGAAATTTTAGCTGAAGTTTATTTAGCCATGACTGGTGGACAGACAACATTGTCGTTTAGTTCTGACGAAAATAATCTAACTGCTGGCGAGAATAATGAAATTAAAAAAATCCAACGTTCCGCAATTCCATTAAAAGTTATAAAAGCGTCCGAATATGAACTTTCTGAACATGAGGCAGTGTTGCAAAAAATCGATAAGAAAAGCGGTGGAGCACTGTGGCATTCATCTTAATGATGATTTTCTACGCAATTAAGCATGATTTTTAAAAATTTTATTGACGAAAATAAAAATAATCTTTAACATCACGCCTACTTTAAGGCACTTACTTTAAAGTTATCCAGAAAAGCGGAGCGGTAGTTCAGTTGGTTAGAATACCTGCCTGTCACGCAGGGGGTCGCGGGTTCGAGCCCCGTCCGTTCCGCCAATTCTTATTAAATTTCTTCTTATACCATTCTAATTGTTATAATATTGTCAGCAAATTCGATAAGGTTTCTAGAGTAATAAGAGTGTTTGAGAAATGTTTAAAAAGTGGTTGTTTATTATATTAGGTGCTTTAACCTTTGCACTTGGGACCGTTGGTATTTCTGTGCCAATTTTACCCACTGTACCTTTTTATTTATTAACAGCTTATTTTTGGCTAAATAGCTCAAATCGCCTTTATCTATATTTCACTCATACTCGCTATTATCAAATTTATATTCAACAAATGATTTTGGAAAAGAAGGCTACTAAGTCAGGATTGTTTAAAATGCTGATGATGGTATTTATTGTTTTATTCATTCCATTTATTATTTTTGATTCGTTACATGTGCGCATTATTTTAGTTGTTGTTTTTCTAGCACATATTATTTTTGGCTATCTTTACTTTCGTAAACGCTAATCCCAACGCTTGATAAAAATACAGGGACCAGCCCTGTATCATCATTATTAATTATAAATAGTTTTCAATAAATTAAATGTTATTTTAAAGACTTTTTTTAATTTCAATAGCAAGTAAAGGATTCCACATGGCTGCTGTGGCACTCATAACTGCATCGGCTCCATTTTTTATAAACTGGCGATAATGCTCAATATTACTGACACCACCTACACCAATGATAGCAAATTTTAATTGCATTTGTTGACGATATTTAGCTAAGCGAGTAACCATATCTAAACCAGCCCATCTAATGGCATCACCACAAATTCCACCTTCTGGTCTATTTTCTCCTAATGCTGGGTGACCATTAGCATCAACAGGTTTTGCTGAAAGGGTATTAATGGCACTTAAACCATCTATAATTGAACCAACGCGAGTGAGTAATGAGATGATTCTTTCATCATCAGGGAAATATGCTAGTTTTAAGATTAATGGTCTATCTGGTACTGCAGTTTTAATTTCGTTAACAATGCGTTCAACACGGTCTACATCAAAGCAAAGAAGTTTACTTGCACCTTCGTTAGGACAACTTAAGTTTGCTTCTAAAATTGGAGCATTAGTTTCTCTAACTAATTTAGCTGCTAATGCGTAATCCTTTTCAATTTCACCATTACCTTTTGTTCCTTGGAAACTTCCGATAACACATTGGCCTTTACCAGCAGCTTTTACTGCCTTTTCCATATCCGGTTGCCATATGTCAGGAGAAAAAGATGGCACCCCAAATGAGTTAGTTATAGATAACGGTTGGCTATAATTAGTATCTGCTAATACTGTATCAAGATTACATGATAGTTTTCCATGTGGATGCACTGATAAAACATTTGGTAGTGGGTGGCACTTTTGCAGTTTTGTTCTTACCGTTTTGTAAACACATAAATCAAATCCGTAAGCAAAAGCTGCTTCAATATAATTGGCGTTTAATAAAGGTCCGGCAGGCATACCAAATGGTAAATTAACGTCTATATTTAAGAATTTTCGTGATTTAGTTTCTACTTGTTCTGCTTTGTCTAATTGTGCAAAAAGTCCGAATGGTCCTTGGTTATAATTATCTTCATAACTAATGCTTGGGTTGTAAAATGGCAGCAACGGTTTCATACTATCTCCTGTTTATGAACGGAATTGAAAAGATATTTTTTAAAAATAAGAGGTGAAAATAAAATGAATAACATTTAAAATAAAAAATCCTCCATAAAGGAGGATCAAAAAGTGCGAATAAAAGAGAATTAAATTTTATTTTCATTTTTATTATTAAGATTTGTTGTAGAATCATAACAAAATTCTCGTTTTATTAAACTGAAAGGCATTCTAGCTTAATAAAAATAAAGTTCAAGCCAAATTTATAAAAAAATATGTAAGTAAATGAAATAGTTATAATGTTATTTTTTAGATTTTCAGGCTCAATTTTCAATTCTGTAAATGCTATTTAATCAAAATAACTGTCATTAAACGACAATCTTATAATAAATAATTATGTAATATATTAATAATTATACGAAAAATTCTGTCGAAAAAATGATACTTTAGTTCATTAATAGGTTTAAGTTAGTTAGTGGATGGTTATGAGTAATGTTATTATTAACCATAACTTGTATAACCAAATAAAATAATTGGGTGTTTAAATGAAAGATAGTATAGTTTTTAAACCGTTAACGTTACCAAATGGAATTGAATTAAAAAATCGGCTCATGATGGCACCAATGACTACTTGTTCGGGATTTTATGAAGGCTCTGTTACTCAAGATTTAATTGAATATTATCGTGCCAGATCTGGTGAAATAGGTACCATCATTGTTGAATGTGGTTTTATAGATAATAAAGGTTTAGCTTTTCCTGGTGCTATTGGCTTAGATAATGATGATAAAATTGAAGGATTGGCCAAAATAGCTCAAGCGATTAAAGAAAAAGGTTCAAAAGCTGTGATCCAGGTTTATCATGGTGGTCGAATGGTTGAGCCTAAGCTAATTGGTGGTCAATCGCCAGTGGGACCTAGCGCAATAGCTGCGCCACGGCCTAATGCTCCCACTCCAATTGAATTGACTGTAGCAGAGGTTGATGAAATGCTTGATAAATTTGGTCAAGCTGTTCGGCGGGCTATTCAAGCAGGGTTTGATGGTGTAGAAATCCACGGTGCAAATACCTATTTAATTCAACAATTTTATTCTCCAAATTCCAATCAAAGAACGGATAAGTGGGGTGGTAATCGTGACAATCGAGCTCGATTCCCATTAGCGGTATTGGATATTACCCATGATATGGTTAAACAATATGCTAGCCAAGATTTCATCGTGGGTTATCGATTCTCACCTGAAGAGTTAGAAGTTCCTGGTATTCGTTTTGATGATTCCATGTATCTGCTTGAAAAATTGGCGGAAAAAGGGCTTGATTATGTGCATTTTTCAATGGGAACCATCCTTAGACCATCAATTGTCGATACTCAAGATCCGACACCTTTAATAAATAAATATGTGGCAATGCGATCTAAGAATTTAGCAAAAATTCCAGTAGTTGGAGTCGGAAATGTTGTTAACCAAAGTGATATAGATGCAGCTATTGATCATGGTTATGATTTAGTCGCTGTGGGGAGAGCATGCATTGCTTATCCTGACTGGATTAATCGTATTGAAAAAGGTGAACAACTAGAACTTGTGATTAATAGTGATAAACGTGAAGAATTAAAAATTCCTGAACCTTTATGGCATTTCCCATTAGTTGAAAGCTTAATTCGTGATGTTAATCTTAATGTTAAAAAATTTAAACCTGGGAATTATCAAGAGCAAGTCAATGATGAATCTTATGAATTTCTGATTAATATCGAATTGGGCAAAGACTTCATCAAAGATATGCAATTAGTCAATGCTAAAGAATTTAGTCATGATGTTTTGGATAATTTTTCTGTAATTAGACAACGAATTATTGATTCGAATAGTCCCCATGTTGACGCTGTTTCCGGTGCTACCACACAATGTGAGGCTTTTAAAAAAGCAGTAACCAAAGCTATGTCGCAATCTAATAAGGAAGCGATACTTGCTGAGGGGGGCGATCCTAACGATAAATCTTACGATATTGTAGTTGTGGGTAGTGGCGGTGCGGGTCTTTCTGCGGCCATACGAGCACATGACTTGGGTGTTAGTGTCGTTGTTATTGAAAAAATGTCAATAATTGGGGGGAATACCAATAAAGCTTCTGCTGGTATGAATGCTGCGGAAACAAAATTCCAAAAACGTCAAGGAATTCAAGATAGTAAAGAATTATTTTATAAAGAAACCATGACTGGTGGTAAAAATAAAAATAATCCTGAACTATTACACTATTTTGTTGAACATGCTCCTGAAGCTATTGATTGGTTAGATGATAATGGTATTGAATTAAGTGATCTTACTACAACAGGAGGAATGAGTGTTGATCGAACTCATCGTCCAGCAAGTCGAGCTGCCGTAGGAGGCTTTTTGATCAGTGGATTAGTTAAAAATATCAATAAACGTGGTATTGAAGTTATGCTAGATACCAATGTAACCGAAATTGTTACAGAAAATAACAAAGTTGTTGGTGTTAAAGTTTCCCAAGAAGATGGTTCGTCTAATATTATAAAAGCTAAAGCAGTCATTATTGCAACTGGTGGTTTTAGTGCTAATAAAGCCATGGTAGAAAAATATCGACCGGATCTCAAAGGATTTGTAACAACTAACCATAAAGGTGCAACAGGTTCTGGCATTATGATTTTAGAAAAATTAGGTGCAGGTACTGTTGATATGAATGAAATACAAATCCACCCTACTGTTGAGCAAACTACGTCATATCTCATTTCAGAATCAATTCGAGGTGGTGGTGCTATTTTAATTGCACAAAATGGTAATCGTTTTGTCAATGAATTAGATACTCGGGATAAAGTTTCAGGAGAAATTATCAAGTTACCTGAACATTATGCTTATATCTTATTTGATCAACAAATTCGTGATGAGAATAAAGCCGTTGAAGAATACATATCTCATGATTTAGTTATTCAAGCTAACACGGTTGCCGAATTGGCAAAAAAATTAACTATTGATAGTGAAGTATTGAGTAAAACTATAGAGCGTTATAATCAATTTGTTGTAAATAAACAAGATAAAGATTTTGGACGAACTACCGGCTTACGTCACTCTATTAGTAAAAGTCCTTTTTATGCAATTAAAGTTGCTCCAGGAATTCACCATACCATGGGGGGGGTAACTATTAATACTCAAGCTCAAGTATTAGATACGCATAAACATGTTATACAAGGTGTATTTGCTGCCGGTGAAGTTGTTGGTGGAGTACATGGTGCCAATAGAATTGGCGGTAATGCAGTTGCAGATATCATTATTTTTGGTACCCAAGCAGGCCAACAAGCTAGTGATTATGTTACTAGTAAATAATTAAGTTAAATAAGTTTGTGTAAAATGGTTAATTCTAACTATGAATATAGCCAAACTTTGTTGGGAACAACAGTTTCATTAACTATTCATGAGGCAAATGAAGCTGTTGCTCAAGCTGTGTTTACAACAATAAAAATACTTGAAGATAAATTGACTGTAAATCGACCTATGTCTGAAGTTATGTCAATAAATTCAGCTGCAGGTAAACATCCCGTTGTAGTTAGTTGGCCTGTTTTTAATTTAATTAAGCAAGCATTACAAATCAGTTTACAACCTAATAGTTATTTTAATTGTGCTATTGGTCCTTTAGTAAAACTTTGGAAGATTGGTTTTAAAGGGCAACAAGTTCCGACTGATGAGCAAATTAAACAACATTTGTTATTAACTAACCCAAGAGACATTGAACTTAATAGAAAAAATCATTCAATTTTTTTGAAACGCAAAGGGATGGAAATTGATTTAGGTGCAATTGCTAAGGGGTATATAGCTGATGTTATTAAATTGGTTTTACTTAAACATAATATCCATCAAGCAATAATTAATTTAGGGGGTAATGTTCTAACTATTGGAGATTCGCCTTTAAGTGATGATAAATGTTGGCATATAGGTTTGCAAAAACCATTTTCAAAGAATCAAGAACTAATAGGGATCATTAAGATTAACAATAGTTCGGTAGTTACATCAGGTATTTATGAACGTTTTTTTTATCAAAAAAATCATTTATATCATCATATTTTGAATCCACAAACTGGATACCCATTAGATAATGAATTAGATAGTGTCACAATCATTTCGAAATCTTCCTTAGAAGGTGATATTTATTCAACTATTTTGTATGGATTGGGTGTGAGCAAAGCGTGTGAATATTTACAAAATCATAAAAGTCTAGCTGCAATTTTTTTATTGAAAAATAAAACCATTGTTTTAGCTAATACTGATAATTTTTGTTTTCAGTTATTGGATAAACAATATCAAATCAAATTGTAATAATTGTATATATTTAACACAAAAATACAGCATATTAATTTAATGAATTAACAAGGAAAATACTATGAACATAGTCAAAAAACCACCAGTAAAATGGCTACCATTAATAATTATTGCTGTAGTATCCGCAATATTATGGTTTTTAGTTCCTCCTCCAGATGGAATAACTATTCAAGGTTGGCACACTAGTATAATTTTTGTAGCCACTATAGCTTGTATTGTTACTGAAATATTACCAATTGGCGCTATCGGGTTATTAGCTATTACTGCATTCGCTGTATTTAGACCTTCTGGTGCTACTAGTGCTACCGAAGCAATTAAAATATCACTAAGTGAATTAAATAGTAGTCTTATTTGGCTTATTGTAATTGCTTTTATGATTGCACGGGGATTTATTAAAACAGGTTTAAGTAAACGTATTGCTTATTATTTAGTTAAAATATTAGGTAAAAATACTCTTGGATTAGCTTATGGTTTATCCGTAACTGATATTGTGCTTGCTCCAGCAATCCCAAGTACCACAGCTCGAGCTGGTGGGGTAATTTATCCAATAGCTGAAGCTTTATCCATCAATTTTAATTCTAGTCCCAAAGATGAATCAAGAAATCGTATTGGCACATTTTTAATGTTAACTATTAGTCACATTAATGATATTACTTCGGCAATGTTTCTAACAGCATTTACCGGCAATTTATTAGCTGCCAAATTAGTTGCAACTAATTTAGGTATTACTTTAGGGTGGGGGCAATGGTTTGTTGCCGCAATTGCACCTTGCTTAATTTCTTTTATAGTTATACCCATGGTAATTTATTTATTAACTAATCCGGAACTTAAAAAAACACCCGAAGCACCAAAGTTAGCGGTTGAAGAATTAAAGAAAATGGGCAAGATAACTCTTAAAGAATTAATTATGGGAGCAACAGTTATCTTCTTATTAGTATTATGGATTTTTGGTGGGAATATAGGCATTGATGGCACCACAACCGCTTTTATTGGTTTATCAATTTTAATTTTATCTGGAGTATTAAGCTGGGATGATATCAAAGGCGAAAAATCGGCTTGGGATACTCTTATTTGGTTTGCGGCATTACTAATGATGGCAGGACAAGTTAATAAACTTGGTGTAACTAAATGGTTAGGAGATACTATTGGTAAGGTAGTACAAGGACATTTAGGCGAAAGTAACTGGATGATTGTATTACTGATTTTGTGTGTGGCCTATGTTTATTTACATTACTTTTTTGCCAGTGGTAATGCCCATATTGCAGCACTATTTCCTGTGTTTCTGTCAGTAGCAATAGCATTAGGGGTACCTACATTTATCGCTATTTTTGCTTTAGTTATTTGCACTAATTATTTTGGTTCAATTACACAATTTGCCAATGCGAGAAATCCATTATTATTTGCAGAAGGATTTGTTCCAGTTAAAACATGGTGGAGAGTTGGCTTTATTTGTAGTGTGGTAAATTTAATAATTGTTTTCACCGTTGGTATATTATGGTGGAAAGTGCTTGGATTGGGTTAAATATGAGAAAACCGCCAGCTAAAATTGGCGGTTTATTATTTAATAATTAGTAAGGCAATTCGTCAAAACTTAATAAGTTTTAATTGATAATTGCCAGTTATTGACCGCTTCCCAGTATTTTTGCTCTTGTTCTAAATCGAGTAAAATTAATTTATTGTGTTTAACAATTTTTTTGTTTATTTCTAAAGTAATTTTAGTCAGCTTATTATTAGTTATTTTTAATTGAAAAGCATTTAAATCGAGATCTGAATTGCGCTGATTATTAATTAAAACAGATAACCTGAGAATTTGTAATAATACAATAATATGCTTATATTCAAATAAGCTGAAATAAGGCAATTCATCAATTTTTATTGATTTTCTATGAAAACGAACTAAAGTGGATAAAAGTAATTGTTGTTCCTCATTAAATCCAGGTAAATTGCTATTTTTTAAAATATAACTGGAATGTTTATGAATTGATGAGAAATTAATCTTTAAACCAACTTCATGTAACTGTGCCGCCCAATATAATATGGATTCAAGATTAGGAGTAATGGTAATAGAACTTTGATGTTGCCATTGAGAGAAAAAGTATTTAGCTGTTTTAACTACTTGGTTTGCATGACGTTTATCAATATTATAATGCTGAGATAATGACTCGGCAGTACTTTGCCGGACATCTCGATAATTAGGTCCATCAATAAGTTCATATAAAACACCCTCTCTTAATGCACTAGGACTATATTGTAATGCTTGTAAGCCTAATGCTTTAAAAACACCACAGAATATTGCTAGCCCACTAACAAAAACATGTTTTCTTTCGGTTGATAAAGAAGGATAGTCTATATCATGAAAAGATTTAAATTCTAATACATAACTAATTAGATCATCTAGTCGTTTTGGTGTAATTATGCCATCATTAACACCAAGATCTAACAATATATTATGGATGCTTTTTATGGTTCCTGAAGTACCAAATGCTACCGTAATTCCTTGTTGTTTGACGATATTAATCATACTTTCGATCTGTTGTTCTGCAGCTAATTTAGCTTTTTGAAATGAAATTTTATTAATAAGTTGTTGTGGAAAAAATTGTTTTGTATATGTCACACAACCCATCGGCCTACTGCCTACAATTAGCGGTTTTAAATCATTTCCCTTACCAATAGCAATTTCAGTTGATCCCCCTCCAATATCCATTACAAATTTAGTATCCAATGATGATGTTGGTTCTGCAGTCATAGTACCTAAATAAATGAGGCGAGCTTCTTCTTGACCAGAAATTATTTCAACAGGATAGGGTAGTATTTTTGCAGCAGCAATTAAAAATTGGTGGCGATTTTTGGCAATACGTAAAGTATGTGTGGCAACAATTCTAACATTTTCAGCAGGAAAACCATTTAGTCGTTCGGCAAATAATGCTAAACATTCAATCCCTCGTTTTATGCTAGATTCACTTAATTCATAGTTAGCATTTAATCCCGTAGCTAAATGAATATTTTGTTTATTTTTATAAATGATTTGTGTTGCGCCATCAATGCTACGGACAATAACCATATGGAAACTATTTGAACCAAGATCAATTACAGCATATTCATTAAATCTATTCACGATTGAATATCCTTATTAAGCATTTCCTGTTGTTTTAAATAATCATAAATTGCACGTTGGGCCCTTATCTTTTTCTTATTTCCTCTTTGTACATAATTATTCGTATTGTCTTGATCAATAATACGAGCTTTAACATTATCGTTACATTGAATGTTAAAAATATCGTGAATCGTAGTTTTTATTATCGGATCGAAAATTTTTACGCCAACTTCAATTCGATTATCTAGATTCCGAGGCATCCAATCTGCAGAAGAAATATAAGTATCTTTTTGACCATCATTTTCAAAAATATATACCCGCGCATGTTCTAAGAACTGATCAACAATACTCGTTACAAAAATATTTTCACTCATATTAGGTACTTGCGGAACTAAAACACAAGTACCGCGTACAACCATTCGTATTTTTACTCCGGCGCATGAAGCTCGATATAATTGATCTATCATGTCTTTATCTGTAATCGCATTAAGTTTTAGGTAAATAGCGGCAGGTTTTCCTGCGTAGGCATTATAAATTTCACGTTCAATAAATTTGTGAAATTGTAATCGAGTATTTTGAGGGGATACTAATAAATAATTAAAAGAGACTGGCTTAAATGGATTTTCAATGAAGTTAAATACTTTTATAACTTCATCAGTAATTGCTGGGTCAGCGGTTAATAATGAAAAGTCAGTATAAATTCTTGCTGTTTTTTCATTAAAATTACCAGATCCTATATGAGCATAACGAACTATTTTGTCATTTTCTTTTCGATCAATTAAAAATAGTTTGGCATGAATCTTAAGCTTAGGTTGCGAATAGATTACCTTAATACCACTGCTAATTAATCTTTTGGCCCATTTTATATTGGCCTCTTCATCAAAACGAGCCTGTAATTCAACTACTACCGTTACTTTTTTACCATTATTAGCCGCGTTAATTGCGGCATGAATGAAACGCGAATCTTTGGCAACTCGATAGATATTCATTCGTATATGGGTGACAGCAGGATCAAAAGATGCTTGGCGCATAATCTCTAATACATGACCAAATGAATAGTAAGGATAATATAATAAAACGTCTCGATCTTTGATGGTAGCAAATGCGTTTCGGAATTGTTTAAATCGATTATACGCAAGACTAGGTAATCGCTTATTTAATAGATTTTTAACGCCTAAATCTGGAAAATTAGCTAAATCTTTGAAGTTAGGATAACGTCCTCCAGGCATCGCATCTTGTTCTGTTAATTTTAATTTATTAATTAAAAGTTCAAATAAAGCTTTAGGCATATCCTTTTGATAAGTGAAACGTACTGGTTGTGCGGTTAAACGCTGTTTTAAACCTTGAGACATTAGTTCAAGTAGACTATCTAATTCAGTATTTAATTCATATTCCGCGTCACGGTTAATATTGATTGAATAAGCATTTAATTCTTTAATATCAAAGAACACTTTAAAAATATCTGATAAACAATACCGTAAGATATTATCCAGAAAAATTATAGACTTATTCTTAGTTGATACTTCTGAAGGTAGTAGTACAAATCGTGGTACATGATCTGTTGGTAATTCAAGTAAGGCATAACTAATACTATCTTCACAAATAATTTCTACGGCTAAATAGGCATGATCATCTTTTAAAAATTGAATCAATTCAGTATGGCTATCAAGGAGAATAGGGGTAATATATTGGCGCAGATTTTGTTTATAATAATTTTTGATCCAATTTTCTTGATATGAAGTAAGTTGTCTTTCATTAATCAAAAAGATCTGATTTCTGGCCATTTCGAGCAATAACTCATTATAAAGCTGATCAAACTGTAATTCTAATTGAATAACTTTTTGAGTAACTTGGCGCAATAAATGTTTTGCATTTGATGATGAAGAATGGGCTTGTTCTTGTTCAATCAAAACATATTTTTTTAAGTTAGCAAATTGCACTTTATAAAATTCATCAAGATTACTGGAATATATACCTAAAAAGCGAATCCGTTCGATAAGAGGATTACTGTTGTCAGCTGCTTCCTGTAATACTCGTTGATTAAAGGCTAACCAACTTAGTTCCTTAGGTAAGAATATTTTTTCGTCAATCATTTTTATCTCTTATACAAACCATAATTGCAATTTATACAGAATAACTTATGTTAAAAAAAAAGCTAGCAGGTTAGCTAGCTTTTATTCTAAATATAAGATTTAACCATTAAATACGGTGAACGGATGTTGTATTAGTAGTTCCACTTGGTACTAATGCTCCGGAAACCATCACAATAGTGTCACCTTGTTGTAAACCACATAATTTTATTGCCAATTCTTTACCCAGACGATAAAAATCATCAGTAGAATTTATTGCATCGATCAGAATTGGTTCAACACCTTTAGACAAAGCAAGTTGATTGACAGTTTTTTGACTAGATGAAAGTGCTAAAATACGTGCTTTCGGGAAGTAATGACGAACTTCACGAGCTGATTTACCACTACGAGTAGCCACTACGATTAATGGTGCATGTAAACGTTCAGCTATTTCAACAGCGCCACAACAAACTGCTGCAGTAATGCGTAATACTCCTTCGTTAGAAGTCAATTCCAATGAAGCTGGAATAGTTTTATCAGTACGCTTACAAATTGTAGCCATTACCTTCACAGTTTCAAGTGGATATTTACCTTTGGCACTTTCTCCAGAAAGCATTACTGCATCGGTACCATCAATAATAGCATTTGCAACGTCACCAGCTTCAGCACGAGTAGGGCGCGGATTTTTAATCATAGAGTCGAGCATTTGAGTTGCCGTTATTACTGGTTTTGATGCTTTGTTACATTTACGGATCATCATTTTTTGCGCAAAAATAACTTCTTCAACAGCAATTTCAACACCTAAGTCTCCACGAGCAACCATAATACCATCAGAAGCTTCAAGAATTTCATCAAAATTATCTAAACCTTCTTGGTTTTCAATTTTTGAAATAATTTTAATATCTTCACCACCGTGAGCTTTTAAATGTGCACGAATGTCTTCAACATCAGAACGTTTACGGATAAATGAAGCGGCAATAAAGTCAACTCCTTGTTCACAGCCAAAAATTAGGTCATTTTTATCTTTTTCTGCAAGGGCAGGTAATTTAATAGAAACTCCTGGTAAATTAACCCCTTTATTTTCACCTAGATCGCCATTGTTTAAAACAGTACAAATAACTTCATTACCATTGATCTCTTTGACATCCATAGCAATTAGACCATCGTCAACTAAAACACGATTACCAGGTTTAAGGTCACGGGCAAAGCCATCATAAGTTACCGCTACACATTGTGAATTACCAACTACCGATTTATCGGTTGTAAAAGTAAATGTTTGTCCAGCAACAAGAGAAACGTCATTGCCTCCTTCCAATTTAATAGTACGGATTTCAGGGCCTTTAGTATCTAGCATGATAGCTGCTTTTAAGCCAGTTTCCTGCATAACTTCACGTAGATTTTTAATGCGATTACCATGTTCTTCATAATCACCATGAGAAAAGTTCAAGCGCATAACATTCATACCTGCATTTAATAATTTTGCAAGCATTTCTTTTGATTCTGATTTTGGTCCTATAGTACAAACAATTTTTGTCTTTTTCATAATATTATCTACTAGTTGTTAATGTTAATGTTAAATTTTAAATCAATCCGAGCTTTTGTAAAAAAAAACCAATGCTAGAGCATTGGTATAAACAATAGATAAAAAGATATTAGTAACTGAAAAATAGTCACTAACAGTAAATACAATATTTGTAGAATTATCTATTCCCATTAAACGAATATCCCCCAAAAAAACTCTAGTTATTATAGTCTTAACTACCTTCTAAATAAAGTTATTTATGATTAAATATGCTTTAAGTTTAACCAAGAAATTAACTTATAAATAACTATTTTAAAAATAACTTATTTTAAAATAGTTAGGAAAAAGTATGATGTAAATTACATTAAATCTTTATTAAGATATTTTTATTTCATACAAGTACACTCCTAAGAAAGGTAAGATTTGTTATAATTAAAAGCAATTACTATAAAACTAATATATTTAATTCATTATGTTAACTCAACCACAATTAAAACTACTCGAATCGATGACTTACCTTGATAAGCAAAAAATAAGTAAATTGATTCGAAAAACTCAAAACATAGATGAAGTCGATTCAGCAATACAGCAGGCTATTATTCATTATGAAGCTCGAGTACAATCGTTACCCAAACAAATTGATTTCCCCAGTAATTTACCCGTAGTTGAAAAAAAAGGGGATATTTATGCTGCCATCAAAAATCATCAAGTGGTAATCATTACCGGTGAAACAGGTTCCGGTAAAACTACTCAAATTTCAAAAATTTGCTTGGAATTAGGTTTAGGTGTTAAGGGCTATATAGGACATACTCAACCTCGGCGATTAGCGGCACGTTCTGTTGCTAATCGGATTGCTGAAGAACTGAAAACGGAAATAGGGGATCTGGTTGGTTTTAAAGTTAGATTTTCTGATCATGTAAGCGATACAACATTAATCAAATTAATGACAGATGGCATCTTACTCGCTGAAATTCAAAAAGATAAGCTGTTATTACAATATGATACTATTATTATTGATGAAGCCCATGAACGTAGTTTAAATATTGATTTTATCTTAGGTTATTTAAAACAATTATTACCTAAACGACCAGATCTAAAAGTTATCATTACCTCAGCTACAATAGATGTTGAACGGTTTTCAAAGCATTTTAATCAAGCCCCAATTATTGAGGTTTCAGGACGAATTTATCCTGTTGAAGTTAGGTATCGACCTTGGCTTAATGAAGAAAACGATAGTGAAGATGAAAAAAATAGTGATTTTCAACCTATTGTTAATGCTATTGATGAACTTTCACAGGAAAGTGATGGAGATATATTAGTTTTTTTGACAGGGGAACGCGAAATTCGTGACTTAGCTGATATTCTCAATAAATTTGAACTACGTAATACTGAAATTTTACCTTTATACGCAAGATTGTCGTCTTCTGAACAAAATCGTATATTCCAAGTACATTCTAAAAAACGTATTGTACTGGCCACTAACGTTGCCGAGACTTCATTAACTGTTCCAGGGATTAAATATGTTATTGATCCAGGCTTAGCCAGAATCAGTCGCTATAGTTATAGAACAAAAGTACAACGACTACCAATTGAACCTATATCACAAGCCTCAGCTAATCAGCGTAAAGGAAGATGTGGTCGTACCTCTGATGGTATTTGTATTCGTTTATATGATGAACAGGATTTTTTGTCACGTCCCGAGTTTACCGAACCGGAAATATTACGTACCAATCTTGCTTCGGTAATATTACAAATGACTTCATTGGGACTAGGGGATATTGCGGCATTTCCTTTTGTTGAATCACCTGATTCTAAATACATTCGCGATGGAATTCGATTATTAGAAGAACTAGGTGCAATTTACACCAAAAATCATCAATATCATTTAACCGAAATCGGAAAAATTTTAGCTCAACTGCCGATCGATCCCCGATTAGCGAGAATGCTTGTTGATGCAAGGCGTTTAGGTTGTAGTAAAGAAATTATGATTATTACTGCAGCATTGTCAATTCAAGATCCAAGAGAAAGACCTTTTGACAAACAACAAGCATCAGATGAAAAGCATCGTCGATTTGTCGACAAAGAGTCTGATTTTATTGCACTTATTAATCTTTGGAATTATATACAAGAACAACAAAATACATTATCAGGTAATCAATTCCGTCGTTTGTGTCATAAAGAGTTTTTAAATTATTTGCGTATTAGAGAATGGCAAGATGTCTATACACAAATAAGACAGACCATTAAGCAATTAGCTTTTCCAATTAATAGTAAAGCAGCTGATTATCGATCAATCCATATGGCTTTGCTCAGTGGTTTATTATCTCATGTAGGTATGAAAGAAATTGAAAAACATGAATATATTGGTGCTCGAAATATCAAATTTTCTATTTTTCCTAATTCAGCTCTTTTCAAAAGTCAACCTAAATGGTGTGTAGTTAGTGAGTTAGTTGAAACTCGTCGATTATGGGGTAGAACGGCAGCCAAAATTGAGGCGGACTGGCTTGAACCAATTGCTAAACATTTAGTTAAATATAGTTATAGCGAGCCAAGATGGTCTAAAAAGCATGGCACCACTATGGCTGATGAAAAAGTGACTTTATTTGGATTACCAATTGTCACCAATCGGTTAATCAATTATAGTAAAATTGATCCAGTTTTAAGCCGTTCTCTGTTTATCCGTCACGCACTTGTAGAAGGTGACTGGGTAACTAATCATCAGTTTTATAAACATAATCAAAGATTGATTCATGAAGTTGAAGATCTAGAACATAAATCTCGCCGGCAAGATATATTAATTGATGACGATGAATTATATGATTTTTATGATCATCGGATTGATAAAAAAGTTATTTCAGTAAAACATTTTGATTCATGGTGGAAACAGAAGCAAAAAACGGCACCTGATTTTCTTAATATTGAAAAAAGAGAGTTAATAAAACCTTCAGCTCAATTAATCACAACTTCAGATTTTCCTGACTTTTGGTATCAAGATAATATTAAATTACCGTTAACATATCAATTTGATATTGGCCACAACCGTGACGGTGTCACGATTAATATCCCAATAGATCTTTTAAATCAAATTAAAAATAGTGGATTTGATTGGCAAGTACCAGGATTTAGAAGGGATTTAATCATAGCGCTAATAAAGTCATTACCAAAATCATTACGCCGAAGCCTTGTTCCGGCGCCTAATTATGCTGAAGCATTTATAAGTAGGGTAAATACAACTGATAAACCTTTATTAGAAACGTTAGCAAATGAATTTAGGAAAATGACAGGAGTGAAAATTGATGATAATGATTGGCAAATAAAGCAAGTACCCGATTATTTAAAAATGACTTTTGCGATCATTGATAACAATAATAAAGAAATTGCTGCAGGTAAGGATTTAGATATACTCAAAGAACAGCTTAAAGTTCAAGTACAACAAGCATTATCATCATTAAAAAACAAGTCAACAAATAATTTAGAACAAACTAATCTAACTGATTGGAATTTTGGTTTATTACCAACTGTTTATGAAAAAAAACAAAAAAATTATACGGTTAAGGCTTATCCCACAATCATTGATAATCAGAATTCAGTCAGTATTAAATTAATGGATAATCCCCACGATCAACAACGGCTTAGCAAACTTGGAATAAGACGCTTGCTCATGCTTAATATTCCTTCCCCTATAAAATATTTACATGAAAAATTACCTAATAAATCTAAATTAGGGTTATATTTTAATTCGTTTGGTTCTGTGTTAATGCTGATTGATGATTGTATTGCTTGTGGTGTTGATCATTTGATTGAAATATATAATCAAACCATACAAAATTCAACACAATATCAAGAACTACTAAACTATACCAAAACTCATATTAACGAAACCGTTGTTGATATTGCCAAACAAGTAGAATCAATTTTAACGTTACATTTTAATATTAATAAAAAATTGAAAGGACGAGTGGATTTGTCATTAGCTTTTGCTTTATCTGATATAAAGAAACAACTTAATAATTTAGTATATAAAGGTTTTGTAGCTAACTCAGGATATTTAAGACTACATGATATTCAACGTTACCTATTAGGTATTGAAAAACGCATTGAAAAATTAATGCTGAATCTTGGTAAAGATAGACAATCAATGGCAATAGTTGAAAGTATTGAGAATCAATATCAAAGTTGGATAAATAGTTTATCTGAAAATCAAAAATTACAAGAAAATGTAATTAATATTCGTTGGATGATTGAAGAATTAAGAATAAATTTATTCGCTCAACAATTAGGAACACCATACCCAATTTCAGCTAAACGTATTGAACAGCAAATCAATAATGTAAAGCCAGAATTATAAATTAAATATATAATTGAAATAGACAATAAAGAAGGGCGCATAGCGCCCTCATGCATAGAAAATTATTGGATAGCATATTAACGATACAAATCAACAAAAACTGTAATATTTGGACCATTAGTATCTTGAGCTATTCGTGCAATATGATAATATTTCGCTCCATTATCTATAGCGCGTTTACCTGCCTGATAGGAAATTTCTTGATCCGTCACATAATAACCGCGGAATTTTATAGTATCAAAGGCTACCATTTTAGCTGCAGTTGCATCATTTAATTCCTGAATTTTTCTACCATCAGAAAGTGTGACAGTGTAACGATTAACTCGCTGTGGCTCAACAGCAACAGCCGAGGTTGCAGATTCTGATGTTGTTGCTGATGTAGCGTTATTAGCATTAGTTGTCGTTTTGTCAATAACTTTATTGTTGAATTTTTCAGCATAAAATTTTTCATTAAATGCTGATGGGGAATAATAGCCCGGTCTTTCAACTTGCATTGCAGCTTCACCGCCTTGAGCTAGAGCTTGTTGACCAGCTTCTGAATCATATGGAATAGCATTTTCAGGTTGCAATTTTCTTTCTGGCGCATCTTTCTTGAATAAATATGCTGTTACTAACAAATTACTACCGATTTCTGAACGGTTATCGATATAATACCCATAAGCACCCTTAGCCGAAGCTTCTTTTGCTATTGCTTGATCTACATTATGTTCGCTCGGGAAGTAACCACGAATACGAACAATATCAAAAGGTTCGAGTCGAATTGCTTTATTTTTTGGATATTCATAAACTCCTTCAAATTGACGTAGTTTTTCTTCCTTTTCTTCAATTTTTGGTGCATCTGCTTTATATAAGCGTGCATACACAATACGTAAAGTATCATTTGAAGGGCTAATATTGGTTGTTGTTATAAAAAAAGAAGCAGCGCCTTCTTTATCTGCTGCTTTTGACATAGCCATTACATAATCACTATCGGTATAAAAGGCACCACGCACCGAAATTTCTTTGAATGGTTGCAAGCTATTTGCTTGTTCTTCATTTAATTGTTGAGCAGCAAAAGAACACATAGGAACAACAGCTACAGTTGCTGCAATAAGAGTTTTCTTTAAACTTATCATTTTTGATAGACCTTACAGTATAATTTTTTTATCCAGCTATTTTAACACATAATAAATTCAATTACCTAAATCAATTAATGCATTTAAATCCTTAATGAAAATGTATTTACCTTTAACGGATAAGATGTTTTTTTCTTGGAATTTGGTTAAACTTCGACTAACTGTTTCAATAGTTAAGCCTAAATAATTGGCAATATCAGATCTACTCATCGCCAATTTGATATTTAGTGATGAGTGTCCGCGTTTTTCATAACGTTGATAAAGAGAATAAATAAAAACAGCTAAACGTTCATCAGCCTTCTTTTGAGAATAACACAAAACTAATTTTTGATAATTATAAATATCATTACTGAGTAAACTAAAAATAGTGTCTCTAACTTTTTTATTAATTTCAATTAAAGACATTAGTTCTTCATATTTTAATTCACAAACTAAAGTATCAGTAAGAGCTTTAATATTGTTATTGTATATTTGGGTTGAAATTGAATCTAGCCCAACAATATCACCAGGTAAATAAAATCCGTTAATTTGTTCATTGTCATCCTGAGTAGTGATATATGTTTTTAATGCACCAGAATGTATGATATAAAATTTAGTAAATTTAGTATTTTGAGTAACTAAGATTTGATCTTTAAGATAAGATTTTTTGCGATCTAAAACTGTACCTAAGGTATTATTGAGCAGCATAGGGATACATAGAGAGCCAATACTGCATAATTCACAGGGAACAGAATAACTGTTCGAACGTAATGGCTTGTAAATGCTTTGCATAATTATTTATTTATTTAATCCTATATGATTATTAAGATTACCATCTTTATTTAAAAACAACAATTATTCCATATAGATTATTTTTAGTTTGTTAGTGCTAAAAAAAGTTTTAATAAAGATTAAGCAAAGATAGGAAGGAAAAAGTATAAGTGTGTTTAAAACTTCTATTATTTCTATTTAACATAATATACATTATACGCACCGATATAGAGTTATGAGCATTCTATTAAAGTAGCCAATAAAATAGTGAAGCTAATTTAAAAAATTACAACACTGGGTTATATCAATAATCATATGAGGAATAAATAAATGAAAAATTCAAAAAAAGGACTACAAAAGTATATTAATAATTTTAATGAGTTACTCGAATCAATTAATAAAAATGACAAAAGAATGTTCAATATACGTTTATCGTCTATTACTTTGTAGAACATACCATGTTTTATATGCTCTCAACGTAATATATGTTTTTCAAAATGGTTCACCTAAAGCACATATGAGTAATTATATTTATCTCAATGTGTTAATGTGGATTCAACATATATCAAAAAATACTGAAATGTATGACTATAAAGATATTAGAGATGTCTTTAATAAAGATGCTATAATTCAATATAAAAATAAATGTTTTAAATGTAGTATTATTGGAATAATTTAACATGTCAATTCTTAAAGAATTAGTAAATGAATTCGATTTCAATTTTATAAAATATGATAATGCCGATTAAAATGCACAATATGATTTCTTTTTTTATTAACTAACCACCTATTACATTAATTTTCATGTTCATATTAATGTTATTAACAAAAACTATTATAAATCAAGATATTAAGGTTGGTATAATGTATATTATGTTAAATGTGTCAAATTATTACGAACTAATATTGCACTATTAAGTGGTCAATTATTTATTAATTCTTATTTTGCATAAATTATTATTTATCACTTATAAAAATAACTTCGCTACCAGGTAAAGGCATTTTTAGAATATGATTTTTGATTTTACCCCAAACCTGCATCTCACAAGCTTTGCAATTGAATTTTAACAATAATTCTTCATTATTTTGTACCAATTTCATTGGTGTAACTCTAGTTTTAACTCCTTGAATACCTTTAGCTTGTTTTGGGCATAAATTGAACGCAAACCGTAAACAGTGCTTAGTTATCATTAATGGAACATCATCTTTAACTGAATGCGCTTCATAAGCGCTTTCAATTAATTCGACTCCATGTTGCGTATAAAATTCGCGGGCTTTTTGATTATAAACATTGGCCAAATAACTGAGATGATTTTCCGGGTATTTAGGAATTGGTATTACTTCTGGTTTACGTTTATTGGTTTTATAGTTAGCTAGTCTGGCTGCAGTTAAACGCTCTATTATGTCACGTCTTAACTGGTTTAATTGACTACTAGGTATAAAATAAATAGTGGTTATATCTATTTTAATTTCAGATAAATAATATATTGTTTGCCCTAATTTAGATAAATTATCTTTTATCGTTTTAAGTACTTTATCTGGTTGGTCAGCAACCGAAAAAGAGCCTTTTAGTTCTATTCTAACCTGAGTACCCTCTTCGCTTTCTGCTACTAAACAAATTCCATGTTCAATGGTTGATAATTTAAAGGATACCCCAATACGACGGCTACTTGATTCTTTTAACAAACTTTGCTGCCAAGCATGATCTAAATTTCGATTAATTGTATAAGGTAATTTTATTGATAACAGAGTTTTTGGTATTTCATTTGCAAAAATACGATAATGATTGACGGATATTTTTTCAACTTTATCTGCCCTAAACCCAATAATTTCTCGTTTAACTAAAACATTTAAACCATCACCATTGATTAAAGGTTGTAGAGATTTTATCTCAATATCTTGTTTACGCCCATGAACAAAATAATCTGTATTACCTCTATTAAATGTGCGGTTTGGATCAGGAGTAAATGCATGTAGAGTTTTACCACTTGAAGTTGGTATCAAATTAGAGTTTTGCTCCATAATATCATCTAATTTTTTACGGTAAAAAGCGGTAATATTTTTGACATAATTCATATCTTTATAGCGTCCTTCTATCTTGAAGGATTTTACTCCAGCTGTAATTAATGCATTTAAATTATTCGACTGATTATTATCCTTCATTGACAATAAATGTTTGTCGTAGGCCACTATGCGCCCCTGCTCATCTTTTAAAGTATATGGAAGTCGGCAAGTTTGTGAGCAATCTCCTCTATTAGCACTTCGACCTGTTTGCGCGTGAGAAATATAACATTGACCAGAAAAAGCAACACAAAGTGCTCCGTGGATAAAGAACTCAATTTTAGCATCTATACTCTGATTAATTTTTGCAATTTCATTTAGATTTAGCTCCCGTGCTAATACGATTTGCGAAAATCCAACATCAGCTAAGAATTTAGCTTTTTCAGGGGTGCGAATATCCATTTGGGTACTGGCATGTAAATCAATAGGTGGAATATCCATACTTAAAATAGCCATATCTTGCACAATCAGAGCATCAATACCTACATCATAAAGTTGCCAAATCAATTGCCTAGCGGCTTCAAGTTCATTATCGTGAAGGATCGTATTTAAAGTAACAAAAATTTTGGCATAATAAAGATGAGCAAATTCTACTAGTTTTGCAATATCACTCACGGAATTACCTGCATTATGCCGAGCCCCAAAATTAGGTCCCCCAATATAAACAGCATCTGCACCATGTAAAATTGCTTGTTTAGCTATTTCTATATCTTTAGCAGGACTCAGTAATTCTAATTGATTTTGTCGGCTATGTTGATTTGATTGTAACATTGTTAAATCTCACTAAATGCATATATTCATTTTATAAATATTTTTTATGAATTATAGTTATTTAAAATTAAAGTCAAGAAGTTTCAGGTAAGCTATACGTTTCAATATAAATATTCAGATTGGTAATATGATCGCAAATATAACCGCAATCAACAACAATCATTTTGATTAATTTAACCGTAAATATAGTGTTTGGACATTTATTGTTCCTAATAATTATTAGAGTGATAATTTGAGTATGGAAGATTAGAGAAGAGTTTACATTTTCTATTTGGAGGAGACCCTATCAGCCACATCCCACACACATATTTTTTACTTTGGCTGCTTCCTTCCGGACCTGACCTGATGAGCAAAAAAATGTTGCAAGAGGACCCATAGAGCCTCCATAAAAGAGGAGTTATTATGCTTGAATCATTAAATTATTACAATCAATTTTTCAAAAAAAAAGCCTATCTTTTGTTAGATAACAAAAAAGGCTTATATATTTATAAAAGGGAAAAGTTATAGTGCTAAATTCTTTTCTACTCGTTCTCTAAATTTAATGCCAGGTCTAAATGTAACAACCCGACGAGCAGAAATATCGACACTTTCACCTGTTTTTGGATTACGTCCCGGTCGTGAATTTTTATCACGAATAGAAAAATTACCAAATCCAGATAATTTAACGGCTTCCCCTTTTTCTAAAGCTACTCGAATTTCTTCAAAAAAAAGTTCAACGAGCACTTTAGCTTCTTGACGATCAATATTAAATTTTTCGGCAAGACGATCTGCAATATCAGCTTTGGTTAATGTCATAGTCATTATTCTCTTAATATGGCTTTAAAACGGTTTTGTAAAGCAACAATACATTTGTTTACAATGTTAGTTATATCTTCTTCCTCAAGTGTACGCGACTTGTCTTGTAAAATCAAACTGATAGCGAGACTTTTTTGATCTTCACCGATATTTTCGCCTTGATAGACATCAAATAGTGAGACTTTTACAAGTTGTTCGCCACCTGAACTTTTACATACTGATATAATATCTGCTGCCGGAATTGTATTAGATATAACAATTGCAATATCGCGTTTATTAGACGGATATTTAGATAAGTCTTGAGCAACAGGTACCTTTTTAGGATTAATTTTAGCTAAATTTATTTCAAAAACAAGAGTTTTACTATTTAAAGATAATTTTTTTTCAATTTCGGGATGTAACACTCCTATATAACCAATAAGATCATTATTGATATATATAGCCGCACTCTGCCCCGGATGTAATGCTGGCAAATCAGCTTTTTTAAATTGAAGATTTTCTGTATAACCTAAAAGAGTGAAAATAGATTCTATATCGCCCTTTAAATCATAGAAATCGATATGTTGTTTAGGTAAATCCCAATGATCTTCATATAAACGCCCTGTTACCACTCCAGCTAGCATTAATTCTTGACGAACTCCAAATTCAGACTTCTCATCAGGTATAAAACGTAAACCAGTTTCGAATAGTCGAATTCGAGATTGTTGACGATTTTGATTATATAAAACAGCATCTAATAATCCAGGCCATAAAGATAAACGCATAACTGACATTTCACTTGAAATTGGGTTAGGCAATTTAATTTCTTGCAATTCTGGATGTAACATTTGCTGAACTTTTGGATCAACAAAACTATAGGTAACTGCTTCTTGATAACCACGATCAACCAATAGGTCTTTAATTCGACTTAAAGCAACATTTCCTTCAGGTATTGGCTTCATTATTGATTCGATTTTTAGGTTGGCATTAGGTATATTATTGTAGCCATAGATACGCGCGACCTCTTCTATCAAATCTTCCTCTATTTGTAAATCAAATCGCCAGCTTGGTGCCTTAACTAACCAAATATTGTCTTTATATTCTACATTGCAACCAAGTCTTTCAAGTATATCGGTAATTTTTTGTGTTGCTACTGACAAGCCAATGATGCGATCAATTTTTTCCCTGCGTAATACAATTGTGGCTTGTATTGGTAACTCATTGGCATTTGTTACATCAATAATTGGACCAACTTCACCACCACAAATATCAACTAATAATTTTGTTGCTCGCTGCATTGCCTTCATTTGTAAAGCTGGATCTACTCCACGTTCATAACGATGAGATGCTTCAGTATGTAAACCATATTCGCGAGCTTTTCCTGTAATAGCTAATGGTGCAAAAAATGCTGCCTCTAGAAAAACATCTTTAGTTGCTGATGTTACACTTGAATATTCACCACCCATAATTCCAGCTAATGCTAATATTTTTTTGTGGTCAGCTATAACTAAGGTTTTATCATTAATTGAAATTTCATTACCATTTAGTAAAACCAATTTTTCATTAGTATCGGCATAACGAACTACAATGCCTTTTTCGATTTGAGCTAAATCAAATGCATGCATAGGATGGCCAAGTTCTAATAAAACATAATTAGTAACATCTACGACTGCATCTATAGAACGTATTCCACCGCGGCGTAGCTTTTCTTTCATCCATAATGGCGTAGTTGCATTAACATTAATATTTTTAATAATACGCCCTAGATAACAAGGAGCTGCGTTTGGTTCATCAACTTGAATTGATATGGTATCAGTTATAGTTGCGGCAACGTTATCTACATGTAATTCGTGCATAGGTATATTGTTAACTGCTGAAATATCTCTAGCAACGCCAATAATACCAAAACAGTCAGCACGGTTAGGCGTTACACTAATATCAATCATAACATCATCAAGTTTTAGATATTCACGAATATCTTGCCCTAAAGGTGCATCACTAGGTAATTCAATAATCCCATTGTGGTCATCACTTATACCTAACTCGGAATAAGAACAAAGCATTCCTTCAGAGGGCTCTCCACGAAGTTTTGCAGCTTTTATTTTAAAATCCCCTGGCAATACCGCACCAATAGTAGCACAAGCGACCATTAGTCCTTGACGGCAATTAGGTGCACCACAAACTATATTAAGTAATTCAGATTTACCTATATCTACTTTGGTTACACGTAATTTATCTGCATTAGGATGCTGCATGCATTCAACAACTTTACCAACAACTACACCAGTAAAATCCCCGGCAACCTTTTCAACGTCATCAACTTCTAAACCAGCCATAGTTAATTGGTCGGTTAATGTTTCGCTACTAATTTCTGGATTGATCCATTCACGTAGCCAGCTTTCACTAAATTTCATGTTTTGATCTCCAGAATTAATTAAATTGTTTCAAAAAACGTAAATCATTTTCAAAGAAAGAACGCAAATCAGTGACGCCGTAACGTAACATAGTTAACCTTTCAATACCCATACCAAAGGCAAAACCACTATAAACTTCAGGATCAATGCCTACATTACGTAACACATTAGGATGAACCATTCCACATCCTAAAACTTCTAACCATTTACCATTTTTAGCTTTGATATCTACTTCTGCGGAAGGCTCAGTAAATGGAAAATACCCTGGCCTAAATCGAATTTCCATATCGTCTTCAAAAAAACAGTGAAGGAAATCATGCAGTAACCCTTTTAAATGACTAAAGCTAATGTCTTTATCCACCAATAAACCTTCCATTTGGTGGAACATTGGTGTGTGTGTTTGGTCGTAGTCGTTACGATAAGTACGGCCCGGAGCAATAATACGGATTGGCGGTTTTTGATTTTCCATGGTGCGGATTTGTACCGTAGAAGTTTGCGTACGTAATAAACGTTTGGCATCAAACCAAAATGTATCATGATCTGCCCTAGCAGGATGATGAGCCGGAATATTTAATGCATCAAAATTATGATAATCGTCTTCAATTTCTGGACCAGTTTCAACCACAAAACCAAGTTCACCAAAAAATTCAACAAGGCGATTTATAGTTTTGGTTACCGGATGTAATCCACCTAATTCAAGTGTTTTACCTGGCAAAGTAATATCTATAGTTTCATTGGCTAATTTAGCATTAAGTGCCTGGCGTTCTAAATAATTGCGTTTTTGATTCAAAATTTCAACAATTTCTTGTTTAGCATCATTAATTTTTTGACCTACAACCGGGCGTTCACTAGCTGGGACATCACGTAAAGAAGCCATTTGCATTGTAAAATGGCCTTTTTTACCAAAATATTCCACTCGAATCTGTTCGATCAGATTAATATCATTAGCACTTTCAATAGCGGATTTGGCATTATTTACCAGTTCGACTAATTGAGACATACAGTTCTCCTGCTTATGGTTCAATATATAAAAAAAGCCTCTGGGCGAGGCTTTTATAATTATTTTTCGTTTTTCATTTGCCTCAAAAATGAATATTATAAATGAAGCTAAAAAAGAAACGAAAAATAACTAAGTTCATGGTCAATTGCTCTTTTTATTAATATTAACTATCCAAAAATAATAAAAGCCGAGGTAACTCGGCTCTTATAAAGACATTATAGTGCCGCTTTTGCTTTTTCAACTAATGCAGCAAATGCATTTTTATCGAATACAGCAATATCAGCAAGGATCTTACGATCGATCTCAATAGATGCCTTCTTCAAACCATTAATAAAACGGCTATAAGAAAGACCACATTGACGAGCTGCTGCGTTGATACGCACAATCCATAACTGACGGAATTGACGCTTACGTTGACGACGGTCACGATAAGCATATTGTCCTGCTTTAATTACTGCTTGGAAAGCAACACGATATACACGTGAACGTGCACCATAATAACCTTTTGCTTGTTTTAAAATTTTCTTGTGACGTGCACGAGCAATAACACCACGTTTAACACGAGCCATAAAATATATCCTCTAATAATAAACCAATAATTTAAACGTATGGAACACACGCTGTTACTAAACCTAAATCACCTTTTGACACGGTTGTCAAACCACGCAAATGACGTTTACGTTTAGTTGATTTTTTAGTTAGGATATGACTCTTGTTAGCTTGTTTATGCTTAAAGCCACCAGATGCTGTTTTTTTAAAGCGCTTTGCTGCGCCTCTTACAGTTTTAATTTTAGGCATTTTAATAATTTCCACTTCGCATTGTTAATAATAATAAAATAATGGTGTAATTTTCAATAAATTAAAAATTAACTTGCAGAACCATTATTTCTTCTTCGGCGCTAGCACCATGATCATTTGACGACCTTCGATCTTAGTTGGATAAGATTCAATGATTGCCAAATCAGCTAAGTCATCTTTGATGCGATCAAGCATTTCAGTACCTAACTGTTGGTGAGCCATTTCACGTCCACGAAAACGCAACGTAACTTTGGCTTTATCGCCATCTTCAAGAAAGCGAGTCAGGCTGCGGAGTTTTACCTGATAATCACCTTCGTCTGTACCAGGTCGGAATTTAATTTCCTTAACCTGAACAACTTTTTGCTTTTTCTTCTGTTCTTTTGTTGCTTTACTCTTTTCATAGAGGAACTTGCCATAATCCATAATACGACAAACTGGTGGTTCTGCATTAGGGCTTATTTCAACTAAATCTAAAGTCGCTTCTTCAGCTTGTTTTATTGCTTCATCTAAGCTAACAATACCAAGTTGTTCACCATCGACACCGGTTAATCTCACTTCACGAGCAGTAATTTCATCATTAATCTTATGTGCCCGCGTTGACTGAATACGTTTACTGACTTTAATATCTAATTCCTCCAAATTAATTTACTTTTAATCCATTTGTTCTAATGAACGCTTATGAATTTCATTAAGCAACAATTCTATAACATGTTTCACTTCAAAGCTACCAAGATCTTTACCTTGACGAGTTCGAACTGAAATTGTACCAGATTCCATTTCTTTGTCACCACAGACAAACATATAAGGAACCCGTTTTAAAGTATGTTCGCGGATTTTAAACCCTATTTTCTCATTTCTCAAGTCTGCTTTAGCTCTAATGCCAACTTTTTGTAATTGTTCGGTCAATTGTTTCGCATATTGAGCTTGGTTATCAGTAATATTCATCACTACGACTTGTAATGGAGCCAACCATGTTGGGAAGAATCCCGCACAGTTTTCTGTTAAAATCCCAATAAAACGTTCCATAGAACCTAAAATTGCTCTATGAATCATTACCGGAACATGACGTTCATTATTCTCACCTACATAAGTTGCGTCCAAGCGGCCTGGCAACATAAAGTCAAGTTGCACTGTACCACATTGCCATGCTCGACCTAAACAATCATATAATGTGAATTCTATTTTTGGGCCGTAAAATGCCCCTTCTCCAGGTAAATATTCAAATTTAATGCCATTTTCAGTCAAGCAATCAGCTAAATCTTTTTCAGCTAAATCCCATGTTTCATCGTTACCAATGCGTTTTTCCGGGCGAGTTGATAATTTAACAGTAATATCGGTAAAGCCAAAAGTACTATAAATGTCATACACCATTTTTATACAACCATTGACTTCACTTCGTATTTGATCTTCGGTACAAAATATATGTGCGTCATCTTGGGTAAAACCTCGAACACGCATTAATCCATGTAAAGAACCTGAAGGTTCATTTCGGTGACAACTACCAAATTCAGCCATACGTAAAGGTAAATCACGATAAGATTTCAAACCTTGATTAAAAATCTGAACATGCCCCGGACAATTCATTGGTTTGATACAATATTCACGATTTTCAGATGAAGTTACAAACATTAAGTCTTTATAATTGCCCCAATGACCAGTTTTTTCCCATAGGACTCTATCCATCATAAATGGACCTTTAACTTCTTGATAATCGTATTCTTTCAATTTAGTACGAACGAAGACTTCAAGTTCACGGAAAATAGTCCAACCATCATTATGCCAAAACACCATCCCGGGTGCTTCTTCTTGCATATGGTACAAATCTAGTTGTTTGCCTATTTTACGATGGTCACGTTTAGCTGCTTCTTCTAGAAGTTGCAAATAGCTATCGAGTTGCTTTTTATCAGCCCAAGCTGTGCCATAAATACGTTGTAACATCTTATTATCACTGTTACCTCGCCAGTATGCACCAGCAACTTTTTGTAATTTGAAATGATGACAAAAACGCATATTAGGTACATGCGGCCCACGACACATATCTATATATTCTTCATGATGATAAAGTGCTGGTTTAGATTCTTTAGGAATATTTTCATCTAAAATAGCAATTTTATATGGTTCACGGCGATCCCAAAAAACTTCCCTCGCACGTTCCCAACTAACCACTTCTTTTTTTACATCATAATCTTTTTTAGCCAATTCATGCATACGTTTATCTAATGCATCAAGGTCTTCCTGCGTTAACGCGTGATCTAAATCAACATCATAATAAAAACCATTGTCAATAGTAGGTCCTATAGCCATTTGCGTATCCGGCCATAATTGTTTAATTGCATGACCTAATAAATGGGCGCAAGAGTGACGAATAATTTCCAGACCATCAGCATCTTTAGCCGTGATTATAGCTACCGATGCATCTTTATCGATCACATCACATGCATCTTTACGTTCACCATTAACGCGACCAGCAATGCAAGCTTTGGCTAAGCCTGCTCCAATACTTTGAGCGACTTCTAATACAGTAACTGGTTTATCAAATTGACGTTGAGATCCGTCAGGAAGAGTAATAATCGGCATAATAAATCCTTATAACAGTGGTGCGCCCTACGAAAGCGCACATGCGTACAAAATAAATAGATCGCGTATATTACCACCTATCATAAGGATTTAAAATAGAATATCTTAATATTTATGGCAGATTTTATCATGATAATTCAATATAACTTATTTAATAATAATGAATTATAAAAAAATGTAATAAAAGCATAGTTAACAAAAAAAATATTATATATAATTTCAGATTCTCTTGTTATTACATAATATTTAAAGGATGAAAACTCAATATGAAAAGGTTATATACAAAATATTTTATTACTATTTTATCTTTACTGGCATTGGTTATAACAGGTTGTCAATCTGGTCGTCATAGTGACACTGTAACAAGAGACAGTAGTGGATCCTTAGGTACTCAATGGGGCGACGGCATTGAATCACATGTTCAGCAAGTAAGCATGAAACGCACAAGTTTCAACCCTATTGATGTTATTACTATAAATTATTCTGGACATCAGTATAAAGGTAAAACAATTTTAGAAGTTATGTTAAACAATGGTCGCATTGGTATGGCTTTCCTAGATGATCGCGACAATAAATGGCCATTAACTAAGCAAAATAACAAAGTTAAACTTCAAGGTCTGGTAGGACAAAGTTATCAATTATTCTATCGTAATTACTCTGCTAATACTTATGAAATCATAGCAACTGTAGATGGATTAGATGTTATTAATGGTAAAGCTGGTTCACTCTCAAATGATGGTTACATTTTAAGACCATATGATATTCTTGTGATTAAAGGATTCCGTAAAAGTAATAATGAAGTAGCTGCTTTTACTTTCTCTGACAGTTCTAATGCTTACGCTAATCATACTGATGAAGGTTCAGTAGGGAATGTTGGTGTCATTGGCACAGCAGTATTTCAATTAGTAGATAATAATAAAAACTATCAAAAAGTAAGCCCTAATGCCTTCCCTGCCGATAAAGCTGATGATACTTATGCTAAACCACCCGTGTATTGATTTCTAAGCCACTATCTTTCTTTCCGTCAACTTTGTTGGCGGAATTGCTCTAACTATCTTCAACCTAAGATACAGGGTTAATTAACCAATAATACCCATTATATTTTTAAAAATAACTCTCTACTTTTAAATGGTTTTGTTCCTACATAAGGTTTTAATGCCATCCTAGTAAAGCGTTTTGCGGCTTTAAGAACATCTTGATTATCAAATTGACGATACCCTAGCGCCAAAACTTCTTCACCAGTAAAACTGGTACTATTTTGTAATAAGCTACTTATAAACCCTTTTTCTGATTGAAATTGATAGTTCATAGCGGCGACGATATCATCACCGGTGGCACGGCAATGGAAAAAATCAACGTGATAGCCTAAATTTTCTAATAAAGCTAGTTCGAAAGAACGCAACACATTTTCAGCTGGTTCCTGTTTGGCCAATTGTTGCAAACTATGTAGATAGTGTTCAAATAATATTGTTGTATCACTGTCTGCAACTAATACTCGATGTAATAATTCATTAAGATAAAAAGCACTATATAACGAGGTCGAAATAAGAGGTAAAGCTAATGACATAGCTTCCACTTGACGTAAAGTTTTTACTTCCCCATGACCAGAATATTGTATGATAAGTGGTGTAAAAGGTTGTAACACACCTTTTAAAGCAGAACGTTTACGCTTTGCACCTTTAGCTAAAACTGTAATTTTTCCAAAATTTTCAACAAAAAAATCAACAAGTAAACTACTTTCACTATAGGATCTGGTATGCAGGATAAATGCTCTCTGCCAACTCTCCATACAAAAATGCCTTTATTTAGGTTGTTATTTAGTAAATTGATTTTGGCTAAATGATGTAATATTTTGCCAAAAATATAAATAATTTTTTTTAAATTTACCACCTGAAACTTTGATAAAAATCAGGTATAATCAATAATTAATTGTCGGGTCACAAAAAGAAGAGCTATGGAACTTTTTTCAACAATATTGCTTATAGTATTAATTGTATCACTTTCAGGTGTATTTATTAAAATGCTACCTATTCAAATTCCGTTACCACTGATGCAAATATTGCTTGGCTGTATATTAGCTGCTTTTGGCGTTTATGTTAAATTTGATCCGGCATTATTTCTGGTTTTATTTATTCCTCCTTTGCTATTTGCTGATGGACGTAAAACTTCAGTTAAACACTTCGTATATAATGTTCGTGAGATTGTTGGACTTGCTTTAGTCTTGGTAGTTATTACGGTTATTGCATTAGGGTATCTCCTTTATTGGATGTTACCAGAAGAAATTAAACTGGCCCCAGCATTAGCATTAGCTGCAGTACTGTCTCCAACTGATGCGGTGGCATTAAGTGGTATTGTAGGGAAAGGTCGAATTGAAAAAGAAAAAATGGAAATTATAGAAGGTGAAGCCTTGATGAATGACGCATCAGGCTTAGTTTCATTAAATTTTGCCATTTTAATAGCTGTCGGACAATTACAATTTGATTTATTTCAAATTAGTATTAGTTTCTTTATTGTTGCTATTGGTGGCTTAGCTATTGGTGTTTTATTTACCTGGCTATATGCTCGTATTCTACGCAAAATTAATAAATTAACGCATAATGATGCCGCCATTCAAATTGTATTACTATTCTTACTACCATTTGCAGCTTATATTATTGCTGAAGAATGCCATTGTTCTGGTATCTTAGCTGCAGTGAGTGCAGGTATGACGGTAAATCAATCTGGTATGATGAGAAATGCACCATTAACAACTCGTTTACAATCTGATAGTGCTTGGTCAATGTTAACCTTTGTATTTAACGGTTTTGTTTTTATTTTATTAGGGATTCAATTACCAAGTATTTTAACTAGTACTTTTACTGAGAATCAAACAGACTCATCAATAGAAGTATGGCAACTGTGTTGCATCGTAGTATTTGTATTTATAGTTTTAATGGTGACTAGATTTGCTTGGTTATGGGCAATGAAGCACATGCCTACTTTGCCTTTTGGTAACAAGCGCCCTCTCGCATTTAAATCTTATACCACTCGGGATCTATTGATATCAACATTTGCTGGAGTACGTGGGGCGATTACCCTTGCTGGTGTATTGTCCATCCCAATGACAATTGCTGGTCGGTATCAACTAGTTTTTATTGCGACAGGTATTATCTTAATTTCATTAATTGTAGCAATAATTGTGTTACCAATTTTATTACGTGGTAGTGTTATTTTAGACAATTCAAAACAAGAAAATGAAATCTTAACTATTAAAGGTCATATGGCCGAAGAAGCCATTGTTAGTCTTGAAAAAATGCAAAATAACTTATTACAAGAAACAACTGAAGATGGCTTAGATCAAGAAATTATTCATGAAGTTGGATCTCGTGTTATTGGTTCTTTAAGGCGACGTACGGGTCTTAAAGATCTAGAACTAAAAGCGCTTGAAGCGGAAAATTTAGAAAGACGTATGCGTTTAGTCGCAATTGGTGCTGAACGTACAGCTTTATTACAAATGAAAATACGTAATGAAGTAAGTGAAGAAGTTTTTGAACATCTAAATACTGACTTAGATATTTATGAACAAATGATTTCTGAGGGTGCCTAAAATGCTTGCTAGCAAACATCAGATTTTAAGTAAACTCCATTCGCAGGTTGTTGATAAAGCTCCTCAACTATTTGGGCTAACTCTGCGTTGTGTACCATTTAATTTGAAGAAACGCGCGATTGAACAATTATTGCAATTGCAATTTAAACATTCTCTTGAAGATGGTGACCTCGATTTTTTAGAAAATCGTTGGCTTAAAATTGAAGTTACCGATCTACAATTAATCTGGTTTGTTAGCCTTATCAATAACAAACTTGTAGTCAGTCGAGAGGAAATTGCTGATGTTAGTTTTATTGGTAATGCTAACGATCTCATCATGATAGCAACCCGAAAGCAAGATCCGGATACTCTGTTCTTCCAGCGTCGTTTGATTGTGGAAGGCGATACCGAATTAGGTTTATATGTCAAAAATCTTATGGACTCAATCGAATTAGAAGCGATGCCTAAATTTTTGAGAATAACGCTTGAGAGATTGGCTAATATAATCGAAAGTTCACCAACCCACTAATATAAAATTTTAAGTGCTTTAGCCCCGTTATGCGAGGCTAGGTTTTAATGAAATCAACATCTCAACCCATCTACTAATTCTGAAAACCGGTCTGGCTATTAATCCTAAAATAAATATGTGATAACAATCACATTAACTAATATCTTATTTGTATAACTAAATTTCAAACAGTAGTATTAGTTGTAATTATCTTTTTTTGCTTCCAAAACTGAATCGATTCATTTTAAGTCATTTATTCAGTCAATATAGTTATTGGTTTCAATAGCTATATATTAAACAATCATAATCATTTAATAAAAGGAAATAACGTTATGATCCAACTAAAAAAGCTCTGCTTGCTTATTTTTTTGATAATTTTGCCATCTTTAGGTTTTTGTATTGATTATAAAAATATGCAAGAGTCCGACTACTATATAGATAACTTTAAATTTAATGACGGAAAAACCATTGATAAATTAAAGATTCATTATATAACCTTAGGTAATCCGAAAGGAAAACCTATTTTAATTTTGCATGGCACCACTGGAAATGGACACTCCATGTTAAATGAAAGTTTTGGTCAAGCGTTATTTGCTAAAAATATGCCATTAGATGCCGATAAATATTTTATTATCTTACCTGATGCGATTGGTACTGGTCTATCATCGAAGCCGTCAGATGGTCTAAAAGGCAACTTTCCTCATTATAATTATACAGACATGGTCAATGCTCAATATCATCTTTTAAAAGACGGGTTAGGAATAAATCATTTAGAACTTATCATCGGTAATTCTATGGGAGGAATGAATACTTGGAAATGGGTTACAATGTATCCTAATTATATGACTGCAGCTATTCCTATGGCCGCAACACCTGCCCCAATGTCTAGTCGTAATTGGATTATGCGAAAAATGGTAATCAATTCTATAAGAAATGATCCTGATTGGAATAATGGTTTTTATTCTAAACAACCTGAAAAATTTCAATCAGTTTATAATTACTACAATATAGCAACTAATGGTGGTGATATAGCATGGCAAAATAAAGCTTATAATACCGAAAAAACAGAAGAATTATTAGCTAAAAAATTAAGTGAACGAGTCACAATGGACACTAATGATTTTTTATATCAATGGGATTCTGCAAGAGATTTTGATCCAACTAATGATTTAACTAAAATAAAAGCTTATATTTTAGCAATTAACTCAGCCGATGATGAAAGAAATCCACCAAGTACTGGTTTAATGGAAAAAGCGCTAAAAAACATACCCAACTCTGATTACTTTTTAATTCCAGCAAGTGGTAAAACTAGCGGACATGGAACAACCATGACTGCAGATTTATGGAAAGATAAATTAGTTACTTTTTTAAATAAAATTTCTACAAGAAATTAATTTATTAATAACTTAAAAGTGGATAAAAATATCCACTTTTATAAAATCACGACTATCAAAATTCAGTGGATGATCTTATAGATTATTCATATCATACCCTTTCATTTATTCTGATATAATGCCATTAGTTATATTTAAAAAGAGTATCATGTAATATATGCAGTTAATTTTTTTAAATTCCTATATTAATCAACTAAAAATATTCGAATAAAACATAAATTTTTTTAGTTGATTGCTATTAAAATCAACTGGTAAAACCAAACAATGAAAAATAACACCGAAAAACCTACTTTTTACTTTCATGATTATGAAACTTTTGGTATTAATCCGTCTTTGGATAGACCGGCTCAATTTGCTGGTGTACGCACTGATAGTGATTTTAATATAATTGAAGAACCTTTAGTTATTTATTGTCAGCAAACTCCAGATTATTTACCAAATCCAGAAGCGGTGTTAGTTACAGGGATAACTCCTCAAGAAGCCAATCAAAAAGGAGTTTGTGAGGCAGAATTTACTAAACAAATTCATCAAGCTTTTAGTGAACCCAATACTTGCATATTAGGTTATAACAATATTCGTTTTGATGATGAGGTCACGCGCAACCTTTTATACCGTAATTTTTATGATCCTTATGCTTACAGTTGGCAAAATGGCAATTCAAGATGGGATTTGCTTGACCTGGTGCGGGCTTGTTATGCCTTACGTCCTGAAGGTATTAACTGGCCAATTAATAATGTTGGGTTGGTTAGTTTCCGGTTAGAACATCTAACTAAAGAAAATAATATTTCTCATGAACAAGCTCATGATGCCATGTCCGATGTTTATGCCACTATCGCTATAGCCAAATTAATTAAAGAGAAACAGCCTAAATTATTCAATTATTTTTTCTCATTACGTAATAAAAATAGAGTAACTGAACTTCTCGACGTTATTAATATGACGCCAATAGTACATGTATCAGGCATGTTTGGTAGTCATCGTGGCAATTTGTCATTAGTTTGCCCAATTGCGTGGCATCCAATGCAAAATAATGCGGTGGTTGTATGTGATTTGACAGGAGATATTGATTTACTCATTAACCTAACGGTCGATGAACTCAGAGAAAAACTATATACCAAAACAGAGGATCTTGAGTTAAATGAATCACGGGTGCCTTTGAAACTAGTGCACATTAATAAATGCCCTATTATTGCACCTTTAAAAACATTGTTACCCGAAAACGAAAAGCGTTTTAATATTGATATCAACCAATGTCTGGCTAAACAACAAAAATTATTACAAAATCAAAATACTTTGCAAGATAAAATGCGCGAATTATTTAATACAACTAATGAGCATTTAGTGGTTACCGATGTTGAGGCACAGATATACAGTAGTTTTCTAAATGGTCAAGATAAGTCACGTTGTGAAACAATTAGAACAACACCAGTTGATTTATTAGATTCAGTAGCACCAACATTTGATGATCCGCGCTTAGCTACCTTATTTTTTAGATACAAAGCTCGTAATTATCCGCAAATATTAAATGAACAAGAGCAAATGATCTGGCAACATTACTGCCGTGACAAACTTAATACGGCTAAAATTCAAGATTACTTATTAACATTAGAACAACTAGCAGAAATATACAATCAACAACCCGAAAAATTAACCACAATTAAACAGCTATATAATTATTGTCACTATTTAGTTGGATAATTGAATTTCAGGGGCGTATGATATGCAACGAATATCGTTATACCTTTTACTACATCAATATATAGTCTTAATTAAACCATAAAATAATTAGCATTTATATTATGAAACATTTTTTAGCCAAGCATGCCACTATAAAGCATCGACTTTACTCTTTGTACTATACATTTTTTAGTTATGGTCGAGGATTAATTGTGTTAACCCTATTTTTATGGGCAGGTAATATTATTTCTAAAATATTACCTATCATGATACCAGGTAGTATTATTGGTTTACTAATTTTGTTTTTCTCATTAGCCTTCCAACTAATACCAACATGTTGGATCAAAAACAGTTGTAATTTATTTATGCGCTATATGACGGTGCTGTTTATTCCAGCTGCGATGGGAATAATGGATAATTATTCATTATTAATAGATAACTGGGTGCCGATTATTTTTAGCTGTATAGGTGGTTCGATTATCGTATTATTTTTTACTGCCTTCTTTACTGAGTATTTGCATAAAGCTAATCGTAAAAAAACAACCGAATTAACTAATAAGGAAAATCAATCATGATTTGGATGTTACCATTAACTATTGGCATTTTCCTCGTTATCCGTAGGTTTTCATTTAAAATAAAAACGCCACTATTTAATCCGTTAGTGATCTCAGTGATTGTGTTAGTTCCAATATTATTAATCACCAACACTACCTATACTGAATATGTAAAAAATGTACAAATTATTAATGACTTACTACCCTACTCGGTGGTTGCATTAGCTTATCCGTTATATGAATTAATTCCGCAAATAAAAGCTCGTTGGAAGTCTATAATGATCATTACGTTTACTGCTTCGGTTGCTTCAATGGTAACAGGGGTAAGCATTGTTTTTTGGCTAGGAGGTTCGCATGAAATTGCAGCGTCCGTACTGCCTAAATCAGTTACTACCGCTATAGCCGTCACCATTGCCGATAGTCAAGGTGGCGTACAATCCATTGCCGCTTTATGTGTTATTCTTGTTGGTACTTTAGGTGGAATATTTGGTCATCAATTATTAAACTTTCTTCACATAAAATCAGTGCCAGCCCGAGGGTTATCCATCGGTGCGGTATCACATGCTGTTGGTACTGCGCGCTGCATTGAAGTCGATTATCATGAAGGAGCCTATAGTTCATTATCATTGGTATTGTGTGGTATAATGACATCATTGACAGCGCCGTTTTTATTTCCAATAATGGTATTCATTTTTGATTGGTTTTAGTATGAAGTTAAAAAGGCTTATAGCTTATTTGGTGAGTTTATGCTTAATTATACTGATTACAATTATCGGACTTGATTATTGGATAAGTTATAAAACTGCGCCATACATCTACCATGATGAAAACAAACTCCCTTATCGTAGCATTGGTGTAGTTTTAGGTACATCTAAATATGTTCGTGGTGGTGGCATAAATGGTTTCTATCGAAATCGAATTGATGGTGCAATTGACCTATACTGGCAAGGTAAAGTCGATTATCTATTATTAAGTGGTGATAACGCTCTTCTCAGCTACAACGAACCTATTACGATGCAAAAAGACTTAATTAAGGCTGGCATCCCACGTGAGGCAATTGTTCTTGATTATGCTGGGTTTCGCACTTTTGACTCTATAGTACGTGCAAATAAAGTTTTTGATGCCAAAAATTTCACGATTATTACTCAGGAATTTCATTGTGAACGGGCCATCTTTATAGCCCTAGCCCAAGGGATTCAAGCCCAATGTTTTGCCGTGCCAGCACCACAAAGTATGAAATTAGTTCGCATTCGCGAAATGTTTGCTCGTGTAAGTGCTTTTATTGATTTATATATTCTTAATCAAGAACCTAAATATTTAGGGCCAGTAATTCCTATCATCACTGATGAACGTTAAATTTCCCAACTAAATAATATTGTAAAGATGTTTCAGGAGAGCTATACGTTTAAGTACTATATTTAAGCTAAAAAAAATTTGTCTCATATTTTAGATTGCATTTTTATGCAGAAAAAAGTAATATTTAGTCAATTTTAAAGCTAAGCAATAATTAAGAATGAATATAGAATTAAAGCATATTAACTGCTTTTATGGTAGTCATCAGGCATTGAATGATGTCTCTCTTTGTTACCCACTAGGTGAAACCATTGTGTTATTAGGTCAAAGTGGCGCAGGGAAAAGCTCTTTATTAAAGATATTTAACTTACTGGAAATACCAACTTCAGGTGAAATGACAATTGCCAATGAACATTTTGATTTTACCGAAAAAATTGCCGAAACTAAAATCCGTCAACTACGTAAAAACGTGGGTATGGTATTTCAAAACTATAACTTATGGCCACATTTGACTGTACTGGAAAATTTAATTGAAGCACCATGCCAAGTACTTAAGTTAACTAAGAAAGAAGCTAGTGATAAAGCTATGGCAATTTTAACTCGATTACAAATCGATGACATGGCACAGCGTTTCCCTCTACATCTTTCTGGTGGTCAGCAACAGCGGGTTGCTATTGCTAGAGCGTTAATGATGGAACCACAGATTTTACTGTTTGATGAACCAACAGCTGCGCTAGATCCTGCTATTACATCGCAAATTGCCGAAATTATTAATGAACTTTCGCAAACAGGTATAACTCAGATTATTGTAACTCATGAAGTGGATTTTGCTCGCAAAGTGGCTTCTCAAGTAATCTATATGGAACATGGTAAAATAATTGAGCAAGGCCAACTAGATAGTTTTGCTCATCCAAAAACTGAGCAATTTAAAGCTTATTTATCACATTAATTAACATGAAATTGGGTGGATATATGAAAAAAACGTTATTGGCTATTTTATTTGCAAGCAGCGCATTTATGGCTCAAGCTGCTGAAACTCTAACCATTGGTACCGAAGCGACTTATGCTCCGTTTGAGTTTACTAATGATAAGAACGAAATTGTAGGGTTTGATATTGATGTAATCAACAAAATTTGCGACGAAATGAAAGCCTCATGTAAAATCGTCAATCAATCATTTGATGGTTTAATTCCTAGCTTAAAAACTCGCCGTATTGACGTTGCCATAGCGGGGATTGATATTACTCCTGAGCGCCAACAACAGGTTGACTTCACAAAAGTTTATTATGACGATAGTTCAATCCAATTTATTACCTTAAAAGATACTTTAACTAATTTGGATCAATTAAAAGGCAAACGTGTAGGCGTACAAAAAGGGACTACTTATTCAAAATATTTGAATGAAAAATTCCCCGACGTTAAGCCTGTTAGTTACGATAGCTATCAATTTGCCTTTTTAGATTTGAAAGCAAAACGTATTGATGCCATTGTTGCTAGTTCATTTGTTGCTGGTGACTGGTTAAGCAAAGACGCCGATATCGTGCCATTAAGTGAAAAAATTACTGATCATGAATTTTTTGGTGAAGGTTTAGGTATTGCTTTACGTAAAGGTAATGATCAACTACTTAATCAATTTAACCAAACCATAGATAAACTCAAAGCTAATGGAGAATTAGACGCGATCTATAAAAAATGGTTTAACAAATAATCAGTTATACCTAAATTCGTTATACTATTGTGATCTCGCCGCATTATATTGCGGCGAGTTTATTTTTTAATTTAACCATGGTTTTTTTATGTCAGACTTTTTAGCAAATGGAATGAATTGGTTCCTACCCTCTTTAGATGGGTATATCTTGCCTCTAACTCAAGCAACGTTAATTACATTATCCTTGGCTTTTGTGTCATTGATCGTTGGAATGATCTTTGCTTTTATTTTCACCATGTTAGAATCGGCGCCATTCAAACCTGTTGCCAGGTTAATGTCGTTATTTAATTTAACCATTAGGGCACTGCCTGAATTATTAATTGTGGTTGCAATTTATACCGGATTACCTCTATTATTGATGGCATTAGATGATGGCATGACTATTTCACTTGGTTTTACCTCATTTAATTTACAAATCAATATTAGCAATACTCAACCTAATCCGTTTTTATGTGGTGTATTTGCACTATCATTACTGTACGCCGTCTATGCCTCACAAACCTTGCGTGGTGCCTTAAAAGCTATTTCTAGCGGGCAAAAACAAGCAGCTCAAGTGCTTGGATTAAGTAAATCTCGTACTTTCTTTCGCATTATTATGCCGCAAATGTGGCGTCATGCATTACCGGGTTTAAGTAACCAATGGTTAATTTTGTTAAAAGATACAGCGCTAGTTTCAGCAATCGCTATTGATGATTTAATGATGCAAACAAAAACCATAATTGCCAGAACCAACCAACCTTTTCTCTGGTATTTTGTTGCCATGATTATCTATTTAATCATCTCTATTTTTAGCCAGCGCGTTATTCAAAGAATCGAAAAACGAGCCGTCTATTTTGAACAAACTAACTCAGCTAATAGTTAATAAGGTCATAATATGTCAGATACTTTTATTTACTACCTTAAAATCATTATCCAAGGTTTACCTGATACCTTAAGTTTAGGTATTTTAGGTATTCTATCGGCTGGACTATTAGCGATTATTTTTTCTTGTTTATTATCCTTGAATTCTTGTATTTCCAGTAAAATTATTCGTGCTTATATTACTATCTTTACTGGTTCACCGTTATTGGTACAACTATTTTTAATCTATTATGGTCCATCACAATTTGGGGATGTTTTAAGTAAAATACCAACATTTTATGAAGTTATTTCCTCGCCTTGGTTTTGTGCTTATTTAGCATTAACACTTAACAGTGCTGCCTATACTACGCAAATTTTTTACGGTGCATTAAAATCTGTTCCCCAAGGACAATGGCAAGCTTGTGAAGCTTTAGGAATGAATAAAATACAAACTCTAAAAGTAGTATTACCTTATGCTTTAAAGCGTGCGCTATCTACTTATTCAAATGAAGTGGTGTTTGTGGTTAAAGGTACGGCATTAGCATCAATGATTCCGGTTATGGATGTTATGGGCTATAGTAACCAATTAAATGGTGAATACTATGATTTTTCTATTTTTATAGCTGCAGGGCTAATATACCTCTTGATAAACGGTTTATTAAGCACCATTATGAGGTTAATAGAGAAAAAAGCCCTCACATTTGAAAACTAATATGAGCCAATTTGATTCATCAACCTTTTTAAAAACAGTCCCACATAAACCAGGTATTTATCAGATGTTTAATGATAAAGAGACCATTATATATGTGGGCAAAGCTAAAGATCTTAATAATCGTCTCAAAAGCTATTTTAACAGTAGCAAAAAAACCTTAAAAACAGATAGGTTAGTTAGTCATATCCATCATGTTGAATTTACGATAACAAATACCGAAACCGAAGCATTATTGCTTGAACAGACCTATATTAAAAAATATCAACCTCGCTATAATGTATTATTGAAGGATGATAAAAGTTATCCTTTTATCAAACTTAGTAAAGAACGTCATCCACAATTATCACTCTATCGTGGTGCGGTTAATCGCAAAAAAGATGAATTTTTTGGACCTTACCCTAGTGGCTATGCGGTAAAACAAATATTAGCCTTATTACAAAAAACTATTCCGATAAGGCAATGTTTAAACACGACTTACCGTAATCGAACCCGTCCATGTTTACAATACCAAATTAAACGTTGTTTAGGGCCATGTGTCCCGGGTTTAGTCAGTGATGAAGATTACCAAGAACAAGTTAATTATGTCAGACTGTTTTTATCCGGCCAGTCGGATCAGATTTTGCAAAAAATAACCGAGGATATGCACAAAGCTAGTAGCGATCTAAATTTCGAAAAAGCTGCCGTATTGCGCGATCAATTGCAAGCTATCAAACATATTAATGAAAAACAAGCCATCTACAATAATAACGATAACCTTGATGTTATTGGCTTCCATTATGAATTAGGTTTAGCTTGTATTTATGTATTATTTATTCGTAATGGTCAAACTTTCGGGCACCGTTCTTACTTTCCTAAAGTACCTTCAAACACTGAACTGGAAGAAGTAATTGAAACCTTTTTGGGGCAATTTTATCTACAAGGCAATCAGAATCGTAATATTCCTAAAAAGATTTTACTTAATTTTTCTCTCTCCGATAAACAACCGATGGAGGAGACGCTATCACTTTTAGCAGAACATCAGGTTAAATTAGTCGATGAACCCAAAGGTGATAATCTAAAATTACTTAATATTGCCACCATAAATGCGCAAACTGAAGTTAAAAATAAACTGTTAGAAAATTCAACCATAAAACAACGGTATGACGCACTCAAAGCCTTTTTAGGTATTGATAAAATCAATCGTATGGAATGTTTCGATATCAGCCATTTTATGGGTAAAAATACTATAGCTTCTTGTGTGGTTTTTGATGAAAAAGGTCCGGTAAAATCAGAGTTTCGTCGTTACAATATATCTGGTATTACTCCTGGTGATGATTATGCAGCAATGGAACAAGTCTTAACTCGTCGCTATAGTAAAAAAGATCTGCCTGACGACAAAATTCCCGATATCATCTTTATCGATGGTGGTAAAGGTCAATTGAATCAAGCATTACAGGTATTTGCGCATTTAGATGTAAATTGGGACAAATCACATCCTATTTTAGTCGGGGTAGCGAAAGGCGCCGAACGTAAAGAAGGATTAGAAACATTGTTCTTTGAAGCTCATGGAACGGGGTATTATCTTGATGATCATTCCCCTGCTCTATTACTGATTCAACAAATTCGCAATGCTTCGCATGATCATGCTATCAGTGGGCAACGTAATAAAAGTGTTAAACAGTTAACTGACAGTGCTTTAGAACATATTGAGGGTATTGGAGCCAAAAAACGACAAGCGCTTCTCAAGCATTTTGGTGGATTAAGAGAGTTAAAAAATGCCAGTATTGATGAAATTGCTCAAGTTCAAGGTATTTCAAAACCTTTAGCTGAAAAAATATATCTAAATTTACAACAATAACACATTGAAAAATTAACATTTTTCAGGCAACATAAGGATAAGAAAACACTGTTTTTTAATTATTTCTAATTATTTGATTAATAAAACAAAATAGAGTCTATGTCGCATGAAAATCAACTTTCCTACAGTATTAACATTATTTAGAGTTATTTTAATTCCTTTTTTTGTGTTGGCATTTTATCTCTTTTCACATGAATGGTCTGGTTTTTTTTCGGCTTTGCTTTTTTTGATCGCCGCAGTTACCGACGTTTTAGATGGTTACATGGCTCGCCGTTTAGATCAAACCACCCGATTTGGTGCCTTTTTAGATCCAGTTGCCGATAAAATTATGGTGACTATAGCTTTGGTTTTAATTACACAATATTACCAAGCGTGGTGGATTTCAGTTTCAGCAATTATTATTATCTCACGTGAAATTATTATTTCCGCTTTACGTGAATGGATGGCGCAGATTGGCAAACGTAATAATGTTGCTGTGTCATCAACTGGTAAAATTAAAACTATCGCGCAAATGACAGCTTTAACATGGTTATTGTGGCGCCCTTGCGATCTGGTTATTTATGCCGGGTTAATTGCACTATTTATTGCCACAGTATTAACCCTACTTTCAATGTGTCAGTATTTATGGATTGCTCACAGTGATTTATTAGATGATGAATAATTCGGGTTGCTGTTTTAATTAAAAGCAATTGCCAAAAAATCATTATTTAAACTTAAATACAGCTGTTTTATTGTAAAACCAGACAAACATTAAGCAATCATGCAATTATTTGCATTTTTTTATTGACTGAATGCGTAAGATGGGTAAAATGCACTGCATTCAAAGCGATGTTGTAAACAATATCCGTTTTGAGCCCGGGTGGTGAAATCGGTAGACACAAGGGATTTAAAATCCCTCGGCCTTTTTGGCCGTGCGAGTTCAAGTCTCGCCCCGGGCACCATTTAAGTAATACTTCTAATGCGGGAATAGCTCAGTTGGTAGAGCGCAACCTTGCCAAGGTTGAGGTCGCGAGTTCGAACCTCGTTTCCCGCTCCATTTCATTATCCATCAAAGTGTACTAACGTACACAACTCATTGAAGCACCTGTCCTATAAACTTATAAAATCTTTTCTAAGTAGATAAAATTCAGGGTTGGAGAGACAGCTTGCTCTTTGAAAATCTGGTACCCCAAGCGTTCATAGAGTTTAATATTGCGTACACTTTTTGAACTGGTAAACAATTCATATCTTTGATGAGGCCATAAGTGCGCTACTGCTATTAAGAGCCTTGTACCAATCTTTTGTCCCTGCATATCAGGTCGAACAATTAACTTTCCTATATGTAGGGTATCATCCCGAGAAAATGCCCGGACAGAACCCAAAATGCAGTCGTTTTTATCAACGGCTTTTAATATGATACCTTTTTCAAATTCTGCTTGAACCTCTTGAAGTGTTTGTGTCAGCGGTGGAATATAAGGATTATTAAGCAGTTTAGCTTCACTTTGATAAGCAAGATACTGCAAATCAAGAATTTCCTGTAGATCCGCCTCTTGTGCTTTTGTGATATCTATCGACGTTTGGTCTTCCATCACTAATAATCCTCTTGCTAACCGAAACTTTCGATCTTTGACTAAAAGTTAATTTTAATTTCTAGGGTTATAAAAAACAATAAATTTTCTAGATATATTGAGTAATGATGAAGGAACCAGCAGACAGGCTAGACATCATATTTAATATGAATATGACCATAATCAGTAATGCGATTATGTTTAGCTAAATATTTACTAGGTAATACTTGTGAGGGTAAGAAATTACCTGATGCATCAGCAATAAACTGTTCTTGTCGATTTCTGGTAGTAACAGTTTTTAGTTGACCATTTTTATCATAGTTATATTCAATTTTGCCTCTAGCTTTATCTAATAAACTAATCAACTCACCAACAGGATCGTAGTTATATTGTCTGTAAATAAGATTTTCTCTACTGGATAGTAAACGGTCGATAGGTGTTTGCTTTTTATTTAGTGTTGTTAATTCTTGTTGTGATCTATGGCATGCAAATTGCCATTGCTTACGGCCTTGGGCATCATAACCAAAGCGACTGGTTAGTTCCTCTGTCAGTGAATTCTGGTGCTGAGTCAGCGGTAGCCGGTGTGACCTTTGATGAGTTTGCTGAGCAATGGAAGGCGCTTAAGTTGTTGAAGTTGGGGACGGAGCTTAAGCAACGCCAAAGCACACGAGTGCAGATTGAGCGGTATTTGCGTAATTGTGCACTATTACCATTCCCCCCGCCAAGTTCCGCAATTAAACTCAATAAAGCATATCCCTTTACACGATCAATTGGAAATTGAAAAATATTATTTTTATTTCTTATATGGTCATTAGCAATGATACTAGCATAGGTGGAAACTATATAAATGCTTCCAGCATTAACTCCCTTCAATACCCATCCTTGAGCTACTTTAATTTTACCCTATTTGGCCAAATAATAACCATAATCATACATAGCAGGTACATAGCCTGACTTGGCTGATTCGGCTCTCCATTTTTTACTGGCTTTATCATGGGCTTGCTGGTTGACAAAACTACCTTTACCCTCACCATAACGTATCGACAGTAAATACTGATAATAGCCATTACCCGCTTCGGCTGATTTCTCTAACCAGCTAAATTGTCCAGTCAAGGTAGATAATAGCCCCATCGCCTCGGCATCCCCTTGTTGAGCGCGGGCATAGGCTTGTTCTTTGGCTTTGGCTTTGGCTAACCATTCTTTAGGAGTAAAGGTACAATTTTCAAATAGTTTACAAAAATCCGGACTACGTCCCAAACGGGTCATGGCATAGAGATCACCTTGTTTAGCCGCCTCCTCATACCAATGGTAAGCCTCCGCATTGATATAACGATTATCCATACGGATGGACTCGGCTAAATAGTATTGTACCTCACTATCTCCCACTTTGGCAGCTACTTCTAGGAATGGTTTAGCCTCATGCCCCTGCATAAATAAAGCTATACCTTGCTGTTTGGCCTGCTGCTGTTCAGGGGTTAGGGTGACGGCCCAACTGCTGATAGGCAGCAATAAAAAAAGTATAAAAGCAAATCGTGCTAGTCTCATTTAGTTAATATCCTTTCAAGGCATATTGGGTTGCTTATAGGTTAACTCTACACCAGCTTAAAATAGCTTTGTTCTCAAGAAAAAATAAAAAAGTTTGTTTGACTATATTTAACCAATTTATTGGAATTGTCGAAAACTTAACATCCCATACCCATACAACCCAATGATCTCCAAACAGCTTATAATTTTTAGCCTCTTTATGACTAGGCCATAACTCAAAAGGAAATTTATTAGAAAGAAAACTAATATCATTACTAAAAATATAAAATGATTGTCCGGCTACTTCTCCGCAAACATTATTCCAATAAACTTTTAAAATTTCCTTTGTTATTAAATTACCCATTTGTTATAGTCCCCCGATTTATAACCGGTTACGGCGTTGGTATATATGCAATAGGATTAAGTGCATAAGTATAAAAATTAAAACCACCCAATAATCCTATAGGATCTTGAGTAGTAAACCGCCCTATTTGCGGATCACAATATCTAAAAGTATCGTAATGTAATTCGGTTTCTTCATCAAAGTATTGACCTTGGTATCGTAGGTTCTGTTTCATTAATACGTAAGTTATCTACTTCTCTCTTGCTTGGTAGTTGACTTGCTATGCAATAGCACCCTCTTAGTTACTCACTTATTATTTTATAACCTTATAGAATATATGTATTGCATTCTTGAAATGTAAGCCCATAACAAGTAATACTTATAAAACTATTTACTCCTTTTCGTCTTCCGTACATTGAGGATAAATGGTACAAGTTTTACCATTCATTTTAAAGATCCTATATTTGCCTGGAGAGTTATAACAAAATCCGAAAGGATCATTTTTACCTTTACCATAGCAAGGTTTCCAATTTTTTCTTATCTGTTCCCATGCTTTTCCGTAATAAGGAACATCATCATAAGGATCATGCCTTAGATTAACGGTAATGGATTGATTAGGAAGCTCATCACGACGGAGTACATCATATACTTTAGGAGTTTTATTATTTTGAATCCATTGCCAGTGTTGATCTACATTATAACAGCCTAAAATCTTAACAAGTAAATCTCCGCCCATAATACGCAACATATTAGAGCAACGGCTATTATAAATCATCGGCTTATTAAGCGAAAAATGAGGGGCTTCATCGGCCAATTGAGCTGAGTTAACAAAACTTAAAGAAGCCGCCCACTGCTCCATTGTCGTTTCTTTTAAATCTTTGTCGTAATACTCATAAGCTACAATTTTTACTGATTGAATAGGTAGATGACAGCCTGCTGCATAATAGCTAGTCGGTACGTTAACTTCATAATGCCCTTTATCCGACATTTCAACGGTTTGTTTCATCCCTGTAAAATAGCTCATGCGTTTACCTGCTTTTGCACTATAACGTAGGCATTCATCCGCGCGATCATTTTGATAATAGCTGATAATATCTAATGAAAAATAGGTAGGGACTTCACCAGAAAGAATAAAGGTTTGTTTACTGGGTCCTTCATACAATTTACCAACTGTTCGTCCATAAATATCACCTATTACTGTATTACGCAGAAAATACATAAATCCAAATAACAACAGCACAGTAATAACGCTTATTACATTACTTCTTTTGATTATTGCCATATCTGATATAAAAATTTCCTATATTTTGTGCTTCAACTTCATGTAACCAAAATAATTAATAGAAGCTTTTATTATTTTGATTATTTTTAAATAAAGCATTTAAAGCTGTACGCGGTATATCATTAATATAAATAATATATTGCTGATCAAGCAATGGTATATATTCAGTGAGAGATTTTAGGCGGGTGTAATCCAGTTTTTCAATAGAAAGGGTTACATAGTGCAGTTCAATATATGGAAGATATATATTATCTACCTTTTTAAATTGTATTGGGGTTGCATTGGGATCTGCTTCTCCATAAATTACAGAGCTTTCAAATCTTTTAAAGATATCATTTGGTTTAATTATTTTTGACGAATTTTCAGGTGTTATCCAGTACCATTTATCTTCCTCAAGAGCACCTTTTATACTTGCGTGGCCAAATGTTTCAGGAACTTCATAAGTAGGTTTATGACTAAAATCCATATCTTTGGTTATTGAATTAAATTCATCTATATTCATTTTTTCATTGGTGTTTAATTTATTCGTTGCATTTACTGACATAGTTTCAAATATAAAAACTACAAACAGTAAAAAATATAGGTGTTTTCTCATAATAATCCCTTAAGGAGTCGGATCTATCCAAGTAGATAAAATTTTAACTCCCCAAAATATACTATATTTATCTAATGAAGGGTATGGCTGTATCCTGGTCTTTTTGAAGAACGTTCAAACTGTTTGATAATTTCTAATGTATTGGCATCTAGTAAAACGGTATATCTATCAGCCATATCATTTCTAAAATCTAAATACTGGCCTTTGTTATGAATAATGGTAATAACCTCTTTACCTTGATAATTACCCCTTGAAAGCATTGCTTGCCCTAGCGACCAAAGGTCAACATTAAATTTTTCTTTAACTACCTTGGTTAGTCTATCAACCCAATCAGGGGAAGTATATTTATACTCTTCAGTTAAACGCCCTTGTTCGTCATAATATCTTGCAGTATTTACCGCGAGACTATTAAAGCTCTCATCCTCTGACTTTAAAACACCTGTAGGCTTATAATAAACACGGCTTATCATATACACGTTTTTTATTGTGGTGATTACAGTATATTCAGTATCCTCCATATACCTAATGGTAGTGTCTTTATCTTTTTGAATAGTAAATTCATTGGTACCTCTAAAATCATTATAATGCTGCTTTTTTAGTTCATTAAATTTATTAATGTCAAAATGATTTAAATTACTCTCTAACTTAGGCTGTTCTTGGGCATAACATATAGTAGAAATGATCAATAAAACCATTGTAATTAAATGATTAAGTAGCCTACATTGTTTTACTATTAACATACTTAATATAGTACCCACTATTTGAAAAAAATTTAATATTAATTGTCCTGCTCAATAATTTTTAATGTATCAAAATCAAGTAATGCTGAATGTTTTATAGAAGAGCTATCTCTAAAGTTTAAATCAATACCATGATTATGGAGAATCGTTAGAGTGTCTTTACCTTTATTATTAACCCTTGACATCATCACTTTATTAGGAGACCAAAGATCAATATTGAGTTTTTCTTTGGCTACCTTGGTTAGTCTATCTACCCAATCAGGGGAGGTATATTTATATTCCTCTGTTAAATGTCCTTGTTCATCATAATATTTTGCGGTATTAACCGTGAGATTATTAAAACTTTCATCCTCTGATTTTAAAATACCTGTAGGTTTATAATAAACACGGTTTATCATATACACGTTTTTGATTGTGGTTATTACAGTATATTCAGTATCCTCCATATACCTAATGGTAGTGTCTTTATCTTTTTGAATAGTAAATTCATTGGTACCTCTAAAATCATTATAATGCTGCTTTTTTAGCTCATTAAATTTATTAATGTCAAAATGATTTAAATTATTTTCTAACTTAGGCTGTTCTTGGGCATAACATATAGTAGAAATGATCAATAAAACCATTATAATAAAATGATCAAGTAGCTTGCATTGTTTTACTATTAACATATTTATTATCGTACCCATCAGTTATAAGAAACTTTAATATTAATCATACTGCTTAATAATTTCTAATGTATTGGCATCTAGTAAAACGGTATATCTATCAGCCATATCATTTCTAAAATCTAAATACTGGCCTTTGTTATGAATAATGGTAATAACCTCTTTACCTTGATAATTACCCCATGAAAGCATTGCTTGCCCTAGCGACCAAAGGTCAACATTAAATTTTTCTTTAACGACCTTGGTTAGTCTATCCACCCAATCAGGAGAGGTATATTTATATTCCTCTGTTAATTGCCCTTGCTCATCATAATATTTTGCGGTATTAATCTCGATATTATTGAATCTCTCGATTTCTGACTTTAAAACACCTGTAGGCTTATAGTAAACTCGTTTAACTATATATACTTCTTTTATAGTGGTAATTAATGTATATTCTGAATCTTCCATATACCTAATGGTAGTGTCTTTATCTTTTTGAATAGTAAATTCATTGGTACCTCTAAAATCATTATAATGTTGTTTTTTTAACTCATTATATTGTGTGATATCTAATTTCATAGGTATAACTTCTGTATGATGCTTTGCAACTGTCTGCATGGTAATAAAATAACAAAACAGTCCAATTATTATTTTATAGAGTTTACTATTTCTTTTCATATCACTTAGACTCAAATATTTATTACTATTCTAGATCGATTGGCTTGCCATTAACTAAGTGGACAGCTGGTTTTATTGGCAAATAATTATC
>NZ_LZGL01000008.1 GCF_001690685.1 Gilliamella sp. wkB112 | reverse complement strand
GGTCTGAGTGGACTTGAACCACCGACCTCACCCTTATCAGGGGTGCGCTCTAACCACCTGAGCTACAGACCCAATAAAGTGACTCTTTTCTAAACAAACAATCTGTGTGAACACTTACGAGCGCTTCGTAAGGAGGTGATCCAACCGCAGGTTCCCCTACGGTTACCTTGTTACGACTTCACCCCAGTCATGAATCACACCGTGGTAAACGCCCTCCCGAAGGTTAAGCTATCTACTTCTGGTGCAACCCACTCCCATGGTGTGACGGGCGGTGTGTACAAGGCCCGGGAACGTATTCACCGTGACATTCTGATTCACGATTACTAGCGATTCCGACTTCATGGAGTCGAGTTGCAGACTCCAATCCGGACTTAGACGTACTTTATGAGGTCCGCTTGCTCTCGCGAGGTCGCCTCCCTTTGTATACGCCATTGTAGCACGTGTGTAGCCCTGGTCGTAAGGGCCATGATGACTTGACGTCGTCCCCACCTTCCTCCGCTTTATCAACGGCAGTCTCCTTTGAGTTCCCGACCGAATCGATGGCAACAAAGGATAAGGGTTGCGCTCGTTGCGGGACTTAACCCAACATTTCACAACACGAGCTGACGACAGCCATGCAGCACCTGTCTCATAGCTCCCGAAGGCACTCTCGCATCTCTGCAAGATTCTATGGATGTCAAGACCAGGTAAGGTTCTTCGCGTTGCATCGAATTAAACCACATGCTCCACCGCTTGTGCGGGCCCCCGTCAATTCATTTGAGTTTTAACCTTGCGGCCGTACTCCCCAGGCGGTCGATTTATCGCGTTAGCTTCGGAGCCCATCACTCTAGGCAACAAACTCCAAATCGACATCGTTTACAGCGTGGACTACCAGGGTATCTAATCCTGTTTGCTCCCCACGCTTTCGCATCTCAGCGTCAGTATCTGTCCAGAAGGCCGCCTTCGCCACCGGTATTCCTCCACATCTCTACGCATTTCACCGCTACACGT
>NZ_LZGL01000007.1 GCF_001690685.1 Gilliamella sp. wkB112 | reverse complement strand
TTACACGAACAACCTTTCCTTGTGGTTCATTATTTTCTGCAGTTAACTCCAAGCTAACCCCTTCACCAACTTCTGGTTGAACTATTGCACCATTGGTATTAATAATTTTTTCTGCAGTAATTCCATCTACGATTAATTTGAAAAATAAATTATTTCCACCAACTGTCGGAAAATTACTTTCAGGAGTATTAACATCTTGTAATTTAAAACCATTTTTAGGATCCCATTGGTCTTCTGGTCCAGCATATTGCCCATCTCCGTGGGTTAAATTTGGCTGTGCATAACAAAATATAGGTTCAGTTGGTTTCGGGTAAATATAATAAGTATGGTTATTATTATCAATAGTGAATTTACTCGGGATTCCGTATTTTGTGCGTATTTCACCTTTATTTAATCCAACTGTTAATGAATATGGTGCTTCACAACTAGATAATTTTGCGGAAGGATTAGATTTGATTCGATTTGTGATGTCACGCCCATACTTATCTTTCCAGACTACAGTTAAAGAACCTTTAGCCTGAGGTGAACTTGCAGGGATTAATTCATCACCATCATCATCTTGCCAATAATTATAGGGTGCAACCAATAACTGATCAAAATCTACTTTTGGATAATTGGTATTGCCTTCAGAGGGGAATGGGACATAGGTTTTAATGCTATCAAAAGTATCAGATGTTTTCAAAATTATAGGATCATCTGCACTAGAGGTATCAACAATTGAATCAGGATAGACATCATGTTGGGTTGGTATAAGTGAAGTTCCATCAGGAAGTGTTATTCTAATTAAACCTAAAGCTGTTGCGGTAACCTCTCTAGTTACACCATCATTGAAAGTTAAATAAGGTAAAGAACCATTTATAGGATTTTTAGTTACTGCGGTTAAGGCTGAGCAAAAAAAGGGAAATAATAATAAAACTAGATTAAATACACAAAATTTAAACCTAATTTTACGAAGGAAAAACTTAATAAAAAGTAACGAACTAAACTTAAAAAGGTTATAAAAAAAACTGTTCAGAAAATTTGGTTGATCAAGTCCTTGTTTCCTTGTTTCCTTGTTAGATATTGTAGCATAAATATACCTTAAAATCAATATGTTATGTTTATATTTACTAATTTTTTGTATATTAATTCATTTAATATACAAATATAACCGTTTTAGTATACTAACTTAAGTAAAAAAATAAAAACGTATTTATATAAAGTTTTGTAAAGATAAATATAAAGTTATAAACGTTTTTACATATAAACCTTATATTAATTAATATATTTAATAACTATATTTATAATTTTTTAATAACTATATGCAAGTCGTTATTAATTATTCAGTAAAAAAACACTATTTCACAATATCTATACACACTTCATATTTAGCACTAACTTCTAAAAAATAATCATTTGCTTTCTTAAAAGGATGATCAATAATTAGCAAAAATCTATAACCAAAAAGAATAAAAATATACGTACTTTTATTTTGAAAAAGTGGAATATTTTTTCAACTTTAATTAAAATTCTCTGATAATATAACATTTTATTTAAAACAGAATTGTCACTTGAGGCCATAATTTAACAAAAAATACATAAAAATCAGCAATATAAACATATTTTTCACAAAAAATTATGTTGCTAATTATTTATAAAAATACATCTTTTAACAATAGAGTTTTAACTTTTTTAGTCACATATAATTGTTATATATTTTGAGACTTAAAATAAGTGAACCAATATAGTTTTAGAAATTAAATTTATAGTAACTTTATATTATCTAATAAGATAATAATTTGGAGGGAATCGTATGGTAGGGATTATTCTGGCAACTCATGGTGAGTTTGCAGAAGGTATTCTACAATCGGGAACAATGATATTTGGGGAACAAGAGAACGTTAAAGCCGTGACTTTGCACCCAAGTGATAGTCCTGAAAGTTTGAAAGAACGAATGTTAGCAGCAATAGCTACATTTGATAATCAAGATGAAGTATTATTCTTAGTCGATTTGTGGGGAGGTACACCATTTAATCAAGCGAATAATTTATGTGGGGCACATAGCAATTGGGCTATTGTTGCTGGTTTGAATCTACCTATGTTAATTGAGGCTTACTCTTCTCGATTATCAATGGAAACAGCTAAAGAAATTGCTGGTGCATTGTTAGAACCCGCAAAAGAAGGAATTCGAGCTACGGTTGAAACTAGCGCGCCTAAAAATGCAGCAGTTAAACAATCAAATACCATACCAGAAGGTACAGTCCTTGGTGACGGTAAAATGAAAATTGTTCTTGCTCGTGTTGATTCTCGTTTATTACATGGTCAAGTTGCCACTTCTTGGACTAAATCTACTAATCCTAACCGCATTATCGTTGTTTCAGATTCAGTTGCTAAAGATGATTTAAGAAAAAAACTTATCGAAGAAGCAGCTCCTCCTGGTGTAAAAGCCAATGTGGTGCCAATTAAAAAAATTATTGAAGTTGCGCACGATCCTCGTTTTGGCAATACTAAAGCATTACTTTTATTTGAAAATCCAGAAGATGTTTTACGAACTGTTGAAGGTGGTGTTGACATTAAAGAGCTTAATGTTGGATCTATGGCTCATTCAGTTGGCAAGGTGATGGTAAATAAAGTTTTATCCATGAATACTGATGATGTAGAAGCCTTTGAAAAGTTAAAAACCAAGAATGTAAAATTTGATGTTCGCAAAGTACCTAACGATTCTAGCAGTAATATGGATGAGTTACTGAAAAAAGCGAAAGAAGAATTAGCCGAACAAAAGAATTAGTTTTATTTAAGGGGTTATATTATGACGTTATCTATTATTGCTATCATTCTAGTGATAGTTGTTGCCTTCTTAGCGGGTATGGAAGGTATCTTAGATCAGTTTCAATTTCACCAACCGTTAGTAGCTTGTTCATTAATCGGGCTAGTAACAGGTAATTTAGAAGCTGGAGTTGTACTTGGTGGTTCATTACAAATGATCGCACTAGGTTGGGCAAATATTGGCGCAGCTGTAGCTCCAGATGCAGCATTAGCTTCCGTCGCTTCTGCAATAATTTTAGTTTTAGGTGGACAAGGTGTAGCTGGTGTATCAACCGCTATCGCTATTGCAATTCCACTTGCGGTTGCTGGACTATTCTTAACTATGATTGTACGAACTATCGCTGTTCCACTTGTTCATATGATGGATGCAGCAGCAGAACAAGGAAATATTCGCCGTATTGAATGGTTACAAATTCTAGGCATTTGTTTACAAGGATTAAGAATTGCTATCCCAGCTGCTGCTTTATTATTTATTCCTGCAGAAACCGTTAAACAAGCATTAAATGCAATGCCTGAGTGGTTAACCACTGGTATGGCTATTGGTGGTGGTATGGTAGTTGCTGTAGGTTATGCTATGGTAATTAATATGATGGCAAACCGTGAAGTATGGCCATTCTTCATCATCGGTTTTGTCGTTGCTGCGATATCACAATTAACCTTGATTGCATTAGGTGCATTAGGCATTGCATTAGCACTTATTTACCTAAGCCTTTCTGAACGTGGCAATTCATCAAATGGTGGCGATAAAGGTGACCCACTTGATGACATTTTGAATGATTACTAAGAATTTGGAGAACGAAAATGACAGATAGAATTCAATTAAGTAAAAAAGATCGTTTAGCTGTGGCTTGGCGTTCGACTTTTCTCCAAGGTTCTTGGAATTATGAACGTATGCAAAATGGCGGATGGGTTTATTCTATGATCCCAGCGATTAAGAAATTATATACTACTAAAGAAGACCGTTCTGCAGCACTTAAACGTCACTTAGAATTTTTCAATACTCACCCTTATTTAGCATCGCCAGTACTTGGTGTAACACTTGCCCTTGAAGAAGAACGTGCTAATGGTGCTGCTGTTGATGACGTAGCTATTCAAGGTGTAAAAGTTGGTATGATGGGACCTTTAGCTGGTGTTGGTGATCCAGTATTCTGGTTTACTGTTCGTCCTATGTTAGGTGCGCTCGGTGCATCATTAGCGTTAAGTGGTAACATTGTTGGGCCTATCTTATTCTTTTTATTATGGAATATTATTCGTTGGGGCTTTATGTGGTACACCCAAGAATTTGGTTACCGCACTGGCTCTAAAATTACTGATAACTTATCAGGCGGTTTACTACAAAAAATCACCAAAGGTGCTTCTATATTGGGGATGTTTGTACTTGCAGCCTTAGTGCAAAGGTGGGTATCGATAAAATTCCAACCAGTAGTATCAACAGTCAAATTAGATAATGGAGCATTTATTGATTGGAATTCACTACCTGATGGAGCTGAAGGTATCCAACAAGCATTAATACAATTGCAAAGTGGCTTAGCACTCACTCAAGAAAAGGTCACTACCCTTCAAAATAACTTAGATCAGTTAATTCCTGGTTTAGTACCGTTATTATTAACTTTCTTATGTATGTGGTTACTACGTAAAAAAGTATCACCTATTTTGATCATCCTTGGTCTATTTATAGTTGGTATTGTTGGTCATGTAATTGGCCTATTATAAGCGTAACACTTTGTTAAGATGTTTCAGGAGAGCATAATGTTTGAGTATAACATTATGCTCTTTATTTAGTTGGTGCTAATTGTGTCTGCACTTTATGAATCAATTTAGATTCTAGATAAATGCTGAGACTCTGATCACAAATTGACTAATCAATATGGATATTCAAATATGGTACAATCATTAAATACTAAAATCGATCTAACGGTCAAAGCTACTGCTTTTGTCGGTTTTTCTGAGTATGGCAATATTATGATTGGCGACAAAGCTTTCGAGTTCTATCATCAACGAGATAGCCGTAAATATATCCAAATTCCATGGAATGAAGTAGATTATGTTGTTGCCTCGGTTTTATTCGGTGGCAGATGGATACCTCGTTATTCGATTCAAACCAAACAAAATGGAACCTTCACTTTTGCATCTACAGATCCTAAAAAAGTCTTAAAAGCGATACGTGTATATATTGATGGACAAAAAATGGTAAAATCACTTGGCTTTTTTGATGTTTTAAAGCGCGCTTTTACTAGAAAAAATAAGAACTAACATAACCGCCATTAAAAATCGCTAATTCATTTTTATAACTTATCTATGTATATCAACTAATTCGCTTATATTATGAACTATTTCACTTGCTTTCAGCTAGAAACAGCCATTGCACTTTTTGCTAGAAAGGGTATAATTCTCGGGCTTTGATTTTGTCCGTGTTGGGCAAAAAAAAGATTTTTTTAATTTAAGAGGATGTTATGGTAACTATTCGTTTAGCTCGTGGTGGCTCTAAAAAGCGCCCTTTTTATCAAGTAGTTGTCACTGATAGCCGTAACCCACGTGATGGTCGTTTTATTGAGCGCATTGGCTTTTTTAATCCAATTGCACAAGGTAATGCCGAAGAATTACGTTTAGATCTTGATCGCGTAAATCATTGGGTTGGTTTAGGTGCAACTGTTTCTGATCGTGTTAATACATTGATCAAACAAGCACAAAAAGCTGCTTAATTAAGTAAAAATAGTAACTGTAATGATGAATACTGAGAATCTAATTGTTGTCGGCAAACTTGGTTCAAGCTACGGCATTCGTGGATGGCTCAGAGTTTTTTCGTTTACAGAAATTCCAGATAGTATTTTTGATTATACTCCTTGGTATATTCAGCGTGCTGGACAATGGCAAGAAGTAATCGTAGAAAGCTTTAAACCGCATAATCAAGACATGATTGTGAAGCTTACAGGCATAGATGATCGCGACCAAGCTAATGCATTAACTAACGCTGAAGTTTATGTTGATGCACAAAAATTACCGCAACTTGATAATGGTGATTTTTATTGGAAAGATCTGATTGGTTGCCAAGTGAAAACAATCAGTGGTTACAACTTAGGTCAGGTAACTGATTTAATGGAAACTGGTTCTAACGATGTATTGGTAGTAAAAGCGAATCTAAAAGATGCATTTGGAGCAACAGAACGTTTAATTCCTTTTGTTGAAGAACAATTTATTAAGCAAGTTGATTTAACAACAAAAATGATTGTGGTCGATTGGGATCCCGGTTTTTAATTAGTAAGGTAAGAATATGTGGATTGGCGTTATTAGCCTTTTTCCCGAAATGTTTCAAGCTATTACTAGTTATGGTGTAACTGGTCGGGCAGTTAAAAACGGACTGTTAGAAGTAAATTATTGGAACCCGCGCGATTTTGCGCATGATAAGCATAAGACTGTCGATGATAGACCTTATGGGGGTGGACCAGGCATGTTAATGATGGTACAGCCACTTAAAGATGCTATTCATGCAGCTAAAACAGTAGCAGGTGACGATACTAAAGTAATTTATCTGTCTCCACAAGGGCGCAAACTAAACCAACAAGGCGTTTGCGAATTGTCACAAAACCAAAAGTTAATTTTGATTTGTGGGCGATACGAAGGCATAGATGAACGCGTTATCCAAACCGATATTGATGAAGAGTGGTCAATTGGGGATTACGTATTGAGTGGTGGTGAATTACCGGCGATGACTATGATTGATGCACTAGCTAGGTTTATTCCTGGGGTGTTACATCACGAATCATCGGCAGCAGAAGATTCTTTTGCTAACGGTTTACTTGATTGCCCTCACTATACCAGGCCTGAAGTGTTAGATGGTATGGCGGTGCCTGATGTATTAATGTCTGGTCACCATGAAGCGATTCGTCGCTGGCGATTAAAACAATCACTAGGACGAACTTGGTTAAGAAGAAAAGATCTTCTTGCAAATCTAGCTCTGACTGATGAAGAGCAATGCTTACTTGCTGAATTTCAACATGAATACAGTGATAAGCAAAGCGATTAATATTTCAGTATAACTAGTAAGAGATAATATTATGAAAAATGCAATTATTCAGCAATTAGAACAAGAACAAATGAAAAAAGACATCCCGTCTTTTCGCCCGGGCGATACGGTTGAAGTAAAAGTATGGGTTGTTGAAGGTAATAAAAAACGTCTTCAAGCATACGAAGGTGTGGTTGTTGCAATTCGCAATCGTGGTTTACATTCTGCATTTACAGTACGTAAAATTTCGAATGGCGAAGGTGTTGAACGAGTATTCCAAACTCACTCACCAATTGTTGATTCAATTACTGTGAAACGTCGTGGTCAAGTACGTCAAGCTAAACTTTACTACTTACGCGAACTTCGTGGTAAAGCGGCTCGTATTAAAGAGCGCCTTAACTAATTTTGATTAGTTAACTACTAAAAATTAAGTAAAATATATCAAATTAAATATGGTCACCTTTATGGTGACCGTTTTTTTATATAATAAAAGTTATTGCCCACCAATATTTATTGATAAAATTAACTTTATTTATTAAAGCCACACAGAAGGTATATATCATGGGAGACTATCTTGTCGATATTCTTGCTACAACCGTAAAATTATTTGCATTAATGACCCCTCCAGCAGTTTTAAGTGCGTTTTTGAGTGGTACTAAACAATACAATGAACAACAGCGACGCAAAACAGCATTTAAAACGTCGTGTGCGGTTTTTATTATTGGGATTGTGTTGTTCTTTATTGGTAATGCCATGTTTAGTATTTTTGGTTTTACGCTGGATGCTTTTAGAATTGGCTCAGGAGCGTTATTATTTTTGACCGCCGTATCACTAATGAATGATTCCCCAGAAAAAAACAAAATTAATAGTGACGAAGATATCAGTGTAGTGCCATTAGCCATTCCTCTATGTATGGGGCCAGCATCCATTGGTACTATTATTGTATTAGGAACAGGTGCAATTGGTGTTGTACAAAATCTGATTGGGGCTATTTCGCTATTAATTGCCTCCGGTGGTATTTATGCTATGTTGTTATGTGCCAAAAGTATTGCTAAAGTTTTAAAAAATACTGGTATTGCTATCCTAGCAAAACTAACTGGATTACTATTGTCAGCTATTGCTGCACAAGTAATTTTTACTGGAGTTGCAGCTTTTTTAAAATAAGTCAGTAACTCATCTTCTATTTAAAATGAACATAATTAATCGCAAGCGTTATTAGTAAACTAAACAGTAGGCAATACATACTGTTTAGTTCTTTATTAACGGATTGATAATTTGTGATCACCAATTATTTACATAAGTAACTAGTAACTATATTTAATCTAGATGGTTATAACCCACCACTAATTATTGGATGTCGCTTCTTATAGAAAAAATAAGAAACCAAGATAACTAAGATTAATATTACTTCTGACAATAAGATGAAATGACCTGATTCACCAAACCAGACTCCAATAATAATCACCAAATTAACAATAATAGAAATTGCTGCCAGCCAAGGGAATAAAGGTGATTTAAATTTGATCATCTCTTTGGGGTATTTACCACTATTTATACCCTTACGGAATTGATACTGACACCAAGAAATAATAATCCACGCAAAGCACCCTACTTGCCCGGTACTTGCTACCAAATAGATATACAGTTTTTCTGCCGCTATATATTTAGAAAATAAAGATACTAGCGCAATTATCGAAATAAACAAAATACCTTTAGTTGGTACTCCACGTTTATTTACTGTAGAAAAATATTTAGGTGCTAGATTATCTTGCGCCATAGACCATAACATTCTTGAACTAGCATAAATAGCAGAATTAGCGGCTGATATTGCAGCACAAAAGATAACAAACAACATCATATACGAGGCAAATGTAATCCCTGCTTTATTGAAAACCCAAATAAAAGGGCTAATTTCATTATGTTCGGTTCCGTATGGATAAACCAATGCTAATACAGCAATGGCTAATACGTAAAAAAGGATAATACGAAAAGCAACACCAGTTATTATCTTTGGTAACACAGATTGTGGTGATTGCGCTTCACCAGCAGCACTACCGATTAATTCAACACCTTGAAACGAATAGGTGACAATAGTCATACAAATAAAAATAGATAAAAATCCATTAGGAAACCAACCAGATCCGGTTTTAAAAGTTGGTAAAATATGCGTATGTGAATATTGCTGATAAAGTAGATAAATACCAATGCCAATAAATGCAATAATTGCTAGTACTTTAATGGTTGAAAACCAATACTCGCTTTCACCAAACGCTTGTACTGAGGTTAGGTGTACAGAAGTAATAACAATTAAAATTAATAAACTAAAAAGATAAATGGGAATATTAGAAAACACTTGGTGAGCAATCATTGACGCTGCAGTTAAATCTGCCGCCATCGACAGCACCCAACTTAACCAATATAACCAACCTATGGTGTAACTCCAAATTGGATTAGGTATAAACATTAAAGCATAGTGTTGAAAAGAACCAGCATGAGGAAATGCACAAGAAAGTTCCCCCAAACATAACATTGTTGACAGCATTATGCACCCAGCCATCAAATAGGCAATAATTGTGCCTAATGGTCCAACTGTGCTTAGTGGGGCTGCAATACCAATAAATAATCCGGTACCAATTGATCCACCTAACGAAATCATCAACAAATGTCGATTTTTTAGATTTTTCTTTAACGTACTACTGGGGTAAGGAGTGTCTTGAGATTCTATTGTTGCCATGGTAAACCGCCTAATAAACAATAAAAACTGCTGGTTACCCAGCAGTTTGTACGAATTAATAAATAAACCGTTTTTCTATACCATTAGTTTGACATGCCATAAGTAAGGCGGTGTAATCTAGTTCAAAACAAATGATGTCACCAACTCGTAATGTTTGCGTAACATCTTCAATATCGACGAGTGTATGATCACTGGTTTGCCCTAAAACAGTAATATTATCATTGACGGGAATACAACTTTCTGCAGGAACATCTTGACGCCCAAAGGCAAGAAGTGCTCGTTTGCGAGTCCCATGATCAACAAATGTTTTACTATTTAAAAAAGCATCTACACCTAATTCACCAACGGGAACAGTAGGTTTACTATTGAGTTCAATGATTTCCGCATATAATTTGTACAAATTACTACATGCTTTATCAACTGGTTTGTTTGAATGATGAAATTCATCAAGATATTTCATATCTACATACTCAATACCAAACTCATGTAAACCACCTATTCTCAAATGATTCAATCCTTCCGGCCAAAGACCTTTATCTAGTAAGTGATAACTAGTACAGTTACCAGCCGATAAATATTTTATTTTAATATTACAGGATTGTTCTACCTTACGAGCTATTTGTAAAAAATCTTCACCATTTTTGACGGTAGGCAAAACAGTACCATAGCAGTTAAAGTTAGTGCCAAGCCCATAAAGCTCAACACCAGGTAAAGATAGTATTAGTTTAACAGTATTGATAATTTCATCAATATGTTCAAACCAAATTCCTTCGCGTAAATCGCCCATATCCACCATTAATAAAACTTGATGAACTTTTTGCTGTTTTACGGCTTCATCTGAAAGTGCTTGTATAACTTCTGGCTCACTATTTAAGCTAATGTCAGCATATTTAACTACATCACTAATTTCACTTAAGCAAGGACTACGTAATAAGCAAGTTTTACAATTTAAGGCTTGTTTAATTTTTTTCAAATTATAAGTTCTTGATTCGGCAATAACATCAATGCCACCATCGAGAACGGCTTTCGCCGTTTCGACACAACCATCAAAAACCTTATTTACAGCCATTACTTCAATGCCATGTTTAGCTAACAGATCTTTTTCTACACGGGCATTATTTCTTAACTTACGTAAATCAATTTCCAATATAGGTTTGTACATATATTTACACTCCTCTATATTTTACTGGTGTTGTAGACGATTGCGTTTTTGAGCTCGATGGAATATCCATTCAGCTAATCCGATAGCAAGCACCGCACCACCAACAATTTTAGCTACATACTCTGCATAACCACCCATGTCGATTTGTGCTGGTGGAATAAAAACTAAGACCACTGCAAACAGAGTAGATAAGAATCCTAAACCAGGTAATACAATCGGCATTACTTTACCCGGAATTTTAAAACTACGTGCTACGTTTGGTTGCGTAATACGTAAACGATAATAAGCAATAAACATTACTAAATATGGAATAAAGTAACAGATAGTAGTTAACGCCGTTAACATCCAATAAGCCGCTGCAATACTTGGTGATACAAAAGTTGAGAAACATAAAACCGTTACAATAATTGCTTGAATAATTAATGCAAAGGCTGGTGTTTTATAAACTGGGTGTAAACGACCAATTCGTTCTCCAAGTAAATTATCTTCTTTAGATGCTTCTTGTAACATATAGATCGGGCCAACTAACCATGAGTTAATTTGTCCTAAAGCACCAAAGAATAAACAAATAGCCATAACTGGTAATAACCAAGGCATATGTAATTCGTTAGCTGCAGCTTCCATAGCCTGCATTACTCCAGCAACAATATCAGTATCTTGAGCAGGTAATAAGGTGTTAATTGCCCATGAACCAATCATATAAATACCAACAATTACAATTGCTGATACTGCCATTGCTTTAGGGAAATCACGTTGCGGATCACGAGTACGCCCTGCAATCATTGGAGCGACTTCAAGTCCGGCAAAAGCAAACATCATGCTAGATAAGAACACAATAGTATCCCAACTACTTAAATCAGGGATCCAATCACTAACATGGCTATAATCCGTTGCCATTAGGTGGCCGGTTAATAACCATACTATCGCTAAGACGATAATAATCGCTGCCGGGATAAATACTCCAAGCCAGGCACTAACACTATTAATAATTTTGGTCCATTGCATACCTCTAATATTCATAAGTGTCAAAATCCAAAAGACAACCATGGAACCTACACCAATAAATACTTGATTTTGTGCTAATTCTGCACTAAACATATAACCAATTGCAGTAAAACCAAATTGCAACATTAATGGGAAGAAAAGCACACAAGAAAACAAGAAGCAAACCACAACTATCCAACCAATACGTTTACCAAATGCTTCTTTTACCCATACAAAAATCCCACCATCTTTTGGCCAGCCAGTTGAAAGCTCACCACAAACCATGGCTAAAGGGAAGAAAAGACAAAATGCAGCAAGTAGCCAAAGCAACATCGCTGATGCCCCATAAGGAGCTACATTAGGAATTTGACGTAAACTCAATATTGCAATGACATTCATAAACACAATGTCTTTAATACCAAGCAAACCTGAATCTTTAGCATTACTCATATATAACCTCACATTAGCATATCTGGAGCATTATCTGCTCCAGATAAATCATGATTAATACAGATCGTATCCAACCATATCTTCGTAAGTGTCTTCACGACGAATCAGGCGATCTTCACCTTCTTTATCGATCATCACTACAGCTGTACGAGGACGATTGTTATAAACTGTTTGGCTTTCAATGGTATAAGCGCCAGCATCAAGGAACGCAACAATATCACCAATTTGAGTGTCTTTAGGCATTAAGAACTCTTCACCTTTAACACCTACATGGTAATAGTCACCACCATCACATAAAGGTCCAGCTAATTTAATATATTCATCATGTGATTCATTGATTTTTGACGCATTATAAACATAGAAGAACCAATCAAAATGTTGACTGTCAGACAACACACTATAACCTGCATCAACAAATTTCCATTCAACATGTTCTTCAACGTTACCGTCTAAATCATAATTAGTTTTACGTTTTTCACAGGCAACTTCTGTTACCAGAACACCTGCTGAACCAGTTACTTTACGACCAGGTTCAATGCAGATTTCAACATCAGTACGCCATTTGTGCACTTCACTAATAACTGCATCAGCAAAGTCTTGTGCAGTAATACCTGCGTACATGTTGTCTTGTAAAGGATTACCATTTTCTTCGTCATATTTGTATGGTACTGGAATACCGCCACCAACGTTGATTAAATCAAATTTAATACCAAGCACTTCTTCTAAACGACGTGATTCATCAACTAGTACCTTAGTTGCTTTAGCAAATGGTTCTGACTCAGGAACTTGATCTCCAACATGCATGTGTAAACCACGTAAGTGTACATAAGGCATTTTAAGAATACGGCGGCAAGTTTCTTCAGCTTGTTCTAAATCAATACCTGATTTTGCATGATATGCAGTTACTAATTCTGCATGAGTTGCTGATGGCACATTCGGTTCTACGCGTACACAAACATTAGCAACTTTTTTCAGACGAGTTGAAATTTCATCAATAATATCAAGTTCATAAAGGCTATCAACATTGATAATATAAAGATCGTTTTGGATAGCAAATTCTAAATCTACTGGTTTTTTAACTACACCATTAAACACAATTTGGCTACCACTAAATCCAATATCTAAACATTTACGGACTTCATACATTGAGTTCGCTTCTGCATAAATACCTGCATCTTTAATCGCTTTTAATACACCCATTACTGAACAAGTTTTTGAAGCATAAAAAATCTTAGTATTAGGATGCGCTTTAAAAGCATCTTTAATTTCTTGCACATTACGATCAATTTCTTTTTCAGAAAAAACATAAAAAGGAGTTGGATATTTTTTTGCCAACTGTTCCAAATTAACGCCATCAAAACATAGTTTGCCGTCTTGAGCACTGAATCGGCGATCTTTTGTTACAAGATCTGTACGTAATTTGTTATAATTTGACATAATTGTGTCGGACATATAGCCTCCAGTTAATTAGTACATAAAAAAGATAAGTAAAAGGTGTTTCACTTATAACTTGTGCATTTAATGCAATCAGCGTGCCAACTTAACAAAATATTAATAATCAAATAATTAACAAAAAAATTACAAAAAAAATATTAGTCATTTAGTAAAATATATGTTTTTATGACGAAAATTCGTCACACTTAGTAATGGTGCAATACTATTTAAATTTAACAAACTAAGTTTAGTAAACCGCCACATCTTAAAAGGTATTAATACATGACAATTGATCCTGAATTACTACAGGCTTTAGAAATATTTAAACATTTTTTTGATTTAATGCATCAACCAATGGCTATTATCAATAAAGAAGGTAAATACATTTACTACAATCAGGAAAGTGCTGAGCTGGATGGTTATTCGAAGGAAAAAGCAATTGGCAAGCCAATGTTAAAAGTCTATCCTAGTTTAAAACAAGAAGATAGTACTATGCTACAAGCCCTACAACAGGGTATAGAATATCAAAATAACTACCAATCTTATTATAACCATGTTGGTAAACTTGTTGATTATTTACATACTACCGTACCCCTCTATAATCATAATAAAGAGATCATTGGTGCGGTTGAAATAGGTCGAGATTTATCGACAGTACGTGAATTACAAGACCAAGTATTTAATCTAAATAGCAAATTATATCAGAATAAAGAACAACCATTACCCGATATAGTCTTTGTATCGCAAAAAATGCAAGAGGTTATTGATCAAACCAATATATTAGGTGCTAATGATGTACCTGTTTTAATTGTAGGCGAAACCGGAACAGGTAAAGAACTTTTTGCTCGTTTAATCCATCAAACTAGCCAGCGGCGTGATAAAGCTTTTATTTCACTTAATTGTGGTGCCCTACCAACAACTTTAATTGAAAGTACATTATTTGGTACTGTCAAAGGTGCTTTTACAGGAGCAGAAAATCGCCAAGGGTATTTAGAATTAGCCAATGGTGGTACTTTATTTCTAGATGAACTCAATGCTATGCCATTGGAAATGCAAAGCAAATTATTACGATTTTTACAAGAAAAAACCTACTGGCAATTAGGTGGTAACAAAGAACAACATTCAGATGTACGCATTGTTGCAGCCATGAATGAATCACCTGCGGAATTACTACAAAATGGCACAATGCGTAGCGATCTGTTTTATCGATTGAATGTGGGTTTAATCAAGCTACCGGCATTAAGAGAAAGAACCGAAGATATTCCTGTATTAGCGAGGTATTTCATAGATAAACATAAAAATGATGTCAATGTCGTAATTAGTGGCATCAGCGATCAGGCGTTGCAACAATTAATTTCAGCACCTTGGCCGGGTAATGTACGCATGTTAGAAAATACAATTGTGCGTAGTATGGTGCTACAAAATGAACCCGGTGAACTACAACATATAACACTTGATGATGATTTATATGAAATTAGCAGTACAAATAACCACAATGGTACTAATAGCAATTTTGCCCATAAACCTGTAAACAATTATGTAAATAATGGTGCCAATTTAACTGAACAAGTTGAAGATTATGAACGTCAATTGATTGTTGATGCCTTAAATCAAGCTAATGGCAAAATTGTTACTGCAGCTAAAATATTAAAGGTATCGCGTACCACCTTGCAATATAAGGTAAAAAAATACAATATCCAGCTAGGGGTACTTGATAGTTAAGCAATAATATTGATACTTATGTAGTAATCGCTTCGGCACAAGCAAAAGCACTACTCCAAGCCCATTGGAAATTATAACCGCCAAGCCAACCCGCTACATCTATAACCTCACCAATAAAGGAGAGATTGGGTTGTGCTTTTGCTTGCATTGTTTTTGATGATAAAGCCTCTGTACTCACTCCGCCTAATGTTACTTCTGCGGTACGATAACCTTCAGTGCCATTGGGGACAACAGTCCATTGTGTTAAGGTTTTATATAATTGTTGTTGCTGTTTATGATTAAGTTGTTTAACCGTTGTATCCGCTAATAAATTAAGTTGCATTAATGCTTCTATGAACCGCTTAGGTAAAATTTGTGCCAGGCAATTCTTTATAGTCTGATTCCGATTTTTTTCCAGCAGTTGTTGGAATTGCGAATCGAATTCAAGATCTGGTAATAAATTAATATTGATGGGTTCCCCTGCTTGCCAATAACTAGAAATCTGTAAAATTGCTGGCCCAGAAAGTCCGCGATGAGTAAACAGTAGATTTTCTTTAAAACTAATTTTTGTGTTAGAAACTTCAACCGGGATCGCTATGCCTGATAAAGTCGCTAAAATATCCAGTAAGGGTTTATGTAGAGTAAAAGGCACTAATCCAGCTTTAACGGGTACTACTGGTATAGCAAATTTTTCAGCTATTTTATAACCAATTGACGTCATACCAAGTGCGGGCATGGATAAACCACCCGTTGCCACTATAACTTTATCACTCTCGATAATTCCCTTTGAAGTATATAATTTAAACTGATTATCATAATCAACATCCTCAACTTGTGTTTGCATCTGAAACTTAACACTACCTTGTTGGCATTCTTTTACTAATAAGTTGACAATATCCTCGGCTGAATTATCACAAAATAACTGCCCATGATCCTTTTCGTGATAATTAATATTATGTTTATTAACTAATTGCAAAAAATCCCATTGCGTAAACCTCGTTAATGCAGATTTACAAAAATGGGGATTTTGCGATAAATAATTGGCAGCACTAATATCAAGATTAGTAAAATTACATTTACCACCGCCAGACATTAAAATTTTACGTCCAACTTTTTTACCATTATCAATTACAGTCACATCATAGCTTTTTTGCCCAAGTAGTCCTGCACAAAAAAGTCCTGCCGCCCCGGCACCAATAATAGTAATTTTTGTTTGCATAAGTGATACTTCAAAAAGAAAAGGTGTTAGATTATAATAGCATAAATTTACCAGTCCAAGTGCTATTCCTTATACTAAAACATATAGCAGACCTGAAACATCTTTACATAAATAATAATAATCCATTAAATTTTAAAATTAGATTAGATATTTACTTTATTTGCACTAAAACTTAGCACTCAAACATTAATATTTTATATACAATTATTAGCTTCATTAATAACTCTGGTACAAGTTATTAGAAGATTGACTTATAAGTAATATTTATTTGACCAAAATACTATTTTTATTTAATTTCTCTGCCTATATGGGATAAACGCCTATCCCTACCCCAATAAAAAAATTATCAATCAGAGGCAATGATATGTTATACAACCAGCATCATGAAAAAGATAACTGCGGATTTGGTTTAATTGCACATATTGAAGGGCAACCAAGTCATAAAGTGGTGCGAACTGCAATTCACGGACTGGCTCGGATGCAACACCGTGGAGCTATTTTATCTGATGGCAAAACCGGTGATGGCTGTGGGCTGTTATTACAAAAACCCGACCGTTTTTTTAGACTAGTTGCGCAAGATGCTGGCTGGCGTTTAGCAACTAACTATGCAGTTGGTATGCTTTTTTTAAGCCAGAATGAACAAGAAGCACAAGCTAGCCGTGATATTGTTGAGGAAGAACTGGCCAATGAAACTTTATCTATTTTAGGTTGGCGCGAAGTACCAATCGACAAAAGTGTATTGGGTGAAATTGCCTTATCTTCACTGCCTAAAATTGAACAGGTTTTTGTGAATGCTCCTGCTGGGTGGACAAAAATTGATTTAGAACGTCGTTTATATATGGTTCGTCGTCGTATAGAAAAAAGAGTCCAAGACGATACATTTTACGTATGTAGCTTTTCAAATCAGGTAAATATCTACAAAGGTCTTTGTATGCCTAAAGATTTACCACACTTCTATTTAGATTTAGCTGATTTACGTATGGAAACTGCTATCTGCTTATTCCATCAACGTTTTTCTACCAATACCGTACCACGTTGGCCATTAGCACAACCATTTAGACATTTAGCTCACAATGGCGAAATCAATACTATTGAAGGTAACCGTCAATGGGCCAAAGCCCGTTCATATAAGTTTAAAACACCTCTTATTCCGGATTTACAAGATGCCGCACCTTTTGTCAATGTAACCGGTTCTGACTCAAGTTCATTAGATAATATGTTGGAACTGTTCCTTGTAGGTGGTATGGACATAGTGCGGGCAATGCGATTACTGGTGCCGCCAGCTTGGCAAAATAATCCTGATATGAATGAGGATTTACGCGCCTTTTTTGATTTTAATTCAATGCATATGGAACCGTGGGATGGACCAGCAGGTATTGTGCTGTCTGACGGACGTTATGCCGCATGTAATTTAGACCGAAATGGATTACGTCCTGCTCGTTATGTTATTACCACCGATAAACTCATCACTTGTGCATCTGAAATCGGTATTTGGGATTACCAACCAGACGAAGTCGTAACTAAAGGGCGAGTAGGACCCGGAGAATTGCTGGTTATCGATACTGAAGAAGGTCGTATATTACAATCATCTGAAACTGATAATGACTTACAAAAACGCCATCCTTATAAAGAATGGATGAGTAAAAATGTTAAGCAACTCATCCCATTTGAAAACTTGCCCGATGAAAATATTGGCTCGCGTGATTATGACGATGGCTTATTAGCTACTTATCATAAACAATTTGGTTATAGCTTTGAAGAGTTGGATCAATGTATTCGTGTACTCGGTGAAAACGGTCAAGAAGCGACTGGCTCAATGGGTGATGACACACCTTTTGCGGTATTATCTAGCCGACCTCGCATAATTTATGATTATTTCCGCCAAAAATTTGCTCAAGTAACCAATCCACCTATTGATCCTTTACGTGAAGCACATGTGATGTCACTGTCAACCAGTATTGGACGAGAAATGAATGTGTTTGCAGAAGCAGAAGGACAAGCACATCGTGTGTCATTTAAATATCCGGTGCTAGTTTATTCAGATTTACAACAATTAACCGCATTAGAATCACGTTATTACAAATCTGAAACTTTAGATATTACTTATGAAATTGATGGTAGTTTACGTGACGCCATTGAACAACTATGTGGTGATGCAGAAACTAAAGTCCGTAACGGCACAGTATTATTAATTTTATCAGATAAAAATATAGCAGCGGATCGTTTACCAATTCCAGCTCCAATGGCACTTGGTGCGGTACAACAACGTTTGGTTGAAAAGAATTTGCGTTGTGATGCCAATATAATTGTTGAAAGTGGTAGTTGCCGTGACCCACACCAATTTGCAGTGCTCATTGGTTTTGGTGCTACTGCGATTTACCCTTACTTAGCTTATGAAACACTTGCACAAATGGTAGATAATGGCACAATTAAAAAATCTTACCGCGAAGCCATCCTTAATTATCGCAATGGTATTAATAAAGGCCTATATAAAATCATGTCGAAAATGGGGATTTCTACAGTTGCTTCGTATCGTTGTTCGAAACTATTTGAAGCGGTTGGCTTACATAACGATGTAGTTAATCTGTGCTTTCAAGGTGTTACTAGCCGTATAAGTGGGGCTAATTTTGATGATTTCTCTCAAGACCAATTTAATCTTTCCAAAAAAGCATGGTTACGACGTAAACCATTAGACCAAGGAGGACTACTTAAATTTGTCCATGGCGGTGAATATCATGCCTATAATCCTGATGTGGTACAAACACTACAAAAAGCCGTCAATAGTGGTAATTATGATGATTATAAACACTATGTTGATATTGTAAATAATCGCCCGATTGCTACATTACGTGATTTACTAAAAATAAATCCACCAGAAAATGCTGCAATTCCATTAGAACAAGTTGAAAATGAAGAATCACTATTTAAACGGTTTGACTCAGCCGCTATGTCGATTGGTGCACTTAGCCCTGAAGCACATGAATCACTAGCTGAAGCGATGAATACCTTAGGTGGTTTTTCAAATTCAGGTGAAGGCGGCGAAGATCCAGTACGTTATAACACTATAAAAGTATCTCGAATTAAACAAGTGGCATCAGGGCGGTTTGGTGTTACCCCTGGATATTTAATGAGTGCTGATGTAATCCAAATCAAAGTAGCTCAAGGAGCAAAACCTGGTGAAGGAGGTCAATTACCGGGAGATAAAGTCACACCTTATATTGCTAAATTACGCTACTCAGTACCAGGAGTGACACTAATTTCTCCCCCACCTCATCATGACATCTATTCTATTGAGGACTTAGCTCAGCTTATTTTTGATCTTAAACAAATTAATCCGAAAGCGATGATCTCAGTAAAATTAGTTTCTGAGCCTGGAGTTGGCACTATTGCAACAGGTGTGGCCAAAGCCTATGCCGATTTGATTACTATATCTGGTTATGATGGCGGTACTGGAGCTAGTCCATTAACCTCGGTTAAATATGCCGGTTCACCTTGGGAATTAGGACTAACTGAAACACAACAATCACTAGTTGCCAACGGGCTCCGTCACAAAATACGTTTACAAGTTGATGGCGGTTTAAAAACTGGTATTGACATTGTCAAAGCGGCTATTTTAGGCGCCGAAAGCTTTGGTTTTGGAACAGGGCCAATGGTAGCACTAGGTTGTAAATATTTACGTATTTGCCACTTAAATAACTGTGCTACTGGCGTTGCCACTCAAGATGATAAATTACGTAATGAACACTATCATGGTTTACCAGAAAAGGCCATGAACTACTTCCGTTTTATAGCCCGCAATACGCGTGAAGTAATGGCTGAACTGGGAGTTAGCCGTATTGTTGACCTTATCGGTCGTACTGATTTATTAATAGAATTAGACGGTATTACAGCTAAACAACAAAAATTGAATTTATCGGGATTATTGGAAACCGCTAAACCAGTTGAAGGCAAACCTGTTTATTGTATAGAAGATAATAAACCATTTGATAAAGGCGTTCTTAACAAAGAAATCATGACCCAAACCCAAGAATGTGTCGACAATCGTCAAGGTAAAAGTTTCTATTTTGACATTCAAAATACTGATCGTTCCGTAGGTACCACTTTGTCAGGTTATATTGCTAAAAAATATGGCGATCAAGGTTTAGCAACAGATCCTATCTCATTGAACTTTAATGGTACCGCTGGTCAAAGTTTTGGTGTATGGAATGCCAGTGGTGTTGATTTGATGCTCACAGGAGATGCCAATGACTATGTAGGAAAAGGCATGGCTGGGGGCCGCATTGTGATTCGTCCACCACTTGGTTCTGCATTTAAAAGCCATGATGCCACTATTGCCGGTAATACTTGTTTATATGGTGCCACAGGAGGCAAACTTTTTGCTGCCGGGCGTGCCGGAGAGCGTTTTGCGGTACGTAATTCTGGCGCAATTAGCGTTGTTGAGGGTATTGGTGATAACGGCTGTGAATACATGACTGGAGGTATCGTTTGTGTATTAGGTAAAACTGGTGTTAATTTTGGTGCTGGCATGACTGGTGGATTTGCCTATATTCTTGATGAAGATAGTGATTTCCATAAACGTATTAATAAAGAACTTGTGGAAATTTTAAATGTCGCCGATCACTCAATTCATGAAGAACATTTACGTGGTTTAATCATGGAACATGCTCAACTTACTCATTCATCACGTGCCGAAGATATTTTGGCGAACTGGGAGATATTTGCTAAAAAGTTTGTGTTGGTCAAACCAAAATCAAGTGATGTAAAAGCATTGTTAGGTCACCGTAGTCGCTCATCAGCAGAACTACGCGTTCAAGCACAGTAAGGAGAACACGAAAATGAGTCAAAATGTGTATCAGTTTATCGATTTACAACGTGTTGATCCGCCTAAGAAATCATTAGGCATCCGCAAAATAGAGTTTGTCGAAATTTATGAAGGATTTTCTGCTTCACAATCACAAGCACAAGCAGATCGCTGCCTTGCCTGCGGTAATCCATATTGTGAATGGCGTTGTCCGGTGCATAACTATATTCCCAATTGGTTAAAATTAGTCAATGAAGGTAAAATCTTAGAAGCCGTTGAATTATCTCATCAAACCAATAGTTTGCCCGAAGTGTGTGGCCGTGTTTGTCCTCAAGATCGGCTTTGTGAAGGGTCTTGTACTCTCAGTGCTGAATTTGGTGCCGTTACTATCGGTAATATTGAACGCTATATTACTGATGAAGCCTTTAAATTGGGTTGGAAACCGAATCTATCTAACGTTGAAAATACTGGTTTAAAAGTAGCAATTATTGGTGCTGGTCCGGCCGGACTTGCTTGTGCCGATGTATTAGTGCGAAATGGTGTTAATCCAGTGGTTTTTGATCGCCATCCTGAAATTGGTGGTCTTTTAACTTTTGGTATTCCAGCGTTTAAATTAGATAAAGAAGTCTTAATTAACCGTCGTCATATTTTTACTGAAATGGGGGTTGAATTCCGGCTTAATACTGAAGTGGGTAAAGAAGTACAATTAGCTGATTTAATTAACGAGTTTGATGCTGTTTTTGTTGGTACTGGTACATACCAATCGATGCGAGCCGGTTTGGAAAATGAAAATGCTAACGGTGTTTATGATGCTTTACCATTTTTAATCGCTAATACCAAACACATTATGCAACATAAGCAAACCAAAGATACTCCGTATATCGACATGAAACACAAACGCGTTGTGGTACTTGGTGGTGGTGATACCGCCATGGACTGTGTACGTACATCAATTCGTCAAGGTGCTATTGAAGTTACCTGCGCTTATCGTCGTGATGAAGCCAACATGCCTGGTTCCAAACGAGAAGTCAAAAATGCCAAAGAAGAAGGGGTTCAATTCCAGTTTAATGTACAACCACTTAGTATCGAAACTAACAATGATGGACAAGTAACCGGAATAAAGATGGTTAGAACTGAGCTTGGTGAACCCGATGCAAAAGGTCGTCGTTCCCCTGTGGTTATTGAAGGTTCTGAATTTGTATTACCGGCAGATGCAGTAGTAATGGCATTTGGTTTTAAACCACATTCAATGCCATGGTTAGCAGAGCATGGTGTTGATTTTGATCAACGGGGTCGAATCATTGCTCCAGCAATTAAAGGCTATCAAACATCTAATCCGAAAATCTTTGCTGGCGGTGATGCCGTACGAGGTTCAGATTTAGTGGTAACCGCCATTAGCGAAGGACGTAAAGCAGCTGAAGGAATTTTAGATTATTTAGAAGTATAATTATCAAGGTAAGTTATATTGGAACACTAGCCCCAATCAATCTTAATTGGGCTAGTGTTTTATATTAAAATTTATCTGTGTAAACGATAAGGTTCATCTATAACCACAAAACACTGTTCTTTTAATGCGTTATTTATCCAATCTTTAATCCCTTTTGTATGGCAAATTGTATCAATATAATCAGCTAAAATTGGGCTGGTTTTTATATGATAATTTTTCAATCTTAGACATATAGGAGCATAAAATCCATCAGCTATACTAAAGTCACCAAACAAATAACTTTGATTTGATGTGTTCGACATCAATAACGATGATAGCAAGTCATCTAATAATGTGATTTCATTTTTTACTTCTGAATGATCGCGTAATATTATTTGCCCTACTTCTGGTAATTCTGCTTCAATATTCATTGGCAAATAATTTCGGATAGCGGGAAAACCTGAATGCATTTTAGCAACTAAACTTCGTGCCATTGCTCTATGTTTAATATCAGTAGGCCATAAAGCTAAATCAGGATGTTTTTCAGCTAAGTATTCACAAATAGCTAAAGAATCAGTGATCACAAAATCCTCATCCATTAAAATCGGTACAGTTCCATACTTTGAAATTGAGGATATTGTTTTCTTGAACAAAGAATCTGCACCAAAATCGTCAAATTTAACTAATTTTTCGTTAAAAGGAATACCGAAATACTTCATCACAACCCACGGTCGCATCGACCATGTGGAGTAATTTTTGTTACCAATATAAAGTGTATAACTCATGTTTATTTACCTAAAACCAACATTTATGGCACTTATCACCTTATCATAAATAAACCACATGTATCCCTTTTTCTGGTTGAAAAGTTGCTTTGCCAAATTCATCTAAGAAATAAGCAATATGATCTGCTTTATCTCCTAGTAAACGCCCTTTCACTTTATTCCAAGTCATCAACACAATCATCGCATCAGGCTCACAACAAATCAGCATAGGTTGTTGAAATTCTTCATTCCAATAAAACTCACCGCCATATATTTTATGGGCGGTAAGTAATAGATAACAACCATACTCTTGGGCGATCATATTCAGCTGTTCTTCGGCAATACTAAAGTTTTTTTCAGCTAATTCGCCAATAATCATTTCAACAACAGTAATACTTTTTTCAGAATAATCTAGTTGATTAATACTCCATTTGGGACTGTGTAAAATCGCATTTTGAGCCCAAGCTTCAATTTCTTGATATAGTTCATTTTTCGGTTCAGTCATTTTTATTCACTTCGCTATTAGATTTAATCAGTTCTGCTTGTTTAACACTTTGCCACGCATCTTCCATTTCTTCAAGTGTTGCATCCCTTAAAGAATAGCCTTTTTGTTTTAATATAAATTCAACTTGTTTAAATCGACGGACAAATTTATGATTAGCTTGTTGCAAACACAGTTCAGACTTAACTTTTAGGTGCCTTGCTAAATTAACCGTAGCAAAAAATAAATCACCGAGTTCTTCTTCAATTTTATGTTGCTTTTGCTCTGGTTGACTAATTTCTTGTTCCACTTCGTTAAGTTCTTCTTTTACTTTATCGAAAACGGGTTTTAATTCCAACCAATCAAAGCCAATAGCAGCACAACGTTTCTGTATCTTTTCGGCTTTCATCAAAGCCGGAATAGCATTAGGTATATCATCGAGCATAGAGTATTGCGCACGCTGATCTCTTTCTTTTTGTTTGAGCTGTTCCCAATTAGGTTTATTTGTTGTTTTATCTGCAAAAACATGGGGATGGCGACTAACTAACTTATCCGCAACCGCTTGACATATATCGTCAAAGTTAAATTGTCCTTGCTCATTGGCTAAATCAGCATAAAAAATAATTTGAAACAACAAATCCCCGAGTTCTTTTTTTAGTTCAGGCATATCCTGTTTATCTATCGCATCTAAAACTTCGTATGTCTCTTCCAAAGTATAAGATTTTAGGGATGCCATGGTTTGTACACGATCCCATTCACAGCCATTAATCGGATCACGAAGTTGTTTAACAATAGCTTGTAGACGTTGTAATTGATTCAAGAGATTTCTCTAAAATTTATTGATTAATAAATCTATTTTAAGGGTTTTACTATTGAACTGTTATTGTTTTTACATTTTAATTTAAAGCAATATAAAATTATTTTGAATAATGCTAATTAAAATTAGAATATAAAAAAATTAGTAATTCCTTTTAAGTTAGGCTTCAACAAGATAATTTGTAGCTTGATAAGATCAAATATGTATATAATAGTAGATTATCGCACTTACTTTAGTTAATTACATGAGCAATTTACGTGAACTGACATTAAGAGGTACTATTCTTGGTGCCTTTATTACTATTATATTTACTGCATCAAATGTGTATTTAGGTTTAAAAGTTGGATTAACTTTTTCATCCGCTATTCCTGCTGCTGTTATTTCAATGGCTATATTAAGATTATTTTCTGGAGCAACAATTTTAGAAAATAATATGGTACAGACCCAAGCTTCAGCTGCGGGGACCTTATCTTCAATAATTTTTGTTCTTCCCGGGTTATTGATGATTGGTTATTGGCAAAGCTTTCCTTTCTGGCTAACATTAAGTGTATGTGTTGCCGGTGGAATGCTTGGGGTTTTATTTTCAATTCCTCTACGCCATGTAATGGTAGTAAAAAGTAATTTACCTTATCCCGAAGGTGTTGCTGCGGCTGAAATTTTAAAAGCCGGTTCAAAAACTAATAATAACGACTCAAATGAAGGATTAAAAGACATTTTATTTGGTGGTGTTATTGCATCTCTAGTCAGCCTTTTTACTAATGGATTCCGAGTCTTATCTGATAGTACTGCCTATTGGTTTACTGGAGGAAAATCTATATTTCAACTACCTATGGGATTCTCGTTAGCACTACTTAGTGCCGGTTATTTAATTGGTATTATCTCGGGTATAGCTGTATTAATTGGTACTATTATTGCTTGGGGATTCGGCATTCCGATTTTAAGTACACTAAGTGATTATGATACTAGCTTACCATTATCCAAAATTGCAATGAGCTTTTGGGCTAAAGATATCCGTTTTATCGGTGCAGGTACTATAGCTATTGCCGCCATCTGGACACTACTTACTTTAATCAAACCTATGATTGAAGGATTAAAAATTTCTTTTAAAACTTTACGTTCTGATGTATCGGCTTCTGATATTGAACGAACAGAGCAAGATTTATCACCGAAATCTATTTTCTTGATTATGGCAGGTATGCTAATTATTTTGTTAGCAACTTTTTATACCTTTATCTCTGATAGTGGTTTATCTGCTGGTATTGCTTGGACGTTAGTTTTTTGTGCCGTGTTATTTGCTTTCATTATGGGCTTTTTAGTTGCTGCAGCTTGCGGTTACATGGCAGGATTAGTTGGCTCCTCTGCTAGTCCTATATCCGGTATTGCTATTGTTGCGGTTATTGTAATTTCATTGATTTTACTCGGATTGGGTGAAACAAACGGTATGTTATCTTCTATTGAAGGTTCCAACTTTGCCACGGCTCTAGCATTATTTACTACCAGCGCTGTATTAGCAATTGCTTGTATATCGAATGATAATTTGCAAGACCTGAAAACAGGTTACTTAGTACAAGCAACTCCTTGGAAACAACAGGTAGCATTATTAATTGGTTGTGTGGTCGGAGCAATTGTTATTGCTCCAATTTTAGAAATTCTATATAACGCATATGGTTTTACTGGTGCCTTACCTCGTCCTGATATGGATCAATCACAAGTATTAGCTGCGCCACAAGCAACATTAATGACGACTATAGCCAAAGGTATTTTTTCACATCAACTAGATTGGACTATGATTTTGATAGGGCTAGCTTTAGGTGCAGTGATTATTATTATTGATTTATTACTAGCCCGTAATCATTCAAAATTCCGTTTACCTGCCTTAGCTGTTGGTTTAGGCATATATTTGCCTCCAAGCATTACTATGCCGATTTTTATAGGTTCTTTATTATCATGGATAATTAAACATTATGCATATGCAAAAGCTAAAAAACAAAATCTAAATCCTGAGGTCGAATATAGAAAAGTTGATCGTAAAGCAGCTCTAATTGCATCAGGTCTGATTGTAGGTGAAAGTTTAGTTGGCGTTATTTTAGCTGTTGTCATTGTTATAAGTATTACCAGTGGCGGTGGCGATGCACCATTAGCAATATCGGCTGATTTAGGTATGTTACCGCAATATCTAGGTCTTGTTGTTTTTGTTACAATTTGCTTGCTATTTATTCGCAAAGCTTTAACCGCAATCAAAAACGAACTTTAATTAATGATTGAACAAAGCCCTTTACTATTTAAAGGGCTTATTACTGAATTACTTTTTATAAATTTTAACTAAATCTAACCGCTAATATAATCACTTACTTTTAATATAATATCAGTTCTATCTTAATTTATTTATATAATTAAGATAATTTAAACACCCTTTTGGGTTTTGCATTGATACAATTTTTTGTTAGCATAACAGACTTTATTTCATTTTGAATAATAGATATCAATATCATGATAGTTTTTGACTCCATCCAAGTGCGTCGCGGTACTAATTTACTGTTAGATAATGCATCTGCAACCATAAATCCCAAACAAAAAGTTGGTCTGGTCGGTAAAAATGGTTGTGGCAAATCAACATTATTTTCACTTATTAAAGGAGAAATTCAAGCAGACGCAGGAACTTTAACGTTTCCTTCTCAATGGCAACTTGCTTGGGTAAATCAAGAAACTCCTGCATTAGATACGCCAGCAATCGAATATGCTATTGACGGCGACCGAGAATATCGACAATTAGAACAACAATTAGACATAGCCAATCAACAAAATAATGGGCAACAAATCGCTCTGGTACATGAAAAACTTGATAACATTGATGCTTGGACTATTCGTTCACGAGCAGCCACACTTTTGCATGGGCTGGGATTTTCGAATGAACAATTACAATTACCAGTAAAATCCTATTCCGGCGGTTGGCGCATGCGCTTAAATCTAGCACAAGCATTGATGTGTCGTTCTGATTTATTGCTCCTTGATGAACCAACCAACCACCTTGATTTAGATGCAGTAATTTGGCTTGAAAAGTGGTTGACTAATTATCAAGGAACATTAATTTTAATTTCACACGATAGAGATTTTTTAGATCCGCTAGTGAATAAAATTATTCATATTGAACAAAAAAGCTTGTTTGAATATACCGGTAACTATTCTTCATTTGAAATTCAGCGCTCAACAAAATTAGCACAACAACAATCACTTTATGAAAGTCAACAACTAAAAGTAGCTCATCTACAAAGTTATATAAATCGTTTTAGAGCAAAAGCCACTAAAGCTAAACAGGCACAAAGTAGAATTAAAATGCTTGAAAAAATGGAACTCATCGCTCCAGCTCATGTTGATAATCCATTTCATTTTAGTTTTCGACCATCTGAATTCCTGCCAAGCCCGTTATTAATGATGGAAAAAGTGGTTGCTGGTTATGATGATAAAATTGTGTTAGAAAAAATTAAACTTAATCTAGTCCCTGGCTCCCGCATAGGCTTGTTAGGGCGTAATGGTGCAGGTAAATCAACACTGATTAAGTTCTTAGCTGGTGAGCTCTTACCTAAAGAGGGGCATATTAATTTAGCTAAAGGCGTGCAATTAGGTTACTTTGCCCAACATCAATTAGAATACCTACGTGCTGATGAATCACCACTTTGGCACTTGACACAACTAGCCGATCCTAATATTACCGAACAAGAGTTGCGTAATTATTTAGGTGGGTTTGATTTTCATGGAGATAAAGTCAATGAGCCTGTAAACACTTTTTCTGGTGGAGAAAAAGCGCGTTTAGTGTTAGCACTTATTGTGTGGCAAAGGCCTAATCTACTTTTATTAGATGAACCAACCAACCATTTGGATTTAGATATGCGACAAGCATTGACCGAAGCGTTAATCGATTTTGAAGGTGCACTAGTTGTAGTCTCACATGATCGCCATTTATTACGTTCCACCACTGATGAATTTTATCTGGTACATGATCAAAAAGTAGAGCCATTTGAAGGAGATCTTGATGATTACCAGAAATGGCTAGCCGAAGAGCAGAAAATTGAGAACCAATCTATTGAGAATAATAACACTAGCAAAAATGAAACGGCCCAAAATATTTCAGCTCAAGATCGCAAAGAACAAAAACGTAAAGACGCCGAATTACGTGCACAAATGCAACCCATTAAAAAGCAATTACAACAACAAGAACGTGCTCTGGAACACCTAACTAAACAATTACAAGATATTGAGCAGCAATTAGCTGATCCTGCTATGTATGAACTCGACAAAAAAACTGAATTAACCACGATATTGCTTAATCAAAGTCGACTTAAAAATGAGCTAGAAGAAACCGAATTTAAATGGCTAGAGCTACAACAACAATTAGAAGATCTTAATGCTATTTAAAAAAACACTTTACAGAATTAAAAAATTAATACGATTTCACTAAATATAATTTAGCCAACTAATCTTACTTTAACTAAATGGTACATTTATTTCTTAGATAAAAAAAATCACAGAATAATTTCTGTGATTTTTCTAAAACTCTTATGAATTTGATTCAATTAACTTTTTTCAACTTGGCTAAAGTCAAGTTCTACAGGAGTTGAACGACCAAAAATAGAAACGGACACTTTTAAGCGGCTCTTTTCATAATCGACTTCTTCAACAACACCGTTGAAATCAGCAAATGGACCTTCATTTACTCGTACCAACTCACCTGGTTCAAATAAGGTCTTCGGACGAGGCTTATCTCCAACTTGTTGTAAACGATTCATGATTGCATCAACTTCACGTTGACTAATTGGTGCCGGTCTATCAGAAGTTCCACCAATAAATCCTAGTGTTCTTGGTACACTCTTAACTAAATGCCAAGTTGCATCATTCATTATCATTTCGACTAAAACATAACCAGGAAAGAATTTACGTTCACTCTTACGACGTTGACCACTTTTCATTTCGACAACTTCTTCAGTTGGTACTAGGACTTCACCAAAGAAATCTTCCATGTTATGTAATTTAATATATTCACGTAAAGATTGTGCAACACGCGCTTCATAACCTGAGTAAGCTTGAATAACATACCATCGTTTTTGTTGTGTTTCACTCATATTAACGTCCTATTGATGTTAAATAAAAGACTATTGAACGGAACAAAGAATCCATTCCCCAAAGGGCTAAGCCAACAATAACAGTAATAGCAGCAATGAGTAGAGTTGTTTGTACTGTTTCTTTACGAGTAGGCCATACTACTTTTCTTAACTCTTTTCTTGATTCTTGTAAAAAGGCAAAAAATACTTTACCTTTATTTGTTGTAAATGCAATCAATAAAGTTAGAAGTGAAATTACAACCACTGCAATAATTCTAACGATCGTGTTTGGTTGATATATATCATTAGGTCCAGCAAAATAAAAATTTCCCCAGACAATAAATGCAATCAATATAAGAACCAAACCCCACTTGAATTTGTCTAGAATCGTGCTTGTATCTTGACTCTCGTTATTTACTAGCATATAAAACCTACAACTATGTTATTTATAATAATATCCATTTCCCAAAATGCTCTTTTTTGATAAAAGCATTTTGCTAAATAGACTAGATAAGAAAGGGCATCTAACGATACCCTTTCTATGAGTAACAAGTAGCTAAATTATTTAATAACCTTAGCAACAACACCAGCACCAACAGTACGACCACCTTCACGGATAGCGAAACGTAAACCGTCTGCCATTGCGATTGGGTGAATTAATGATACTGTCATTTTGATGTTATCTCCAGGCATTACCATTTCTACGCCTTCTGGTAATTCGATAGTACCAGTTACGTCAGTTGTACGGAAGTAGAACTGTGGACGGTATCCTTTGAAGAATGGAGTATGACGACCACCTTCTTCTTTGCTTAAGATATATACTTCTGATTCAAAATCTGTATGTGGTGTGATTGAACCTGGTTTTGCTAATACTTGACCACGTTCGATTTCTTCACGTTTAGTACCACGTAGTAATACACCAACGTTTTCACCTGCTCGGCCTTCGTCTAGTAATTTACGGAACATTTCAACACCAGTACAAGTTGTTTTTGCTGTCGGTTTGATACCAACAATTTCAACTTCTTCACCGACTTTGATTACACCACGTTCTACACGACCGGTTACCACTGTACCACGTCCTGAAATTGAAAATACGTCTTCAATTGGTAGTAAGAATGGTTTATCGATATCACGTTGTGGTTCCGGAATATAGCTGTCTAATGCTTCTGCTAATTCTACAATTTTGTCTTCCCATGCTGCATCGCCTTCTAACGCTTTTAGCGCAGAACCGCGAATTACTGGTGTATCGTCACCAGGGAAATCATATTGAGTTAGAAGTTCACGCACTTCCATTTCAACTAATTCTAATAATTCTTCATCATCAACCATATCACATTTGTTTAAGAATACGATGATGTATGGAACACCTACTTGACGACCTAATAGAATGTGTTCACGAGTTTGTGGCATAGGACCATCAGTTGCTGCTACTACTAAAATAGCACCGTCCATTTGCGCTGCACCAGTGATCATGTTTTTAACATAGTCAGCATGGCCCGGGCAGTCTACGTGGGCGTAGTGACGAGTTGGTGTATCGTATTCAACGTGTGAAGTATTGATGGTAATACCACGTGCTTTTTCTTCAGGTGCATTATCGATTTGATCGAATGCACGAGCTTGACCGCCGTATTTTTTAGCAAGTACAGCTGTGATTGCAGCAGTTAAAGTTGTTTTACCATGGTCAACGTGGCCGATTGTACCAACGTTAACGTGGGGTTTTGTACGTTCAAATTTTTCTTTAGACATTTATTGTCCCTCAAATGTAATACAAATCGGTGGCGAATCACCACATTAACCAAGTATTATATTCACATAATACTAATTTAAAATCAGCTTTGAATGATAACAGATAAAGCCATCCAGTGACAAGCTATAAAGCTGTTAAATTCGATATTTTTAGAAGTTTAGGAAAGGGACAAGAATGGTGCTGATAGGCAGATTTGAACTGCCGACCTCACCCTTACCAAGGGTGCGCTCTACCAACTGAGCTATATCAGCAATTGGAGCGGGCAGCGGGAATCGAACCCGCATCATCAGCTTGGAAGGCTGAGGTAATAGCCATTATACGATGCCCGCATGTTCAAACTCGGCTACCTAAATGCTTCAATTAGCTATTGCTAATATTAGATACATGGTGGTGGGGGAAGGATTCGAACCTTCGAAGTGTGACACGGCAGATTTACAGTCTGCTCCCTTTGGCCGCTCGGGAACCCCACCCCGAATCTTTATTACTCTGTTTACTTAGGAAAATGGTGCCGGCTGCCGGAATCGAACTGGCGACCTACTGATTACAAGTCAGTTGCTCTACCTACTGAGCTAAGCCGGCCTAAGTGCTGCGCATTATGGACTAGAACACTTAACCTTGCAAGTAAAAAAAACAATTTTTATTTTATTTGCTTAAAAAAAAATCAAAACCATAAAAAATCCTGAAATATATGACTATTTCAGGATTTTATTTAATAGAAAAAATATTTTATATTATTTCTTTTTAGTTGCTTTTTTCTTAGTTGTAGTAGCGCCTTTTGCCGCAGTATGCACAGCAACGTCTTCACTAATATCACCTGTATCTTCATAAACTCGTCCATAATAAGAGTCTAAGTAGATTTGTTTTAATTCAGCAATAAGTGGATAACGTGGGTTTGCACCAGTACATTGGTCATCAAAGGCATCAACAGATAATTGATCGACTGCTGCTAAGAAATCTTTCTCAGCTATACCATATTCTTTAATTGAAGAAGGAATATTGAGATCTTTCTTAAGTTCTTCTAACCAGCCGATAAGTTTTTCAACTTTCTTCTCATCTTTATCTGCAGCCGCAGTTAATCCTAAATGATCAGCAACTTCTGCATAACGTTGAATTGCTTTAGGGTAACCATATTGGCTAAAAGTACCTTGCTTAGTTGGTTTATTAGTTGCATTAAAACGAACCACATTACACATTAACATAGCATTAGCTAGACCATGAGGAACATGGAAAGCTGCACCTAATTTATGTGCTAATGAGTGACAAATACCTAAGAACGCTTGCGCAAATGCTACACCAGCAAGAGTTGCAGCACTATGCACTTTTTCGCGCGCTATAGGATTTTGAGCGCCTTCTTTATAACTTGCAGGTAAATAAGCTTTCAACATGCTTAATGCTTGTAGAGCTTGACCATCAGAAAATTCGTTGGCCATAATTGAAACATAAGCTTCTAAAGAGTGCACTACCGCATCATAACCACCAAATGCACAAAGTGATTTCGGCATATTCATAACTAAATTAGCATCAACAATTGCCATATTCGGAGTAATAGCATAATCAGCTAACGGATATTTTTGACCGGTTGCATCATCAGTAACCACCGCAAATGGAGTCACTTCGGAACCAGTACCTGATGTTGTTGCCACACAAATAAGTTTAGCTTTTTCACCCATATGAGGGAAATGACATGTACGTTTACGAATATCCATAAAACGCAATGCTAATTCATCGAATTTAGTTTCTGGATGTTCATATAAAACCCACATGATTTTTGCAGCATCCATTGGTGAACCACCACCAACCGCAATAATAGTATCCGGCTTGAATGCGGTCATTGCTTCGGTACCTTTACGAACAATGCTTAATGTTGGATCTGCGGCAACATTAAAGAAGGTTTCACAAATGGCGCCTTTTGATTCGAGTTGATCAGTGATTTGTTTAGTATAACCATTATCAAATAAGAATTTATCAGTAACTACGAATACACGTTTTGCTCCTTGCTCAACAACTTCGTTAAGGGCAACTGGTAATGATCCACGACGGAAATAGATAGAACTTGGTAATTTATGCCATAACATATTTTCTGCTCTCTTAGCGATTGTTTTCTTGTTAATTAAGTGTTTCGGACCAACATTTTCAGATACCGAGTTACCACCCCAAGAACCACATCCTAGAGTTAAAGATGGTGCCAAATCAAAGTTATACAAATCACCAATACCACCATGAGCTGCAGGTTGATTAATTAAGATACGACAAGTTTTCATTTTACTGCCGAAGAAATCAATACGGTCACGGTTGCTATCTTGATCAGTATAAAGTACAGATGTATGCCCCAAACCACCCATTTCCACTAATTTTTCAGCTTTCTCAACAGCTTCAGTAAAATCTTTTGCTTTGAACATTGCCAAAGTAGGTGAAAGTTTTTCATGTGCAAATGGTTCAGATAAATCAACTTTAGTTACCTCACCCACAAGTACTTTTGCTGATGATGGTACTTTAAAACCAGCCAGTTGGGCGATTTTAGCCGCTGGTTGCCCTACGATGTTGGCATTTAACGCACCTTTATCATTTAAAATAATGCCTTGTACCGCTTTGGTTTCTTTAGCATCTAAAACATACGCCCCATACTCATTTAATAAACGACGCACTTCATTATAAACTGAATCAACCACAACAATCGCTTGTTCTGAAGCACAAATCATACCGTTATCAAAGGTTTTAGACATAAGTACTGAGGCAACAGCTCGTTTTAAATCAGCGGTTTCATCAATAATAACTGGCGTATTCCCTGCTCCAACACCTAGAGCTGGTTTACCTGAACTGTAGGCAGCTTTTACCATTCCTGGTCCACCAGTAGCTAAAATAGCTGCAACATCATCATGATGCATTAGTGCATTAGATAATTCGATTGTTGGTTCATCAACCCAACCTATAATATCTTTAGGTGCCCCAGCTTTTACTGCTGCATCAAGAACGATACGAGCGGCTTCAATAGTAGATTTCTTAGCACGCGGATGAGGTGAGAAAACAATCGCATTACGGGTTTTCAAACTAATTAATGACTTAAAGATAGCTGTTGATGTTGGATTGGTTGTTGGAACAATACCACAAATGACACCTAAAGGTTCAGCGATAGTGATGGTGCCATATTGTTCATTCTCTGCAATAACACCACAGGTTTTATCGTGACGGAATTTATTAAGAATATATTCTGCCGCAAATAGATTTTTAATTACCTTATCTTCTACAACTCCCATGCCTGACTCAGCAACAGCTTGTTGAGCTAGAGGTATTCGAGCTGCGGCTGCGGCTGTTGCTGCGGCCACGAAGATTTTATCTACTTGTTCTTGAGTATAAGTTGAATAGATCTCTTGTGCTTTTTTCACACGGACCATTAACTCATTTAACTCATTCATATTAGTTACTGCCATAGATTTCTCCTTGAAATTAAAAAATAAATCCTGGTTCGTTTAGTGTCTTCCTTGAAACTTTTAATGCTTATGCATAATTACAAAACGAAATTGGTGTTATCCTAAATCAGTTTTTTACTTTATACAATAATATATTGAACAAAAAATAATGTTATTTTAAAAAGTTGAAAATTTGGCTGTTTTGTATGAATAAAAAAATTCATCTGTTCTTTTTAAGAACAAGGACATACTATTTTTAATAGATAATAGTTATTATTTTATACTTATGCTAATGAGATTATTAACAGCACCTAGCCAATAAAAATTGGTTAACTGTTGCTCAATTTATCCAATACATAACTAACTGCAACAAAACCAAATGTTGCCGTAACTGTTGTAATTGCTCCAAAACCTGACTCACAATCCATTTTTTTAGCACCTTCAGCTAAACTTTTTGAATAACAAATTTGTCCATTTTGAGCAGGATAAGTTAATTGCTCAGTCGAAAATACACATGGTATTGCGAACTTTCCTTTACTGTCTTTATTAAGCTTATAGTCATTTTTTAGCCTTTCGCGTAGTTTTGCTGCTAATGGATCTTGAATGGTTTTAGCTAAATCAGCAATTTTTATTTTAGTTGGATCTTTTTGCCCACCAGCACCACCGATGGTAATCACTTTCAATTTTTGTCGTTTACAATAAGCTAATACCGCGGCTTTATCACGTACACTATCAATGGCATCAATAATATAATCATAATAAGGTTGTTGTTTAGTCCCTAAATAATTACTCATATTGTCAGCATTAATAAAATCATCTATTTCATTAACAACACATTCTGGATTGATTTGTAAAATTCTTTCAGCCATAACCACTGTTTTCGCTTTACCAATATTGGCTTTTAAAGCATGGATCTGTCGATTAGTATTAGTAACACATACATCATCCATATCAATTAATGTAATTTTCCCAATACCACTACGAGCAAGGGATTCGGCTACCCAAGAACCTACACCTCCAATACCAATTACACAAATATGAGCTTGTGAAAAGCGTTGTAATGCTGGTTCGCCATAAAGTCTAGCTATACCACTGAAACGTTGAAAATAAGATTCTGAATTCATAACTAATTATTGCTAGTGTTTATACTTAAACACCTTGCACTCCTGAAACATTTTTACAAAATAAAATAAAGGTAATTATGTCTAATTTTATTTTAATTGGCTAGAATACAATTTAATATATAGGCACTAATTTGGTTTTAAATAAGAATAGAGTTTATAAAGATGCTACTCATTTTAGTAGCACCATTTAAATTAATTTTTGAATGAATGGATTGGTGCTGGGATACGCCCACCACGATTAACAAAATCACTTGAACTAAATTTATTAACTGGCATTACTGGAGCATGTCCTAATAAGCCACCAAATTCAATATTATCGCCGACTTTAAGACCAACTGCTGGAATAATTCGGACTGCCGTAGTTTTATGATTAATAACACCGATGGCCGCCTCATCAGCAATTATGGCAGAAATGGTTGCCGCAGGGGTATCGCCAGGAATAGCGATCATATCAAGTCCTACAGAACAAACACAGGTCATAGCTTCTAGTTTTTCCAGATTTAAGGCTCCATTATTTACTGCATCAATCATGCCCGCATCTTCTGAAACAGGGATAAATGCACCACTTAAACCACCAACATGACCACATGCCATCACACCACCTTTTTTTACAGCATCATTAAGCATAGCCAATGCTGCAGTTGTGCCATGTGTACCAACAGCTTCGAGTCCCATTTCTTCTAAAATATGGGCAACCGAATCGCCAATTGCTGGCGTAGGAGCTAAAGATAAATCAACAATACCAAATTTAACACCCAAACGTTCCGATGCTTCCTTACCTACAAGTTGCCCCATCCGAGTTATTTTAAAAGCAGTTTTCTTAATAGTTTCTGCGACAACGTCAAAGGACTCACCTTTAACTTTTTCTAGTGCTCGCTTAACCACTCCCGGGCCACTTACGCCAACATTAATGACACAATCCGCTTCACCGACACCATGGAATGCACCTGCCATAAATGGATTATCTTCAACCGCATTAGCAAATACCACTAATTTTGCACATGCCATACTACTATTATCAGCAGTCAACTCTGCGGCTTCTTTAATAATTTGCCCCATCTGTTTTACGGCATCCATGTTGATACCTGTTTGGGTAGATCCCACATTAACTGATGCACATACTCGTTCTGTTTTTGCTAACGCTGCAGGAATGGATTTGATTAATATTTCATCTCCTTTGTGGTAACCTTTTTGCACTAATGCCGAGAATCCACCAATAAAGTTAACCCCAACAGCTTTCGCTGCCGCATCAAGAGTTTTAGCAAATTCAACATAATCTTTATCATTACTCGCCCCGGCAATTAATGAAATAGGCGTTACAGAAATACGTTTATTGATGATTGGAATACCAAATTCAGAAGAGATATCCTCCCCAACTTTGACAAGATTTTTTGCCAGCCGTGTAATTTTTTCATAGATTTTTTGACGCGCCTTTTCACCATCACTATCAATACAATCAAGGAGTGAAATACCCATAGTTATTGTGCGAATATCGAGTTTTTCTTCCTCAATCATTTTAATTGTTTCGAGGATCTGTTTAGTTTCCATCAATATTTTCCTTTCTAAAAGTATAAAATAGTAAATTACAATCGATGCATAGCATCAAAGATTTCTTCGCGTTGAATATTTACTTTCACCTTTAATTTATCGCCTGTTTGCGTTAATGAGGTTTTAACTTCATCAAAGGATACTTTAATTTTAGAAAAATCAAGCAACATAATCATGGTAAAATACTCATCCATGATGGTTTGAGTCACATCCAAAATATTAATATCTAATTCATATAATTTTTGGCTAATACCAGCAATAATGCCGGTTTGATCTTTACCGATTACGGTTAAAATAGTTTTCATAACACTCTCCGCACAATTTTCATACAATATAAAAATATTTATTGGGTTAGCTATAATAACATCTTCAAAAATTATCTAAATAGGAGTACATTATTTTTTTTGAAAAAGACAAATACTATTAAAATAATCAAAGCAAGGCGGTAATACGATGAATTTCCCAAAATCTAATAAATTGGATCATGTTTGTTATGACATTCGTGGACCAATTCTCGATCATGCCAAAAAGTTAGAAGAAGAAGGTCAAACTATTCTTAAACTCAATATTGGGAACCCCGCCCCGTTTGGTTTTACTGCCCCCGATGAGTTACTTGCTGATATCATTCGCAATTTGCCGTTTTCACAAGGATATTCAGATTCCAAAGGAATTTATTCTGCACGTAAAGCTATTATGCAACATTATCAAGCTAGGGGCATTACTAGTTTAGATGTTGAGGATATTTATATTGGTAATGGCGTATCTGAGCTTATCGTGCAATCTATGCAGGCTTTACTAAATAGTGGTGATGAAGTACTGGTACCGATGCCGGATTATCCTTTATGGACAGCTGCTGTAAGTTTATCTGGTGGCAATGCTATTCATTATCTTTGTGACGAAGAAGCTAATTGGTCACCAGATATAGACGATATAAAAAGTAAAATCACCCCAAAAACTAAAGGATTAGTAATTATTAACCCAAATAACCCAACAGGGGCAGTTTATAGTAAAGAAATATTACTAGAAATAGCTGAAATTGCGCGCCAAAATAACCTACTCATTTTTGCTGACGAAGTTTATGATAAAATTTTATATGATGACGCAGTACATCATTCAATTGCAGCATTAGCTCCTGATTTGTTTGTTGTCACTATGAGTGGATTATCCAAAACCTACCGAGCTGCGGGTTTCAGGCAAGGTTGGATGGCACTTTGTGGACCAAAGCTCCATGTGAAAGGCTATATTGAAGGCTTGAATATGTTAGCTTCAATGCGTCTATGTGCTAATGTTCCAATGCAGCATGCTATCCAAGGCGCACTCGGTGGTTACCAAAGTATTAATGAATTTATAGTTCCTGGTGGGCGACTTTACGATCAATGTATGTTGGCGTGGCGTTTACTTAATGACATTCCTGGGGTTTCATGTACCAAACCGCAAGGTGCTTTGTACTTATTCCCTAAAATTGACCAACAAAAATTTAACATTCATAATGATCAACAACTCGTTTTAGACTTTTTATTACAAGAGAAGGTACTACTGGTTCAAGGTACAGGTTTTAACTGGCACAAACCAGATCATGTCAGAATTGTTGCTCTACCGCACACTGGAGAACTGCAGGATGCGATTCAACGATTTGGCAATTTTTTATCTAACTATAAGCAATAACAAAACTAACCTGTTAACAAGAATGCCTAAAATTAAAAAAACCGATCAATTCGGTTTTTTTAATTAAGCTCCTTTATTCATTTTATAAAACCACATCAGTGCCTTCTAAGATTTTCTCGATTTTTTTAGTACTAGAATCTAAAGCAGGTAAAAGTTCTTTTTCAATATGATTTATCTGCTCTTGTAACTTCGATACACCAACGGTTACACCTATATTGCCCTTAGCTATTTCATTATGAATACGATCTACTTCGCGATAAAACCGCTGAGCATCGCGTAATAATTCTGGCGGAGTACCTAATGTAGTTGATGAAAATTTCATATTGTCCCAAACTAGTGTATAAAAATTTAAAGGTTCAGTACGTGCACCCAAATAGCTACTATCTTGACATTTAACTAAATAATTCTTCAAGATATTAATATTATCAATTAACTCATATTGCAACGATTTTTGCAGATAATAATTATCTTTATAGCTTTTCATATTTTCAAATTGAACCGCTTGTTTATAACCTTGATTAGCAGCTAAATAAACGCCAATTACGGTTGCCAGTAAAATAAAGATATGGTTTACCCAAAAACTAGCTTTTTTAATTTCCTCGTTCTTTTCTGAATTAACTTTAGATGTTAAATTATCAGATGTCATTATTCCCCCCTAATTTGTTAACTATTTATATTTTTTATGTTATCTACTGATACAAAAAAAGCGCCACTAAATAGTGTCGCTTTTTGTCGTTCGTATTTTTAGGCTTATTTTTTCAAATCAGCAAGTTTAGTACGAATATTTTTTGCTCGGTCCGCAGAAGATGGATGACTACTTAATAATGAAGCATTACCACCACCTAATTTATCAAATGCAGTTGCAAGTCCTGCTGGATTGATATTTTTTTGGACTAAGAAATCAAATGAGTAGTTATCTGCATCTTTCTCTTGGCTTTGTGAGAATTGAGAATTTACTACAGCTGCTGCTAAAGCACCTAGTTGTGATTTAGAAACTGAAGCTACTGCAGCATTTCCTGATGCAGCTGCTGCATCACGAGCAATTTCGGTAGCGTATGCAACTTGCATAGCTTTTTTACTATGACCTAAAGCCACATGACCGATTTCATGACCAACTACGCCTTGAATTTCATTATCAGTCATCATATCCATTAAGCCGCTGTATACACGTACACAACCATTTGCCATTGCCCAAGCATTAACATCTTTAGTTAAATATACTTTATATGAAATTGGTGTACCATTTATATTATTACCAAGAGTTTTAGCAATTTTATTTAACCGTTTAGTGTAAGCACTATTTGCTGGTGCAACTTTTGATTGAGCATCCATTTGAGCACATGATTGCGCACTTAATGATTTCACATCATTATCACTGAGTGTTGCTGCTTTTAAAGATTTCATACCAAGACTTGTTAAATCATCGGCATTCATACTTTTACAACCGACAAGTGACATTGTAGCCACTAAAGGTAATGCAACCAACAATGTTTTTTGATGTTTTTTCATACTATTTTCCTTATATCAATAATAATTCATTTTATGCTAACTTCCGTTAAGCAAAGGAAATTTTAACTCAACTTAAATAATAATCAACAAATAATTACTTGCGTAGCGATAGCGTGGGATTTAGACTATTGCCTCTTTTTTGAAGGTACACAAATATGCAGCTATCCGATTTTAATTTTACTTTACCTAAGGAACTCATTGCCAAACACCCATCAACAACCAGAAGTGCATGTCGACTTTTATCACTTGATGGCAGTAACGGTAACATTGAACATGGAATTTTTACCGATATTATTAATAAAATAAATCCTGGTGATTTACTGGTTTTTAATAATACTAAAGTTATTCCTGCACGCATTTATGGCAAAAAGGTATCTGGTGGCAAAATTGAAATTTTGATTGAACGATTATTAGACAATAATCGTGTGCTCGCCCACATCAAAGCCTCAAAATCACCTAAAGTTGGTACTGAGTTACTATTAGGCGAAGACGAATCCATTTCTGCTATTATGTTAACTCGGCATGATGCTTTATTTGAGTTACAATTTCCAGATGATGTACTGAATATATTAGATAAAATTGGTCATATTCCTTTACCACCTTATATAGATCGTCCTGACGAAGCTGCTGATAAGGAACTTTACCAAACTGTTTATAGTGAAAAACCTGGAGCCGTCGCTGCCCCAACTGCTGGATTGCATTTTGACGAACCATTATTAGCGAAACTAAAACAAAAAGGGGTTGAAATGGCATTTGTTACTTTACATGTCGGTGCGGGGACCTTTCAACCAGTGAGAGTCGAAAATATTGAAACACATATCATGCACGCCGAATATGCGGAAGTTCCAGCTTCAGTGGTTGATGCCGTATTAACTTGTAAAGCTCGGGGCAATAAAGTAATAGCTGTTGGTACTACATCAGTCAGAGCGCTGGAAAGTGCGGCTCAAAAAACTGGAACAATTGCTCCATTTTTCGCCGACACTCAAATTTTTATCTACCCTGGTTATCACTTCAAGGTGATCGATTCACTGATCACTAATTTTCATCTGCCTGAATCTACCCTAATCATGTTAGTTTCGGCCTTTGCTGGCTATCAAAATACCATGAATGCCTATCAACAAGCTGTTGAAGAACAATACCGCTTCTTTAGTTATGGCGATGCTATGTTTATTACAGGCAAAGATAACCAATAATATAACAATATAATTTATCTAAAAATTGATTAAATTTTCAAGAAGCAATCAAGTTTACCCAAAGCTTGGTTGCTATTAGCTCGACAAACCGCTTTGCACAATTATAGATAATTATTCTTGATTTAATTTTCTTAAAATATTATTAATTCGCGCCAATGTTGATGGATGTGAGGTTGACTGCGCTACTGAATGAATCGGCATTTTTACTAACATACTAATTAATCCCATTGGATTTATTTTCTCACTAACTAATAAATTAAAGGCATAATAATCAGCATTCATTTCATATTGCTGGGAAATTTGTTCTTTCATTATGATCACCGTTTCATCAGCTTTATCGGTGATTACAATATAAGGAGCTTGTTGGAATGAATTTATGGTATGTTTAAGTGCTATATGGGCTTGTTCATGTGCTAATACTGCTTGTAACTCATTATCTGTTAATTGTTTAATTAACCCACTATTTACACGGATACAACCATTAGCTGTTGACCATGCATTTGGTTCAGCATCTAAATAAACCTTATAATTTACCTCAATATTATTAATTGTTGTGGGTAAAGTTTGCGCTACTGCATAAAGCCGTTGGTTAAGAGCATGAGAATCACTGACGATAATAGCGTGCTTATCAACCTCACTACAAGCTTGCTCACTAATTGCCAAAATATCTTGTTCAGATAATGTCTGAATTTGTTCAGATGAAAGGAGCAACGGCAGATTGGTATTTTGATTTTGGCAACCAGTTGATAAAAATATTAGCCCACATAATAATGGCAAAAAAACATATTTCAAAAGAATCCAACCCTCATCCGATATTGTTTATTCAAATGATGCACGATAAACTAGGCCCCGCAAATTAATAATACAATAGCGTATTATAACAAAAATTGGCGCCAAACTGTTTATTTGGTCGCAAGAGGTTAACATAAAAATGAAATTTGAACTAATTAATACTGATGGTTTAGCCCGTCGGGGAAGAATGCAATTTGATCGCCGAGGAGTCGAATATACAGTTGAAACACCAACTTTTATGCCGGTTGGTACCTATGGTACTGTTAAAGGTATGACGCCTGAAGAAGTTGCTGCAACTGGCGCACAAATATTATTAGGTAATACTTTCCATCTATGGTTACGTCCCGGTCAAGACATCATGCGTAAACACGGTGACTTGCATGACTTTATGCAATGGTCTGGCCCAATTTTAACTGATTCCGGTGGTTTTCAAGTTTTCAGTTTAGGTGATATTCGCAAAATTAAAGAAGAAGGCGTTTATTTCCGTAATCCTATTAATGGTGATGCGATCTTCTTATCTCCAGAGATATCAATGGAAATTCAGTACGACCTTGGTTCCGATATTGTAATGATTTTTGATGAATGTGCACCCTTCCCTGCTGAATGGGACTATGTTAAAAAATCGATGGAAATGTCGTTACGTTGGGCCAAACGTAGCCGTAAACGTTTTGATGAATTGGGTAACAAAAATGCTCTATTTGGTATTGTACAAGGTGGCATCCATCAAGAATTACGTGACATTTCAATTAAAGGATTAACCGAAATAGGTTTTGATGGTTATGCCGTAGGCGGACTAGCGGTTGGTGAACCTAAAGCGGACATGCATCGCATTTTAGAAGGAACATGCCCACAATTACCGGCAGATAAACCTCGTTACTTAATGGGTGTGGGTAAACCAGAAGACCTAGTCGAAGGTGTGCGCCGTGGTATTGATATGTTTGATTGTGTGATGCCGACTCGCAATGCCCGTAATGGTCACCTATTTGTTACTGATGGGGTAATCAAAATTCGTAATGCTAAATACAAAGATGATACTACACCACTTGATCCACATTGCGATTGCTATACTTGTAAAAATTACACTAAGGCTTACCTACATCATTTAGATAAATGTGGCGAGATATTAGGCGCACGCCTCAATACAATTCATAACTTACGCTATTATCAACGTCTAATGGCTGAAATTCGCGAAGCCGTCGCCAATCAACGTTATGAAGCATTTGTTGTCGAGTTTTATCAACGAATTGGTAAGTCTCCAGCGCATATATCTAAATAAGGAGTTACTAACATAATTTTTATTAGTAACTATTGACACATAAGTATTAGCGCAGTATTATGCGCATCCTAACGGCGAGTAGCGCAGCTTGGTAGCGCAACTGGTTTGGGACCAGTGGGTCGGAGGTTCGAATCCTCTCTCGCCGACCAATTTTAAATAAAAAAGCCTGCTCTGTGAGTGGGCTTTTTTATTTAATCAGTTGCAACTAGATTCAAGCCAAGCAGGTAAATACGAGTCATCCGCTCTTTACTTTAATTAAGTATCAAACATTACTCACGGTTCCATCGATTTCAAATCAATTAAATCCATTAAAGAATTTATGCTTTTAAGCCGCTTTTCAATTTTTGCTGCGGCACCATCAAGAGAATAGCCATCGTCGATAAGTTCTTTAATTAATAACGCCTTCTTTATATCTGCCAAAGTGAATTGGCGTGTACTTGAATTCGGATTAACAGATGTAATTATTTTCTTTTCTTCCCAATATCTAAGTTGTCTAACTGTAATCCCTGTCATCTCAGAAACTTCCCTAATACCCACTTTTACTTGAGAAAGAAATTCATTATAAGAATTCGATAATGTTGTTTTTTTCAAAGTTAATGGTCCTCTTGTTTAAAACAATTTATAGTTTAGCATAGCTGCTGATTTTTTGAAGATAATCATCATTAATTGACATTAAGCTACATTAATTATAGTATCGCTACAATTATAGTTTTTATACACCAATAAATGTATTTTTGGGTAGTTGCATGAGTAATAAAAAAATAATAAAAAATACTAGTTTTATTAGCTTAAGTCTAATTCCTTTTACTGCGCTGTGTGTGGTTACACTTTTATACATATTTCTCCCTGTCGCAGTTAATTTAACTAGTTTTTTATTAGTATCACAAGAGAGTGTCACTCAATTAACAACTTGTTTTGGTATTTTCTATGCTTTGGGTTTTCTCCTTTGGGGGGCTTTATCTGATAAATACGGCAGAGAAAATATTATTCAAGGTGGACTTTTATCACTTGCTATAATTACTTTTATACTGCCTTTATACCCAAACTATAGCTATTTACTTTTAATGCGCTGTTTACAAGGTTTTTTTGCGTCATCTTTTCCACCGGTAATTTTGGCGTGGTTAGCTGAGAATTTGGAAGAAAAATATCGTAAACGTGCAGTATCATTAATTAGTTGTGCTTTTCTTTTAGCTGGAACACTTGGACAGTGGTTTGGATCAGTCATGATACAAACTTCTATTAATTTATCTATGTTTACTTTAGCTATTGTCTATTTATTCAGTGGAATAATATTCTCCTTTTTGACAAAGAAAATAATAAAAAATAGAGTTAATCAATCATCCCAAAATGCCTCTTTGATTAAAATACTATGCCAAATTCCTGATGTGTTGTTTGATAAAAAATTAATAAGAATTTATGGTAGTGCTTTATTGGTACTAATGAGTTTTGTTTCTTTATATGTTTGTTTAAATTCATTTAACGAGGATAAATTAATCAAAATTGCTCAATTAAGACTAATTGCTGCTGTAGGAATGCTTACCTCATTATTATCATCATGGCTATTTTCAAAAATGGCTGTCACTAAAGTGCTGTCTATGTCTCTATTATTAATGTCTATTACATTTGCTATGCACTTTTTAATTATCTATAGATACATGTTTATAACTTCCGTATTGCCTTTCATTCATTTAATTTATGTTTCATCTATAGCACTGGCAATTCCATCAATGATTACTTGTTCTTCCTTATTTTCAGCACAGAAAAATAGAGGTATCGCTGTTTCGCTTTATACATGCATCTTATTTATTGGTGCCAGTTTAGGTTCGCTTTTTCCAAACTACATCAATATAAATGTTTTATCTTTATCAATTACCACTATGTTATTCATTGTCGGAATTAGCGTATTAAAACTAAAATAAAGCCTTACAATTTAATTCCGGATTGTTTCTCAACAACCTTTTTTCTATACTAAAATTTAATAACATATAATATCAAAAAGATTTGTGATAAAGATGAGTCAAATTAATCCTGAAAGCATTTTGGTAAATGAATATATTTGGCTAAAACCGCCAGCTAAAGAATATAGCCAAGCTTTATATAATGTCATAAGCTTTAATCGGATTGATAGTGCTAATAAAACAGCTTATATCGGTTATTGGTTAGATAGCCGAATACAAGGCCATGGTATAATGACTCAAGCACTTCATGCCCTAACTAAATATTATGCTGAAGGCCGAATCATTAAACGTTTTGTTATTAAATGTTCAACAGACAATAGCAAAAGTAATCAAGTGGCCAAAAGATGTGGATTTAGTTATGAAGGAACTCTTAAGCAAGCGGAATATTTAAACGGAATTTATCATGATCAGAATATTTACGCTTTGATATCTTCTTATCTCTAAATTTATCGGCAACTACTTACCAAAATTTTAATAACATATTATGACTAAAAGTTTTTTACAATTAGAAAACCAATGATAGTTGATTTTCTAATTGCTTTAATAATATAAATTTTTAGTTTAAATGGTAACTTATTGAACATTAAACCTAATTAATATCCAGCTTATCCTAAACAAAATACCAAACTAACCATGTAAGCAAGAAACCAGTTAAACCTAATACTGTGGTCAACACAGTCCAAGTCTTTAGTCCATCTGATACTGATAATCCAAGATATTTAGTCACAACCCAGAAACCAGCATCATTAACATGGGATAATCCTAATCCACCAAAACAAGTTGAGATAGTTATAAGTGCTATTTTTACTTGGCTCAATTCTGCTGTCGATTCTGCAAGTAAACTACTTGTAGTGATAATCGCAACAGTTGCAGATCCTTGAGACGCGCGTAATGCCAATGACATAAGAAACGCAGCAGGAATAAGAGGTAAATTAATTATATAAAGCGCATCCGCTAATGACTTACCGATCCCTGATTCAATCAATACTTTCCCAAAAATACCACCACCACCAATAACAAATATGATAGTTGCAATACCTGGTAAAGAATGATCCATAATTTCACTACATTTTTTAATCGACCATTTTTGTTGACGCCCAATAAAATAACAGGCCAAGAAAATTGCAATCAATAAAGCAATCCCTGGTGCACCAATTAAACCTAAATAGCGACTAAGCTCTGTATCTCCCATTAAGTAATTACTTACAGTTCCCATCATAATTAATAAAATAGGGGCGACAATTAAAGCAACAATAGTATAAGCATGCGGAGCCGATTTTAGATTATCTGCATGTTTAGTGTTACTCATTTCATTAAGAATTTCTTCGTCAATTTTATAGTCTTTTCTATTTAGAAATTTTGCATAGTAAACTCCAACAACAGCAACAGTAATAGCAATTGTTAATGCAATCATTGTTTGCAATCCCATATCGGCTTTAAGATTACTAATTGCTGCAACAGGTCCTGGGTGTGGTGAAAGTACGACATGTACAGTTAACATTGCTCCGGAGACGGGTAAACCAAATTTAACAGGAGACAAATTATTGATTTTCGCAAATCCATAAATTATAGGAATAACAACAATGAATCCTACTTCAAAAAATACAGGAATTCCTAGAATAAACGCCGCAATAGTAAGAGCAGCTATAGTTCTTTTTTTCCCTAATTTATTTGTAAAATATTGTGCCAGTGAATAAGTTCCCCCTGAATGTTCAATTAGTTTTCCTAACATAGCACCTAGACCAATAATTAGTGCTACATGTCCAAGTAAGCCCCCCATACCTGAAGTTATTATAGACCAAATTTTATTTGCAGGAATACCGGTTGCAAGAGCAACAAACAGACTAACTAACAATAATGCAATAAAAGGTTGTACTTTAAATTTAATAATCAAAACTAACAGCAATAGAATACCGATCACCGCTATGGTGAGTAATATCGAGATGGACATTTTTTACTCCTATATGTATTGATTTGGCAAGAGAATACCTTTTCTCTTTGAACGAGTATGTTAAGTTCTAGGCACTATGTTCTTTAACCACAGAAGCCCATCTTGAGTATTAGCTCGTGGGTTATATTCACAGCCAATCCAATCAGAATAATTATTTTGTTCAAATAGATTAAATATATAAGCGTAATCAATTTCACCTTCATCAGGTTCATGTCTATCAGGAACTGAAGCAATTTGAATGTGTTTGATTTTATCTTTCATTTGTTCAAACAACCGTGTGATATTTCCATCGACATTTTGAGCATGAAATACATCAAATTGAATGAAAACATTTGGCCGATTAATAAGTTTTACTAGCTCAGCACTTTGGAATTGACTAGAAAATAAGTAATTAGGTTTTACAATTGGACTTAGTGCCTCTAATACAATAGAAATATTATGTTTTTGGTAAAGTTCAGCTGCATAACGAACATTATCAATAAAAGTTTGTTGGTATAAAGCATAATCAGCATCAGGAGGCACTACAGCGGCCATTAAATGAATGGTCGGGCATTTTAGTGCTATTGCATAATCTAAAGCTGTGTGGATATTTTCTCTTGCGTCCTTTTCCCGTCCTGGAATAGCATTTAATCCCCATTCACCTTTTGATATATCACCCATAGCACTATTAAATAGAACTAATTGTAAATTATTTTGTTGTAGTTGTTTTAACAACTCTTCTTTGGAATATTCATATGGTGATAAAAATTCAACTGCTTTAAAACCTGCTTTAGCTGCAGCACTAAAACGTTCTAAAAACGGTAACTCTTTAAACATCATAGTTAGATTTGCTGCAAATTTACATTGAGTTCTAGACATAATTATTTCCTTAGTTCGTTAATCTCATCTTCTGTCAGATAGTTAATTTTTTGATCTTTTAAGATAAAAATTAGTTTTGCTGTTTCTTCTAATTCTTCATAATTATTAGTGGCTTCTTCTAAGTTCTCTCCAATGGTTACTGCTCCGTGATTTGCTAATAAAAAAGCTTGATGATTCAATGCTAGTGACGCTAAATCAGTTGCAATGCGGATATCACCTGGTTTGTAATAAGGGATTACTGGAACATTGCCCATTCTCATTACGACATAGGGAGTAAATGGCTTAATAGCATTTTGGTGATTAAGATCTTGCAGACATGAAAGCGCTGTTAAATAAAGGCTATGTAAATGAACTACAGCTTTACATTTAGGATTATTGTTATAAAGTCCGAGGTGAAATTTAACTTCTTTTGAAGGTTTCTTACCACTAATAAATTCACCTGAAAGTGTCAGCTTAGACAAGTCATTTGGTTGTAATCTACCCAAACAAGATCCCGTTGGTGTCGCCAAAATTGTGTTATCATCAAGAAGTAAGGACATATTACCTGCCGAGCCGGTAGCATAACCTCTTTGGAAAAGAGATGAAGCAATATCAATCAATTGTTGTCTAGCTTGTTGTTCAGTCATTTAAAACTCCCCTTGTGCTTTTACAAAAAAAGTTTCATCACCAAAATTACCTGATTTTAATGCTAAAGATATTGGTTTATTAATTGCTCGAACCCAAGGAACACCGGGAGCAATTGTCGGACCGATATAAAAACCATTAACATTTAATGCTTGAGCAACAACGCCTGACGTTTCTCCTCCTGCAACTATATATTTATCGTAAGATTTTTTTTCTAGAGCAATAACTAGTTTTTCAAAAAAAGCTTCAATTGCTTTACTAGACTTTTCAATTCCCCATTTTTGTTGAATCGCTTTCAATTCTGTAGTATCAGTTGTAGCATAAATTAGTGGAGCATTTTTTTGTTTATTATTTTTATCTATCCAATCAATAACGACCTGACAATAGTCTGATAATTGATTAACACATTTTTCAACATCTAATGCATATGTGGGCGCTATTTTTTTATAGAACATAACTTGTTTATTAGTCATTAATGAACAAGAACCTGATAATAAAATTGTTTTACTTCCTTGTGGCCTACCTAGTGCTTGTGTTTGCTTGAGATCAACTTCTTTTTTAACAAAGTTTTTGGCAATACCAATTGCTAAACCTGAACCACCTGTGACAAGTTTTAGATCACTAACAGCTCTTCCTTGAGATATTAGATGATCTTCATTTAGTGTATCTAAAACAGCGTAGCGATAATTTTGTTGTTTTAATGCTGTTAATTGTTGTTTAATAGCGTCATCACCTTTTTCCATTATAGAATAAGGAACTAAACCACATTTCCCTGATGATTGCTGCTCCATCAAACGAATCAAACTACTTTGCGTCATAGGATTAATTGGATGATTTCTCATACCTGAATCTGATAACAATTGATCCATGACAAAAAGATAACCTTGGTAGACTGTTCGTCCATTAACAGGCAATGATGGCGATATAATCGTAAAAGATTCACCTAATTCATTTAATAGAGCATCTGTTACAGGACCAATATTACCGGTGGGTGTACTATCAAAAGTAGAACAATATTTAAAATAAAATTGAGAACATCCTTGTTTTTTTAACCATCTTATAGCTTCGATTGATTGTTTGACGGCAATATCAACTGGGCAAGAACGTGATTTTAAACTTATTACAATTGCCTCAGTACTATCATCAATAATAATAGGTTGTTTAGGGATGCTATTTAATTGAATAGTGGGCATACCATTATTGACTAAAAAACTAGCAATATCAGTTGCTCCTGTAAAATCGTCTGCTATGACACCTAAATGCATATTATTCTCCTTTTTTAGCTGGTAAGTTAATCCCAGAAAAAACTTTAATTACTGCACTATCATCTTCCTTACCATGTCCGGCATTACTGGCTTCAGTAAACATATTTAATGCTGTACTTGCTAATGGTAATGGGAATTTGAGAGACTTAGCTGTGTCATTAACAAGTCCAAGATCTTTAACAAAAATATCTACAGCTGATTTAGGCGTATAATCGCCATCAACTACATGTTTCATGCGGTTTTCAAACATCCATGAGTTCCCTGCGGCGTTGGTAACAACTTCATACATAATTGAAAGAGGGATATTGGCTCTAGCTGCTAATGCCATAGCTTCCGCTCCAGCGGCAATATGTACTCCGGCTAAAAGCTGATGAATGATTTTTACTGTTGAGCCTAACCCTATTTCAGTACCTATGTTATAAACATGTGAAGCAATAGCATCATGTACAGGTTTAATTTTTTCAAATGTACTTTTTGCCCCTGATGCCATAATGGTCATTTCACCATTAGCCGCTTTAATTGCCCCGCCAGATACTGGTGCATCTAACATAATCAACTGGTATTTTTGTAGATTTAAATCAATTTCTTTTGCGTCTCTTGCTGAAATTGTAGAAGAAACCATAACGATGGTATTTGGTTTTAAATGTTGAGCTAGTCCGTTATCACCAAATAAAACCTGTTTTACTTGCATAGCATTTACTACTAATAAAATAACCACATCAAGTTCTTTAGAAAAACTTATTGCTGTTTCTTCGGATTTTACTGCACCTGCCTCAATAAGTTTTTTACGGGCATTTGGATTTAAATCTACCCCATATGTTTTAAAACCAGCTTTTATACAGGAAAGAGCAACCCCCATTCCCATTGAACCAAGACCAACTACACAAACAGACATAGAGTTATTCATAATGTATTCCTTTTATTATTAATCATTGTTAATTAAAGTTATATTATGTTATTTTTTGTTAAATTGAATGTGATTATTTTCATTTATGTGATCTATTTCACATAAATTAACATAATATAACTAATTGATTAAAAATAATGATTATTTAGGTTTAGAAATGTAAAATAATGTATATATACCATTATGCTTTAAATTTAATTACAAACCAGTTGCTGTTATAGTGAAAAAATTTGATCTGCTTTAGGTTTAAGCAAACTCAACCTGTAACTGAATTACAATGATTTTTTATATAAAAAGGTAAAGTGATTATGATTCCTTCAGAAAGACAACAAAGAATTATTGATCTTGTTGCTAAAAAAGGAGTGATTAGTATAAATTTTTTAGTCGAAACGTTAAATGTATCGCATATGACGATTCGCCGTGATATACAAAAACTTGAAGAAAAAGGAATAATTATGCCTGTTTCTGGTGGTATTCAGTCATTGGAGAAACTTCCTTTTGAACCATCTCATATAAAAAAATCACAAATGTTCGAAGAACAGAAGGATAAAATAAGTCAATGTGCTGTTCAATATATCCCTTTAAATGCTTCTATTTATCTAGATGCAGGGACGACTACATTAGCAATTGCGAAACAAATAACACATAGGGCCGATTTAATTGTTTTTACCAATGATTTTGTTATTGCAAATTATTTAATCGAATATGGTTGTTGTAAAATTATTCATACTGGAGGAACAATTTGCCGAGAAAATTACTCTAGTGTTGGTGAGTTTGCCGCACGAATGTTATCCGAAATTTATGTTGATATTGCATTTATTTCCACGTCATCATGGAGTTTACAAGGTCTTAGTACCCCTGATGAAAATAAAATTGCCGTTAAAAAAGTGATTGCTAATTCTAGTGGTACTCGAATTTTAGTTACTGACTCATCAAAATATGGCAAAGTTGCCACTTTTTCAGTTTTACCACTAAAAATATTTGATGTTATCATCACTGATTCAAATTTATCTGAAAATACTATTAAAGCAATGAAAGAACAAAATTTGGTTATTAAATTAGTTTAACAGTTGCTCATAAATATATTGCTCAAGTTAGTTTGTTAAACAACAAATACAATTATTACGTCAATAGAAAGATTAACAATAAATGATTTTATATCAAAATAAAGCTTAAATTTTATTTTTCAAAATTATTACTTATCTATTTAAACAAGTCTTTTTAAAAACCTTATATAAAGCTATTAGAGAGAAATATTTACTCCTCATAGCATAACTCAACTATGGTAAAGACGAAGGGAAACAACCATATTTAATACTAATGCAATAATTTATACCAAAACGCATAGCACTCCTGAAACATTTTTACAACAATACATCGTTTTATTTAAATATTTCCTAAAAATGCTTAAATAACAATTGCATCCTTATAAAAGTAATAACTTAAAAAGCTGATCTAAAATTCAACTCTAATCTAGTGCCGTTTTGCCAACTTATGTTGGCAATAACTATTAAAATATAATTCATTTACTTATCAAGTTGCCATAGAGTATTAATAATGCAATAGCGATTACTACACCAATAGCAATTGAATATCTAGTTTTAATTTTATACTTTTTAATTTCCCCTAGAGCTATCTCAACACCTTTGTTTTTATTATCATAGTAATAATAAACGGGTAAGCCAATTAAAGTTAGAATTATTGAGGCAATACCATTTATGGTTTGATACACTAGCATGCCATAAATAACATAAGCTGCACCTAAAATGGCAATAATGGGAATAATTGGATAACCAATAACTTTATAAGATCTTGGGACGTCAGGATATTTTTTTCGTGCAATGATTACGCCAACAAAAGTTAGCAAATAAAATACCCAAATAGAAAACATTGATATTTCTGATAACCGATCAGCATCGAGCAAGGCTGAATATAAAAAAGCAAAAATAACTAAAATAACAATGGCATTAACTGGAGAACGGCTATCATCATCAAGCGTGCTTAAATAGCGAGCTCCAATAATGGTTCCTCGTTCCCCCATACTAAAAATAGTTCGTGATAAAGTCATAATATAACCATTAATACCACCTAAAATAGATACCATAATCCCAACTGCGACTAAATTGCCACCTAGATGCCCAAACATACGTTGTGACGCAACCGCTGACGCATCATGCCCAAGAGAAACCATTTCTTGGACAGGAAAAATTTTAAATAATGCGATATTAATACAGGCATACACAATGACTAAAAAGATAATGCCAAAAATAATCGCTTTGGGTAATACTTTGGCAGGATTATTTATTTCACCAGCGACCGACGCAACCTGCGCCCAACCATCATAAGCGAATAATGTAGCTAAAATGGCCACGGCAAAAGGTGCATAAGTTTCAATACCCTGTCCACTGGCACTAAATAATGCCACTTCTCCATTACCTTTCCATAATCCAAAGATTGCCAATAATAGAATTGGGATCAGTTTACACACAGTAGCAATAGTTTGCAGGTAACCGGCTTGTTTAACACCAATAGCATTAATACAAGCAATAAAACCTAATACGCCGGCGCTAACAGCCATTCTATAAGCATCATCAATATTGAATAATAAACAAAATACCGAACTAAAATAGCCAACTAATGCACCAACCAAAGAAGGTGCGAACAACACTGTAATCATCCATCCATAAAGATGAGAAACTTTGGGACCATAAATTTTTTCAAGATAAACCAGCAAACCACCTGTTTTAGGGAACATTACGCCTAACTCACAAAGTGTTAATCCACCACAAATTGAAAAAATCCCACCGATTATCCAAGCTAACAATGCGTAATTATAATCACCGGCAACTTCTAGTACCGCCGGGGGTTTCATAAATGCTCCTGCACCTAAAACCATACCAACAACCAGTGACAATGCCGAAACAATACCTAGATCTTTCCGCAATTTATTTTCTAAATTGTGATCTGACATTAAAAAAGCCCCTTTGATATATATAAATTTATTTATGAAAATTCTGCTTATGATAGGGTTTTATTTATAAAATACAAGCAACATTGATATTAATTAGAAAAAAGCTTCATAAACGATATAGATAAAGATATTTTATAAAAATTTCTTACAAAAAAACCAGCTCAAGGCTGGTTTTATAATAAAGAATATTGATTAAATATAGCTATTTATTTTTCTTCATTTTCATATCAACAACCATACGACCGCGAATTTTACCCGCTTTCATTTCTTCAATCATATCGTTAATATCTTCAAGTGGACGTTTTTCAACGATTGGCACAACTTTACCTTCAGCACTAAATTGGAATGCTTCAGCTAAATCTTCACGAGTACCAACTAATGAACCTAACACTTGAATACCATCTAATACTGTTCTTGGAATACTAAGATCCATAGTTTCAGATGGTAAACCTAGCGCAACTACTCGACCTAATGGGCGCACGGAATCAATTGCTTGATTGAATCCTGTTTTAGTCACAGAAGTTACTACTGCTCCATGGACGCCTCCACCCGTATGTTCTTTAATGTAGGCACCAACATCAGCAACTTTTTTAGGATTTACTACTAAATCAGCGCCAAGGTTTTTACATAATTGTAATTGACTGTCACTATTACTGATAGCAACAACTTTGTTGTTAAATACTTTTTTACCGTATTCAACAGCAAGGGTTCCTAGTCCACCAATACCAAATACCGCAAGCCATTGCCCTGGTTTAGTATCGGCAACTTTGATACCTTTATAAGTAGTTACACCTGCACAGGTCACACTAGTTGCTTGTGCTGGATCTAACCCATCAGGTACTTTAACCGCATAATCAGCTTTGACAATACATTGTTCTGCCATACCACCATCAACGCTATAGCCAGAATTTAATACATTACGGCAAAAGGTTTCATTACCTGAAATACAAAACTCACAAGTTCCGCAACCAGCATGGAACCACGCAATACTAACGCGGTCACCAACTTTAAGACTTTTTACGTCAGGGGCAATTTTAGTTACAATACCTACCCCTTCATGACCAATAACTCGTCCTGGTTTTTTGCCAAAATCACCCGCCGCGACATGGAGATCTGTATGACAAAGACCACAATACTCAACATCAACTAAAGCTTCCCCAGCTTCTAGTGGACGTAATTTAATGTCTTTGATTTCAACTTGTCCATCGCATTCTTGTTTAATAACGGCTGCTTTCATTTTTTTCTCCTAAATAATTACAAAAATAAAATATATCTATCTCTATTTTAAACCAATTTTTTTAAAAAAATATGAGTAATTTCACACTTTTAGGAAATTTAATGACTATCTAATAATCTATTATTAAAACATATGCTTTACCTGAAACTTCTTAACAAAATAAGATCATATTAAATTGTTAGATAAGCTTATCGTTATAATGACTAAAATGATGAATCGATAGTAACTAGTTATATTAGTTATGCTTTTCAGGACAAGGAAATACACAGTAAATAGTATCAATTATCTATATAACTAAAAGTAATATAAATATTAATAATAGGTATTTCTCATTTCAATTCAAAATTCTTATAGTGAAATTGAAGAAAATTTATTCTCTATATAAATTTTTTGTATATGGCAGCATTTATTATGAGGATGACACATGAAAATATCTAATTTTAAACAAGCATTAATTTCTGTCTTTTTTACCATTTTGTTGCCATTTTATGTTATGGCGAATAATAATCCACAATATGGTGGTACTTTAGTTGTTCACTATTCTGGCGAACAACGTGTACTTAATCCCGCATTACGAGCTTCAACCGGAGTTTATGAAGTATCAGGGAAAATAGTCGAATCACTCGTTGATCTTGATGCTGATGGAAATGTTGTTCCTGTTCTTGCTACATCTTGGACATCATCTCCCGATGGCAAAACTATCACCTTTAAATTACGTGAAGGAGTAAGATGGCACGATGGCAAACCCTTTACCTCGAAAGATGTACAATATAATGCAATGGAATTTTGGAAAACAAGGTTAAATTTTTCAACAGCATTACAACTCAATTTAACTTCAGTAGATACACCCGACGATTATACCGCGATATTTAACTATTCTCGCCCGATGCCATTAGATCTATTGTTACGTGCATTAGTTGATCTTGGTTATGTAGTACCTCGTCATTTATACCAAGGAACCGATATTTTAAATAATCCATATAATACCGCTCCTGTCGGTACTGGACCATTTAAATTTGTTGAATATCAACGTGGACAACACATTATTGTTGAGCGTAATCAGGATTATTGGCGAAAAGGCTTTCCTTATTTAGACAAAATCGTCTGGCGCATTATTGATGATAAATCTTCGGCTTCAGCCGCGCTTGAAAGTGGACAAATTGACTTAAGCGCCTATTCAAAACTTAGCCTTGCGGATATTGATCGCTTTAAACAAAATCCTAAATTTGAAGTGCTAACAAAAGGCTCTCAAGCTAATATTTTTAATAATACACTTGAATTTAATTTTAGAAATCCAATTATTGCCGACTTAAATGTCCGTAAAGCTATTGTGCAATCACTTAATATTCCGTTTTTTGTAGACGATTTTTTATATGGGTTAGGTAAACCCGCTACCGGAATTATTCCTTCATCCTCAAAAAACTTTTACCCAAAAGATAGCAAGATTGTTTATCCTTTTGATAAAAAGAAAGCTGAAGCATTATTAGATCAAGCTGGTTATAAACGAAAAGCCGATGGTAACCGTTTTAATCTAAAATTAGTTCATATCAATAATGGCGAAGATGTACCACTATTTGCTACGTTTATTCAGCAATCTCTTGCTGAAATTGGCATAAATGTCACCATCGTTAATCATGATACCGCTGGTGCTTTAAATGCTGTTTATAAACAACATGATTTTGATTTGGCTACAGGTTGGCATCAATACCGAGGTGATCCTGCAGTGTCCACAACAGTTTGGTTACGTTCAGGTAGCCCAGATGGTGCGCCATGGACCAATCAATACGGATGGCAATCGGATAAAGTCGATCAATTAATCGATAATGCCGCGACCGAAATCGATCCAATAAAACGTAAAGCGCTATATAGCCAATTAGTTGATATTGTCAATGAAGAACTACCATTATGGTTTGCAACTGAACGTGATTTTATTTCAGTTGTGAGCACCAAAGTACATAATCATCATAATACAGCACGCTGGCCTTCTAGTAGCTGGTTTGATGTTTGGATCGAAAAATAGTGTAAGGAAATGATAATGACGCATTTACTCACTTTAGCAATTAGACGATTAATCACGACTATTCCAGCTCTGCTTATTATTTTAATTGGGCTATTTTTACTATTACAATTAGCACCAGGTGATACAGTAGATGCGTTACTCGCTCAAATTGGTGGCGCTGAATCTAGTGTGATTGATGAAATGCGTCATCACTATGAGCTTGATCAATCCGTAAGTTCACGTCTTTTAAATTATCTATGGCGACTAATTCATTTAGATTTGGGACAGTCAGCAATCTATAATAAACAAGTCAGTCATATGATTTTAGAGCGATTACCAGCTACCCTATTATTAATGAGTTGCGCTATGTTGTTAGCTTTTTCATTTGGCACAATACTTGGCATCTTATCGGCTCAAAAAGTTAATCATTGGCAAGATTCTGTCATTTCAGTATTAGGGCTAATATTTTACTCTACCCCATCATTTTGGCTCGCATTAATGGGGATTGTCTTTTTTTCCATCTATTTAAAGTGGCTGCCACCTAGCGGCTTTGGTAGTGTTGGTGAATCATTAACCGGTATTAATGCCATACTTGATATTGCATGGTATTTAATCCTACCAACAATAACACTAGCGCTTGTTTATTTAGCCATCTATTTGCGTATCATGCGTGCCTCATTACTGGAAGTATCTACACTAGATTTTGTTAAAACGGCAAAAGCTAAAGGTTTAACCACTCGCAAGGTATTAGTTAATCATATTTTACGAAATGCTATGCTACCCATGGTTACACTAATCGGTTTACAAGCAGGCACCATGCTAGGTGGTTCTGTTGTGATTGAGACAATTTTTGCTATCCCGGGACTAGGACGTTTAGCTTATGATTCAGTAGTACAACGAGACTTAAATACTTTGTTAGGTGTAGTCTTTGTGTCGGCAATATTAGTCATCGTCATTAATTTTATCGTCGATATCCTTTATGCAAAACTCGACCCTCGTATTATAGGACAATAAATATGGCGTTATTTAAAAATTATTTTCGTAGTCCTACCGCCATTTTTGGCCTAATTTTACTGACATTCATTATATTAGTAGCACTAACAGCCGATTGGATTTTTCCAGGAAATCCTCTGGCGTTAGCTGGTCGCCCCTTACAATGGCCATTAACAAATTCTAAATTTTATCTAGGTACGGACCAAGCCGGTCGAAATATTGCTGCTTTATTATTTCACGGCGCTAGAGTTTCATTAATTATAGGAATAATTGCCACTTTAATCGCAATCCTCATAGGTATAGTAATTGGAGCTATCTCTGGGTTTTATGGCGGATGGGCAGATGATATCTTAATGCGCTTTACTGAAGGATTTCAGATTTTACCTAATTTTTTACTATTATTAGTAGCTGTAGCTATATTTGGATCAACTATAAATATTGTTGTCATTGCCATTGGTGTTGTTTCATGGCCGCCTGTCGCCAGATTAACAAGAGCTGAATTTTTATCATTACGCAACCGCGAATTTGTACAGGCAGGGAAAACACTAGGAATGAGCTCGTTTCGGTTAATGTTTAAGGAAATTTTACCTAATGCTTTACCACCAGTGATTATGTATGCCAGTGTTATTTTATCTACAGCTATCTTGATGGAAAGTGCACTAGCTTTTTTAAATCTCTCTGATCCTAACATTTCATCTTGGGGCAATTCAGTAGGCGCTGGTCGAGCAGTTTTACGACAACAATGGTATGTCTCAGCCATTCCTGGAATTGCAATTTTGTTAACCGTATTGTCAGCATCATTAGTTGGACAAGGTTTAAATGATACCCTTAATCCGAGGTTAAAAAAATGGTAAACCAGAAAAAATTATCTATCAAAAATTTGACCATTACCTTGCCTAATGGTGCTGATCGCACTAATGCAGTCAGTGATATATCGATTGATCTTTATGCTAACGAAATACTTTGTATTGTAGGTGAAAGTGGTTCTGGTAAAACGTTACTATCTAATGCCATTATGGGATTATTACCGGATGGTATTAATGCCTCACAAGGTGAAATTGATTTTAATGGAGATAATTTACTTTCTTACAACGATGCCCAAATGTGTAAAATTCGTGGGTCACGTATTAGTATGGTGTTTCAAGATCCCATGACAGCATTAAACCCGCTTAAAACCATTGCACAACAAATTAGTGAAATATTTATTGTTCATACAAAACTAAATAAGGACGAAATCAATCAGAAAGTAATAACATTATTAAAAGATGTACAAATTCCAAATCCTCAAATAGCTGCCAAAGCTTATCCTCATCAACTTTCCGGAGGGCAAAGGCAACGAGCGATGATCGCCATGGCGTTAGCACTTGAACCCGACATTTTGATAGCCGATGAACCGACCACTGCGTTAGATGTTACCACTCAAGCATGCATATTAACGTTAATTCGTCAGTTACAATCACGTAAAAAAACTGCTGTTTTATTTATTACTCATGATTTTGGTGTCGTAGCTGACATAGCTACTCGCGTTGTGGTTATGCAACAAGGAAAATTAGTCGAACAAGGTACAGCTAATGAGGTATTAAATAGTCCAAGCCATCCTTACACTCAAGCATTAATAGCTTCAGTTCCAGCATTAACACCTGGTGATGTTCGCCGTATTAATAAAGAAATAATTTTAGAAGTAAATAATGTTTCAAAGTCTTACCATGACCATCGTTTTTTTAAACATAACCGCCGTACAACTTATGCAGTTAATAATGTTAGCTTCAAGTTACATAAAGGTAGTACATTAGGCATCGTTGGAGAAAGTGGATCAGGTAAATCAACTCTGGCAAGATGTATTATTAAATTATTAGATATAGATAATGGTCAAATTGATTTCGAGCAAGTCAATATTGCTAATCTAAAAGGCAAAAAACTTAAACAGCATGCACGCCACATTCAAATGGTATTTCAAGATCCTTACGCTTCACTTAATCCTCGACGAAAAGTTGGTGATCAAGTAACAATGGGACCGCAACTTTACGGTGCAACAAAACATGAGGCCATAACTAAAGCAAAAGAATTATTCAAATTAGTTGGATTAGATAGTGAAGCTTTAAATCGTTATCCTCATGAATTTTCAGGAGGACAAAGACAACGTATTGGTCTTGCTCGTGCATTGGCTTTAGAACCGAAAATTCTAATTGCAGATGAACCTGTGTCTGCACTTGATGTTTCTGTACAGGCTCAAGTACTTGAATTATTGACAACACTACGTGAAAAACTTGGACTGACAGTGCTGTTTATTACTCATGATTTACGTGTTGCAGCACAAATCTGTGACCATATTGTGGTAATGAAATCAGGACAGATTGTCGAACAAGGTATAGCATCACAAGTTTTTTTACACCCAACGGATATATATACCCAAAGCTTGCTAGATGCAGTACCAGGGCAAGGTTGGAATCCACCTCGATTAATTGATATGTCTCCAGCCATTCATATTTAAGGAGTTAACCTAATGACAAATATTATCCCACAAATTGACCATGTTGTAATAACCGTATCAGATCAGCTTGATCAAGCGAATTTGAAATATCAAAAATTGGGGTTCTCCATGACAACACGAGGACATCACTCAATTGGTACCAGCAATAATCTGGCTATTTTTAATACTACCTATCTTGAGCTTTTAGGTTATGAATCTCAAAAAGCTGATAAAGTTGATACCAGTTGGCGTTTTGATAATGGATTAACAGGACTTGTATTCAAGACGAAACATGCTGATAGACTTTATCAATCATTACAAACAAATGGTGTGAAAGTTGAAGGTGATGGCCCCAAATCATTTTTCAGACCTGTTGAGCTAAATGATGGAAGTTTGCATGAAGCACGTTTTAAAACCGTTCGTCTAGATCCCTCTTATACACCTAATGGGCAAATCTTTTTTTGTGATCAATTAACACCGGAGTTAGTTTGGCGAAAAGAATGGCAAAAACACCCTAATGGTGTCATCAATATTAACCAAGTTATAATTGAGGCCGAAGATCCAGTTGCATCAATAAATTTATTACAGCGTACCTTTCCAACAGCAGATATTATAGAAGTTGAAGGTGGATTACGCTTAAAGGCTGATGATAAACAAATTGATTATTTAACACCTTCAACCACGCAAAACTTTTTTGGCTCAATGTTAGCAAAATCCAAAAATACACAAGATCGCAAAATTGCTTTAGGGTTTATTACCCAATCATTATCACAAACGCAAAAGGCATTAGAGGCAGGGGGAATATACTTTGTGTTAAAAAATAATTCTATTATTGTACCCGCTAGTGAAACTTACGGTGTAGTGATGATTTTTAAAGAAGCATAATTAAAGGAAATGATTATGAGTAAAATTTTATTTATTGGCAGTGGACATATGTCTGAAGCAATTATTCGAGCGTTAATTAACAATAACACTTATTTACCAAATGATATCTTTGTTAATGATATTATCGAAGAACGTTTAGATTATTTAAAAACTACCTACAATGTCATTCCAACTAAACAAATTATTGATGCTGATATTATTGTTCTTGGGGTTCGCCCTCAAGATGCATGGGCAGAAATTGTTCAACAATTAAATCCTAAAAATGAAAAAACCATTCTTATTTCTATTATTGCTGGCATAACGATTGCTAAAATCAAGCAAGCACTAACTATCAATTTACCGGTTATTAGAACAATCCCTAATACCTTAACCGATACCGGCTATGGTTATTCCGGCGTAGCAACCGATAAATCTGATCAACTATTTGTTAAGCAGGATTTAGTAGTCAAGTTTTTTAACTCTTTTGGTAAATTAGAACATATTGATGAATCTCTGCTTGATATTTTTACAGGTTATGCCGTTGCTGGACCTAATTATATTTATTATTTTTACGAATCTTTAGTTGATGCTGGTGTATTAGTTGGATTATCTCGTGATGTAGCAAAACGTATCGCTCTTGAAAATTTACATGGAGCAGCATCTATGCTTCAATTAAGTAATAAGCACCCACGAGAATTGCTGGATATTAATAATTCTCCTGCGGGTGTAGGTATAAATGGTTTATATGAGCTAAATAATAGTGATTTTACTGCTGGTTTACAACGTAGTGTAAAAGCCTCAGTAAAACGAACAGTGAAGCTTGGCAAAAAATAAATTAGATGTTATTTAGTCCTACCTATTAAAAGAGGAACCAATAGTTATTCTTGTTCCTCTTTTTCAAATAACTAAACTAAATAACCTTGTGATTTATGCAATATCTTTTGCAATATAGCGTTCACTATTATTATGGATTAACAAAAATAATCCAATTAATGCACCTAAAACAAATAATGCTACAACATAAAACGCTGGCGCCATTTTGCTTAAAAAATCACTAAAAAAAGAAATCATTAATGGCGTTAAGCCTCCTGCAATTGCATAAGCCATATTGAATGAAAATGAAACCCCACTATAACGAATCTCAGTTGGAAACACTTTAACCATAAAGTAAGCAAACGAACCAACAATACCAATACCAAAACCAGCTAATGGATAAGTAATAAATAAAAGATGCGGGTTATCCAAAGATAAATAAAAGGAAGCAACGGCAATAGCGGCAATAATGCAACCAATAAATAGCACCTTACCCATAGTGAATTTATCCATCATTAAGCCATAAAAAGTACAACTAATAATTAGTCCGACAATGGCTAGAATATTTCCTTGCAGTGCATCAATAGCGGAAAAACCAAATTGCTTTTGTAATAAAATTGGTGTCATTAACATGATGACCATAATTCCAGCTGATAAAACCCAAGTTAGTAACATTGACAAAATAGTTTGAGGCAAATATTGTGTTAAAACTGTAACTACTGGAAGTTTTTTAGACAATTCCAGTTGTTTACGTTTTTGGATTGCCAAAAAAATAGGCGTTTCTTTTAACCATCGCCGTAAATACATAGCAATTAAACCAAAAATACCACCAATAATAAATGGTACTCGCCATCCCCAATCAATCATCTGCTGAGGTGATGCACTTTTATTCATTATTGTTGATACCAGAGAGCCAAGTAAAATTCCTAGACTTAACCCACTAGTCAAAATTCCACAAGCTAAACCGATTTTGTTCTTTGGCACGTGTTCGGCAACAAACGTCCAAGCTCCTGGCACCTCACCACCGACGGCCAAACCTTGGCATAATCGCATAATTAACAACAATAATGGAGCAAAAATACCAATAGAGGAATATGTTGGTAAACAACCGATAAACAGTGTCGGTAACGCCATAAGTAATATACTTAACGTAAACATACGTTTGCGGCCGAATAGATCGCCAAAATGGGCCATAACAATACCGCCAAATGGACGAATTAAATAACCAGCAGCAAAAATGCCAAAGGTTTGTACTTGGCTTAACCAAGCTGGCATATCGTTAGGAAAAAATAAATGACTGATGGTAATTGAAAAAAAGACAAAAATAATAAAATCATAAAACTCTAATGCACCACCTAGTGCAGAAAGTGCCAAAGTTTTATAGTCTTGATTATTTAAACTTCGCATTGGTGTAATGGTTACTGAACCTAACATAATTATCCTTGTAAATCATTTTATACACATAGTATATTATTTTGTACTAATATACCTAAACTATCTCTTTTTTAAAAGAAAATTACTTTTTTAATGGCAAATTATTCATTAAATAAAATGATATATACAACTAACTTATTTAAATACAATGAGCGAAATTGCTATGGCAGTATTGAGTTATTAAAAAGTTATTTAAAATTAAAACTAGCACAAATGAATAATAAACATCTGCACAAAAAAAATACAATAGATAAACTGTATATTAAATTGGAGATCTATAAATGGCTATAAAACGTATTTCTCGTGGCAAATTTACTCGTTTACAACAATTGTCAAACCAAGATGGTGTGATTGCAGCTTTAGCAATTGACCAACGTGGTTCTATGGTTAAGATGATGGAATCTGCTGTTGGTAAAGATCGTTATAATGTAGAGATGGTCTATGAATTTAAAGAGTTAGTATCACAAGAATTGACTAAATATGTTAGTGCAATTTTGTTAGATGAACAGTATGGTTTTAAAGGTATGGCTAAAAAGAATAGCAATGCTGGCTTAATAATGTCATATGAAAAAACAGGATACGATGCCAATACTCCTGGTAGATTACCAGATATATTACCTGAAGATTCTTTAAAACGGTTATTGAAAAAAGGAGCTGATGCCGCAAAAGTTCTTGTTTATTATAATCCAGATGATCCCCAAGATATTTTAGATAAAAAACATGCCTTTCTAGAACGCCTAGGTAATGAAGCCAGAGCGGCTGATATTCCTGTTTTTGTTGAGCCAATTGTATATGATAATGAAATTACGGATGATAAAAGTCCGGAATTTGCCAAAATCAAACCACAAAAAGTTATAAATACCATTAAAGAGTTTACAAAAGATCAATATTACATCGATATTTTAAAAGTTGAAGTTCCGGTACTATTTAAAAATGTGGAAGGATTTAATGACACTAATGCTGTGGTTTATTCACAAAAACAAGCTGCTGATTACTTCAAACAAGCCAGTGATATTGCTACAAGGCCTTTTATTTATTTAAGTGCGGGCGTACCAACCAAAACTTTCCATGAAGAATTGATTTTTGCTGGTGACAATGGTGCTAAATTTAGTGGTATTTTAGGTGGTAGAGCCACTTGGTTTGAAGGTGTAGCTGCTTATGCTAAAGGTGGTAAAGATGGATTATTACATTGGTTAGATACTATTGGCCGTGAAAATGTTGAACATCTAAATAAAATCTTAAAACAATACGCCACTCCATGGTATGATATTTACGGTGGGCTAGATAAAATTGAAGTGATTGACCCAATTCTTGGAAACTAACTAAACTTTTTTACGTCTGAGTAACTATCACTTATTACTAATTACGACAAGTACTAATATGACGAGAGTATAGGGTTTTCCTATTTCCCCTTCTCTCTACCAATGTTCCGTCGATATTTGTCGGCGGAACTTTATACTTACTCATTAATTAATATCTAATTTCCACACTATATCGCCCTATCAAAAAACAAATCAACCTTACTTTGCTTAGCTACTGTTTGAAGATATGCTTTAATTTTAGTTGGAAAAATTAAATCTTTAACACAAGTCAAATTGCGTAATATCGGGAATAATAAAATATCATCTAAAGACAAGCGCCCATTGCAAGCATTTGGGCAAATAATAAGTGATTCTAGTTTATTAAAAATATTATTTATTTCTGAAATTAATATGTCAGATTGTGCTAAACAATCATCAAATGATGGCATTTTATTTGCTTTACTTGCTACAAAATCATTAATAGCACTTTGAGTGGTAAATTCTAGTAAATTCATTTTTACATAACGAGGGCATTCCAGGCGATAATCATACTGTTGAAGCTGTTTAATTAATTCTGCAATTTCAGATGAACTAACATCAGTTAAGATAGGTTTGCCACCATAATTCTGATCAACATAATCAACAATATCAAGACTTTCTGGCATAAAACTACCATCATCTTTTTGTAAAATTGGTACCATTTTTTCACCGATCATACTAATTGGTGATTTACTGTCATCACTTAACAATACCTGTTGTTCTACAGGAATATTTTTAAGGCCAAATATCATTCTAGCTCTTACACAAAAAGGACAGTGTTCATAAATATATAGTTTCATTTGCGTTTCCTTAAATGATCAATACACCATAAAATAAAAGTTAAACCAAGAAATAGAAAAACAACCATACATACAGCGAATAAAGCTTTGGGATAACCAACCCGTATCACATTTATAAAAGGATATGGATATAGGTTAGTATAATAACCTCGAACAAAAATATAAACACCATAAGCAAGCATTGACAATAGCGAACCAATTATTACACGAAAATGGATTCGTCGAAACGGTCCCCAAATTAACCAGCTCAGAAGTCCTAAAACAGGAAGCACTACATGTAAACTCTCATTAGTAAAAGTTAACATTAAATTAGGGGGAGTATGAATCGGCCGTAATATCAAATTATAAACTAATGTCGTAATGATAACGCCAACTAAACCATTTAAACGAATAACTTTAAAACTAAACCGATTACAAGTAGGATTAAAAGCTAACCAAAAACAACTTATTGCTAACATAAAATTTGATAACACGGTAAAAAAGCTATAGTAAAAAATTAATCGACCAATTGATGTGGAAGGTTGCCAAGGGCGCAGTTGAACATGCCAATAAATATAACTTTCAACGCCTATAACAGTAATTGCAAACAGAGCAATAAATAAATTAATACTTCGTTTAAACATAACAAATATTTTAAAAATAAACTAATACTATAGTATATAGTGAATAAAAAAAAACACATATTATATTAATAAGTTATTATGTCATTCTTTAATAATGCTTATGTAAAGAAGTTTCAGGAGTGCTATACGTTTTAGTGTTAATTATATTTACTTGTAATAGGTATTAATCTTAGTAACACAAAAATTACTATACATTAGTTACACCTTATTAACATCTCAGGAAACTGCAACTTATTACTATTACATAGTATATAATATAAATAATTGTTTAAAGGTTGAGATAATTTTTAATGTCAGGAAATAATATATTACCAGCGGATAAAATGCTGATTGAACAGTTTCTTGATTCATTATGGTTAGAACGTAATCTTGCGGAAAATACCATTGAATCATATAAACTAGATCTATTTGCGTTATGTTTATTCTTACTACACCAAAAAGTTACTTGTCTCAACTGTCAAACATTGCATTTACAAGATTTTTTAATGCAAAGAGTAAAAAATGGCTATAAAGCCAGTAGTTCTGCCCGTTTACTGAGTGCAACTAAACGTTTTTTTCAATATTTATACCAAGAAAATTATCGCACCGATGATCCATCTGCAGCGTTATCATCACCTAAGTTACCTAAAAAACTACCCAAAGATTTGACGGAATCCCAAGTAGGAGCATTGCTGGAATCACCTAATATTGAAGATCCCATTGAAACTCGAGATAAAGCAATGTTAGAAGTACTATATGCAACTGGATTACGCGTTTCTGAATTGGTCAATTTGGAAATTAGTGATATCAGTTTACGCCAAGGTGTAGTGAGAGTAATCGGTAAAGGTAATAAAGAACGTTTGGTGCCCTTAGGTGAAGAAGCAGTTTATTGGCTTGAGTATTTTTTTAAATATGCTCGAAATGATCTACTTAAAAATGGTCCAATTGACGCTCTTTTCCCTAGTAGATTAGGTAAAAAAATGACAAGACAGACGTTCTGGCATCGAATAAAATATTATGCCATACTAACGGGCATTAATATTGAAGCACTTTCACCTCATGTTTTACGCCATGCTTTTGCAACTCATCTGCTTAATCATGGGGCAGATTTACGTGTGGTACAAATGTTATTAGGTCATAGTAGTTTATCTACTACACAAATCTATACACATGTAGCTACTGAAAGGTTAAAACAGTTACATCGTAAACATCATCCTCGAGCATAACGCTCATATTATTAAGGATTATTGAATGAAGAAATTAGTTTTAGGTTTAGCATTAATCTCAACATCTGTATTGGCAAGCAATGCAGATATTACCAAAACTTTAGGCAAATTAGGCTATGGTACTAAAGATTTAAAAATCTCTAATAGTCCAGTACAAGGATTAAAAAAAGTACTGACACCCGATGGTCTTTTTTACGTTACTGATGATGGCAAATACTTAACTCAAGGGCCTATTTATAATTTAGAGGGAAATGAACCTGAAAATATTGCCAATAGTGATAATGCGAAATTAATCAAATCAATAGATAAAGATGCTATTGTTTATCAAGCTAAAAATGAAAAATATGTAATATCTGTCTTTACTGACTATACCTGCCATTATTGTAAATTACTGCATGAAAATATTAACCAATATTTAGACGCTGGCATCTCGATACACTATTTTGCATTCCCTCGTGCAGGAGCTGATAGTGAGGTAGGTAAAAATATGCAATCAATATGGAGTACGGTTAATCGCAAAGCTGCTTTTGAAAATGCCTATAAAGGAAATACTATTTCACCAGCAAATAGTATGGTTCCTTACGTAAAACAACAATTTAATGTTGGTAAACAACTCGGTATTAGTGGTACCCCGGCAATTATTTTACCAAATGGTCAACTGATTTCAGGATATGTACCCGCCGACAAATTACTTGATGCTTTAAATAAAAATCCATCTAAATAGTATTTAACTAATACATTTAAATTGAAATTTAAACTTAATATTAAAATTTATGTTAGCGCAAATGCGCTAGCATTTAAAATATGAATAAGAATAAATTATTACGGCGAAAATTACCCGAATCTTTTCCCGAGTTATCAAAAGATATTCCGTTATTATTGCAACGAATTTATGCTTTACGTGGGATTAAATCCATGCAAGAGCTTGATTATAGTACGCGTAATTTATGCAATTATGATACATTACATGGCACAGAGGATGCGGTCGAAATTCTTTATTTAGCCATGAAAAATAAACAACGGATTATGATCGTTGGCGATTTCGATACTGATGGTGCAACCAGTACAGCTCTAACAGTCAAAGCATTGCGAACAATGGGATGTCATTGGGTCGATTATATCATTCCGGATAGATTTGAAGATGGTTATGGATTAAGTATTGCTGTAGTAAAGAAAGCACTCCTGCAAAAAACTGATCTTATTATTACCGTCGATAATGGTATTTCAGCTATTGAAGCAGTAGAGTTTGCTAAACAAGCTAATTTAACAGTCATTATTACTGATCATCATTTGTGCCCAGAAAAATTACCTGTAGCAGATGCCATAATAAATCCTAATTTACCCAATTGCACTTTTCCGTCTAAACACTTAGCCGGTGTAGGTGTAGCCTTTTATTTTATGTCTGCATTACGGGCAAAATTACGACAAGAGAATTGGTTTGTTGATAATAATTTACCTGAATATAATATCGCTAATTTATTAGATCTGGTTGCTTTAGGCACTATTGCTGATGTAGTCAAACTTGATCATAATAATCGAATATTAGTTCATCAAGGGGTAAATAGAATCCGCAGCGGTTACTGTTGTGATGGTATAAGAGCCTTATTACAATTAGCAAAAAGAGATGCATTATCATTTACCGCAACTGATTTGGCATTTTATATTGCGCCAAGATTAAATGCAGCCGGACGTATGGATAACATGTCACTTGGAGTTGAATTACTACTCTGCGAAAATTATCAATTAGCAATCAAAATGGCGACCGATCTTGATATTCTTAATAATGATCGTAAATTGATTGAACAAACCATGCATAAAGAAGCATTATCTTTTATCCAAAAAGTCGAAAAAGAACAAACAACTATCCCAAATTTATTAGTAGTTTATCACCCAGAATGGCATCAAGGTATCATCGGTATTTTATCCGCCCGCTTAAAAGACAAATACTATCGTCCGGTGATTTCGTTTGCCTCAACACAAGATGGTTTTTTAAAAGGATCTGGTCGCTCAATTCCAGGCGTTCATTTACGTGATTTATTAGAAGAACTTAATCAACAATATCCCGATTTAATAGTAAGCTTTGGTGGGCATGCAATGGCTGCGGGACTTACTATTCTTGAAGAAAAATTGGAATCTTTTAAAACCTGTATTGAAACATTGGTAAACAATCGTATAAACCCTGATTTACTTCAGCAGGTTATTGAAACAGATGGAGAAGTCGATAGCCACGATTTAAATTATATAATAGCTAAGCAGTTAAAAGAATTTGGACCTTGGGGAGAAGGGTTTTCTGAACCTATTTTCGATGGAGAATTTATTATTCATCAACAAAGAATATTTGCAGAAAAGCATCTTAGTTTGATTTTAGAACCTAAAAACGGTGGACCGCTAATTGAAGGTGTATATTTCAATGTTAATCATTCGGAATGGCCGGATCAATCAATAAAAAATATAAAAATTGTATATCATTTAGATGTAAACGAATTTCGAGGTAACCAATCTGCTAAACTGCTGATTAAGCATGTATGGCCTATCGCTTAAGCAATAAAAATCGATTATAATTTCTTAACATCCTCAAATTACATCAAATTGCGGATTAACAACTAACGCATTAACAAGATATAATTAATAATTAATAATTAATAATAAATATTTATACAAAACTAAGGACTAAAAATGCATATTCATATTCTAGGGATTTGTGGCACGTTTATGGCAGGAATCGCATTAATAGCCCGCTCGCTAGGTTACAAGGTAACGGGTTCAGATAAAAATGTTTATCCGCCAATGAGTACTTTATTACAACAAGAAAAAGTGGATATCATCGAAGGTTATGATCCTTCTCAACTTAACCCTAGCCCTGATTTAGTGATTATTGGTAATGCTTTATCAAGAGGCAACCCTTGCATTGAATATATTCTTGATAAGAATATTCCTTATATCTCTGCCCCTCAATGGTTACATGATAATGTATTACGTGAACGTTGGGTTATCGCAGTTGCTGGTACCCATGGTAAAACAACCACTGCAGGAATGATCAACTGGATTTTAGAGCAACAAGGATATAAACAAGGCTTTGTTATTGGTGGTGTACCTGGTAATTTTAAGGTTTCTGCTCGATTAGGTGAAGGTAATTTTTTTGTTATTGAAGCTGATGAATACGACTGTTCATTCTTTGATAAGCGCTCAAAATTTATGCACTACTGCCCCAAAACCTTAGTAATGAATAATCTAGAATTTGATCATGCTGACATTTTTGATGATCTTAGTTCAATTCAAAAACAATTTCATCACCTAGTTCGCTTAGTACCAAGTAAAGGCTTAATTATTTCGCCACAAGAAGATGTCAATTTAAAACAAGTATTGGCTAAAGGTTGTTGGAGCGAACAAGCATTTACCGAATCTGAAATTGGTTGGCAAGCTCAACGAATCAATAATGATGCTAGCCACTTTGCAGTCTATCTCAATAGTAAAAAAGTTGGTGAAGTCCAATATTCATTAGTTGGTGAACATAATATGCATAATGCCTTAATGGCAATTGCAGCAGCACATAATGTTGGTATTCAACCTGCTGATGCCTGCCTAGCACTTGGTTCATTTGTTAATGCTAAACGACGCTTAGAACTTTATGGTGAAGTAAATAATATTGAAATTTATGATGACTTTGCACATCATCCAACTGCAATTTTAGCCACTTTAGAAGCTCTTCGTAGCAAAATTGGTGCTAATCGCCGCATTTTAGCTGTACTTGAACCACGTTCAAATACTATGAAGTTAGGTATTTCAAAAGGCGAGCTGGCACCATCACTTGGGCGTGCTGATGAGATTTTTATTTTCCAACCTGAACAATTACCTTGGTTAGTTGCTGATGTAGTTGATGCTTGTATTCAACCAGCTTATTGGTCTGGTGATATTGATTTGTTAGTGGAAATGATTACTAAAGCAACTCGGCCTACCGATGCGATTTTAATTATGAGTAATGGTGGTTTTGGTGGTATTCATAAGAAAATTTTAGAAAGTCTGAAAAAACAGCAAACTAAATCCCGAGATAAAGATCAGATTATTTGATGCCGCTGCCCAAATGACAAGTCGATAAGTGTGTGCTTGTCATATTAAATATATACCTTTTAAGGAAGGAGGTTGTAATGCAATACTTAGTTACCTCGTCAGAAATGAAGCATTACGATACTTATACATCTCAAAAGGTGGGTATACCTTCCATGGTTTTAATGGAAAGAGCAGCTTTAGCTGTGATTGAACAACTTAACACAGGTCAATTTGATTTGCATAAAGTTGCTGTAGTTTGCGGTTATGGTAATAATGGCGGCGATGGTGTAGCTGTTGCTCGTTTACTTAAATTAAAACAAATTAGTGTAGTAATTTATTTTGTTGGTAATCCCAATCATTGTTCTCCAGAAACATTACAACAAATAAAAATTGCTCAACATTATGAGATACCAATAACTACTTCATTATCTGACTCTTTTACTGGCTATACCACCATAGTCGATGCTATCTTTGGTATTGGCTTAGATCGTACCATTAGTGGTGATTTTTATCATATTATTCAATTAATCAATCAAAGCCGAGCAGATGTATTGTCAATTGATATTCCTTCGGGTATTTCGGCGGATACTGGAAAAATACTAGGTATAGCAGTTAAAGCTAAGCAGACGGTAACTTTTGCTTATAAAAAAATAGGATTAGTACTTTATCCTGGTACTGAATTTGCTGGTGATATACATATTGCTGACATAGGTATATATGCTGACGAACTTCCTGACTATTATACGTATACAGCTGATACATTAATTAATTTGTTACCTAACAGAAGTAACTATTCTAATAAAGGTAGTTTTGGAAAAGTGTTGGTTATTGCGGGATCGGAAAATATAAGTGGTGCTGCTTTTCTTGCCGCTAAAGCCGCTTACCGAACTGGGGCTGGGTTAGTGCGCATTTACACACCAGAATGTAATCGTAATATTTTACTTAATCAATTACCAGAAGCTTTACTAACCACTTATATCTCTAATCAAATTGATAAAGCTCAACTTGACGAAGTCATTAACTGGGCATCCGTTATTGTGATTGGTCCAGGTATCGGAGTATCTGATAATACTCATAAGATTCTATCAACCGTTCTCAAACAGGCTAAGATCCCAGTTATTATCGATGCTGATGGGCTTAATATTTTAGCACAAGATTTAAAATTACTAACTCAAACCGAATCTACAGTGATTGTGACACCACATTTAGGTGAAATGGCTAGACTAACCAATAAAACCATAGCAGATATCGCTGACAATTTAATCGCAAGTGCGCAAGCATTTGCGGAACAATTCCAAGTGATTTGTGTAATGAAAGATGCTAGAACTATTGTAGCTACACCTTACAAAAAGACATACATTAATCAATCAGGAAATAATGGTATGGCTACAGGTGGAACCGGTGATGTACTAACTGGTATTATGGCTGGACTTATTGCACAACATCTACCTCCGAGACAATCTGCCCCAGTAAGTGTTTACTTGCATGGTTTAGCAGGTGATGCTGCGGTCAAAAAACTAAATAAATATAGCTTATTAGCTAGTGATATAATTGCGAGTTTAACTAATATATTATCTGTTTAGAATAGAAATAAATACAGGAATCCCAGAGTTTATAAAATGAGGATATTTAATGAATGAAACTAATGACATAGTTACTATGCTATGCCGTAGAATAAAAATGGCAAGAATTGAGAAAAATTTATCCCAAGTAGAACTCGCAAAAAAATCAGAAATAGGCATAGCCACCATAAAACGTATTGAATTAGGTGAATCGATTACCTTGCAAACATTGATTTCCGTTCTCCGCGGATTAGGTGAACTTGATCAACTTAATAATTTACTTGCTTATAATGAAGTCATTCATAAAACATCAGCTGAATTGCCAAAACGTAAAAGAAGACAACGACAAGTAAAAACAGAAAAAGTAGATGTAATAGCAGAGAATGACTTTTTGCGTTCTAATGTTAATACTATGCGTTGGAAATATTAAATCTAATTTAAGCTTTCGCCGATAAGACAATCGGCGAATTTGAAATATATTAATAAATCTTAACTACAGTGAACAGTAATTGCCAACCCACCCCTCGATGTTTCCCGGTATTTTGCATTCATATCCTTACCGGTTTCATACATGGTTTCAATAACCTTATCTAAAGATACTTTGGCCGCAGTTGTTCGTCTTAAAGCCATTCGTGTCGCGTTAATTGATTTTACTGCTGCTATTGCATTACGCTCAATACATGGCACTTGCACCTGCCCGGCAACTGGATCACAAGTCAAACCTAAATTATGTTCCATAGCTATTTCTGCCGCCATACAAACCTGCTGTGGGTTTCCACCCAAAAGTTCTGCTAGACCTGCTGCTGCCATAGAACACGCAACACCAACCTCACCTTGACACCCAACTTCTGCACCAGAAATAGAAGCATTCATTTGATAAAGTTGCCCAATTGCTCCACATGTTAAAAAGAATCGAATATAAATATCTGGTGTAACCTGATTAATAAACTTATTATAATAGCCAAGAACGGCAGGTATAATGCCACATGCGCCATTAGTTGGAGCAGTAACAACTCGACCACCTGCAGCATTCTCTTCACTAACTGCCAAAGCAAACATATTTACCCAGTCAATAATTATCATGGGATCGCTAATTATTTTATCTTTAGTGGTAGATAATTGTCGGTATAATGAAAATGCACGACGAGGAACTTTAAGAGGACCGGGCAAGGCCCCCTCAGTATTCATACCACGTTTTATACCTTCTAAAATAGTTTTCCCTACGCGAGAAAAATAATCCTCAATCTCTTCATACGTATGCAACTGTAACTCATTTTTCATCATAATACTGGAGATTGATAATGAGTTATCTTCACAATATTGTAATAACTGAGCAGCTGAAGAAAATGGATAAGGAAGTTTTACAGAATCCTGTTCCTGCTGACCAAATTGTTCTTCTTCAACAATTTTACCACCGCCTACAGAGTAATACGTTTTTTGCAATAACAAAGTTTCACCCTCATATGCGCTAAGCGTCATACCGTTTTCATGTAACGGCAAAAATTTCGAGTGAAAAACCATACTCGTTGTAAGAGGAAAGTCGATCTCATAACGGTTATTGTAAATAGGTAAACGATGAGTTTGGCTAATTTTTTCGATAAATGATGGAATATTATCAATATTAACAGTATCAGGTTTTTCTCCAGCTAATCCCATAATTATAGCAATATCTGTTTGATGACCTTTACCAGTTAATGATAGAGAACCATAAACATCTGCAACAATTTTAGTAACCGACGACATTTTATTTTCGCGGATTAGTTGATCTATAAATGCTTTTCCTGCCCTCATTGGTCCAACAGTATGTGAACTTGAAGGCCCAATACCAATTTTAAATATTTCAAATACCGAGCTCATATTTTTTCCCTTTTGCTGCACCAACGTTAATGAATAACAGATGGTTTAAATCTATGTAAATTATGTATCGCTACTAATTAGATGACATACATTAATATTGTTAGATTTTTACTAATCATAAATATACAACTTACTTTGCGTGTTACGAGTAGTTATATTTTTTTAGATAAGTCGCATGCCTGCTAACTTTTTCCGCCGACGAAGAACGGCGGCGTTTTATTTTGAATAATAATGAATATATAGTACTTTTAAATTAAATTATAAATTGCGGCAGATATCGCTATAAGACCCATGATAACAATAAAAACATTAGTTAGTTTTCCGCGATATTTTGCTAATGCTGGTAATTTATGAATTGCATACATTGGCATTAAGAACAATAATATTGCAAGGATTGGACCACCAAGAGACTCTATTAGTCCTAAAATACTCGGATTAAGTGTTGCAATTCCCCACGCAGTGACAAGCATGAATAAGATAGCAATTTTATCAAGCTTCTTTTGCGAAATTGTTTTACCACGACTACGTAAAGCTTTATTAACAATACCATTAAAGCCTTCTTTACCACCCAAATAATGACCTAAAAATGATTTAGCCATAGCAATAAAGGCAATTGGCGGCCCAATATATTCAATTACTGGTGAATTAAATCGATTAGCCAAATACGATAATGTTGAAATATTTTGTGCTTTAGCCTCGAGTAGCTCTGCCGGAGTTAAGCAAAGTGCACAACTGAAAACAAAAAACATTACAGTCATAACCATCATTATATTACTTGCGGCAATAATTTTAGTGCATTTTGGTTCTGCAAAATTTTCACCATATTCTTTACGTTTTGCTACTGCTAAGGATGAGATAATTGGTGAATGATTAAATGCAAATACCATTACAGGTATCACTAGCCATAGTGTCATTAAAATACTTCGACCACCTTCACTACTACTATTGCTCAATGAGAAATTAGTAAAAATTTCACCATTCCATTCAGGAATTAAGAATAATGCTAGAATCATTAAAACAGTTATAAATGGAAACACCAAGATTGACATAACTTTAACAATCAATTCTTCCCCAAAGTGGACAATTAACATTAAAAAAGCAACTAAAATAAATGACAGTAAAGCTCTTGGTGGCGCTACCATTCCTAGCTGATGAGTTATAAAACTATCTACAGTATTAGTTATACCAACACTATAAACTAATAAAATGGGGTAAATTGCAAAAAAATAAAGTACTGTTATCCAATTACCTGCTGTACGGCCAAAAGCCTCTTCAACAACCACCGTAATATCTCCGTCTCGACTTTTGCCAGACAACACAAATCGACATAAAGCTTGATGAGCAAAGAAAGTCATTGGAAAAGCAAGCACTAGCATCACTAATAATGGTATTAATCCACCTACGCCTGCATTAATTGGTAGAAAAAGTACTCCGGCACCGATCGCCGTACCGTAAAGACTAAGCATCCATAAAGTATCACTTTTACGCCATTTTGGTAATTTTGATTCTTTTTGTGTAGTTTTAATATCCTCATTAGATATGACATTGCCCATATTAAATTTCTCCCTTTAAAATAACATGGACATATAATATCAATTTAAAGACCTCTATAGTGTGATCTTCATCACACAAAATTAAAAAAATTAATAATAATCAAATAGATGCATGATATCTGTTTTGATACTTATTAAGCTAATAATTGATAAAGTATCATTTCTGATTCCATTAAAGTGTGCAATATATAGCAATTTAATAATAAATGAAGAATTAAACTAAAATAGTTCTAAATTTGTTAATAGAAAATTGATATTGTAAATATTTTTGATTTGACATCTAAGTTAACAGCTCTTTATTGATAATTACCTATAAATAGAATGTAATAAAATATATTGTAGTAATTATTTATAAATAACTTAAAAAATAAACTTATTGTTGTTGATGATAATTTAATACCTATCGGATTTATTTAAACTTAAAAATTACTTTAGTGTTGTGCTTGGTACTGCTAAACTAATCAACATTTTTATTATATTAATAATTTAATTATTTTTTGGGATAAATTCATGCGAACCAGTAAATATCTTCTTTCTACTTTAAAAGAAACTCCAGCCGATGCTGAAGTAATTAGCCATCAATTAATGTTACGTGCTGGAATGATCCGTAAAGTTGCAGCTGGGTTGTATACTTGGCTTCCCACAGGTTATCGAGTACTAAAAAAAGTCGAAAATATTGTTCGTGAAGAAATGAACAAAGCTGGCGCAATCGAAGTATTAATGCCAGTAGTTCAACCCGCTGATATCTGGCAAGAAAGTGGTCGTTGGGAACAATATGGACCGGAATTACTTCGAATAAAAGATCGCGGTGACCGTGATTTTGTCTTAGGTCCAACCCACGAAGAAGTGATTACTGACTTACTTCGTAACGAAGTCAGTTCTTATAAACAATTACCGCTTAATATTTATCAAATTCAAACTAAATTCCGTGATGAAGTTCGTCCACGTTTTGGTGTTATGCGTTCACGTGAATTCATTATGAAAGATGCATATTCATTTCATACTTCCCAAGAATCATTGCAACAAACTTACGATGATATGTATAAGGCCTATAGTGCAATTTTTACCCGCACCGGCTTAAACTTTAGAGCTGTACGGGCTGATACGGGATCAATTGGTGGAAATTGGTCACATGAATTTCAGGTATTAGCTGATAGTGGAGAAGATGATATTGTTTTTTCAACCGAATCTGACTATGCAGCCAATATCGAAATGGCTCAAGCATTGGCACCAACTAATGAACGCTTACAACCAACTAAAGATCTACAATTAATTGACACCCCAAATGCCAAAACTATTGATGAATTAGTAGAACAATTCAATGTACCAATCGAGAAAACAGTTAAAACCCTAGTAGTTAAGGCAAGTAAAGAAAGTGGTCATCAATTAGTTGCTTTATTAGTGCGTGGTGATCATACCTTAAATGAAATTAAAGCTGAAAAAATTGATATTGTGGACTCTCCACTTCAATTTGCAACTGAAGAAGAAATTCGTTCATTAGTTAACGCAGGTCCAGGTTCATTAGGTCCAATTAATTTAAACATGCCCATCATTATCGATCGGGATGTAGCAATAATGAATGACTTTAGTGCTGGTGCTAATATCGATCACAAACACTATTTTAATATCAATTGGCAACGAGATGTAGCCTTACCACGTATTGAAGATATTCGTAATGTAGTTGAAGGTGATATTAGTCCTGATGGTAAAGGCACTTTGCAGATTAAACGGGGCATTGAAGTTGGCCATATTTTCCAACTTGGCACAAAATACTCTGAAGCAATGAAAGCAACGGTTCAAGGTGAAGATGGACAAAATCATGTAATGATTATGGGGTGTTACGGTATTGGTGTGAGCCGAATAGTAGCTGCCGCAATAGAACAATGTCATGATGATAAAGGTATTATCTGGCCTGAAGCTATTGCCCCATTTAGTGTAGTAATAATCCCAATGAACATGCATAAATCTGAAAAAGTACAGACCACCGCAGAAAAAATCTATGCTGATTTACAAGCAGCAGGAATTGAGGTGTTATTTGATGATCGAAAAGAACGTCCGGGTGTAATGTTTGCGGATGCTGAACTTATTGGTATTCCTCATACTATTGTAATTGGCGAACGTAATCTTGATAATGGTGAAGTTGAATATAAACATCGTGCTGGTAAAGATAAAGAAATGGTAAAAACCGATAGTATAATTGAGTTTATTAAAAATCACTGTAATCTTGTTTAAATATCTCAAATACAGTAATTAGCAATAATGAAACGTACATCCAAACAATCGTTGTTTTATCATTCTAATAATATGACTAAAATATTTAGCTATTTGGTTTTATGTTATTTATTGCTAATAATAACTGGCTGTCGATCACAAATTAATCCTAATGATAGGTTACCCAATAATTTTTATAAAATATCGGAAGAGATATACCGCTCGGAACAACCTTCCCCTCAACAGATGCAATATCTGGCAGAATTAGGGGTTAAAACTGTCATTAATTTACGATTATGGCATAGTGATCAAGATGAAATAACCAACACTACAATTACTGAAGTCCCGATTAAGTTACGAGCAGGGAAAATCACTGATGAAAAAATTATTGAAACGTTAAAAGTTATCAATAAATCACCAAAACCAATATTAATTCATTGCTGGCATGGCAGCGACCGTACTGGTGTTGTTGTTGCGATGTATCGTTTAGTTTTTCAAAAATGGACTAAATCTCAAGCTATTAATGAATTAATGCAACCAGAATTTGGTCATCATTCTAATATTTACCCCAACATTGTTAAATATATTGAAAATGCAGATATTGTAAAAATTCGTGAGGCAGTGTTCCACTAGTCCTGTCTTGCTAATTTATAATAGAATTTAAATCACACTTTCCTAAAGAATATAGCTATTTATTATTCTTAATATTTTGATTAATATGATTATAAATTCGAAGTGATATTGTGTTATTTTTCGGCTAAAATAATTGCACTTAGAGTTAATTTGAATTGGATGAATTAATGTTAAAAAAAATAGTAGCGCTTATATTATCTACATCGATATTGCACAGTTCTTTTATGGCTAATGCTGATAATATAACCCTTCCTGATATTGGAACCGCTGCCGCCTCGACATTAAGTATTGGGCAAGAGATGGAGATGGGTGATTATTATATGCGAATGTTGCGAGCTGATGCTCCAATTATTAATGATCCTGTTTTAAATCAATATATTAATGATTTAGGTAAGAAATTAGTCTCCAAGTCAGAATCAGTACAAACACCTTTTCATTTTTATATTATACAGAGCAATGTACTTAATGCGTTTGCTTTTTTTGGTGGCAACGTAGTTATCCATTCCAAACTTATCTTAGATACCGATACTGAAAGTCAATTAGCTTCTGTGATGGCACACGAAATTGGTCATGTTACCCAACGGCATTTAGCTCGTGCAATGGAAGCCCAAAATCGTAATAGCCCTTATGTGTGGGGGGCAACATTAGGTTCTATTTTACTCACACTAGCGGATCCCGAAATAGGAATGGCTGCAATGACTAGTACCATGGCGGGTTCAGCGCAAAGTATGATCAGTTTTACTCAAAGCAATGAACAAGAAGCAGATAGAGTTGGTTTACGTACATTAGCAAAAGCCGGATTTGATCCTTTTGCATCATCGGAATTTTTACAAAAATTAGCTGACCAAACTCGTTTTTCCAGTAAGCCTCCCGAAATTTTACTTACTCACCCTTTACCAAATAGCCGTTTAACCGATATTCGCAACCGCTCGATGCAATATAGTAAAAAAAATGTTAATCCCTCACTTAATTATTATTTAGCTAAAGCACGACTGGCTGTGTTGTTAAGTAGATATAAAGATACTGGAAAATTATTAGTTGAAGATTACAAAAAAATAAATGACCCACAAAGTAAAATTGCAATTGTTTATTGTGGTGCTCTCACTGACTATCGTGGTGGTAACTACCAAAAAGCTAAACAACAATTACAACCATTATTGGATAATGACCCAAATAATATTTGGTATATAGATTTAATGACAGATATTGATTTAGAGTCGAATAATATCAGTGGAGCAATTAATCGTTTGCAAACTGCTTTGAAAAAAGCACCAGATAGTTCAGCACTACAATTAAATTTAGCTAACGCTTATGTAAAAAATAAAAATTATCAACAAGCTGTTAGTTTGCTACATCGTTATACTTACGATCATAATGATGATATGAATGGCTGGGATCTACTTATTACTGCATATGGAGGGCTACGTTCCAGAGCACAAGAAATGTCTGCTCGTGCTGAGTTAGTTGCTTTGCAAGGCCAATTTAAACAATCTATCCAATTGTTACAAAATGCCAAAAATCAAATCCAAGGTAACCAAACCATGGTATCAAAAATCGATGCTAGAATCAGTCAATTACAACAACTACAGAAGCGTTATGCTGCATATAAACGATAAATATTATTGTTATTTATAATTCCTCGACTGGTGTAGAAATGCACTAGCCGAGAAAATAATAATTAATATGCAATTTATTAGTTAACTAAATGATCAACATTATTGTAAGATTTAACCGTATATTGTCCTTCAGATTGATTTTTATCCTGTCTATAATTAACCACACTAATGCTGGTATTCAATGTACGCGGAAAGTAATCTTGATCGCGATGTAAACGCCAATCACCACCATTTAATACACACAGTAAAAGACGTAAAACAGTACCATGCGAAACCACCAAAATATTACCTTTATCTTGTGGAGCATTTTCAATAATTGTATTTAAAGCTCGTTGCATACGAGCAAGCACATCCAAATAGTTTTCACCTTGATTTACTGAAGCATCAAAATTAACCGGATCAGTTAGATAAGTAATAAATTCAGGGACTTCTTTTTTTAGTGATGGTACATGTTTACCTTCCCATATACCAAAATCCATTTCACTCAAATCAGCAAGCTCATAAGTAGGAATCGTTAGATTATTTTCATTAACAATATAATCTCTGGTTTCCATTGCTCGTTGCTTATTACTTGAATATGCTTGCATGAAAGGGATGTTTTTTAGATGTTTTCCGGTCACTTTAGCACCTAAAATACCCTCTGATGTCAATGGTGAATTTAGGGATCCTTGCATATGATCTTTAATATTCCATTCTGTTTGTCCGTGTCTAATTAAATATAAATTAAGATCTTTCATTCTTTTAAACTACCTTTTTTATTTAAAATTCTGTAGATTGAAATTTACCATTTCGGATTTCAGCTAAACAAGCTTGCAAAATTTTATCCATTGGCGCATGCAATTGCATTTCTTGCATAGTTTTTGGATGAATAAATTTTACATTAGAAGCATGTAAAAATAACCGATTAAGTTTGGTATTTATTAACATTGCATCAAATTGACTATCCCCGTAACGATCATCAAAAGCAATCGGATGATTTACATATTGAGTATGCACTCTAATCTGATGGGTTCGTCCCGTAACCGGACTAGCTTTGATAAGAGTAGCAAAATTAAAACGTTCTTCAACTTTAAAGCGAGTTTCTGAAGGTTTGCCTTCTTTATCAACTTTGACTACCCGTTCACCACTTTTCAAAACATTTTTTAGTAATGGTGCTTGAACCACTTTACATTCGGAAGGCCAATTACCTCTCACTAATGCAAGATAATTTTTTTGCATTTGCTTAAGTCGAAGTTGCTCATGTAAAGATTTTAGAGCAGATCGTTTTTTAGCGATTAATAAAATACCCGATGTTTCACGATCAATTCGATGTACTAACTCTAAAAACTTTGCCTCAGGTCTTAGCGCTCGTAAGCCCTCAATTACGCCAAAACTAAGGCCACTACCACCATGTACTGCAATGCCTGACGGCTTATTAATGGCTAAAATAACATCATCTTCATAAATAATTGCATTTTCAAGTTCAGCTACTCTATTAAGTTTATTTGATATTTCAGGTGATGATCTTTCGGCTATACGAATAGGTGGAATACGAATTTCATCCCCTATTTCTAATTTATATTCGGGTTTAATTCTTTTTTTATTAACTCTGACTTCACCTTTACGTAAAATCCGATAGATCTTACTTTTAGGTACCCCTTTTAGATGTGTAATCAAAAAATTATCTATTCTTTGAGTCACATTATCTTCCGAAATAGTTATAAATGAGACCTGCAATTTTGTGTTTGGCGCGTAAGAGTCCATAAGAGATGATTAATCCACCGTCATAAATAAAAGTCATTTACATTATTCTAAAATAAACTACACTTACCGTTAGAATAAAAATAGCAAGATAATTATAACGGAATATGGAGGAATAAAATAGTATGTTATCACTGCTGAATCAATACTCTCGAGGAAGGATTGCTTGGCTTTTACTTTCCCTTTCCGTCATTATTTTTGAAATAACAGCATTATATTTTCAGCATGGATTAGGCCTTCCTCCTTGTACACTTTGCATCTATCAGCGTTGCGCCCTTCTAGGAATTTTATTCGCTAGTATTATTGGTATTATTGCTTCACAAAATATTATTTTACGGATGATTGCAATTTTAATATGGTTATTTAGTGCTTTCAAAGGCTTTAACTTAGCTACATTTCAAGCACAATTACAATTTGCTCCTAACCTCGGGGATACATGTTCTGTTAATGTGCAATTTCCATCATGGTTATCATTAAATGAATGGTTCCCAAGTATATTTAATGCATATGGTTCTTGTGCCGAAAAACTTTGGTCATTCCTCACCATCGAAATGTCACAATGGATGATCATTATTTTTGCTTGTTATCTTGTTGTTGGTTTAGCTGTTCTTATTTCACAACTATTTTCCCCTAATAAAAAATCAATTTGGAGAAAATAACCATCTTGTAGAACTGACACTTTCTATTTATTTTGTTAAAATGTGTGGCAATTTTAGTTTACAAATTGTCACACACAAATGCTTTTAGAATACCATCCACCAATTAATCCTTGGCTTTCTATTTTATATCAAGATGATCATATTGTTGCGGTTAATAAGCAACCTGGAATATTATCTGTTTCAGGTAATAAACCTCAATTTATTGATAGTATTATTTACCGTCTACAACAAAAATATAGTTATGTTGAATCAGTGCATCGCTTAGATATGGCAACAAGTGGAATTATGATTGCCGCATTATCTAAATTAGCCGATCGGGAAATAAAAAAGCAGTTTAGAGAAAGAATACCTAAAAAACAATACATAGCAGTAGTATTTGGACACTTAAAAAACGATACAGGTATTATTGAATTGCCTTTAAGTTGTGATTGGCCAAATCGTCCTAGGCAAATGATTGACATGGAAAATGGTAAACATGCATTAACCGAATATCAAGTCATTTCCAGAAATCCAGATAACACCACGCGAGTTAAATTATTTCCTTTTACTGGAAGATCTCACCAATTACGTGTTCATATGCAAGCGATTGGTCATCCAATTTTAGGTGATAAATTTTATGCGACTTCGGAAGCTTTTTCGATGTCAAAAAGATTGTTATTACACGCACAGCTTCTTACTTTTAATCATCCCAAAACAGGAGAAAGTATGACTTTTAGCTGTGAACCTGATTTTTAAATAAAATTAAACCGAATAATTCAACCAAAATGATTACTTAATGAAAAATGAGTAATTATGTTAAGGAAATCAAAATGCAAAAAATAGTTCTAGCAACCAATAATCAAGGTAAAGTAAATGAATTACAAAAATTACTTGCCGATGCTGGCTTTAATATTATCGCACAAAGTGAATTTAATGTACCTGATGCTGATGAAACAGGTTTAACATTTGTCGAAAATGCTATATTAAAAGCAAGACATACAGCAAAATTAACTGGGCTACCAACTATTGCTGACGATTCGGGCTTAGTCGTTCACGAATTAGATGGTGAGCCAGGAATCTATTCAGCTCGATATGCTGGTGAACATGGTAACGACAAAAACAACAATCAAAAATTACTACAAGCATTAGCCAATACACCTAAAGAAAAACGCACAGCTTATTTTTACTGTGCTCTAGTTTTTATGCGTCATGAAAAAGATCCGACCCCTATTATTTGTTTAGGGAAATGGCATGGCTTGATTTTAAATGAAGCGCGTGGCGATGGTGGTTTTGGTTATGATCCACTTTTTTATATTCCTGAGCTAGGTTGCACCGCTGCTGAATTGACAAAAGAACACAAAAGCCAGATCTCACATAGAGGTCAAGCTCTTAAGCAACTAATAAAAAAAATCACAACTGAATTTTAATTTTGCGGTGGTTAATAAATAATCTTCTTTCTACTTACAATTGTATATTTAGAATTAAAAAGTATATACTTAATCAATCAATTATATTGGAGTTAATGCTGTGATTCTAATGATAGTAAGTGGTCGTTCTGGCTCAGGCAAATCAATTGCATTACGAGCACTAGAAGATATGGGTTTTTATTGCGTTGATAATATTCCAGTAGTTTTATTACCACAATTAGCCAATGCGCTAGAAAATAATAATACTCCTGTTGCTGTCAGTATTGATATTCGAAATTTACCAGAAAAATTCAATTTTAATCAGGATATTATTCAACGATTACCAGAATCTATTTTCCCTGAAATGATTTTTTTAGATTGTAGCCGCAATACTCTGATTCGCCGTTATAGTGAAACAAGAAGAACCCACCCATTATCTGAGCTACATTTTTCTTTAGAAGAAGCTATCGAACGTGAAGGTAAGTATTTAGAACCACTAAAATCCCATGCTGATTTAGTTATCAATACTGATAATCTTTCCGTTCATGAATTATCGGATATTTTAAGAACCCGAATTTTAGGCAAAAAAGAACGAGAATTAACTATTATTTTTGAATCTTTTGGCTTTAAGCATGGTTTACCTATTGATGCTGATTTTGTATTTGATGTACGTTTTTTACCAAATCCTCATTGGGATGCAAATTTACGACCTTTAACCGGATTAGATCAAGCTGTGAAAGATTTCTTGTCACAACAACCAGAGGTAAATAATTTTATCTATCAAACCGCATATTATTTACAACAATGGTTCCCAATGCTAGAAAAAAATAACCGTAGTTATTTAACCATTGCTATCGGTTGTACTGGAGGACAACATCGTTCAGTTTTTATTGCTGAACAACTAGCCGAATTATTCCGAACACGCAATAAACAAGTACAAACTCGCCATCGCACATTAGAAAAGAAATAATTATTTTTCTTTTGAATTATAAAAAAGATATATATCGTTAATTAACTTTTTATATTTTTCAATAAAATCTTTTAAAGTGACATTTTTGGGTTGTGTGATTGAAGGCAATGGAGTGATTAACTGGCTAAGTTTAATTAATTCAATATCTACAGGTAAATTAGCTAACTTACTCCTTAAAACATTTACTGTTTGTGGGTGAGGGTGACCTATAGCAATTGCATATCCATTTTTACGTGCAATTGCTACAGCTAAATCAAATTGATGAGCAATACTATTCTCTTTTTGTTCATCATCTAAAAAAACATCTCGACTAATAACTGGGATATTATAACCACTAGCGGCTTGTTTTACTTTAGTTTTACCAATAGTTTTGCTATCTAAAAAAAACATTGGGTAATGGCTAAGCGCTTTCATAACATGTTGCATACCATTTAAATTAGATGTCATTAAACTCCCCATATGATTATTAACACCGATCGCATAAGGAACACGTTCAATAGCATTGGTGACAATTCTTTGAACTTCAATTTCATTCATATAGGGAAATAACGTATCTTTCTCCAATGGTTGTTTACCCATTGGAGCCATTGGTAAATGAATAATGACATCATTACCATGGTTATGAGCTAAAGTTGCAATATGTTTTGCATTTGGGGAGTGAGGTAATACTGCAACTGTTATGTTTGGTGAAAACGAAATAATTTGTTCTTCATTACGTTGACGGTAACCAAAATCATCAATAACTAGAACTAACTTTGCTGCCCAAACACATTGAATATTTAACATAAATAAAGTTATGATGAGTGTAAAAATAAAACGAAAATTAATCATTTTAGCCACCCTTTTGGATCAAGGGCTTTACCATCACGACGAATTTCAAAATATAACCCTGGCGTATTTTGACCACCACTAGCACCAACCAAAGCAATAGCTTGACCACCTTGAACTTTATCGCCAACATTAACCAGTAGCCGTTGATTATAACCGTATAAACTCATATCTCCTTTACCATGTTCTAGAGCCACCACAAAACCATAACCTTGTAACCAACTAGCTAGTATTACCCGCCCATCGGTAATCGCGTTGACTTGGATCCCATCTTTTGCATTAATGACTATTCCTTTCCAGTGAAGTTCACCTTGTAAAGATTCACCAAATCGATGAGCTATACTACCAGTAACAGGCCAATTGAACTGATGTTGTGGTTTGCCAATTCCACTAACTCGTGCCATTAATGACTTTTCATCTGAATTAAGTATGTAATTGGTATTTTTCTGTTTTTCTGCTATATGCTTCGCCTGCCTTGCTTCTTCTTCAGCTAAACGGCGACTTTCTTTTTCCGCTTGAGCTATTTTTGCTTGAAGTTTTGCTTCATTATCACGAAGTTCTGCTAATTTTTGTTGATTTACCTGCATTGAGGATTCAAGAGCACTAATCGTTTTTTGGCGATTTTGGCGATTTTTTTCCAACCCTATTTGAACTTGTTTTTGTTTGTTTTGTAATTCTTTTTGTGATGTTTGCTTTTTTTGCAAAATAATTCTTTTATTATTAAGTTGTGATTGAGTGTCACGAAGTGCATTTATTTGTTGTTCTCTCGCCTCATTAATATATCCATAATAATTTATAATACGTTCATTACGCTCACTTTCTTTATTGGAAAAAATGAGTTCTAAACCAGTCATTTTCCCTAGTTTAAAAGCACTTTCTAGTTGTTTTGATAATACATTGCGCTGTTGTTTTTGCTTAATTATTAGTTCATTAATTTGTTTTATTAAATTATTAACTTCAATATCAAGCTTTTTTAAGGAAATACTATTTTTTTCAATGGATGTCAGCAAGTTGGCAATTTCGGTTTCTTGCTCCTTGAGGTCATTAACTAATTGGGTTCGTTCTTTTTTCTGTTCAGCTAAGCGGTTCTCTTGTTCTTGAATAGAACGACGTAAAGTTTGTAGCTGCTGATTATCATCAGCATACGAAAAATTGAGATTCAACAGACCAATTAAAAAGATAATCAAAAATTTATAACAGGACATGGTGTTTTATTTATAATTAATTACCAAGCTATACAGATAATCCACTATACCTACAAATAGGTAAAGATGCAAAATGAAAACTATTTTAAACATTGAGATAATATTAATAATATATTGTAATATGCAAAGATTAGGCATTTCACAATAACTAATAAAAAGTATAAAATATAAAACTATTTAAATTATCGCAATAACTAACTCAACCATAAAGATAACATCATGCAAAAGTTTAATGTAAAAACCTTTCAGGGTTTAATTCTTACGCTACAAGATTACTGGGCAAATCAAGGTTGCACCGTGATCCAACCATTAGATATGGAAGTTGGTGCGGGTACATCACACCCAATGACTTGTTTACGGGCACTTGGACCAGAACCTATTAATGCTGCTTATGTACAACCATCTCGCCGGCCAACTGATGGTCGTTATGGTGAAAACCCGAATAGGCTACAACATTATTATCAATTTCAAGTTATCTTAAAACCATCCCCAGATAACATCCAAGAGCTTTATTTGGGATCATTAAAAGAACTTGGTTTAGATCCTACTATTAATGATATTCGCTTTGTTGAAGATAATTGGGAAAATCCTACTCTTGGAGCATGGGGGCTAGGTTGGGAAGTTTGGTTAAATGGTATGGAAGTGACACAATTTACTTACTTTCAACAAGTAGGCGGACTAGAGTGTAAACCTGTCACTGGTGAAATTACTTATGGTCTTGAACGTCTTGCTATGTATATTCAAGGTGTGGATAGTGTTTATGATCTAGTTTGGAGTGATGGTGCATTTGGTAAGACTACTTACGGTGATGTATTTCATCAAAATGAAGTTGAACAATCTACTTATAATTTTGAATATGCCAATATTGATTTCTTATTCTATTGTTTTGAACAACATGAAAAAGAAGCAAAAATGTTACTAGAGTTAGAAAAACCACTGCCTCTACCCGCTTATGAACGTATCTTAAAAGCGGCACACTGCTTTAACTTACTCGATGCGCGTAAAGCAATTTCAGTGACGGAAAGACAACGTTACATTTTACGTATCCGTGCATTAACCAAAATGGTGGCTGAAGCATACTATGCATCACGTGAAGCACTCGGATTCCCAATGTGCCAAAATTCATGTCTAAGTGAAACTGTATCAAAGTAGGAAAGTATATATTATGCAAAAAACATTTTTAGTAGAGATTGGTACAGAAGAGTTACCTCCAAAATCACTGCGTACCTTAGCTGAAAGCTTTGCTACCAATTTTATTGAACAACTCGATAATGCCAAATTAGAACATGGAGAAGTACTTTGGTACGCATCTCCTCGTCGTTTAGCATTAAAAGTTTTAAATCTTAATGATACCCAACCTGATAGCCAGATCATTAAACGTGGTCCAGCTGTTAGCGCCGCTTTCGATAGTAATGGTAATCCAACCAAAGCAGCAGAGGGTTGGGCTCGGGGTTGTGGTATCACTATAGATCAAGCTGAACGTATACAAACGGATAAAGGTGAATGGCTGTCATATACACACAACCAAAAAGGTCAGCCAGTAGTTAACCTTCTATGTGATATGGTTAAAAATGCCTTAGGTAAATTACCAATTCCAAAACCGATGCGTTGGGCGGCTCGCCAAGTCGAATTTATTCGCCCAAGTCATACTGTTACAATGTTATATGGTAATGAACTTGTACCAGGTACTATCTTGGATATCGAATCTGGCCGTATTATTCGTGGGCACCGTTTCATGGGTGAACAACAATTTACCATTGATAATGCTGATCAATATCCACAGATATTAGAACAACGAGGCAAAGTTATTGCAGATTACGATAAACGTAAAGCAATTATTAAACAGCAAGCAGAAGAAGCTGCAGCTATACTTAATGGTAAAGCTGATTTGACTGAAAGCTTACTTGAAGAAGTTTCATCATTAGTTGAATGGCCGGTGGTATTAACCGCTAAATTTGAAGAAAGATTCCTTGATGTTCCTGCCGAATCACTAGTTTATACGATGAAAGGCGATCAAAAATATTTTCCAGTCTATGATAAACAAGGGAAATTATTACCTAACTTTATTTTTGTTGCTAATATTGAGTCCAAAGATCCACAAGTGGTTATTTCTGGTAATGAAAAGGTCGTTCGTCCACGCCTCGCTGATGCAGAGTTTTTTTATAAAACTGATTTAAAACAATGCTTAGAAGCTCGTCTTTCTCGTCTCGAAACTGTTTTATTCCAACAACAACTTGGTACCGTTAAAGACAAAGCGCTACGAATAGAAGCATTGTCAGGTTTTATTGCTGAAAAGATTGGTGCTAATACTGAGCAAGCCAAACGAGCAGGAAAGTTGACTAAATGTGATTTAGTCACCAATACCGTATTCGAGTTTCCTGAAACCCAAGGTATTATTGGGCGATACTTAGCACTCAAAGATGGCGAAGGTATTGAGGTAGCAACTGCCATTGAAGAACAATATAAACCTCGTTTTTCTGGTGATGAACTGCCAAGTACTTTAGTATCAAGTGCAGTGTCCATTGCTGAAAAAATGGATACACTAGCAGGTATTTTTGGTATTGGTCAATTTCCTAAAGGTGATAAAGATCCATTTGCACTGCGCCGTGCTGCTATTGGTGTTTTGCGAATTATTGTAGAAAAAAATTTACCACTCGATCTTGTCGATTTATCTAATTTTGCTACATCACTATATGGCGATAAACTTAGTAATAAAAATGCTATTCAGGATATAGTTAGCTTTATGCAAGGTCGTTTTCGAGCTTGGTACCAAGAACAAGGTTTTGCTATTGATACTATCCAAGCAGTATTGGCTCTCAACCCAACTAAACCGGCAGATTTTGATGCTCGAGTTAAGGCTGTCACCTATTTTAGAACCTTACCTGAATCATCATCATTAGCAGAAGCTAATAAACGAGTATCTAACATCTTATCCAAAACTGAAATGGCTATTCCTGAAAAAGTTAATGTCGCGTTATTAGAAGCTGGGGCTGAAGGTGAATTAGCCAAACAAGTGGCTATATTAACTGATAAACTTGAACCATATTTCAATGAAGGTCGTTATCAAGATGCATTAGTTGAACTGTCTTCACTTAAAGTGCCAGTTGATGTATTTTTTGAATCAGTTATGGTAATGGTTGACAATGAACAGATAAAGTTAAATCGATTAGCTTTGTTAAAGAAACTGCAAAGTTTATTTTTAAAAGTAGCCGATATTTCACTGCTACAAGCATAATTTTATATTTATAATAACTTGTGGTAATTCTGTCTGAGTTACCACTAATAAGGTAATAATATTAACATGCAAACAAACTTATCCTTTTCTTTGATTTTCAATCAAACCAAAAATTTTATTCGAAATCGATTTTGGCAATTTATTATAGTTAGCTTAATAACCGGATTATTCCATGTATTGGTGTCTAACTATATTATGGATGAAAAAACGCTTGAGCAATTAGCCAATACACAAGATGTATTAATTGTACTTTCGACTATATTAAAAATGTTGGTTGTATTAATATTTGCATCTTTAATTATTGTTTCAGTAGATGTTGCTACTATTTATAATCTAGCTATCAGTGATAAATTTAATATTAAAATATTACTGTCTAAATTCCTTTCTAGCATAATAAAAGTATTTGGAATTGGTACTATTTATACGTTTATTATTCTATTTATTTTATTATTCTTTGGATTAGTATTTTTTACACTCCGGATGGTTATGCCAGAATTAGGTACCATAATGATGATATTTTTTATGGTAGGTTTTACACTTTTAATAATGACTGTTTATTACTTTTTTATTGGCTCAATTATTGCCCCATCAACAAAAAGTTTTATCCAGCTTTTTGTTCAAAGCCATCAATTAGCTAAAAAATATTGGCAACAAGGCTGCTTAATATTAATTATTGATGCTTTTTGTATGCTTATACTATCTGCTTTATCGGCGACTTATGGTGATAACTTTATTTTGGATTTGATACTTTCAACTGTGTCTAATTTAGTTGATATTTTCGTAATCTGCTTTTTTTATCGCATAAATCAACTGCTTTCTGATAAAGAAATGAACTTAACAGAAAGTAATCCTAATAATACAAATTTAATACTATAATAAAACGTAACTAGCTCTTTTTACTAATTAGTTATTAGTAAAAAGAGAATACTGACTAATCAGTTATTATTAATTAGGTATTATAATGACGCCAGCTATTAATTTGCTTAAAAAGTTAAAGATCAAATTTCATATACATCAATATGAACATGATGTATATGAAACTCACTATGGACAAGAAGCAGTTAGTAAACTTGACCCCAAATTGAACATTGTTCCCGGGCAAGTTTTTAAAACACTTATCCTCAATTTAAATGATGATAATAAAACATTTGCTGTTTGCGTGTTACCAGTGAATTGTCATTTAGATCTTAAAAAAGCAGCCAAAACATTAAACTGTAAAAAAATTGAGTTAGCGGATCCTAATGTGGCCACAAAAATCACAGGTTACTTAGTTGGTGGTATCAGCCCTTTAGGCCAGAAAAAGCATTTACCAACATTAATTGATTTAACTGCTCAACAATTTTCAATGATATTTGTATCAGGTGGGCGACGAGGATTAGAAATTGAAATTTCACCACAAGATTTAGCTAATATCTTAAATGCACATTTTGTTGAAATAACAGCTTAAGTTTATTAGCAATAGAATCTAATTTTTAGCAATATATCAATTAGTGGCAGAATAGCCAATAATAAATAGACAAAATAAAAGGCCATAAGATTAGAACTTATGACCTATCACTTATTCCTACCCAAATAACTGATAGAAATAAAAAGCAATATTATTTAATTGCTTCTTTTAAGCTTTTACCAGATACAAAAGCTGGAACTTTGCTTGCTGGAATCTTAATTTCTTTACCAGTTTTAGGGTTACGACCAGTTCGTGCTTTACGCGCATTTACTTTAAATGTACCAAAACCAACTAATTGTACTGGGTCACCAGCTTTCAATGATTCAGTAACAGCGGCTAAAGTTGCTTCTAGTGCTGTTTTAGCAGCTACTTTTGTAATATTAGCTTTGCTAGCAATTGCATCGACAAGTTCTGTTTTATTCATGGATATATCCTTACATAATTATTTTATTGTTAAAGTAATGTTATAAGTAAAGTTAAAAATATAACTTTACAACTGTAAACGACATTTAGATTACATTGGTAGTAAATGTAGTCTATATTTCCCTAATATTAAAGAAAAATTTAATAAAAAATAAAAAAATTTGGCTTTCAATGATTTAATTGCTCAAAAAAACACCAATATTGCTAGTTGCGACTGAACGAATATCAGACTTTAAGCCTTTAATTAATTCAATTGCATCATCTGTTTCATCTCGTAGTAACCGAAAAATCTCCCACTGCAAATCGAATTCATCAACCACTAGTGGTAAACGAGCTTGTTCATCTTCTGATAGAAAAGAATCTGCTTTTGTCATTTCAAATTCAGCTATAGTTGTTGCCGAGAGGCTACTAACTTTAGTGGTATGCTCGGCTATTTCACCACTCAAATAAGAATGTAGAAGTTCACTCAACGCTTGACACGCATCTATAGCAGGATAAACCATATAAGGGGCATCATCGCTTACTAAAGGTATAATAGCTTCTAATTTTTCTAATTGTAAATCAAAATTAATTTTTACACCTTTAACTAATAAAGATTCCCAAATTAGGTCAAGTATTTTTTTGTAACTTTTAGCATCTTCATCATTTTGCTGTTGTTGACAATAATAAGCAAAATTAGGATACATCCGTTCACATAAACAAACCATAAATAATCGTTGTTGCCATACAGCTAACTTTTCCATGCGTAATTGAACTGGATTTTTAATCATAATGATACCTTTTAGATTGCTGATGTACAGCATCTATCAAATATTGTACATGCTCTACCGGAGTATCTTGGTGAATACCATGCCCCAAATTAAAAATATGCCCATTATAACCCCCAAACTCAGTAAGGACAGTATCAACATTAGACTCTATGATTGATTTACCAGCATATAGAATTGAAGGATCTAAATTACCTTGCACTGCAACTTGACCTTTATGCTTTATTTTACTTAAATCTACCGTCCAATCGACGCCAATCGCGTCACATCCGGTTTGCATGATGTGATCTAACCATAATCCACCACCTTTAGTAAACAAAGTGATAGGTACATAAGATGTAACATCTGGACTTTTAACTCCACGAGTTAACTGTGACAAGATCATTTGCATATAATAAAGTGAGAACTCTTGATAACATTGATGGCTTAATACCCCACCCCAAGTATCAAAAATCATAATAGATTGAGCTCCCGCTTGGATTTGTGCATTTAGATATAGTGCAATACAAGTTGATAATTTATTAAGTAATAAATGCAAGGCTTTGGGATCGCAATACATCATTTTTTTGATTTTAGTAAATGCTTTACTACTACCACCCTCAAGCATATAAGTTGCCAATGTCCAAGGACTACCAGAAAATCCTATTAATGGTATTTTTCCAGCTAACTCTTTCTTAGTAAGGCGAATTGCATCCATAACATATTTCAGGGATTGTTCAGGATCAGGAATTGGTAATTGTTCAATATCAATATTACTTAAAATCGGTTTGACAAATTTTGGACCTTCACCTGCCTCAAAATGTAGTCCTAACCCCATTGCATCAGGTATAGTTAAAATATCGGAAAAAATAATTGCCGCATCCAGATCAAATCTTTTTAATGGCTGCAAAGTTGCTTCACAAGCAAGTTCAGGGGTCTGACACAAAGTCATAAAATTACCAGCCTTTAACCTCAGCTTACGATATTCTGGCAAATAGCGACCTGCTTGGCGCATCATCCACACTGGTGTGTAATCTACAGGTAAACACTGTAAAGCTCGTAAGTAGCGATCATTTTTTAAATAGCTCATATCAATGGCTCTTTGTATTAAAATCTGTATATTGTAAAGAAGTTTCAGGTAAAGCTAACGTTTAAGAATAAAATTCAAACAGTTTTAATTATTATTTATAATTTTGAGGTTGTGATAGTGTATTATGTGCATAGTTAATTAATGTCTCAGAAATATTTTGCATCACACTACTTTCAGGTGCAAATCGATGCCAATAAAGCATGCGTTTTTGATATAATCCCTCAGTAAGATTAATTAACTCACCATTTTTTAATTCATTTTCGACTTGTAATATTGGTAACATGCAACATGCAGATCCTTGTTTAGCCAAATGTACAAAAGCCTCAGAAGAACTAGTAATATGACATACCACACTGCCTGGAGTAAGATTAAAATTCTCCTGTAAAAATGCCTGATGCATATCATCTAGATGATCAAAAGCTACCGCAGGTGCCTTTAATAATGAAGCTCTAGTTACACCATTAGGAAAGTATTTTTTAGCAAAATCAGGAGATGCAACAAAAATATAATCTAATGCACCTAATAAATCAGATAAACAACCTGGTAAAGGAGTGCTTTGAATACTAATCGCAGCAACTACAGTCCCTAAACGCAGTAATTCCAAAGTATGTTCTTCATCTTTTACTTGGATATCAAAACGTAATATATTTTTATTTAATACTGGTTTTAGTGCTGGTAATAACCAAGTAGCCAAAGAGTCAGCATTAACCGCAATAGATAATGACAATGGCGTAGTATTTTGTTCATTGTCACCTAACCATTGTTGTTCTAATAATTCAACTTGATGCAATAATCCGAGAAGATGTTCACCTTGTTTAGTCGCCTTTGGCGGAATAGTACGTACAAGCAACTGCTGCCCAAAAAAGCTTTCTAATTGCTTAATACGTTGCGACACTGCAGGCTGTGTAATACACAACTTATCGGCAGCTCTTTCAAACCCTCTTTCTTTTATCACTGCATCTAATGCTTGGAGTGCTCTATAATCTGGACGCTTCATAATCTCTTTATAAATGATTCAATTAGGGCCTAAATATACAAGCCATTTTAATATATAAATAAAGACGTAAATATAGCAAAAAATTAAAATATTTTCTTAAAATCCTAATGATTTTTGCTTTCCAATTGGTTACTATGCCATATCTTCATAAATTTTGCTTTTAATTTTTATGTTTAAGAAAAATTATTTTTAATAATAAGGTGATATCATGACGCAAGATGAATTAAAAAAAGCAGTAGGTTGGTCAGCATTAAAGTATGTAAAGCCGGATTCATTAATCGGTGTTGGTACAGGTTCAACGGCTGCGCATTTTATTGATGCCTTAGCAACAATTAAAGACCAAATTAAAGGAACCGTATCTAGTTCTGAAGTCTCAACCCAAAAATTAAAAAGTTATGGTATTCCTGTATTAGACTGCAATGAAGTTGATAGCTTGGATATTTACGTTGATGGTGCCGATGAAATTAATCATCATATGCAAATGATTAAAGGTGGGGGTGCAGCTTTAACCCGTGAAAAAATTGTTTCGGCATTAGCTAAACAGTTTATCTGTATTGTCGACGAGTCAAAAGTAGTTGACGTGTTAGGCAAATTTCCCTTACCTGTTGAAGTAATTCCTATGGCACGATCTTACGTAGCTAGAGAGCTATTTAAGCTTGGAGGGAAACCTATATATCGTCAAAATGTCGTCACTGACAATGGTAATGTTATTTTAGACGTTCATGATTTTATCATTGCTAAACCTATAGAATTAGAGAAACAAATTAATAACATTCCTGGCGTGGTGACAGTAGGACTATTTGCGAATAAAGGAGCCGATATTGCACTCATAGGAACAAGTTTCGGCGTTGAAGAAATGAAATAATTTTATGCATAATATTTTATGACAAGAACTATCAATTAATTTAATAGGAAAGAGAGGGAAAAATGGTTGTTCAGGTTCTAACCAAAGATGAAAATAAATTTCTATTATTGGAAGGTATTCATCCTAGTGCCATTGAAACGTTAAAATCAGCAGGTTATACAAATATTGAGTATCATAAAAGTGCACTATCCCCAGCAGAACTTAAACAAGCACTCAAAGATGTCCGTTTTGTTGGCGTTCGTTCCAGAACGAAGTTAACCAAAGAAATCATTGAAGCTGCCCCAAAACTCGCTGGTATTGGTTGTTTTTGTATTGGTACTAATCAAGTTGATTTACAAGCCGCTACTGTTAAAGGTATCCCTGTATTTAATGCACCATTTTCTAATACCCGTTCTGTTGCCGAATTAGTATTAGCTGAAGCTATTTTATTGCTCCGCCGCGTACCTGAAGCAAATGCTAAAGCACATCAAGGCAAATGGAATAAAATTGCTACTGGTTCACATGAAGCTAGGGGTAAAAATCTTGGAATTATTGGTTATGGCCACATTGGTAGTCAATTAAGTGTATTGGCTGAATCCCTTGGCATGAATGTGTATTTTTATGATATTGAGACAAAATTGCCATTAGGTAATGCTAAACAAATGTCTACGATGCAAGAATTACTTAAGATGAGTGATATTGTCAGTATGCATGTCCCTGAAAATCCAACGACAATGAATATGATTGGTGCCAATGAAATTGGAATTATGAAGGCCAATGCTATTTTGATCAATGCTTCACGTGGTACAGTAATTGATATTAATGCATTAACACAAGCATTAGAAACCAATAAACTTAGTGGTGCAGCGATCGATGTATTCCCAACCGAACCAGCAAGTAATAGTGATCCATTTCAATCACCATTATGTAAATTTGATAATGTTATTATTACCCCTCACATTGGTGGTTCAACAAGTGAAGCACAGGAAAACATTGGTATTGAAGTAGCCAGTAAATTAGCTAAATACTCTGATACCGGGGCTACACTTTCAGCTGTCAATTTTCCTGAGGCATCATTACCTATTTTAGCTAACAGCACTAGTCGGTTCTTAAATATTCACCATAATCAACCCGGAGTTTTGACAGCCATTAATACCTTATTTGCGGAACAAGGTTTGAATATATCAGCTCAATATTTACAAACCGATCCTACAATTGGTTATGTAGTTATTGACATTGATAGAGTAGAACAAAATAAAGCGGAAGAATTATTAGTTAAGTTAAAAAAAGTACCCGGAACTATTAGAGCTCGCTTACTATTTTGATTTACATACCAATAACAAATATTATTAGCTTTTAATAAAAGTTAAGTATGAATAATATTTTATTAGACATATTATTCATACTTAGTATTTCCAGCTATTATAAATAACATATAATCCTTTATTACATTACTCTTCTGTAACTGCTACTTTAACGACTTTAATCCCTTTTTGAGTTAATGCTTTATAATACCTGTCGTCTAAATTACTATCCGTGATAATAGTATCAACAGCATGTAAATCACAAACAACATTAGGACTGCGACGCCCAAATTTTGATGAATCAACTAATAAAATCAACTTAGCGGCAGCCTTACTCATAGCTACACTACCATGATAGCTTTCATTAAAAGTAGTAATTCCTCCGACTAAATCAACCCCATCAGCCCCCATAAAAAGTTTATCAAACGTATAAGCTTCAAAAGCTGCAATTGCCGAAGCATTGTTACTATGGAAAGATGCGGATTTACGACGAAAAGTTCCTCCAGTTAATATAATGGTTTGGTCATTATCGTTAGCAACTAATTCATTTACCATATGTAAACTATTAGTCATAATTGTAAGGTTATTGAATGCAGCTAACATTGGTATCATTTGAGCAACAGTGCTACCTGCATCAAAGATAATAGAATCCCCTTCATGAATTAATTTAGCTGCTTCATGAGCGATAGCTTTTTTTTGTTGTATGTTTATATAAGTCTTATGATCAATAGCTCTATCACCAATTTCTCGATTTAACATTGCTCCGCCATAAGTTCTTAAGACTAATCCGCTTTCTTGAAGTTGAGTTAAATCTTTACGAATTGTAGTACCTGTAGTTTTAAAATACTCCACTAATTCATCAATACTTACTTGTCCATTATTTTGCAGATATTCTAAAATAGCTGATTGCCGGTGTTTTACTTTCATATTTAAATTCCATTATTATTGTTTGCAAATAAAATAAATTTATTAGCGAGCTAATTATACTTCAAAATGAAAGAAAATACTTTTCAAAATAAAAGAAATTATCATTTATTTACGGTCAATGCTACAGTTAATGCACTTTGCGAAGCGAGGTCATTAGGAAAAATATTTTCTGGAATAATGTCTGTAGCTGTTAGCCCATGTAATTGAGTAATAGGCTTAGGTAAAGCAAAAACAGTAATTCCTTTCATTGAAATTGAATCAATAACGATCTGATTCTCATCTAATGAAATAGCTATTAATACTCTGGGTTTAAATCGTTTGGTTTTACTGCGACCAACCCCCAAGTAAGTTCCTTTTTTCATAGTCAAAAAAGCACGATTGAAACGACGAATTTGAAACCAACTGAATACAATTTGAATGCACCAAGCAATAAGTGCAATCACAATTAAAGTGGTAGTCATATTCATAGAGGGCTCCATTCATATTTTATTCAAACAAAAAGGTGCGAAAACGACTACGCTCATTTTCGCACTTTATTCTACCTAGAACATCACTTGTCCACCAGTAATGTTAATTGATTGGCCTGTACAATATGAAGCTTTATCACTAGCATAAAATAATAATACATTTAGGACATCCTGATAATCACAACCACGTTTAAGTGGTACTTTATCAATATAAACTTGTTCTACTTGGTTTTCAGGAATCCCTAGTTTTTTTGCATACTGTGGTAGTAATGATTGGAACATTGGCGATTTTAATAAATTACCTAGCATCAATGAATTAACTGTAATACCATACTCAGCTAAATCTAATGCTAAAGATTGTGTCAAACCAACACCTCCGAACTTAGATGCACTATATCCTGAATTATGCTTACTACCAACTTTGCCCGATTTTGAGTTAATTTGTATAATTCGACCATGAGTATTATGCTTAATCATCAATTTAGCAAACTCACGCGCGCATAAAAAATAACCAGTTAGATTCACATTAACAGATAATTGGAAATCACTTAAGGAGAAATTTGTAATTGGAGCTGCTTTAGCAACACCTGCACTATATACCAATAAATCAACACGATTAAAGGTATTATCGACATCACTAGCCAACTTAATTACGCTTTCTTCATTAGTTGCATCAACACCAAAACCTTTGGCCGTACCAACACCATGTTTTTGATTAATAGACTCAGCTACTTTATTAGCGTTGCCGATATTCAAATCAGCAACCACAACATTATATCCAGCGTCAGCAATACCATTACAGAGAAATTCACCTAAAGTTTGCCCACCACCAATAATTACTGCTACTTTTTTCATTTTTATATTCCTCAATCGCTTAAAATTTTCACTTCATCACCAACACAAAGTTGATTAGGCATTTGACCTTCTAAATGAACTGTTCCTGGTAATTCAGCTTTATGATTACCATCAAACTTTAATGTGATATGGCCTAATTCACGGAAATTATTATTTGCAACGTCACCAACAGAAGTAATGTTATAAACATGATTACCCAATTGAAATTTCTGACCTACTTGTATGTCCTGTTTTAAATCACCATGACTATGTACAAAACAATAATCGGCCAGGTCTGAAGGTGCCCCTTCTTTAAAAAGGATTAACATACCATCCGTTAATGCTTCTGGTGCAAATTCACCAATTTGATTAATTTTCGACTGATAGATAACAATTGACATCATTAACCTTCTTAATAATTGTATTTGATATAAAAGTTTTACTGATAAATAAACAATGACACGGCCCAAGCAATCAATACAGTTGGTGCACCAGTTAAAAACCGGCTTACAAGTACTGATGGTACTCCAACTCGTACGGTATCTTGTTTAGCTTCTGCGAGTGATAAACCTACTGGAATAAAATCACATGCCGCTTGTGCATTAATAGCAAATAGTGCTGGTAATGCTAAATGAGGTGGAATATTACCTAGACCAATTTGTACCCCAACTAATGTACCTATAACTTGCGCAATAACAGCACCAGGACCTAAGAATGGTGAAAGTAATGGGAAAGAACAGATTAATGCTAATATAACCAGACCAAGTGGATTATTGGCTAATGGAACCAAACCATGAGCTATAAAATCACCTAATCCTGAAGCAATAATGATTCCTATTAATGCTGACACAAATGCCATAAAAGGTAAGATTGTTTTGATCACGGTATCAATGGTATCTCGACCAGCTTGGAAAAATACGGCCACCCCAGATCCCATACCAATACCGATTTTAGCTAATAAACCATCACTTTGCTCGGTGATCTTTTTACTAGTGTCATATTCTTTATATTCAGTTGTTTTATTATTTGTATCTTGTTGTTCTTGGGATAAAGAAGATTCTATTATCGCATCACCTTCTTTCTCAATTACTTTAATATTATTAGGTTTGACAGCAGAAACATAAATATCTTCAACAATATATTGAGCAAGTGGCCCTGATTTACCAGTAGCATGAATATTTATGGTTGGTACTCGATTTTTAGGATAAATACCACAACGTAATGTACCACCACAATCAATCACAGCAACGCCTATTTCTTCTTTTGGTGGTTCACCTTCTTTGAAGCCATCAACAGCTTCCCAACCAGTTAATTTTACTAAGGTATCAACTATTGCAGGTCTTGTACCAGCAGCAATATACACAATTTTTTTGCCTGCAATGATCGGAAGTTCTAAAGGTCCACCCCAACCAGCTTCACCTCTTTCAATATAAATAAATTTAGTCATTTTATTTTCCTTCTGATTGTTATAGACGAACTTTTCTATCTAATTTAATACCCATTTTTCTTTCAAAAATAGCAGTACAAAAGTCAGTAATCCAACCTCTAAAAAAGTTAGTTACAAGACCTACAAGAAAATAACTTACTGCAAGAGGCCCTAATGGTAAATTCAAGGTAGTTAAACCTGCTGCGATACCTAAGTAGACAAATAGTTCACCAGGATTCACATGAGGAAATAATCCATTCATGGAATGGCAACTATAAGAAGATGCTGCATAATAACTAGGCTTGTAAACCTCTGGCATAAATCGGCCCAAGCTTAATGTCATTGGATTACAAAATACAAAGGTACCAATTAATGGTAATAATAAATATCTTGATATAGGGTTACCTGCACAGGCTTGTGCTAAACGTTCAATACGGTCTTGACCGATAAATTTTATTACTGCATTCATCACAACGAGTAATGCTATTAATAATGGTATTATACTTGTAACCATTCCAATGAATACTTTACCGCCTTCTTGGAATAAACCAATAAACCATTCAGCGCCAAATGAAATTGCATCAATCATATTTTCTCCTTGTTAAGTTAATTTCGTATTTATATTAACAAGTATGAAAATTAAAAACTTTTAATTGGATCACATTTTGAAAATATTTCTTTCAAAATAAAAGAAATAGTTTCAAAAAAAATATTTTTATGTAAATAAATTTATAATCATAGATTGCTAGAATAACAATGATAGCTAAAATTAACTTAATTTCATTGGACTTTAATATTGAGTTGGCGTAATTTGTAATTATAAATACTTACTATTCAATCAAAGGAGAAATGCGATGTCAAAAAGTACTACTTCTAGTAAAAAACTACAACAATCAGCTATTTTATTTCCTACCGATTTAGGTTCAAAAGCATCAAAAGATATTAGTGGTGCAATGAATTCTGTGTTAGCTGATGTATTTGCTTTATATTTAAAAACTAAAAATTTCCATTGGCATGTAAGTGGGCCACACTTCCGTGATTACCATTTAATGTTAGATGATCATGGTGAACAATTATTTGCTATGACTGATCCTATCGCCGAACGTGTACGTAAATTAGGCGGTACTACATTACGTTCCATTGGTCACATTTCTAAATTACAAAGTATTTCTGATAATAATGCTGATTTTGTTGAACCATCAGATATGCTTGCTGAGCTTTGCCAAGATAATATCAAACTAACTGCTCGCATGCGTGAAGCTCATGATATTTGTGATAAATATAATGATACAGCAACAGCGAGTCTTATCGAAGAATGGATTGATGAAACTGAAAAACGCGCGTGGTTCTTATTTGAAACTGGTCGTAAGATGGATTCATCTGGTCATTAATGTTTTCTATTGTACAAAAATATTAATCATACATAAGAGGCACAATAAGTGCCTCTTGTTTTAAGAAGAGTGAGGATAGAAAATGAGTAAAAAAATTGCAGTATTAGTCGGTAGCTTACGCAAGGATTCTTATAATTTAAAAGTAGCTAAAGTCTTTGAAAAAATTGCACCATCATCACTTTCATTACATATTATTCAAATTGGTGATTTACCTTTATATAACGAAGATATTGATACCCAAACACCGCCGCCTTCTTACACACGTTTTCGTCAAGAAGTCGCTGACTGCCAAGGCGTTATTTTTATAACACCTGAATATAATCGAGGCTTGCCTGCTGCCATTAAAAATGCCATTGATGTTGGTTCTCGTCCTTATGGTAAAAGTGTTTGGTCAAAAAAACCAGCCGCAGTTATTTCTGTTTCACCTGGTGGTATTGGTGGGTTTGGTGCTAATCATCAACTACGTCAATCATTAGTCTTTCTTGACATGCCTACCTTACAACAACCAGAGGCTTACTTTGGTGGTGTTAGCTCAGCTTTCGATGCCAATGGTAAAATAACAGCAAAGAGCCAAGAGTTTCTTTCAGCAATCATTAATGCTTATGCAACTTGGATTGAAAAATTAAGCTAAGTCACAATTATCTGCAATATACACAACTAAGATAATTTGGTTGTGTATTTAAGATAAAAAAGTTATAAAATTGCAAGATGACAAGATTTTTCCCTACTAATGAACAACAATTATTGAATCGTGCCAAATTAGCGGCAGGATATACTTTTGCTGAAATAGCAAATTATTTAGAAATGCCAATTCCTGAAAATCTAAATAAACAAAAGGGTTGGGTTGGTAATCTTATTGAAACTTTTTTAGGTGCTAATGCTGGTAGTAAAGCCGAACGAGATTTTGCTAATTTAGGCATAGAACTTAAAACAATCCCGGTTGATAAGCTGGGCCGACCTTTAGAAACTACTTTTGTTAGTGTTACACCACTAATGGCAAACCATGGTGTTATTTGGGAAACCTGTCATGTTAAATATAAATTAACCAAAGTTCTTTGGATCCCAATTGAAGGAGAAAGAACCATACCATTAGCACAACGCAAAGTGGGGTGCCCAATTTTATGGACACCAACTACAGAACAAGAGCTACAACTCAAACAAGACTGGCAAGAATTAATGGATATGATAGCCCTTGGACAAGTTGAAAAAATAACTGCCCGCTATGGTACCTATTTACAAATTAGACCAAAAGCCGCCAATGGCAAAGCATTAACAGAAGCGATTGGTGAAAATGGACAAATTATTATGACCCGCCCCCGAGGTTTTTATCTTAAAAAATCATTTACGTTACAAATTCTAAATTTAGCAGTTAAGGGGTAGTTTTATCCTTATCCTTATTTTTTAACTTTTATTATGTACCTATAAAAGATATTAAATATCTTTCTTCTCTATCAAATCTACTTAATCAAAAAACAATATATTATTTTTTCTAATTTTTTTAGAAAAAATCAAATCTATATCACAAATTAACACAAAAGTGATTTACCAAGATCATTTGTGATCATAAACTTACTTTAACATTTGTGAAATTAAATGAGAATTTGTGAAGGTGTTTTATGAATATTATTTTATCTGGTCATGGCAAAATTGGCTGTGAAATGAAAAAGAGTATTGAAATGATTGCAGGAAATTACCCTAATCTATATGCAATAACATTCGAACAAGGAGAAGGAGTTGAAGATCTTAAAGAAAAATATCTAAACATCATCAATCAATCTAAAGATGAACAATTTATTGTCATTACTGACATTTTCTCCGGTAGCCCATATAACGCTGCAACAATATTAGCAATGCAATTGGGTAATATTGAGGTCATCAGCGGTTTATCTCTTCCCCTTTGCTTAGAATTATTAAATCTTGATTTTTCTTTAATTAATATTGACAACACATTTGAACAATTAGATGAGGTGAAATTAGACTTTATCAAATCTTTCAAGGAGTTATCAAAAAATAATGTAGCCGATGAGGAGTTATAAATGATTATAAACTTAGTTCGTATTGATGACCGTTTAATTCACGGTCAAGTAACTACTGTTTGGACCAAAGAAGCAAAAGCAGAAAGAATTATTGTCGTGAGTGATGAAGTCGCACACGATGAAATACGTTCAACTTTAGTTAAACAAGCGGCCCCTCCAGGCATAAAAGTTTCAGTAATAACTATAGAGAAAGCCGCCGCGGTATATAAAAATGTTAAATATGAAAATGATACTGTTTTTTATCTTTTTTCAAATCCAACAGATGTATTACGTTTAATTGAAGCGGGAGTACCAATTAAAGATGTCAACATTGGGGGGATGTCATTTAAAACTGGGAAAAAACAGATTACTAAAGCTGTTTCTGTTGATGAAAAAGATGTATCTGCATTTAGAAAAATGAACGAAATGGGCGTTAATCTTTGTTTAAAAGTGGTTATTACTGATCCTGCTGTAGATTTTATTAAGCTTCTCGAACGAGATTTTCCATATTAACAATATGTCATAAATAAATGGGGGCGAAAATGGAAATTTCATTATTTCAAATTGTACTAATTTTTATATTTTCTTGTATTGCAGGCATGGGAAGTGTTCTTGATGAGTTTCAAACCCATCGTCCATTAATTGCTTGTACCGTAATTGGATTAATTTTAGGTGATATTAAAACCGGCATTATTCTAGGTGGTACCCTAGAATTAATTGCTTTAGGTTGGATGAATATTGGCGCAGCACAATCACCCGATTCTGCATTGGCAAGTGTAATATCTACCATTTTAGTTGTTGTTGGTAAACAAGATATCCAAACAGGTATCGCTATTGCGTTACCTGTTGCCGCTGCAGGACAAGTTCTTACTGTTTTTGCAAGAACGATTACTGTCGCATTTCAACATGAAGCAGATAACGCAGCAGAAAAAGTACAATTCAGAAAAATTGAACTTTTACACTTTAGTGCACTTTTTGTACAAGCATTAAGAGTCGCAATTCCAGCTACATTAGTTGCTATATATGTAGATGCTAACACAGTACAAAGCTTATTAAATATGTTACCGGATTTTGTTACTGGTGGTCTTGCTGTTGCTGGTGGATTTATCGTCGTAGTTGGTTATGCCATGGTTTTAAATATGATGATGGTCAAATATTTAGCACCTTTTTTCTATTTAGGCTTTGTATTAGGCGGGTACCTCAACTTTAGTCTTCTATCTTTTGGTATTTTGGGCGTTATTTTTGCCATTATTTATGTTCAATTAAATCCTAAATTTAATACATCCAAAAATAGTGAAAATACAGCAAACATGGCAACCAATAACCATTCTACCATTGCTGATGACGAATTAGATGATTAACAAATAAGGATTTTTATTATGAATGATAAGTTAAAAACTATTCAGAAAAAAGATGTTGTTAGTACGTTTATTCGTTCTAATTTTCAACAAGCATCTTTCAACTATGAACGTATTCATGCGCTAGCTTTTTGCGTCGATATGATACCTACTATAAAACGTGTCTATAAAACAAAAGAAGAACAACGGAACGCTTTAAAACGCCATCTAGCTTTTTTTAACACTACACCAGCTATGTGTGGTCCTGTTTTAGGCGTAACTATGGCTATGGAAGAAGCGAGAGCAAATGGTGCACCAATTAATGATGGAACCATTAATAGCCTAAAAATTGGTTTAATGGGACCATTAGCTGGAGTGGGTGATCCATTAGTATGGGGAACATTGCGTCCAATTACAGCGGCTCTCGGCGCATCGCTAGCCTTAACAGGTAATATTGCTGGTCCATTACTATTTTTTATTCTTTTCAATTTAGTCAGACTTGCCATGAAATGGTATGGATTAACCTATGGTTTATCTAAAGGAATTGGTATTGTGAAGGACCTATCTGGCAATATTCTACCGAAACTTACAGAAGGTGCTTCAATTCTTGGACTCTTTATTATGGGGGTATTGGTTACCAAATGGACCTCCATAAATGTACCATTAATTGTATCTCAAACCGCTGATATTAATGGCAACGAAATCACCATGACAGTTCAAGGCATACTTAATGATCTTGTGCCTGGGTTATTACCACTTGGATTAACTCTTTTAATGATGAAATTACTTAGAAAAAAAGTAAGTCCAATTACATTAATCTTTGCACTTTTTGCCGTTGGTATTCTCGGTTATAGCTTAGGCATTTTAGCTTAGAGATACAATTACTCAATAAATTTGTATAAACAAATTTATTGAGGTTGACAATATAACAACAAAAAATTTTTGAATTTATTTGCATATAAGTACTAACCAATTTTAATTTATTAGAAAAGAGGAATATATGATTACTCAAGCTGTTCGATTATATGGCAAAAAAGACTTACGTTTAGAGTCATTCGAGCTTCCGCAAATTACAAACGATGAAATATTAGTATCTGTCATTGTAGATAGTATGTGTATGTCTTCATTAAAATTAGTCAATCAAGGGGAAGATCATAAAAAAACTCCCCCTGATTTAAAAAATAATCCCATTATTATTGGGCATGAATGTTGTGGTGAAATTTTACAAGTAGGTAAAAACTGGCAACATAAATTTAAACCAGGACAAAAGTATGTAGTACAAGCTAATTTACAATTAGCTGATAGTCCTTATTGTGTTGGTTACTCCTATTCTTATACTGGTGGCTGTGCAACCTATATGATTATTAATCATGATGTATTAAAACAAGATTGTTTAATTCCTTATGAAGGAAAAACTTATTTTGAGGGTGCTTTAATTGAACCTTTATCTTGTATAATTGGCGCCTTTAACGCCAATTATCATTTAAAACCAAATAGTTATGACCATGTCATGGGAATTAAACCTGATGGCGATCTTTTAATTTTAGGCGGTACAGGACCAATGGGCATGCTAGCTATAGATTATGCACTTGGGGGCCCAATCAAACCTAAAAATGTGATTATTACTGGACGAAATAAAGAAAAAATAGAACATTTTAAAACTTTATATCCACCTCGTAATGGTATTAACATCGAATTTGTAGATGTATCAAATGCAGATAATCAATTAGCGTTATTAAAAAGTAAATCGCCTAAAAATAGCTTTGATGATGTATTTGTTTTTTTACCATCACAAGAATTAGTTCGTTTAGCATCTCAATTATTAGCTTTTGATGGCTGCTTAAACTTTTTTGCTGGGCCACAAGATAAGAATTTTATGGCTGAAATTAATTTCTATGATGTGCATTATAATTTTACTCACATTGTAGGAACCTCAGGTGGTAATACCGATGATATGCGATCTGCGGTAAAGTTAATTGAATCAGGCGCCGTAAATGTTGCAAAAATCATTTCTCATATCATGGGGATCAATAAAGCTAGTGAAATAACAAAAATTCAAGATACAATCAAAGGTGGCAAAAAATTAGTATATACACATAAATGTTTTGATCTAAAAAATTTAGAGTCTTTAACAGATTCAGCTGATGATATAACATTGAAAAAAATTCTCAATAAAAATCATGGAATTTGGTCAAAAGAGGCGGAAGATTTTATATTAAACTATTTACCTGATATTGAACCTTAATTTTTTGGTATACACAATTCACATCAAGATGTCATAATGTTATCTTTAATAAATGACACCTTGATGTTATTTATATAATAAGTTTTTAAAAGCAATAATAAACAAGATAATGCAATTATGATTAACAATAACTTTGGAACTAATGATTTTGAACAAAATAAATTACTTATTAAAATTGCACAACTCTATTATGAGGAAAATAAAACGCAATCTGAAATAGCTAAGTTAGTTAATATTCATAGATCAAGCATTAGCCGAATGCTAAAAACTATCCGTGAGTTAGGTATTGTTTCTATTTCAATTAATTATGATTTGTTACCTGATATTGCCTTAGAAGAAAAAATTCGTAAAAAATTTAGTTTAAAGCAAGTCATCGTCGTTCCCGTCAATCTTAATATTGATAACGATAATAAAAATCAAATTGTTTGTAATGTTGCTTCAAGTGTATTACTCAAAAATATTCATGACAATGATGTGATTGGGATATCGTGGGGCCGCACAATTAATTACATCGTCAACAGTTTAAAAAATGACAATAACTCATTTGCTAATATAACTATTGTACCGATGATCGGAGGACCTTCTGGTAAAATCGAAACAAAATATCACGTCAATAATATTGCCTATAAACTTTCTAATAAACTAAAAAGTAAAGCTGTTTTAATTGATTACCCCGCAATTGTTGATACAGCAAAGCTAAAAATAGAAATTGAAAAAACTCAACATATGAGAGAGTTAAATCAATGGTGGGAAGAAATAACCGTTGCTTTATTCAGTATAGGATGCCCTGCTATATCTAAAAGTTCTATTTGGTATGGTTTTTATGGTGAGCTATTCCAAAAAGTCACCGATAAAAACATCGTTGGTGATATATTATCTCGATTTTATGATAAAAGTGGTAAGGAATTAGATACACCTTTTAGTAATCAAATTATTGGTATTACCTTAGAGAATCTTAAGAAAATCCCTCTAAAAATATGTGCCACCGGTGATTCTGAAAAAATTAATAGTTTAATTGCAGCATTAAATGCAAATTATATAGATATATTAGTTATTAGTGATGAAATAGCAGATCAGTTAAATAACTATTCTATCTAGTTAAGATATTTATAATCCATATTATATAACACATTATAAATACTAATAAATAATTACTTAAATAATCTACATTAAATCAAACATCAATATTTTTGAGTTCCGCTGATAGTTATATAGTTTCTTCTTTTTGATTGGTAAATCATCTACCTCTGCCGGCATAAACCCCTTTTCTCTAAACCAGTGAATACTTCTCGTTGTCAGGACAAATATTTTTTCAAGTCCTAAGTTACGAGCGCTTTCAGCAATTTTTTCAATAAGTAAATCACCTCGAGAAGAATTACGATAATCTGGATGGATGGCAACACAAGCCATTTCGCCCATTTTCTCTTCTGGATATGGATAAAGTGCTGCACAACCAATAGTCATATTATCACGTTCTATAATAGTAAATTTATCGATTTCCATCTCTAATTGTTCACGCGAACGTTTAACTAAAATACCTTGTTCCTCTAGTGGGCGAATAAGTTCTAAAATACCACCAATATCATTGATGGTTGCTGAACGAATTTGTTCCGAATGCTCCATTGCTACTTGGGTACCAATGCCATCACGTGAGAATAACTCTTGTAAAATAGAACCATCGATTAGATAGCTAACTAGGTGACTACGTCTAACACCATTACGACAAGCTTTAGAAGCTGCACGTAAAAAACGAGCTTCACTTGATAAATGCTTACCTTGGTGTTCTTTGTTATTAACATAGTTATCAGCATCAATCGGAAACAAATCGGTGATCACATTGCCTTGTTCATCTAATACACCTTGTTCAGCGCAAAAACCGATTAATTTATCAGCCTTTAAACGAATAGCTACTTCAGCAGCAACATCTTCGGATGATAAATTGAAACTTTCACCAGTTACAGAGACACCAACGGGACCTAATAACACAATTGATCCACGCTCTAATTGTTCATCAATAGCTTCGTTATTGATACGACGGATTTTGCCTGTATGGCAATAATCAATACCATCATCGACTCCTAAAGGTTGGGCTATCACAAAATTACCACTTACTACACTAATATGAGCACCTTGTAATGGTGTATTGTTTAAGCTCATGGATAAACTAGCTGTAATATTGAGCTGTAATAATCCAGTGATTTGCTTAACAATATCTAAGGTTGTGGTATCTGTAATGCGTGTGTTTTTATAATATTTAGGTTCTATGTTATAGTTTTTAAGTGCTTCATCTATTTGATTACGTGCACCATTAACAATAACCAGTTTAATTCCAAGGCTATAAAGCAAACCGATATCACTAATAATATTTGCATAATTATTGCTTTTTAATACCGCCCCAGTTAATAAAATAACAAAGGTTTTTCCATGATGGGCATTAATATAAGGTACGGAATGCCTTAAACCTTCGACTAATTCTGTAGTTCTTTCCTTCATTTTAGATAGCCATCCTTAAATGAATATTTATTCACATTTTCTGTATTTTTATTTATTTTTAAGCTAATGGCAAGTATTTTTAAAAAATTTAAAAAGAAAAATAATTATTTTATTAATTGATAATAAACATTTTTGTAAAGATGTTTCAGGAGAGGGGCACGTTTAAGCATAAAAACCATGAAAAAGAGTATGTCATTTTTAGACACACTCTTTATAAGAAATATTATTACCTTTTCAAATAAATGCTATTTGAAGAGGCTAATAGCAACTTATCACTAAGCTTTAGCCGTTTTCTTAGGGAAACTAAATATTTTGCGATATCGAGCTAAAACGATTACCGCTAGCAAAGTACCTAAACCAGCAATAAAGGCATCGGTAAGCATTACATAACGTAAACCTAAATTAGTTGATACCCAACCGATTAAAAATGGTATAACTGCTGTTGCCACACTTGAAGAGGTAAAAAAGATACCAAGGACTTTTCCTTTACCTGATGGGAAAAATTCAGCCATTGTAGTTAATGCTAGTTGTAATACGCCACCTGCAGCAGTAAAGCCAAGTACGAAACCACCGACAATACACATAGTTGGGGTTGGATTCAAATAAAGTGCAATTAACATTAATGTAGAAAGTAATGGGTAAATAACAACTACATAAGCTGGTCTTACCAAACTTTTTACTAGTATTGAAGTTAAAAATACACTAGCGAGTGTTCCGATTCCATATGAAGAAAATGCTTGAACGGCTCCAGCAGAATCCATTCCGGCAACAGTTTGTGAAAAATCTTTTAAACAAGATGATACTAAATAGAAAGTTGCTGTCGATGTAAAACCAATCACAATAAAACAAAGCCCTTCAATCCAGAAATTGGCTTTTTCTTTCAAGAATGGAGTATCTTTAACAACTGTATCTCCACTTTTTTCTTCTTGTTCAGGAGTAATTTTATGATTAGGGAATGGCATTTTAAGAACAACAATGGCATTCAGCGCTAATATTACACAACAGAAAACGAATGACCACCCATAATAACCTTGATTCGCCATAATAATACCCATAATGATAGGTAATACTGATTGGCCTGCCGCAATTGCAGCTTTAGTTAAGATTGAGGCTGAACCTGGTGATTTAGGGAATGCTTCCATTAATGCAGGATAAGTGCCCGCATCAAGTGTTGAATTTGCAATACCACCTAATACAGCAAACATAAACGCAATTTGCACACTAGGGCTAACTAAAATACCAAGCAAAAAGCCAATATAAAACAATCCACCTAATATAATAAATGGTTTACGTCCAAATTTATCCGATAGTGTTCCCATAACAAATAACACTAATAAACGACCAACACCTAACCCCATCATGACGTTATATACACTTTGCTTAGCTTCACCAATCAGAACTGATTGTTCAGAAGTAAGTGCATCTTTTGCTATGCTGAATAAATATGCAAGTTCAGGATTAAACTGAGCAGCTAAATAGTCAATATTTAAGCCAAGAATAATTGCTCCCATTCCATGCACAAAATAATTCATATATAAACAAATTGATGTGCCCAAATATCTATTTTTCATTTATTATTTCCTATTTTTTAAATAAAAATTTTATTATTTTTAAATACCAACAATAAAATAATCTATACAAGACAAATTAAATCGCTGACTAAATCTTTTTCATATCAATAACTTTAGTAAATCTGTAATAAACAATGGAACCTAGTACAACACTAGATAAAGCGATAAAGAAATCAATTAAGATTGCATAACTCACATTAATCATAGCTAACTTTGGTACAATAAGCGGAATAACCACAAATGAAAGTCCACTGAATGTATACATACATCCCACAGCTAAGCCTTTACGAGTTGGAAATAGTTGTTGCATAACAACTAAAGTCAATTGAAGGACTCCACCTGCAGCAGTAAAACCCATGCCAATTGCTGCAATAAAGCACATTAGTGGCGAAATATTAAAATAGAAAAGAATTAATACTAATGCAGAGAGTGCCGGAAGCATAATGATACAAAACACTGGTTTTAAAAAACGTTTTACGATAAAAGCAGTTACAAATACAGAGATAATTGAAGCAGTACTATAATAGCTTATTAGTTGTTTGGCTTCGATGTCATTCATATTAACACCATGGGTCGCAATAGCAGGTAACCACTGTAAAATAATCACAAAAGTTGCCGTTGTTGTGAATCCCATAATAATTAGCAAAATACCTTCAAATCCAAAATTTGGAGTACCTTTAAAATATTCTCCAGAACCCGTGCTACCACTTATTGCGGTGTCTTTGTTTGGAAAATGTTTAGGGAAAAGTAATATTCCATTAATAACTAAATAAGTTGTAAATCCAAGAAATGCCCATCCATACCATATTTGATGAGTATCAAAGAAACCAACAATAAATGGAAGAACTAAAGTTCCCATAGAAATAAAAGCTTTAATAAGTACACTAGCCGAACCGGCGGATCCAGGAAAACATTCTGTAAGTGCAGGCATAGAACCAGTATCTAAAAAAGAATTCCCGGCACCTACGGCCATGGCTAGAAAAAATGCTATATGAATATTGGTACAAAAAGTCATTCCGACAAAGAAAATAGCATAGCAAGTCATACCAATATAAATAAATGGTTTACGCCCAAATTTATCGGATAATATTCCACCAATAAACATTAATAATATTTTACCAATCCCTATACCTGAGGCAACATAACCAAGACCAACTAAATCAGTACTAAGTTGCTTTGAAATATCGACTGAAAATTGCATAATCACAATTAAGGCAATACTTTGTATAATATAATTTGCATAAATAGAGCCGACAATTCCATAAGAATTGACTTTTTTATTATCCATTAGTAGTACTCCATATTTAAAATTAAAAATTTAGAACTTTAATTGCAGTTAATATACAAGCATCAATATTAATCTAAAAGAGATAAGTAAAACTTTATTACTAAATTTCTACATTCGTCACATTTATTTATAGATTTTATATTATTTATAAAATTAATGATATAATTATGAACAATAAACAACCTAATAGATAGAAATATTTTATAGTATTTTGTTAATTTATTCTTTTTTTATTTAATAAATAAAAAAAATACCACTGCACTGTGGTATTTAAAATAGAATAAAGTACTTACAAAATTAATTAATCTGTCAATAACTCTATTATTTGTGCAAGAATAAGATTTTCATCCTGATTCACATCGACGACATAATGTGCAGCATCATGATATAAAGGTAGGCGATCAGCGAGTACTTTTTCCATTTCATCAACAATCGATAAGCCGGTTAAAGATGGCCGTTGTGCAATATTAGGATCTTTCATTAAACGGGCAGCTAATGTTGCAGCTGGAGCAGATAAAAAAATAACAGTACCATTTTGTTTCATAAAATTACGATTATGCTCTGCCAATACCATTCCACCACCAGTTGCAATAACCCGATTCGGCTTTGTGGTATCAACCAGAATTTGACTTTCTCTTGCTCTAAAACCTTCCCAACCTTCTTTTTCAACTATTTCTGCTACTGTTTTTTGGGTTGTTTCAAGCAAATGACAATCCGTATCAATGAAAGAAAAAGATAACTTATTCGCGAGCATCTTTCCCATGGTTGTTTTTCCGGCTGCCCTTGCACCAACTAAAAAAATTGTTTCATTCATATTGGGTCCTTTCAGATTTACAGATCTCAGAATACACTGTCTATGCTAGTGACTCACTCTAATTTTTGCAACATTTTTTTTACATATTGTCATATAAAAATAAACTTCTTGATTTTATTTAATTAAATTAATCAGTTTCAATCAAACTGTGTAAATTAAAATTTACATTAACTTCAAAACTTTTTGTTAATAAATTATTCTCTAACTATTAACAAAGTTTTTCTAATCCGCGAAAATATAGTTCAGTAGCAATAGATTGATGTAATCTCCATTGAATAACATCCAAATCAGGATTTACTTTTTGAAATTCTGTATACGTCATAAAGTAACGAATAGTATTATTACCGACACGATCATTAATACTATTAATGATAATATTTACTTTTTCACTGCGAAGTTTTTTTAAATCTTGCATAGCTATATCAACGAACTCAGGAACAGGAACTACACCTTGTTCCCAATCATGCCATGTTTTGGTATCTGTTTTGCCGATGTATTCACTCGCTTCTGACACTTTTAACATAAGAAAACGTCGGTATGCTTGCAGTTCTAAGTTAGTCATATGCACTCCTTAATAATATTATTTCTTTATACAATACTTTAAAATAATATCTTTAATATTACTAAATATTGAGAAACGTTTTTTGAACTAAAAAATATTTAAAACACACCTAACTCAACAAATTAGATGTGCTTTTTATCAGTTATCATCCAGCTAAAGCATCTATAACGGCCTGTTTAGCATTATTCGAAAGTTCTTTACCTGTCCAAATCTTAAATTGCGCATTAGCTTGGCCAATAAACATATCGCGCCCAGAAATAGACTCCCAACCAGCTTGCTCTGCTTCTTGTCGAAAACGAGTGTGATAAGGAGTATACACAATATCATATGCCACTCCTTTACCTTTAAACCAAGCTTTCTCATAAGCTGTTTGATCTTCAAATTTACCTTTCATTCCTAACGGAGTTGAATTAATAATAATCTGAGCTTCAACTTTACTACGATCTTTCCAATCCACAATATTAAGATTGAATTCTTTGGCTAATGCTTCAGGTAAATCAGAAACAATATCTGTGACAGTTATATCGGTATAGCCTAAGTGTTGCAAGCCAACTACAGCTGCACGTGCAGCACCGCCAGCGCCTAGTAATAAAACCTTACGGTAATCAGCTGGTAGTTTTTTCTGCTGAAGTGGCTCCATAAAACCAATAATATCAGTATTATCACCACAAAGTTTATCTCCATCCCAATAAACCAGATTTGCTGCACCAGCTTTTTTTACATGATCACTAACATAATCTAAATAAGGAATGATGGTTTGTTTGTGGGGAATCGTGACACATAAACCACGAATATTTAATAAGCGGACAGATTTAAATAGTGTGGCTATTTCTTCCGGTGGGGTTGGGAAAGCCACTAACACTGCAGGAATACCATAATCTTGAAATGATGTAGTGTGTATTAGTGGACTCATACTATGACCAAGTGGATAACCGATAATTCCGTATATACTATATGGAGTAAACTGACTCATACTATCTCCTTGCAAAATTAGAAAATCAGACAAAATAGCTAAATTTGTAAACAATAGTATTAAAGCATATTTATTACAAAATTAAATAAATTTTTCTAAAAGGATAGAAGCATTTAATGTTTAATTTCATAACAATATGTTTATTATATAAAAATAGTTATCCATTCTTTTAGTAATGGTTTTTATACTTTCACATTTCAGTAATAGAAATAAAAATAAACTCTATAAATCAATCCTAAATATATATTACATTTTATACTCATTTATATTCTAAAATTTATCTACCAAAAATAGCATCGTCACTATACTCAATCAAAAAATGATAAAATTTTTGTGCAGCAGGTAATAATGGTCGATTTTCCATAGTAGCAATAAAAATATCTCTTTTTTGATAATTTTTATTCATAGGTACAAGTGTAACATTGAATTCTTGTGGAATAAGAACTCGTGGCATAATACCTATACCATAATTTATAGAAGCTAGTCCCATCATTGCACTCTCAGTTTCTACATGGCAGGCAATATTAGGTTGTATACCTGTTTTATTTAGCATTTCATCAATTACATTTTTCATACCACTTCTTTCTGTAAAAAGAATAAGTGGCTCATTTGCGAGATCCTTTAAATCAAGTTTTTTACGTTTAGATAAAGGATGATCATTAGATATAATAAACACGAGTTCTTGTTTAGTTAATTTTTGAAAGTAAACATCTGGCTCGTCTTGTAACCGAGAACAAATACCTATTTCATATTTTTTATTACGAAGTCCTTCAATAATATTTTGAGACATCCCTTCATAAAATGAAAATGTAATATTTTTATTTTCTGGTTGAGCGAGAAAAGCTTTAACTATTCTAGGTATGTAATTTGAACTAATAGAATAAATAAAAGCAAGCCCAATATGTCCATGAGAAACGCTAGTTAATTCTCTGACAAATTGTTCGCCTTCTGATAGCGCACTTAAAGCTTGCTCAACATAGGTCAAGTACTGTTTACCTTCCTTTGTAAGCTCAACATTACGACCACGTTTTTGAAATAATTTAATACCAACCTCTTTTTCTAATTCTGCAATAGAATGGCTTAAGCTCGGTTGACTAATAGAAAAATACTCTGATGTAGAAGTATAATGTTGCGTTTTTGCAAGTAATTGGAAATATTTTAGCTGTTTTAAATTCATATTATCTAGTGCTCTTCACTAATAAATGCAATTTACAGTATAGGAGAATTTTTAATGAAAACAACATTTGTCTACTATTTATATAAAACTTATTTTTTATCCTTATAATAAGATAATACTTGAGAATATTTGCATAAAAGCGTATACTTCGCTACCTCATTATTATGGGTGTAGTGTGAGAGGTTAGTCTGCTTCTCAGATAGAACTGCAGCAAACTAAAAGCCTGACGAGGTTAATTCCATTAACATATTACGCCCAAGGCTTAAGCATAGAAATTTCGGAGAATTATTGACATGTCACGAGTATGCCAAGTAACAGGAAAAAGTCCTTTAGTAGGAAACAATCGCTCTCATGCGATGAATGCTACTAAGCGTCGTTTTCTACCAAACCTTCAAACTCACCGTTTTTGGGTTGAGAGCGAAAAACGTTTTGTAAAATTACGTATATCAGCTAAAGGTATGCGTACTATCGATAAAAAGGGTATTGATGCAGTTTTAGCTGAACTTCGTGCCCGTGGTGAAAAGTACTAATAAGGAAACCAAATCATGGCTAAAGGTGTACGCGAGAAAATTAGATTAGTTTCTTCTGCTGGTACAGGTCATTTTTATACCACTAGCAAAAACAAAAGAACTATGCCTGAAAAAATGGAGATCAAAAAATACGATCCTGTTGTACGTCAGCATGTAATCTATAAAGAAGCTAAAATTAAATAATTATCTGCATAAGATATTAACTAGAAAACCGACGTTTGTCGGTTTTTTTGTATGCCTCATTTATCAATTCCATTTTCATAATTTATTTATGAAAACACATTAACATCACAATGATTTTACGATTAATAAGAAAATCCAGATTGGATCATTCGGGTCAAATCGGTCATATTAAGTAATAATCAAAAATAATTTTGCATACCGTTCATGACCGAATTCTTGTGTTTTACTTTAATATAACCAGAAATATCGCCATATTAGGGTGATAAAATATAGATAATTGTGACTATTGTCACACTTTATTATCTAAAGATGATAATAAAACACAAAACAGATTGAGTACACAAAAAGATAAATTGCTGATGGTTAGAATTGTAAAGCAGTTAAGGAGATATTAATGTTAATGCTAGAACGACAACAGATGATTGTGCAACTACTAAGTCAACAAAATAGCCTAACCGTAAATGATATGGCAAAGTTATGTTCTGTTTCCAAAGAAACGCTTAGAAGAGATCTGAAAGTGCTAGAAAAGAAAGGCTTGATTTGTCGTAGTCATGGCGGAGCAATGCTTGCCACATCAGTCTCGCATGAACCAGTTGTAACCCCAATATTGAATGACCGAAGTAATTCATTTCGACAACGAATTTTAGTTAATGCTGAAATTAAAACACGGATTGCTCGTAAAGCACTACAATTTGTTAATACTGCAGATCGTATTGCTTTAGATAGTAGTTCTTCATGTTGGTTTTTGGCTCGACAACTTCCAAACGTTGATATGACAGTCATTACGCATTCAATTAATGTAGTTCAAACATTAGCGGCAAAAAGTCAAATTCAAATTTTTGTATTGGGTGGTGCTTATTTTGCAAAGAATGAGGATATGGTTGGGACATTAACAGAAAAAATGTTAACTGATTTCACCATAGATACCTTATTTATATCTTGCGATGGATTAGATTTTGATAATGGCTTAAGTGATAATAATGAATACCATGCACGTTTGAAAAAACAAATGATACTTGCAGCGAGGAAAATCATTGTATTAGCCGACGGCTCAAAATTCAATCATAATGCTTTTGCAAAAATATGTAATTTAGGTGATATCGATGTACTTATTACAGATAAAAAAATCGATAAACTACTGCAAAAAGAAATGGATTGGCACAGCGTAAATGTAGTTATAGCTTAATTCATCAATATCTCCTCTTAACTAGATAAATAACTTATTTGACTTTAAGTCATAACAATATCTGGTAATAAGGAGAAAAATCAATGCAATGCAAAATATCACCATCACTAATGTGTATGGATCTAATAAATATAAAGGAACAACTAACATTTTTTAACCAACATGCTGATTTCTTGCATGTTGATATAATGGATGGACATTATGTAAAAAATATTACATTGTCCGCTTTCTTCATCGAACAAATTAAACCGCATACATCAATACCCATAGATGTTCATTTAATGGTTGAACATCCAACTGATTTTATTGATCAAATGGCCAATGCAGGTGCTGATTATATCTGCCCGCATGCAGAAACAATCAATTCTCATGCTTTTAGAACTATCAAACATATTCACCAATTAAATAAAAAAGTAGGTGTCGTCATAAATCCAGCTACTCCAGTGGAATATATCTCTCAATATATCCATCTTCTCGACAAAATAACTGTTATGACAGTCGATCCAGGTTATGCAGGACAACCGTTCATCCCAGAAATGTTAGATAAAATAAAAACATTATCTGAATTAAAACAAGAAAATAACTTTAAATTTCTTATAGAAGTTGATGGTTCTTGCAATATAAATACTTATGAAAAATTACTTTCTTCTGGTGCTGAGGTTTTAATTATGGGCAGCTCAGGTCTATTTAAGAAAAATTTATCATTAGAAAATGCCTGGCAAAAAATGACTGCTGATATAAATCATGCCATTCAAAATATTAAACAATAAAAGGGCTTTATAATGAAAGGGAAAGTTTGTGTTTTTGGTTCTTTTAATCTTGATATCACTGCAATATTGGAACGCTTTCCGATGCCAGGTGAATCACTTGTTGCTAAATCAAGCAAAATTTCAGCTGGCGGGAAAGGTGCGAATCAAGCAACGGCAGCATTAAAAGCGGGAGCTAACGTCCATTATATTGGCAAGATAGGTGAAGATGACTTTGGTTATTTTGCCCGCCGCCATTTAAAAGAAGTAGGATTCAATGCTGTCACTATTCTCAGCTCTCCTGAAAGAGCTACGGGAAATGCTTTAATTTATGTTGCCGGAGATAATGCCGAAAATATGATTTCTGTTGATCCTGGTACTAATATGATTGTAACAGAAGAAGAAATTAAAAAATGTGAACCAGCTATAAAATGTGCGGATGTAGTGTTAGTTCAACTTGAGAACAATCTCTCTGCAATTAACCAAGTAATTGATATAGCAAGAAAAAACAAAGCATTTACCATTTTAAATCCTGCTCCATTTCAAGCGATCGATGATGAATTATTAACAAAGGTTGATTTATTAACACCCAACGAAACTGAAACCTATTTACTTACAGGTCAAAAAATTACCGATAAAGCAAGTGTTGAACGTGCAGCTGATAGCTTGCATCAAAAAGGCGCCAAACAAATCATTATTACGCTTGGAGCTCAAGGTTCATTACTTTCTGATTCATTATCAAAAACATGGATTCCTTGTTTTCCTGCTAATCCCATTGACACAACTGGCGCTGGAGATGCATTTAATGGTGCTTTAGCTGCTCAAATAGCCAACGGGAAAAATATTAAACAAGCAGCATTATTTGGATCAGCGTTTGCAGCTGTTAGTGTTGAGTATATTGGTGCAGCGTGCATGACAACATATGAACAAGCGGTTGAACGAATGAATATGCTTAATGATATTCAATAAATTAGCAACAACTATTAGATAGAATAATAAGGTTTTATTATGAATACAAATACAAAAGATATGATAAAAGAATCAACTACTTTAGATAGTAGCACTTATTTATCAAAAACACCGTGGGTCAAATTTATTTTAGTTTGCTGTTTATTCGCACTTTGGGGAATGGCTGTTAATTTAAATGATATTTTAATTGCTCAATTCAAAAAAGGATTTGATCTAAGTGATACACAAACGGCCTTAGTTCAATCCGTATTTTTTCTAGGTTATTTTTTTATCGCATTACCAGCTGCCGCGATTATTAAACGGTTTTCTTATAAAATCGCTATTGTCATAGGTTTAGCATTGTATGCTACAGGATGTTTTTTATTTATCCCAGCAGCATCTGCAATGACATATGGTGCATTTCTTGGTTGCTTAGGTATTATCGCTTGTGGTTTATCGTTTCTTGAATCTTCTTGTAATACTTACTCAAGTTTATTAGGTCCAATAGAAACTTCAACACAGCGAATTAATTTCTCACAAATATTTAATTCTGTTGGTGTGATATTAGGTGTGTTAGTAGGACAAACATTAGTTTTTGGGAAAAATGACCCTAGCCATGATGAATTGCTACAAATGGCACCTGAAGCAGCAAATGCAGCCCGACATCAAATGGTAGGACAAGTTGTTACTCCTTATCTTATTATTGGCACTATATTAGTTTTAATTGCATTAATATTTATTTTTGTCAAATTTCCGGCATGTAAACCACAATCTTTCGAACACAAAAATAATGAAAATATATTTCATTCACTAAAACGTCTTTTTTCAATTCCTCGCTTTACTTTAGGTATTATTTCTCAATTCTTATACGTTGGTGCTCAAGTTGGTGTTTGGAGTTTTACTATTCGTTTTGTTCAACTTGTAGATAAAGGAACGTCTGAACATAGTGCAACATATTGGTTACTTATATCATTACTTTTCTATGCTTCAGGAAAAGTTGTTTCTACTTACTTAATGAAACGAATAGCTCCAGCAAAACTCTTAAGTATTTTTGCAATACTAGCTGTATTTTTACTTGGTATTTCAATAATGAGCTCGGGTTTATTTGCTATTGTAACTTTAACAACTATTAGTTTTTGTATGGCTCCCGGATGGCCAACCAACTTTGGGCTTGCAATTAAAGGTATGGGAAAAGATACACAAACAGCTGGTTCTATTGTTGTTATGTCTATCATTGGTGGTGCAGTTATTCCTCTCATTATGGGAATTATTTCAGATATGAATCATGGAAATATGCAAATAGCATTCATTGCTCCATTATGTTGCTTTATTTACGTTGCTTTTTATGGTTATTATTGTTCTCGCAAAGGTATTTAATATGAATAATTTAATTAAAGGTATTGCCCATCTTGGGTTGCAAGTTAGTGACATTAATAAATCTTCATCCTTCTACCAAACATTAGGATTTTCACTAACTGAAAAGTTTTCAAAAAACACTAATAACGGTGAAGTAAAAGTCGAATTTTTAACATCACCTGCACTTACATTAGAACTATATCAATTACCAAATACCATTCGTTCTGAATTAATTTACAGTGGTATTGAACATTTCGCTTTAGAAGTAAGTGATATAGATAAAATGATGCAAAAGATTAGCAAATTAGGCTATGCAATCAATGAAGGTCCTATTTATGAAAGAAGAGAACATTGTGAAGTACATTTTTTTCTAATTAGTGGGCCAGATGGAGAAAGAATTGAATTTGATATGACTAAATATTTTTAATATCAATGACGGCCAAATTAAACATATTAAGCAAAAACTACCTGATAAACAGGTAGTTTTTAGAAAATAATACCTTTTTAAAGGTATTTTCTATTTTAGATATTGTTGTTCATAAGCTCTGGCTTTTTTATCGTCGAATAAATGTTCCCAACGAGCGATTACAATAGCTGCTAAGGCATTACCAATAACATTAACCACCGTTCTACCCATATCCAAAATACGTTCAACACCCATGATATAACCTATCCCCTCAAGAGGAATGCCCACACTACCAAGTGTTGCTGATAAAACCAAAATGGAAGCACCTGGTACTCCAGCTATTCCTTTAGAAGCAATCATCAAGGTAATAACGATAATAACCTGTTTGGTAATAGTTAAATCCATATGGAAAAGTTGTGCTAAAAATATAACCGTAATACTTTGATAGAGTGTAGAACCATCAAGATTAAATGAATAACCTGTTGGAATAACAAAACTAGTTATAGCTTTAGGTGCCCCATAGGCTTCCATTTTTTCAATAATTTTAGGTAATGCTGTTTCTGAACTTGCTGTTGAAAATGCAATAATGAGTTCTTCTTTTAAAATTCGTAATAAAGTGAAAATATTAAATTTACACATTTTACAAACTATTCCAAATACCAATATAGTAAAAACAATCATTGCTGAATAAACAGTCAAAATTAATTTAAATAGTGGTATTAAAGATTCAAATCCATATTTAGCAACGGTAACAGTAATCAGCGCAAAAACACCTATTGGTGCATAACGCATAATCATGTTAGTTACTTTAAACATTGTGTCAGAAACAACTTTCAAGAAAAATACAAATGGTTCACGTTGTTTAGTTGGCAAAGACATTAAACCTAAACCAAAAAACACACAGAAGAAGATCACTGGTAAAACCGCACCATCCGTCATTGCTTTAAAAATATTGGCGGGGATCATATCTAAAATCATCACGATCAAACCATGTGGTTTACCACTTAGTTCTTCAGTAGCCTTGGTGTACTTACTAATATCTGCAGTTGCAAGAGTTGAAGAATCAATACCAGCTCCGGGTGCAAAAACATTCCCCCAAAAAAGACCTAATAAAATAGCAATAGTAGTGATAATTTCAAAATAAAGAATTGTTTTAAAACCTAACGTTCCTAGCCGTTTAGAACCACCAATACCAGCAATACCTAAGGTCAATGTACTCAGAATAATAGGCAACACAATCATTTTTATTAAACGAATAAAAATATCGCCCGCTGGTTGAAATATGTTTACAATTGAAAATTGATAATATGCATGTAAAGGGTGATTTGGATCGGATAATTGATAAAAATAAGATCCGACAATAACACCTAGAATTAAAGCAATCAAAATTTGCCATGCTAAGTTGGTTAAGATTTTTTTCAGTGAAAATGACATTTAATACTATTCCTTATCAAGGTTTTTATAATAAAAAAGGATTAGCCATATTTGCTAATCCTTTTAGATAATTAAAAACTATTGTTCCAACTCTGGAGTTGAATCATTCGGTTCATCACTCTGTGGTAATTCTGTATCTTCATCTTCTTCAGTTTCAGCAATTCGCTGTAATCCAACAACTTTTTCATTTTCTGCTGTGCGAATAAGCATAACCCCTTGAGTATTACGACCTACTATACTGACTTCAGATACTCGAGTACGAACTAATGTACCAGCATCAGTAATGAGCATAATTTGATCGGTTTCATCTACTTGAACCGCACCAACTACTGTACCATTTCTCTCACTTACTTTAATTGAAATGACACCTTTAGTTGCACGTGATTTAGTCGGATATAATTCTTGTTCGGTACGTTTACCAAAACCATTTTGAGTCGCCGTTAGAATTGCACCATTACCTCGAGGGACAATAAGAGAAACAACTTTATCATCGCTATCAAGTTTAATACCTCGGACACCAGCTGCGGTTCTTCCCATGCAACGTACTTTATTGGCCGGGAAACGTACAACTTTACCATTTGCAGAAAATAGCATGATGTCTTCTGTATTGGAGATTTCAGCCAACTCTTCTTCAGTTTCAGTTTCTTCAACAATGACATCATCGTTAAGATCTTCATCATCTATCATTAATGATGTTTCGTTATTAGTTAAGTCAACGCCAATTAATTCGTCATCATCGCGTAGATTAATGGCAATAATACCACCACTTCGAGGCCGACTAAATTCGATTAACGAAGTCTTTTTAACTGTACCTTGTGCAGTAGCCATGAATACACAATGGTCATCATCAAATTCTTTAACCGGCAAAATCGCTGTTATACGTTCATCAGTCTCTAACGGTAATAGATTAATGATTGGGCGACCACGGGAGCCACGGCTGGCTTCTGGTAATTGATAGACTTTCATCCAATATAGGCGCCCACGACTAGAAAAACAAAGAATGGTATCGTGCGTATTAGCTATAAGTAACTTCTCAACAAAATCTTCTTCTTTAATTTTAGTTGCCGATTTACCTTTACCACCTCGACGTTGTGCTTCGTAGTCTGATAATGGTTGATATTTTACATAACCTTGATGAGAAAGAGTAACCACCACATCTTCTTGCGCAATCAGATCTTCAATATTAATATCGGCACTACTAGCGGTTATTTCTGTTCTTCTTGCATCTTGAAATTGATCGCGAACAGCCTCAAGCTCTTCACGAATCACTGCCATTAGTTTTTCTGGATTTGCTAAAATGCGTAATAACTCACCAATTTGCACTAATAATTCTTTATATTCATCAAGAATTTTTTCGTGCTCAAGACCAGTTAACCGATGTAAGCGAAGTTCTAAAATAGCTTGAGCTTGAGCATCAGATAGATAGTAATGCCCATCACGAATACCAAATTCTGGTGCTAAATCTTCAGGGCGAGCCGCATCATTTCCAGCTTTTTCAAGCATAGCTGCAACATTACCCAGTTGCCATGCTTGAGCAAGTAATTTACTTTTTGCTTCTGCAGGCGTTGCCGCAGCACGAATTAATTCAATAATTGGATCTATATTAGCTAGAGCAATAGCTAGCCCTTCTAATACATGGGCTCGTTCACGCGCTTTTCGTAATTCATAAATAGTTCTACGAGTAACCACTTCCCGTCGATGAAGCACAAAAGCTTCAATCATGTCACGAAGATTTAACAGTTTAGGTTGGCCTTGGTGCAAAGCCACCATATTTATACCGAAAGAAACTTGTAATTGCGTGAGTGAGAAAAGATTATTTAATACTACTTCACCAACAGCATCTCGTTTGATTTCAATAACAATCCGCATGCCATCTTTGTCAGACTCATCACGCAAAGCCGAAATACCTTCAACTTTTTTATCTTTAACTAATTCAGCAATTTTTTCGATTAGTTTTTTCTTATTAACCTGATATGGGATCTCATTAACAATAATAGTTTCGCGCCCGCTATGATCGTCTACCTCGATCGTCGCTTTAGAACGAATATAAATGATGCCACGTCCGGTACGATAAGCATTTTCTATCCCTTTACGACCATTTATTAGTGCAGCAGTTGGGAAATCAGGACCATGGATGTGCTCCATCAAACCATCGACAGAAATATTTTCATCTTCAATAAAAGCCAAACAACCATTAATTACTTCAGATAAGTTGTGAGGTGGAATATTGGTTGCCATGCCAACAGCAATACCAGAAGAACCATTGATTAACAAATTAGGAATCCGTGTTGGTAACACATCAGGAATCATTTCTGATCCGTCATAGTTAGGTGAAAAATCAACGGTTTCTTTATCTAGATCAGTTAACAATGAATCGGCAAATTTCTGCATGCGAATTTCGGTATAACGCATAGCTGCCGCAGAATCACCATCGACAGAACCAAAATTACCTTGACCATCAACTAGCATATAGCGTAATGAAAATGGCTGAGCCATTCGCACAATAGTATCATAAACGGCAGAATCACCATGCGGGTGGTATTTACCTATAACATCCCCTACTACACGGGCTGATTTTCTGTAAGGCTTATTCCAATCATATCCTGCCTCATGCATAGCAAATAAAACTCGCCGGTGAACAGGTTTTAAACCATCGCGCACATCGGGTAAAGCTCGGCCTACAATTACAGACATTGCATAATCAAGGTAGGACGATTTTAATTCATCTTCAATATTAACGGGGGTTATTTCTTTGGCTAGTTCGGTCATAACACCAAGATCTCTTATATAAATTTAAGTCATCAAAACAGTGTATAATTATAGCATAAAAATAGTTATTATTGCAGAACTAAACTGTTTTTATTTTAACTTATTCTGCATGAATAAATAATGTATTTTCAATTAATTGGCATAGACAGTTTAAAATCATGGCATGCATTTCGTAAGCCATGACCTTTTTATCAGATGGAACCCTAATTTCTATATCATTTTGCCCTAATAAGCCAATAACTTCTCCACCATCAAAGGCGGTTAATGCCACAATTTTCATATCTTTAATTACAGCTTCTTGAACAGCTCTAATAATCGAACGGCTTTTACCTTGACATGTCGATACAATTAATACATCCCCTTGTTGACCTAATGCTTGGATTTGGCGGGCATAAATTTCTTCATGATTAACAATAGCACTTAATAAAACATTATCAGCAACTAATGCTATTGCTGGTATGCTAGGCCTTTCTATTTCAATACTTGTGATTAATCGGGATGTAAAACTTTGAACATTGGCGGCAGAAGCTCCATTACCACAACTCATAATTTTATTACCACTAAGCAAACCTTCTACAATAATTCTAGCTGCTTTTTCAATCGACCCACCTAACGATTCAGCCATAACAATTTGAGTTTGAATACTTTCTGTAAAATAATTTTTAATTAAATCTTGCACGTTTTTCACCTAATATATTAAAACGCATTAATAATCCATTGTTGTTTTTTACCAGTAATAGCAAAAACATCAAATCTAAACTCAGTTTCTTCAATATTTAAATTTTGCGACAACATCCAAAACTGGGCGGCTTGTTTAATTTTACTTTGTTTGTTTGGTGTAACTGTGATTTCAGCAGGACCAAAATTAGCATTTTTACGGTAACGAACTTCTATAAAAACAATACATTCTTCATCTCGCATAATTAAATCTATTTCGCCTATGCGATAGTGGCTATTATGTGACAATAAGATAAGACCTTGTTTAATTAAAAATTGGCGAGCAATATTTTCATAATGATCACCAATTTTTTTATTATTCACTTTTTGGAGTTGGTTGTTGGCTTGAGTCATTTAGATATTGTTGCCATGATAGTGAACGCGTTAATTTGCACTGTTCAGTAGTTGATAATTTTCCGGTCATTCCATTTAAAAAATCAATTTGTTCTGAATCTAATTGATTAAAACGGTTAGCTAATCGCCATGCATCAATACCCATTGCATATAAACGTAATAATGAATAATCGTTTTCTATATTACTTGGTAAAGTAACGGTGTAACTTGACCGATTGGCGATCATCGGAATATCAGCATATTCGGTATGATTCATATCATAATAAAAATCAGTTGAAGCATGGGCTACATGACTTTTTGAACTTGAATAAATCATGGTTGCTGATAATGAACTGCCGCCAGCTTTACTTGCCCCCATATCAAGCATAGGTTTTATTAACGTAAGCTCATCATATGATGAATAAATATAAATGGCATCAAAACCAATTCCTCCTAATCCAGAATATAAAGTTGGCTCTGAATCTATAAAAATAGGAGCACCAGTGAGACTAATACCTACATTTCGATTCATATTAGCACTTAAAGTTTTAGTATTTCCAAAATATTGTACATAGGCTCTAGAAGTATTGGATGATAGTTTTGACCATTGTTTAGCAAAGCTTTGGGCTACACGCTGTCCTAAATCATTTTGAGGAACTAATAATAAAGGGGACTGTTTATTTTGTGCATAAATATGGTCAGCAGCATCTTTAGCTTCATCTTCTGGTGACAATGCAAAATAACACATCTTATTGGTTGTAGAACTATTATCATCAACTTTATTCAAAGCCAAGACCGGAATAGTTGGCGCTAACTGTTTTATTTTAATTACTTCTTCTTTTAACAAAGGTCCAACAATCAGTTCAACGTTTTGCTCTTGCGCTTGCTGGATAAGGGATTCAAGTGAAGATGTAGTAGTATCAAGCACTAATAAATTCTGTTGTGGTTCTTGTGGGAAAAATTTAATTGCATCACTATATCCTTGTCGAATAGTTTCACCAAATATACGAGAAGAACCATTTAAAGGTAATAATAATGCTACTTTTTTAGCGTTAGCACTATCAATAGAAAGTGTTTGTTCTCCTGTTAATAAAGGAATAATTGCTTTAGCCGGATGATCAGGATGTTGCCTTAACCAATCATTAGCAATTTGTTTCAATGATTCTTTTTGCTTTTTAGTTTTTTCTGCAATGATTTCTGGAGTATCATCTTCTTGTTTAGCTATTGCTTTACTGTTGTTTTGAAATGCATAACTTAAATCAATCCAACCTTGCAATATTGTTTCATTATCATAAACTATAATCGTACTTATTTGACTTGGATTTAATTTACTAAAAAAACTCCAACTAGCATTGATTACTTGTTTTTCTTGATTTCCTGTGGCGTATTTTCCTAGCTCAATATAATCATGAGCTTGATCATTAATTCGTTTATTTTTACCATCTAAACTTAATTTAATCTCATAATAACGATATAATTGTGAATTAGATAAGCTTGGTATTAATATTTCGTTCAGATTAACTGACTTACCTGTTTTTACGGCAATTTCTGCTTGTGATAATAACTTTTCTTGTTGTTGTTCAATACTAAGTCCAGATGGCAAACTTGATAATATGCTATTAGCTTGAGCAAATTTATTTTCTTTAACTAAAGCACGAACTGCCAATAATTGCCAATTTATTTTAGTTTGACCTGAACTTGAATCTACTTGTGTTAGATAATAACTAGCACCTTTAGTATCATCATAATCAAAAACTTTTTTAGACATTTTGGCATTACATCCTACCAAAAATGTAAATAATGCTAATAGCAGCATACTATAAATGGACTGTTTTAGATTCATACCTATTCTCTTGTAAATTGTTAACCCCAAATTCGTTGTACATGAACCGTAATTTCTTCTCGATCATGATAAAGCTGTTTAGCCTGAATTTGTACATTAATTTGTTTATTATTTAGTTCTTTTTTAAGTAATTGTAAATTATTTTTTACTTCTTCATAGCGTTTTTTCATTGGTAACTTAAGATTAAAAATCGTTTCTCGACACCAACCATTAATTAACCATTTAGCGATTAGTTCTGTTACTTTTGCAGGTTTTTCAACCATATCACATACTAACCAATAAATATTATGCTTTTTAGGCGTAAATTTGAAGCCATCTTCTCGATAATGTTTAACCTGTCCTGTTGCCATTAATTTTTCATCCATGGGACCATTATCGATAGCATAAACCATCATACTACGTTTCACCAATTGATAAGTCCAGCCACCTGGACAAGCCCCCAAATCAACAGCATTTAGCCCTCCGTGTAGTCTTTCTTCCCATTCTTCGTAAGGAATAAAAATATGAAAAGCTTCTTCTAATTTTAGTGTGGAACGGCTTGGTGCATCCGATGGAAATCTTAACCTCGGTATTCCCATATAAAAAGGTGAGTTATTTTGACTATAAGAATAACCAGCATAACAACAATTACTACTTATAAAGAAAATATGAATAACAGGACGAGAAGGATTAGTTACTTTCAATAACAAACGTTTATTTCGTAATGCTTGTCTTAGAGGGACAGTAAATTTACGACAAAAACTAGCAAGATCTTTGCCTTCATTTGTATCGGCAACTTCAACTCGTAGATCACCAGCTTTATCAATGCAGCCTGATAAGGTTTCAACAATTGGAGTTATCCTATCATTAGCTGGTAAATTAGATAATAAATCACCAGCAACAAACATTTGGCGAGCAAAAATAAGTGTTCGGAAAGAAAGAGTTTTCACTAATATTTCAGCATTGTTATCTTGATAACATTCAAAAATTACATAACCACTTTTTTCATTAACTTTAGCAAAGCCGTATATCTCTTGTTGTGAAGCTTTATCTGTGATCTCAGCAGCACATTCTTTTTCAAATCCTGAACGGCAGTACAAAATAATTTTATTAAGTTTTTGCATACTTGTATATTTAACTGGTTAAACCAATCCTATAAATAAAATTCATATTAATCTGATTGCACACTATTAGTATACAAAGGTGATTCACCTTTAGGTCGGGTTTTAAAACGCCTATGTAACCACATATATTGTTCAGGTGCTTTTAAAATCTCATTTTCTATTGCTCTGTTCATAAATGTTGCCGCTAGTACATCATCATCCATAGGATAACCTTTTAGTTCGGATGAAACATAAACAGTATAGTGACCATTTTTTTCCCGCTTTGGTGTAAATGGAATAATAGCTGGTTGACCAAGTTTAACCAGTATACGTGTACCGATAGTAGTTGCGGCTTTTTCGACCGCAAAAAGTGGGGCAAATACACTATTCTTAGGTCCATAATCATGATCTGGTGCATACCACAATAATTCACCATTTTTTAATGCCCGAATCATTCCTTTAGTATTATGTCGATCGAGCATATATTTATTTGATTTCAATCTTCCTTTAAGCTGAATATAATCCATAACCGGATTATCATTAGGTCGATAAACACCTACACCGGGATGACTCATCCCTAAAATACGTGCACCTAACTCTAAAGTTAAAAAATGAATACCAATAAGTAATACACCTTTACCAGATTGTTGAATTTGAGTTATGTATGCATCACCAATAATAGAAGAATGTTTAGCTAGTCGTTTATCCGACCAAAACCAAGCAATACCAGTTTCAAAGATGGCTAAACCAGTTGAAATGAAATTATCTCGTAACATTAAATCTCTTTCTTGCTTTGACTTTTCAGGAAAACATAATTGAAGATTTTGAGTTGCTGTTTCTTTGCGTTTACCAATTAACTTCATAGAAAGCAATCCTAAACTCTTTCCTAATTGATAAATAATTGGATAAGGTAATAAAACAATTAGATATAAAATGCCTAGACCTAGCCAAGTTAACCAATAACGTGGATGTAATAAACGCTTAGTGAATACTGGGTATATTTCCTGATTTTGACTCATATTAAAATTAGGTAATTACTTAAACAAAGTTAGTTATTATATACTATATCTTGATTTAATGGGCAAAAATAACCAGCGAGTTAGTCACAATTACATCCGGTGAAACTTCTGCGGTAACAAAATAAAGAATTCATAAACAAAAAAGGTTGGTATAACCAACCTTTTTATAATCTAGAATATAGCCGTATCAGAATTACATACTCAAACGTATAGCAAACCTGAAACATTTTTACAAAGATTAAATTGCTACTGGTGCTTTAATTGCCGGGTAAGGATCGTAATCAACAATTTCAAAATCTTCAAATTCATAGTCAAAAATTGTTGGTGGTTTACGTTTTATTTTAAGTTTTGGCAATGCTTTTGGTTGACGACTTAATTGTAGATGGGTCTGCTCCATATGATTTGAATACAAGTGAGTATCGCCACCAGTCCAAACAAAATCCCCCACAGTCAAATCACATTGTTGAGCTATCATATGAACCAATAAAGAATAACTAGCTATATTAAACGGTAATCCTAAAAATACATCACACGAACGTTGATACAATTGACAGGATAGTTTTCCTTGTGCGACATAAAATTGGAAAAAAGCATGGCACGGTGCTAATGCCATTTGATCAAGTTCACCAACATTCCAAGCAGAGACAATCATTCGCCTTGAATCAGGGTCATTTTTAATTTGCGAAATTACTTGTGAAATTTGATCTATTTGCCGGCCATCTGCAGCGCCCCAAGCTCGCCATTGTTTACCGTAAACCGGACCCAAATCTCCGTTATCATCTGCCCATTCATCCCAAATACTGACTTTATTATCTTGTAAGTACTTTACATTTGTATCACCTTTTAAAAACCAAAGAAGTTCATGAATAATTGAACGTAAATGGCATTTTTTGGTAGTAACTAATGGAAAGCCGTCTTGCAAATTGAATCGCATTTGATGACCAAAAATAGATAGCGTTCCAGTTCCAGTACGATCGGATTTAGGCACTCCTTCATCCAGAATTTTTTGCATCAGCGCTAAATATTGTTTCATAATTGTCTCGTTTTTTGATTAGTTTGATATGCGTATAAAATAATTAAAATACCAAAAATTATCATTGGTAGGCATAAAATCTGCCCCATGCTAATGATATTTAAAAATAATCCTAGCTGTTCATCTGGCTGTCTAAAAAATTCAATAATAAATCTAAATAAACCATAACAAAATAGGAATAGCCCAGAAACGGCACCTGTTGGCCTTGGTTTACGAATAAACAGATTCAGAATAATAAATAAAACAATTCCTTCAAAGACCATTTCATAAATTTGTGATGGATGCCTTGGTAAAATGCCATTAAGTTGTGAATATAGGGTAAACCACTCTGGATGTGTTTGTACAAACATAAAATCTGCATGAGAAGAAGTAGGAAATAACATACCAATTGATGAATGAGTTACTCTTCCCCAAAGTTCGCCATTAATAAAATTACCAAATCGCCCAAACATTAATCCAATAGGGACAAGCGGAGCAACAAAGTCAGCTACTTGCATAAAAGTTTTATGAGTTTTTTTAGCAAATATCGCAATCACACATAATGCTCCTATCAATCCCCCGTGAAAAGACATTCCACCTTCCCAAACTCTAAATAAAATTACAGGATCTTGAATAAAAGCATCAAAATTATAAAATAAAATATAACCTAGGCGACCTCCAATAAAAAGGCCTAAAAATCCCCAAAAAAGTAAGTTTTCAACTTGTAATGCGGTCCACTGACTGTTTGGTTTCTTAGCTCGACGTTTGGCTAAATAGAGGGCTCCTAATACGCCAAATAAATACATTGCCCCATACCAATGCAGAGAAATAGGGCCAATTGAAAAAGCTATAGGATCGAAATTAGGAAATTGTAAATATTGATTCATTTTTTAATACGCTGTTTATTTTTTCGTTTATGAGCAAAGAAATTAAAACGTTTCTTTTTTAGAGAATTTATTGTTGGTTCTTCTATTTCAGACTGTATAGTAAATACTGACGATGAAAATTCTTTCATGGCTTTTCGATAGACATCACGTTTAAAGGCAATCACTTGCCTAATTGGGTACCAATAATTCACCCATTTCCAATCATCAAATTCAGGAGTCGGTGAAACATTTAGATTAATTACCGATGTATTAGAGATTAATTCTAGTAAAAACCATTTTTGCTTTTGACCAATACAAACAGGCTGATTTTCCCAACGAATCATTCTTTTAGGTAATTTATATCGTAACCATCCATTGGTAACCGATAAAATCTTAACATCTTTTGGTAATAATCCTACCTCTTCATTCAATTCACGAAACATTGCTTGCTCAGGAGTTTCGTTCAATTTTATCCCGCCCTGAGGAAATTGCCAAGAATTTTGCCCAAAGCGACGAGCCCAAAGCACTTGACCATACCTGTTACAAATAACTATTCCTACATTTGGACGGTAGCCATCATTATCGATCACTGACTACCTCAAAAAATTAATTCTTATATATCTGAATTGTTTCATACATACAGCAATAAATAAATAGAAAAATGATATTAAACCAGCAAATATATCAATAAATCTACTATATTCTATTTATTTTGAGATAATTCGATGACAGCAATAATATTGGTTATTACAATATGTTACTTTTTTAGCAAAAATCACTAAAGATCTTATCCACAAGCTATAAATAATCTATGAGGTACAAATAAACGAATAGCTTGCTGTAATTATTTAAAAAGCAAAAACAAAAAAGCCCAGCATCACAGCTGGGCTCTCACTTATTTATTAGTCTGGCGGCACCCTACTCTCACATGGGTAATACCCACACTACCATCGGCACTACGGCGTTTCACTTCTGAGTTCG
>NZ_LZGL01000006.1 GCF_001690685.1 Gilliamella sp. wkB112 | reverse complement strand
ACTGCTGCCTCCCGTAGGAGTCTGGACCGTGTCTCAGTTCCAGTGTGGCTGGTCATCCTCTCAGACCAGCTAGAGATCGTCGCCTTGGTGAGCCCTTACCTCACCAACCAGCTAATCCCATATGGGTTCATCAAATGGCACATGGCCCGAAGGTCCCATGCTTTGGTTTCTCAACTTTATGAGGTATTAGCAGTCGTTTCCAACTGTTGTCCCTCGCCACTCGGCAGATCCCCATACATTACTCACCCGTCCGCCACTCGTCATCAAGTGCAAGCACTCATGTTACCGTTCGACTTGCATGTGTTAAGCCTGCCGCCAGCGTTCAATCTGAGCCATGATCAAACTCTTCAATTTAAAGTTTGATGCTCAATAACTGTCTCTGACATATTCAAATGAATCTTCAGTGTCACTTATCAAGACTTAATTTTTTAAGTCCGTAGACTTTTAATTTCTTCGTCTCGCAAGTGCCCACACAGATTGTCTGTTTCTTAATTTTTAAAGAGCTGACAGCCTATTTATTCTTAACCTTCCTCAACCTTTTCGCTGATTCAGTTTGCTGTCTCAAGGGCTGCGTATACTACGCTACACCTTCTTATTCGTCAAGATCTTTTTTCTAAAATTTCGATCTTGCTCACTAACTTGCCACTGCCTGATTGCTCATCACTGCGTGTCAGTGGATGCGCATTATAGGGGCTTCATTTTTTTTGGCAAGTAAAAAAGATCAATTATTTATTTAGTCGCATAACCTTTAAACACCCAAAATGTTAATTGATTGATATTTAATGAGATTATAGTTTACTAATTTTGGAATTAGTTTTTGCACATATTGATTATACGTTGTACTTAATACAATATTTTCTCTATCAGAACGGAATATCTTATTTGCATCATATTGTGCATTGAGTAAATTATAAACACGAAAAGCAATTGCATGACCCGAATCAATAAAAGTTGCTTTTGGGAAAATTATTTGTAGTTCTTCCTTAATGAATGGGTAATGGGTACAACCTAAAACTATAGTATCAGGTACTGTTGTTAAGCAAAGCCAAGGCTTTAATAGGTACCTCAATTGTTGCATATCTACAGCAATACCTTGTAATTTATTTTCTGCAATAAGAGCTAATTCTGACAAACCAAGCAGATTAACAGTACAATTTTTGGCAAATTCATTAATTAAATTCGTTGTGTAAGCCCGTTGTATTGTTGCTTTGGTCGCTAAAAGTCCAATACATTTATTTTGGGTAATTTGGCTAGCCGGTTTGATGGCTGGTACTACGCCCACAATTGGGAAGGGAAAATTAGCGCGTAAACTAGGTAAACATATTGTGCTTGCGGTATTACAAGCAATCACAGCTAGACTAATTGAATAAGATTTTGTAATTGCTTCAATAACCGAATTTACTCGGTCAATAAGAAACTCAGTGGATTTATCACCATATGGAAACATTTCATTATCAAATGCATAAATGTAATGTAAATTAGGCATTTTTTTGTAAATTTCATTATAGACAGATAATCCACCAATACCAGAATCAAACACTAATATCGATGGAGGTTGTCTTCTAATATTCATACCTGTTAACTAAAAATCGATTATAAAGAAGAATAAATGCGCACTATCGTAAATTGATTACAAATTAATGCAAGTAATTTTATTTAAGCTAATACTAGCTTTTTAGTTTATAAATAATTAGAATAGACGTCTAGATGGTAAAACTGCTAAAATAAAAACCTTACCGCTCTACTTCATATTTTAAGCATTACATCCGATAAATTAAGAAGGTATATCATGTCAGAATTCCTATTTACTTCAGAATCCGTTTCAGAAGGTCATCCAGATAAAATCGCTGATCAAATTTCAGATGCTGTACTTGATGCTATATTAAAACAAGATCCTAAGGCTCATGTAGCTTGTGAAACATACATCAAAACTGGTA
>NZ_LZGL01000005.1 GCF_001690685.1 Gilliamella sp. wkB112 | reverse complement strand
ATTAATTTAGAGGATACAATGATGAAATTAGCATTATGTACAGATGTATTAGCCACTCTTCCATACCCTGAAATGTTGGATAAAGTAAAAGCATACGGCATTAACGCAGTTGAAATGACTGCTGGAGGTTGGGCTACTTGCCCACATGTTAAAACCGCTGAGTTATTAGCTGATGATAAAAAATTAGCTTCATTTAAAGCCGAATTAACTAAACGTGGAATGGAAATTGCTGCGCTTAACTGTTCCGGTAACCCTTTAGCTCCAGGTGAAATGGGAGAAAAACATACACATACAGCTTACCAAACCGTTGAGTTAGCCGGTAAATTAGGCGTAAAAAAAATAGTAATGATGAGTGGATTACCTGGGGGGGGGCCTGATGATAAAATCCCTAACTGGATCACTTCTACTATATCTTGGCCTGATTATATGCCAGGTGCTATTGACTATCAGTGGAATAAAGTTGCTATTCCATGGTGGAAGCAATTTGCAAAACATGCAAAAAAACATGGCGTAGAAAAAATTGCACTAGAAGAATTTCCATGTCAACTTGTTTATAATCCTTCGACATTGCTACGTTTACGTGATGCAGTAGGTGAGATTATTGGAATGAACCTGGACCCTTCTCACTTAATTGCAATGGGAGCAGATCCAATTGCCGGTGCTCGTAAATTAGAAGGTGCGGTTTACCATGTTCATGGTAAAGATGCTCGCATTGAACGAGGATTAGCCGATATAGATGGTCTAATGGAATATAAACCTGTTACAGACACCAAAAACAGAACTTGGAACTATGTTGCTGTTGGTTGTGGTAAAGATCTACAATGGTGGAAAGAGTTCTTTTCAGTATTGAGCATGACTGGTTATGATGGTTATGTTTCTTTAGAAATGGAAGATTTGACTATGAGTGTAGAAGCAGGTTTGCGTACATCTATTGATGCATTAGAAGCGACCCTTAGTAAATAAGCTTGAGTAAGTAATTTATTAATACATAGTCACTTAGAATTTATTTTTAAGTGACTTTTTTGTAAGTTCAAAATCACTTATTAAGTGAAGACAAAAATGATTTTAATATGTTTTGACCTAACATCGTATATACTACATTAAATCTCACCCAGGAATTAGATTGATGTATTGGACTAAACAAACGCCCATGAGCTAATACTATTCCTCGACTTTTAGCTTGTTCAGTCAGTTTTTCAGAATCAATATTGCTATTTTTAGGTCTTGCATAAAGATAATACCCTGTATCAGGTTGAGTAAATAACTCCCATCCTAAAGATGTCAATAAATTAGCTGAAATAATATGCGCTTTAGCTAATTTTTTACGTAATTTTTCAATATGCTTATGATAGTGACCAGTTCGTAATATAGATAATACGACTCTTTCTGACAGTTCAGATGAAGTTAAACTCGTCATCATTTTATAATGAACTAATTGTTCTAAAACGCTTTGATTGGCAATGATATAACCAACTCGTAAATTTGGCTGAAGAGTTTTACAGAAACTTCTAATGTGAATAACTTGATCTAAGCCTGCCATAGACACCAAAGTTATACTATTTTGAGGCATTAAATCCCCTGAAACATTATCCTCGACAATTTTAATATTATATTTTTCCATTAACCGTAATAATTTGTAAGCATTGTCTAGACTTAAACTTGCTCCGGTTGGATTTTGTAACCATGGGTTAGTAAAATAAAAACGTGGTTTTTCTTGTTTAATCAATTCTTCCATTTTTTTGATATCTGGACCTTGGCTACTCCATGGAACTCCTATTAGTTTCATTCTTTTATAACGCAAAGAAGATAAAAAATTACAATAACCAGGATCATCAACTAGGACAGCATCCCCTGCTCGCAAAAAAGTACTGGAAATGATATCAAGCGCTGAACTTGCACCTTGAGTAATTAAAATATTATTTGTTGCCACATTAATCATATAATCCGTAAGATGTTGACAGAGTTGTTTTCTTAGAGGGTAATAACCATAAGGTTCACCATAACCACTCTCCCCTAAATCTTGTTTAGATACTTCTCTCAACGTTTTTTGGATAGCCTCTTGAGGATACCAATCAGCTGGTAACCAACCACAACTAAAGTGTGTATTTTTATTAGTTTGATCAAAAATATTAGTTAGCAGCCAATAATCATCTATCGGCAGATCTATTAAAGCAGGTTCTGTATCATTAATTTCCGGTTTTCTATTTAACGAAGAAACAAAATAACCAGAACGATCTTTTGCATAAATTAATCCTTCAGCAGCCAGACGATTGTAGGCTTCAGTAATAGTAAAAGTACTTACATTGTATAATTTGGCACACTGTCTCACTGATGGTAGTTTAGTTTCCATATGCCATTTTTTTTCTTGAATTGCTTTAGTAAAGGCAGTAACTAATTGTTGTACCAATGTTGTATTATTATTATTGAGGTCTAATTTAAAAATATTTCTCATACTATGTCATGCCTTGGTTATTTTGTTTAAAAATTTCAGCACAGATTTTATTTGTTATTTTGTTTTAAAAAAAAATAAAATTTAATCAATTAAATAAATATTAATCTGTATAGGTATTTTTACCTTACAGGTTTTCATAAAAAATTGAGTCTGTCTATATCTATTTAAATAAAAAAATTTCAAAATAATAAAAATAGAAAATTTAAAACAATTAATAATGTAATTAAGCAAAATAATCACTTCCTTGATACATCTGATTTTGTAATAAATTCAAATCAGGTGTGATTTAAATGTGTGAAATAAAGTAGGAGATGTAAATGAAAACTTTAAAATATTTTTCAGGCGGTAAATGGCTAGATTCTAAAACAGAAAAATTTATGGATGTTTATAACCCTAGTACTGGTGAAGTTATTGCTAAAGCGCCATGTTGTACCCAAACTGAAGTTGAAGCGGCTATTGCTGCGGCAAAAAAAGCCTTTCCTGCTTGGTCAAGCACTCCTGTTACCAAACGTGCACAAATCATGTATAAAGTACGTGAATTAATTGAAGCTAATCTAGATCGTTTAACTGAACTATGTGCTACCGAAAATGGCAAAGCATGGGGTGATGCATTAGGTGATGTGTTAAAAGCAAAAGAAGGAACAGAACTCGCCTGTACCATGCCAACTTTAATGATGGGTGAAAGTGTAATGAATATTTCTAACGGTGTTGATACTGTTTTATATCGAGAACCGATTGGAGTATTTGCTGGTATAGTTCCTTTTAATTTCCCTGCTATGATTCCTATGGGATGGATGGCTCCAGGCTGTATTGCTGCGGGAAATACAATGGTCATTAAAGCTGCAAGTTTTACCCCAATGACTTGTATGGAAATAGCTAAATTATATCAAGAAGCTGGAGTACCAGATGGCGTCATTAATATTGTAACATGTTCTCGTAATGAAGCTGATTTATTCTTAACTCACCCAGATATTCGCGGTGTATCATTTGTTGGTTCCACTTCTGTTGGTCTACATGTTTATTCAAAAGCTGCTGCTCATGGTAAACGAGTACAAGCACTTTGTGAGGCAAAAAATCATGCATTAGTACTTGAAGATGCACCAATAGCACGTACAGCTGCAGGTATTATTAACGCATCTTTCGGTTGTGCGGGTGAAAGGTGTATGGCACTTCCAGTTGTTGTGGTTCAAGAAAGTATTGCCGATGCATTAGTTGACGCAATTGTTAAACTTGCTAAACAGCTCAAAATTGGTCCGGGTTATCAAAAAGATATTGATATGGGTCCTGTTGTTACTGCTGGTCATAAAAAATTCGTTATTGATTGGATTAATAAAGGTATTGAAGAAGGTGCCAAAGTAGTCTTAGATGGACGTAATATTTCTGTTAAAGGTTATGAAAATGGCTTTTATGTTGGCCCTACTATTCTTGATCATATTACAGAAGAAATGACTGTTGGAGCACAAGAAATATTTGGTCCAGTATTATGTATTAAACGTGTAAAAGATTTCGATGAAGGTTTGGCTATTATGAACAAAAATGAGTTTGCTAATGGTTCTGTTATCTTTACACAAAATGGTTATTATGCTAGAGAATTTCAAAAACGTACTGATGGAGGAATGGTAGGAGTTAATGTAGGTATTCCTGTTCCTGTTGGTGTATTCCCATTCTCTGGACATAAACGATCATTCTTCGGTGATTTACACTGTTTAGGTAAAGATGGTATGCGTTTCTATACTGAAAGCAAATGTGTAACAACTCGTTGGTTTGATGAACACGAAATTAAGAAAACTAAAGTTGACTCTTGGGATGGTACAATTTAATCGTTAAAAGTTAACACTCATAAATATACCATGTCAATTAAATTTCTTCATTGACATGGTATTTATAATGGTTGTTATCTACCAATTTTTAACAAATTCCTACTATAAAGAATTTAGTTTAGAATTCTTCTAAAAGCAATTAAAAACACAAAATGTAATCACCCTATTTAAAAAGACCTTCTGTATTTTTTATATGAGCATTTACTTCCTATTAATTAATGAATTATATTGTTCTTTCAGCAAAAATTTCAAGTTAACAGGGGTTTCATAATGACCTTAAACAATAAATAATGAATATTTATTGACATGGTAAATCGTGCAATGAATTTGTAGCCGAATATTGCTTGATACCATCCATTAATCTTAGGGCGTTGGAATCCTTAATGTTGTTATTTTCACATGTGTTAACATTCTAACTAATCCCCTCCATTATAATTAATAGTTGCATTATGAATAGCTTTTTTAAAATTTAAGCATAAAAAATTAGTTTTAAGAGAGTATTTATTTAAATAAAAAGACAAAAACATATAAATTACTTCACAAATTTTTATTTAAACTACTTGTAAAAGGTACTTTTTAACTAGTCAGTTAAAAAAACAATAAACCATATATTTTTATTTTTTTATTTTCAAAGATTATTTTTAATCAATTTATTGTATTAAAAATAAAAACAAAAAAAATAATTACTTTTCCCATAAATATTTCTTACATTAATATAAACAATCAGGCTTAGAAGGATAAGAATATGCTAATTTCAATCGAACATAATCAACAATTTAATCCTAGCATTATTGGTTGTCCTGCATTGCTTTTTATCTGTCAAGCAATTGGTAAAGAAGATGCCATCCCAAGAATCATGCATAGTCATGAAGATCGATTAGAAATAATGCTTATCTACAAAGGTAAAGGTAACTATATTATTGATGGCCAATTTTATAGTGTCAAAGAAGGAGATCTATTAGTGTTTAATTCTGATGTGATCCATGAAGAACAACCTTTACCTAATCAAGAACTGATTATTTACAGTTGTGGTATTTCTTGTCTTCAAATGCAATCACTACCTGAAAATCACATAGTATCAAATAAGCAAATCCCAGTTGTTAATGCTATCATTCACGCTGAAATACTAAAATCATTTTTTGAGTCAATGATTACTTTCTCAACCCAAAACACGCACGAGAGTCATGAAATAATTCACTACAACGTGATTAATTTAATATTGTTTGTTAGACAAATATTTATTGAACGAGAGCAACATCTGCATTCAAAAAAAATATCGCTAGGGCAACGTATTAAGGATTTTTTAGATCAACATTATCTAGATAGTGTTGATCTAGATACAATAAGTGAAGCATTAAATGTTAACCGTTATTACTTATCCCATGTTTTTAAAGCCTTTTCTGGATATGCCCCAAAACAGTACATAATTCGTCGACGAATGGGTGAAGCACAATCTCTCCTTGTTAGCACCAATTACAGTATTGCCAAAATTGCAAGTCAAGTTGGTTATTCTAACGTCAACAATTTTCATTGTATTTTTGAAAAAGTAGTAGGAATGCCACCAGGAAAATACAAAAGACAATGGCTTAATAAGATTTAGTTAATGAATAAATAATTTTTGAAGAATAATATAACTAGCATGTTAAGTATGGTCATTATAATTCAGCCTATTTCTTCAATCACCTCATTTTAAAATGACCAACCCGTTAGTGTTATTCTTTCAAACTATTACTATAATTAGAACACACAATTATGCATAACTATTTTGCTTACATTCTTACTATCAATGATTCTGCTATATTATATCTTTCAATTTTCGTTGCGTGATATTTCGTATAAATCTTGCTGTAAGCCTTCCATAATTTGTTGTTATTCACAGTATTTTGATGGCTTTATTTTAACTTCCATTTTTTGTCGGAAATTATCAGAGCATACAAAACTTAAAATACCCCAGTTAAAAGTATTAAAAAGGATGTTTTTTGCCTTAATATTATCTTCTTCGTCACACAGTATGTTATTGTGATCTGCTTCACAATTCTCTTTGATGGATCAGCCAAAACAACAATAAAGAAGATTTACCCTTTAATAAAATAAATAAAATAAATTAAAAACAATATGTTGAAGTAATAATAAAAACAATTAACGTAATTGTTTTCCTCTCCTGTTCAATTCAGTATGAAAGTTGTTAATTCAGGATAAAAAACCTAATTAACATTCTTCACTCAAAACACGCATCAGATCGTTTTTTGGAACAATAGTAATTACAAGAGGATATTTGTATGATAACACAAAATGAACAAGTCATAAAAAAGAAACTCAGTTTTATCACACTAGTTGCAACTATAGGTGGTCTATGTTTTGGATATGACACAGGTGTAATTTCTGGTGCACTTATTTTTATGACAACAGATTTGGGATTATCACCTATTGCGGAAGGTTTTGTCACCTCATCTTTATTATTTGGTGCTGCATTCGGTGCTGTTTCTGGTGGTATGTTGTCAGACAAATATGGTCGTCGTAAAACTATGTTATTTGTCGCTTTTATATTTATTTTTGGTGCGCTTGCTACATCACTTAGTTGGAATTTTACCTCTATGGTTATTTCACGTTTTGTGCTTGGCGTTGCCGTAGGTTGTGCATCTGTTATTGTGCCTGTCTATATTGCAGAAATAGCGCCGATTGGTAGAAGAGAACGTTTGGTTACTGTTAATGAATTGATGATCGTAACTGGACAATTCTTAGCTTACTCTGTTAATGCTGGTATCGTTAATTTTGCACCCGAATTAAACCATAACTGGCGAATTATGTTAGCGATTCCTGCTGCACCAGGAGCATTATTATGGTTGGGCATGTTATTCCTTCCCGAATCTCCAAGATTTTTAATTAAAATGGGATTCATTGATACTGCCCGCAAGGTGTTAAAAACTGTCAGAACAGATAACATTGAAAAAGAAATATTAGATGTAAAAACACTGTCAACGCAAAATCATAAAATTAACATTTTTGAAGAGTTGAACAAAAAATGGGTTATAAAATTAATCTTTATTGGTCTTGCAATAGTATTGGCAACAAGAGTTACAGGAGTAAATACGATAATGTATTACTCACCAACTGTTTTAAAATCAACAGGATTAGGTGACGCTGCAGCAGTAACTGGTGCAGTTGCTAATGGACTGATCTCAATTCTTGCTACCATACTTGGTATCATTCTGATCGGTAAGCATTCTCGTCGTAAAATGTTCTTCACTGGACAAGTTGGTGTACTAACATCGTTAGTGTTCATCGGACTTACTTTTAAATTCTGTTTTCATATTGAACTTATTGATGGTAACGAAACAGTCGTAGGCAATTTTACAGGGGCAAGCTATCTTGTTTTATTTTTGATGCTTGTCTTTTTAACTTTTATGCAAGGTTGGATTGCTCCAGTATTTTGGTTAATGTTATCTGAAATTTTCCCTTTACATCTTCGTGGATTAGGTATGGGGATTGCTGTATTCGGTCTGTTTATCTTTGACTTTATGATTCAGTCTATTTTCCCATGGCTACTGAGTTCTTATGGTGGTGGAGCAACCTTTGGTATATTTGCTGTAGCCAATATCATCATGTTACTAGTTTTATTGAAATATCTTCCTGAAACTCGTAATTTAACATTAGAAGAAATTGAAACTAAATTCAGAAAATAATTTAATTAATAAGGATAAATTTATGTTAGAGATGATAACTGAAAGTAATCTACATTTAGATTGCCACGCACATAATAAAGCACAAGTTTTATCTATGCTTGGTGATACTTTTAATAAAAAAGGTTATGTGACACAAGATTGTGTAGCATTTTTAGCTGAACGTGAAGATACAGTTTCTACTTTTTTAGGTAATGGGATTGTATTACCTCACTTACCAACATCAGCAAAAAGTATTATAGCAAAAGCAGGAATTGAGATTTTTCAGTTCCCAGATGGTGTTATTTGGGATCGCACTAATATTATGTTTATTGCTATTGGTATTGTTGCAAAACAACAAGAACATATTGATGTTTTAAAGGAAATTGCATTGATTTTTAGTAACGATGTTATTGCTGGTGCATTAGCATTAATTTCAACTAAATCGGATTTTTTGCGAATTTTAAAACAACAATTGGTATAAATTATATAAACGAACTACTTTAAGATAACAAAAGAATAAATGACGGATTGATCTTTACCTAAAAAATAGGTAGCTATAATCTTTATGATATAAATGCAAATCATCAGATGATAGCCGTATATCAAAATTTTGACTTCAAATACAAACAACAATCCGTCGCTTATACTTTATTCTATATCTTTCTTTTGAAGACCGATTTAGCTATATATTTTGAGGTAGCCAATCAACATTAAAATTAATAGATTAGGCTACTTGTACAAAATAAAACCGATCGCTAAAAATTAAACCTTTTACCAAATCGCTTCATACTTAGCTTTTGAACCCATGGCTAAATTTTATACTAAAACGTATAGTTCTCCTGAAACTTCTTTAAAAATACGAGTTATTAAACTATATATAATTTAATATTTTTTAATATATTAGGTAAATTAAATAAAAATCATACTTGAAGTGTAATTTAAAATCTAACTTTAGAACACAGTTATTAGCGTGGTAGTTAGTGTTTTACTGGGTTTAGTAAGAACAATTTCGCCGACAAATGCCGGCGAAGAAAGTTAAATATCTATACCTAAAAATATCTATGCAAAACCTTTTAAACCAACAACATGCACATGTTCATGGTTATTAATCACTTTACGTACCAATTTGTAGGTAGTGCCCTTTTCTGGGCTAATATTTTCTGGTGCTGCAATAATTAATTGCATTTCTAACCTTTCACAGAGCTCAAATAATGTGGCAATGGATTTAGCATCCAAACGCGCAGCTTCATCTAAGAAGAGTAAACGGCATGGTGAAATATCCTTATTACGTAAACGTTTGGATTCATCTTCCCAACTTTGAATAACCATGAGTAATATAGACATACCTGTACCAATTGCTTCCCCGGTAGAAAGTGCCCCGCTTTCAGCACGCAACCACCCATCAGCACCACGATTAACTTCAACATCCATTTCCAGATAATTGCGATAATCAAGTAACTCCTCACCAACAGTTTGAGCGGTACGTTGCCCCATATCAATATGCGGATTTAAGCGTTGATAAAGTTTAGCTAAAGCTTCGGAGAAGGTAATTTGGTTATTACTAAATAGATCTTGATGTTCATTTTGTTCATCGGCAAGTGCTGATAATAGTGCTGCATGAGCTTCACGAACATTAACATTTAAACGTACCCCATTGACTTGACCAAATGCTACTGCTTGAAGACCTTGATTTAGCATACGGATACGATTTTGTTCACGTTGAATCGTTTTACGAATAATGTTTGCCACACTTTTCGAACTGATTGCCAATTGTTGCTCTCGAGAAGTGAGTTCTTCGGTTAAGCGCGACAATTCGATTTCCATTTGTTCAATAGCTTCGATTGGATCATCAGTTTTAACAATATCTTGACGAATTCTTTCACGTAGATGTTTATAAACAGCAATATAAAATTGTATTTTACGTTCAGGCCGTTTCGGATCTTCTGATAACCGCAATACATCACGAAGGTGTTCATTATCATTCACAGCCAGGCGCAATGATCCTAATGCTTTATCTGACATAGACCGGAGTTCGTCAGCACTCAAATAGGCTAGTTCACGGCGATGTAAACGACGCTCTACACTATTTTCTTTAACCAGTCGTAAAACTAAGCACCATCCGGCTTTCGCTTGCACTACTTGTTCACGTAATTGTTTGTAATCACGTAATGTTTGTGCTAACCGTTTTTGCATTTGTGCCATTTCGGTTTCACACATAATAAGTTGTTTTTCTAGCGATGAACAATTCTGGCGGTTAGTATTAAGTTTTTGATGGATTTCATCACGACGGATACGTGCTCTTTCTTCGGTAATGGCATCAGCTTTTACACCAATTTGTTCAATCTCTTTATGCAATTCGTTTAACATATCGCGCTTGGTTTCAAAAGCACTTTTAAGTGAAGCTAGAGTTTGATTATATTGATTATATTTATCCTGATACTGCTGCATTTGACTGCGAGCTTCAGTTCGTTGAGCTTCAACGATTTCTAGGCGAGTACGTAACTTTTCATTTAAGTCGGTATTTTCACCCAGCATGCCAGCTGAATCTTCATAACCAAAGTGTGCTCGCCTTTGCATCACTTCCGTCAAAGCAAACATTTGCTGGCGAACAGTTTGTTGTTGTGCTTTAACCGTGTTGTAATGCTCACGCAAAGCCTCATTTTGTTCGGGATCACTTTGTAATACCGCAACCATTGGTTCTAGTTCGGACACGGTATTGCGGTTACGACTTACATATTGTACCGCGTCTTGAGCTTCGGCAAGCTGTTCACGCAAGTCATCGACTCGATCTGCCAAATCTTCATCTGCAAGTAAATGCATTTGTGCAACTAGTCTATTAACCGTATTTAATTGCTCTTTACTATTCGCAACCTGCTGTTGATTTTGTTGATCTATACTTTCTTGAGATGATAACTGACGTTCAATTTCATTGCGTCTGGTCGATAATTTTTGGGCTTCCGCTTCGGGGTCAATATCAAAAGCAACGGCTAAATGTTGACCTATAAATTGACCAACATTTTGCTCAATACGTTGTAATTTTTGCAGATCAAAAGATATCGTTGCATAACGTTCATGTAACTCATCGCGTTCAGTCGATAACTTTTCAAGATGGACTTCACGTGCTGCACGACCAAAAAGTGGTACTGTAGGGAAACTAGAGAACCGCCATTGCCTATCACCAGTTTTAACTAATACCGCTTTATTCATCTCTTCACAATCAAAAACGCTATCATCAAATGATGATGGATCACCTTCAACAAAGTAGATATCTTCAGGATAATCTTCGTCACTAGCAGTTAGATTTTCAAGCTGAGCCTTCACCAAGGATAAATCCGGAACAACGATTGCTTGCCTTGCCGGGCCATATAAGGCTGAAAAGTAAGGTGCATCATCGATAGTAACATCTTCATAGATTTCAGACAGTAATACACCATTAAACCGTTCAGCAAGAGCTGATAAACGCCCATCGTCAACACCACTTGGTTGATTTAATTGTTCAATCTGGGTATCTAATTGGCTCCGTCTAAAATTAATTTGGTCCCGATCTGTCACTAATACACGTTCTTGCTCAAGAAGTTGTTGCATATATTGTGTAACTGCTTGGCTATGATTAAACGTTTGCCCGGTTTGTTCTTGTAGTGCGATTAATGCATCTTGCGCTTGTAGCCATTGTGGCGCTTTTTGATGATAATCAGCAATTTTAGTTTGAATTTGTTCTAGTTCTTGCCTAAATTCAATTCGTTTTTCACTTGATTCATTAGCCAACTGAGCATTATCATCAAGTTGCACTTCCAGTTCTTGTTTTAATTCATCTAACTCATCATAATTGACCTGCTGGCCAATGCGTTTACAAAACTGGTTTAATAAGGATTCTGCTTCTTTTTGTTCGAAAAATCTTTGTTCTAATTCATCAAGCTGCAATTGTAAATGTTCGGCTTGTTCGGCTTGGTAACATTGTGAAGGCCATTGCCTTAATGCTTCTTTGGCTGCAGCAAATGCATCACTACGCATGACTTCACCAACTAATTTAATCACTAACTGATAAGCACGATCAAACTGGTTAAATGCAGCATCAGATACACTAAGTTTTTGTTCTAAATCTAAAACTTGCTCGGTGATTTCTTGTTGTTTTTCATTAAAAACAGCAAAATGATCTTCAATATTACGAATGCTTAATTTTGGTAATTGGCATAATGACTGGGCATTTTTAAGTGCTTGTAATGCCTGCTGGTATTGAATAGCTCGGGTTTGTTGCACATCCAGAGCTTGTTGATAATCAGCTAATTGTGTTTTGATTTCGTCAACTTCTTGTTCAGTATGTTCAACCTGGTCGCGATAACTTTGATATTGTTCATTCGCTTCTATCACTACTTCGTTTTGTTCTTCAAGTTTTAGATTTAAATCATCTAGGTCGGCTTGATAACGATCAATCTTTTCTTGTTGGCGTAGTGCTGTTTGAGCTAAATTAAGATGATCATTTGCTGCTTGTAAATCAGTTTCTAGATCAGTTTGTGCATCTTGATATTCTTTAAGTTCTTTCGCCATTTCAACTTGACGAAATTGATTACTAATCAGTAGCTCTTGAGTTTTAAACACTTCACGGCGTAATCCTAACACCGATTCAATATGTACACGGCGTTCATTTGAGTGCCGCATATAGTCAGCTGCAACATAATTAGTCGATTCAGTAATGAGATGTTTAAACAAATCACGATCTGATTGCGTTACGCGAATAGCTTCTAATGTCATGCGGTTTTCGCGTAATGCGGCTTCCATATCTTGGAATGCTTTACGAACACCACTATTTTCTGGCAATAGATAATCCCGCAATGAACGTGTGATGGCACTGGAAATACCGCCATAAAGTGACGCTTCAATCAAACGATAATATTTACTTCGATCTGATGAGGAACGTAACCGTTTTGGTAAAATCCCAAAATCGAACATAACGGAATGGTAATCTGTTATCGAATTAAACTGCTTAAAGATAACACCATCCATTGTTTCGACTTTATCTTTTAATTCTGGTAAAGATAAAATGCGTGCTTGTTTATCATGCAAACGTTCGGTAACTAACTCTGTTGGGCTAATACTAACCGGTAAGCCTTGTAGTAAAAATGGTTTTATATCGACTTTTTTATCCCGTCCGGCTACTTGCTGTAAACGAACCCCACAAATGATGCGTTGATTACGTGAGTTAATCACATCTAACATTGAGTAACAAACACCTGGTCTCAATTTACCGTGTAAACCTTTATCGCGTGAACCGGATGTAGCACCTGCCTCAGTGGTATTTCTAAAATGTAATAAGGTTAAATCTGGAATCAATGCGGTTACAAATGCCGCCATGGTAGTTGACTTACCAGCACCATTACCACCAGATAAGGTAGTTACTAATTGGTCTAACTCAAAAGTTCGAGCAAAAAAACCATTCCAGTTAATTAAGGTTAATGAGTGAAATTTACCGTGTCCAATCATGATTATTCAATCTCCTCATTAACATCATCATCTTGTTCTTCATTATCATTTTCATCATCTAAACTGAGTGAAGATTCAATTTTAATCGCTTCACCATCACGAATTAAACGTAATTGTGCTTCTTGAGCATCATCACTACTACGAACATCAGCACCAAAACGAAATATCGACTCATTGATACGAAAACGGCTACTATCATTCCCTACGATAAAAAAGATCATGCCAAGTCGGCGTAAACGGTTTAATGCTGTTTTAACTTTATCGAATAATTTTTGACGATCTAAATCAGAACCCGTTGAACGTTGATTAACTAATTTAAGCAATTTACTTTCATCTGCAAGTGAAACCAGTTCATCAAATAGTTCTTGTAAGGTAAAAATACCTTCATGCGCTAATCGTTCTGGACTTAAATATAAATAACAAAGCACCTTACCTACTAACATATCCAGTTCAGATAAAACCGAACGAGCAATCAGAGTCGTTGAGCGTGGACGTAAATAGAAGAAACCTTCCGGCGCACGAATTAATTCAACATTATAGCGTTGATAAAATTGTTCAAGTTCAGATTGAAAATCCATTAAAAAAGCATGATGATCTAGTTCATCAATACCTATATGACGCCCTGCGCGAAGTAAACTATCAAGCTCAGGGAAAATTGGATTAGCAATTGCCTGTGCTAACTTAATTGGCATATATTTATCAATTGACGCTTGCGAGCTTGTGGCTATGCGTCCCATGACTTCATCAAGATGATGAGCCGTTTCTTCTGTTTCAAAATCTTTAGTATCTATCGATGACATGCGCTTGCACCTTAGCCCCATAATCGTTAATAAGTTTCCATTCGGCAGGGATACCAAGTAAATCATCTTCGGCAATACCCAAGCGAATTGCTTGATCAATAAATAACCTTGCAATATCAAAGTGTTGTTCCTGAGGGAACTGGTTTAAATAGTTACGAATGGCAACGCTCATATCCAATGGTTTATTTTCCTGCTTAAAGATTAATAAATTTTGTTCAATATGAGCAATAATATGTTCTTGAATCTCTTCAATCATTTCAAATTCAAGTTCTGAAGGTAATTCACCAGTCACTTCAGCTTCATGCAGTGCAAGTTCTTCATCACGCATATCCAGTAAGCGATCAGCATTAGCAAAAGTAAGTGACCATGGTAAATCAAAATAACCCTGAATTGATTTACGCAATCGTTGCGAAAAAACACGATTCTTATCTAAATCAATTGCAGTACGGATAAATTTATGTACATGGCGGTCATAGCCTATCCATAGATCGATAGCTTTTTGACCCCAACCAATAATTCGGTCAAGTTTCGCTTGTAAATCAATGACCACATTGTTGATTTTATCAAGATCTGGAACGTCTAAAGTAGCATCTTGAATCAAAAGTAAACTTGCTTGTAGTTTATCTCCCGCAGCATCTAATGTGTCTTGTAGTTCTCGTAACGTCTGTGATGTTTCAGTAAGTAACCCTTCACAACTACTAATAGCTGCTTGCCAATCTTGACTTAACAATGCGGAAATATTCTGTTTTACATCCGCTTGTTGTTCATCCATTACTCGCTGGGTAATATCAATACTATCAAAAATTTCCGCAACAGAATATTTTAAAGGAGCAAACACATTTCGGTGCCAATGTAGATCATCGCCACCTTCAAGAGCCGCATCGGCCGCTCGTTTTAGCTCTTGTGCTACAATAGAAAGCTGAATAGATAGTCGTAAGGTTGAAAACTCACGCTGACGAATATAGTAATCAGTAATGCCAATACCTAATGGCGTTAAACGATAGATTGAAAAACCATCAGTCATTTCACTGGCAAAACGAGTAATTAACCGTTGGCGGACTAAATCATTAATTGCATTATTAGCACGCACAGTAATGGTATCTTCACTTTGATCAAAAACTTGTGATACATGCCTAAAAGCATCAACTAATTCAGATTCGGTCATTTCTCCATCAAAACGCTCGCTATTTAGAACAGCAATCGCCAATAAAAAGGCTAGCCTTTCGACTGGTAGGGTAATCGAAAAATCATTTTTTTTTGCCCAAGAGACCAGTTCTGGCACTGATTGGGAAAAATCCATCATAGAGGTTCCTTAATTAAAGATACCTAACAACAAAAGTACCTTACAAACAATATGCGAAACACAATATATTGTGCTTAAGACAAAATATTATCGATTATATAACAAATTGTAGTAGTTAAAAATAGCTAAGTTCAAGATTTATTATCAACTATAGGCATATAGTGTTTATATTAAATTATGTTAAAAGCTGCTTTACCTATTTTTAAACAATTGCTAGTAAGTCGTTTTTTTGGTTATCTTGTTTAATGATTATTTGAACCAATTAAATAAATATAGCTATCTATACTTACTCTATCTTTAAAATTATTTTATCTAATTATAGAGATATAAATGATGGTTGATTTTTACGCATATATAGCTTGACAATTTCTCACATGGAATAATAATGATTATCATTATCACACAAACAAGAGGGTGAAAATATGCGTAAAATAGTAGTATTTATATTGACTGGTAGTCTAGTTGGAATGGTTTCACAGACGGTTTCTGCACATGGCATATGGATTGCTAACCGTGTAGATCAAAAACAAATTGTGTTGGGGGAAGGCCCATTAGATAATGGTTATAAATCTGAAAATGTCAAACAAATCAATGCGTATACTAGTGATTGGTCTGCAATTTCAATTCCCCAAAAAGCGCATAGCAATTATGTGACAGTTGAACCAACAGACAAAACATCAGTTGTTACTGTAGTATTTGATTATGGTTATTGGACTAAAAATTCTCAAGGAAAGTATGTCAATTTACCGATGGATAAAGTTGCAGGTGCTACTAATGGTACGCATGCGATCAAATACAGTGTGAATTACCTAACATCAGTTAATCAACCTAAGGTGATCGATAATATTCCACTACAAATAGTACCGAAAGTAGATCCTACTAAATTAAAACGTGGTGATAATTTACCAATCACAGTTTATAAAGATGGAAAACCACTAGCAAATACTCCGGTAATTATTGATGTGGTAAGTAATTTAGATAAAACGACTAAAACCGACGATAAAGGTGAAGCTTCGATCACAATACCAAATCAAGGATTGAATATTATTGGTGTCGAAATCGGTTTTCCAATTAAAGACAGTAAATTAGCTACTCAAGACAAATTCTTCACTACACTGACCTTTACATTAATGCCAGAAGAAGACTAAACAAGTTTACAGTTAACTGTATAATTTCAATAGTGAAAATAAAAACGAGATACAAAAGTCATCTCGTTTTTTAATTAGATAGCCTTGCATAAACTCTAATATATAATGAACAAATCATTAAAATTATATGTTTACTTCTCCAATACGCTGTAAAGCATCGACAATTAAGTCCCAAAAACCAGTATGATCCAATTTGGTTGCCACCTGTGTATGACAGTTTTCATCAGCAGGGAAACGAAAATCAGCAACAGTCATACCTAAAGTAAGAGTACCTGTTAATTCAATATCAACAGGAACTCGTTGAGTTTGAATTAAATCAGGATTAATCACATAAGCTACTGCACAAGGATCATGAACTGGAGGATAAGTAAAACCTTGTGCTTGTTTATACATTTTGCCAAAAAAGTCTAACATTTCTAGTACAAATTTAGCTGGTTTGGTTTTTATTGCCGCTATCTTCTCAATAACTTCGGGGGTAGCTAATGCCTGATGAGTAAGATCTAGTCCTACCATGGTAACAGGCCACTTTTCATTGAATACAATATGAGCAGCTTCCGGATCAATTTTTATATTGAATTCAGCTACAGCACTCCAATTACCAACATGATAACCTCCACCCATTAAAACCACTTCTTTCACTCTTTCAACAATTTTTGGTTCTTTTCTGGCAGCCATGGCGATATTAGTCAAACCACCAGTTGGAACAATAGTTATAGTTTTAGGAGGATGAGACATAACCGTATCAATAATCAAATCAATAGCATGCCTTGGATCTAATTGTAATGTTGGTTGTGGCAAAACAGGACCGTCTAGACCGGAATCACCATGAATATCGGGGGCTATTTCAACATTTCTAACGAGTGGCCTCACTGCACCCGCAGCAAAAGGAACATTGGTAATGTTAGCAATACGAGCAACAGATAAAGCATTACGAGTTACTTTTGCTAATGTTTGATTACCTACTACCGTAGTTACCGCTAATAATTCAATATTAGGATTACCATGAGCTAATAAAATTGCAATCGCATCATCATGACCGGGATCACAATCCAAAATGATTTTTTTAGGTTGATTCGTCATTTTATTTCCCTCTATTATTTTTATTGTTTAGCCATTTTTAACTTAAAAAATTAATGAAATGGCATATTTAATTCATATTAACTCTCTGTTAAGAAAGATGCAAAACATGACTGAAATTTCAGTTTTTATTTAATTAGTTAGAATTGACTTATTATTAAAAATAATAATTAGCTTTCGATAATAAAAAATAAATTACTTACTCGCTCTGTCACTAATTTATGCTAAAATCGTTAAATATTAATAAACTCACTATAACATAAGGATGTAACGCTATGCATATAGGTATACCCAAAGAACGGTTATCCAGTGAAGCTAGAGTTGCGGCAACCCCACAAACCGTTGCACAACTGTTAAAACTTGGTTTTACAGTTTCAGTAGAACAAGGTGCTGGTCATGCTGCTCATTTTGAAGATCAAGCTTTCATTGATGCCGGAGCCACAATTCAAAATACTCATGATATTTGGCAAAATGATCTAATTTTGAAATTTCATGCACCTACAGATGATGAAATAGCTATAATGAAAGAGGGACTAACCCTTATTAGTTATATTTATCCTGCTCAACACAAAGAATTATTGGAAAAACTTGCAGATAAAAATATAACTGTAATGGCTATGGATTGTGTGCCACGTATTTCACGTGCTCAATCACTTGATGCATTAAGCTCAATGTCTAACATTGCTGGTTATCGTTCCGTTATCGAGGCTGCTAACCAATTTGGTCGTTTCTTTACTGGGCAGGTTACTGCTGCGGGTAAAGTACCACCTGCAAAAGTATTAGTAATTGGCGCTGGTGTTGCAGGCCTTGCTGCAATTGGTGCTGCTGTTAGCCTTGGTGCGATTGTTCGTGCCTTTGATACTCGTCCTGAAGTAGCAGAACAAATTAATAGTATGGGCGCTGACTTTTTAGAATTAGATTTTAAAGAAGAAGCTGGTTCTGGTGATGGTTATGCCAAACAAATGTCTGCAGCGTTTATCGAAGCCGAAATGGCACTATTTGCTGAACAAGCCAAAGATGTTGATATCATTATTACTACAGCTTTAATTCCAGGAAAACCTGCACCAAAACTTATTTCGAAAGAAATGGTTGAATCGATGAAACCTGGAAGTGTTATTGTTGATTTAGCTGCTTTAACTGGTGGTAACTGTGAATTAACAAAACCGGGGGAAGTTTTCGAAACTGACAATAACGTAAAAATTGTGGGTTATACTGATTTAGCAAATCGCATGCCAGCTCAAGCTTCACAACTTTATGGCACAAATATTGTTAACTTATTAAAACTTCTTGCTAAAGAAAAAGATGGCAATATTGATATTAACTTTGAAGATGTTGTGATTCGTGGTGTAACAGTAGTTAAAGACAAAGAAATCACCTGGCCGGCTCCACCAATTCAAGTTTCGGCACAACCACAAAAAGAAGTCGCTGCACCAATAGTTAAGGCTGAACCAAAACCAATGGATCCACGTAAAAAGTTTGGTATTTTAGCATTAATTATGATTGCCTACTTCTGGTTAGCTAATTCTGTGCCAGAAAGTTTTTTAGGACACTTCACAGTATTTGCTTTATCTTGTGTAGTTGGATATTACGTAGTATGGAACGTTACTCATTCGCTTCATACACCACTAATGTCAGTTACCAATGCGATTTCCGGTATTATATTAGTCGGGGCAATATTACAAATCAGTGATGATAATGGTTTAACAACAGCAATCGCTTTTGTTGCTATTTTAATTGCTAGTATAAATATTTTTGGTGGATTCTTTGTTACCCAAAGAATGCTGAAAATGTTCCAACGTGGCAAATAAGAGGAGATCATAAATAATGTTAAGTAATGGAATCATTCAAGCAGCTTATGTGATTGCTGCCTTACTCTTTATTTTTAGCTTACGTGGACTTTCAAACCAAGAATCAGCAAAATCAGGTAATATTTACGGCATGATTGGTATGGCAATTGCTCTTATCGCAGCAATTGCTAGTATCCGTGGAGGATTACACTGGATCATTATTGCGATGATTATTGGCGCTGCAATTGGTTTATATCTAGCTAAAAAAGTAGAAATGACCCAAATGCCAGAACTAGTTGCACTACTTCACAGTTTTGTGGGGATGGCGGCAGTTCTTGTTGGCTTTAATAGTTTTTTAGATCCGCATATATCATCTTTCCCACCTAGTGAACTTACCGTACATTTAGTTGAAATTTTTGTGGGGATATTTATCGGTGCAGTAACCTTCTCTGGTTCTGTGGTCGCATTTGGTAAATTAAATGGTCGAATCAGTTCAAAGCCTTTATCAATCCCGTACAAACATTACTGGAACTTAGCTGCTATCGTTGTTTCAATCATATTAATGTTCACTTTTATCAAAGTAGAATCCGGTACTGGTGCACTGATTAGTTTACTAGTTATGACCATAATTGCATTGGTGTTCGGTTTTCATCTGGTAGCATCAATTGGTGGCGCTGATATGCCAGTGGTTATTTCAATGTTGAACTCTTATTCAGGTTGGGCCGCTGCCGCCGCTGGTTTCATGCTAGGCAACGATCTATTAATTGTTACCGGTGCATTAGTTGGTTCTTCAGGGGCGATTCTTTCTTATATTATGTGTAAAGCGATGAATCGTTCATTTATTAGTGTTATCGCAGGTGGTTTCGGTAGTGATGGTAGTTCCGCAAGCTCATCTGATGAAGAACAAGGTGAATATCGTGAAATCCAACCCGCCGAAGTTGCGCAAACATTGAAAGAAGCTCGTTCGGTAATTATTGTTCCTGGTTACGGAATGGCTGTTGCGCAAGCTCAAGGTGCAGTTAGCAATATTACGGAAAAACTTCGCTCTATGGACATTGAAGTAAGATTTGGTATTCACCCTGTTGCAGGACGTTTACCTGGTCATATGAATGTATTATTAGCTGAAGCCAAAGTACCTTATGATATCGTATTAGAAATGGATGAAATTAATGATGACTTCCCTGATACTGATGTTGTATGGGTTATTGGTGCCAATGATACAGTAAATCCAGCCGCAGAAGAAGATCCTAACAGTCCGATTGCAGGAATGCCGGTGCTCGAAGTTTGGAAAGCCAAAACAGTTATTATTTCTAAACGTTCAATGAATACTGGTTATGCTGGCGTACAAAATCCACTATTCTTTAAAGAAAATAGCTATATGCTATTTGGTGATGCCAAAGATAGTGTTGAAAAAGTGTTACAAAACTTATAATAGCGAAAACACTATATTAAACTACAAATTACTGCGGCTTTTGTCGCAGTAATTATATACAACGCTAATTTATATTACTCATCGTTGTTGTAGACAAAAAGCCAATAATAAGATAACTAAGTTCACGATGAATTTCAGTTCTTTCCCGATCACCGCCATCTTGACAAATAATTCCTTCCCCTTTGCTTTCTTTATTTAATAAATCGACTGCTCCCACCTTACACTCTTGCATAAAGCTAAAATGTAGAGCATCAGGGATCACAACATAAGTCGACAATGGTTTGGTAAGAAATTGTTGTAAATAGCCAGATTCTAGTTCAACAGCCATATCGCCAACATCAATCCCTGCGCCAATAACTAAAGAAGGAATATCAATTTTTTGCAAACTTTCAGCTGTAAATCCTCTAACTAACCCGGCATCTAAAGTAATAATAGCTTTTATACGAGGGTCTATCATACTCATATTTAATTCAGGGTTATCCAATCCAAGATCAGCTACCAATTGACATGCCTTTAAATTCGAATGAGTCATACAATCTTGCTTAAATTGTGCTGTATTAAACTTACCACCAGCAAGTGCAATGACTGTCCATCCACCAAGAGAATGCCCAATAGCTGAAATTCTATTCATGTCGATACGATTTACAAAATCCTTATCTATAATTATAGTATCAATAGTCCTACTTAAATCTCTTGGCCGTTGCCGTAACTGAGTGGCTTGTTTTATATCTCGATTTAAAAAAGTGGTACCTGGATGATTAGGGGCAGCCACAATATATCCTTGACGAGATAATTCATAAGCTAGCCAACTTAAATTACGCCAACTACCGCCATAACCATGAGAAATAACAATTAATGGATTACCATTCTTCTTTAACAAAGGTTTTCCATTTAATATTACTTTAGGTCCATAAAAAACCACATTCTCACCTATAGCTACTATTTTTCCTTCATTTTTGACAGGATACCAGACAGCAATGTTTAAAGGTCGACTACCTTCTTTATCTAAATTAATTTCTTTAAAACCAACATTGAAAGATGCATAAGCAACCAGAGGGAAACATAAGACTAAGGTGTTAAACAGCAAAAGCAATTTAATCATGTGATTAATTCCATTCTAAACAAAAAGCTTTACCCTAACTGGATAATTGAAAATAGCCATACAAATAAGCATAACAATTACTTTGGATAAATCATACTAAATAAATTCATGGTGATAAGTGTATAAAACTAATTTTGTAAAGATGTTTCAGGAGAGATAAACGCTTGAGTATAAAAATAAAATAAAAGACTAATGGTTTTCTTGTTTAATTTTTTCTTTACGATAAAGATAATATGCACCTCTGGATACCATTCGCAATTGAAAAATAAGGTCTTCAATTAATTTTTGGCGTTTGATTTCATCAAAATCTATAGCTTCTGCCCCTGCATTAAAAGCAATAGTTACCATCGCTTCAGCTTGAGCTTCATTATAGCGATGAGGCATTTCATTGGCATTATCTAAATAATCAACTAGCTCTACAATAAAGTGTTGAATTTCTCGAGCAATAGCTGAACGAAAAGCGGATGAAGTTCCAGCTTTTTCACGCAATAACAGCAGAAATACTTTAGGATTTTTATCAATAAATTCAATAAACGTTGTTACAGAAGTTTGTAAAACACTACCACCTTTTTCTATTCGTTTACGGGCTTGGCGCAATAATTGACGGAGTGTTAAACCACTTTCATCAACCATAGCTAAACCTAATTCGTCCATATCACGAAAATGTCGATAAAATGAGGTAGCAGCAATACCCGCTTCACGCGCAACTTCACGTAAACTTAGACTAGCAAAACCTTGCTCAGCATTGAGCTGGTTAAAGGCAGCCTCGATCAAAGTCCGCCGTGTTTTTTCCTTTTGCTGAGCTCGTACACCATTGGTTTTATTATTTTTCATTTTCGAACTTAAATCTACTTAACTACTACTTTTTAATAATTTTTCTTTTTCAGAAAATACTTTAGGCATATGATCGCGAATAGTTTTAGCAATTGTCTCATAACGTGAACGCAATGGAGATCCCGGACGGTAAATAAGAGCAATGCTACGCGTCGGCACTGGATCGGTACAGGGAATATAACAAATATTATCCCGAGTACGTTCATTTGGTGCAGCCAACTCTGGAAACAGAGTAATACCTCTGCCAGCAGCAATCATACTACGTAAGGTCTCGAGACTGGTAGCTTTAAACTGTTTATCTTCATCAATACCCACTTGAAAACAATACCCCATAGCATGTTCACGCAAACAATGACCATCTTCTAGCATTAAAAACTTTTGCCCTTTTAAGCTTGATAGTTTAACTGTTTTCTTATGAGCTAATTCGTCACTAGCCGGTACAGCCAAAAACATTGGCTCATTAAACAAAGGTAATTCAATAAATTGTGACGTTTCTTTAACTTGGGCAATAATAGCACAATCAAGTTTACCACTTTCAAGTTGTGCCACAATATTGGCAGTTTGCGCCTCATGTAAATAAAGTTCAAGCTGTGGAAAAGACTCATGTAACACGGTAATAACATGTGGTAAAAGATAAGGTGCAATAGTCGGAATTAATCCAATATGCATCGGTCCTGACATCTCTTCACCTTGACGACTAGCCATTTCTTTAAGAATCTGAATATTACGCAAAATCTCCTTTGATTGCTCAACTAGCATCATACCTGTTTGCGTAAATAGCACTTTCCTACTAGTTCTTTCAAGTAGCATAACGCCCAACTCATCTTCTAATTTTCTTATTTGCCCACTTAATGTTGGTTGACTTACATTACAAGCATCAGCAGCTTTACGAAAATGGCGAAATTCAGCTAACGAAACAAAATATTCTAAATCACGAATATTCATAATGTCCCCAAGTAATTATTAGTTAATGGTGTTTACCAATTACTATGATAGATAGTTCAACTTAGTCTAGCAATTAAACTTAAATAAAGCTTTATTAAAACAATATAATCTATTGTTTTAATAAACTATTTTATTCTATCAATGATTAATTAAAAAACCGTTTTAAATATAGATTTAATGAATCTTAAACAACTTATAAAACGGCGCCAACTTGAACAAGATAAAGTTATATTATTAAATATGGGTATTACCAATTGTACATATTAAATATGTTATCTACTATTGTTGATAATTATAAAGAAAAAATCAAATAGAATATTATAATAACAATAGAAAAATTCTAATGTTCTAGAACATTAAAACACCATTCATAAGAAATTTGGAAAGTTAGTAGTAATTGCGCTATAATCGCGCGCTATATTTTGTTATTAAGTTCGTAATACTTACTGAGGTGTGCTATTTTTAAGCAAGTTTCACGCTTTTATCGAAAAATATTTCGTCAAGAAGAATTTCAATCAATTGATTATGTATCTATTCCACGTAATGAACATAACATTTCAAGAAAAGATATAAGTGAAAATGCATTAAAAGTTCTTCATCGATTGAACAAACAAGGCTATGAAGCTTATTTAGTTGGCGGTTGTATCAGAGATCTATTATTAGGTAAGAAACCTAAAGATTTTGACGTTACAACTAATGCAACTCCTGAACAAATACAAAAAATTTTTCGTAACTGCCGATTAGTAGGAAGACGTTTTCGCCTTGCACATATTATGTTTGGCAAAGAAATTATCGAAGTTGCTACTTTTCGCGGAACCCATGATAACTTAGAAGCACCAACCAACATTGCAAAGCGCTCACAGTCAGGTATGCTACTACGTGATAACGTTTATGGCACCATTGAACAAGATGCTTTGCGCCGTGATTTCACTATGAATGCGCTTTATTATAATATTAAAGATTTTTCTTTACGTGATTATTGTGGTGGTTTGAATGATCTGAGACAAGGGATAATTCGCTTAATCGGTGAACCCAAAATACGTTATCAAGAAGATCCTGTTAGGATGCTAAGAACCGTTCGTTTTTCAGCCAAGTTAAATATGAAGATCGAACCAGCTACTGCAAAACCTATTAAAGAATTAGCCCCATTATTAAAAAATATTCCAGCAGCTCGGTTATTTGATGAAGTAATTAAACTATTACAAAGTGGAAATGGCTATGCTACTTACGTTTTACTAAAGCAATATCATCTTTTTGAACAACTTTTTCCTAGTATTAATCGCTTGTTTACACCAAATAGCAATAGTAATTTAGAAAAAATTATTGAACAAGCCTTAAAAAATACTGACTATCGCATTGCTAATAACCAACGAGTAAATCCAGCATTTTTGTTTGCTGCCTTTTTTTGGTATCCAATCATTGAACAAACCCAACTTACATGTGTTGAAAGTGGTTTGCAATTTCATGATTCTTTTTCAATGGCAATTAACGAAACATTAAATGAACAATGTCGAATTATCGCTATTCCAAGACGATTAACTACGGTAATGGGAGACATTTGGCGTTTACAATTACGTATGAAAAAACGAGAAGGCAAACGAGCCTTCGCTATTTTAGAACATCCTAAGTTTCGAGCCGCTTACGATCTTCTTGAGATGCGTTCAGCGATTGAAAAAGGTGAACTATTAGATTTAGCAAAATGGTGGCATGAATTTCAATCGGTTAGTGTTGAAAAACGCATATCCATGGTTAAACAACTAAATAAAACAAGCAGACGTAGGGTTAAACGTTAATTTTTCATTCGCACTTTTACAAATAACCGCTATAATGCTTCAATCAAAATAATCACGATTACCTTTTGAACATTGATGAAAAAATTAACGCCATCATTTATAGCTATAGCCATTACCTGCACATTGTATAACAATAGCAGCTATGCTATAAACCTACCTAAAGCTGAAAGCAATAATCCTCAATGTCTTATTGATGTCCCTATATTTGATCGTCCTTTAGTCAATGGTGATATCAACACTTTACCTGTTGAAGCCGAATCCAACCAATTTGAAGCTTTTTATCCTAATACTGCTATTTATCAAGGTAATGTTTTAATCGAGCAAGGTAACCGTACCGTTAAAGCAGATAAGGTAACTATTGATACTCAAGATAAAAATTATCGAACAGCCAAACTCGAAGGGAATATTACTTATCAAGACAATCTGATTAAGATGAAAGGTAATAATGCTCTAATAAATCTTAATAATAATGACACTAATATGACTCCGGGTGAATATCACTTAGTCGATAGACTTGGTCGTGGTGATGCTGATGAGATGAAACTCGAAAACAATAGATATGTTATTTTAAAAAATGGTAGTTATACTTCTTGCCCTATAAATGATAGTACTTGGAACATTAAAGGAACTACCGTTATCCATGATAGAGATGAACAGTTACTTGAAGTCTGGAATGCAGTTTTTCGTATAGGCAAAGTACCTGTTTTGTATTCACCTTATTTACAATTACCAACAGGTGATAAACGTCGTTCAGGACTATTAATACCTAATTTTAGTTATGATAGCGTTGATGGTATAGATTTTTCGTTACCCATCTATTGGAATATAGCACCTAATTACGATGCCACATTTACTCCAAGAGTATTACAACAACGAGGTATACAGTTACAAACTGAATTTCGCTATTTAAATGAAATTGGCTTAGGCACATTAGCATTTGATTGGTTACAACATGATGCCCAGTACGGTGAGGATAGAGATAAAAAATTAAATGGAAATAATTATGATAACAACCAGCATCGATGGTTATTCCATTGGGAAGAATTCCAATTAATTAATTACAACTGGCGCTTTTATGCTAATACGACCAGAGTGAGTGATAATCAATATTCAAATGACTTAGATTCTCAGTATGCATCAGAAACTGATGGTTACTTAACCCAGTTTTACCAAGCTGGTTATAATAATGAAAATTGGGATGTTACTTTAGGTTATCGCCACTTTCAACCTTTATATACGGGAGGGAAAGATGACCTGTACCAAACCCAACCTCAATTAGATATACATTATTATAATTATGACATGGGGCCATTAAAATTTAAGACTTTTTCGCAAATATCTCATTTTATTACTTCCGGAAATAAAAAACCTAGAGCATGGCGTTCCCATATAGAGCCTACGCTTAATTATACACTAAACAACTCTTGGGCTTCAGTAACTACTGAAGCTGGTTTAATGGCAACCCATTATAATCAAGATAATATAAAAAAACATAATGAATCAATTACAAATAATGATAAAAATAAGTTAGATCGCAATGTTAACCGATTTATACCAAAGTTTAGTATTGACGGCAAAGTTGTTTTTGAACGTGATATGCCTTTCATCGAGGGTTATACTCAAACATTAGAACCACGGGTAAAATATACTTATATTCCTTATCGAAATCAATCCAATATTGGCAGCTATGATTCAACTTTACTACAATTTGATTATACTGGTTTATTTAGAGATCAACCCTATAGTGGTTTAGATCGTATTGCTTCGACAAACAATTTAGCTGCGGGTGTTACCACTCGATTATATGATGACAATAAACTTGAAAAATTTAATTTTTCCATTGGACAAATTACTTATTTTACCAAATCAAAAACCAGCGAACATAATAATGAACTAGATAAAAATTCTGATACAGGCAGTATAACTTGGGCTACAGATAGTTTTTGGCAAGTAAGCGATGATTTGATTTTCCGTAGTGGAGTACAATATGATACTCGCATTAATACTATTTCGTTAGCAAATACGATTTTTGAATATCGTCCTTCGAGTGAAAAATTACTACAGCTCTCTTATCGTTATGCTAATCATAATTATATAGATACGGTTTCAAATAGTAATACATATTACAAACAGGATATCTCGCAAGCCGGAGTTATGACTACTTGGCCACTTTCTCAGACTGTTAACGCTGTGGGTTCTTACTATTATGATGTTAAATTAGGCCAAACAGCTGACGGTTTTGTTGGTTTGCATTATAGTGATTGCTGTTGGGGAATGACGGTCCAATATGGCAGAAAATTAACTGACTGGGATCGTAATGAAAGTAAATATGAAAATAAATTTTCAGTAAATTTTGAATTACAAGGATTAGGTCGTACAAGTGATGCCAAAGCTAAAATGCTAAGTTTTGGCAAGTTACCTTATACAACCGCATTTGAATAAAAACATAACTAATTTATTACAGTAATAACACTGTAACAACAAAATGAGTTGAATTAACATGAAATTATTAAAACTAATTATCGCATTAAACTTAAGTATTAGTATTGGACTTATTTCTTCTTTATCTGCCAATGCAGCACCAAAAGTTATTGAGCAAGTTGCTGCTGTCGTCAATAACAATGTTATTTTAGAAAGTGACGTTAATGATATGTTGAAAACAATCAAAGCTAGCACTGCTGCTAAAAATCTGCCAGACGATAAGGTGTTGCGCAAGCAAATTATAGATCGCTTGATAATTGAGAATTTAATTTTACAAAGAGCGGCTAAAGCTAAAATCACAATAAGTGATGATGAAGTAACTAATACCATTTCTAACATTGCTGCAGAAAATGGTATGTCTATTGATGAATTAAGAAGTAAATTATCCACTATGGGGATTAGTTATAGTTCTTATCGAGAACGCATCCATAATGATATGTTGATGGAGCAAGCTAGACTTGATGCGGTACGACCTAGAATTAAAATTTCTGATAAAGAAATCGAAAATTTGGCTAAAACTATTACACAACAACCAACAAATAATATTGATGTCAACATTAGCCATATTTTAATTGCCATTCCAGAAAAAGCATCCAAACAACAAATTGATACCGCCACCAGTAAAGCAAACGAAATTGTTAATCGAGCTCAAAAAGGTGAAAGCTTTGCTAAATTAGCCACTTCTTATTCCAATGATGATCGTGCTTTAAAAGGTGGTAGCATGGGTTGGCATAAATTAAATGAATTACCTACTATCTTTGAAGAACGATTAATTCGAGCCCCTAAAGGAAGTATTATTGGTCCAATTCGTTCTGGTGTTGGTTTCCATATTATTAAAGTTGATGATACTCGTTCTGAGGCACCTAAAACTATTACGGCTCAAGAAGTTAATGCTCGCCATATCTTAATTAAAACAAATGTCTTAGTTACTGACCAAATAGCTAAACAGAAGTTAAATGATCTCCGTAAATCAATTATGAGTGGAGCCATAACCTTTGAAGCTGCTGCAAAAGCTAATTCTGAAGATCCTGGTTCTAAGGATAATGGAGGGAATCTTGGTTGGAATCTACCAGATCGTTACGATAGTGCATTTAAAAATGCCTTATTACAGTTAAAAAAAGGTGAGATTAGTCAACCAATTAAGTCATCATTTGGTTGGCATCTTATCCAATTAATCGACAGTAAACAAACTGATCGTACTAATTTAGCTAAGAAAGAACAAGCTTACCGACTTATTTTTAATCGCAAATTTACTGAGGAAGCCCAAGTTTGGGTTCAGGAAATAAAAGGTGACGCTTATATTAAAATTGTAGGCGAAGACAAAAATGAGTAATCGTGTTCATCAAGGGCACTTTGCTCGTAAACGATTTGGACAAAATTTTTTACATGATGAGTTTATTATTGAAAGCATTGTAGCAGCTATACAGCCTAAGGCAGAACAAGCTTTGGTCGAAATCGGACCTGGGCTTGCTGCTTTAACAATACCTGTCAGTAAATGTGTAGAGCATTTGTCGGTTATTGAAATTGATCGTGATTTAGCTAGTCGGCTCCTTGAAAATCCATTATTAAATCATAAAATCACAGTTATAGAACAAGATGCCTTAACATATGATTTTAATCAGTTATATACTCAGCATGGTAAATCTTTAAGAGTATTTGGTAATTTACCTTATAATATTTCAACACCGCTGATGTTCCATCTTTTTAAGTTTGCCGATAAGATTGCAGATATGCACTTTATGTTACAAAAAGAAGTTGTCACTCGTCTAGTCGCAGCACCCAATAGTAAAGATTATGGAAGACTTAGCGTAATGGCTCAATATTATTGCCAAATTATTCCTGTATTAGAAGTACCACCAACGTCTTTTAAACCAGCTCCTAAAGTGGATTCAGCCGTAGTTAAACTTATTCCATATAAGAATAAGCCTTATATTGTGAATGATATTAAAATACTTTCCCGTTTAACAACAGAAGCATTTAATCAACGCCGTAAAACTATTCGTAATAGTTTGAGCAATATGTTCACTATTGAACAACTAACAGAGTTAAATATTGATCCTAATTTACGTGCTGAGAATCTAACTGTGGAACAATATTGTCTACTTGCAAATGCATGGAAATAATAATATGGCGAACTTACTAATTGGCGATATCCATGGTTGTTATGATGAATTTATGCGACTACTTGAAAAAGTAAAATTTTCATCATCCGATACATTATGGTTAACTGGAGATCTTGTTGCGAGAGGACCTAACTCACTTGATGTTTTGCGATTTGTTAAAAGCAATAATGATCAAATTCGTTTAGTATTAGGCAATCATGACCTTCATTTATTGTCAATTTATGCTAAGGTTACCCCCCCCCAAAAAAAAGATAATCTTACTAGTGTATTAGCTGCCCATGACTATGATGAGTTAATGAATTGGTTACGTAAACAACCATTAATTCAAATAGATGAACAACTAAAGCTCATTATGACGCATGCTGGGATTTCACCTCAATGGGATCTTGAAACGCTAAAAAAGTGTGCCTATGATCTAAATGTAGTTCTATCTAGTGATTCCTACCCTCTTTTCCTTGACAAAATGTATGGCAACTTTCCTGATGAATGGTCAACAGAATTGCAAGGTTTTGAGCGTTTACGTTATATCGCCAATGCCTTAACACGTATGCGTTTTTGTTATGGTGATGGCAGACTTGATTTCTATTATAAAAAATTACCAGATCAAGTACCAAGCAAACTTAAACCTTGGTTTTTATTACCAAGTAAAATTCCATCCGAATATAGCATTGCTTTTGGTCACTGGGCAGCTTTGAATGGTAAAGGTACTCCTGAGCATGTTTATGCTCTTGACACAGGGTGTTGTTGGGGAGGTAAATTAACCTGCTTACGTTTTGAAGACAAAAAATATTTCAAAAAAAGAAATATAGAAGCCAAGAAATTAAATAAATCACTATAAAAAGGTCATTTATTATGTCTATTCTCTCTGTAATTAAATCAATTTGGAAAGTTATCAACTTAATTAGAGAAATCTTCCTTAATCTTATTTTTTTAATAATAATCATTTTGGTTATCAGTGGTATCACATTTGTAAAAGAAATTCAAAAAAAGGAAACCGTTCCACAAAAAGGAGCGCTAGTATTAGATATTGAAGGCGTAATTGTTGATAATACACCTTATTCTGATGATTTTTATACTTTACAGAATAAAATACGTGGAACTAAGATAAATACTTCGCGTGAAAATAGTCTATTTATATTAACGCAAAAGATAGCTCAAGCCACCAATGATCCTAACATTAACAGTATTATCCTAAAGCTTGATAACTTTGTGGGTACTGATATGACTTCACTACAATATATTGGTAAATATTTATCTAAGTTCAGTGACGCTAAAAAACCTATATATGCCATTGGTTCAAATTTCAATCAGAGTCAATATTATTTAGCAAGTTATGCTGATAAAATTTATTTAAATCCCCAAGGTGCAATTAATGTATATGGCTTGTCAGCTAATAACTTGTACTATAAAACATTACTTGATAATTTAAAAGTCAATACTCACATTTTCAGAGTTGGAACCTATAAATCAGCAGTAGAACCTTTTATACGCGATAACATGTCTCAAGAAGCAAAAAGCAATACCTCTCGCTGGCTGACATTAATGTGGGACAATTATCTCAATGATATTGCAATTCAGAGAAAACATGCTGCTACACAACTAGTCCCTTCTACAGATATTATGTTATCAGAGCTGAAAAATGTAAATGGAAGCATGTCTCAATATGCTTTATCAAATGGCTTAATTGATGTTATATCTTCTAATTATGAATTTGAACTTGATTTAATTTCTCCTAATAAAGTTAGCATATACGATTATCAACTTAGCCAGGGAAATGAACAATCTGAGAAGAATAAATCTAAACCTGTGATAGCAGTAGTTTTTATTAATGGTACTCTAACAGAATCTGAAGATAATAATAAAAATAACAAAATTGCTGATAGTAGGGATATTATTGAACAACTCCAAAAAATTCGTAACAATTTACTTGTTGAAGCAATCGTATTACGTGTTAACAGTCCCGGAGGAAGTGTTGAAGCATCTGAGGCAATTCGGCAAGAACTTGAAGCCATACGAGCTCAACATATTCCAGTGGTAGTTTCAATGGGTGAAATGGCTGCTTCCGGTGGTTATTGGATCTCAACCGAATCTGATTATATTATAGCTAATCCAAATACTATTACCGGTTCTATCGGTATTTTTGGCATTATTCCAACATTTGAAAAATCATTATCTAGTATCGGTATTTATAGTGACGGAGTTGCCACATCTCCGCTATCCAATATTAGCCTTGTTCAAGATTTACCTCAGGAAGTAAATCAGCTAATTCAAATTAATATTGAAAATGGTTATAACACATTTATTTCACTGGTTGCCAAGGCACGTAATATGACAACAGAACAAGTTGATAAAATTGGACAAGGACAAGTTTGGTTAGGTACAGAAGCAAGTAAAAATGGTTTAGTCGATAAATTAGGGGATATTGATGATGCTATTGAAATTGCAGCAACATTAGCTAATTTATCTGATTATCAAATTGATTGGCAAAAACATGATGATAATTGGTTTGATGCATTTTATTCAGATATATCTACGGTATTACCACGATCAGTTGCTGAAATTTTATTCGAACAAATGCCGGAAGTAAAACAATTACGGCATCAAGTATCTTTATGGGATAAATTTCACGACGCTCAAAATCGTTATGTTTACTGTTTGAATTGTGCTGATGTTCGTTAATAAAATAAATATCCGCCATTATTGGCGGATTTATGGTTATTTTTTAAAGAAATATCGCATATTATTCATCGCTGATTGGATATATTCATAATTAGGTATACTATCAATCTCATGATTATGTGAATCCATATAATGGCTAATGCCTAAACGGTTAACAAAATAAATATTATCCATAGTTCGAATTGCATAAGAACTATAATTTGACATTAACAACCAATTACGGTCAACTATTGGATTAAAAAGATCATAGCCAGTTGAATAATCATTTATGTCATTTTTTACATTTAAAAAATGTTTCATGAGTGAAGGCACGACATCCTCATGACTAGTTAGTTGATTAGCATTAATTCTAAGATTATCTAATTCTTTCCCACCTATAATTATAAAAGGGACTTTGGTTTGAGCATCGGTATAATTACCATTGTGTCCCCAAAAACCGAGTTTATTATCGTTCATTTCTTGCCCATGATCGCCGGTGATTACTATTAATGTGTTATCTAAAGTATCAGAAGCTTTCAGCTCATCGTAAATATTTTGTAATAAATAATCATCATAATAAACACTTTGTTTATAACGATTAAAAATTGGCTCTGGATCTGTATCATTGTCAAGCGTCATATAATTAATATCACTAATAGGTCTAAATTTGACCGAAAAGTCTTTTGGAAAATCATATGCATGTGGTGCATCATAAAATAAAAAAGAAAATGTTGGTTCAGCTTTATTACGTTTGTTATACCATTGTAACCAATCATTTGTTATTTGCTTATCTCTGCTAGCAGCTGGCCCATCATCACTACTAATCCGCAAATTTTCAATGGTTAAAAAGGCAGTACGATCAAACTCAGGAGCTGAGACTTTCGCTGAAGTAAATATACCAATATTGTAATTTTTTTGTTGCAAAGTTGTGATGAATAACGATGGAATACTGTTACGCAAAAATGCATCCCAATAAGTACCTGGAATCCCATAAAACAAGCCAAAAATACCAGTTCTTGTTGCATTACCAGTTGAGTAATGATTATTAAAAACCACCCCATTATTTTGTTGTGCAAAATGATAGGTATTAGGAGATACTTGCTCATTAAAAGTATCATAACGCCAAGAATCTAACACAATAAACATAATATTGGGTGGCATTTTATTATCAGGATTAATAATTAACTTAGTGTGTGGGTAAAAAATACTAGCATGTTGGTTATCCTTCTGATAAAGAACTTTATGTTGTCCTTGTTTATCAAAAAAGCTCATTATTTCTTTGGAAGTAAATGGACGGTAAAGCGGAATATATTCTTTCACAACCATAATTGGGGCGTAAGCATAATAAAATGCCACCATATGCACTAAATGGCTCATTAGTAATGAACTTCCTAGAAATATCACCGATATAATGACAAGACAGGAACGTCGATGATATGGCTTTTTTCTAGCAATTAACTTATCGAGGAAACATAAAATACCATATTCAATTCCGCATACTATCAGCAAGAGTCCAAACATTAAAAAATAAGTTATTAATGAAAAATCAACCACTTGCCCAGATAAAATTAGCGATATAACAGATTGATTAATGTGAAAACGATACTGCTCAAATACTATTGTATCAATGTATAATGCAATTTGTAATAAACCAAAAATAACTGCTACAACTAGATGTTTAATGCATTTTCGAAAGCGAAGCAATGGAATACATATAAAAAAAACTAATAAATATAATAAAAAATATTGACCTAAAACAGCAAATACTGAAAATAAGCTACCAACCCAAGTAAATGAAGCTCCAGGTACACTAAAATAACGTATTGTTATAAATGATGAAATGAAGATATTGATCAGAACAAAATAATATAATTTTTTCATAGTAATTCACTAATAAATAAGTCCTAGATTCTATAATCTTCAAATAATACAGTATTTTATACTCCAAAACCGTATTTTTCTGAAAGTTTTTAACAAACTAACACTACATCAATAAATTACTAATGAAATATTAACAAAAAAGGACTCATTTAAGAGTCCTTTATATATTTAAGAAGTTAACTTATCGACGATCAGCAAAAACTCTTAATAACATTATAAATAAATTAATAAAATCAAGGTAAAGAGTTAAGGAACCTAGAATAACAAAACGTCTAAACACATTTTGATCATCTTGAGGTAAATGTTCACCTAATTCTTTCAGTTTTTGAGTATCATAAGCCGTTAAACCTGCAAATACAAACACGCCAATATAAGTAATTGCCCACATTAATGGTGCACTATGCATAAACATATTAACGAGAGAAGCGATAACAATACCAACTAATCCCATAAATAAAAAACGCCCAAAAGCGGATAAATCGCGTTTAGTGGTATAACCATAGAAAGCCAGTGTTGCAAACATCCCTGCAGTAATAAAAAATACGCTAACAATGGACGAACTTGTATATGCAATAAAAATAGAACTTAATGTTAAACCGCTTAAAACGGAATATAACATAAACATGGTTGTTGCTGCACTTCCAGATAAACGATTAATCATTCCTGATAGAGCAAAAACTAAACCAAGTTCAGCTATTATTAAAATCCATGAAAGAACAGAAAGTGAATAATATCCTCTATAATCAATAACAAACAACAATTGTTGCATTGCTTCGCTGGATGAAGCATACCATGCAACTAATGCAGTTAAAAGCAAACCAACAGTCATCCAACCATAAACATGACTCATATATGTTTGAATACGACTACCAGATTGTTCAATAATTGAACCGTTAGGCGAGTAATTAGCCATTCATTACCTCTCACAAAATAAATTATATAATATATTCTATATTATAAGCTTAAATAGGGATCAATACCATTTTTTCAAGGCCTCAGCATCAGATTTTTTCGCTTTGACCCAATATTCCCCTTGATCCGTTCGTTCTTTTTTCCAAAATGGGGCTTCATTTTTCAATAAATCCATAATAAATTCAGTTGCAGCGAAAGAATCTGTTCTATGAGCACTACTAACGCCTACAAAAACAATCTTCTCACCAGCATTAATTTCACCAACTCTATGAATAACAGCTACTCTATTTATTTGCCATTTTGATCTAGCCTGATTAACTATTTTAGCTAAAACTTTTTCAGTCATACCAGAGTAGTGTTCTAAATAAAGGCTTGTGATTTGATTATCAAGTGAACGGACCTTACCAATAAAAGTAACCACGGCGCCATCTTGAGGGGTTTCCGATAACCAATCAAACAAACTATCAATAGCAATTGGTTGGTCAGTAACCTGTATAATATTCATAGTATCTCAACCACCTGTTACTGGAGGGAAAAAAGCGATTTCATCACCATCTTCAATAATATAATCAACATCAACTAATATTTGATTAATGGCACATAAAGCCACATTTTCTTTTAATGTTAATGCCCATTTATCTCCGCGCAGGCTTAACTGGTCTAAAAGATTAGCAACTGACAAATTACTAGCATCAAGTTTAATACTTTCAACACCGATTAATTCTCGAATCTGAGCAAAAAAAATAATTTTATTCATTTTATTATCTATATTATTATTCAGCAACAAAACTACCTGATTTACCACCTGTTTTACTCAATAATCTAACTTGAGTAATTACCATATCCTTTTGGACAGCTTTGCACATATCATAAATAGTTAAAGCCGCAACTGATGCAGCAACTAATGCTTCCATTTCAACACCGGTTTGACCATTTACTCGGCATATAGATTCAATCCTAACACGATTATTGTCAGTATCAGCTACAATATTTATTTCAACTTTAGTAAGCAATAAAGGATGGCATAAAGGAATAAGTTCCCACGTTTTTTTAGCTGCTTGAATACCAGCAATCCGTGCAGTAGCAAAAACATCACCTTTAAAATGTTTACCTGCAATAATTATATTAAGCGTTTCATCATCCATTAACACAAAAGACTCTGCTTTTGCTTCTCTTGTTGTTATTAGTTTCTCAGAAACATCAACCATATGGGCATCCCCATATTGATTAATATGAGACAATGACTGTGACATAAATCATAACCTTTACACATAACTTATCTGTATTTGTTACAAGATAACAAAATTTGAAAATGCTTACCACCTTTCCATTGTATGGATTATAACTAAAATAATATGAAATAATTTTATTCAAATGCAAAATATAGTTTTATATCAAAGTAATCATTCTAGCAGTATAAAAAATAGTAAATCAGTTGGCCTAGATTTTGCGACTTATAAAAAAACTGCGTACAATGAATAATCTATTTAATTTTTATTGTGACTTTTTAATGCTTGTTGCTCATGTGGCTTTACCTGTACCAATTTATCGACTTTTTGATTATCAATTAGTGATACCTGCACAAATAGGTATGCGAGTTAAAGTCCCTTTTGGAAATCGAGAATCAATTGGCATAATTGTAAACATAGATCAACAAAGCAAATTTGATATAGAAGAATTAAAACCAATCATTGCAGTTATTGATACTACTCCTCTTTTTACTAATTCAATTTGGCAATTACTAAATTGGGCGATAAATTATTACCATTACCCAATGGGTGAAGTGTTATTTCATGCAATGCCTATTCTATTAAGGCAAGGAAGAAAAGCTATTAACGATGAAATTAAACAATGGCAATTAACTGAGCTTGGTCGAAAAATCGATTTACAAACATTATCTCGATCGCCTAAACAAAAATTATTATTATCATCCTTTAGAGCTAACTCAATTATAGAAACTAATTTTAAATTAGCTACCTATCATGAATTACAAAGAAAACTACTTATACAACAACAAATAATCCCCAAAAATCTAATAGATTGGCGTAATAATTTTTCAATCAATCCAAATTCTATTAAATTAAATAACGAGCAATTGCATGCAATTACAACAATAAATAACCAAAATCACCATTTTGGTGTATTTTTATTAGACGGTGTAACCGGCTCTGGAAAAACCGAAGTCTATTTGAATATTCTTTCTAAAATTCTTGCCTCAGGTAAGCAAGCACTAGTACTTGTTCCTGAAATTAGTCTAACCCCACAAACAATTAAACGCTTTCAACAACGTTTTAATGCACCTATTGATGTTCTGCATTCAGCATTAACGGAAAAACAAAGGTTAAATGTTTGGTTAAGAAGTAAACATGGTGAAACGGCTGTTTTAATTGGAACTCGTTCTTCCTTATTTACGCCATTCAAAAATTTAGGGATGATTATTATCGATGAAGAACATGATAGTTCCTATAAACAACAAGAAGGTTGGCGCTATCATGCCCGTGACTTAGCTATTATTCGAGCTAAAATCGACAATATACCAATTATCTTAGGTTCAGCTACGCCTTCATTAGAAACTTTAAATAATACCCACAACGGTAAGTACCAATTATTACCACTGACAGAAAGAGCAGGTAATGCTACATTTGCTAAACAATCTATTTTAGATCTACGCGGACTAGTACTTAAAGCTGGCTTATCACAACCATTAATAGCAAAAATAAAACAACATTTATCTAATAATAATCAAATAATATTATTCTTAAATCGTCGAGGTTTTTCACCATTGTTGATCTGTCATGATTGTGGTTGGATAGCCGAATGCCCACGCTGTGATCGACCTTATACGTATCATCAAAAACAACATAAGCTTATTTGTCATTATTGTGATACAACAAGAATAGTTCCAGAACAATGTCCTAAATGTGGTTCTACTCATTTAATTCCTATAGGTTTTGGCACTGAACAATTAGAAAAACAACTAGAAATATTATTCCCTAATACCAAAATTAGTCGCATAGATCGTGATACTGTAAGCAAAAAAGGAGCATTAAATAGTTATTTAACAAATATTCAACAAGGTGGTGCTCATATTTTAGTTGGCACACAAATTTTAGCCAAAGGTCATCATTTCCCTGATGTTACATTAGTTGGGATTGTTGATGTAGATGGCGCATTGTTTTCTAGTGATTTTCGGGCAACTGAAAGATTTGCGCAAATTTACACTCAGGTATCGGGGCGTGCCGGACGAGAAAACAAAACTGGAGAAGTTATTTTACAAACTTATCATCCAGATCACCCATTATTAAATGTTCTACTAACCAAAGGTTATCAAGAATTTGCTAAGCTTACCTTACAAGAAAGACAACAGACTCAATTACCTCCCTTCAGCTATCAAGTGCTTATTCGTGCAGCAGATCGTAATAACCATTACGCGCCAAATTTTTTGCAAAAAATTTATGATTGGATAAAAATTAATAGCGACCAGGCATTATGGCAACTGGGACCAATGCCAGCAAACCAACCTAAAAAAGCAGGCTACAATCGTTGGCAGTTATTATTGCAACATACTAACCGGCAAAAATTACAACAAATATTAGATCAACTTATTATTGCTATGGAAAAATGGGATGAAATACCAAAAGTCCGATGGAGTATTGATGTTGATCCTATTGATAACTAGATTTAATCTAATTTCCACCGATATGAACCGGTGGTTTAAAGAAATTATAAAATAATTTTACCTAAATTTTTATCCAATGTGGCTTGGCCAATACCTGATACTTCTTTCAATTGCTCTACAGAAATAAAAGGTCCAAATTTTTCACGATATTCAATAATTTTTTGGGCTTTACTTGCACCTATCCCATTTAAGACTTTAGTCAGTTCTTCTGCAGAAGCGGTGTTAATGTTAACTTGCTCAATTTGCTTTTGTTTCTGTTCCTGATTAACCGATTCTATAGCTGTTGAATCAGCAAGACTTATATTAGAAAATGTTATACTACATAATAAAAAACATAATATTGAAAATATTTTCATTTGACTAACCTCTAAAAATTGTTATGCAATTAATTTTGCCTTACAACTATCTCAATAAATCAAATAAAAAATTTTTTATAGTTATAAAAATGAGAAAAACCACATAAGTGGCTTTTCTATTTTTATAATTTTGATGCTATTTTTCGAGATAAATCACAAATTAGAATTTGGCATAAATTCAATTTTAGCTTTTGATCGAATATCAGCAGCAAAATAAAAATGTGTATTATCAATCAACAAAGGACGTAATTCGGCACTAATATCTTGGTATTCTTTTGGTGTATTTACTCCTGTTAGTGCTACAATATAAGCTTCTTTATCATTTAAAGATTTTGCACCAAAAACACCTTTTCCGGTTGTTGATGGTTGTAGATCAAAAACCATATCTACAATTTGTTTATCCAAGTCTTTAGAATCACGAGTTAATGTATAATTTTTTGTAAATTGTACATTGCTAGAAGTTCCTGACTCTTTTAATTCATCTAAAATGTTATCAATCGTCGATTTAAAACGACTATTCGCTATACTTATGTATAGTTTTTTATTGATTATATCCCTAACTTCTTCAAATGGTGCTATACCTTCTGGACGATAATCAACAACTTGAATAATAAAATCATATTCATCTAAATCTTTACCAACATGTATTAATTCAGAAATTTTATTAGTAGCTTTATCATCTACTATCATTTCATCACTAAAGATTACATCTCTTACTTCAGGATAAGCCGTAATTGAAAGTTGATTATTATAAGAAATCCAATTAGTGTTAAAAATTTTAAGTCCAGTTTTGTTAGCAAGATCTTCAATTGATACCGATGGCTCTTCTAAACCTTCCTTCATTTTATTCTCAATATTCAGAAAAGCTTGTTGTAATTTCTGCTTTCTTAATTTTGAACCAATTACAGATTTCGCATAATCAAAATCCATAGGTGTTGACTTTTGTATGTTTTCTAATTTAACAATTACATAGCCATTATCAGTGGCAATAGGTGTAGAAATTTGACCAATATTATCTAAATTAGCCTCTTTAAAAGCTTGCGGTAAAGAATCATCATCAGTAAACCAACCTAAAGAACCATTTTTACCGTAAGGTGATATTTCACTATTTTGGTTAACTTTATTTACAACACTATCGAAATCAACACCAGATAAAAGTTCTTTATTAATATCATCCGCTTCTTCTTTATTAGTTACATAAATTACACTAAATGACTTTTTAGTTGGATATCTATAGGTTTTATTATTTGTCTCATATTCCTGTTTAATTTCATTATCTGTGACTTTAATTGTCTTTAATAAATCTTCTTTAGTGTTTACAATATATTTAACTTTTGCTCTTTCTTTTCTAAAGAACTCTTTTTGATGTTCTTCATAATATTTTTGTTCATCTTCTGTAGTTATATTAACATCATCCATGTTAACTGCCGATGTATTAATTAAGTCAGCATAAATACTTCTTGTCTGTTTTTGTAATGATGATATTTCTGAATCTATTGGTAGAACAAAATCAGTCATAACTACCGCATTTAAAACTTGTTGTTGTTGTAATACTTTCCTTAATATTTCAGCGTAAGCATCGGGAGTAAAATCATTTAATTCTAATATTTTTAAATACTTATCATTATTGAACTGACCATTTTCAAAAAAATCCACCTGTTTTCGAATATTATCCTTAACTTGATCATTACTAATATTAGTATTTAAATCTTCAGCGAATTTATAAGCCAAATAATTATCAATTTGATAATACAAAACATTACGCCGTAATTGCTTAATAAAAGAACTATCCCCATTTGCATTGGCAGTAACTCTTCTAGCCTGATTTTCAAATTCAGCACGACTGATACCTTCACCATTTACTTTAGCAATATATTCTTGTTGATCTCGAGAGCTATTACCACCACCAAAACCCAAAAAACCGATGCCCGTAAAAATAAAAGATACTATTATTATTGCAAAAATAATTTTAACGACAACATGGTTTGCCGCTGTTCGGATTGTCTCCATCATTTCTTGCGATTCTCCATAAACCTAACGTTGAATACTGGCAAGTATAGCATATTTACTTAAATTGGCTATTCTCTGCATATTAAGGTGTAAAAAAAAGATCAACGTTATGTTGATCTTTTTAAGATTATAAAATTAGTTCAACCGACTTGGAACTTCAATATTACTTTTTACTTTCTTGATTGACTTTTTAGCAATAGATTTAACAGTAGCCTTTTTTGTTACTGGGGCTATACCAAAAGGATTATCCTGTAAGGCAATAGCTATAACTTCATCAATCCATTTAACAGGATGAATATCTAGTTCCGCTTTAACATTATCTGGAATTTCTTCTAAATCTTTAACATTATCAACAGGTATAAGAACTGTTTTAATGCCACCTCGGTGGGCGGCTAATAATTTTTCCTTTAGCCCTCCTATTGGTAGGACTTCACCACGCAATGTTATTTCTCCAGTCATTGCCACATCCGAACGAACAGGATTACCTGTTAACGTTGAAATTAAAGAAGTACACATTGCAATACCTGCGCTAGGTCCATCTTTTGGAGTAGCACCATCAGGCACATGCACATGAATATCTCGTTTTTCATAAAAATCAGGATTAATACCTAATTTTTCAGCACGAGAACGTACAACAGTTAAAGCTGTTTGGATAGACTCTTGCATAACATCACCCAAAGACCCGGTATAAGTTAATTTTCCTTTACCTGGTACACTTACCGATTCAATAGTCAATAAATCGCCACCAACTTCAGTCCAAGCAAGACCAATAACTTGACCAATTCTATTTTCATTATCAGTTTTACCATAATCAAATCGTTGAATACCTAGAAATTCTTTTAGATTATCTTGAGTTATAGTAACTTTTTTCAATTTGCTATTTAAAGCTAATTGTTTGACTACTTTTCGACAAATTTTAGCAATCTCTCGTTCTAAGCTACGCACTCCTGCTTCTCGAGTATAATAACGAATAATACCGATAATAGCGGAATCATCAATACTGATTTCCCTTACTTTTAAACCATTATTCTCAATTTGTTTGGTTATTAAATGTTGTTTGGCTATATTTAATTTTTCATCTTCTGTATAACCAGAAAGGCGAATAACTTCCATACGATCTAACAAAGGTGCAGGAATATTCATGGAGTTTGCTGTAGCAACAAACATCACATCCGACAAATCATAATCAACTTCCAAATAATGATCACTAAAAGCATTATTTTGTTCTGGATCAAGTACTTCTAATAATGCAGAGGCAGGATCTCCACGCATATCAGATGCCATTTTATCAATTTCATCTAGTAAAAATAATGGGTTTTTAACGCCTACCTTAACCATACGTTGGACTAACTTACCCGGCATAGAACCAATATAAGTACGTCTATGACCTCGAATTTCCGCCTCATCACGCACACCACCTAAAGCCATTCTAACATACTTACGCCCCGTGGCTTTGGCTATAGACTGTCCAAGTGAAGTTTTACCTACTCCTGGAGGACCGACTAAACATAAAATTGGGCCTTTAACTTTATTAACTCGTCCTTGTACTGCTAAATATTCCAAGATACGATCTTTTACCCTTTCAAGTCCATAATGATCTTTATCTAGAACTTTTTGAGCACCTTCAATATCTTTTTTTACATTACTTCGTTTATACCAAGGAACTTGAATCATCCAGTCTATATATCCACGAACTACGGTCGCTTCTGCCGACATGGCTGGCATCATTTTCAATTTATTCAATTCAGCTAATGCTTTATCAGTAGCTTCTTGTGGCATTTTAGCTTTAATGATTTTAGTTCTTAACTCTTCATATTCATCAGGTTTACTATCAATATCACCTAACTCTTTATGAATTGCTTTAATTTGTTCATTAAGATAATACTCTTTTTGGGCTTTTTCCATTTGTTGCTTAACCCGTTGGCGAATATTTTTCTCAACTTGTAACAAATCAATCTCTGCTTCCATCATAGAAATAAGCAATTCAAAACGCTTCTCAAGATCAGCTGTTACCAATATTTCTTGCTTCTGTTCTACTTTTAAAAATAAAGTAGCCGCAATCGAATCTGCAAGCTGTGAAGAATCTTTAATTAAACGAATGGAGTCAACCACTTCCTGAGTGACTTTTTTATTAAGCTTTGCATATTCATCAAAATTAGATAACACAACTCGGATAAGCGCTTCATTTAAATCATTTGACTTTTTTTTCTCTTTTAAAGGAGTAATATTAGCAATTAAAAAGTCATCCTCTTTTCGTTCTACAATATCTACAATTTCAGCGCGCTCAACTCCTTCAACTAACACTTTTACTGTACCATCTGGTAGTTGAAGTAACTGTAAAATATTAGCTACTGTTCCGATTTCGTATAAATCATCTACATCTGGTTCATCTTGTGATGGATTCTTTTGTGTAACGAGAAAAACTTGTTTATCCATTTCCATTGCACTTTCAAGGCAACGTATTGATTTATTTCGGCCAACAAAGAGAGGAATTACCATATGTGGAAAAACCACCACATCACGCAATGGCAATATAGGCATAATCATCTGTTTTGCTTGTTTAGTTTTCATTTCATTCTCTCTATTAGTACCAACCTATCTACTAATTATTGGGATTATTTTTAGATATTCAAGCCTACTTTATCACACAATATATATACTATTTTTAAAAGTCCGAAACTTGTTTTTCAATAAAAATTAGTACAGATAACTTAGATTACTTATCGCCATTTTATAGCGATAAGTAATTGATATTTTAAGCTGAAAGTTCGGTATTTGACTCATAAATTAATTGTGGTGCTTGAGATTGTTCAACTGTTTCTCGATCTACAATGACTTTTTTTACATTTCTAGTAGATGGTAAGTCATACATGGTATCTAATAAAATATTTTCCACAATTGAACGCAATCCTCTCGCCCCAGTTTTCCGTTGCATTGCTTTGATAGCAATAGCATCTAGTGCTTCTTTAGAAAATTCAAGCTTAGTACCATCCAAATCAAATAACGTTTGGAATTGTTTAGTTAAGGCATTTTTAGGCTCGGTTAAAATGCTAATTAAAGCATCTTTATCCAATTCAGATAAAGTACCAATAACTGGTAACCTACCAATAAATTCAGGAATTAATCCAAATTTAACTAAATCCTCCGGTTCTATTTGTGCTAATAGTTCTGATTGCGTCGCCTTTTGCTTGCTACTTTTCACTTCAGCACTAAAACCAATTCCGGTATTAGTTGAAACTCGATTTTCAATAACTTTATCTAAGCCACTAAAAGCGCCTCCACAAATAAAAAGAATCTTTGATGTATCAACTTGTAAAAATTCCTGCTGAGGATGTTTACGTCCACCTTTGGGGGGTACCGATGCAACAGTGCCTTCAATGATTTTTAATAAAGCTTGCTGAACACCTTCTCCAGATACATCCCGAGTAATGGAAGGATTATCAGATTTGCGTGAGATTTTATCAATTTCATCTACATAAATGATACCGCGTTGCGCCTTTTCAACATCATAGTCACAATTTTGTAATAATTTTTGAATAATATTCTCGACATCTTCGCCAACGTAACCTGCTTCGGTAAGCGTTGTGGCATCAGCCATAGCAAAAGGTACATCTAAAAAACGGGCTAAAGTTTCAGCTAATAAAGTTTTACCACTTCCTGTTGGACCAATTAATAAAATATTACTTTTACCTAATTCAACATCATCTCGATTAGTGTAATTACGTAAACGTTTATAATGATTATAGACCGCAACCGATAAAACTTTTTTGGCGCGTTCTTGGCCAATTACGTATTCATCAAGATGCGCTCGAATTTCATGTGGTGTAGGTAATGGTTTATTAATGAACTCTTCATGCGAAAGGAAGCTTTTTGTCTCTTCTTTTAAGATGTCATTGCATAATCCAATACATTCATTACAAATATAAATAGATGATGGACCAGCAATCAGTTTGCGCACTTCATGCTGACTTTTTCCACAAAAAGTACAATAGAGTAATTTTTCTGAATTTTCATTATTCACTATTAACACCTACCTATTATATTAAGATCGTTTACTATATATGGCATCGACTAAACCATATTCAACTGCTTTTTTAGCAGACATAAAATTATCACGATCAGTATCTTTCTCAATTACGCTAATATCTTGCCCTGTGTGCAAAGCCAAAATATTATTTAACCTACTCTTAACTTGTAATATTTCTTGTGCATGAATTTGAATATCAGAAGCTTGTCCCTGAAAACCACCTAGTGGTTGATGAATCATAACTCTAGCATTAGGTAAGCAAAAACGTTTACCCTTAGTTCCAGCTGTTAAAAGTAAAGACCCCATTGAGCATGCTTGCCCTAAACAAATAGTACTAACATCAGGTTTGATAAATTGCATGGTGTCATAAATAGCCATACCAGCCGTGACCACACCACCAGGTGAATTAATATATAAGTAAATATCTTTTTCGGGATTTTCCGCTTCAAGAAATAACATTTGTGCAATAACAAGATTGGCCATGTTATCTTCAACTTGACCTGTCAAAAAAATAATCCGTTCTTTCAACAATCGTGAATAAATATCATAAGCTCTTTCACCACGAGAACTCTGCTCAACAACCATGGGAATAACGCTCATATATGGATCCAAAGACATTTATATCTCCTATTAAACAAAATAGCCCAAACAGATATTCCTAATTTGGGCTTATAATGATCTTATTGTAATAAATAAAATAGTTAATAAATTAAGCTGGTTGCTGATTCATTAACTCTGAAAAAGAATAATTCTTATCAGTTACCTTAGCACTCGCTAACAATAAATCTATTACTTGATCTTCTAATGCTACAGAACGAATGTTATCCATCGCTTTTTTGTCTTTACTATAATATTCTAAAACTTCTTTAGGATCTTCATAAGCAGTAGCTATTTCATCAATCAACGATTTCACTCGTTCATCATCAGCCTTAAGTTTGTTACTTTCAATAAACTCAGCAAATAATAATCCGACAGTAACACGTTGTTTTGCTTCTGCTTCAAATAACTCTTTGGGAAGATCCATAGATTGTTTAGAATTACCACCAAATCGAGATACTGCTTGTTGACGTAACACGTCAATTTCACGTTCAATTAATGCTACTGGCACTTCAATTTCGTTATTTTTCACTAATCCATCAATGACTTGCGTCTTGATTTTATTACGAATTGTTGCCTTAAGCTCACGTGACATATTCTTTTTAACTTCTGCCCGGAGACTATCAATAGTTCCGTCAGCAATACCAAAACGCTTTATAACATCTGCAGTCAGTTCAGGAAGTTCAAGTTTCTCAACTTTTTTTAGTGTGGTTGCAAATACTGCAGGCTTACCCTTCAGATTTTCAGCATGATAATCTTCCGGGAAAGTTACATTAATATCAAACTTATCTTCGGCCTTATGACCAACAATAACATCTTCAAAACCAGGGATCATACGACCTTGACCTAATACTAATGCAAAATCATTAGCTTTACCACCATCAAACTCGGCACCATCAACTTGACCTATAAAATCTAAAGTTACCCGATTTTGTTCTTTAGCAGCTTGATCAACTTCTTTCCAAGTACCTTGTTGCTTACGTAAAGTTTCGATCATAGTTTCGATATCTGCATCACTAATTTCTGCAACAGGTTTTTCGACTTCAATTTTATCTAAATTCTTAATTTCAACTTGTGGATAAACTTCAAATTCAACAGTAAAGGTGTAATCCGCACCATTTTTGAACTCGGTAGGAGTATAAATTGGTGCACCTGCGGGGTTTAGTTTTTCTTGGATAATTGCTTCCACAAAGTTTCTTTGCATCAGATCACTTAATGTGTCTTGCAAAATAGAAGCACCATAACGTTGCTCGACAATTTTTAAAGGTACTTTACCCTTACGGAAACCATCAATACGTACTTTTTTGGCTGTATTAACTAACTCTTTTTCAATAGCTTTTGTAATATCTTCAGCTTTAATAGTAATAGATAAACGTCGACCTAAACCTTGTGTTGTTTCAACCGAAACTTGCATCTTTATACCTCGGAATTATTAAATATTATCTACTCATAATTATATAAAAAATATAATTGAGTTAAAAAACTTTCAAAATAGGCAGGCATTATACCGAGCGTAGTCACTCACGTCGAGACATTTCATTGTTTCTTTTCAAGTGCTTTCAAACGCTTATTCATTTCATCAATATGCAAGACTAATGAAGCAGTTTTTCGCCATACTTTATTTTCTTGTAATGGGATACCTGACGAATAAATACCAGGTTTACTAATTGGACGCATTACCATCCCCATTCCAGTCACTGTAACTTGATCACAGATTTCCATATGTCCATTGATAACACTTGCTCCACCGATTAAACAATGGCGACCAATGGTTAAGCTTCCGGCCATAATAACACCACCAGCTACCGCTGTATGATCACCAATGATATCGTTATGGGCAATTTGACATTGATTGTCAATAATAACACCATTACCAATGATAGTATCATCAAGAGCCCCGCGATCTATCGTGGTTGAAGCGCCAATTTCTACATTGTCACCTATTACAACTCGACCAAGTTGAGGGATTTTGATCCATTTACCTTTATCATTAGCATAACCAAACCCATCTGCACCAATCACTGTTCCTGACTGGATCAAACAATTTTTACCAATCACGCAATTATGATAAATGGATACATTTGCCCATAGTTTACTACCAGAACCAATTACGGTGTTCTTACCAATAAAACACCCTGCACCTATTACACAATTATCACCCAATACTACACCACTTTCTATAACTGCATTGGCACCTATAGCAATATTATTTCCTAATTTAGTAGTGGAATCTATTACCGCTGATGGTGCAATATCATATGCAGGCGAAGGCGTGGTATCAAGGCTCTGGGCTAATTTGGCATAAGTAAGATATGGATCTTTTACTACTAGAGCTGCCCCATGCCAATGTTCTATGCTGTCTTGCGTCATTACTACAGCAGAAGCTTTGCATGAGATTAGTTGATTCTGTAATTTTTTGTCAGACAAAAAAGTTATTTGCCCGGCTATTGCACTTTTCATTGATGCCACACCTGTAATGATTAAATCACCATCACCATGTAATTTGGCATCAAGTTTTTCTGCTAGTTGCTCTAAACGAAAAGCAAACATTATTTTTTAACCTTGTCCAATACTTTATCTGAAATATCTACTGCATCTGATGCAAATAATGTTGCTTCAGCTTTCAAAATAATATCGTATTTTTCATTTTTCTCAATATCTTTAACTGCTTCTTGAATTTTAAGTAATAGTTTTCCAGCTTCTTCTGATTCACGCTTACGATAATCTGCTGAAAAAGCTTTAGCTTTATTTTCAAAATCAGAAATAGTTTTATTTAATTTAGCTTTTTCAGATGAAGACAATGTTAAACCATCTTTTTTCAAACGAGCGGAAGCATCACCAGCTTTCTTTTCTTCTTCTTGTAATGATTTAGCTCTAGCTTCAAACTCTTTATCTAAAGCTTTTCCAACTGTTTCACGTTGAGGCATACGTTGTAATACAGACATTACATCTACAACACCGATTTTAACTTCTGCATTGGCCATGCCAGTAAATAATAATGCCGCACTAACGCCAAGGATAGATATAATTTTTTTCACTTTTTTCACCTATGTATAATTTATTTATTTACAACACTAAACTACCATGTTGAACCTATATTAAACTGAAATTGTTGAGACGAATCTCCATCATATTTCTTAAATGGTTGGGCATAAGAAAATACCAATGGTCCTAGCGGAGACATCCATTGTACTGCCAGCCCTGCAGACATTCGCACATCAGACGGGGAACTATAATCTGGTATATCATGGTTACTTTTTACGTTCCATTCTGTATCCCATACAGTACCTGCATCAAAGAAAAATGAAGTTCGAATACTATTTGCATATTTCTCACTAGCAAATGGCGTTGGTACAATCAACTCGGCACTACCAAAGGCCAAAGCATTCCCACCCACGGCATCTTTAGATTTAACGCATTCTTTAGTATTATCCAAATCACAACCAATCCTATTAAAATACACTGCTTTTGGACCTACGGTATTGGATTTAAAACCACGAAGAACTGATGAGCCGCCGGCAAAGAAGTTTTCATAAAACGGTAATTCTTTACCACCAAGCCCATTACCATATCCTACACGACCTCGAGTCAAAAATATCCAATTATGATCAGTATCTATTGGATAATAGTAAGAAGCGTCAGTGATTAATTTATAGAACCGGTTATCAAATAACGGCGCAGTAACTTTTGCATTTGCGGTAATTTTTAAGCCATCAGTCGGGAAAAATCCTCGATCTAAAGAGTTATAAGTCCAATAAGCATTCAATAACACGTCATTAGTATTATAAGTAAATGATGAACCTTTATTCTTCATTTTTTCGCCCATCGAATCAAAATAACGCCACATACTATATTGTGGGTCCATATCAGATAGCTTATGATTCGCGAACTCAGTACCAAAACGCAGGAAGTTATTTTCGCTAATTGGAAAACCTAAATTGGCTTCGGCACCCCATGTTTTACTAGAATATTCTGATTCTTCATCATCATCAGCTTTGTAAGTATTGTAATAGATGCTACCACCTAAACTTACACCATCAACAGTAAAATACGGATCAACAATTGAAATTGAGGCAGTTTTATCGGTATTGGTTGTATTAATATCAAATGAAACACTATTACCTGTTCCTAACCAGTTATCTTGCGAAATACCCGCATTGAAACTAACTCCGCTATCAGAACCAATACCAACACCAAACTTGATACTACCAGTATTACGCTCCGCGACCTTATAAATAATATCTACCTGATCATCTACACCAGGAACTCGTTCTGTACTTGCTTCAACGGTATCAAAAAATCCCAAACGATTTAGACGTTCTTTACCTAATTCGACTAAACCATTACTTAACCATGCACCTTCCATTTGACGAAGTTCACGGCGAACAACACTATCACTGGTTATGGTATTACCCACTATTTTAATGTTGCGAACATAATAACGCTGACCAACATCTACAAGTACGGTCAATTTTACAGTATGCGCGGTATCATCCATCTCTGGTTGAATCACAACTTGAGGATAAGCATAACCAAAATTAGCTAATAGACGCTTAACATTATCTTCTATTTCAGTTATTTTTTTACCATTATACAGTTCACCTACAGCAACTCGTTCTTTTGCTATTTTGGCAACAGCTTCTTTATGCCCAGCAAAATTACCTTTGAAGTCAAGATCTGATAATTTATACTGTTCACCTTCATGAATATTAATGGTAACGTAAATGCCTTTTTTATCAGGTGTTAAGCTTACTTGGGTAGATTCAACATTAAAGCGTGCATAACCACGATTGAGGTAAAAACTTTGCAACTCGTCTAAGTCCGCAGCCAATTTTTGTTTTTGATATTTACGATCTCCAAGCATATTCCACCAAGGAACCTCATCTCGTAAGGAAAACCGCGAAATAAGTTCTTCTGAAGAATAAGCTTTGGCTCCAACAATATTAATCTGATCGATTAATGCTGATTTACCTTCAGCTATTACTAATTTTAAATCGACTCGATTACGTGATAATGGTATTACTTCTGCTTTAATTTGAGCATTATATTTACCAACACTGTAATAAAAATCTTCAAGACCTTTCTCAATACCAGAGAGCATTGTACGATCTAAGGCTTCACCTTCACGAACGCCAGAACTATCTAAATTCTTTTTCAGCATGTCATCTTTAACAGATTTATTACCAGAGAAAGTAATATTCGCAATAGTTGGGCGTTCTTCTACATGAACAATTAATCTGTCGCCATCTCTCGAAACGCTAATATTATCAAAATTACCACTAGAATAAAGTGATTTAATAATTTTACCTAAGTCAGCTTCATTAACATAATCACCAACTTGCACAGGCATTTCCAGTAATGCCGCGCCTACAGTTACTCGCTGTAAGCCCTCAAATTTAATATCTTTAACCACAAAATCTTCAACACAAAATGCGTTGGAACTATATACTGCTGTGGTGCTAAACAGCAAAGATGCTATAAGTAATTTATTTATTTTCATTGTAAATGTTTATAACCTCATTCCATCACAATCGTAAAACATCATTAAATAGTGCAATTCCCATAATTACCATTAATAAAACAAAACCAATTCGATACAACAGTTCTTGTGTGCTATCTGATAAGGCATTTCCTTTTATCTTTTCTAAAAATAAAAATACTAAATGCCCACCGTCTAACATTGGTAATGGAACAAGATTGATCACACCCAAACTTACACTAATAAATGCTAAAAAATATAAATAGGGAGTAAAACCATAACTTGCTGTTTGCCCTGCGCTTTTTGCTATAGTTATTGGTCCAGATAAATGTTTAAGACCAATAACGCCTGTTACTAACTGATAAAGTGAATGAACAGTTAATCTTGTCGTTAATCCTGTTTGCCTCAATCCTTTACCAAATCCTTCAAAAAAACCGTACTGCTTAACTACTGCATTGGATGTAGGATATATTCCTGCAATGCCTTCACCATTTGCATTAATTGTTGGTACTAAGTTAATATAAATATCCTTATTTTCTCTATTAACCTTTAAAATCATAGGAATAGATTTTTTAATTTCGGCTGAAAAGTCATTCCAGTTAACATAAGAATGATCATTATAGCTAATAATTTTATCACCTTTTTGCAAACCAGCTTTTTCAGCCGCGGAACCTGCTACAATTTTACTCACAATTGGATAAATTTCCAATGTTTTAGGAATAAAACCAAATGCTGTGATAGCAGATTCTTTTTCTATATCAAAACGCCAGTGACTAATATTAATATCTTTTTTAAATTCTTCCGATTGATTTTTATCATAATTTTCTAAATAAGATAAAGATACACTATCTTGCCCCAAAATGGAAATTAATGTTAAATTTACATCATCCCAACTGTCTATTTTTATATTATTAATCTCTTTTAACTCTGCTCCTGGTGGAATGCCCGCTGTTGCGGCAGGTGACCCGGGGACTGTTGCCTGTATTTGAACCGGATAAGTCATCACACCCATTAAAAAAATCAGCCAATAAAAAATAAAAGCTAATAAAAAATTAGCCAACGGCCCTGCAAAAATAATTGCAGCTCTTTGCCAAATTTTCTTGTTATCAAAAGCAAATTTTTCTTCATTAGTTGATAATGTCACTAATTTACTATTGAGCATTCTAACATAACCACCAAGAGGAATCATAGCAATAACCAATTCGGTTCCACTCGAAAATTTATGTGACCACAATTTTTTACCAAAACCAATTGAAAAACACTCTACTTTAACACCACATAGGCGAGCAACAAAAAAATGCCCAAATTCATGAACAGTAACTAATATACTGATAGTTATAATAAATAACAATAATGCCCAAAGCAAAATCGATCACCTTTTTATAATAAATATAAGGATAATACAGCAAAGATTGGAACTGCAGCTGTTAAACTATCAATGCGATCTAAAATACCACCATGCCCAGGAATTAAATGACCACTATCTTTTATCCCGGCTTCGCGTTTGAACATGCTTTCAGTTAAATCACCTAATACCGAAACCAAAATAGCTAATAAAGAACTGATAGCATAAGTGCTAAAGTTAATTGCGAAAATTCCAGAAACATAAGAGAGCAAACTCACTATAATTGCAAGTAACACTCCCCCAATAAAACCTTCTATAGTTTTACCGGGTGATACCTTAGGAGCTAATTTATGTCGACCAAAGCTACGCCCAGCAAAATAAGCACCAGTATCGGTTGCCCACACCAAAACAAATACATACATTAACCAACTAGCACCAGTATAAGTATTGGACATATAATTAATAGATCTTAATTCAATCATACCGATAAAAAACGGTACTAAAGTAAAAAAAGCAAATAATAATTTTACAATCACTGAATTACACCAATATTTGGAGGTGATTGGGTAACTAACAACCAAAACCAGAGCAACTACCCACCAAGCAGCAGCCAGAATTAATAGCACACTAAATAGCTGTAATTTGGCTACAATTGTCATAGGAAAGTAATAGAGTAAACTTAACAAAATAATAGTTGCTAGTGAAAAAACTAACCTTGATTGTTTATTGGTAAGATGCAGAAATTGTGCCCACTCCCAAGCAGCCAAACCAGCAACCACAATCATGATACCTACAAATATCGATAAAGGGGCTATAAAAAGTGCAATGAACACTAATGGAATAAGTATAATTGCAGCAAATATACGTTGAATTAGCATGTTTGTTCCTTATCATCAATACCACCAAAGCGCCGTTCTCTGGTATTAAATGCTTTAATTGCTTCATCAAATAACGATGGATTAAAATCAGGCCACAAAATATCGGTAAAATAAAGTTCAGAATAAGCAATTTGCCATAACAAAAAGTTACTAATCCGATAATCCCCACCAGTACGAATAACTAGATCAACTTCGGGCAAATTATATAAGCTCATTTCAAGGCTAAAACGCTCTTCGGTAATATCATCTAAGGTTAGATGACCATTTACAACTTGTTCAGTAATTTTTTTTGCTGACTGCAAAATGTCCCAACGCCCACCATAATTAGCCGCAATATTTAAAACCAAACCCGAATTATTTTTAGTTAATTGTTCAGCATTAATTATCATATTTTGTAGATGGTTACTAAACCGTGAAATATCACCAATAATGTTTAAACGGACATTATTTTTATTTAAACTTTTCATTTCACGATTCAATGCGTAGATAAATAGAGAAATTAATGCTGAAACTTCAGTTGAGGGGCGCTTCCAGTTTTCACTACTAAATGCATATAAGGTCAAAACTTTTACACCAATACTAGCTGCATAGGTTACAATTTTTCGAACTGCCTTTAAGCCAGCTCTGTGCCCAACAGCACGTATTTGGTTTCGGTGTTGTGCCCAACGACCATTCCCGTCCATAATAATAGCCACATGACTAGGAACACATTGTTGTTGGGTCATACCGTCATACTCTGTACTGTTTCAATCATTTTTGCACTTACGCCATATAATGTTTGTCTAGGCAATTAACGTGTGCCATAAACTACGATTGTTTTACCATGTGCAGAAATTAAATGCTGATCTTCAAGCATTTTTAATATTCGACCAACTGTTTCACGCGAGCACCCAACTATTTGACCAATTTCTTGGCGAGTAATTTTAATTTGCATACCATCAGGATGAGTCATCGCATCAGGTTGTTTAGCAAGATTTAGTAAGGTTTGTGCTATACGTCCGGCAACATCTAAAAAAGCCAAATTACTCACTTTTTCTGACGTTACTTGTAAACGACTAGCCATTTGGCTTGCAAGCCGCATTAAAATATCTGGATTAACTTGAACGAGTTGTTTAAATTTTTTATAAGAAATTTCGGCCACTTCGCAACTGCTTTTGGCCTTAACCCAAGCACTGCGCTCAGTTCCTTCATCAAACAACCCTAACTCACCCAGAAATTGCCCCTGATTCAAGTAGGATAAAATCATTTCATTACCTTCATCATCTTTTATCAATACTGCAACAGAGCCTTTTACAATATAATAGAGAGTTTCGGCTTTTTCCCCTTGATGAATAAGGGTACTTTTTGCTGGATATTTATGAATATGGCAATGAGACAAAAACCATTCCAATGTTGTATCTGATTGCTGTTTACCTAGCATAATTCCTTCCTCTCCATTTAATTTACAACTTATACACTATAACAAAGTTACACAATAATTTATATACTCATAATCGATGAATTTAACCATTATTTTAAACGTTTAATATCTACTGTTTCATGTAATTCTGACCAATAAATCACGGCAGAACCATTAACTAATTGAAGTTTCACATCATTAACTTTTTCTTGTAATGACTTTTCTTGGCAACCATAGTCAGTACCTTCACGCAATACAAAGTATTCTATTAAATTTGTTAATGTTTTAGGATCAAGATCTTGCCAAGGAATAATCATATTTTGATTATAGTGAGTTTAAATTATAGTTATTTTAAAGTATCAAATGTAGAATAAGAAGAGTAATTTTAGTTTTATGTCTTATTAAAATAATCTGTTTTACATTTATACTAAAACATATAGTTAACCTGAAACTTATTTACAAAACTATCTACAAATTGAATCACTAAAAAACTACTCTTAATTGAATATTAGTTGTTTAATAGATGTCACTAATCTAATACCCCTGTTATAATAAAAATTAGACTTATAAAAAAACCACTCTTTAGAGTGGTTTTTAATATGCATAAACTAATAATTAGTTGGTTGTCACAGTAAGCTTATATCCTTGAGCTCCAGCAGGATAATAGCTTGTGTCATATACTTCATTATGTTTAGTAACGTCAGGGGCTGTTGAACCTAAGATAATAACGTTATTAGTACCTTTATCCAAATCGCCGGTTCCGTTAGAGACATTCTGTGTAAGTGCCTCATATTTATCATTTTGATCTTTTTTAGCTGATAGTTTATCTTTATCGAGGTTATTTAGCGTTTTATAATCATAATCACCGGTTAATGACCAAGTAAATGTATAACTACCTGTTTTAGTAACTTCATTGGCATCTAATTTATCATTTTCAATGTCCTCCATCCAAACTACAGCTGCAAATTTGTCACCATATTCAGGTATTTTGTCTTCTCGTGAATAGTCTATACTATTTACATCTACAGCTGCACCAGTAATTTTAAAGATACCAATTCTTGTTTTTGTTGATTCAATTGGTCCTGAACCATTATTGGTACTATCACCTGGACCATAATCCCCTGTATCCGGATCTTTTGGTGGTGTAGTTGGATTTTTCTCATCTGAAGGATCTTTAGCATTTGGGTTTGCTTGAGACCAGACATCGGTTACCAACAACCATTTATTAGCATACGGAGCACCAAACTCTGTTCTTTCTAATAGTTGATAACCAATATGTTCTGCACCAGCAAACTTATCTGAAATTACAAATGAAATTACAGCCTTATCCTTATCAGTATCATTGTTTAGTTCCACTTTTAGATCTGTCAAATCAGCATGATCAACTTCCTTCCACGCTTCAGTACTATCATTTTTATTTTTCTTTATAAAGATTTTAAAAGTCTCTTTTATTCTATCAGCGGACAATTTATCTTTATCAGCATCTTCTAAATTAAATTCAATTCTAATAATATCCTTTACTTTAGCTGGTCGAGAACCAATTTGATCTGTCGGCTTATCTTGGTCCATAATCTTAAAAGTCATGGTATGCTCAGCAGCACCTTGCTCATTAGACTTAAAGACAGGTAGATTACCTTGAATGAAATTCTTTGTTGATGCAGTTATTGCAAATGCGCTACTCGCTGCATAACCGGCTAAAAATAAGCCTAATGCAACTTTTTTAACGGTTAAATTTTTCATGTTTTAACTTCCTATTTTTATTTCTCAAATTAACATGTTGTATTTATATAAATACACCATTTTGTGGTGTCCCACTTTGGATAACCAATAACATCAGTTTCCCAAAATTCTTTTTAAACTTAATGCTCACTAATTAGTAAACAGCAACTTGCAATTTAAACCCTTGATCACCTGCACAAGCAGTAGGAGAAGCTGTTATAGGCTCTAATTTTAAATCTAAATAAGCAGGTACATCAGCTGATTTCTCAATACTAGTACCAGAAGTTGCGTAACTTAGAGTTTTAGTACTTCTTATTTTATAATGCGCATCTACACCCATAGCGACATTAAACCAAGGCCCTTTCGGATCACTAATAGCATCCGGTAAAGCAGCTGTAGCGGCTGCACCAGGACATGCCGCAGTATTACTACCGACTAGTGACCAAATAACAAATGGATCCTCCATTGGCACTAGTTCATCTTGCGCGCCCAACGAAAAAGCTTTTACATAATATTCGTTATCAACTTTCCACTGTTGTAATTCTTTTGGTAAATTAGTGTCAAATTCCAAAGAATCACCTACACTTTCAGCAACTAATACATTAGCATTCCAAACTTGTATACTACTAGCTCTACCACCGGCAAAATTAACAGATACTTTATTAAAAGATGTACCATATTCATCTATAGTCATATTGAAATCAACTAACCCATCAATATTGGAAGCTACATCTAATGTATAAGTATCCCCAATAACTGTAGTCCCTGATGCAGTAGCGGCATTAGAGGATACCTGTTGCCCCATTTTAACTTTTTCAAATGATTTAACAATTACACAAGGTTCTGCACTTGGACATACATTCACTTTTCCTGAAGTACCATCAATCAATGTAACTTTTTTACCATTACTTGTTGCCGTCCAGTTTTTTTGCACTGCCTCAAAAGTATCCGGTATTTGTGACATAATTGCTTCATCACTAAAGCCAGTTGCATCAGCAGCCGAGGTTATGACGCCATTAATATTATTCGCTTTAACTAAGCTAGCCATTAAAGTTGTAGCAGCTAAACCATTAGCTAAGCTATTAGCTAGAATAGTTTTTTCACCCGATCTATCAATTGCATATACTGCAAGTTTACGCAAAGTTAAATTTGGTAATACTTCAAAAGTAACTGGATTGGAAGTCGCCGATTTACCACTAGAATTGGTGACTGTAACAGATAATGTGTACTTACCGTTGGTGCTTACCGGACGGCGTTGGCCATTTTGGTCAAGATAATTTGGTGCAACAATCTTCCAATTGTTGGTATCGGTAGGCGGCGATCGCCAATTTGAAGAATCACAATTACCGGTTGCAAAACAGAAGAAACCACCACCAGCGTCAATTTCGGCCATATCACCAGACCAGGATAAACTACTAAGCTTCTTGCCATTATGAACACTAATATTTACACCGTAAGTTTCACCTTCCATGAATTGAAGGGTTTCAAGTCCTAAATCAACGCTAAGTTTCTTTTCTTTATATTCTAGAACAATGTAATTATTACGATCTACAAGATCATAGCGACTACCTTTTAATGAACGGGCAACTTGAACCATGTCTGGATCCAGCTGATCTTTTAAAGGTACGCCAAGGCGCAAATTCATGGTTAATTCAGCTTTTGTTTCATGTTTACTATCTTGACCTTGCTTATGTTCTGCCTTGATAGTAAAAAGAGGAACCGGGGTATAATCTAAACCTATTGTTACAGCTTTAGGATTCTTTTGCAGATTATCCTTTCCAAATAAACCAACTTTATCACCAAAATATTGTTCATACATTAGTGAACCACCAAATTGAGGATATTGAGGTAAATAACCTTGAAAACGGATATCAAAACCTTTAGCTGCTCGTTCTAAATAATCATCAAAATCACGGGAATCTTTCCAGCTAGATAACGGATGATAATAGTTAACTGCAAATTTCATATAATCGGACCACGCTTCTGCGCCAATACCTAATCGGTTATGAGATCGCTGGAAGTCATGGTCAAAAAAGACATTATAACCAAGTAACCATTTATTATCGGCAACGTCCCAACGTTGACCAATACCAAAGTTACCTATACCACGATTATGTTCATACTCTTGAAATGACATTTGAGTAAATATTAAAGTGCTATCAGTATCATACAAAGGACTAAATAACTTCACATTAAGGTTATTAAATTCACCTTTGTCACCGACATCAAACTGTAATTGTGCAGTACCAAAGCGACCTAATAAATCTTGTGCTGCACTACGTAGAGGATCAACTACTTGATTCCTAACTCCATTACGGACATAATTTTCGGCATAATCTTTACCTTTATTTTTAAGATGTCCGGATATACCACCATTTTCTGAAGAGGTTATTTGCTTCCAGTCCTGTGATGATAGTGTTTGTAATGTTGAGGCAACTTGAGTTGCCAATGCATCTTTATCCATTTTAGGATTATAATTATCATCAGAACCTAATTGCGGCAAATTAGAATATTTATCTTTGTTAGCGGAATCTACTTTCTTAATCGGCGGTAATATAGGAGAATTCTCTGGAAGAACAAGACGCTCACCAACTTCAACAGTATCTTTTTTATTAAAACGGCCAGCATTCATTTCACGTAATTCAGCAATAGAAATACTGCTTAAAAGTGCAATTTGGTAAAGACTCCGTTGCTGGTTATTTATCATCTCTCGAGCCTTCGAACCATCTTTTAACTCAATCACTTTATTGCTATCTACAGCTACAACTGGCGAAGCTGAATCAGCCTTATTCGCGAAAGCCGGCTGGCAACTTAATGCTACCATGATAAATGCTGAGATTACTGTTAAATTAAGATTCATTTTCATCTTAATTATTCCTTATATTTCATATATAACAATAATATTAACGCTTTAATTATCCGCTAATATTATCTGATAATTATTTATTCTTTTTTAGATATCAAGTCTGTTATATGCCAGTTTTCTTTCTAGTTTATTAAAAGTTTTAAATTTATTTACAATAACGAAACTATAACAGGATGGATTTTATTACAAAAAAGTCATTTAACAAAGTGTTTTATTTTATTTTTTGATTTTTTTTCATATGGAGAATTTATAACTATATTATTCAAATAGTTAAATTTGAATAAATTAATAATGAAAATCATTACAAAAATTTAATATATTGAATAATATAGATAATTAAAAAATGACTTACTTGTTAATTTAAGTATATATGAAAATATATTTATTTTTTTATAGATAAAAATAAATAAAAACTATAATTTTTACATCTTTTTCTAATAATTTTGTCATTTATATTAATTCTAAGTAGCTTAGTATTAACCTTCATTATAAATTTCTAGGTTTTCAGATTCTTTTAGAAGAGGAGTCCTTTTATTATCTTTGCGCCGTTGTTCTAGCAATGATAAATAATGATTATCAATACCTTCAGTAACATATTTACCATCAAATACTGAACACTCAAAATGTTCAATATTTGGATTTTCCAGTCTTATTGCGTCAATCAAGTCTTCCAAATTTTGAAAAATAAGACCATCAGCACCAATATCTTTAGCAATTTCAACTACAGTACGGTTATAAGCAATAAGTTCACTGGCAACTGGCATATCAATTCCATACACATTTGGATATCTAATTTCTGGAGCTGCTGATGCTAAATATATTTTTTTGGCGCCAACAGAACGTACCATTTCCAAAATTTGTTGAGAAGTGGTTCCTCTAACTATGGAATCATCGACTAATAAAACATTTTTACCTTCAAACTCAATACGATTAGCATTAAGTTTACGCCTTACTGATTGCTTACGAGCGTTTTGTCCGGGCATAATAAAAGTTCGACCTATATAGCGATTTTTAACAAATCCTTGACGATAAGGTTTATTTAAAATACGTGCAATTTCAAGTGCCGCATCACAAGATGTTTCTGGAATAGGAATTACAACGTCAATATCTACATCATGCCATTGTTTAGCTATTTTTTTTCCTAACTTTTGTCCCATTAAAATACGTGATTGATACACTGATACACCATTCATCAAAGAATCTGGTCTAGCAAAATAAACATATTCAAAAATACATGGATAATATTGTGGATTATTGGCGCATTGCTGAGCATAAAACTGCCCATCTTCAGTTATATAGATCGCTTCACCAGGCTGAACATCACGTATAAGTTCAAAATCTAAAATATCTAATGCCACACTTTCTGAAGCCACCATATATTCGATTTGTTGATTCTCAGTTACTCTTTTACCAATTACTAACGGTCGAATACCATAGGGATCTCTAAATGCAACAAGTCCATGACCAATGATCATTGCCACGCAAGCATAAGCACCTTTAATAATTTCATGAACATTATGTATTGCACTAAAAATATTATCTGCACTGAGTGGGTAAGTCGGGAATTTATCAAGTTCATGGGCAAAAATATTAAGTAATACCTCTGAATCAGAATTAGTATTAATATGGCGTTTTGCTAATTCGAATACTTTATCACGTAATTCATCGGTGTTGGTTAAGTTACCATTATGAGCAAGAGCTATACCATATGGAGAGTTGACATAAAATGGTTGCGCTTCTGAAGGACTTGAACTACCTGCAGTAGGGTAACGAACATGCCCAATACCAAGTTTACCTTGTAAACGTTGCATGTGATGTTCTTGGAAAACATCTTTTACTAAACCGTTAGCTTTTCGTAACCGAAAGCGATTTTCCTGATCAATGGTAACGATACCTGCGGCATCTTGACCACGATGTTGCAAAACATTCAACGCGTCATAAATAGATTGATTAACTGCACTACATCCAACAATACCAACAACACCACACATACAATAATTACCTTAAAGTTAATGAACTAAAAACGAGGACGAATTTTGTATATAGTCAAAAAACCAGCGAATAATAAAATGAAAATGAGGGATAAGCTGTGATTGAGCCCAATAAGGTGACTGCGATAATGGCGTAAACGTATCAACAAAAAACAGTACCGCCGCCACAATTAATATACCTCTCAATACACCAAAGCAGATACCTAATACACGATCTGTACCGGATAATCCAGTTCTTTGAATTAATTCACCAATAACGTAAGATACCACTGAACACACAAGCAAAGTAGCTATAAACAAAATGGCTATTGCTACCGCATTACGCACTAAATCGCTATCAAAATAGGTCAAATATTCAGTGATATAAATATAAAACCGACTGGCAATAACAAAAGCTAGTACCCAACTAACAAGTGATAAAGCCTCGCGAACGAAGCCCCTTACAATACTAATTAATGCTGAAAAAACAATCACACCTATAATAGTAAAATCAACCCAATTCATCATAATAATTCGCCAATTATGTTAATAATATCTTTTAATTACTTTTTATAATTCTAAACAGAAATGTTTAAATTAAACCTATGTTATAGCCAATTTTTATTTATTGAACTAGCTAGTTAGCTACAATGATTCCCTTTAATTTCGTCAAATTATTTAAACTTATAATTACCTGTTCTGCTTGCCCTTTTTTAGCATAAGGACCCACTTGTAATTTAATTAACTGATTAGGTTCCGGATTTTTCGGTATTATCCTAACGTTATAATTATTCAATCTTAAAAGAGCAACTAATTCTTCTATTTTTTGTTTATTTTTCAAGGCAGTTAACTGAATCATATATAGCTTAGAATCTGGTTCTACTTGACTGGTACTAGAAACTTGAGTTGCAGTATCCACTTCATCAGCCATGTCAGATGATATAGTTGAATCAGCATTTTGCTCATCATTAGGAATATAGGGGATATCAGGTAAACTATTAGTATTATTAGCGAAATCATTATTAGAATCATCCGCTGAAGGAGTTACTTGATTTTGTTGATTAACTACGTCTGGTTTTAAAATAGGAGTTGTTGATGTACGTGAACTTGATTTATCCGTTAAAATCCATGGTGCAATAGCGGCTAAAATTAATAATAATGTTGCCAAACCTACTAGGCGATTACGTACTCTATTTTGGGTATTAGTTTTGTTCGTTTGATTATTTACCATGATTGATTTCACTTAAATTTACTAACACATCAGATACTGTATGAAATGAACCACATACAATGATAATATCATCTTCTTTGGCATCTTGCATTGCCTTTCGATAAGCATCAGCAACGGTATCAAAAGAAGTCACATCTATTACACCATTTTCCAATAGGTATTGCTTTAAAACTTCGCCACTACATCCTCTTTCACCATAAAGCGATGCACAATACCAAACATCACCATGCAATATTGCTAAAGTACTTTTAATATCCTTATCTTTAAGCATGCCAATCACAAATCTAACTTTACCGACGGACAAACGTTCGGATTTTAGTTGCTCTAACTGATTATATAAATAATTTGCCGCATGGGGGTTGTGGGCAACATCAATAATCACCAATGGTGAAATTTGCAGTTGCTGAAATCTACCCATCAAACTTGCTTGTGTTAATCCTTCATGAACAGCGTGTTGATTAATTTTTAAGGATGAATAAGTTAAAGCTGCAATTGCAGTTGCGGCATTAGTTAAAGGAATATGAGGGATAGGTAAGCATTGGTACTGTTCTAATGGCGAATCAAACTGCCACTGATGTTTATCCGTCTGTGAATAAGACCAATTATGATTAACCGTATAAAGTGGACAGCCAATTATTTTAGCTACCTCAAGTATCGACTCTGGTATATCTGGTTCACCGATAATCGCAATGCTGTTAGGTTTAAAAATACCGGCTTTCTCTCGACCTATACTTTCACGAGTATTACCCAAATAATCAACATGATCAATACCAATAGTTGTTATTACGGATATATCTGCATCAACAATATTAGTCGCATCTAACCTACCACCAAGCCCTACTTCCAAAATAACCACATCTAATTGTGCTTGTTTGAATTGATAAAGAGCAGCTAGTGTCGCATACTCAAAATAAGTAAGTGAGATATCACCACGTGATTTTTCAATTTCAGCAAATGCCTTAACTGTATCTTGTTCGGTTGATTCTTGATTATTAATTCGAACTCGCTCAGTAAATCTTAATAAATGGGGAGAACTATAAACCCCAACTTGATATTCATCAGCAAGTAAAATCATTTCGAGTGTTCTGCAAGTAGTACCTTTACCATTGGTACCAGCAACGGTGAATACCATTTCTGCTGGTCGTAATAAATCAAGTCGTTGAGCAACAGTTTTTACTCGATCCAATCCCAGATCAATGGTTGTAGGATGTAGTCGCTCTAAATAACAAAGCCATGTCGATAAATCAGACATGGCATTAGGTACTTTATTTTGCATGATCAATCAGACTGTCTCATGTACGGTTGGGTCATTGAAAGGATCAGGGCGTTTCATCAATTTTGCCAATAAACTAGCAATTTTGGGACGCATATCTTTACGATGAACAATTAGATCTATTGCACCTTTTTCTAGTAAAAATTCACTACGTTGAAAGCCTTCGGGCAAAGTTTCCCGAACGGTTTGCTGGATCACACGAGGGCCAGCAAAACCAATCAAAGCTTTAGGCTCAGCGATATTTATATCACCTAGCATAGCCAAGCTAGCTGATACTCCACCCATGGTCGGATCAGTCATGACAGAGATGTAAGGTAATCCTTCATCTTGCATCTTGGCTAAAATAGCGCTAGTTTTTGCCATTTGCATCAGCGAAAAAAGCGCTTCTTGCATTCTAGCTCCACCACTAGTTGAGAAACAAATTAAAGGACATTTATCCGCTATAGCTTGCTCTGCCGCACGAACAAATAAAGCTCCGACTACAGAAGACATTGAGCCACCAATAAATGCAAACTCAAAACAGGCAACCACCACCGGGATACCAAATAATTTACCCTTCATGACCACTAAGGCTTCTTTTTCATGTGTTTCTTTCTGTGCTGCAGTTAATCGATCTTTATATTTTTTAGTATCTTTGAACTTTAAAATGTCTTTAGGTGCTAAATCTGATCCGATCTCGACATCTGAATCTTCATCTAAAAAGCGATACAATCTAACCCTTGCAGGAATATGCATATGATGGTCACATTTAGGACAAACTTCTAAATTAAGATCTAGTTCAGCTTGATAAAGTATCTGTTCACAATTACTACACTTCGTCCAAACTCCACCTGGGATATTTGCTTTTTTGTGATCAGCCGATATATTATTTTTACTTAGAATTTTTTCAATCCAGCTCATTATAGCTCTCTCAATCTGGTACTCTTTTCAAATATCGCGCTATTGTATAATACTTTGTAGTAATTCTTAACAGTTGTTTTTGTTTTTATCCAATTTTAAACAATGGATTCTAGAATAACATTCTGTTTTAATTTAAAAAATGAATAATTATTCTGGATAAAAAACTTACTATTTTGTCAGTCACATATATTCTCATTTAATTATTCAGTCATAATTAATATGATATTAAAAAATTAATAGTATATAATTAATAATCATTTAATTTTCCATTTTTAGAAAGAAGGGGTTATAGATGGACAAGGAAAAATCTGCCGCACCATCATTTCAAGATGTGCTAGAATACATTCGCTTATCACGTCGTTTAAATAAATTAAAACGTGAAATTTCAGATAACGAGAAAAAAATCCGTGATAACCAAAAACGAGTTCTATTGCTTGAAAACTTGAGCGAGTATATAAAGCCTGAAATGACTTACGATGAACTACAAGCTATTATTGCTAATATGAAAAGCGACTATGACGATCGTGTGGATGATTATATTATTAAAAATGCTGAAATTTCTAAAGAACGCCGAGAAATCAGCAAAAAAATGCGCACGTATAGATCAAATTAATTTATACAATAATAACTCCCACTTTAATCATAAGGGGAGTTATGACTACAATCAAAAAATTAACCACCTGCTAATTTAACTTTATAGCCTTTATCCTCAAGTAGAGACTTTAATAAATCACGTTTGTCACCTTGAATTTCAATTAACCCGTCTTTAACTGATCCGCCACAACCACAACGTTTTTTAAGCTCAGCAGCTAATTGCAGTAGTTGCGTATCACTAAGATCAAATCCTGATATAACACAAACTCCCTTACCTTTACGTCCTGATGTTTGTCGTTGAATACGGATAATCCCATCCCCTTTGGGACGAGTTGCCATTGTTTCTGTCGGTTTAATACGCCCTTGATCAGTGCTATAAACAAGTGGATTTCCTGACATACCAGTATCAACCTATGCTTAAATCTAAGGTAGATAAAATTGATTGTAATGCTTTAGAAGGATCTTTAGCTTGAGTAATTGGCCGTCCTATTACCAAATAATCAGATCCAGCAGCTTGTGCTCGTTGTGGAGTCATAATACGACGTTGATCATCAGGATTAGAGCCAGCCGGTCGAATACCTGGCGTAACTAATTTGAAATCACCCCCCAAACGAGTCCTAAAGCTTTGAACTTCTTTAGCTGAGCATACGACTCCGTCAAGGCCACAATTCTTTGCCAAAATGGCTAATTTAGTGGTCTGTTCAAGAGGTGAAACGTTGATGCCAATTTCTTTTAGATCCGCTGATTCCATACTAGTTAATACGGTAACAGCAATTAATAATGGCGCATCCTTACCATATACATACAAAGCATCTTTAGCAGCTTCCATCATCCGAGAACCGCCACTCGCATGCACATTGGTCATCCACACGCCTAAATCAGCTGTCGCCGCTACTGCTTTAGCCACTGTATTAGGAATATCATGAAATTTAAGATCTAAAAAAATATCGAAACCTTTTTGCATAACCTGTTTAATAAAATCAGGCCCAGCATGAGTAAACAATTCTTTACCAATTTTTAGACGGCAATCTTTAGGATCGACCCGATCAATAAATTCCCAAGCCGATTTAACATCAGCAAAATCAACAGCAACAATGATTGGTGATGACATAATTTATTTATTCCTTTTTTAAAATTTAACTATCATTTATTTTTTTTAACAAATTCATTCAAATCAGCATAAAAGATCCGAGCACTCTCTTTATAACCTTGTAAGGTTTGATGAACTAAATCTGGTCGAGCAAGTCCTTTTTGCCGCCAACTTTTAATAGAATATTTACCACCCATTGCCGCCTGCCAATCCCAAAATAATGTTTTTTCAGATTTTGCTACTTGTTTTTGGATATTTTTTATTTGTGCAAACGATTTTGGTGCTTGTTTTTCATTCGCCATGGTATCTGGCGGTGATATCAACAAAATTGCAGCTTTAGGTAATGACTTACGAATTTGACGAATATTACTAACTAAATTTTTACGATATTCATTAAAATCTAAGGTTTCGTCGAAGCTTTCATTGGTTCCATACTCAAGTATCACTAAGTCGCTTTGCGAGGAGGCCAATTCTTTAAACCAACTTGGACTCCATTTTTGCCAAATGTTTTGTTTTGCTCCATTGGTGGCAATAGCCGAAACCACCACCCCAGATTGATGATTTCTGGTTAACCAAATACCACCTAATTCAACATCGTTCTTACTTGTAATCACTAATGGCAGTTTAGAAGTAACTGAAGATGTTTGCCAAATATTAGTTTTAGGATTATAATTAAAACTAATCAGCTTATTATTTACGTCATAAAGTTTAATTGAATCGGTCGAGTTTTTTAGTGTTTTAAAGGTTAATTTAACCTGCCAATCTTTATTGTTTAAAGTGCTGGGAATGATTTGGATTGTTGCCTGATCTTTAGTCGGTTTAGCAATAAATCCACCCATAGGGAAATCTTGATTAGTTAAAGTTCTACTACTTAATACATCCCAATTTTTAAATTTCCAATTGACCGCGGTATGATTTTGCCCTTTTATTGAAACCGGAGTTACCCAACCAATCCCAGCATTACCATATTTTTCTTGCATTAATGTTCTGAATTCACCAGTAAAAAAATCAGCAGCCGTATGTGAATCCCCAAATTGAGTTATATTAACCACTTGACCTTTGTTTTTATTGCTTGCTATCGATTTTAATCGTGTTACAAATTGTTTTGTGTTGGGATCACCAAAATCAATAACGCCTGATACAGTCGTGGTTGTTTTACTTTCTGCCACACTACATCCAACAGTAATAGTCACGGCAAGGGCAGCAATAATATATTTAAAAAACTTAAGCATTATAGATAACCTCTTATTCTTTGAAAGTGATTTTTTCCATAATGGCCTTTGCCAGTATTTTTTGACCCATTGACGTAAAATGAATTCCATCATCAACTCTCACTTTAATTTTTTCTTTATCTGTTTCAATAAAGTTATTGAATTTTTCATAAGTACAACCTAATAAATTATTGGTTGTTAAAAAATGTTGTTGATTCCTTTCTAACTCTGACTTATATAAAATATTCAAGTAAATCATACCTTCATTTAGCTTTGGTTTACGCATACAAGGTGCTGCTAGCCAAAGTACTTGAACATTATGCTCTCTAGCACTATTTAAAATTGCCTCTATCCGTAAACGGTATTGCTCTTCCCAAAGTTCAGATTTAAATTTAGCATATTTAACGTACCCTTTAACAGGAAAATCCCAAGGATCATTTGGTCCTAAAAATACCACAAGTAGTTTAATTGAAGGATTGGCTACTAAATTATCATTAATAGCCTTTGGCCAATCAAAAGCACTAGGATAAGCAAGTCCTGTGCTTTGTTTACTTAAATCAAAGCTTTCAATTTTATACTGTTTAAATAACATTTTTTTGACATATGGTGCAACTCCCTGCATTAACGAATCACCGGCAAAGAAAACTTTATCATGTTCCGTTAATACAATTGGAGCCGGAGAATCAAGCAATGGTACATCTGACACTTCAGTTAAGGTAACATCTTGTTGATTCATTGTTAAATTTTGATTATCTATATGGTTAGATGTTTCTGGTTCAACGTTATCTTTAACTATTTGTTCATGGCTATATTCAACTTGATTTGATTGTTTTTCAATATGTTTACCATCACCATCTTCTTTTATAACTTCAGACTGCGTTACCTCCAATTTGGGTTGTTGAACATCATTAGCTGGTAATGCAATATCATTTGATTGAGTTGGAACATCATTTTCAAGCAAAGCAATATTTTGTTGATTAGTTTCATCTTCACTGATTACATCATTTTGTTGTTCAGTTGCTGTATACGTTAAGGAATCGCTATGCAAAAGATCCGAATGATAAGTTTGTTGCCAATAAATAAGTATTGATTTGTAATAAATACCCATTAATACAATAGCTGTAAATGACAATACAACTAAAATATACTTTGCAGTCAAAGGTTTCTGAGTATTTATAGGCAAATTATTATGATTATTTTTTGATTTATCTGTTAACTTAATAGCACTTTTATTCAGCGAATTATGACGTTGCCGTTTAGAATTCGATCTAGGTTTTTTTTTATTTTTTGCAAACGATTTTTTATATATCATAATAATTAAAAATTAGCATAAATAAAATTTGGCACCCCAGATGGTGCAATATAAATAGCCAACCACAATATCAAAATAAAAACAAAAGGCAAATAACTTCGATTTATTTTACTAATTTGGTTTGTAAACCAGTCGGGTAGATTTTTACATATTGGATAAGCCAAATAAATAAAGCAGATTATTAAAAATGCCCCAGCATAATGCGGTTCAACTAAAAAATTATGCGTTAATGCGACTAAGTAATCTATCGCATCAGCAAGGCTTTCACTATTAAAAAATAACCACGTAAAACAAATATAATGCCAAGTTAACAAACGTGCTACAAATGGTGATCGCTTAGTTAACCAATCGCGACCCAAGTACTTATCCCCTATATTTAAGGCTACAATGCCAATACCATGGCAAGCCCCCCAGATAATAAAATTAATACCCGCTCCATGCCATAACCCGGAAAGTAGCATCGCCACCATAACGTTAATTTGTGTTCGAGTAAAACCGCGACGATTACCACCAAGAGGAATATAAATATAATCACGGATCCAGTGAGATAAGCTAATATGCCAACGCCCCCAAAACTCTCGTAAATTTAACGATAAATATGGGCAATTAAAGTTAATAGGTAAACGAAAACCTAATAACAAAGCAATACCTGTTACTAAATCCGTATAGCCAGAAAAGTTTAAGTAAATCTGTATGGCGTAAGCATAAAGCCCAACAACTAAATCGATAACACTAAATTCTAATGGGTTGGCAAAGATAGGTTTAACCCAATTATCACTAATTAAACCACCAAAACAATATACTTTAATTATTGCTAAAATAATCAAGGTAAAGGCTCGAAATGGTTCTAAAATTTCCCGCGATTCGGTAATAGTAATTTGAGGTAAAAAGTCTTTAGCTCGGTTAATTGGTCCGGCAATAATACTTGGGAAGAAGGATAAAAATAAAGCAAAATCCCAAAATTTAGCCACCGGCAATTCTTGCTTCTTTACCGATACCAAATAACTTACCGAATGGAAGGTATAAAATGAAATGCCAATCGGAATCAATACCGAAACCACAGGCAATAGCAACGATATATTCAAAAGATTCAATAGATTTTGTAGCTCATAGCGAAAGAAATCAAAATATTTAAATACAGCTAAGTTAGTAATAGCTACACATAAACTTACAATGAGCCATCGTTTGGCATGAAATTGTGATTTAGATATCTTAATAGACAAGCCGTAAATAACACAGGTATAAACAAATAGAATAAGTGCAAATTGCCAGCTATAACTACTAACGACTAAATAGCTGACGATTAACAATAATCTATTTTGTAATTTGGGTCGTAAACGGCACCCCCAATATAAGGCGAAGAAGGCAATAAATAGCAAACCAAATTCGATAGATAAATAAGTCACTACAATCCCTTTTTACTTAAACATATACCTAACCTGAAACATTTTTACAAATCAACCAAAAGTTCAGAACATTAATTAATCAATTCTGATTGAGCTAGTACATTATAAACAATTAATTCTTTATTCAATCCAGTCACGGCAAGTAGCTGAGATCTTGCTTGCAACCATAAATCATAAAGAGTTACAATTTTTTCATTATTCTTGGTTGCCAGTAACCTAACTAATGGTACTTGATCACGATTAACAATAAAGCGACCAACTTTTTGTTTTGCTTTTAGCGCATCACTTAATAAAGTGCTAAACCAATTAATTCGCTCTAAAAATTGCTCATGATCAAAAGTTTTTGCTAATTGCCAATAATTATTTTGTGGCAATAAATTCGATAAATTATCACAAAACTGTTTTCGCTGTAGCCATTTTTCTGGTTCTAATAAAGCTAAAGCAGTTAATGGCGCATTTTCGCTCAATAATAATGCAGTGGCAAGTTCATTATCATTATACTGTTGATTATGTTGTTTTTTTAACCACTCTATAGATTGTTCTAACTCAGGAACAGCCAATAAATAGCTGAAACAACGGCTATAAATTGTAGGTAATAAGTGACGATTATGCTCATCACTTAAAATAAAATAGGTTTTTTCCGGTGGTTCTTCTAGCGTTTTTAGTAACGCGTTAGCTGCTGCTTCAGTCATTAAAGACGCGTGTTTAATCCAAATAACCTTGTTCCCGCCCTGCTGAGATTTTTCATAAACTTTACTGGATATATTACGTATTTGATCAATACCGATTGATTGCTTCCCTTGTTCATTAGTAATCACATAATAATCAGGATGATTATTAGCCAAAAACAACTGACAACTATGGCAATTCAGGCACGGTTCTAATTGGTGTGCTGTTTCACACAATAACCGATTACCTAATAGTGTAATAAGTTCATTTTCACCACTACCTTGAACATAGTGAATTAATAAAGCATGGTGAGCACGTTGACGTAAAATACCACTAGCCAATTGTTGATAAGGTAACTTAAGCCAAGGATAATCACTAAAATTCATACATTACTATCCTGTTTTGATAACCATTTTGCTAAGACTTGTTCAATTTGCTTAACTACATTCTCAATTGATTGGGAGGCATCGATAGTAATAATAGTATCATCATTTTGTGCAATTTCTTGATAACGTTGACGAATGTGCTTAAAGAATAATAAAGATTGTTGTTCAATTCGATCCAATTCTCCTCGAGATTTTGCTCGCATTAAACCAATTTCTGGATCAATATCCAAATATAACGTGAGATCTGGTTTAAAATCACCTAATACTTGTTGTTTTAACATCTCAATAAACGTTCTATCGAGTTGGCGACCACCACCTTGATAAGCTTGGGTTGATAAGTCATGGCGATCACCGATAACCCATTTACCTAATTTTAGGGCAGGTTTAATAACATTATCAATAAGTTGTATACGCGCAGCATATAGCATTAATAGTTCGGCTTTATCTGTTAATGGTTCATCATCTATACCATTTTTGATAATATTGCGTAATGCCTCAGCAATTGGCGTACCGCCAGGTTCTCGAGTATATTGCAAATCACCAATATTATGTTGCTTTAAAATGCGAGCTACGGTATTAATCGCAGTAGTTTTACCCGCCCCTTCAAGCCCTTCAATGACAATAAATTTGCCGGTCATGCTTCTCCCTTTTATTATTGTTAGAATAATAAACTGTAAATAATTTATGAAACTTTAATCTACTATTACAATTGTACTATTCTACCTATTTTTTAATTTTTTTTAAGTTAATCATAATTAATATCAGATCCCGTATCAGAAACATCTAACGATCCCGTAATTCCCATTTGTGATTGCTCAATAAGTTGTTTTAAGGTTTCACCATCTGTTTCATATTCATTAGCAATCATGGGCACAAATTCAACTAAAGTTAGAGTTGAATCGATATCAAACATTTCTGCATCAGAAGTGAATCTTCTTTTGATAAAAGAATAAAGCGCTAAAAAAGGACGATTTATAAAATTAATATCAACATTACGCAATGTACGTTCGACAATTACATATAAACTATCACCACGTTGTTCTTTTATTGAAGGGTACCTTGAGGATAAATTAACTAAATTTTGTTGTTCCATCCTAGTTGCAATTAATTGTACATATTGTTCAACATGCATATCCACTTTAAAACCAATATTTAGATCAATACGAAAGACTTTATATGGTGCTAAAACTTCAATCTGATACTCAAATTTATATGGTTCATCCATCCGATTAATAGAAATAAACCAATAAGTGTCTGCACGCTTTGGTTTGCGCTCAAATAACGAGTAAGTTATCTTACTCTCAACCGCGTGTAAACCTTGCGCCCGAGTTAAATAAAAAAGATGAGTGGCAGTTTTCTCAATAGTTTTATCACGACTAATTGCAATAATTTTAGCTAAATATTCAGAATCCAATTTAACAAATGAATTATGTTCACGTTTTAAACGGCGCCCGGTAAACCAAGAGTACATAATAATAAAAATAAAACCAGCAATTAAAATTGAGGCAAAACCACCATGGAAGAATTTTTGTATATTAGCAACAAAAAAACCGATTTCAATTAACATGAAAAATAGTGTTAACGGTACGCTATACCAAAGTGGTTTATTATTTTTCATAAAATAAAAGAATAATAATACCGTGGTCATCAACATGCTAAGAGTAATAGCTAATCCGTAAGCAGCTTCTAGGTTAATTGACGATTGAAAACTGAGTACCATTAATCCAGAAAGAATAAACAAGATATAATTAATCGATCTGATAAACATCTGTCCTTTAATTAAAGTCGGATATTTAACTCGTACATTTGGCCATAAATCCAATGAAATAGCTTCACTAATAATTGTAAATGCACCACTAATTAACGCCTGACAGGCAATAAATGCTGCCAATGTTGACATGATGATACCAATTAATCTGAACCATTCCGGCATCATCATAAAGAAAGGATTGACATCAGGGCTAATGACTTCAGGATTATAAATTATCCATGCAGCCTGCCCTAAATAATTAATAATCAAACAACTTTTCACATATCCCCAAGAAATACGAATATTTTTCAAACCACAGTGACCTAAATCGGAATATAGCGCCTCGGCCCCAGTGGTACACATAAAAATAGCCCCTAAAATAACTAATGCATCAGGTGCTTCAATAATAAATCGTAGCGCATAAATAGGGTTAAAAGCAGCCAATACATTCAAATGCGGCACTAATCGGTAAAGCCCTAAAATACCTAATGCTGTAAACCAGATCGTCATCGCTATACCAAAATAACGACCCAATGATCCAGTTCCTAATGGTTGAATAAAAAATAAAATCGCGATTAATAATAGGGTTACCGGAATCACTGGAATATAAGGATAAATAACATTCAAACCTTCAATCGCAGTAATAATGGTGATAGCAGGAGTTATGGCTCCATCCGCCAGTAAAGCAGCGGCACCAATAATTGCAATAACAAATGTCCATTGATAACGTCGGCGAATAAGAGCATATAAAGATAAAATACCACCTTCGCCTTTATTATCAGCACGTAAAGTAATGATCACATATTTGAGTGTTGTTTGAATAGTTAATGTCCAAATCACACATGAAACAGCTCCTAAAATATAAAAAGGGTCAGCCCACTGATTATTTGGTAAACCATGAATGATAGACTTGAGTACATACAATGGTGAAGTACCAATATCACCATATACAATACCAATAGCACTAATAATACCAATAATTCCAACCGGAATTTTATGATTTGAATTATTCATTTCTGCATACAGTAAAATATACTTAAGCGAAACTTAGCATAAGATAAATAATTCAAGCAATATAAAGTAAAAAATTTTGTTTTATTATTATGTAATAGTCTAAGAAAATATCGATACTAAATAACTTTTTTATATAATTTAAGGTAATAATAGCTAAGATCTTCTAATTGATTAACTGAATTAATTGCAACCGATAATGAATTTAGGAACAAAATATTTAACAAGGGGCATATCTGCTGTTTGCTGTTGGTAAAATTGGTCGACAGTTTATCCCTGTGGGTACAGGGAACACAGCAAATGGGGCAAGATATTCGTGAAATGTCGCGGTTTATCCCTGTGGGTACAGGGAACACTTCGTCGTTATATCTGTACTTAAGTAAGTTGCCGGTTTATCCCTGTGGGTACAGGGAACACATTCTTGAAGAGAATGGATCGCCAACATCGAGCGGTTTATCCCTGTGGGTACAGGGAACACAAATCTTGTACTGCATTATCCAATAGGTCTCTACGGTTTATCCCTGTGGGTACAGGGAACACTTCGGCACGATCCCATAATTGATTTGATAATTCGGTTTATCCCTGTGGGTACAGGGAACACACCATTAAAACCGATCATGATGCGATCTAGGGCGGTTTATCCCTGTGGGTACAGGGAACACTTGCGCTTGAAATTCTTCTTCCGTAATAATGCCGGTTTATCCCTGTGGGTACAGGGAACACCCGCTTGGTAACATTGTTTCATTTACACGTTCCGGTTTATCCCTGTGGGTACAGGGAACACTAGGAATTTCACTTTCTGTCTTTAAAGATCGTCGGTTTATCCCTGTGGGTACAGGGAACACCCACATAAGATAGAGTTCAAATGTAGAACGTTCGGTTTATCCCTGTGGGTACAGGGAACACTCTAATCATAGATATTTGATTTATTTAAAGTTATAACAACACTTCAATTCTACCAACTTTTCCTTATTTTTAAAGAACTTTAACCTATTGATTTTAAACAGGTAAAAATGAGACTAATCGTAGACCATCTAGATCTACCGGAACTCTTCTGTTAGTACCGTAAGTTTGAAAGTCAAAACCTGATTCGGTATTGGTTGCCCAGACAAGGACAACATTCCCTTCTTCAGCCAGTTCAATGATTTGTTGCCAAATCATTTCTCTAATTGGTCGGGATATATCACCTATATAGACACCAGACCTGATCTCTAATAACCAGATAGCAAGACGCCCTCTTAACCTTGGCGGTACATTTTCGGTTACCACAACAGCCATACTCATGTTAGTGGCTCCTAAAACCACAATCCGCAAGTGATTGTGGTTCTGGTATTGCCGGAGGTTGGATATCTTTTGGCGGTGGTGGTGGTTCAATTTCACCAGCAGATAACACATCTTCAATTAATGGTATTAACTTGGTTAGCGTTTTTTGACTTCTAAAAATTTCTCGGCAAGCGATACGAACTTCTCGTTCATGATCGCCTGTCTTTTTAGTGGCGATTTCAAAAGCTTTAGGTACCACAGTATCAAATTTGATAATGTCTGCAATATCATAAACAAAAGAAAGAGGTTTGCCGCTATGAACAAAACCAATCGCCGGCGCGTAACCTGCTGCTAAAATAGCCGCTTCCGTTATCCCATATAAGCAAGATGTTGCAGCACTGATACATTGATTTACTGTATCGCCTTTTTGCCAATCTTTGGGATTATATCGTCGCCCATGCCATTTAACATGATGACGTTTGGCGAGTAATGAATAGATTTCGCGTACTCGTGCCCCCTCTATTCCCCGTAATTGCTCAATAGAACGGCGACTTGGGGCGGGTTCACCAAAACGTAATTCAAACATCTTTTTTACTACCTTTAAACGCAAATCATCATCCAACGCCAACTTTGCTTGATAGAGGAGTTTATCGGATCTTGCCCCTCCAGGTTGCCCCGATGAGTACATTCTAACTCCTGCTTCACCGACCCAAACAAGTAAAGTGCCGACAGTGGCGGCTAATTTTATAGCCGCATGGGAAACTCGGGTACCTGGCTCTAGCATAATACAGGCAATAGAGCCGACAGGGATATGAGTTCTAATGCCATTTTTATCGACTAAAACAAACGCTCCATCGATAACATCAATTTGACCATACTGTAAAAATATCATTGATGTTCTATCTTTTAACGGGATCGGGTTTAAAGGAATATAAACCATATCACTTACCTATGAATGGCGTTTAATTAAGAATAGACCACAACCAAACCCTCTACTTTTACCGATGCCATGATAGATCGTTTCTAAAAAAAGATTGGGATCGGTAACCTTCAAAATACCTTCAAAATCAACGCTGCTGTAATTGATAGGTTTTAGTTCTTTTTTCTTGATAAATTGATGTTGAAAATAATCCATAACTTGACAACTAATTTGCCCATTAGCATCTTGTAATAGGGAGAATCCTCTTTGTTTACCTTGTTTAACTAACCAATCAATTGCAGCTTGGTCTTGATTAATTTTGACTTCCGCCGTAGATAAACCCTGTTTTTTTGCTAAATATTTGGCATTCATCATCACATCATAACGTTTACCCTGTTTGCAAATAACCGGATTTGCCCTTAACGAAAAAGTTAACTCCATACCTTCTGTTAATTGTGGTGAGTAGGGTTTACTCTCAATCAAGAATAGTTCATGCTGAGTAAGTGGTGCAACCTCAGATAATAGGTAATATTGCTGATTTCTACCTGACTGAAGTTCACGAAAAAGGAATGGTCTTTTCTCCTCATTAGGAAACAGTTGCCATAACCATTGATGAATGGCGTATTGTTTCATACTGTGGATTTTCTTTTGCATGGCGTAAGGAAGACACTCTAATTTAAGTGTAATTCGAGAAAAATACATCTATTCGCTCCCTGTTAAATATCCTGAATATTGCAACCGCGATTCAAATTGCCAACGTTTCCGGTTTATTGGCTGATCGTAGCGAAGTTGGATTTTTTTCACTACCAATGTGGCATCTTGACCGGCATTTTCCCAATAATATTCACTAGCTTTTTCATCCAATAAAAGACTAATTGAAGGATATTGCTGATAGTGTTGATCCGCAAAAATAAATGCCTCAGAAAGTGATCCTTCAAAGATAACTGGTGATAAAGGTAAGGCTAATGGTGAATTTTTGCGACCAATGTACAACGGGAAGGTAGGCGTTAATAACGCCTGCTTTATGTCCATAACCAGATAAGGCGCATTTTCAGTTTCGGTCATCACAATTTGATAATAAACATCATTGTAATACTCACGCCGAGAAAGTAAGGTTTCTAACTCTTGAGGATCACGCCGTAGCTCATCAAATCGGGTAGCCAAATACTGTTTTTTATTAGCTTTTGGCACTTGTAGCGTATGAAAATCGCTAAACCAGCTACATTGACTAATAAAGGGTCGAATAGCAAAGTGATAATGACAATTAAAGTTATCAAGTTGACTATCATCTCTGCGAATGCCTAATGCGGCGGCAACTAACCCTAATAATGCCGAACGCGAAGGAATAACGTTGCTATGCCTAACCTCACCGACAGCAGGCTCGCCCCATGAGGTAAATGGCGCATAAATCTGAAAAATAAGATGTTTGGTCATCTTTAAAACTCCCTATTTTTGTGCAACAAAATCTAATGCCTCAGCGAAGGTTCCTTCTCCAGTTTCAGTGTTAAGTTTATAACGGCTATCGGCGCATTGACCATAGACTTGGTCAAACTTATCAAGTTGTTGCTCAAAACGTTCAATTGCATCTTTCACCATATCTTCACTACGAATCGGTTTAAAGTAAGCAACCGCTAAAGAACGTGGTTGAGCAGAACCTTTTTCAATCAGTAAATAAGAGGTATAAGCACGCGAAGCAAAACTGTTTTGCATTCCACTTGGCGCAACTTTACTCGCGGCTTCGGTTAACGCTTTGAGCGTTTTCTCAACCAGCGCTTCATCACCATTTAAATTATCCAGTAGTAAATCGCGACTAATGCAGATGTAAGTATAAAACAATGCTGATGCAAATCCTCGTTCACCTAAATGACCCGAACCAGCATCTTCCTCATTGGTATTTAAATCATCAACTGCGGTGAAAAAATCATCCTCAATTGTTACGGTACTTACGCCTAAAGCATGAGATACTTGACAAGCGGCTTCAACATTAAATGCTGGATTATCTGCTAACATTCGCCCAAATAGCGCAATATCAATACTACTATTATCTTTACGTAATAACTTAACTTCGGCATCGGTTGGCTCACGTTTATCACTAATTAACTGTTTCACTAACTTATCAATCGCTTGTTGTTCAGCATTACTGATATGTACCAGTTGTTCGATCTCCAAATTGGCTAGCGGATCTTTTGGTGTTTTTTCATTTTTAACTTTACCAAACTGGCTAGCTATTTTTGCCGCACTCGCCATAGCAATTTTATCGGAAATACCTTGATCATGCATTGGTGTATACACCCACTCTCTGGCAAAACGTCGTGAACGAGTACCAATATGGTCACTTAATGCCTGATAAAAAGTGTCTGATGTTCGCCACGCTCTTTTTAAACTCTGTGAGGAAATACGTAAGCGATCACTATTCCCCATTTTGGCCGTTTTGGGGCGTCCAAGATCATCACGATTTAAATTAGACGGTGCATAAGCAGTTAACAAATGTAATTGAATAAATGTTGTCATAGTCATTATTCCTTAGAAGTTTTTTTAGTCGAGTAGTAATCCTTTGCCCAGCGAACAGAATTACGTTTAAACGGATCGGAATTGGCGGGTAAATCATGTAGACGATCATGCCTCTCTTGTACCCATAAAAAAACACTATCAGCTAACGAAAAAAGGTTTACGCCATTGGCTCCGCGTAATTTAACGGCACGAATTAAACGACGACAAAACTCTTCATCCGTTTCACTATTTACAAGTTGCTCAAAACGGAGCTTAGATAAAAAGTTACGTTCACCACCTCGCACTTTTTCACTCAGTTGAGAAGCAAAGGGGGCATTGCTATTATTGGCTTTGGCATAAATCACCACCGCTACAAACAGCGTTAAAGCTTGATGATGAACAGTGTTTTCCGCTAAACCGCTACCTTCTGCGAAAAAGATATCAGCTAAAATCCAGTAGCCTTCCTGACTCCTTACCTCATCCAGTGATGATGCGCGGCGTAGCTCGGCACGTAACTTTAAACCATTATAGCTTTTGCCATTAAATGTGTATGACCGTTGTTGTAACAATGCAAACCACTCATTAATACACTTTTTATGGCTCTCATTTAAGATGATCTGCTTTTTGATAAAATTATCTAACATGTTATTCTCCATATTTGCAAGCAATGCTACTGGGCATCTTTTATCTTTTTAGCCTGTTTAAGTTTATTAAAATCAGTGAGTAACTTATCTCTGGCACTAATTTTAATTTCTGCAATTATTCGCTCATCTGGATTAGCAAAAGCGTTTTTATCAAAAGTTTGCGTAATATAATTGCGTAAGCTCTTAGCCCAATTAGATAAACATGTAAACCGCCCATTAGCATTATCTTTTTCCTCAATAAGTTGATTCACAAATTGATAGAATGCTGGTTCAGTCTCTTGCCAGTAGGCCATATCTACCGCGCTTGATTGTCGATTTATTGCACTCATAGCTTTGCGTAATAGCGGTAAGGTATCTTTAGCCAGTGCTAACGACAATGAAATGAGATCTTCTAAATCACTGTCAGGCTCAGCTAAAGCAGGAATGACAGGAAAAGCGTGTTCATACCAGCAACGAGCCTTCATATTGTCAAAATCATAACCAAAACACCATAATCCAAATTTTTCGGTTGATTTAAACCTACGCTGATAATGCGCGCTTACAATTTCTGCCGATTGAGTATCATTAGTGTTTATTACCATACCCAGCCAATCACGGTAGGCTAACCCTCCCGGCTGCCCTTTAATGGGTATTGATGCACCTGTTTTATTATCTTTACGATAAGGAGTTAAGGGGTGTATCCAGTCTTGATATTGAATACCATAATTTTTAGTTTGATACTGTTTAATGAGTTGCGATGAAGCTTCACCACATAAATCACAGTGACCTTGCTCGGTATGCTCAAAATCAAGTTCAATTCGACGCGGCATCCCCCAAAAAGCTTGGCAATAATTTGCTTGCAAAGGAAAGACGCTCAGATTTTTGGGTGGCTCACTGGTTTGGGTTGGTGCTAACCACGGAAAAACCAATTCATCAAATTTAGAGGGTCTCTCTTTTTTGTCGAGTGGCATAACGTTTAACCATAGCTTTTTCCATAATGGTGTTGCGGTATTTAATGCAGGCATGATTAAGGTGGTGATAGGCCCACCGCCACGCAAACTGACACGATGCCCTTGCCCACCAGAGGGAGCATTTGTTTGTAAGGTAAATAAGCTAATTACCGCACAATGGGCGCAGATTGCTTTAACAAAGTCACGTTTGATAAAGTGATCGGTATTTTTCTTTATAGCATTTTCACCCGGCGCTTCTACAAGTAAGGAGAATATGGCAACGGTATTACCGTCTAATTTAGTAAAATCTTGCATAAAAGCAGGTTTAGTTACACCAAATTGCATTGTTGATTTGGCTTGAGTAAATGCCTTATCTAATTCAGATTGTTCAATACCTTCTCGCCAATACTCCTGCCATTGATCGTGATCTTCGGGAAAAAAGGTAGTTTGCAATAAACCGATAAGAAACTGGTAGGCGGCGCCTTGAAAATCTGAACGAAAGTAAGCGATATCAGAAATAGTTTCATCAATAAGCTCACTGGGTTTAATCTTGCTGTGATGACCATCAAAATGAATCACCGGGATCCATTTTTCATCTAAAAGAGATAAAGAAGACAAGTTAACTCCTCCTTGAACAAAACTAATAATTTATCGGTACCGCTTATCAATATAACTGATTTTAAATCTATTATATATACACAAAATAAAATATGACGCACATTATGCGAAGCTTTATATTATTAAAAACCGATATTATTACGCGATTTAATTTAGCAACCTAAAATAGGTTTACCACTACAATGTAAGTGCAATACTAACCTTTAGCCATGAATGAAGTTGCACAAATATAAAAGTAACATTGAGAGATTTATGAATCCAAAAAATAATGATAAATATCCAATTAGTGATTATCAAGGTAATTGTAATAACCTTAATATTCTTCAACCCGAAACAAAGTCCTTACGGTTGATTATTATCATGCGAAGGTTAATTCCATTTGCTATGATTTGGGTGAGCCTAGTGTTAATGTTTGGCGTTATTTGCATGTACACCAATGCAATGGGGCAAGATGAATTTTATCGCTTTATCTTTTTTTTACATAATCCAATTGTTGTTGCGCTCAATAGTTTGGCACTATTAATTGCTTTATTACACTCAATACTATGGTTTAATTCAACAACTAAAATAGCATCTTTAAATCAGGGTAATCAAAAATCACGAGCATGGTTAATCTCTGCTTTTTTATGGATCGTAACAATAGCAATATCGATTTATTTACTTCTATTGGTATTAAAATAAGTGGTATTTAAATAATGAAAAATCAACAATCAGAAAATAAACAATCAAATAGTACAGTTGCTAAAGGATTATTTGTACTTGGTGGGACTTGGGCGGCAATCTTTTCACCAATTGTAATTGCTATTATGGCGTTTATTATTCCATATGGTAATGCACTTAGCCGTTCTTATATTCTTAAATTAGTTAATACTGATCTTGGTAGAGTATTTTTATTACTTATGATTTCACTGCCAATCTGGTTTGGATTACCCAAAATATTAACTATATTGAGTGAATTTAAAATTTATCCTAAACGCGGGAAATTTCTTATTTATGCCTTGGCACTCGCTTGGACAGCTCACGCAATTTACATATTATTTATACGAGTTTAAATTAACTTAATTCCATAAAAAATAGCGTTATCAAACATAACGCTATTGTAATTAGGACAACTAATAATAGGTCAGTTCTCTAGTAATACTAATATGTTTATTGTCTTGGTTTGCCTTTACTTTACTTGCTGAAAGCCAATCATTTTTATCGTTAAAATCAAAAAATTTGGTCGTATATTGAGTCGCATCTTTACGAGCAAATAAGAACGACGATTGAATAGTGTTAATGCGTTTATTATCATCGAATTGATATAAGAAAGCCGTTTCATTTTTCATGTTATTACTAAAATCATATAAAACATGCGCTAATTGATCTTCTTTATATTCGAAAGTATATTTTGATGCCCCATTTTGATTTGTACCAGTAAATTTACCATTGGCATTAATTTCTTTAAGTTGCCATTGAACATTCTTATTAATCAAGCAACTGTTATTGTCATAATGGTAAGTATCGGTTTCCACAAAGACAAAATCTAAAGCTTTTTTAGTTTGTAGTGACTGCATAATTCTACCTTGATCGTCAGTAGTAAATTGCACGATACTAGTAGTTTTATCCTCTACATCTTCAATAATATTTTCCCAACCTGTAGTATTTTTATGCAAGTGTTCGGAATAAAGTCGTTGATTTTGTCCTGAGTACAGATCATATTTACTTTGGGAAATTAATCCATTGCGATCGTATTGTAGTGTTTGCTTAGCTGTTGCAGTAACACCCTTTCCATCAATTGACGTATTAATAGTTCTAGTTTCTTGCTTAATTCCCTTCACAGGGGTGTCGATAAAATCGAGTATCTGGAAAATATAATTATTTGATGAAACAATATTTTCACCGACTTCATTACTGCAAGTAAGCGCTAACACATTAATTGAGAAAAGTGATAGGCATGGTGTTAATAAAAAAGCTAAAGTTCGTTTGTTCATAATAACTCGCTAACCTAATTAATCTATTTATTAAAAATAATATTATCTTAATATCAGTATATTAAAACCCTATATAATTTTCATGGAAATCTTACTTTTTCCGCATTAATAAAGCATCAGCCCAATTGACCTCTTCATCTTGTTTTTTATTCTCTTTTAAATCTTCTTTTGGTTCTACTTTAGCTACTTTATCAACATGAATAAGTGTCTTTGTTTTTGGTTTTGGCGGTTTATCCAAAAAAGATAATAATGCTTTCGTATAATCCGTGTCTGGCGAATAAAAGATTTTTTCACGTGAGCCTTGCTCAATAATTTTACCGTCTTTCATTACTACAACTTGATGGCACAATGAATAAACTACTGATAAATCATGACTAATAAATATATAACTCAATTGATGTTTTTCTTGTAATGATTTGAACAAATTGATGATTTGTCGTTGAATTGTGTAATCAAGTGATGAAGTCGGTTCATCTAAAATCAATAGTTCCGGTTGTAAAATAAGAGCTCTAGCAATAGCTATACGTTGCCGTTGTCCACCAGAAAACTCCGTTGGATAACGGAAACGCATATCAGGCTCTAAGCCCACTTCTTGCATAATATCAATAACGGCTTTTTCACGTTCCGCTTTGTTTAATTTTTTATGAGTAACTAATCCCTCACTAATTATCTGCTCCACATTAAAACGTGGATTAAGTGAAGAAAATGGGTCTTGAAATACCACTTGGATACGGCTACGAAATGGCAACAGTTTTTTTCCACTCAGATTTTGTATTGGATGACTATCAAATAAAATGTCTCCTCGCGATTTAAGCAACCGTAAAATAGCTAGAGCTGTCGTACTCTTACCTGATCCTGATTCACCAACAATACCAACTGTTTCACCTTGATGGACAGCAAACCCTATATTGTCAACAATCCTCTTTTTTTCTGTACCAAATAGGTGTTTTTTACCTGTCACTTCAACCTTAAGATGGTTAACATTTAGTAATATTCCCGGAATATCAGGTAACGGTACCGGATCACCGGTGGGTTCAGAATTTAATAATGTTTTAGTATATTCATGTTCTGGACGTAAAAATATACGTTGCCGATTATTACACTCAACAATTTGCCCTTGTTGCATTATCGCAACTTTATCAGCTAACTTTTTGACAATACTTAAATTATGAGAAATAAACAACATACTCATGTTGAGTTCATTTTTTAGCTCTTTAAGCAACTGAATGATTTGTGCCTGTACTGATACATCCAATGCAGTTGTCGGTTCGTCAGCAATTAATAATTTTGGATGAGTCAAAATTGCCATTGCAATCATTATCCGTTGCCTTTCACCTCCAGATAATTGGTGCGGATAAGCCGCTAATTTATTTTTAGGCTGTTTAATCCCCACTCGATCTAGATATTGCAAAATCTCACCACGAGCAGCATTACGGCGCATCCCTCGATGCAATGATAAAACCTCATACAACTGTTTTTCAACCGTATGCAATGGATTAAGTGACACCATAGGTTCCTGAAAAATCATACTAATCTGGTTACCACGGACTTTTCGTAACTCTTTTTCTGATGTATTAAGCAAAGATTTTTCTGCAAACAAAATATCACCAGTTGGATAAGTAACTTGCTCTTTAGGTAGTAAGCGTAATATCGAAAGCGCAGTCACACTTTTACCTGAACCTGATTCACCAACTAATGCTAGGGTTTCTTGCTCATTAATATCAAAACTGATATTACTTACAACTTGTAATTGCTCTTTTGCATTTTTTGTAAATGCAATACTTAAATCCTGAATCGATAATAAAGGAGAACTCATCGATACCCTCCTTTGTTAGGATCGAATGCATCTCTTACTGCTTCGCCAATAAATATTAATAATGACAATAAGGTAGCAATAATTAAAAATGAACTAATACCTAGCCATGGTGCTTGTAAATTATTTTTCCCTTGTAGCAATAAACGACCAAGTGAAGGAGAATCAATCGGTAACCCATAGCCTAAAAAATCTAGTGAAGTCAAAGTAGTAATTGAACCGCACAAAATAAATGGTAAAAAAGTTAATGTTGCAACCATTGCATTAGGTAGCATATGGCGGAACATAATTTTACTATCGCTAACCCCCATGGCTTTTGCTGCGCGAATATAATCAAAATTACGGGTACGTAAAAATTCAGCACGCACAATACCCACTAAAGCCATCCAGCCAAAAAGAACTACAATACCAAGTAACCACCAAAAATTAAGAGGTAAAATACTGGCTAATAGAATAATCACAAATAACTCCGGTAGACCACTCCAGATTTCAATCAGCCTTTGCCCGATTAAATCAACTTTACCACCATAATAACCTTGAATAGCGCCGATTATCACCCCAATAATTGAGGTAATGAAGGTTAGAAAAATAGCAAATAACATTGAGACTCGGAAACCATACAAAATATTAGCTAACACATCAAAACCGGCATCGGTGGTGCCTAACCAGTGAGTTGTCGATGGCGGCGTTGGGAAAGTGCTTGGAGTATCAGCAATTAATGTATTGTAACTATAGCGAAATGGTGGCCATAAGATCCAGCCATTAGCCTCGATTTTACTTTGGATTGCGGGATCTAAATAATTAGTTTGGGTGGCAAACTGCCCACCAAATTCAGATTCAGGATAGAAATGAAAAATTGGTGAATAGTAATTATCTTGATATTTAATAAAAATAGGTCGGTCATTAACGATAAAATCTGAAAACAGACTAATTACAAAAAAAATCAAGAATAGCCACAAAGAATAATAACCACGGCGATTATGTTTAAATCGTTGCCAACGTTGCTGATTAATAGAATAGTTTGTGGTCATCAGTTGCGAACCTCAAAATCAATACGCGGATCAATCATCATATAAGATAAATCAGATAACAATTTAGTTATAAGTCCAATTAAGGTAAAGATATACAGGGAACCAAAAATTACCGGATAATCACGCTGAATAATGGCTTCATAGCCTAATAGTCCAAGTCCATTAAGTGAAAAAATAATTTCAATCAATAACGAACCAGTAAATAAAATTCCAACAAACGCAGCAGGAAAGCCTGAGATAATTAATAAAGTGGCATTACGAAATACATGTTTATACAAAATCTGCCGTTCAGTTAATCCTTTGGCTCGTGCAGTAATAACATATTGTTTGCGAATTTCATCTAAAAATGAGTTTTTAGTCAACATTGTTAATGATGCAAAACCACTAACTACCATAGCTATAGTTGGTAAACAAATATGCCAAGCATAGTCTTTAACTTTACCCCATAAGTCCAGTTGTTCAAAATGGTTAGAAACCAATCCGCGTAATGGGAAAATATCCCAATAACTACCACCAGCAAATAATACGATTAGTAATACTGCCAATAAAAAAGGTGGTATGGCATAACCAATAGTAATCAGAGTACTTGACCAAAAATCAAAAGTTGAACCATCTTTAACTGCTTTACGAATACCTAAAGGAATTGAAATTAAATAAACAATTATGGTACTCCAAAGCCCTAAAGAAATTGAAACAGGTAAACTTTTAGCAATTAAACCTAGTACCGATTCATTTTTAAAAAAACTATTACCAAAATCAAAAACCACATATTTTTTAAGTGTTTCCATATAACGTTCAATAATTGGTTTATCAAAACCATATTGTTTTTCTATCATTGCCACAATTTGAGGATCAAGTCCACGTGAACCCCGATAATTAGATTCATTTTTAGGTTGTTGTAATGGTACCGCAGAGCTATCACCTCCGGGTAATAATCCCTGACCAGTTTGTGGACCGTTCTCAATGATAGATAGTGCTTGATCAACTGGACCGCCAGGTGCTACTTGCACAATGAAAAAGTTAATCGTTAAAATCACAAATAGTGTAGGAATAATCAATAATAAGCGACGAATAAGATAATTTAGCATATTAATGTTCCCGATTCTTTGATAAGTTAGCTACTTTATTGGCATCATACCACCAACTATCAATGCCAATACCATAAATCGGTTTTATAGCTGGCTGACCAAATTTGTTCCAAAATGCGTAATAAGTTTTACTGTTATACCACATCGGGATCATTGGATATTCTTGAGTTAATATTCTATCTAGTGCCCGTCCGAGCGGAATTAATTCTTCTTGGTTGTCCACATTCTTAATGATCTCTACAATGAGATTATCAATGGCCTCATTGTGTAAACCTGAACCATTCCAAGATGAATTAAGGTATTGGCTACCCCAACTGATCATTAAGTTTGAATTTGGGTAATTCACCGCATAATAATTACGTGGCGCCATATCATAATCTCGTTCACGCAAGCGACGAATAAATTGCGCATGATCCAAGGTTGTAATTTTCATGGTGATCCCTAAACGAGCCAAATTTTGCTGAAAAGGAATAGCATATTTAATATCATCCCCAAGATCAGCAATCAGTTCAAATTCAAAAGGCTGCTGTGTTTTAACATCGACAAGTTTCCCCTCTTTAATAATCCACCCAGCTTGGTTTAATAGTTCACTAGCTTTCAGTAAATTGTCACGGTTAAACCCCGTGCCATCACTTTTAGGTACATAATAAGCATTATCAAACACACGTTCAGGAACAATATGCTTATAAGGTATCAACCATTTCAATTCTTGTTCAGTAGGTTTGCCTATCGCTGCATAAATGGTATTTTCAAAAAAGCTGTAAGGCCTTTTATAACTCTCATAATAAAAAGCATGATTTAACCATTCAAAATCAAAAGCTAAAGTTATTGCTTCGCGAATTTTAATATCTTTAAATAGATCTTTTTGCAAATTGAAAGCTAACCACTGACTATCTGTAGCTGTTTGTACTGGTTTTTCTTGCTTTATAATCTCGTTGGCATCAAAATATTTACCTTCATATTGAGTAAACCAATTTTTAGGTTGGGATTCGCCACGAAAATCGTATTCTCCTGCCTTAAATGCCTCCAAAGCAATACTGTTGTCCATGTAGTACTCAATACGCTTTTCATCAAAATTATATAAGCCTTTATTAATTGGCAAATTAGTCGCCCAGTAATTAGGGTTACGCTTGTAAACCACATATTGTCCCATCTTATAGTCACTAATATAGTAAGGACCACTACCAATTGGTGGAGTGCTAATTGGTTCCGAAAAATCATGATCTTGCCAAAAATGTTTGGGAATAACTGGTATATTACCAACAAAAGAAAGTAATTTTTCGCGGTCAGTAGCTGGCAAATCAATACGTACTCGATTACTACCTATTGCTTTAACTGTTACCCCTTGATTGTAGACTCGATATTGAGGAACTCCTTCAGTCATAAATTTATGAAAGGTAAAAGCCACATCTTCAGCGGTGATCGGTTTACCATCTTGAAAACGCGCATCGGGGTTAATGGTAACTTCCGCCCAACGATAACTATCTGAATAAGTTATCGAAGTAGCAATAAGTGGATAAAAGCTAGTAATATCATCAGCGGTATTAGTAAAAAGAGTATCGTACAGAGAGGCTGAATTTCGTTCAGGAACACCTCGACTAGCAAATCGATTAAAATTATCAAAATTACCTATTTCAGCTAATTTTATGGTTCCACCTTTATAAGCATTGGGATTAGCATACTCAAGATGGTCAAAATCATCGGCATATTTAGGCTCACCCAATAATGAAAACACTTTTTGATGATAAATTTTCTCTGTTGTTTGATGTAAACCTGTGCTTGCAGATGATGAAATTGGTTCCGTTGTATCTATTGCTGGTTGTGGTTCAGATGACATTGGTGTTGCTTGATCAGCATAAACAGGCACAGAAAAAATGACTAAGCCACTCAGACAACTAAGTAGGAACAATGCTAGTATTTTTTGTTTAATCTGTTCAATCATCCTAATTTAATTCCTGTTTTATCAAATACTCAGTGTCAACTGCGCTTAATCTTCCACCTAAAATTTATTACTACCCATTTATTGACGATGTTATTTTTACTAATTAAGTTGTCTATTTTGCCAAACTTCAATCGAATGAGCAAAACCTAATTAACAATCTTAAAAATAAGTTATAGTATTACTATAAACAATCGCTTTACATTATTAATATTCAAGCGTTTCAAGGCACAAAAAATTAACTCACCTTGTGTGAAAATGTTTCAGGGGCACATAATACTTTAGTATATAATTAAATCATAACATGCTAAATTCCTTGAGTTAAAATTAGACTTTATTTTTAAAGAAAAGAAGTTATATTAATTAATAAAAAACATCCGCGATACTACTAAATTAGCGGTTGATGGGTTATAAACAAATTAGAGGCAAAAAATGATTAAAATTGTCCCATTTCAAGCTTGTTATCAAGCAATGTTTAGATCATTAAATGAAGAGTGGATCAAAAATTACTTCGAAATGGAAGAATCAGACTACAAAGCACTGGATAACCCGCAAGAATATATTCTGGATAATGGAGGGCACATCTTTATTGCTCTATTAGAAAATATACCTGTTGGTAGCTGCGCTTTAATTAAAATAAATAGTAACAATTATGATTATGAGTTAGCCAAAATGGCAGTATCACCTAAAGCGCAAGGGAAACAAATCGGCTTTCTTTTAGGAAAAACAGCCTTAGATAAGGCGAAAGAACTCGGCGCTAAAAAAATCTATTTAGAAAGTAACACCAAATTAAAACCAGCAATAGGACTTTATCGAAAACTTGGGTTTAAAGAAATCACTGGGTATTCATCCCCTTATCAACGTTGTGATATACAAATGGAATATATATTGTAATAACTATCTTCCTAACTAAACATAGTATCAGGAGCTAAATTTTGTTAACAGCGCCGTTTTATCAATATTGGGGAAAATGTCATCAAGGTGATCAAACTGCTTGCTACCATTTACTCGCTTATCATAATTTAGATGTCGCTGCATGTGGGTATCAACTAGTTAAACATAACTACTTTAACTCAGCTGAACTTTTTGAACAAATCGGTTTTCAAACCGATGAAAATGAAAAAGCGGCATCATGGTTTGCTTACTTTTTAGCATGGCATGATATTGGTAAATTTGCCAACGGTTTTCAACAATTATTCAAACATAACTTTCCACAATTAATTGCCGCTGATCATAGCAAGCAATACCTTACCAGACATGATTCACTTGGTTTTTGGCTATGGCGGGACTTTCTCATAAACCAAAATGAAATCTTTTTTGACAATTATGATGAAAAAATTGACTCCACACTAGATACTTGGTTGTTAATCATGACTGGACATCATGGTAAACCACCAGAATTACAAAATGTTTATGGTTCATTAGCTTTTACTAAACAGGATAAACAAGCATCATTAGCTTACCTCAAAGCAATAAATCAATTATTTTTGACAGAACATAAATTAGAACAATATCCACCTTACTTTTTTGATAAAAAACTAAGGAAAAAATTCAAACGAGTAAGTTGGTTATTCGCGGCAATAACGGTAATAAGTGACTGGCTCGGTTCGAATGAACAATACTTCCCATTTTGCTCTGAAATCATGCCGTTATCGGAGTATTGGTATAAACACGCCATGCCTCAGGCCGAAAAAGCCATAGCAACGCTACCTAAATCATCACCAATGATCCCATTCAAAGATATCGCAACGTTATTTCCCTTTATTGAAAAACCAACACCATTACAACAACATGCCTTATCTTGTCCGATTACAGATAAAGGCGCCGAGCTATTTATTTTAGAAGATGTCACCGGAGCTGGCAAAACTGAAGCATCAATGATTTTAGCTCACCGTCTCATGTCCGCGCAAAAAGCCCGCGGCATTTATATTGCTTTACCTACTATGGCAACAGCTAATGCGATTTATCAACGCATGGCAAGTGTTTATGGGCAGTTATATCAAGCAGATAACCATCCGTCATTAGTGTTAGCGCATGGTGCAAGCCATATGAACCCACACTTTAATCAATCGATATTAACTAAAGATGATAATAGTCAACAACAATATAAAAACGATGAACCAAGTATTATTGCCGAGTGTAATGAATGGTTTGTTGATAGCCGAAAAAAATCGTTACTAGCTGAAGTGGGTGTCGGTACGCTTGATCAAGCCCTTATAGCCGTTTTACCATTTAAACATCAAACATTACGGTTATTAGGTTTACAACATAAATTACTTATTTTAGATGAAATCCATGCTTATGATAGTTACATGATTAAATTGCTAGAAATTCTATTAAATTATCATGCCATGCAAGGTGGTAGTGCTATTATTCTTACCGCAACATTACCTACTTTTTTACGTGATAAATTACTTAATGCTTTTTATCAAGGATTAACAGCAAGTAATGAAGGTTTAACAATCAATCAACAAGCACCCTTCCCATTAATGACACAACTCAATCATAATGGACTCATTGAACAAGCTTTACCAACCCGAGATGAAGTCAAAAGGCAAGTGAAAATTGATTGGATTACTGATATTGACTCAGGTATCGATAAAATCAAACAAACAATACAACAAGGCAAAATCATTTGTTGGATCAAAAATAGTGTCCAAGATGCTATTGATTTATATCAGCAACTACAACTGAAATTAAATCTAGATACTGATAGTATCTTGCTGTTTCATAGTCGTTTTGCATTTTGTGATCGATTAGCGATCGAAGAAAAAACATTGTACTGGGCTGGCAAAACCTCAAATCATGACATCCGTCACGGAAAAGTTATTATTGCTACGCAGGTGATTGAACAATCATTAGATCTCGATTTTGACGAGATGATTAGTGATATTGCTCCTATTGATTTATTGATCCAACGAGCAGGACGCTTACAAAGACACGTTCGAGATCAACAGGGAAATATCAAACCTTCTGATAAACATATACAAGCTAATGATGATCGCGGTCAACCGATAATTACTATTTTAGCACCGATATGGCAAGATAATCCTAATGAAGATTGGCTAAATAGTCCTATTTTTCGTAATACTAGTTATGTGTACTCCAATCATGCACTATTATGGTTAACTCAACAAACACTTAAACAATTAGGTTATATTAAAATGCCTGAAGATGCGCGGTTATTGATTGAATCGGTCTATAATCAAGAGATTGAACCACCAAGTGGTTTACAAAATAGTTTTTATGATGCAGAAGGAAAAAAACTCAGTCAAGCATCTATAGCTGAACACAATACATTAAATTTTGAAAACGGTTACTGCCGAGGAAGTCATGATATATGGCAAAATAATATGGAGATTTCAACTCGCTTAACAAGTGATAATGTTGATATTTATCTTGCATATATCGAACAAGATACAATTATGCCATATTCAACAAATAGTAATTATGCTTGGGAACAAAGTCGTTTGACATTGAATAAAAGAAAATGGTTAAAAGTAGAACGTAATATCCCACAGCTTGACGAAAACCGTTTAGAAAAACTTAGAAAACAGATTCACCGCCCCAATGCTATTATCATCTTAATTGAAAAAGACAAAACCGCATTATTTTACTCAAAAGAACTAGGATTTTATGCCAATTAATGCTTAAATTTTAATACTATAACAATCAAATTTTTTCTCAATATTTATGATTAAAAAATCAGCTAAAAATTTGGTAGAATTTTGGCTCCTCCTATTTTAATTATAAAACAATAGGTTATAATTGGTCTGTTCCCTATACACATAGGGATAAACCGCGTTTAATTGATAAATACCAGGATTCATCAGATCTGTTCCCTATACACATAGGGATAAACCGAATCTGATTTAATTGCGAGTGATGATCGCTCCCTGTTCCCTATACACATAGGGATAAACCGATTGTAAAAAATATTCAGGAATGTATACCGTTTCATTTAATATACTTATAGGATCCGACAAAATACTTAGTTACCAGATTTTGAAAAAATAAAGGCTATAAAACGCTTTAAATTGATACCAGAGAAGAATTCAAAACAACTATGCTTGTTTAACCAATGTTAAAATATTTAAAATAGCGGTTTTGGCTTGATGGCTATTTTTCCAACAGCTAGATCCGGTTAGTAATGCACCTTTGTTAAGAATTTCTTCTAATGAAGAGTTGCGTAATTTAGCAAAGGAATCGAGTTCCATTTGTTCAAGGCGCTCGATTATTTTGGCTCCAACAAACTTTAATGCCGCCAGTTGATTATATTCCTGTTCTGAAAAAGCCATAATTTCCCTCTTTAACAATGTTGAAATAAACTGTTTAAAATTATCTCAAATTGCGGTATGTAATTTTTTCCATTTCCTGATTTTGGTTCTAAATGATTTAAAAGGTGCGACTGAATTAATGTGAATAAACTTCGCAACAGTCCAAGCTTCAGGATAGGGTTTAGTCCAATTACGATCATCTTTAGTAAAGAGTGTCGTTTCACTTAAAGACTCAATCCAATTATTCCATATTTTAATTTGTTGTTTAAATGACAAGATTAACTCTTGTAACGATAAACTTTGATAGGTTTTATAAAATTCATGATAGAGATCACCTAAGCGATTCCATTTATAACCAGGAGCCGGTAATATTGGATTTTCACCAGCCAGTTCTTGATCATCCCAAGATTTAACTAAATTTAACCAACCAAGTTGATAAGCAAGCATTTGTGAGGGTGTTCGATCGACGCCGTCAACTAAAACATCTTTTTGCGACTCAGGGATCGAACTAAATTCATCGATAAATAATTGAGCCGTTTTATTAATTTCAGTTAATAACTGCTGTTTATTAGTATATCCCATGGGCAAACTCACTTATTTTTCTTTATTATTGAAATGCTTTAATTCTTCATTAATAAAATATCTAACCAAATCGGCATAAAGGTCTTTAATAATATCACCATTTAATCCTAACTCAATAGCCCACTGTTTGCGTTGTTCTAGCATACTATTAAAACGCTCTTTGGCTTGAACTTCGGTAGTATTTTTTTGAATTTACTTGCAGCTTTCACATAGGTAAATCGAGTCGCCAATAGTTGAATAACACTATGATCAATGTTATCGATTTCAGTACGAATTTCCGTCATATTAAGGCATTGTTCTGGTGTTTTCATAAGATTATGTTTCCTAGTGATGACTTGTAATTGTGCTTAAATTAATTAGCAAAAACTATTTTTGACACAATTATTTACATTAATGAATATTATTCACAAAATAGTTTTTTAAATTCCTCATCGGAAAGCATTTCACCTTTTAAGCAAGCTGATGGATTATTTTTCCAATAAGGAAGCAACGTCATATTTTTTCTAACTATTTTTTCAGCATATTCTTTAGGGTAGTTTTCTTCATTTATAAAATACTCAACGCCACCTTTAAAAATATCTTCACATGACTTTACTTTTTTTTGGTCATCAACACAGTAAATACAAAAATCACCATTCGAATTATGGAGCGCTATAAATTCTTCTTTTTCAAGAGGCATTGAACAAGCTACACAAAATTTCATCTTTACGTCCTTATATAGTTAATAGATTAAATTAATTGTTTTAATATAAAATTATATACATAGTAGCATTGATTTTTTAGTGTGAAAATTAATTCATTATTTTAGTGGATAGGGTATTTTATTAATGCGAATAATAAAATACCCTATCCACTAAAGCTAAATCTTGGCATTGTTCATCTACACCTTTCAGTAACAAATTTATTATTATTACCCTGAATTTCCGTTAACAATTCATTACGCCCACACTCCCATACACTCAGTTTATACATACTATCCCACATGTGCATCAAATCTCTTTCTGATTCTAATAAATTAATTTTGTATTTATCGGACATATAAATATATGTATAAGCTATAGTGCCACATATCTGTTCTCTCGGTTGAAATTTGCGAGCTAATATGGATTGGGATAGTGAATTGGTGGAGCCAAGGGGGATCGAACCCCTGACCTCAACGCTGCCAGCGTTGCGCTCTCCCAGCTGAGCTATGGCCCCAATAGAAAGTGTGAAACTGCGGCTAATAATATGCAACAACATGATAACTGTCAATCTATTTGATACTAGTTGTTTAAAATGCGATCAAATAAACTCTGCCACTCATCGGCAGAGTTTAACTAATTACCTTAAAATAGAAGGTTGATCTGCACCTTCAGCTTCAACTTTAGGTGGCATAAAGTGTTCGCGCTTGACACCTAGTTTAAGTGACATATAAGCAGCAACATAGATAGAAGAGATAGTACCAAGTAAAATTCCTACGCCTAATGTTTCCGAGAACCCTTTTAACATAGAACCACCAAAGATATATAAAATAATAACTACCGCTAGTGTCGTTCCTGAGGTCATTAAAGTTCGATGTAATGTTTGGGTCAATGAAATATTAATTACATCATAAGGTGAAGCTCGACGAATTTTTCTAAAATTCTCTCGGATACGGTCAAATACTACGATGGTATCATTAAGTGAGTAACCTATTATCGATAACATTGCCGCAATAATTGTCAGATCTAGCTCTCTATCAAATAGCGATAAATAACCAGCAGTGATCACAACGTCATGGGCTAATGCCACTACAGCTCCTGTACCAAATCGCCATTCAAAACGGAAGGCAATATAGATCAAAATACAGACTAGCGCGGCACAAATTGCCAAGATACCATCTTGTGCAAGTTCGGCACCTACTGTCGGGCCAACAAATTCAATACGTTTGATTTGAGCATCTGCATCAATGTCTTTATGAATTAGATTAGATATTTTAGTACCTAAAGCATTATCTATCACCGATGAAACATTACCATCTTCTTGTTTAGCTGCAGCCAAACGAATAATGATATCTTTACTACTACCATAATATTGCACAATTGGCTCATGGTACCCGGCGTCACGTAAACTGTTACGTAAGTCATCGAGATTCACTGATTTAACTACGGTTAATTCAACGGTAGTACCGCCGGTAAAATCTTGGCCTAAGTTAAAACCTTTGACAAAGATCACTACAAATGAGGCGACAACTAATAACATTGAAATAACAAAAGCAATAAAACCAAACTTCAAAAAGTCGAGGACTCTGCGACCATGATTCAGCTCTCTAACATCATGATTTTCTTTTTTATTAATAATCACAATAAACCTCTAAATTGATAACTTATTGACACGACGGCCGCCATAAATCAAGTTGGCTAGTGCTCGCGTACCTACAATCGAAGTAAACATTGATGTTACAATACCAATGCCTAAAGTAATCGCAAAACCTTTTATTGAGCCGGTTCCAACAGCATAAAGAATAACTGCTGTGATTAATGTGGTTAAATTGGCATCAAAAATACTACTCCATGCACCCGCATAACCTTCATTAATTGCATGTTGCACTCCGCGACCATTACTCAGTTCTTCTTTGATACGTTCATTTATTAATACGTTAGCATCAACTGCCATACCAACAGTCAACACAATCCCGGCAATTCCTGGCATACTTAGTGTTGCCCCCGGCAATAAAGACATAGCGCCAACAATTAAAATTAAGTTAGCAACTAAGGCTAAGCTAGCGAATAGACCAAATAATCGATACATAGCTAACATAAAGATAACTGAAACCAATAAGCCCCATAAGCAAGATTCCAAACCTTGAGTAATATTTTCTTGACCCATTGATGGCCCAACAGTCCGTTCTTCAATAATTTGAATCGGCGCAATTAATGCCCCTGCTCGTAACAACAGAGATAAATTTTTAGCTTCATCTACATTACTAATACCGGTTACTTGGAAGCGATCACTAAAGATACCTTGAATAGTAGCAACATTAATAATTTGTTCCTGTTTTTCTAGAATTGGCTTGTCATTTTCATCACGTTTGCCGGTGTCTTTATATTCAACAAATAATGTGGCCATAGATTTATGCAGATTTTTCTGAGTAAAATCTAACATGGTTTTACCACCTGCACCATCAAGGGTAATAGCGACTTCTGGTTGGCTATATTCATTTACTCTGAAGGAAGAATCAGTAATATGATCGCCGGTCAAAACAATACGCTTATACAACAAAACAGGACGACCATTAGCCATATATTTAATTTCTGAACCATAAGGTACTCGCATATCACCATTTAGCATAGCGGGTAAATTAGCGGTATTGTCTTCATTTACTTGTCTAAACTCTAGTGTTGCTGTAGCCCCTAAAATTCGCTTAGCTAAAGCGGTATCCTGAATACCTGGTAATTCTACTACGATTCGATCTGAACCTTGACGTTGGACTATTGGTTCAGCTACGCCTAACTGATTTACACGATTACGTAAAATTGTAGTATTTTGTTGTACAGCATCATTTTTTGCTTGTTGTAATCGCTGTTCACTTATATTAAGTACAATACTATTTTCGCTTTGAGAAGCAACGTTGAAATCCTGTAAACCATTAATTTTAGTAATTGCTTTATTGCGATCTTCTGTATTCTCAAATTGCATAACAATTTGCTGATTACTATCTTTTGCAACAGATTTGTATTTTAATTTACTGTTAGTAAACTCAACTTTTAAATTTTCAATAGACTGTTCAGCTAGTTTACTTAAAGCAGTTGTCATATCCACTTCCATTAAAAAGTGAACACCACCACGTAAATCAAGCCCCAATTTCATTGGTTCTGCACCGAATATGGTAAGCCAAGCTGGAGTTGCGGGAGCTAAATTTAAGGCAACAATATAAGTGTCACCTAATTCTTCAGAAATTAGTTCTTTGGCTTTTAGCTGTGTATCATTATCACCAACACGAATTAAAATAGATTTGTTTTCAAATACAAATGACTTAGGTTCTATATTATTATCAGTCAGTAGTTTTTTAATTTTATCTTGTGTGGTTACAGTAATTTCAGAACCCGGTGAACCGGATATTTGTATAGCAGGATCTTCACCATAAATATTTGGAAGTGCATAAAGTAGGCCGGCGCAAATCACGACGACCAACATTATATACTTCCACAAAGGATAGCGGTTTAACACGACATATTCTCTTGTGGGTTAGGTAATTAACACAATGAACTATAACAAGATTATCTTATTATAGTGATTTCATTGTTCCTTTTGGTAACACTGATGTAATAAAGTCTCGCTTAATTACTACTTCAGTAGAATCATTTAACTCTAACGCAATATAACCATTTTCGTTAACTTTAGATACACGACCAACTAAACCACCATTAGTTAACACTTCGTCACCTTTGGAAATAGCAGACATAAGTTCACGATGAGCTTTAGCACGTTTTTGTTGTGGGCGCATAATCATAAAATAGAAAAATAAGCCAAATACTACCAACATGATAGGTAAGAAATAAGGATTGCTTTCAGTTGCTTGACCAGCGTCTGCATACGCTTTAGAGATAAAAAAGTCCATACTTGTCCTCTTAATTCAAATTTACTTTTTAAAGTTCGAAATTATAACACAATAAATGAATCTAATATTAACTATTTATTGTAAAAATGTTTCAGGAGTGGCATACGTTTAAGTATAAATTAAAGAAGACTATAATTTATACTTGTCAGCACGATTAATCTACCAGAAAAGTTTATAGCTTAATAATAATTATGTAGTTAAATATTGGGCCATACTTACTAAGCTAAACAACCATTTAGGGTAAATCCCGCATAACAGTGTTAATAGAGCTGAAATGGCAATAAATAACTCACTTATTCTAATATCTTGCCATTTTAATTTTATTACAGAACTCATTGATAGTTGATCATCCCGACTTACTGGCCTTATATAAAGATTAATAATCAAGCGCGCATAAAAATAAAGCCCCAATGCACTACCAATGACTACCGCCCCCATTAACCACCATAATTCGGCTGTAACGCCTAGCAATACTAGTAAAAATCTACCAACAAAACCAGCGGTAAGTGGCACCCCTGCTAATGATAATAATCCTAACCCCATTGATAAGGCAAGAATTGGACGACGCCAGAATAATCCTGATAAATCAACTTCATTTTCATGATCTTGTAATTCATCAGAATGTGATTCTAAACTAATCACTCCTAATATACAGATATTGGCTAATATATAACTAATTAAATAAACACCAATGGTTTCTAATGCCAATACTTGATATTGCACCGCGATTAAAGCAATTAATAAATAACCGAAATGGGCAATTGATGAATAAGCCAATAGCCTTTTCACACTACTTTGCATTAAGGCTAATGAATTACCCCACAAAATAGAACAAAATGCCATGATCACTAAAATGATACGAATGGTTTCATTATTCACAATCGGTGCTAACAAAAATAATCTAGCTATAGCACAAAATACGGCCACTTTACCCACTGTTGAAAACAACAACGCAACTACAGTTGGTGATCCTTGATAGACATCAGGCAGCCAAAGTTGAAACGGAACTAGTGATAATTTAAAGCCTATTCCCACTAACATCAGACAAACACCAGTTAACAGTAATGTACTTGGATATGACATTGTCGATAGTTGATAACTTAAACCACTGAAGGTTAATTCGCCCGTAGTGGCATAATAAAAAGCAATACCCAACAATAAAAACACACTGGCAACAGCGGATAAAATCATATATTTTATTGCCGCTTCCAGTGAGTGAGTTTGTTGATACTGATAACCAATTAGTCCAACAAATGGAATTGACAATAATTCTAAACCGATAAAGAAGGACATCAAATGACTAGCATAAACGAGTGTTACTCCACCCAATGTCATAAATAACAAAATTACATAGAATAAACCATGATGATTTTGTTCGTGCATAAACCAACGATAAGTTAGGCTTGCTACTATAATTGCAATAATCAAAATTAAACTAGTATAAAGGAGCCCATAACCATCACAGGTAAATAAGGCCGTAATATTGTGAGCTTGCCATTCATTCTTATCGACATTGGACTGTAAATTTGTTTCGCTACTAACGTTGTCATGATTATTCTCACTATTACTGGCTGGGACTACTGGTTCGGTCGGTACCGCATCAATAGCTATGGTTTCTTCATTAGAAGAATTAGCGTCTGTAACTGGTGTTGATGAAGGTACAGATATTTGCATATTGTCACTACTTATATCTGTAATCATTTGCGTATTAATAGAAATTTTATAACCAATTGCAGTAGAACAAATTAAAGCACCGAGCAGGCCTAATACAGTTAAAATGGTACACCATCTGGTGTTTACTTTTAAAATAAACACTGAAAACAGCAAAACAATGATGGCAAAGCTTAATATAAAAATCGGTGATAAGGCTAGCATATGCTTTACTCTCCCATTCGTTCTGAAATTATATATTGTTGTATTTGATTCATAACGGAATAGGACATATCTAGAATCAACTGCGGGTATAAACCAATAAAAATAAGTACAAATAATATGCTGGTTAACAACAAAATATCCTTTTTACTAAGCAACCGTTTGGTAATGGTGCCATTATCAACTACGCCATAAAAAATAGGTTGCATACGGATAATAAATGAAATCGACAACAATAATAGGCCAATCACTAATAAAATTGAATAAAAATAGAATGAAGTATAACTACCTAGTAACATCATATAATTACCAATAAAATTAGCAGTACCGGGAATTCCTAAAACAGCCAGTATAAAGAATAATGAAAACGAGGAAAGGTATCTAACATGCTCCTTGAGTCCTGTAAACTGACTAATATTACGAGTAGAATAACACTCTACTAATAATCCACTTATAATAAACATGCCCACTATAGCCAAGTTAATGGCAATCATCTGAATCACCACTCCTTGATAAGCAAGTATAGAACCACTATAAATAATAGCTGTTACAAATCCCATTAAAGCTATATGAACATAGGCTATTATTTTTTTTATATCGGTCTGATTAAATGTTAATAAAGCGGCATAAATTATTGTAAATAAAGCCAGCAACAACATTAATGGCATAATCATCAGAGATGCATTGGGAAATAGCGGAATAACAAAACGTAATAAACAAAATGTTGCTGTATTTAGTAACAAACCACTTATCATCATAGATCCGGTTGTAGAGGACTCAATATGCGCTTCGATAAACCAATTATGAAATGGTACAAATGGTATACGCACTATAAAAGCGGCCAAAAAACCTAACATTAATAAAAACTCTGTGTAACTGGAGATAGGTGTTTTAGTTAAAATTTGATAATCAAATGTCCAAGTATTAGTTAAATTCCAATTTATTAAAGCTAACGAAACTATAGATACTAACATTAATAAACTACTAATTTGGGTATAAATCAAAAACTTACTTGCGCCATTAAAACGCAATTGTGAACTTGAGTCTCGCCTTCCCCATAATGAAATCAAGAAATAGATTGGAATTGCGACTGCTTCCCAAAAAAAGAATAGTAAAAAAAGATCAGTTATCACAAATAACATCATTACTGCCGATGTCATAAATAAAATGCATAGATAAAACAGCCCTAAATTACCTAAATTTTCTTTAATAGAATAAATAATCGTCAACATCACAATAAAGAGTGTTGCGGTTATCATTAATAATGAAAATCCATCTAAAACCAGATGAAATTGTATGCCAAGCAATGGGATCCACTCAATATTTACTTCATCTATCCAATTGGTTCCTTGTTGTAAAACATCTATAGCTTCTATCCATAAATTAATCGCTATTAGTAATGTAATGACAATGGTTATAAAGGCTACGACTATTGGTAACTTATACCACCGAACTTGGATATTTACAGAGTTTACTATCCGTTGTAAAAATACATGGCATAACCATCCAATAAGTCCGCCGATTACGGGTAAGAAAACAAGCCACAGCAACATGAAAAATCACACCTTAATCAAATAAAAATCAGTAACATCAAGATAATAATGCTACCTATTACCATCGATACCATATACCATCTTAGTTGCCCATTTTCTAGGTTGACGATATACGAATTTATTTTTTTGATTCCCCATATAATCCAATCATCCCACATAGCTAAAGGGTCTCGTTTAAAGACATTAGCTAAGTAGATATAAGGTTTAACAAATATAGTATTTAGTAAAAAATCAAACCGCCAATCACCACAACATAATCGCACTAAGAATTTGACTATTGGAGTATTTAATACCTCTTGCACTTCACTATTTGGATGTGCATACAATAAATAAGCAATAAGAAAACTTAATAAAGTCACCGCCGCTAACAGAAGTTGAAAGGATAACTGACCATTAGTGTCTAAATCAGCAATTGGAATAACTCCTTGAATTGGTAAAGGGAAATAAATGAACAAGGCTGTTGTAAAAATCAGTAAGATAAAAATAGGGCAATAAGCTATCCATTTAGTCTTGGTAAAATGGTAAATTCTTTGTTTATGGTAAAATACCATAAAAATTAATCGCCAAATATTTAAACTGGATAATAAAACTCCAAGTAAACCTATGGTACCTGCAACTAAATTTTCCTCTGCCATTAATCCCCAAATGATATCGCCTTTAACATAAAAAGATGCAGATATCCAAGGCATTGCACTTAACGACAGCATGATTAATAAAAAGATACTATACAAAATAGGAAAATTGTTGATTAAACCACCTAATTTACTAATATCGCGTTCACCTTGACATTTTTTTATTAAAATAGCAGTCGATAAAGTAAGTAATGTGCTAGTAACAGCATAGTTAATCAAACAGTTTAATGATAGATTCCAATTTTCGGTAGCAAATGCATAAAAAAGGTAACTGATTTGCGCTAAATTAGTATAAGTGACAATACGTTTAATATCATATTGAACTAGCGCAATCGTGCTGGCAAATAACAGAGTTAATGACGAAATTAAGGTCATTACAGTTAGTATATCGCTAGACATCATAAATAGATTATTTAATCTTAATATTAAATAAACCCCAGCCAATATAACAGTTGAAGATTGCATTAAAGCTACTGCTGGCATTGGCGCTAATGTTGTTTCCGCAAACCATGAGTGCATAGGGAAAAGTGCTGACTTACTCATAGCCCCCAGAAATAACATTAAGGTGATCCAAAATATAATGTCGGAATCAACCGCTAAATTATCATGTGCTTGGGTTAATACATCACGAATATTTAAAGTTTCTACAGTTTGATACAGCAGGAAAATACCAATAATTAAAAAGATATCAGTTAAATGCATAATAACAAATGCTTTAACCGCAGCATAACCGTTACGGACTTGCTTATAATAAATGCCAATAAGTAAGTAAGTACTTATACTCACTCCTTCCCAACCAATTAACATAACCAAAAGATTGTCAACTAAAACAATGGTCAACATACTAGCAATTAATAAATTACTATAGGCATAAAATGTATAAATCTCTTTTCTAGAGGTTAAGTAACAAGCCGCAAAAAAATAGATTAAAAAACCAAAGAAAGCAATTAACACTAAAAAAGTCAGAGATAAGCCATCCAATGTCAATGAAATGGGAACTACAAAATCACCAACGGAAAACCAATTCCACAATGGTCTAGTATAAACTAATGACATATCTGGAACCGTATTTTTACTAAAATCAATACAGGAAAAAATGGTAATTAGCATAATCATTAGCATAGTACTAATACCAATAATTATGATATTAATTGAGCGAATATGTCTCCCTAAGCTAAGTAATAACAAAAAGGAGATCAATGGAACAATAATAGTTAAATAAAGTAAATTCATCCTTTCATTTCACTCAGTGAATCAATATTAAAGATTTTACGTCGGTAAATTAATTTAACAAGTAAAGCAAGCCCTACACAAATTTCGGCTAACACAGCAATGACTGCTATGATAGCAAGTACTTGCCCATCAGATTGTTGCCAATAACTACTAGCTGCAACTAACGCAATAATCGCACCGTTACTCATTATCATGAAACTGAGTAATAAAAAGTAAAGATTACGGCGAATCATTATACCTAATAATCCAATCACAAATAAAATAGCAGCAAAGATAAGGCAATACATGAGTGGTATCATATTACTTCTCCGATAACAGGCGATGCATAAAATGATAAGTAATTACTACCGCACCTAATAATAAAAAACCGACTAACTCAATAATCAAAATATACGAGTTTAATGACATTTCGTGCAACGAATCATTTGCTTGTTTCAAGTTTGAATAGTCAGTGCTCACTACTGCATAAAGAAGCACAACTAATAAAATAAAAGCTAGGATCAGTGGACCTAACCAAATTTTAGGACTTATGCCATGCTTACCTTGTTCAATATTATCAATACGAATTTGGAGAATAGTTGCCACCGATAAAAACAAGGTAACTGTACCACCGATAAATAAAATAATATATAAAATAGCCGAAAAATAAGTATCAAGAAGAATAAATATTAAAGCTGATGCAAAAAACGATATAACCAGATATAAAATAGCCTTATCTACACGTAAGCTACTAATCACTTTTATACTAGCGAAGATTGCTATAATCGACGCGATATAAAAAACAATGTTCATTAAATAACCTAACTTACATTTATCATGTTGATAGTATATACCCAAATCACTACAAGATACAGTTTACTGATGATTTGTCTTCATAAAAAACCAATACTTATGAAAATTTTTTTGAAAAAAATATTTTAGATTTAATGTATGTTTTAGTATATTTATTTAGTTCTTATAACTAAAACCAATTATACAAGTTAATAATATAAAATTTTATGATTTAACCTAACAATCACATTGTTATAAAGTATATATAATTTGCTAAATTAACCACTTTTTATAATTAAACAACTTTAGATTAACGCCTTAATAATTTTGCTTAAAGTTGCTTAGCTATAATAAAAACACAACGAGAATACAATGAATATTCAATACTCTTCTATGCGAAGCAACGTCAATATGTTAGGTACTTTACTCGGTGATGCAATTAAACGTGCTACGGGTAATGAAACATTTGAATTAGTAGAGCGGGTTAGGCAGTTGTCAAAATCAGCCCAGCAAGGTAATAAACAAGCTCATAATGAACTATTGAAATTAATTCAAAATCTTAATGATGAGGACTTATTACATGTTGCTCGTGCATTTAATCAATTTTTAAATTTGGTTAATACTGCGGCTGAATATTATGGCATTTCACCGCATGGGGAAGCATCTAATAGTCCTCAAAAAATGAAGGAATTATTTAGTACACTAAAAAATCTAAATTTTTCCAAGGAAGCTATTTACCAAGCAATTCAAGATTTATCCATTGAACTGGTATTAACTGCTCATCCTACAGAAATTAATCGTCGAACCATGATTAATACTTATACCGCTATTAATAGTTGTCTATCACAACTGGATCATAACGATTTAGCTGACTATGAAGTAGATCGAATTATGCGTCGCTTAAAACAACTTGTATGCCAAGCATGGTATACCGATGAAATTCGTAAAAAACGCCCTACTCCTATAGATGAAGCTAAATGGGGGTTTTCGGTTATTGAAGACAGTTTATGGGAAGGTGTACCACTATTTTTACGTGAGTTTAACGATCAATTAGTTGATGCTTTTGATGAACAATTACCAGTTGATCATGTTCCAGTTAAATTTACTTCGTGGATGGGTGGAGATCGCGATGGTAACCCAAATGTTACAGCCAAAGTCACTAGCAAAGTGATGTTACAGGCTCGTTTGAAAGCCATTGAATTATTTTTAGCTGACATTCAAATATTAGTTCGTGAATTATCAATGACAGAATGTAGTCAATCTGTTATTAATCTATTAGATGAACCGAATAAATTAGCATCTGAACCTTATAGAGCAGTAATGAAGCAACTGCGATCTCGTCTGGTGAAAACGCATAGCTATATTGTATCGTTACTTAATAATGAGCAAGTGTTAGCTCCAACTGACATTTTAGTTAAGAATGAACAATTATGGACTCCACTTTATACCTGTTACCAATCATTAATTGACAATGGTATGTCGACTATCGCTCATGGACCTCTATTAGATACGTTACGCCGCATAAAAAGTTTTGGTTTACAATTAGTAAGACTAGATATTCGCCAAGATAGTTCTGTGCACACTGAAGCATTAGATGCCTTAACTAAAGAACTTAATTTAGGCAGCTATGCCTCTTGGTCAGAACAAGAAAAACAAGAATTTTTATTGACTGAGTTACAATCTAATCGCCCTTTATTACCCTATAATTGGCAACCTGATGCTATGGTTCAAGAAGTGTTAGATACTTGTCGAGTAATAAAAAAGGCAGGAGAAGAATCAATCGCCGCTTATGTTATTTCCATGGCGAAAGCTCCTTCTGATATTCTAGCGGTTTACTTACTTCTTAAAATTGTAAATTGTGAAAAAAATATCCCGGTAGCACCATTATTTGAAACATTAGATGACTTAAATAATGCTAAAACAGTAATGCAAAGGCTATTGGATATTCCTTGGTATCGCGATAAGATCCAAGGCAAACAGATGGTAATGATCGGCTACTCTGACTCCGCCAAAGATGCTGGTTCACTTGCTGCATCGTGGGCACAATATCGATCACAAGAAGAGTTAGTAAATTTATTCAATCAATATAATATTAATCTGGTGCTATTCCATGGCCGTGGTGGTTCGATTGGTCGTGGTGGCGCTCCAGCTCATGCGGCATTACTTTCACAACCACCAGGATCGTTAAAAGGTGGATTGAGAGTTACAGAACAAGGGGAAATGATCCGTTTCAAACTTGGTTTACCGGAAGTTGCATTAAGTAGCTTAATGCTATATGCCTCAGCTATTTTACAAGCAAATTTATTGCCGCCACCTGAACCTAAACAAGCATGGCGATCTATAATGGATGAAATGTCAGATATTTCCTGCCAATGTTATCGTAGCTATGTACGTGAACGTCCAGAATTTGTTAATTATTTTAGATCTGTTACTCCTGAAGCTGAATTAGGCAGATTACCTCTTGGCTCAAGACCACAAAAACGACGAACTGGCGGTGGTATAGAAAGCTTACGTGCGATTCCATGGATTTTTGCTTGGACGCAAAATCGTTTAATGATGCCATCTTGGCTTGGTGCAGGAGATGCTTTAAAATTTGTCATTGAGAAAGGACAAAAAGCCCTTCTGCAAGAAATGTATCATAAATGGCCATTCTTTAATGCACGTTTAGGTATGCTTGAGATGGTATATGCTAAAGCTGATCCCAACATTCATGAATATTATGAACAACGATTAGTAGAACCTGCTATGTGGCCACTTGGTGAAGAATTACGCAATTTGTTAACTCAAGATATCAACACTGTATTGAGTATTACTGATGACATTAGTTTGATGGCTGACTTGCCGTGGATTGCTGAATCAGTTGCTTTACGTAATACCTATATTGAGCCATTAAACTTGCTACAAGTAGAATTATTAAACCGTTCACGGCATAGCCATGATGATGAGAATATTACAGTAGAGCAAGGTTTGATGATCACTATTTCAGGAATTGCAGCTGGTATGCGTAATTCAGGTTAAAATAAAGTATACAAAAAAAGGACATTTGTCCTTTTTTATTTGTCTTTCAATAATTCATCTAAATAAGCTTTAGCATCTGGATCACCTTGTTCTGCCGCTTTTGTAAACCAATACACAGCACGGTTTTTATTTTTTTCAATGCCTTCACCTTCTAAATATTTAATAGCTAAATTATATTGTGCATCGACACTACCTTGTTCGGCAGCTTTTGTATACCATTCAACAGCCTTTTTAGCATCTTTCGGTACACCGCCACCGACTTCGTACATCACACCAATATTATATTGAGCATCAGCATTACCTGCCTCAGCTGCTTTAGTAAACCAATGTGCCGCTTGAACATTGTCAGGTTTAGTCCCTGTACCTGTTGCAAACATAATCCCTAAATTATACATAGCCAACACATATCCATTTTCTGCAGCTTGGGTATAAAAATAATTTGCGGCAACATAGTCCTTAGTTAAACCATCGCCATATTCTGACATCAATCCCAGATAATATTGGGCTTCCGGATCGTTATTTTTAGCGGCTTTACTAAACCAATCTGCTGCAACCATGCGATCTTGTTTTACACCATCACCAAAAAAGTACATAATTCCCAAATTAAGATAAGCGTCATAAATACCTTTATCTCCTGCCTTTATCAAATAATTAATAGCAGTTACAGTATTCTTTTGTACTCCTTCTCCATCTTTATACATTAATCCTAAATTATATAAAGCTAATGCATAATTTTGATCTGCAGCTAATTTGAAATATTTAAATGCTAAAACTAAATCAGGGGTTGTTCCTAAACCATTTTGGTACATATAGGCTACATTATTTTGTGCCTTAGCTAAGCCTTGATCAGCAGCTTTTTTATACCAAAATAAAGCTCGAATATGATTAACTTCAACACCTAGCCCTTGTTGATATATGCTACCTAGCGAGTATTGAGCTTGCGCATCGCCTTTTTCCGCTGATGTGCGCAAAGAAGGAATCAATGCACTAGGATCTGCAACGTTTAGCTCCGCATCAGAAGGGATTTTGGTTTCACTAGCTATCACACTACCAGAAATAGCTAGCAACAAAGTCAACAAAATTTGAATTTTTTTCATAATTATCTGGTTATCTTTACTTAAGTTTTAATTATACATAAATGAATCATATGGGAATAGTTTTTGTTTTTTAAAAACATTGCAGTTTTAGTCAATAATGAAACATAGATGTAGAGTAATTAAATGATAAACTATAATCCAAGTTCATCCCAAATTTTATCCACCCGAGCAATAATTTCAGGATCTTTTTTAATAACTTTTCCCCATTCTCGTGCGGTTTCACCTGGCCATTTATTAGTTGCATCTAAACCCATTTTAGAACCTAAACCAGATGTCGGTGAGGCAAAATCAAGATAATCAATTGGAGTATGATCAATAAATGTTGTATCACGGTGAGGATCCATACGTGTTGAAATAGCCCACATGACATCTTTCCAATCGCGAGCATTAATATCATCATCACATACAATCACAAATTTGGTGTACATAAATTGGCGTAAATAAGACCAAATCCCCATCATCACCCGTTTAGCATGTCCTGGATATTGTTTTTTAATCGTCACAATAGCTATCCGATAAGAACACCCTTCTGGTGGTAAATAAAAATCAACAATTTCGGGGAATTGCTTTTGTAAAATTGGAATAAATACCTCATTCAATGCTAATCCCATGATTGCTGGTTCATCAGGTGGGCGCCCAGTATAAGTCGAATGGTAAATAGCATCTTTACGACGAGTCAAATGAGTTACAGTAAAAACAGCAAATTTTTCAACTTCATTATAATACCCCGTATGATCGCCATAAGGACCTTCGGGGGCAGTTTCATTCGGTTCAATATAACCTTCAAGAATAATCTCAGCTGTTGCTGGTAAATCTAAATCATTGGACAGTGCTTTTACAACTTCAGTGCGTTCACCTCGCAATAATCCTGCAAAAGCATATTCTGGTAAAGTATCTGGAACTGGGGTGACCGCGGCCAAAATTGTAGCCGGATCAGCACCGATTGCTACAGCCACCGGAAATTTTTCATTGGGATGAGCTTGTTGCCACTCTGCAAAATCAAGCGCCCCACCACGGTGTGACAACCAACGCATAATTAACTTATTTTGTCCAAGTAATTGTAAACGATAAACACCCACATTCTGTCGATCTTTTAGAGGTCCTTTAGTAATGGTTAATCCCCAAGTTAACAATGGCGCAACATCTTCAGGCCAACATTTCATAATGGGCAAACGAGTTAAATCCACCTCTTCATCTTTATAGATTACTTCCTGACATGGTGCAGATGAACGGTGTTTAACTGGCATATTTAATACTTGTTTGTATTTAGGTAATACATTAAAAAACTGTCGAATTCCTTTGGGTGGTTCAGGTTCGCGTAGGAAAGCCAGAAATTCTCCAATTTCACGTAATTGTGAAGTGTTTTGCCGACCCATTCCAATTGCCACACGTTTAGCGCTACCAAATAGATTACAAAGAACTGGCATATCATAACCTACTGGATTTTCGAATAATAAAGCTGGGCCTTCGCAACGTAATACTCTATCAGCAATTTCAGTCATTTCAAGGTAAGGATTAACAGGAAAAGTGATTCTTTTTAATTCACCTTGTTGCTCAAGGTAATCTAAGAATTCACGAAAATTAGCAAAATTCATCTATTTTTACTCCATTACCTTGTAATATTACTTAATAACCTTAATATACTTTATTATTTTAAAAATTAAATAATTACGTGTAATTAATCGGCATCAAAGTTTTCACTATACAGTGGTACTTGTTTATTTAGGTTACATGCAATAATTTTTGGTAATAATGTTTGAAATTGTTTATCGTCGATTTTAATTATTTTATCTTGATCCACTTGATAAAATAGATATTGTTCAGATTGATTATCGGATTTAAACGATGCTATCCAATAGTTTCTATCATCCGCATTTTCATTGGTAAAAATTTTAATTACACTACTTTCTCGTTTTTCTGGTTGATCATGTAACTGGTAATTAATCAGTTTTTCGGCTTTTTCAGAATCAATTTCATCAAAAAAAATATAGCTACTTGGATTAGGTTCGCATTTTTTTATATTTATCTCCGCATAGCTATTATGTGTAAAAAACAATAAGCTAGATAGAACGATGGCACATTGACTCAATTTCATTTTCTACCTCCTAATTAATTTTAAGAAAGTGATCAATTTTACCAATAGCCTCACCATTATTAGGCGATAAGGTAAGATTGATCGCATCACTGATGCTTAACCATTGATAAGCTAAATGTTCTGTAAGTACTGGTGTCATTTCACTTAAAAGTGGCAGATAAAACCAATGCTCTTTATTTACTTTTATACCTGGCGCATATCTATGCTGAAACTGCGGAAAAATATCAAATTCAACCGTATGCTTAGCATCAAGTAATGTTAGATCTTGCTTAATTATATCAATACCCGTTTCTTCAAAGATCTCACGAACCGCCGTATCATAAGGCCGTTCGTTATCCTCCATACTACCTGTCACAGATTGCCAAAAGTTAGGATCATCTATGCGTTGCAACATAAGACAACGCATGGTTGTTTGGCAATAAATCACCACTAAAACGGATTCCGGTTTTTTAAAGTTTTGCATTAAACTGTCACTGTTTTACGCTAACTTCAATCCCAAGTTCAATTAAGGCTACTGGATTAGCCGGACTTGGGGCATCAGTTAATAAACAGGTTGCCGCCGTAGTTTTAGGAAAAGCAATCACATCGCGAATATTATCAGTTCCAGTTAATAACATGGTTAATCTATCTAAACCAAACGCCAGTCCGGCATGCGGTGGCGTACCATATTTTAAGGCATCAAGTAAGAAACCAAATTTTTCACGCTGATCATGTTTATTAATACCCAAAATCGAAAAGACAGCTTGCTGCATTTCAGGACGATGAATCCTTACTGACCCACCACCAACTTCGTAACCATTAATAACCATATCGTAGGCATTTGCTACAGCATTTTCAGGATTTTTAATTAATTCTTCCGGAGAATAGTCTTTAGGAGAAGTAAATGGATGGTGCATAGCACTTAGCCCTTCATCTGTTTTTTCAAACATAGGGAAATCTACTACCCAAAGTACAGCCCATTTACTTTCGTCAGTTATGCCTAAATCTTTACCAACCTTCAATCGTAATGCACCCAATGAATCACTGACTACTTTATAACTATCAGCGCCAAATAATAAGATATCACCATCTTTAGCATTCGCACGGTTAAGTAAGGCATCCATTTGTGTTGCACTAAAGAATTTAGCTACAGGGCTTTGAACTCCTTCAAGGCCTTTGCTACGTTCATTTACTTTAATCCATGCCATACCTTTGGCACCATAAACTGAAATGAACTGAGTATACTCATCTAATTGTTTACGAGTTAACTGAGCACCATTAGGTACACATAGCAATGCAACACGACCATTAGCATCATTTGCAGGTGCTGAGAATACTTTGAAATCAACATCTTTGACTAAATCAGCAACATCAATAATCTCAAGAGGATTACGTAAATCAGGTTTATCACTACCAAAACGACGCATTGCCTCCGCAAAAGTCATAATCGGGAATTTACCTAAATCAATATTTTTCACATGCAACCAAAGCTCACGAATCATTTGTTCCATAACTTCGCGTACTTGCTCTGCAGTCATAAAGGAAGTTTCAACATCGATTTGCGTAAATTCAGGTTGGCGATCTGCTCTTAAATCTTCATCCCGGAAGCATTTAACAATCTGATAATAACGATCAAAACCTGACATCATCAGTAATTGTTTAAATAGTTGTGGTGATTGTGGCAGAGCATAAAATTCACCTTTATGAATTCTACTTGGTACTAAATAGTCTCTAGCCCCTTCAGGAGTAGCCTTAGTCAACATCGGTGTTTCTATATCTAAAAAACCATGTTCATTCATAAATGAACGTACAAATGCTGTCACCTGAGCGCGAGTTTTAAAAATTGCGGTCATTTCCGGACGGCGTAAATCAATATAACGATACTTTAAACGCTGTTCTTCGCTATTATTTTGGTTAAAATCAAGTGGTAAAACATCACTACGATTAAAAATCGTCAGTTCTGTAGCAAGAACCTCAACTTCACCTGTAGCCATGTCCTTATTGACTTGCCCTTCTGGTCTCGCTCTTACTTTGCCTTTAATCTGAATACAAAATTCATTACGCAATTCACTAGCCAGTTGGAAGGCTTGTTGATAGTCAGGATCAAAAAAGACTTGCACTATCCCTTCACGGTCACGCATATCAATAAAAATCATACCACCTAAATCTCGGCGTTTATTGACCCAACCACATAATGTTACTTCTTGATTAATATGAGCTGCTGTTAACTGACCACAATAAATCGAACGCATAAAATATCCTGTTTAAATATCAACCTATAAAATATTAAGTATTATAAATTAAATAAACCCCATATAAAGGTATTTATTGAGATTTACTCGCGATTTATTTAATTATTTTTTAAATACTCTAATTATCTTTTATATTAACGTACCGATTTGTTAATGCTAATACGTTATGTTAAGCAGAGTAGTTATTTTGTAATAATTTTATTGTATTCAATCTCAAGCTATAAGCCACTAATAACCGTAGATAATTTTTAATACATTAACTGACTTTGATGAATAATTCTAATAGCTTGGCACTTTGGTGTGCCAAGTTTCTGCTATAATGTACTTCAATTATTGATAACTGAAATTATCCCCATGCAAGAACTTAGTGATCAAGAACTTCTGCGTTATGATAGACAAATTACCTTACGTGGATTTGATATTGATAAACAACAAATACTTAAAAACAGTTCAGCACTCATTATTGGTTTAGGTGGGCTCGGTTGTTCAGCTTCACTCTATTTAACCGCTGCGGGGGTTGGCAAATTAACATTAATTGATTTTGATACGGTGTCAAAATCCAACTTAAATCGGCAGATTTTATATACTGAAAAATCTGTAAATCAATATAAAGTTAAGCAAGCTCAACAAGTCTTAACTAATATTAATGCAGATACAGTCATTGAAACAGTTAATCAACAACTTGATGATATTAAGCTAATTTCACTAATTAAACAGCATAATATTGTGATTGATTGCACTGACAATTTAGCTACTCGTGAACAAATTAACCGTTGTTGTTATGCCGTAAAAAAACCGTTAGTTTCCGGTGCGGCTATTCGTATGGAAGGGTTATTAACGGTGTTTACTTATCAAAATGATCAACCTTGCTATCATTGTTTAAGTCGCTTATTCGGTCAAGATCAACTTACTTGTGTTGAGGCTGGAGTAATGGCTCCATTAGTGGGAATGTTTGGTTCTATGCAAGCATTGGAAGCTATAAAAGTATTAACCAATTATGGCCAACCGTTGATTGGTCGTTTACTTATGGTTGATACGATGAATATGCAATTTAATCAGGTAACTATAATTAAACAAGCTAATTGCCCCGTATGTGGTACTAAAAACTTACATAAGGTTAATTAATGGAACTGAAAAGAATTATCTTAGCTCCCATGGAAGGAGTGCTAGATTATAACGTGAGGCAAATTTTAACTGAAATTAATCAATTTGATTATTGTGTTACTGAGTTTATACGTGTTACCCATCATAAACTATCTCAACGAACTTTTTACCGATTTTGCCCGGAATTGCATAATCAAGGCAAAACTAAATCTGGGACACCGGTTCGAGTACAACTTCTTGGACAATCACCAGAATGGATGGCAGAAAATGCAGTTAAAGCTATTGAATTAGGGTCATTTGGCGTGGATATTAACTTTGGTTGCCCGGCAAAAACCGTAGTCGGCAGTCAAGGTGGGGCTTTTTTATTAAAGTACCCTGATCAGATATTTAATATTGTTAAACAAGTACGACAAGCTATTACTAAAACTAACATACTATCAGTAAAAATTCGTTTAGGTTGGGATGATAAATCATTGTGCTTTGATATTGCTGATGCCATCCAATTAGCCGGAGCCGACGAAATTGTTATTCATGGTAGAACAAAACAAGACGGCTACAGGGCAGATAAAATTGATTGGCATACGATTGGGTTGATTGAACAACAACTAACAATTCCAGTTATTGCCAATGGTGAAATTTCTTCAGCATTAGATGCACAAAATTGCGTCAATCAAAGTCGAACTAATCATATTATGCTTGGTCGTGGTATCCTAAATATTCCTAACCTAGCCAATATGATTCGTTATTCTGAACCGGCGTTGAATTGGCAAGCTGTAATGCAAATATTAATTAGCTACGCCACCACACCAATTGATAATGTTAAGCCACTTTATCATTCTGCACGTATTAAACAATGGCTAGCCTATTTGAAACAATATTATGGACAAGCATCGGAGCTCCTTCAACAAATCAGAGTTTTAAAATCGCAACAAGAGATTTGTGATTTTTTGCAAAAAACTGCTAATAATCAAACAAATTAAAAACTATCACAATATTTATTTCTTCGCGAAAAGTATCTTTGAGTGACATAACGAAGAATTAAGCAAGAGAAAATAAATGAGACTAATCCTATTACTATCTTAGCTAACAAAGAAAAAGATGAATGTGACCAATCCACACAATTATCGAGTATAAAAATAGTAAATATAAAAAAACAATTAACTAAGAATAATAACAAAAATGCAACTGCGATACTTCTTATAATTCGACCTGTTTGTAAAATCATAAAGGTTTGAGTAAATGAATTACCAATTATCAATATGACTATCAATGCACTAATGATAAAAGTGATTAGCGGCAAAATAATATTGGTTGTGTAAGAAATATAGAATTTATTTTGATAAATCGAAACATCCATAATAGATGAAGTCACCTCAAGCCCAATAAACAAGAACACTACCATAAATAACGTTAAATGAATTAGACGGCTATTATCGCTAGTTAATTCAAATGGTTGCTTACTTTTATCAAACCATTTACTGAAAAATTTGATAAAAAAGTAAAGCCATAAACTGCCCAAAATATAACTTAAATAGCTAGGAATAGTACCTATAAACAGAAAAACTAGCCATGAATCAGAAGGAATAATATTAGATAGCATACTTCTATAAAGAAAATCGGCTGACTCTAATAACAAATAAGATATCGCATTAAGCAGACATATATTTAATAATAATATTGCTATATTTTTTAATGTAACAATATGAATATTCGAACGATATAGTGCTATGGAGCAAACCACAAAAAAGAATAAACAATCAGGAATCAAACGAAATAGTTGATAAACGATCATTCGACTCAAAAAAGGCAATAAGGTTAAATAATCGTCATAAACTGCCAGAACATTAAACATAAACAAGACATTACAAATTAATGAGTCTAAGACAAAAAGCAACACAACAAAAATAAAAGGCAATTTAAAAAAAGATACTTTTTCCATTTAACTTCCCTAATTAGTAAGTCCAATCTTCTTTAATTGAATAATGATAATAAAGTTATTATTATCAATATAGATAAACTATCTTTCAATATTATGTTTAATAATAATTAGTGTTATTTATTTTCTAGGAAAAATAACGTCTGGTAACGATATTTAGAATCAAACAAAAGAAAAGTGGTTGTAATAATAACAAAAAGATTAAATAAGGTAAGTTAAAAACTTCTCGAAATGAATTAATATACAGTTTATCCATGTATTGGAGCATAAAAAAATAATCTATAAAGATACAAATTAAAATGATACCACTTGCTATCAGTGAACTATTGATAAGTTTATCGTATTGAATTTTTTTAAAAGCACATAAAAAATTTTTTTTGGACGAAAAAATACTCAATAGTAGACTTATTACAAAGAAAATATTAAAAAAGTTAATGCTTTGATACTGCTTAGTGCCAAGAATATAAACATGTTCGAATGAATTTACGATTAAGTTATATCCTAATATCAATATATAACTGTTAAATACTAAAAACAAAATAAAATGGATTTTAACACTATTCATTGTGGTAATTACAAATGGTGATTGATTTTTTATAAAAAATCTTCCAAAAAACTTCATTAAATAGTATGCAGATAGGCTATAAAATAACAAACTAATAATAGTACCAAAGATATTAAGTAATATATCAAAGAACATTCCGAAGCCTATAATATTGGATCTTATACTTAATCGAATAAAATAAGCAATGAATGACAATATCGGCATAGTGATAACTAACAATCTTATATTAGTTTTATTAACCATATTGATGGTTGCTGAGCACAGTATTAAAGATAGAAATCCAAATAACCATAAAGTTTCAAGAAAGAGACGAACAATTATTCTTTCTCCAATATCTCTAAATGATAAGTAAGTAAATGGGTGATGTAATTGATAAGAAAAATAAAGTACAGTAAATAGAAAATATAAGAGAAAACTGATTAAAAAGTATATTATTGTACCAATCATTGGCAGTTTAAAAAAAGATAATTTTTGCACTTAACTTTCCTTTTTTATTAAGGATTTTATACTTAAACATTATGCTCTCCTGAAACATTTTTACATATATTCCTATTATTCAATACGTTTAATAAAATGTTTAATTTTAAAACCCATCACAACAAGTGATCCAAAATAAACTATAATCCCCACAATAACTAACAACAATAAGCGTATAACTCGTGTTAACATTGATCCTGTTGACCAATCAGGTAGCCACTGTGCACCACACCATAATACTACTGACATTAAAATAACAGCTATAATCACTTTAATAAGGAATCCTCGCCAACCTGATTGTGGTTGGTAAAGTTGTTTTTTGCGTAGTTGCCAAAACAATAATCCGGCATTAAAGCAAGCAGCAAGACCTATTGATAGTGAAAGACCTGCATGCTTTAAAGGACCAATAAAAGCAAGATTCATTAATTGCGTTAAAATTAAAGTAAAAATAGCAATTTTTACAGGAGTTTTAATATCTTGTCGTGAATAAAATGCTGGAGCTAATACTTTAATCAAAATCAAACCGAGTAATCCTATAGAATAGGCCACTAAGGCGCGTTGCGTCATTAATGTATCATTTAAAGTAAATTGCCCATACTCAAATAATGTTGATATTAATGGCCGTGAAATTACTCCTAAAGCTACAGTACTTGGTAAGGCTAATAAGAAACAGAGCCGTAATCCCCAATCAAGCAGTTCTGAATATTGCTTATGATCACCTTTGGCAAAGCTCTTAGCTAACGATGGCAATAAAATAGTCCCTAAAGCCACACCGAGTACACCAGCTGGAAACTCCATTAGGCGATCGGCATAATACATCCAAGATACCGAACCTGAAATTAAAAAGGAAGCAAAAATAGTGTTAATAATCAACGAAATTTGGCCAACTGATACGCCTAAAATAGCCGGCCCCATTTGCTTTAATACTCGCCAAACACCACTATCTTTAAAACTAATACGAGGTAACACCAACATGCCAATTTTTTTCAAATATGGAAGTTGATAAAGTAATTGCAAAATCCCCCCTACTCCTACAGAAACTGCCAATGCCATAACCGGTGGATTAAAGTAAGATGTTAAAAATAATGTGAATACAATCATGCTTATATTAAGCAAAGTTGGCACAAATGCGGGGACAGAAAACCGATTCCAAGTATTTAATATTGCACCTACCAGAGAAGCAAGTGAAATAAAAAAGATATAGGGAAACGTTATTTGTAACAAGGTTGTGGCTAACTCAAATTTCTCAGTAGATTCTTGTAAAAATCCTGGTGCCGTAATCATAATAACAATAGGAGCAGTCACCACACCTATTAACGTAACTATAGCCAAAACTAAGGTTAATAAACCCGCAACATAAGCAACAAAAGTTCGCGTTGCCTCAATACCTTGTTGATTTTTATATTCGGCTAAAATGGGCACAAATGCTTGAGAAAAAGCACCTTCAGCAAAAATACGTCTGAGTAAATTAGGTAGCTTAAAGGCGACAAAAAAAGCATCGGTAGCCATCCCTGCCCCAAAAAAGCGAGCAATAATGGCATCACGTACGAAACCTAATACGCGTGAAACCATGGTCATTGAACTAATTGCCGCTAAAGATTTTAGAAGATTCATATATACAGCCTAAAACAAATACTGTGGCATAGTCTACAAATTATTCTTTTAAATCACCATGCTTTTTTCAATAAACTTAGATTATAAAGCACCGTCAGTTGCTTACGAACAATGAGTAAGTTTAACGATCTTTTAATGGAACAAATTCCATAATCTCTCCCACATTTTTATAAGCAGGTCGGATAATTCGGCGATCATCAAAGTTTAGTTCTTCAATTCGATGGGCACACCAACCAACAATACGGGACATAGCAAATAGTGGTGTATATACCTCTTTAGGCAAACCAATCATGTCATAAACAAATCCGGAATAAAAATCGACATTAGCACAAACCTGTTTTTTGGTTCTGGCATTTTTACGATTAACAACGGCCTGAATTGCTCGTTCCTCAAGCAACTTTAAAAAGTTATACTCTTGTTCGCGACCTTTCTCTTTGGCAAGTTCATAGGCCATCTCTTTAAGCAATACAGCTCTAGGATCGGAGACCGTATAAACCGCATGCCCAATACCATAAATCAAACCTTTTTTATCAAACACTTCTTTATTCAAGATACGTTGTAAATAGCTATCAATTTCGCTGGCATCTGCCCAATTTTTAATTACTTCTTTGAGATGCTTTAACATTTTGCCGACTTGTAGATTAGCACCACCATGTAATGGACCTTTTAGTGAACCTATGCCGGCAGCAATCGATGAATAGGTATCTGTTCCAGTTGAGCTAGTCACACGCACTGTAAATGTAGAATTATTACCACCACCATGCTCAGCATGAATAATCATTGCTAAATCTAGTACTCTAACATCAAGATCAGTATAACCGTTCGATCCTTTCATCATATATAAAAAATTTTCAGCAATAGAAAAATCTTCATGAGGATGACGAATATGCAGTGATTTTCCTTTAGCGCTATGGCTTAACATATTATAGGCGTAAGCAATAATAGCAGGAAATTTAGCAATTAAATCAATTGATTGACGCATCAAGTTATCGCGTGAGGTATCATCAGGTTCTTGATCATAGGTATACATTTCGAGCACAGTTCTAGCTAAAATATTCATCACATCATGGCCTTCAAGTTCCATAATGGCTATTTTAGTTTGCTTTTCTAACGCCATCGATTCACATAGTAAGCGTGAAAAATCATGTAACTCTTCTGCATCTGGTAAATTACCAGATAATAGCAAATAGATAGTTTCTTCAAAACCAGTACGTTTTTCTTGCTGTGCATTATGTACCAAATCATCAATATCAATCCCTCGATATAATAATTTACCAGGAATCGGTTTTAATGATCCATCTTGCAAACGTTCATATCCAACTACATCACCAATACTGGTTAAACCGACTAATACTCCTGTATGATCTGCATTACGCAATCCGCGTTTAACATTGAATTTTTCGAATAAATGTGTATCTATTTTACTGGTACTTTTTATTGTTTCAGATAATTTATAAACCAAGAATTTTTCTTTCATTTTCGTTTAACTCCTGACTCTATAAATTATCAATAACAGCTTGAGTAAATTGGCTGGTAGTTAACTCTTCACCATCTTTCATAAATCGAGCTAAATCAACTGTCGCTTTACCATTTTGAAATAATTTTTCCATTGCTCCTGTGATCAGTTGCCCTACTTCATACCAACCTAGATAATCAAACATCATTACACCGGATAATAATAATGAAGAAGGATTTGCTTGATTTTTGCCAGCGATATCTGGTGCAGTACCATGAGTAGCTTCAAAAATAGCATGACCAGTCATATAATTAATATTGGCACCCGGTGCTATACCAATACCTCCTACCATCGCAGCAAGCTGATCTGATACATAATCGCCATTGAGATTCAATGTAGCAACCACAGAATAGTCTTCAGGTTTTAATAAGGTATTTTGTAAAAATGCATCACAAATGACATCTTTTATAATTAATTTCCCCGTTAATTTTGCTGCTTGTAATGCTTGTTTTGCTACTTCATTACCTTGTTCTTTTTGAAGTTTTGCATATTGGTTCATAGTAAAAACGCTATCAGCAAACTCACACTCTGCTAATGCATACCCCCACTGTTTAAATCCACCTTCAGTGAATTTCATAATATTACCTTTATGTACTAATGTAACCGACGGTAGTTTATGTTGTAGCGCATATTCGATAGCCGAGCGAATCAAGCGCTCAGAGCCTTCAATTGAAACGGGTTTAACACCAAATGATGAAGTGTTAGGAAACCTGACTTTTTTTACTCCCATTTGTTGTGATATAAATTGATAAAATTTTTCCGCTTCCGGTGTACCTTGCTGCCATTCAATACCAGCATAAATATCTTCAGTATTTTCACGAAAAATAGTCATACTAACTTTTTCCGGATATTTAACTGGTGATTCAACTCCTTTAAACCAACGTACTGGTCGCAAGCACACATAAAGATCTAACTCTTGACGAAGTGCGACATTAAGCGAACGAATCCCACCACCTACTGGCGTAGTTAAAGGACCTTTAATACCAACAAGGTACTGTTTAAAAGTATTCATTGTTTCATCTGGTAGCCAAGAACCATTAAGATTAAATGATTTTTCACCAGCAAGTACTTCATGCCATTCAATGCTTCGTTTACCTTGGTAAGCTTTTGCAATTGCTTTATCAAAAATCTGACGGGCTGCCCCCCAAATCTCTTTACCGACACCATCCCCTTCAATAAAAGGAATAATAGGATGATCAGGTACAACTAATTGTCCATTTTCAATTAAAACTTGTTGCTTCATATTATCGGTTCCTTTTTATTTTAGGTTTTAGTTAACTTCTTGTTTTAACTTATTTAAAGCACTGCCGGCTTTGAACCAATCAATTTGGGCTTGGTTATAGGTATGCGCCACAGCAAATGAATCCAGGCTTCCATCACTATGATGAAGTGTTAAAGTAAGATTTTTCCCTGGTATAAAATCGGTCAATCCAGTAATACTAATTTTGTCATCTTCACGGACTTTATCATAATCACTTTTATCAATAAAAGTTAAAGCTAGCATCCCTTGTTTTTTTAAATTAGTTTCATGAATACGCGCAAATGATTTAACTACAATTGCTTTAACATTTAAAAAGCGAGGCTCCATCGCTGCATGTTCACGCGATGAACCTTCACCATAGTTTTCTTCAGCTATAACAATGGATCCCAATCCTTCTGCTTTAAATTTTCGCGCTAAGGCCGGTACCTCAGTATAGTTCCTTGTTTGAGCATCTAATACTGAATTAGTCTGTTGGTTAAATGCATTTACCGCACCAATTAACATATTGTTGGAGATGTTATCCAAATGTCCGCGAAATTTTAACCATTTACCAGCCATAGAAATATGGTCTGTGGTACATTTACCCGTCGCTTTTATCAATAGAGGTTGTGCAATAATATCCTTACCATCCCATGGAGAAAAAGGTAAAAGTTGTTGTAATCGTTGTGAATTAGGGGCAATACGTACTTCCACCTGACTACCATCAGCGATAGGCTCGACATAACCTGCATCGTCAACAGCAAAGCCGTATTTTGGTAATTCATCACCCGTTGGTTCTGGTAATTTGACTTGTTGTCCTTTGTTATTTACCAACGTGTCTGTGAGTGGATTAAAGCTAAGTTTACCTGCAATAGATAATGCCACTACTATTTCAGGAGAACATACAAATGCATAAGTATTTGGGCTACCATCATTTCTTTTGGCAAAATTACGATTGAACGAAGTTACAATTGAATTTTTATGTTCGTCGACAACTTCATCTCGGCGCCACTGACCTATACAAGGTCCACATGCATTGGCCATAATCGCTGCGCCTGCTTGTTCAAAATGAGTCAATATACCATCACGCTTTGAAGTATATTTCACTTGTTCTGAACCAGGATTGACAATTAATTTGGCATTAATAGTCAATCCCAATTGATTAGCAGCATCAATCACCGATGCAGCTCTCATCATATCTTCATAAGAAGAATTAGTACAAGAACCAATCAAGCCAACTTCCATATTATCCGGATAATGGTGTTCATTAACCGCTTTAGCGAGCTGGGAAATTGGATAAGCTAGGTCTGGAGTGAACGGCCCATTAACATAAGGCTCTAGCTCACTAAGATTAATTTCTATAAATTGGTCATAATATTCTGTCGGTTGTACCAATACTTGCGGATCTGGGTTGAAACAGTCAATTAATGTGTTGGCTAAATCCACTACTTCTTGGCGACCTGTCATGATTAGATAATCCGCCGATTTTTGGCTATATGGAAAAATTGAAGTAGTTGCACCTACTTCTGCACCCATATTACAGATAGTTGCTTTTCCTGTTGCGGATAATGATTGCGCTCCTTCACCAAAATATTCAATAATGGAATTTGTAGCACCTTTAACAGTTAAAATACCAGCAAGTTTTAAAATTACATCTTTTGGTGATGTCCAACCAGATAACTTTCCTGTCAATTTGACACCAATGATTTTTGGCATTTTCAATTCCCACGGCATACCAGCCATTACATCAACGGCATCAGCACCTCCAACGCCAATTGCAATCATTGATAAACCACCAGCATTAGGAGTATGAGAATCAGTACCTATCATCATGCCACCAGGGAAAGCATAATTTTCAAGTACTACTTGATGGATAATGCCGGCATTCGGCTTCCAAAAACCTATACCATATTTATTTGAAACATCGCGTAGAAATTGATAAACCTCTTGGTTATTACTTTCTGCAATAATTAAATCATCATGGGCATTTTTATATGCTTGAATTAAATGATCACAGTGTACTGTCGAAGGCACAGCTACTCGTTTACGGCCTGAATTCATTAATTGCAAAAGTGCCATTTGCGCAGTTGCATCTTGCATAGCTACACGGTCAGGGGAAAAATTAACATAATCCTCACCACGTTTATATGCTTTAAGATTTTCTCCTTGCGCAAGATGTGCATAAAGAATTTTCTCCGTCAAAGTTAACGGCTTACCAAGTTTTTGACGAATTATGTCAATTTTTTGCGGATAATGTTGATAAATATATTCAATTAAATCAATATCATAAACCATAATAAATCCCCATTGCTAATATTATTTCTTATTTGTATATTCATCAACAAACAATATAAAACGAATATTTATTCACTTTTAATAACTAAATATTCAATCAAATATACTATTAATTTAAAAAAAAGCAATTTTATACTAACCCTCATACTTAAGTTGAAACAACTTGATAAGTTTTTAGTAATTATAGAAATGAATTTCTGTTGAAGGTGAATAAATTCACTTACAAATATCATATCCAAATATTTGCAAGTATGCTCATTAAAGTAAATTTCAAATTTAACGATCTTATAAGTAATTATAATGTGAAATTGTTTAAGACAATACTTATGTTTAAGTATAAAACATAGTAATATTTAGCTATTTGCTTGCTATAAAATTATGTGATAAATTGGCGCCCCGAACAATATTTACACTAATTTCTTATGAATCATACAACTAGCCCTTCGCAAACAAAAACTGGTGGCTTTTTAAATACCATAGAACGAATTGGAAACAAAATCCCCGATGTAACTACACTTTTTTTCTACGCTTTAATTATTTGTTTTGTTGCTTCTTTATTACTCTCTTTTGTGAGTTTTAATTATATAAACCCTGTGACACAAGAAAAATTAGCTGTAGTCAATATGTTAGCTCCCGATCATTTGGTGATATTTTTAACCAAAATGGTACAAAACTTTGTCACATTTCCCCCTTTAGGAATTACTATTGTCGCAACTTTGGGAATAGGTATTGCGGAAAGTAGTGGTTATATCCATGTTTTACTTAAAAAATTACTTGCTGTAACACCTAAAAAATTAGTTACACCATCGGTTATTTTTGTCAGTATGGTATGCCACATAGCTTCTGATTCCGCTTATGTAATTTTAATGCCAGTATCAGCGATGATGTTTTATGCAACAGGTCGTCATCCACTTGCTGGTATTGCTGCGGCTTTTGCAGGTTTAGCTGGAGGCTTTAGTTCAAGTTATACTCCATCAATAATTGATCCAATTATGCAAGGTTTTACCCAAAGTGCCGCACAAATTATTGATCCTTCTTATCAAGTCAATGTTTTGTGTAATTACTTTTTAAGTTTTGGTGGTACTTTTTTTGTTTTATTAGCTTGTTGGTTTGTTACGGATAAAATTGTAGAGCCTCGGTTGCATGCCACTATGCCTTTGAATAAAGATTTACAATTGGATAATATTGCTGATTCACCAGCTATTACGCCAATTGAAAATCGTGGATTTAAATTAGCATCAATTGTGTTTATGATTATTGCAATTAGTCTTGTTTTATTATTACTCCCAGAAAATTCATTATTAAGAGCACCAGATGGGAGCATGACTAGTAATAAAGCTCCCATAATGCAAATTATTGTGCCACTACTATTTTTATTTTTTGCTATTCCTGGTCTGATACATGGTTTTATTACTGGTGTATTTAAGTCATCTCGCGATATTGTAAAATCGATGGAAAATATAACTAAATCATTAATTCCATTTATTGTTTTTGCATTCTTTTGTGCGCAATTTCTTTATGTTTTTTCTAATTCTCAAATTGGTACATTGATTGCAATTGCTGGCGCAGAATTTTTAAAAGCATTGCATATGCCGTCAGTAGTAACAATTTTTGGCGTTATTATTTTAACTAGTATGTTAAATGTACTAATTACCTCTGCTTCTTCTAAATGGGCGATATTAGCTCCAATTTTTGTGCCTATGTTGATGTCAGTCGGTATTTCTCCAGAATTAACACAAGCTGCGTATCGCATCAGTTCAGCCGTTAACGTTAGTACACCAATGTTTGCTTTTTATCCATTAATTATTGCGTATTGCCAGCAATACTGCAAAAATACTGGAGTTGGTACTTTAAGTTCAATGATGATCCCATATACAGCAGCCTTACTTATTGCATTAACAGTAAATCTATTGCTATTTTGGTTCTTAGGGTTACCTATTGGCTTTGATAGTGGCTATGTTTACCCTGCAGCAAATCTTTAGCCATTAATAAGGAGTTATCTATTATGAATATTACAGAACAACTAGTTACCCGTTTTTTACGTTATGTCAGCATACCAAGCCAAAGTGCGCTTGGTTGTGTACAAGTGCCATCGACACCAGGTCAAACCGAATTAGCAAAAGTGCTTAAACAAGAACTAATTGAACTTAATTTACAAGAAGTATTCCTTGATGAGCACAGTATCGTGACGGCTAAATTAGTGGGTAATAAGCCAAATGCACCTAAAATTGGATTCGTTGCGCATTTAGATACGGTTGATGTGGCATTATCAGATAAAATTAATCCTCAACGAGTTAAATTTACCGGTCAAGATATTTTATTAAATAAACAAAAAGATATTTGGTTTAAAGTAGCTGAACATCCTGAATTAAATAAATATATTAATGATGAACTTATTGTAACTGACGGAACTAGTGTACTTGGTGCCGATAATAAAGCGGCAATTGCTGTAGTGATGACAATGTTAGACCAATTGCAGCAACAACAATGTATTCATGGTGACATTTATGTCGCTTTTGTACCCGACGAAGAAGTGGGGCTTAATGGAGCTAAGAAGTTAGATTTAAACCGCTTCAAACCTGATTTTGCTTATACCATAGATTGTTGTGAGTTAGGTGAAGTGGTTTATGAAACATTTAATGCAGGCTCTGCAACTATTGAAATTGCAGGTGTATCAGCTCATCCTATGTCAGCAAAAAACGTTTTAATCAATCCTATCCGTGTGGCAAACGATATTATTAACTGTTTTGATAGCTTTGAGACCCCTGAACATACTGAAGGTAAAGAAGGTTATTTTTGGTTTAATGATATTGTAGGTAATCAAAGTACCACAACTTTGAAGATGAATATTCGGGACTTTGATCTTGCCAAATATGAGGCACGCAAAAGTTATATACAAGACGTAGTTGATTTTATTAGTCGTAAGTACCCTCGAGCTAAAATTAAGTATAAAATAACTGATACGTATAGCAATATAGCTAACTATTTAGGTAATGATCGCCGTTCAATTGATTTAATTTATCAATCATTTGAACAATTAAATATTCAGCCAAATACGATTGCTATGCGTGGCGGGACAGATGGTTCAGCTCTTTCTGCCAGAGGTCTTACTACACCTAACTATTTTACTGGCGCACATAACTTCCATTCTTGTTATGAATTTCTGCCGCTTTCATCATTTCATAAATCATTTGAAGTGACAATGAAAATCATCGAATTAGCAGCTAAAATGCACTAATATTCTAAAAGGGATTAATTTCCCTTTTTGATTGCTATTTAAACTTATCATCTTAATTTCCATAACCATCTCATGATGAAAATTCATCATTATAAACACGACTTTTATTTTTAGTGGTTATCATCAATACTGCAAATGACCTAGCAGAATTTTAGTTTTTCAATGCTTTTTGAGTTATCAATTAAGTGCTTTTGTTAATTGAAGTATAAGGAGAGAAATATGGTGGGTCGTGAGCGATTCGAACGCTCGACAAACGGATTAAAAGTCCGCTGCTCTACCGACTGAGCTAACAACCCATTTTGAATTGAAATAGTTGTGGTCTTAATTGTTAAGGCTACAAGCGATTTCGGGTTGCTATAGTACTTTTAATTGCTAAACTGCGCAACCTTTTTCTGTCAATTTTTTTTCAACAGATGGTTATTTATACACATAATTAAAGCGATGCTAATTTTTTATTTGCTAAATCAACTGCATTTTTATCATTAGCATATTTGTTGACAACTTGTTGAAATACTGCTTTAGCACTTTTCTTGTCGCCTTTATCTAATAAAATTACTCCAACTTTATAAAGACTATCTGCCGCTTTAGGCGAAGAAGGAAAATCTTTTACTACAGTAGCATAATAAAATGAAGCATCATCTTTCTTACCTTGTTTATAAAATAATTGACCTAACCAATAGTTAACATTGGATCGATAACTAGACTTTGGGTAGATTTGTAAAAACTGTTGAAATGCGGCAATTGATTCATTAGTTTGTTTGCTATCGCCAACAAACTGCATTATATAATTATAATCATTTTTATCATTCCCTGATGTTGTCCAGCCAGATAAATCTGCAACTTGAGATGATGAAGATGATTGAATTACAGTTGAATTTGAAGTTGATGTGGCCGAATCGTCAGGAGTTGAATCAGAATTAGTACTCGAAGTTAACCCTGAACCACTGGTCATTTGCTGCAATATCATTTTTTGACGTTCAATCGTTTGATTGAGTTGATATTTAGTTTCTTCCAACTGCCCTCGTAGAGTATCAACATCTGATTGTAACTCACTAATCTTTTGTTGATTTTGAATCAATAATTGCCCTTGAGCTTGCACCGTCCTATCTATTTCAGAACTACCTGCTGCACAACCATAACCCGCAAAAATAAGAAATAAGAACAATGAGAGAGTTTTTTTATACATATTATAAGACTCGAACGTGAACTTAAAAAATAAACGGCTGAATAATCAGCCGCTATAAGACATAATTAATATGTAACTACTGCACGACGGTTTTTAGCGTAAGCTGCTTCATCATGTCCTAATACAGCAGGTTTTTCCTTACCGTAAGAAACGATTGACATTTGATCTGATGAAACACCATTACCTTGTAGATAAGATTTAACTGCAGAAGCACGGCGTTCGCCTAGAGCGATGTTATATTCTGGAGTACCACGTTCATCGGCATGACCTTCAATAACTACTCTTAAGAAAGAATGTGCACGTAAGAACTCAGCATGAGCATCTAACATTCTTGTATAATCTGCTTTAACATTATATTTATCAAAATCAAAATATACTGTATTCATTTGTTGTAGTTTTTGAAGTAGTTCTTGTTCTGCTTGGGTTAAAGAACCATTTGCATTACCATTCATATTATTCTTGTTATGAGACGAACAAGCTGTTACAGCGATTAATGGTAAAGCAACCGCAGCTACTTTAATAAATTTAGAAAATTGCATTGTATTAACTCCTTTATGTTTGAATAAATTATTACTTATATTTTATTATACATCTAACCCGCTTCAGGTAACACACTTTATGTTATCGATTAGGAAGATTAGCAGTATATATTATAACGACCTTTCGTTTTGTACAATTTTAATATTTATAATATTGACTATATTTTAAGCACTCCTTACAAATATGGTGACCACGCGGGGAATTTTACCTGTCCATCGGACGCTGGTAACTTAGCTTTAAAGTTTCCATCTGTTGAAACCAAATTTAAAATTGTTCCTAAGCCTTGCGATGAACTATAAATAATCATAGTACCATTTGGTGCAATACTAGGAGTTTCATCTAAAAATGTATCGGTTAAACGTTGATATGTATTTGTTGATACATCATAACGGGTAATATGTTGTTCACCATTATTGGTGGAAATCATAGCAATAAAAGAACCATCAGGTGAAACACGAGCATTTTGGTTTTGAGTATTATCCCATGTTAATCTTTGCGGTGATCCACCATTAATATTAATACTATATAGTTGTGGCCGACCAGCTTGATCCGATGTATAAACAATAGTTTGATTATCAGGCATCCAAGATGGTTCTGTATCATTACTACGATCTGAAGTTATTTGAGTAATTTTTTTAGAACTTAAATTCATCATATACAAATTTAAGCTTCCACCTTTTGACAAAGCAAATGCTAATTTAGTGCCATCCGGAGAAAATGCAGGAGCTCCATTGTGTTGTGGAAAAGAGGCAATCGTTTCAACAGATCCACTATCTAATGTTTTTAAAACCAGTGAAGAATGTCCACCTTCAAAAGTTACATAAGCTAATTTTCTTCCATCTGGTGACCAAGTAGGCGACATTAAAGGTTCTTTGGAACGATGCACTGTCATTTGATCATAACCATCATAATCTGAAACACGAAGTTCATGGGTAAATGGTCCTTTAGTTTTAACTACATAAGCAATTCGTGTTCTAAATGCACCGCGAATACCAGTTAAAGATTCAAAAATTTCATCACTAGCTGTATGAGCAGCATAACGAACCCAACGTTTCTCAATAGAAAATTGATTTTGCGCTAAAATAGCTCCTGGACGACTTACTGTATCCACTAATTGATAAGTGATAAGATATTTTCCTGAAGCGTCAGGTTGAATACTACCGACAACAACCGCAGAAATTCCAAGTTTATTCCATACTACTGGGGTAACTTCGGAAGCAGTTGTTGGTTTTTGGGGCATGCTATTGACATCGATAGGATTAAATTTACCACTATTACGTAGATCTGAAGCAACAATTTCTTCAATCATTTGTGGTGGTTCACCAGATCCAGTCCATCTAAATGGTATAACTGCAATTGGTTTAGCTGAACTAACTCCATCAGTAATAACAATATGTACTTCAGCATTACTGACCATGGAGTAAAATAAAATAAACAAAGTCATCAAAAAGCGAGAAGCAAATTTGATCATCTTAAATTCCTTAATATAAAACGAAAATACTACGTTGAAATAGATTTAACTAGTTAATAAATCAAAATATAAAACTTTTATATAATTAATATGTTATCACTAATGAGTGTCACATATTACTTCTCCCCAAAAATAAATATTTTTACAGCAAGAAAGATAGCCGATATCGTGTAACAAGTCCATACTCTTAATCTAAAAAGATTTTTAATATTTATTTGAATATAATTATTAACAATAATAAATAATCATAATAATTTTTTTGAGTATACTAATCCGATTTAAGTTATGTTTAAAGTATTTGAAAAGATTTTTTTTACTACAATTCATTGGTTATTAATAACATAAGGTTAATAACAGGAAATTTTGATTTACAAAAATTAGTTAATTTGGTTTATTTTTGGCAATTTATACAGTAAAAAGTATTTCGTTGACCTATTTTTTGTGATTGGATTTCATTACAACAAACTTGGCACTTATCGCCGGTCCTTCCATAAACTTGCAACTGTTGTGCAAAATAACCAGGTTTACCATCCGATTGCAAAAAGTCCCTTAGGGTGGTGCCTCCTTGTTCAATTGACTTAGCTAGCACTTGCTTAATTGCCGTAACTAAATTTTCTAGTTCAATTAACTGTAAAGAATTAACTTTGCGGTTCGGATTAATTCTTGCCATAAAAAGTGATTCAGAGGCATAAATATTACCCACACCTACCACAATATGATTATCCATAATCCAACTTTTAACAGGTTTATGACTTCTCTTAGCTTTTTCTAGCAGATATTCGGCCGAGAATTCAGCACTTAACGGCTCCGGCCCTAAATGCTTTAACTGAGTTACATCATCAATTGAATCTGCCCACAGCCAACAACCAAATCTTCTAGGGTCTGTATAACGAAGAATGACTCCATTAGTTAATACCAGATCCACATGATCATGTTTAGATGGTTCTTGCTTATTTAATAAAATCCGCAAACTACCCGACATACCTAAATGAATGACAATCCAATTATTTGGCAATTGCAATAACAAATACTTAGCACGTCGTTTTACATCTAAAATGACTTGACCTTGTGCATGTGTAATTGCTTTATCCACTGGCCAACGTAGTTTAGGTTGTCTAACAATGATTTGTTGGATAGTTTGTTCTTTTAAATAAGGTAAAATCCCTTGGCGACTCGTTTCAACTTCAGGTAATTCGGGCATAATTTTCAACTTAATTATTCAACAGGTCAGTTACCCAAGTTGGTGCTTGTTGCTCAGGTACTGATTGGTTATTACCAGAACATAAACTTTGCGGACTAACTGTCCACGCAGGTAAAGTTCGTCCTGCTCCACTATCACATTGCCAGCGACCATTACTATCGATTGGTACCATATAAATATTTTGTGGTACTGGTAATATCAGTTTTTTAGGCGGATTATTTTGTAAATATTCACTATAAATTTTTAATGCACCTGTTGCTCCGGTTAATTTCATTGGTGAATGATCATCGAGTCCAATCCAAATTACCGCTACATTTTTACCATCAATACCAGTAAACCAGCTATCACGAGAATCATTACTAGTACCTGTTTTAGCGGCTAATTTGAATACTCCATATTTTGATTTTAATGAACGTGAGGTACCTGATTCAACAACCTGTTGCATTGCGTAAGTAGTCAAATACGCGGACTGTTGTGATACAGCCTGAATTTGCTGAGGATAATTTTGATATACTAATTCTCCTTTTTCATTTAATACATAACGCAAAATTGTTAATGGCGAACGCTGCCCATTATTACTAATAGTTTGGAACATCTGAGCTGTTTCTAGAGGTGTTAATTCTAAAGCACCCAACAATCTTGATGGTAAATTAGGAATACGATCAGCTGGTACTCCTAAGGCTTGTAGAGTATTTTTGGTTGTATCAAGTCCAAGCGCCATGCCCAAATTCACCGTTGGCACATTGAGTGAAAGAGCTAAAGCATCAATCAACATTACCCGATCACGATATTTACGATCAAAGTTTTTCGGTTCCCAATAATTGCCATTATCAAGTTTAATTGATAATGGATTGTCATTAAGCCAAGTATTAAGTTGGTAACGATCTGGTTGTCCTAATGCCGTCAAATAAGTTGATGGTTTAGCCAACGATCCAATAGCTCGCCGAGTTAACCATGCACGATTGTAGCCTGGATACCGAGGTTCGGCACTACCAATAATCGATCTAATTTCACCTGTTTCACGACTTACAATCACCATCGCCGTTTGTAAATCTTTATTCGTTGATTTACGTAAGGTTTCAATTTCGTTGGTTACAGATTGCTCTGCCGCAGATTGCGCAACAGGATCAAATGTAGTAAAAATCTTCATCCCTGAAAGATGATCTGCTTGATCGACTAATTGTTTACGCAATTCACTACGAACAACTTGCATAAATGCCGGTTGCGGCGAAATAACGCCCCCTTTAGGTAATACAGAAAGTGGACGTTGACTTAATAAGTTATATAACTCTTCATCAATAATCCCTTGTTGCTGAGCTAACTTCAATACCACATTACGGCGCTCTATAACTTGCTGTGGCTGAGTCCATGGATTATACAATGAAGCACCTTTTACCATACCAACAAGTACTGCTTGTTGATCAAGAGTGAGTTCATTTACTGGTCGACCAAAATAATAGAGACTTGCTAATGGAAAACCATGGATCTCTTCACTTCCAGCTTGACCAAAATATACCTCATTCAAGTAAAGTTCTAAAATACGCTCTTTGCTGTAACGAGACTCTAATATTATCGCCATATAGGCTTCACGTATTTTACGGCTTAAGCTACGTTCATTGGTTAAAAAGAGATTTTTAACTGTCTGCTGAGTTAAAGTACTACCCCCTTCTGTTCTCCCGGTAGTTAAGTTGACAAAAATTGCTCGACCAATAGAGTAAAGACTTACACCATGATGTTCATAAAATCTTTTATCTTCAGTCGCCACTAACGTTTGTAGCAATGAATCAGAAAACTCTTTCAAAGGAACAAATAATCGCTGTTCGCCGTTAGGTGAATGCATCATAGTAATCAATTTAGGATCAATTTTTAATAATCCAAAATCGCGCCCTGTATCTAAATTGGTAATACGGTCAATACGATTATCATAAAAAGTAATTTTGACTCGAAAAGCTTGTTCTTCACCGTCAGGGAAAGTAAATGGGCGCCGATAAATTTCGACACTATCATTACTAACAATAAATTCACCTGGTCTTGTTGCTTTGGTATCTTGTTGACGATATTGTGCGCCAACAAGCATTGTGACTATATCATTTAAGCTATATTCACTATCAGGTTCCAAATCAATAATTTGTCCATAAACTGCAGCCGGTAATTCCCAAACATTACCATCAATTCTTTCTTTGATTTGTTGATCGAGATAAATACCGTACACTACCGTAACAGCAACAAAAATTAAAAATAGTTTAAACAATAGTGACCACAATCGTCGTGAAAGTGTCCGTTTTTTGATTTGCTTGTCTTTTTGATTTGATTTGGTTGACTTTTTCAAACTACACCTAGTATTCAATATTCATAATAAAATGATTTATAATAACACAATTTATATGCTATATATCTGTGTTCTTTTTGTAAAGAAGTTTCAGGTCAGGCTAACGTTTGAATACAGAAATTGTTATAAGCTAAGCTGTGGTTTAATGTTCTTAACTTTTGCAATGAATGCATTTTTAGATTTACCCGTTAAACCTTCAGAAATCGGTAAACTTGCAGTTAATGGATTTACTGGTTTATTATTAATATGTAATTCGAAATGTAAATGCGGTCCAGTTGAGCGCCCCGTATTCCCGGATAAGGCAATTTTATCCCCTTGCTTAACTTGTTGACCTGATTTTACTAGAATTTTATCTAAGTGCATATAAGTGGTCATATACTGGCGTCCATGGCGAATCGCAATATAATTACCTGCGGAACCGCTATATTTGGCAATGACTACTTCACCATTACCTACTGATAACACTGGTGTTCCCCGAGATACTGCAAAGTCGACACCATTATGAGGCGTAACTTGACCAGTTATTGGATGTAAACGACGCGGATTAAAAGCTGAAGATACTCGCGCACGTTTTGATAACGGATAACGCACAAAACTTTGCGCTAGACTACCACCATTTATATCATAATACTTACCATCGTCAGCTAAAATTGCATAATAATCTTTACTACCATTTTTAATTCGAACACCTAATAATTGGCTATTAGACATACGTTTGCCATGCATTTCTCGTGATAATAACACCAAAAATTTATCGCCAATTTGTAAACGTCGAAAATCTAACCGCCACTGTAATGCCCGGGTAATAATACCTATTTCACTACTGGTTAATCCACTTTTACGCGCATCTGCTACAAAATTAGATTTAATTTCACCTTTAATGACTATATCTTGAGGAACACCATCCGCCGTTTCCGAACTTTCGACAAATTTATCCCCTGATTTTTCATATATACGAATATTATTACTTGAAATTGTCCAACTAAAACTTTGTAAATTATGATCATCATCAGTAGTCCAACTGATTTGTTGACCTATTCTTAAATTTGCCAGTTGTTTAAATTTTGTAGTTAGTTGATATACATCATTTTTATTAACATTATAACGTAACAAAATATCATGCAAAGTATCACCGCGCGCTATGGTATATTGTACCGTGTTATCTTTATCATCAATAATATCATCAAGTTCATCTTTAGCTATCTCATCCTCAGGAATATCTGATGATTCAGTTAATTGCTTAGACGCTTTACTGTCAACCATCTCTATTTTACCATCACCTACAACCACTGAGGAATGAGGATTATCAGTTACTGTGGTTTCAGCTTGGGGATTTAAAGGAACATAAACAGTGCGATCCAAATTGAGAGGACGCCACAAAATAGTGAACAAGATAACAATGACAAGAACTCCTAATACTGAAAAATAAGGATTTTTAAATTTATTTTTTTCAACATTAGGGGATTTAATTTGTTGTGCCAAAATTAACCTTAACTAATTATTATCTAAACAATCCAACAGTTGCTGTGTTAATGTTAATAAAAATTGTGAATACGCATCTTTTGCTGGAATAACACCTGTTCCTAATGGATTTAATTCTCCAATCCGAACATTCGTTCCACTCACTAATTTTTCAATCATTGCAGGGCTAAACTGTGGCTCTCTAAAAACACATACAGCTTTCCGTTCTATTAGCTCTTGTTGAATAGCATAAATTTTTTGAACACCTGGCTGTACTGCTGGATTTATGGTAAAACTACCTAGATTTTTTAATCCGAACTGTGACTCAAAATACCCGTAAGCATCATGAAACACAAAATACCCTTTATTTTGAACGCTAATTAATTTTTTTGCAATGTTTTGTTCTGTTTCAACCAGTTTTAAAGTGAATTCGTTTAGGTTTTGGTCAATTAAAGTTTTTTTATCTGGATATAGTATAATAAGTCTATCATGAATTATTTTAGCAATAATTTTAGCGATTGCTGGTGAAAGCCAAATATGTTCGTCATATTCACCATGATGAGAATCTGAGTGATTATCCTGTAAATCTTCATGTTTTTCATTACTAATCTGTAGTAGCGCATTAATTTCTGGCACTGCCATCAATTCTATTTGTTTTTGTTTATCAACATTCTTTAAAACAGTTGGCATAAAGGTTTCCATATCTTCACCAACCCAAATAACCAATTCAGCAGATTTAAGCTTAGCTAAATCTGAAGGTTTTAAAAAGTAGGTATGCGGAGATGCACCATCAGGTAATAGAATATCAGTATCAACTACTCCCGCAGTTATAGCCTCGGTAATAAAACCTATCGGCTTTACCGACGAAATAACTTTAGCATTAGCAAATGAAAATGACGTACCGATTACCAAAAATAAAATACCTATTATCAAATGCTGAATTAGCTGTTTGACATCGACGACAATATATTTTTTCACTTTATTACCCAATGGTTATGAAATGTGCTGGAATAAATTTTATGAGTGTTATAATATAACATAACATATGGATGAACAAGGATTATCATTACCGTGTCTCGATTAATTAGCCTTGATAAGGTTGGTGTTGAAATCAATAAACAAAAAATATTAGATAATATTTCATTTACAGTAAGTCCTAATCAGATTATTACATTAATTGGACCAAACGGGGCTGGAAAATCAACTCTAGTTAAAGTTATTTTAGGTTTAATTCCACTTACTTCAGGAACCATTAACCGAGATCCTAATTTAACTATTGGTTATGTACCTCAAACAATAAATTTGAATCCTACTTTACCAATTACTGTTAAACGTTTTATGCAGTTGAATAAACAACTAAAAAATCATGATATTATTAATATACTATCAATGGTAAATGCTGATTATTTAATTAATAAATCCATGCATCAGTTATCTGGTGGCGAATTACAGCGAGTATTACTTGCTCAAGCACTAGCCAAACATCCACAATTACTAATTCTTGATGAGCCAACACAAGGTGTAGATGTTAATGGTCAAATCCTGTTATACGATCTAATCGCTAATGCTAAAACCCAGTTCAACTGCGGTGTACTGATGGTTTCTCATGATCTTCATCTAGTTATGGCCAAAACGGATGAAGTTATTTGCTTAAATCACCATATCTGCTGTTCTGGTACTCCTGCTAGTGTTTCGAACGATCCTGAGTTTATTGCTCTTTTTGGTCAGCAAGGTGCTACTAGTATTGCGGTTTATCAACATCATCACAACCATCAACATGATTGTTGCAAAAATAATCATAACAATACAAGTCACATAATTTTACCTAATATAGGGCAAGGAAAACAAAATGATTGAGTTATTATTACCTTCATTATTAGCGGGATTATGTTTAACAATGGTCACCGGACCATTAGGTACTTTTGTGGTTTGGCGTAGAATGTCTTATTTTGGTGATACATTATCACATGCAGCTTTATTAGGGATTGCTTTTGGTTTTTTACTGCATGTTGATCTATTTTATGCGGTAATTTTTGTTACTCTTATATTAGCTCTAGGATTACTTTGGTTAGAATCACAAAAACAACTTCCTATTGATACATTACTTGGCATCTTGGCACATAGTGCATTATCACTAGGCTTGGTTGTGATCAGCTTAATGAAAAATATTAGAGTTGATTTAATGGGGTATTTATTTGGTGATCTTTTATCCGTCACCATGACAGAAGTTTATCAGATTACTGGTTGCGTACTCATAATAGGTCTTGTATTAATTTGGCGTTGGAATCACTTCCTATTTATTACTGTCAGTGAAGAATTAGCTTTTAGTGATGGGATTAATATACAATTTACTAAGTTACTTTTAACCATTTTGTTAGCATTTACAATTGGCATCGCAATGAAGTTTGTAGGAGCACTTATTATTACTTCATTACTTATTATTCCTGCAGCAACCGCGAAATATTATTCGCAAACTCCTGAACATATGGCTTTAATTGCAATAATATTAGGGATGCTATCAATTATTGGTGGTTTATACTGCTCTTTTCTTTATGATACACCAACTGGACCTTCTGTTGTATTAACTAACACTTGTTTATTTTTTATATCTCTATTGATTACCAAATTTTTTACCAAACAATGAAATTGATAGTTTTTGCAACATTACAATTCTTAATGGAAGATAGTCCTCAAAAGTGACAAATTTAGCCTATTTCTTATTATAATTAGATTTACTCTATACCAATATTTTATAGCTACAGTTTATCCATATTATGTCACTTGCAATTATCTATACTAGAGCTTCTTTTGGTATTCAGGCACCACAAATTAATGTTGAAGTTCACATAAGTAATGGTTTACCTGGTTTTGTTTTAGTCGGGTTACCTGAAACTACAGTGAAAGAAGCAAAAGACCGTGTCCGTAGTGCCATTATTAATAGCGGATTTACGTTTCCTTCTAAAAAAATAACTGTAAATCTTTCTCCTGCGGATTTACCTAAAGAAGGCAGCCGTTTTGATCTGCCAATCGCTATTGCTATTCTTGCTGCAACAGAACAAATCCCTACAGAACATATAGCGCAATACGAATTTTTAGGTGAATTAGCACTTTCAGGTGATATAAGAGCAGTAAAAGGAGCAATTCCAGCAGCAATTTCATCTAAAAGAAAAAATAGAACGTTAATTATTTCTGCAGAAAATCAATCTGAAATCTCGCTAATTCATGATAATAATACTTTAATTACCAATAACTTATCTGAATTATGTCAACATTTATTTGAACAAATTGATTTAGCTAGCGTTGAATATCGTGAATATCAAAATACTGAGGATCAACAAGCTAATTTAGAAGATATAATTGGTCAAGAACATGCCAAAAGAGCTTTAGAAATTGCTGCGGCAGGTGGTCACAATCTACTATTGATCGGTCCCCCAGGAACAGGTAAAACCATGTTGGCAACACGTTTAACTTCTTTATTGCCACCCTTGACTGATAACGAAGCGCTTGAAAGTGCAGCAATAACTAGTTTAGTTAGTCTAAATGGTTCAATTAAGAACTGGCGTAAACGACCATTTAGATCACCTCATCACAGTTCATCCCCTGCCGCACTTGTTGGTGGCGGCAGTCTTCCTAAACCGGGTGAAATATCTCTCGCCCATAATGGTATCCTTTTTTTAGATGAATTACCTGAATTTGATCGTAAAGTTTTAGATGCTTTGCGTGAACCAATCGAGTCAGGAGAAATTACGATTTCAAGAGCAAATGCTAAAATTAAGTTTCCTGCTAAATTTCAGCTTATTGCAGCCATGAATCCAAGTCCAACTGGACATTATCAAGGTACACATAACCGCACCACTCCCCAACAAATTATTCGTTATTTAAATCGACTTTCGGGACCTTTTTTGGATAGGTTTGATCTTTCTATCGAAGTACCTTTATTACCACAAGGCACATTAAGTAAGAAAATAGTTCACGCTGAATCGACACAATCAAGAAAAATTCGCGTATTACAAAGTAGAGAAAAACAATTAAAAAGAAACAAAAAACTAAACAGCCAATTAATGTCGAAAGAAATTCAACTTTATTGTCAATTATCTAACGCCGATAGTGATTATTTAGAGCAGGCATTAATAAAACTAGGACTTTCTGCAAGAGCATGGCATCGCATATTGAAAGTATCCCGTACTATCGCTGATTTGGATTTGTCGGAAACTATAGAACGAAAACATCTTTCAGAAGCATTGAGTTATCGTTCTATGGATCGTTTATTGATTCAACTACACAAAAATATTGGCTAAAAAAATTTAGTCATCATTATCAACAAAATCATCACTAACATCAACTTGAGGTTTACCTCCAGATAATGTATGAAAACGTTTTGGTTTATTTATACGAGCAAGATATTTAAGCCATACTTTTTCAAAGTCTGTAGATGCTTCCTTTTTCCCTTTACAAACAGAAACAAATGATTTTTCTTCCGCTGTAGCAGGTTTTCTGACTTCTGCATCAAGATCTTTAAAGGCACAACCATATTTTTCTAAAATTTGAGCTTCTTTAATAGTAAAATCACCATGACGAGAAAATCCTCTTGGATAATTTTTATTATCAAAAAAACGTTGTTGACTTACAAAACTCTCAGCCATTTTCTATCCTCTAGGTTGTATACATAGTTGGGCGGGAATTATAATTAACTAAGTTAATCTGTAAACATTTTTCTGTAATTTATATAGATAGATTTGACTGATTGGTTAAAATTAAAGCAAATCATCGATGTGTGGCAGGGGCGGAGAGTCTCGAACTCCCAACACCCGGTTTTGGAGACCGGTGCTCTACCAATTGAACTACGCCCCTAAATAAGGTGGCGGAACGGACGGGGCTCGAACCCGCGACCCCCTGCGTGACAGGCAGGTATTCTAACCAACTGAACTACCGCTCCACCGAATTTGGTATGTATTTTATTACTACTTAACTTAAAAGTCTG
>NZ_LZGL01000004.1 GCF_001690685.1 Gilliamella sp. wkB112 | reverse complement strand
CGCTTTTCGCAGATTAACACGTCCTTCTTCGCCTCTAAATGCCTAGGCATCCACCGTGTACGCTTAATTTCTTAACCTTACAACTCACAGTTGTCTTGGTTTTCATTACGCTTTTTTCTCTTTCTTGCTTCAAACCACCATACTTTCATATGCCAGTTCGCCGCAAAAACGAGAACTCGTTTCTTTCAGCTTGTTCCTAATTGTTAAAGAGCTTTATCTTTCTATTTACTCATTCAAAAGTAAATACAAAGATAAGTAATTTGAAAATAATGTCGTCACTACTATATGGCGTCCCCTAGGGGATTCGAACCCCTGTTACCGCCGTGAAAGGGCGATGTCCTAGGCCTCTAGACGAAGGGGACTTTATTATTTCGCTTCTTAATCAACAAACAATCTGTGTGAACACTTACGAGCGCTTCGTAAGGAGGTGATCCAACCGCAGGTTCCCCTACGGTTACCTTGTTACGACTTCACCCCAGTCATGAATCACACCGTGGTAAACGCCCTCCCGAAGGTTAAGCTATCTACTTCTGGTGCAACCCACTCCCATGGTGTGACGGGCGGTGTGTACAAGGCCCGGGAACGTATTCACCGTGACATTCTGATTCACGATTACTAGCGATTCCGACTTCATGGAGTCGAGTTGCAGACTCCAATCCGGACTTAGACGTACTTTATGAGGTCCGCTTGCTCTCGCGAGGTCGCCTCCCTTTGTATACGCCATTGTAGCACGTGTGTAGCCCTGGTCGTAAGGGCCATGATGACTTGACGTCGTCCCCACCTTCCTCCGCTTTATCAACGGCAGTCTCCTTTGAGTTCCCGACCGAATCGATGGCAACAAAGGATAAGGGTTGCGCTCGTTGCGGGACTTAACCCAACATTTCACAACACGAGCTGACGACAGCCATGCAGCACCTGTCTCATAGCTCCCGAAGGCACTCTCGCATCTCTGCAAGATTCTATGGATGTCAAGACCAGGTAAGGTTCTTCGCGTTGCATCGAATTAAACCACATGCTCCACCGCTTGTGCGGGCCCCCGTCAATTCATTTGAGTTTTAACCTTGCGGCCGTACTCCCCAGGCGGTCGATTTATCGCGTTAGCTTCGGAGCCCATCACTCTAGGCAACAAACTCCAAATCGACATCGTTTACAGCG
>NZ_LZGL01000003.1 GCF_001690685.1 Gilliamella sp. wkB112 | reverse complement strand
TATTACCATCAATACTTCACACGTTGAATACGATACACCAACTCGTCACTACGCCCACGTAGACTGCCCGGGCCATGCTGACTATGTTAAAAACATGATCACTGGTGCAGCGCAAATGGACGGTGCTATTTTAGTAGTAGCAGCAACTGATGGTCCTATGCCACAAACTCGTGAACACATTCTATTAGGTCGTCAAGTAGGTGTTCCATACATCATCGTATTCTTAAACAAATGTGATATGGTTGATGATGAAGAATTATTAGAATTAGTTGAAATGGAAGTGCGTGAACTTCTAACTCAATATGATTTCCCTGGTGACGATACACCAGTAATTCGCGGTTCTGCGCTAAAAGCGTTAGAAGGCGATGCAGCATGGGAAGACAAAATTGTAGAATTAGCAGAAGCATTAGACAGCTATATTCCGGAACCACAACGTGATATCGATAAACCATTCTTACTACCAATTGAAGACGTATTTTCAATTTCAGGACGTGGTACAGTGGTAACCGGTCGTGTAGAACGTGGTGTAATCAAAGTCGGTGAAGAAGTTGAAATTGTTGGTATCAAACCGACAGCAAAAACAACTTGTACTGGTGTTGAAATGTTCCGTAAATTACTAGACGAAGGCCGAGCAGGTGAAAACGTTGGTGTATTACTACGTGGTACTAAACGTGAAGAAATCGAACGTGGTCAAGTATTAGCAAAACCAGGTTCAATCACACCACATACAGATTTTGAATCAGAAGTATATATCTTAAGCAAAGAAGAAGGTGGTCGTCATACTCCATTCTTCAAAGGATACCGTCCACAGTTCTACTTCCGTACAACTGACGTAACTGGTACTATCGAATTACCAGAAGGCGTAGAAATGGTAATGCCTGGAGATAACATCAAAATGACAGTATCATTAATTCACCCAATCGCAATGGCAGACGGTTTACGTTTCGCTATCCGTGAAGGTGGTCGTACTGTTGGTGCTGGTGTTGTTGCTAAGGTTATTAAATAATTTAGGCTAACTAATTAGAGCATCACTGATGCTCTTTATCAGCAGAAAAGGCGCACATAGTGCGCTTTTTTATTGTTTATACATTAATATTTTAAATCTTTTTTTATCTTATTTGACAAATGTCATAGGCTATTTGACCTGTCATGCAAATAATAATCATTATCATTAACTTGAATGAGAAATAAGATATTATGTATAAGATAAAAAAAACAGCTCAATTAACTATTATAAGTTCCCTTTGTTCTACCATTTTATTTAGTCATTACGCATTTGCGGAAACTAAACCGGACATAATTGTTGTCACTCCAGATCAGAATTTAGATAACAAAAGTTCATTATCACCAACTTATCAACAAGAGCAAGCCAAGCTCAAACAAACGGCTGGGGCAACCAATCTTATCATTCCCGAACAAGAAAATCGATTATCAACCTTACAAGATGCACTAGATTTTCAACCGGGGATCATTATTCAAAACTTCTTTGGTGGTACTGATCAGCCAAGATTAAATATCCGCGGTTCTGGAGTACAAAACTTCCCACTTTCTCGTGGAGTTTTATTATTACAAGATGGTTTACCCATTACTGATGCTGACGGTGATTTCCACATTAGTACCTTAGACATGCGAGACACTCGCCTAATATCAGTTTATCGTGGCGCCAATAATAGTCATCCACAAAGTAATAGTTTAGGCGGTGAATTAAACTTCATTTCATATACCGGAAAAGATGAATTAGGCACCGCACGTTATGAATATGGATCATTTGGCCGGGAAGCTGCTCAAGTTGCACTGGGTAATGACAGCAAAGAATATGGTATTGATGGTCGGCTCAGTTTATCTTATGACCATTTTGATGGCTATCGCGATCATTCAACTTCACAACGTAAAACCGTACGCTCCAATTTTGGTTATAGTAACGAAAACTTTGAAAACCGCACCTGGCTAAGTTGGACTGATTTACGTTTTGATATTCCCGGTCCATTATCACAACATAAATTGAAAAGTGATCCAACAAGCATTTTTAAAGTGGTGGCAATGAGAGATCCGCACCGCAATGTACAACAAGGACGTATTGCAAACCGCTCAAACTGGACTATAGGCGATCAATCTATCGAACTAGGCTTATGGCATCAACGCACCCACGACAACTTTGTCACACCAACAACTTACATTTTGAGTGGTGCAAACACTAGCGGAGCTCAGCTTTCATATAATGCGGTCTTGGGTGATTTTAGCTATCGCAGTGCTCTAGCTTGGGATAAAACCGATTTGGATCGCCAATTATTAATGAACCGTCGTAATACGAAAATGAATAAGCGCAAGTTAGGTAAATTTGATGCTACTGCCGAAAATATTTATGGTTCTATTGGCACATCATGGCAAATTAATCCTGATTGGCAACTTAATTTAGATACCAAAGTCACTCATGCCAAACGTGATGTTGATACGCGTCATTCTAAAAATTCTCTGGATCAATCATGGACATTTTGGTCACCAAAACTTGGTTTAATTTGGAACGCGACCACGGATAATCGTTTCTATGCTAACTTAAGTACCAGTAATGAGCCGGCATCGTTTCGTGAGATTATTACTAGTGATGGCACCAAAGCCAAAGTAAATAAATTAAATCGTCAAAAAGGTGTCACTGCTGAAATTGGTGGTAGTGGTAAGATTATACAAGGTTTAAATTGGGATGTGGCTTTATACCGTAGCATTATTAAAGATGAATACATAACCACTTATGATGCTAGTGGTAATGCAATTGGTGTATTTAATTATGCCAGTAAAACACGCCACCAAGGTATAGAAGCCGGCATAAAAGGTTTAACACCATCACTATTTGCAAGTGGTGATATTGAATACCGCTTGGCTTGGACTTATAGTGATTTTCGCTTTATGGGTGGCGAATACAATCATAACTATATTGCTGGTATTCCAAGAAATATTATTACTGCCGACATATTATATAAAGTAAATAATTGGACATTTGGCCCTAACATACACTGGTCACCAACCAATACACCTGTCGATCATGCTAATAATATGAAGGTACAATACCGCGATCAGTATGCTACTTTTGGCTTCAAAGTAAATTATCAAAGTCCGGATGGCTGGTCTGCTTATTTAACTGCGGATAATTTAACTGATAAACGTTATGCAACTGCATCTGTGGCTAATCGAGTCGTAACATCTAAAGATGAAATGACACTATTCCCGGGAATGGGCTTTAATTTAAATGGTGGGATAATCTATCATTTCTAAGTGTTAATACAATTATTTGGCAGTTATATTCTAGCTGCCAGATAAGCTTTATTTAAAATGCGCGTTGTGAAGGCAATGTTAACTCATCCAGATAAGTTACATTCAAAATCATTACCTTATTACCTTCGATAGCAATAATTTTTTGTTTACGCCAACTGGAAATTAAGCGACTTAATGTTTCGTAGCGCATACCTAACTTAGTGGCTAATTGCCCTCGTGAAATAGGCAAAATAAATTGACTGCCCTGCTTTGAAGATAGCGATAAAAAATAAGCACCCAACCGCTGCTCTGCTGAGCTGGAAGTTAACCAATCAATATTATTAATAAGTTCATATAACTTGGCACTAAAACTGATTAATAATCGCTGCATGATAATGGGATTATTTTTACAAACTAGCAGCAAACTATTCTTTTCCAGAAACAATACCGAGCAATCTATTTTAGCTCTAATCGTCATGGGGAAACGATTATGGGGCATAAATACAGCAGCAATTGCTACTAAATCATAACAAGAAAAGATGCCAAAGATTTTTTCTTCACCTAGATAGGTATTTCTATACACCTCAACTTGACCACTGAGTACCAGAAAGCAACTGGATAACGGCATGCCTTCGTAACTAATCATATCACCTTGTTTAAGATCCATATAATTAGCATTTTCAATAATTGGCATTAAAGCATCCTGAGTTAATCCCTCGAACAATTTAACATGATTTAGCCAAGCTAAAATCTGTGGTTGTGTGGGTACGTTTTTGACAAATGTCATAGGTTTTACCTAAAGATACTCTTAGAATAATTTCAATATAGTTGATAATAATTATCATTTCAATTAGTAAAATTATTTTATTCTTTAGGAATAACCATATGAAATATAATGTTTTATTTGTAACTTTCTGTTTTTTATCCAGCTGTTGCCAAAATGCACTAGGCCAACCGATGCAATTTACTGATATGAGTAATCGCCAGATAAAACTAAACCATGAGCCCCAACGTGTAGTCGTCATTCCCATCCCCGCTGCTTCAATGTTAGTGGGTATAGATGAAAACACTCAACGCTTAGTTGGTATGCATCCTTTTGCTAAAGTAGCCGCCAAAGAAGGCATGTTAAGTAAAATGTTTCCAGATATTGTTAATATCCGCTCTGATACCGTGGGGAATAATTTCATGCCCAACATTGAAACATTATTAAGTGTTAAACCAGATCTAGTTTGGCAATGGGGGCATCTTGGTAATGATATTATTACCCCTATGGAAAATGTTGGTCTAACCGTAGCTACTTTAAATTATGGTAAAGAAGCCTATACCCAAAAATGGATCGAATTAATGGGATTAACGCTTGATCAGCGAGTCAAAGCGCAAGCAATGATTGATTGGCGTAATCAGGTCATTAACGATCTACAGCAAGCTACCCAAAATATTTCGGAAACCCAAAAGCCAAAAGTCCTTTTCCTATTATATTTCAATTCACATATTCAAACTTTCGGCGCGACTTCTCATAATAATTATGATTTTGAATTAGCCGGAGGTATTAGTCTTAATAAAGATCTAACCGGCACCAGAACACTAAATATTGAACAAATATTAGTCTGGGATCCGGACATCATTTTATTAGGTAACTTTGAGCAAGGATTAAAACCGCAAGATGTTTATGATAATCCACTACTCGCGGATGTTACTGCGGTCAAAAATCACCGCGTTTTCAAAGTGCCAATTGGCGGCTTCGTATGGGATGCACCTAATCAAGAAACACCACTTTATTGGTTATGGTTATCTATGATTTTTCATCCCGACACCATGCATTGGCCATTACGGGAGTTAATCGCACAACATTACCAGCAACTTTATAATTACCAAGTTAGCGATGAACAAATCGACCAGATTTTACAAATACAACTAAATCAAGTTTCTAATTATCCGTCGTTTTCACTAGCTACACATAAGGGTAACAATGAATAATAAACAACAGCAATGGGTTGATATAATCAAATGGTTATCGCTTATTTTTCTATTGATTGCAGTCGTTTTTTTATCATTAAGTGTTGGCCGTTACTCGATTGCTACTTGGCAAGTAACTAAAATTCTATGTCATGCTATATTGCCTGACTCTATACAAACTTTACCTAGAGATTGGAGCAACACAGCCCAAAATGTAGTACTAAATTCCCGCTTACCCAGAATACTTATCGCTGGTTTAACCGGTGCTGGATTGTCTATTGCCGGTGCTGCCTTGCAAGGTGTATTTCGTAATCCATTAGTTGGTCCACAAATTATTGGAGTGGCATCCGGTGCCGCTTTTGGAGGAGTACTAGCAATATTACTATTTTCATCCATGTTTATCACCGTCACTTGTGCTTTTATTGGTGGTATTGTTGCTATTTTATTGGTGTTTTTCTTAGCATTTCAAAAAGCCTCTGGCCAAGGATTATTGGTCCTGATTTTAGCTGGTGTGGTGGTTAATGCCTTTTTTGCAGCTTTGATATCATTAATCACTTACTTTGCCGATCCTAATAATACTTTACCAACTATAGTTTTTTGGTTAATGGGTAGTTTTTCAACGGCTAGTTATACTAAATTGTGGATTGTCTTACCCACCGTAGCAATAGGCAGTAGTGTAATTATCGCTTATCGCTTTAGAATAAACGCCCTATCACTAGGGGAAGAACAGACACAGGCACTAGGATTGTCAACCACCACTACCCGCTGGATAATTTTAGGCTGTGTAACATTAATTACCAGTGCAACAGTTGCAGTTTCAGGTACCATTGGCTGGGTAGGCTTAATTATTCCGCATATTTCTCGCTTAATACTAGGGCATGATCATCGTATATTACTACCATCTTCAGCACTAATTGGTGCCATTTATATGATTACGGTCGATACCATAGCTCGCAGCGCAAGCAGTGCCGAAATTCCACTTGGGATTATTACCGCTTTAGTCGGAGCCCCAATTTTTGCCGTGCTATTACGCTCATTTAATCAACGAGCCAATTTATCATGATTAACGTACAGCAACTCTCTTTTTCATTAAACCATCAATGCCTATTTGATAAACTCAGTTTTTGTTTACCCGCGGGTAAAATTGGAGCAATCTTAGGCCCTAATGGTCGCGGCAAAACCACTTTATTACGATTATTACTAGGTTTTCAACACAATTATACTGGTACAATTAAATTAAACTCACAAGTTGCCTATGTACCACAGTTAAATCCACTATTATTCAGTTATAGTGTTGAAACTATGGTAAGTTTAGGTCGGCTTCGACATTTAGCCTGGTACCAGTCACCCACAGCTAAAGATAAAAAAATCGTCGCTGATTGTTTAAATTATTTAAGATTAACCTCTTTTGCGGATAAACCATTTAATCTACTAAGTGGCGGTGAAAAACAGATGGTCATGATCGCCAGAGCTTTAGCCAGTGAACCACAAATTCTTATTCTTGATGAACCTACTTCCGCACTAGATTTACATAACCAAGATCTGATTTTGACAATACTTCGTGAACTGGCATTAGATCGCCATATAACTATTTTATTTACCAGTCACTATCCGCAACACGCCCTACATATCGCTGAATATTCATTGTTATTGCATCGTAATAGCTCGGTAGAATTTGGACTAACAGCGGATGTGGTAACTGAAAAAGCCTTGACTGAGTTATACCAAATACCGATTGCCATCAATCAAATTAATCATGCGAATGGTGCCACTCAAGCGGTAGTGCCGTTATTCCATTAACACTTAATAATTTATAGGAGCATCTTATGTCAAATAATACCATTACCCCAGCTCAAGCACTTGAATTGGCATCACTGATTAACCCAACTGAACAAGGTATTGCCAGCCGAATTTTAGCCAAAACCTCTGGTGGCAATTTAACGCTATTTGCTTTTGATAAAGGGCAAGGATTATCCGAACATAGTGCCCCATTTGATGCGCTTGTCATGGTAATTGACGGGGAACTCACTTTAATCATTGACGGCAAACCTGTTATGGCAACTCCGGGTACTATTGTAAGAATGCCTGCCAATATTCCACATGCGGTTGAGGCTCAACAAGCAGCCAAAATGTTATTAGTCATGTTGCGAGAAATCACATTAGAAACCAATTAATTTAAGGGATTTCATCATGAATAATAATAAAAAGGAAGCCGGACATAAATTCCTGGCCCGTTTGGGTAAAACCCGTCTACGTCCGGGCGGTAAAACAGCAACTGAATGGTTATTCCAACAAGCAGGGTTTACACTACAAAGTCAGGTATTGGAAATTGCTTGCAATATGGGCACCACCTCGATTGAAATTGCCAAACGTTTTGGTTGCCATGTTACAGGTATAGATATGGACAAACTGGCACTTGAGCAAGCCAAACAAAATATCGCCAAAAATAAAGTTAGCCATTTAGTTAATGTACAACAGGCCGATGCCTCTAAATTACCCTTTGCCGATAACAGCTTTGATATTGTGATTAACGAAGCTATGCTAACCATGTATGCTGATAAAGCAAAAGCGCACCTACTCAAAGAGTATTTTCGAGTATTAAAACCCGGCGGTAAACTACTCACGCATGACATTATGCTAATGCACCCAGAGCAAGCCCAAGAGATCATTGACAGTATTCACCAAGCAATTAATGTCAATGCCCAGCCAATTAGTTATAACGCTTGGCTTAACCTTTTTGCGAGTATCGGCTTTACCGATATTAAATCAAGCCATAATGCCATGACGCTAATGTCACCCAAAGGCATGATCACTGATGAAGGTTGGCTAGGTACTCTCAAAATTATACGTAATGCATTACGCAAACAAAATCGCCCTCAGTTTTTTAAAATGTTTACCACCTTTAGGCACAATAGTCAGCAACTTAATTATATTGCTTTATGTAGTGTTAAACCTCAATTAACAACTTAATTTAACACTAATTAATAACATATGTGGGCAACTAATGACGTTTCAGGTTTACGTTTATTATGGTAAACCTGAGCTAATTGACCGGAATAAAACCAACAAGCGCAGATTATAATCTACATATAAGTTACTTAGCATAAATTAATCATAAAAATTATCAAATTGACGATAATCATGAATTTTGGCATGAGTTCAATGCAAAAACTGATCAATTTAACAAAATTTAGCACCTCCCTGCCATGACTTAACAGCGTTTTTTTGTTATAGTGAGCACCATTTTATTTAATCTGGAAAAATCATAAATCATGGACTCAATCCCTAATTGCCCTATTTGCCAATCGCCACATACTTATCAAGATGGTGCGTTTTACATCTGCCCTGAATGCGCTCATGAATGGGACCCTAACGAAGCTTCTAGCTCTAATGATGAATTACAAGTAAAAGACAGTAATGGTAATTTACTTGCCGATGGAGACGATATTATTTTAATTAAAGACCTTAAATTGAAAGGATCTTCTACCGTTCTGAAAAAAGGCGCTAAAGCCAAAGGTATTCGTTTAGTCGAAGGCGATCATGAAATTGATTGTAAAATTGATGGTATGAAAATCATGCTCAAAGCATGCTTTGTCAAAAAAGCCTAATCTCAATTGATTTAATGCTGATACTTTCAGCATTAAAATATCGGTTATTTTCTACGTTACTATTCATTATGTTACCGCCTAATTTTAGGAGAGCATGTTTTTATACTTAAACATATGCCACTCCTGAAACATCTTTACAAAAGATTATACACAGCTGATTAATCAACTAAATACCATAACATCGATGCGATTCTGGCAAACATTTGTTCAAAAATAAACTCAGCAAAAGTAGGTAATGTGGCAATTAAATAAGTTAACATGGTTAATCCTAATAATAATGTCAACGGATACCCCACCACAAAAATAGATAATTGCGGCGTGATTCTATTTAATAATCCTAGCGCCATATTGATGATCAACAACAACGTCATTAAAGGTAAAGCTAATATGATGCCATTAATAAATAGCAAAGCGCTCACCTCAATTAACGCTAAAAAACCATTGTCTTTTAATGGCATAACTCCTACCGGAATAATGTCAAAGCTAGTGGATAGAACATAGAATAACCATAAATGACCATCGATACTTAAAAATATTAATAACGTGATGATGTTAATTAACCGTGATAGTACCGAGGTTGAGGGACCGCCAATTGGATCAAAAAAAGTCGCCATCCCCAATCCCATTTGCATACTAATTAATTCGCCAGCAAACCTCACAGTCATAAAAGTAATTTGCATAGCAAAACCGATCATGACACCCACCACGATTTGTTGCAAAATCACCCATATTCCCATTAACGAAAATAGGGTGATATTGTCAGCAGATCGTGGTAATGGTAGGAGTATTGCAATACATAACGCTAGCGCTATTTTTACCCGACTAGGGAACTCCTTTTCACCAGTAATAGGCGCTACCATAATTAATGCTAACAGGCGAACAAAAGGCAAAAAACAATCTGTAATTAATGAGAAAAAATCAATATTAAATAGACTGTTAATAGCATAATACATTGGTTTTAATTGGTTAAGTTGGGAATGTCGGTGATCACTATTTTGATATAGTCAACCATAATCGATAACATCGATGGTCCTAAAACCACTAATACTACAATAACAGCAATAATTTTAGGGATGAACGATAATGTCATTTCATTAATTTGTGTAGCCGCTTGTAATAAACTGATAATTAACCCAGTAATTAAAGCCGCCAAAAGTAATGGTCCTGCCAATGATGCCGCAACTTTTATTGCCTGCATGGCTAAGTTACTAATATATTCTGTTGGCATAAAACTCCTCAACTAAAAAAACTTTGGGCTAATGAACCTAATAACAAGTGCCAACCATCAGCCAACACAAACAACATTAATTTAAAAGGTAATGACACCGTTGCCGGTGGCACCATCATCATCCCAAGCGCCATTAAGGTGCTGGCGACAACCAAATCAATAACCAAAAAAGGAATAAAAATGGTAAAACCTATTTGAAAAGCCGTTTTTAATTCACTAACCACAAATGCCGGAACCAATACTCTTAATGGGATATCGTCTCGAGTAGCAATATCATTTAGGTGCGCCATATTAACAAATAAGCCAAGATCAGCTTCGCGCGTTTGTATTAACATAAATTCACGTAATGGCTTAGCTGCAGTTGTCAGCCCTTGTTGCATAGTAATTTGGTCTTGAGAGTAAGGTATATAGGCATCTTGATAAATCTTATCTATCACCGGAGACATAATAAAAAATGTCATAAATAAAGCGATACCTAAAATAACTTGATTGGGAGGTGCTGATTGGGTACCCAGTGCATTACGCAATAACCCTAACACAATTATAATTCGGGTAAAACTGGTCATTAATAACAAAATTGCCGGAATAAATGTCAGTAAGCTCAGGAAGACTAAAGTCTCAACCGGTAATGACCAACTTTGTCCACCATTAGCTGCAGGTTCGCTAATAATCGATAACGGCAAAATTTCAGCATAACCGTATTGGCTAAATAAAAATAAACTGAGTAAAAGTGTCAATTTTAAGCGCAAGATTGGTTATTCCTTGTTACTTTTTAGGGTGGATTGCAATATTTGCTGAAATAAACTTTTTTTCAAACAATCATTAACCGTTGTTGATTGCGACAATAATATCTGGCTGCGTTCTTCGCTTAGTGTATGTAGTAATGTCATTTGCTGCGGAGTTACCCCTATCAACAATAATTGTTGATCTACCTGAACCAAGATAATGCGTTCTTTGGGGTTAATAATATAACTGGCTTTGATATCAATTAAATTACCAGCAGTGTTTTTGCAACCAAACCGCTTTACTAACCATCCTAATAAAAGGATGATGCTAATAATGCCGATAAAGGATAAACCAATCGATGTTCCGGCATGTGAATAAAGATTCAAATCCGTTACTGGTGCGGAACTAGTTATAGCTGAATTGCCAACTAACACTGAAGTTTGAGTTGCATCTAATAGGTTATTACTCATTAACGACTCAATCTACGTACACGTTCCGAAGGTGTAATTATGTCAGTAATGCGGACACCATAATTGTCACCCACTACCACAATTTCACCTTGTGCGATTAAATAACCATTGATTAAAATGTCCAACGGCTCACCGGCTAAACCATCTAAAGCAATAACCGAACCTTGAGTTAAATTTAATAGATCTTTAATCGCCATTTTAGTGCGACCAAGTTCAACACTCATACTAACGGGAATATCTAAAATAAGATTAATATCTTGTTTATTGTCTTGTGTGTGTTGCGGTGATAGCGTTTCAAAAATCGCTTCCTTAGTCAGCAAATCGTCACTATTACTATCGGTTTGTCTATCGTCGTCAATTTGGTTAACATCAGTCATTGAGCATACCCTCATTCAATTGCTCTAACACAGGATTAATCACCTGCTCTACTTGAATTGCATATTGTTTATTCACTTTGCCATAATGGCCTTTTAGTATTGGCACCCCGCCTACTGTGACATCGAGGCTGGTCGGCTTTTCGATTACTAAAATATCATTCACTTTTAAAGCCAGCAGCTTGGCAACTGTCGTATTAATCTGGCTAAAATTGGCTACCAATTCAACCATGGACTGTTTGATGCCACTGGTTAATGAACTCATCCACACTTTATCATCTTGATAAGATTGTTGTTCACTTGGTGGTTTAATTAGCAACTCCTTAATCGGTTCCACCATTGAATAGGGAATACAAATACAAAATTTTGCTTTGCAATTACCAATTTCCACTGAGAATGTCGAATTTAAGACAATATCATCCGGTGTATTGGTGATATTAGTAAATTTACTCTGGATTTCCGATCGAATATATTCAGTTTCAATGTTATATATATCAAGCCATGCATTTTGATAAATAGTTAACGCTAATTCTAAAACGCGCTTAATGATTTGCTGTTCGGTATGCGTAAATTCGCGTTCTTCCGTTTCCACACGTGAAATATAACCATCGCCACCAAATAAAGTATCCACCACAATAAAAACTAATTCAGGTGAAAACGAAAATAGTCCAGATCCTCTTAACGGATTAAGATGAACTAAATTCAAATGATTGGTTGATGAAATGGAGGAAAATTCATTAAACGTTTGCGGTTCAATCGGTGAGGCAATGACATCCGTATTACGGCGCAATAGATTAAATAAACCGATTCTGAATTGCCGGGCAAAACGTTCATTAATAATTTCTAAGGCAGTAAGTCGTTCCGGAATGAAATTATGTTTTACCGATAAATCATAAGGCCGTACATCTGTTTTTTTACCTAAGGTTAAGGCGGGGTTTTGATCGTCTTCCGGCACATCTTCGCTACTAACCGTTTGGCTATCAGCTACTTGTTCTATATCCTCATTTTCATTAATGTCTGCTTGTAACTGCTGCTTATCAGACATAGTAATCACCGTATAATAAAGTCAGTAAACAAAACTTCGTCAATTTTTACCAAATGTTGGCTATCATATTGCCGAGATAACGTGGCTTTAACCTGCTCTTGCAATTCGAGTTTACCGGACTCGGTTTTTAATTTATTAACATTCTGTTTGGATACTAACAGTAACACATCACTCCTAACTTCCGGTAAATACTCTAATAACACCGTTTTTTGATCTTCATCGGCAATGCGCAATACCATACCTATATACAAAACCTTGTTAAGATCAACACTATCTTCATCAATTGGTAATGAGGTGGTGAAAGGTTTTAAGGTAATAAATACCGGTGCTGAAATGGGCTGAGCTTCAGGAACGGCAACGGTATGGGTGGGTTGTTTTTGATACCAAAAATAAACCGCCGCACCGGAAGCTAGCAACGTAATTAGGCTCAGTATTATGATTAAAATACTTACTTTTTTCTTGGTAGTTGGCATATTGATTATGGTCTCAGTAAAAAATTAAATATATTTATAATTAATAAGTTGGCTGGAATTCAAAATAACTTGTTAACATTTAATAAATTAAATCTTAATGTTCCTCACATTAAATTTAGCTTTATCGTCAATATTTTCTTCACAACGCCATTGGATATATTAAATAACTAGCATGATAAAGTATGTTTACAAAATTGATTTAAAGAATAGGCGACAAAAATACCATCTATTCTACGTTTTCAATTGTGGCCATCATCAATATTAACTATCAATAAGCCATTAATTGTTAGGCAAATATACTCAAACCTGCTGATACTTGAGTTTGACTTAATGGTGTTTCAAGTTCTGGTTCTTCATTGGTTAAGACTAATTTTGTTGGTTTACTCGTTTTGGATTGTTGAAACATTGGCGATTGCTGTGAATCATTCATCATAGAAAAATCACTCACATCTGCTTGCTGTAGGGTGATCCCTTGTTGTTCTAATGAAGTTTTTAGTAAAGGTAATGCTGATTCTAATACGCCTTTGACTGTAGCATGGGCAGCCAGCAAATGCAGATTCATTTTATCGTCATGCATAGTCAATTTAATATGTAATGAACCCAATTCCTGAGGATGTAATTTAATTTCCGCAGTGGGGATATTTTGCCGTGTTAACATCACTATTTGCTGAGTTAATGAAGTTTGCCATTGATTGATATTAACTGGCATGGATAAGTTTAGCGTCTGAGGCATGGTAACTGATGTTAACGAACTTTGCATATGGTTATCAGGCATAAAAGCATTAACTGCATGGGTAGTTATTAATTGTGGTTTACTATCAGTAGTAGTTGCCAGATGATCATCAGGAAAATTGTTTTTTGCTACCATTGTACTAACACTCTCAGTATAGTTGCTATGTGACGATGGTTCACCAGCAAGTGTTGGTGCGATAACAGGGAATGGCTTAGTTGCAGTTTCAATATCAGATTCAATTAATTGATGATTAAGCGCTGGTTGCGTAGTTTTAGTCACTTGGGATTGAGGGTTATGAGTCAATTGTGCTGATGATAACACTGTTGATAATACGGATGGTGTTAACTGTTGATTAATGATTGGCGCTGGTTGCGGTGTAATACTAATATCAATGGGTAACTTTGCCTTTACCTGATTAAGCTCATTTAGCAAAGTTGCATGGGTAGTGAGTAACCCATTATTTGACTGCCCGTTTAGATTTTCTGGGCTACTAGCTGTTAACAATTGGCTTGGCGCTACAACTTGTTGGTCTAATAAAGGCATAATCATGGCAACAATATCAGGATTTACGGCTAAATCTTCTGTTTCATCATTGTCACAGTTTACGGCTGGTCTTACCGTAGCAGATAACTTGTCAGCATCTTGAAACGATTTATTATTAGACTGTAATAATTGTTGAAATAAATCATCACTAACGGCTAAATCATCTGTTAGCGACTCTGCTGACTGAATTGATGGCAAATCGTTAATAATATTAATATTCATTGATTATTCTCCTGGCTAATTGTTGCTGAGCAAATTCATCAGTCAGTTTTTGTTGTAACCGATTTTGTTGTTGTTGATATTGTTGCTGTTGTTTAGCTAATAAAGTGGTATAAGTGTTAAGTTGCTTTTGGTGTTGATTAAGTTTGGCGGTTATTTGTTTTTGTTGCATATTTAAGGTAACTAACAACTGTTGCTGTTGGCTAATTCCTTGTTCAATAGTGGCAATAAACGCATTAAAATTATTCAGTTCACCACCGGTGATCCCTAATGTTAATGCATTGGCTAACTTCTGTTGATATTCATGATAATAACCATTTAAAACATCTAACTGCGTTTTAGCATTATGATAATTTTCGTTGGCCTTTTTTAACTTGAGTAAAGCATCGTCTACTGCTTTTTGCGCTAATTTTTTTAAGGTTATAAACGCTAATTGACTAGGATTTTTGTTGATCATAATTTACTCCTAACCGGTTAACTCGGGTGCCACAATATTAATTAACTGTTGGTATGCTTCTTGATAACTACAATGTTCATGCATACCTTGTTGTAAGAATTTTTGCATCATTGGGAACAGTGTTATGGCTTTATCTAATAAGGCATCTGTTCCCGCTACATAAGCACCAACATTAATCAAATCGCGATTACGCTGATAACTTGAAAACAGTTGTTTAAATAAGCGGGATTTTTGCTCATCTTCAGGGGCGGTAAGATCAGTCATTACGCGGCTTATTGAAGCTTCAATATCAATAGCCGGGTAATGTCCGGATTCGGCTAAAGCTCGTGATAACACAATATGCCCATCCAAAATGGCTCTAGCTGAATCAGCTATCGGATCTTGCTGATCATCACCTTCAGTCAATACCGTATAAAATGCGGTAATCGATCCATTGCCGCTGGCATCATTACCCGCTCGCTCAACTAATGCCGGTAATTTAGCAAATACCGATGGCGGGTATCCTTTGGTCGCAGGAGGTTCCCCAATGGCTAAAGCAATTTCGCGTTGTGCCATGGCATAACGAGTTAATGAATCCATAATCAGTAACACATTAAAACCTTGATCGCGAAAACTCTCGGCGATTTTAGTCGCATATGCCGCACCTTGCAGGCGTAATAATGGTGAAACATCAGCCGGGGCGGCAACCACCACCGCGCGGGCTAAGCCTTCTGCACCTAATATATTTTCAATAAAATCTTTAACTTCACGCCCACGTTCACCAATTAAACCCACCACAATAATATCGGCTTTGGTATAACGCGCCATCATGCCAAGTAAAACACTTTTGCCAACACCAGAACCAGCAAATAACCCCATGCGTTGCCCTTGACCAACCGTTAACAAGGCATTTATCGCCCTTACCCCAACATCCAAAACTTGGTGAATTGGCGTTCGTTGTAATGGATTAAGGGTTTTATTGGCGAGCCCTTGAAACTTAACATGATCAGGCAAAGGTTTGCCATCTAGAGGTTTACCTGTAGCATCTAGCACTCGGCCTAATAATTCTTTGCCTATGGGTAACAATTTATGGCTAAAATACGCCAACTCATATTGTGCTGTATAAACTCTAGCTCCTAACAAAATACCATCTGTTGATTCAAAAGGCATCAGGTAAAGCACCTGATCATGAAAACCCACCACTTCACATTCCACCGCTTCGGTTTTATTGGCTAACTGCCTTTCAACAAAACAATTTGAACCTAAAGGTAATTTTAAGCCGATCGCTTCCAACACCAATCCTGAAGCTTTAACTAATCGCCCGTATTGACGTATCAAGGATACCGATTGCAATTGCTCCTGTGCTTGAGTAATTTTGGTTGACCACCGACAAGAAAAACGCACCTTAATCACTTTCTCCATGAACACAATCAGCCATTATCTGCCAATGATTTGTGCAACTGGCATCAATTTCATTGTTATCAGACAACAACTTACAATTACCGGATTCAATATTAGGATCAGCGATTAATTGCCAATTATCTTGCTTAATTTGTTCACCCAATAGCGGCGCTAACCACACCAAATCATCAGGATTAAGATGCAATAACAAAGGTTCCGACAATAGTGCACACTGTTCTATTAACGTTTTGATGGTATGAACTAATTGTTTTTGTTTTACTTTTGAGAGTGAACCAACGGTCTTTTGTGCCGCTAATAACGCTAAATCAACTAATTTAGGCACAATTAATTCGTCAATATCGTGAAGAGACTGCTCAAAATTACTCATTAAATGGGTTATTGCCTGCACTGCATTGTTTTTTTCGGCATTAAGTTGTTGTTCAATATGTTGTCGCCCTTCCTGTTGACCCAACTGAAAACCTTGTTCATAACCTATTTGATTGCCATCAATAAGACCTTGTTGTTTACCTAAATCAAAACCTTCTTGATAAGCCTGAGCCTTAATTTGTTCCTTTAATTGTTGTAAATCTTGCTCAATGACAACTGGATCAACTGCCACCATTACTGGTTGAGGTTCAGATTCAGGATTATCAATGGTTTTAGCGAACTTTTCCTTACTTAATTGTGATCGTTTACTGGACGACAAATCCCGAAAATTTAGAGGTTGCCAATTAAGTATATTTGATTGATTATACATATTCGTCATCACCACTACTTAAGATCATTTCACCACTTTCGGCTAATCGTCTTGCTATAACCAAAATTTTCTTCTGTTCGGTTTCCACTTGTGACAAGCGTACTGGTGGGCGATTTTCTAGATCTTCACGCAGAATAGACGCGGCACGTTGAGACATGTTACTAAGTAATTTATCGCGCAAGGTAGTTGATGCGCCTTTCAAGGCTATGATCAATGTTTCATTATCGATTTCTTTAAGTAGCCGTTGGATACTTCTATCATCAACTTCAATGAGATTTTCAAATAGGAACATTTCATCAATGATTTTTTGTGCCAATTCTGCGTCATAATCACGTAAAGCCCCAATAACCAGTTCTTCTTGCTGACTTTTCATTAAGTTAATAATTTCTGCCGCGGTACGGATACCACCTAAGTTATTAAGTTTTACATTTTGACCATGTAATAAAGTAGATAAAGAAGTCGATAAAACTTCCAACGCCGAAGGCTCAACACCACCAAAAGTGGCAATTCGTAACATCACATCATTACGTAATTCATCATCAAATAAATTTAGAATTTCAGCCGCTAAATCACGATTTAGGTGGACTAAAATAGTGGCAATAATTTGTGGGTGTTCTTTTTTAACTAAATCAACAGCTCGAGCAGCTTCAACATAATTTAACATTTTAAGACCATCGGTGGTGTCTTCCCTACCGGTGTCTAACAATTCATCGAGTAAACGGTTAGCTTTTTCTGTACCAATTGATTTTTCTAATATTGAACGTAAATATTCATTAGTGTTGGTATTGGTGTTTAACACCGCACACTGTTCTAAGGTGAGTTGGCATTCATTTAAGATGCTTTTCAATTGATCTTGAGAAAGTTGCGGTAATGACACCATAGAACTACTAATTTGTTGTACCTCTTTAGGACCAAGATATTGCAACACTTTGGCTGCAAGTTCTTCCCCTAATACCATTAATATCGTAGCTGCTTTTTGAGATTCAGTTAATTTCATTTATTAACATCCCCTTTATGCATCCAACCACGGATAATTAATGCCATAACTCGAGGTTCTTTCTCGACAAGTTGTCGAATATATTGTTGCTGCTGCATATTATCTTCAAATATTTTCTGTTGCTGTTTACTATGCGCTTTATAATCCAACTTACCGTCTAAATTAGACTGCGTGTCAGTAGCTGTATTTGGGGTATTAAAAAACTGCTGTTGTAATTTCAGCCACATTGATTTTAAAAGCTTGCGCCAAAGCAACCATAAGATTAAAAATAAAATTAGGTATTGGATGATGGATTTAACTAATTGGTAAAATTCCGCCGTTTTCCAAAATGCAGGCATGTCATCCTCATCAAATATTTGATTGGTAAATTTTAAATTAGCCACTGTTAAGGTATCACCGCGTAAATCAGAAAAGCCCATAGCTTGGCGCGCTAATGCTTCAATATTTTTAAGCTCATCGCTATCCAGTTTGGTCCAATGATTGGTAGTAACCGCAGTACTGTCATTTTTTTGATTCTCATTTGCTTCTGATTCGGCAGTCACAAATTTATAGTTAACCAATACCGCAACGGATAAGCGCTTTATTCGCCCTTCGGGGATTTGACTATGGATAATTTGTTTATTTACTTCATAATTTACCGTGTTATTCGATTGTGAATTATAAATTTTGGTTTTTTCATCTTTTTCGGCTGATTGAGCTTCTTCATCAATTGGTGCACTCGGTATGGGTACTGGTTGATTAGATAAGGCACCAGGCACGCCACCAACACCCTGACTATTAGCTAATTGGCGGTTTTCAACTTGCTGTTTACTACGCATAGTTTGATTAGCCAAATCACTATTAGGATCATATGTTTCCGAGGTTGATTCTTGCCGACTAAAATCCACATCAGCATTAACCTGTACCATCACATTATTTTTACCCATAATCGGGATAATTATTTTTTCGACACGCTCACGAATACTATTTTCAATGCGTTCACTAAATTCTAATTGAGCAACATTAGCATTTTTTTCGCGGTAATTATCACCGGTTAGCAAATTACCATGTTGATCAATAATGGTGACTTTATCAGCTTGTAGTTCCGGAACACTGCTAGAAATTAAGTGAATAATGGCAGCAATTTGTCCTTGAGATAAAGTTCGTCCGGGTAATAAAGTTAAGGCTACAGAAGCAGAAGGGAACTTTCTTTCACGAACAAATAACGAGGGCTTCGGCATTGCTAAATGCACTCGAGCATCAGCAATGCTGCTAATTATGGCAATGGTTCTCGACAATTCACCTTCTAAAGCACGCTGATAGTTGATCTGCTCATTGAATTGACTCATGCCAAAATTTTCCTTATCGAGCAACTCAAAACCAATAGCTCCACCTTTGGGTAAGCCTTGCTGCGCAATACGTAAACGAGTGTCGTAAACTTTATTTTCAGGGATTAGAATGGTTGAACCGGAAGATGAAAAACGATAAGGGATATTCATTTTATCCAGCTGGCTAATAATTTCACCGCCATCTTTATCATTCAAATTACTAAATAAAACACCATACGCTTCATCTTTAAGCCATAAATAGATAATACTCGCTATAGCAATAATAATTACGCCTACAATGGGTAGTACCATCTTATAATTTTGTTTTAACTGATTAATAAAAGGTAACTTATTTAGCTTTGATTTATCTTTATTGCCGGTATTCTGGCTATCCATAACAATCCCGATTCTAAACTGGCTAGATTAATTCTATAGTTTATTATCTGTGTATTTTAAAAAATCAATAGATTAAAAAGCACCTTGTTTACCCCTTACTTATAGCTTTTAGAATTTTACTTATATGCTAGATTAAGATATGTAATTAAAACCAATAACCGTTAGGTTAATAACGATGACTATGATAAATCCATTTAATTCAGTGACCGCAACAAAATCACCTGTAATGGAAGGGATTGTTCAACAACCCAATTTGACCAATGATAACCAATTCCTGAGTGAATTAACTAAGGCATTAGATGCTATTAGTCAAACACAAATTCAGGCAAATAATACAGCTAAAGCCTTTGAAATGGGTGAGGCGAATATTGCATTAAACCAAGTAATGGTTAATATGCAAAAATCGTCAGTATCATTGCAATTTGGCATTCAAGTCCGCAATAAACTAGTTGCAGCTTATCAAGAAATTATGAACATGAATATCTAAGTTAAATCAAGTTAGCAACTTGATAATAATCTTGAATGTGTGAATGTTGACTAACCTTCTCACCAATTAATTGACCAAGTTTAGTATGTTGATCGTAAATTAATTGGCGTAACTGTTGCTGATGATTTAATATCTCTTTGATATAATTTAAGATTGTCTGTTGCTCAGAATTAGCTAATTGTTTAATGGTGGTTATTTCACCTTCATCGATTAAATCTGCGGATAATTGTTGATATTGAGTCTGGCAATCCAATAATAAATCCCACTGCTGATCACGCGCCATGTGTACCATTTGTTTGGTAAGCAAATTAAATTGCTGATAATCATTTAATAAATTACTTGTTAGCATCATCCGTTCCTATAACTAAGCAATTTCACGCCAAGATTCTGCAATATTATTGAGTAAATCAAAACACAGGTGTAATTTATCCTGATCATTATGTAAATTAGCTAGCACTAATTGCTGGTTAATGTAACGATATAAATTATCAAGATTTTCAGCTATTTCACCACCTTGTTCCAAATCTAAACAACTTTTAAGGCCGTTATCAATTATATTTATGGCTTTAGATATAGCTTTGCCTTTACCTGCAATATTGCCTTTTTGGATGTATAAATCAGCTAAGCGCATGGCATTGAGTGCACCATCAAATAATAACACAATCAATTGATGGGGTGATGCTTGGCTAACACAAGTTTCTAAATTCACTTGTTGGTAAGCTTGAGATCCTACTTTATACATTGTTTGGTCCTATTTTTTTAAATTGGTCATCATGTCAAATTGCGTGGTGAGATAATTACTCATGCTATCTAAAGAGTTAATTAATACATCCAACTTCGTAAACTGAACCCGATAACGTTCAATAGTTTGTTCAATAGAACTATTCACCTGTTCATAACGTTTATCTAATGATTTTAAGGTTGAGTTTAAACCATTAGTGACCGAATCAATCATCCCTTCACTATCAATAAAACTACTAACTTTAGCCACTACCTCATTGGCAATGCCAGTGGTTTCACCATCACCAATAAATAACTGCGCCACCGCATCACTATTTTCGCTTAATGCTTTTTGCAACTGATTTTCATTAATCGTCAATGTGCCATTGTTATCCATGTTAATGCCAATTTGAGCTAAAACTGTAAATTCGCCACTTTGCCCCTTAGCAAATATCGAACGAATACTTTGATCAATATTCCGTAAGGTAGCATCACCAATTAGTGGGCCATTGCTATTATTTAATTCATCTGCATTGGTTTCTTTAGCTGTGAATTGGGTTAAGGTAGCTATGGTTGATTGCAATTGATTAAAGGCTTCTACCCATTGTTTAATCGCTTCCTCTGCCTTGTCATTATCAGCGGTTATGGCTAAATTTTGACTAGTCGGTGTAGTGGCTTTTAAAGTAATATCCACTCCAGCAATCACATCTTTCACGGTATTTGTCGCACTAGTTATCGCTATGCCATTAAAGGTAAATTTAGCATCTTGAGCTTGGCAAACTTCACTCATTGCACTGGTACCCGACTGCTTGTTATTAAAGCCAATGACACTATTTAGCTGTTCATCATCCGAACTGATAGCAGTAATGGCTTGTTGTTCACCTGTTTCTTTGGAAGTAATGACTAATTGATAATTATTAGTTCCTGAACGCACGATGCTAGCATTCATGGTCGAAGCACTAGCGGTGCCATCGGCATTAGTCACTTGCGCATTATTAATCGCATCAGCAATGGTTTGTAAAGAAGTCTCATCTTTACCTAAAACAACTTCAAGTTTATCGCCATTAGCTTGCTCAATAATAATGGTTCGTGATTCATTGTCATTACCAAGCAAAGCGGTTTTATCATTCATTGCTGTGGTAGCAACACTGTGGGAAGTTGCTAACTGATCAACGGTGACCGCATAATTACCTAAGGCCGCTTTACTATTTACTTTAACCGCAAAATAATTATCGTTAGTAACGGCATTGCGACTATGGAATAACTCTTTTTTTTGTAATTTTTGGGTTGCGGTATTAAATGCGGTTAAAGAACTTTTTAACTTACCAAAACCACTAATTTTGGCATTAACTGTTTTTTGTTGGCTGGTAATCGGTGTAAGACGCGTTTTTTCCACTGCCTCTAATTGATTTAAAACTTCATTTAAATCAATCCCAGAACCTATACCTAATACGCTCATAGCCATAACTTAATCAACCTATAAAAATTATTTGATATAGGGTTGTATCGGCTGATTAATGCAGAAGTTTAGGTATTTATTAGCTAATAATAATTAATTATGGTGATGATTAACGCTAAACCTAGCGTTTAAATAATTTTAATTATTTGATTTATAATTAAATAATAATAAATTAGCGGTATTAAAATTGTTATAATTACCGACATAAATATTAAAAATACTAAAGTTTCCATTTTTACTACCGATAACTTATCCATCAGCACAGATATTGAATCAAACTTCAATATACAGTTGATTTTACCAATTATATTTAAGGAGATAAAAAATGGCTCAGGTAATTAATACCAATACTATGTCTTTAATGGCAAAAAATAATCTAAATAATTCTCAAAGTGTTTTAGGCACAGCAATTGAACGTCTGTCATCAGGAATGCGTATTAATAGCGCGAAAGATGATGCCGCTGGTCAAGCAATTGCAAACCGTTTTTCATCAAATATTCGTGGCTTAACTCAAGCAGCGCGTAATGCTAATGATGGTATTTCACTTGCACAAACCACTGAAGGTGCATTAAATGAAATTAACAATAATGTGCAACGTATTCGTGAACTAACTGTACAAGCGGCTAACGGCACTAACTCTGAAAGTGATTTACAATCTATCCAAAATGAAATTACTGAACGTTTAGAAGAAATCGACCGTGTGTCTCGTCAAACTGATTTCAATGGTTCCAAAGTATTATCAGAAGATAAAACTCTTAAAATCCAAGTAGGTGCTAATGATGGTGAAACCATTGAAATCAATTTGAAAAAAATTGATAGTACTGAACTCGGCCTAGCGGCATTTAATGTTTCTGATGCGCCAACAGCTGATCCATTAAAAACAATTGATAAAGCGTTATCAACAATTGATTCATTACGTGGACAACTTGGTGCGGTGCAAAACCGATTTGAATCTACAGTAACCAATATCAATAACACTGTAAATAACCTAAGTTCTGCACGTAGCCGTATTGAAGATGCTGACTATGCCACTGAAGTATCAAATATGACTCGCGGTCAAATTTTACAACAAGCCGGTACTTCTGTATTAGCACAAGCTAACCAAGTGCCACAATCAGTATTATCTTTACTTCAGTAAGATATTAACCACTGATTTAGTCGTTATACTCAATTAATGAAACCAGCACTAACGTTGTCGAGTTAACATCGTTAGTGCTATAACCATTTTTTAATAATAATGTTTTAATAATACTATTTTTAGCAACGCTATTTCTAACAATTACATACCTAATAATTTTTCTAATAACAATAATTACCTATTGTTTATTGGCTTATTCCGCGCATTAAATTAATAAATCATCGCCATAATACTATTAAGCATTTTTAATATTGGTTCAGAAAATGGGTGATAGTTTATATAACTCTCAAGGTGTAGTGAATCAAACAGATTGGCAACAATATATCTATTTAGTGCGTAATGAAGCTTTAAAATTAGTCGCTCGATTACCTGCAACAGTAGAACTTGATGATTTACTCCAAGTTGGTTATATCGGCTTATTAGATACCATTAAACGCTATGACGCAGCGCAAGGTAACAGCTTTGCAACTTTTGCGGTGCCTAGAATAAAAGGCGCTATGTTAGATGAGTTGCGTAAGCGCGACTGGTTACCACGGCAAGTTCGTAAAAAAATAAAAGATGTTACTTATGCCATTAATCAATTAGAACAACAGTTAGGTGTGGCGCCTACAGATCAGCAAATTGCTGAATATTTGCAAGTATCATTGGCTGAGTATCATAAAATACTCTTAGATTCTAACTTTAGCCAAATATGTTCATACGATGAATTGCAAAAAAAGTTAGGTGATAACATAGATGTAATGATTGAACCTGGGGAAGATAATAATCCTTTTACTACCATTATCAGCGATGAAATTCGTAACATTATTATCCAACAAATTGATAATTTACCTGAAAAAGAAAAAATTGCTTTAGCGCTTTATTATCAAGAGGATCTCAATCTAAAAGAGATTGGCAAGGTCATGAATATTACCGAATCACGCGTAAGCCAACTGCATAGCCAAGCAATAAAAAGAATAAGAAGTAAAGTACTATCATAGAAAATCAATAATAAAAAGCGTAATTAATGCGCAATTTATCGAAAATAAACAGAAATTAATTTTTCTATTGACCTTTATCGTTTAAAAATGTAATTTTAAATATAAAAACATTGTCTGACATATATTTTTACGAATATATAGTTTTATACTGGATTTAAAAATATGGATTGGTGATTAAATTGGGTAATGTACTAGATGACGATATTCTCAAATGTATACATCATTTGAACCTTTCAACTTTATTATTAAGTCAACGGATGCTTGAAAAAGATAAAATCATGGCAATGTATCGATTAGGGATTGATGAAGAAACTGCTGATATCCTAAGTAATTTAAGTGCCTCCCAAATGTTAATTTTATCTGAAACCAACCAATTAACCTTCCAACTCAGATTCGAAAATTCAGAAATGATGAAAAAACTTACAGAAGACTCTCGGGTTAAAGATATTAAACAAATGCATACCGGGATTCTGTTATCGAGCTTACTATTAGACTCAATTAATAAGTAGATAGGAAATGCGGATGAGTTATACCAGTATTATTCAAAAATATAAGGATGTTCAATTAGCAACTCGGTTAATTTCACTTGGAGCGAGGATCCAAATGCTCGAAAGTGAGACTAAATTAAGCCGTGGCAAACTGATTAAATTATATAAAGAAATTCATGGTTGCCCTCCACCCAAAGGCTTATTACCGTTTTCAACCACATGGTTTATGACGTGGGAACCTAATATTCATTCCAGTATATTTTATAACGCTTATCATTTTATAGTACAAAATGGCAGTAAACCCGGTATCCATTCGATTTTAAAAGCTTATCAACTCTATTTAGAACAATGCCAATTAACTCATGATGAAGGACCCGTACTCGGCGTAACCCGAGCCTGGATCTTAGTCAAATTTGTTGAAAGTGATGTGATGCAACAATCTTGTTGCAAAGAATGTAAAGGTCGTTTTATAACTCATGCTTACCAACCCAATAATAGTTTTATTTGTAGTTTATGCCAACCACCATCAAGAGCGGAAAAGAATAATAAAACCCCTAAAGAAAATCATGCTAAATGCCTGCAAGTATTAGCTACCGTAAACAACTTTAAATCAGCCTTTGCTAAGTTTTAGGCGGCTAATAACGACGAGAGATTAAACATACCTAAAAATAACAATTATTATTTTATGGAAAAAAAGGAAAACCAATGCCAATTATTATAGGATATGCCGTTGTCATCATTTCTGCATTAGCCGGTTATGTTTTAAGTGGCGGCTATTTAGCAGTACTATTTCAACCTTTAGAATTACTTATTATTGGTGGTACTGCAATCGGGGCATTCATTGTCAGTAATGAAATAAAAGTGATAAAAGCCACACTCAAAGCCCTAGGTCAACTATTTAAAAAGTCCAAATATAACAAAGCGCTATATTTAACTTTAATCAATTTAATGTACACCATTTTAACCAAGATTAGGCAAAATGGCGGCTTATCTATCGAAGCGGATATTGATAATCCTAAAGAAAGTGAATTATTTAAACAATACCCCCTCATCTTAGCTAATCCACAAATTTGTGATTTTATTACCGATTACTTACGGCTGATGATCAGCGGTAATATGGACGTGTACGAAATTGAAGCATTAATGAATGAAGAAATCGAAACCAATGCCCATGAGCTGGAAAAGCCAGTAGATGCCATTTCTAGTGTTGGTGATGGTTTACCGGCATTTGGTATTGTGGCCGCGGTAATGGGGGTGATTAACACCTTAGCTCAAGCCGATCGCCCTGCCAGTGAGCTCGGTGAACTTATTGCCCACGCCATGGTGGGTACTTTTTTAGGTATTTTATTGGCATATGGTTTTGTTTCACCCTTGGCGGCATTATTAAAACAAAAAAACGCCAATACCATCAAAATTTTAGAGTGTACTAAAGTCATGCTTATCGCCAGTATGCATGAGTATGCACCGCAAATCTGCATTGAATTTGGTAGAAAAACTATTTTCACTAATGAACGGCCAACTTTCTTTGAATTAGAAAAATATATTCAAGAAGTTAAAGAAAAAAATACTAACCAAGCTGAAAATAGTTAACCATGAAAGATAAATCAGTAAGAATAATTATTTCCAAAAAATCGAAGCATAATGGTGGTCATCATGGTGGCTCATGGAAAATTGCCTATGCTGATTTTATGACCGCCATGATGGCATTATTTTTAGTTATGTGGCTAATTGCCAAAGCCAGTCCCCAAGAACTACAAGGCATTGCCGAATATTTTAGAACACCTTTACTAGTTAATAATAATGGTGGCAAAAATATCAGCGATAGCGAAAGCCCTATTCCCGGTGGTGGCGATGATGTTACTAAACAACTTGGTGAAGAAAAAAACACGCCAATAAATTCTAAATCCGAAAATTTAGAATCAAAGCAGCTGGAAAAAATACAGTTTATTGAAACCGCCCGCAAGATTAATGAGGTTTTCGAAATTGATCCCCGCTTACAAAAATTAGCGCCAAATTTAATCATTGAATTAACTGAATTGGGATTACGGATCCAAATTCTCGCCACCGATGATCAACCCATGTTTGATATTGGTAGCGCCGTAATTCACCCCAATATGCAAGAAATATTATTTGCCCTTGCACCAATTTTAAATTCCTTACCCAATAAAATTACCTTATCAGGGCATACCGATGAACGCCAATATGTAACTGGTGATCGTGGTTATAGCAATTGGGAATTGTCCGCAGACCGTGCCAATGCCTCAAGGCGGGAACTTATTGCCGGTGGTTTAGATTCCAGCAAGATCATCCGCATTATCGCATTAGCCGACACTGTTGGTTTAAACAATCCTAATTATAGTGCCGATGCCAATCGACGTATTAGTCTGTTAATCTTGAATAAAGCCGCACAACAATATATCGAAGAAGAAAATAATATGACCGGTATCGATTTTTTAAAACAATTACAACCAAGTAAACCGGAATAACTACTGACTGCTAACCAGCGTTTTTCATCAATGACAAAATTAGCTAAAAACAATTAAAGTTTTTTAAAGTTTAGCCGATATAACTAATACCCCATTAGTTTGATAATCAAATTATTGACCGGAATTATATTAGGAGTTTTTATGGCCGATTCATTGATGAATACAGGAATTAGTGGCTTAAATGCCGCGCAAAATATGCTTAACGTCATAAGCAATAATATCAGTAATGCGCATACCCCTGGTTACAATCGTCAACAACAAATTTTGAGTCAAGCTAACAGCACCAAACATGGTTTTGGGTTTATTGGTAATGGGGTTACGGTAAGTGCCGTAAACCGTGCCTATAATCAGTTTGTAGTCGGTCAATTGCGTCAATCACAATCACAAAATGGCGCCATCAAAGCTTATTATAATGAATTATCAAAAGTTGATAACTTACTTGCCGAAAATGACAATAGTATTTCATCACAAATTAATAATCTTTTTGATAGCTTAAACAAACTGTCAGCCAATGCCAGTGATCCATCAATTAAACAAACAGTTATCAGTAATTTAACTTCGTTAACTAATCAATTTAATAAAATTGAAAATAACTTAAACAATCAAATAGCTAACCTCAATACCGAGTTAGCTAATAATGTTGATAAAGTCAATTCCTATACCCAACAGATTGCCGATTTAAACCAAAAAATCTCACATTTACAAGCGGTAAGTGGTGGTAATGAACCCAATGCTTTATTGGATCAACGAGATCAGTTAGTCAACGAATTAAGTGAAATCATTGGTATAACCGTAACCGAACAAAATGGGCAATATAACCTGTCATTAGCTAATGGCTTAAATTTGGTTCAAGGTTCAACTGTGAACCAATTATCGGTACAGCCATCTAAAGATGACCCAAAATTAAGCACCATTATTTACACTCATAGTTCAGGAGCGACACAGGAACTAACTAGCCAAAATATCACCACAGGCACTTTGAATGGATTATTAACATTTCGTGATGGCCCTTTAACTGAAGCAAAGAATCAATTAGGCTTAATCGCTTTAAACTTAGCGCAACGTTTTAATGAAGTACATACCTCAGGTGTTGATATAAATGGTAATCAAGGTGAAAAATTATTCGAGTATAATCAACCTAGTTGCATTACTAATAGTAACAATCAAGGTAGTGCCACAATTAATGCCAATTTTAATTCAGTTACTGACGTTAAAGCCTCTGATTATAAAATAGAGTTTAATAGCAATGATTGGGTCATTACACGACTTTCCGATCACCAACAAATCACCCCTGAAATTGAAAATGGCAAATTAATATTTGACGGTCTAAGCATTGAAATTAGTGGTACCCCAGTTAGTGGTGACTCTTTTATGCTTAAACCTGTTGCCGACATTGCCTCATCATTACAACTATTAATTAAAGATGTTAATAAACTTGCCACTGGCATTAATGATGCTGAAAACGGTGCCGGAGACAATCGTAATGTAGCACGCTTACTAGCCATCCAAAATGAAAAACTGGTTAATGGCACAGCCACATTAAGTAAAGCTTATTCGACTTTAGTCAGCTATATTGGTAGCGAAACTCAAACCGCAAAAATCTCTGCACAATCAAGTCAAAATATTACTCAAGAGATTAACGAACAAAATCAATCAATCTCAGGCGTTAATGTTGAAGAAGAGTATATCTCGATGCAAGTGTATATGCAGTATTATCAAGCTAATGCCAAAATAATTGATGCGGCAACTACCATCTTCGATACCATTTTAGGTTTAACCAAGTAATAACAGGATAACCCATGCGCCTTAGTACTAATTTAATGTATCAAAAGAATTTAAACAGTATTTTAAATACTAACAGTAAATGGCAAACATCGGGGCTACATTTAGCCACTGGTAAGAAAATTTTGTCACCATCAGACGATCCGATGGCAGCCGCGCAAGCACTAACGCTAAAACAAGCCCAAGCTCAAAATGAACAGCTACAAATTGCTCGTGACCGTGCGGATAAATCATTGAGTCGCCAAGACACCATACTAAAGGAAGTAAATACTGTCATTCAAAAAATCCAAGAAACTTTAGTTTATGCCGCTAATGAAACTTTAAATGATGACAATCGCCTTGAACTAGCCAATCAATTACAAGGTTTAAAAGATCAATTATTAGCCTTAGCTAATTCCAAAGACACTAATGGTAATTATCTGTTTGCTGGCAATAAAAACGATACTCCACCGTTTGTCACTGATGAATCTGGCAATGTGAGCTATGTTGGTGGTACCACATCAATTACCGTGCTTATTGACAATAGCAGAGAGGTTGCCCTTAGTTTTACCGGGCTACAAGTATTTATGAGCGACTCAAATATTAAATTACCGGATGGTTCACCCGCCGAGAGTAATATTTTTGCCAGCATTGATTATGCAATTGCTGCCTTAAAAATCGGTATTGATGGTAACAGCCCAACCGCTAGCCAACAATTTAGAGAAGGACTCTCGAAAGCCAGTTATGGCATAGAAAATTCGTTTAATAATATTTCAATGCTAAGATCTGAAGGTGGATCGGTATTAAACGAAATTGAAAGATTAACTAATCACGGCAAAACCTTAGACATTGATTTTGAAACTCAAATCAGCCAACTTGAAGATGTTGATTGGTATGACGCGATTTCGGAATACGTTATGCTACAAGCTAATTTGCAGGCGGCACAATATACCTTTATGAACATGCAAAACATGTCGCTGTTTCAAATGAAATAATTTATAAGCAATGCCAGCAATAGTCATACAACTAGCAAGGAGGGTTAGCCCTCCTTTTTTATTTTATGTCGTTTTTAATTTATGTAATTTCTATGTCATTATCTGGACACAATTTGTTTAAAACCAGATACCTTGGTTAGCGAATGATTGGCGGCGATTTGCTCAATGCGAGCAATAATTTGGATAAGTTTATCACTATATTGCGGATCAGTAGCATAATGTGCTGCCTGTAATTCTTTGGCAGCAGTGCGTGCATCCGGTGCGTTGACCACTCCACGATAACGTGGATTTTTAGTTAATAAATTCAGATAGTCAGTTAAGGCGTGTTGCTTACTATTATAGACTTTAAAATCATCCTTAACTTTAATCATGGTATTATTAATATATTCTTGGGTGGTTAACCGCGTAGACCTACCTTGCCAAGATGACGTGGCTTTTATACCAAAATAGTTATGACTGGATTGATTATCTGCAGTTGTGATCTGCTTTTGCCCCCATCCGGTTTCTAAAGCTGCTTGGGCAATAATCACTTCATATGCAATGCCCGATGTTTTCGCCGCTTGTTTGGCCGGCTCAAGCCAATCTTTTACAAATTGAGTCACATAATCATCTGCAAGCGTAGCCGTGTTAGCCGTGATGGCTGAATTTTCCCTCGATGGTGGTGACGGTGGCGTTTGATTATTGCGATAAAGTAATTGTCCTAAGGCTTGTGGCGTAAGATTGGCCGATTTATCACTAAACAACGATTGCGCTAAATAAAGCTGCGGTTGACTATTATTGGCTTGTTTTTGAGCTTGAGTTTGTGCGTTAACATTAACTGAAGGAGATGCGCCGCCGGTTAATTGTTTAGTCAGCATATCTGCTAATCCCAATCCCTTACCCGCTGCTTGTTGCGCAATTTGCTGATCAAACATTGCCGTAAATAATTGTGAGGATGATTGATTAAATAAACCGCTTTGCGGTACTGCTTTACGCATACTTTGCATCATCATATTAATAAATAATGATTCAAATTGTTGCGCTACTTGTTTAACGCTCTCGGTAGAACCTTTAGCTGCATGTTGTTTTAACTGATTAAGACCAGTTAAATCATAAGCAAAACGGTTTAACGATTGACCCATTAGATTACGCATATAATATCTTCTTTTCGATTAGATTGTTTCTAAGGTAGCATGTAAACAACCTGCGGTTTTCAGTGCTTCTAGTATAGACATTAATTCGGTTGGATTTGCCCCAAGTAAATTCAATGAGTTGATAACCTTATTTAAATCGGCACTAGATGATACGTTATGTAACGCGCCACCTTGCTGTTCAATACTAACTTGACTGTCCGGCACGACTACTGTATTGCCACCAGCTAATGGTGTAGTGGGTTGGCTCACATTTAATTTATTACTAACCACTACCGATAAATTACCATGAGCAACCGCACAATTATCCAATTTAACTTTTTGATTCATCACCACTACGCCAGTGCGAGTATTGATTACTACTTTGGCTGATACTGGCGTACTAGCAATATCCAAATTTTGTATTCGTGATAAGAACTGTACCCGATTATTACTCTCTTTGGGCATTTTTAAAGCAATGGTCATACCATCTAATGCTGTGGCCGAATTTTTTTGTAATTTGTTAATGGCTTCTGATATTTTTAACGCCCGGGTAAAATCAAACTGATGCATATGCAGGTGGATAATATTTTGTTTATCTAAGCTGGTAGCTAATTCCCGTTCAATAGTAGCACCATTAGGAATAGTCGCCCCCGCCATTTGATTAATGCTGACACTGCTGCCACCGCTAGCACTAGCCCCCATGCCACCAACAAAAAGATTACCTTGGGCAATAGCATATACCTGATTATCGGTACCTTTTAATGGTGTCATAATTAAGGTACCGCCACGTAAACTTTTTGCATTACCTAGAGACGATACAACCACATCCATTTGTTGACCAACACGAGCAAACGAGGGTAACTTCGCGGTAACCATCACCGCCGCAACATTTTTTAATTGCATGTTACTACCTGTCGGCACCGTGATACCTAATTGCGATAACATATTGGTAATACTTTGAATCGTAAACGGAGTCTGTGATGTTTGATCTCCGGTGCCATCAAGACCAACCACAATACCATAGCCAACTAAGGCATTTTCCCTGACACCTTGAATAGTAACTAAATCACGAATACGTTCCGCATGACTCATAGGTACAACCAATAACATCAAAATGAAGACAATTAATTTACGCCATGTTGTTATCATAAAAACACTCTTTAAAATGGTGAAAAGTTTAAGAACAGGCGCTGCAACCATCCCATGGTTTGCGCTTCGTCGATATAACCATTGCCCACATATTCAATCCGTGCATCCGCAACTTGTGTCGAAACGACGGTATTATTACCACTGATAGTTCTGGGATTGACCACGCCTGAAAAACGAATAAATTCAGTGCCTTGATTAATCGCAATTTGCTTTTCACCGATGACTTTCAAATTACCATTAATCATCACATCCTGCACGGTAACGGTTATAGTGCCACTAAAGGTATTTTTAGCATTAGCCCCGCCCGAGCCTTTAAAGTCATTATCACCAGAAATATCGGTATCAACTTTGCCACGACCGACTAAACCATCGAGGAAAGTGGGTACGGCTTTAACCCCAAGATTAGCTGAACCATTACGACCGGCATTAACTGAGGAACTTTTACTGGCACTGACATTTTCCTGCAATACAATAGTTAACACATCACCAATATTACGCGGACGGCGATCTTCAAACATCGGCTGATAACCAAAACTACTCGGTTGTACCGACTGAAAAATTGAACCATTAGCATTCACAATTTCAGGCATTTTCGGGACAATACTGGTTTCCCCTTCAACTAAAGCTTTTTTAGGTAATTGCGCACAACCACATAAAATCACTAGCAGCGGAATATACAAAAATCTCATTACGGCTATCATAACAGCTGTCACATGCTCAAATTTATAACTGGTTTAATCGTTGTAACATTTGGTCTGAAGCAGAAATAGCCTTACTATTGATTTCATAAGCCCGTTGAACTTGAATCATATTGACTAATTCTTCAGCAACATTAACATTAGAGGTTTCGGTATAACCTTGGTATAACAACCCGGCACCATTTAAGCCTGGTGTATTTTCAGTTGGTGCTCCTGAGCTTTCGGTTTCTAAATACAGATTTTCACCCATACTTTCTAAACCAGCATCATTGATAAAAGTATGTAAGGTTAATTGGCCTACTTGCACTTGGGATGATTGATTGGCTAACGTCACATTAACAATGCCATCACGAGCAACTGTCATTTTGATTGCATTAGACGGAATATTAATCGTTGGCTGAATTTCATAACCGGCAGCAGTAACCAATTGACCATTTTGGTTGACTTGAAATGCGCCACTACGCGTATAAGCCTGAGTACCATCCGGTAATAACACTTGAAAAAAACCTTGGCCATTAATGGCAACATCACTACTATTATCGGTTAATTCCAAATTACCTTGGCTATGAATACGTTCGGTAGCCACTGGCCGCACACCGGTACCAATTTGTAACCCTGATGGTAATGTGGTTTGCTCTGAGGACTGAGCACCCGGTTGACGCACCGTTTGATATAATAAATCTTCAAAAACTGCTCTTTGCCGTTTAAAACCACTGGTACTGACATTAGCTAAATTATTGGAAATAACATCCATATTCATTTGTTGCGCTGACAATCCAGTTTTGGCAATCCATAATGATTTAATCATGGTTCTTCCTTGTTAAGTTAATGATAAAATTTGATTGGCTTTTTGGGCATTTTCATCCGCGGTAATAATTCCTTTCATCTGCATTTCAAATTGGCGTGAATGACTGATTAAATCAACCATTGCTGAAACTGGATTTACATTACTCGCTTCTAACACACCTGACATAAGCACAGCTTTAGGGTTGTCCGGCAGCACTGCTCCACGCTCATTTTTAGTTGCTGGCGTTAATTGAAAAAAGCCATTATCACCACGCATAAGCTGGTTACGCTCAATATGGACGCGTTTAATTTTACCCACTTGAGCAATTGTTGTCGGTTTATCACCCGCCCCTAAAGCCGTTAATGTACCATCACCACTGACACTCACATGTGAACGTTGTGGTACTGTCAAAATGCCATTATCGCCAATTAAAGGATGACCCTGAATTTTGAGGGTACCATCTTCATCAATGTCAATCGCACCATTGCGCGTATACGCTTCACTACCATCAGCTAACTGTACCGCCAGCCAATGATCTTCGGGTAAAGCAACATCTAACTCGCGTCCGGTATAATTAAATGCACCTAAAGTGGAGTCAAAAGTCGGCGTAGTAGCTGTTACCATAGTCCGTGTCGGCTGGTCATTACCTACTACGGCAACGGCTTTCATAGTAGTTAATTGCGCTCGAAATCCCGTGGTAGTCACGTTGGCCAGATTATGCGTAGTCACCGACTGGCGATTAAGCACCTGACTGGCTGCGGACATAGCGGTATAAATAACACGATCCATTGAGCACCCTTAAATTAACGTAAATTTACTAATGTATTTAGAATTTGATCCTGAGTTTTAATGGTTTGCGAATTAGATTGATAATTACGCTGTGCCACAATCATATTAACTAACTCTTGGCTCATATCTACGTTTGATGATTCTACGGCACCGTTGGTTAATGATCCCAAGGTACCAGAATTAGCCGAACCTAATACTTCAGCCCCGGAATTAATGGTTGCTCGCCAATTATTATTACCGGCAGATTCCAAGCCATTAACATTCGCAAAATCGGCCATGGCAATTTGCCCTAATAACATGGTTTGTTGATTAGAGTAGATGCCATAAATAGAACCATCATCATTAATGCTGTAACCGACTAAATCACCCGGTGCATAGCCATCGACAATTGGGGTTTTGATACTACCCACTTCTTTACCCATATTTTGTTGTGAACTATTAGCTAACGATAAACTAAAGGTATTAGCTGCCGAGCCATTGATGCCATTAAGGCTAATAGTCATTTGCGGATCACTAATTAATTTACCGGATGAATCAAACTCCATTTGCCCACCTTTTACCAAGGTTGCATTAGGATCGCTACTATCCAGATAATGCACATCCCACTGATTATCTGCGGTTTTTACATAAAAAAACTGAACATTACGTTGATTACCTAGCGAATCGTAAGTACTGATGGTAGTTGAGTAATTAAAGGTATCAGCATCCAATGGATTGACGGGTTGTTTTTCGGGGGCTTTACTATTGGAATTTAAATTGGTTTGTAATGATGCTTTAGTAGTTGCCGACGCATTGAGCATTTCTTGCGAAATTTTTAACGGCCCTGGCGCTGACCCTTGTTGGATTGTTGGTGGTGTTCCGCTAGCAAGGTATCCCGTTAAATGTAAACCATCCGCCGAAATAATATTACGCTCAGAATCCAATTGAAATTGACCATTGCGAGTATAATAAACTTGGCCACTACTATCCACTAACCGAAAGAAGCCATTGCCGGAAATCGCCACATCTAAACTATTATTGGTGGTGGTAGTGGTGCCATCGTTAAAATTTTGCATCACCGCAGCCACTTTCACCCCCATGCCTACTTTTGAGCCGGCATACATATCGGCAAAAGAGATGCTAGCACTCTTAAATCCTACTGTTGCGGAATTGGCAATATTATTACCAATTACATCCAATTGCTTAGATGCAGCATTCATACCACTAATTGCTTGAGAAAATCCCATATCAACTTTATCTCCTTAAAGAATCTGACGAACTTCGTCAATACTTATTGAACCCAGTATTCCTAAATCCAGTAATACTTTATTGTTAACTTTGCTATTAATTACACCATATACGACAGAATAAGCTAATGGAGTAGATGACACTTTTTGCTCATCATTACTAGCATTAACCGTAAATGTATAGCTACCATCAGGGGCTACGGTACCGTCATTGAGTACTCCATCCCAAGTAAATGAACTAACCCCAGCAGGAATAGCGCCTAAATCCACTTCACGCACTACATTGCCATTTTCATCCTGAATGGTGATGATTACCGAATCAGCATCACGCACCAGTTCAAATCCAAATGGCGTAGTAATAGTTTCATTTTCTGTACTTGAACCTTCTGCTGCAGATGTTGCCACCAAAATTTTATTGCCTGGGACCATAACGCCTTTACCAATCATATTGCTAGCATTAACCGATAAGCTATCGTCAATCTGCCCGGAAACCATACCTAACGTGGTATTGAGTCTTTCGATTCCGGCCAAGGTATTAATTTGTGCCAGTTGCGACGTTAATTGACTATTATCCATTGGATTAGTTGGATCTTGGTTTTTCATTTGTGCAATCAATAGCGCCAAAAAGTTATCTTGCAACTCCTTACTGGAATTGCCATCTGCTGACGTTTTTTGAGTAGTATTAGTACTTTTGACTGCTGAAGACTCTGCCACTGGCACATTAGCAATCCCCATAAGTTTCTCCTATTATTGCCCTAAAGTTAGCGTTTTTAGCATTAGGCTTTTGGCGGTGTTGATCACTTCAATATTCGCCTGATAACTACGTGAGGCTGAAATGGTATTAACCATTTCGGCAACGACATCAACATTGGGCTTTTGAATATAACCTTTAGCGTCAGCTAATGGGTGATTAGGTTCATACACTAAATTCATTGGTGCCGGATCTTCAATAACTTGGATCACCTTAACTCCTGCCACCACATTTTGGTAACCGTTATCATCTACTTGAAAGACGACTTGTTTCGCACGGTAAGCCGTTCCCGAGGTACTAGTTACACTATCAGCATTGGCTAAATTACTGGCACTAACATTCATGCGTTGTGATTGCGCCATCAAAGCCGAACCAGAAATTGCCAAAATAGAAAAACTCATTATTATTATCCTTGTTGTAATACTGACATCACGTTTTTAAATTGCTCACCTAAAAAGGTTAAATTACTTTGATAATGAATACTGTTATCGATAAATGCAGTACGTTCTTGATCCATTTCTACCGTATTACCATCCGCGGCTACTTGATAAGGAATGCGGTAAAGTAAGTTTTGATTAATCGCGACGGGGATAGAAGTTTGCATATGTCGATTGGAGGTGATATTAAGTTGCAGATTATTAATGCTAGTTTGTTGTTTAAGCGCTTTATTTAACTCGGCATTAAAATCAATATCGCGAGCCTGATAATTTGGCGTGTCACTATTGGCAATATTGGCAGATAATATATTTTGCCGCTGTTCACGCACATTCAATGCCTGTTGGTGGAAGTTAACAAAGTTATCTAATTTATTGAACATAAAATCATCTCATTTTGTTGCTTAATTAAGATTTTATGTTAATCAAAAAAAAATCATCCCATAAATAACGCTAAAAATAGCCCCTATTTCTACATTCAATCAATTTCGGTATACAGTAAAATCTGCTGACAAATTCGTTTAACCCCTGGCACTCATGACCATTATTGTAAGATTAATCACCTTAGTTGGTATTTTAATTAGTTGGAATACCGCTATGGCAAGCTCACTGGATCAGCAAATTAATCAATTAATTGCGCAACAGTTCAATCAAACAATCGCTAATATTACGATTACTTACCTAACTCCCAAGCCGCAATTAAGCTGTGAGCAACCACAATTAACGCTATTAAATAAGCAAAAATTTGCTGGGAAGGTAACCATTAGTGCCCAATGTGACCATAAAACCAAATTTATACAGCTAAATGTGGCGATTAGTGGCAATTATGTGGTTGCCAAGCAAGCTATTAGTGCTGGCACAGTAATTACTGAGCAACATATTCGCTTACAATCAGGTCGCCTTGATACGTTGCCGACAGCCGTTATTTTGGATAAAGCTCAAGCCCTTAATCATATTGCTTTACGCAATATTAAGCCTGATGAACCCATAAAAACGGCTATGCTACAAAAAAATTGGTTAGTAAAAGCCGGGCAAATAGTTAAAGTCATTATTAATGGTGATGGTTATCAAATCGTCACCAATGGTAAAACACTTAATAATGCCGTGTTAGACGATCACATCAATGTCAGACTTAATTCTGGCAATATTATTGAAGGCATAGTGACCAGTGATGGGGTAATGATTAATCCATAAATAAAATTAATGCTTTTGCAATTTTTGCCGATAATTAAACTAAACCCAGTAGTTAAAATCTTAATATGTTAATCCAAGGAATTTTATGAGTATCGATGCTAGCAAATCTGTTACTACAATATCTAAGTTACTTAATCCTAAAACCATAAGTGAGCAACATAAACGGCAACCGGCAACTGTAACGACGAAAAATAGCGCTACTAGCGGTACCAATGTGAGTCTAAGTCAACAAACACTGACATTATTACAAACAACGGAACATGATGTTAATTTAGACAAAGTCACCCAAATAAAACAAGCCATCGCCGAGGGTAAATTAGTGGTTAATTCACATAAAATCGCCGATGAATTAATTAAACAAATACAGCAAGACTTGGGGCAATAAATTAGCGTTGAAAGGAAATAATTGATGTTAGAGTTGGATGAAATCTTAAATAAAATTAGTGCAATGTTACCCACTATTGCCGAAGTATTACAAAATGAACAACAACTATTAATTAACCATAGTTTAACTAACCAATTGAATGACATCATAAATAACAAAAACCAATTACTCATTCAATTAAAATTACTCGATGACCAACGAGTAGCGATCAGTAAACAATACAACCTAAAATCACCTTATAGCGACAATCCCAAACTCGCCAGCCAATGGCAATCAATAACTGCCACCACTAAACTATTAGCTAAAATAAATCGCGATAATGGCTTACTCATTCAAAAGCGCATAGATAAAACCCAACAAGCCATTAATTACCTAAGAAACATCAATAATCCGGTAACTTATACCAACAATGGCTATCAACAAACTGAAATTGTTGCCGCTAACCGGGTTAAAGTTTGAGTATTATTAAGCTCAAATCGACAGCAAACGGCACAAATAGCCAGTAAAATAGCGTCTGTTCGCGGCAATAACTTGGCTTAATTGCGTTCATACTGTAAAGGTGATTCTAATTAGACGGGATAATTTTATTAACTTCCATCATGGCTAACGATAGTGATGCAGATAAAAGCGAACAACCCACAGACAGCAAAATAAAAAAAGCCAAAGAGCAAGGGCAAATCCCCCGTTCCCGTGAATTAACTTCAGTACTAATTTTAGTGGTCGCTTTTACTATATTTTGGTTAATGGGGGCCAACCTAGTTACCCATTTAATCACCATCATTCAAACCGCTATGCGGGTTGCCCCAAGTATTAATGATGATAAGCTGATGATCTTCAATTTAGTTAATAGCACCGCGGCTGGATTTTGGGCAATGGTACCGATATTTTTGGCTTTAGTGATCATTGCCATTATTGCGCCCCTATGCATCGGCGGCTTGCTATTTAGTTTCCATTCAATTAAACCTAATTTTAAGAAATTAAATCCTATCAGTGGTTTTGCTCGCATATTTAGTACTCGAATTGTGGCTGATTTATTAAAAAGTATATTAAAAGTTATTTTGATCTCCTCGGTAGTGTTGGTTTTTCTCATCACTAATTTTTCTGACTTACTTAGCTTACCTAATATGTATTTTGCTAAGGCGTTAACCAAAGCCATGCAATTGCTCATTGTATGTGGAATATTAAGCGTTACCGCCTTAATCCCGATGGTGGGATTTGATATTTTCTATCAGATTTGGAGCAATTTGAAAAAACTAAAAATGACTAAACAAGAAGTTAAGGATGAATTTAAAGAGCAAGAAGGTAACCCGCAAATCAAAGGCCGTATTCGGCAAATGCAACAAGCCATAGCCCGGCGCCGCATGATGAAAGATGTAAGCAAAGCCAATGTAATTATCACCAATCCCACCCATTATGCGGTGGCGTTACAGTATGATGAAAGAACTATGTTAGCGCCTAAACTCTTGGCTAAAGGCACCAATAAAATAGCACAGCGCATTAAAGAAATAGCTAACGAACATAGTATTCCGCAACTTGAAGTACCACCGCTAGCGCGAGCGTTGTACCGTCATGGCGAAATAGGAGAAACCATACCCACCGAATTATATACTGCGGTGGCGCAAATTTTAGCTTGGGTATATCAATTAAAACATTGGCATAAATACGGCGGTGACAAACCAGCTACACCAAATAATTTACCAATTCCTGATTCATTATCTGACAACAAATAAAGGCAATAACCAGTCTCATGATTAAATCCAAACTACTTACATTATTATCAATAAACACCTTAAAAAATGGTCATTACCAGATCTTAGCCGGGCCATTGCTTATTCTGTTAATTCTATCAATGATGGTGTTGCCATTACCGGCATTTATTTTGGATCTCTTGTTTACGTTCAATATAGCTTTATCTATTATCATATTAATTGTGGCACTTTTTACCAAACGGGTGCTTGATTTTGCTGCCTTCCCTACCATTTTATTATTCGCAACTTTATTACGTTTATCTTTGAATGTAGCCTCCACGCGAGTAGTGCTACTTAAAGGTCATACCGGTAGTGCTGCTGCCGGTCGCGTGATTGAAGCCTTTGGTCACTTTCTGGTCGGTGGCAACTTCGCCATAGGTATTGTGGTGTTCATCATTTTAGTTATTATCAATTTTATGGTGATCACCAAAGGCGCCGGACGCATAGCGGAAGTGGGAGCCCGTTTTGCTTTAGATGGTATGCCAGGCAAACAAATGGCTATCGACGCCGATCTTAATGCCGGTTTAATCGGCGAAGATGAAGCCAAAGCCCGTCGCGCCGAAGTCACCCAAGAAGCTGATTTTTATGGTTCCATGGATGGTGCTAGTAAATTTGTCCGTGGGGATGCGATTGCGGGATTACTCATAATGGCGATTACCATTATTGGTGGATTATTGGTAGGCGTGGTGCAACACGGCATGGCACTTGCGGATGCCGGCCAAACGTATGTGCTGTTAACCATTGGTGACGGTTTAGTGGCGCAAATTCCCTCATTAATTATTTCCACAGCTGCTGGGGTTATTGTTACTCGAGTCAACTCACAAGATAATATCAGTGAGCAAATGCTCAACCAATTATTTCATAATCCACAAGTACTGATTTTGACTGCAGTTGTCATTGGCTTACTGGGCTTAATTCCGGGTATGCCTAATTTAGTCTTTTTAACCTTCACCGCAATTTTGGCTATCCTTGCTTGGTGGTTAACTAAACAACAGCAAACCCAACCAAAAACTACAGCTAAACCGACTAATGTTCAAGCCACCACGCCTGCCAACATTGAGGCCACTTGGTCGGACGTTAATATTGAAGACACCTTAGCAATGGAAGTCGGCTATGGTCTAATCCCAATGGTTGATCAAGCGCAAAATGGTGAATTACTGGGTAGAATACGCAGTTTGCGCAAAAAATTTGCCCAAACCCTTGGCTTTTTACCGCCACAAGTACATATTCGCGATAACCTGTCATTAGCGCCTTATCAATATAAATTGTTTATCAAAGGCGGCGAAATTGGCAAAGGAGAAATTATCAATAACAAATGGCTGGCGATTAACCCAGGTAATGTGACTGAAACCATTGACGGCATACCCACCACCGAACCTGCTTTTGGGTTAGCTGCGATATGGATTGATGAAACCAATAAAGAACCAGCGCAAATACTCGGTTATACCGTGGTGGATGCTAGTACTATGATTGCCACCCATTTCAATCATTTACTACAACAACATGCTAGCGATCTATTTGGTCGCTTAGAAACCCAAGAATTATTAGATCGGTTAAAACAAGAAATACCCAAATTAGTGGAGGATTTTGTTCCCGGAGTGGTTACGCTGACGACTTTCCACAAAATCTTACAAAATCTGATCGCCGAAAAAGTGTCCATCCGCGATATGCGCACTATCATTGAAACTATCTGTGAACATGCGCCAACCCAAAATGATCCTTATCAATTACTGAGTATGGTAAGGATCGCCTTAGGGAGAGTGATTACCCAACAATGGTTCCCGGGGACTGACGCCATAAATGTAATCGGCTTAAATGTTAATTTAGAACGCTTGTTACTACAAGCGCTACAAAATACCAATAATTTAGAGCCGGGGCTGGCTGAACACATTATTCAACAAGTCCAGCCGGCACTCAATCAGCAAGATGCCATTGGTGCGCCACAGGTATTATTAGTTAATCATGCACTACGGCCAATGTTGTCGCAATTTTTACGCCACCACTTTCCGCAATTAGTGGTGCTTTCCAACTTAGAAATTACAGATAACCGCGAAATTAAAATGACTGTGCAAATTGGTGCCAATTAATTAATATTCGCTTTTTATTTTTGCCTTAACATTAGGGTTTAAATTGACAAGATATGCGGCAACTCGAGCATAATCTTGTACAAATGCCTCATTAGAGGTTGTGTCAAGTCCTTGTGAATCAATGTAAAATTTATTATTTACATAAACCGCAGGGATTGAATTAGGCTTTAACTCTTTGATGGCATCAACTTGATGCGCCATAAACGCTTTGGCTAAAAAACTATCTTTAGTTTTATCATAAGTTGCCGCATCGATACCTAAAGTTGCAAAGACTGCTTTGATGTCATCAATGGACTGTATTGTACGATCTCTTTGTACCGCTTGGTAAAGTGCCAACGATGCTTTATCTTGCAAATCAAGCACATTTGCTACTGCCCAGGCTTCAGAAAGCTCCTTAGACAATGGTCCAAAATCTAACAGATGATAGCGCTTAACGTTAACGCCTTTCGGCAGCGCTTGGCTAATAACCTGAGAACCATGATATTGGGTTTCAAACATGTAACAACTAGGGCAATTAAAAGAAAAAAACTCAATTACTTCCTTTTCCGGACTTGGGAGCGTTGGTAATACGGTATATTGCTTATCAACTTGTGGTGTTGCCGGTGTTGAGGCCGAAGCTGTAGCCGCAGTTTTAGCTGCTGGTGTTTCCGCTGCCAAACAGCTTACCGAAAAGACTAATGCACTTATAGCAATAAGCGTTTTTTTCATATATTTGATTCTCCCCTTTCTGTAATAATCGCGTGCATATTTAAATAATAATGAAAATTTCAGCACTTAATTAGTTAAATTCGCTACTAAATTCGACGGCTAATTCTAATCGAAATTGTAATAAATTGTGAGCACAATTTTCATAGCCAGCTACGGCTAAAAATATATTTACTCGTCGCAACAATGATATTTTAACTTGCGATCTCTTAGAAGCCCTCAAGCCAAGGAGCAATCATAATATAAAGTTCAAACTTACAACATCTAAATTTCTATAAATTTACCATATATCGCATAAACTCTATTTATGACCACCATACTGGACATTTACAATACCAGCGAAAAGATGACAGATAAGCAACTTACTTAATAGCAAATTATTATTGTTGGTTATCTAAAGTGATTTTATACATATTATTCACTAGCAACAGTAAACCGTTGTTTAATATGTTTAGCATTTTCTGCTTCATCAAGCATAGCAATGGCATAATCAGCATAACTAATTTGGCTTTTACCGTTACTATTGAATAATACTTGTTCACCACCAACAAGATAATGACCAGTTCTTTTGCCATCAGCAATAAATTCAATAGCAGGGCTTAAGTATGTCCAATTAACATCGTTACATCTTTTAAGTTCATCTAACGCTTTAGCCATATTATTAGCTAATGGTTTAAATTCATCCGGAAATTCTGGCGTATCAACTAAATGGATAGTGTGTTCAGAATTCACATATAAACTCCCCGCACCACCAACAACCAATAAACGATTTGGTTTACCACTTAAAATATCAGTAACATGTTTTAAACTAGTTTGATGTAATGGAAGAGATTCCAATGTCCATGTTGCAAATGCATCAACTATCACGTCAAAAGGTTTTAAGTCATCATAGGTGAGTTGAAATAAATCTTTGACTAACTTTTTTGCTTTGGGATCAACTTGAGCATCAGTTTTACGAACAATCGCAGTAACATCATGTCCTCGCGCAAGTGCTTCTTTAACGATCAAACTACCTGATTTCCCATTAGCTCCAATAACTGCAATTTTCATTTTTGACTCCTTCAACATTGTTTAAATTTTAATTAAGTAATCGATTTTTTCAGCTTAATACCCTAAGTTTCTATTGTAAAGTAGGTACTAAATAGCAATATAGGTACCATAAAGAAACTATTATTGAATTTAAAGGGATAGTTTAAAATGAAAATGAATAAAAATTTACCTAATTGCCCTGTTGAAACCACATTAATGCTGATGGGAGATAAATGGAAAGTATTAATAGTACGGGATCTATTGATAGGAACTAAACGTTTTGGTGAATTAAAAAAATCGCTCACTGGTATCTCGCAAAAAGTATTAACTCAACATCTAAGAGCCATGGAAAACAATGGCTTAATCAGTCGCAAAGTCTACGCTGAAGTGCCACCAAAAGTCGAATATTCTCTAACAGAGTTAGGCCAAAGCTTAAAGCAAGTTCATGATGCAATGTTAGTATGGGGAACAGCATATAAATCAAGGAATGGTCAAAACAAGTAGTAACCATTGAGGTATCTTAAGCTAATAAATAACAATTATATATCACAATAAAGTATTCTATTTTATTTGTTTATAAAAATCATATAGATAATTAACTGTATAACTTCTCTTTTTCTAATTATAGAAATTTATGGATGCCATACTAAACTATTTATAACTAATATCGATGTTATAGGTTATTCAATCAAGTGGCTACCATTTTAACAAGTAACAAACAAATACTAGTTTATAGTAAGTTGCATCTACTTAATAAAACTACTTAAGTTTAATGAAATAAAGTAATTAATAATAATTTAGTGATAAATATTATAATTACCCTCAAAAAAAGCAGGACGATGTCCTGCTTTTTAAGTAAGTTTAGAATCACAAAAGTATTAAATACCCGTATTTTCTTTAATATAACGACGACCTTTAACTGCATAATCAAAAGGATCGGCAAGGGCTGGATCTTGTTCAGCTTCAACAACCATCCAACCTTCATATCCTGCTTTTTCAAGAATTTCAAATACTGGTTTAAAATCAATAACACCATCTCCCGGAACGGTAAAAGTACCTTTCTTAACTCCATCCAAGAAACTTAAATTATTTTTTCTCACTTCTGCAACAATCGTATCGCGAACATCTTTTAAATGTACATGAACTGTTCTATCAACATATTTTCTTAAAATATTAAGCATTGCTTCTTGTGAACCTTCAGAATAATATGCATGACCTGTATCAAACAATAAATAAACATCATCATTTACTTCAGCCATATATCTATCAACTTCTGCTGTAGTTTGAATTGCTGTCCCCATATGATGATGTAGACTAACTTTCATTCCTTTTTCAGCTGCAATACCGGCTAATTCATTATAGCCTTCCGCTAATAAATTCCATTCTTTATCATTAAAAATACGTTTATCTTTACCCAAAATAGGCTTATTCAGACCTTGAATACTACCACTTTGTTCTGAACAACCAATTACCTTGGCGCCCATAGTATGTAAAAAATTCATATGTTCAATAAAACTTTTAATTGTTTCGTCTTTCTTACCATCACCAAAAAATGTACTGAACCATGCATTACAAATCTGTAAACCACGAGCTTTAAGTTTATGTTTTAAGATGTTAGTATCACGAGGATATTTACTCCCTACTTCACAACCAGTAAAACCAGACAAAGCCATTTCGCTAATACACTGCTCAAAAGTATTCTCTTTTCCTAAATCAGGTAAATCATCATTGGTCCAACCAATCGGTGCAATTCCTAATTTTACTTTATTACTATTCATCTTATATCTCCCATATCGGATTTGAAAATTCAGAAAAATTAGTAGATATTTCTACACAATCTCAAATTTATTATCTTGGTAAAATGGAAGTTATCATCTTGATCATAAAAAATTACTTTTCTAATCTATAACTTCCAATTAATAAACTCCATTAACCTTATTTTTTATAAAAATCAGGCATTTTTGGCATTACAATAGACTCAACCACCCCACTTTTTTGAGCTTTAATACATGTATCTGCCGCAACTGCTGCTGCATAGGCATCCCAAGCAGAAGCACCTTGTGTAAATTTTCCGGAGATCACATTATCAATAAAGGCCTGTAATTCGACATCGTAAGCAGCAATAAAGCGATCTTTCCAATCTACTAAAATATCAATATAGAATTTAGCTTCTTTTCGCATCACAATCTGTGATGGGTCAGGTAATTTAGCAATACCTTTTTCGCCAACAACTTCACATTGAATATCATAACCATATTGGCAATTAGCAAATACTTCTACATTAATAATAGTACCTTTTGCGGTTTTGAAGATCACAAGTTGAGGATCCTTTAATTCACCCGGTGCTAAACTACTTTTATTAGGGAATACTACTTGAGCACTAACATAATCATCATCTAATAACCAGCGATGTACATCAAGTTCATGAATTAATGTATTTGTAATAGCTATAGACTCATCAGTATAGGTATTTGTTACATTACGATGAGCAGCATGTAATATGAGAGGGCGACCAATTTGACCTTCGGTAATAACTTGTTTAAGAGCTCGATATCCTGTATCAAAAGGACGCATAAAGCCAACTTGCAGTAAGCGTTTTCCTTGCTTCATTTCAGCATCTATAATTTTTTTACAACCTTCGGCTGTCACAGCTAGAGGTTTTTCACAAAAAACATATTTACCTTCATTAATAGCAGCGAGAGCATATTCTTCATGAGTGGGATCCCAAGAAGTAATAACAACGGCATTAACATCCTTTGAGCGAATTAGTTCATGCCCATCACTATAAGTTTTTGCATTCAAATTTAATGATTTATTAACTTTATCAAGATTTTCTGTACTGATATCACTCATAGCTACAACTTGGCAATTTTGTAACACTTGGACAAAACGACGAATATGATCTTGACCAATAGCACCCACTCCAACAACACCGATATTTAGTTTCATAATAATTCTCTCTTGTTAAATTTTACTAAATTTATATATATTTTTTATTTAATCGACTATAACAAAATCCAACGACGCTCTATTGCTGATTGAGCAATAGCTTCAAGGACTTTTGATACTTGCAATCCTTCTTCAAAATCTGGCCACATCTTATCATTCGCAGCAATACCATTAATTAAATCACGCACCTCAACCGTTTTTTGATCATTAAAACCGAACCCATGTCCAGCTGAAACACAAAACGGTGCATAATCAGGATGTGCAGGACCAACTAGTAAAGTTTTAAAACCTTGACGCCCTTCAGGATCATCATGTTTATATAATTTAAGTTCTGCCATTCGTTCTTGGGTATAAGAAATAGTACCTTTAGTACCAATCACAACAAAAGTTAGTCCCATTTTAGCGCCAGTTGCAACGCGTGATGTTTCAATCACACCTCGAACATCTGATTTAAATCGAATTAAGGCACTTGCTTGATCTTCATTTTCAACTTTACAGAGTTTAGATGGATCTTTTGGATCTGGTCTTTCTTTAATAACTGTTTGCATATCACCACAAACTTCAGCAATTGGCCCAACTAAATAATGAGCCATATTTACAATATGAGCGGCTAAATCACCTAACGCGCCTAAACCAGCTAATTTCTTATAACAATGCCAATCAATTGGTGCTTTTGGATCAGCCAAATAATCTTCATTATGTGTTCCATAAAAATGTACTATTTCACCTATTTCCCCATTTTCTATAATTTGTTTAGCTAACTGCGCGGCTGGATTTTTCATGTAATTGAAGCCAACTAAAGTTTTAACACCGGCTTTTTTAGCTGCGTTAGCCATCTCTTGAGCATCAGCGACGGTTAATCCTAGTGGTTTTTCACTATACACATGCTTTCCGTGTTTAATGGCTTCAAGCGCCATTTCTTTATGTAAAAAATTAGGAGTACAGATATCAACTACATCAATATTGTTATCTTTTACTAGTTTTTTCCAATCACCTGTTGAACGATTAAAACCAAAAGCTTGTGCCTTTTCTTTTGCAATTTCTTCATTCACTTCAGCAACCATTTCTCTCACAAGCTTACCTTTTAATGGAAAAACTGTAGGAGCTTGAGCATAAGCTATGGCATGGCAACGACCTATGTAACCAGTACCAATTAAACCTATTTTTACTTCTTTCATAAATGTCTCCTAAAAAAGCAAACTCAAACATTAAAAATTATATTTATACCTAATTTAACCAATAATAAAATCAAAAGTTAATCATCATATAGTCATAATCAATAATGATTATTTTTTTTACTTTTGTAAAATATAAAAAATAAATTTTGTGCGGTAGATCAAAATTAAATAAATCCAACTAATTAAGCTCACTAGATTTAGTTTAAATATTCATCAATTTTTAAAAATTATAATGCTTTAAACCTACCACTTTATTGTGATAGGTTTTTATTAGTATTTAGAATAACCATAATGAATTATAACTAGTCTTAAATAGTTACTCTTTATGATTCTCTATTCATAATTTTGATGAAATCCTCTTTATTAGTAATTAGTGATAATGCATCAGCAATAATTTCATTACCAAAAATTGAAGCAACATCTTTGAGTACTTGAATGTGTTCCTTTTCTTTAGCTAATACCCCAATTGCAATAAACATAACATTACCACGATCCCACATAACGCCATCTGGAAATTGAAATATTTGAACGCTCTTTTTAACAATGATATCTTTTGCAGAAACAGGCAAATGAGGCATTACTATTCCATTTCCTAAAAATGTAGAAACCTGTTTTTCTCTCTCTTTTAAATAAGGTAAGCAATCAACAGAAACACAACCTTCTGCTTTAAATTCTTTAGCAATCAGAGATAAAACTTCATTTTTATTTTTTGCTTTACAGCCCAAATGAATACAATCACTGGATATATTTAGCATGGTGTTCTCCTAAGTAAATTTATGACCTAATTAATTATTTTTGTATTAATAGCATTGACGAAAAGTTTCTTAAAGGTCAATAGCTTTTACAAATTTAATTATCATTTGCCTGTTGATAATTCTTTTTCTAATTCTTCAAGTGATTTTTTACTTGTTTCAGGTAAACATAATTTTACAAATATGATCATTGAATAGTTAATCACGGCTAAGAGTAAGAATACAGGCCCTAATCCCCATAAGTCTTTTAACAACGGGAACATATAACTCACAAATGCATTCATAACCCACATCGCAAATACTGAAATACCCATAGCAAACGCACGAATTTTTAAAGGGAACAATTCAGCAAGTACAACCCATGTTATAAAGCCCATAGTACCTTGCATTGACATAACAAATAATGCACCTAGTAACCAAATTAAGATTGGTTTAGCATCTCCGACCATAAAGTTATCTACGCCGGCAATCAATAGATGCAATGAAGCCATAACAAAAAAACCACCAATAATTATTGTTTTACGTTTGAACCTATCAACCATTAAAGTAACGCCGATAACCATACCACCAACAGAACAAACCCCGTTAAGAACGTTACAAACAAGAGCTAAAGTTTCGGAAAAACCAGCCCCATTTAAGATTTCAGTGCCATAATACATAATGACGTTAACACCGGTTGTTTGTTGAATAGCTGCCCAAATCATACCAATAATAACAATTTTAAATACCCATGGAGTTTTAAGCATGCTTAATACACTTTCCTGACCTTCAGCATTCTTTTTCTCTTCCTCAAGTAACGTAACAATATCTTGATATTCTTTTATAGCTCGTTCTTCTGGTCTAATTTGTTTCAAAATATTCAATGCTTCTTCACGGCGACCTCTAGTTAAAAGCCAACGAGGACTTTCTGGCGCATTCCACATACCAATTAATAAACCAAGTGCAGGAACAGCTTGCACAATCAACATGTATCGCCACACATCAGGTAAATGCCCTAGTGTAATACCAATGACCGCATTAATAGCAAAAGCTAATAATTGACCAATTACAATTGCTACTTCATTCAGTCCTGTCAGTTTCCCTCGCATCTCTGTAGGTGCTACTTCAGAAATAAATGTAGGAGCCGTAACAGAAGCACCCCCAACCGCGAAACCAAGAATAAATCGGGCGGAAAGTAAAATTTCAATGTTAGGTGCTACTGCAGATAAAAAAGCACCAAGAAAGAAAACAATAGATAACGATAATAGGTATTTTCTTCGACCAAATACATCAGCAAATCGACCCCCAAAAATACTACCTAATGCCGCACCGATAAGCAGTACACTCATTACCAAACCTTCGGTAGTAGAAGTCAATCCCATATTACTCTTAAGCGAGGTGAAAGCTCCATTAATAACACCAGTATCATAACCGAAAAGTAAACCTCCAAATGTTGCAACAAAAGTAATTTGGTGAAGACGCTTTCTTTGCTGTGGATTAAGTTTCATTATTATCGACGACATGATTTAGTTCCTCTTGTTATGTTCGATAAATATCTTAAATTTATCGTATTATTTAGTTAGTAAACCATAAATAAATCAAAAAAACACTACTGTAGCATCAAAACATGCTCATGATGTATTCATGATGAATCAGAATATGCTTTTTATTTTCATTTTTGTAAAATATGAAATAAAGTTTTTGTGGGATAGATCAAACAACAATAAAATAAATTAGCTATTTTTGAGATCTTAATCACATTTTTTGAGCTTTTTATTACACCTGTTTGACTAACTTTTATTGTCATAAATAAAACATAATTTCTATTTTGTGCTTTTTATTTAACTAATATATCGAGTAATGAAACAAGTTAGACAATCAAAACATTTTGATAATATTAAGAATAATTTGATATTTTTATGATTAAATATGGTTAACTTTATAAAAATAACACAAAAAACAAGATCATCTTTATACCATATAAAGTTATACTTATATGCTTGGTCAGCAAGCTAGGTTTTTTTAACTACTTAATTAGCAATAATTGTAAAATCTTGAGGAGTTATTCTATAACGTTGTATCGCTGAAATATTTAAACATTGATTTATTTGTTTTTAATGTTTATAAAGTGAGTGTGGGATTACAGTTTTAATATTTGATAATTTTCCTACTTTTATTAATTTTTCTAGAAGTTATTTTTATAACGCTGAGCAATTCCTGTGACGAATTGCTCTTAAGAGTCAGCAGCACTGTTATAAATATAACTAAGTTGAATAGCATTTTGTTTTATTTCTATATCAAATAAAAGAGTAGTTAAACAAAAATAAATTAAGCTACAAAAAAATGTATTGTTGCCGTTCTTATTATATTGATTGTTTATACGTTTTTTCTTTAGATAGCCCAGCAAGTAATGAATTTAATAAAGATAATTATATAATAAGTAAATTTACAACCTTAAATAGTCATAACATTTTCCATTAATATTTTAAATGAAAAATCAATCAATTATATCTTTAATGGATTTTATTATGGCATTAACTCCAATTTCTACTTTACTGCGGGCACAACCTACATTTAGCCTTAAAAAACCAAGCCCTTCATCTCCATAGGTATATCCAGGCATAATGGCAACTTTTTCTTTAAAGATAAGTTGATGTTGTAGTTTTTCATCATTTAAATGAAAGGATCTTAAATCAATCCAAGCTAAATAAGTTGAATCTGGAGGGGTGCAATTTAAATGGGGAAATGCTTTATTTAATTCATCAGCAACAAAATTTAAATTAGCTTGTAAATAAGTTTTTAACTGAGAAAGCCACGGTAAACCCTCCTGATAGGCAGCTATTGTTGCAACTAATGACAATACCGCGGGTGATGAGAGTCCATCACAAGATTTAAGTTGTTGTAAATAATCATCTCTAGTATCATCGCATTGGATGATGCCGTAAGCACCAGTTAAAGCAGGAATGTTGAAGCTTTTAGAAGCAGAAGAAACTATAGCCCAGTTATTTTTACCATATTGGCTCCATGGAATATGCTTGCCAACCCATACCATATCCATATGAATTTCATCACTAATGACTTTCACATTATATTTATCACATAAATTCGATATAGCCTTTAACTCTTTCTGATTCCAGACCTTACCGGTAGGATTATGAGGATTACATAACAATAGTATTTTGACATCTTTTTTAGATAAGATTGATTCAAGATAATTTAGGTCACATTCCCAATTATTATTTTGTTTAACTAAAGGGCATGATTGTACTTTTCTTTTATTACCTAAAATTGTTTTATAAAAAGCATCGTATGCTGGAGTATGTAATGCTACACTATCCCCTTCATCACTCCATAAAGAAATTAATTTTGATATTATATAAATAACTGATGGGCCATAGACAATCATTTCAGAATTAATTGAGGTATCAAATTGAGATGAAAACCAATATCTAATAGCACCAAGATATTCTTCATTTTTCCAACGACTATAACCCAAAACACCATGTTCAATTCTTTTTTCCAGTGCTTTTTCGATACAAGGCGCTATTTTAAAATCCATATCAGAAATAGTAAAAGGTGTTAGATTAGCAACCCCGAAACGGTCTTGAACATAATCCCACTGCGTACACCAAGTTCCTAAACGATTAACAGGTTTATCAAAATCAAAAATGTCGTTTGATAATGTCATATCATTATTCCTTACAAACTAAAGGGAGAACAAACAATACTCCCTTTAGGATATATAATTAATTATTTAGATATTTTTGCAAATCATCTTTTACAACTTGAACCTGCGGACCAATCACTACTTGTAAATTATGATCATTAAGTCTTACCACTCCGATAGCTTTGTTAGCTTTTAATTTAGCGTCATCGACAAGATTAATATCTTTTACGGATAATCTTAATCTAGTAATACAATTATCCAAAGAAATGATATTGTCCGCTCCACCTAATGCTGCAAGTATTTCAAGAGTGTTATAACCAGAATTATTCGTTGTGTTATTGTTTACTTGAGAGCTATTAGTATTGGATTCGTTATCACTTTCTCTACCTGGAGTTTTTATATTAAATTTCAGTATAAAAAATCTAAAAATAAAGAAATAAATAACAAACCAAATGGCAGCAATAACAGGTACTAAATACCATTTAGTGGCCGTACCATGTAAAATACCAAAGACCACAAGATCAATAATATTACCATCAGTATTACCAATTGTTACGCCGAGCAAAGACATCACCATAAAACCAAGTCCAGTTAAAACTGCATGAATAACATATAAAACTGGAGATACAAATAAGAACAAAAATTCTAATGGTTCTGTGATTCCACCAATAGTACAAGCTACAATACCTGAAATTAGCAATCCTTTTATTTTATGTCTATTTTCTGGCTTAGCGCAGACATACATAGCTAATGCCGCTCCAGGTAATCCCCCTAAGAATGATGGCATTTTACCTTGAGACAAAAATCGCGTCGCGCTTGCTGAAAATTCAGTAGTTGTTGGGCAAGATAATTGCGCTTGGAATATGGTTAATGCACCACTAACCGTTTCATTACAAACTTCCATTGTTCCGCCAGCATCAGTAAAACGCACCAAAGCGACTAAAATATGGTGTAATCCAAAAGGTAATAAGAGTCGTTCGCCAGTACCAAAAATAAGTGGGCCAAAATCACCGGTACTATTTACAATATAACCTAATCCACTAATACCTTTGGCAAAAAATGGCCAAATTAAAGGGACTAATAATCCTAAAATACCTAGTGCAAAAGTTGTAATAATTGGTACAAAACGATTACCACCAAAAAAAGCTAATGCATTTGGCAAACGAATAGAGCGGAATCGTTCATGTAATATATAAACCAAAATACCAACAAAAATAGCACCTAAAATACCAGTATTAATTGATTGAATACCAAATACCGATTGAATATCATTAGCTCTTAAGACAGCTGGATCAGTGGTCGGTAAAATACCAGAAATTGTCAAATAAAAGTTAATACTCAGATTAAGTACGGTATAACCAACAAAACCAGAAAAAGCAGCAACTCCTTTATCTTCTCTAGCAAGGCCTAAAGGAATAGCAATTGCAAACATTGCTGGAAGGAAGCTAAATGCAAATGAACCAATTTTACTCATCCAAGTAAAAATGGTAATACAAAAAGCATTATCTAAGAAAGGAAGCAAATCCCGCACATCTTGGCTAGCTAATGAACTCCCAATTCCAAGCATAATCCCACAAAATGAGAGCAAAGCTACAGGTAGCATAAATGTCTTACCTAGACTCTGAAAAAATTCCCAAAACGTTACTTTATTTGTTGTTTTATTTTCCATAATTTCATCCATATTTATAAAGACACATTAATTTAGCGCAATACGATATTTTTTACCATATATTAAAGAAGTGAATTATCTTAATGATAATAAAATATAATACAGATGATAACCATATGAATAAAAATAATATTAATAGAAACTGACCAAATTAAGCAGCATGATAGTTTACCTATTTTTACTTACAGTTTAATTTAACTATACTGACTTTATCTTGAATAAAGTAGCTAACTTGATTTTAGATTAACACTGCTACTTTTATTTAAATAAATCTTGGGTAATTAATACCTAATAAGTCATAGTTATAACGACTATTGGATATGAAAAGTAATTACTGCTGTCAAAATTCTATGATAGCTATTTCAAAGATAAATCATTCAGCATTCTTATTGAAACGGTATAGACTCCGCAACAGTTTTTACAGCGCTATGAATCAGAAATGTGACTTATGCCTAAAACGTGAGGCTATGGCGGGCAAAAATGTTACTCCGGCTTTAACATCTAACCAGATTTGCCGGCAACGTTGGCGCCGCTTTACTCGGCAATAATTCGCCAACATGGAAAACCCTTGTTGCTCCATTATCCACAAAAAATAAGACTGCCATTTAGCGGCGGTATTGGTATTAATCCCCAATTGCCGATTAACGGTTTTACAGGTCTCGCCTTGTAGCAATAAGTCAACAAAAGGCAACCACAGCTCACAATGTGATAACTGATGTAGTTGATATTTTTTTAGCGGATTAAACGTCCGTCGGCAACTACAGCAACGAAAGTTAAGGCGATGACCAATACGCACAGTGCTAAGCGATCCACAATAATCGCAAGCCATGACCGATGTACTAAGTAGCTCCGTGAGCCATGACTTAAATGCTTGTGCTTGCTGACTAACCTCGTTAGGCATGGTTTGCACAAGGTTGAGCACCGCTTGATAAAGGTCGGGTTCATGCTGTGCCAGCAATTGCCAAATAACGTTATCCCGCCTACGAGCGGCTCGCGGCGACAGGTTAAACTGAGCAGCAATAAAGCTATGGGGCTGAGCGCTTAAGGTGAACGGGGCAATATCAATTAATAATGAAAACGGCTTAAGACGGCGGCATAACGGACTGGCTGCAACTAATTCTGGCAACTGCTTTAAAAATCGCTCGGCAGCAGGATGTTGCTCACTGGGTAAAATAGCATGGTACATCGTTACACTCCTTATAACGGTGTAGACTCCTGAATAATTTTAACAAACACTATAACCTAAAAAGTGAACCGTTGGAATTGTTTGATTAACAACTGCCAAGCCTAAACAGAATATGCTATATTATTTTTCGGGCGATTTTATAAGGTAATGAGATGGATATTAAACTGACCAAGCACGACAAACGCTATATCGAAGGTACGGACGACGTGTACAGCATTATGCAACGCGTATTATTGCGTGAAAACAAGATCGACCAAGAAAAGGAACACCTTTGGATGATTGGTATGAATCAAGCGGGTTATATCCTGTATATTGAACTGATTGCACTTGGCACCTATAAATCGGTCGATGTTGAGCCAATGAATGTGTTTCGTGTTGCGGTGATAAAAAACGCCTCACGCGTAATTTTAGTCCATAATCATCCATCCGGATCGCTGACTCCGTCAGATGCCGATAAAGATATTACCGATCGCCTCATTCAAGTTGGACGCATTTTAAATATCGACCTTGTCGACCACCTTATTATCACCCCAAAAACCTATATCAGCTTTCGTGGTACTAAGCTTATGGACGAGTTAGAACAAAGCCTAAAATACGTCCCGACGTACCAAGTTATCGAACGCATTCGCAGGGAAGAAAAACTGATTGCTAAAGAAAAATTGGCGGTAGCGAATGATAAGATTAAGGCGGAGAAAGACAAAACAAAAGCCGAAAAAGCACGTCGGGAAAAACTAGAACACGCAACAGCAACGGCGTTATTAAGCAAAGGTGTATCAATCGAAGATATTGCAAAGATAATGGATATCTCAGTAAAAAGGTTAAAGGGATTGTTAATAAAGTAATATAACATAGCCATCTATTTTGTATCTTTATTAGTAAAGATTATTCGTAACTCTATAGTCAGTGCTATAGCATATTTGACTATTAATTTTTACATATTATATGTAAATCCCATTACCAAGTTGTTAAAAACTCAAATTCGGTTATATATTTTAAGATTTCCTTTTTTTTCTCTGTTGCCGTTCTCTGTATGAATTGCATGCATGAGTTACATTATCATAAGTTAATTTAAGTTCATCTCTATATTTTTTCAGATCATCTTCATAGATAGTTTCAAGTTCTTTTTTAAACTTACGAGGATCTTCATCATCTTCGCTAGTTGATAACGTATTTGTTATTTTATGCTTTTTAATAACGCAATCAATCTTATACTTATTTGTTTTATTGCAAAGTTTTTCATCTTCATGCATTAGGCTGTTTCTAATCATTCTTATTCTATGTAAAGATTGAAATATATCTTCATTCATATCTCCAGTTTGACAGACACTGTTAATTATCTTACAAAAACTCAAATTAGGATCTAAGTTATGGGTTCTTTGTAATTCTTTATGTATTTTAGAAGTATATTGAGCATATAAACCTCTAAAGTTATTAATTTCTTCACGACGAGTTATGATAAGATCAATAACAGCTTTAACTGGTTTGTGCCAATCTGTATCAGAAGGTTCATTAGGACGGGATACAAATGTAAAACGAGTAAATAAATTAGGATCATTTTTTTCTTTAAGTGTATTAGATAATTTTGCTACTACTTCACCAATTTCTGAACGAGTATAAAGCAAAAAATCACATAATATTTTACTACCAATTTGATTTTTTAAATTTAAATATAAGTCGATACCATTTTTATTTTTTGGTTTTTCTCCTTCTTCCCCTTCTTCCTTCCCTTCTAAATTGTTATCGCTTAAATAAAAATCTATTCTATTTCTATGTTTATTACCATCAAGACTTTCATCATTTAAACAGGAATCCAAATTAGTATATCTAAAAAATTCAGGTGAGAACCCTTTATTTTTGATATATTGTTCGATATCGTCTTTCAAACGGTTTATTGAGTAACACTTTTTCTTGTTTGATTGTTCAAAATCATCATCAACAATTACAATATTGAAATTTAATCTCATTATTTTTAATTCCTTTTTCTTATTATAAAGTTGACAACTTGATTTGGTTGCTCAATTGAAATATCACATTCATTTTTATCGAAAAAATTTTTAATTTGATCTAGGCCAATACCCGTACCATTTGGTTTAGTAGAATAACCTAAGTTAAAAATATGTTTTAAGTGTATATCTTCAATATGATTTGAATCGCTTGAGAATATTATTTTATTTTCTTCAAATAAAATATCTAAAAATTGAGCTTCATGTTCTCTAGCATTTTGATAAAAATTATCAAGAGCAATATGAAATTGCAAAATATCGCATTTTTTTTGCCAATTATTGATGAATAAATCATCTTTAATATTGCAAGTAACTTTCAAACCATAAGTTTGTTTTTTACGATTTGCTACATATAACTGAGTTTGGTGATACCAATTAATTGATTGCTTTGAACGTAAGTCAAGGTTTGTATTAATAAGGAGATCCCTAAAAGTACTTAATTCTTTCTGTGTGCCCCTAATATTGTAAATTTGATTAAGAGCGATTTCTCTTAAATCTATTTCCTTAATATTATTTACTATACTAAGAAGATTCTCAGTAGCATAAAACAGATCCTCAGCCATTATTGCAAAATGATGGGTAATTTGTTCAGAATAAGAGGATGGCTCTCTTCTTTTTTCCAAATTCTCACGTTGCTTGTTTAAATAGTTAATTTCTTTGTTTCTTATTTCTATTTTTTGCTCTTTTTCTTGATTTTCTAGCTTTAATTGGGAAACTTGGTCTTTAACTTTTTTAATTGTTTCTTTAGTATCTGCATCGGTAATTTTTTCAATTATCGAATCTAAGCGCTTTTCAGGATTATTTTTTTCTATATCTAAATTATCCTTGAAATAAGTAATATTATATTTCTTATTTTTCGTTATATATTGTTTGAATTTATTAACTTCATTTTTGCCAATATGATTATCAAAATATATTTCTTCTTTTGTTTCAGCGTTTTCTCCCCATTTAATAAGATTAACATAGCGCTCTAACAGCATATGTATATTGGATAAATATATTTCTTCTAATGCCTTAAAATAAGCATTTTCAATAAAACCATTATTACGAGATGTTGTTTCTTTAAATGAATGATACATATCATGAATAGAGATAAAACCGATAACTTCACGAGTCCCTAAGTAGCGACTATAGCCCTGAGTCTTTCTAAGATTCAAACTAAATAAATCATAATCTTCTTCACCATAGGGCATTACTCTAAAATCATTTTTATAGATAAAAATATTACCATAACGAACTGGCTGTATTCCCATTCGTCGTGAAAACATATTTTTGGCTGATGAATTTAAATAATTGATTGAAATAAAAATTGGAGTGCTTTTTAAAATTGTATCATTAAGTTTTGACGCACTATAAATTAATTCACCTCGGTCATATAAGTCTATTTTTATGTCTTTATCAATAGTTGCTTCTATTGTGGTTGTTCTACCCTTTAAAATTTCAGCGATATTATTGGTAATTTTATTTTTAATATTTGGCTGTTCAATAGAAAGATTTTCACCTAAATAAATATTAAAAGAGTTATCTTCAACAAACGGGTTTTTTAGTCGGCTTAAATTCTGCTTAGCCCGTTTTTGCTCGTCATCATTTTGCCAAGTAGTGTGCCTCAATTTGCCAATAGTCAATATCGTATATTGTTCATCATTATCAGCTATTTTTAAATCATAGGTTACATCAATTTTACCAAACTCCTTTTGCAAATCTTGATCAAAATTCGCCCAATCAATCATCAATCGATGTTCGATTTTTTCATCAGCCTTTTTGGTACGAATATTTAATATTTCACCTAATGTATCACAAGAAAATCGCCCAACACCTTTGGAGCCGACAAATACACGTTCATTGTTTTGATGGCCTTCTTGTTTTTCAGAGTAAGCTAAATATAACCATTTGTTGATTAAGGCATCTTTATCCATGCCATGACCATTATCAGCAATTACTATATGAGGTAGGTTAGTATCAACAAGTAATGAATTTGCTGCTGTATTGGTTATCGTGTTATTATTACTCACATGAAGATTATTAAACGAAACAACCACTTTTTTAGCACCAGCATCATAACCGTTTTTCACTAATTCAAAGATTGCAACAAACTTATCAGTAATGAGATCTCTACCTACAATACTTTTAATACCCGAACTTGTTTTAAAATGTAATTTTTCCAAAATTATTTCTCCAATTCGTTCAATGTATCCATGATTTTTTTTGCAATCGCATAAGCAAGTAATGGAGGAACGGCATTTCCTACTAAGGTATATTGGGGGGTTTCACTTTTTCGCAGATTGCCACCTGTTGTTCTTTTACCAACAAATTCAAAACTATCATCAAATGATTGTAATCTTGCCATTTCTCGTACGGTTAAGATTCGATTTTTAGAGTAGTGGACTAAATCATCCGGCAGTGTTAATACCGTTGCGGAAGGATGTTTAGCGATTAAGCGTTTACAATTCAATTTTTTAGTTTTAAAACGCTCTTTTTCTTCATCATTTAAACGATGTAACATTGCTCTGACTGTTTCACCCTGTTTTAATAGTGAAAAACGTTCTATTACATGCGATGTATGCACACTTGTTTGGTGATTGGTTAATTTTTCATTTGAAATAGTCTTACCATTAATATTTAATGTCCGGCCTTTTCTTGAGTTTTTTTGATATTCTGATGCTGCTTTTCTAGTATATTTTTCAACAATTGAGCCATTATTAATTGTTGCCAAATCATCAATTGCCTCTTTTGTGGAAACAGGATGCAATTGAGTAGGAATAGGATGAGTTAGCTCTATTTCAATATCATCTCTAGTTCCTAAAAATATTACTCGATTTCTTTTTTGCGGAACACCAAACTCACTTGCATCAAGTGTTTTTATATTTACTCTACTATATCCTATAGCTTTGAATTCATTCTTTAACACATTAATAACATTGGTATCTTTATACTTTTTCTTTGTTATAACACCCGTATATTCAGAAAATTGAGCTGATAAAATACCTAGAACATTTTCCATTACAAAATACTTTGGTTTTACTTGAGAGAGAATTTTAATGTAGCTTTTAACTAAAAGATTTCGAATATCGTCTGTTTTCCTTTGACCTGCAAGGCTAAATCCCTGACAAGGCGGCCCTCCGCAAACAACATCAATATTATTTAAATCTTTGTTTAAAAAATTTTTTAACTCTTTGGGTTCTGCTAATTTTGCAATATCACCACAATAATATTTAACAGGAAAACCAAGTTGATTATGTCGATTAATATAAGTATCAGCTGCTTGCTGGCTTTTATCACTTGCATAAGGAATATGGAATCCTGCTTGTAAAAAGCCTTCAGCCATTCCTCCCGCACCAGAAAATAAATCTAATACATAATATTTTTTCATAAAATTGCAATAATTATTCGATGAGCGTTTCTGGAATCTTATTATATATTAATTAAAATATTTTTATATCAATAACATTTCAAAAAGATCATAAACCCAATTTTTAGATTCACCTTATATCCATTAACTTTCACCTCAAAAATCCCATTAGCATATAACCCCTCTAAACCTATCAAATATTCGTCCTTACGCACCACGCGTAGTGGAACGGGGAGCCGGAGGGGTTGGTTTGAACCCCTCGGTCGCCTGAGCACCTGAACATCAATATTGCACGACTGCTTTCAAGGCGAAATCCATTGCACTAACCTAAAGGGAAATCTACAAAGATCTTATTGAAGAGAATACTAATGCAATTACGGCGCTTAGTAAGTTTGGCAATTTAAAATCGATAGCAGTAAATATAAAAAAACGAGGATTGCTCCTCGTTTTTTGTTGGTTATGGGCATAGCTAATACCCTTTAACTTCACTCTACACCACCAACTCCGTTCCCCGATACTGCAAATCAGGTTGTTTGATCCACTTTTGCGCGTCAATAATCGCTAACTCTCGGGCATTTTGTTGTTTGGTGATGTCGAGGACGTGATTGGCGGCGTTGGCGGCTAGTTCAAAGGCAGTTAATTGGGATTGTCCATTAACTAAATGCGCGGTAAACAGGCTACAAATTAAATCCCCCACCCCCAATGGACGGTGTGGAAAGTCATACAATGGTCGAGCCAGATGATAGCTTTGCGATGGCGTGGCTAATATCATTTCAAATAACTCAGTTGTTTTACCGGCATGCAGTAGATTTTTAACTAATATGGCTTGAATCGGCTGGTTTTGCAGTATCTTTATGGCTTTAAGCACATCACTAAAAGTCTTGATTTCAAGATTCGATAATATTTGTAATTCTAATAAATTGGGCGTGATGTAGTCAGCATGTTTGATTGCTTGCTGAGTGAAGAAATCAATAATATTTTGCGGTAGTGAACTGCCTTTATTGATGTCACCGCCCATAACCGGATCGCAAACATAAATAGCATTAGGATTATAAAATTTAATCTTTTTTACCGCTTCAAGGATCTCTTCACCTTGTTCGGCAAGGCCAATATACCCCGAAATAATGGCGTCAATGGATGCCAATACGCCAATTTTTTCTAAACTATTGACGATTCGGGTGATTTGCTTGGCGCCCAGCACAATGCCATCATAATCCGGATACACGGTATTACTTGATAACTGCACGGTATGAATCGGCATCACTTCGACACCTTGTAATTGCATCGCCAGTGTCGAGACTTTGTTACCAGCATAACCATAAACAACATTCGATTGAATGGATAAAACGGTTTTCATATAGTTGCCTTATTACTCATCATAATAGTGATAGTGACTTAAAAGATAGATGCAGATAATTGATATCAGTGCTAAACCGCAATAAAACAAGGCCAACGGCAACCAAAAAGTTTGGTATGCAAAAATAATATAGCCACCGATCATTGGGATTAGACTACCAAAAATCGCCGCACAGCCTTGATAACTCATTGACAGCCCAGTATAACGCATTCGGGTAGGGAAAATTCGGCTTAAATATCCCGCTATCACACCATAAAAGCCGCTGTAACAGATCACATTTAATGAAATACCAATAATAAAACTGGCTTTTGTGCCTTGCTGAATAATCGGAAATAACAAAAATACCGATGCCATTGCCAAAATGGCTGAACAAATTAAAAACCGTGTTGCCGAGTATTTTTCAGCAAAATAGGAGATAAAAGGTTGTGCAACAAAGTGAACAATAGCAATCCAAAATAGCGCATCAACAATCATGCCTTTCTCAACACCCAATGCCAGCGTGGTATAACCTATCATTAAGGTATTGGAAAAAATTCCACTAAATGACAGCACATTGGCACCAATCGATAAAATTAATAGCGGTGTGGCTCGCTTAAAGACTTCAATAATTGGGGCGGATTCTTGCTTCAAGTTTGCTTGTTGTTTGCATGATTCAACAAACACCGGTGATTCAGTTAAGGTCACTCTGGCAATAATACCAATAATTAACAGAATAAAACTGGCTAAAAAAGGAATACGCCAATAGCCACTATTAATTAGCTCCGCAATAGGTAAGCGAATGATATAAGAAAAAACCAGTAAAGCTAAAATATTCCCAGCTGGGCTGCCCCATTGGGCAAACGATGAAAAGAAATTTTTCAAGCCTTTTGGTGCATGTTCATTAGCCATCAAGACAGCACCGCCCCACTCACCACCAACGGCAACACCTTGCAAAATACGCAAGGCTACCAATAATATGGGCGCGAGTATACCCGCTTCTTGGTAAGACGGTAATAAACCCACACAGGTTGTGGCAATCCCCATTAGCAGTAAGGTAATAATCAGCGACTTTTTACGCCCCAAACGGTCACCAATATGCCCAAATAACAAGGCGCCAAAAGGACGCGATAAAAAACCAACCGCAAAGGTAGCAAAAGCCCCTAAAATTTGCACAAATTCATTATCCGCAGGGAAAAATAGTTGCCCAAAAATCAATACCGATGCCAACGCATAGATATAAAAATCATACCACTCGATGGTGGTACCAATAAAAGCAGCAAAAGCCACTTTTTTAGCCGATGAATTAGACATAAACAAACCTTGGTTAAACCAATACCTATTTATATGTAAGTGATGGGTATGAAACTAACATAAAACTACCAATATCACAATTTGTTAACTGCAAAGAGAGTAAAAATTATATAAAAAGGGTTGGGTATGTTTCTGCGACTTTAGTCGTGATAGCACGAATCTATCTTAAATATTAAGATAGCAATAAAACATAAACAATTAGTTATCAATCAAGTTTTTTAACCCATTTTATTAAAAATGGGCTATTGTTGTTTAAACATTTCGAGCAAACTAATTTCATGATAATAAAAGTGACATTTTAAAGATGAAACTAATAGCTAATTTTGAAATAAAAAATCATATTTTTCAATTTCTTTTGCATTGTACATATCTAGACCTAAGAATAAAATCATGAAATGCCATTTATCTTCATAACAATATGATTTTTTATATATTATATAATAATACAAATTATTTTGAGAAAAATCCTCATTTTAAATAAATACTAAATTCTGCTGAAGTATTTTTTGTCTCTGTATTGTAAAAACCAAAATTAATTTTCTCAATTTTATCCCAAGTTGCCCCATTGATTGGACTTAAAAAATAATATTTGTCTCCAATTTTAATTTGTTCGTTAAGTAACTTACCATTGTTAATATACTCTTCTTTACCCTTTTCAAAAAAGTGAATAAAAAAGTAATTAGCATCACTTTGTGCTACATTCAATAATGATTCATTGAATTCAAAAATAACATTATCAAGTAACGAGACGCGATATGGAATCAAAGAGATAAGTTCTAAATTCCCTTTTAGTTTTTTATCAAACATAATTTTATTTTTTGAATCAAGTTGATTCAATATATACTTTGCCTCAGTTGGGCATGTCTTATTAAAATCAAAAATAATTGTTTCAAATTTAACCAACACATTATAAAGTTGGTTAAATTCAACAATGTTTTTACAATCAGCTAATTCTTCATTCGATACGATTTGCCTATCAAAAATTGGCGGATTAATAACTAATCCATATTTAGTAAATATACCATTCATGTTCCATAATCGAGTATATCTATGGAAAAATATATCATGATATGCCATAGTTACAGGAAACGATTGGCTTGTATTTTTAGTAATTTCAGCAAAAGGAGGCTCCCCAATTATATTCACATTGGTTATTTTTGTATTAACATTATTTATACTTCTAACATAAGAAGTATAAATATTCATATCTAGTTCATATTGCTCTCTCTGAATATTAAAAGCACAATATGCTTGTACATAATGACAAAACAAAGTAATAAAAATTAATCCAAAAGCATATTTATTTTTCAATAAAAACAAACAATAAAATAAACATAAATAAATGGCACTAAATGATATTAGTATACGCCCACCAACGGCCGGAGGATTAAAAAAGATTAAAGGTCCACTAATAAAAAATAAAAGAGAAAAAATTAAAATAGGAAATACAATTTTTTGTTTTTTTGTTGATTTAATGAATAAAATAATCAAAGAGGAAAACGCAGCGATTGCACAAATGAAGCCATAAACAGATTTGTTATACATATTAAACCAATATCTAAAATAGATCGTATAATTTTCTACAATAATATTTATTTGTTTAATAGAAAGCATTGTTAAATAAGAATTATTTCCTGGCTTGATATAGAAAGATGAAAAAAGTTTCCCTAAAAAGATAGATAAAAAAGAAATTAAAAAACCAATTAGCGCAATTTTAAAAATATTATTAAAAGTTTCTTTTTTTAATCTAATATACAAACAAAATAAAAATATAATATAAAAGCAATTTATATCCGCTTGATAAAACAGCATTAGAGCTAGTAACATAACAAATAATAAAAAACAATTTTTAATATTTATTTTGTTATAAACAAAATAAGTAGCTGAAGTAATAGCAAGTGAAAAAGCACAAGTCATGGGAAGGAAATCAAATTGATAATTAATCCTATTTAGAAAAAAAGGGGTTATCAATGCCCCAAGAGGAATTAGATTAATAGCAATAATATTACGAACATTAAGTTTGTAAGAAAAATAAAAACAGCTTATAGAAATTAATATAATGGATATAAACGCTGTTAATGGGCTTAGATATAATACTTTATTGCCAATAGATATCATTTTCATCAATATTGATGACAGTACCCTTCCGTCATGATCCCAACCAAACGCATAATTTATTCTTAAAAAATCATCATTAAAAGGTATATTATTTGAAATTGTAGGGAAAATATAAAGTAACATTAATCCAATGCAAATATAAATTTTACTCAGTTTGCAATAAATTAAAAAATTTTTCATTTAGTTCTTATCCATTTTATCTTTAACAATAAATCTCGGTCTTTGCTTGATTTCTATATAAATACGACCAATATATTCCCCTAATACACCAATTCCTATAAGTTGGATCCCACCTAAAAATAGGATAGATACTATTAGCGATGGATAGCCTTCAACAGGATTACCCCAAATTAGTTTTTGTAAAATAATCCAAACACCATAAAAGAAAGATAAACTTGCGATAACAAAGCCAAGGTATGTCCAGATACGAAGAGGTACGGTTGAAAAACTAGTAATACCTTCTAATGCTAAGTTCCATAGTTTCCATGCATTGAATTTTGTTTTCCCTGCTTTACGTTCTTCTCTTTTATATTCAACAATTTTGACATTTCCCCCAACAAAAGATAAAAGCCCTTTCATAAATAAATTTCGTTCAGGAAGAACTCGAAGTTTATCTACAACACTTCTCGATAGTAATCTGAAATCACCTACATTTTCTTCTATTTTTGGCTGGCTAATTTTATTATGAAGTTTATAAAATAAAGATGCAGTAAATTTCTTGAGAAAGCTATCTGAATTTCTATCTATGCGTTTAGCGAGTACTACATCACATCCTTCTTTCCAAAACATAATCATTTTAGGAATAATGTTAATAGGATCTTGTAAATCTACATCGATAGGGATAACAGCATCCCCTGTTGCATAAGTAAGTCCTGCAAATAAGGCTGATTCTTTACCAAAATTTCGAGTAAAAGAATAACTTTTCACAAGATCATCTTTTGCAGCTAAATTATCAATAATCAATTCCGTTTGATCTTGGCTGCCATCATTAATAAAAATAATCTCAACACAGTAATCTTTTAATATTTTTCGTACTTCTTGATAAAACAATCCTATTGCTTGTTCCTCATTATAAACAGGAACTACTAAAGAAATCTTCATTTGAACACATACCATTTAGAAAACAAAAAACCAAAGATCAAACTTATTAAAGAAAAAGAAATTAACATTAAAAAAGGATTAATGCTAAAATGATCTGACCCAAGTCCTATCAAAAAAGAAATCAAAGCTAAAAAGCAAATAAAAATTAAATATCTAAATATATTTAATTCAACCTTGAAATTTAATTTTGCATTTGCAAAATAAGAAAAAGTAACAGCTACCAAGAATGCAATTAGATTTGAAGTACTTTGATTACCAGTAAAATAAAAAAAACAAAAAAAACATCCCCAATGAATCGCTGTATTAAAAATACCGATGAACGAATATTTGAGAAAATGGATTAAATTAAGAGAAATATGCTTCAATTTTTTTTAAAAAAATATCATGATTGTTTTTAATCCTATCATTTTTTAAAAATCTTAACAAATTATTTTGTAATAATTTAATAAAATATAATTATGAAAATAGATAACAAGTTATAGCTAAATAATTTTTAAAAAACACAAATAATTGTGAGATTTTATATAAAAAATATTAATTAGATTATTATAATAATTAATCCATTTTGATATCTATTATTGGAATACAGACGCCAAAATTGAAAAAAGGATTTAAGATACAGTTTAAAACTGACACTATTTTAAACTACCGAGTACCTATAATAATTACATATCCCATTAAAATCTTGTTCTTTTAATATTATTAGTATTTAATCTTTATAAATTAGTTCATTGATAGCAGGTAAGTAACATCTTTTTGGAAAAAATAATTATAACCCCAAAATAAGCACAGCAATCCCAATTAAATTGATTGGCCTATTTAATAATACTAATAACAATGATATGAATAATGTTTAATCATTCCTAATTCAATTTTACCATTCGGCAATAGAATCACTATTTCATTTGAATAAAAATGAGAAAGCAGAGTTAAAAGTGCTTATTACATTTTTGAGTTAAGATTTATGATTTTGAGATAACATTACTACCATAATTTTAACTTAATAAGTTACCATAAAAATTACTGATTATTTTCAGTTCACCATACATAGAAATCATCATGCACTCTACCATTTAGCAGAGTGCATGGTAATAGTCTTTATATAAATATTAAAAAACGAGCAAAGTTCACTATTGTTTTTGTCTTGGCGATGCTAACCAAGCAACGATAATGAGTAGAATAAAAGCAGTACCTAGCATGCTAAAATAATCAATGGTTGATAACATATAGGCTTGAGTATTCACTATATTTTCTAATTTTGTGTAGCTTTCAACTGAATGCCCACCTAATTGATTTAGGGCATATTGTGTGGTTGGATCATAAGGCGTTATGCTTTCGCTAAGGTAAGCATGATGTAAACTAGCATTCCTCGTCCAAATCCATGAGGTTAATGACGCTGAAAAGCTACCGCCTAAGGTACGTAAAAAAGCCGCTAAGCCTGAGGCTTCAGCAATTTGATGCTGCTGAATATTGGATAAAATAATAGACATTACCGGCATAAAAAATAGTGCCACGCCAAGCCCCATAAAGAGCTGAACGAAAGCGATATGCTGATAATTGACTTGCGTGTTAAATCCCGCTCGCATAAAGCAACTAATACTAATGGCGGTAAACGCTAAACTAGCCAATAAACGCATATCAAAATAATGTGCGTAGCGCCCTAAAAAAGGCGTTAATAAAATAGGAATAAAACCAATCGGAGCGGCAGCCAAGCCTGCCCAAGTAGCGGTATAACCCATTTGTGTTTGTAACCATTGCGGTAACAGCAAGTTAATACCAAAAAAGCCCGAATAACCACATATCAATAAAAAACAACCAATGCTAAAGTTTCTATTAATAAACAGTTTTAAGTTAACAATAGGGTTTACATCGGTTAATTCCCAAATGATAAAAAATGCAATACCAATAACAGCAATTACAGAACCAAATATAATAAAGTTCGATTCAAACCAATCCAGATCATTACCCTTATCTAACACAATTTGTAGCGCACCAACACCAATCACCAAACTGATTAATCCAATATAATCAATAGGTAGACGTGAAGTTGTTTGTGGTTTAGTTTTCATCTGTTGATAAGCAAAAACAGCCGCAAAAAGGCCAAAAGGGATATTGATAAAAAATATCCATGGCCAGGTATAATTATACGAAATCCAACCGCCCAATATTGGCCCGGCAACTGGAGCAACAACGGTGACAATACTTAAAATAGCCAGTGCCATACCCCGCTTAGCAGGGGGATAAATTGCTAGTAACAGCGATTGTGCAATTGGATAGAGCGGCCCCGCCACAGCACCTTGTAGGCAACGAAAAACAATCAGCTCGGTCATACTGGTGGCGATACCACATAAGAAAGAAGTAATAACAAATAACAGTACCACACCAATAAATAATTTAACTTCGCCGACTCGTCTTGATAACCAGCCAGTAAGTGGGAGAGTGATGGCATTACATACCGCAAACGAGGTAATAACCCAGGTTCCTTGTTCAGAACTAACGCCCAGATTTCCTGCAATAGTGGGTAATGCCACATTCGCAATTGTGGTATCAAGCACCTGCATAAAGCTGGCAAGCGAAATAGCGATTGTGGCTAAAACAAGATTCGCGGGTCTAAATAAAGCTTGTTGTGAATTCATCATTGTTTATTTATCTGTATTTGCGTTTTGGGCAATAATCTGCTTAATCATATTTTTGGCTGCAACCAATTGTTGATGATAAATATCGGTTGAAAATACCGGTGTTGCAGGTGATTGCTGTGCCAGAACCGCCCCATCTTGGTTGCGTAAATCGACTTTTACATCCATTGATAAGCCAATTCGTAGCGGATGTTGTTGCAGTTCTTTAGGATCTAATTGGATTTTAACTGGTACGCGTTGTACTATTTTAATCCAATTACCCGTAGCATTTTGAGCCGGAAGTAAAGCAAAAGCACTGCCTGTACCCGCACCTAAACTTGCAATTTTGCCGTGATATACCACATCACTATAGATATCTGCTTTTAAAGTAACCGGTTGGCCAATACGCATGTATTGCAATTGGGTTTCTTTAAAATTGGCTTCAACCCATACTTGATCAAGTGGGATAACCGCCATTAACGGTTTACTTTTTTCGACATGTTGCCCAACTTGAACGGAACGTTTAGCGATATAACCTGAAACTGGCGCAATTAAATCACTTCTTAACCAGTTTAAGTAAGCCTGTTCTAGTTGCGCCGATGCGGTAACAATATCAGGATGGGTGTCAATCTTGGTATTATCAATTAACACCTTATTACTTTGCAGTTGTTGTAAGATGCTATTAAAATTAGCCTGCGCTTCTTGGAGTGTCGCCCGTGAATGTGTTAGCTCTTCATGAGATATGGCACCTTTTGCAATCAGTTTTTTACGGCGTTCATAATCTTGTTCCGCTTTCTCTAAAGTTGCTTGACTACTATTAAGCTGCGCTTGATAGCTATCGACTGTGCGATATAAACTACGTACTTTGCGCACACTATTAGCTAAATTAGCTTTAGCTTGTTGCAGGGCTATCTCGGTATCATTAGGATCGAGTGCCACAAGGAGTTGCCCTTGCTTTACCAAATCCCCATCATCGGCAGTTATACTCACTACTGAACCGTCAATCAACGGCGTGATTTGCACAATATTACCATTTACATAAGCATCGTCAGTAGTTTCATACCATCGTCCATAAAACCAATACCACGCGAGGATGATTAAACCACTTAATAAAATAATCACCAGTAAAATAGTGAGCGTTTTTTTGCGTTGTTGTGTCATTTTTTGTTTATCTTTTATTTGTTCTGCTGTCATTGAATTCGTCTATATTGTTATGTTCAAAGTTGTTGGCTAAATAGCCGTTAGTGAGTAACATTTTTTTAAGCAATGCTTCTAATTACATTATTTCTGCATGACTTAATTGGCTGGTTAATTGATTAAAGCATTGACCAAAATTGGGAGGATTTTTTACTTATTTGTTCACCTTGTTGAGTTAATATGATGTTAATTTGCCGTCTATCTTATTTACCTCGGATGTGAATTAAAAACCCTGGTTGTTCTACGATCGAGCCAACGCCTTATTGCTGCATTATCAATAGGTAATGCATGACTAAGTGCCATCGGTGTTATCAAATTTCTAAAAACAATATGAAGTAATGTTTTATACTACGCGGATGTCAGTCCATAAGGCATGGCATTTTGATCAATGATTTTATCTTTACAGTTATTGGCAAAATGCAGCAATTGACCTCAAATGCCCCCTTTGGCAATAATTTCTGAGGTGTCATACATAATCTTCAATTCAAAAAAATTATGGAGGCGACAATTTAATTAACCCGTCAATATTTGTCAAGTTAACGATATGTTAAGTGATAGTAAACGCAGTAACTTGAATTTTAAAAATATTTAACATTTGTAAGGGAATTGTTTATTGCTTGGTAATGTTCTATGGTTTGATGGGTTACCAACATGCTGATTTAGTAGCTGCCATAGCCATTTAGAATGACTATCTATTTTTTATCTAACTGATAGCCCAAGTCTGTGTTGACCAGAATACCAGATTAGGCATCAGTAGTATTGTTAAAAGGATTAATTTGTAGATTTCGTCGAAAGACCATCCAATAGAATCGTAAATATTGTTTGTAAAATTAAGCACTATTCTTCTGCTGATTGTTGATTATTGTTTTGTGCCTTTACCTGTATGATATTAACTTCGCCATTTTAAAAAAAGATACAAGCTTTATTATCAATTGGCTTAATTTCCTGTTACGCTAATCTGATCATTAAACTCTTCACTTTCTAACCAACGAATTCCATTATGTTCTAAACATTGTGGTTGTTCATCTACAAGTTCACACACAAAAGCATCCATCTTTACTGTGCCAATAATACACAATTGTCTAAAAATTATGTTTTTACATAACTATTTATTTTTTTATTTCCAATACATGTTGAACATCTGACAACATTGGGAACGAACTTTGACCACCATATTTTTGAATAGAATAAGTACTAATTGCAGCAGCAAACGGAATAGCTTCATTCATTGGTATATTTTGGATTATGCTCCAAGCAATCCCTCCAATAAAGGAGTCACCTGCGCCTGTAGTATCAACCACTTGTGGGCAAAATACTGCTGGGTGATGAGTAACATTATTTGCATCAGCAAATACCGAACCGTTTTCACCTAAAGTAATAATAACAGTTCCTGATGGATTATTTTTACACAACTCTTCAGCACAAGTTTGAGCATCATTGATGTCTTCAACATGTTTATTAGCCATAAACGTAGCTTCTGTTTCATTAATAACTAGATAATCAATTTGCTTTAATATGGTTGCTGGTATTGATCTAGCTGGGGCATTATTGACAATAATTTTACAACCATAAAATTTAGCTCTACTAATTGCATATTCAACGACTTCTGGGGGAATTTCAGATTGAAAAATCACTAATGGTGAATTTTCAAAAAAAGCATCTTTAATATCTTCTTTGGTTAATAAATAATTAGCACCTTTAATGATAGTACTACAATAATCCCCGGTTTCTAAAATTTGCACAATACCAATTCCAGAATTAGAACCTCTACGATATATGTTATCGGTGGTTATATTGTTATTTCTAAGTGATTTTAATAGTTCATCACCATATATATCATTACCAATACAACCAATAAATTTTACTTTAAGACCTAACTTTGCACATTGGACTGCTTGATTAGCTCCCTTGCCACCAGACATCATTAATAATTCGTTACCAATAAAAGTTTCACCAATATAAGGTAACCTATCTTGTTGAATTAAAATATCATAATTTAAACTTCCGATGACAACTACATCATATTTCATGGTAACTCCTTATTTAAACCGTTGTTATTTAAACGGTATTTTTAAAGCGACTTAATTTTTACCGCTCGTCCAGAAAAATTGAATTAGCATCATAATAAATAAAGTGTAAACCAATCACAAAATGTAAAAGATTTTAATTAATTATTTTACTAAAAATAAAATATTTACATCATATTAGCTTAATTAATTTTATTTTTAGTAACACCTAATTGCTTACATTTACCTCCATAAAAATATTCGTTATAACAAGAAAAAAACAAACAAGGATAAAATAATTATGAAATTTTCTTCACGTATAAATTCTTTTCGATCTCGTCCTGAACTTTATAAAGCTGGAATAAATATGACAACTTGTGATCTCATCGCACGCATGGGTCAAGTACAAGGACTAACTCATATTGAACTTAACTATCCGGAACATTTTATAAACCAAGACAAACACGAGATTAAACAAGCCATTAAAAATAATAATCTAAATATGGGCGGCATTGCTCTTCGTTATAATAAAGAGTTTATTGATGGTGAATTTACCAATCCTAATGAAAGTATCCGCGAAAGAGCAATTAAGACTACATTAGAAGCAGTCGAAATGTGCCGCTTTCTTGGTGGAAATACTGTGACATTGTGGTTTGGTTATGATGGTTATGATTATTGTTTCCAACAGGATTACTTTCGTGCTTACGAGTTACTAGTAGATGCATTACGTCGTGTAATTTTACCTAACCCAGATATTCAGTTTAGCTTTGAATATAAACCATATGAGCCTCGAACTTTCTCATTTATCGGTGATTGTGCCTCAACGCTTTTATTAATCGAAAAAGTGGGAGCCCCTAACTTAGGTGTCACTTTAGATTTTTGCCATATGATAATGAAAAAAGAAAACCCTGCCTTTTCTCTATTCTTAACCTCAATGCAAAAACGTTTGGTCGGTTTTCATTTGAATGATGGTTACGGCCATACCGATGATGGTCTAATGCTTGGTTCCGTACATTTAATGCAAACTTTAGAGTACATCTACTACGCTAAGCGAGTTAATTTTTCAGGCCTCATTTATTTCGATACATTCCCAACGCGTGAAGATCCAGTAGCTGAATGTACACAAAACATAAGAATGTATAAAAAGTTAGCATGTTTTATTGATAAAGTCGGTATGGATAATATGACAGATATCATCCGTAATCAAGATGCAACAAAAATACAAAAATTATTAATGTCGTTAATTAATGATAACAATGATAAATAACTCTATACCAAAGTATTATGAAGATGCCCAAAAAATATGAGGTTGTTGCTAAACGCCTTTGATTAAATAGTCTATCTTAAAAAGATTCGTATTTAATTTACATAAATATTAAGCATTTTAGAAAAACTATGAATAATAATTTTTTTAAATTGTCGAAAACTGTTGATGGAACAGCATCTTAATATAACTTGAGTATGAACATTTTATCTCGTTTTTTTTATTTTATGCAACCTTGTTGCTTGGAGATTACTATGTTTGATAAGTTAGGTTTACCCAAAAATTTACTTTGGGGTTATATTGGGTTAACAATATTTATGATAGGAGATGGGCTAGAACAGGCTTGGATTTCAATATGGATGGTCGAACGAGGACTTTCTGTAGCCCAAGCGTCATACCTCATCACTGCTTATGGTGTCACAGTTACTCTTGCTGCATGGATTACAGGTGTATTAGTACAAACACTTGGTCCAAGAAAAATAATGTTTTTTGGAGTTATCGCGTTTGTAATCGGTAGTGTTGGTTTTATCGGTATCGGTCTACGCAATATGGAAATGATATGGATGTTACCTTTTTATGCAATTAGGGGGATTGGTTACCCACTATTTGCTTATTCATTCCTAGTGTGGATTAACTATAGTTCCCCTGTTGAACGTAGATCAACTGCTGTAGGCTGGTTTTGGTTTACTTTCTCTCTTGGTTTAAGTGTTATTGGTCCTTGGTTTTCAGCAATGGCGTTGCCAGTAATGGGGGAAATACATTTACTGTGGACTGGAATGATTTTCGTTATTGTTGGCGCTTCATTTGCAATTTTAGTGAATAAAGATAAAGTCCCAGATGAAGAGATCCACCCATTTAGTATAGCCGAGTTAGTCAAAGCAATAACCATTTTAAAACGCCCAGTCATGTCCATAGGTTTAATCGTGAAATCAATTAATGGTGTGGCTCAATATGGACTTGCAACCTTCCTGCCACTTTATTTAATTAGCTTTGGTTATTCAAAAACCGAATGGCTCCATATGTGGTCAGCTGTCTTTTTAGTGGCAATTTTTGCAAATCTATTCTTTGGCTTCTTTGGTGATCGCTTTGGTTGGAGAAATACCATCATGTGGGTCGGGGGAATAAGCTATGCTATTGTGTTAATATTAGTTTGGTTGGTTCCACAGTTATTTGGGCATAACTTTTACGTTATGGCAGTAGTATTATGCTTATGTGGTGTAACTATGGCCGGTTATGTACCTTTATCCGCTTTATTCCCTATGTTAGCTCCAGACAATAAAGGTGCGGCAATGTCTATACTTAATTTAGGTGCTGGTTTAGGCGCATTTATAGCTCCCGCAATTACAGCCATTTTTTATACTTCGCTTGGGGCGGGAGGAGTAATAGGTATTTATTCTGGGCTTTATGTTCTTAGTGCTGTATTGACACCATTACTAAAAACTCCGGATGAATTAGTAAATAAAAAACTAACAACAAAATAATTTTCCAGTGTTATGCTGATAATTCTTGATAATATGGTAATAAATAATTTTATTATCATATTATCATCACCTCATTCAAAATAATCAAAATAACCAGCATATTTAATTCAATCAGTTACTACTGGGTAATGATTACAACCGTTTATTTTTTACTGAATTTTGAGTTTTTAATAAGTTATATTGACTGCTAGATTTTTTTTGCATCGCCAGTATGGTAAAGATGGCATCTAAAATGTTGAGTAATACAATTCTGGTGGTGGCATTCTCACCAGTAATTGGATGGTTTTTAACAGAACAGATTAAAGGATGATGGGAAACGAAGGTAATTGGACTATTAACATAATTTGTCATACATATCGTTGTTGCACCATTATTTTTGGCTATTTCCAGCATATTAACAATATCAGCAGTTTTGCCTGAGTGAGAAACACCAATAACAATATCACCTTTTCCTAACAAAGAGGCGCTCATTTGTTGTAAGTGTGAATCACGATATACACTAGAAAAAATACCTATTTTTAACAATTTATGGCAAAAATCTTCGCAAATAGCACCTGAACCACCACACCCTGCCATGACTATTTTGTTATTATCTTTAATATTAACCAATAATGAAACCACCTGTTTAAACTGTTTCATATCAATCAAGGTTAATGATTCTTGTAATGCTATAATAGAACTTAAAAAAGTTTGTTCTAAAACATCTTCATAGCGAGTTATTAATTCAGTTTTTTGATGTTCTTCCTCATTTACCGAAATAGCTTTTTTAAGATCATAAAAACCACTACATTTCAATTTTTTGGCAACTTTAGTTATGCAAGCTGTACTGACTTTTAATTGTTTTGATAATCCAATTATGCCAATAACATTGAGGTTCTCATAATTATTAACAATAAAATTTGCTACTAATCGCTCTTTTTTTCCTAAAGTAGGAATCAATATTTTAGCGAAAGAAATAATATCATTACCTTTAAGATTCTTAGCCATATAAATAAACCACATTATTATTCGGTGCTGTAAAGATAATGATGTAGAAATTTAGACTAATATAACTACATCTATCCAATAAGTATTAATAAAAAACTTGTTAATAAAAATAAAACTAATCTTCAATTAGAATTTAATTACTGACTATAAAATCAATTAAAATACCAATAATTTATAATTTAAAAAAATTCAAAAAGAAATTGACCAATTAAAAATATTACTAAAAGTTAAATTTAGAATGCTAGTTCAGACCTAATATTTTATTTTTAGTAAATATTGTAAATTTTTTGGTAAAGATACTATTAACCAGTAAAAGATACCAATTTTTAGACATTCTAAATTATAAATAATATATTTCGTTCAAGTTGATAACAATATCTTAATTAGAGTACATCAATAAATAATGATAAAAGCATAAATTGAACAAGTAATAAGGCATTCATCAGTCTTTGAAAGTTAAATCTGTAAACGTTATTAATCTCGCAAAAAAATCCTAACATAAATATTAATTACAATAATACCGGCGAAAAAGATTGTTTACCCCAAGATTAATTGAAGAGTAAGACAATAAAACAAAGTGAATAAACATAAACAAGCAATTCTCTAAAAGCACTACAAATAAAGGCTTTAACCATAAAAAACCTGCTGAAAGCAGGTCTTAGGATTTGGTGATTGGTTCAGGACGCGGAATCAATGAGGCCTTTGTATGCATTGGTATTGTTGGGTTGGGGGGGTTTTAGGTAAAAGAATGTATCCGTGTTTGTATCCTCTAATTATAATTAGTAATGTAATCTTTTTATTATAAAATTGGTTGTGTAACTATCCTTTAAAATAGTACAAAATTATCTATAATAAAAAGCGCCTAATACTATGCATTAGGCGCTTTTTTATAACTATAAGTTAAGCTTTATGTGACATTATATCAATAATTTGTGTATCTGTGACTTTCATGCTGTTGCTTGCGATAGCGCCAAGATTATCGATTGATGTTTCAACACTATCACAAACAATTCCTTCATTACCTGTAACTCGGATATGACTTAATGCCATAAGCACAGCTTTAAATGCAGAAGATACCGATGTTGAAACCTTCATTGCGCAGCTATTTGATGCGCCATCACAAATAATACCAGATAAGTCTCCAATCATGCTGCAAATCGCCATATCAATCGGTTCATATTGACCTTGGCTAAGCAACCATGCCATGCCTGCAGCAGAGCCCATTGCCGCAGTTGAAGCCGCACAAAGTGCTGATAGCGGTGGGAATTTACTGTGAATATAGATCGCAATAGCGTGCGATAGTATCAATGCTCTTGCAAGTTGTTCTTGTGTGGCACCAATATAATCGGCAACAACCACAACAGGCATTGTTGCCGCAATACCTTGATTACCTGAACCCGAGTTACTCATTGCCGGGAGTGTTGCGCCCCCCATTCTGGCATCAGATGCAGCGGTGGTTCTTATTATGACTTTTGAGAGTAAATCGTCAGCAAGTAAACCTGTTTTGATCTGTTCTTGTAAGGTTGCTGCAATACAAAGGCCATAAGTATGCTTTAATCCTTCTTGAGATAATGCATCATTTAATTCAGCTGAATGTAAAATAAATTTGATCTCTTCAAAATCGACGTGAGTCGCAAATTCATAAATTGATTTTACTGATGCATGTTGCATGACTTTGTTATCTTGTGAAGATTCCCCAACATTTTTATCTTTTTGAAATAGTATTTCACCATTTTTTTCGATAAGGATGATATTGGTATGTGAATCTTCAATGCAAACCTTCACATAATCTTTATCTGTATAAAGGTTAGCTTCTGAATAGATTGCTTTATTGCTTTCAGCTGCAATGCCTACACTAATTTTATTATCCCTTAACATCTGTTTTGCTTGAGCGAGTTGTTGTGGAGTAATATTTTTGAGCACTTCTAGTCCGGCATGAGCATCACCACCGAGTGCACCAATTACAGCTGCAATCGGTAACCCAACCATGCCAGTACCAGGAACCATCACCCCCATACCATTTTTCATTAAATTAGGTGAAACGCGAGCATCTATTTTTTTAATAGCATTTTTATCAAGATGTTCGGCGGCAACGGCGGCCGCTAACGCGAGCGATATTGGTTCGGTACAACCTATTGCCGGCAAAACTTCATGTTTCACCACTTTAATTAATTCTTGCCACATTGTTTGCTTGTCCATTTATTACCTCCATTTACTTAAAATAGCGTTAATAAAGGTGAAATACACAAAAGAATACCTGTGACGATAATAATATAGAGTGCAAAACCTTTATATTTATGTAACATCGGAACTCGATAAACAAGTAGCGCTGGAATTAAACAACCTACAAGGCCAAATATTGGACTACAAAGTGATGTAAATAGTAAAACTGGTGCATTAAGAATTACCGCGAACCACGCTAATAAAACAGCTAAAAGGATAATGCTTTTTTGTACATAGTTTTGATTGATTTTTTCTTCAGGTAAGAATCGCCTTAAAATATTCATAATAATGCCTTGAACCGCTTCTCTAAAACCAAGGTAGACACCAAAGAACGCTGTTACAACGGCAAAAATATTTAGAATGATGCCAATAGGTGTTACATATTTAGCGGCATCGCCACTAATAAATTGTGCCGCAATTGCGAGTGAAGAAATATTTTGTTCGTAAGCTTTTACCGCTTGATCATGTCCCATTGCAAATGTGAATGATACGGCATAAAAGAATACTGTTACAAATAGAATACCAAATGCAATATTCATTGCTCTTAGTGCCTTATAACGAGCAACCTCAATTGATTTATTATGTGATCGATAAGAAATAACCATTGGGCTTAGTGTTTGAATAAATAAAATAGATGTTAAAGTAAAAGGCAGTGTAATAATCGCATTTTTAATCAGTAAACCTAAAGGTGGTAGACTACCAATATTATTACCAATATCCCACATACCAATCATTAATAAACCTAATATAGCAATGATGGCTAGTTTACTTATAACCATAACACTTGAAACTTTAAATAGTAATTTTTCACCCCGAGACGCGACGGCAACGAGGAAAACAATTAGACAAAGAGGATATAAAGGATTTTTAGAAAGTAAAGTATCGGTTACTTTGAATGTTTGTAAATAGGAGGCACTATCATTGGTTATTGCTGTTGAATAAGCAAACATCCAAATAATTAACATTACGAAATAAAGAAATCCTAAAAACATCCCCCAGTTTTTGCCTAAATATCCACCAATAACAGTTGGGTAGTCAACACACTCCTTTGATTCGGCTAATGTATTAATGAAAAGTCGTTGGAAAAGGTACATTGCAGGGTAACCAACAATGGATGATAATAAAAATACCCATAATCCCATTAAACCAACTTGTACCGGTAAGAATACAATACCGGCACCGATGGCCATCCCGATACTCATAATAATCCAACCAATGTCAACACTATCAAATTTGGTGACTTCTTTCCATTCTGCTTTTGACATCTCAGATCTTGGTCTTACCTGTTCGATTTTTTCCATAAAATACCCCCATTTTAATTTATACTAATCACTGTTTATGACGTAAATTTTTATTGCGATATTATTGTTAACATTCAGATAACGTTTGCATTTAAATCATCATCGATTAATACAAAGCAAAAAGCATGCCAGTCAATAATTCATTGTTTTATTTTGCTTTTTTAAATTGTTCAAAATTGTGTAAATTTTGAATTGCAATTTTTTTGAGGTGCGTCACACTCTTTATTGTTATTTATTTGAAAAATAAGGGTATTTTATTTCTCTTACTAGAGAAACAGCCAATCGCCTTTACAAATACAAAAAAATGTAAAATTTTATCATATTGATTTTATGATGTTTGTATTAATTTTTACGGAAAATAGTGATTCTTGATTGTGAGAATTCATTTCTCTATTTAGAGAATTCTTAAATATTATTCCCCCTCCATCAGGTAACACCAAAAACAAATAAAAACACTTATTAACATGTAAATAGTTATGTTTTTTGTTAGAATTTTTTAAAACCACGATTAGTCTAGGTAAAAAAATTCTTGGTGAATTCAAATACGAAGAGTAACACTCTGTTTAGAGATGACTTAATTTGGCAATGTGGTATGGATTCAGTATAACTTTTAGAAAGGAAGGATAGATAGTATGAATACGGAGCTTTTGCATATTCAAGATTTTGTTAAAGCCTTCGTAAATGCGATTGCAGCTATTCTTAATGTTGATGTAACCGTTGTGGATCGAAATATATTTCGTATAGCGGCAACATCCAAACACCATCAAATTAATCAAAAAATTCGACATGCTTCACTTTATCAAGAAATGTTAGTCACCAAACAACCTTCTATTATCGAAAACTCACATATAAGTGAAATATGTAGTCAATGCGGTGATCGCTTTAATTGTTCAGAAGTTGCTGATATTGCTTATCCTATTTTTTACCAAAATGAAGTGTGTGGCATTATTAGTATTGCTGCTTTTTCGGAAGAAGAGAGATTACATTTCTTACAAAATAAAACCAAGTTTGAACAGTTTTTGAAGTATATGAGTATGTTAATTGAAAGTAAAATTGATACTTTACAACACTCTCAAAAGCTTGAAAATCAATTAGATGAAGTGATTAAATCATTTAATGATGTCAATTTTATTGGTGAAAATAAAAAAGTTAAACACCTTTTAGCGTTAGCCAATAAGATTAATGATTCGGACTCAACGGTATTGATTATGGGGGAAAGTGGTACTGGTAAAGAGGTTCTGGCAAATGTGATCCATAATCAAAGCACTAGAAAAAATAAATTAATGATTTCGGTTAATTGTAGTGCTATTCCTGAAAACCTAGTGGAAAGTGAACTATTTGGTTATGAACCGGGCGCATTTACAGGCGCAAACCCCAAAGGCTATGTAGGAAAATTTGAATTAGCCAATAAAAGTACCCTGTTTTTAGATGAAATCGGCGATATGCCTTTAGTCACACAAACCAAGCTATTACGAGTATTGCAGGAAAAAACTGTTACTAGGCTAGGTAGCAATCAGCGTATTCCAATTGATGTTAGAGTGATTTGTGCAACTAATCAGGATCTAGACCAGCTTATTCAAGATGGTAAATTTAGAAGGGATCTTTACTATCGTATTAATGTGATACCTATGCTAATCCCACCATTAAGGCAAAGGAGAGATGATATTCCATTATTGGCAGAGTTTTTAATTGTTGATTACAACAAAAAATTCCGCAAAAATATTACTATTTCACCACAAGCAATGGACTCACTTATTGCCTATAATTGGCCAGGTAATGTAAGAGAATTAAAAAATATTATTGAATATCTGCTCAATATTAAAGAATACGGTCAGATTATGCTAGCGGATCTTCCAAGCCATATTATGTTTCCGAATACTTCAGAAGTATCCAGTGAAAAAGAATTTTATTACTTAAAAAATCTCCTTGAAGAGTATGAAAAGCATGTAATAAAGCAACTGCTTAAAAATGCCGTTACAACAGAAGACAAAAAAAATGTTGCCAAAAAACTTGGTATTGGATTATCCACACTCTATAAAAAGATTGAGTTATATAATATATAGTTTTATTTGTAATAGAGGAACATATTTTCATACGCAAACGTATAGCTCTTTGTAAACATCTTGACAAACATAACAATGCCAGCACGATGGCTGGCATTTTTAAAAAACGGCTTGGGTTACCCCCGCCGCTGCCACTGTCCTCTTGGCTGTTTAATCTTAATTGTTCCTTATTAACTTATTACAACTTAAGGCCTAGAACTAAGGATAGACGCAAACCCCGTTGTAGCCGTCGTAGAGGAATGTACTAGTAGTGTAGCCATGGCTCAAGTGAATCAGGTAATGGCTATTTGAGTTTAATGTACTGGTGTCATTCGACCAGTAGTATATCGATTCGAAACCGGACTCGGTAATTTCGGACAAGTTGCCCCATTCAGCAAAAAAACCACCACCAATATTACGCTGGTAATTATTTTGAGTTGATGGTGGTGTGGCACCTACTACACCTTGGCATTCACGCCCTGAATTATACCCAGCGCACACCGAATTAGTTAACTCATTTACCTTGGGTACACGATATGCTTCACCTAATTTTGAACACCAATCCCTTATTTTAAGAACAGAATTTGTTTGTTTTCCGCGGTTGATGAACCAATGCTTTAAGACAAAGCCATATTTTAATACTGCTGTATGATTACTATCATAACCGACTATCTCGAAAGTCTGTGGTAAGCTGGGTGGACTAAGTTTAGTCGGATAATCTGTGTTGATTTGCATGCTAGTTGCCGCTGGACCAGTGAGGGTTATGCGCACCGAGGAAGCACCATCAGGATTAAAAGTGGGAAAATTTCTTTGGTTAGGAGTGCTTTTGGGTGGATTAACGGTCATAGTTGCAGTAATACCACCTAGAGTGACATCTGGCCAAGTTAAAGTTGCCGCATCAATACCACCTGCAAGTAAATCAAAATGTAGCTTATTAGCCGCAGCAGTCGGGAAGTTACGGTCGTAACTTGATGACTCAGTAGATTGCACTAGGAAGCCTTTTTTCGTATTCCAGATATTGGCAGGGCCGGCAAAGTTCCAGTTTACTACTTCTACACTATTGGTACCATAGTTCAGATTCGGCCTGGCATAACAGATTTTCGGCTCGGCTTTAGGACTGACATAATAAGTAGCTCTATTACCTGTGAAGTAACTTATATTGGGCAACCCATACTGGGTAGTTAAACTAACATCAGTACTGGTTAATACTATTTTATAAGGCGCTTGACAGACATCCAAGGTGGTACTACGACTCACTTCTTGATTATCTTTATCGGTAATGCTAACGCTTAAAGTACCGGTAGCGGTAATACCATTAGTACCCTGACCATCACCATCATCATCAGCCCAATAATTATAGGGTTGACCAATTAGAGTATTTAAAGCGATGGAGTTAGTAGTCGCTGGCACCACCATATTAATATCAGTAAACTGCTGGTTGGCTTCAGGAAGCACAATTGGACTATTTTTGGTTGAGGTATTCGTTGCCGGTGTGATTTTAGTATCGTCGGATAAAGTAATACCTAATAACCCATCTGCAGTAGTAACCTTGGTTACCCCATTATCAAAAGTTAAATAAGGCGCACTACCATTAATTTTCTGTATCGTAGTCGCCGACAACGCCTGAGTATTTACTGAATATGGCAATAATGATAAGGGTATTAATACTAGTACAGCTTTAGATAAGCGTTTTAAGGTTAAATAATATAGCTGTGATAACCGCGATAAATTTTGATGATTAACAGTTAACGTAAGTTTTAGGTGCAATAATTTAATTAATGCAATTTTAAAAAGATTTAGGGTATAAAGCTGGCATCTAACCGAATAGTACATAGCGTTCCACCTGTTCTTTAATTTTTTGTTTTATTTCATATTTTTCTCCATCATTTGTAAATTAAGCTAAACTCATTTTAGCTATAAAAAGTATAATTCTTTGATAAAAAATTAACTACTTCTCAATCTAAAATATTTGTAAAATAAGTGTAAATACCAGTATAAATAGTAGGTGATTTTACTCAGAATATATCTTATAAAAAAAATAAACAATTTCTCTTAACCCTAACCAATAAAGGTTTTAAAGCCAATTAAAGAATACACACCATTATCGAACTAAATGTATCCACTTTTTAACTTGATTTGGGTTGATGTTAGTTAACAAGGAAAATACGTTGCAAGGCTTATCTGCAAAGGATTTAGGCATAAAAAAACTGCTTGAAGTAGGTCTTAGAATTTGGTGATTGGTGCCCAGACGCAGAATCGAAAAATCCTTTGTAAGCATTGTTACTTGTATTTCATCTTCAAGCTGTTTTGCTTTCTTTTCTATCAAAGGATCAATATTTTCAGCAAGTAATGATTTAGTCTCATCTCGCAAACTTCTAGTTTCACTTAACGAAACAGTAGGATAAGTACCGATTGCTAATAAGCATTCTTTCCTTTGAAATTTATATCGATACCGCCAATATTTAGAACCATTAGTGTAAACAAGTAAAAACAAACCATCTCCATCTGTTAATTTATATTGCTTTTCATTAGGTTTAGCGGATTTGATTTTTAAATCTGTTAAAGACATGACGATACTCCTTATTTGTTAAATTCTAGACATAAAAAAAGCCACATCGTTGACTTTGTGGCTTTGGTTAATAATATAGTTATTAATTAGTTTTGGTCTCTATCCAAGATTCAATGTCCTTAAGACGCCAACGAGAAGCTCGCCCAAATTTTATTGGTCTTGGAAATTTTTCTCGTTTTATCAAGGCATAAAACCATTTATCAGTTATTCCTATAAGTGTTGTGATATATTTCATATTGAGGATAACAGTCGTGGTAATCAGGATTTTTATTATGATACGGAAAGTCGTCTAACAGGCAGTCGTACCCGCTTATACGGTGGGATGACACTGCAACGATTTGATTATGATAAGGCTGACAACTTACTGGATGAACACAGCACAACCCCAATAACGGACAACCGTTTAACCCTCTGACAGCAGCTAAATAACCGTTATGATAAGTGGGTAAATCTAATAGAGCGTAAAACGTTCGACTCACACCAGCATTTTGACTATGACGCCGAAAACCGGCTGATTAAGGCTTATGGTAAAGGTCCACAAGGGCAACATGTCACCCATTATTATTATGATGGTTTAGGACGTCGCACAAGTAAACAAGTGACCCGACAGGATAGTTTTAGCAGCCGAACAGAGACCACTACATTCCTGTGGCAGGGCTTAGGACTATTGCAGGAACACTCGCCGGCATGTTTTTACAGTTAACCGCATGAACCTAATGATGACTATAGCCCATTAACCAGAATTAATCATAATAGTAACTCTAACAGTATTGAATATTATCATAGTGAAGTAAACGGCCAGCCATTAGAGCTCACCGACAGTGATGGTACCATCCTGTGGTCAGCCACCTACAACAGCTGGAGCAAATTACTGCGCCTTAACCAGATAAATGACCGAGAGGGTCGAGTATTTGGCACTGACCACCCCCTACGCTATGCTGGTCAATATGCAGACAACGAGACGGGATTACACTATAATACCTTCAGGTATTACGACCCTGAGATTGGACGGTTTACTCAGCAAGACCCGATAGGATTAATGGGTGGGATAAACCTTTACGCTTATGCGCCTAGTCCGTTGGGGTGGGTTGATCCGCTTGGATAGCGCCAAAAGCACCTTTATCTTTGTCTGAAGGTTATAAAGCACGGATTGATTGCTTCAATATAGGGTTGGGAAGTTCATTTGAAGTTCATGTTTATGCGCCAAATGGAAAAGAGGTAGGAATCTATGGAGCAGATGGATTTTTTAATAAACATGGGACAATTGGTAGTGATGTTAAAGTACCAAAATCTGTTTCAGATACGCTGAATGGTATTGCAGTTGATGAATTAAGAAAGATGAGGAAATTGCCTCCAAAGGGAACACCAGGAAGTAGACAAGCAGTCAAGGAATATACAAAAAAGGTTAAAAAAAGTGGACAATCAGGATGTTAACGATATGAAAATAATAAAGTTTATACAGACACATGATGGTTTTTTTATGGATAGTTCAGCTTATCCAAATTATCTTAATAAGGTTAAGGACAAAATTCCTGAAGAAGCATTACAATTTATGTCAGCTAGTTGGCATTATGATCATAATGACCCAAGATGCCCTCATGATTCAAAAATTGATAGTTTAATTATTAGAGAAAATCTCATTGGGGATTTCAGAGTTACAAATATAGAGATGTTACTTTTAGGTGGATATGATAATAGATTTTCTTTGTCTTATTCTAATGTTCATAATTATTCTATAAAAAAAAATAAGTGCGAGTGGCCTAAGGAGGATTATTCACATGGAGATTGGTTAATTGATGAAATAATTCTGTTAAATGATAATTTATTAATGCATGAAATTATATTCACGGATGCAGTAATAAAAATTAAAGCCACTGACATAATATATAAAATACTATAAATCAGAATGCCTAATTGAATAGAGGCTGGTTTAGTCCTGTAAGCCATTCTATGTAATGGACATCCAGTTAAAGGTGAGCGCTTAAATACGTATCTAGTTCGATGATAAAGTGAATCATCGCTAGTTTCTAGATTTGGAGATATATTGTTCATTCTTTTCAAGGTTGACGGTATCGCCAAATAAATTACATTACATACTGAGTTGCTCAACATATTTGCTCTTCTTTACTGCTTGCTAGATAATGTTGTTCAGTGGATTCGATTGAATGGTTGTATAAATTGCTTTGCAGATATCGAACTGTGTTTTAATGACATAGCATAATTATGTCCCTTTCCTAATAAATTAGAATTAATAAACGCGAGCTATTCAGTTGCAGGAAAATACTGGATAAAGGAATACTATAAATTTTGAGTATCTAACAGTAAGTTACTCCGAGCTTACTTTTCATCGCCTTCGAGATTTTTTGGAAAACTATTTATGACTTATGCTGAAAAACTGGTATCCCTAATGTAGGGAAACGGTGAAGTAGACTACCGTTGGGATGCGCTGGATAATTTAGTCTAACTCACCTTACCAAACCAACAAACCATTAACTGGCTGCGTTATGGCTCAGGTCATGTCAGTGCAATGAGCATTGCAGGTCAGTTAGTCAGTGAATTTAGCCGGGATAAACTACACCGTGAAGTGATACGCACGATGGAGAAGGCTGAGTTGGACTTTGATTGCTATAAAGATTTTTCTTCATTTGATCTGGTAATAATGTTTTAAAAACTTCAATGCCTTCAACTACACCTTCAATTTCTTCGGGATTATAAGCTAAAGCTGTTCGTAAATTTTCAAACACGCCTAAATAATCTACAATTAACCCCATTTGTTTTTGTACATCATCAGCATCATAGAGCCGATTGGTTCGGCACATTGCTAGCAGTAAAGTATGATCACGTAAAGGCTTATTTGAAAAGGCTTTAGGCATAAAAAAACCTGCTGGAAGCAGGTCTTAGAATTTGGTGATTGGCGACTGGACGTGGAATCGAAGATACAGCTTAAAGCATTGGTATTATTGAATTGGGAGATTTGAGGTAGGAGAATGTATCCGGATTTGTATCCTCTTATTGATTTTAATATCTAGGGCAATTAGACTACATTATAATCATTAAAAATAATGTCATTGCCTAGGCTAAATAAAAGATAGTCTATGTAATTTAATTTATTGATATATTATGGCGGGAATTGAAATATATGGAACACAGATTTACATGGATAGAAACGCATAAGCAGTTAGCCACGAAACTATTAGAATATCGCAATGATCAACAAAAATTAATAAACATTCTGCAAGATATCGATATTGATGCATTAGCAGATAAACCATCAAAAAATGAAAGCACTAATTTATGTGAAATAGATCCATTTACTTTTTTTTGTTATATATACAAACATGGGGAAGAACGAAATCTAGAAATTTTAAGACAAATTGCTGAAATATTTTCGGTAACAATTCCAGAAGATATCCTTGGTGTTCCATCTGTTAATCCTCAAAAAGTTTGGCTATTTCCTTATAAATATGACAGAAATAATAATGAAATAAATAGATTATGGGAATTTTATTTAGCTGTTTTAAATAATCAAGTTTCTAATACAATGTTTAATGATATCTTAACCATAAAAAATATTGGAAAAGCAAAGTTGACTCAAGCTTTATTTATGGTTAATCCTGAACAATTTTTCCCTGTTAATAAAATATCAATTCCTTATTTAGAAAATAATTTAAATATCAATAGTAATTTTAATGATTACGATACATATATAGTACTTTTAGACGAGATTAAAAATAAAACTATAGATCCTTTTTATCAAATTTCATACGATGCTTGGACATGGAATCAATCCTTGAAAAGAAAAGTAGGTAGTTCTGAAAATAAAAAATACTGGGTATATTCCCCAGGCGAACAAGCATATCTTTGGGATGATGTTTCTAAAAAGAATATAATAGTATTAGGTTGGGATTATATTGGTGATTTAAACCGCTATCATAATAAAAATGAAATAAAAGAAGCAATACAAAAAAAACTCCCAGATAAAATACCTCGTCACAGCACTAATGCTAATTTTGATTTCAAATTTAACATGTCAATTGGAGATATGGTTTTTGTAAAAAAAGGACAAAATGAATGTTTAGGATGCGGAGTTATTCAATCTGATTATTTTTATGATGATAGCAGGGATGAATATAAAAAATGTCGAAATATAAAATGGATTACAAAAGGTTTATGGAAGACAAAAGTTAATTTAGGGATAAAAACACTGACTGATATTACTAATAATATCGATTTAATTAATAAACTCAATGAATTACTAGGCATTACCTCCCACAATCATATTTATAACACAGAGAAACACATAATGAATACATATCCTTTGAATGTGATATTCTATGGACCTCCAGGTACAGGAAAAACTTATCACAGTATATTAAGAGCAGCTGAAATCGTAGAAAATAAAACGATTAAAAATTATCAAGAAGCTAAAGAAATTTTTAACAAAAACTTACATGACCAAATAGAATTTATTACCTTTCATCAAAACTATAGCTATGAAGATTTTATTCAAGGATTAAGACCTGATATTGATAATGCAAGTAACTCACTATATTTCACAAAAAAAGATGGGATTTTTAAAAAAATAGCAGATCGAGCTTATAAAAATCTCAAATCATTAACAAATGAAAATGTATTATTACCTTTTGATGAGATCCTAATTGATTATTTACAACCACTATCCATAGGAAATGAAATAGAAGTAAAAATGAAAATGACTTCTTATTTTATCTATGATGCTACTGACCAAACGATTTATTTCAAAAAAAATAATGGTAATAATCAACATTCTATTTCTATAAATACACTCAAAAAAATGTATGAAGAAGGCATAAATACAGTAATAAAAGGTGGCTTAGCACCATATTATAATCCTTTGTTGAATATTCTATTAGAAAAAGGAAAACAAAAAAATATTTCAAGTGATGTAAAAATAAGGAAAAATTATGTATTAATAATTGATGAAATAAATAGAGCTAATATCTCTAGAGTATTTGGAGAGTTAATTACACTTATTGAAGTAGATAAACGATTTGATATTTATTCTAAACAAGATAATGACAGATTAACTATAGAAGCAACTTTACCTTCTGGAGATAAATTTGTAGTTCCCTCTAATTTATATATTATTGGAACTATGAATACAGCAGATAAATCAATCGCTTTATTAGATATTGCGCTACGTCGTCGATTTGAATTTGAACCAATGTATCCAATTTATAGTATTAGTCATAATGGGAAGGAACAGTTGGTTAATAATTCTGAGATATTATCTATTATCAATAAACAAATAATAAAATTAAAGGGATATGATTTTCAAATTGGTCATTCCTATTTTATGGATAATAGCCTAGATTTTATTGATATGATGAATAAAAAAATAATACCGTTATTATTAGAATATTTCATGAATGATGAGAAAGAAGTAATAAATATTCTTAAGCAAGCAAATCTAACTATCGATGATAACTGGCCAATTAGAATAAAATGAAAAAAATAACAAATTTATTTGAATATCAAAATAAGGTCCACCTGGATGAATCTTTTGATGAATTGGAATCTTTTTTAGATGAAATTTGGCAAAAAAGAGAAAAATGTACTTATTTTAATAGTAGTGAAGATGAATACATGGAGTCTCAAAAATTTATACAGTTTTTGCATAAAACAAAAGAAATAAAATCTAATAAATATGTAGGCGTAATCTATTGTGATAACCAAAAAATAAACTTATTACCAAAAATATTTTTTGATTCACGTCTCGAATATACAGTTAATCAGATTAATCAGATTAATAACCATATTCTATGGTGGTTAAGTTATTGTAGAAAAATTAGATTTCCTAACTATCAAACAGAATTAGGTGGTACAAAAGGAGATTTTTTTGAGGTTTTAATTTATCTCTTTTCTAAATATACTAGAGAATTACTAAATAACTCTATTTATCAACAATATGAAGAGATAAATAGAGAGGTTCCTTTTATGAAAGGAAGACTAAATACAAATGAGTACATTAAAGAAAATCTTAGTAAAGGTAATTGGCATAAATTAAATTGTAATTACGATTCTTTTGAATTAGATAATGAATTTAATCGAATGATAAAATTTGTTGCAACATTATTATTTAATATAACAAACAATGTTGATAATAAAAAAAACTTACGAGAAATACTATTTGTTTTAGATGAGGTATCCGACATAAGAGTATCTGCACTACAATGTTCAAGAATTAAATTTAATCCCATGTTTGAACAATTTGAAATAGTTAGAGACTATTGCTTATTATTCTTAATTAACAGTATAACTTTTGATTATAAAAATAATTTGAAATTATTTGCTTTCCTTTTACCAATGGAATATTTATTTGAAGATTTTATTTTTGGTTTCATTAAAAAAGAAATTCCTTCTATTTCCATAAAATCACAACGAAAAGATGTGTTTTTAGATGAAGAAAAAACGTTTCAGATACAACCTGATCTTTTTTTATTCTCATCAAATGGTAATATTATAATTGATAGTAAATATAAGATTATCTATTCTAACAGTCATGATTCTAAAAAAGGAGTCAGTCAAACTGATTTATATCAAATGCTAGCTTATGCAATTAGATTCAAAGTAAATGATGTTTATTTATTTTATCCAAATAACATTATTAATCCCGAAGTAAACCCAATAGGAACTGAGTTTGTTATATCAGATGAATTAGCTTATCAGCAAAAAATAAAAATTTCCGCATATCAATTACCTATTATTAATCATTCTATTTTACAGTCTACAAATAACGAAGCAGATACATTGGAGCAAATATTTCAACCTATAAGAATCGAATTAATAAAAAGATTAGATATCATTTTAAATAAAAACTAGAAATCTATTTTCAGAGAACCAACTTACTGTACTTTTTCAAGTTTTTATAAATATTTATATTCATATATTGTCATTTAAGGCTTTAGAAAATCCTGTTCCCGCAAAAAGACACAATCTATTATTTGCAGAAGCATAAGCTATTTCATATATCTCACTTATCATTAATCCTCAATATCAATAATGTTCTTCAATATAAGCATAGGCTTTTTCAAACAACTCTTTATCTTTACCTAATCCAAATTGATTTAAAGTCAGTAACAGTGCTTTTTGTATTTCTCTTGGTCCACTATTAGAATTTTGCCAACCTTTAAAACGTGTTGTTTTTACTATTTTATCGATTTGCTCAACTACATCACCAATTAATTTTGGCGTACTATTTGGACGAGTCTCCATAAATAGTTTGGTTAATGCTTGTTTATTATCTTGCTGAGTAACTGGGCTATCGCCGGTTTCACGCTCAGCTTGAACAGTATCTTTAGCGGTATCCAATAAACCTTTAAGCCATTCAATTGCCTTAATTACACCTGCCTCATAATCTTGACGTAATTTTTCTAGTCGTTCTCCAAGCGCTACAAACTTTGGATTACCATGTCCACGTAAACGTCCCATTAAATCAATCTCTAACTGACGAGCCCTTTGTTCTTGTTCTTTTTCTGTCAAAGTAAAAAACGCATGTTCATCCATTATGAGCGAATCAATATCATCGCGAATACGTTTAATATCGGTATGCTCATGTATCATATTTATTGTTTCAGGCCCCAATGCTGCCCAAACTAAAGAACCGGTTTGCCCAATCGGCCTTACTGATTCATAAATCTGAACAAGCCATTTATAATCATTTTGATAAGGGGATAAAAATTGGTCTGGGTTTATAGCTGTCCATAATTTATTTAACACCCCAAATGCAGCAGCAAAAGCATCTCGTTTGGAATTATCTGGTAAACACTCCTGAGCAGCCATAATTCCTTCAAAACCGATTAGTGTTCTATCTACATCTGGGAAAAAATCTAAACACTTCTTCAGTTGATCTGGTAATAATGTTTTAAAAACTTCAATGCCTTCAACTACACCTTCAATTTCTTCAGGATTATAAGCTAAAGCTGTTCGTAAATTTTCAAACACGCCTAAATAATCTACAATTAACCCCATTTGTTTTTGTACACCATCAGCCTCATAGAGCCGATTGGTTCGGCACATTGCTTGCAGTAAAGTATGATCACGTAAAGGCTTATCCAGATACATACAATAACAAATAGGCGCATCAAAACCTGTTAATAATTTTGAAGTCACAATAATCAATTGCAGAGGATGAACAGGATCTTTATAACTTTCGATTAATGACTTTAAGCTTTGTTCATCTGAATCGAGTTGTTGCCAACGATCAAAATCCTCTTCGGTAATAGAGAGATTGAGTTCTTCTTTCCAACGAAGCCAATCTTTGTTTTGTTTTCCATCTTTATCTTTTCTTGGGGCCCTATCAACATTCATGACAACTTCAACAGCTGCTTTACCTAAATGTTTAATTAATAAATAATACATTTGAACACATGCATCACGATCATAAACTACCACCATACCCTTCATATGTTTGGTTTGAACATGGTGATTGAAGTGAGTAACAATATCTTCGCTTATGGCATTCATACGTTTAGGAGCTTTAAGCATAATCGCTAATTTTCCTGCCCGCCGTGAAAGCACCATTTTTTCATCTTCATCAAGTTGATTTTGTTCAACTAGTTCTGCAAATGCTTCATCTATTGCCTCACGATTAACTCGTAACTCAGCTAAACGTGGTTCAAATTTGACGGGATTTGTCGCTTTATCACGAATCGATTGTTTATAGCTATAACGATTCATATAGCGCCCTTCATCTACTTCTGCACCAAAAAGTTTGAAGGTATTTCTTTCTAGACCTGAGATTGGTGTTCCGGTTAAACCATAAAAATGTGCATTGGGTAATGCCCAACGCATTTTATCGCCAAGAGAACCTTCTTGGGTTCGATGTGCTTCGTCAACTAAAACAATGATATTATCTCGGTCGTTTAATCCCTTAGGATTATTATCATCAATTTCAACATCTTGAAACTTAAATATTGTGGTAATCAAAATTCCACGGCTATCTTTTTCTATATGTTCACTTAACCGTTTACAACTTTTTACTTTTATTAAATTTTTTACATCTGCACCACCAAAAGTCTCATTAATTTGACCATCTAAATCACGTCGATCAACCACAATTAAAACGGTTGGATTTTTTAATGCATTATCAGCACGTAGCATTCTAGCAGCATAAAGCATTAATAATGATTTACCTGAACCTTGAAAATGCCATATCAATCCTTTACGAGGGTAACCTGATTTTACACGTTCAACAATTTGTTTTGCAGCTTCAAATTGTGGATAACGAGGCAGAATCTTAATTCTTTTAGGGGGCGTATCTTTACCTGTTTTAATTGTTGAAAATAAAGCAAAAGATTTTAATAACTGCAACAATGTGCTTGGGTTTAATAAACCCTCAACACTATCTAATACTGAAGATAAACCAAGTAGAATTTCATCTCGCTGGGTTGTTTTGTGCCAAGGCCCCCAATCCTTAATTCTTGAATTAATAGCTCCATAAGCAAACGTTTTACCTTCTGAAGCAAAACAAAGCAAATTTGGTACAAAAAAAGGTTCAACATATTTCCAATAATGTTTTAACCCTCCCATAAAATCAGCTGCACCATCTTGCCATGAAATGGCAGGACGCGTTGCTGTTTTAACTTCGCCAACCACTAATGGGATACCATTAACATATAGAACAAGATCAAAATATGCCTCTTTTGCAGCAATAAAATGCACTTGGTTAGTAATCACAAAATGGTTATTTTCGATATGCTCATAATCAATTAAATTAATCGTAATATGTTCACCATTTTTACCAAAAGGTAATGTTTTTTCGGCCATTAACCATTCGTGAAAGTTTTCATTAGCTTTAACTAAACCTGTATGGTGAGACTCCATAATTAAGCCTCGTAATTTATGAATTACTTCATCAGCATAATCGGAGTTAGATTGAATTGCTGGGTTCAACGAACAAAGTGCATCTTTTAGCCAAGTATCGACAAATATATCTTGTGACTGCTTAGGTAAGTTTTCTCCTGAACAGTAATGCCAGTTAATACTATCTAAATGAGTCAATTTATCAATAATACCCTTTTCTGTGACGGATTGTTCGTTAAACATAAAAAAATCCTTTTATTAATTAAATGAAGTTAACAATATATTTCTTTTGATATTTTCTAAACTTTTAATTTTATTTTTTATAATAGTAATTTCTTCATCAACTTGAGTTAATATATTTGCTATTTGATGTTGTTCTTCATATTTTATTGGTACATAAAATTCCATATTTTCAATGTTAGATCCTTTTAAATTATTGATACTTGAACCAGCTAAAATCACTAAAAGCTGTTTAGAATATTCAGATGATTCAAATAAAAACTTTAAAAACTTTTTATTATTATGATTATTGGGTCTAAAAATTGCACAAAATGACCCAACTGTATATTTATTGCCATTATTGACATACTGTGCAGCTTTTCCAACCAATGATTTACTACCATTAGCCATACATACTACCAAATCATCATCAATCAATAATTGTTTTTCTTTTACTAAATTACCAGGCAAAATAATTAACTCTTGATCATTCAATAAGCCATTTTGAATATTTGTTGAACGAAACATACGAACAGTATCTTTTCTTTCAACCAAACAAATATCATTAGGTTTATAACTTACACCTCTAATACAATTAACAAAATAAGATAATGGTAATACTTTCCATTTGTGATTAAATCGACATCCATTTTGATTTAATAATCGAACTTTACCTGTAAGTAAGTTTTGCATTAAAACTTTCTTTTTCTGTTGGCATGCATCCAAAAGATTATTAGATGCAACTAGCGTTTTTTCCATAGTTTGAAATAATTTTAGTAAGTGTCCTTGTTGTTCACTAATATTGAAGGTATATGTAGCTAAATCTTTCCACTTGGTTCTAGGAGATAAAGAACCTGAAGAAGTTCTAATTGCAAAATCCCAAAATGGTTCTGATTGTATAATATATGGAACTAACTCATGTAAAACTATATCACCAATTGGTTCCATAACGATAATATCACTAGAGCAAATACCATCAAACTTTGCAATTGCCGCTTTTTTTAAATAAGATCGTCGCTTACCAAAAAGAATATGTCCTTTTTTAAATACTCTAGTAAAACTTGGGTTATCATCTCGGATTATTCCCCAACGTTTTATTGTAAGAGAATTAGAATCTAAATGCTCTAATCCAATATAATATTCAAATCCATCTGAGATAGGATCTTTGGTCGTAAGTTTTACTTCCTGACAAATATCACCAAATTTAACTATTTTTTTTGTATTCATTTTTATTTATCCTCACATTCTTGTGAGTCCAAAACCGAAAGACTTTCAAATAACTTTTTTACTTGTTTTTTTAATTGCACACGACTCATCTGCCAATCTTCTATTGATTGCTTAAGAGCAATTCCTTCATTATTTTGCTTTTTTGGTACATACAATGAAATAGATAAGTTATATTGGTTATCTTGAATATTTTTTATATCCACCAATTTAGCAATATCAGGTTGCTTTTTTGGCTCAAAATAAGATTCTGTTAATATCTCTAAATCTGATTCAGATAAACGACTATGTGCTCGCTCACGAGTTATATGGCCAACACCATTAATAAATAAAATTTTCCCTTGTCGCTCTTTTGGCTTATTACAACGTAAAACGATGACGCAAGACTCCATAGGAGAGTTATAAAAAAGATTTGGTCCTAAACCGATGATAGCTTCAATAATATCTGATTCAATAATCTGTTTACGAATTGCTTGCTCAGAATCCCTAAATAAGACACCATGTGGCCATAACATAGCTGCTCGCCCTGTTTGAGGATTTAAGCTTTTAATAATATGAGTATAAAATGCATAATCAGCACACCCTTGAGGGGGAACTCCATACATATTACGTCCATAAGGGTCAGCCGCAAATTTATCCCTGTTCCATTTTTTTATTGAATAAGGAGGATTAGCAAAAATGACATCAAACTGTTTGAGTTTGTCGTTTTCAATAAATTTAGGCTCTGCTAATGTATCTCCACGTAATACATCAAACTCCTCAATATCATGCAAAAACATATTCATACGTGCAATTGCAGACGTTAGTAAATTAACCTCTTGCCCATAGAGATGTACACTCCGCCACTCTTTACCGGCTGAACGTAAGTCCATTACTGCATTAAGTAACATCCCACCTGTACCACAAGTAGGATCATAAGCGGTTTCTCCTGGTTGGAGTTGCATAATTCGATTCATTAGATGAACCACCGTACGATTAGTATAAAACTCCGCAGCCGTATGTCCTGAATCATCAGCAAATTTTTTGATCAAATATTCATATGCTTCACCAAGATCATCTTGTTTGACTGTTTTAATACCTAATGGAATTTTACTAAAGTGTCCTATCAAGTCAGCAAGTAAATGATCGGGTAAACGTTCTTTATTCGTCCATTGTGCATCACCAAACACTCCATGTAAACGTTCATTATTCGATTCAATTAAACGCAAAGCATCCTGAATTGCTCTACCAATATTTTTACTGGTATTTCTTATCACTTCCCAACGAGCTTCACGAGGAATGTTAAATCGATGAAACATCGGCATAACTGCATATTCTGTATCACCATCATGAAGCTGTAATGCTTCATCATATTCTTCAAGATAAACATCTGATAGCCGTTTATAAAACAGTAGAGGGAAAATATATTGTTTATAATCAGATGCATCTATTTGCCCGCGCAAAAATTCAGCCGAGCCCCATAATAAATCTTCTAACTTTTTCTTATTCAATTTCATTTGATACGATAATCCATGTATTCCAGCCCTTCTAACCAAAAATTAAGGTATTCGTTTTCTTTTGGACGTGGACCAGTTTCACTTAAAATAAAAACTTGTTTAAGCGATTTGTTGCATAATTTATTTAATGTTTCTAAATTGAATTTGGCATAAGCACTATTTTCAATAACAGATAAAGCAATGAAAAATGAAGGCCTAATTTGCAAATTACCATTTTTAAGCTTATTGGCAAATTTTACCGAAAAACCTTTATCCACTTTATTAATCCATGCTAAACCATAATAAACCCTAAATTCATCATTAAAATTACTAATATCTTGACCATTAATTTCGATAAAAAGATCTTCAATGGGTAATATTCCTACTTCTGGGATCTGTACAATCAATTTTTCTTTATTAAGAAAAGCACTCACCAAAGAAGATACTGTTTTTGAAGGTAGAACCTTACGTTTATTTGATTGATTCGAGTTTGCTTTATGCCCTGTTTTAATGGTGTCGTCTTTAGATATAGTTGAATTATCGGTTGTTGTACGTTGATGATTTACTGGACGAAGATTCAAACGAACTGCATTGTCAATATAAGTATCATTTTCAGAGTAAATATCATTTTGTTCAATTTTCTGTTTATTTTTTTCAATAATAGCTTGATTAATTAAACAGTTAATATCATGCTCGCCTACTACTTTATAGTAAGGTGGGATTTTTCTTTGTGATTTCTTTTTATCTAAATTTGCACAGGTCACTGCAGCATTACAATTTTCATCGGGGCAAGTAAATGCATATTTGGATGAAATTTTACCTAATAAGAAATTATAATCAGCATCTTCGGCTGTTATTGCTTTTTTTAAATCTTCAGAATAGGCTTTTTCTAATTTCATAATGTAAACCCATGTTGATTGAGAAGAATTTCAAGTTCTTGTTCGGCTTGTTCCAAAGTAGTTAATTTTTGTTGAAATTCCTTTAGCGCCAATTCAATACTGATAGTCTTTTCTTCTAGTGGTTTTTGCACATAACGTGCAATATTAAGATTAAAATCATTCTCCTCAATTTCTGCTAAGGTAACCCACCTAGTTACCCCTTCAATATTATCAGCTTGAGGACCTTGTTGCTGTTGTTGAAAATAGATCTGATAAATTTCGTCACTTTGTGTTTCTGACAAAATATTTTGTGCTCGTGCCTTAGTATAAATATCTTCAGCATTAATGAAAAGAATATGGTCTCGATGAGTCGGTAAACGTTTTTTACATAAAATGAGAATACATGCAGGTATACCTGTACCATAAAACAAGTTTGATGCAACACCTATAATTGCTTCAATACGACCTTCCTGAAGTAATTGTTTACGAATACGCGCTTCAGATCCCCCTCTAAATAAAACCCCATGAGGTAATACAACCGCCATTCTTCCTGTTTCATTCAATGAAGAAAACATATGCTGAATCCAAGCAAAATCCCCATTAGTTGGAGGAGGAAGACCATAAGTAGTTCTATTATAAATATCATTCTTCCAGTTATCATATCCCCATTCTTTAAGGCTAAATGGCGGATTAGCAATAACACAATCAAATTTTTCTAAGGTATCATTATTCAGAAATTTGGGATCACGTAATGTATCCCCGCGCACAATATCAAAATCTTCCTGCCCATGAAGAAATAAATTCATACGAGCAATCGCTTCTGTAGTTAAATTTTTCTCTTGCCCTTTAATTTTTAATAAACGAGGATCTCCACCATTTTCTCTAACATGATGAATAGTTTCCAATAACATGCCACCTGTACCACATGCAGGGTCATAAACACTTTCCCCTGATTTAGGATCTAAAATATTAACCATTAATCGAATAATAGTGCGAGGTGTATAAAATTCTCCAGCTTTTTTATTTGCTTTATCAGCAAAACGTTTGATTAGATATTCATATGCACGCCCCATATCATCATTACGGACACTTTCGATACCTAGGTTCACCTGATTAAAATGGTTTAATAATTTACTTAAGAGTTCATCTGATAAACGTTCCTTATTTGTCCAAGACGCATCACCAAAGATATTATGTAACTGAATATTTGCTCGCTCAATGCCTAAAAAAGCTTCTTTAATTGATTGACCAATGTTTTTATTTTTCGCAAAAACATCCTTCCAATGGCATCCTTGAGGAATTTGAATTCGATGAAACATTTCAGCCTTTGCTAATTCCATATCATCAACTTGCTCTAAAGCATCGGTAAACTCTTCATCATAAACATCACAGATACGTTTAAAGAAAAGAATAGGAAAAATATACGTTTTATAATCAGAAGCATCTATTGGTCCAGTAATAATATGTGCTGCCTGCCATAAATGTGCTTCAAGATCTTTTAAATCAATTAATGTCATCTTTAATAATTCACTTTTGTATACAATATTTGAATTTTATAATAATAAAATACTACTATATTTTATTTAGTTAACAAATTTTTTATTGCCTAAACACTTCCTGTAAATGCCATTCAATAAACCGATCATGCACATAATCTTCTTTTACGCGGGGTAGTAGTATGTTTTTACCTTCAAAAACCCAGAACAATTTTTCAACCATTTGATGACCATTAACGCCACTTGATATTTTGATTTTGAAACTACTATCAAGCTCAATCGACCCCATATCAAAAGCCGAATGATGTAGTGAACAAAGTGCTAAACCATTATTGACAATGCAAGGTCCACCATGTTGTTTCCATTTAACGTGAGCGGCTTCAAGGCCGATTGCAATTGAGTCATGTCTTAAATCAAAACCACAAATGGCACATTGGTAGTTATAAGCACGCAAAACCAATTGTCTAAATTTAAGATCACGCTGGCGATTAAATTCTGTTAGATCAAAATCAAGCTGCTTACTTGTAGGTTCTTTGCTTGGCTTTTCAAGATTAATACAATTTTCAGTATTGATTAATTGCCAAAAACCATCGCTTTTTAAACGCCAGAAAGGCATATTAGGATAATAATGAGTACGTTGCGGCCCACGACCCAAAACGTGTTAGTAAATCAAGCAGTGGTGCTTCAATTTCAGCTCCATAATTAAATAACCGTTTATGACCTTACTTATATTGTGATAAGACATAAAACAATAATAACGGTTTATGAGGAGCACACTGATCGCCCTTCTTCCAAATGGCGATATCGCTGATTTTCTGCTTTAATTGCTTAATATCCATCATTACGAAATACAGAAAGTGAAACATGTAATAAAAATTACACACAACTAATTAAAAAAATTAATAATTAATACCCCCCTAAAAAGCGAATCTAAACTTTTATTAGAGGGAATTTATTAATTCTCTAAGTAATTTAAGTTTGACAAAACACAATACTTCTCAGGAACATATTTCCCATCATAATCTTCAGTAAAGCTCTCACCAGTATGATAAACATAGCCACTAGAATAGAATGTACCTCCCTGTTCAAGCGCAATATCATGTCCATACTTTTCATAATCAAAGTAGTTAGCTAAATTGCCCAGCTCCTTCAAGTTGTAACCACCGCTTTCTTCAATCCAGTAGTAGCCTAAATCATATTCATCGTTCACATTCCACAAGCACTGAAAACAATCTAAGTTGTCAACTAAGTTAATAAGATCGGCAACCGATTGAACATGCCCTCCAATATCAATAATCGCTTCATAGATTTCAATATCATTATTACTTAGCTCTTCAAGTTTGGAAGCTAAATAGTTAAGCTCATTAAGATTACTGTATTCCGAAATATAATCCGATACACCATTAACCAATGATTCATAATCAGTTAAAAAGAACTCTTCATATTGAATACCATCAATACCAATACGCTCAAGACATTGAGTAACATGTTCAGACGTTGTTGGCAAAGCAAGCCATTCACCGACTAGCTCTCCTTCATTATATTTACCTAAATTGGTGATAAAAACTGAAATCGTACTCGAACCCACCACAGTAGATTCCAGACATGACGATGCATGAGGTAATGTTCGCATAAACACTCCTTAAATTTTAGATATAAAATGATTGGTTGCTGAAAAGCAAATTAAATAGTGAGGTGTTTTTTAAGCAGTCTTAAACTCATAAGGCATGACAAATTCGGTTCGGATTGAATCTATGTAATTAGCCCACCACTGAACCATTTTCTTACGCTCTTCAATATGTTGTGCTTTATGAATATAAGCTGCTCTTACCCCATTACGTTCTTGATGACTCATTTGACGCTCAACAGCATCTCGTGACCATAGATTCGATTCAACTAATGCACTACAAGCCATAGTTCTAAAACCATGTCCACAAAGTTCTGTTTTAGTATCATAGCCAATTGAACGTAATGCTTTATTAATGGTATTTTCACTCATGGGTTTTCTCGGTGAATGATCGCCAATAAATACCAGTTCATACATTCCACTAATCTCATAAATTTGTTTTAAAATCTCAATGGCTTGATCACTTAATGGAACCAAATGAGGGGTTTTCATTTTTGAACCACGGTGAGAATGCGGTACACCATCAATCACTTCTCTTTCTGCTGGAATAGTCCAAACCTTTTTATCGAAATCGATTTCAGACCAACGAGCAAAACGCAATTCACTAGAACGAATAAAGATAAATAAGGTAAGTTTAATTGCTAACTTGGTTAACTCTCGTCCTTTAAAGTTATCAATACGCTCTAATAGTTCAGGTAACTGTTCTAATTCAAGTGCGGGACGATGATTCACCTTAACCTTACTCACTACACCTTTCAAGTCCTGAGCTGGATTATAAGAGATATAACCATTTTGTACTGCATAACGCATAATAGCGGATGTGCGTTGTTGTAATCGGCTTGCAACTTCACTATGCCCATCTTCTTCCACCGCTTTAATTGGAACAATTAACTGACGAGTAGTTAATGCTGAAAATAGAGTAAGCTCCAATCTTAGTCGGACAAATGACACCATTCCACATAATGCATTGCAATCGCTTGATTAGATTTATACCCTAAATCCACTCGAACTGGCAGTAGTTTCGATTGTTGCATAAACAAGTTATCAATATAGCTATGAGTATTGACACCCATTGAGCTCAAAAAATAGTCAAAGTTATGCTTTCATAACATGTCGATGCATGTAATTTTTTACCTATTTCAAATACAATTAAGCAGATGGTATTATGCAATAACCACATAGTAATGCACTGCATATTTACATCTAACTGAAAATATGCTAAAAATAAAGCACATTTCACGCTTTATTTTTAGTTCCAGCAATTTACTACATTTAGCCACTGCTATATCAGATAAATTCTATTTATTTTCGTGATGGTAACTCATATTTTTCATCTGATTTTTGGTTAAATTTTTCCTAGTGCAGAAGACAAAATTAGTCTTATATGTATTAATCTAATATATACAAAAAACATATAACCGTTAGATAAAACTTCCATTTTGAAGTAATAAAATCCATAACATAAATTAATATAATTATCACATAAGCGATTAGCCACATACATTGCCAATAAAGGCTTTAAATCCAATTTACGGATACACGCCATTATCGAACCAAATGTATCCGATTTTGCACTTGATTTGGGTTGATTTTGGTTGATGTCAGTTGACAAAGAAAACTCATTGCAAGGCTTATCTGCAAAGGATTTAGACATAAAAAAACCTGCTTGAAGCAGGTCTTAGAATTTGGTGATTGGTGCCCGGACGCGGAATCGAACCACGGACACGGGGATTTTCAATCCCCTGCTCTACCGACTGAGCTATCCGGGCAACAATGGATGCACATTAAACACGATTAGTGCTTATCCGTCAATCCTTTTTATAAGATATTTTAAAAAATAGCTTCCGTTTGCTTGAAAAATAACTAATCATCTTCATATCATGAATTATACCCTATTTATTTTAGTTTTATGAAGGGAATGGTTATATGCGATTTATAGTGTTTTTTATCTTTTTTATTTATGTCTATTGCGAAATTACGGTTTTTATTATGGTAGCAAATTCAATCGGTGTGTTACTGGCTTTAATTTGCATTATTGCAACCTCTGTTATTGGTTTTTCACTGGTCAAAACTCAAGGGTTACGCAACCTGAGTATTATGCAACAAAAGATAGCTAATGAGCAAAATCCCCAAAATGAAATTATCAAAAGTGTGGCTTTACTTTTTGCTGGATTGTTATTACTTATTCCTGGTTTTGTGACCGATATTTTAGGCGCCATTTTATTAATTCCATTGGTGCAGCAACATGTGGTTAAATCCATTGTAAGTAGGTTGCCAATTAAATCGAGTTTTACATCATCAACCAATTACTATCAATCCGAAGATATTATTGAAGGTGAATTTAAACGTAAAGATGATGAATAATTAACCAATTAGAATTTTTTTTAATTTTATTCTCTTGAAGATTATAAATTAATCCCCATTTAAGTGAAACTACAATCATAGAATCGTAATTTTATGATTTATTGTTAATAATTATCTAATTAAAATTAGTGCTAGGAGATAACTAATGAAAATTCGTCCATTGCATGATCGTGTGATCATCAAACGTAAAGAAGTGGAATCAAAATCAGCTGGTGGCATTGTATTAACTGGTTCAGCAGCAGGTAAATCAACACGCGGTGAAGTTTTAGCTGTTGGTAATGGTCGTATTTTGGAAAATGGTCAAGTACAACCGTTAGACGTTAAAGTTGGTGATATCGTAATTTTCAATGAAGGGTATGGCGTTAAAACAGAAAAAATTGATAACGAAGAAGTGCTTATCTTATCTGAAAGCGATATTTTAGCCATTGTTCAAGCATAACGGTAACGATTTAAACTTATATACAGAATTTAGGAGAAACAAAAATGGCAGCTAAAGATGTTAAATTTGGTAACGACGCTCGAGTTAAAATGCTCAAAGGCGTTAATGTACTTGCTGATGCAGTTAAAGTGACTTTAGGTCCAAAAGGACGTAACGTAGTATTAGATAAATCATTTGGTGCACCAACTATTACTAAAGATGGTGTTTCAGTTGCTCGTGAAATTGAATTAGAAGATAAATTCGAAAACATGGGTGCACAAATGGTGAAAGAAGTTGCTTCAAAAGCTAATGATGCCGCTGGTGATGGTACCACTACCGCAACAGTACTTGCTCAGTCAATTGTGAATGAAGGTTTGAAAGCTGTTGCTGCGGGTATGAATCCAATGGATTTAAAACGTGGTATTGATAAAGCGGTTGTGGCTGCAGTTGAAGAGCTTAAAAAATTATCTTCTCCTTGTGCCGATTCTAAAGCCATTGCCCAAGTAGGTACAATTTCAGCTAACTCTGATGAAACAGTTGGTTCTTTAATTGCCCAAGCAATGGAAAAAGTAGGTAAAGAAGGCGTTATCACTGTTGAAGATGGTACTGGTCTAGAAGACGAACTTGATGTTGTAGAAGGTATGCAGTTCGATCGTGGTTATTTATCTCCGTATTTCATCAACAAACCAGAAACTGCAACTGTTGAATTAGATAGCCCATATATTTTATTAGCCGATAAAAAAATCTCTAATATCCGTGAATTATTACCAGTATTAGAAGCTGTAGCTAAAGCAGGTAAATCACTATTAATCATCGCTGAAGATGTTGAAGGTGAAGCACTAGCAACTTTAGTTGTTAACACTATGCGTGGTATTGTTAAAGTTGCTGCGGTTAAAGCACCAGGCTTTGGTGATCGCCGTAAAGCAATGTTACAAGATATCGCTATTTTAACTTCAGGCACTGTAATTTCAGAAGAAATTGGTTTAGAACTTGAAAAAACCACTCTTGAAGATTTAGGTCAAGCAAAACGTGTAGTTATCAACAAAGACAATACTACTATCATTGATGGTGTTGGTGAAGAATCACTTATCGCTGCACGTGTTGAACAAATTCGCAAACAAATCGAAGAATCAACATCTGACTACGATAAAGAAAAACTTCAAGAACGTGTAGCTAAACTAGCTGGTGGCGTTGCTGTAATTAAAGTGGGTGCGGCTACTGAAGTTGAAATGAAAGAGAAAAAAGCTCGCGTAGAAGATGCGCTACATGCAACTCGTGCTGCAGTTGAAGAAGGCGTGGTAGCTGGTGGTGGTGTTGCACTTGTTCGTGCTGCTTCAGCAATTACTGACCTTAAAGGTGCTAACGAAGATCAAAACGTAGGTATCAAAGTTGCTCTACGTGCAATGGAAGCGCCATTACGTCAAATCGTAACTAACTGTGGTGAAGAAGCATCAGTTGTAGTTAACGCGGTAAAAGGTGGTAAAGGTAACTATGGTTACAATGCCTCAACTGAAGAGTATGGCGATATGATTGCAATGGGTATCTTAGATCCAACTAAAGTAACTCGTAGCGCATTACAATATGCAGCATCAGTTGCTGGACTAATGATCACTACTGAATGTATGGTTACTGATTTACCTAAAGACGAAAAAGCTGATTTAGGTGCTGCTGGTGGTATGGGTGGCATGGGTGGTATGGGCGGAATGATGTAATTCTCCTGTTAACAGACCCATAATCATACTAAAAACCACTCATATTTATGGGTGGTTTTTTTATATCTAAAATTCAAGCTTGTTTGCTAATCTCACTATCTTTTGGTTTAAAACTTGATTTAAACGGCATAGACTCCGCAATGCTTTTTACAAAATTATTTTTTACTTTACTGCTAAAAAGCTATCAATTTTATGTTTCTCTTAAATTAAAATCATTGGCGTTTACTTCAGAATATTTGTAATGGTTTTTACTTGTCAAAATAATAGGTTAAATAGATAATAATAGGCATAAAGATAAGTTTATCTTTCTACATCTTTAATACTAAATTAATTATTCCAGCTTGAGCTTTATGATTTGATAACAAATTCAAAGTAAGCAGACAGTAAGTGAATATAAAAACTATATGGATAAAAAGGAAAAAGACAATGAGTGTATCTTCAAGTAAAAAACTCGCCAGCACTGAACAAAACGATTATTCAACCAGACAACGGCAAAAAACCGCTAAAGTCGAAAATCCTCTCGAAAATATCAAAGACAATTCTTTTTTTAAAGTTATTTTTTCAGATAGCCTATCACTGGAACAGAAAGTAGAAGAAGTCACTCGCATTTTAGAATTCACTGATAATAAAGAAGTTGATCGAGCCAAAATACAAGAATTTGATACTTTTAAAGAATATCTACAATCAATTTCTGAAGAAATGTCGAAACAACGTATTGAAATGACAGACACCGAAGTATTTGCTGAATTACAACGAGTCTATGCTGATTTTAATAATGACCTTAATAGCTTTATTGAAAAAATCAAACCACTTACCGAAATTACTGATGCTTTATATAACTTGCGCCAGAATGGCGAAACTCGTAATGCCTTAGCCAAAATCAAAGCCGATCAAGAGTGGGATGCTGAAAAAGAAGCTGAAATACAACAAATGCAAAACGATAGCGCTGATATTGAAAAGCAAATCGTACAGTTACAAACCGAGAATGAAGCATTACAGAAAGATAAAAGCTTCTTTGGACTTGGACAAATAAAAGCGGCATCTAAAGCTAAAATTGCGGCTAATGAAGAAAAAATAGTACAGTTAAAACAAAATGTTCAAAGCAATTATAATAAAATTGGCGATATTCAAATCGAAATGCAACAACACCAACAACAACGTGCTGAATCCATGGATGTTGAAAAGCTAAAAGAGTTGCTTAACTTAACTTCGGAACAACATACCTTGCGTCAAGCAGATATGGTGGAATCGGCACTGAAATTTGTTAATCAAGGTAAAGAACGCTTTGGTGCTATTCGTGGTCATTTGGAAAAAATGGTTAAGCAAATTGAAGGCTTAAGTGACAATAATGGCAATATGATACAAATCTATGCCATCATGAACGAAGCAACTAAAAAAGTTGAAACCGTTCACCGTGAACGCAGACAAGAGCTTGAAAATAAAGATGCTGGTGATAATTTATTAGAATCAATGAAACTTGATGAAGCTCGACGTAATTTGGATGAACATATTGATACTGTTTCCACAGCAACAGTTGATACCATGCAAACTTATGGTGAATTAACCACCGAAGCCATTAAAATTCGCAATATGCAAGCGGCAACCAAAAAACAAGTTGAAAGTGCCAGAGCCATGCATTCACGAGGGATTGCCTCGGTTGCTTCCCAACTTAGCGTGGTAGTGACTGCTGTAAACTCAGCGGCAATTAATGAAGCCCAATCAATGGCTGGTAATACTTTAGCTGAAATGGCGCGTGTGACTAATGACATCGCTAAAAATGAAGCTATCCGCATTGCCACTGGTCGCGATGATATTAATAATGATTTGGAAGCCATGTTACAAAACTTAGCCGAATTTGGTGATACTCAACGTGAAGCTACTGAGATCACACGTTCTGCATTAGAAACCATGCGTGCTAATTTGGATGAAATTGAAAAAATGGCTAAAGATGTTCAGGATGATACCCGTGACTTTATTGCTGTAACCAGCGATGTGTTAGCGGAAAAAAATGAACCGCAAAAAGAGAGTTCTAATACTACGTCACCCTTTAAACTATAATTAAGGAAGCCATAATGTACTTAATTAGAGGGCGTGAATATTTAGCGCAATACCCTAATTTTAATTTAGTGGGTAGAGAACATGATTTAGAAAGAATCTCGTCTATTCTGATTCGCAAATCATCAAATTCACTGTTATTAACAGGACCAGCAGGAGTAGGCGTTTCGGCGCTTGCTCTTGGTTTACAAGCATCGAAAAACAGCCCGGATACACCATTCGATTTAATTGTAAAAAAATTATTTTGGTTAAATTGTGATGCGTTGTTTTCGAGCGGTGACAGCAATAAAATTAATAATGAATTTCAAGGTATTTTAAAAAAATTACTGCAAACCCCGGAATCAGTTCTTATTATTACTGATACCGCCAATTTTTTAGAAGCGGCACATAACACTGGTAATGCGCACTTTATTAATGCACTAAATAACGCGGATAAATCTAATAATTTCCAAGTTATCTTAGAAGTCCGTGATGACAAGCTGAGTAGTGTATTAAAAGCCAGCACCAATATGCCGGAACTGTACACCCTTTATGATGTCAAAGAACCTACCGGCAGTGATTTGCAAGCTATCGTTACTGTGGTAACCCAAGAACTTTCTGAACACCATAAAATTGCAGTAGATGACGAAGCCATTGAAGAAGCGATACGCCTAACCAGTAAATATCGAGATAGTTTAGGCTTAGGTGGTGCGCAACCGCAACGAGCGATTTCGTTACTTGATCGCGCTTTGGCCAGTTATCGTCAACTTACCCATAAACAGCACCCTAAAATTGCTGAGTTAATGGAAAAAATCGCCAAAAGCAGTAATGAAACTGAACGCCAAGAACTACAACAACAATTAGATCAATGGCAGCAGGATTGGCAAGAATTAAAGTCCGAAATTAATAAAACCTATCAATACCAACGTGATGCTGAAACTTTGCGTTTTAAATTACAAGATGAAATCGCCCAGCTACAAGAAGATGAAGATAGCAATAAAAATTCAGAGTCCGCTGCCATAAAAACCTTTGCACAGTTAACTGCGGCTGGATTTGATTCCCCTGCAGTCACCAAATTGAAAGACAAGATCCGTCAGATTGACACAGAGATAGCACAAAATAACGAACAACACCAAAAATTGGTTATGTTAGCTAATAAAGGGCTGAAATTAAATCGACAAGAAGTGATCACCGAATTTAGTAAAATTTCCGGCATATCAGCATCTAAATTAGATGAAAATGAAGTTGAAAATCTAATTAACTTAGAAGCCAACTTGTTATCACGTATTTTTGGTCAGGACGGTATTGTTAAACATGTCGCTAATTCGGTTAAAGTTGCTAAGGTTGATGCCCTTGAAGAATCCGGTCCGGCAATGTCTTATCTATTTTTAGGGCCATCGGGTGTTGGTAAAACTGAAATGGCAAAAGCGTTAGCGCAATATGTCTATGGTGATGAAAAATCATTAGTGCGTTTTGATATGTCAGAATACATGGAAAAACATGCGGTAGCTAAATTAATTGGCGCCCCTCCTGGTTATGAAGGCTTTGAAGCTGGCGGCATTTTAACTAATTCAGTAAGAACCAAACCGGTTGGCATCTACCTGTTTGATGAGATCGAAAAAGCGCATCCGGATGTGTTTAATATCTTTTTGCAGATTCTATCCGATGGGCGTTTAACTGATAACGTTGGTCGTACTGTCGATTTTTCGGATATTATGATTATTATGACCTCAAATATCGGGCAAGCATATTATTTAGATCTGGAACTGTCTGATGAAGCTGCCTGTGAATTAGCCACTAATGAACTGAATAATACCTATCGTTCAGAACTACTCAATCGTTTTAATGGTCGGGAAAATATTCTTCACTTCAAACGACTACCGATGGAAGTTATTGAGCAGATTATTCGGCGTGAAATTGTCAAACTAAATCAAGCTTATCAACCACGTGGTTATACCATCGAAATTGAAGATTCTTGTATTAGTGCATTTTGCCATGAACATTACGATATCATCCGTGGTGCCAGAGGATTACCGGGTTATATTAAAACCAATATTAGGCCATTTATCGTCAATCATATTTTACAAAATCCACACGATCAAGGTACTTTCACCGCAGTTTATAATCAGCAAACACATAGCTTTGATATGACTTTTGAGAAGAACTAACAGCTAACCGACTTATTATAATAAGTCGGTTATTGTTTATTGATATTCGATTAGATAAAGACTACTGTTTTACTATTGCTAACAAATAGTTAGCCACTTTCATATCACCATTTTGTTGATGTATGGCTGCGGTTTTGGCAACATTTTCACGGCGGTTGGCGTCATATTGGAACAGCTGTTTGAACATTGAATTAGCAGTTTTTTGGTCACCATTTTGAATCGCACAATAACCATATTGCTCAAAGGTATCAGCCTTCCAACGGTGACGATCTAGATCAAGGCTTTGTTGAAATTGCTGTTTGGCTTCGGCATAGCGATCACGCCCACATAAAAACGAGCCATAATGAACATGATATAAGCCATTGCCCGGTTGCATTAAGGTTATACGTTGATAGATCATTTCGGCTTCGTTATATTCACCCACATGCTGATCAAACATGGCCATAGCCAACATAATTTGCGGGTTATTAGGTGAATACTGCGCGGCTAATTTAAGATTATAATGTGCAGCTTTGACATTGTCTTGCGACTCGTCAGCTTTGGCTAAATAAGCTAGTCCTAAACGCATTCTTGCCAAGGCCGCGGTTTCCGGATCGAATTCATTTTGGTTTTTCATCTGGCAACCAGAGATAACCATCATGCTTAAACAGCTTAAAGCAACTAAGTATTTTTTCATCCATTTATCCTTTTTGAAGTTTATCTTTAAGCTGTTTGCCGAGCCAGATTTTGCTTTTTATATAATGTGCGTTTGGTGCGGTCCACCACCTCACCAGCCAATTGACCACAAGCAGCATCAATATCATCTCCACGAGTTTTACGCACAATCACGGTAAAGCCATAGCCCATTAAGGTTTTCATAAAGCGATCAATACGGGTATTTGAACATCTTGAATAAGGTGCGCCTGGAAATGGATTCCAAGGAATTAAGTTAATTTTACTTGGTACATTTTTTAGGAATGCAGCCAATTCATGTGCATGCTCAACACCGTCATTCACTTGATTAAGTAACACATATTCAATGGTCACTTTACCATGATTCGCATTTGAATAAGAAAGATAACGTAAAATAGAGTCACGCAAGGTAGCCATATTATATTTTTGATTGATTGGCATAATTTCACTACGAATAGCATCATTGGGGGCATGCAGCGAAATAGCTAGCGCCACATCAATCATTCCGGCAAGTTTATCTAACGCTGGCACAACGCCTGAAGTCGAGAGCGTTACTCGCCTTTTAGACAAACCATAACCAAAATCATCTAACATAATTTCCATAGCCGGCGCCACATTGGCTAAATTAAGCAAAGGTTCACCCATGCCCATCATGACCACATTGGTGATTGGTCTATCGGCTAATTTACCTGTCACACCAATGGCATTTGAGGCTCGCCATACTTGGCCAATAATTTCAGAAACGGTTAAATTACGGTTAAATCCTTGTTGGGCAGTCGAGCAGAATTTACATTCTAGCGCACAGCCCACTTGCGACGACACGCACAAAGTTGCCCGATCTCGCTCAGGAATATACACCGACTCAATCAATTGGTTATTGCCGACATCTAATGCCCATTTAATGGTGCCATCGGATGAGCGTTGTTCTACAGCAATCGCTGGCGCTTTAATTTCGGCTAAAGTTTTTAACTGTTCGCGGAGTTTTTTATTGATATCGGTCATTTGATCAAAGTCATCAATGCCAAAATGGTAGATCCATTTCATGACTTGATCGGCTCTAAATGGTTTTTCGCCCAGAGAAACAAAAAATTCTCTTAGTTGTGGCCGGGTAAAATTGAGTAAATTTAATTTCTCGCTATTAGGATTAGTCGGGTTACAATTCCCATTTTGGGTCGCGTCTACACAATTAATAGACGAGTTGGATACTGATGGTGTTAACATAAGGCCTCGTTTTTACACATTATGGCTATTTTAATTTTTCGGAAAAGGATTATACTGTTTTTCACCTTATCTGGCTAATAGAATATTAGTGATGTTTAACAATACAAAAAAATCAATAAGATTGAAAATGGTTTTCAATCTTACGCAAACTTTAATTTTACTTTTATGTTCGACATTTGCTATGGCACAATCAATCCCTTTAAATAAACTCACCGGTCAATTTGACGAAAAGAAAGATGATAATTTTATTGCCTTGGATACCACTGAGTTGCCGGTAAATAAAAAAGGCATGTACCTGCAAAAACAACCAACACAACAATTGATTAAGGCTTATCGGGACTTTAAAAAAGCTCACCCGAATATCCCGTTTATTGTGGTAAGCGCAACCCGTAATTACCAGTACCAAAATGGCATATGGCAACGTAAATGGGATGCTTTAACCGCTAAAATTAATGATCCGCAAAAAATCGCCGAAGAAATTTTAAAATTTTCATCAATGCCTGGCACATCACGTCATCACTGGGGTACTGATATTGATATTACTAGTGTTTCGTCCGAGTATTTTCATAATGATAGCAAAGGCATAATCCTCTATAAATGGTTACAGGAAAATCTACCCAAATATGGATTTTGCCGACCATTCAATGAAGGGCGTAAAGGTGGCTATCTACCGGAAGAATGGCACTGGTCATATAAACCTATCTCCAGCCAGTATATTGCCCAATATAAAGCGCTATTAAAAACCGATCCTAACACCATCATGCAAACATTGAATTTTGTTGGTCATGATAAAATTAAGTTAGAAAAACTGATTAAAGAATACGTATTAATGGTTAATACTGATTGTTATTAAAGATTGCGCCAATACGGCAGGCGAATAGTAACAATCAAGCCGCCACCGTCACGATTTGAGGCTTGAATAGTACCGTTATGCATAATAACTGTCTTTCTGGCTATAGCTAAACCTAAGCCATAGCCTTTACCCAATTGCGGTGATTGTATACGTACAAATGGCTCGAAAATGCTGGATAATTTACTGGCATCAACACCCGGACCACGATCTTTGACTTCAATTTGTAAATACTTACCAATCTCTTTTAACGACACATCAACGGCTTGCCCAGCTTTAGAAAAGCGAATGGCATTACGAATTATATTTTCGATTGCCCGGCGAATTTGCTCCGAATTACCTTTAATTATGGAATGATTAATCGTTGCCGAGATGAAGTTTACATCAATTAATTGATGATTAGCCTCATAATTAGCATCATTAATCACGACACTAACAAGATCTTTTAAATCAAAATATTCATCGGTACGATTATTCATTTCAGCACGCGAATAATTAAGGATCTCACCAATAAGTTGATCTAAGCGTTCTGATTCGAGTTCGATTCTGGCTAATGAAGTATCAATATTTTGTTTATTTTGCTGCGCCAAGCCAATAGCTAATTGCAACCGCGCTAAAGGTGTGCGCAGTTCATGCGAGACATCATGCAATAACACTTGCCGATCTGAGATTAAGATATTGAGCTGTTCAACCATCATATCGAAGTCTTTGCCAAGTTCACTAAGTTCATCACGGCGGCGTTTTAACTTATTAAATAAACGCACTGAAAGATCGCCTTGCGATACTTGGTAGAAACCTTTCCTAAGTAATTTCATTGGTCTGGTTAAGTTCCAAGCCAAAAATAGACTGAATATAAGTCCTACACAGATCCCCATTAAAATAATCGGCATCGGCATATTAAATAGGTTTTTTTTGCTCCTATCGTCCCTGTCATCTTTATCATCTTTAAAGGAAACTGTATATAAAGTACCATCCGGAGCCACCGTGGTACGTTGATAGGCATAGGTTGGGGTTTCTAATTCGTCAGTAATGATATTGACTTGATCATTCTGTGGGGAAACCAGTTTTATCGAGAGTAAAACTTGTTCGCGCTCAGGCAGGTGAGCAATAAAATTAAGGGTTTCATCCTCACCGGCTACATGTAATAACTGAGCAATCATATCGACTTTAGTCGGCATATGATTAAGGAATCGTTGATTTTTATTATCTACATAAACAGAAAAAGCGATCCAAGTTAATTGAAAGGTAAGGTAAAAAATCACCCAGAATATAATGAGTATTTTCCAAAATAATCGACGATTCATGCCAAACCTATGTTTCAATTATTTACAATTAACGAATACGGTAACCGACCGCTCTAATAGTTTCGATGGTAACCACATTTTGAGCAACTTGGTGTAACTTCTGGCGAATATTACTAATATGCACATCAACACTACGATCATAAAGCTCGCGTGCTCGGCCTAAACCTATTTCAGATAGTTCTTCTTTAGTCACCACTCTTTCATTATTTTTGACCAGTAAAACTAATAAATTGAACTCAGTCGAAGTTAAGTCAATCACTTTGTCGTTCCAAGTACATAGACGCTGTGGCAGATCTAAGGTTAAGCCATTAAAATGATATTTTTTGTCATCCACTGTGTCCACTGACCGTTCATCAAAACGGCGTAATACTGCACGTAATCTGGCTAATAGCTCACGTGGATAACATGGTTTAGGGATATAATCATCAGCACCTAATTCCAAACCTAAAACTCGATCGATATTATCGCCTTTCGCGGTTAACATAATCACTGGCATATTACATTGCTGACGAATACTTTTTAGCACGTCAATGCCATTGATGTCGGGTAGCATTACATCTAAAATTGCCACACGATATTTACCTGATAGCGCTTCCTCGATACCATTTTTACCCAGATAAACACTTTTGATATTAAAACCTTCGTTGGTCAAATATTCACTAAGCATCTGCGATAATTCAACATCATCATCAATTAATAAAATATTTATCATAGTCGTCATTTTTATTTAATTTTAGGTAGTTACATTATTACAATAATATAAAAAAAGTCAGGCTGTTTTACTAAAATATTACATAATTTTTAGATTGTTTTTGATTACTTTTACAGCAATTTTTGCAAAGATGTTTCAGGTCTGCTATACGTTTAGATATAAAACTAAGTTATTAGTTAAATAAGCCATTTCAGCTTACAAACAGAACCATATCACCAAGCAAATATTATAACTAATCAACTGGATTATCAAATAATTCAATTTATCTTTAATTTATAATAAGATATCATTTTAAATCTGTTATTTATTTCACCGTTTAACACTTAGTTGCGCTATGAAAGTTTCAACTTCGGTTGCTTCCTGATTTAAAGCGGTATTAATGTCACATAAAGCCTAATTTTGGCTAGCCATGCTATAAGATTAAGCTGTTAACGGTTTTTATATAATCAGTCAGCGAATATTTTAAAAAATATACTGGACAATGTTATTTTTTATGCGTAATATTTCGTCCTACTTCTATGGTGGCTATAGCTCAGTTGGTAGAGCCCTGGATTGTGATTCCAGTTGTCGTGGGTTCGAATCCCATTAGCCACCCCATTTTATATAGAACATAAAATGACTACAAACGGCGAGTAGCGCAGCTTGGTAGCGCAACTGGTTTGGGACCAGTGGGTCGGAGGTTCGAATCCTCTCTCGCCGACCAATTTCAAATAAAAAAGCCTGCTCATTTGAGTGGGCTTTTTTATTATCTCTGTTTTAGCCAAATTCAAGCTGAGAATAAAATCATGTGTGATTTTTGACCACCTTATGATAAGGTAATACCTTTAAATCAACATAATTCCAATTAATAAATTAACAATGAAAAAAACTTTAATTTTTTTTATTTTTCTACTTACTTCTTTTTGTACATTTGCCGACCCTTATGATGAAATAATGTATAAGCCATCATTAACTTATAAAGATTTAAAAACGTTATATAATTCACCAAAACCTGAACATGTTTATTTTGCAAACAATTATTTTAAATTGCTGGTAAATGGAATAATTGCTTATGATTCAATGTTAACATTAGAACACAAAAATAGATTTGCCTGCCCCTCTAACTATGATTATTTAATGAAACTAACCATATTATCTGAAACAATTAAAATGATTGATGATGTGCTCAAACAACATAATGCGGTAGATCATTTATATGAACAACCTTTCTCTCTTTTATATCTTAAAGTTTTAAAATATAATTATCCTTGCTCAGAATAACCTTTTGATTTTATACAATTTAGCTAATATTCAAATAATTCTATCTAATTAACGATTTTATCTTTCTGAAAATACTATACTTCATGAACAATGGGATAAACCATATGCACATTTATAACAAACGTTGATTATCAAGAGGTTAGTATTATCTTATCCATGATGAAAAATTTATTCGGATCTGAGGAAAAAACTGACAATAATTAAAGAGTAACTAGTGGTAGTAATATTAATTTTATAAAAAATATTAATATAGATATAGTCTCTTATTTTTCCTAACTTTGTAGAAGTTCTACCCATACAAAGAAAAGTAAGGAAAATGCGTTTTCAAGTAAGATAAAGAACAAAATTTTCCTTACCTATTAATTAAATTTCCCCTTTTTAACAAATACTGTTAGCCATAACACCACGTTATTATATCTGTGCTGACAAAAATAATTCTTATCTTACTTTGTTTTATAGTGATATTTTGTTTTAATAGTGGAGCGTTTCTGTATATAACTATTACTTTTGGAATGGGAAAAATTATGAAAAATGTTGGTTTTGTCGGTTGGCGTGGGATGGTAGGTTCTGTTCTTATGCAACGTATGGTTGAAGAACATGATTTTGATTATATTAATCCGGTGTTCTTTTCTACTTCGCAAGCGGGGCAAGCAGCACCAGTATTTGGTGGTAAAACCGGTACTTTGCAAAGTGCTGATAATTTAGATGCCTTAAAAGCATTAGATATTATTGTAACTTGCCAAGGTGGTGATTATACCTCTGAAATTTATTCAAAATTACGTGCCACAGGCTGGCAAGGTTATTGGATCGATGCCGCATCAACACTACGTATGGAGAAAGATGCTATTATCGTGTTAGATCCAGTGAATAAAGCCAACATTCATACTGCATTAGACCAAGGTATTAAAACCTTTGTTGGTGGTAATTGTACCGTTAGTTTAATGTTGATGTCATTAGGTGGTTTGTTTGCTGAAAATCTGGTTGACTGGATTGCGGTTTCGACTTATCAAGCAGCTTCTGGTGGTGGCGCTCGTCATATGCGTGAATTATTAACCCAAATGGGTATGTTACATGCAGAAGTGGCTAAAGAATTACAAAATCCACACTCATCTATTTTGGATATTGAACGTAAAGTGACACAAAAAATGCGTGATGGTAGTTTGCCAACCGATAATTTTGGCGTGCCATTAGCGGGTAGCCTCATTCCTTGGATCGATAAAGCCCTTGATAACGGTCAAAGCAAAGAAGAATGGAAAGGGCAAGCAGAAACCAATAAAATTTTAGGTACCAACCAAATTATTCCTGTGGATGGTCTTTGTATTCGCGTTGGTGCATTGCGTTGTCATAGCCAATCTTTTACTATCAAGTTGAAAAAAGACGTCAGTATACCAGAAATAGAAAAACTACTTGCTGCACATAATGATTGGGTAAAAGTGGTACCAAACGATCGTGAAATATCCATGCGCGAACTTACTCCTGCTGCCGTTACCGGCACATTAACTACGCCAGTTGGGCGCTTACGAAAACTAAATATGGGTAAAGACTTCTTATCAGCCTTTACTGTCGGCGACCAATTATTGTGGGGAGCCGCGGAACCTTTACGTAGAATGTTACGCATTTTAGCCTAATAAAAAGCCCGATTTTATCGGGCTTTATTTTTACCTCAATCACTACACTTCATTACTATCAAACAAAGTTATTAGTAGTGATCCGTTAAATAACGCTTGTTGCACTAAGGCAAAAGCACCAATTGCTGAGCGATCATCAAGAACAGAACAAGTAATAGTCAGGTTCTTTCTTAAGCCTTCTAAACTCTGAGTTTTTAACGCACTATTGACTGCCGTTAACAATATTTCTTGAGATTTTATTAATTCACCAGCTAATACAATGCGCTGCGGATTAAATATATTAACCATAATGGCGACCGCTCTACCTAAATTTTCACCGGCATCTTTGACCAATTTAATCGCTAACTCATCACCTTGATTAGCACAGGCACAAATATTAGCGATATTGCACTCAGCAATAGTTAATTTAGTTAGATAACCTTGTTCAATCATCTGTTTGGCTCGATTTTCAATTGCTCGATTTACCACTCTATTTTCTAAACAACCAAAATTACCACAGTGACAACGATCACCTAAAGCATCGACTTGAATATGTCCAACTTCACAAGCACTTTGATTATGATTAGTAAGCAATTGTTGATTAACAATAACCCCTGACCCTACACCATGATGTACACGGATGAGAATAGAATCGTCAACATTTTGCGTGGTACCAAAGTAACTTTCTGCTAATGCCAGGCTTTGAATATCATTACCGACAAAAATAGACACATTAAATTGCTTTTGTAATACGTCTGCCAAAGGCCATTCTTTAACTTGAATATGTGGCGTATACCGAACAATCCCGTGTACCGAATCAATCAACCCGGGCATTACCACCGAAATAGCAATTAGATTTTTAATTTTTTTGCTGTGTTCTTGGATAAATTGTTCTATTAAAGTAATTAAATATTTTTGGGCCAGTTTTTCGGTAAAATCAGTTAGCGGATATGTTTTTGAAACTAAGCAATTAGCACCAAGATCATAAAGTTCCACAATCACATGTGAACGGCTTAATTGCACAGCAATGGTTTGATAATGGGTAAATTTAGCCTCAATCGAAACAGCGGGACGGCCCCCCGTTGATTGTTGCGTATCAATCTCTTTAATTAATTTATTTTTAAGAAATTGGCGGGTAATTTTAGTAATACTTGCCGGGGCTAATTGGCTAATTTCCGCCAATTGGATTCGCGAAATGGGCGCTTGCTGAACAATCAAACGGTAAATCATTGCATAATTAAGTTGTTTGATTAGTTCAGCATTGCCGACTAAATTTAAATAATTAAAAGTCATATGTTACTCAATCTTGTCACCGATTAAATAACATTTTAACGAGTCATCACTCCATTAACAATAGTTTTAGATACAGTAAAATCACGATCAAACACCACTAAGTTAGCAATTTTACCTTCACTGATAGTTCCAAGCGTTTTGTCTACACCGATTGCTTTTGCAGGATAAAGCGTAGCCATGCGTAAAGCCTCATCTAATGCAATACCAACATATTCGACAGCATTTTTAACAGCTTCGATCATGGTTAATGCTGATCCACCTAAAGTACCATTCTCATCTACACAGCGACCATCTTTATAATAAATGGTTTTACCAGCAAAAACACCTGAGGATAAGTTGGATCCAGCAAGTAACATCGCATCGGTAATTAGCACTAAATGATCTTGTTTGATTTTATGACTATTGCGGATATTAGCCCAATTCACATGTTGACCATCAGCAATAATCCCAACATAAACTTCTGGTTCATCATAAATTGCACCAACAACACCAGGTTCACGCCCCGATATATATGGCATGGCGTTGAAAAGATGAGTACCTAAACTAATACCATCATTAAATCCACGACGACAATCATCATAATGGCCATTAGAATGACCAACAGAGACATGAATGCCAGCATTAACCAGTTGTTTAATAAAATGACTTTCTACTTTTTCTGGTGCTAAAGTAATAATTTTTATGACATCGGCATTATCACAAAGAAAATCAATCATTTTTTGCGATGGCTGGCGAATGAAGTTTACATCATGAATACCTTTTTTCTCTGGATTGATATAAGGACCTTCAAGGTGTAAACCAAGCGCTTGATTAGGATGCGTAGCTAAATATTCACGCATAACATTCACACCCTTGATCATAAACTCATCACTTGAGGTAATTAATGTAGGTAAATAGCTAGTACAACCAGAAATAAGGTTGGTCGCTTGCATTTTTTCTAACGTTTCTACACTTAATGCATCAAGTGTTTCATTAAATTGCACTCCACCACAACCATTGACTTGAATATCAATAAAGCCAGGCGCAACCATAGCGCTTTGTAAATTTTCAATGGTAATACCTGTTGGTATTTCGTCTTGTTTACAGACTGTGACAATTTTATCTTTATCAATAATAACTGCATGATTTTCAAGAATTTCAAAGCCTGTATAAAAACGACAATTTGTTAATGCGTACATTGATTTATCCTTTATAAAACGGTCACTTTGAGATTATCAGCTTCCATTTGTGTAAAATATTTTAGCGTTTTCACTTTAAGATCATCAGTGCTTGGTTCATCACAAACAATAATCGAAGCTGGATGCATTTGTAAAGCAGTTACGGTCCAAAGATGATTAACAGAACCTTCAACACCTGCTTGTAATGCCAAGCTCTTATTATGGCCACAAACTAATAAAATGACTTCTTCGGCATCCATTAAAGTCGCTACACCAATGGTAAGTGCATGTTTTGGCACTTGATTTTTATCATTATTAAAAAAACGTGAATTTGCAATACGTGTATCTTCAGTTAAAGTTTTAATTCGCGTTCTTGAGCAAAGTGAAGAGCCCGGTTCATTAAAAGCAATATGACCATCTTGACCAACACCACCAACAAAAATATTGATTTTACCATAAGCTTTGATTTTGGCTTCATATTGGCGACATTCTTCATCAATATCAGCAGCGTTACCATTAAGTATATGGATGTTATTTTTATCAATATCAATGTGATTGAAGAAATTTTCGTACATAAAAGTGTGATAACTCTGTGGATGATCTTCCGGAATCCCTACATATTCATCCATATTAAAAGTAACCACATGCTTAAAACTGACATTACCTACTTGGTACTGTTTAATTAATTGTTGATACATTACTAATGGCGAACTACCTGTAGGTAAACCTAATAAAAATGGGCGCTCTGCTGTTGGTTTAAATTGGTTGATTTTATTAACAATACGTTTCGCTACCCAAGCGCCTACTTCTTGAGCATTTTGTAAAGGAATAAGTCTCATTAGATATCACCTCTTCTGATATAATTAAATAAATTCTTTTTTTTTAAAGTAAAATATGTTGAAGATATTTTACTATATTAAAGTAGAAATTCAAAAAAAATCGTGATTAAAATCACAAAAAACGAATAATTAATTTGCGAAGTAAAATAATATAATATGAAATATATTAACTAATTTACTTACACTTAAAGATAATAAATTTCAAAAATTGTTTTTGAAAATTTCAAACAAAAATATGAGGTAACACTTATGGGAGTTTTGGCTTATTTACAACGTATCGGACGCTCATTAATGGTGCCCGTGGCTGTACTACCTGCAGCAGCAATACTGATGGGTATTGGTTATTGGATCAATAGCGTTGGATGGGGAGCTAATAGTGTTGTTGCTACGTTTTTACTCCAATCAGGTGGTGCAATTATTGGGCATATGCCAATCCTTTTTGCAATTGGCGTAGCTTATGGGATGTCGAAAGATAAAGATGGTGCAGCAGCACTTGCAGGTTTAGTTGGTTTTTTAATTATTACCACTCTGTTATCACCAACTACAGTTGCACTTTTTCAAGGCATAGATACCAAGGTTACTGGTTGGGAAAGTCAAATATCGCCAGCCTATGCAAAAATCGACAATCAATTTATTGGTATTTTAGTTGGTATCATCGCGGCCGAATTATACAATCGCTTTAGTGCCATTGAATTACATAAAGCGTTAGCTTTTTTTAGTGGTAAACGTCTAGTTCCTATTATTGTTTCTATTGTAATGCTATTTGTTTCGGTAGCTTTTTATTTTATCTGGCCATTTGTCTTTAATTCATTAATATCATTTGGTGAATGGATTAAAAACTTAGGTTCTGTTGGTGCAGGTATTTATGGCTTCTTCAATCGTTTATTAATTCCTGTTGGTTTACACCATGCACTTAACTCTGTGTTCTGGTTTGATGTTGCCGGTATTAATGATATTGGTAACTTCTTAGATGGACAAAAATCGATTGATACAGGTAAAGCAATAATAGGTATCACTGGCCGTTATCAGGCAGGTTTCTTTCCGATTATGATGTTTGGTTTACCTGGTGCGGCATTAGCTATTTACCATACTGCAAAAAAAGGCAATAAAGATAAAACGGCTTCAATTATGTTAGCAGCTTCTTTTGCGGCTTTCTTCACTGGTATAACCGAGCCATTAGAATTTGCCTTTATGTTTGTAGCGCCAATACTTTACGTTATTCATGCTGTTTTAACCGGTATTTCGCTATTTATTGCCGCTACTTTACAATGGATATCAGGCTTTGCATTCAGTGCTGGGTTAATTGATATGTTGCTACAATCACGCAATCCATTAGCGGTACATTGGTACATGTTAATCCTGCAAGGGTTAGTGTTCTTTGTAGTTTACTATGTAGTCTTCCGCTTTGTGATTGTCAAATTCAATCTTAAAACACCTGGACGTGAAGATGATGATACATCGGCGACTGAAACTCAAGAATCTAAAGCCACATCAACTGTGACTGATATAGCTAAACTTGCTGAACAATATATAGCTGTTATTGGAGGTAAGCAAAATTTAACTAATATCGATTCTTGTATCACGCGTTTACGCCTAAATGTTAATGATTCCGATCTTATTGATGAACAAGCTGCTAAAGCGCTTGGGGCAATGGCAGTGATTAAATTAGGTAAGACTGGTGTACAAATTGTGGTTGGTCAACAAGCAGAAAAGATTGCTGATCAAATGAAAAAATTAGTTTAATTAAATTAAAAATTATTCAATTAAACTTAACTCTATAATCCACGTTATTAATCAGCTTAGCTGAAAAAATAGCGTGGATTAGTCATTTAATCCCACGTTATTTTTGATAAAAAATCTATAGTCACTTCTAATTATCATTTCTTATTTAAACTGAGTTATGATTTAAATTTTACCTCCCAGCTAAAATAATGAACTAATCACTTCATAAATTAACTGCAGATTTAAAATTACCAATGAAACTGTGGCTAACCAGCCTAAAATAATAGTTAGCTTGCAGTTAACAAATTCACCCATCACTTTCTTGTTAGAAGTTACTAATATTAAAGGAACCATTGATATAGGTAAGGCTACACTTAAAAATACTTGAGTATATATCAATAAATTTTCTACGATACTTTCTCTATCTCCCCATATCCAGATACATAAAATAACGGGAGTTACTGCTAATCCTCGACTGACAAGCCTTCTTGCCCAAAGCGGAATGGAGAAGTTTATAAAACCTTCCATTACTATTTGCCCGGTCAAAGTACCTGTGATAGTGGCGTTCTGGCCTGATGCTAACAAAGCCACTGCAAATAAGGTAGCCATAATTGAGCTTGCTACCGGACCAACCATTTGTGGATCTTTTAATGCATCATAAAGCTGTGTAAAGCGACCAAGATCATCAGGATCATTACCAAAAAATAATGCTGCACCAAGAATGAGTAATAAACAATTGATAATAAATGAAAATGATAATTGTATATTAGAGTCAATCGTTGCATATTTAATTGCATCTTTTAGACTTGCGGTCTTCTTTCTGTCATATTTCCTGGTTTGCACAATAGATGAGTGCAGGTATAAATTATGTGGCATCACTGTTGCACCAACAATACCAAGTGCTATAACCAGAGCCGAATCATGACCTTTAATTGATGCAGTGAAAATATCTATTCTTGGAATAAAGCCATTAATGACTTCACTCATTTCAGGTGATGCTCTTAAAACCTCATAGGTGAATATAATAAATATAGTTGCAATTAAACAAAATACGATCGCTTCTATTTTTCTAAATCCAAATTGCATGAGTAATAAAAGAATAATTACATCAAATACCGTTAATAGCACACCAATAAGTAATGGAATATCAAATAACAAGTTTAGCGCTACCGCACTACCAATAACTTCCGCTATTTCGGTAGCAATAATTGCAAGTTCGGTTGATATCCACAAACAAAAAGATACCTTTCGCCCCACCATAGACTTAGTTGCTTGGGCTAAATCCATACCAGTGACGACACCTATTTTTACACACATAGCTTGAAGCAGCATGGCGATTAAACTCGATATTAATATAACAGATAGCAGTAAATAACTATAAAGTGCTCCGCCTTGTATAGAAGTGATCCAATTACCTGGATCCATATAACCTACAGCAACTAATGCCCCTGGACCAGAATAAGCCCAAAGTTTTCGAAAAAAACCAGACTGATGATCAGGTATATGTACCGTATTATTTATCTCTTCAAGGCTAATTGTCGATGTCTTTAACATAACTAAAATCTCTTTGTAAAATGTAATTATTGTCATTTTAATGATAATGAGAATTATTATCAATAAGATAATTAAACTATTTTTATTATTTACGCATTAATAAATAAAAAATAAATAAAATTAATTGGTTAAGATATATTTTTATATAATGAGTTCTTCAAGAGAGAGACTTATTATTTATTTGATATAGATACAAACTATAACAATCCATAAAAAACTAGAATTATTCAATAGCATTTTTTTTTGTTATCTTCTTTATCACTAAAGAAAAGTGATAAAAGGAAATGAAAAATGAATACTGCTGTTATTGGATATCCGCGAGTTGGTAAACTGCGTGAGCTTAAATTTGCTACCGAAGCTTATTTTAAAGGCAATAAAACTCAAGCTGAATTATTAGCCGAAGCTAAGGCTTTACGTGCCGAACATTTACAACAACAAGCTGCACAAAAAATCGCATTTATTTCATCTAATGACTTTTCATTTTATGATGCAGTATTAGATACCGCTTGTTTACTTAATGTTATTCCTAAACGTTATCAAGATTTAGGTTTACCAGAGCTTGATCGTTATTTTGCTATGGCGCGTGGTTATCAAGGTGATAAAGGAGATGTGCGTGCATTGGCGATGAAAAAATGGTTCAATACCAATTATCACTATTTAGTGCCTGAAATTGAAGATTCTGTACAAATTAAACTTGCTGGCACTAAACCCTTTGATGAATATCAAGAAGCAAAAGCACTGGGTATACAAACCAAACCGGTAGTTATCGGTGCTTTAACCTTTTTCAAATTAGCCCAGTATTTAGGTAATAAACAGTTTACTGATTTTAAAGCAGATATTATTAAAGCTTATCAAGATATTATCCAAAAATTTACTGCACTTGGGGCAGAGTGGATTCAGATTGATGAACCAATTTTAGTCACTGATCTCAATAAAGATGATCTCGCGCTATTTACTGAACTGTATCAAGCTATTTTAGCTGTTAAAGGTAATACTAAAGTAGTGTTACAAACCTATTTTGGTGATGTCCGCGACTGCTACAAAGAGTTAGTAGCATTGCCGTTTGATGCTATTGGACTTGACTTTGTTGAAGGTAAACAGTCATTAAATTTACTTAAAAATAATGGTTTTCCTGCGAATAAAGTATTATTTGCTGGCGTAGTAAATGGCAAAAATATTTGGAAAAACAATTACCAAAAAACCTTAGCGTTATTAAATCAAATTAAGCAAAACGCTGAAAAAATTGTTATTAATACGTCTTGTTCATTATTACATGTACCATACACTTTACAAAATGAGACCAAACTAACTATTCAGCAACGTGCATACTTTGCCTTTGCGCAAGAAAAACTGCAAGAACTTGCTGAACTTGGTCAATTGTTTAATGAAACAAATCCTGATAACAATGCTACTTATAAAGCAAATCAAACGCTATTTACCCGTGAGCGTGAAGGCGCCAATCAAAGCGTTCGTCAAAAAGTCGCAGCTTTAAAAACGTCTGATTTTACTCGCTTACCTGAGTTTTCTGTGCGTGAAGCCGCACAGAAACAAGCATTTAATTTACCATTATTGCCAACCACTACTATCGGTTCATTCCCACAAACACCGGACGTTCGTTTAAATCGAGCTAAATTCAAAAAAGGGGAAATTTGCCTGAATGAATACACTGAATTTAACAAACAGAAAATTGCCCAGTGTATTAAATTGCAAGAACAAATCGGTATTGATGTATTAGTTCATGGCGAATTTGAACGTAATGATATGGTGGAATATTTTGGTGAAAGCCTAAATGGTTTTGTGTTTACGGAAAAAGCTTGGGTACAATCTTATGGTACTCGTTGCGTTAAACCACCTGTTGTTTGGGGTGATATTTCACGCTCAAAACCAATTACTGTTGCATATTCACAATATGCGCAAAGCCTAACTGATAAACCAGTTAAAGGCATGCTAACCGGACCGGTAACTATTCTTAACTGGTCGTTCCCACGTGAAGATATTTCACAAAAAGAATCAGTATTCCAAATTGCTTTAGCTATTAGTGACGAAGTATTAGATCTGGAAGCTGCAGGTATCAAGATCATCCAAATTGATGAAGCGGCACTCAAAGAAAAACTACCACTACGTAAAGCAGATTGGAATAGTGAATACCTTGATTGGGCAATTCCGGCATTTAGATTAGTGCACAGTAAAGTGCAAGCTGATACCCAAATCCACACCCATATGTGTTATAGCGAATTTGCTGACATTATCAAGGATATTGATGCAATGGATGCTGATGTTATTTCGTTCGAAGCATCACGTTCTAACTTGCAATTAATCGATGTACTTAAAGCTAATAATTTTAAAACTGAAGTTGGTCCTGGTGTATATGATATTCACTCACCACGCGTACCGCCAGTTGCTGAAATTAAAGCAACAATTGAGAAATTACTTGCCAAAATTGAAAAACAAAAATTATGGATCAATCCAGATTGTGGTTTAAAAACCCGTGGTGAGAAAGAAGTGGTCGAAAGTTTACAACACCTGGTACAAGCAACCTTAGAAGTGAGAAAAACACTTAATTAATGCTGTTTTTTATAAAGTAAATTAATTTTGTTTTACCTTATTTCCGCCGCCTATTTAGGCGGCGGAAACGTCAATAAGGAAAATCATGACAAAACTAATGGATGATACAGATGAAAACTAATCAATTATTTAATAAAAAAACGGTGTTTTCCTTTGAGGTTTTTCCCCCAAAAAAGACATCACCTTTAGAAACCATTTATAGCACCTTACGTGAGCTTGGTTACTTTAAACCCGATTTTATTAGCGTAACTTATGGTGCTGGAGGAAGCTTAAATGGGCAAACAACAATTGATATTGCCCATGCAGTTAAATATACCTACGGTATTGAAAGTGTGGCTCATTTACCTGGCATTAATTTTAGTAAGGTTGAAATGCAAAAAATCCTCGCCGATTTAAAAAGTGCTGGTATTGATAATGTTTTGGCATTACGTGGTGATATTAGTCCTAATGTTGAACCTAAAAATGATTTTAGATTTGCTAGTGAACTGGTCACTTTTATTAAAGAAAATGGTGGTTTTAACATTATCGGCGCCTGTTATCCGGAAGGTCACCTTGAAGCGCTAACACTGAAACAAGATCTGATCCATCTAAAAGAAAAAGTCAATGCCGGAACCGATCAATTAATTTCGCAACTATTTTTCGATAATGACTACTTTTTTGCTTTTTTAGACAAAGCCCATGACATGGGTATTAATGTGCCGATTGAAGCGGGGATTATGCCGGTTACTAATAAAAATCAAATAGAACGCATGGTTTCAATGTGTGGTGTGAATTTACCAAAAAAATTCAAACAAATAATGGAAAAATACGAACATCATCCGGATGCTTTTCGTGATGCTGGCATCGCCTATGCTATTGATCAGATTGTTGATTTAATATCTCAAAATGTGGATGGTATTCATTTATACACAATGAATAACAGCTATATTGCTAGACGCATTAATGAGGCAGTATCAACATTATTGGAAATACCCAAAGCATAATAAATGATGTTTGATAACTTAGGATAGGATGGTTTGAATTGGTTGCGGGGGCTGGATTTGAACCAACGACCTTCGGGTTATGAGCCCGACGAGCTACCAAGCTGCTCCACCCCGCGTCAGAGAGGTCGCTATAATATAGTAATTAAATAATAAAGCAATACCTGTTTTGAATAAAATTGAAATATTTTTTAAAAAATATAAAAAATACATCTTAAAGTAATTACCATTATCATCTTTACTTAAATACTGAATTAGGTGAATAACCAAAATAACGAGAAAAAGCCACACTAAAATTATTGGCATAAGGATAACCAACTAACCATGCCGTTTTAATGACTTGCATACCTGATTCTAATAATAGATAAGCCTTATGCATACGAATAGCTAATAACATTTACGATTGCGTGATATTGTAAAGCTTGGAAAACCCAATTATTATTGCTGGAATCATGCTTGATTTAGGCGGATATCAGTTAATGCTAGGTTGCCTGTCATTAATTATGTTGGCTTTGTTCATTTTTTCAGTTTTAACTTATCAGCAACAGATTTCAAAATAATATTTCCATCAATATGGATTCTTTATAAAATATAGTCTAGCTGTTTTAGTTATTTTATTACTAAAATGAGGAAAATATGATGTCTACTCAATATCATGGTTCATGCTTGTGTGGCAAAGTTAAGTTCATTGTGCCATTTGCAAATACCAATTTAAGTGCTTGCCATTGCCATACCTGTCGTAAATGGAGTGCTGGCCCATTAATGACCTTGACGTATAGTGGTGAGATTGTTACTCAAGGACAAGAATATATCAGCCATTATAATTCTTCTGAGTGGGCAGAAAGAGCCTTTTGTAAAGAGTGTGGTTCTCATCTTTATTATCATTTAAAAGGTACTAATAATTATTATTTTGCTACGTGGATCTTTGATGATATTAAAGATTTAGAATTTACGACAGAAGTGTTTATTGATAACAAGCCAAGCTGTTATGATTTTGCTAATCATACTCATAAACTGACAGAAGCCGATATTCTGGCAATGGCTAATGGCAATTCACCTAAAAGTTAGTATTGATGCTGATAGTTTAAATAACATGGTCATTCGATTAGTTGATGACCATATTATAGAGTTATTCACTAACTACTAACTGCTCTTGAATCCCTAGCTTTTCAATGCCTAAACGCACCTTTTGTCCTGCTTTTAAAAATACCGGTTCGGGCTTAATGCCAAGGCCAACACCAGATGGTGTCCCGGTTGAAATAATGTCACCAGGTTGTAAGCTCATAAATTGACTGACGTAGCTGATGATATGTTTAACACTGAAAATCATATTATTGGTATTACTATGTTGATAACGTTTACCGTCAACTTCTAACCATAATTCGAGCTGTTGTGGATCACAAATTTCATCTGTAGTCACTAGCCAAGGACCAATGGGCCCAAAACTATCACAACCTTTACCTTTATCCCAAGTTCCGCCACGATTTTTTTGATAATCACGTTCAGAAACATCATTAACCACGCAATAGCCTGCAACATAAGATAACACATTTTGCTCTTGAATATATTTACCTTCTTTTCCTATAACGATACCTAGTTCTACTTCCCAATCGGTATGAGTCGAACCTCGAGGTAATACAATATTATCATTAGGGCCACTAATAGCACTGGTCCATTTATTGAAAATAACCGGTTCTTTAGGAATTGACGCACCGGTTTCTTTAGCATGATCGATATAGTTCAAACCAATACAAATAAATTTACCCACTTTACCCACACAAGGAGCAATACGCTGAGGATGTTTAATTATTGGCAGAGTATCAATATCCAGTTGGCTAATTTTTGTTAACACATTATCGGCTAATGTTTGCGCATCAATGTCGACAATTACCGCGCTTAGATCGCGCAGTTGATCTTTATCATCTAAAATGGCTGGTTTTTCATCACCTTTCAAACCATAACGCAGTAATCGCATAATTCTCCCCATCAAATCATCTAATCAAGTTAGCAATAATTTAGTGATAAAGTTCCTGTAATGGTATAACGGTTTGTGCAGGATCATAATCTAAAGCCGCAGTAGTCGCATAAGCAGCATTCATGGTTGTATCATAGTGCACTTTGTATTGAATGGCACTTCGACGTAAAATTTTGGACGCTTCAATGGCTGTACGACCTGACGTAGTATTAAGAATATAGCTATATTCACCATTTTTAATATGATCATGAATATTCGGCCTACCTTCGTTTTCTTTTTTCACAATTTGGCAATTTATTCCAGTTTGTTGTAAGACTTTCGCGGTACCAGCTGTGGCGTCAAGGGTAAAACCATGGGCAACTAATCTTTTAGCTACTTCTAATAAGCGTGTTTTGTCCTGATCACGAACTGATAATAATGCTTTCCCTGATTTCTTCATGTTGGATAAGCTAGCTAATTGCGCTTTAGCAAAAGCTTCAGCAAAAGTCTTGCCAATTCCCATAACTTCACCAGTTGAACGCATTTCAGGCCCTAAAATTGGATCGACACCGCTAAATTTATTAAATGGCAGTACAACTTCTTTTACTGAATAATAAGGTGGAATAACCTCTTTAGTTACCTGTTGTTTAGCGAGTGATTGCCCTGTCATTACCCGTGCAGCAATCTTAGCTAATGGTAAACCGGTAGCTTTGGAAACAAAAGGAACGGTACGAGCGGCACGAGGATTAATTTCAATCAAGTAAATATCATTGCCTTTAACCGCAAATTGACCATTCATTAACCCTTTAACATTTAGTTCAAGTGCCAATTGTTTTGCTTGTTCACGTAGCCTAGTTAAAATATCAGGACTTAACGTGTGTGTGGGGAGTGAGCAAGCTGAATCGCCAGAATGGATCCCCGCTTGTTCTATATGTTCCATAATTCCGCCAATCACAATATGTTCACCATCAGCGATCACGTCAATATCGATTTCAATAGCATCATCTAAAAAGTGATCGAGTAATACTGGTGCATTATTCGATTCACTCACCGCCGTTTTAAAATAGCGCTTTAAGTCTTGCTCGTTATAGACAATTTCCATTGCTCGTCCACCTAAAACATAAGAAGGTCTAACGACTAATGGATAGCCTATTTTTTCGGCCTTAATAACAGCTTCATCAATATCGGTTACTGTAGCATTGACTGGCTGTTTTAATTGTAGTTTATCGACAATCGCTTGAAAACGTTTACGATCTTCGGCTTTATCAATGGCATCTGGAGATGTGCCAATAATTGGTAAACCTGCACTTTCTAAGGATCGAGCTAATTTAAGCGGAGTTTGTCCACCATATTGCACAATCACACCATCAGGTTTTTCGACATGGGCAATCTCTAGTACATCTTCAAGCGTCACCGGTTCAAAATATAGTCGGTCAGAGGTATCATAATCAGTGGAAACGGTCTCTGGATTACAGTTAACCATAATGGTTTCAAAACCATCTTCACGGAGTGCTAATGCAGCATGTACGCAACAATAGTCAAATTCAATGCCTTGTCCTATTCGGTTTGGCCCACCACCTAGAATCATGATTTTTGGTTGTTTAAACTGTGGCTGTGCTTCGCACTCTTCTTCGTAAGTCGAATATAAGTAAGCTGTATCGGTTGCAAATTCTGCGGCACAAGTATCAACCCGTTTATAAACCGGATGAATATTATATTGAGAGCGTAAATTACGTACTGATTGTTCATCGGTATTAAGTAATTTAGCAATGCGTTGATCGGAAAAACCTTTGCGTTTAATCTGCCATAATGTTTCTTTATTCAAACTAGTAATTGATTGCTGTTTGAGTTCATTTTCGATATTAACTAACTCTTCAATTTGGACTAAAAACCAACGATCAATATTGGTTAATAAAAATATCTCATCTAAAGCTAAACCTGCTCTAAAAGCATCGGCAATATACCAAATACGCTCTGCGCCGGCGTCCTGTAATTCATAACGGATCTTGGTGATATTCTTTTCATTAGTATAATTATCAATTTTGGGATCCAATCCACAGGCACCGACTTCAAGTCCACGTAGTGCTTTTTGTAGCGATTCTTGAAAAGTTCGACCAATCGCCATGACTTCACCAACTGATTTCATTTGTGTGGTTAAGCGATCATTACAACCAGCAAATTTTTCAAAATTAAAGCGCGGAATTTTAGTGACTACATAATCAATAGATGGTTCAAATGAGGCCGGAGTTTTGCCCCCAGTAATATCATTGCTAAGCTCATCAAGCGTATACCCCACTGCTAACTTAGCCGCTATTTTGGCAATAGGGAATCCTGTTGCTTTAGAGGCCAAAGCCGACGAACGTGATACCCGAGGATTCATCTCAATAACAATTAATCGTCCTGTTTTAGGATCAACCGAGAATTGTACGTTGGATCCTCCGGTTTCTACGCCAATTTCACGTAATACTGCAATAGATGCATTACGCATGATTTGGTATTCTTTATCGGTTAGGGTTTGGGCTGGAGCAACAGTAATTGAGTCACCAGTATGAATTCCCATTGGATCGAAGTTTTCAATTGAGCACACAATAATACAGTTATCGTTTTTATCCCTCACTACTTCCATTTCGTACTCTTTCCAACCAATCAATGATTCATCAATTAATAATTCATTAGTTGGTGAAAGATCGAGTCCTCGGGTACAAATTTCATCAAATTCTTCGGTATTATAAGCAATGCCGCCACCAGTTCCCCCCATTGTGAATGATGGTCGAATAATACAAGGGAAGCCGACTAATTCAAGTACGGAATAGGCTTCTTTTAGTGAATGAGCAATACCAGAACGCGCGGTTTCAAGACCGATTTTTTTCATAGCCTGGTCAAAACGTTTACGATCTTCGGCTTTATCTATGGCATCTGCGGTAGCGCCAATCATTTCAACATTAAACTCTTTTAAAATTCCTTTGTTTTCTAGTTCTAAGGCACAATTTAATGCAGTTTGCCCGCCCATAGTGGGTAAGATAGCATCAGGGCGTTCTTTTTCAATAATTCTACGTACTGTTGACCAATGAATGGGTTCAATATAAGTTGCATCAGCCATTTCCGGATCGGTCATGATAGTAGCCGGATTTGAATTAACTAAAATCACGCGATAGCCTTCTTCGCGTAATGCTTTACATGCCTGAGCACCTGAATAATCAAATTCACATGCTTGACCAATAACAATCGGGCCGGCACCAATAATTAAAATGCTGTTGATATCTGTTCGCTTAGCCATGGTTATTGCTCCTGCTTGTAAATTTTAATTAATTCAATAAAGTGATCAAAAAGTGGGGCAGCATCGTGTGGACCAGGACTGGCTTCTGGGTGACCTTGAAAGCTAAAAGCAGGCTTTTCATTATGATGAATACCTTGTAGTGAACCGTCAAACAGGGATTTATGTGTGGCTCGCAAATGAGTAGGTAAACTACTTTCATCCACGGCAAAACCATGATTTTGGGCAGTGATCATCACGCGATTGTTCTCAAGATCTTTAACCGGATGATTACCACCATGATGACCGAATTTCATTTTTACCGTTTTGGCACCGCACGCGAGCGCCAATAACTGATGGCCCAAACAGATTCCAAATACCGGAACATTTGTGGTTAAAAACTGTTTAATAGCATCAATGGCATAAGTACAAGGTGCCGGATCGCCCGGACCATTTGATAAAAAAATGCCATCTGGATTTAATGCTAGTACTTCTTCAGCACTGGTTTTTGCAGGCACTACGGTTAATCTACAACCACGGGCAACTAACATCCGCAAAATATTACGTTTTACCCCAAAATCATAAGCCACCACATGGTAAGGTAATTCACTCTCTGCTTTAGGTTTTGGTAGTTCATGTTGCCTTGTCCATAAACCTTGAGTCCAACTATAACTTTGCTTACACGTTACTTGTTTAGCTAAATCCAGCCCTTTTAGACCTTTAAAATTGTTAGCTTGCTGTTTGCCAGACTCGGCTTGTGCCAATAAAGCTTCTTTATCGCTCGCGGTAATAATGACACCATGTTGTGCCCCTTTTTCACGCAAAATACGCGTTAAGCGGCGGGTATCAATATCAGCAATAGCTACCACTTTATGTTGTTTTAAATAACTAGATAGATCTAACTCATTGCGGTAATTACTCGCTAATAGTGGCAAATCTCGAATAATAAGTCCCTTAACATAAACTTGAGTCGATTCGGCATCAGCATCATTAGTACCTACATTACCAATATGCGGATAGGTTAATGTAACCATTTGCTCGGCATAAGACGGATCTGTCACAATTTCTTGATAGCCAGTCATCGAGGTATTAAATACTACTTCGCCAACAGTTTGACCATCAGCACCAATTGATTTGCCAATAAATTGTGAACCATCTTGTAACATAAGGAGGGCATAAGTGTGCATAATCTACAATACCTTTGAATAACAAATCATTAAATATGAATAAAAATTCATTTAGACTTGTAGTTGAAGATGTAATATCTAGGCATTTTATTACACTTTTTTAAACAAAAAAAGCACTATTATAAAAATTAATTGAATAAATAAGTCTAAATTTTGAGATTTTTTAAAGGTGAACACTAAAGATTGTCCATTTAATTACGTTTAACTTGAATTTGCATAATTATTCAAATAAAATTATAAAAATATTTATAGTTCCTAGGAGCAAGTTATGTACGGTTTTTATCAGCGTCACTTTTTACGCTTACTCGATTTTACCCCTGCCGAAATTAATCAATTAATCGATCTGGCAATCAAACTAAAACAAGCCAAACAACAAGGTACGGAACAGAAATATCTTACGGGCAAAAACATCGCCTTAATTTTTGAAAAGGATTCTACGCGCACGCGTTGTGCTTTTGAAGTTGGTGCTTTTGATCAAGGTGCTTGTGTTACTTATTTAGGACCAAGTGGTAGTCAAATTGGCCATAAAGAATCGATTGCCGATACCGCACGGGTATTGGGACGAATGTATGACGGTATTGAGTACCGCGGTTATGGGCAAAATATTGTGGAAACATTGGCAAAATATGCTGGTGTGCCAGTTTGGAATGGCTTAACTACTGAAGCTCACCCAACACAAATTTTAGCTGATTTTATGACTATGAAAGAACATATTGACGATCGGGAACTTAAATCTGTTAAGTTTGCTTATTTAGGTGATGCACGTAATAACATGGGCAATTCATTGATGGAAGGTGCCGCCTTAATGGGCATGGATATTCGGTTAGTCGCTCCAAAAGCGTGCCAACCCGAAGCCGATCTTGTACAAAAGTGTCAAGCAATAGCCAAAACCACCGGAGCAAAAATTACCCTAACCGAGAATGTAACGACTGGCGTTAAAGATGTGGATTTTTTATATACCGATGTTTGGGTGTCAATGGGTGAACCTAAACAAGTATGGGATGAACGTGTTAAGTTATTAACGCCTTATCAAGTTAATCAGAATGTTATTAAACTAACTAATAATCCAAATGTTAAATTTATGCATTGTTTACCGGCTTTTCATGATATGAATACCACCGTTGGTAAACAAATGGCCACACAATATGGTTTAGCTAATGGGCTGGAAGTGACCGACGACGTTTTCGAATCTCAGCACAGTATTGTATTTGATGAAGCGGAAAATAGACTGCATACTATCAAAGCAGTAATGGTTGCAACCTTAAGTAAAGACGCATAATATACCTGCCAATTAGGAAATACAGTTAATAAGTATTTTCTTCATACTTATGCCGATCTAATATCGGCATAACAATATCATTTTAGTGACTAAAATAGGCCATAATGACAAAACAAGATCGCAATAAAGATTTTAAACAATACCTTAAACTAAGCAATCCCATTCATTTTTTAGCAGTTGGTTTGGGTAGCGGTATGTCACCAATAATGCCTGGCACGATGGGATCATTAATGGCCGTTCCACTTTGGTTACTATTTAATGGTTTGCAACTAGCTTTGTATTGGGTACTTATTACTGTCGCTTTTGTATTTGGTTGCTTTTTATGCCAAAAAACTTCTGATGATACCCATACTCATGATTCCGGACATATTGTTTGGGACGAGTTTGTAGGTATGTGGATCACATTATTTTTTATCCCACAAATTTCTGCTATTTGGATTGCTATTGCTTTTATTGCTTTTAGAATTTTTGATATGACCAAACCGTGGCCAATTCGTTGGTTAGATAAAAGAGTACCCGGCGGTTTTGGCATTATGATCGATGATGTTATCGCAGCCATTTTTTCATCGGCTACGGTTTGGATTTTAGCCAAAATAATTACTTTCTAGTTTTAGCTGTAATGCTTTAATTGACTACTGTTACTATTTAGTTTTAGTCAGTAGCATGCTTAAAACATCTTTTGTGACCATCCTAATTTACTTGAAAGATTATTAAAGTAATCATAATCTTTGGAATGAATTAAGTTAAATTCATACGCTGAGCGGCGAATAATCACATCTTGGTTTGGTTTAACCGGCAAAATAATTTGGCTGTCACAAGCGATATTTAAATCTAATGCTGTGGTTGGGAATTTAAGATGGATTGGATTATCACTCTTAATAACCAGAGGTCTAACCGATAATGAATGCGGGAACATTGGTGTAATAATTAAAGCATCTAAATGTGGAGCCAAAATTGGTCCTCCGGCTGACAATGAATAGGCGGTAGAACCTGTAGGTGTAGCAATAATTAAACCGTCAGCGCGCTGTGAAAAAGCATTGCGTTCATTAATATATACATCATAATCAATCATATGAGCAACAGTATTTGGTGTGACCACAATCTCATTAACGGCAAAACCAGAGTTGATTAATGCACCATTATCATAAATGGATACTTCAAGTAAAAACCGGGGATCATCATCATAATCACCAGCAATAACTGGGCTTAACTGTTCAATGGCCTGTTCGTGTAAAATATCAGTTAAAAAACCTAAATTACCGCGATTTACGCCAATTATCTTGATCTTATAATGTGACAAATAACGAGCTGACCGCAACATATTTCCATCACCGCCAACCACGATGGCCAGATCAGCTTGTTTGCCGATAGTATCTAATGAAGCATACTCACTAACCGGAAATGAAATAAATTCAGCCAATCTGTCTTCGACTAACACGCGAATTTTTTGTTTAACAAGCCAATCATAAAGCACTTGATGGGTTTCAATTGCTTCTAATTTACGTGGAACTCCAATTAAGCCAATACATTTAAATGGTTTATCCATAAAATATCCCTGTAATATTGCCGATTAACTTATGTATTTTTTCACCAAAGATTAAAAAAACACTTATCAATATACCGATAAACTTGTAATAATAAAAATTGTCCCCATAATAACTCTAATTCATTAAGTTTTCGACTACATTTGGAGTACCTTATGACAGAGCAAGATAAGAATTTGTCAGAAAATGAAAATAACAATCAAACTGTGACGGAAGAGCCTACCGAAAAAGAGGCACCAGCAGAACCTAGTATTGATGAGCAATTAAAAGCTAAAGACGCTCGCATTGCTGAGCTTGAACAAGAATTACAACTAGCTAAGAAAAATGAAAGTGAAGCCATGATCCGTGCGCGCGCAGAAATTGATAATGTCCGCAAACGTGTGGAGCAAGATGTTGATAAAGCACGTAAATATGCATTAGAAAAATTTTCCAATGAATTATTACCAGTGATTGATAATTTAGAACGTGCATTAGAATCAACCGATAAAAATAATCCAGAGCATCAAGCTACGGTTGAAGGCTTAGAGCTTACGTTAAAATCATTTTTAGATACAGTGAAAAAGTTTGGCATTGAAGTGGTTAGTACAGATGACTCACAATTAAATCCGGATGTACACCAAGCAATTAGTATGGTTGAGTCACCTGATCATCAATCAGGGCAAATAGTTAATACCATTCAAAAAGGTTATACCTTAAATGGTCGATTGATTCGCCCAGCAATGGTAATTGTTGCCAAATAACTACTTTTATAAGTCTACCGCCACAACTGTGGCGGTTAATTTTATTTATTTTTCTGCTCTTCCCGAGTCATTTTTTTCATTTTTTGTTCGATGCGTTGACGTTTTAGCGGTGAGAGGTAGTCAACAAATAACTTACCTTTTAAATGATCCATTTCATGTTGAATACAAATAGCCAGTAACTCATCGGCATCTATTTCATAAGCTTCACCATGGCGATCAAGGGCTTTGATTTTAATTTTTTCAGATCTCGGAACAAATCCACGGCAATCTGGTATTGATAAACAACCTTCTTCAATACCGGTTTCACCTTCTTGACTAATGACTTCGGGATTAATAATCACATAGAGTTGATTTTTATCTTCTGATACATCAATCACAATAATTTGCTCATGCACATCCACTTGCGTAGCTGCCAGCCCAATACCATTTTCAGCGTACATAGTCTCAATCATATTATCAATGATTGTTTGTAGTTCAGGGGTAAAATGGGTAACTGGCTTTGCAATTTTGCGAAGTCGTTTATCAGGAAAACGTAATATCGGTAAAATAGCCATAAATTCTTCGATCTACTCCTCAAAAATAAGGTTAATTAAATTCTGTAAACATTGTAAACATTTATCTTGTTAATGAATAGCTTTTGTTAGCTATTGGTCAAATATATCTTACCAATTTAAGGGTTAGCAGTTGTTTAAAATAAATGTACAAAGACTATGATGAGTAAATATGAATTTTTTCTACGAATTTCAATGCTAGGAATTGGAAAAATTACGTTCTTTAAAAGAATTAGTCAACTTTTTAAAAAAGGATTACCAGAACAATTATCTGATGTGCCGTTTATATTAACCAGTATAGGATTATCTAATAGTCAACAATCACGCTTCTTTGAAGTTTCTTATTTACACTTCGAACCCATGCTTGATTGGTTAAATGCTGCTGACCAGCAAAATAGCATAATTGCTTATTGTGATGTGGATTATCCACTTTTACTAAAGCAAATTAGTTCTCCACCTTCATTGTTATTTGTTACAGGTAATCAACAATTATTACATTCACCACAAATTGCTATGGTGGGGAGCCGTGAATTTAGCGAATATGGCGCCCAATGGGGGCGCTATTTTGCTGGCGAATTGGCAATAAATGGTTTAACAATAACTAGTGGGCTAGCGCTAGGGCTCGATGCAATTTGCCATAGAGGAGCTCTTGAAGTTTCAGGAAACACAATCGCAGTTCTAGGTAGTGGTAATGCTAATATTACCCCAAAAGCAAATCTAAGATTAGCTAATGATATTCTTGCTCAAAATGGCGTTATTGTGTCAGAGTTTTCACCATTTGAAGCGGCCAGACCAGAATATTTTCCGCGGCGTAATCGAATTATTAGTGGTTTGAGCTTAGGTACATTTGTTGTTGAGGCATCGGAAAAAAGTGGTTCACTGATCACCGCTCGTTATGCACTTGAACAAAACCGCGATGTGTTTGCCTTGCCTGGTAATATTGATAATGAAAATTGTAATGGGACTCACTCGTTAATTAAACAAGGCGCTTATTTAGTAACTAAACCAACCGACATTTTAGAACACTACTGCGGTTATTTATCCACCGTAAATATGCAACAACATGAAAGTAGCAAGCAGACAAATAGCATTTTATATCCAGAAATCTTTGCAGTTATTCATCATCAGCCAATTGCAATTGATCTTATTGCTGAACAGCTAAATTTAACGATTCCGGAGGTAACAAGTAAATTATTAGATATGGAATTGGAAGGATTAATCAAAACTTCAACCGGAGGTTATATTCGTAACCGTACTCTATAAATATTTTTGTTAAGATGTTTCAGGAGAAGCATATGTTTTAGTATAAAACCCGCCGATAATTACCATCGGCGGTGAGTAATATTTTTATTTTTCTTCAATTTCAAGTGCTATTTCGGACAAAATAATACCAGTATTGTCCGCATACACAAAATCACCAGAAAAGAAGGTTACACCACCAAAATTCACTCGAATATCAACTTCGCCTACTCCTTGGTCATCAGCGCCAACCGGAATTGCGGCTAATGCTTGCACACCTAGTTCAGCTTCAGCAAGGTAATCAACTTGACGGACGGCACCATAAACAATAATACCTTCCCATTGGTTTTGAACAGCAATATCAATCAGTTCAGCATCAATTAATGCGCGGCGGACTGAACCACCACCATCAATAACTAAGACTTTTCCAGACCCGTCCGATTGTAATACTTCGTATAGTAAACCGTTATCTTCAAAGCACTTAACAGTTACAACTTGGCCTGAAAATGATGCTACTCCACCAAAATTACTAAATATCGGTTCAACTACGTTAACATCTTCTGGGTAATAATCGCAAAGAATTGAAGTATCAAACTCCATCATCAAGTCTCCTTTTGCCGTCATATTTAATTTAATCTAGTATACCGCTAACCATGAGTAACTCGATATAAAATTTAAATAAACGTGAGCTAGCTCAAAATAATACCCAAACAATAAAGTAAATTAGTCAATAAAGCAAGCTTGACCATCTGTAATAATAGCTGTGGAGCGTCTTTAAATGAATTAAATGTGAAAACAGCATAAATATGTTTAACCAATAGTGGCAATGTTAATATAAACAAGCCACTGCAAAGGGTATGTAAATAAAAGTATGCAAATAAGCCAAGTAACAACCATGCTAGTAATAATAAAAATAGCTGATAATAACGGCCAACAGTATTACCCATTAATACCACTAATGTGCGTTTATGGTTGCGACGGTCACTATCGATATCACGTAAATTATTGATATTAAGTACCGCCACCGATAATAATCCACTACCTATGGCAGGCAATAAAATAAAGGTTGGTAATGATTTGGTTTGCAAATAATAACTACCCATTACACCAACTAAGCCAAAAAAAATCAGTACTGATAAATCACCTAATCCAATATAACCATATGGTTTTTTTCCCACTGTATAAGTTATAGCGGCAATAATTGATAATAATCCTAATAATAAAAAACTAAATAATTCATAGATATTTTGACACGCTAATATTAATAACCCCAGTCCGGCTAAAATGCATAAAATAGTATTAAGCCATAATGCAAATTTTAATTGTTTGAGAGTTATTAAACCTAATTGAATTCCTCGAGTGTGTCCGGTGAGATTTGTTTTATCACTTCCTTTGATGGCATCGCCATAGTCATTGGCTAAATTAGAAAGTATTTGTAATAAAGATGCTGTAATCAGCGCTAAAACCATGACTAACCAATGGAATTGTTGTTCCCAAAAAGCGAGAGCGTTACCTACAAAAATAGCAGATAAGGACAGAGGTAAGGTTTTTAATCGTAAACTGAGCATCCATGGGTAAAATTTCATCTAAATCTAACATGTTATTTCTGTTGATAAAAATTACTAATCATCATAACAGGAATAAAAAAATGATTCACGTTCTGTAATAAAAATCATTTTTTTACTCAACCGTTAAGTTGTTACCCGTGTTTATTATTACTAATGTTTAGTATTGATCTGTTTTATTTTCATTTGATTGAATTTCTTAATTTTTCGGAAAAATCTTCTTACCCGACCTTCCCTCAAAGCACAAATAAAAATACCCATGCAACTATAAATCAATCCTAGCAACAGGATCATAAAGATATTTAATAAATTATCTGATAAACTTAACCCCATTTGGTTTACCCCAGCAATCATATTGGTTGCCCATGTTGATGGTAATAAATGTGATACAAATTGTACCCAAAGCGGCATCGCATCAAGAGGCCAAATAGTACCTGAAAGGTAGAAAACTGGTGTAGTTAAAAATGCCAGCGTCAAATAAATCATCTCTGTACGGCGCAAACACTCTGTAACTAATTTACTCAAGCCCATAACACCTATTAATAATGGAAATGTCATTACTAATATTTCCGGAATACTGGCTAATTGGCGATAACCGAGCACCCAAGGCCATAAACCAAATAATACAATTGATAAAAATAACCAGATTGGAATTAAACCACATAAACTACCAAAGACGACAATTTTAGGAGGTTTACCCTGAGGTAATGAGCTTAAGGTAATATTAGTTCGAGTAGCAGCAATTAAAAACGAGTGTTGCAATAGCATCACTAATAAGCCAGGAAAAGTAATCGCAGCAAAACTTATTCCGGCATTATAAAGAGGCTCGGTCTGACCGTTGATTGGCGATAAAATAATATTAATTTGTTTGTCAGAAAAACCACTATTACTCATTATCTTAGTATTGATATCAGTTAAAATCTGCTGATAAATTCCTCTTAGATCAAGCTGTATTAAACCATTGGCCAAACGACTTGATGCATCCCCATAAGCAGGGATAGTAATTTCTTCGCCATTTAACAATTTTTTTTCAAAATTTCTAGGAATAGTAATAACCGCAAAAAGTTTACGGGTATTAATATCATCGTAAGCTTCTAACGAGCTTTCATACATAGAAATTTCAATTTTGGTACTAGTATTTAATGATCGGATTAAACTATGACTTGCTGCTGAATGATCAAGATCAACAATAGCTACAGGTAAATTAGTGATAGTACCATTACTATAAACAAGGCTCATTAGTGAAACCGATAATAGTAATAATAACCACATTGGTCGTCCTAATAAGAAGAAAAATATTCTTACAAATGAAGACCAAAATATTTTAACCATCCGAATATTATCCTCTTACTGCGAATGTAAACGTCTAACGAGACGTTTTCTAACTAATACAGTGATAATTATTGGGTAAACCATTAGAATACCGCAGGTTTTTAGTACTGATAACCAACTAGAGTGACGTAAAAACAGATCAAACAGTTTATTGAGTGCATAGGTTAAAGGTTCCAGCGATGAAATAAGTCTAGCAATCCATGGCATGGAAAGTTCGGGTACCACAATACCGGAATAAGTTAATGCCAGTCCAACTAATACACCAATATAGGTGTAGGCATCAATTGACGTTTTAGTAAAGGTATACAGTAAAATACCAATACTTTGGGCCGCAATCACATAGAAAAATACTACAATTATCATAGCAAATGGCGAACCTGAAACTCTGGCTTTTGAAAAGAATACTAACATAGCAATTTCAAAAATGAGCAACATTGTAAACCAAATGGTGTAAGGTGCTAATTTACCTAATACAAATGGGTAGTTTGGACGAGTACGTTTAGGTAATTGCGCTAAAATATGGATAGTTATTGTAACCACAAATAACTGCAGCAAATGTACCACTGCGGAAAATTGCTGGAAATACATTGAATTACCACTAGCATTAAACAAACCATCATAATTAAAATTAACTTTAGCTAAAGGTGGTACTGCCAGCCCTATACTAGTTGCCATAGTGGTTCGGTATTGAGTATTCAACGTGGCAATTAGTCCTGAATAATCCATAATTGAATATAAACCAGCACTGTAATACAAAGCGTTATAATAGAGCATTGGTGTAGGTTGGCGGCCAGCTAATACATCGGCTTCAAAATCAGATGGGATATAAAGTATTGCGTAAATCTTAGCTTTCTCAAGATCACGTTTAGCTTGGGTAAGTTGATTATCATAATTGACAAGATCAGCATGTGCAGCGGCATTAAGATCACGGACAATTTCACGAGATAAAACACTTTTATCCAGATCGATATACCCCACAGGTAAATCAAATAGTACCCCACGATAAAAAATGCTGCTGATTAATATGAAAATAATAAGCGGTAAAATCCACATTAACCAATGGAAAGTGAACCGCCTAAATATGGTCGGAATTTCATCATTAAACGCATCTTTAAAACGATGGTAGAAATCCAACATTAATTGTCTAATTTCCATAATGAGCTCATACCTGAACGCAATCCGTCAACATGATTAATAGGATACAATCTAACTTCAAAAGTTTTTAAATCAAAATCACCAGTGGCTCGAGTAGCTCTTTTAGTAGCATAATCACCCATTGGAGCAATATAGCGAATTTCCGCTTCAACTTCTTTATGCCCTAGTGCTGGTACCTCTAGTTTGACTCGGTCACCTTTATGAATATGGGGCATAATATCTTCACGAAGATTATAGACAAAATAAGCTTGAGGTAGCCGAATTATGGTTAATAACGGGCTATTAGCATTAAATAATTCACCCTCTTCAGCAGGAATTGCTCCTACTTCCCCTTCTACTTGCGATTTAACTTGTAAATCGTCATATTGAATTTGCAACTGTTTAAGTTGTTCTTCGGCCTCTTGTAATTTTGCGGCATAAATTTCACGTTGCTCAACACGATCACCATTTTTAGCTTGATCTAAATTAGCTTGTGCTGATTGTACTTGTTGAAAGGCAGAATCACGGGTTTTTAAGGCATTATCTAATATCGATTGTGACACAAACCCTTTAGCAGCAATAGCTTTATTACGATCGTATTCTTTTTTAGCATTGTCATAAGTCGCTTTAGCTTGCTGAAGTAGTGCTTGGTAATAACGAATACTTTCTTCGCGGGTGCCATTATCAGAAAGTGCCACTTGTGCTTGTGCCTGATCGCGGGCCGCAGCAGCAGCTTTAACTTGAGCTAAAAGTTCAGGGCTATCAAGAGTAATTAAAATGTCATTTGGTTTGACATCATCACCACGATTTACATGAATAAGTTGTACTCGCCCTTTAGCTTTAGAAGCAACATTAACATTAGGCGCATCAACTTCACCTTGTAGTATAAGTTGGCTATTATGCGAACGAATTAAAATTGTCATTGAAATTAAAATAACAATTAACGCTATAATAATAAAAGTTTTTTTATTCATAAAATTCTATTATAGAGTGATATTAAATGGGTAAGATAAAGAGAGTTAAAATAATTGTATGTGGAACAGAAATAACACACTACCAATTATTATCGGTAGCATTATACGGAAAGAACGGTATCTATACAAGTTAAGTCAATTCTAATTCAAAAATTAACAGGAGATTTATATCTTAATTATCAAATTAATTTTAATTATCCAAAATAAACTAATAAAAACATTAAGTTAATTTCAATAAATGTAAGCTATATTTTTAATAGTTTTTATTTATAGATAAGATTAGTCAAAGAAAATAGATAAAAACCTACTTATTTAGTATGATATTCGTAATTAAATTGAAAAGGTAAAATTATGAAGAAAATAATTATTATTGGTGGTGGTGCTGGTGGCTTAGAGCTAGCAACAGACTTAGGTGATAAACTAGGTAAAAACAATCAAGCTGAAATAACACTCATTGATAAAAATAGTTATCATCTTTGGAAACCCTTGTTACATGAAGTTGCCACCGGATTACTTGATGAACAAGTCGATAATATTTATTATGCCTCTCAAGGACTACAACATTATTTTCAATTTACCCAAGGTACTTTTACAAATATAGATCGAGAAAACAAACAAATTATCGTTACTGATCATAAAGACCAAACTATATCTTTAGCTTACGATATTTTAGTTATTGCAATTGGAAGTACCTCCAATGATTTCGGTACCCCAGGTGTTAAAGAACATTGTATTTTTTTAGATGATCAAAATGCAGCAATTCATTTACGTGAAACACTAATTACAAAATTTACCAGTTTCTGTTCTATAATTGATGAACATGAAAGCATCGATGCAGATAAAATCCGTATTGCAATTGTTGGCGGTGGTGCAACTGGTGTTGAACTTGCATCTGAATTACCGCATATGATAGAAGCTTTTGGTGCTTGTGGACGTAATAAAATGTGTTCTGATCTTTTAGACGTCTCCGTGATTGAAGCTACCGATCGCATTTTGCCAGCATTACCTGCAAAAACAGCTTCGAGTATCACTCAAACTTTGCAAAAATGCGGTATCCATGTATTAACTAAAACTATGATAACTAAAGCCGAAAGTGATGGTTTCTACCCAAAAGAAGGTGATGTTATTAAGGCGGATATTATGATCTGGACGGCTGGTGTTAAAGCACCGGATTATTTAAAAGAAATCGCAGGGTTAGAGTCCAGTCGTTCCAATCAGCTAATGGTTAAACCTACATTACAAACCACGCGAGATGACAACATTTTTGTTATAGGTGATTGTGCTTACGCTATGCAAGATAGTGGTCGAGCCTCACCTCCAACAGCGCAAGCTGCTCATCAGATGGCAAAAATTTGTTATGAAAACATCATTAGAATATTAAATAATCAATCATTAAAATCTTTTAAATATATAGATAGTGGAACGATTATTTCTCTACATGATACAGCTCAAGGTGTAATTAAATTACTTGGTAAAAATGAAATGGGAGTTAAAGGATTTTTAGCTTTAATGATTCATCGAATATTGTATCGTATCCACCAAGCAAGTTTACTCGGCTTATTTAAAGCAATTCGTTTTGCTATTGCTAGTAAATTTATGTATAAAACCAAATCAACTTCTATATTTACTAACCGAGATTAACATCTTTAATTTAAAAAGACTATTGCCACTTATAATTAGTAATTTTATAAGTGGCTTTTTATCTATAAAATAACGTGAGTTAACTTTGTTTATAGGTAATCATGTATGCGTTTTATTTTTGCATTAATATTATTGGTGAGCTTCGTTAGTAACGCTAACTATAAACCACAAGACGGGGATATTATTTTTCAATCTTCACAATCAAGACAGAGTCAAGCTGTTGAACAAGCAACTAATTCTCCGTATAGTCATGTGGGTATTATTTTTATTGTAAATGGCCGGACCTATGTTTTTGAAGCTAGCAGTAAAGTGGTTTATACGCCATTGAATAACTGGATTGAACGAGGGAAACATAAAAATTATATAATTAAACGTTTAAAAGATCATAATTTATCTTCAAATGAGATTGATAAACTAAAGCAAGTTGCTAGTACTTTTGAAGGTAAGCCTTATGATAACTGGTTTGGCTGGGATGATAGTTACATTTATTGCTCAGAATTAGTTTGGAAGATTTATGACAGGGCACTGAAGTTAAAAATAGGTCAATTACAAACCATTAAAGAATTTAATCTTTCGTCATCTTTAGTGAAAAAGATATTGAAAGAACGTTATGGTAATAAAATTCCTTACCAAGAAACTGTGATTTCGCCAGTTGCTATGTTTAATTCCCCTTTACTGATAACGGTTACTAAGCAATGGTAATTTTAAAATAACGCCAAATTTTTTACTGGCGCAAAACCTTTACGATATAGATGGTTAATACCATGTTCTTTAATTGCTTCTAAATGGGCTTTGGTTGGGTAACCTTTATGCTGAGCCAGACCATATTGTGGGTATAACTTATCTAACTCAACCATTTCGCGATCACGTGTGACTTTAGCCAAAATTGAGGCAGCACTAATTTCTGCAACCAGTAAATCACCTTTTATAACAGCTTGAGTTTCAATATCAAAATTAGGGCAACGATTACCATCGACTAATACAAAATTGGGTTTAATAGGCAAGCCTGCCACAGCTCGTTGCATCGCCAACATGGTAGCATGTAAAATGTTCAATTCATTAATTTCATCGACTGAAGCTCTGGCTATAAACCAAGCTAAAGCATTTTGTTTGATAATATCAAATAATTGTTCGCGTCTTTTTTCGGTTAGTTTTTTGGAATCGGTAAGGCCAATAATCGGTTTATTAGGATCTAAAATAACGGCTGCAGTAACAACATCACCACAAAGCGGACCACGGCCCACTTCATCTACACCAGCAATAAGTGTAGCATCAGGGTAGGTAAATTCTAGCAACAAGTCGCAACTCCTAAAACATCGAGCACAGCTTGTGCCGCTTGTTCGTCAGCATTACAACGTATTTGCTTATGCAACGAAAGAAATGTTTGTTGCAATTGAGCATTATTACCTTCTAAAAAAGGAATAATATGATTGGTAATATTTTCGGGAGTGCAATCTTGTTGTAATAACTCAGGTACAATTTCTTTACCCGCTAAAATATTGGGTAAAGAGACGTAAGGTGTTTTTATTAATTTTTTTGCTAACCAAAAAGTAAATGCTTTCATTTTATAACCAACTACCATTGGGCATTTAGCTAACATACATTCTAATGCTACCGTACCCGAAGCCAAGATCGAAGCATTACTGGCGATCATGGCTTCGCGAGCATGGCCCATTAATAATTGCATATCAAGTTCTGGAGCTATTTCGGCTTTGATTTGCTCAAATTCTGCTCGTCGTTTAGCATTGGCTAAAGGCACTACAATATGTAAATCTGGATAACGCTGTTTTAATAATTTTGCGGCAAGTAAAAAAGGTTTTGATAATAATGTAACTTCGGCATGACGGCTACCAGTTAATAAGGCTAAGCACCGACCATTAATAGGTATTCCTAATTGTTGCCTCATAGCTGTTTGATCTGGTTGCAACGGCACATCATCTGCCATTTTGTGACCAATAAAACGACATGGTACATCAAATTTATCATAAAAGGCTTTTTCAAAAGGCAAAAAAGCTAAAATAAGATCGGTATTACGCTTAATTTTAAAAACACGTTTTTGCTTCCAAGCCCAAACTGATGGACTAACATAATGAATGGTTTTAATGCCAGCCTGTTTTAGTTTACCTTCTAATGAAAGGTTAAAATCTGGAGCATCTATGCCGATAAAAATATCAGGTTTGAGTGCAATTAAACGTTTAGTTATATCCCGTCGTATTGCTAAAATGCGGCGTAATCGTCCCAAAACTTCAACAATACCCATAACCGATAATTCTTCCATTTCATACCATGCTTGGCAACCTTGTGCTTGCATTTGTGGCCCGGCAATACCAATGAATTGAATATTTGGATAGCGATTTTTGAGAGAACGAATTAAACCTGCACCTAGAATATCGCCAGAGGTTTCTCCGGCGACTAAAGCAATAGTTAATGGTTTATTAGTCATTAACGAATAATGCCTCGAGTTGAACGAGAGAAAAAGTCAATGAACGACTGTACTTCAGGGTATTGTTTAGCAATAGCTTCTATTTCGAGTTTGGCATCATCTAATGCTAAGCCATTTCGATAAAGAATTTTATAAGTATTGCGGATCGCTTGTAAGGCTTCTTTACTAAAACCTCGGCGTTTTAGACCCTCATAATTAACACCATGAGGAGTTGCATGATTTCCTTGAGCAATTACATAAGGGGGAACATCTTGAGCTACACCAGAGCAACCACCAACCATAACGTGCGTGCCGATGACACAAAATTGATGAACGGCAGTCATACCACCAATAATAACAAAATCATCTAATTGAACATGCCCGCCCAGCGTTGCATTATTGGCTAAAATACAACGATTGCCAATTTGGCAATCATGGGCAATGTGTGCATTAATCATAAATAAATTATCATTACCAATGCGAGTTAATTCACCACCTTGTACAGTACCACGATGAATAGTTACACTTTCTCGGATCATATTACGATCGCCAATTTCGGTACGTGTAGGTTCACCACGGTATTTTAAATCCTGATTTACCTCACCAATTGAAGCAAATTGATAGATTTGATTATCTTTACCTATTTTAGTATGACCATTTATAACTATATGTGATTTTAAAAAGGTCCCGTCACCAATTTCAACATTTTCACCAATAAAGCAGAAAGGGCCAATTTTGACGTTATCACCAATTTTGGCACCTTTTTCAATCACTGAACTTGGATGTATATCCGTTGCCATAGAATTTCCTTAATACTGTTTTCGGGTTTGTTAAAAACAAATACTATTTACGAGCACACATCATTTCGGCTTCGCAAACCAATTTCCCATCAACAGTTGCAACACCATGGAATAATGCAATACCACGACGTTCTTTAATATATTCAACATCTAGTACAATCTGATCACCTGGTACCACCGGTCTTTTAAAACGAGCTTTATCTATAGAAGCAAAATAATATAGTTGCCCGGGTGTTAATTCTTCAATACTTTTAAATGCCAAGATTCCTGTTGCTTGAGCCATTGCTTCTAAAATTAATACACCTGGGAAAATTGGTTTATTAGGGAAGTGACCTTGAAAGAAAGGTTCATTAACAGTGACATTTTTGATTGCTTTTAACGTTTTACCTTTTTCATAACAAAGCACACGATCAACCATTAAAAATGGGAAACGATGAGGTAATAAACTAATGATTTCTTCAATATCAAGAGTATTAAGTTCGGTAGTCAAAATAGCTATCCTTTTACATTATTTAAAATAAACTTTTGCTATTATACTGAGGATGCCACTTTCACTCAAGAATGATTTAAATAACCCTAATTTATAGCAATTAAACTGTTAGTTATACGTTAAAGTTGATTTATTAAATAAATGATTTGTAAATACTATATTATCCTATGTTAAATCATATATAATAAATTGAATATTTAGCTAAAAAGTTTTTTACTTGGAGAAGTAACATGAAATCATTGATTAAAATGACATTAGTAAGCAGCGCCATAGTGTTAGCATTAGTGGGCTGTGATGACAAGAAAAATAGTCCAGCAGCATCAAATAAAGTAACTATCTCAACTGATGCGCAAAAAGAAGCTTATGCATTAGGTTCATCATTTGCCTCTTATATGAAATCAAACTTAGAACAAAATGAAATTAGCGCTGATTCTGAATATTTAATAAGTGGTTTTAACGAGACATTCCGTAATGATTCTCAACTGTCTAAAGATGAAGTTAAAACAGTACTAGAAGCATTTGGAAAACGTATTCAGGAAGAAAATAAAGCTCGTTTTGAAAAAGAAAAAGCAACTAACACTGAAGCTGGTGACAAATTCCGCACTGATTTTGCAAAACAAGCTGGTGTTAAGCAAACTAAATCCGGGTTACTTTATCAAATAATTCAAGAAGGTTCTGGACGTCATCCAGCCGCTGAAGATACAGTTATTGTTCACTATACTGGTACATTAATCGATGGACGCAAATTTGATAGTTCTTATGACCGCAATGAAACTGCAACGTTTCCACTTAATGGTGTAATTAAAGGGTGGACCGAAGGAATCCAATTAATTGGCGTGGGTGGTAAAATCAAATTAGTAGTACCACCAGATTTAGCTTATGGCGATCAAAGCCTTCCAGCACAAGATGACAAGGCAGGAATTCAACCAGCGTCAACATTAGTATTTGAAGTTGAGTTACTTGGTATTGATGGCGACAATAATAGTAATGAAAAAGAAGCAACTGAACCAAAAAAATCAACAAAATAATGTGATTATTCCATTAAATTACACAATTGTGGTTATGGGTCCGGCTTATGGGACCCAATCTGCTTATTGTGCTTATCAATTCACGCAAACACTTCTAACCCAAACTACACATACGATTAAAAACATTTTTTTTTATGCGGATGGCGTTTATAACGGAAACAGCTATACTGATCCGGCTAATGATGAATTTGATTTAATTTCTGCATGGCAACAACTAGCTGAAACGTATTGTTTTCCATTAAATATTTGTGTAGCTGCCGCTCAGCGACGTGGCATTACTGAACAAAATCTTGCTAATCATTTTACATTAACCGGACTTAGTGAACTAAGTGAAGCAGTGGCTATTTGTGATCGAGTTATTCAATTTTAAAATGAAGGCTGTTAAATGAAAAAAGTAGCAATTATTATTAACACCCCTCCTCATGGAAATGCCAAAGGTAGAGAAGCATTAGACATTGCTTTAGCTATGTCAGTGATTAATCATATTTCAGTTTTTTTTATAGGCGATGGTGTGTTGCACTTGTTACCTGAGCAATATCCTGAAAAAATTTTAATGCGGGATTATATTGCTACATTCAATATGTTGGAATTATATGATATTGAAGATGTCTATGTTTGTGAATCTTCACTTAATGCTCGAAATCTTACTAATGCTACACTTAATATTCCCAATAAAATCATTGATACTCAAGCTTTACAACGATTATTTGCTGTTCAAGATGTGATCTTACGATTTAGTTAAACCATAACTCAAAACCTATTCTTAATTTAAAGAAAATTTATATTATTTAATATAACTGTATTTATTTACAGTGTTTTTATTGTTATACTGGCATTAATTTTAACTGGTCTTATGTATGAATTTACTATGATAACTCAATTAGCCATTAATAATTTTGCGATAGTTGATCAGCTATTAGTCGATTTTACTACCGGCATGACCGCCATTACCGGTGAAACTGGTGCCGGTAAATCGATTGCTATTGACGCATTAGGATTATGTTTAGGTAATCGCTCTGATGCTTCATCTATTCGATCTGGTGCTGATCGGGTGGATATTTCTGCTAATTTTATACTTGATGACACCCCAGCTGCTTTTTCTTGGTTAGCTGAAAATCAACTCGATGAAGGTAATGAATGTATTTTACGTCGCGTTATTAATCAAGATGGTCGTTCTAAAGCATTTATTAATGGTCGCGCAGTACCAATTTCACAATTAAAAGATTTAGGCCAAATGCTGATTCAAATTCATGGGCAACATGAACATCAACGCCTTTTACGTAGTGACTATCAGCAATTCCTATTAAATCATTATATGAATGATCCAACACTACTTGCTCAAATGAATCAAGCTTATAAACAGTGGAAAGAAGCATGCCGTGCTTATCAACAATATGAAGCATCAAAACAAGAACGTGATGCTCATATACAACTTTTGCAATATCAATTAAAAGAACTAAATGAATTTTCCCCTATCGAAGGTGAGTACCAACAAATTGATGAAGAATATAAACGATTATCTAACAGTGAACAATTAATTAATCTTAGTAACCAGTCGGTAATGTTATTAGAGGAAGCTGATGAATATAATGTCAGCAACTTGTTGAATAGTGTTAAAAATAGTATTCAAGAATTATCAGAGCTCGATCCTACTCTAATCAATATTTATAGCATGTTGGAAGAGGCATCGATTCAAATCAAAGAAGCTAGTTACGAACTACGTCATTATAGTGAAAATTTAGAAATAGATCCTGAGCGAGTCATGCAACTTGAACAACGATTATCAAAACAAATAACACTAGCACGTAAACATCATGTTGCACCCGAAGCCTTACCGGAATTATATCAAAACCTATTAGCCGAATTTAAACAGTATAATCAGCAAGATGAACAAAATGAACGACTAAAAGAAGATATAGCTAAATACTATGTAATAGCTTTGGAAATTGCTAATAAATTACATCAAAAACGCTTAACCATTAGTAAAACTTTAGCTAAAAAAGTAACTACCATTATGCATGAATTATCAATGCCAAATGGTCAATTCAGCATAGACATAAATTTTGATGAAAACCGCCTAAATGAAGACGGTGCTAACCAAGTTACTTTCCTTGTTAGTACTAATGCCGGGCAAAATATGCAACCACTTGCCAAAGTGGCGTCTGGAGGTGAGCTGTCTCGAATTGCGTTGGCGATTCAAGTATTAACAGCAAAAAAAATGGATACCCCGGCATTAATATTTGACGAAATTGATGTAGGTATAAGTGGTTCAACCGCTGCTAAAGTTGGGCAGTTATTAAAACAATTAGGTCAATCAACTCAAGTAATTACAGTCACACATTTACCTCAAGTTGCTGGCCATGCCAATCAACACTATTTTGTAAGTAAACAAACTAACGGTAAACAAACTACAACAGATATGCAACAGTTAGATATTAGTGGTCGGTTACATGAGCTTGCTCGCTTATTAGGTGGTGATAAAATCACCGAGGCAACATTAGCCAATGCGAAAGAGCTACTTATCATCTAGCTTAATTGTGGTAATATAACGCTTTCAGTTTGGGCATGAAGGAAGCTTGATTATGAATTTATCTGGTAAACGTATTTTATTAGGGATCACTGGTGGCATTGCTGCTTATAAGTGTCCTGATTTGGTTCGCCATTTAAAAAAAGCAGGAGCACAAGTACATGTAGTAATCACTGATTCAGCCAAACATTTTGTGACACCAATGACATTACAAGTAGTATCAGGTAATCCTGTTTCCTGTGATTTATTTGATCCTTCTGCTGAGCTATCAATGAGTCATATTGAGCTAGCAAAATGGGCTGATCTACTATTAATTGCACCAGCTACAGCCAATATTATAGCTAAAATAGCTAATGGTATTGCTGATGATCTATTATCCACTATTTGTTTAGCAACTTCGGCGCCTATCATGCTAGCACCAGCAATGAATCAACAAATGTATAAAGCATCAGCTACTCAGCATAATTTGAGGACGTTAGCTTCCAGAAATATTTTAATATTGGGCCCAGAAAACGGTTATCAAGCATGTGGAGATATTGGCCCAGGCCGTATGCTTGAACCAAGTGCTATTATTGAGCATATTAACAATTACTTTTTGTCTTCGGCAAAACTAACTGGTACTTCCATCACTATTACCGCTGGGCCAACTGTTGAAGATATCGATCCGGTACGCTATATCAGTAACTACAGCTCAGGGAAAATGGGGTTTGCTATTGCTAAAACAGCAGCTGAAATGGGCGCAACAGTGACACTAATTAGTGGTCCGGTACATTTAGATACCCCTAATAATGTGACCCGAATTGACGTAAAAAGCGCTAAAGAAATGTACAAAACAGCGTTGGAACAAGCCCAAAAATCTAATATTTTTATTGCTTGTGCTGCAGTAGCTGATTATCACGCTGCTACAATTGCGTCGCAAAAAATAAAAAAAACGGATAATAATAATGAACTGGTGATTAGATTAGTCAAGAATCCTGATATAGTTGCTGCAGTGGCCGCACTAAAAAAACAACGCCCATTTGTAGTTGGATTTGCTGCTGAAACCAATAATGTTAAAACTTATGCTCTTAAAAAATTAACTAGTAAAAATTTAGATTTGATATGTGCTAATGATGTTTCAAATAAAACAATTGGTTTTAATTCTGATCAAAATGCATTAACCCTTTATTGGCAAAATGGCGAACAAACGTTACCATTAAGTGGTAAAAATATATTAGCACAGCAGTTACTTGAAGCAATCTCAACTCTATATAAAGTGAGTCGTAATGAAAAGAAAAATTGATATTAAAATTTTAGATAAACGTTTAGGTGATGAATTTCCACTACCAACTTATGCAACAGAAGGATCAGCTGGTATTGACTTACGAGCGATGTTTGACAAAACCACCGAAATTAAACCAAGGGAAACCATTTTAACCCCAACAGGTTTGTCTATGCATATAGCAGATCCAAACTTAGCAGCTCTAGTTTTACCTCGTTCAGGACTTGGTTCTAAAAATGGTATTGTGCTTGGTAATTTGGTTGGCTTAATTGATTCTGATTATCAAGGACAATTATTTGTACCACTTTGGAATCGTAGTCAAACACCTTTTACTATAGAGGCTGGTGATCGGATTGCTCAGTTAATTATTGTGCCAGTTATTCAAGCAGAATTTAATATTGTTGATGAATTCACTGAATCTCAACGTGGTGAGGGTGGCTTTGGACATTCGGGTAAAAAATGATTGTGAACGTCAAAAATAAAAATCGCAAAGAAGATATTTTACAAGCTTTAGCAACCATGCTGGAATCTAATGAAGGTACACAGAGGATTACTACGGCCAAATTAGCTGCAACTGTAGGGGTTTCTGAAGCAGCTCTTTATCGACATTTTCCTAGCAAAACTAAAATGTTTGAAAGTTTAATTGCTTATATCGAAGATATTCTACTTTCGCGCATAAATGCGATTTTACAAGACGAACCTAAAACTTTTACTCGTTTACAACTTATCTTAGCATTGATATTAGGTTTTTCAGAAAGAAACCCGGGATTAACCAGAATTATGACTGGTCATGCATTAATGTTTGAACAAGAGCAATTACAAGATCGTATAAGTCAGCTATTTGAAAAAATTGAAACACAAATTAAACAAGTTTTACGTGAAAGTAAAATTCGTGAAGGTATAACTTTTACCACCGATGAACGCATTTTATCTAGTCAGTTGCTAGCCTTCTGTGAAGGTATGATGGCGCGTTATTCTCGTTCAAATTTTAAATATTTACCTACAACAGATTTTGATACTCGTTGGGCTTTATTAGCCAAACAGTTAGTTTAAGTAAATTTAATATAATCATATTGCTAATTAGATTTTCTGTTACCAATTACCGAGGATAATAAAATGAGTCTTGAAGATATTTTTGATCACTTACTTTTATTTATTTATAAATATGACGGTGTTGTGTTTCGCTATATTGCTCACTTTTGTTTTGCTATTATTATTTTTTTTCTTGGCAGAACCATAGCCAGATTCATTAGTAAACAACTGAAACGGGTATTAACCATCCGCAAAGTCGATCCAACAGTGGTTAAGTTTGTTAGTACTTTAGCTTATTACGCCATTATTATCATTACTTTGGTTGCTGTTCTTGGTCAACTTGGGGTACAAACAGCATCTATTGTTGCCGTAATTGGGGCAGCAGGTTTAGCCGTTGGTTTAGCATTACAAGGATCTTTATCAAATTTTGCCGCGGGAGTTATTTTAATCATATTTCGCCCTTTTAGAGTAGGGGAAACGGTGATCATTAATAATCAACAAGGAATTATTGATTCTATACAAATTTTTTCAACTACCATTATTACCCCCACGAATGAAATTGTAGTTATTCCCAATGGTCAAGTAGTAAATGCCAATATCATCAACTATACTCGGCTACCAGAAAGACGTTTAGATTTAGTGATTAATGTTGGTTATGATTCCGATATTCAGAAAGTTTATCAAGTTTTAAAAAAAGCAGTGAATGACACTCATAATATTTTAACCAATAAAGAACCAACTATTCGCTTAGATATGTTAGATGCTTCATCGATGAATTTTAATGTATTAGTGTGGACGTTAAATGATAACTATGGTTCGGTAAAAGGTGAATTACTTGAAAATATTAAAAATAGGTTAACTGAAAATGGTATTAATATTCCATACCCAACCATGGATGTTAATGTCACTTCTAATAGATAATTTTTTAATCAAATAATGCCGTCGATAATTTCGACGGTCATTTTTTCAAGAAAGATTTTTGTTAAATATCTTGATCCATATTTAAAGCAGGTTTTTCACAATTTGGATTACCAACTATTTTAGCTGGTACCCCGGCAACTGTAGTATGTTTTGGAACAGATTCTAATACTACTGAACCGGCACCAATTTTAGCACCTCTACCAATTTCAATATTGCCTAAAATAGTAGAATGAGCACCAATCATAACGCCTTCACGTATTTTAGGATGGCGATCACCATTTTCTTTACCTGTTCCACCTAAAGTGACTGATTGCAAGATAGAAACATCATTTTCAACCACTGTAGTTTCCCCAATTACAATACCAGTAGCATGATCAAACATAACTCCAGATCCAATTTGAGCTGCCGGGTGAATATCAACTCCAAATACAATTGCAATTTGACTTTGTAAAAATATAGCTAACGATTTACGATTCTGCTTCCAAAGCCAATGCGCAATACGATAAGCTTGCAACGATAAATAACCTTTATAATAAAGCAACGGCGTCGAATAATAATTAGTCGCAGGATCACGAACATAAACCGCAATAATATCAGTAATAGCTGATTGAATAATACTTTGATCTGCTTGGTAAGCTTGCCATGCAATTTCACGAATCTCAATTGCCGGCATAACTTGTGTAGCAAGTTTATTAGCTAAAATATAACTTAAAGCACTATCTAAATTATCATGATTTAATAATGTTGCATGAAAATAACTTGCTAACATAGGTTCACTTTCAACAAGTTCAGTCGCTTCTTGTCGAATCGTTTGCCATAACATTTCTGATTTAACAACCGTTTTTATTACATTCACAACAAGTTCCTATAAATATTAACCAATATTGTTAATATTGTTTCGCAAACTTATTCAGGAAGCAAGTTTTGTATTAATTTATTATGGATTAAAAAGCAAAATGGAAACATTTTGTTTCCATTTTTATTCAATATCACACTGTTTAAAATTATTGCTACTTAGCTTTTTTATCATCACTTAAAGTAAATATAGCAACCACCAAAATAAATAGCACAATACTTGCCAATACATAAAATGTTGTTGAATAGCCTGTATTATCAAATAATTTACCCACCAACCATGACAACACAATAACACCCACATTTGACGAAATATTAAATCCGACTAAATATAATGTAGAAGATAACCTTTCATCAAAATTGCTTACAGCATATTTAAATACAGCCAAAATGAATAATGGTGTTTCAATGGCATGGAAAAGCTTAACAACCGAAATCAAATAAACATTATCCAATGTTGCTGATAACGAGATCCGACAAATCATTACTAATGCGGCAACTAATAATGATTTTTTAGCACCAACTTTATTAATAAAGAAAGGCGCCAAAATCATACAAGTCGCTTCTAAAAAGACTTGGAACGAATTCAAATAACCATATATTCTGTAGCCATCTTCAGGTGTTATAAAAAAGCTAGTATAAAAATTTGGAAATAGTTGCTGATCATAAATAGTATAAAAACTGTTAGTGCCGATTATAAAAAAGACAAATAACCAAAACTTTTTCATGCTAAATAAAGAAAAGATTTCATTCATAGTTGGAATTGTAGTGATTTTCTCAACAACTACTTCACTGGTATTTTCGGTTGATGATGCTGAGTAATGTTTTGGCTTAAATAAAATATTAATAGCAAAAAAGATTGCAGCAACAGCCGATGCCATCCAAAAGTTAATATGAGGATCAATACCAAATAAGATACCCGCAACAAAAGTTGCCGCGGCATAACCAAATGATCCCCAAAATCGAGCTGGACCAAATTCAAAGCCAAACAATCGACTAATTCGTTCAATGAAAGAGTCAACCAATGCACATCCAGAGATAAAACCAGCACTTAAAACTGGTGCACCGATACACACACCTACAATAAAATTATTTCTCAATAACGGTTCATACACATAGATTAAAAACGGACCAATCATTATCATAATAACACTTTGAAAAGTAACCACCGCTTTACCTATTTGCAATTTATCTTGAATGACACCATAAAAGATCATAAAGAACATCGCCGCTGCAGAATTGGCTGAATAAACAATTGCAAGGTCTTCACCCGATAAACCAATTTTACTTTTTAACCAAATAGCATAAAAAGACCACCAAAGAGACCAAGATGCATAAAAGGTAATAAGATAACCTGATGAGAACCAATAATTTCTATTTTGTATCATATTCATATTTATCACTCTTATATTAGTTAAGTTTAACGTTAACATGTTAATGTTAACATTATTGGCATATTTGATATGAAATAGATACAAACAAATTTCATAAATGTTACTTTCATCACACTTTTTATCATTTATAATTGTAGTATTATTACATAAGGTTAATATGCACCGATTGATTTTTTTACTAATGCTGATAAAAAAGGACTTAATTTATGGCTTCATTAAAGGATGTCGCGAAGCTAGCATCAGTTTCTTTGATGACAGTTTCTCGTGCTATCAATAATCCTGAAAAATTAAATAAAGAAACTTTTACGCGCGTAAAACAAGCTATTGAACAACTCAATTACGTGCCAGACTTGTCTGCCCGGAAAATACGAGGAGACAGTTCCGGACCTCGTGCAATTGGTGTTCTGGCATTAGAAACGGCTATGACACCATTTTCTGTTGAATTGCTACAAGCTATCGAAAAAACAGCGCAAAAATATGGTTGGAACACATTTATAGTGAATTTATTTGATGATAAACAACCTGATCACGCAATTAATACATTACTATCTTATCGGCCAGATGGCATTATCTATACCACGATGGGACTTCGTAAAGTTGAACTTCCAGAAAAATTACTTGGCAAAAATCTGGTTTTAGCTAATTGTATTAGTGATTCAGAACAACTTGCATGCTATATACCCGATGATTATTTAGGGCAATATCAAGCCATGCAACAAGTGATAAATAAAGGCTATAAAAAACCATTATGCATATTTTTATCAGAAAAAACATTAGCTGGTAAAACGCGTCGCAAAGCTGCCGAACAAGCATGGATAGATGCCGGAAGAAAGGTTAACGAGCTAATTAGTTATCACACATCTTCTTCACCGGATAATCTGGCACAGGAATATATGATGACAACCCAAATATTAAAGCAACATTGTGCTAAAAAACTAGATTTTGATGTGTTAATTTGTGGTAACGATCGTATAGCTTTTGTCGCCTATCAATTTTTACTTGGAAAAGGATATCATATTCCAAATGATGTAGCTGTTTTAGGTTATGATAACATGGTCGGGACTGGTGAACTCTTTTATCCCCCTCTTACTACAGTACAATTACCACATTATGAAATAGGTGAACAAGCAGCGTTACATATTATCAATAGCAAAAATAAAAAAGAAATCAACTATGTAGCATCACCTTATTTACCAAGAAAATCATTATAAACTGTATTGTAATAACCTCACCACCACAAGATGATGAGGTAAAATGTCAAACTATTCATAGATTGATTTTAATTGCCAACTTTCTAATTTGGTAATTTTAGCGGTACCATTTTCCGCAAATAGATTAACCATACGTTTTGCTGGCAATTTTGGATAAATACGACTTGAAAAACTATACAAATCACCATTAACAAACACTTCAACCGAGGAAGCATCAACATAAACATGTAATGATAATTTTTTAGTTTTTGGCAATGGAACGCTGCGATAGCCTTTTAATGAAATGCCAGAAAGACTACGGTCAAGTACAATACGTTTTGACTGTAAATCTACATAAAGGAACGTCGCTTGTTTACCATCTTTAGTCGCAGCTAACTGTAAACCAAAACGCTCAGCAGTGCTTTGCTTCAAATCAAACTCAGCGTTAAGTTCACAACTAATAGATTCAATATCAGTATTTAATAGTTCATTATTAAGTTTTATATCACTTAATGATTTTGGTTTTTCACGCAATGCTTCAAGTTCTTTCACTGGACGATTACGAACGTTATTATTACTATCCAAAATCAATTCTCGCGGCAACGTAAAAGCTCCCATCCATTTATCTAGCTTACTTGGCATGATTGATTCCCATATATCCATCCAAGCAAAAATAATACGGCGACCATCTGCAGCAAGAAATGATTGTGGTGCATAAAAATCATGACCAAAATCCATTTCTTGGAAAGGTTTAATAATTGAAAATTGTTGTCCTGGTTGCCAATTACCAACAATATAACCAGATTGAAAACGATTTCGGTATTTATAACCTTTGGCTTGCATACCTTGCGGGGAAAACATCAAGATCCATTTATCACCAAGAGGGAAAAAATCCGGACATTCAAGCATATACACATTTGGATCGATATCACTAACCAATACCTGATCCAATGTCCAGCTTTTAAGATCGTTTGAATAATAAAGTAAAATTTGACCAACATCTTGTAAATCACGTTGTCCAACTACCATCCACCATTTACCATCTTGTTGCCATACTTTAGGATCACGAAAATGCATAATACCTTCTTTTGGCGCAACGATAGTACCGTGTTTTTCAAAATGAATACCATCTTTACTGGTTGCCAGACATTGAGTTTGACGAATTTTTTCTTCATTACCGCTACCAGATAACCAAATATGGCCAGTATAAATTAAACATAATTCACCATTATTATCTACTGCAGAACCAGAAAAACAACCACTCTTATCAAACTCATCACCTGGTGCAATAGCAATAGGTAACCTTCGCCATGTCACTAAATCATCACTAACGACATGCCCCCAGTGCATTGGTCCCCAATTTTCATCATAAGGATGATGTTGGAAAAAAGCATGATATTGACCTTTAAAATAGATCAATCCATTAGGATCATTCATCCAACCCGCAAGGGGTGATATATGAAAATGAGGATAATATTGTTTGTTCATTTGTTTTTCTAAATTTTTAACAGCTTGATTAGCTTTATTAATAGCAGTAGACATAAAAACCCCTTTTTTTATTCCTTATCAAATTAATAAATCATATACTACCTTAAATAAATTTGTTAACGTTAACTTTAAGTGAAATAAAAGGTAAAATATGTGATGACTGTCACACATTTTTAACGTTAACAATGATTTTTTTTAGAATTAAATTAGTCTATAGATAATAAAATGTAACTATTGTTTATTAATTGTTAGCAATAAACTAATAATATATTTTTTTACAATTCAAATTTATACAGTTATTTGCGTTAAACCATGTATAACTATCATTAATAAAAAAAGAGTAACAAAATGAATAATACTAAAGTTTGGTCTCTTGGAGATGCAGTTATTGATTTATTACCTTTTGGTAATATGAATTATCAGGCTTGTGCGGGCGGTGCACCAGCTAATGTTGCTATTGGAGTAGCAAAATTAGGGCTACCTTCAGCTTTTATTGGTCGAGTTGGTAATGATCCTTTTGGCCATTTTATGGAAACAACTTTTAACGAATACCATGTTGATTGCCAAAGTCTTGAAAAAGATGATAACCACAGAACCAGCACTGTAGTAGTTGATTTAGGTGATAATGGTGAACGTAGTTTTACCTTTCTGGTTTCTCCATCAGCTGATCAATTTTTATCAGAACAAGCCATTCCCAATTTTAACCAAGATATTATACATTTTTGTTCTTTAGCCTTAGTTGGTAAAACATGTAGGCAAACATTAAAGGCAGCAATAGAAAAGCTTACCGCAAAAAATGGATTAATTAGTTTTGATGTCAATTTGCGTGAACAGATGTGGGCCGATAAAAATGAAATGCGCATTATAATTAATCAATTTTGCCATGATGCCGACATATTGAAACTTTCGGACGATGAGCTTTTTTGGTTAACCGAATGTAATGATTGGGATAAAGCATTACAAAAACTACAACAACATTATCAAGCACCATTAAAACTAGTAACCAAAGGTAGTGAAGGCAGTATAGTATTATGGCAGGATAAATTTTTCTCTTTTGACGCTTATCACGTAAATAGCGTTGATACCACTGGTGCTGGCGATGCATTTGTTGCTGGTTTATTAAGTAGTATTGCTTCCTCAGGCATGCCTGAGGATAAGCTAATGTTAGAAAGTATGATGACCATTGCTAGTGCATGTGGAGCTTTAGCCACAACTAAAAAAGGGGCATTAACCGCGTTACCTGATAGTGCTTTTTTACAATCTTTTATTAGTGATAATCCAACTTTATCAGCTAAGCAGGTAAGTTAATATTATGATAGAAAAAGAGAAAATGTTAGCGGGTCTTCTTTATGATCCTTGTGCAGATATTTCACTAGCCAATGAACGTCTTTATGCTCAAGACCTTTGTTTTCAACTAAATCAACTATCACCATTAGAGGTTGATAAACGTAAGCAATTGTTTGAGACCTTATTGGGTAAAACAGCACAGCAATTTACCATTATGTCTGGCTTTCAATGCGATTATGGCTATAACATTGAAATTGGTGAGAATTTTTTTGCTAACTTTAACTGCATCATGTTAGATGCAGCTCGAATTTCATTTGGTGATAATGTGCTTGTTGCACCCAATTGTGGTTTTTATACCTCAGGGCATCCTCTTGAGAGCGGGATTCGTAATAGCGGCCTTGAGTTTGCAAAACCAATTACCATCGGTAATAGTGTTTGGATTGGGGGCAATGTGATAGTACTTCCAGGAGTAACAATTGGTGATAATTCGGTGATTGCGGCTGGTAGTATTGTTGATCGTGATATTCCTAATAATGTTGTAGCATTGGGAAGTCCTTGTCGCGTTTATAAACAACTACCTAACTAATAAAATTACATTATTATTACAAAACACTGCTCTGTGATCTTGCCCATTCATCAATAGCTAATACATCATCAATAGTTGATGGTTCGGGTAAGTTAAGTTTATTTAAAACCGTTGCTACATTTTTAGCAATGTCCATAAAACCAATTTTATTTTGCAAAAATGCCTCAACCGCAACTTCATTAGCGGCATTGAGCACAGTAGTCGCCGCTTGGCCTTGATTAGAGGCATCAATGGCTAATTTCAAGCATGGGTAGCGATTAAAATCAGGCTCATTAAAGGTTAACGCTGAAATCTGGCTAAAATCTAATGGTGGCACCGTTGATGGCACGCGATCAGGATAAGACATAGCATAAGCGATCGGCGTACACATATCTGGAACGCCAAGCTCCGCCACCACACTACCATCTAAGTAACGGACCATGGAATGAATAATAGACTGTGGATGAATAATAATTTCCATTTCCTGAGGACGGGCATTAAATAACCAACGCGCTTCTATATATTCAAGGCCTTTATTCATCATCGTTGCGGAATCGACCGAAATCTTTTTACCCATTGACCAATTAGGATGAGCGATAGCTTGTTCCGGGGTAACAGAAGTCAGCTTATTTACATCCACATCTCGAAATGGTCCACCAGATCCAGTTAAAACAATTTTAGAGATTCCATAATCAACCAAGTTAGCAAAACCTAAATCTTGCTGCACAGCAAAAGGCAAACTTTGAAAAATAGCATTATGTTCGCTATCAACGGGTAACAACTGCGCACCATACTGTTTAACCGCTTGCATAAATAAATGACCACAAGTTACTAGTGATTCTTTATTTGCTAATAAAATACGCTTACCTTTATGAATTGCTGCCAGTGTAGGTTTTAAACCAGCAGCCCCAACAATTGCCGCCATTACATAATCGACTTCAGCAAGCTGCGCTAAATCACAAATAGCCTGCTCACCAGCCAAAACCTCAATATCCAATTTTAGATCAACCAATTGATGTTTAAGTTGCATAGCGGCATGTTTATTAGCCATAGCTACATATTTAGGTTCAAACTCAAGGCATTGCGCCATCATTTTGGTAACATTGTTGCCGCCCACTAAGGCAATAACTTTAAACAAATTGGGATTTTGGCGAATAACCGCTAATGTACTACAACCAATTGACCCAGTTGATCCTAAAATTGTGATATTTTTCATATTAATATAATAAACTTATATTATTTTTATCAAAAAATTTAATAAAATCTTTTGGTGGTTCTTTATCAGTAATGATTTGACTAAAAGATACTAAATCATTAATGAAAGCAGGTTTAACTTGATTGAATTTAGTATGATCTGCAATTAAAATATTATGGCTTGATTTTTTTATAGCTAGTAATTTCATAGCCAGTTCTTCAAAATGATAACAAGTGACCCCTCGGGTCAGATCAATACCTGCAGCTGAAATAAAAGCTTTATTTGGACAAATATAATCCAATTGATTAGGCTGAATAATATTTGTGAAAATTGCATTATTTTGTTGATAATGTCCACCACATAAAATTATCTTACAATTGGGTTTATTTTGTAATGCTAAAAATGCATTTAATGAATAACAAATTGCGGTAAAAGTAACTTCATTATCAATAGCATCGATAATGAACGACATTGTAGTACCACAATCAAAAAAAATAGTATCATTTTCACAAACTAATTGACCAGCAAGTTTAGCTATATAACTTTTTTCTTTAACTTGCTTATCTTGCTGATCCGAAACAAAATATTGTGTTAAATTATGGCGAACTTCACTGACAACATAACCACCTAAAACAGTTAATGATGTTGGTTGACTGTTAATATCTCTGCGAATAGTCATTTCAGATACTGCTAATATTTCTGCAGCCTCTTTTAAATGAATTTTATCCGTAGTTTTTAAAATTTTAGTAAGCTCATCAACTCTTTTTTGTGGTTGCGTTACCATATATTATCCATCAACATCAATAAACTATTTATAGCAGTTTATGAACAAATTAATAATTACTTGATGATATTGAATTACCAGAAACTATAGCAATACCAGCACTTGCCCCTAATCGAGTTGCTCCTGCTTGTATCATCTTTTCAGCCGTGCTACGATCCCTAATACCACCAGATGCTTTTACTCCAATTTTATCACCTACTGTTTCACGCATCAATTTAACATCTTCAATCGTTGCCCCTGAAACACTAAAACCTGTTGAAGTTTTAACAAAGGCTACACCTATTTCTTTACAAATCAAACAAATTTTTACAATTTCTTCTTTAGATAATAAACATGTTTCTAAAATAACTTTTAATGGCACATTTCCGCAAGCTTTAAATACCGCATCAATATCTTCTTTTACTTCTTTCCAAGCATTACTTTTTAACCAGCCAACGTTAATTACCATATCAATCTCTTGTGCGCCGGATTTTATCGCCATTTCAGTTTCAAAAACTTTAACCGAGGTTAGCATTGCCCCTAAAGGAAAACCAACAACTGAACAAACCTTTACATTACTACCTTTTAATAAATCAGCTGCTAATGGAACATAACCGGAATTAACACAAACTGAATAAAAATTATATTCTCTTGCTTCATCACACAATTTATGAATTTGTTCTTTTGTTGCATTCATAACAAGCAAAGTATGATCAATATATTTCGCATAATTCATAATCATTTTCCTCAAATTATTTTATCAGTACCAAATGTTATTTATATAACATCAAATTATAAACATAATTAATTAAAATTATTATAGTTAAAACCTAATGAAAGTAAAAGATAAAATTTATAAACGCGACATACGTCACAATAATAACAAATTATAGTTAATTTTGTTAAAATCTTAACATAAAATAATAAAAAATATAGGAGGAAAATAAATATGAAAATAGCTGTTATTGGTTCAAACATGGTCGATTTAATAACTTATATTGATCAAATGCCCAAACAAGGAGAGACGCTAGAAGCACCAGAATTTGAAATAGGTTGCGGCGGTAAAGGCGCCAATCAAGCCGTAGCTGCAGCAAAATTAGGTTCTGAGGTTATGATGTTAACTAAAGTTGGCGATGATTTATTTGGTCAAAATACAATTAATAATTTTAATAAAATGGGAATTGACACTCAATATGTTAAAATTATAAAAAATATGTCCAGTGGTGTTGCTCCAATCTTCGTTGATAAAAATTCACAAAATCGAATTTTAATAATTAAAGGTGCAAATAACTACTTACTTCCACAAGATATTGTTGATGCTAAAGATTCTTTAACACAATGTAATTTAATAATATTACAATTAGAAGTCCCCATTCAAACAGTATACGCCGCCATAGATTTTGCAGTTCAACATAAAATTGAAATAATTTTAAATCCTGCACCAGCTATTAAAAACTTAGACATTTCATATGCTTGTAAATGTGATTTTTTTATTCCAAACGAAACAGAATTAGAAATACTTACAAATATGCCTGTCAACAGTAAAGATGCTATCTATAAAGCAGGAAAAGTACTTTTGGATAAAGGATTAAAAAATTTGATCATCACCTTAGGCAGTCAAGGTTCTATATGGATGACAAAAAATGAAATCCATCAAATAGATCCTATAAAAGTAAATGCTATAGATACAAGTGGTGCAGGGGATGCATTTATTGGCTGTTTTGCTAGTGAATATATTAAGAATCGCAACATCATCAAAGCTTTAAATAAAGCATCAGCTTATTCTGCTGCGAGTGTAACTCAAAAAGGTACTCAACGCTCTTATCCTGATAATAAACAATTTAACGAATTTTTATCTTCTCTAACCAAAGGAGATTAATTATGAAATTTAGCATAATAAAATTAAAACAAATTTCTCAGATGTCAGATGGCTTTTTAGATAAAACACCTTTATTTCAATTTATATTACTTTCTTGTTTATTTCCATTATGGGGATGTGCTGCAAGTTTAAATGATATTTTAATTACTCAATTCAAAAGTGTATTTACACTAAGTGATTTTGCTAGTGCATTAGTCCAAAGTGCATTTTATGGTGGTTATTTTATCATTGCAATACCTTCGTCACTTATTATAAAAAAAACAAGCTATAAAGCTGCTATTTTAATCGGACTAACCCTTTATATTATTGGTTGCTTAATGTTTTATCCTGCATCTCATATGGCAACTTATACAATGTTTTTAGCTGCTATTTTTTCAATTGCTATTGGTTTAAGTTTCCTTGAAACATCTGCAAATACTTATAGCTCTATGATAGGAAATAAAAATTTTGCTACATTACGTTTAAACATAAGTCAAACTTTTTATCCTATTGGTGCACTACTAGGAATTGTATTAGGGAAATACCTTGTTTTCCAAGAAGGAGAAAGTCTTGAACTTCAAATGTCTAATATGAGTCTAGAACAAATACATGAATTTCGTTTATCTATGCTTGAGTATACTCTTCAACCTTATAAATACCTTATTATGGTACTTATTATTGTTCTTTTATTATTTTTAATAACCCAGTATCCATCATGTAGATCACAAGATAAAAATAATTCAACATCGCAATCTTTAACTAGCACATTAAAATATTTGATTTCAAACCATAGATTCAAAAAAGGTATTATAGCGCAATTCATGTATGTAGGTATGCAAGTCACTGTCTGGTCATTTACCATTAGGTTAGCTTTAAATCTTGGAGACATCAACGAACGATATGCCTCTAATTTTATGATTTTTAGTTTTGTATGTTTCTTTATTGGTAAATTTATTGCTAATTTTTTAATGACACGCTTCAATCCAACTAAAGTACTTATTGTTTACTCTATAGTAGGAAGTATTACATTAGCTTATGTAGTTTTAATACCAAACTTTTCTGCTGTATATGCAGCTGTTTTTGTTAGTGTATTGTTTGGTCCGTGTTGGGCAACCATTTATGCAAAAACTTTAGAAGTTGTAGATAGTAAATATACTGAAACTGCTGGAGCAATTATTGTAATGTCAATTATTGGAGGTGCCATTATGCCCGCAATCCAAGGACTTGTTTCTGATCAAATAGGATCAATGCAATTTGCTTTTATTGTTCCACTAGTCTGTTTTATTTATGTTGGTATTTATTTTTGGACTGAATTGAAACAAGAAAAATCTCAATTATAAATTAATAGGAGAAAATTATGATTACCAATATTTTATTGATTCCTGAACAATTTCAAAAAGTACCTTTAGAACTTTATTCCAATGAATACTTTACTATCACATCATCACGTTTTAATTCAGGAATTGAAGCTCTAACAATTAAAAATAGTCGTGGTTTCATTACTGTACTACCATACTATGGACAAATGATATGGGATGCACAATTTGATGGCTTATCATTAAAAATGGATAATATGTTTAATCAACCTCAATATGGTACTGATATTACTGACACATATGGTTGTTTTGCATTTCATTCAGGGTTACTTTGTAATGGTTGTCCATCGTCTGACGATGATCATATTATGCATGGCGAAATGGCTTGTGCGAAATTAAGCAAGGCTTGGATTGAGGTACAAAATAATTGTTTATCTATTTGTGGGGAATTTGAATATATAAAAGGTTTTGGCGCACACTATATTGCCAAACCTTCAGTAACATTAACTGCTGATAGTGCTATTTTTGATATAAAAATGCAAGTAACGAATTTAAGCGGATTTGAAATGCCGCTACAATATATGTGTCATTTAAATTATGCTTACGTTAACAATGCTGTTCTTGAACAAAACATACCAGATAATGCTTTTATACTCAGAAAAACAATCCCTTCTCATGTGCACCCAACACAACAATGGTTAGATTACACAAAGAAATTAACAAATTTGACCATCCTTAATGAACCTCACTATTATGATCCTGAGATAGTATTTTTAGTAGATAATTTATCGCAATATACTAATTTTGCTGAATTTTATATGATACTTCCTAAAGGAAAACGTTTTGTAACTCGTTTTTCAACAGATCAATTTAGTCATGGTACCCGTTGGATATTAAATAATAAAGATCAAAAGGTTGCAGCTTTTATATTACCAGCAACATGCCGGCCTGAAGGATTTTTAGCAGCTAAAAATAAAGGTACTTTGATTATGCTTAAGAGTGGAGAAACAAGAAATTTCTCTGTTACTACAGGTGTTGATAACTAAATAAATACCCAGTTAATATAACTGGGTATTACAATTGATATGAAGTTAAAATTCCATTAATTCTTTTTCTTTATCAGCTAGAACGGCGTCAAGTTTTTTAATGGCTGCATCTGTTGCTTTTTGAATCAAATCTTGTGATTTACGTTCATCATCTTCAGAAATTTCTTTATCTTTTAATAATGCTTTAATTTGATCATTAGCATCACGACGGATATTACGAATTGACACTCGCCCTTGCTCTGCTTCATTGCGAACAATTTTAGTCAAATCACGGCGACGTTCTTCGGTTAATGGCGGTAACGGCACACGAATTACTGTACCTGCTGAGGCTGGGTTTAGTCCTAAATCAGACGTTAAAATTGCTTTTTCAATAACAGGGGTAAGTGACTTATCAAAAACGGTAATAGCTAACGTTCTGGCGTCTTCAGCAACTACATTGGCCAATTGGCGAAGTGGTGTTGGACTACCATAGTATTCAACCATAATACCATCTAATAAACTAGGTGAAGCACGACCTGTTCTAACTTTAGAAATATGAGTTTGAAACGCGTCGATACTTTTTTCCATGCGCTGTTGCGCTTCTTTTTGAATCTCATTTAACATAATAAAAAAACCTTATTTAAAATAAAGAAGACTAACAGCTTACTGTTGCCTGATTATTAATTAATGTCCCTTCTGGCTCGCCTAAAATAACACGCCGTAATGCACCAGGTTTATTCATATTAAATACACAAATCGGTAAATTGTGGTCGCGAGCTAAGGTAAATGCGGCTAAGTCCATTACTTTTAATTCATCATCTAACACTTTTTCATAATTTAGTGTTTTATACAGTGTTGCATTTGGATCTTTAACAGGATCAGCTGAGTAAACGCCATCTACTTTGGTTGCTTTTAAAACCACATCAGCTTCAATTTCAATACCACGTAAACAAGCAGCTGAATCAGTAGTGAAAAAAGGATTTCCTGTGCCTGCAGAAAGGATAACCACTTTACCATGACGAAGCAAGCTAATTGCCTCTGTCCAACGATAATCATCACATACGCCATTTAATGGGATAGCCGACATTAAACGAGCATTAACTTCAATACGATGTAAAGCATCACGCATAGCCAAGCCATTCATAACTGTTGCTAGCATTCCCATATGGTCACCAACTACTCGGTTCATTCCTGCTTTAGCAAGACCTGCACCACGAAATAGATTACCACCCCCAATAACAACTGCAACTTCAACTTTCATATCGATCAATTCTTTAATTTCTTGAGCCATTCTATCAAGAATAGTTGCATCAATACCAAAACCTTCGGCGCCTTGCAGTGCTTCACCACTGAGTTTAAGAAGAATACGTTTATAGAAAGGGGTTACCATAAGAAGTCTCACTATTTCATTATTTAATTACCAAAATGCCAGGCTAACTAGCTATCAGTAATTTTAAAATATTTTGTAGATAAACAAAACCGCCTTAACGGCGGTTTTTGTAAAACAATTAAGATTGTTTCGACATCGCTGCAACTTCAGCAGCAAAATCAACTTCAACTTTTTCAATACCTTCACCCACTTCGAAGCGGATAAATGTAGCAACAGTCGCTTTTTTCTCAGTTAATAAATCACCAACAGTTTTGCTTGGATCCATAACGAATGGTTGACCTGTTAATGAAACTTCACCAGTGAATTTACGCATGCGACCTTCAACCATTTTTTCGGCGATTTCACGTGGTTTACCTGATTGCATTGCAATATCAATTTGGATTTTACGTTCATGTTCAACCACATCCGCAGGCACATCACTTGGGTTAACATATTCTGGCTTGCTTGCAGCAATATGCATTGCAATATGCTTAACTAATTCATCGTCACAGCCACTATTTGCTGCAACTAATACACCAATACGTGCGCCATGTTGGTAAAGACCAACTACATCACCAGCGATTTCAGCAACACGACGAATACTAATATTTTCGCCAATTTTAGCGACTAAAGCGGTACGTTCTTCTTCAAATTTTGCTTGTAAAGTTGCAAGATCTTTAATGCGATCTTTTAAAACTGTATCAGCAACTTTTTCACTAAATTCTAAGAAACCAGCATCTTTCGCAACAAAGTCTGTTTCGCAGTTAATTTCTAAAATCACACCAAACTTTTTATCCGCAGAAATTTTAGAAATAATTACACCTTCAGCAGCAACACGGCCTGCTTTTTTAGCTGCTTTTGCTTGACCAGATTTACGCATATTGTCGATAGCCAGATCGATATCACCATTTGCTTCAACTAATGCTTTTTTACATTCCATCATACCTGCGCCAGTTCTTTCGCGCAGTTCTTTTACCATAGAAGCGGTAACTTCAGCCATTTTTTAATCCTCTATTTAACCATTGTGATGATTTTCATAAGAATGGGTCGACTTAAATTACTTGGCATCGACCCTGAAAATATTTGAGTTATTACTCAGCTGCTGGAGCTTCTTCAACAAAGCTTGCTTCAGAAACAGGAGATTGGTTTTGTTCACGACCTGAACGAACTGCATCAGCAACAGCATTCACATATAACTGAATTGCACGAATTGCATCATCATTACCCGGTACGATGTAATCAATACCATCTGGATCTGAATTTGTATCAACAACAGCAATGACTGGAATACCTAAATTGTTAGCTTCTTTGATAGCAATATTTTCATGATCTGCACCAATAACAAATATCACATCGGGTAAGCCACCCATATTTTTAATTCCACCCAAGCTATTTTCTAATTTAACCATTTCACGAGAACGCATTAATGCTTCTTTCTTGGTTAATTTATCAAATGTACCATCACTAGCTTGTGTTTCTAAATCTTTTAAACGTTTGATTGATTGACGCACTGTTTTCCAGTTAGTCAACATACCACCTAACCAACGGTGATTAACGTAATATTGTCCACAGCTTTCTGCTGCTTGTTTAATTGCTTCGCTAGCGGCACGTTTAGTACCAACAAATAAAATTTTGCCTTTACGAGCAGCAATTTTATTTAATTCTGCTAACGCATCGTTGAACATTGGAACTGTTTTTTCAAGATTAATAATATGAACTTTATTACGTGCACCAAAAATAAATGGTTTCATTTTTGGGTTCCAATAACGAGTTTGGTGCCCGAAGTGTACACCAGCTTGCAGCATATCGCGCATAGATACTGTAGTCATGATTTCCTCATTTTGACGTTGGGGTTATGCCTCCACATATCCGCTTTAACCGACCTTATTGCATTTAACATAAGGCACCCCGGAAAAGAGTAATGATATGTGTGTGTTATAACGTTATTTAATAAAAAATTTTATACTACTTCAGCTATTGAAAAAATATTGAAAAGTAGCGCGCGTTTTATACCATATTTTATACGAGATTACTAGCTTTATTTAGGCAGGTATTATTTTAGATTTCTACAAAATTAAATTTAATTAATGAAATGGCAATAGGTGATGATTAAGAGAGGAATAAATAATTATTTATATTAAAACATATAGCACTCCTGAAACATCTTTACAAATTATTTTTACCCTATATAAAAAATTAAAAACTACAGTCCATTAAAAACCATTGGGACTGTAGTTTAAGGCTATCGTTTAAGAATATAGATACTTATAATTAATTAAACAATTTATGGAATTGTAAACTTATCCAATCCCAAATACTACCAAAAAACCCTGTTTCTTCAACGCTTTGTAGGGCAACTAATGGTTGTTCATTAATCACTTTACCATCTAATAAAAATTGCATTTTACCAACCGTAGTACCTTTGGTGATTGGTGCATAAATATAATCATCGACAATATATTGTACTTGTACATCAGCAGAGCGATCTTTTGGTACAGTTACATAAGCACCATTAATAGAGCCTAGTGGAATTTTATTTTCATCGCCATACCAAACTGATTCTGTGACTATAGGTGCACCAGCTTTAATAGGGTTAGCTGTTTCAAAAAAGCGGAAGCCCCAAACTAACAGTTTTTTACTCTCTTCTTCACGCCCTTTAAAGGTTCGTCCACCAAGTACCGCTGAAATTAAACGCGTGTTACCATCAACTGCAGAAGCTACTAAATTGTAACCAGCAGCACTAGTATGACCAGTCTTAATGCCATCAACATTTAAAGTAGTATCCCAAAGTAAACCATTACGGTTTAACTGTGGTTTAGATAGTGTATAAGTAAACTCTTTTTCTTTATAAATTGCATATTCTGTTGGTAAATCACGAATTAGAGCTTGCCCTAAAAAAGCCATATCTTTAGCTGTGGTATATTGCCCCGGAGCATCTAATCCATGTACTGTTTCAAAATGAGTATGCTGTAAACCAATTTTCGTAGCGTAATCATTCATTAAATTAACAAAAGCACCTTGGCTACCAGCCACATGCTCTGCCATAGCAATACAGGCGTCGTTACCTGATTGAATAATAATTCCTTTATTAAGATCAGCAACTGACACTGTTTTACCCACTTCTAAAAACATCAATGAAGATCCTTTCAAAATTGGATTACCTGTAGCCCATGCATCTTTACTGACTACCACCATATCTTCATTTTTAATACGGCCTGATTGTAGTGCTTGACCAACTACATAACTGGTCATCATTTTAGTTAAGCTAGCTGGATCACGTTGCTGTTCAGCGTTGTATTGCGCTAAAATTTCACCAGATTTGGCATCGATTAAGATGTAAGATTCAGCATCTAGTTGTGGAATAGCTGGAATAGGGAAAGTTATTTCAGCTGATGCAGAAGAACAAATTGCAAATGCTAATATAGCCAAAGATAATTTCAATTTCTTTTTCATTTATAAAAATTCCGTTAAATATTTTTAGATAACATATATCGATGTGTGTGGATAGACATCATAATGCCAAAACCTGCCATTAAAACCACTAAAGATGAGCCACCATAGCTAATTAGCGGTAATGGTACACCAACTACCGGTAATATTCCACTAACCATACCAATATTAATAAACACATAAACAAAGAATACTAAAATAAGCCCACCGACCAATATTCTTCCAAATGTGGTTTGTGCTTGGGACGCAATAATTAGCCCTCGAGCAATTAAGCATAAAAAGAGAACCAATAAAATAATTGAACCAATAAAACCAAACTCTTCGGCAATTACTGAAAATATAAAATCAGTATGTCGCTCAGGTAAAAATTCTAATTGCGATTGAGTGCCTTCAAGCCAACCTTTACCCCATAAACCACCAGAACCAATGGCTGTTTTTGATTGAATTATATGATAACCGGTACCTAAAGGATCACGTTCAGGATTAAATAAGGTTAAAACTCTTTCCCGCTGATAATCATGCATTAAAAAGAACCACATAATGGGTAAAAATGCCGCAATTAAAATTATTGCAATAATAATAAATCGCCAATGGATACCAGCTAAAAAGATAATAAAAATACCTGACATTACAATTAATATTGCGGTACCTAAATCTGGTTGCATTGCTACCAGTAAAGTTGGTACCCCAATAATAGCTAAGGTTTGTAAAGTAGTTTTTAACGGTGGTGGGCAACCTTCTCTATTAATAAATTTAGCCACCATTAACGGCACGGCAATTTTTGCGATTTCAGAAGGCTGAAAACGTAATATGCCCAAATCTAACCATCGTTGCGCACCTTTACTAGTATACCCAAAAATATCTACTAACAATAAAACAACTATACAAATAATATATAAATAAGGTGCTAATTTTTCATAAGTTCTAGGGGAAAGCTGTGCAAGAATAATCATCACAAACAAGCCTAAAAAAATTTGGCCTACTCGCCGCTGCATCATATCAATATCTTGCCCACTCGCACTCCACAAAATATAAAGACTATAACCAAGTAACAAGGCCACAAATAGGAAAAAAAGCGGATCTATGTGTATTTTTTGCCAAAATGATTTTTTAATATTATTCATTATCAATCTTCATGTCCTGTATTTGGTGATGGTTCTTGCAATTCTGTTGAATCATTCCCTAAAAGGTAATAATCTAATATTTTTCGTGCCACTGCCCCACCATTTGAACTACCACCACCACCATTTTCCAGGACAATAGCTAAAGCAATAGTTGGCTTATCAAAAGGTGCATACGCAACAAATAATGCATGATCTCGTAGATGTTCAGGGATTTTATGAGCATTATAAACTTCATCTTCTTTCAAGCTATAAACTTGTGCAGTACCGGATTTACCCGCAGCTTGGTATTTAGCATCAGCGTAAACTTTTCGAGCAGTTCCTCGCGATCCAAACATCACCCGATGCATACCTTCTTTAGCTAACGCCCAATAATTAGGATTAACATCAGTCAAACTATTAGTTTCAGTAAATTTATCTTGATTAATTGCCGGTTGCGATTGATTAGTCTTTAAAATGTCACTCTTTTTATATAATAAAAAATGTGGAGTATACGTTTTACCATTATTGATTAAAATAGTTAAAGCTTTGACCATTTGCATTGGTGTTGCTGTCCAATATCCTTGCCCAATGCCTACAGGTATAGTATCCCCTTGTAGCCAAGATTTTTTATGACGCTTTAATTTCCACTCACGACTAGGCATAACCGCACGAGTTTCTTCGCTGGGCGCAATATCAATACCAGTTCTTTCACCATAACCAAATTTACTCATCCATAGCTTCAATCGGTCAATTCCCATATCATAAGCAACTTGATAAAAATAGGTATCTACCGACTCTTCAATGGCTTTTAATACATCTACACGCCCATGTCCCCATTTCAACCAATCTCGATAACGCCTATCGCTACCGGGTAATTGCCACCATCCAGGGTCATTAACCACACTTTTTGGGCTTACTACGCCTTCACTTAGTGCTGCAATAGAAATATAAGGTTTAACAGTAGAAGCTGGTGGATAAGCACCCAATAATACTCGATTGAATAAAGGTTTATTCGGATCATTAAGTAATTCGTTATATTTAGCACTTGAAATCCCACCAACAAAAGGATTGGAATCGTAACTAGGACTAGAAACTAACGCTAAAATTTCGCCATTATTTGGATCAATAGCCACCACCGCTGCTTTACGACCCGCTAGTAATTGTTCTATATAGAGTTGTAGTTTAAGGTTTATTGATAAATAAATATCTTCACCAGCTTGTGGTGGGTGTTGATTGAGTTGGCGGACAATTCGCCCACGGCTATTTACTTCAACCTCTTCATAACCTGGGTAACCATGCAATACATCTTCATAATATCTTTCAATACCCATTTTACCGATATTTAGTGTGGCAACATAATCACTAGTTTTATTTTCATCATCTAAGCGTTGTTTATCTTGACTATTAATTTTAGAAATATAACCAATGATATGGGTAAGAGAAGCGCCAAATGGATAATAACGATGTTGGATACCCACTATTGAAACAAATGGAAAACGGTGTTGATCAACAACAAAACGTGCGATTTGTTGTTGGGTTAAATTATCTTTAAGCGGCACTGGACGGTGCGCTTTATAATTACGGCGTTCTTTTTGAAAATTTTCGATATCTTCATCAGTTAAATCAACAATCTGCTTTAATTCATTAAATTGTTCATTTAAATTTTTAATTTTATCGGGAATGATATTCAGTTGATAAGTAATATTATTAATCGCTAATGGCGTACCATTACGATCATAAATCATACCGCGACTTGGCGAAATAGGAATGATTTCAATACGATTATTATTTGATTTAGTACTGTAATAACTAAAATTTGAAATCTGTAGATCGGCTAAATTTGCTAGCAACACTATAACCAATAAAATAATCATTACAAAAGCAAATAACGCTCTACGCAAAAACAGATTAGCTTCTGCTGAATGATCGCGAATTTCAGTTCTATTTTTATTGCGTGCGATAGAGATAATAATACTCCTCTAAATACTTTTTTCTGTATATTGCTGCTTATGGTGCATTTCCTTTTCTTCCCATTTTTCATAAGCATTAACAATTCGTGCAACTACAGGATGACGCACTACATCTTCACTATTAAAAAAATTAAAGCTAATATCATCAACTTCACTTAATACTTCTATAGCATGTCGTAACCCTGATTTTTGATTTTTAGGTAAATCAATTTGGGTAATATCACCAGTTATCACCGCTTTAGAATTAAAACCAATGCGGGTTAAAAACATTTTCATTTGTTCAATTGTGGTATTTTGACTCTCATCAAGAATAATAAAAGCATCATTAAGAGTTCGACCTCGCATATAAGCTAGTGGTGCTACTTCAATAACGCTTTTTTCAATAAGCTTTTCAACTTTTTCAAAACCTAACATTTCAAATAAAGCATCATAAAGTGGACGCAAATAAGGATCAACCTTTTGACTTAAATCGCCTGGTAAAAAACCTAGCTTTTCACCAGCTTCAACTGCTGGACGGGTTAACACTATTCGACGGATTTGCTGTTTTTCAAGGGCATCAACCGCAGCAGCTACTGCCAAATAAGTTTTACCGGTTCCTGCAGGACCAATACCAAAAGAGATATCATAATCTAATACATGGGCAATATATTGTGCTTGATTAGGTGTTCTAGGCTTAATAATACCACGTTTAGTTTTAATCATTACCAGTTTGCTACCATACTGATCAACATAGGCTGGTAGATGCTCACTTACTTTCTCAAGAACACCTGATTCTTTAATGGCTAAATGAATCTGTTCTGGTTCAATATCAATGATTTTATCTTTGACTTTAGTTTGTTTATACAATGTTTGTAATATTGTATCTGTAGCTTTGACACTGATAACATCGCCTGTAATTGAAAATAAGTTACTACGATGATTAATTTCAATACCAAGCCGACGTTCAAGCTGTTTAATATTATCATTATAAGGGCCACAAAGACTATTAAGCCGTTGATTGTCAACTGGTTCTAGCTTAGTTTCATGTGTCGTAATATTCAAAAATAAAACCTCTAATAATTAATTTTAAGCACCAATACGTTGATCACATAAAGAACATTTTTCAACACCCTTTAAAAAATCCATATTACATTGATGACAAGTGACAATATTACTAGAAACAATATTATTAACCGCTTTAGTAGATTGTTCCTCATTCAATCCTTGAGATTTTAATTTATTGATCAACATTGATATTGGTGTGCCACTTTTTAGTTCTTGTTCAACATAAGTAGCAACTTGTTCATCAAATGTAGGTGGAGCATATTCTAAAACTTTTTCATTATATTCAGAATTACAATGATTACATTTAATAAATCTACCCAAAGTTTGATAACTAAAAATTGGCACAAAAAACAATGTGAAATATTTAGCAACTTTTATTTGAGTATATTGTTGTTGCTTTTGATCACCAGTAATATTGTCATTAGAACAACATGAAGGACAATTGAATTGTCCTTTTTTTTCATCAACTTGTCGACCTCGGGTTCCAAATATAATAAACATTTCATTTTCCTTTTATTTCAATTTATTATTAATAATTTATATATACAAATTATTAATTATTTTATTTTTTAAGGTTGATAAATACCTACACCTAAATCATTTTCTTTACGGGTACGTGAAATAATTGACATAGGTGATTCATTGACCCGTAAATCCATTTCATCTTCAGTACGCACAACTTTACCACGTAATGAATTTGGATAGATATCTGTAATTTCGACATCCACAAATTTACCAATCATATCTGGATGACCAGCAAAATTAACAATTCGGTTATTTTCAGTACGACCAGTCAACTCCATAATATCTTTTTTAGATGGACCTTCAACTAAAATGCGTTGTACTGTATTTAACATCTTGCGACTATATTGCATTGCTTGTTGATTTATACGTTGCTGTAAAATATACAAACGTTGTTTTTTCTCATCTTCTGAAACATTATCTTCCATTTCGGCAGCAGGTGTACCGGGACGGGCTGAGTAAACAAAGCTATAGCTTAAATCAAAATTAACATCAGCAATTAACTTCATAGTCTGTTCAAAATCTTCTTGTGTTTCCCCCGGAAAACCAACAATAAAATCTGAACTTATTTGAATATCCGGACGCACTTTACGTAATTTACGAATAATTGATTTATATTCTATAGCTGTATGAGTGCGTTTCATTAAATTTAATACCCGATCTGAACCACTTTGTACAGGTAAATGTAAAAAATTAACTAGTTCCGGGGTGTCGCGATAAACATCAATAATATCATCAGTAAATTCAATTGGATGACTGGTAGTAAAACGAATACGATCAATGCCATCAATAGCAGCAACTAAACGTAATAATTCAGCAAATGAGCAAATATCACCATCAAAAGTTGGTCCACGGTAAGCATTAACATTTTGCCCAAGCAAATTGACTTCTCGCACACCTTGTTCAGCTAGTTGAGCTATTTCATAAATAATATCATCACAAGGTCTACTTACTTCTTCACCACGGGTATAGGGCACTACACAATAGGTACAATACTTATTACATCCTTCCATAATAGACACAAATGCTGTTGGACCTTCACTACGTGGTTCTGGTAATCGATCAAATTTTTCTATTTCAGGAAAGCTAACATCTACAATATGATTACCATTACCACTTCTAACTTGTTCTATCATTTCAGGTAAACGATGGAAGGTTTGTGGTCCAAAAATGATATCCACAAAGGGGGCGCGCTTACGAATGTGTGCACCTTCTTGAGAAGCAACACAACCACCAACCCCAATAATAATATTTGGATTTTCTTGTTTAAGGTTTTTCCAACGGCCTAATTGGTGAAAAACTTTTTCTTGGGCTTTTTCACGAATAGAACAGGTGTTAAGTAATAAAATATCAGCTTCTTCGGCATTTTCTGTTAAAGTTAGACCATGGGTAGATTCAAGGAGATCCGCCATTTTAGTAGAGTCATACTCATTCATTTGGCAGCCCCAAGTTTTGATATGTAGTTTCTTGCTCATCAATAACTCAGCTATATTTAATTGTTAAAATGAAAACGGCTTTAAATCCGCGATTTTAGCGAGTTATATTGTAATCCTTTGTGATTGTAGGGTCTATATTAAAAATGAAAATGAAAACATAAAATTATAACTACTCCTTTTTTAACTAATATTAACTATCTATAATCTAACAGATTATAATTTAGTTAAAATTTATAACTAAAATAGCTTTTCAAGAAAAACTACGATAGTTATGATAAAAAAAAGCTATTCATTGAAAAAACAACCGATTATGAGAATCATTCTTTTTAACATCTGATTAATTTGTGATATTATTCGCGATTATTTAATATTAACAAATAAAAAGTGTTGAGGTATGTCAAAAACATTTAGTCCAAAAAAACGCCTTTTAATTAAAGGTATAATTGCTACATGTTTATTGTCAGTTACTCGGGTGGGCTTTGCTGCGACAATGGCACAAATTGTTGCTGTTCGCGTTTGGCCATCATCAACCTATACCAGAATCACTTTAGAATCTAATATTAGCTTAACTTATAAACGTTCTTCATTGAGTAATCCTGAACGAATTGCTATCGATATTGACAACTTAACTCTTAATTCAACCTTAAAAACCATTACTTCTAAGGTATTAAATCATGATCCTTATATAAAATCGATCCGCGTATTACAACTCGATCCAAAAACAGTTAGGATTATGATTGAATTAAAACAAGGTGTACAACCTAACATATTTACATTATCGCCTATTGCAGAATTTAAAAATCGTTTAGTAATAGATCTTTATCCTTCAAAACCGAATACTGTTGATGACGATCCTTTATTAACTTTATTAGAAGAATATAAAAAAGGTGATCTCAATAAAAAACAAGCTGAAATCAAAACACCAACGAATAAAAAGAAAAATGCACCAGTTATTGTTATGTTAGATCCTGGCCATGGTGGTGAAGATCCCGGTGCCATTGGTTATAGAAAAACTCGAGAAAAAGATGTTGTTTTACAAATAGCTCGGCGAGTTTATAATTTACTAAAGAAAGAACCGCAGATAAAAGTTTATATGACTCGCAATGAAGATGTATTTATTCCTTTAAAAGTGCGAGTAGCTAAAGCACGTTCATTACACGCTGATCTGTTTATTTCAATTCATGCTGACGCTTTTGCTAATAGATCAGTAAAAGGATCATCAGTATTCTCATTATCCACACGTGGGGCAACTAGTTCTGCAGCCAGCTATTTAGCCCAAACACAAAATAAAGCTGACCAAATAGGTGGCGTAAGTAAGAGTGGAGATAAATATTTAGATAATACTATTTTAGATTTAGTACAAAAAACCACCATTAGCAATGGAGTGTTGTTAGGTAACTCTATTTTAAACCAGATAAAAGGTATCAATCAGTTACACAAACCCGCTCTTGAAAAAGCTGGCTTTGCTGTATTAAAAGCGCCTGATATTCCATCTATTTTGATAGAAACAGGTTTTATTAGCAATCTTTCAGAAGAACAAAAATTAAAAACTGCTTCGTTCCAAAATCAAGTTTCTAAAGCGATTGTTGATGGTATTAAATATTACCTGAAAAAACGAAAAAATTAATTTTATAAAGATGTTTCAGGAGCAGTACACGTTTCAGTATAAAATCACTGGATAATTACTAAACATCTCGGCGCATCTAATCCCGGAACCTTTAATTCTATTTTCTGTTTAAGCGTAAATCCTGCAGGAATAGGATCTATATCATTGGCTTTTAAAGCATAAAAAGATCCTTGTTGATCGGGTAAATGCTTGCACCAAGTTAACATATCTTGTAAGGACGCAAATGCTCGACTAATTACACCATCAAATTGCTTTTGAGTATATTCTTCTATACGACTTTGTAGCGGATTTATATTAGTTAATTTTAGTTCAAATTGTACTTGTTTTAAAAAACGGATCCTTTTACCTAAACTATCTACAAGATCAAATTGTTTATCTGGATTAATGATCGCTAGTGGGATCCCCGGTAATCCCGGACCAGTGCCAACATCAATAAACGTTTTGCCTTGTAAATAAGGCGAAACAACTAAACTATCCATGATATGTTTAATTAACATTTCATTAGGATCGCGAACTGCGGTTAAGTTATATGCTTTATTCCATTTATCAAGCATAATGACATAGTCAACAAGTAGATCTTTTTGCTGATCTGAGATCTCAAGATCAGTTTGATCTATTAAACTAGTGAGTTTATTTTTTAACATAATTTTTCTTTTTTAAATAAACCAGTAACATTGAAATAGCTGCTGGCGTAATTCCTGAAATACGTGAAGCTTGCCCGATTGAAACTGGATTGTGTTGTTTCAGTTTAGCCACAACCTCATTAGACAAACCGGAAATTTCTGCATAATCAATATTTGCTGGAATTAAAGTTTCTTCATTACGTTTTTGGCGTTCAATTTCTTCAATTTGCAACTTTATATAACCATCATACTTAACTTGAATTTCAACTTGTTCAGCGGCTTGTCCATCAGTTAAACCTGGCGCAAATAGTGATAATGATTTAAGGGTTTGATAATTAATTTCCGGGCGTTTAAGTAGCTCCTCACCATTAGCCTCTTTAGTTAACTTAGCGGTTAATACCGCATTAACTTCGTCAATTGATTCAATATGTGGATGAACCCAAATATCCCGTAAACGTGCTCTTTCATGTTCAATCGCATCAAATTTTTCATTAAACTTTTGCCAACGGTAATCATCTACCATACCAAGATTACGACCAATTTCAGTCAAACGAATATCAGCATTATCTTCACGTAACATCAGGCGATATTCAGCACGTGAAGTAAACATACGGTAAGGTTCATTAGTACCAAGCGTACACAGATCATCAACTAACACACCTAAATAAGCCTGATCGCGCGTTGGGTACCATTGATCTTGATCATAAACAAAACGAGCAGCATTAAGCCCAGCAAGCATACCTTGGGCGGCAGCTTCTTCATAACCAGTAGTACCATTAATTTGACCCGCTAAAAATAGCCCTTTAATAACTTTACTTTCTAACGTTGGTTTAAGATCCCGTGGATCAAAATAATCATATTCTATGGCGTAACCTGGTCTTACTATATTGGCGTTTTCAAGACCTTTCATACTGCGAACAAAGGCTAACTGAGTATCAAATGGTAAACTCGTTGAGATCCCATTAGGATAAATTTCGTTACTATCTAATCCTTCAGGTTCTAAGTAGATCTGATGCGAACTACGATCAGCAAAGCGCATGATCTTATCTTCGATTGAAGGGCAATATCTTGGTCCGACACCTTCAATTACACCAGTATACATTGGGCTACGATCTAAATTATTACGAATAATCTCATGGGTGCTTTCATTAGTACTGGTAATGTAACAAGGGATCTGCTTTGGGTGTTCACTTGCGTTACCTAAGAATGAAAATACTGGTACTGGATCATCACCATATTGGGTTCCTAATTGTGAAAAATCAATGGTTCTAGCATCAATACGCGGTGGAGTACCTGTTTTTAAACGACCCATTCTAAATGGATATTGGTGTAATGATTTAGATAATCCTATGGAAGCAGGATCACCTGTGCGACCACCACTATAATTATCCAGTCCAATGTGGATCTTACCATCCAAAAAAGTACCAGTTGTCAGGACTACAGATTTAGCTTTGAAGGTAACACCCATTTGAGTGACTACACCAGTGATCTGATCGTTTTCAATAATAACATCCTCAACTGATTGCTGAAATAACATTAAATTTTGTTGGTTCTCTAGTGCGGTTCTTACTGCTTTGCGATATAAAGATCGATCTGCTTGCGCTCGGGTAGCTCTAACCGCTGGCCCTTTACTGCTGTTTAAGATTCGAAACTGGATCCCTGAAAGATCGATAGCATGAGCCATTAATCCACCCATAGCATCAATCTCTTTAACTAAATGCCCTTTGCCAATCCCTCCAATCGCAGGATTACAAGACATTTGACCTAATGTATTGATATTGTGGGTTAAAAGTAATGTTTTTCTTCCCATTCTTGCTGATGCCATTGCTGCTTCTGTACCTGCATGACCGCCACCAATAATGATGACATCAAAAAGATCTGGATAAAACATAAAAAGCCTCGTTACTGTTTTGTATTGTGATCGTTATTCTTAGATGTGATGATCTGATTTAATTTGCGTAAGGAATTTTACTCATCTTTTTGGTTACGTCAAATGATCTAATTTGATCCTTATTTAATTTAAATAAGATCTTTTATATGATCTTTTTATTTTTATTGTTATTAGCATGGATCTCTTTTGTGTATAACTATATTTTTTGATTATTTTACATGATCTTATTGATCTCTTAATTCTGTTGATTGATCAGATTTTTTTTAAATTAAACTTGTTTATAACTTTTATAGTTATCCACAGTTATTTTTATTTTTTAGGTTATTAATATGCTTATCACAACTTATTAGGGCTATTTTTAACAGATTTATCCACAAAAAATAAGTTTGTTTGCTTAAATTTTAACTTTACTTGGTTATATTTTAATCTATATTTTTAATTTTTGTTGTATAATTTAGGTAATTAATTTTGATTTTTTGTTTTCTATATAAAGTAATTGATTTTTGTAAAAGCAAATTTATACTTAATACGATTATTTTTTATTGTGAGGCTATTTTATTACTCTTTCACAGCTACCTTTACCTTTTTTATTACCTAATAGTGAAACTTTCAATAGTTTCTATGTGGGTGATAATCAATTGTTGTTTGATTCATTGCAATCATTATTAGCAGAAAAAGGTTTTAAAGCTTTTTATATGTGGTCGGCTAGCGCTGCAGGTCGGACACATTTATTACATGCCTCATGTCAAAATAAACTTGCTAGTTATATACCTTTAAAAAAAAATAATTTTTTAGTTCCTGATATCCTACAAGGATTAGATAATTATGATTTAGTGTGTTTAGATGATATTGATGCTATAGCTGGTCATCGAGATTGGGAAGAGGCTATTTTTGACTTATTTAATCGTTTAACTGAAAAAAACATTAGTAAATTATTAATAACTGCTAGTGCACCCCCTAAGCAGATTGCTTTTGGTTTACCTGATCTAGTTTCTAGGCTAACTTGGGGGCAGGTATATCAATTAAAAGAACTAAGTGATGATGACAAACTTAAGGCTTTACAATTAAGAGCTAAATTAAGTGGTTTTGAATTATCAACAGAAGTAGGTTTATTTTTGTTAAAACGAGTTAATCGCGATATGCGTACTTTATTTTCTTTACTAGAAAAATTTGAAGTTGCAACTTTGGCTCAGCAACGAAAATTAACTATTCCTTTTATTAAAAATATTTTGGATTTGTAAAATGAATGAAAAACCAGATGCTATTGTTTTTTTTGATTTAGATGGAACTTTGTTTGATAGTCATTTAAACGTATTATCTAGTTCATTGGAAGCTATAATAAAATTAAAAAAGAATAACATTATTCCTGTAATTGCAACAGGTAGAACGAAATGTGAAGTGATTGATTTAATGTATAAAACCCAAATTGATTCCATTATATGTATGAATGGTCAAGCGGTTATATATACAGGTGAAATTTTGTTTACTAATAATATTGATAAAGATGTAATATCCAGATTATATCAGTTTTCTAAACAACAAATGGATATTCCTTTATCTTTTTATAATCACCAAATAATGCGTGTTTCTGAATATAGCGAACCTGCAAAGGTATTTTATCAGTACATTAAACAAGAAGTTCCTCAAGTCGATGATAAAATTTATTTAACGCAACCAATACAGATGTTATTACTACTATGTGAAGAAGGTGAATCAAACTATCATGAAGTTTTTCCTGAATTAACTTTTATTCGTAATACCCCTTATTGTGTAGATGTTTTTAATAATGGTGGATCTAAAGGTAATGGTATTACTAATTTATTAAATAAAAAAGGTTTTAATAATGTACCGACATATGCATTTGGTGACGGTATGAATGATTTTGAAATGTTTCAAACTGTTGATCATCCGATAGCCATGGCTAATGCTGTAGATCAATTGAAAGAACAAGCTGAATTTGTTACTGATACAAATAATAATGACGGTATAGCTAAAGCATTGCAAAAATTTGGTTTGATTTAAATTTAACTAATAAGATTGCTTTATTATCAATTAATTTTTTGGAATGAGCTTATTTATAAATTACCCCCAAACATACAGCTTGGTTAGCTCCGGTTACTTCGGGAATATTTGATGTAATATTGTTAACACTACAATAAGCTAACCAGGCAAAAGCAATAGCTTCCATATCATCACCATTAATGCCCCTTTCATTGGTGGTTAATACTGTCCATTTTGGTAGTAAAATGGACAATCTTTGCATAATTAATGGATTTTTTGCTCCACCACCACAAGCTAAAAGTTCACAAGGAAAATCATTTGTTAATGATAATTTATTAACTTCATTAGCTATAGTTAATGCGGTAAATTCAACTAAGGTAGCTTGAATATTTTCGGCTTTAATATTGAATCCATTTAATTTTTGATTTAACCAAGGTAAGTTAAAAAGTTCTCGTCCAGTGCTTTTAGGGGCTGGTAATTTTAAGTAATCTTCTTTTAATAATTTATTGAGTAATTTATTATTAATATTACCTTTTTTTGCCCATAAGGCATCTTCATCATAGGCTTGTCCAGTATTTTGACTAATCCAACCATCAAGTAATACATTGCCTGGCCCTGTGTCATAACCAATAACTGATTGATTAGGAAATAATACAGAAATATTGCTTATTCCACCGATATTTAATACTACCCGATTAATATTAGGATTATAAAGTACTGCTTTATGAAAAGCAGGTACTAATGGTGCACCTTGACCACCATAGGCGATATCTTTACGACGAAAATCAGCAATGGTGGTGATGCCTGTTTTAGCTGCAATAATATTGGCGTCTCCTATTTGCATGGTGAATGGGTAGTTACCATTAGGTGCATGATAGATTGTTTGCCCATGACAGCCGATGGCTTTAACTTGACGTTTATCTATCCCTTTTTCTGCTAAAAATTGATTAATTTTTTGCGCAAATAGCTTGCCAAGGCGATGATCAAGTTCACCTAAATTCTGTAATGTTGTTTGTTTTGTTTGGCAAAGATTGAGTAATGATTGTTGTAGATCTAACGGCATTGGATAACAATTACTGGCTATGGAAGTAATTTGTGATCCAGTAATATCAACTAAGGCAATATCCACTCCATCCATGCTAGTTCCAGACATTACACCAATATATAAATTTTGCATAAATATTACCCTTGTCGAATGATCCGTCCTGTTTTTATATCTCTAATTTCTGATGGCTGTAATCTTTTACCAATTTCACCTTGTAAAATAGGAAAATGTTTGCCAAATTGTTTTACTACTTCATTGGCCGTGCGGCAAGGTTCACGAGCAGAAAGATTAGCACTAGTTGAAACTAATGGTTTACCAAATAGATCACATAATTTTATAACATCTGGGTGATTAGTTACTCGCACTGCAATCGAAGTAAATTTACCCGTTAAAAAATAAGGGGTATTTTTATTTTTTGGAAAGATCCATGTAACTGGTCCTGGCCAACTAGCTAAAGCTTGGTTTTTTTGTTCATTAGTAATGGCTGATTCATCAATATAAGGTATTAATTGTTGATAATGGCTAGCAATTAAAATTAGGCCTTTCTCAATGTTTCGTTGTTTCAATTTGAGTATCTGTAATACAGCTGATTCGCAATCAGGATCACAACCAAGGCCAAAAACAGCTTCGGTTGGGTAGGCAAGTACTTCACCTTTATTTAATAATTCATTACTTTCCGTTATAGTTAATAGATTTGCCATTTTAAGCTAAGCCAAATGAAAATATATTAAACTGGGGTAACATAATTTGCAATTTAGTGTAGTGTTATTTTGATTTTAATTGTTACCAATGCATTTGTGGGTAATATTTAGCAGTTAATTCAACTACCTGTTGCATATTAATAACTTTTAACCTTGGATCTATAAATTGCTTTAAGCCACGAGCCATAATATCGCTGTCTAAAACATAGCAATTAGGGGTTTTTTCTAAAATATCATTTAATAATGAGTTATTTTGCAATGAATTGACAACACCATTTTGCCAAAACAATATGGCATCATGTGACGATATTAATTGTAGTTCCATTATTGGTAGATTAGATGTTGTAATGGTATGTAACATAAATTCACACTTTTATTATACTGAAACATATAGCATACCTGAAACATTTTAATAAACTTCAAGATAATGTTGTTTCGTTCATATTTGATGGTAATTAGTATATAATAATTGCCATTTATTGAGCAAAAAATCCATCATGAAACCTATTATTTTAGCTAATGAGCAAGAAACAATTGCATTTGGTAAACAAATAGCTAGTTGCTGTTTAGATTATTTATCTCGTCATGATAGTGCTATTGTGATCTATTTGATTGGTGATCTAGGTGCAGGTAAAACGACTTTTAGCCGTGGATTTTTACAACAATTAGGACATTCTGGTACGGTAAAAAGTCCAACTTATACTTTGGTTGAACCTTATCAATTTGATGATTTTTCAGTTTATCACTTTGATTTATATAGGCTTGTTGATCCAGAAGAGTTAGAGTTTATGGGAATACGAGAATATTTTTCTTCACGATCTATTTGCCTTGTTGAGTGGCCACAGCAAGCTGAAGGTATATTACCTAATGCTGATATTGAAATTCATTTGACCTATTTGGCACTTGAACGTACAGTTTCGGTGCAGGCTAAAAGTGAAAAGGGTCAAACAATTATTAATTTTTTACAATAATAACTAACAATAAGAAATGAGATAAATGAAAAAATTACTTACTTTTTTTATGTTATTACTACTTTGTTGTCCTACTTATGCTAGCAAAGTAGTTATTGCTGTTGATGCCGGGCATGGTGGTAAAGACTCTGGTGCAGTGGGCAAAAATAACTTATATGAAAAAACAGTTACGCTTTCAATAGCAAAGAAGTTAACTAATTTATTGAATCAAGATCCCAATTTTAAAGGGGTATTAACCCGCAGTAGTGATAATTTTATTTCTGTTTTTCAACGGTCAGAAATTGCTCGTAAAAATAAAGCAAATTTATTAATTTCCATTCATGCGGATGCTGCACCAAATCGTAGTGCATCAGGAGCTTCACTTTGGGTACTTTCGACCAAACGAGCTGATACCGAACTTGGTCGTTGGCTTGAACAAGGTGAAAAACAATCCCAATTATTAGGTGGTGCGGGGGATGCATTAAGTGATGATCATAATCCCCATTTAAGCCAAGCGGTTTTAGATTTGCAATTTTCTTATTCTCAACGGGTTGGTTATGAGTTGGCAACTCAAGTATTAAAAGAAATGACTAGTTCAATTAAACTTCATAAACGTAGGCCAGAACATGCTAGTTTAGGTGTGTTACGATCACCAGATATTCCGTCAATTTTGGTTGAAGTTGGTTTTATATCTAATGAAGGTGAAGAAAGTTTATTAGCTAGTAATGCACATCAAGATAAGATTGCTAAGGCGATTTATCAAGGTGTAAAAAATTATGTCAGGCAAAATCCTAAATTTGGAGAACAACATTAATGGCAATTCATATTCTATCACCACAATTAGCTAATCAAATTGCTGCTGGTGAAGTGGTAGAACGCCCTGCCTCTGTCATTAAAGAGCTAGTGGAAAATAGTCTTGATGCTGGTAGTACTCAAATTGATATTGATCTGGAACAAGGTGGCTGTAAGTTAATTCGTATTCGGGATAATGGCTGTGGTATTGCTAAAGATGAATTGGCTCTTGCACTGGCTCGGCATGCAACCAGTAAAATTAGCACGTTGGATGATTTAGAAGCTATTATTAGCTTAGGATTTCGAGGAGAAGCATTAGCCAGTATTAGTTCAGTTTCTCGTTTAACCTTAACATCACGTACTGCAGAGCAGTCAGAAGCATGGCAAGTTTATGCTGAAGGACGTGATATGACTCCTACAATTAAACCTGCTGCTCATCCGGTTGGTTCAACGGTAGAAGTATTAGATCTATTTTATAATACTCCAGCTCGACGTCGCTTTTTAAAGACTGAAAAAACAGAATTTATGCATATTGAAGAGTTTGTAAGGCGTATTGCACTTGCGCGTCCTGATGTAACTTTTAATTTGCAACATAATGGTAAATTAGTTACACAATACCGCTCATCGGTGCTTGCAAAAAGAGTAGAATTAGTCTGCGGACGTGCTTTTATGCAAAAAGCTGTAACATTGGATTGGCAACATGATGATTTATTGATTCAAGGTTGGGTAGCTAGTAGTGAAACTAGTGATCTTCAATATTTTTATGTTAATGGTCGGGTGATTAAGGATAAATTACTTAATCATGCTTTACGTCAAGCTTATATTAGTCGCACAAATGAACAACAAAGTTATGTGGTTTTTTTACAGCTAGATCCTAAGCAAGTTGATGTTAACGTTCATCCATCTAAACATGAAGTGCGTTTTCATGAAGCGAGATTAGTTCATGATTTCGTTTATCAAGCAATTGTAATGGCATTAGAATCCCAGTTGTCGGTTAGTGATGATAAGATTGCTATAACTCCTAATCGGCAAGCAGCTGGTGAGAACATTTTTAATCAACAACCTAAAGGTAAAACTTATTTATCAACCAGTCAATTACCTAAAAAAGCCAGTAATTACCTAAAAGAAAATACAGCATATGCTAAGTTGGTAACGGTGGATAATGAGTTAGAAATAAATCAATCTGAATCTAATCAACCTTTGTTATCATCACAAGAAGATAAGCTAATAACGTCATCACAACAAGCAGTTATTGAATCATTGTTTCCTAAACGGAATACACCTTTACAATCATTACAACAACAAATTGATTGTTCTTCTTTAGTTCAATTTGGTCGAGTTTTAACCGTTATTCAACCTAATATTGCTTTATTGGAAAAGTATGAAAATAATCAGCAAAAATTAATGGTAATGAATTTACCAATTGCTCAACAAAGAGTAACAGCAATTAAATTGTTATCGCAAGAATCTGAAAAGCTACTTATTCCATTGACCATTTTAGTTAACTACAAAGAGCAACAAATACTCACTAACTATAAACCACAATTGTTCTTTTTAGGTTTTGATTTTGATATTGATAAAGCAAAATTACATTTGCAAAGTGTACCTAAGATGTTGAGGGTAATAAATTGGCAACAACTATTACCGGCATTAATTACTTTTATATTAGCATCAGAAAATAAGGTTTTAAATCCAACCGAAATAGCAAGTTGGTTAGCAAGTCAGAGTGATGTTGGTAATGAAGTAAGTTGGAATGTAGCTAAAGCTATTCAATTATTGGCACAATTGGAACAAATAGATATTAATTTATTACAACAAAAAACTTTTATACATTCAATTGATATTTCGTTTTTTACTCAATCAATTTTATCATGAATAAACCCAAAATTATTACTTTAATGGGGCCAACAGCGTCTGGTAAAACAGCCGTTGCTATGGCTCTTTATGAGCGTTATCCAATTGATATTATTAGTGTTGATTCAGCATTAATTTATCGTGGGATGGACATTGGCACGGCAAAACCAACTAAGGAAGAACAACAAAAATATCCGCATAAATTAATTGATATTTGTGATCCGTCAGAGAGTTATTCTGCTGCTAATTTTAGACAAGATGCCATCGTTGAAATTGAAACAACATTAAATAATGGCCGAATCCCATTGTTAGTTGGTGGTACTATGCTTTATTTTAAAGCCTTAATCGAAGGGCTTTCACCACTTCCGGCAGCTAATAGTGAGATTCGTCAACAGATTGAAGAAAAAGCTAGCGAACTAGGGTGGCAAGCTATTCACGAGCAATTAAAAAAAGTTGATCCTATAGCCGCTGATAGGATCCATCCCAATGATCCTCAACGTCTTAATCGGGCTTTAGAAGTTTATTTAATTACTGGTAAAAGTTTGACTGAACTAACTCAAAATAATAGTGAAGGTTTACCCTATGAGATCATACAATTTGCCATTATGCCTGAGGATCGAGCTATTTTGCATCAACGTATTGAAAAACGTTTTTTACAGATGTTAGAGCTAGGCTTTGAACAGGAAGTGAAAACCTTAATGCAACGTTCTGATTTACATACAAATTTGCCGTCAATACGTTGTGTAGGCTATCGGCAAATGTGGGAGTATTTGCAGGGTGATACTAGTTATGATGAAATGGTATTTAAAGGGATTTGTGCTACTCGTCAATTAGCTAAAAGGCAAATTACATGGTTGCGTGGTTGGAAGCAACCAGTTACTTGGTTAAGCAATAATAATTTCGATGCCATCTTTGAACAATTACTGAAGTCTGAATAGAGAATATTATATTCAAGTTTTATTGAATTAGTATTTTAGTAAATAATAATTCCTGTTAAAAAGTTTGTGATCAGACTAATGTTTTAATGTGGTTATTTATTTTTTTGGTGGCTGTTTATTCAATTTTTAGGTATTTGTGCATAAATTTTTATTGATTAGTTCAAGAACGATGTTTTTTATGTTAACTTAATATCTAATATCTTGACGTTTAGCTGTCAGATAATAGTTTTTTTTGCGAGTACAGTTATATTTCTTCATCTTATTTTTTATTTTATTTCACATAAAGGAAATACTCATGTCAAAAGGGCAGTCATTACAAGATCCTTATTTAAATTTGCTACGTCGCGAACATATTCCAGTATCGATTTATTTAGTTAATGGTATTAAATTACAAGGGCAAATTGAATCCTTTGATCAGTTTGTTATTCTATTAAAAAATACTGTAAGTCAAATGGTATATAAGCATGCTATCTCAACAGTCGTACCATCAAGACCTATTTCTGGATTGGTATCTCAACCTGAAGAGGAAAGCGAAAGCTGATAATTTCAGTGGAGAGTTTGATTGTTTGAGCGATATAAAGGCGGAGAATCTGCCTTATTAGTCCATGTATTTTTCCCTCAAGAAAGCGATATCGAGGATCTCAAAGAATTTGAAGTATTAGTTTCTTCAGCTCAAATTGAGATCCTTGATATTGTGACAACCTCAAGAAAAGCACCCCAAGCTAAATATTTCATTGGTGAAGGTAAGGCACAAGAAATTGCTGATAAAATTAAGCAGCTAGAGGTTTCAGTAATTTTAGTCAACCACACACTAACCCCAACTCAAGAGCGTAATCTTGAACAACTATGCGAATGCCGTGTTGTCGATAGAACGGGATTAATTTTGGATATCTTTGCTCAAAGAGCCAGAACTCATGAAGGTAAATTACAAGTTGAGTTAGCACAGTTGCAGTATCTTTCCACCCGTTTGGTACGTGGCTGGACCCATCTGGAGCGGCAAAAAGGGGGAATAGGATTACGCGGCCCGGGTGAAACTCAATTAGAAACAGATAGACGTTTAATTCGTCACCGAATTCAATTAATTTTATCTAGGTTGGCTAAAGTTGAAAAACAACGTAATCAGAATCGCCAATCGCGAAATAAAGCTGATTTATCAACGGTATCATTAGTTGGTTATACTAATGCAGGTAAATCAACGCTATTTAATATGATAACCAATGCGGATGTTTATGCTGCGGATCAATTATTTGCTACTTTAGACCCAACATTAAGACGTATTATTGTTGACGATGTTGGTGAAGTAGTTATTGCTGATACTGTAGGTTTTATTCGGCATTTACCGCATGATTTAATTGCTGCTTTTAAAGCAACATTACTCGAAACCCAAGAAGCAGCATTACTAATACACGTAGTTGATGCTGCGGATCCTAATTTACTGGATAATATACATGCTGTTGATGAGGTTCTATTGGAAATTGATGCTAATGAGATCCCCACATTGCTAGTCATGAATAAAATTGATTTAATTGAAGGAAAACAACCAACAATTGATCGAGATGAAACCGGCATGCCAATTCGGGTTTGGATTTCAGCACAAAATGGTTTAGGATTAGATCTTCTATTTATTGCATTAAAAGAACGTCTCGCAAGACAAGTTCAAGTTTGTCAATTAAATTTACCAACCTATTTATCTAGGTTAAGAAGCCGATTTTATCAGCTTAATGCAGTGGAACGTGAATTTATTAATGATGATGGCAGTTTTCATTTAGATGTGAGAATGCCTGCAATAGAATGGAATCGCCTCTGTAAACAAGAGCCAGATCTGTTATACTTAATTAAAACGCAAAATAACAACTAATTGTTAAATGGAGCATATAAAATATGGCGTGGAATCAGCCCGGAAATAACGGACAAGATAACGATCCATGGGGAAATAATAACAAAAAACCTTCTGGTTCATCGGTTGGTTTATTGGATAAAATTAAAGACCTCTTAAAAAAAGGTAAATTCAGCAATAATAATGGTGGTTCATCAGGCATTAAATTACCGATGAATACCACGAAAATTATTGGTGCAGTTATTGTTATATTAATCTTGGTTTGGGGAGTAAGCGGTTTTTATACTATTAATCAAAGTCAACGTGGCGTGATCACTCGTTTTGGACAAGTTCAACCTGAAATTATTCAGCCAGGATTAAATTGGAAACCAACATTAATTGATAAAGTATATATTGTTGATACTCAAGGCACCCGTAATTTTAATGTCCAAGGGTTTATTGTTACTACAGGTGAAAATTTAGTTTTTGTTGAAATGAATGTACAGTACCGTATTAGTAATCCTTTAAAGTATTTGTTTAATGTAACCAATGTTGAACATAGCTTACGTCAAGCTGCTGATAGTGCGCTAAGAACTGCAGTAGGTAGTTCTAATATAGATGCAATTATTTCTGACGGGCGAGCCGCACTTGAAACGAGTACTAAAGATGAGCTAGTAAATGTTATTACTCATTATGATATGGGAATTAGTATTGTTGATTTAAATTTCCAAGTTGCTCGTCCGCCTGATGAAGTACAAGATGCTTATGACGATGCAATTCGTGCGCAAGGCGATAGTGAACGCGAAATTAAACAAGCCGAAGCTGATAAAGTGCAGTTAGTGCAACAAGCTGAAGGTCGTTCGGCAAGAATATTAGCTGATGCTAATGCTTACAAAGTGCGGGTTGAACTTGAAGCATCTGGTGATGTGGCGCGTTTCGAAAAAATATTACCTCAATACAAAGCGGCTCCAGAAATTACTAAAGAACGTTTATATATTGAAACGATGGAAAGAATTTTAGCTAAAACAAATAAAGTTATTGTTAATGATAAAAGTGGTAATTTAATGGTGTTGCCATTAGAGCAATTATTAAATAACAAAGGCGAAAAAGTTGCTGATTCAAGCAATTTATCAAACTCGAATAGTGAATATAATTTTAATATGCCAAGTTCTTCTGAACCAATAAAAACTACACCAGAAACTAAGAGTGAAACACCAAGTAGTGATTCAACTCATAATAATTCTACTGGTAAAACTACGCGAACATCGCGATTTATGGGACGGTAAGGAGAAAATGAGTATGCGTAAATTATTGATTCCGGTAGTTTTAATTTTGATTGGAGTGTTTTTTTCAAGTGTCTATGTTATTGAGGAAGGAAATCGTGGTGTAGTTTTAAGATTCAATAAAATTATTGGATTATCTGATCCTGGTTTACATTTTAAAATCCCTGGCGTGGATAGCGTTAAAGTCATAGATGCTAAGATACAAACTACTAATAGTTCTAATAATAATAAAGAACAAAGATTTTTTAATGTACAAAAGAAAGAATTGATTGTTGATTATTTTGTGCAATGGAAGATTGTTGATTTCAATCGCTATTATGAAACAGTGGCTGGTGGTAATAATGTTGAAGATTTACTCTTAGCTAGATTAAATGGACGATTACGTGCGGAAATTGGTAAATTGAGTAATAAAGATATTATTAATGATTCCAATGCCGATACCAAATCACGAAATTCTTTAATGATTAAAGTAAAAGATGCATTAAATGGTACAGCTCAAGATGTTGCTGATAATGTGCCTATTGAAAAATTAGTTGCTGATACACAAAAGGATCCTGAAAGTAGTAAAACTAGTTTAAGAGCTTTTGGTGTAGAAGTGATAGATGTGCGTATTAAACAGATTAATTTTCCACCGGAAGTTTCTGGGTCAATTTATGCTAGGATGAGAGCCGAACGTGAGGTTATTGCAAGAGATAAACGCTTTGAAGGTGTAAGAAAAGCAGAAGAAGAACGAGCTAAAGCGACACTTGAAGCAACAAAAATATTATCTGAAGCTGAACGTCAATCCCGTACCATCCGTGGTGAAGGTGATGCTAATGCAGCTAAACTTTATGCAGATGCTTTTGGCAAAGATATGGAATTTTTCAGTTTCATTCGTAGTTTAAAAGCTTATGAGCAAAGTTTTTTAGGTAATGACGTTATGGTTATTAGCCCTGATAGTGAATTTTTTCGATATATGAAACTTAAATCTAATAAATAACTTAATGAGTAAATATTTATGAGTAATAATGTTGTTGTGCTAGGTACACAATGGGGTGATGAAGGCAAAGGTAAAGTCGTTGATTTGCTCACCGAAAAAGCTAAATATGTGGTGCGTTATCAAGGTGGTCATAATGCTGGTCATACCTTAGTGATTAATGGTGAAAAAACAGTATTGCATTTGATCCCTTCGGGAATATTACGCAAAGATGTAATCAGTATTATTGCTAATGGTGTAGTGCTATGCCCTGATGCATTAATGAACGAGATGAAATCTCTTGAGGATAAAGGTATTCCTGTCAGAGAAAGATTACTTATTTCTGAATCATGCCCATTAATTCTTTCTTACCATATAGCTCTTGATCAAGCACGAGAAAAATCCCGTGGTAATAAAGCAATTGGTACAACTGGTCGAGGTATTGGACCGGCATATGAAGATAAAGTTGCTCGCCGAGGATTACGTGTTGGTGATTTGCGCGATCGCGAGGCATTTGCTGAAAAATTAAAAGAAGTTATGGACTACCATAATTTCCAGTTAGTTAATTATTATAAAGCTGAACCAGTAGACTATCAAAAAGTACTAGATGATACTTTAGCGATTGCTGATGTTCTTGTTGCGATGATTGCCGATATTCCTGCGCTTTTAGAGGATGCTCGCAAGAAGAGTGAAAAAATCATGTTTGAAGGTGCACAAGGTACTTTACTTGATATTGACCATGGCACTTATCCTTTTGTAACTTCTTCTAATACGACTGCCGGAGGTGTGGCAACCGGTTCTGGATTTGGTCCCCGTTATGTCGGTTATGTATTAGGAATTGTGAAGGCTTATTCTACACGTGTTGGCGCCGGACCTTTTCCTACAGAGTTATTCGATGATATTGGAGAGTATCTTTGTAAACAAGGTAACGAATTTGGTGCCACCACAGGCCGTCGTCGTCGTACAGGTTGGCTCGATGCGGTTGCTGTTCGTAAAGCAGTACAACTCAATTCAGTTTCTGGTTTTTGTTTAACTAAGCTTGATGTGTTAGATGGACTTAAAGAAGTGAAAATTTGTGTTGGCTATCAATTGCCAAATGGTGATGTAATTAAAACAGCCCCGGCAGCGGCTGAAGAATGGAGTTTAGTTACACCTGTTTATGAGTCAATGCCAGGTTGGAGTGAATCAACCTTTGGTATAAAAGATTATGACGCATTACCTAAAGCGGCAAAAGATTATATTAAGCGGATTGAAGAGTTAACGGAGACGCCAATTGATATTATTTCTACTGGTCCAGATCGAAGTGAGACAATGATCCTGCGTGATCCTTATCAAGTATAATATTTTAATATAGAAAATATCGGGATTATTGTCCCGATTTTTGTTTTTAAGTAATTGGAACAATATATTGATTAAGTGTTAGAGGTAGTTATGGCCAAACTAGGTACTCCATTATCACCAACGTCAACTAAAGTTCTGCTTTGCGGCGCAGGCGAACTTGCTAAAGAGGTTGTAATTGAATTACAACGGTTGGGTTGTGAGGTTATTGCTATCGACCGTTATGCTAATGCACCTGCAATGCAAGTGGCTCATCGCTATCATGTTATTAATATGCTCAATGGTGAGGCTTTAAGAAAAGTTATTGAAGCGGAAAATCCTGATTATATTGTTCCAGAAATTGAAGCGATTGCAACAGAAACGTTAGTTGAGTTGGAAGAAGAAGGATTTACAGTTATTCCAACAGCAAAAGCGACACTACTCACTATGAATCGAGAAGGAATTCGTCGTCTAGCTGCAGAAACACTAAACTTACCCACTTCACCTTATCAATTTGCTGCAACTGAAATCGAATATAGGGATGCGGTAAAAAAAATTGGTTTTCCGTGTTTAGTAAAACCAGTTATGAGTTCATCTGGAAAGGGGCAATCTTTATTACGTGATGAAGCCGATATTGATGCCGCATGGAAATTTGCTCAGGAAGGTGGACGAGCGGGTAGTGGAAAAGTCATTATTGAAGGTTTCGTAGATTTTGATTATGAAATTACATTATTGACTATTAGACATATTAATGGAGTCGCATTTTGTCAACCGATTGGCCATCGTCAAGAAGATGGTGATTATCGAGAATCTTGGCAACCACAACAAATGTCTGAACTAGCTTTAGCATTAGCTAAAGAAATTGCTACTAAAATAACAGCTGCTTTAGGTGGTCATGGATTATTTGGAGTGGAACTTTTTGTTAAGGGTGACCAAGTTTGGTTTAGTGAAGTTTCGCCCCGGCCACACGATACAGGTATGGTGACGTTAATTTCACAAAACTTGTCTGAATTTGCCTTACATGCTAGAGCTATTCTAGGTTTACCAATAACTTCTATTGAACAATTAGGTGCTAGTGCATCAGCTGTTATTTTAGCTAATGGTGATTCAAAACAAGTTAGTTTTAGTGATTTAGATAAAGCACTAAATGAATCGCAAACTGATTTACGTTTATTTGGTAAGCCAGAAGTAAAAGGTACCAGAAGGATGGGGGTTGCGTTGGCTCGGGCGATAAATGTTAAACAAGCAATTAACAAAGCTATTAAAGTTGCAAATCAAGTAAAAATTAGTTTGTAATATTATAATTTGGGTAAAAAGCCATCAGTTGTTTTAAAAAAACTAAAAAAGCAGAAATAGGGGTTGACGTAAGCGGGCGAAGTGAGTAACATACGCAACCCTTGAGACAGCAAACTAAATCAACGGAGACGTTGAGGAAAGTTAAGAGTAAATAGGCTGTCAGCTCTTTAAAAATTAAGAAACAGACAATCTGTGTGGGCACTTGCGAGACGAAGAAATTAAAAGTCTACGGACTTAAAAAATTAAGTCTTGATAAGTGACACTGAAGATTCAT
>NZ_LZGL01000002.1 GCF_001690685.1 Gilliamella sp. wkB112 | reverse complement strand
ACCGCCCAAGAGTTCATATCGACGGCGGTGTTTGGCACCTCGATGTCGGCTCATCACATCCTGGGGCTGAAGTAGGTCCCAAGGGTACGGCTGTTCGCCGTTTAAAGTGGTACGCGAGCTGGGTTTAGAACGTCGTGAGACAGTTCGGTCCCTATCTGCCATGGGCGTAGGAAAATTGAGAGGGTTTGCTTCTAGTACGAGAGGACCGAAGTGAACGCACCGCTGGTGTACGGGTTGTGATGCCAATTGCATTGCCCGGTAGCTACGTGCGGGATAGATAAGTGCTGAAAGCATCTAAGCACGAAACTAGCCTTGAGATGAGTTTTCCCAGATGAGAATCTGTAAGGTCCGTTTGAGACTAAGACGTAGATAGGTCAGGTGTGTAAGTGTAGTGATACATTGAGCTAACTGATACTAATGAACCGAGAGTCTTAACCTTACAACTCGGAGTTGTTTTGGGCGCTAAGTAGAAGAAAAGCAGTTTGTTCCGGATTGGGTTGGTGTGTTATGAAGAAGAAAGGTATGACACATTAACAAAGAAATGAGAGTATACAGAATATGTCTGGCGGTAATAGCGCGGTGGTCCCACCTGACCCCATGCCGAACTCAGAAGTGAAACGCCGTAGTGCCGATGGTAGTGTGGGTATTACCCATGTGAGAGTAGGGTGCCGCCAGACTTTTAAGTTAAGTAGTAATAAAATACATACCAAATTCGGTGGAGCGGTAGTTCAGTTGGTTAGAATACCTGCCTGTCACGCAGGGGGTCGCGGGTTCGAGCCCCGTCCGTTCCGCCACCTTATTTAGGGGCGTAGTTCAATTGGTAGAGCACCGGTCTCCAAAACCGGGTGTTGGGAGTTCGAGACTCTCCGCCCCTGCCACACATCGATGATTTGCTTTAATTTTAACCAATCAGTCAAATCTATCTATATAAATTACAGAAAAATGTTTACAGATTAACTTAGTTAATTATAATTCCCGCCCAACTATGTATACAACCTAGAGGATAGAAAATGGCTGAGAGTTTTGTAAGTCAACAACGTTTTTTTGATAATAAAAATTATCCAAGAGGATTTTCTCGTCATGGTGATTTTACTATTAAAGAAGCTCAAATTTTAGAAAAATATGGTTGTGCCTTTAAAGATCTTGATGCAGAAGTCAGAAAACCTGCTACAGCGGAAGAAAAATCATTTGTTTCTGTTTGTAAAGGGAAAAAGGAAGCATCTACAGACTTTGAAAAAGTATGGCTTAAATATCTTGCTCGTATAAATAAACCAAAACGTTTTCATACATTATCTGGAGGTAAACCTCAAGTTGATGTTAGTGATGATTTTGTTGATAATGATGACTAAATTTTTTTAGCCAATATTTTTGTGTAGTTGAATCAATAAACGATCCATAGAACGATAACTCAATGCTTCTGAAAGATGTTTTCGTTCTATAGTTTCCGACAAATCCAAATCAGCGATAGTACGGGATACTTTCAATATGCGATGCCATGCTCTTGCAGAAAGTCCTAGTTTTATTAATGCCTGCTCTAAATAATCACTATCGGCGTTAGATAATTGACAATAAAGTTGAATTTCTTTCGACATTAATTGGCTGTTTAGTTTTTTGTTTCTTTTTAATTGTTTTTCTCTACTTTGTAATACGCGAATTTTTCTTGATTGTGTCGATTCAGCGTGAACTATTTTCTTACTTAATGTGCCTTGTGGTAATAAAGGTACTTCGATAGAAAGATCAAACCTATCCAAAAA
>NZ_LZGL01000001.1 GCF_001690685.1 Gilliamella sp. wkB112 | reverse complement strand
GTGATATCTAATTTCATAGGTATAACTTCTGTATGATGCTTTGCAACTGTCTGCATGGTAATAAAATAACAAAACAGTCCAATTATTATTTTATAGAGTTTACTATTTCTTTTCATATCACTTAGACTCAAATATTTATTACTATTCTAGATCGATTGGCTTGCCATTAACTAAGTGGACAGCTGGTTTTATTGGCAAATAATTATCGCCTTCAATACGCAATGGCTCCTGATGCATTTCACCCTGTAACAAAATCTCTAATGATGAATAATCAAGTAATGCAAAATATAAAAAAGAATTTCCAGACTGAAAGTCTAAAAGCTTTCCTTTTAGATGGTAGATTAGGAGTACTTTTTTACCTTGGTAGTTTATTTGATATAACATTGCCTGTCCTAAATACCAAAGGTCAACATTAAATTTTTCTTTAACGACCTTGGTTAGTCTATCCACCCAATCAGGAGAGGTATATTTATATTCCTCTGTTAATTGCCCTTGCTCATCATAATATTTTGCGGTATTAATCTCGATATTATTGAATCTCTCGATTTCTGACTTTAAAACACCTGTAGGCTTATAGTAAACTCGTTTAATTATATATACTTCTTTTATAGTGGTAATTAATGTATATTCTGAATCTTCCATATACCTAATGGTAGTGTCTTTATCTTTTTGAATAGTAAATTCATTGGTACCTCTAAAATCATTATAATGTTGTTTTTTTAATTTATTATATTGTGTGATATCTAACTTCATAGGCGCAACTACTGTATTATACTTTGCTGTTGCTTGCATGGTAATAAAATAACAAAACAGTCCAATTATTATTTTATAGAGTTTATTATGTCCTTTCATATCTCTTTGACTCAGTGACTCAAATATTTTTATTACTAATCAAGATCTATCGGTTCGCCATTAACTAAGTGGACAGCTGGTTTTATAGGCAAATAATTATCGCCTTCAATACGCAATGGCTCCTGATGCCTTTCACCCTGTAACAAAATCTCTAATGATGAATAATCAAGTAATACAAAATACAAGAACTTATAGCCTCCTGGATTATCTAAAATTTTTCCCGCTAAATGATAAACCAAAAGTACTTTTTTACCTTGGTAGTTTATTTGATATAACATTACTTGTCTGGATTCCCAAAGATTAAGATGAAGCTTTTCTTTGGCTACCTTGGTTAGTCTATCTACCCAATCAGGGGAGGTATATTTATATTCCTCTGTTAAATGTCCTTGTTCATCATAATATTTTGCGGTATTAACCGTGAGATTATTAAAACTTTCATCCTCTGATTTTAAAATACCTGTAGGTTTATAATAAACACGGTTTATCATATACACGTTTTTGATTGTGGTTATTACAGTATATTCTGTATCCTCCATATACCTAATGTTTGTATCCTGATCTTTTTGAATAGTAAATTCATTGGTACCTTTAAAATCATTATAATGTTGTTTTTTTAACTCATTATATTGCGTGATATCTAATTTCATAGGTATAACTTCTGTATGATGCTTTGCAACTGTCTGCATGGTAATAAAATAACAAAACAGTCCAATTATTATTTTATAGAGTTTACTATTTCTTTTCATATCACTTAGACTCAAATATTTATTACTATTCTAGATCGATTGGCTTGCCATTAACTAAGTGGACAGCTGGTTTTATTGGCAAATAATTATCACCTTCAATACGTAATGGCTCCTGATGTCTTTCACCCTGTAATAAAATTTCTAATGAAACAAAATCCAGTAATGCAAAATATAAAACAGAATTTCCAGCCATAAAGTCTAAAGGCTTTCCTTTTAGATGATAGATAAGGAGTACTTTTTTACCTTGGTAGTTTATTTGAGATAACATCGAGTGAGTTGGTTGCCAAATATTAAGGTTAAGCTTTTCCTTGGCTACCTTGGTTAGCCTATCGACCCAATCAGGAGAAGTAAATTTATATTCCTCTGTTAATTGTCCTTGTTCGTCATAATATCTTGTAGTATTAACCGCAAGATTATTAAAGCTTTCAGCTTCTGATTTTAAAATACCTGTAGGTTTATAATAAACACGGCTTATCATATACACATTTTTGATTGTGGTGATTACAGTATATTCTGTATCCTCCATATACCTAATGGTTGTATCCTGATCTTTTTGGATAGTAAATTCATTGGTACCTCTAAAATCATTATAATGTTGCTGTTTTAGTTCATTATAGTGTGTAATATCTAACCTCATAGGTATAACTTCTGTATTATACTTTGCTAGTGCTAGCATGGTTGTAACCATACAAAAAAATCCTAATAATAGTGGTAATTGAATATAGTTTCTCATCAAGTTCACTCTTGTTACCCTATAACACTTATTAAATATCTATATTGACTATGGCTTAATGGTAAAAACATCACTTCATTATTTTATAGAAAACAATATAAGATATAATATATATTGTTTTCGATTTATACTCATCAAATAATTCATTCAATCATTTAATCTGCTTTTTAAATTGGGAATAGAATATTGGAACCATCCCATTTCCCCACTTTTGTATTTCCTCACCACTAAATTTTTATTTATTATTAGTTAAATAGTTAATAATTGAATTTAATTTTACTTTTCAGTAACACATTTACTATTAGTTGTTGTCATGACGCCATAATTTACTATTGGGTTATACTGAATAGTAGCACCATAATTAGGTGTACCGAATAAATAAACAACTCCTTTTCCATAGGCAAGATCATACTGCCGCAAATATTCTGTTTGCTCTTTATTTTTAAACCGACTAAGTAAACTATCAAATCCTTCCTTACCTTGAATATATAAACTTGCTTTACATAACACATCATTATCAAAAGTTACAAAACCACCAAGGACTTTAAGATCTGTTGTTTTTACCCCAAAAAATGAATTAGGAGTAACATTAAATTTATAACCTATACCTCTGGGAATCTCAATCTCTGTGAAAATAATATTATTAGAATACATAGTTAAATTATCACTTTCTGAAATAGAAAAACTAGTTTGTTTGTTGCACCCTATTAGTAAAGTAATGACTAACAAAAATAGTATATTTTTCATGTTGTATTCCCTTTATTAAAATTACATCCACATCATAATTATATAAGTTTATTTAGCAAATAATATTAAAGTAGCCTTTAAAATTATCAATACCAATAGTTCTTTGTTATGTTTTGAAAAATTCATATACTATATTTTGTATAAATATATAACTTTGTATGTATATTTATTTGTGAATCCTAATACCTAAAGGAGTTAAACCAAAATATTAGTTATCTATATTATTTAATCGCAATGGTTGTTTTATTCAAATATCCTACATTTAATATCAGTTATTACCAAACCAACTGAACAATTTTACTGTTACTGTAAAATAAAAAAGAGGTAAATGGTTACAATTAACAGTCTTTTCCCTTCTCATCATTTAATTGAATATTGCCTACATTAGCTTGATGATAAAAGTAAGTTGTCAGGTACCTCTTACTAGGGTAGAATTTTAACGTTTGCGGTCAAAAAATCGACAAACAACAAGCTTGAGTAAACCGATTTCACTGGTCTGATAATGGAAGTCTGTTTTGCCTCAGTATATGGATAACAGAAATTCATCTAACGGCCTTATAATGATAATGCAGAGATATATTCATCTATTCTCTGCTATAACGGCTTGCTTTTTTATTAATCCATTGTTAATTAAAAGGTTCTTTATATGGTAAATTCCGCACAATCATTTCTTGACTATGTCAAGAGACGTGATCCGGATCAACCTGAATTTCTTCAGGCTGTAGAAGAAGTTATACACAGTTTATGGCCATTTATTCAGGAAAACCCACGCTATAAATCTCTATCTTTACTTGAACGTATCGTTGAACCAGAACGCGTAATCACATTCAGAGTTCCATGGATGGATGATCAAGGAAATGTTCAGGTCAATCGTGGTTATCGCATTGAAATGAACAGTGCAATAGGTCCTTATAAAGGTGGTTTACGTTTTCATCCAACCGTCACATTAGGCACTTTGAAATTTCTTGCATTTGAACAGGTATTCAAAAATTCATTAACTACACTTCCGATGGGCGGTGGTAAAGGCGGTTCCGACTTCGATCCTAAAGGTAAAAGCGACAATGAAGTTATGCGCTTTTGTCAGTCCTTTATGACTGAATTATCTCGTCATATTGGTGCCAATACAGATGTACCTGCGGGTGATATTGGCGTGGGTGGACGTGAAATTGGCTTTATGTATGGTCAATATAAACGTTTACGTAATGAATTTACCGGCGTATTAACTGGTAAAGGGCTAGAATATGGTGGTAGCCTTATTCGTCCTGAAGCCACTGGTTATGGCTGTGTTTACTTTGCCAAAGAAATGCTAGCAACACGCAATGAAAGTTTTGCAGGTAAAACAGTTGCTATTTCTGGATCAGGTAATGTTGCTCAATATGCTGTAGAAAAACTGATTGAGTATGGTGCCAAAGTAATCAGTATGTCTGATTCTCAAGGCTGTATTTATATTCCGGAAGGTATGACTAAGGCTCAGCTGGATGCATTAATGGATCTAAAAAATATTCGTCGAGAACGTCTATCTGTTTATGCTAAAGAACAAAATGTTCAGTTTATGGAAAAACAACGTCCATGGCAATTCAAATGTGATATTGCGCTACCTTGTGCTACACAAAATGAACTAAATGGTAAAGATGCTGAAACGCTGTTAAATAATGGTTGTATCTGCGTTGCAGAAGGAGCGAATATGCCTTCCACACCAGAAGCTGTTGCAGCTTTCCAAAAAGCAAAAATTCTGTATGGACCAGGTAAAGCTGCCAATGCTGGCGGGGTAGCCGTTTCAGGACTAGAAATGAGTCAAAATTCAATGCGCTTGTCTTGGACTCGTGAAGAAGTCGACCAGAAACTACAAAGTATCATGCACTCTATTCATGAATCATGTGTACGTTACGGTTCAAAAGCTGACAAACATGTAGATTATGTAGATGGAGCTAATATCGCAGGTTTTGTTAAAGTGGCGGAAGCTATGCTGGCGCAAGGTTTGGTTTAATAATAGCCAGTCATAATCCTCAAGTCTCCTTTTAGGAGGCTTTTTTTGTTGTATCTATTAGTTTTGTTTTACTTACTCTTTATTACATATACTGGTATCCACACACATTACCCAACCTTTGATAATACCCTTTTTAGGATTATTGTATTCAACTAATAGCCAACCTGCTGATGTATCTATTATATTAACCCTATCGCCTTTAATTAAATACCTTTTTTCATCATCAAAGTAATTAGCAACTTCTTGTAGCTTAGTTTTTCTGACAATGGTACCTGTAACATGTTCTTTGTTAGCGAGTTTATTATATACATCAAACTGTTGATTAGAGAGCCCTTCTATAATATCTTGCTTAGTTTTATAAGGAAAAATAAACTTCAAATTTTGTTTAGAAGCTTCATCTGAAGCATTATAGTTAATAACATCTCCACCCTCTCCAAAGTACTCCGTAAGCTTATTATCTAACACCCACGTATTCTTACTAATAGAATAGGCTAAGACTTCATATATACGATAGTTAGCATACATATAACCAAAACCAGATGGAGGCGAATGATAATGTATAATAAACAGTTTATTATCATGCATAACGGCAGTTAAAACAGCCCCTTTATTCACATCTTGAGACATCAAGAGCCCCAATGATTCAGTATCCCCTGTGCTACAATTTATTCTCAACAGTTCAAGAGTCTCATTCTGTATAACATGTGAAGAAGAATCACCTTTTATAGTAAAAATTATTATATTTTGATTATTGATAATGATCGGCTCATAAGGTCTATACATTGACACCGTATATTTTTCACACAATTTTGGTATTTGTATTCGTTTTTCATCTTTTGCATCACTTGGCTGGCAATCATCTAAGCACTTACCATAGCTATTAAGCTTATTTATGATATGTGGAAAATGCCTGTATTTTTCTCTTAACTTATCGCGTTTTTGATCAAGATTAGTACAATACTTTTCCAAATCAGCATTTAAGTTTCTTGCTTGATCAAGAGCCGGTTCACCAGAAATTTCTCCTAAGAAATGTTGGCATAATTCTATTTGTTCTACTAGTACATTAATATCTTTTGGGTATAACTCATTGGCAAAACCGTAGTGTGAAAAACTTAAGAAGATAATTAAATAAATACATTTTTTCATATTAATGCCATTATCTAACCTATAGAAAGGATTTTTCTTAGATGCCTGTTATATCATAGCCTAAAATTTTAAAAAACTGCTCTGTAATTTTTTTAACTTCAATTTCTATGAAATTTAATTGTACAATTCTTAATTTATTTATTGGTTGCTTACGGATGACCTTGCTCAGTTAATTACTAAAAAATATTAAAGGCTTCAATTTACGCTTCTTTTCCTGAGAGACTAACTTTTGCATATATTCCAATATATTGACTAATTAATACAGCATAAACATATAATGCATTCGGATCGCCTAGATTTTTTTGATCAATAATTTGTTGAAATTTATTATTGTTTTTTATCCATAAGATCGATCGGCACAACTTAATAATGAACGAGCATATTCTATTATCCAGTAGTTAGAATTAGGCTGATATGTGGTTATATCCTTTGCATTAACATAGCAGGTATAAAAGGTCATCATTATGATCAATATGGCCTAGCAAAATAACTTGTTAATCATAATAAATCCCTTTAACTTTTAAAAAATCAAAAAATAATAGTAATACTAAAGAATTAATCTAATATACAGAATTAACCATAAATTACATTTACTAACTGATTGAAGTAACAACAAACAATTAATTAAAGAAATAATTGTATATCTATTAAATATTCATTTAGCAACTTAATAAATAATTTCATTTTCAATAAGATATCCATCAATGTCTTGTATAATTATTTTATATTTTTGTTCCCATGTATCATCCCTATTTATAATCTTTCCACCAAAAATATAAAAAGTATCCCCTAAAGCCAAGCCTGTTTTTCTTGTTTTATCTGATACCGGTATACTATATTGGGTAATAAATACCATAGGCTCTCCTTCCAAATAACACCATTCACTTTCATCTTTCCATTTTGGTTTTTCGCCTATACATTTGAATTCATTTTCTAATCGTTTTGTAATCCATTCTTTTAGAGATTTTTTGGATAATTTTTCAGGGTATGATAGTTTATATTCATTAAATAGCTTTTTTTCAAAAGGTTCAGCGCCCTTAGTTGCTGTAGAGGCAGAAAATTTTTTACTAGCTATTTTTTGAAGCTCTATAGCAAATTCTATCATCTCATTGCTGATGGTTTCGCATATATTATTCATTTTATAGTCCTATATTAAAATACATATTAATTGATTAATATTAATAGGTTCCCATCTTTTATACCTTCATTAATACATGTTCTCATGATATTACTGGCTGAAGATCTTGAGTACCATGAATTGTATTGTGGCAATTATTAAATTCATTATTCATTAATCCATTAAATATTTTTTATCCATCTATCTTTTCCCCAAACTTCGATATTATTAAAAGATGAAAAATCCATAATCTCTTTTCCACAAAAGAAGTGAGTGATAGGATAGCTATCATCTCCATTTATTGACTTATTAATAAAAGTTAATGTATGACATTGTCTTTCTAAAGAAAGTGACTGAGCAAAATAGTCATTTAAACAAGGTAAATAGTTATTTTCTAGTGAGAAAAAAGATGCACCTAATTCTATCTCATATGCAAAATCTACGTTATCTAATGTTTCAAATAAACTACTATTTTCATTAATAGGAAAAGAAAGGCATGATATAAACGCTTTATATTCATTAATATCAAAATAATCATACTTTGATATAGAAAAATCAATATCAAAATATTTTAGTCTTGAGTTCATAAAGTTCTCGAGTTGATTGACTTCTAAATTATCAATTAAAAAACTTACTTGAGTGCTCATAATTAAAACTCCAAAACTATTGTTAACAGCCTTTGGTAAATTGAGGATAGCTTATAGAGAACTAATTCAACAATAGTTTATAACACATAAATTATTTCATTCTGATTAACCAGTCCCCATCAGATAAACGTAAGTTGCCCTCTCCATATTCGGTCCACATTAACTTATTATCTGATTCATTATCATTGATTACTCTATACTCTGAATATCCTGTTGCTAAAAAAGGTAGTATATGAATATCTTTAATGTCAATTTTTCCTTCAACTTTATTAATAAAATATGCAAGCTTTATCAGTGCGTCTATTTTATGGATAAATAATGTATCACTGCTATTAAACTTAGTTGAACGTTCTTTTTTTAATTCCTTTAAAAACTCTATAACTTCATTCATTAGGAACCTCTAGTAATATAAACTATAGTTTTTTCCTGATTAGGTGTTAATTACTACTTAATGCTAAATTTATAGCTTCTTGATTTAAATATCAGTTCAACAGTTTGCTAAATTCTTTTTTACGATCTAAAGTTAATTGGGATTGCTTAATTATAATCTTATACTCTTTTTTATCTTCAGCATATTTTGAATAATAAACAGGAATTTTTCTCTTTAACTCTTCAATATAACTGGTTTTAGGGTCTAGATCAGGCTCTTTACCTAATAATCTTTGTATAGTAATTTGTAAATCAGCTTTCCTTTTATTTTTTTCATTCTCTTGAATTTGCTGCTCATAATCAGCACGTTTTTTAGGGTCTTTAATTTCTTTGGGATCTATTGGGGCGGGATAATAATTACCATCTATTTCTGGTGGTAAGACATTTAAAAAAAATGTTGGAGCGCCATTAGGATTATAATATTGATCTATAGTAGCTACTATTTTTAAGTGTAGTGTTAACCATTGTTGGCGCTCTGCTTTATATTCTTGTCTGTCTTTGATAGTATCTAAATTTATCTTATTAAGTTCTGCAATAGCTTCTTTTATAAGATCACCTGCATAGAGTTTCGATGGTTCTTTATTGAACTTATCTAATAACTCATTAGCCTGTGCAAAATAGATATTTTGTGAATTCATATTATTAGTCTCTTGTAGGAGGATAAGTGGTTTTGCTAGTAAAAATGAGCTAAACCCCAAAAAACTAAATAGTAATAAACTAAATTTTATATATTTTCCCATATTCAACCAGATGTTGGATCGTTATAAATTGGAATCATAATTGTTTAACAAAAACCAATTTGAAAAAACGTTTACAAGGTCATTAAATAATCATGTATTCAGTATTGAATCATATGTCACCAAAAACAGCAAGAAACTGATATTCTTTGATATATTCAAGATGTAAAGGATTAGTATTTTCATTTTGCCAGAAATATTTTAAGTATTCCTCCTCTGGAAAAAGTTATTACTAGTCCACAGATATTTTTTCTATCTGGCTACGCTGCCATTAGTGATGGGTTTGGTTAATGGTTTTGATTTGTATCAGGTTGTCACTGGCGTCGTATTGATAGATTTTCTAGTTCAGCAGGAAGTTCTTTAGCTAGAGATTGGTAGCGACGATCTAAGCATTCTATTTTAATTAGATAGTACTTTCATAGAGTCATTGTCTATCAATTTATCTTTAAAAAATCCTTTATTGTACAATTGTTTCAAATAAGATATATCAAAAAATTTATCTACCGTTTCCATATATTTTTCATTCAAAAGAATAATAAATGTTGAATATATTCTCTCATCATATTCCTCTAAATTAAGTGCCTTATCTATATTCGCTAACTGTTCCTCAGAGATGTCAGGTAACTCATTTAACCTAAATAATATTCCACAAGAATAGTATTTTAAATGATCAATCTCTAAATGCTTATCAACACATATCCCAATTTCAAAAGTAAAAGACTGACTATATTTTGATTTTTGTAAAGCAATAATTACTGTAATGTCGTCACAAGTTTTCCTCCATGATGTTCCCTTCTTTTTGAATCCATATGACTTAACAATAAAATTGATATCTTGTTTTAGCTTTTTGTCATCCATTTTATAATTACCACCTAAAGTAGTTTGATAGTTCCTATGTGCCCGTTTTCATTTTCTATTGCTCGCCTAACCTTTGGATTTGCTGCTCCTCTATACTTTGCCCAACCCCCAAGGATTAATCCAAGTAGTCGGATTAGGCGCATACTGGTAAAGATTGAAGCCAGAAACTAATCCTATCGGATCTGGCTGGGTAAACCTACCTATATCGGGGTAGTAGTACCTAAAGGTATTATAGTGTAAGCCCGTTTCTCTATCTAGGTATTGGCCTTGGTATCTTAGGTTTTGTTTGAAGTTTGTTTGGTTGTTATGTCATTCTTCTTTGTTGTTACCCCATATTTCATAGTCAGCTTGCCAGAGGTTGTTTCCTTGTCGGTCAGTTAGTTGTTTGGGGAGACCTACTATATTGAGATAAAAGTAATTGATTTGTTCTTTGTTTGTGTCACCATCAATTCTTGCTTATAGTTCCTAGCTTTATGTGGAGGCTAGTTAGATTGTTTTAGTTTTCTACTAGCAGTTGCATGCCTTCTCATTGAAAGATGTTTTTCTGATTAACTCTTTGCAGAATGTGTTTGAAAGATTGGCTATCCTTCTTTAAGGAGGTAATTTGACTTGCTTGATCATAATTATAATTGAGCAAATCCACACTAAAGGATTTGATATATAATAAGTATTAAAACTTAAATTTTCCTATATATTTTAGCCCATTATAATTATCTTTATATGGTTTTTTAATCTCTACTAAACTTGCATCATACCAAAATAAAGCATTGGCCGTTTCAATACCTAAATCGTTGCATCTCTTTAGAATTTCTTGCTCACATGGAAACTGAGGACTTAATAATTTGTTAATTAATTTTTGTACAGTAATCTCTTTCTTTAAAGGTTTTGGATAACCAATAAAATCTTCATCATACCAACGAATACCTATATCTTGACAAAAACCACATACTTTATAGTCAGGAGCATCTATAGAACCTGCAGTATAATCAAGTTTAAAGTATTTATCATATTCTTTTGTAGAAGTTAAATTAGTTCCTATCCATAAGTGTTGTTCTGTTGATTCAGCCGTTAATGTTATCTCCTCATATTTGCTACTTGCATAAAAATTTCCTATGTATTTTAATCCATTATAACTTTCCTCATATGGCTTTTGAACCTCTAACTCTATATCTAGGTCAGCATTAACATACCAAAATACAGCATTAGCAGTCATAACTCCCAGTTTTTTACACTTATCAAAGATTTTATCTTTCTCTTCCTCATCTACTTTTATACTATTTATGATAATTTGAATATCTCGAGGAGAGGAAAATCTTTTAGGAATGATCATGTATTCTGTATTGAACCATATGTCACCAACATCAGCAAGAAATTGACATTCTTCCACATATTCGGGATCTAAAGGATTAGCATTCTCATTTTGCTGGAAATATTTTAAATACTTCGCCTCTGAAGAAAAGTTATTACCAATCCACAGCTGTATATTTACCTTATTCATAATAATACTCTCCTTATTCGCCACGCCTTAGCCCCATATGTTTGTTATGCATTGACTTTATTATTTTTAAAGCCCTACTTTTTGTCCTTGCTGCACATATACGTATTATCAAATTATCATGGAGTAATTTACTAGTACGGCCTCTATGGTGGGGACATCATCAGGCACAATATGTCCTTTTGAATCTGTAATATTTGTAAAGATAGTTTCTATTGTAGGTACTGTCAAGGTTTTTAAGCCAAAGGTTGTTGCCTTGTTGATCTATCAGTCGTTAGGGGGAGACCTGCCATATTGGTATGGAAATAGTTGATTCGTTCTTTGCCTATGTCGTCATCAATCTTTGCTAGGGGGGCGTATCTTTGATCTTTGTATGTGTAGAGACCAGGTAGGTGGCTTTTTCTGTTCGTCTACCTAGTGCATCGTATTTGATTGGCTCGCCCTCTTTCCCACTAGTACAAGCTAAATCAATAGTAAGTGTATTATTTCTTTTCAGATACTTTAATAGTTCTGGACGATCGTAATTTGCTTTTGTATTTTAAGGTAACCTAAAAATTATAACCAAGTTTTTAATAAAGTAAAAATAATTTTCTTTCATATGAAGTTCAAATAAGTTATTAAGTTTTTTTGCATAACAAAAATATCAGAGCTTTTGGGATCTCCTTTTTCAACACTAATTAATATCATATTTTTTTTGATTTGATTCATTAAAAATTCTATTTATTTCAACCATATAACTCTTGCTTTTTGGGATATTAATAAATTTTATATATTTTTTGATATTTGAAGAGTCTTTCAAAATCAAGAAGAATTCTATTAAGTGAATAATAGGGAAATCAATTAGAGGAGGTAAGTTTTTAATATTATCTTTTCCCCCATCAGGCTGTAGAAAAGTATTATATTTTCTAATAATATAATTTATAGTTTCTTTTGGATAATGCGCTATTAACCAATTTAGATCATCTATAGTTACTGCTGCTTCATTTAAACACATATCATAAAAACCCATCATATTCTTATAGAACGTAGAATTTTTATCAATTGATATTGTCATTTCTTTTTCTAAAGTAGAAATATATTTATTATAAATATTTGAATGTAAAAACTCATATAATATCATTTTACTTTCCTCTGAAATTTCCTACATTTTGTAAGATGTTAATTAATGTCGTTCCTGTATGCCTATAATTGTCTACTGCTGCATGTTCACACGGTATCACTTTTTCAAGATTAAATGGCATATCAATATTTATTTTAGAACTTTGTGGCCAGATGAGATGATTCAATTCTAATGAAACATTCCTCGTTATATAAGTACCCCTTTTATGGTGGTATTTTAATGATGCCAAACGTCTACACATTCTCGCATATTTAATCTTGAATAAGTGCTTCTCGGAGCTGCCTTTTCTTCTGTTTTCCAATAACTGCTCTAGTTGAACTCCAGCATTTCCAACCCCAATGATGAATCAAACTAATGGGATCAGGGAACATACTGATAAAGATTAAATCCACCATTTAATTCTATCGGATCTGGCTGGGTAAATCTATCTATATCGGGGTCGTAGTACCTAAAGGTGTTATAGTATAAGTCCGTTTATCTATCTAGGTATTGGCCTTGGTATCTTAGGTTTTGTTTGAAGTTTGTTTTGTTATCATGTCATTCTTGTTGTGTATTACTAATTTCAATTACTTATTTTATCTATAATACAATAACATAATAATATTTTCTTAGATGCCTCTTATATCATTGCCTAAAATTTTAAAAAACTGTTCTGCAATTTCTTTACCTTCAATTTCTATGAAATTCTTTACATTAAAAATATACTCATTTTGTTTTGAGTAATAATTAATGCGTCTAGTTATTATTTTTTTTATACTAGTCTCAGGCCAGCTCTGTAGTTCTGTTAACGCTTTAATAGATTTTAATTTTAGATCTCTTATATATATATAATTTTTATCAATAGGCGGTTTAACCTGAGTTAAGTCACAGTTTTCAAAACTAACAAAATCAAGTTTACAGTTACTAAAATCAGCTAATAACTTTGTATTAGGAGTCTGAGAAATAAATCTAGCATCAACCAATTTACCAATATAAATTATATTTTTTAGATTGCTTGGATTAATTTCTGTGTCGATAATCTTACATTTTTCAAATATTATATTTTCAAAAACACTGGTATTAAAATAAACTCCCCTAAAGTCACAACTTAAAAAATGACAATTTAGAAAAGTAATACTTACGAATGCAGCAGAGTTAAAATTGACTTTTTCAAAAATAGTGTCTTCGATAATACATTTCTCAAAGAAACCAATCCCGGAAAGATCTGTATTTTTGAACGAACAATTCTTAATTATAGACTTCCAGAAAGTTAAGTTTGGACATATTAGTTTATTAATTGTACAGCTCTTAATTTCTTTATTTCTAAGTTGCTCTCCAGCACTGAGTTCCTGAAAAAAATTATTCATCCTATTTCCTATCAAATAGCTTAATAATTAATTTTACCATAAAATCCCCTCATATCCATTCCCCCAATCTCTATATCTTCTCTGATGGGTTCCACGATTCCAATCAGACTTTGTTGTTAAATCCCACCATGTTTCTTTTTTACTATCAAAAGCATCAGGAAGGCGTTGACCTGATTTAGATGTTGTAATTCCTTGAGCCCTCAGAATTGGATCTGAATCTACTCTTCTTTTAAATTCTGCATCAATTCGTTGACTTACATATCTACGATATCTAGAGCGAGCTTGTCCAAAATCTCCTCGTTCATATGCTCGTCTGATCGTTGCTCTCTGCTTTGGAGTTAAAGTTCTTTGAGGATGACTATAAACTGCTTTTTTGCTGCATTTGCATGTCCCTGTAATCTTTTTGTTACTCTAGGACATGGATCCCAACCCCAAGGATCAATCCAAGCAATAGGATTAGGTGCATACTGGTAAAGATTAAATCCATCAGCTAATCCTATCGGATCTGGCTGGGTAAATCTACCTATATCGGGGTCGTAGTACCTAAAGGTATTATAGTGTAAGCCCGTTTCTCTATCTAGGTATTGGCCTTGGTATCTTAGGTTTTGTTTGAATTGAGTTTTATAAGCTATAGGTTGTTATAGCTAGTATTATCAATAAGAAAAGATAATACTCTGAAATTACAAATAATTATATTTAGATACTTATTACTACTCAATTAGATTTAATTAAATAGTAGTTAAAGCAATTGGGACAATATTTTTCTAGCCAATCTTTAGCTCTTATACTGATAAAACAACCAATTCTTTCTATCCCTGTAAAAAAGTCACAATCATCAAGTTTGTTATCAACAAATGTAATATATTCTGAAGGATTTTGCATATCAATAAGTTTATTGATATTTAAATGAATTTGACTTTTAATATTAGCTAAATAATAATTTGGCATATCCTGTTTTAATTTCAAATCACTAACACCATTATTAATTATATCCTCTGGTTCATATATCTCATCTAAATAATTGGTTATTCCCTTTTCTATATTCCAATTTGTCCAATCTAGATTAATAATTTTCTTTTTTTCTATTTCATATAAAAAATCAATTCCTTTTAATGAGGAGTTTTCTATTAATTCTTTTGTTTCTTTTGTAAAAATAAAGTTATCATTTGAAAAGTAAGCTTTTGGGGTAAACGGCCCTGTACGTTCAATAGAGATACATTGTTTATCTTCATCCCAAGGAGTTAATCCTTCCCAAAGAATTACTCCCCAGTCTCCCCAAGGGATAGTTTTATTTTCAATTAAGAATAACTTTTTTCTATTTTCTACAACCATATTTACCTACTCCATGTCTTGAGGCCTTGAGTATATTATACCTTTTCATCATATTTCGTATTTGTCTTTATATATATGCTTTGGTAAAGTTTGGGTTATTTCTAAACTAACTTTTAAACTCATTATTCCAGTCTCTATCATGAATGTCTATATGTTGAGTATGTGAAATACGAGAGATTTGGTTATGAATGTAGTTGATTGGATCTTTAATACCTGCCGCTCTCATCTGTCTTATAAATTTAGCATCAAATTGATTTATTAAATTTAATTAACCAAAAAATTGATTATAAGCTTTTATATATGCTATAGAAGAGTAGTACTCCATAGGTTGGAAATTCAATTCTTTGGCAATTTTTAAAGCGTTGTTAGTTAAAATTATAGTATTTGAATAACAAAAACTATCTAAGAAAAAAATTCCTCTTGATTTAGTCATCTCCTCAATAATATCTAGTTTCGGATAAAAAAAAGCTCCTTTAAAACTTTTGGAAGGAACGGATTCAATTTTATCGAAATTAAATAAAGCATCATCAAATGTATGAATACGTAATATATAGTACTTTTTATTTATTATTTCCTCTCCTTTCAAAGTAATTGTATATAGTTTACTAATTTGGTAATTTTCTTCTGGTAATCCTTGCTCTTTAGCAAAATTCAAAAATTCTTCTGAGAATATTTTCCAGTCATGTTTCCAATCAAAAAAGTCAAAATTAATACTCTTACAATTAGTAACCATAATCATTTGTTTTGGTAAGTCATACTTAGGATTACCTACTATTCTATTAACAAGGCCATAGTCTTCCCATATATAATTCTTACTTTTAGGTTTTTTTACATCATCCAAATTTTCATAAAGAGTAAAATTAAAAAATACAGGTGTTTTCCTTTTATCTTTAGTATTAAACAGTATATTAATCATAATTTTATTACCTTAATAATCTACAACCCCCACGTGCACTTAAACGTCGGTTGTATCTTCTTTGTAAGCTCCGAATTTCTCGTCGAGCTTGCCTTCTCGATATTCTACCAGCATCAAATTCTTGACGAACAAATTCTACCCGTTGTCTAATACGTGCACTGTATTGTCCATGATTTCCAGCATGATAATATTTAAAACCATTTCTATTACCAACAGTCTGATCTTTAGGTATAAAGACACCATTTTGGGCGCTATCTCTCATATCTCTATAACCAATTTTTTCAAAGAAAACTGCATTATCATTCCATACTTTTACGGGAATTATATGATGTGCTCTCCAATTAGATCTATTAGCAGCATTGACTATTCCCCCTTGATTTGAACCCACTCTAAGTAAATCTTCTCCAAGAGTGGTACTTTCATGCTTTAATCCCCAAGGATCAATCCAGTCTATCGGATTAGGTGCATACTGGTAAAGATTAAATCCACCAACTAATCCTATCGGATCTGGCTGGGTAAATCTACCTATATCGGGGTCGTAGTACCTAAAGGTATTATAGTGTAAGCCCGTTTCTCTATCTAGGTATTGGCCTTGGTATCTTAGGTTTTGTTTGAAGTTTGTTTTTTTATCATGCCATTCTTCTTTATTAGTGCCCCATATTTCATAGTCAGCTTGCCAGAGGCTGTTGCCTTGTTGGTCTGTTAGTTGTTCGGGTAGCCCTGCTATGTTGGTATGGAAGTAGTTGATTCGTTCTTTGCCTATGTCACCATCAATTCTTGCTAGGGGTTCGTAGCTTTGATCGTTGTAGATGTAGAGGCTAGTTAGGTTGTTTTGGTTTTCTCCTAGCAGTTGCATGCCTTCCCATTGAAAGGTAGTTTTGGTAATAGGTGGTTGATGGGGAGTTAGGTAGGTGGCTTTTTCTGTTCTTCTACCTAAGTCATCGTATTTAAAGCGTATATATGCGGACTGTCCATGTCTTTTTTATTTTATTTGTATTAATCAGTTGGTTATATCAATATTTTAAGCTTTAAAATTGATAAGTTATTATCTTTATTTAATGTAGTGATGATAGTAATACCATATACTCATTGGAATTATGATCTATCCATTTTTATTTTTATACATACTTTCGAAAAAAGCTAAGAGATTTTCAGAATATTGTAATTCTCTCTCTAACTGTTTCTTCCCTTCATCAGATAGACCAAAACTAGCTTTTAAACTTATTATATCATTCTTTACTTGCTCTTTAGCTAATAGAATAGCTTCTTCAAAATTACCATTTAAAAAATTAATTGCAGCCTCTACTGAGGGATGACAAAACTTATAGTTTTTACTTAATCCTTCTGAAAAGTTTTTCCTAATAAAAGGTATTTTCTTCAAATTATCCAATGATAAATCTTTTACCTCTTTAATATTTTCTACTAAACTTTCAAAATATGATAAATCTAATAGAAATTTATTAAGTTGCTCTGTGTAGTCCCTTTCCCAATTAAAATAATAGGATTTATTTGTGTTTGCTGGAGTAAATAGACCTATATTCCCTGTCATAATTGGGAAAAAATTTCTATCATCTTTATAAAATCTTTTTAAAAAATTATTGATCTCATCAAGAGATATAGTTCCCCAAAAGTGAAAGCCTACTTCGGTCTTTTGGCAATCGTTAAGAGTTATTTGATAACTAATATCTGCATAAGTTAAACTTAATTTTTTAAAGTAAAGCCTACTTTTTTTCTTGTATGATCTTTTTTTTAATTCACAACTTATTATATTATCGATCTCTTTTTTAAATAATGCCTTTGTCCAACTCATAAAATAATTCCTATCAAGGTTTGTTAACTCCACCTGGAAATCGATAATGTTTCATCGTAAAATCAGTATTCATTGTTGAACCAGACAGCCCTGGAGGAGTAACTCCTCCATTTACTCTGGTTGCTTCATTTAGATTGAAGCCACCTGCTAATCCTATCGGATCTGGCTGGGTAAATCTACCTATATCGGGGTCGTAGTACCTAAAGGTATTATAGTGTAAGCCCGTTTCTCTATCTAGGTATTGGCCTTGGTATCTTAGGTTTTGTTTGAAGTTTGTTTTTTTATCATGCCATTCTTCTTTATTAGTGCCCCATATTTCATAGTCAGCTTGCCAGAGGCTGTTGCCTTGTTGGTCTGTTAGTTGTTCGGGTAGCCCTGCTATGTTGGTATGGAAGTAGTTGATTCGTTCTTTGCCTATGTCACCATCAATTCTTGCTAGGGGTTCGTAGCTTTGATCGTTGTAGATGTAGAGGCTAGTTAGGTTGTTTTGGTTTTCTCCTAGCAGTTGCATGCCTTCCCATTGAAAGGTAGTTTTGGTAATAGGTGGTTGATGGGGAGTTAGGTAGGTGGCTTTTTCTGTTCTTCTACCTAAGTCATCGTATTTAAAGCGTATATATGCGGACTGTCCATGTCTTTTTTATTTTATTTGTATTAATCAGTTGGTTATATCAATATTTTAAGCTTTAAAATTGATAAGTTATTATCTTTATTTAATGTAGTGATGATAGTAATACCATATACTCATTGGAATTATGATCTATCCATTTTTATTTTTATACATACTTTCGAAAAAAGCTAAGAGATTTTCAGAATATTGTAATTCTCTCTCTAACTGTTTCTTCCCTTCATCAGATAGACCAAAACTAGCTTTTAAACTTATTATATCATTCTTTACTTGCTCTTTAGCTAATAGAATAGCTTCTTCAAAATTACCATTTAAAAAATTAATTGCAGCCTCTACTGAGGGATGACAAAACTTATAGTTTTTACTTAATCCTTCTGAAAAGTTTTTCCTAATAAAAGGTATTTTCTTCAAATTATCCAATGATAAATCTTTTACCTCTTTAATATTTTCTACTAAACTTTCAAAATATGATAAATCTAATAGAAATTTATTAAGTTGCTCTGTGTAGTCCCTTTCCCAATTAAAATAATAGGATTTATTTGTGTTTGCTGGAGTAAATAGACCTATATTCCCTGTCATAATTGGGAAAAAATTTCTATCATCTTTATAAAATCTTTTTAAAAAATTATTGATCTCATCAAGAGATATAGTTCCCCAAAAGTGAAAGCCTACTTCGGTCTTTTGGCAATCGTTAAGAGTTATTTGATAACTAATATCTGCATAAGTTAAACTTAATTTTTTAAAGTAAAGCCTACTTTTTTTCTTGTATGATCTTTTTTTTAATTCACAACTTATTATATTATCGATCTCTTTTTTAAATAATGCCTTTGTCCAACTCATAAAATAATTCCTATCAA